>CAWFWY010000001.1:0-9188 GCA_963819625.1 uncultured Acidobacteriota bacterium
CGGAACGATAGATTCCCGCTTTATCCCTTGATTCGACGGTGACAAACAAGCGATTCGGTTGGCTCACGGAAACTGCGACGCCCATGCGGCTGAGGCCGTCTGCCGCGCTTGGCAATCCGTTGGTCAGCGGCTGCCAGGTGTCGCCTCCATCCATGGACTTGAAGAGGCCGCTGCCGCTGGTGGTGAACGATTCGCCGCTGCGAATTTCCCAGGGAGCGACACGAGCGGCCCACAGCACGGCGTACACCGTGCGGGAATTTGAGGGATCAAAGGCCAGGTCCGCACCGCCGGTATTTTCATCCTTGTACAAAACTTTTTGAAAGTTTTGGCCGCCGTCGGTGGAACGAAACACGCCGCGCTCTGCGTTTGGCCCGTAGGGATGGCCGAGCGCGGCAACAAAAATGCGCTTGGGATCTTGCGGATCGACGACAATGGCGGCAATTTGCTGCGCGTCGCGCAGACCCAGATGCGTCCAGGTCTTGCCCGCGTCGGTGGATTTGTAGATGCCATCACCGGTGGACAGGTCCGGCCGCTGCAAGCCTTCGCCGCTGCCTGCGTAAATCACGTTGGGATCGGATTCCGAAACCGCCAGCGCTCCTACGGAGCCGGTCGGCTGGTCGTCGAATATCGGCGCCCAGGTGTTGCCGACGTCGGTGGTCTTCCAGACGCCGCCGTTTACCGCCGCCATGTAAAAAACATTGGGCTGATGCGCGACGCCGCTGATGGCCACGGTGCGTCCGGCGCGGAAGGGGCCAATGCAGCGCCAGCGCATTTCGCGGAAGAATTCGTTCGAAGTTTTGGACGCCGGGGTGTCTTGTTGCGGCGCGCCGCTGTCTTGTGGATTCCCGCGCAATACGCTTCCAGAGCCTAATATCATCCCGCAGGTCACAACCAAGACGGCGATCAGCACTCTACGCATCACTTGCCTCCAAGAAGTGAAGGAGGATAGCGCGGAGTGAGGCATAGGGCAACGCGGCTGATGAACCTTTATGGAAATAAAGTGAGCCCCGGGCGCAGCAATCGAGCAAGTCTTGCGTCCAATCAAGCGAGGTGATGCCAAATGAACAGACTGATCCTGCTGGCTGCGGTCGCGTACCTGACTTCATCGGCGCCGGCCCCTTCGCAGCAGACGGCGGGCGAGGGAAGAAACCCTCAGCCGATTCACGATATGAGCTTGTGCCCGGTGGTCCAGAACACCCATGCGCACATGAACGAACGCGGCGAAGCGGGCATGGGATTTTCGCAAAGCGCCACCGCTCATCATTTTCTGATCCAGGCTGGAGGAGGGGTGATCCAGGTGGAAGCCAAAAGCCCTAGCGACACCGGTGAGCGCGACAATATCCGCCATCACCTCGCGCACATCGCGCAGGCTTTCGCGAACGCCGATTTCGATATTCCCATGTTCGTGCACGATTCCACGCCGCCAGGAGTTCCTGAAATGAAAGAGTTGAAGCAGAAGATCACCTACTCGTTTCAGGAAACGCCAGCGGGCGGCCAAGTGGTGATTCGAACCTCCGATTCGCGAGCGTTGGCGGCGATCCACAAATTCCTGCGATACCAGATTGAAGAGCATCAGACCGGAGATCCCGTGGCGCTGCCAACTCCGTAGAGTCGGCGCCGGCTCCAGGTGCTATTCTCCGGCTTTGGTTGCAGATGGCTCCGGCGGCCTGGCCGGAGCGGAGTCGCCTTTGACGTAGTGGTTGTACCAGGCCAGATAACGTTCCAGCCGGTCCTTTATATGTGACGGCGTAGAAAACTCGTGATACTCGTCGGGATAGACGACTAATTCGGCGGTGCGGCCCAGGCTCTTCAGCGCCTGAAACATTTGCTCTCCATTGATGACGGGCACGTTCCAGTCGATGTTGCCGCCCATGATCAGCGTTGGGGTGGTGATGTTCGCCACGCGATAAAACGGCGAGATTTTTTCCCACAGAGCTTTCTTTTCCCACGGGCGGCCCAGCTCGGTTTCCCAATCGCGTTGATAGTGATCGTGGCCGTAGTTGGTCATATACAAAAATTCGCCGGCGCCTGAAATGGCGGCTTTGAAGCGCGTCGTCTGCGTGATGATGAAGTTGGTAGAGATGCCTCCGTAAGACCAGCCGCCGACGCCGAGTTTGTCCGGATCGGCGATGCCCTGCGCAATGGCGTAGTCCACCATGGCCATGTCGTCCTGAAAATCCTTGTTGCCCCAGTCGGCAAAAATGGCTTGCGCATATTTTTGGCCGTAGCCGGTAGACCCGCGCGGGTTGGGGTAAAGAACCGCGTAGCCATTCGCGGCTAGAAGCTGCGCGAGATGCGCAAATTCCGCGTAATACGCCCAGACGGGGCCGCCGTGAGGCCGAAGGATAGTAGGAACTTTTTTGCCCGGCGAGTAATCCAGCGGCTTGTACAGATATCCGGCAACGGTGGTACCGTCCTTGCTTTTGAAGTGCACGTATTCGCCGTGCGAAATCTTCAATTGTGAAAAGAGCACGTCGTTAGTGTGGGTAATTTGCGTGAGTTTGCCGCCGGGAATGGTGAACAGCTCATCGGGACGGTCAATGGTGGCGACCTGAGCGGCGATGTCTCCAGTTTTCCCTATGGAGTAGTCGTTGACCATCAGGCGGCCCCCAACCGGCCGCGTAATCTCTCCTCCCGCCGCGGGAATGCTGCAAAGATTTTGCGTGCCGTCATCGTCGGCGATGAAAAGGATGGATTTTCCGTCCGGCGAAAAATGCGGATCGATAATCATGCGATCGAACGATTGAGTCAGGACTTTGGCGTCGCCGCCGCCCGCGGGAATCACCGCGAGGTGCTTGGTGCCGTAGTCAAACACCGCGGGATCCAGGCGTGTGGTGTAGGCGATCCACTGGCCGTCCGGTGACCATGCCGGGGCAGTATCTTCGCCCGGACTCTTGGTCACTTGGGTCACGTGCGCGCCTTTGTCGGTGTTATCGGCGGAGACCGTCCAGATGTCGATGTTGTAGGTGGCGTCAGGATCGGGAGTGGAGCGATTACTGGAAAAAGCCAGCTGCTTCCCGTCCGGTGACCAGGCCAGTTCCTGATCGTCGTAATCGCCGGAAGTGATCTGCGTCATATTGCGTTTCGCGAGATCGAAGACATACAGATGAGTGCGGCGGCGATCGAGGTAACCGATTTCGTCCTGCTTGAACTGGCGGCGATCGATGACCCAGGGTCGCTGGGTCTTGGGCTTTTTTGTTTTGGAGTCTTTGTCCTTATCTTTATCGCTGTCCGGACCTTTATCGCGGTCATCCTGTTCTTTGAAGGCGTCTATCTCTTGTGGCGAGGCGTCGCGCAGCAACAGCGCCAGGCGGCTGCCGTCTGGCGACCAGGCCAGTTCGTCCACATCCTGCGGCGTGTAGGTCAGCCGCTGTGCTTCACCTCCGAGACGGTTGAGGAGCCAGACCTGCTCCTTGCTGTCGTTGCGGGCCGAGAGAAAGGCGATGTACTTGCCATCGGGACTCCAGCGCGGGTGCGACGAAGAGATGCCCTCGGCGGTAAGAGCGATGGGGTCGCCGCCAGCGGCCGGGATCATCCAGACGCGCTCCTCATTCTTGTCGGTTTTCAGCAGCGGCGTTTTCACGGAGTAGGCGATCCATTTGCCGTCGGGACTTACCTGCGGATCGTGCACCTCATGGATCTGGAAATAATCGTCGATCGTAATGGGGCGTTGTGCCACGGAGGACGACGCGAGAAAGGTAGCGCCGAAAATCAGCGCGGCTGCCGCGGTGAAGACGCCAAAAAAGCGATTCAGTTTCATGAAAACTCCCGGATGAATTGAGTAGTGGAGCGAACGGCGGAGTCTAACATACGCCGCCATGTTGGACGGTTCAAAACCGAAAAGTTCGCGGCAAAAATAAATTCACAGCACATAAGATTTTTCTTGCATGCAGCGGTGAACATTGTATTCTTCGTTTGCGAACACTTCACCGCCGCGCGAGAGTGAGCGTCGCTCGAGGAGGACGATAGTAAAAATTGAGCTCTCTGTCGCTTCCCTCGCAATATCCCACACACGCAATTTCCATCCCCAAAAAACGAGTCGCTAAGCTGACGCTCTGGCCGCTTGTGGCCGCCACGTTTTTCATGGTGTCCGGCGGCACTTATGGAACCGAAGAAATCGTCAGCGGTGCGGGCTACGGGCATGGAATTTTGATTCTGCTGTTTCTGCCGGTGCTGTGGTGCCTCCCGACGGCTTTCATGATCGGCGAGCTGTCCAGCGCGCTGCCTGAAGAGGGCGGCTACTACGCCTGGGTGCGCCGCGGGCTGGGAAATTTCTGGGGATTTCAGGAAGCGTGGATGTCGCTGGCCGCCAGCATTTTTGACATGGCCATTTATCCGACGCTGTTTGTTTTTTACCTCAAGCAGATGTCCCCGTGGTTTGGAGTTGGAAATCATGGCGTGCTCGCCGGACTTTTCGTGGTGGTCACCTGTGCGGCGCTGAATCTAGCGGGCATTCGCGTGGTGGGCATCACCTCGTTGTGGCTTTTCTTTTTGCTGTCGGCGCCCTTCGCGTTGATCGTGGTGCTGGCGCCAGTGCGAGCCGGGGCCTTCGCGGCAGGCGCGCACGCAACGGAAACGGGCGCGGGACTCGGACTGCTCGGCGGCGTGCTGGTGGCCATGTGGAACTACATGGGCTGGGACAATGCTTCCACCATCGCGCAGGAAGTGGAAAGGCCGCAGCGCACTTATCCGAAAGCCATGATTGCCGCAGTCGTGCTGGTTTCGCTGACGTATGTGCTGCCCTTCGTGGCGGTGTATTTCATGGGCGTACCTTCGACCGCTTTCGCGGAGGACGGTTCGTGGGCCACGGTAGCCGGGATGGTCGGCGGAAAAGTGATGGGCTTTGAGTGGCTGCGCTTTATGGTGGTGCTCGGCGGGATGATGAGCGCGTTCGGAATGTTCAACGCGCTGGTGATGAGCTATTCGCGGCTGCCGCTGGCGATGGCGCGCGACGGCATGCTGCCGAAAATTTTCGCCAAGACCAGCGCGCGGACCGACGCTCCGTGGGTAGCGATTCTTGCGTGCGCGACGTTGTGGGCGCTGTGTCTCGGGCTGGGATTCAAGCGGCTGGTGACGCTGGACATCATGCTTTACGGCGCTGCGTTGATGTTGGAGTTTGTGACGCTGGTGGCGCTGCGCATTCGCGAGCCGCGGTTGAAGCGTGAGTTTCGCGTTCCGGGCGGCTTGGTGGGAGCGATTCTGGCCGGAGTATTTCCGCTGGCGCTGTTGCTCATCGCGATTTTCGAAAGCGAGAGCCAGTCGGTGCTGGGCATGAATGGGCTGATCTTTGGCGCGCTGATCATGGCGGCGGGATTCGGCGTGTATGCCGCGACGCGAAAACTGCGCAAGCGCATGGCGGCTGACCCTCGGGCCGAAGCCATCGAGACGGCCTGAGATTTTTCTCCCGCGCGCTGCCGATTCATTGCCGCCTGCAGATTTCTCTCAATATCTGAAAAAACTGAGATCCAAATTCAAAAGTCCACTGCTTTGGCTTTCCCCCCGCTGAGATATACTTCCCGCACGCTCGAATAGTTTTTTGCTTCCGGAGAGAGCACTGGTGAACATGTTGCGCAGGCTGACGACAGTTTTTGCATTGCTAGGCGCTGTTGTTACTGCCGGCATCGCTTTGCGCGCTTCACCGGGCGCCGGTCAGGGTGCTTCTTCGGGGTTCGACGGCAACCTCTTCAACGAATTGCGCTGGCGCTCCATCGGGCCGCATCGCGGCGGACGCTCACTGGCGGTTACAGGAGTTCGCGGCCAGCCGGAATTATTTTATTTTGGCTCGGTGGACGGCGGAGTGTGGCGCACCAACGACGCCGGGCGAACCTGGAATCCCATTTTTGACTCGCAGCCGGTCGGTTCGATTGGCGCGATTGCCGTCGCACCTTCCAATCCCGCGGTGATTTATGTGGGCACCGGCGAATCGGACATGCGTTCAGACATTGCCTATGGCAACGGCATGTACAAATCCACGGACGGCGGCAATTCCTGGACGCACATCGGGCTGACTGACTCGCAGCAGATCGCGCGCATCCTGGTCGATCCCGCCGACCCCAATAAAGTTTTTGTCGCGGCCCTGGGGCACGCCTACGGGCCGAATACTGAGCGCGGCGTATTTCGTTCGAACGATGGAGGAGCGTCGTGGCAGCGCATTTTATTTCACGATGAAAATACCGGCGCCATCGATCTGGCATTCGAACCGGGAAATACCAGCACGATTTACGCCGCCCTGCTGCAGACGCGGCGACCGCCCTGGAATGTTTATCCGCCATCGAAGGGTCCGGGCAGCGGCCTGTACCGTTCGCGCGATAGCGGCGAGCATTGGGAAATGCTTGCGGGCCACGGATTGCCTTCCGAAGAACTCGGGCGCATGGGAATCGCCTTCGCGCCCAGCAATCCGCGGCGAATCTATCTGATCGCCGACGCCAAAGCCGGCGGCCTGTATCGCTCCGATGACAGCGGCGAGAACTGGCAGCTGATGTCGCGCGACAAACGTATCTGGCAGCGCGGCTGGTATTTCGAAGAAGTGACCGTCGATCCCAAGGACCCCGACACCGTTTACGTGCCGAACACCACGTTGTATCGCTCGCGCGATGGCGGCAAAACTTTTGTAGCGTTCAAGGGAGCGCCCGGCGGCGACGATTATCACCACCTGTGGATCGATCCCGATGAGCCGCGCCGCATGATCATGGGCGTCGATCAAGGAACCATCATCACGCGAAATGGCGGAGAGACGTGGAGCTCCTGGTACAACCAACCGACTGGGCAGTTTTATCACGTGATCACCGACGACCGGTTTCCCTACTGGGTTTATGGCGCGCAACAGGACAGCGGCTCGGCGGCCACGCCCAGCCGGGGAAAATATCGCGCGTTGAATTCTCACGACTGGCGTCCGATTGGGGCCGGCGACGAAAATGGCTACATCGCTCCCGACCCGGAAAATCCCGAGGTGATCTACGGCGGATTCCTGGAGCGGCAGGATCTGGATAACGAACAGACCCAACCGCTGCCGCCGACGCTGGCGCATCCCGGCGATTACCGGCGCACCTGGACATTGCCGCTGGTGTTTTCTCCCATCGAGGGAAATGTTCTGTATTTTGGGTCGCAAGTATTATTTCGCACCGCCGACGGCGGCGGCTCATGGCAAGTGATCAGCCCGGACTTGACGCGCGAAGACCCTGGCGCGCCGGCGAATCTCGATCCCCCGACAGTTGCAGACGCCGGAAAAGAAAAACGGCGCGGCGTGATTTATTCGCTCGGGCCGTCGTATATACAAAAAGGAGAAATCTGGGCGGGCACCGACGACGGGCTTATCCAGTTGACCCCGGACGAAGGGAAAACGTGGAGCAACGTCACGCCGCCGGAAATTACCGCCTGGAGCAAAGTGACGCACATCGAGGCTTCGCACTTCGATGCGGGCACCGCTTACGCGGCCGTGGACCGGCACCGGCTGGATGACCTGCACGCCTATCTGTATCGCACCCGCGATTTTGGAAAAACGTGGCAGATGGTTTCGAATGGAATTCCGGAGGGATATTTCCTGAATTGTGTGCGCGAAGATCCGGTGCGCAAAGGGTTGCTGTATGCCTGCACTGAAAAAGGCGTTTTCGTTTCGTTTGACGACGGCGACCACTGGCAGCCGCTGCAGCTGAATCTGCCAGCCACCTCGGTGCGCGATCTGGTGATTCATGGCGACGACCTGGTGATCGCTACGCACGGCCGATCGTTCTGGATTCTCGATGACGTCACGCCGCTGCGGCAATTGACCGCGGAAGTCGCGCAGTCCGCCGCATGGCTTTTTGAACCGGCCACGGCGTATCGTGTGCGCCCCGGAACCGATGAAGGCACGCCAGTGCCGCTTGATGAGCCGCAAGCCGCGAATCCGCCGGATGGCGCGGTGCTGGATTACTACCTGAAAGAGACGCCGTCGACGCCGCTGCGACTGGAGATCTTTGATATGGCGGGAAATCTGGTGAGGCGGTTTGCCAGCGACGACGTTTTGAAAAACACCAACCCGGACGAAATGGAATTTCCGATGTACTGGGTTCACGACCCGCAGCCAATTTCAGCCAAAGCCGAGGCGCGCCGATTTGTCTGGGATCTTCATTACGCGTTTCCCGCCGATGTAAAACTTTCGTTTTATGGACCGAGAGCGCCTCATGCTTTGCCCGGGCCGCTACACCGGTGAAGCTAACCGTGAACGGGAAAAGTTATGAACAACCGCTGGTGGTGAAGATGGATCCGCGGGTGAAAACGTCGCCGGTCGATCTGCAGAAAATGTTTGGCGCGGAGTCTCTGCTGGCCAAAAATGTGGCGGAACTTTCTACTGCGTTGCGGCAGGCGAAAGACCTGCAGGCAAGTATCGCGGCGCGCAACCAAGAAGCCGCGGGCAAAGCGAGGGTTATCGAGCCTCTGAGAGTCTTGGATCGCAAGACAGCGGAACTGCTGGGCGCAGAAAGGGATGCTGACTTTGGAATTTTCGGTTTGGCCGCCCCTGCAAGCAGCAATGTTACGCTGCGCCAGGCGCTGTGGGCGTCAACCGGCTTGCTAAGTGTGGTGCGGAGCGTCGGATGCCGCGCCCACTGCAGATGCGGCGCTGGCCATCGAGAAATGGGACGCCGCGACAAGAGATTTGCTCGAGCGCTGGAAGACATTCTGGCGGTCAAGATCGCCAACGCGCCAACGAACTGCTGCAAAAGGCAAAACTCAAGCCGCTCTAGCGCTGGCAACGCCAACGCGACATTCCTGGGGCGCGCGGGTTACATAAAGGCAAACCAAGAACCCGGCTCAAGAAAAGGACACCCCATGAACCGCATCTCGAAACAAATCGCAATAACCGCCAGCTTCGTGCTGCTAAGCATGTTCCCGGCGCTGAGCAAGGCGCAAAATACCGCGCCCGATACGGCCCAGGATCAGTCGCAAGCCATGCAGTCGCAGCGCGGCGAGAAAGGCGACTTTCTGGCGAACTTGAATCTGACCGATGACCAGAAAGTGCAAATCAAACAGATCCGCGAAGGCGCACGCTCGCAAGCCGACGCGGTGAAGAATGACTGCTGCGCTGTCGGCCGATCAGAAAGAAGCCAAGCTGCATGCCATCCACCGCGACAAGCATGAGCAGATGAGCAAGGTGCTCACGCCGGAGCAGCGCAAAATGATGCACGAAAAAATGCACGAGCGCCGCGAATCAA
>CAWFWY010000002.1:0-14151 GCA_963819625.1 uncultured Acidobacteriota bacterium
AAGTAGCCTCGAATTTCGTTCCCGGAGCCGCGCATGCCGGTCGGCCTGCTTACCCTCGAGTTGCACATCCAGCATGCGCAATCGCTCAAGGATAAGCGGCAGGTCTTGCGCAGCCTGAAAGACCGTTTGCGCGCAAAATTTAACGTGGCCGTCGCCGAGCTCGAATATCACGACACCTGGCAGCGCGCGGTGGTCGGCATCGTCACCATTTCCAACGAAGAACATCACGTGGAAGAATCGTTGCAGCAGGTTTTAGCCGAGGCCGACAATATTCTTGGCCCGCTTTTGATCTCTCATACGACGGAGGTCCTTTAGAATTGCGATCTTTACTTGGGCTGATCCTGCTGTCCATATTTGCGGGTCTAGTTATCGCGCAGGTTCCAGAACAGAGCCAGCACAAAACGACCCCGCAAGTATGTCGTCTCGTAACGGCGGACGAGAAGAATTCCAATCCGTTTCAGTTTGTTTCGAAAGCGTCACGTCTCAAGCAACTGAATCGCTTCCCCAAAGTGTCTTATGTCGTGAACGAGGACGGCAGTGTCAGTAGTGTGGAGATCCACAAAGGAACTGGTTCTCCAAAAATGGACGCTGATCTAGTGAAAAGCATTCAAGCCTGGAAGTACAAGCCGCAACCAGGCTGCACGTTTGAGATGTCAATGGCAGTGATAATTGACATTGGAGCACGCTGAGGCTAGCGTGACACCGCTGTCTACAGGAATCGCTCATGAGTCCAGCGAATCACCGTCATCTGCGTGTGGGCGAAGAAATCGCTCACGAAATCAACGCCATGCTCGTTGGCGAGCTGAAAGACCCGCGCCTGGAAGGCATGGTGGTGGCTAACGAAGTTCGCGTGCAGCAGGACATGAAGCACGCGCGCGTGTTTGTCAGCGTACAGGGCACCGACAAGGAGCAGACTGACGCGGTGAAAGCTCTGGAGCACGCTGCGGGTTATATCCGCCGCGAGCTGATCGAACGGCTGCAGCTGAGACGCGTGCCGGAATTGCACTTCACCCTAGATCTTTCGCAGGAAAAAGTTCAGCGCATCGAGCAGCTCTTGAAGGAAGTGAAGAAACCGAATCCGTCTTCTCAGAGTTGAAGTCTTGGGCTTTCACACCCAGCCATTGGTCTGAACAGGAAAACACATTTTGCCGCAGCAGCCCCAACCCGCGCCGTTCGACGGCGCACTGGTAATCGACAAACCGCAAGGTAAGACATCTCATGATGTGGTTGACGCCGTGCGTCATCTGGTTGGCTTCCGCCAGATCGGGCACCTCGGCACGCTCGATCCGCTGGCTACCGGCGTTCTCGTTTTGCTTTTGGGCAAAGCTACTCGCCTGGTGCAGTTTTACAATGGGCGACGCAAGCGCTACAACGCCGGTTTTAGATTTGGTTTTGCGACCGACACGTACGATTCCGACGGCGAGGCACAGGGCCCGGACATTCCGCCCGATCTCGACGCCGCTGGGCTTGAGAGACTTGCCGCCGAACGCGTCGGCCGTTTCGCGCAGATGCCACCCGCGTTTTCCGCCAAAAAAATCCAGGGCCGCCCGGCCTACGAGCTGGCCAGAAAAAAACAGCCGGTGGAGCTGAAGGCCGTAGAAGTAGAAGTGTTCGAATACCGGCTGACGGAAATCGCCGGCTCCATCGCGCGCTTCACTATCGAATGTTCTTCGGGGACCTATATCCGCTCGCTGGCCCACGAGATGGGCCAGAAACTTTGCTGCGGAGCGCACCTCGCCGAGATTACCCGCACCGCTGTAGGAGAATTTTCGCTGGATCAGGCCGTCAAGCTGGAGGAATTAGCCGCGGCCGCACGCCAGGGCAAGCTGGAATCCTGCGTGATTCGCCTGGAAAATCTGCTGCCCAATTTTCCGCGCATAAATGTTTTGCCAGTTATCGAGCGGCGCGTGCGTCACGGCTCAAAATTTAATATTTCCATCGCTCAAATTCAGCCCGGCCGCGTCGAGCCGCCGCCCGGTGCCACGGCCGAGCTCGATGGCGGCGAGCCCCGCCCGCCGCGCCTGCGGGTTTTCAGCCAGCAAGACAAGCTGATTGCCATCGCCGAAGCGGTCGTTCCGCGCACCTACCAGCCCGTCGTCGTTTTCGATCCTTTGCCGTAATTTAGAATTTATGGCACCCGGCGGGTGCCCCACACGCCGTCTTTGCGTGTGGGGATTTTGGAACTGGACGAGCATAATTTCCGGAGATACTCCCGCTCCCCGCCCTGAACCAAGAAATCATGGCGGCTGTACTCGCTCCGACGGAAGCGTGCTGGGCGTAACGCCTCGCTCTCCGTGTCCTGCAAAAATTGTCCCGGTCTGCCGTTGTGGCGAACGCAGCCGGTGCGGCGTGATCAAAATCATCAGCTCCGTATCCGTGACGGTCTTGGTGCGTCCGCCAAACACGTAGCCGATTCCCGGCAGCTCCGCGAAGCCCGGTAGGCCCGTAATTGCGCGTGTCTCTTCGCGGTCGGCCAGCCCGCCGATCAACGTCGGCTGATCGTCTCTCACGCGAATTGTCTGCGTCAGCGTGCGGTTCGAAATCACCGGGATGCCGTTCACAGCACTGCCCGCCAGCGCGCGAATTTCAAATTCCATCTGCAGCGTGACTTCGTTGTTGGGGTGCAGCGCCGGAGTGGCTTTTACCTTCAGACCGATGTCCATGTATTCGGCGCCGGGATACGGCGTTTGTCCCGTGCCGCTTCCGGCCGCGGCCAGGTCCGCCGAATCCTGAATGATGGTCACGAGTCCTTGCCCCGCAGTGGAACCCTGCGCCACCAGTGCAACGTCTGGCAGCCCTGCGCTGGTAAGGTTCGAAACGATCAGTGCGCCGGGACTTGCCGGCGTGTTGAGTTCCACTCCGGTTTGAAACAATCCGCCGCCCAGCCCCAGAAATACACTTAGCGTGCTCTGATCTTTGTTGGTCACCGCAATATCCGGCGAAGGCCCATTTGCGAAACTGGCGATGGCGATGCCTGCCGGAGTCGTCGCGGTCGGCAGCGGCGAATTCGGAGCTACCGTGAACGTGCCGTCGATGGTGGTGCTTCCCAACAAAATCGAAACGGAGTTTGCGCCTTGATTCACAACTGCGAGGTCTCCCACGCCGTCGGCGTTCAGATCGCCGGTCGCGATGGCTACTGGCGTAGTTCCCACGGCCATGGGTGAATTGGCCGCTTCCGTGAAGGTGATATTCGAATTCTGATCGATGTTGTCCAGCAGAATGGAAACGTTGCCGGAGGTCTGATTCACCACCGCCAGATCCGCGCTGTCGCCTTGTCGAAAGGTTCCAGAGACCATGGCGACCGGCCCCGTTTCCGGAACTCCCGAGGTGTTCAGCAGGAACGGCGACGCCGGAAATGGAGTGAACGTTCCATCGCCCACACCGCGAAAAACGGAAATAGAATTGTCTCCCGCGTTGGTGACCGCAAAATCCTGAATGCCGTCGGCGTTGAAGTCCGCCACGATAATCGAGCTCGGATTCGTTCCCACCGCGATCGGCGAACCGGGCGCCGGTGAGAATGTTCCGTTGGGGACGCCGTTGGCGTCCACATTTCCCAGCAGCACGGACACATTATTCGAAGTGGAGTTCACCAGGATTACGTCCTGCGGTTGCGCGGTGGTGAACTTGGTGCTGTCGGTGCGAAACACTCCGGTGCCGATGGCTACTTGCCCGGTTTCGTTTGGCCCCAGAGTAATGGGCGGCGTAGCGACCTGCAGAAAGTTGCCGTTGTCCTGATTCTGCAGAATCGTAAAAGTATTTGCGGCTGTATTATTGAAAACCACCGCCAGGTCCGGCAGCGTGCCTCCGGTGAAGGGCCCAGCCACCAGCGCTGTTGGATTCGCGCCGACCGCAAAATTTGTTTCCGGAAACGTCACCGATCCGGGCACGCCCGTGAAGCTGCCGCCAGTGCCGAGGCTCTGCGAGAGCAATGACAAAGTAACCGGGAAGCGGTCGCCCACAAAAAACGTCGCGGGCTTGTTGTCTTGCGCGCGCAACAGAACTTCCCGGCCGCTGCGCACCAGCGAAAGCGAATCCGAAAAATCCACGCTGGCACCCGGCAGCGTCAGCAGAAAAGTCGAAAGCCCGCCGCCCAGCAAAATAAATGGCGGGATGCCCGAGAAGCCTTTTCCGGTAAATACGCTTTGCGCGTTGGTCAGCAAATTCGCCAGGTCTGTGGAAGATGCCAGCGATCGCACCACGTTGGGCGTCAGCAAAATCAGAGAGGTGGAAGATGGCGGCGTGAGTCCCAACTTCTGCATCGCCCCGCGGTCCACTTCCAGCAGTTCGATTTCCAGCAGCACTTCTCCGCGCGCCTTTTCCACTTCTTTCAGCAGTTGGCCCGCCAGCTCCAGCCTCGCCGGCGTGTCGCGCATGGTGATGGAGCGGCTACGGGTATCCAGTTCCAGGTGCGTGGCGCCGGTGATATCCCGCAGCACGCGCAACAACTCCGTCATCTCGTCCGGCGCCACCGACGCCGGCAAGGGAAATACCTGCTCGGCCTCGGGAGCATATTGCCGGCGTTTTTCAGGAGTGTCCGGCGCCACAAAAATCAGCGTGGAGTTCAGCGCGATCCAGAATGTTCCTGTCTGCGTGCCCATCAACATCATTGCGGTATTGAAATCCACATCTGGCACCCGCAGGCGCACCTGGCGCCCCAGAATGTCCGGATCGAACGACGCCTTTATCCCAAATCGCGCGGCCAATTGTTCGTAAACCTCGCGCGTCTGACCGCGCAGATCCAGGCTCTGCTTTCCGCTCTTCGGCTGCAGCTTTGGTAAGCCGGTGATTTCCTGTGGCGCGGCCGGCAGCTCATCGTCCATGGATTTCATCTGCGACAGGCGCTCCGCCACAACCGTATTTCCCGGATCGATCAGCAGCGCCTTGCGCATTTCTTCGGTGGCCTTGACCATCTGGCCTTCCAGCGCCGCGCGTTCCGCCGCGTCCACGTGGCCGCGCACCAGTTTCGAACGGAGCGCCGCTTCCCGCAGTGCGTAGCTCATGTCTTTCGGTGCGTAATATGTGGCTTCCTGATAGTGCAGCAGCGCTTCATCGACATGCCCGGCGGCGTCCGCCTGGTCGCCTTGTTCGGCGGCTTTCTGCGCGCGTTTCAGGTCCACGTGCAATTTCACAGGCGCTTCGCCCTTGGCCGGCTTGGCCTGCTCTTGCCCCAGGCACGGAGCAACCACAAGCAGGGCGGACAGAAGGATGCATGCGGCTTGGCGCTCGGTGATGGAAATCATTGTTAAGGTCTGCCCACTCATTCTACCGTGAGGTATCTGCCGAAGCGCGCTTGGCTTGACGCGGGCTAGGCGCGAGCGTACACTCGATTTGTAGTTGCAAATGATTCACAACTGGAGTCCCCTTGCTCCCGGCTTTCCTTATTGCTCTCCGTGAAGGCGTCGAAGCCTCTCTGGTCGTCGGCATTATCCTGGTCTATTTATCCCGCACTGGCCGCTCTCATCTTGCTCGTTTCGTGTGGTTTGGCGTGGCCGCCGCCGCCGCACTCAGCCTCGCTGTGGCCATTGCCCTGGAAAACTGGCGCATCAATCAAGACGGCTTCGAAGGCCTGCTCATGCTGGTGGCCGCCTTCTTCGTCATTACGATGATCGTATGGATGAACCGCGTTGCGCGCCACCTGAAGAATGAAATCGAGAAAAAGGTGGAATCTTACGCCGTGCGTGCCGGTTCCGCAGCGGGATGGGGCCTGTTTCTTTTCGTTTTCCTGATGGTTCTTCGCGAGGGCGCGGAGCTCGCGCTCATCCTTCGCGCCGTGGAGCTCTCGAGCGAAGGATTGCAGACCTGGATCGGCACCATCGCTGGCATTGCCGGCGCCGTAGTGGTCGGCCTGTTTTTCTTCAAAGGCACGTTGCGGGTGCCGCTCCACCGATTTTTTGCCGTCACTACCGTCATCCTGATGCTGGTCGCTTTTCAGTTGGCGCTTACCGGCCTGCATGAATTGAGCGAAGCGCAATGGCTGCCTTCCAGCAAAACGGAGATGGCCATCATCGGCCCGGTGGTGCGCAACGAATTATTTTTCTTCGTTTTGATTTTTGGGGCGGCCGCGTTGCTGGTTCTCCGCGAATGGCAAAACAATGCCCGCTCGAAAATGCCGCCGCAAACTGACGGTGAAGCCGAAAATCGTTTGCGGCAATCCCAGAATCGCCGCCAGCGGAATTGGACCATCGCCGCCGCGACCGCTTGTCTGGTCGTCATTCTGGTGCTTACCGCCGATTTTATTTATGCCCGCGCCAATTCCGCTCCGCCATCGTCCACTCCCGTTTCCGCGACGGGACAGGACGTGCGCGTTCCGTTGTCGCAAGTGGAAGATGGAAAGATGCATCTCTTCACCGTCAACCTCGGCGGCCAGACTCTGCGTTTCATGGTGATCAAGAAACCCAACGGCTACGCCGCGGCGCTTGACGCCTGTCGCATCTGCGGCGCGGAAGGCTATCGGCAGGATGGCCAGAACGTCGTCTGCCGCCATTGCGGGTCGGCCATCTACGTCCCGTCGGTGGGCGATCAGGGCGGCTGCAATCCCATCGGTGTTCCCTCGCGAATCGATGGCAACGATATGATTATCGAGCTGTCCAGTTTGGGTCTGGCCGCTCAAGAGGTCCCGCGCTAAGCGGGACGCGCATCCAGCCAATCTATGTTCCTCCGCCTCGTTGCCGATTCGTTCGGACGCCGTCCACGCCGCAAGCTACTGACCGGCGCGGCGCTGGCTCTGGGCATGGCCGTGGTCACCGCTGCGTTCAGCGTTTCACTCGATGTCGGCGACCGGCTCGCTCATGAATTCCGCGGCTTGGGCGCGAATCTTCTCATCACCTCGCAAGCCGATTCGCTGCCACTCGAAATTGGCGGAGTGGACTATCGCCCGGTGGATGCCGGCTCGTATCTTCCCGAACGCGACCTCGGCAAATTGAAAACAATTTTCTGGCGCAACAATATCGTGGGATTCGCGCCGGTCCTGGAAGTCCCCGTGACGGCGAAGCCGTTTTCGTCTGAGGCGTCACCAATCACGACCACGCTCATTGGAACATGGGCGCACCATTCGGTCGCCATTCCTGACGGCCGCACGTACGTCACGGGAATGGAGAAAACCAACTCCTGGTGGCATGTAGACGGCCGCTGGTTCGACGATCAGGCCAGTGAATGCCTGGTGGGAAAATCACTCGCGGCGCGGCTGGGCGTCAAGGTCGGCGATGAGTTGAGCATCCACGTGTCTGATCCAAGTATCGGCTTCAAGATCACCGGAATTCTTTCCAGTGGCGGCCCCGAAGACGACGCCATAATCGTGCCGCTCAACAGAGCGCAACTGCTTGCCGGCAAATCCGGCGAGTACCGCCGTCTCTACGTCAGCGCGCTCACAAAACCGGAAGATGACTTCGCGCGCCGCAATCCTTCCACCATGAACGCCGCCGACCTCGAACGTTGGTCGTGCAGCCCTTATGCTTCTTCCATCGCCTACCAGATCCAGCAAGTTTTGCCCGGCGTTGATGCGCGCGTAATTCGCCGCGTTGCCGAAGGCGAAGGCGCCATCCTCACTCGCGTGCGCACCCTGCTGTGGCTCGCCACCTTTGCGGCTTTGCTGGCCGCGGTTTTGGCCGTGGGCGCATCTTCAGCGGCATCGGTTATCGAGCGCCGCTCCGAGATTGGCTTGATGAAAGCCATCGGCGCGGGTTCCGGCACGATCGGCTTTCTTCTAGCGGCAGAACAACTGTTGCTCGCATTCGTCGGCGGTGGTGTTGGCTACGCGCTCGGCATCATCCTGGCGCGCATCCTCGGCGAAAGAATCTTCGGCGTCGCTCCCGAACCATCGATTCTAGTTTTCGTCGTCGTTATTGTGCTGGCTGCGCTCGTCACTCTGCTGGGCAGCGCCATCCCGTTGCGTCGCGCTTCGCGTTATGAGCCGGCGCCCATTTTGCGGGGCGAATAAATGCCCGATCGCAAAATGTTCTGGCGCATCGTCCGTCGACTCTTTGCCGCTCAACGAGGCCGCCTGCTGGTCATCCTGCTGGCTCTCGGCGCAGGTGCGGCACTGACCGCCGCGCTGCTGAATCTGGAAGTGGATGCCAAGAGCCGCCTCAGCACGGAATTCCGCGCTTTCGGCACAAATGTAGTCGTCGCACCGCGCGAACAAGCCAGCGTCACCGCGATTCCCGCCACTCTTGATGAAAGCATCGCAAAACAAGTGCGCGAATTTCCCGCGCCGCCGAACTCCTCAGCTACTTCCAATTTATATTTCGTCGCGGACGTCGCTTCTGCCACAGCTAAGCAACCGGTTAAGGCCGTAATCGCTGGCACCTGTGTCGAAATTAGGGGCGCAATGCAAACATTCGGGGTGGTGCGTGCCTTGAACGGCGACGAAGCCGTGCAGCACCAGAAGCTTTGCCTCGTGGGTTCCCGGGCCGCGCAGCAATTGCATCTGCAGAGTGGCGATCAATTGCGCCTGCGATACTCCGGCAGGGAAGAAGCCTGTCGAGTTGCGCCTGTGCCGGCGCGCGGCGACGAAATAGACAGCCAGATAGCAATTGATCTCGAATCCGCGCAACGCCTGTCCGCCCAGCCTGGCAAAATCAGCCTGGTGCGGCTCAGCGTCGCCGGCACCCCACGTGAGATTCGCGCTTACATTGCCGCGCTAGCGCAAAAAATTCCGTCCGCGAATGTGCACGGCTTGCGCCAGTTCACCGACGCCGAAGCCAAAATTTACAATCGCATCAGCGGGTTGCTGACCGCCACAACTGTGCTGGTCCTGGCTCTCACCACGCTGTGCGTCATGGCTGCAATGACCAACGTGGCCATGGAACGCCGAAACGATGTCGGCTTAATGAAGGCCATCGGTGGCGCCACGCGCCGCGTCCTGCGTCTATTTCTGGCGGAGGCCGCGCTGCTGGGCCTCACCGGCGGAATGGTGGGAGCTGCAGCCGGAATTTTGCTTTCCATCTGGCTGGGCAAAACTGTTTTCGGCGTGGCAGCGCGCCCCCGGTTGATTGTGTATCCTGTTTCCGTGGCTATCACCATTCTTGTCGCGATCGTCAGCGCTTATCCGCTGCGCCGTCTCGCCAGTATTTCTCCCGCTTCGGTATTTCGGGGGGAAGCGTGAGTCCGCTCGATTCCGCCGCGCACAAGGCGCCCCAGGTAATGGTCGAATCTCTGGTCAAGCAATACGGCGCGCTGCGCGCCCTCGATGGCGTCAGCTTCAGCGTGGAGCCGGGCGAATGGGTGGCGCTCATGGGCCCGTCCGGCTCCGGCAAAACCACCTTGATCAATATTCTTGGTGGCCTCGATACCCTCACCTCCGGCCGCGTGATTGTCGACGGCGTCGATCTTTCCAAACACACTGAAAATCAGCTGGTGCGTTACCGTTCCGAAAAGGTTGGCTTCGTATTCCAGCAGTTCCATCTCGTTCCGTATCTTTCGGCGCTTGAAAACGTGATGCTGGCGCAATATTTCCACAGCAGCACCGATGAAAAACAGGCCGAAGAGGTGCTGCATCGCGTCGGCATGGGCGATCGCCTCACTCATCTTCCCGCGCAGTTGTCCGGCGGTGAGCAACAGCGCGTAGCCATCGCCCGCGCGCTGATCAATCAGCCAAAATTAATCCTCGCCGACGAGCCTACCGGAAATCTCGACGAAGCCAACGAAGACATCGTCATCGACATTTTTCGCGCGCTGCATGACGCCGGCCACACCATTCTGATGGTCACTCACGATCCCGACATCGCCCGCCAAGCGGGCCGGCGCATCGAGCTGGCACACGGCCACCTCAGTCTGGACACCACGCAAGCCGACGCTGTTTCTCTTGACGACGAAATTCGCTTCGATCATCTGCTCGAACGCATCTGGATGTGCGGCGAAGAGGGAACCAGCCCGCAACTGGGCAGCATCCGCGCTCCCGGAGCCGCCGACCCGGTCCGAACTCTCGGGCGCATGGCCGATCTCAAACTCGTAGAGGTTCGCGAAACCGATGTGCACCTGACTGAAACTGGCAGCCGCCGCGCCCGCGATGTGGTTCGCCGCCATCGCCTCGCCGAGCGCCTTTTCAAAGACACGTTCGCCATCGACGATTCCGAGGCTCACACCCAGGCCTGCAAATTCGAACACATCATCAGCCCGGAGCTCGACCAGCGCATCTGCACTTTTCTCGGCCACCCGAAAACCTGTCCGCACGGCAATCCCATTCCGCCGGGAGATTGCTGCGACGGAAAAGCTAAATCCAATCGCTAACTCGCATGCCCATTCCCGTCGACCACCGCAAGAAACCTCTAGCCATTAAGATTCACGTTTCTACCGGCACCGGCGTGGACATTACCTGGGCCGACAATCACAGCAGTCACTATGATTTTCCCTATCTCCGCGAAGAGTGCCCTTGCGCCACCTGCAACGAAAAACGCGGAGAGGAGCATCATCACTCCGAGGCTAAGCCTGGGCCGATTTCTTCTCCCGCGCTGCCCATGTTCAAACCCAAGATTCGCGCCCAATCCGCGACTCAGGTCGGTAACTACGCCGTGCAGATCAGCTTCAATGACGGCCACAACACCGGCATCTTCAGCTACGATCATCTCCGCACCATTTGCCCGTGTGCCGAATGCGCCGCTGCCTTTCGCAACCTCGCTACATAAACGATTTTCCTGTTGTTCAATGGCATCCCGCTCGGCTAGACTTCACTGCGGAAAAATGCGACGATTTTAGTCTGCAGGTCATCGATACCCATTCATGAGTACGATTTCTAACACCCCCGCTGCTCCGGGCAGCCGGGGCTCGGCTGTTCCGCGCGTCATTGTTGCCACCACTGCCCTCCTCACTTTTATTTCCTTCTGGCGCGCTGCAGCTATCGTTCTGAACGATCTTAGCCTCCTCGGCCTATTACGCCGGCGGCGAAGCGGAAGGTTACATCGGCAAAACCGCGCCCTGGTTCATTCTGGCCATCATGGTTTTTTCGTACGCCGTGCGCGCCGTGTACGTCGAAAGCTGCAGCATGTTTGTGCGCGGCGGCGTCTATCGCGCGGTGAAAAGCGCTCTGGGGGGCACGCTCGCGAAGTTCAGCGTCTCGGCCTTGATGTTCGACTACGTGCTCACCGGACCGATCAGCGGCGTGGCCGCTGGCCAATACCTCGCCGGCCTGATCAGCGAACTGCTCCAATACTTTCATCTCAGTGGCCCCGTAGCCGAGGGAAACATCAGCGTTATCGCCGCGGGTTTTGCCGTGGTCGTTACCGTTTATTTCTGGTGGCAAAACACCAAGGGCGTCTCCGAATCCAGCGAAAAAGCGTTGCACATCATGAAGTTGGTCACCGTTATGGTGGTCCTGCTGATCGCCTGGTGTACGTACACCGTGATCCTCCGGCACTCCGCGCTGCCGCCCTGGCCTCATCCTCGTAATTTGCGGCTGGGCCCCAGTGCTCTTGGCTGGCTGGCGCACAGCAGTCTTCCGCATATGTTCGGCATCATCGCCATCTTCATCGCGCTCGGTCACTCTGTGCTGGCCATGAGCGGCGAGGAATCGCTGGCGCAGGTTTACCGCGAAATTGAAAGTCCCAAGCTCCAGAATCTTCGCAAAGCCGGACTCGTAATCTTTGTTTACAGCCTGGTCTTTACCTCGCTCGTTTCTTTCTTCGCCGTCATGATTATTCCCGATGACGTCCGCCGGAATTTTCTCGAAAATTTAATCGGCGGCCTGGCCATGAACCTCGAGGGCCCATTTTTCATCCGCCTCGCTTTCCATGCCTTCGTAGTGGTGGTTGGCACCCTGATTCTTGCGGGCGCGGTGAATACCGCTATCGTGGGCTCCAACGGAGTGTTGAACCGCGTTTCCGAAGACGGCGTCCTCAGCGACTGGTTCCGTCAACCGCATCCGCGCTTTGGCACCAGCTACCGCATCATCAACATTGTCGTTTTCCTGCAGATCATGACCATCATCATCAGCCGCGGTCATGTGACCTTTCTCGCTAACCTCTATGCCTTTGGAGTTATCTGGAGCTTTGCGATGAACGGCCTCGCTGTCCTGGTTCTTCGCTACACGCGCCCCGGCCAGCGCGAATTTCAGGTGCCGCTCAATTTTCATATTCGCGGCGTGCAGATTCCCGTCGGTCTCGGGCTGATTACCTTGACCCTGTTCCTTATCGCCTTCGTCAACCTCTTCACCAAGCCGGTGGCCACCGTGGCTGGCGGCGCATTTTCGATTTTGTTATATATCGTCTTCACTATTTCCGAGCGGCGCGGACGCAGTGGCGGCGCCACGCACGTTGAGATGGACCAGTTCAATCTCGCGTTGGAAGGGGAGTTAACTCCCGAAGGCGTAGGCGCGCGCCCGGGGAATATTCTCGTCCCGGTGAGCAACCATTACGCGCTCTATCATCTTGGCAACGTCCTCGATCGCATCAAGCCTGGCCGCCGCGACATCGTTGTGCTGCACATCCGCTTGTTGCGGCGCTCCGCTTCGGGCGAAAGCGAAATGGATGCCGACCAGTTGTTCGGCAGTATCGAGCAGCACCTTTTTACTCAAGCGCTGAGCATGGCGGAAAAACGGGGCAAGTCCATTCGCCTCGCCGTCGTCGCTGCCAACGATTTGTGGGACGGCATCTTGCGCGCCGCGACTGCGCTCAAATCCAGCACTATTGTTTTGGGACACT
Organism: uncultured Acidobacteriota bacterium; assembly: GCA_963819625.1. Lineage (GTDB taxonomy): Bacteria > Acidobacteriota > Terriglobia > Acidiferrales > UBA7541 > Acidiferrum. Next base: position 12,633 of record CAWFWY010000002.1, read on the forward strand.
CCGCGAAGGAAACCACCGAAGAACAAGCCCGCCAGATCGGCGACGGTTGGGAACAGCTGGGCGATCAAAAGCCGCAATTCAATCTCGAAATCCACCTTGCCAATGGCGACAAGGTTTACAAAGTACTGGGCCCGCACGCCCCCAACCTTACCGGCAACGAAGTAAACCTGCTGCACCGCCTGTGGCTGCGGTTCAGCGAGGTGCTGGCGCCTCAGGAACTGCATCACCACGACGTAGTCCATTTTGCGCTGGAAGAGGTGCAGAAAGAATTGGACGACGGTCACGAAGAAGAGGTCGTCAAGCGCCTGCGCGCGCACCTGGACGCCAATCAGACCAAGCGCAAACCCACGCCGAAACCAAATTAGCGATTTTAGGGCGCCTTACGCCAGCTGCGAAGTGCAGTGGCCGCACCGCTTGGCCGCCAGCGGAATCGCCATTGCGCATTGCGGACAATCCTTCGTCGTGGGTGCCGCCACCGGTTCAGGCTTCTTACCCCAGCGGTTCACTTGTTGCACCAGAAAAAATATTGCCAGCGCCACGATCAGGAAATTGATGATGGTATTCGCAAACAATCCGTAGTTTATGGTCGGCGCCGCTGCCGCCTTAGCTGCCGCGATGGTCTCGTAGTGCGTTCCGTTCAGGCTCACGAACAGATTCGAGAAATCCACGTGGCCCAGCAGCCTCCCGATGGGAGGCATGATGATGTCCTCTACGAACGAGCCCACCACTTTCCCGAACGCTGCGCCGATAATCACGCCGACTGCCAGGTCCAGCACGTTGCCGCGCATGGCAAATTTCTTGAACTCTTGGAACATTGTGTGTCATCCCTTTCTGATCTCGATCCAGCAGCGGCGGATAGTCCCGCCGCAAAACCCCCACTTTACTTGGCGGGTCGCAACAATAGCACCGATCCTACAATCCCGCGCACCGCTAACAATAATCCCGCGCACGCCAGCAGCATGCCCACCCACGTGAACGGCACCCGCGAAATTGCCAGCAGTACTATTCCCAAAAGCATCAACGAAATTGCGCGTGTATAATCTTCCACCTGGGGCGGCTTGCGCCCCGGCCTTGTGTAAATGCCCCGCAGGCCCCACAGGATAAGCGCCACACTCAAAATCAGCCAGGAGAGTTTGTGGCGATCAAAAAAAATGTGCCCGGTCAGCCCTAGCCATACCACTAGCAGCCCCAGCAGCACAAAAACAACTTCGATCACCAATCGCAGGAGTCGCTCGGGCGCGAGCATATTGAGTTCACCACGCTAATGGAAAAATTCAGCCGGGTTTCTGGTGCCCCACACGCCACATTTGCGTGTGGGGATGTTGCGAATGTACAAGCAACCTGTTTCGTTACGCTGCCACTCTTTCAATCCGCACTTTGTTCAACGTGATCGGAGTGCGTGGCCGGTCGCTGCCATCACGCGGCGCGTTCGAAATCTTGTCCGCGACGTCCTGGCCTTCCACCACCTCGCCAAAAATGGTGTGCTTGTTGTCCAGCCACGGCGTGGCCGCCACGGTAA
>CAWFWY010000003.1:0-116599 GCA_963819625.1 uncultured Acidobacteriota bacterium
GCCGAAGCCAAAATTTTGCGGCAGTCCCTGCGCGTCATAGGTGGAGCGCATGAACTGGTAGGCTTTCCAGGCGCTGTCCCATTTGGCATGTGCGAAAGCGGTGTCGCCGCTCTGCGTGACGTAGTCGTTCATGGTGATGATGTAGAGGGGGGTGGCATCGGCGGAGGCGTAGGCGTATGGGTAGTCGGTGAACCAGTTGACGAAATTTGCGCCTTGAGCGATTTCGTGGGGGATTTTTCCGTCGTCGCGCTGGTACTTGACGATAAATTCGAGGGCTTTGCGGGTGCTGGCGAAATCTTCGTCGGCGTCAAGGGCCAGCGATGTCCACATGGAATCGCGGCCGAAAAACCACGCGAAGCCGGGGCGCTGGCTTTCTCCGGAGGTTCTGTAACCGGCGACGAGTCCCGTGCCGAGATAGGGATTGGTGACCATCCCTTGAATCATGCTGACGCGCGACCAGTCGTAGGCGCGCTGCAATTCCTCATCGGGGAGGTCGACGCTCACGGTTTGCTCTAAGTAGTTGCGGTAATATTCGGTGGAAGTGCGAAGGAGGTCGTTTACTCCCGCGGAGAGACGCTGGTAAGCGGCTTCGGCGTCGGCGCGGCCTTGCACCGATGCGGCGAGGACGATCAGCTTGGTGTCTTTGCCTTTTTCGGTTATGCCCAGGCGAAAGGAATTCTCGCTGTCGTTCGAATAGTTGGTCTGAAATTCCTGGCGTGATTCCTGCGCAGTGGGCGAGCCGACAAAGGCGGAATATTTTTTTTGTTCTTCGCCGAAATAAAAGGTGTGGTGGTCGGCTTCCCAGTTGATGTAAGTGGCGCCGAGCGCGGCGGGCCATTCGAGGGTGAAGTCGCGATGAAAGGCTGCTTCGATTTCCAGCGGGCTTTCGGTTTCGATTTCGAACCGGATGATGGCGCCCGGCTCGTTGACAGGCACGAAGAAAGTTTCCTTCACGGAGAAGGTGTCGCCAGTGTAGAGGATGGCGGTGGATTCGGGATGCACAGTGACCGTGCGGGCAAGGGAATCGGCGTCGAGGACTTTTCCTTCGGTGCGGAAGCGCAGATGGAAATCGCGGAAGATTTTTAACGGATAGACCCATGCTTCGATGCGGCCGGATTCGTTGCCGAATATTCCGGCGCGGGTGCCGACGGCGCAGAGAAATTCCCAAGTGCGGACGGGGCGGGTTAATTCCAGGGTGTCGGGGTGATCGTTCGCAGCCATTGGGGCGGCTACAGGGGTGGCGGCAGGCACTGCGGCTTGGGCTGCGAGAGCAGCGGTGCTCACGACGGGAGCGAGCAAGAGAACGGCTGCAAGACTGCAAAATAACGTTGCGAGGGTTGGCGTTGCGGCGCTGAGTTTCAATTTCATAGGCCTACAGGCGGAACCTTTTACTGCGAGTTCGCGCGAGAACGTTGCAGGCGCAGGCGCTTGCAAACTCCCGCACGGCTCTCTATAAAGGGAAGCGGCAGATTCTAGCACGAGCCAAAGTCGGGACGGTACCTCTCCTTTTGGGTTTTTCACGCCGAACATTTCTGAAGTCACTGAGCCGGACGGCTACCGTCTTATCGCTGGAAAGCATTTTTGGGCTGGCGCGGGGCGGAGGCGCAGGCTTTCCACAAGGCGCAGCGCCGGCGGCGCCTGCTGCTGCAAATGGCGCTGCAACTCCGCAGATTGCCGGGACGCCCCTGGGGCTGAGTTTTCTGAACGTTGCGAAAGAAGCCGGGCTGAACGCGAAAACAATTTTTGGCGGAGAGCACAAAAACAAATATCTGCTGGAAACCACCGGATGCGGCGTGGCGTTTTACGACTACGACAACGACGGTTGGCTGGATATTTTTCTGGTGAATGGCTGGCGGCTGGAAGGATTTCCGAAGGGGCAGGAGCCGAGCTCGCACCTGTTCAAAAATAATCGCGACGGGACGTTTACGGATGTGACGGTGAAGGCCGGGCTAGTGCATTCCGGGTGGGGACAGGGAGTGTGCGTGGGGGATTACGACAACGACGGATTTGACGATTTGTTCGTGACGTATTTCGGGAAAAATGTGCTGTACCACAACAACGGAAACGGGGCGTTTACCGACGTCAGCGAAAAATCGGGCGTGGCCGGAACGGGCAAGCGCTGGAACAGCGGCTGTGCATTCGTGGACTACGATCGCGACGGGCGGCTGGACCTTTTCATCGCGAATTACATTGATCTCGATCTGGCTACCGCGCCCGTGCCCGAATCAGGGCCGTGCAATTACAAGGGGATGATGGTGGCGTGCGGGCCTCCGGGACTGAATGGCGGGAAGAATATTCTGTATCACAACAATGGCGACGGAACGTTTAAGGATGTTTCGGAAGCGGCGGGGATACTGGCGGCCAACGGAACGTATGGACTGGGCGTGCTGACCGGGGATTTTGATAATGACGGCTGGCCGGATATTTATGTGGCCAACGATTCCACCGCGAGCGCGCTGTATAAAAATCATGGGAATGGCAAATTTACGGATGTAGCCATGGAAGCGGGCTGCGCGTTGAGCGCGGACGGGAAACCGCAGGCGGGCATGGGCGTTTCGGCTATCGACTACGATCTGGACGGCAACCTGGACATTCTAAAAACAAATTTTGCGGGGGATACTCCTTCGCTATACCGTAATATCGGCGGCGGAAATTTCGAGGACGCTACGTTTCCTGCGGGACTGGGGAAGCACACGCAATTTCTGGGCTGGGGCTGCGGGTTTTTTGACATGGACAATGACGGATGGGCGGACATTCTGATATGCAACGGGCACGTCTATCCCGAGGTCGAGCAGTTGCGGACGGAAGCGGGGTACGCGCAGAGCAAATTGCTGTATCGCAACTTGCGAAACGGTCGTTTTGAAGAGGTATCGACGGAGGGAGGACCGGGCATAACTGTTCCGGTGGCTTCGCGGGGCTGTGCATTTGGGGATTTCGACAACGACGGAGATATCGACGTGGTGGTGAATACCGTCAACGATTATCCGCAACTGTTGCGCTGCGATCAGAAGAATAAAAATAACTGGCTAAAGGTGCGGACCATCGGAACGAAATCGAATCGCAGCGGGATTGGCGCTCGGCTACGGTGCGTGACGCACATGGAAGGTGAAACTAAACCGCATTCGCAGATTGACGAGGTGCGCAGCGGGGGAGGTTATTATTCGCAGAATGATTTGCGGGTGCATTTTGGGATTGGCAAAGCGGAGAAGGTGGATTTACTGGAGATTCGCTGGCCCGGCGGGTCGGTGGAAAAACTCGAAAACATCAAGCCGAATCAGGTGATTTACGTGAAAGAAGGTGACGGAATTGTGAAGACGATGCAATTTCCCGAGGGGAAACAGAAGGAGTCGAAACAATGACGCGTCACGGCTTTTTTTCTGTGGCGGTTACCGCGGTTCCAGATCCTTCCTTTAGCGTGTGGATTTTATCTACAGCGATATTGGTGAAACGTTCGGTTATGCCGCTGGGCCAGCGGATTTGGAGCCAGTCTATTTTTGTAGCTGCGCCGAGGCCGAAGTGGACGCGCATGTCGTTGTTGGAAATGTAGCTGGAGCCGCTGCGGACTTCGTCGACGAGGGTGCGCTGGCCGATTTTTACGGAGATGCGCGCTCCGATGCCGTCGCGATTGGATTTGGTGCCCACCGTTCGAATGGCGATCCAGTGATTGGGCGAGCGCAGCTGGTTTTCGAGCAAGCTTGGCGGAGCGCTCATGTTGCTGATGACCGCCTCGAGGCGGCCGTCATTCCACAAATCGCCGATGGCCAGGCCGCGTGAGGAACTTGGCACGTTGATGGCGGGACCGGCGCTATCGGAGACGTCGGTGAATTTCCCTTTGCCGTTGTTGTGATAGAGGATGCGCGGCTCCATGAAATTGCTGCCGAGATGTTGTTTGTCGACCTCGGGATAGACATGTCCGTTGACGAGAAGAAGATCGGGCCAGCCGTCGTTGTCGAAATCGAAAAACATGGTGCCCCAGCCCAAATATTGGGTGTGCAGGCCGAGTCCTGCGGCGAAAGTGACGTCATCGAAGGTGCCGTCACCGTTGTTGCGATAGAGCGTGGCGGTGTCGTCGGAAAAATTGGTTTTGAAAATATCGAGTTTGCCGTCGCCGTTGAAATCAGCAACGGTGGAGCCCATGCCGGCTTGCTCTTTTCCGTCTTCATTGAAGGCCGCGCCGGAGATGACGGCGACGTCGGTAAATGTGCCGTCGCGATTGTTGTGATACAGGATGCTGGGGGTGCTGTCGCAAGCGACGTAAATATCGGGCCAGCCGTCGTCGTCGAAATCCAAAGTGGAGACGCTGAAACTGTAATGGCCGGTGGTTTGGTCGATATGCGCTCTGGTGGTGACGTCCTCGAATTTTCCATTTCCTAAATTGTGATACAGAGTGTTTTTGGTCCAGGGCAAGCCGCGGGGACCACACATGACCGGGACGCCCTTCCAGATGCAGGAAGCTCTTTCGCCGGGCGCGGGAGCGGTGGCGAGATCGAAGTCGACGTAGTTGGCGACCATCAGGTCGAGCTTGCCGTCGCGATCGTAGTCGACGAAAGCGCAGCCGGTGCCCCAGAGTTTTCCGGAGCCCGCGACAGCGGCGTCATTGCTGACGTCGGAGAAAGTGCCGTCGCCGTTGTTGTGGTACAGAACATTTTTGCCATAGTAGGTGACGTACAAATCTTCCCAGCCGTCGTTGTCGTAATCGCCGACACACACTCCCTGGCCCCATCCGGATTTTTGCAGGCCGGATTTGGCGGTGACGTCGGTGAACGTTCCATCGTGGTTGTTGTGATAGAGGTAGCTGGTGGCCGGTTTTGCGCCGGGAAGCGGGTCGAGGGTGGTGCCATTGACGATGAAAATGTCGGGCCAGCCGTCGTTGTCGAAATCGAAAATCGCCACGCCCGTGCCGGTGGTTTCGATAATGTATTTCTTAGTGTCGACGCCGCCGAAGACGTTGGCGGCGGTGAGGCCGGCTTTGGCGGCGACGTCGACAAAGCGCGCTACGGGTTTGCTTGCCGGTGCTCTAGAAGTTTGTCCCGGTGCGGCTGCGCAAAAACCGAGTCCTCCGAGGAAGAGGGAGCGAACCTTGACGGCAATACGGTGCATGGAATAACGATAGCTGAAAATGCAGGCATTGCGCGACAAAGGAGCGCTCCCATTTTTCCAACAGCATGGCCTGATCACAGGCGCGTGTTAACATTTCTTACGGTCTGGGGCCGTTTTCCTGCATGAGATTTTTTTCTTTACGTAAACATCCATTCCGGCGGGCTGAAACAGCGCCGCTGCTGATAGGCGCCCTCGCTGGCGCGATGACTTTTTCCGTGCCTGCCGGTGGGCAGGGAGTTGCGTCCGGAAAAGCAGACGAGGCGGCGCAGGCCAAGGCGCTCTATGCGCAGGGCATGAGAGCCGTGAAGCGACAGGACCTGGCGGCGGCGCAGGCGGCATTAGAGAAAGTGGTTCGCCTGGTGCCGGACAGTCCGGAAGGGCACAACACTTTGGGCTGGGTTTTGCTGGCGGAGGGGCAGGTTGACGAAGCCATCGCGCAATTTCATAACGCTCTGCGAATCGAGCCTGGATTTACGCAGGCGCACATCAATTTAACCAACGCGCTCGCGCAAAAGGGTGACCGAGAGGGTGCTGTGAGGGAAGGACGCGAAGCCGTGCGTCTCGCACCTGAAGATTCTGAGGCGCACCGCACGCTGGGGCGCGCGCTGGCGTTTGCAAGGGAAAATGCGGCGGCGATCGAGGAACTGCGCGCGGCCGTGAAACTGGAACCGGCGCGCGCCGACCTGCACGACGAACTGGGCTCGCAGCTGGCGCAAGAGAAGGATTCGGCCGGCGCGAGGGCTGAATTTGAAGAAGCGATCCGGCTGGTTCCGGAATTTCCGGCGGCGCATTTTCATTTGGGAGTGATCGAGCTGCAGGAACAATCGGCGGAAGCTGCGATTGCCGAGCTGCAGACGGCCACGCGGCTGGACGCGCAAAATGCGCAGAGCCGTTACTATCTGGGCAAGGCGCTACTGCAGGCAGGCAAGGCTGAGGAAGCCGCGCCTGAGCTGCGTGAGGTGATAAAACTGCGACCTGATTTTGCGGAAGCGCAAAGCGAATTAGGACTGTTGTTGCAGCATTCTGGAAATTCCGCGGGGGCGGTGGAACCTTTTCGCCAGGTGGTTCGACTGCAGCCGAGTAGCCCGGACGCGCACAACAATCTGGGACTGGCGATGTTGCAGAGCGGCGACGCCGACGCAGCGATCACTGAGTTCAAAGCCGCGCTGGGACTGCGGCCGGGCGACACGGGTTATCGCGCGAATCTGGGAGCGGCGTATCTGCAGAAGACGGATTTCGACGCGGCGATCGCAGAATTTCAGTCGGCGCTGCGCGATGCGCCAGGCGATGCCACGCTGCATTACGATTTAGGGCTGGCGTTGAAGCTCAAGGACAAATTGCCGGAAGGCATCGCGGAGTTGCGCAAGGCCGCGGAACTGGATCCGATGCAGGCCGACGCGTTTTACACGTTGGGTGTGACGCTGTGGCAACAAGGCGAGCTGGCGGCGGCGGAAACGGCTTTGCGCGGAGCGATTCGCGCGAAGCCGGATTATGCGGAAGCGTACTACACGCTAGGGACGGTACTGAAGCAGCAAGAAAAATTGCAGGATGCGGCGGGAGCGCTGCGCGAGGCGATCCGGCTGCAACCGAGCTGGGCCGGGGCGCACACGACACTGGGAACGGTGCTGCGTCAACTTGGCGACACGCAAGGTGCGGCGGAAGAAAGTCGCGCGGGCGTGACGCTGGCGAAACAAGCGACGGACCTGCAGGCCGCGGTATTCGCCACCAATTCGGGTAAGCGGTTGTTGAACGCCGGGGACCTGGACGCCGCGATTTCGCAATTTCGAGCCGCCACCGCGGCCACGCCGAGTTATGCGCCGGCGCACTATCAATTGGGAATGGCGCTGCAGCGAAAGGGCGAGCAGGAAGAATCCAGCAGGGAACTCAAGAAAGCCGCGGAACTGGAAGGGCGACCCAAGGCGGAGCCGAAGCCGGCAACAAATCCGGGATCAAGCCCGGAGTCACATTAACAATCGCAATTTCTGAAGCGTGAATGATTCGCAGCGTCGGGCGACCTGGCCGAAACTCGCTTAGCTGCCTTTGCGGAGGGCCACCAATTCCGTAGCCACCGGAACGCCGCGAACTATCTTTACGTGCAGGACGGCCTCGAAAGGTTTCAGTTCGCCGGACTTGGACACTGCTAAACGGAGCAACAGTTCTTCGAGAGATTGTTGCCTGGAAACGTACTCGACGGCCGCTTGTGTGCCGATGGTAGTTGTGCCGGCGAGGATCAGCTCGGAGCGCGTCTGGTTCAAGCCGCGCACGAGGGCAACCACAGAATAATCTTCGGTCAGTACTTCGGTGTTTGGCGAGGCCATGAATTCCTTGGGCTCGCCAGCTTGCGGATGAACATTAACGATTTCGGTATTTCCGTGGCGTATCCCAGTGGGAATCTGGCGGAAGAGAAACTCCTGCGTACCGGGGATATCGAGCAGGGTGAGATTTTCAGAGGGCGAGCCGATAAAAATCAGATCGTTGTTTTTGGCGTCGTCGAGCGAAAAGAGACTGCCGCGCTTGACGCGAATTTCCTGGTGGAGAAGAGCAAACACTTTATCCAACTCGTGTACCGCCAGGACTTCGCCGACGCCGGTGTAATGATCGAGAGTCGGAGCGCCCGCGTCTCGCGCGGCAACGAAGTAGCGCATGCCAGTATCCGGGCGGCCGGCGAACCTGGCGTTACTGAAGATGACCCAGGGTTGTTCGGGACCAGTGAGAAAGCCTCGCCAGAAAATCGGGAAGGCCGCGGGAATGCCGGGGCGATCGTTTGTTTCTGTGGTTTCGCCGGCTTTTCTCGGGAATAAGAGCGCGGCCATGACGGTGAGGCTGGCGGCGAGCAGAACAGCCAACACGCCTACGGCGATGGCCCAGCGACGCGGGATTTGCTGCGTCTGCGGGGCGGCTTCGTGATGGATGTGACCATCATTATTGGCGGCGCCGAGACTTCTTCCAGCTGCGCCGCGCGGATGGAAGGAGAGCACGTAGGTGCCCTTGGGAAGCTCGACCCATATCGCGTCATCTACTGACGCATCGCTGGCGTAGTATTCGGCCAGTTTCGCGCGCAGACGGCCTGCCTGGACGCGGACCATAGAGTCGACTTGAGGGTCGAAATCGTCCTGGCGGCCGAAAACCTCGGTGGCGATCTGGTATTCCTTGAGGGGAGCGCCTGGATGATCGAGCGCGTGCTTAGAAATATAGCGCAAAAGCTTACATAGCGACTCGGAGCCGTGGAGCACGGAGCTGTGGGTCAGCTTTTCAATTTCGGCTTCGATTAGGGGACGTTCGAGCAAAGTAACTCCGGTTACAGCGTTGTAACACGAGGGTATCAGGGGATGCAACCTTAAGCAACGGAATGTCTTAATGAATGTAACCGTGTCTTACGGTGTGAGACTTGCCCTATCATCGAGAAAATTGATAAGAGGTAGCTACTTAATTGCTCGATCGTTCCGGCCGCTGCTGCATTTTCTAGTACTTGCGGACGGGTATCCGGTTCACCCCGGGGATCGATGGTTTCGAGAAGTGCATGTGTACGTCGAGGGGGTCAGGCAGGGTGAAGCATTTGTCCTGCTGTTTGTGGTCCGCACAGTAATTCACGAATCCACCAAATTTAGTCGAGGATGAGTTGTCGAGGACGTTGTTTGATCGGCGAATGAGTACGTTGTGTGTTCGTTCTTGCAGGATCCGAGATAAGTTTCAGGAGGGGTGGAATGTCGAAGCGATCGGTCTGGGTTGCGCTGGTGGTTCTCTGTTTCGCTTTTAATCTGTGCACCTATACGGCTTCGGGTCAAGCCGTGTACGGCAGCATCATCGGCACCGTAACGGACTCCCAGGGAAATGCGGTGACTGGTGCGAAAGTCACGGTTACATCCCTCACCAAAGGCACTAGCGACGAAACGATTACCAACGAGAGTGGGAATTATTCTGTGATCCATCTGATCCCGGACACCTACAGTGTTCGGATTGAGGCCACGGGCTTCAAGGTTTCCGAAATCGGGAACGTCATTGTGCAAGTCGACGCTGCAGCTCACGTCGACAGTGAATTGCAGATCGGAGCAGTGAGCCAGACGGTTGAAGTCACGGGCGATGTTCCGCAACTCAAGACTGATCGCGCGGATGTCTCACTTACGTTCAACTCGGACTACATCGAAAAGCTTCCCCTTGCCAACCGCAATTTTCAGTCGCTCTTACTGGAGGCACCGGGGACGCAAAGGCTAGTAGGTTGGTCCCACGCCGCAACAGAAAATCCGCAAGGTTCGGAGCAAATTTTCGTAGCTGGCCAGCACTTCAGCGGCACAGGTTATGAGTTGGATGGGACTGACAATCAAGACCCCATCTTGGGCATCATCATCATCAATCCCAACTTGGACTCTGTCGGAGAAGCAAAAATCACGCTGCAAAACTTTGATGCCGAATTTGGCAAAGCCATCGCTGGATTAATGGTGGCTTCGACTAAATCAGGAACGAATGACATTCATGGCAGCGCCTTCTACTTCAGAAATTCGGATGCCACCCAGGCACGCAACCCTTTCAACCAGGCTCCTGATGTGCCGCTGCCGCACTCGAAATTTAACCAGTTTGGCGGCTCTGTGGGAGGCGCCGTAATCAAGAATAAACTTTTCTATTTTGCGGATTATCAGGGGACCCGGCAGGCCAACGGGGTCACCAACAACATAGTGATTCCAACTTCCACTGTCCTCAGCACTTGCACCGCAGCAACGGGATTTTGCGATTTAAGCCAGTATTTGGGAGCAGTTAGTAATAGCAACGGGCAAATCTATGATCCGGCTACCGGAGATCCCAATACGGGCGCGGGGCGCACCCCCTTTGCCGGCAATTTGATTCCTGTGGATCGGCTTTCTCCCGCGGCTGTCGCGCTCCTTAAACTCTTTCCACAGCCTTCAATAGTCGCAAGCAGTGTTACGGCTCCCAACTTTTTCGGCTCCGGCTCTGGTCCTTTTCACGGAAACTCGTTCGACGTCAGAGGCGATTACCAGGCTCCTGGAAACTTGCACATCTTTGGCCGTTACACGCGTGCCTACTACAGCCTGACTGGGGAACCCAATCTGGGCATCGGCCTGGGTGGCTTGGGAGGCGGAATCGGCGGTCTTAGCGGCAGCTCGATTATTCATAATCACAGCCTGGCAGCAGGATTCGACAAAGCGATCAGCAGCACGCTGCTGACAGACTTCCGCTTCGGATACTTCAAATATAATCCACATTCTATTAAACCAGATGCGAACGTTGCCGCGGCTGAGGCTTTGGGGTTGCACGGCCTTAACACCGACGATCCATCTACGGGGGGGCTCCCTAGTTTTTCATTTGATGGCACACTGACCAATTTTGGCGATGGATTGGATCCTTCCCGTTGCAATTGCCCTTTGATCGAAAATGAACATCAATACCAATTTGTCAACAACTGGACGAAGATCAACGGCAACCACGAGATGAAGTTTGGTGTCGACTTGCGCTTCGCGCACAACCTGCGGTTCCCGAGCGATGCCAATCGCACCGGGCAACTATCGTTCAATCATAAGGAAACTTCGCTATTCGATCCAGCGACCGGGAGCAATACCGGGGGCCTGGATCTGGCGTCTTTCCTGCTAGGTGACGTATCCCATTTCGAACGCTTCGCCAGTGTGAGCGCGAATGCTACCGAAAGTCAAAGGCGCTTTTTCCTCTATGTCCAGGACAAATTCCGCGTCACTCCAAAGTTGTCGTTTACTTATGGCATTCGCTGGGAAGACTATGCTCCGGAAAAGGTCAACGCCAAGGGTAACGGCGGATTCGCTAACCTTCAGCAAGGCGTTATCCGCGTCGCAGGTTACGGTCCGTATGGCCTCGATGGCAATATTAGAAACTACCTCGGAGCATTCGCGCCGCGAATTGGGATCGCTTATCAGATCAGGCCAAAGACGGTTATACGGGTCGGGTACGGGCGCAGCTTTGATATTGGAGTATTTGGCTCCAACTTCGGCCACGCCGTAACCCAAAACCTACCAGTCCTCGTTCATCAGTCCATCGGCGCACATGACGTCAATCCTCTTGCCATCAATGACAACGCGGCGGTGTACCAGATGGATTCTGCCAGCGGCCCAGCACCGGCTGAATTTCCATCCCCTAATTCGGCTGGTGAAATACCGCTGCGCGGCCCCACGAACTCCGTGGATCCGAGGATTCGACCCACGACACAGCGTTTGGCGACAATCGATATGTGGAACGTCACCGTTCAACACCAACTGACGTCCACTATGACGGTGGAAGTGACCTACCTGGGAAATAAGGGAACGCACGGCTTCGCTGGTGATGGACCCGCCTATAACGCCAATCCGAGATCGATCGTCGGTTTTGGAGATCCGAGTATAAACCCGGACAGTCGGCGTCCGTTATTCAACCGCTACATCTATCCTGACTGTTCTGTGTCGTTGGCTGCTTGCGGTCTTACCGGCGTACCTCTCGCCGATCAACTGACATGCTGCTCATCGGACCTCGGCAACTATTTTGGCATGGACTCGAGCAGCAATTACAACGCCGTGCAATTCAAGGTAGAAAAGCGCGTGTCGCAAGGGCTTCAATTCGTTTCTGTGTATACCTTCTCCCGCGCTAGATTCCACGACAGTAACTACTTTGCTATCGATCCCAAGATCGCTTATGGCCCAGACGACCAGAATCGCAACCACGTATGGGTCACCAGCGTTTTGTACGAACTGCCGTTTGGCAAGGGCAAGAGGTTCATGTCTAATGCCAACACCCTTACCGATTACCTCATTGGCGGGTGGCGCCTTACCAGCAATATGAACTGGAGCGGCGGCTTACCGTGGACTCCAAGCTACAAAGACTGCAACAGCGATCAGGATGTCGGAGTTTGCCGCCCTGATAGCGCCTCGGGTTCATTCTCTCTTGGTGCTACACGAGACGCTGCTGGACACATTTTCTGGTACACACCAGTTGCGGAGTTGGCTACCAACGGCGCAACGGGAGGAAAATTCTCTCGGCCAGCTGCGGGGACACTCGGCAACATCGGGTTCGACTCGTTCCGCGGCCCGCACCTATTCACCTCTGACATGTCGCTCGCGAAAAACTTCCGGATTACAGAGCGCTTCAGAGGGGAATTCCGCGTGGATGCCAACAACGTCTTTAACCACCCGGTGTTGGGTTTCAACGCTAACCAAGGCAACCACTGTATCGATTGCCCCGGTACAGATGCTGGTCAGATTACCAACATAGAACAAGACACGCAGATGCGGCTACTGACATTTGGCTTGCGTTTCTCCTTCTAATCGTAAGAGGGCTTAGCCCTCTACCACTTTACGGGGAGCCTTATGGCTCCCCGTTTTTTTTACTCTCGACGATAGAATGTTTGCCCATAGAAATGGGCCGGTTTGCGGCACTCCAGTAAACCTTGGTTCTGTCTCTTTTTTATGCCGCATCATTCGTGATTTAATCATCGCGTTGTTTCTCAGGAGCAGTAGAATGCCGCGCCATCTCGCCAAGTTTTTAGTAACCGCAGCTCTCGTTTCCGCAACCGGAATCCATGCCCAGAAACGTCCCCCGGTCGACGAGCCGATGTTGGCGATGAACGCACAAACCTCGTCTCCAAGAAGCAGCACCGATTTTGCGGACGCTCGGCGTCTGCTGCAGCTCGGCAAATATGAAGAAGCCCTCGCTGAGCTAAAGAACATCGAAACACAATCTGAAGATACTCCCGGCCTCGCTCATGAACTGGGTACCGTGTATTATCGCAAAAGTGATTACTTCAACGCTGTCGCGTATTTCAAGAAAGCCTTGGCCGTCAATCCTGCCGACAAGGAAGCCACGCAACTTCTTGGCCTGTCGTATTACCTGGCTGGAAATCCCGCCGGGGCTATTCCCCTGCTGGAGTCTGTTCAAACCTGGTATCCCAGCGCCAATGTCGATGCCTCCTACATCCTTGGAATTTGTTACATCCAGACAAAAGCATATCCGCGGGCTCGCCAGGCCTTCGCGAAGATGTTTGGAGTAGGGTCGGACTCAGCCGCGAGCTATTTGTTTACAGCGCGTATGCTTCTGCGTCAGGATTTTGGTCCCGTCGCCGAGGAATATGTTCAGAAAGCGGTTGCTCTGGATGCGAAACTGCCTCTTGCCCATCATCTTCTTGGTGAGCTGTACCTCTACCAATCAAAAGTTCCCGAGGCCATCGCGCAGTTCCAGGTCGAATTGGTGATCAATCCGGGCTACGCTCCGGCTTACTACAAGCTGGCCGATGCATACTCGCGAGAGGAGAAATTTGACGAAGCGGAGAAACTTTTGCAGCGGTCCATCTGGCTGGATGCTACATCTACCGGCCCGTACATTTTGCTGGGAAAAGTTTTACAGAAAAAAGGGGAGACGGAGTTGGCGATAAGAGCTCTGCAGCGCGCGCTGGCGATGGATCCCAATAATCCCATTCCGCATCATTTACTTGGGCAGTCTTACCGGGAATTGGGGCGCACGGAAGATGCGGAGCGCGAATTGAAACTGGCGGAAAGCCTGCAATCGCAGCAGAAATGAAAACATCAACCACGACCGGCAAGAATACCATCGTCGGTCTCGGCGAATTGCTGTGGGACGTTTTCCCCGATCGAAAAGAATTGGGGGGAGCGCCGGCGAACTTCGCTTACATGACTAGTCTGCTGGGCGATGAAGGAGTGGTGGCCAGCCGGGTGGGGCGCGATCGTTTGGGAAATGCCGCCGCGCGCAGGCTGGCGAGGCTGGGGCTTTCGCAGGAATGGCTGCAACTGGATCCCCTGCATCCTACGGGGACGGTGAAGGTCGACATCGGCGATGACGGCCAGCCAAAATTTGAAATTTCCGAAGCGGTGGCCTGGGATCATTTCGAATGGACGCCGCAGTGGCAGTTGCTGGCGGGGCGCGCCGCGGCGGTTTGTTTTGGATCGCTGGCGCAGCGCTCGGCGCAATCTCGCGAGAGCATAAAGCTGTTTCTGGGGGCGCTTCCTCCCAACGCCTTGAAAGTTTTCGACGTGAATTTGCGTCAGACTTTTTTTTCGGCGGATATTCTGCGGGACTCGGCGAAGATCGCGGACATTATAAAGGTGAATTACGAAGAATTGCCGAGAGTGGCTCAGCTGCTGGGTTACAAGGCGGGCGCGAAAGAAAGGCCCGCGGAATGGCTGCTGCGCGAGTGTGGATTGAAGCTGCTGTGCGTTACGGAAGGGCCCGGCGGAAGTTTTCTGGTGACGGCCAGTGGCGTCGACAAGCATCCGGGATTTCCCACCGAAGTGGCGGACACCGTGGGGGCCGGCGACGCGTTTACTGCTGCACTGGTGCATCACTACCTTCGCGGCGCGTCGCTAAAAGCCATGAATGAAGCGGCGAATCGCATGGGCTCGTGGGTGGCTTCGCATGTGGGCGCCACGCCCAAGCCGAATGTAAATTTCATCAAGAGTGTTCGGCATGCGAGCGCGCGGCCGCTGGATTAGTTTGTTGTAGCGATCAAGCAGGATCAGTTAGTCGGCGGGAACGGACGCGTCCTGCTCTTTGGCTAGCTGGTCTTCCAGCGGCTTGGGTAAATCGCGCAGCAGGCTCAGGAACACGCCGTTAGTCCAGCCAAAACCCACGATGTTTATGTTATACCCCGCGGTGACCGCCGTTTCGGAAGAGCGCGTGACGGCGTTGTATTTTTCGCGGATGGTGCCGTCGTGGCGGAAATTTTCCGCCACGGTGGATAAAAATTTGTACGCCAGGCGGTCGGCATCCTCGTTGAAGCCGTAACGGCGCATGCCTTCTATGGCTATCAGTTGATTGGGAGCCCAGGCGTAGGGAAAGTCCCACTGCCCGCCGGTTTCGTAGGGGCTCATCACCAGGCCACCCGGCCGTTCGAAAATGGAAACATTCTTCATCACCGCTTTGGCTTGCTCCGCGGTGGCATTGCTGGCCCACAGTGGATTAAAAACGGTGACGTAGGCGTACGTGGAGCGTTCCTGTTTCACAAAGTTGTAATCGAAAAACATGCCGCGCTGCTCGTCCCATAAATACTGATTGATTTTCGCCTTGCGGTCCTCGGCGGCGCGGTTCCACTTGAGAGCGTCGTCTTCGCGGCCGAGCGCCCGGCTCATCAGCTCCAGGTCTTTTTCGGTTTTGTACAGCAGGCTGTTCAGGCACACCGGCGCAAAATCCTGTGTGCCGGCGCCGTAGGGGCCGAAGCGAAAGGAAATGTCGTAGCCGGATTCGCGCATGGAGCGGTCGCCCTTGTAAAACTCGGCGCTGAGCGCGACGTCTTCGGCGGTCTCGCATTCGGCGCGCGCCGCGGCCGGGGCGGCAGTATCGTGGTCAGCCTGATGGGCGGCGTCGCAAACCCGCACGGGATATTGCGCGCCGAAAGTCTGCGGAGAGGTCTGGCCGGGATCTTTGCGAACGAGGTAGTGCTCGTCCATATCCGGATGACGCAGAAAATAAGCGGCGACATCGCGATAGTGTCCGGTTTCGTCCTTGATGCTTTCGGGCGACGGGCCATCGCCGCGATCGAAGTAGCGCGACAGGCCGGTGGAGCCCGCAAGGTGGGGCTCGACGGTCCACATATCGTGGTCTCTGGACGGCGTAGGCGTATGCACGGGCGAGCCATTTCTTGTCTTCTGCACCCTTAGCTTTTTGCGCGTCGTAGACCGAGAGAATCATGGAGGTGAGAAAGGGCGGCTGCGAGCGGCTGAGATAATAGCTGCGGTTGGCATTGAGGACATTGCCGTAGTGCTCGATCTCAAAGAAAAAATTCTCCACCATTCCGCGCGCCAGATCGATTCGCCCGTCGCGCACCAGGCCGCGAATGATGAAGTAGCTGTCCCAGCCGTACATTTCGTTGAAGCGGCCGCCGGGAACGACGTAGCGATTTTCCAGGAAAAGTAGACCGGGAGGATTGATGCTGTTGGCGTCCACTTCGCCGGGATGATGGATCACCGCGGGGAGATGCTTGATTTCGAATTTGCAATTTTTCTGCAGCGCTTTGATGGAAGCGGGCTCGGGAAAATCGGCGGGGAGATACATCACCGAGGTGGCGGCGAGCTTGGTGTCGACGACGGTTGCGCAGTCGTTCATGGAGCGGGTCAGAGTGTCCCAGCCGGAAGAAATATAGGCGCGGATAGGGCCGAGGCCGCGCGAATCGGCGGGCGCTTCGGTACGCGCGGGAGTGGCGAGGGCGGCGAAGAGGCAGAAAAGTGCGGCCCAAAAGGTCAACGCGCGGCGATTTGTGAATTGCGCGGACCAAGCCCTGGCACCAGAACGGTTAGGGGTGTGCATAGTGCTGACAGAATAGACTTTATGTCGGTTTGGGGCAACGGCAAATTTGGGATTTAAGGGGCCGGCTAGAGGCAAAATCGGCGCTTTATCGCGAGGGTTTTTGGATTGTCGGGCGTCCGACGGAGGCACTGAGGCGCGTCAGGATTTGATCGTGGCGTCGAAAACTTCCTGGGCGATTCGAAACGCGGAATTTGCCGCGGGCACGCCGCAATAAATCGCCGATTGCAGCAGCACCTCGCGGATTTCGTCCTGGGTGACTCCGTTTTTCAGGGCGGCACGGAGGTGCATGCGCAATTCGTCTTCGCGATTGAGGGCCACGAGCACGGCGATGGTGATGAGGCTGCGGGTTGGGCGCGGGAGACCGGGGCGGCTCCAGATTTCGCCCCACGCGTAACGGGTGATCAGGTCCTGGAAGGTGTCGTTGAAGTCGTTGCGCTCTTGGAGAGAGGCATCGACGTGAGCGTCGCCGAGTACCGCGCGGCGCACTTTCATGCCTGCTTCGTAACGGTCGCGCTCATCCATTTTTAGATCTCCTGTTATTTTAGAAATGCGCTGACTTCCGCGGTGAAGCGGGCGGCGTCTTCAATGTTTGAGATGTGGGCTGCCGATAATTCTGTGTAGCGCGCTCCCGGAATTGCGTGGGCAAGTTTTTGTGCGTCGGCGGGAGGGACCGCGGCGTCGTGTGTGCCGGCGATAACCAACGTTGGTGCTTTGATTTCGCCCACCTTGGCCCAGAAATCGAAGTCGCGCACGGCGGCGCAGGAACCGGCGTAGCCATCAGTGCTTGTGCCGTCGATCATCGCTTTGTTTTTGGCCACGACGTCTGGATTTTTCGCGTGAAAGTCCGGCGTAAACCATCGCTCGACCACAGCATCGGAGACACTTTTAGTTCCGCCTTCGCGGACTGCTTTGATGCGCGCGTTCCAGCCGTCAGCGTTGCCGATTTTTGGAGCGGTGTCGCAGAGGACCAATTTGTTCAGGCGCTCGGGAGCATTTGCGGCTAGCCACATGCCGATCATGCCGCCGATGGACAGGCCGCAAAAATGGACGCGGTCAAGTTTCAGCGCGTCGAGAAGGCGGAGAACGTCGCGAGCGAGCAACTCGACGGAATATTCGCCGGGCGTTGCACTGGTCTGGCCGTGGCCGCGGTAATCGCAGCGGAGCACGCGAAAATCCCTAGCGAATGTTGGAAGCTGGGGCTCCCAGAGCGACAGATTGGTGCCCAGAGAATTGGAGAGCAGCAGCGTGGCGGCGGCAGCGGGGCCGTCCAACTGGTAATGCATCCGGAGATCTTTGGTGTCAATAAAAGGCACGCCAACCTACCTGGAATGAGTGTCAGATTTATGCTGCTGGATTACGCGGTCGATGAATTGGCGAGCCGCGCCCGAATAATTCCGTGGATCGAAGAGTTTTTCCAATTCCTGGGGAGAAAGATGTTTGGTAATTTCCGGATTTTCGTCCAACACCTTTCGCAGCGAGAGTTTTTCTTTGGCGGCGCGTTTACTGGCGGAGTCGAGCAACTGTCGCGCCAGCGATCGATCGATTTTTTCGCCTAACGCGGCAGTGATGGCTTCGGAAAAAATCAGTCCGTTGGTCAGATCCAGATTGTGGCGCATGCGTGCGACGTCGATTTCAAGGTGCGGCACAACGATGGTCAGTTGGTGGAGAGCTCCCGCGGAGAGGCAGACAATTGCCGGCAGGGTTTCCCATTCGGCGTGCCAGCCGCCCATGCCGCGCTCGTCTTCCTGCACCATGGCAGTTAGCATGGTGCTCACCAGCGTGGGGACGCGGATGGCGGCGGAGAGAATTGCAGCGGCTGCGACGGGATTGCGTTTGTGCGGCATGGTTGTCGAGCCGCCACGACCTGCTTCGGCGGGCTCGCGCAGTTCGTCGATTTCGATTTGCGCGTGGATGGAAATGTCGCGGGCAATTTTGCCGAGTGTGCCGGTCAGCAATCCCAGGGTGGTGGCGATTTCCGTCATGCGGTCGCGATGGCTGTGCCAGGGCATTTGCGGCAACGCTAACTTCAGTTCGTTCGCCAATTGTTTCGAAACGGCTTCGTCTTTAGAACCGAGGGCCGCCAGCGTGCCTACCGCGCCGCCAAATTGCAGGACGAGGCAATTTTGTTGCGTCTGGCGCAAACGCTCGCGGTGCCTGCCGAGCGCGTCGAGCCAGCCAGCAAATTTCATTCCCAGCGTGGTAGGCACGGCATGCTGCATCCAGGTCCGGCCGACGATTGGCGTGGCGCGATGCTCGTCAGCCAGTTTCGCCAATGCGTTGCACAATTCATTTAGATCGGCGGCGATCAGCGCGAGCGCTTCGCGGCACTGCAGAATTATTCCGGTGTCGATGGCGTCCTGGCTGGTGGCGCCCCAGTGGACAAAGTTGGCGGCGTCTTTGTTGTCGGCGGCGACCAGCTCTTTGAGATGTTTTATCAGCGGGATGGCGAGATTTCCGGCCAGCGCTGCGGCTTCAGCCAGTTTTTTCTGATCGAATAATCCGGCGCGGCATTTCGCGGTGATTGCGGAGGCGGCGGAGGAGGGAATTACGCTCGCGCTGGATTCCGCGCGGGCCAGAGCGGCTTCGAAATCCAGCATCTTTTGCAGGCAAGCGTCGTCGCGAAATAATTTCGTCACCGCTTCCCAGCGAAACAATGGATTGAGCAGATTCATTTCGCGAGTTTCACGGCTCCTACACGCGTTCCAGAATCATTGCCAGGCCCTGGCCGACGCCAATGCACATGGTGCAGAGCGCATATTTTCCGCGGGTGCGCGCTAATTGATAGGTAGCGGTGGTGATCAGGCGCGCTCCGCTGGCACCCAGCGGATGGCCGAGGGCGATTGCGCCGCCGTTCGGATTCACGTACGCGGCGTCATCGGCGATGCCCAATTCGCGGAGTACCGCCAGCGCTTGCGAGGCGAATGCTTCGTTTAGTTCAATGGCGCTCATGTCTTTTATCGACAATTTCGCGCGGTCCAACAATCTGCGAGTGGCGGGCACGGGGCCCATGCCCATGATTCGCGGAGCGACTCCGGCCGCAGCAGAAGCCACCACGCGAGCCCGAGGCGTCAAACCGTGCCGCTTCGCGCCGGCCTCGGAAGCGATAAGGATCGCGCACGCTCCGTCGTTAATTCCTGAAGCGTTGCCGGCGGTCACGGTGCCGTCGGGATTTACCACGCCCTTTAATTTCGCGAGGGCTTCGAGTGTAGAGTCCGGGCGGGGCTGCTCGTCTGCGATAAAGCTTACAGGCGGGCCTTTTTTCTGAGGGATCGACATAGCTACAATTTCTTCCGCCAGGTTTCCATTTTGCAGCGCCGCTGCGGCACGCTGCTGGCTTTTCAGCGCGAAAGCGTCCTGATCGGCGCGCGAAATTTTGTATTCTTCAGCCACGATTTCAGCGGTTTCCGGCATGGTGTCGACGCCGTATTTCGATTTCATCAGGGGATTCACGAAGCGCCATCCCATGGTGGTGTCTTCCAGTTTCATGGAGCGGGAAAATGCCGCGTCGGGTTTTCCGACTACGAAAGGAGCGCGGGACATGCTTTCCACGCCTCCGGCAATCACCAGGTCGGCTTCGCCAGTCTTGATGGCGCGGGCCGCAGCGGCGACCGCTTCCATGCTGGAGGCGCACAGGCGGTTGACGGTGTAGCCGGGCACTTCCTTGGGCAATCCCGCCAGCAGCAAGGCCATGCGGCCCACGTTGCGATTGTCTTCTCCCGCTTGATTGGCGCAGCCGTAGATCACATCGTCGAGCAGGTTCCAATCCACGCCGGCATTTCGAGACATGAGCGCGACAATCGGAATGGCGGCCAAGTCGTCGGTGCGGATGGAGGCGAGGCTGCCGCCGTAGCGCCCGAAGGGCGTTCGAATCGCGTCGCAGATGTAAGCTGCTTCCATGGCCGCCTTTCGCAGGAACCAATCCTATACTTTACCGCACTCGGAGGGACGTACTAATCGCTGACGACGCGGAGCGTGGGCCAGTTTCCGATTAGCGGCAAATCAGGAGATTCGCGGTATCGACGAACACGGTTCGTGCCTATCGCGGTCCGCCTGGGAGTATTTGGTTCTTGCCGAGAAGTCTGGTGAAGCCGTGCCGCCCGGCCCATTTGACCAGTAAGAATGCCGCGGTTCCGGCCGCCAAACCCGTACCCGCTGTCACGAGCGTCCAACCAAGCCCTTGCGGCTCGAGGAGTGAGAAAACGATTGCGATAATGACCAGATAACCGATCATCATTCCCAAGACCTTGATCATTGTTTCCGGCGCATTCCATTTGGAGTCGGCTTCCGGGCCTTCGTAAGTGCCGCTCAGCCGAGTCATCTCCTCGGATTTAGAAGACCGGTTGAGGCTCCACCACGTTGCTGCGGCAATTAAAAGAAGCTCCAGCGGCCGCATGTGCCGTTGAAACGGCGTGTATTGATGGACGTCCAGCGAGTGAGGAACGAGCGGATACAATGAATGTCCGACGGCGCTGGCCACGCCCTCAATCAAGGGGCCCACGATCAGCGTGTACAAAAGACCAATCACTCCCGAGGACAGGAAATCGATAAAGAAAGTGGATCTGAATTTCTCGGAGCGCTGGTCGAATGGCTTGGTCAAGACACGGGCCATCCAGAAACCCAGCATGGTTCCGCCAAACTCAAAAGGCAGATCGATTTCGTCGCTGGAATGAGGATTGCTGAGGTAACCGGCCTTTTCTGCCCATGACTGCCAGAAAAACCAGAAGAGTCCGACATACATGAGAATTCGCGCAAACCGCAACGCCTGGTCGAGATCCGGCGACACGTCCAAAAGGGGCGCGCTCAGGTTCATAGGGCGCTGATCCGAAGAAGCCTTGTAGATTCTTAGGATGGCAAGGGGAAAAAGAACGCTGACGATTGCCGGACCCAGGAGGAAATCGTTCCAATGCGAGTATTCGATCCGGTACAGAAAATCGCCGAGCGAAGGAACAACTTGATTCAGCCTGTGGTGAATCCATGTTTCAGGCCCGAAAAAGTGATGAAGGTTTTTGAAATAGAACTTGCCCTCATTTCTGAATTCGGAAAAAAAGCCAATGGTGGCGGTGGCAAGCAGTGAAAGCGCAAGGCGCATTTTTGGTGGAACTGGGAATGTGTTGGAGGAGAACAAAATTCCGAAGGCCACAGCGGCACCTACCATGGCGAGCATTCCGAAATTCCTGGCCCACGGCAGATAAGGCCGAGCCGACTCCAAGTCGGCGAGCGTCCAAGCCCAGTAAAGCGCGGTATAGCCGGTCACGACAAAGATCAAAAAAAAGACGCCCAAGAAAATCCCGGTGAGCATAACAAGGGTGTTCTTCCAGGCGCTCATGCTCTTCTTCCTGAGGCTCAGGCCCACGATCTTCCTCATCACTAACTGGACATGGATATCGAGAGAACTTCTCGACCCGGCGTGAATCTTAGACCATTCCAGCACGATTGTTGGCTAACTGCTGTCAACCCGCGCAATCGGAAGCTAACCCACGGAGACAGAGATTTGAAGGTGCCGCTGAGGGCTTCGAGCATGGACTTCCCGCGGTGATGGGAGTACATTCGGCCTACTCTGGGAAAATCCCAGATGGAGGAGAGTGAAATGAGATTCAAGCTTTTGTGTAGTTGTGCTTTGTTTGTTTTTGCGGTGGCAGCGACGCCGGCGCAAACGAAAATGTCCACTTCGGGAAAGTGCGGCAAGCCGGACACCGCACAGAGCGTTACTGCCGGGGACAAGGATGGCCACGTGTTCATGATCTCGGCAGGAAAATGCGTCACGGAGGGCAAGGTGGCGGGAGCAACGAGCAAAGAAGGCTCATTTGCTGAACACGCCGAGGTCACCGGGGGCCACGCCAAGACCTGGGGAGTCTATTTGGAGACATTTGATAGCGGAGACAAGATTTATTACGACTATCAAGGGAACTCGACGGTGAAAGACGGCAAATTGGTATCGGGCATGGACAAGTGGCAGATTACCGGCGGCACCGGGAAAATGGCGGGGATGAAGGGATCTGGAACATGCAAGTTGAGCCCCGGAACTACCGAGGGCGGGCTGGATTACGCTTGCACCGGCACTTACACGCATGGCGCGAAGGCTGCTGCCAAGAAGCCGTAAACAATCAAGGGTACCGCAAATCGCGAACGGGCAGCCCTGTGGGGTTGCCCTTATTTTTCAGCCGTGTATTAGCGGCATCGCTCAGAATTCGCGATTTCGAAATTCAGTGCTGCCGTCGCCGCACGCCGGCGTTTCGTTGTATTCTCTCCAACGTGACCGTGACTCATGCTGGTTAACAAGCGATCCATTCACATCGAGTGGGGCGACTGCGATCCCCTGGGCATCATTTATTTCCCGCGCTATTTCGAGTTTTTCGACGCGTGCACCGGAGCATTATTCGAACGCGCCGGATTTCCTAAACAGGAAATGCTGCAGAAATATGCGATCGCGGGCATTCCGCTGGTG
Organism: uncultured Acidobacteriota bacterium; assembly: GCA_963819625.1. Lineage (GTDB taxonomy): Bacteria > Acidobacteriota > Terriglobia > Acidiferrales > UBA7541 > Acidiferrum. The sequence goes on from CAWFWY010000003.1 coordinate 22,808, forward strand.
GAATCGCGGGCGCGCTTTCTGGTGCCTTCTTCGTTTGGCGACACGGTGGTGGTGGAATCCAGCATCAGCGAGTGGGGCAAGAGCAGTTTTTCGGTGTTGCACCGGCTCTTCCGGGGTGATTTGCTGGCTGTGGAAGGGTTCGAGAAGCGGGTGTGGGTGGTTCACGCGCCCGGCGAAAAAACCAAAATCAAGAGCCGGCCGATTCCGCGGGAAATCATCGACAAGTTCGAGCAGATGTGAGGCGCGCGTGGACTGGAAGAAAAACCGATCCCGCGCGGCGTGGATTTTTTACGAGACAGTAGGCACCGATTAAGGATCCGGCTTGGTAAAAAAATCATCTGAGAAGAATGAGTCGACCTCCCCCGGGCAACGGGCAGTGGGGCCGGAATCGACGAGCCCGAGCAGACGGCGTAGTACATTTCGCCTGCTGTGGCGCGCGCTGGATTCCTTGCGTGGCTATTTTTCTGAATTGCTGCGGGTGAAGGATGCGGACAAACCCAATATATACATTGAGGTTTTTCAGAGCGCCGAACTCGCGGACCTGAACTACTGGCTGCAGGTGGTGCTCTCGATCGCGATTGCCACACTGGGACTGATTCTCAGCAGCCCGGCGGTGGTCATCGGGGCTATGCTGATCTCCCCGCTGATGGGGCCGATTTTTGGTGTGGGGCTGGCACTGGCATTGGGCGATTTTTACCTGGGGCTGAAGTCCCTCATCAATGTGGTTGTAAGCTGCCTGGCGTCGATTTTGTTGGCCGCAGCCATTACCTGGATACTGCCGTTTCACGTTGCGACCCCGGAGATCCTGGCGCGTGTGGAGCCAACTTTACTGGACCTGGCGGTGGCGGTGCTCTCCGGCCTTGCGGGCGCCATCGTGGTCTGTCGTGGAGGAAGCGGAGGCGGCGTAACTGCCTTGCCGGGCGTTGCGGTGGCGGTGGCGTTGATGCCACCTCTCGGAGTGGTCGGTTTCGGAGTCGGCAGCGGCTGGAACTGGGAGATTATCAGCGGCGGGGGACTGCTGTTCCTGACCAACCTGGTGGCGATTATTCTGAGTTCGGTGGTGGTGTTTTTCGTGGTGCGCATGGACGTTCCCTCGGTGCGGCGGGAAATCATCGCGTGGCTGGAACGGGAGGATATTTCCGACACCTTCTATAGTTTCGTGCATCACGGACCGCTGCGCCGGATACTTGGGAACCTCGGGACACTTCCGCGACGAATCAGCATTTTGCTGATTTTTCTTGCGGTGGTGTGCTTTCCGCTGGTGCGAACATTTAATCGCATCGTGGCGGAAGCCAAAATGCGGCGAATCGTTCTGCATGACGTAGGAAATGCGGTGCCCAAGGAATCGTTGTTTCAAGAAGACGTGGAAATTGGAAAAGATCGCATCAAGATCCGGCTTGTGGCGGTGCTGCCCAAGGGATTTTCCGATGTGCAGCGTAAGCAGTTGGAGAACGACATCCAGGAGCAAACCGGGCGAGGCGCCGAAGTTTCCGTCTATGCGGTTGCCACCCGAGAGGAACTTGCGGAGCTAGCGAGAGTCAGCAATAGCAGCAGTCCGGCGACGATAACGCTGGACACAATTCCGGAGTTGCAAAAGAAAATTTGGCTACAGATAAAGACTGCGCTTGATTCCGTGTGGCCCTCAAGCGATGCGCCGCTGCTCGATTCGAGCGTAACGGTGTCCCAGAACAAGCCCGCCATGCAGGCGCATCTGGTTTATCTGGCTGACGAAGATTTGGGGACTCTGGGCCAGCAGGCGATGCGCAGGAATCTCAGCGAGCGGACCGGAACGAAGATGATGGAAGTGAGCTTCGAACGCGTGGCGCTGACCTGGAGCGTTTCATTTCAGCCCAACTCCGCGGCGCTGTCGGCCAAAGCGACGCAAGATGTGAATACGCTGGCCACTGCACTGCGACGGTTCCCGGATTTAAAGTGCCTGGTAAACATCTCGGGTATGCACAGCGCCGAACCAGATGCGCTGGCCCAGAGGCGCTACCAGGCGTTAGTCAAGGCGTTGAGCGACAACGAAGTTTCCGGCGACCGGATCGGCGCCGGCGTCGAGGAGGCGCCAGCGAATACCGCAATGCTGAAGATTGTGGCTTCCCAGCACTGAAGTGACCGCGGGTGAGGAATTGGTGAGTCGGCAACATTAGTCATTGGCAGCCATTGGCGCTGATTGGCTCGCGGAAACGACCAAGGCCGACGTGCCTCCGATGATCTGCGCCGGGGGGAGTACCCATTCATCAACTTCTACCGGGCATTTCTTGACACCATTCCTGCCAGTATGGAAACTACCTTTACCCCCTTCCAAATCTAAGTCCTTTGTGTGGGTCAATGCGAATTCTTGTCGCTGAGGATGACGCACCGCTGGCGGAGTTTCTTCACCAGCGTCTGCTGCAGGAGCAATTTGCGGTACAAATGGTTTCCACCGGGCCCGAGGCCCAGCGTTTCGCTTCGGATCAGTCCTACGACCTGGTGGTACTGGATTTAAATCGCAATGGAACGGCTGCGCTGGATGTGCTTCGGGGCATACGGTCGAAAAAACCGGACCAACCCGTACTGATGGTTGCAGGCGCGAATGTGGTGGAGGATCGCGTCCGCGGACTGGATGCCGGGGCGGATGATTACGTAGCCAAACCGTTCGAGGTCGCGGAGCTCGCGGCGCGGATTCGCGCGGTGGTGCGCCGCAGACAACCGGTCGGGCCGGTCGATGCTACAGGTCGGGGATCTGGAACTGGATCGCATCTCGCACTCCGTGCAGCGGCACGGGCACGCCATCGATCTAAGCCCTAAGGAATTTTCGTTGCTCGAATTATTGATGCGCCACGCCGGCGAGCCGGTATCGCGCCCAGCCATTGTGGAGCAGGTGTGGAAGCTCAACCTGGACACCATGACCAACGTTGTGGATGTGTATATCAACTATTTGCGGCGGAAGGTAGACGCCGGCTACGATGTCGCGCTGATTCGAACGATACGCGGCGTGGGATACCAAATCGGCGCGAATACCGCGGCCGTTTAGTCGCGCGCGCCGTTGATAAAGAATCGAAACAAAACAAGGTACAAAAAAAGCGGCACAAAGCAAAACGGCGAGAAGGGAATTTCCCTTCTCGCCGTTTCTTACGATTGAGCCGATTTAGTTCTTGGGTTTTTGCACGCCGTCGGGAACCAGCATCATCTGCTCACCGGTACCGCCGCCGCTGCTGCTCGCCGAATGTCCTTCCAGTTCCAGTGATAGCAAACCTTCGGTCGCCGATGCGGCTACGAGCGCTCCGTTGCGGCGCACTCGCACGACCGGGAAATAACCGTCGGCCAGAGGATTGTCCACCCGCTTCCACGATTTGCCGGAGTCGAACGAAGCCAGCAAGCCGTGTTTTTGCAGGGACAGAACCATGGCGTTTGCGTTGCCGGCCACGTCCTGAAACTGCAACTCGCGCACGTCAGAGCGGCCCCAATTGCGGCCGTTATCATGCGAAGTGTAAAGGCCCATGTTGGAAGTGATGAACAGGTTGGTATCGTCGACACGATGCAGCCGCAAATTGCCGGCGGCCGCGAAGGTCAGGTCTTTGTTGTCCCAGTGAGCTCCCGCGTCGGCTGAATAAATCAGGCTGCGCTGAGAGATGGCCCAAATCTGGGTGCCGTCCAGTGTGGCTTCCAGTGAAGTCGTAGGCTGTTTCAGGAACGATTCGGTGCCCGCATTTTTCCACGTGGTGCCGTGATCCCTGGAAACCAGGATTCCGCCGGCGGTGGCTGCGAACCATGCATCGTTGCCGAAAGCCATATCGTTTACCTGCACGGCTACAAATACTGGAGCCTTTGCTTTTGGAGTTGCGCGTCGTCTTGCCACAGGAGTCTTCTTCGCAGGCACGCCCTTGCGCGTCTTAGCGACGGGAGCAGGAGCTGCGGCAGCAACTACTGTCGGCTCGGGGATGAATAATCCGGTCTTGACCCATTTGCGGGTGGTCTCGTCATACTTCATCCAGCCGCCGTTGTTGAGTGAAGCCCACCAGCCGCCCGGAGCCGCATAAACGTGCTTCAAATCGGTGCGCTTCAGTCCCGGTCCAAGCGCGGACCAGGAAGTGCCGCCGTCGTGAGTGGCCAGGAACGCATCGGTGTCAAAGGTCAACACGACCAGCGCGCGGTCCTGATTTTCGTGATCGATGGCTACGTCAAGGATGTGCTGGTGCTGAAAGCCGAGGTTGGAAGAAGTGAAGGTTGCGCCGCCATTTTCGCTGATCTGCACGCCCTGGCGTTCGGTGCCAAGAATCAAACGGTCGGAGTGCTTGGGGTCGATGAGGATCGCGTTAATCACCCAGTCGCCGGGAGTCACGCGCTTCCAGTCGTTTTCGTTGATGGTCTTCCACAAGCCGCTGGTGGTGCCGGCGTAGAGCACTTGGGGATTTTGCGGATCCTGGCGGATCAGCTGCGTTCTGCGGAACACGAACGGGATGCCTTTGTATTTCGTCCAGGTTTGCGCGGCGTTCACGCTATGATAAATGCCCGAGCAAGCCGTGGCGTGGATATTTTCGGGATTGGTGGGATCGACCACGATGCTCATCACATCGGAATCATCGATCATTCCTTTTTGAATAGGGAACCAGTCTTTGCCGCCATTGGTGGTTTTCCACGGCAAATGGTAAGTGCCGGCATAAATAATATTTTCATCGCGCGGGTCGAAAGCCACGGAATCAAAGTTGCGCAGATCTTCGTGCTTGGCGGGAGTGATCAGGTCCCAAGTCGCGCCTTCGTCGGTAGAGCGATACACGCCGGTCAATGACCCAGCCACCAGAATTTTAGGATTGGTAGGAGCCTGCGCGAGTGCGCGGACGGTTTCGTGCGCCAGCCCGATCACTTTCCAGGTATGGCCCGCGTCGTCGCTGCGATAAACGCCGCCGCCACCGGAATACAGCGTCCAGGTGCTGGCGTACAAACGATTGGTGTCGCGAGGATCGACAAGGATATGAGTGATGACATCGTCCTGCCCCGATCCGATGCGGCTTAACAATTGCCAGTGCGCGCCTTCATCGTTCGAAAAGAAGACGTGCCCGTCGGACGTGCCGAGATAAATGTTTTTGCTGTTGTGGGCGTCCGCTTCGAGCGAAATTACGGTTCCACCCGGAGGGCCTACCTGCCGCCACGTTTGCGCGGGCGAGGACATCGCCGCCATTCCCATCGCGATTGCTACTGCTCCAAACCATTTAGCGTTCATATGAACCTATTCTCCCAGACCGCGCATGCACTCACAATCCCCGAGTGTACGTAGGGTCCGAGATAAAATCGCCTGATCTAAGGGCCAGATTAGGGGCTAGTTACGGGTACGACATGTACTAGTACAAAGTGAGCCACAACGAACCCCCTGGCGGCACCATCCAACAGGAGTGGGACCTCTATATGGTGGGGACATGGCAACTTATTTCCTCAGGCCGGGTTATATCGAACGGGACATCTACCTGCGTGCCTGGGGTAGACTCCCACTGGCCTGGGCGACAATCCGGCCAAGAACAGGGGAAACGAAATGTTGAAGACCACAATCACCGGTAAAAGCAGGCTTGGTTTGCTGCTGTGTTTGACGGGTCTTCTTTCTTTTGCGGGCGCTGCATCGGTGCGCGCAGGTCAAAATTCGCAGCAGTATGACAATTCGCAGCAGAACGACAACGGTCCGGCGATCTCCAATGGAGACGATAATTCCAATATGAACAGCGACAACGGCGCGCCCATGGGGGCCGACGACGGAGCCGCCGATGTCGACAATGCTTCGCCTGACGCGCAGGATCCTCCTTCGCGCGTGGCGCGCTTGAGCTATTTCGATGGGTCGGTTTCTTTTCAACCTGGGGGCACCGGCGATTGGGCAGCGGCAGTTCGGAATCGTCCGGTGACCATCGGCGACAAAATCTGGGCCGACAAAGATGCGCGTGTGGAGTTGCAGGCCGGACAAGCTTCCATCCGCCTGGGCGCGATGACCGCCCTGTCTTTCCTGAACCTGGATCAAAATATTACGCAGATGCGCCTGGCGGAAGGCACCATCAATTTCCGCGTTCGCGAGCTGCGTGAAGGCGATCAGTATGAAGTGGACACGCCCAACGCGGCGTTTACCGTGACGCAGGCTGGCGCGTTTCGTATCGACGTGAATGAAAATGGCGACGGCACCATCGTCACCGTGCTGCGCGGCGAAGGCGAAGTGACCGCCGGCGGCAAGACCTATAAGGTGAATGGCGGTGAACTTGCGGAGTTCAACGGCACGGAAGGCAACGTAACCTATCGTTCCGACCGCGCGCCGGAGCCGGATGATTTTGATCGCTGGGCGGCGAGCCGCGACAGGAAAGAAGAAGACTCGGTTTCCGCGCGCTATGTTTCCCGCGATACCGTGGGATATTCCGACCTGGACGACAACGGAACCTGGAACGAAGAGCCCGAGTACGGCCACGTGTGGTATCCGAATAATGTGGAGGTGGGATGGGCTCCATACAGCTACGGCTACTGGAATTGGGTCGGGCCGTGGGGCTGGACGTGGGTTGATTATTCTCCCTGGGGATTTGCGCCGTTCCACTACGGCCGCTGGAATAATTTCGGCGGCCGGTGGGGCTGGTGCCCGGGCCCGCGATACGGCTACCCAGTGTATGGGCCGGCGTTCGTCGGATTCCTAGGCGGAGGCGGATTTGGCTTCGGAGTCGGTATCGGAGTGGGCTGGTTCCCGCTGGGCTATGGCGAGATTTATCGCCCGTGGTACCACTATCGGGCCGGCGGAGCGTACATCCGCAACATCAACATTCACAACACCTACATCCGCAACGTGAACAACATCACCAACCGGAATTTTCACGGCAACTACGCGTATGCGCGCAATCCCGCGGCGGTCACAGCTACATCGCGCAGCGCATTCGCGAACGGGCAGCTGGTGAATCGCGGCGCGAGTCGAGTCTCCGCGGCGTCTTTGCGCAACGCGCAGGTAACCAATCGCGTTGGCCTGGCTCCCACGAGAGCGAGCTACTCGTCAGGCGCTCGCGGGCGGGTGTCAACGCCACCGGCTTCGGTACAGAACCGCGCAGTGATTGCGCGCACTGCGCCAGCGGCCGGCGCTTCACGGATGCCGGTACGCACCGTGAATCCGGGCACGTCTATGAATCGAAGCGCCATCGCTAACGGGCGCACAACCGTCAACCGCAATAACAGCGTGTCGACAAACAATCGCGCTACAGGTCGCGCGAACGGGTCATTCAACAACAACGCGGGCAACAACAATGCGACGCAGCCTCGCGCGAACAGCAACAGGCCGGCAACCAACTACCAGAACCGCGCGGCGGTCAATTCCTCGCGCGGCAACAGCAACCGTCCGCCCTCGGCAAACTATGGACGCGGCAGTGATTCGCGGGGAAATTCTTCGCCGCGAAACTATTCGGCACCGAACCGCAGCTACTCGGCGCCGAACCGCAGCTACTCCGCGCCGTCGCGGTCTTATTCAGCGCCATCGCGTAGCTATTCCGCACCTTCGCGATCGTACTCGTCACCTTCGCGGTCAAATTCGGGGCCGTCGCGTGGTTCCTCTGCGCCAAGCCATGGCTCTTCCAGCCACTCGTCCGGCGGGAGCAGCTCGCACGGAGGCGGAAACAGGCACTAAACAGAGTTGTATTTTGAATGTTTTACCGAGACCCGCTCGCTGGAGCGGGTCGTTTTTTTGCGCCTACATGCTTCTATTTCGAGGCGCCCGGTTCCGAAAGTTTCAGAATACTTACCAGTGGCTTGATGGTCAGGCCCTGCACCACGATGGAGAAAATCACCACCCCAAAGGTCAAATCCAGAATTTGTTCGCGGTAAGGAAATGAGCTGTCGAGGCTGAGCGCCAGTGCCAGCGCCAGCGCGCCACGCAGTCCGCACCAGACAAATACGTGCTGCCATCGCCAGGGGATTTTTACGGTGAAGAGATTACTGATGGGCACGAACAGATAAATCGACAACATGCGGCCGAGGAGCACTGCGGCAATCGCCAGGGATATCGCCCACCAATTTTTCAACATGGAGCGAGGGTGGATTTCGAGTCCGATCAGGAGAAAGATCAGCGAGTTCATGACGAAGGAAACGTATTCCCAGAATGATTGCATGGCCGTGAGGGTTCGCGGGCTCATGCCGCGCCTAGCGCCCACATTTCCCATCATCAGTCCCGCGCAGGCGGTGGCGATTACACCGGATAAGTCCAAGCGATGCGCAAGCAAGTAGCTGCCGTAGGCCAGAACGGTGGTCAGGGTGATTTCGATCTGAGCATCGTCTACAGTCGCGGTGATGCGGCTGGCCAGGTAGCCCATCGCCGAGCCCACCGCCGCTCCTCCGATTACGGCGAGGAAGTAGTGTCCGATGCCCCGGGCCAAGCCGATGTTTCCGGCGACGACAGCCGTAAGGAGAATTTCGAACAACACTACGGCGGTTCCATCGTTCAGCAGGCTCTCGCCTTCCAAAATCAGCGAGAGGCGATGCGGCACTTTCATATCTTTGAAAATGGCCAGAACAGAAATCGGATCGGTGGCGGAAATGATGGAGCCGAAGAGCAGGGCAATCAACACGGGCAGGCCAACCAGCCAGTGCACCGCAAAGCCGGTGACCAGCGCGGCGAGGAGCACGCCGACATTGGCGAGCAGCAACAACGGCAGGGAATTCTTGAGCAGCTGGCGGATATCGAGTTTTACGCTGCCTTCGAAGACCAGCGCCGGAAGAAACAAGATCAAAATTACATCGGGAGTCAGCCAATCCGGACGGTTTCCGGGCTGCAGCGGTGACAGAATGGTTAGATGAACTGCTCCCAGGATCACGCCGCCGAAGACCAGTGCGACGGTGTAAGGAATACGCAGCCACTTGGCCACGATGGCGATAACCGCGGCGGCGATCAATAGCCAGACGAGATATTCGACGGCCGAGCCGGGAGTGGTCATGCGAGCGACGCTCGATTTTTTCGGTGGGTAGAATTACAGTCTCGCACTGGCATCCTGGCTGCTCCCAAAATGCAGCCGGACTTGCGGCTGCAAAAGATAGATCAGTTATGCTCCTGCGATTATGAACCCGATGGCGCCCCTGAGCACATCGCCGGTGAAAGCGTTGACCAGGTCGCCGAGCACTTGAGTGGCGATGATGGCTGGTGCAAGCAGCCAGCCCCACCTCCGCCGCTTGAACCAACCTGTGCCGGCGACCGCCAAGGTGGCCGATAGGATCAGAAAGAAAATCCCCGTGCGGTCTTGCCCAGCGAAGACAGCTTCGCATAAGCGGGTGCATTCAAGCGCCAGATGCGATCAAGTATCGTGCCTGGCCAAGCGAGAGTTACACCGGCCATGCACGCCATGGTTGCGCCGAAGAAGCGAAAGGTACCAACGGCAATGATTCCGCTTGAACGCTCATTCAGACTGGGCCTTAAAGGCTGACCATCCAACAAACCACATAATTGACTGGGGCGCGATGCTGGCTTGGCGGCAGCGGCATGCGCGCAACTGTTGGAGTCCCGGGGGGTTTAAGCATGTGTTAGGCTGTGGGGACTTTCCTGTAAGCGTCTACAGCGAAGCCCCGATTCAGTTATCAGGGGGTTCTGGTGCAGAGTCTAGACAAGCTCGCCCGCCCATTTTGTGGCTCCCGAAATGACTGATGTTTGAATGAAGAATGTTTTGGCAAAACAGCCGGGCCCATTTTGCAAGAAACGTTTCGCAAGCAGCACAGGAGAGAAGAACAATGTTTAGAAAACACGCTCGCACGGTGGCCAGTTTTCTGGGAATGGCGTTTATGCTCGCGCTGTTCCTGCCAAAACTGGCGCTGGCCGACGATGACGATGATCCACCGTCGGTGGTCGCTCGTTTAGCTTACACCCAGGGTTCCGTATCGTTTCAGCCCGGAGGCACCGACGATTGGGTCGGCGCGGTATTAAATCGTCCGGTGACCACCGGCGACAAACTGTGGTCAGACACGGATGGCCGCGTCGAGCTGCAATTGGACGCGTCCACGATTCGTTTGTCGAACAATACCGGGTTTTCCTTTTTGAACCTGGACGACAACATTACACAAATCCGATTGACGGAAGGCACCGTGCTCGTGCGTGTCCGCCAATTCGACGACAACGAGACGTACGAGGTGGATACTCCGAATCTGGCGTTCTCGATCACCGCTCCTGGGACTTACCGGGTGAGCGTGGATGAGAACGGCGATTCGACCGCGATCAGAGTTCGCGACGGCCAAGGCCAGGTTACCGGCGGCGGCGCTTCTTATTCAGTGCGCGCGAATGACGATGCCGTTTTTGAAGGAACCGATCAACTGAGTGCCGATGTTCAGGACGCCACCGGCGATAGCGACGACTTTGACAGCTGGAGTGACTCACGCGATGAGCATCATCAGCACTCAAAATCTGCCGAGTATGTTTCCCAGGATGTGGTCGGCTACGAAGACCTGGACGACCACGGCGACTGGGACGATACGCCCGACTACGGCCACGTGTGGTATCCGCGGGTCGAGCAGACCGATTGGGCCCCTTATCACTACGGACACTGGGCGTACATCGAGCCCTGGGGATACACCTGGGTCGATGATGAGCCGTGGGGCTTTGCCCCTTTCCATTACGGCCGCTGGGTTAGCGTGCGAGGCCGTTGGGGCTGGATCCCGGCACCTCGTCGCGTAGTCGGTGTGGCGTATGTGCGTCCCGTTTACGCTCCGGCTCTGGTTGCCTTTGTGGGCGGCGGTGGCTTTAGCGTAGGAGTTTCCGTCGGCGGCGGCGGGTCAGTGGGCTGGTTCGCGCTGGGACCGCGTGAAGTATACGTGCCGTCTTACCGGGTTAGTGAACGCTACGTGGAGCGCGTGAACGTTTCGAATACGAGAGTAACTACGACGGTGGTGAACAATTATTACAACACTACCGTCATCAACAATCGCGTCAGCAACGTGACCTACGTGAATCAACGCGTACCGGGAGCGGTGGTGGCGACGAACCGGGAAGCGTTTAGTTCCGGCAGAGCAATCCAGCGCAACACAGTGAAGTTCGATCAGCGGCAAATCGCCAGTGCCCGCGTGGAAGTCCGGCAGCCGACCATCGTTCCGACCAGGCAGGCAGTGCTGGGAACTGGAAGGCCTGAAGCCAAACAACCGCCCGCGGCTTTGCAGACGCGCGCAGTAGTGGCCAGAAGGGCTCCGCCCGCACCACTTCCGTCATTCGAAAGGCGGCAGGAAGCCATCAAGACCAATGGCGGGAAGCCGCTTTCGAAGGCAGAGATCCGCCAGATACAGCCCGCGCCGGCAGCACAAGCGCGTGCGACGGTAAGAGTGGCCCCGCCACCGAAGCAGCCTGCTGTTTCAGTGCGGCAGGCTCCCAAGCCTGCTGAACCGATCAATCGCACACCGGCGCAAGGTGGCGTACGGGGTAACGCCGGGAATCGCCCCGGTCAGCCTGGACAGCCGCAAAACGCCAATCCGGGAAACCGGCCAGCGGGGGCACCCAACACTGCCCAGCCGAACGTCGCGCAGCCAAACGCTGCACAACCGGGCAATCGTCCGAATGAGCGGCCGAATGATCGCGCCGTGACTCCGCCAAACGCCGCGCAACCTGGGAACAGGCCAGCGGATCGGCCGGTAACCGCGCCGAACGCTGCGCAGCCGGGCAATCGTCCGAATGAACGGCCGAATGATCGCCAGGTAACGGCGCCGAACGCTGCACAACCGGGGAATCGTCCGAATGAGCGGCCGAATGATCGTCAAGTGACTCCGCCAAACGCTGCACAACCGGCGAATCGCCCAACAGATCGCTCAGCCGATCGACCGAACGCGCAACCCAATAACCGTCCCACTGATCGTCCGGTGGATCGTCAGACGGAACGTCCGGCGCCGACACCGAAACCCGCGGAACGTCCTGCTAATCGCCAGACGGAACGTCCGGCGCCAACACCGAAACCGGCTGATCGTCCTGCGGATCGTTCAACCGAACGACCGAACGCACAGCCCAATAACCGCCAGACGGAACGTCCGGCGCCAACGCCGAAACCGGCTGATCGTCCTGCGGATCGTTCAACCGAACGACCGAACGCACAGCCCAATAACCGCCAGACGGAACGCCCGGCGCCAACGCCGAAACCGGCGGAGCGCCAGACGGAGCGCCCGGCACCGGCAGAGCGTCCTGCGACGCGTCAGCAGGAACGCGAAAAAGAAAAGCCGCCGAAGGACAAGGAAAAGCCTCCCAAGGATAAAGAGAAGGACAAACCGAGGGGCTAACACAGCGGTTAAATCAAACGGGCGAGGCCGGGCCACTGGCTTCGCCCGTTTGATTTCTTGTGGAGCGCTTAGCCGCGGAACTGAAAAATGCGGCTCATACGTTCTCAAGGCCATTCTCAAAATACGGGCCCAAACCCGGCTCCGCTGCCGCACAATCGTCGCTGCAAATCTCGTGCGCGACTCTTTCATTGTGATATCTTCGAAAAAATATGGGATCCAGCCTACTTGGCAACGCCGTATTCCGGCAGGCGCTGGGCCGCTTCGCCACCGGCGTCACCGTGGTCACCGCGGAGCGGGCGCCCGGCCAGGTTCATGGCATGACGGCCAACTCGTTCACCGCGGTTTCGCTGGAGCCGCTGCTGATCCTGGTATGCGTGAGCGAAGAAGCGCGCATGTTGCCAGTGCTCAAGAAGGCGCAGCGCTTCGGCGTCAGTATTTTGAAAGACAATCAGCGGACCATCTCGGAATTTTTCGCGCAACCCGAACAAGACCCTGAGACCGAGCGAGCGCTGGGGATTCGCTTTGAATGGACCGCCAGCGGTATTCCAGTCTTGGCGGACACGCTGGTGCAGCTGACCTGCACCGTGGTGGGATCGCATCCATCGGGTGACCATACGATTTTTCTCGGCGAAGTGGAATCGGCGGAAGTCTTCGAAGGCGAGCCGCTGCTGTTTTTTCGCGGAACGTACCGCCGCATTGGCCCCGTCTAAGCGCGGGCCCAGGGCGCCTAACGATTGTTCAGTGGTGTCCGCCCAGCGGGTCGCGCTTGATGCCATACTCCGCGCCCCACTTATCGGTCATCTGGCCTCGAATCTCCCATAGCTCCGGGAAAAATTTCTGGCGCATGCCCTCTTCCAGTATTTCCACCGCGCGGCCTTTCAGGGATTTGGCGCCGAATCCAATGGTGCGGTGAATCAACTGCATGTGCTCGTAGCGAAATTTCTGAAACAGCTCGTCGAATTCCGCCAGCGCTTCGGCCACCACGTAGGCATCGCCGTGCGAATATTCGGTGTCGTAGATTTTCTCCACGGTCAGGTCGTGTTTCTCGAGGTAGCAGGTTTTGAATGAATACCAGATGGGCTGGTACATCTTCAGCAGGGTGCGAAAACCGGGCGATTCCTGTCCACTGCCGTTTCCCAGGCGCTCGCGAATGGCCTGATATTCCTTGGGCGACATGGTTTCCAGTAAAGCGAGCTGCTCGATCATCAGTTTTTGAGCGAGATGCACACGGCGGAAGAGCGTGAGCACGCGGTTGGTATTTTCCTGCTGCAGGTAATCGTCGATATCCAGCAGGGTGTAGGCGATCAGCTTCATCCACAATTCTTCGGCCTGGTGAACGATCTGAAACTGCAATTCGTCGGCGTTGCACAACTCTTCGTATTTCGTCTGGCACGCCAGCAGCGCCTTGGTGTTGAGATACAGCTCGTAATCCAGCGTGCCCTCGCCGCTCATCATGGCGTAAAAATGTTCGCGATTCATGAACCCTCCCGCAACCCGGCGCGTAGCGTAGGGTGTCGCGCCACGCGTTGAATGATGCTGCTCAAAAACTTGTGGAAGCTTATCGTTCGGAGCTGCCCGATGGGCGGGCGGGTTCGGCGGGGTCGCTCATCTCTTTGCGGTGGCTTTTTACTTCGCGCAGCGAATAGATAGGCTTGTTCTGCGATTCGTAATAGGTGCGCGCGATGATTTCGCCCAGCAGTCCCATGGAGATCAATTGAATCGCCGCTGATGAATAGCGCCACGGCCAGCAACATCAAGGGGCCGTGTTCCGACATGATGGTCTTGCCATAGTAAAACTTGGTGATTCCCAGGAACACGGCGATCAGGCCGCCGGACCCGGCCAGGGCTACGCCCAGCAATCCAAAAAATTGCAGCGGGCGAGTGGAGTAGTCCAGCAGGAATTTGACGATGAGCAGATCGAGAAATACGCGGATGGTGCGGCCGATTCCGTAATTGGACTTGCCGCTCTTGCGGTTCAGATTGGTGATGGGCACTTCGGCGATTTTCGCGCCGGTGGAGCTGGCCAGCGCGGGAATGAAGCGATGCAGCTCTCCGTACAGTTGAATTTCCTGAATAATTTCGCGGCGATAGGCTTTGAAGGTGGTGCCGAAATCGTGCAGGTCGATGCCGGAAAGCTTGGCCATCATCCAATTGGCTACCCGGCTGGGCAGCTGACGCATCAGCCAGTGATCCTTGCGGTCGTGGCGCCAGCCGCTGACGAGATCGTAGCCCTCTTCGATTTTTTCGAGGAAGCGGGGAATTTCTTCGGGATCGTGCTGCAAATCTCCGTCCATGGAGATGATGATTTCGCCGCGGGCGAAATCGAAACCGGCTTTCAAGCCCGCGGTTTGCCCGAAATTGCGGCGCAGGCGCACCAGGTTGACCCGGCGGTCGTGCTCATAAATCTCGGAAAGTACGCGGAAGGAATTGTCGCGGCTGCCGTCATCCACAAACACCAGCTCATACGGCTCGCCGATGGCGTCCATCACCTCGGTGAGCTTCATGTATAGAGGCGGGATATTTTCCTGTTCGTTGAAGAACGGGACGACGATGGAGTAGCGGATGGGCGATTCGCTTCTCATGCTTCCCCAAGACCTTCTAATGCGTTTTGGTGCGGATGGCTCAGGCTTTTTGCGCCACTAAACCATAGTCTATCAGGCGAATACCTTGCGAAGCGACAAGATTTCGAATCTCGGAGCTGGTCAGGATATCCACCTCCAACGCCCGCGAATCCTGCAGCCTGGTTGCCGATTTCTCCAGTTCGGCGTCCATGAAACCGGGGTGGCACATCAGCTCGGTGGCGCCTTCCGGCAGGCTCTGTAACAGGCGTTTCATCCCGGTGACGTTGAGCTCGCCAGTTTGCGCGATGCCGCAAAAGCAATCCGCGGTGGACACGCCGGCGTTTTCCGCCATGGCCCGGGCGTCGCGCGCAAGCAGCTTCAGCGCGCGTGCCTGCACGCCCTGTTTCAGTACGACCGGCGAATTCTGCTGCTCGCCGCAGGAGAGAGCCGCGCGCAACGTGGAAGTTTCATGCGCCACGCGAATGGCGCCAATGCCGTGGCGCCGCGCCAGCCGCAGCGCAATTTCGAACAGCCCCGGTAGCATGTGGACGTGCTTGTGACCATCCACGTGCGTGGGACGGATTCCCGCATCGACCACTTTCTGAATCTGATGGTTCCACTCGGTTTCCACTTCCTTGAGGTTCAGGTTTCTGCGCGCGATGCGCAGCATAAAGGTTTCGGGCCCGCCCGCGAATTCGCCTTGCGCGGTGACCAGGCTGGGAATCGCTTCCGGCGGCGACACCGGTTTTCCGTCGTTCAAATTCAAGTGAACACCTACGCCCAGCGCGGGAGCGGAGCGGGCCATCTCCACCGCGGATTCGAACGCGGTGCCGTTGGCCAGCAGCGAGGCGCTGGTGACGATGCCGTTGCGGTGAGCATGAACGATGCCGCGGTTTACTCCGTCGGTCCAGCCCAGGTCGTCCGCGTTTACGATCAGATTCTTCACGCCTCGTCCTCGTTCCGGGCCGCGAGTGGCGCGGGCCTGGGCTGACCTGTACTAGCGGCCAGCTACACCTTCGGCACCAAGCGGAATCGGTACCATTGACCCTTTTTCTCCCCAACTTTAGCATGATCGAATTGACTCCGTGTGGGCCGGTATGCGCGCGGGCTGGGGAAAACATGGCTGTAAAGCTGAATGAAGCGAAACAAGCGGGCGCGAGGTTCCGCGAAAAGCGCCGCGGCCAGCGTATGAACTCGCGCGTCCCGGTGCGCCTGGAATGGACCAGCGTGAAGGGCGAGCGCCAGCAAGTGGACGCACACACCCGAGTGGTAAATCCCTACGGTTGCATGCTGGTGCTGAAGCATTCGCTGGAAGTCGAGCATCGTGTGGCGCTGACCAACCTAGCGTCCAATGCGTCGAACGCCGCCGTGATTGTCTGGAAGGGCGGCACGCGGCCGGATGGCTGGGAGTACGGAATTGAACTTATCGCGCCAGAGATGGATTTCTGGGGCCTGGAACTGTGAAGCCGAACATGCAGATTAACCGCACCCCGGCAACCGCTACGCGCCCGGCAATTACCCGGCCGCCGACTTCCGAAGAGCGGCGCCGCGCGCAGCGCGTGCTCTTGCGCATGCCGGTGTTGCTGTACCTGCCCGACCGGCAGGAGCCGGTGAGCGCGCAAACCCACACGGTGAGCCAGAACGGCGCGATGATCCTCTCGCCCGAACCGCTTGTCGAGGGGTCGCTGATCGCGCTGGAAAATCCCAGAAATCAGAAACGAGTGGATGCGCGCGTGGTGCGCCCGCCGCAGGTAACGCAGGGCGGCTCGCTGGTGCCCGTGGAATTCACAACTCCCTCGCCAACATTTTGGGCGGTGTTCTTTCCCCCGGCGTTCAACTGAGCTGGCTTCAACTTTTCCGCCCGTCGTTTTAAAAACGATCTCACTAAAAAAAATCGGCCCCGGCGTAAAAACTCCGGGGCCAGGATTGTTTTTGAATCGTCTATTGAATCGTCAGGCTGAGATTACCGGAGCCGCTCGGTGTGGTGGTCAGGGGAAGCGACGTTGTGCCGGTAACCGTTAAGCTCAACGCGCCGCTGCTGGAGGCCGTCGTGCCCGCATCGCCAAGGTAGTGAGCGCTGACCGAGTGCGTGCCTATCCCTTGCAACCCACTGGCAATCAGCGCTGTGCCATTGGACACCGGCACGGGCACACCCACTGGGCTGCCATCCGCGAACAGTTGCACCTGGCCCGCGGCCGTTGCGCCCGACGAAGTGACCGACACATTGAACGCGAAATCGTTGTTGGTGGAAGGCAACTTTGTCGCGGTCACGGAAATGGAAGTATGGGTCGCGGCTTTTCCGCCGCCACCGCCTCCTCCTCCGCTGCCGCCACCACCACAACCGAGGGTCAGGCTGAGCACGCACGCCATTGCCAGGCCAAGTGCCGCGTGCAGAAGCTTCCGGCCGCCATGTCCAGGCAGGAAGAACAGCAACATGGCGGCAAAGCCGGTTCCCGCGGTGAACATCCACCAATCGTTTTCATGCCCGCCAGTCGTGTGATTCGCGGGCGGCATCATCCCGGAAACATAGAGCGGCCGCGCCGCTGACAATCTGGAAGCGGACATGTTGCTCGATGGCGCGGCCACCGCGACGGTCAACACTCCGGTAGCGGGATTCGCGCCGGTTACCGAAATCGTCAGCGGATTCGGAGTGCAAGTGACGCCGGCGGGTAATCCCATGCCCGCGCAGGTGATCTGCACATCGCCGGTGAAGCCGCCACTGGGAGTCACGGTGATTGTCGACAGAGCGCTAGCCCCGGCGGTGACGGTCACTGCCGTGCCGGTAACCGCAAAGGTTCCTACGGTTGCCACCGTAACGTTAATGGTTTTGGCCGCGCTGGCGGGGGATGCCGCGTAGTTTGCATCACCGCTGTAGGTCGCGGTTATAGAGTCTTGCCCTGGAGGCAACGTGACGGTGACTGACGCGGTACCCGTCGCCGGGAAGTTCGTTGTCGCCGCAACCCCCGCAATGGCTGGCGTACCCAAGCTGACGGGAACCCCATTGTGCGGAACATCCACAAAAGACACTGTTCCGGTTGGCGCCGCTCCGTTGCTGGTTGTGTGGATAGTCGCAGTGATCGTTACTTGCGTCACGGTGTTGCCGCTCGAGGGACCCGCCAGCGTCGCCGTAGTGGTGGTCGGAGTAATCGTCACCGCATCCGCAGCCGAAGTACCCGCGGTGTAGCTGTTATCTCCCGAATACGCGGCAACAAAGCTATGGCTGCCGCCCGTAAGTTGAATGGGCTGGTCTTCCAGGTTGCCGTGCCGGTTCAACGGAACCACGTTGGATGAAACGCCAGTGTTGGTATTCAGAAAATCGTTGAACGGGGTGCCATTGTCGGTGACCGTCACGTTTCCGGTGGGGCAGGGGATGGTGTCAATGGGCGGAATCGCTCCGTTGTCCGAATTGTCAGCGCACGGAGTAGCGGAAGCATTGGTCACATCGATACGCATGATGTATGGCGAACCGTAAGCCGCGGTGCTGGCGCTGTTGTTGGAAATATTGCCGGTGTTGGGATCAAAGGTCACCAGGCTGACAAACGTCTGGCTGCTCTCTTTGCTCACCGTCACCAGCACCGGAGCAGAGTCGCTCTGTGCGAACGTGCCGTCGCCGCTGTAGTGGGCGACAACGTTATATGCCGTGCCGCCGGGCAGCATCTGGGTGCTGATGGCCGAAGTGCCGCTGGTCAATGTGAAGGGACCGATTCCCGTTTGTGCCGCTCCGGCAGGCGTGGCGATCAGCGAAACCTGTCCCGTGGGCGTCCCCGCCGATGCCGTGACGTGCACGGTAAAGCTGGCGCTGGCGCCGTGCGTCATGGTTCCGCCTGGCGATGCAGTGATCGCTGTCGTTGTCGCCGTCAGCCCTACTCCACCCCAGGCGCTCGCCAGGTTGGCCACGTTCACGGTACCCAGGCCCGTTGCCAGGTCGTATCCCGGGGTGGTTTTCCACGCCGGCGCTCCGCCGCTGGTCAGCACGCCGTATTGATTTGCGGCCGTGCTGGTGTTGCTGCAGTTCAACGATCCACCTTTGCAGGCCACCGAAATATTTCCTGAAATTACGTCATAGAAAATGCAGCCCGAGGCACTTGCCGCAGCGGAATTAGAGGTGCAAATTCCGGACCCTACAGAGTGCTGTTTGTAAAGTTTGTACAAAATGTAGTTCGCGTTGCCCTGGCGCGGCGCGGGGTTCGAAACCGTGGCCTGGCTCTGATTGATCAAGGCCATGATCCCCGCGAAGGCCTGCACCGACGCGGACGTCCCACCGACGCCGGTGAAAAAGCCTGCGCTCAGGTTACAGGCGCTCCCGGTAAAATCCTTCTGGCAGATGATGTAGTAACTATCGTTATTGCCGTTGCTAGCGAATAGGGAAATGTCCGGCGTGTCGCGTCGATTGTCGTTGGGCATGCCGGTGATGCCAGTCTGCCAAGCCGGCTTGGTGGTGTACACCGTGCTAGGTCCGCCACTGGCGGCTACGAGGTCGACATCGCTGGAGCCATTCCCGTTGATAATCGCCGCAGTGCATCCGCTGGTTCCGGCCAGTGCGCAGGAATCGTTCCAAGTGGATTCGGGAATGTACGATTTCGCCGATTCCACGGGCGGGTTTCCGCCATTGGTGGCGCTCCAATAAACGGACGAGGGACTGGCGGTGGTATAGGAAAAATCAGTGCCGCCGACGGACACGTTGAACGGAGTAGAGGCGAGGCCGCTGATGGCCAGACCCCCGGTAGCGAAATCGGAGGAACTAGGATCGTCGCAGCCCGCTGAGCCATTGTCGCCGGAGGATACCAGCACGGTGATGCCCTGGGCTGCGGCCTGTTCCCACAGCGCATTGTAAAACTTGTTGCCGACGGTGCCAAGATCGGCCTCGCACAATCCATAGCTTTCGCTCAGCACGGCTGCAATATTGTTGTCGATGATGTACAGCGCCGATAAATCGATGCCCGCGGTCACCGAGGTCGTGGGAGTTTCCGAAACGACAAACTTTACCTTCGCTTTCGGCGCCACCCCGCCGGATAGTTCCACATCCAGGTCGGCCTCTTCTTCGTCGGGCAGGATACCTGGATCAGGGCCATTCAAAATAATCACCGGATCATTTACGGGCAAGCCGAACGTGGCACGGTATTCCCGGGCATCTTCAATGTTGATGTTTGTTTGTCCCACTACCGCGATGGATTGACCGGCTCCGTCCAGATTTGACGGGATGTTGTAAATCTTGGCGAAGTCGGCAGGCCCCAGCCCGTTGCATGGAGTTGTTCCCGAATTCCCACAGCCACCGAAAGCAAATGCCGGCTCGATAACGGCGGATTCGGCGGAGCGCCGGAATTTTCCGACCGCGTGCGAGTGCGCGAATTTCGGAAAGCTGTTCAGCGATACCACGCCGGCCACCACCGGCGCCAATGCTTCGGGAATCGAAGGATCGCTGGAGTTTGCAAATCGCAGCGCGCCCTGCACCAGGTAGCGGTGCATCTCGGTGTGAAACGCGGCTTGCACCTGCCCGGCCGTCCCCGAAAACTCGATCACCGTGCGGCCCGGTCCTACTTTGATTCCGTGGAAGCCCATGGAATTCAGCCAGTCGGTGGTCGCCTGGATGTCCGCGTCGACTGCCCCGAATTGCGCGCCGTACTGTTCCGGCGTCAGCCACGCGAAATGTTTGGGCGAATCGATGGTGAGCTGATCTTCCAGGAACTGGCGCAGAGCCGATTCCTGTTCAGTGCCGTGCTGTAAGAGAAGGAGCATGCGATCGACGGGCTGCGCGTCGTCCATCGTGCCTTGATCGAACCTGGCTTGTGCCAGTGGGTGGACGTTGCCCTTCAGGCGAACCAGTTGTTTATTGTCAATTGCCTTGGTGATGCGTGCGGGCCGGGAAGGCGATTGAGCAGTGGTGGGCGCTAGAGCTGTGGAGTTGGCGCTTTCAGCGGTTTGCTGCGCCGCGGCAGGCAGCGCCCAGGCACCGAGGGAGAACGCAACACTGCTTGTCACGATGATCGGGAAAACGATGGTGCGCTTGACGTTGAGCCAGAACCGCGTGTTGGTATTCATTACCCCGTCCCGTGAGACTGGTTTGAAATGAATCTGAAAAATGCTTCAGGTCCGGGCAAGTTCGCCGAAGCAATCGCATCCCGCTGGACATAAAGCGGCCCGATGCAATGCTGCGATTTCAGAATTAACTGCCCGGAAGGACCCCCGCCAATCCCCAATTGCAAGAGGCTATCACACTGGATTCGATTACCGACTTGTAAAGTATCGCAAAATATTCCAAGGCTGCACCTGCCCGCACGGCGGGGCTGTGGCGTGCCGGCACTGTGATGGCGTGGTGAGCATTCTGGGATGCTTGGTGTGTTGCCTTACGTTGGGAGCGTGGTCAACTCGCCGCCTTGGGGAGTACCGGCGAAGACCAACGTGCTCAGTGGCCTAGTGCACGGCCGCTTCGCGAACGCCGGTTTCCAGGAATTCCGCGAACTTTTCCGCAATAACCGGATGACAGAAAAAGTAACCCTGTCCTTCGGTGCATCCTTCTTTCTGCAGGAAATGCAACTGTTCAAGCGTTTCCACGCCCTCAGCCACCACGCGATGTTTCAGGCTTTTTCCGATGTTGATCAGCGCGCTTAAGATGGTGGCGTTGTCGGAGTCCGGGAGAATCTCGTTGATGAAGCTGCGGTCCACTTTCAGGGAGTCCAGCGGAAATTTTCGCAGGTAGCTGAAGCTGGAATAGCCGGTGCCAAAATCGTCGATGGCCAGTTGCACGCCAATGTCTTTCAGGGCGGTCAGGGTTTGGATGGTTGAGTCTGCGTCGTGCATCAGGACCGTTTCCGTCAACTCCAGCTCCAGATAGTGCGGGTCGACGCCGGTGGAAATCAACGCGGCACGCACGCCGGACAAGAAATCCTGAGCCATGAATTCAACTGCGGAAACATTTATGGCTATGCGCACCGGAGGCAACCCCGCATCTATCCAGGTGCGGGCCTGGCGGCAGGCTTCCCGCAAAACCCACTGTCCGATGGGCACGATCAGTCCCGACTCTTCCGCGATGGGCACGAAGTTCACGGGTTGAATCAGCCCTCGATCGGGATGCTTCCAGCGCAGCAAGGCTTCCACGCCACTGATTTCCGCGGTCTTTAGATCGATCTTGGGCTGGTAGTGCAATACAAATTCGTCGCGGCTCAGGGCGCTGCGCAAGTTGCCTTCAAGGCTCTGCCATTCGAGAACGCGCGCCTGCATGTCAGATCGGAAGAACTGGCAATTGTTGCGGCCAAGTTTCTTGGCGTCATACATCGCGGTATCGGCACGGTGGATCAAGGTTTCGGCGTCCTGGCCGTCTCCCGGGTAGGTGCTCACGCCGATGCTCGCTTTGATGTACATATGCTTTTGATCGATGGAATACGGCGCAGCCAGAGAGCTAAGAATTTTTCGAGCGATGAAAACGGTATCCTCTGCGTGACCTACCTGCGACAGCAGCACCACGAACTCATCTCCTCCTTGCCGGCTGACGGTGTCGGAGCGACGGACGCACGCCACGATGCGCGCGGCCACGGACTGCAGCAGCTTGTCGCCCGCGACGTGGCCGAAGGTGTCGTTGATTTTTTTGAAGTGGTCGAGGTCCACGAACATTACGGAGAGTTGTTTGTTGTAGCGGGTAGCGAAGGCTATCGCCTGATTGATGCGATCTTTCAGCAGCAGGCGGTTTGGCAAATCCGTCAGGAAATCGTGTTGCGCCAAGTGTGAAAGCTCGACCGTCTTGGCCCACGCGGTGCCTACATCGTGAAAAACGGCCACTGCCCCGGCGGCGTTTCCGTGCAAATCGCGGATGCGGGCCGTCGAGCTAGTGATGGCCACTTCCACCCCGTCGCGCCGCAACAAGGTGTAGTTGGCACACCGCCGGACCTGTTCCATGTCGTCTGTGGATATGCCCAGCGCATCCTCGACAGGCTGCCCAGTGTTGACGACAACGGAAAATACTTCGCCAACGGTGCGGCCCTGCGCTTCTTGCTGAGACCATCCGAGCACTGCTTCCGCGGCGGGATTCAAATGGGTTACCCAGCCAGCGCTGTCGGCGATTAACACGGCGTCACCGGTGCACGACAAAATCAATTCCACGCCCTGCTGTCGCAGAAATGCCTTTTCCTCGGCGGTGCTGCGCTCGATCATGCGCTGCACGGAAGTGCGCAAGCGAGAGGTCCGCAGCTGGCTTTTCAGGAGGTAGTCTTGCGCACCGCGCTCCACGGCTTGCCTGGCGACGTTTTCATTTTCGGTGCCGCTGAGAATCAGGATGGGGATGTGGCGCGCGGCGCAGCGCAATCCCTCAAATGTTGCCACGCCCTTACCATTGGGCAGTTCGATGTCAAGAATCAGCGCTCGCACTCCGCCCTGGCGGATTCGTTCCAGTGCATTGTGCAATTTGGCCACGCACTCGATCGAGGGCGCATTGGGTGTGCCATTGGTCAACGCTTCGGAGATCAACCGGGCATCTACCGTGTTGCCTTCGATCAACAGCACACATTCTCTTGCTGCGACGCTCATACCAGCCCCCGACCCGCATTTTCCGCAGGTGTGTTCGCGTTTTATGGTCCAGGGAAGGGGGTAAAGATAGACGACTAAAAACTCAACGTCGAATGATCAATTCAAAAGCAGTATGGCCAATCAATTTAATACGGATTTATTGTCAATTGCGTCCTCGTCCATGAAACGAAGTATTTGCTGTTTTAGTTGTGCGTCCGGTTCATCGGCAATGGTCACCAGGTCGGGGTGCAACCTGCTGAACTCGCTGCGATTGGTGTTTTTGTGCAGGGTCGTAAAGAGCGAGACTTGCAGCAGTCGAGACTCCTCCACGACCAGGGCTACGGTGTAGCCCTTTGCAAGGCGTAAATCCCCGTGATGATTGGCAGCCAGGAAGAGCGGCCTTTTGGTCACTTCCTGCAGGCGCAGGCGCGCAGTTACGTCTCGCAGCAGCATCGGCAAGTGCCCAGTGCGGGCTTCATAACTCAACGGAATGATCATGAGGTCCGCTTGTTCTTCCACCAACCCCAGCCATTCGTAAATGAGCGCCTCTTGCTCGCGTTCAAAAATATCCGCGACGCTTTCTGTGTTCGAAGCCAGCGTGTGTTTCGTTGCAGGTTGGGTCATTTCTGATTTTCTGATTTGTGTTTTATTCACTATAGCCTCGTTTCGCGGCCCATAGTATCTCACTGGGGAATGGAACGATCTGTTCAAAATGGTTCATGATGGGAATGTTCTAATTTTCCGCTTGGGAAATTCGGGTTTGGGAATTTCGCTCTTTGGCGTACTGTAAGACTCGCCGGATTGCCGGCGCGGAAAGCGCTATGATTAGCTCCGCAAACTGACCGCCTTTACAAGGGGACATTGTCGATGAAGCAATTTCGCTGCGTAAGCGTTACGTTTGCCATGATCGTCACAATTTCGCTGGGAGCCGTTACGGCGTTTGCCCAACAAGACCCCGCGAAAGACCGCCCGTGGATGGACACCAGTCTTTCTCCCGACGAGCGCGCCGAAATGGTGCTGAAGCAATTGACGCTCGACGAAAAGATCGGCCTGGTTCACGGCGAGGGCATGCCCGGCTGGGGCACGCCGCGCGCGAATGCCTACCTGGGGAACGGCGGCGCGGGATTTGTGTTTGGCGTGGCGCGCCTGGGGATTCCCATGATTCAGATCAGCGATGCCGCGTACGGGGTGCGCAGCAGTGCCGATAATGGAAGGTACTCCACGGCGCTGCCCTCCGATCTGGCCTCGGCGGCCAGCTGGGATCCGCAAGCCGCGTGCGAATATGGCGCGCTGATTGGGCGCGAGCTGCGGGCGCAAGGCTACAACATGACGCTGGGCGGCGGCAGCAACCTCACGCGCGAGCCGCGCAATGGGCGCACCTTTGAATATCTGGGCGAAGATCCCGTTCTGACCGGCACGCTGGTCGGCAACCGCATTAAATGCGAACAGGCGCAGCACGTGATCGGCGATATCAAACATTACGCCGTCAACGACCAGGAAAGCGGCCGCAACGAAGTGAACGCGGTGATCGGCAAGCGGGCCATGCAGGAAACTGACCTGCTGGCGTTTCATATCGGCATTGAAATCGGCCATCCGGGTGCAGTGATGTGTTCTTACAACGCGATTAATGGCGACTTCGCCTGCGAGAATAAATATCTTTTGACCGATGTGCTCAAGAAAAGCTGGAAGTTTCCGGGATTTGTGATTTCCGACTGGGGCGGAACGCACAGCGTGGTGAAAGCTTCGGCTGCGGGCCTCGATCAGGAGCAACCGGAAGATCTCTTTTACGGCGAGCCGCTGAAAAAGGCAGTGCAGGATGGAAAAGTTCCCGCCGCCCAGCTGGATGACCATGCGCGGCGGGTGCTGCGCTCCGAGTTCGCCAGCGGCATCATTGATTTTCCCACGAAAAAAAGCGTGGTGGACGTCGAAGGCGGGCTTGCCATTTCGCGCCGCATCGCGGAACAGAGCTCTGTGCTGCTTAAGAACGACAAAGGCCTGCTGCCCCTCGATCAAGCCAAAGTGCGCTCCATCGCCATCATTGGAACGCACGCCGATGAGAGCATGATTTCCGGAGGCGGATCCGCTCAAGTCGACCCGCCGGGGTTCCCGCCAGCCGGATGGCAGGCCCACGTGTGGTTTCCCACTTCGCCGATGAGGGCCGTTGCCGCCAAAGCTTCGGGCGCGACGGTGAAGTTCGAATCGGGCGCCGATACGGCGGCCGCCGCGGCGCTTGCGAAACAATCCGACGTCGCCATCGTGTTTGTCCACCAGTGGACCAGCGAAGGCATGGACTTGCCGAATTTGTCTCTGCCCGACAATCAGGACGCTGTAATCGACGCGGTGGCCTCCGCGAATCCCCGCACCATCGTGGTGCTGGAAACCGGAACCGCGGTGACCATGCCGTGGCTCGACAAGGTTGGCGGTGTGCTGGAAGCGTGGTATGCCGGAAGTAAAGGCGCGGATGCGGTGGCGAATATTCTTTTTGGCGATGTGAATCCCAGCGCCAAGTTGCCCATGACCTTCCCGCGCAGCGAAGCGGATTTGCCGCATCCGCATCTGGTAGTTCCGCCGCCGGGAGCGACGGGTGAAGCAGCAGTGATGAAGAGCGGGGAAGCGAAGCCTACCTTCGAGGTCCACTACGACGAAGGGCTGAAAGTGGGCTACCGGTGGTATGACGCGGAGAAAAAACCGGTGTTGTTTCCGTTCGGCTTTGGCTTGTCCTACACCACGTATGCGTACTCCGATATAAAGATTCAGTCCGGCGCAGACACCACCGTCACTTTTAATGTAAAAAACACCGGCGGCCGCGCAGGAATGGAAATTGCGCAGGTTTATGCGGCGCTGCCCGCTCACATCGACGAGCCGCCAAAACGGCTGGTGGGGTGGAGCAAAGTGCATCTCGATCCCGGCGAAAGCAAGGAAGTGAGCGTGAGCATTCCGACCGCGTATCTTTCGATTTTTGACGAAGCCGCCAACGGCTGGAAGCTGGCGCCGGGCAGTTATACATTTATGGCCGGTGGGTCGTCGCAAGATTTGCCGCTGGCGCAAAAAATCACGCTGAATTAACGCGTCCGCAAAACGTAACAGCGCACTCCGGTATAATTTCCGGCATTCAGTCAAGGGAGGAAAAAATGGCCGAGCCATCTTACGAAGAATTAAAAGCCAAGGTAGCGGAACTGGAAAAGAAAGGCTCCGGGCGGCGCACCGGTGCGCTGGAGTTTCGCGTTGGCGAAAAAGGCGGCGTCAGCGTGTACGGGCTGGGCCGATTTCCGGTCACCCTGTATTACGAACAGTGGACGCGGCTGTTGGACGTCACTCCGGAACTTCGAGCGTTTCTGGAAGAGAACAAAGCGGACGGAAAGCTAAAGCTGAAGCAGGCGTAGTTTTTCGCGGAGGTGCGCTGATGTGGAAATGCAGCGCTAAAAAGGCAGAACGGAAAGGTCCACGTTCCCACCGGAGAAAATGACGCCGATTCTTGGGGCGCTTCCGTCCGCCCTGCGTGGAAGATTGAGGGCGGCAACCGCGCCCGGCCGGAGCAATGGAGCGATAGCCACCGCCGATGACGGCTCGATAATAATTTTCATGCGCTCCCACACCAGGCGCGTTGCGGAAATAATTTCTTCTTCGCTGGCCAGCAGAATTCCATCGACATATTTTCGCAGAATGGCGAAGGTGCGCGGTGCCAGAGCGGCGCGCAAGCCGTCGGCGATGGTGTCGCTAGAGTCCTGGGCTTGCAGCGTGCCGCTGGTGATGGAGCGGTAAGCATCGTCGGCGCGCTCCGGCTCGCAACCAAAAACGCGAATGTCCGGACGCAGGCCTTTGGCGCCGAGGCATGTTCCGCTGAGCAATCCGCCGCCGCTGACGGGAGCGAAGACGGCGTCGAGGTCCGGGAAATCTTCAAGCAACTCTTTCGCCGCGGTAGCCTGACCGGCGATGATGCGATCGTCGTCGTAGGGGTGAACGAGATAGGCGCCGGTTTCCGCCTGCACGCGCGCGCATGTTTCATTGCGCGAAGTCACCGTTGGCTCGCACAGGGTCACTTTCGCGCCATAGCTCTCCACCGCGCGATATTTTATGGCGGAAACATTTTTGGGCATTACCACCCAGGCTTTTATGCCGCGCCAACCGGCCGCGCAGGCGATGGCCGCGCCGTGGTTGCCGCTCGACTGCGTCACAATACCGCGTGAGACTTCGTTGTAGGTCAGCGAAAAAATCGAATTCGTCGCGCCCCGGATTTTGAACGAGCCGGTCTTTTGAAAATTGTCGCATTTGAAGGAAATGCTCGCGCCGGTGAGCGCGTCCAGCGAAGCATTGGTGAGTACCGGAGTGCGGTGAATTCTTGGCGCTATCCGCGCGTGGGCTTCCACGATGGCGTTCCACGAAGGTGGAGTAAATGTTTGCGATTCCGCGAGAGGCTGGCCCGGCGCCGGCTGCGGCGTTGGTTGTGATGTCATAGCTTGGTTACCTGCTCCCGACGCTCAGCAGAATACTGAAGGAAAAGGCCCATGCAAAGCGGCGGAATGGGGCGCTAAGCAGCCCTGGAACCGCTAATTTGTCACTTGACCTCTCCCGCAGCTTTGCCATACTGAAGCGAGCCCCCGCAACTGTGAGACTCTGTGTCCGTGTTCCCCCGAGTGGAGCAGCTAAACGTGAAAGTCCCGGAACGCCGGCAGTTGACCCGCTACAGCCTCCGCACCCCGCTGCGCTTTCGAGCGCTGGGAGTCGCCACTGATAGCTGCGAGCATTTTACGGAAGCGCTGAATGTTTCGCGCGGCGGGTTCTTCTTTGCCTCGTCCGCGCCTTTGCAGGTGGGCGTGCCGCTGGAAGTGACCCTGCGCATGCCCAAGGAAGTGACGGGAAGCAGCGAGCAGGAAACCAACTGCACCGCGCGCGTGGTACACGCCAGAAGCGAACCATTTGGCGACGGGCGCATCGGTTTCGGCGCCGAGATCGAAAAACTGCACGTCGATCCTGCGAAGCCCGATCGCTGGACTGCCTAAGAGTTACTTGGCGGCGGACGAACCCGGAACAGTCACGGTAGTCTTCGCACTCCCCACATTTTCAAAACGGTCGTAAGCGCGCACCGCGATGGTGTGTTCTCCGGCTGACAACCCGCCAACCGTAAATTCGTATTTCTCATCCGGCGCGTCGCTGATGTTTCCCGCCGGCGCGACCAGAATCCAGTCTCCGCCATCGACGCTGTATTGCGAGCGTTCCACGCTGGTGCCGTCGTCGCGCGCGCTGAATTTCACAGTGAGGGTAGCGACCGCAGGCGAGCTGCCTCGCGTTACCGCCGCGGTGGCTTCCAGGTGCTTGATCACCGGCGGAGTGTTGTCCACTTCAAAACGCTCGCTGACGCGCTCCGCCGTAAGGGCTTCGGCGGGAGGATTCGAGGGCGAGTCGCTGGCCACGACTTTCAGGTAATACGCGCCGTCCGCGAACGAAGTGGTGTCCCAGGAATAAAATTTCTGCTCCAGCTTGTCCTTCAGCAATTTCCACTCGCGCTCGTTTTCCCCGCGATAGTAAACGGCATAGCGCAAATCGTCCTCGTTCTGGTCGCTCGCACTCCACAAAACGGAAGCGTAACCTTTCTGCAGCACGCCCTGCGGCGGCGGTTCGAATCGCGGCGGCGTGCCGGACTGCGTGATGATCACGCCGGAACTCGTCGGCGCGGGAGGGAATTTCAGACTGACGCTGCTGGGTTGGCCCGCGGAGAGGATCGTTGCGGCGCTGGCGCGCACGCCGGGATCCTGCAGAGCGATGCCTTCGATGACCGGCGCGACGTTGCTAGGTTGATAAGCCAGGCTGGCCCAATCGACACCATCGCCGGGCCGGCCCCCGTGAAGCACAGCCTTCCATTGAGCGAAACGGGAAGGAGGAATCTCAACTGCGGCGCCCGAGTGACTGTACGGACCGGCCCACAGAGACCATTCCTTGCCGGGGTCTTCGGTGTTGCCACTGCGCGCGAAAAATTCCACGCGCGGTTCGCTATCGGCCTGCGAAGATTTTTTCGTTCGCGACGTCGAACGGGAATTGGCGCCGTCGTCGGAAGTCTGAGGGCTCCACCATTCCAGCCGGCCCCATTGCGAAAAAATCTGCGCGTCGAAAGAGCGCGATTCGTAACTGCCTTCGGGTTCAAACTCCGGGCCGACAGAAAAAATCTTGCCGGGATTTGCGGTGCACACAAAAACGCGGCCGTCTTTCCCGCGGGTAATCCCGGTGATTTGCGCGGAGCCGGCCTTGGCCAGCTGGGCGAAAACACCGCGAGAATCGATGGCCAGCAGCGCGCCGTTGTTGCCGGTCCCGGTCAGCAGCCGGCCGTCGGCGGCGAGTCCCAACCCGTACACCACGTCTTCACGTGAACTCCACAGCTCATCGGTAGCGCCGGCCGGACTGATGCGGTAAATGCTGGACGAGAGCAGGGGAGGAAACGCGACAAAAACGGACGGGGAGGCCGACTGGCTGGAGGAAAGCACCGGCCCGCTGGTAATGGTGGTGTTGCCTTGCGGGCTGATGATCACGGTAGAAGGAGGCGGCGCAACATTGTGCGGCCGTTCTCCGATGGCCGAGGCGTAAATGGTTCCGTCGGGAGCCACGGCCAGCGCGGTTACTTCGCGCTTGGGCGTCTCGTACAAAACAAATCCGCGTGTGGTGTCACCGGTTTTCGCGCCGGAACGCGCAACGCGCAAAACACGTCCACTCGGTTCGGTTCCGGCGATAAGATTGCCAGTGGCATCGAAGGCCAGAACGCGAATGTGGGCTTCGTCGCTGGAGTAAAAAAGTTCACCTTTGCCGGTGGAATTGACCGCAAAAATCTGGCCTTTATCGCCGGTCGCTACGTAGAGGGTGCCGTCGGAAGAAAACGCGAGGTCCCAGATATATTTTGTCTTGGGATCGAAGAAAACGGATTTCTCGCCCGCGGCAGACACACGATAGACCTTGCCGTCCGGGGAAGTGCCCACGTAAAGATTGCCTTGCGCATCAAAGGCGATGGCTTGCGCGGAAAGATCGGTAGACTCAAAAACGGTAGTGGGCTTGCCCGCCGAATCGAAGCGAAAAACTTTTGCCGGAGTGCCCCCGGCGGTGTAAAGCACGCCCTTCGGATCAGTGCGCAGCGACCACAGATAGGACGCATCGGCGTCTGCCACGAGCGTAAATTTGGGAGCCAGCTCGATTCGGCCGTCGCTGCGAACAGCCACGCCGTGTGCCGTGCCCTTCAGAAATTCTTCGTAGCTGTTGATGCGCCAGTGGCGAGTGTGTTCGGCGCGAGCGGCAAGTGCGCTGGCGCCGGCGAGGAAAACCAGCAGGCAGAAATGAGACACGCGGAATGGGCCTTGCAGCATACTATTAACGTGAGCTCTCATCGTATTTGTAGGTTCAGTGAAATGACGCCGGTAACCGGGCCGCCAAGCGGGATGGAAGATTCGCTCGACAGCGACTCGCGAAGAATCTGCACGCTACCTGGCGCGGGGCGCCCATCGACGATATTGATTTCCGAAAGCGGCACGTTGGGCAATTCCTTGTCATCCCAAAGCATTGTAGGCGACGGAGCAAAAAGCCCCACGTACAAGCGGTCGTTGCGGCGCTCGCGATTGAGCAGCGCGATCAGCTGATCGAGGCCAGACGAGCCGCTGACGCCGACGGCAGCAAATCCGCGCGACGCGCGATTCAGCATGTCGGCGTCGCTGACCAACACGCGCAGCATGGAGCCACGCGCGGCCTGATCCGGGATGCGTACGGTAGTTTCTTCCACGCGCGCGGGGCCGCGGTAAGGGCGCACGAGTACGCGCACGCGCAAAGTTTCGCCGGGCGCCGCTTCGCCTTTTTCGAGCCACGCGCTTTCGATGGCGAAGGAATGCCGGCCTGGCACACTTTCTACCCGCATCGAAATTCGCTCCACGCCGGTAGCTTCAAAATTATTGGTGAACAGTCGCGAGAAAATACCTTGCATGGTCAGCGCGATCGGCAAGCCGTCGGGAGTCAGAGCGTCGCCGGGCGCGAAAGTATTCTCGATCTCCACGGAGGGATGATTTTGTAAGCGAATCTCGCCGGAAAGGTGCAGCGTGGTGCCTTCTCCATACAGAGAATTCTGTGTAAGGCCGCTGAAAGTGGTGAGCGCCACCAGAATCGGAGTAAGCCGAGGATGATTGACCAGCTCAAAATGCAGTTTTTTCTCGGCGCCCGCGGAAGCTAGTGTCAGCTCCAGCGGAATCATCGCGGGCGGAGGCCCCAGCTTTCCCGTGACGGCAGTCACGTGATCGCCGGTAATCGTGCCGATGGAGCCGCCGACGTTTACGATTTTTGTGGATGCCAGCGACGACGAAAGCGTGGTGAGTACCCGGCTGCGCGCCATGGGGAGCCGCACGTCGCCAAGACTCAGAAAGGGATGGCCGCACAGGAAAACCCGGTCGGCCTGCACGGCCGTCACGGTGCACGCGGAATTAATGGAGGCGTCCCCCTGCACCAGCACCATTCCGGCCATGTCACCGGGCTTCAGCTGCGAATCATCCGCGCGCGGTGCGGCGGTGCCACCTTGCGCGGCGACAAAACCATAGCTCTGCAGTTGCGAAGAGAACTGCTGCAGCGCGGCAGCCTGAAAGCCGGAAAAAACCAGCGGCGTTTCAATGGGCTCCAGCGCGGAGCCGGACGGTAACCCCAAGCGCTGCGCGGCGAGATCGTTGGATGTCGGAGAAGACGCTTCATTCGTCGACGGCTGTAACGGACCGTATTCTTGAGCAGACTGAGGCACGTTATTTTGCGCCGCGGGGTTCAACACATCGCCGATCGGCGTGACGCCCGCGATAGGCTCCTTGGTAAACACGCCGAGTTTGAGTGAGAGCGCTCCCGCCAGTTTTCCTTCCAGGTAAACCGGGCTGCCGCTCATGCCTGCAACGACGCCGGTGTGTTCGACTTTAGGGCCCTTCAGCTCCACTAGAATGATCGCTTGTTTCGGTCCCAAAAAATTGGGCATAACGCCCAGAACTTCCAGATCGAATTTTTCGACCTGATCGCCGGCAAAAATGGTGTAAGCGTAGCCCTGCATTCCGGCGTGAACCTGAGAAAGAGGCAGGATTTCTGTGGATTGCTGAGCGCACAGCGGCCAAGGTGCAACGCTAATGAAGCAAGCGAATGCAACGATGGCAAGAAGGATAGGACGGCGAGTCGAACGAGAGATGTACTGGTGAACCCGAGCCGGGCGCATGAACAGACAATGATACGCGGCAGGATAATAGGGCGCAATCCGACGCGAAGAGTGGGAGGGCCAGGACGATTTGGCTAGTGGTTCCAGGACTCTTTGGACGCGCGCAAGAGCCGAAGGGTTGGCGCCGTAGCTCGGTTACGCTGCCTTAAACGAAACTTTAAGTATAATGTCGGCCTAGCGATAGCCAGTTACGACAGCGTCCGTATATAAATGGCGTGCGACGGGAAAAATGAAGTGAATTGAGGGGCTCATGCGCTCACCGAAGGTTCGAATACTGCTTGTTTTCATGTTGGCCGCCGGGATTTCGGTCACGGCGCAGAAAGATACGCCGGGCGTCCGCCAGGGTCCACCCGACACCCCGATTCGCGATGTGAAGGAAACATTTTTCGGAACGGAGGTTACCGACCCGTACCGCTGGCTGGAGGACCTAAAGAGCCCGGAGGTTACCTCGTGGATGCGCGCGCAAAACGATTACACCCGCGCCGTGCTGGACAAAATCCCCAATCGCGATAAATTGCGCGCGCGCATCGCGCAGCTGGACGACAGCGGAGTGCGGGTGAATGGCCTGCAGTCCTTTGGCGGGCGCTGGTTTTATCTCAAACAAGCGTCCGGCGAGGACAATCGCAAATTGTACGTGCGCGACGGCGGTGCGGGTTCGGAGCGCCTGCTACTCGATCCGCAGACGCGCACCGCCAACGGCGTGCATTATTCCATCGATTATTTTCAGGCTTCTCCGAATGGCAAGCTGGTGGCTGTGGGCATCTCGCCGGGCGGTTCGGAAAACAGCGTACTGCACGTGCTGGACGCTGCCAACGGGAAGGAAGTTGGTCCGAGCATCGATCGCGCTCAATTTGGGGCGGTGTTCTGGCTGCCCGACAATCAAAGCTTTTTCTATAACCGCTTGAGAAAACTGGAGGCCAACGATCCGCGCACGTCGTATTACCTGAACAGCAAAGATTATCTCCATCACCTCGGCGACGATCCAGAAAAAGACGTGGTGGTGTTTGGCAATGGCCTGTCGCCCAGCGTGAGCATGGCGGAGACGGATTTTCCGTTTGTGTCTGTGCCCCCCGGTTCGAAATACGCTTTTGGCGTGGTCGCCCATGGGGTGCAGAACGAAGCCACGGTGTATGTGACCAGCCTCGAAGGTCTGCACGACGCCAGCGCATCGTGGCGCAAGATCGCCGATACCGGTGACGATGTGACCGCATTCGACGTGCACGGCGATCACGTCTATCTTTTGTCGCACCATGAGGCTTCGCGATTCAAGGTACTCAGCGTTGATCTTCCCAAAGACGAAGTAGCACACGCGCGTGTGGTAATGCCCGCTTCCGAAGCGGTGATAACCGGGATACAGGCGGCCAGCGACGCCCTGTACGTTCAAAAACTCGATGGCGGGCTGGGTCGGTTGTGGCGCGTGCCCTATCAGGGCGGAGCGGCGAAGGAAATCAAGCTGCCGTTTGATGGCGCGATTCGAGAAATTTTCGTGAACCCGCTGGAGCCCGGCGTTTTTATCCGCTTCGCTTCATGGACCAAGCCGCCGCTCTTTTTCTACTACGATCCCAAAAACAATACGCTGACGGACACGAAAATCAGGCCGCCATCGCCCGTCGATTTTTCGG
This sequence comes from uncultured Acidobacteriota bacterium, assembly GCA_963819625.1. Classification (GTDB taxonomy): domain Bacteria; phylum Acidobacteriota; class Terriglobia; order Acidiferrales; family UBA7541; genus Acidiferrum. Next base: position 56,905 of record CAWFWY010000003.1, read on the forward strand.
GAATTGAATCGGAAGAGGTAAAAGCGAAGGCCCCGGATGGCACCATGGTGCCTCTGTCGATTGTTCACCAGCGCGGGCTGAAGTTGGATGGCTCGCACCCCACTTTATTGCACGGGTATGGATCTTACGGCGTCACCTATGATCCTGATTTCGATCCCACCTGGCTGGCGTGGCTGGAACGCGGCGGAGTGATCGCCGTGGCGCATATTCGCGGCGGCGGCGAATACGGCGAAGACTGGCACAATGGCGGCCGAAAAGGCACCAAGAAAAATACCATCACTGATTTCATCGCCTGCGGGCAATACCTGATCGATCACAAATACACTTCGCCGCAGCATCTGGCCGCCGAAGGCACCAGCGCAGGCGGAATCACCGTCGGCGGAGCCATCACCGAGCGGCCCGATCTGTTTGGCGCGGCGCTCGACAACGTGGGCATGTCCGACGACCTGCGCGCGGAGTTGCAGGTTAACGGCCCGGCTAATATTCCGGAGTTCGGCACGGTGAAAAATGCCGACGACTTCAAAAGCCTGCTGGCCATCAGCGCGTTTCACCGGCTGAAAGATCACACCGCGTATCCCGCGGTGCTGCTCACTACGGGAATTAATGATCCTCGCGTTGATCCGTGGCAGATGAATAAGATGACCGCGCGTTTGCAGGCCGCGACCTCCAGCGGCAAGCCGGTGCTGCTGCGCGTGGACTACGACGCCGGGCACGGCGGCATCGGCGCGACAAAGTCGCAGCACACCGCGCTACTCACCGACCAATTTTCCTTTTTGCTATGGCAACTGGGCGATGCGGAATTTCAGATGCCGGGCGGCTCTGCGAAGGAAAAGAGCGGCGGCCACAAGTAATGGCCACTCCAATGACGCGCCGGCAATTTGTCGGCGCCGGCGTACAGGGAGTGACGATAGCGGCGGCCAGCAAGTTTTTCGTGCTCGATTCGCTGGCCAGTTCGCAAGATGTGCGATCCACAGGCGCGGCGTACCGCTCCATTTTCGGCGAGCTGGATAAGTTTGTCGAACAATACATGCGAGCCATGAACTCACCGGGCATGACGCTGGTGATGGCCGACCGCGAGGGCGTGCAGCGCATCGCGACATACGGGTTCAGCGACATTGAAACAAAAATCGCGGTAAGACCGGACGAGTTGTTTCAGATCGGCTCCATCAGCAAATCCTTTGTGGCGAATTGCCTGCTGCAATTGCGGCAGGAAGGGAAGCTGGACCTCCACAAGCCCATCGTGGAATATTTGCCGTGGTTTCGGATCGATTCCTCGTTTGCGCCCATCACCACTCATCATCTGTTGACGCACTCGTCGCAGCTGCCGGGAATTCCGTCGCCCTTTCTTTCCGACCCTTCGCAAAAACATCGTGCCGCCGATCCACCGGGTCAATTTTTCCATTACAACAATATGGCCTTTGTCGTACTCGGGCATTTGCTGTGGACGCTTGATGGCAGGCCCTTACCGGAAGCGCTTCGCAAGCGCGTGTTTGAACCGCTGGGCATGACGCAAAGCGAACCAGGCATCACGCTCGATATTCGCGGCAGAACCGCGAAAAACTATGGAGCGTTTCAGAACGACCGGCCCTTTTCGCGATTTGGCAAAGTCAGTGAAGCTTCCGCAATCGTTATGACCGATGGGTCGGGATGCATTGCGTCAACGCCCGGCGACATGGGCCGCTACGTGCAGATGATTGCCAATCACGGCGTGGGACCAAAAGGTGCGCTGCTTTCGCCTGAAAGTTTCGAATTGTTTTCCACCGCGCACATTAAAGCCGAGGAGTTTGGGCCGACCGCGAGTTATGGCTATGGCATCGCGGTGGACACACTCGACGGCCACAAAATCCTGCGCCACACCGGCGGCATGGTTTCTTTCATGTCCGCGATGCACGTGAATATTGACGGAGGATTTGGCGCGTTTGCGTCCATCAACGCGATGCAGGGCTACCGGCCGAATCCGGTGGCGCAGTATGCGATGCAGTTGATGCGTGCGAAAAGTGAGAGCAAATCGTTGCCGGCGGCGCCGAAGCAGGACCCGGCCACCAAAATTGAAAATGCAGCGTCTTATTCCGGTGTGTTCAAAAGTGAAGATGGGCGCCAACTCGAATTCGTTGCAGAAGGCACTGGTTTATTTTTGGTGCATCAAGGAAAGCGCGTGCCTATGGAAGGTGGAGAAGACTCTTTTATCACCGGTCCGGGCGATTTCGAGCGATTTTCGTTCGTGTTCGGCCGCGCCGATAGCAAAGACCCGAAGAGTCCCGTCGTGGAGGTCGGCTGGGGCAACGATTGGTTCACCAACAGCAAGTATTCGGGCGCGAAGAAGTTTGTGCGCTTAAAAGACTGCGAGGCTTACCTCGGTCATTACCGCAACGAGAACCCGTGGATCGGCAGCGTGCGCGTTACTTTGCGTAAAGGTCAGTTGATGACGGATGGAGTGGTGCCGCTGGAACCAGGCGAAGGGGGCTTATTTCATTTGCGCGATGAAGAGCACAGCCCGGAATGGATCCGTTTTGGCGAAATCGTGAACGGGAAAGCCATGCGCCTGAAATTATCAGGCGAAGATTTATGGCGCGTAATGGCGGACTAGCGTTCCGTTCCCCCTGGGTAGCAATCAATCCATGTGGTTCATGTGATTGTGCATGGCGAAGATTTTGTCCAGCTCGTCTTCGTAGGGATACACGTGCACCATCCAGCCGAAAACGGTGGGCATGAAGCGGCCGCCCGCCGCATCGCACGCTTCCTGCGTGGCGATCGAACCTTTCAGCCCAAATTTCGTGTAGTCCGCGGATAGCCGCTGGTCGCGCGGCGGCAAACAAAGATTGGTATGCAGGTGCCAGCTGGCGATGCTGAGCGGCACGCGCTCGTTCAGCTTATCTTCCGACGCGCGTTTCGGCATGGTGTACATCGCGCCGACCAGTTCATAGCCGGTGGAAGTTTTCTTGTATAGCAAAGACGTCGGCCGCGCTGCGTCGAAGGTGAACGCTTCCAGGAATCCATTTTTCATTTTGGTGAAGTGATATTCCGGCTGTGGAATATTGGGCAGAAAGATCTTGAATCCGTCGTCAAGCGCCACGTGAAAGTCGCGGTATTTTTCGATGCCGCTGCGCAGGTGGGCGACGACCTCGTTGGCGCGCTGAACATCTTCAGGGGATTGCGCGCGCGGGGCGGTCATATACATATGCAAACTGTGGGCGTCGTGGCCGCCGGGCGTCATGTCATGCACTGCACCCGCCTCCGCAGAGTGCTCCTCGCGCATATCCATACCCGGCATGCTGGTGCTGGCCGGCTGCGTGGACTGCGATTCCTGGGAGCTGGCGTTTTGCGAGGCGGACAATTTGTGAGCGGGCACAGCGGCGAGCAGTACGGCTACAAGAAAAAGGCCCCCGACGAAGATGCCGGCTTTGGTAAGCAGGTGAACGGCGGTGTTGCGCGCGAACATATTATTTCTCCCTATTCATGATACGCACGCGGGGAGGCAAAAATTTCAGATGCTCGCCAACAATTGCGGCACAGAAAACTGGCCCGCGGGACAGGGTTAGCTGGGGCTCCCGTGTCACGATGAGCGGTACGCTCGGGACGTTTGGTGCGCGGCGCGGCCCGCGGTGAAACGGCATGGTAAAATCTGCGCGTGAAAAGAGAGACCATCCAACCGGCAAAATCCATTAACGGCGGCGTCGAGCTTCCTGGGGATAAATCCATTTCTCACCGGTACGCCATGCTGGCGGGGCTCGCCGAAGGCACCAGCGAGCTGCGCCATTTTTCCGCCGCGGTGGATTGCCACAGCACGCTCAAGTGTATGAGCGCGCTGGGCGCTGAGGTAAAAAGCGAAAAGGATTTCGTCAGGGTGACCGGACGCGGGGCCCGCGGGCTGAAAAGCAGTTGGCGCGCGCTGGACGCTGGAAATTCCGGCACCACCATGCGCCTGCTTGCCGGGATTCTGGCCGGGCAGAACTTTACGACGCGCCTGACCGGAGACGATTCGCTGCAAAAGCGTCCCATGAAGCGCATCGTCGGCCCGCTGCGCGAAATGGGCGCGGACATTCGCGCGCGCGAAGATAATTTCGCGCCGCTGGAAATTCACGGCGCGAAATTGAAGAGCCATCGAGTACAACATGCCCATGGCCAGCGCGCAGGTGAAGTCCGCGGTGCTGCTGGCGGGATTATTCGCTGACGGCGTGACGGTGGTGACCGAGCCGGCGCGTACGCGGGATCATACCGAGCTGGCGCTGGAGGAATTTGGCGCCACGATTGAGAAACACGGCAAGACTACGCGCGTTCATGGCCTGCACAGCGGCCGTAACGGCTCATCGAACGGTGGCGGAAAATTGGTCGCGAAATCCCTGGATGTGCCCGGCGATTTATCTTCGGCGGTATTTTTCATCGCCGCCGCCTCGCTGTTTCCCGGAGTCAAGCCTGCTCATCCACAACGTGGGCTTGAATCCCACGCGCACCGCGGTGCTCGATTTATTTTTGTCCATGGGCGCATCCATTCAGATGCCCTCGCTGCGCAGCGCGCACGGCGAAATCGTCGGCGACCTGGCGGTGAAGGGGGCGCCGCTGAAGGGCGGGGTGATTGAAGGCGAGCAGATCGCGTTGCTTATTGACGAGCTGCCCATGCTCGCCGCCCTCGGCCCTTTCACCGAAAATGGCATCGAGTTTCGCGATGCCACGGAATTACGCGTGAAGGAGAGCGACCGCATCGCGGCGCTGGCGGAAAATCTGAAACGCATGGGCGCGACCGTGGAAGAGCGGCCCGGACGGATTGAAAGTGGAAGGGCGCAGGGCAGGGAAGTTGCACGGAGCGGAAATCGATTCCAAAGGCGATCATCGCATCGCCATGGCCTTCGCGGTGGCCGGCCTGGCCGCCGAAGGAGAAACCATCATTCGCGGTGCGGAATGCGCGGGAGTGTCCTATCCCACATTCTTCGAGGATTTGAAGCGTGTGGCGCAGCGCTGACAAAAGGTGTTGAGCTCTAGTGTTCTTCGGACTCGGGGATCTCTACGGACTTGTCCCGCGAATTTGGCGCCTTCGGTGGGTGAGGCGGCGTGGGAATATCACCGCTGGTTCGACGTAGCGAAATATTCCCATAGCTAGTCTTCAGCGAGATTCTTACGGCCCGGCCGCTGCCGTACTTCCCCTGCAAGTGGTTGTCACCGCCGCTGTTAGTTTTTGCCAGCGTGCCACCGGAAAAATCCGAATCGATATCGCAGGAATGGCAATCCGCGGTGATCTCAAAACTTGAAGATCCCGGCAGGCTCAGCGAAATCGTGGCGTTGGTATTGGTGATTTCGATGTCGTCCTTGGGCGGGGTGGAGTAACGAATCTCGATGCTGCCGTCGCGATTATCGATTTTCGCTTTGCCGCCGAGGTTCTCCAGGTCCATGTCGTAGCGGTTGGTGCGCAGTTGCAGATTCCCCGGCGCATCGGAAATTTCTAGGTTGCCGGAGCTCATTTCGAAATGGCCGCCCAGCTGGCTGAGCGTCATATCGCTGCGCTGCGAAATATAGCGCACGCCCTTGGCGATTTTATCGGCGCGAATCGGGCCGTAAAACTCGCCGTCCACGGTCAGTCCGCCGGTGGAGCTGGTAATTTCCACTTCGCCGCCCTTGCCGGAAAGTTTTATGTCGCCCTTGGTATCGGAAACTTTGACGTCGCCGTGCCGCATGTCGACGGTCACATCTCCTGTGGTGTCGCGCACGTCCACATCGCCGCTCTGATTGTTGACGCTCACCGAATTGGCCATGTCCGACACCACGATGTCGCCCTTCTCTGCGCTGCGCACCGTGAGAGTCGCCTTCTTGGGCACCAGAATTTCCATGTCGAAATTGAGCCGCGAATCGCCGGTATTCGAGCCAACAGGATGAACTTCGTAGCTATCGCCGTTTTGCACTACCTCGATCGAAACGCGCTCGGCAATTTTCTCGGCGTCACCTTCATTCCAGGCGCGCACATTCTTTTTTCCCGTGACGCGAATCTCCGGACTGTCGGAAGCGCGTACGGTAATGTCCCCGCGCGTGCCGCGAACATTGATGCGCGCACTGGCCGGCACGCTTTTCGGCGCGACCTCCAGGTCGTAATCGTAGGAATTCCTGCCGAAATCGCCGAACTCGATATGCGTGCCGGGAAACTTTTCTCTTGCCGCGTCGATGGCGATCACCACTCCCACCAGGGCCAGCAAGCCGAGGATCAGAAAAACTTCGCCGGCGGTGATCCGCGAAGCTCCCGGTTCCAGCGGTCCGCCGGAGGTGCGCTCGTAAAGTTTCAGCACGCCCCAAAAAATAATAATCAGCGGCCACCAGTGCCGAAACACATCGTGAAATTCAAAACCGCGATAATTGTGCAGCAGGAACAGCGAGCCGAAAACGATCATCACAAGGCCGACGAATATCCCGCTGCTGCGTGGTCGCAGGGACATGAAACTTATTGCCCCTGGCCCGGATATGTTCCCGGAGGATTCTGCGGAGGCATGGGCGAACCGGTCGGCGGGGGAACGGGCGGCACCGGCATCACCGGCGGCGCGCTCGAGGACATGTGGCCGTCCATGGGAGCCAGCGCGGACGCCAGGCTGACCACGCCGATGACCACCAGGATGACCGGCCACATCTGGCCAAACCTGAAACCGCTGTGCGTCTGCTCCAGGAGAAACAGCACGCCGATAGTGATGATCACCGCCGGCCCCATCAAGCTTTTGATGGTGCAGCGCCGGCAATTGCAACGAATACGATCGCTCATCTTGATGACCTCTACTCCCGCTCTCTAAAATTTTCCAGGCTGCTTTTTTCTTCGCGCTCTACGGGCGACCCAGCCTGTTGCGGAACATCAATACTCCGATGCCGATCAAAACCAGCGGCCACAAACGCCCTATGTTGTAAAACGGAAACCACGAGAAATTGTTCAGAAGGAATAAAACGCCCAGTCCGATCAGGATGATTGGTCCGATGGGCCGTTCTTTGCTCCACGATTCCAGCGGATCGACAGAAGCCTGCCCCAGCTGCCTGGCTTTCGCGGTACGCATGGCATCGAAGGCCATGTAGAAAATAAATCCCGCCAGCAAAAGTCCCAGCGCGGTGTCCGCGCCGGCGCCGATGTCGCTGCTCAGTCCGACGATCATCGCCGCGAACACCACAATGTGAATCAGCGCTTTGTTGTACTCGCCGTTGTAAACGGCGCCGAGGCCCGGAAACAATCCGAGGATGAATGCGATCGCCGGGCTGCCTCCCGCGCGCACCGGCGGAGGAACAGCCACGCCTGGCGGCACAGTGGGAGAATTGTAAGCAGTTGCTCCCGAAACATACGGCGAAGCGGCGGGTGGCGGTAGCGCGGAATCCCCATCGCGCCCGCCAAACAATCTTCGCAGTAGTACACGTCGCGAATCGGCCGCGCGCACACTCCGCACAAAGCTTTGCCGCAATTCCGGCAATAGCCGATGGCGTCCACATCCTGATGGACGGCACACTTCATCGAATTCTCCTCTCCAACAAAAAGCGGAACGCTGGCGGCCAGCATCTGCGAATTTCTCTCGATGCCATTGGCGCGGTTCTGCTGCTTCGGCGCCGATGGATTGGTGCCGTCTGTCCGGCCCGGATCGCCGCTCGGGAGCAGGCTGCGGCCGGTGCTCCTGCGCCGGATTCTGCTGGTCGTCCTGCGACAGGCGCGACTGAATTTCGTACACCACACGAAGATCGCTGACGAACTTCGTGCCTCGCGCGTAAACAAGATGCGTCTGGCGGTCAAAGTTGCGATAGATGGTTGCGGGTTTCAAGTCCGCGAGCTTCGGTTTGCGCCAAGAGAAGCCCGACGCGGTCAGCACGATCAAGAATGTGGCCGCCACGCTGGCGAATCCATAACCCACGCGCGGGTTGGCCAGCGAAGCGAGCCACGCCAGCGCCGCGCGCCAGCCGGTTACCGTTTCACGCGGGCCGAGGGTCTTATCCAGGATGGCGTACACCAGGCGCGGCGGTGTTTCCAGCTCGTCCAGGCCATGCAGATTGTTCAGCAGGTGCGAAACGCTGGCCACCAGCGGCGCGCATTGCGGGCAAGAGGAAACGTGCGCGTCAAACGCGATGTGCTCTTCCGGCTGCAACAAGCCTTCGAGATAATCGGTCAGCCGCTCTTCGGTCAGTTCATGTGTCCATTGCATGGGGGTCATGACGGGCGCACTCCCATCTGCTGCAGGATGCGCGCAAGTTCGATGCGTCCGCGGTTGATCCGTGATTTCACGGTTCCTTCGGGCACTGCCAGCGTGCGTTGAATCTCTCCGTACTCCAGTTGCTGCAGGTCGCGCAAGATTACCGCCTCGCGCAGTTCCGGCGAAAGCTTGGTCAGTGCGGTCTGGATCTGCGCGTTCAGCTCGCCCAGCAGCGCCAGCTCATCCGGGCGGCGCGCTGAAGAAGCCTTGTTCTCTACCACGGGCATGGCGTCATCGAGCGAGTCGGTGATGCGGTCCCGCTTGGTTCTACGATAGTGGTCAATTAATAGATTACGAGTCACGCTAGTCATCCAGGTTGCGAATCCACCGTAAGCCGACCGGTAACTGCCCAGGGTCTTGTATACCCGGAGGAACACGTCCTGTGACAAGTCTTCGGATTCCGCTCCATTGCCGGTAAACCTGTAACAGATGTTATAGATGCGGCGCGTGTGGCGGCGCACAAGTTCCTCCCAGGCCGACCCGTCGCCCTGGAGGCATTGCTGGACCAGTTGGGCATCCTGCTCCAACGTATCATCAGCCTCGAAATCGCGCTACGGTGCAAGGGTGACCGCTTTCTGCAACAAAACAAAGCAGCCAATCTCGGCCTGCCATAAATGGAACGTAAACACCGGGTAAAATGTTCCCTGCTTCCGCCGGGCAGTGGACCACAAAGCGAGCAACCGTAATGGGGGCATAGTACCGGGGTAGGGGCACAGATACAAGGCGAGAGCCAATGGAGCCGCCGTTAACGCCTTTCTTACTTGCGAATTGTCTGAACATATGACATCTTCGTTTTCGCAACTATTTTGTAGAACGGATGCCCGTTCCATGCGAAACCATTTGAATACGCGACTGTCAAAGCCAGCCTCGGCGGCTGCCCGCTTTAACTTTGAATGGGCGTCTTTTCGTTCCGTAAGCTAGCCTCCACAACTCCGACCAAGCCATTATTATTTGCCTTTTCTCGGCATAGATACAGGGTCGCGTTCGCCTTGCGCAGATTTCGCGGCTCCAGAGCGACACCCCACGCTCCACATGCCTGCAGTGCCTTTTGAACAACTAGAGAACTAATCCGCCCCTAGCCGAGCGGAAAAGTCCGGCTAAGTGCCAGTTAGAAAGCACGTTGTATGTTGGAAGTCTTGAAACGAATTCTGGGTGGGCAACACCAGTTTGCCTCCGATGGATTATTGCTGATGATTATCGGCGGGTTAGGGGTGTATCTCAGAGCCATTCCACAGAAATTCTGGTCCTGGTTAGTGGATCAGACCACGATGACGATTACGGTGAAGGATGAGGATGCGGCCTTCGTGTGGGTCAAGGAGTGGTTCCTGGAACAGAAGTTTGTCGCCCGAATCCGCAGCGTTGATCTCGACACCACTCTGAGGCGCGAGCAAACCGCTCTAATTCCTGCGCAGGGTCACCACTGGTTCTGGCATGACGGCAGGCCATTCCGCGTAGACTCCTACCGCAGCGAAGACAAGAGAGGGTGGTCCCACCAGCGCACCGAATGGCTGACATTCAGAACGTGCGGACGAAAGCAGAGTTTTCTGAAAAAGTTTGTTGCCGACATCGTGGCATGCCACGAGCGAAGCGTCGCGCTAATCTCTTCTCTTTACGTTCGCGATGATGATTACTGGATGAGAGTCGAGGGTTATGCGCCGAGGTCGCTGGATTCGGTCATCCTTAAGGCCGGAGAGAAAGAGTTTTTGATTCAGGACGTCAAAAAATTCAAAGCCGCCCGGGAGCGCTACCGCGAATTGGGAGTGCCGTACCATCGCGGCTACTTATTCTACGGGCCGCCGGGGAGCGGCAAAACGTCCATCGTGTCGGCCCTGGCCGGCCAATTCGGAGTGTCGATCTATGCCATCAACCTGACCGACTTCAACGACAGGTCTTTGGCCAAAGCGATCAATGACGTACCGCCAAAATCCTTGATCCTCTTTGAGGATATTGATTGCATGAACACCGGTAAGGCCCGACTCGAGGCAGACCGGTCTGCAAAGGAAGTGCGGCCGCCGGACGATAATGCGAATGCCCAGGATCGCCTCGGCGTAACTCTGTCAGGGTTGTTGAATGTGCTGGACGGATTTAGCGCTCCCGAAAACATGCTGTTTGTTATGACCACCAATAAAATCGAGATGTTGGATAAAGCGCTCCTCCGGCCGGGCCGCATCGATTACAAACTCTTCTTCGGGGATGTTACAGAGGAACAGAAAATCGAACTGTACCGCAGGTTCTTTCCTCAGGCATCGATGTCCGAGGCCCGTTGGTTCGTCGAAGTTCATGATCCCGCAGAAACTATGGCGGAATTTCAGGGCTTGTTGCTCGACCTGAATGAACATCCGCCAGTTTCCGCCGAAAGCGTGCCGCAGATCTTTTGAGATTAGGTTTGGATAGCCGACTATTGGGTCAGCAGTCCGTGCTTGGATTTGAGGTCGGCGAGTAGTCGCTCCACTTCGCTGTCGCGGTCGAGCCTGTCAAGCTGCTCGCCCACGTTTTCGCTGAGTAGTTCTACCTCGGCGCTGGCGATGGCTTCAGTGTGGTTGACGCGGTCCTTCAGCCGATCAAACATAGCGCTTTTGGAATTATCGCCAAATGCGGATTGGGCGCGGGCGGCTTTGCCGAGCGCCAGGCTGCGGCGGTGGCGGGCGAGGAACAGATCGCGCTTGGCCTTGGTTTCGTCGAGCTTCTGTTCCAGCTTGATGAGTGCGTTTTTCAAAGTTTCCACCTGTAATTTCTGGTCGTCCACCTGTTCGCGGTAACTGAGCGCCAGTCTTTGCGATGTCTGATAACGATCCAGCGCCGCGCGGGCGAGATCGTCCTGCTGTTTTTCCACCGAGAGTTCCGCCTTACGTATCAAGTCCCTCCCTGCGTCTTCATTTTCACGCAGCTTCTTTTTCAAGCATGTGCTGGTCGGCGATGGAAACCGCCACCTGCGTTTTCACCTGCAGATATTGATTGTCCATGTCGAGAATGACCTGCTTGATCAGCTTTTCTGGATCTTCCGCGCGATCGATCATATCGTTCAGATTAGCGCGAATCAAAGTGCTGACACGTTCTAAAAGTCCCATGATGATTCTCCTTTGCGATCAGAAACGAATTTCGTGGTCCAGATTCTTCGAAACTTCTTCTCTTACCGATTTCCCGAAAAATAATGCCTCCCGGTGAATCTTCAAAAATTCACCGGGAGGGAAGTAGCCATTACAAGGTGGTGGTAGCAGGCGGAATCGCCGGCTTCGCGCCTTTGTCGCCAATCATGCGGACCTTGCCGAGCAACTCAGACATCTGCATGCCCGACAACGCTTCAAACAGCGCAGGAACCTGCGCGGCGATCTTGGTGATGTCACCGGTCAGCTTGTAGGCGCCGGCAGCGTCACCGTTGCCGGTGGACACGATGGTCACCTTGTCGACTTTGCTGAGCGGCTCACTGAGTGCGCGAACAACTTCCGGCATGCCGCTGATGAGTTTGTCGAGCACCGCGGCCTGGTTGTACTCCTGGAAAGCCTCGGCTTTCACGTTCATGGCCTTGGCTTCAGCTTCACCCTTCTTGAAGATGATTTCGGCTTCGGCTTCGCCTTGGGCGCGAATGGAAGAAGCGCGGCCTTCGGCTTCGCTGATGAAACGCTGACGTTCCGCGTTGGCGATGGTTTCGATGCGTTGCCGCTCGATTTCCGCGGGCTTCAGCACCGTGGCGATCAACTCCCGCTCCCGGCGCTTGATTTCCGCGTCCTGCACCATCACCTGCGCTTCGCGCTCGATTTGTTGGACTTTCACGGCCTCGGCAATCACTTGCTGTTGCATCACGTTGGTTTCGATCTCATACGCCTTATCGGCGGTGGCCTGAGCCTTCTTGGTCATTTCCAGGAAGCTGGCCTTTTTCAGATCGAGGTCGCGTTCCGCTTCCGCTTGCTTGGCCAGCGAAGCGGTTTCCGCAGCGACGCGCTCCTGATCGGCTTGCGCCTTGGCGACCGCGGAGGCGCGATGAGACTCGGCGCGCTTGATGGCGATGTCCCGCTCGGCTTCGGCGGTGGCCACTTCCGCATCGCGGCGAATGCGGGCGATGTCCGGGCGGCCCATGTTAGTGATGTAGTCGTTCTTGTCGCGCACTTCCTTGATGGTGAAGCTGATTACTTCCAGCCCCATCTTGGCCATGTCGCTGGCGTTGGTGGAGCGCATGCGATCGGCAACCATTTCCGGTTCCTTGACGATTTGCTCGACCGTCAGTTGGCCGATGATGCCGCGCAGGTGCCCTTCCATCACCAGGCGAATCAAGCCTTCGCGTTGCTCGGGCCGTTTGGTTAGGAATTGCTCCGCGGCAGTGCGAATCGACACGGGGTCGGACTTCACTTTTATTTGCGCGACCGCTTCAACGGTTACAGCCACGCCTTGTTGGGTGTACAGGCTCTGTTGCGGAGCGACGTCGAAGGACATCAACTCCAGCGACAGTTCTTTGCAGGTTTGCACCATGGGCCAGATGATCGTTCCGCTGCCCTTGACGATGCGGGCTTCGGAGCCGGTGCCGTAAATGATCAGCGCCTCATGCGGCCCTGCTTTGCGGTACATCTTGGCCAGCGTAATCATGATCATGAGTACGGCCAGCACCAGAAGACCGGCAATCATGGGTATCATCGGGAATCCGAACATAAAAACCTTCCTTTCACTTCAATTCAGCGGACTGTTGAGTCGAGCGTCAGTCCGCGAAATCCGTTAACGTTCGTTCAGGGGCTGAGCTTGGTGAACTCCTCCCAGCGATGCACGTAAGCCATGCCGTTTTCGTAGCGCTCAATGACCACTTCCGCTCCCTTTTCCAGCGGCTTGCCATCGTGAGAACGCGCGCCGGCGCTGCGACGCACGCCATTCTGCAGGTAGATGATTTCTCCGGTGCCGCGTTCGCGGATGGGCGATCGTCACCGTGCCCACCAGCCCCTCATGACGATAGTCTTCGTCTTTCAAATGCGAACTTTCCGCGTTCATCAATCTCACCATGAATCTGAAAACTATCCACGCAGCGCCCAGGCCGCCGAGCACTGCGAATGCCAGAGCCACAACGCTCGCGAGATGAGAGCGCGCCGAGACGATGTAACCGATTCCACCGAACCACGCGAGAAAGGCCATCGCCGTAGACGCGTTGAACCAGGACATATGCACACCGCCGTGCGACGAGCCATGCGGTCCATGCGCGTGGGCATGAATTCCGGCGCCGCGGTGCGCGCCCTGAAACGGAAAATGCATCCGGAACGGCAGATGAATGTGGATCGCGCCTGCCAGAAACGAAAGCACGCTGAGCGAGAATCCCACCAGAAAGCAGATCAGGTAAAGATCGGACCAGGACATAGAACACCCCCGCAACTGCACTTTTGTAACTGGGGACCAAGCGCGCAGCGCGAGACTCGAAGCGGAATCACACGGCGCGGCTTACTGCGAAAGAGTGCCGCCGGGTGGAGGATGAGCGCCGCCTTGCTTGGCGTTGGGGCGCAACACTTCGGTCAGGCGGCCAGCCAGGTCCGGAATCCGCAAAATTTCGGCCAGCAGCAGCAGTGCCTGGCGGGAATCCTCGTGCTTGGCGATGGTTTCGAACGCACCATGCAGCTCTTGATCCGAGGCGAATTGTTCGGCTCCGGAATATAGCCAAGAATCGATCTTGGCGTCGATGGCCCGCAGTTCCTCGGATTGCAGTTCGGGTGTATAACCTTCCGGGTCGTTCACCAGAAAGCCTGGGTAGATGCGAAAGAAGCGCGCCAGCAACTCCCTGGTCGTATGGGTCAAATGCGGCCGCGAGCCACTTTCGATCTGGGAGAGGTACGCCTGGCTCAAAGTGCGGCCGGTTTCGCGCTTCATGGCGTCAGCCATTTCCTGTTGGGTCATGGGACGCCCCAAGCCGCGCAGCGAGCCTTCGACGGAGCGGAGGGAGCGAATTTTGTCGCCGAGAGTCATAGGAAACTCACAATTGCAATATGCGATATTTACATCACAATTTGCTATATTGTCAAGAAAAGAATAACTGGCGTATTATAATGAACATACGGCATGATCCTCCCAGCGAGACGCCTTCGGCCTGAAAAAGGAGTTTTGATGGCTGCTGAAAAGCTGTTTTCGGCGCGGGAGGCCGCCCAGTTCTTAGACGTCAGTTATCCCACGCTGAAACTGTGGATCTACAAGAAGAAAATCGGCACGATTAAGATGGCGGACATCATCGCATTCCCGAAAACCAGCTCGACAAGTTTTTGCATCGAGCCACTGAGCGCGGCGACGTCGCTGAAAAACGCACCGGATTCCGCCACATAAGCGGACGCAATCAGTTGATCGGCCGGGTAACGGATATCAAAATCAGCGGATTGGTCGCCCAGGTGAGTCTTTCCTTCGGCGGGCAGCACATCAGTTCTATTATCACCGCCGACGCGGTTCGCGAAATGCGCCTTAAAGTGGAAGACAAAGCCGCCGCGCTGATCAAATCCACCGAGGTAATGATCCTGCGCGCGTGATCACTCGGTTGGTTACGGCGTCCCGGTCGGTCTCGCAGTTTTCTTGGTCGGGAAAGTAAATCCATACTTCGCAAGGGTAGCGCGAGCCTCGTCCGTCTTCACAAAATCCAAAAACGCGCGAGCCGCCTCTTTATTCTTCGCGTTCTTCATCAAGATGGCGGCCTGCTCAATCGGCGGATGCATCTCTTCCGGAATATCCCAGCGTTTTCCATCCTTCATTGCCGTGGAAATCGTCAGCGACAGGGCCACAATCCCGACCTGCGCGCTGCCAGACTGCACGAATTGGGCAGCTTGCGAAATGTCGTCGCCATAAACAAGTTTGGATTTCACCTCATCGTAGATTCCGGCCTTTTTCATCGCCGCGACAGCCGCGCGCCCGTACGGCGCGTGCTCTGGATTCGCGATAGCAATCTTTTGCACTCGCTCGGCCAGCAGCGCCATCCAACCCAGCGTGGCGACATCCACCTTGGAATCCGGCGAAGTCCAGATGGCAATACGCCCGATGGCATACAAATACAGCGTTCCCGGCTCGGTCAGCCCTGCTGTCGCCAACTTTCGCGCGTAATCGATATCCGCCGAGAAAAACAGATCGAACGGCGCTCCGTTCTGCAGCTGGGAAAAGAAATTCCCGCTCGATCCGTACGTCACGTTCACCTTATTTCCAGTTTGTTTCTCATACTGTCCGGCGACATCCGTCATCCCAAACTTCAAGTCTGCCGCCGCCGCCACGGCAATCTCCTGGCCGCGCGCGGGAATCGCCAGGAAAAGAGAAACATGATCACGGCAAGGTTTTTGGGACGCATGGTCTCTCCGCTCACTTAATTTAAACGGAATCGGACCTTGCGATGTAGCACGGTGTGATTCGTTAAGTCAAACCGTATATATACGACTTTTGTGAATACAGCCTTGTAAAATGAGCCAAACGCCGGTTAGGAGCGCTCATCGGGCAAACCTTAATAATGTCACGATGATTCGATTGGCTTTTTTCTCACGATAGCAGTTGGCGCCTCCGTCCCCCCAGCGCAGCAACCGCCATCACCCCAGCCATGCCCAGATAAATCAACGGGTAACGAGTCGCTGCTGTGGCCGGAGCAGAGCCCATGAAGTCCAACGTCGGCATGCCGTGCAGCGGTCCGATATACCACATCAAAGTGTAGAGAATTTCGAACGGCTTGCCGCTGCCGCTCCACACACCCAGGGAAAGCGCGAACGTGGGAATGAAAAGCGCGCCGATTAGCCACGCCATTGCGCCGCGCATATTTCCAGACAGTGAAAGTCGCAAGCCGAAGCCGCAGCCGGTCAGCAATGTGACCAGGACTCCAGCGACCCACACCGCCGAAAGCTGCCGCGCCACCGGATGCGGCGCCGAAAAAATCAGCTGATACGTTTGCTCGCGCGTTTCGCGTACGCCCATCGACGACCACAGCAGCACCGGCCAGATCCACGCGAACGCCAAAACCATTCCGCGCGCACTGGCGGACGGAACCACTCCCGACGCAATCGCCAGTCCCGCTGCCACCACGTACCACCACCACTTCTGGCCTTTCAACATCAGTCGAAGCTCTGCCGCAAGAATCGCAAAAAATCGGGATTGCGTTCGTCCCGCCGCCAGTGGCGTGAGAGTCGCGACCGTAATGTGAATGGGCGCGGCCGTCTGTTCAGGCAATGAACCCGGAGCAGCTGCAGGTTGCGCGTCAGGCGCTTCGCGCAGAGCTTTGCCGCGCGAAGGATCGAAGCGATCGAACAACAGCGCCGACACCGCCACGATCGCGATAGCAAATGCCAGCCACATGATGCGCAGGCCGATAATGTCCGCGGACCACGCCAGGCCATCCCAATGAAACTGCGAAACCGGTTTTGCGATCTGGCCGAAAGCCAGCGAAAAGGTTACTCCACCATCTCGTTGCGACAAATGAGCCGCCGCTCTCGCGCTATCCGCGACCATGGACAGGCCCATCAGGTCAAACGCGTGGTTGCCCGTGGCCAGTGGAATGCTCAGCCCGGCGGTCCATAAAAGAAAGTACGCCACGTTTCCGAATCCGCCGCGTAGAAACGGAATGGTTTCAAAAAACACCGCGATGGCTGCAGTTACCGCCATGGCCGGAAATGCCAGCAGCACGAACGGAGCGATCAGCTTCCATAGCTCGATGTGCCGGTCTTCCCCGGAAACCAGTTGCATCGCGATTCCTGCCGCCGCGAGCACCGCCAGCATCAGCGACAACACCGCCAGGTTGCTGACCATTTTCCCGAACGCATACATGAATTTCGAAATCGGCGCGGCGGCGAGAATTTGTCCCACACGCGTTTCCCGGTCGCGTTCGATGGTGTTCTTCACGAAATAAAAACCGGCCAGGGAAATGAAGGCGGTGGCCACCAGCGCCAACAGCGCGCCAATCCATGCGGAATTAAAAATCCCCCGCATGTTTCCCACTTGCAGCACCAGGTTGCCGGCAGTTGTGAGATATCCAAGGTACAGAGCGAAGCCCAGAGTGAAGAGGAAGCTGTAGCGCCGGATGCGTTCCAGAAAATCCGCGCGAGCAATGGCCAGATGACGGCTGAGCGATTCGCTCACGCCGCGGAACCAGCCGGCACGCGGCCTGCACCGCCTTGGACGAGCGTTGTCTCGCGAGCACCGCGAGGTACGCATCTTCGAGCGACGGCTCTAGCGGCCGCACCATGCCCTCCCGGGGCGGCGTCCGCCACCACGCGCGCATGCACGCCGTCGCTGCGATGCGCCGTGCTGCTGATCGGATGTTTTTGCCGCAGCGCTGGCAAATCACCGCTCGGCACGACGAGTTCCCACACTTTCCCGTTCACGGCCTTCGAGAATCGACTCCGGCGAACCATGCGCAAGCAGATCGTCCATGCGCCAGAATCGCGATGTTCGTCGCGACCGCTTCCACGTCCGACACGATGTGCGTCGATAGAATCACGATGCGCTCGCCCGAAAGCTCCGAAAGCAAGTTGCGAAAGCGAACGCGCTCCTCCGGATCGAGTCCCGCCGTCGGCTCATCGACGATCAAAAGCTGCGGATCGTTGAGCAGAGCCTGCGCAATTCCGACACGCTGCCGCATGCCGCCGGAGTAGCCGCCGAGCGGACGTTTCGCGCGCATCGGTGAGATTGACAAGCTCGAGCAGTTCGCTGATGCGTCGCCGCGCAGGTGCCGCCGCGATGCCCTTCACCGCCGCGAGATACTCCAGAAATTCCAGCGCGCTTAGATTCGGATACACACCGAAATCCTGCGGCAAGTATCCGAGCACTTGCGCAGCGCGTCGGGATCCGCGCGCGACGTCGCCACCATTCCACAAGACTTTGCCCGACGTTGGCTGCGTAATCGTCGCGAGAATCCGCATCAGACGTGGATTTGCCCGCACCGTTCGGACCAAGCAGCCCCAGCACGCCGGCACCGAGCGAGAGCTGCACGCCGTTCAGCGCGCGTACCGCGCCCGCCTTGCCGCGATATTCCTTGCTGAGATTTTCCACGACCAATTGCATGAGTTTCCATTCCGCCGAGTGACGTTACGAGATGCGCTAGTGAGAGTACGTAGTAGAGCGCGAAAAAGTTTACGCAAATGTATGCTAACGCCGCAAAGCGCGCCCGCGCCAACTCCGCTGCTGCCGCCAAAAACCAAATCCATTAATCTTCGCTACTTTATTTCCTGGTTGAAAGCCAGCGTCATCGGCTGCGTCGGAATGGACTTGAACGATTTGCCCGCGAGCAAGTCCTGCTGGTCGTCGACACTTTTTTCCCACGTCGCGAAGCTCACGTTCAGCGACACCATTGCCGCGCGAATCGTTCGCGTGATGGAAATGGCGTCCTGAATGGCGCTGATCGCCCCAATGCCGCTGAACCCGCCCATGGCCATGTCCGCGCTGGCGTTGGCAATGTCGTATCCCATCTTGAATTTTTCGCCGCCACTCATGCCTTCCGTTCCCAGCTTAGAGTCCTCCAGTCCCGGGTATCGCACAAATAAACGCGTATAGTTATTGGCAAAACGGCGCGACTGCGGTCCCACTACCGGCAAGAACGAAGGCAGATAAATGGGGGACAGGGTAATTTCCTGCTGCGCGAGCTTCAGTCTCAACAAGCCACTGTTAGTTTCGACTTTTTTAATGTCCGCCAGTTTCAAATCAAGAGAATCGAATCCTTGCGGGCGCTTGGCGGAAGGCTCGACCACCATGTCTCCCAAGCCGTCTTCTCCGGCCGGCTTGCCCGGAGGCGCGGGCTTTCCTTTTTTGTCGTATGACGAAAGATAAATCAGGCGCACGCCGTGGCGGTTCAATTCGCACTTCACCGCTTGATCCTGTTTGCGACTGCGCATTTCGGCATAAAACGAAACCGGCAGCGCCTGGCTGGCCACCACATCGAAATTCCTGATGGCCACGGCCCCGTCGTTGGCTTGCAGAAAAACCAGCCCCATCAGCTCGTTGGCCTCCGCTCCCAGGGGGAGAAGCGCCAGCGCGATCTGCAGGTGTTCGCTGGCCCGCGACAACTGCTGCTGCGCGTAAGCATAAGGAATCGCGAATCCGCCGATTCTGTTTCGCGCTTTACTCTGATCGTCTTTCTTTTTTGTGCGCGCTCGTTTGGCCCGCAACGCGCTGCGATTTTCCGGCCCATTCCACGTCAGGTTCATCGCGCGACTGAACAACTCCGCCAGAATGTCCTGCGCCGCATCCACTTCCTCGTCATATTTGGCGCGCTTGGCGTCCACCGTGTTCAGATGCACCGCGGCCTCGTCCTTGGCGCTCTGCTCCGTTGTCAGCGTCTGATAGCGGGAGAAATTTTCTTTCGCCTCATCTACATTTCCCATCGCCTCGTGAAGCAGCCCCAGCCTCCACGCCGTAAGCGCGAAATCAGGGTCGACAGCCGCGGCCTTGTTCAGGTCAGCGAGCGAACGATCGTATCTGCGCTCCGCCAGCGAACCATACAGCGAGGCATAGATCCGTCGAATCTCAATTCCTTTTAGCCCCGGCAAACTGAGCAACGATTTCAAGTCCGCGATTCGAACTTGTATTTCCTTGCGATCCAGCGCTTCCGGCGACATCTCCAGATATTTTTCCAGTAATTTGACCGCTTCCGCGTCGCGGCCATTGATCTCCGCGCAATTCGCCAGATTAAAGGCGCCCGACGGCGTGCTGGTCAGCGAAACCTTCATTTCGCCAAGAGCGGTGCACAAACTGGCTCGATGTCCCGTGCTGGTGTTGCCATTGCGCGCCGGGGCGGGCGCGCTGGTCTTCAGCGACGCTTCGGCGACTTGCGGCGAGGAATGTTCCTCTTCCGCAAACTGTCCGTCGCTCCCAAGGGAATCCTCCAGCGAAGCGTCCACCCCGATGCTCTCGGACAGCGTATTGACGCGGTTGATGCGCTCTCTGTCCGCATCTTTCAGCGAACCCCCGTTCTCCTTGGTCGTAAAAAATGTAATCAATTGCAAAAGTTTCTGCGTTTGCTTGGGGTCTACCGTGCCTGCTTTGGCTTTCAGCAGGTATTCGAATGCCTTCTCGCGTTCACCCAGTTGGTAGTAGCAGAGCGCCAGGTCGTAGGCAATTACCGCCTGAAACGCGTCGAATTTCAGTCCTTCTTCCAGCGACGCGGCTGCCTGTTTATATTTCCCGGCTTCGTAAAACTTTCGTGAAGCGCCCAGCGCATCCTTCACGCGCCTGTGAATTTCGTCGTCCAGATGCTTGATCGCGTCAGTTACATCTTTCACTTCAATCAGTGCCTGCGATTCCGCATATTTGGTGCGCGCCTCCGCCAGTTTTCCCGCTTTCTCAAGCCGCTGCGCTTCCGCGGTCATCACCTTTACTTGAGCTTCAAACTCCTTTTTCTGGTTTTTTTCCAGATCGTCTGCTGTAGCCGTAAAGCAGAACATTAAAAAAACGAACATCGCTGTTAGTCGCATAGGCCCTTCGGTTCAAAAAATGTCGATTACGGTCGCAGGCGATGTTTTGCGGGAGAGGACTGCCGGCAATTGGAATGGAAGATAGCGCACAAAAGCAAAAATGGCGAGATGAAAGGCCGCCGCTGGCCGTGGAAATTGACAATTGCGGACGATGCGTCTAGTTTTCACGTCTGCTCGTTGACAGGAGGTTTTCTCAGTGCCGAAAAAATATTTCGCAAGTGTGTGCTTGCCCCTGTGGGCGGCATTTTCAATGACAGTGCTCTTGCCCGGTGCTCACCGTGCCGCCGCGCAGTCCGCTCCGCCCGCGGCCGTGCAACCCACCCCACTAGCTGCACCGCAGGGCGACAGTGCCACCTTTGATGCCGACCGCACCGCGCACATCACCCGCGTCGTGCCCATGCCCTCCACGGTCAGCCCTGAAGCGCAGGATTGGCTGGATGCCCTCACGCGCCGTAGCCACGCACCGCAGACCCTGGAGCAGCGCCGCATCTCCACCGATGAATGGCGCAAACGCGATTCCGCCGAAGCGCTGAAGTTTTATCCCGCGAAAGTGGAAGAGGTCACGACCGCCGGCGTGCGCACAGACATCATCACTCCGCTCGCCGGTTCAGCCGCCAATCGCAACCGCGTGCTCATCAATCTTCATGGCGGCGGATTCAACTCCGACTCCGGTTCGCTGATCGAAGGTGTTCCCATTTCCAATCTCACAAAAATTAAAGTCGTATCCGTCTATTACCGCCTCGCTCCCGAAAATCCCTTTCCCGCAGCGGTGGAAGATGTCGTCGCGGTCTACAAAGAACTGCTGAAAACCTACCGGCCCAAGAACATCGGAATCTTCGGCACGTCCGCGGGAGCCATCTTGAACGGGGAAGTTGTCGCCCAGCTTAAGAAGTCCGGCCTGCCGTTACCCGGAGCCGTCGGAATGTTCTCTGTGAGGCCAGATTTCTCGCGCGCCACCGATTCGTTGCAATTATTTACCCTCGACGGTTTCTCCGGCCCGCTCGAGCCTACTGATCCGATTCATCCTCCTGCTGATCCTTATGTGGGCAGCACCAATCCCACAGACCCGGTTCTGTCGCCGTTTTTCGCGGATTCAAAAAACTGGCCGCCCAGCCTCTTTGTCACCAGCACCCGCGATCTTCTCCTCAGCGACACGGCGATGTTTCACCGCTCGCTGCTACGAGCGGGAAACGATACCCAACTGGTCGTCTTCGAAGCTTTGCCGCACGCTTTCTGGTACCACTTTGGGTTGCCGGAAACCAAGGAATGTCTGGAAATCATGGCCAAGTTTTTTGAAGACAAGCTGGGACGTTAGCAGTCGATTTGTTGAAGCAGAAAGTTCGCCCCAGGCTACGGACCGGCCGTTCTAGCATTGATTTTTATATTCGCGTACCTTTCTTGGCGATTTATACTCGCTTACCAAACTCGGCACCGAGCGCGCGACGCCGTTAGAATCCGAAGAACGCGCTCTCGATCGCGCGCTGTTCGACGAATACGGCTCTTTTGATTTCGCTGAGGTAAGTTCCGAACGCATGACCGCTGCTCGACCTTTCCATCGCTCTATTCAGAACACCACCCATTTCTCCGACCATATCGCCCTGTCCGCGCCAGCCTGGCTCGTTTCAGCGGCAGGAACGATGTTCGCGATAACGTACGCGCATTCTTCCCACAACTTCCTCGGCCACTACCTTGTCTACGTCCTCCTCGGCACCTTCGCCAGTTTCATCGTCACCGTCCGTATCATCCGCGGGCCCTTCGATAAATTCGTCAGCCGTCTACCGGGCAGCACCGCGCCGCGGCGGCCATGGACCGGCACCGATCAGAAGCCATTTACCTTTTTCCTCCTGACGCTGGCAGGAATCGCACTATTGGCCTTGGCCACCACGAACGCTGCCGCGCTGCTCACCGCCGCCTTTATGGCAGTCAATGCCGTTTTCTTTCATGCTCTGCAAGGGCTCACATCGGCGGGCAGAAAAGTTGCCGCGCAGCTCGAAGATTACTAGAAATTTATCTCCGAAGTGGAAGCCGATCCCATCAGCCGCTCGAACTCTCCAGAGCGGGTGCCTGACAAATTGAGTGAGAAAGACGCGTTCGCACTGGCTTTTAGTCTCGATGTCGGTTGGGGCGAGCAATTCGTCACCGCGATCAGCGACTTGGTTGAGTGCGCCGACGTCATGGAGCATTTTTGGAGCCGCTAACGATCCCACCAGTTAATCCGAACCCAGTGTGTTGCCCCGCGAAAACGAAATCACGCTGGAACTTGACGAGGCTGGACGCGGCCAGTAGGCTCGTCACACATGAGCGCGCTCGCGAGGAAACCCATTTTTCTGACACTCGGAGTGCTGCTACTCGCATTTGTGCTCTACGAGGCCCGCGGGGTGCTTCATCTAAGCAGCTTTAGCGGCTCCAAACTCCTCGCCGCCGCCCGCGAAGCCAATCCTTACTATCTGATTCTCGCCATGGTGGCTATTTATGCCTGCTACGGCATCCGCTCGCTGCGCTGGCAGGTTTTTCAACGCAATATCGGTCCTGCGCATTTCTGGAAAATTTATTCGCTCACTCTCGCCGGATTTGCCGCCATTTTTCTGCTGGGGCGCGCGGGTGAGCCGGTACGGCCGCTGCTCCTCGCCAAAAAACAAAATTTGCCCGTCGCGGATACCTTTGGTATTTACGTACTGGAACGCATTTTCGATATGGGCAGCGTCGCCGTCATTGCCGGCGTGGGTTTGCTCCTCTTCGGTTTGCACCCCCACTCCGGCGATCTGGCCAGCAAGCTCGAATCCGCCGCCCGGACCACTGGAACAATCCTCTTCATTGGCGTCATCGCCGCCACCGCCACTCTCGTTTATTTGCGCTTGCACGGCACCGCCGCGCTCGAGCGCCGCCTGGAAGCCACCATTAAAGCAGGTGGATGGCGCGCCACCACGGCGCGCTTCTTTCTAGGATTCGTTCGCGGCGTGCAGACCATCCGCACTTTCGGCGACCTGTTGCTGGCCACCGTTTATTCCGGCGCGCATTGGTTTCTTGTCGCGCTGGTTTACTACTGGGTGTCTCACAGTTTCAGCGGCGCCCTCCACGCCATCAGCGTGAGCGATGCCATGATCATTCTTTCGTTTTCGCTGGTAGGTTCGTCGGTACAATTGCCCGGCGTCGGCGGCGGCTCGCAGGCTGGCGCAATCATTGCCTACACGGCGATATTTGGGGTAGAAAGAGAGCCCGCGTTGGCTGCCGCCATGATGCTGTGGATGATCACCTTCGCGGGATGCAGCCTGGTCGGCGTGCCGCTGCTGATTCATGAAGGAGCGGGGTTGCGCGATCTGCGGCGCATGGCGGCGGAAGAAAAAAGAGAAGTGGCCGCGACCGTGAAATGATTTTGCAATTCACGTTTCTTGGGAAGCCTGCAATCTGGGTTACAGTTTTGACCGGGCATGTGGCCCGGTGGGAGATAAAGAACGGTGAAGTGTCCTTTTTGCGCGCACATTGACGACAAAGTGATCGATTCCCGCGAAGGCCGCGCAGGCGACACCATCCGCCGCCGCCGCGAATGCCTCAAGTGCCGCCGCCGCTTCACCACCTACGAGCGCATTGACGAAATTCCCTACATGGTGGCCAAGAAAGACGGCCGGCGTGAACGTTTCGAGCGCCAAAAAATTCTGCAGGGTCTGTTAAAGGCGTGCGAGAAACGACCGGTCGCTACTCCCCGCCTGGAAGCTATCGTCGACGAAATCGAAGCCGTGGTGCACGAGGCCACCGAGCGCGAGCTCACCACCGCCGAAATCGGTGAAATGATCATGCGCGGCCTGAAAAAACTCGACAAGGTCGCCTACGTCCGCTTCGCTTCCGTCTATATGGATTTCAAAGACGTGCAGGAATTCATGTCTGAGTTGAAAGGCCTGTTGAAAGATCGTGGCAAGAAAATAATCACATCTAAGGGGAGTCATGCGGAAATTTGCGGCATCGGCGATAGCTGTATTGGCAGTCAGCGGCGTTTATCTTGCCGCGCAAACTCGTTCCGCGGATGAGCCGCAGATTGACGCGGAGAAAATTCGCGCCAATGTGAAATTTCTTTCCAGCGATTTGCTGGAAGGGCGTGGAATGGCGCAGCGTGGCAGCGATCTCGCCGCGGAATACATCGCTACGCAATTTGCCGTCGACGGGTTGAAGCCCGCGGGCGACCATGGCACCTACTTCCAGGAAGTGCCCATGGTGGCCATCGCGACGCTGCCGGCCACCACGTTCTCGCTGGCGCCAGCCAAAGGCGAACCGCTGCCGCTGAAAAATCTTGACGACTTCGTCACCCATAACGAAACGCAAACCGAGGTCGCCGACATCGACGCGCCCATTGTTTTCGTCGGTTACGGAATCACCGCGCCGGAATATCAGTGGGACGACTACAAGGGCGTGGACCTGAAGGGAAAGGTCGCTCTGCTGTTTGTCAACGAGCCGACCTCGGACGATCCCAAATTTTTTACCGGCCGCGCGCTCACGTACTACGGCCGGTGGGTCTACAAGTTCGAAGAAACCGCGCGCCACGGCGCGGTGGCGACGCTGATCATTCACCGCAAAGATTTGGCCAGTTACGGCTGGGAAGTTGTCAGGAATTCCAGCGGCAAGGAAAAGTCCTACCTCAAGCTCGATGGCACGCCGAGGCTGCGAAGCTGCGTCGTGGATTCAACTCGATGTGGCAAAAAAACTGGCGGCCATGTCGGGAATGGATGTCGACAAGATGTTTCACCAGGCCCAATCGCGCGATTTCAAGCCTGTGGAGTTGCCGGTACATTTGAAAGCCCATATCGCCAGCACTGTTCGCCCTTTCAACTCCAGAAATGTTTTGGCCATGCTGCCCGGCGCCGCAAAGCGCGACGAGCTGGTGATGTACACGGCGCACTACGACCATTTGGGAATTGACGCCACCCAAACCGGCGACAACATCTATAACGGCGCGGTCGATAACGCCACCGGCTGCGGAATTTTGCTGGAACTCGCGCACGCCTGGTCGCAGCAGGCGCCGCGCCCGCCGCGCTCGATTTTATTTGCCGCAGTAACCGCAGAAGAGCAGGGTTTGCTCGGCTCGGAATATCTGGGCAAACATTTGTCGCTGCCCGCCGCAAAAGTCGCTTTGGATTTGAACTATGACGCGATCTCGCCCATTGGCGATCCCGAGGAAATAGAAATTACCGGCGCGGAGCGCACCACGTTCTATCCCGAGATACAAAGAACCGCTCAGAAATTCGGATTGGCCATCTGCCCCGACGCCCAACCCGAAGCCGGACATTACTACCGCTCCGATCATTTCAGCCTCGCGCGCGTAGGCATCCCGTCGTTTTCAATCAGCGAAGGTTTGAAATTTAAAGGCCACGATGAGGCCTGGGGCAAGGCACAGGCCAAGAATTACGTCGACCATCACTATCACCAGCCGAGTGATGAATATCGCCCGGAGATGGACTTTACCGGCCTCGCCAAAGTCGCCGAGTTTGGCTTCGACCTCGGCATGCAGGCCGCTTCGCAACCGGCATTAATTCAGTGGCAGCCTGGCGACGAATTCGAAGCCGCCCGAAAAAAGTAGCCGCTGGTTCGCAGTGCGATCGATTTGTCGAATTATTGCTGCGATAAGTCAGCGCCCGCTCAACGCGGCCACACGCCCGCGGTGAAGGACTTGATAGTGTGGAATCCCAGCCGGTCATAAAGCTGCACCGCCGTGCGATTTTCCGACGTGACCGTCAGTGTCAATTCCTTGAATTTCAATCCGCGTAGCGCATCGGCCGATTTGTGCATCAGCATGCGCCCCAGTCCATGCCCCTGAAATCCCGGCGCCACGCAAATCTGCGTGGTGTGTCCCACTCCGGGCGACACCTCGCTGGTCAACACTGCCGCCACCAGGTCGTCGCTGCCCGGCTGGCGCAACACGAACGACGCCGCCGGCACAAACTGCCCGCATCCTGGCAGCAGAATAATATTTTTCAGAAATCTCAGCGCGCCCGACACGCTGCGATACTGATCGTTAATCTCTCCATCCACATGATCGGCGTAAGACAGGTAAATTAATTTCGCGCAGGACTCAAAGTAACGGTCGTTCCAGCGGTCTATCCGCATGCTCCCTGCGGAATTGGAATTTGTCTTTGGCGCTTTCTGCAGATCCAGCAGCATGAATTGCCGCGTGAAGAGGTGAAAACCCTGCTCCTTCAGTGGCGCGTCAATCGGCCCGCTGAAGGGCATCAATTGCGCTTCAATGCGCTCCAGTTGCGGCATGGCCCGCATGGCATAAAGAGTCTCCTCCAGCAACCGCTGCGCAATTGTCGATTGTGGAAACTTCGCCGAAACGTACAATCCCCCGATCAGTCCTTTTTGCTCTTCCATCACGAAAAACGAATACCCCGCGGCGTTGCCGTTTTCAAACGCCACGCTCCCCGAAAGCGCCCGTGCCTCCAGAAAACGCTTGATCAGCTCCAGCGCGCCCCGGTAATCCCAGTGCAATTCCTTTCGCCAATGGCGGGATTCTTCTTCCAGTAGCGGCTCAAGTTGGCGGACCGTGGTCTGTCGCAAGTCGACAATGTTCATGGGCGAGTGAGGATGCGCAGCGGCCCCTGCCGCACGCCATCCTATGATAGCCGATTCGCCGGATTGCGCGGAAAATCTGCGTTTTGCCGCATGCCACCCGCGATATAAGTGCGACACAGTAGCTGCCGCTGCCCCGGTGAGTGTCGAAAAGGTGTGCTAGCATGCGAATTATCGGAATTTGTGACTCGTTGTATCAAGTTCGTATTGTGAGGGATGGGGAAACGGCGCGCTTTTTCGCCCACGTTGCGCAGACCACGCATGTCGATCCTCTCTGAACTACGCTATCCGACGCGGTGGTATACAAAACTTCTGACGGCTATCTTGGCGCTGGCATTTTTTACCGTTCTGGCCACTGCCGGCGTCGCGGGATTTCTTGTGTACCGCATCGTCAAGCCCCAGCGCACCAGCTCGGAAATCAATCTGCAAAGTTTTCCGGGCCGTCCGGAAACCATCGATTTCACCGTTCCCGGCGTTGGCCCGCGCGAAGGATGGTTCTTCCCGGGATTGCGCGGCGCGCCCACCATTATTCTTTGCCATGGTTACAGCTCCAGCCGCGGCGAGTTGTTGACCCTGGTTTCCACGCTGCAGGATCACCAGTACAACGTTTTCTTATTTGATTTCGCCGCGCACGGCGGTAATGCCGGTATGACCACCTTCGGTTTTCGCGAAGCCGACGAGTTGGGAGCGGCTATCGACGCTCTCGCGGCGCGCAATGACGTCGACCCCCGCAGTTTCGGCGTGTGGGGTTACAACCTCGGCGCCTACGCCGCCCTGCGCGAAGCGGAAAGAGACTCGCGCATTCGCGCCCTAGTGCTCGACTCCGTCTACGACAAGCCCGAACAAATGGTCAAGATTGGCGTTGAGCGCACCGGCCTGGCTGGATTTCCGCTGATGGTGCGTTCCGCGGAAATCAGTTTTGAGCTGCTCAATCTGCCGTACCGCAATCAACCGCCGGTCTCTTCGCGCCTCACTGATTTGCACAACGTGCCCATACTTTTTATCCAGGCCACCGACGATCCCGAGCTGGCCCGCATCACCCGCGACATGTTTCTAAAAGCTCCCGAGCCGCGTGAACAGGCCATCATCGGCCACGGCAACTTCGTGGCCCTCAACGACGAAGACAAGCGTGCCTATGAAAACCGGGTGGTTTCGTTTTTCTTACTGCACCTTCCGGCCACCGGCAAAGTCTCCCGCTAACGGCCGCACTTCCACGATCTCCGCCTGCGGAGACAGTTCCGAGATCACCGCGACAATTTCCGCGCTTCGTTTCAGGTCGGCAAGATTCTTTTCCGTAGTAACCACCAGCGCCTGGCCGGAAACGCTTGGACTCCACTCCGTGATTTCGCGATGCAGATAAAAATCAAACTGCCATTCCCATCCGCGCTGCAGTTTGAATGAATATGTGCGCGCCGCGCGCGAAGCACCGATTTGCGTCGCGCTGGCTCGCGCGGAAATTCCTGGGTCCAGTTTTTCAGCGCCGACATAGCCAAGCGTCAAGAGCAGCAGCATCACCATCACGGCACCAATTAATCCCGCAGAAGTCCTGCAAATCACCGCCAGAAAAATAATCGCTAGCCCGCCGAGCCCGGCCACCAGCGCAAAAACAAACACCAGGCTGCCCCCCAGCCCGGTTCTCCAGAAAACCGCAAAACATGCCGCGATCAAATAAAGAACGCCCGCTGAGCTAACCGCATAGCGCGGGAAGGGCTGTTGATACCTAAGTGTCCGTCTCACGACTAAAGCAATCGAAAAAACCAATGCAGGCACCGCCGGCAGAATATAGCCGGGCAACTTCGATTTCGACAGCGAGAAAAACAATACTGGAAACAATCCCCACGCAGCAGCGAAGAGGGACACCGCTCGTCGCGGCCCGGTTTCCGCCGCGTGAGTCTGACCCCCCTCGGACCAGCACAGCCACACCACCCACGGCAGCAGCGCGACGACCGTAATGGGCAGGTAATACCAGAACGGCTGGATGTGACGGAATTCCGGCGTCAAATACCGGTTGAAATTGTGCTCGATGATAAAAACGCGCAGGAAATCGGGATTGCGACGCGCGCACAAGATGTACCAGGGAAGAGCGGTGACAAGAAACGCTCCGATGGAGATGGGATGAAAGAGAATCAACGAATCGCGCCAGCGCTTCGTGAACGCCACCCACAACAACATTGCGCCGCCGGCCAGGATCACTGCCGCTGGACCTTTGGCGAGCACCGCCGCGCCAAGGAAAAGTCCCCAAAACAATAAGCTGACATACCGGGGAATTTGCGCGCTGACCAGCCGGAGCGCCACCGCCGCGCTAATCATAGCCAAGGTCAGCGTCGCCGCGAAAGGCATGTCCGGCGCAGCGGAATGTGAAAAGCCAATCATTCCCACTGTGGAAGGCAGCAGGAGCAAGAGCCAACACGACAGCTCCCAGCCCTCTAGACGAAGCGCCAGCCACGCCAGAGCCAGCGTCGCGAGCAACGCGGATAAGGCGCTCGGCAGCCGCGCCGTCGCGTCGCTCACGCCAAATAATTTGAAACTCAGCGCCGCGCACCAGTAGTAGAGCGCCGGCTTCTCAAACCACGGCCTGCCGTATAGCCGCGGAGTCACCCAGTCGCCCGATTCCGCCATGTCGCGGGCGATCCAGGCATAGCGCGGCTCGTCCGGCCCTACCAATCCCAGCGCTCCGAGGTGGCTGAAGTAGCAAACATATAGCGTGACAAGAATCAGAGTCGCCCAGCTGACGTTTCGAAACGAAATCGCCGGCGTCGTTTGCTTGGAAGATGGAGTCGTGTCGTTCATTCGAAATTGAGCTTCAGCGACGTGAGTCTAACATTGCGCGCCATGCCAATGGCGAACTCCGTAGCAATGCGCGCGCGAACTGCGTGGCATTCTATCCGCACACGAAGGCATACTGTCGAGGCCACATCCCCGGATGGAAGTCGAAAGCCGATGAAGGAATGGTTCGAATACGCGGCCGTCCGCGCGTTATTGAAGACACTCGAGATTTTGCCGCGCCGCGCCGCGCGCTCCCTCGCGGCCTTCGGCGCGCGCGCCCTCTACATTTTGTCGCCCAAGCTGCGCAAGACCGCCGAATTCAATCTCCGTCTCGCTTTCCCGCATTGGCGCGACTCCGAGCGCGCCGAAGTAATTCGCAAGATGACCCGCAACCTGGGCTGGATGGCCGCCGAATTCGCGCGCCTCCCCAAATATTCTGCGGCAAACATAGAAGACATCGTCGTCCTCGATGGACACGAAAATTTCCTGGCGGGCCATCGGCAGGGAAAAGGAGTCCTCTATCTCACCGGCCACATCGGCGCGTGGGAACTATCGTCCTTCGCACACGCCTTGTACGGCTATGCTTTGCACTACATGGCCAGGCCGCTCGACAATCGCCGCGTGGATGCTCTCGTCAACCGTTACCGCTGCCTCAGCGGCAACCGCCCGATTTTCAAAAATGAATCAGCCCGCGCGGTGCTAAAAGTTCTAAGAGACGCAGGCACCGTCGGCATACTAGCCGACCAGAACACTTTGCCCATCGAAGGCGTGTTCGTCGATTTTTTTGGCACCTCAGCATGCACCAGCACCGGCATTGCTCGCGTGGCCCTGCACACCGGAGCCGCCGTCGTTCCCGGCTACGCGGTTTGGGATAAGCAACTCGAAAAATACCGCCTCCGCTTCGAACCCGCGGTGGAGTTGACGCGCACCGGCGACTCGGAACGCGACGTTTTTGAGAACACCCAGAAGTTTGCCAAAGTGATCGAGGAAATTGTCAGGAAATATCCCGATCAATGGGTGTGGATACATGGCCGATGGAACACCAGGCCGCCGGGCGAACCGCCGCTCTATCCGTTTAACTGATTCCCATGAAAGCGTGCATCGAATTCAAGAGTTTCCGCGAGGGCAGCGATGAAAAAAACAGCAAACGAATTGGCCGCAGCGATAGGCGCAACAGTTGACGGCGACGGCAGCATCGCGCTGCGAGACGTAGCCGCGCCGGCGCGCGCCGGCGCGCACGATTTGATCTACGTCGAATCGCCAAAATACGCCGCGCGCGCCGCAGCGTCGGCGGCGGTGTGCGCGATCGCGCCGCTCGACGTAAAACTCCCAGGCAAAACCATTCTGCGCAGTTCCACTCCCAAGCTGGCATTTGCAAAAGCCGCCGCGCTGCTCGTCGCTCAAGCTCCCATCGCGTCGGGAATTCACCCCACAGCCATCATCGCCCCGCTCGCGCAAATCGCCGGCAACGTAGCCATCGGTCCCTACGCCGTCATCGGCGAAGATGCGCACATCGGCGAAGGCACGCAGATCGGTCCCCACACCGTCATCGGCGCAGGCTGCTGGATCGGCAAAAATTGCCGCATTCATCCTCGGGTCACTTTGTACAACGGCGTGCGCATTGGCGATCGCGTCGAAATCCACTCCGGCGCGGTCCTCGGAGCCGACGGCTTCGGCTACGCTTTCGGCGAAGGCCGTTACTGGAAATTTCCTCAAGCCGGCATCGTTGAAGTAGGTGACGACGTGGAAATCGGCGCCAACACCACCATCGATCGCGGCTCGCTCGCCGACACGCACATCTGCTTCGGGAGTAAAACTCGACAATCTCGTACACGTCGGCCACAACTGCCAGATCGGCGAACACTCCGTCGTTGCCGCGCAAGCCGGACTTTCCGGCTCCTGCACATTCGGCAAAAATGTTGTCGTCGGCGGACAGGCCGGCTTCGGAGAACGCTGTGAACTGGAAGACGGCGCCGTCATCGGCGGCCAGTCGGGAGTCCTGGGCGAAAAAACAATTCACAGCGGCGAAACGGTTTGGGGCACGCCGGCGCGCTCCCTCAAAAAATTCAAAGAACAGTTCGTGTGGCAGTCGCGTCTGCCGGAACTGGCGGCACGCATTAAAAAACTGGAAGCCAATGTGGGAAAATAGCTGAGGCGGTAAGCGAAAGCGGGCGACCTTGGAAAGCACCGCAACACAAAGCAAGCGCACCTGGCGCGTCATCGTGGTCGGCGGTCACACCCGCTCCATCGGCAAGACGCAACTCGTCTGCGACATCATCCACGCCTTCCCCGAAACAAACTGGATCGCCGGCAAAATCACCCAATATGGCCACGGCGTCTGCGCCCAAAACGGAGAGAATTGCGATTGCGCGCCGAAGGAACACGGCTATGCCATCAGTTGGGACCAAAACGCGCAGTCCGGTACAGACAGCTCCCGTTTCCTCGCCGCGGGCGCTAAGCGCTCCTTCTGGCTGCGCACCAAGCAAGGATTTCTTGCTGAAGGCCTCCCGCTCCTCCGCGGTGCTCTCAACGAGGCCGTCGGTGAAAACGCCGTAGATCCCCCCACTCTGGTCCTGGAAAGCAATTCGGTCCTGCAATTCATCCAGCCTAGCCTCTATTTCGCGGTACTCGATTCCCGCCGCGAAGACTTCAAAGACTCCGCGCGCATCGTCCTCGACCGCGCCGACGCCCTGGTACTCCGTGGAGCCTCAGGGGAGGTCGGCCCGGATAACGACCCACCATGGATGAAACTGCCTCCTCAGCTGCTTCGGGCTGTCCCGTCCGTCCGCCAGCTCGAAGGCGAACCACTGCCAGTTCCTATACAGGTACTCGTCAGGCGCGCTTTAGAAGCCCCCGCCGACGTCCGGGTTTGACACACTAGGCGTGCAACTTGTGTCCGATCAGAGACAATCCCGTTGACCATAGGGATAAACCCAGCGATAATTTACTAGTACTGGTTTCACCCTTGGATTTAGCCTTAGGTAACCGCCAGAGCCCGGCCTGAATCTAGGTACTTGCCGGGTGAAACAGTGAAAAGTTCTGCCTAATAGCGACCTTAGAGCGCATACCCGGCCGATAAGCCGGTGAATCGCGGGAAAGGGACGAATGGCGTCGACAGTGCGGATGAGCGACGGAGCTGCTGTAGCGCCGGCTCCATTACCGTGGCGTGAACAGGGCTGGGCCGAGCGTCTTGAAGGCTCCATCGAGCGCGGCGCAAATCACCTCCTGTCGCTCCAGACCGAAGAAGGGTACTGGGTCGGCGAACTCGAGGCTGACACAACCCTCGAATCGGACTACATCTACTACCTTTTCGTACTTGGCAAGGCCGATCCCCAGAGGATCGCCAAGCTTGCTAATTATGTGCGCTGCCGCCAGCTCTCCGACGGCGGCTGGAGCATTTATCCCGGTGGCCCGTCCGAGCTAAACGCCACCAGCAAAGCCTATTTCGCCCTCAAACTCGCCGGTGACTCCGTGGATGCGCCACAAATGGTCCGCGCGCGCGCCGCCGTGCATCGCCTGGGTGGCCTCGAATTAACAAATTCTTACACTCGTTTTTACCTCGCGCTCGTCGGCGCAGTCGGCTGGGAACTCGTTCCCGCCATTCCGCCGGAGCTGATGCTCTTGCCCAACTGGTTTTATATAAATATTTATGAATTTTCATCTTGGACCCGCGGCATCGTCATCCCCATGATGATTCTGTCCGCCCTGCGTCCCAACTGGCGCCTGCCCGAACGCGCCCAGGTCGATGAATTGTTCGCCGACCCCACCCGCAAAACCGCTGCGTTTGACTGGAGCAAGCAGCTCATTTCCTGGCGGAATTTTTTCCTGGCCCTCGATCGCGGCCTCAAATTTTATGAGCGTCTCCCCTGGAAGCCTTTGCGCCAGCGAGCCCTGCGCGAAGCCAAATCCTGGCTGCTCGAGCACATGGAGCGCTCCGACGGCCTCGCCACCATCTATCCGGCCATGCTCAACTCCATTTTCGCGCTGGTAGCCATGGGTTATGGTCCCGACGATCCGTTGACCTGCCGCGAAACTCGCGCCTTCGCAAATTTTGAAATCGAAGACGGCGAGACCATCCGCCTGCAGCCCTGCGTGTCCCCCGTGTGGGACACCGCCATCGCCATGGTTGCGCTCGAAGAGGCCGGCGTCTCCCCCGACGAACCCGCTCTTGTTCGCGCTGCCGACTGGATTTTGTCCCAACAGATTCTCGGCCCCGGCGATTGGCAGGTAAAAAATAAAGACGCCGAGCCCGGCGGATGGGCCTTCGAATTCCGCAACGATTTTTATCCCGACGTCGACGACACCGCTTTTGTGTTGATGGCCCTGCAGCGCGTGAAATTCCCCGACGAAGCGCGCATGGAAGCCGCCGTTCGCCGCGGCATCCAGTGGCTCCTCAGCATGCAGAATCGCGATGGCGGCTGGGGCGCGTTCGACCGCGACAATGACCGCAGATTTTTGTGCAACATCCCTTTCGCCGATCACAACGCCATGATTGACCCTAGCACCGCAGACGTCACTGCCCGCGTGCTCGAATGTCTCGGCCGTTTTGGCTGGCCAGCCGATCATCCCGCGGTGCAAAAAGGCGTTAAGTTTTTGCTAAAGGACCAATGCGGCGACGGCTCCTGGTTCGGCCGTTGGGGCGTGAACTATGTCTACGGCACCAGCGGCGTCCTCCGCGCTCTCGAAACCGTTTCGCTTACCGCGCAGGAATATTGCCAGCGCGGTGTCGCCTGGCTCAAAACCGTCCAAAAAGTCGACGGCAGTTTTGGCGAATCGTTGAAAACTTATTCCGACGTGTCCACCAAGGGTCAGGGCGCCAGCACGCCTTCTCAAACCGCCTGGGGTTTGATCGGCATGCTCGCAGGTTCCAACACCAGCGACCCCTCGATCACCCGCGCGGTTTCTTACCTGGTCGATCAACAAGCCGAGGACGGCTCGTGGAGCGAGCCGGATTTTACCGGCACCGGTTTTCCGTGCGTCTTCTACCTGAAATATCACCTATACCGAAATTCTTTCCCGGTCTACGCGCTTTCTCGCTATTACAATCAGGCCCGCAGAGCCGACGAGTTCTGCGCGCTGAAGTTCCAGCCCGACGAGTTCCGGCTGCGCAGCGGATTCTAGAGCGCATGATGCGCTTTCCGCCGCGCCTCAAATGGGACCTGGCCAGGGTCCGTATCGCACAAAAATTATTTGGTTCACAACGCCGCCCGCTGGTGTTGCACCTCGACCTCGCCGATTTCCCGGCGCAAAGCGAGATTTCTTCCGACGCAAGCGCCGATTCCTTCTCACCAGTGTCCCCCAGAGATTCCCAGGTGCTCGCGTTCGCGCGCGAAAGCACCGCACCCGTCATCTGGATTGGCGGCGACACCCCGCTCCATTACCCGCGCATCGGACATCTCGCGCGGGAAATTATCAATCTCGGCCGCACGGTCTTCCTCGAGACCGACGGAACGCTCTTGCGCCGCCGCATCCACGAATTCCGCCCCGTGTCGCGCCTCTATCTGGTCCTCCCCCTGAACGGACTCGAAGCCGCCCACGACCTGCGCGCCCAACACCCCAGCAATTTCCGCGCCACCGTTGAATGCATCCGCACCGCCAAACTCTCCGGCTTCCACATCTGTGCGCAGACCACGATTTCTGCCGAAAGCGATCTATCCGAACTTCGCAAGCTCGCGGAATTCATACAAAAACTCGACATCGACGGCTGGATCCAAAACCGCCCCGCCGCGTCGGCAGCCGACCAACCACCAGAAGAAAAAATCGCCGCCGCAAGGGAACTGATCCCCAACCGCAGTTGGCGAAAATTTTCAAAGGTGTTGCCTCTGAGTCGGAAGTTGACTCTGGGTGCCCCACACGCCGAATTTGCGTGCCTGCCCGCCGCGGCGGGTGGGGAAGTTGGTAATGTAGGGTGCGACTCGCCCAACCAAGAATTACTAACCACTGAAGAAAGCATCCGCGCCCTATGACCACCACCCTCGTCACCGGCGCAGCAGGCTTCCTGGGCAGCCACGTCACCCGTCAACTCGTCGCCACGGGAGAAACCGTCCGCGTCCTAGTCCGCGCCTCCAGCTCCAATCGAGCCATCGCCGACCTGCCCCTCGAATACGTCACCGGCGACCTCCGCGACCAATCGTCTCTGCAACGCGCCATGCAGGGGGTCCAAAAAGTCTTCCACGTAGCCGCCGACTACCGCCTCTGGGCCAAAAATCCCCAGGACATCTACGATTCAAATCTAGGCGGCACAAAAAATCTCTTGGCCGCCGCGAAGCAAGCCGGCATCGACCGCCTGACCTATACCAGTACAGTGGCAACCATCGCGGTCGACCGCCCCCAGCTCCCCAACGAATTCACAGATTCGAAACTCGACGAAATGGTCGGCCACTACAAACGCTCCAAATGGATGGCCGAACAGGAAGTTCTGCAAGCCGCGAAAGCCGGTTTCCCGGCGGTAGTCGCCATGCCCACCACCCCCGTCGGCCCGTGGGACTGGAAACCCACGCCCACCGGTAAAATCATCGTCGACTTTCTCAATGGCAAAATGCCCGGCTACGTCGAAACCGGCCTGAATTTTATCGCCGTGGAGGACTGCGCCGCAGGCCACTTGCTGGTCGCTGAAAAAGGTCAAATCGGCGAACGCTATCTGCTGGGCTCAGAAAATCTCACTCTCAAACAGGTGCTCGACACGCTCGCCCATCTCACCGGCCTGCCCGCGCCACGCCTGAAGATTCCGCACGCCCTGGCGTTGGGTGTAGCCTATGCAGAGACGGCTTTCTCGCGGCTTATCGGCAGGGAACCGCAGATTCCCGTCGAAGGCGTGAAAATCGCGCAGCACCTCATGTTCGTGGATTGCGCGCGGGCGCAAAGGGAATTGGGATTTCAGCCCGAGCCGGTCGCCGCGGCATTCGAACGCGGGGTGCGCTGGTACGAAAAAAATGGCTACGTCAGCCAGCGCCGCATCAAACAAATGGCGCACGCGGTCGCGGCCTAGTCGCGGTGGCTTGAGATGAAAGTTTTAGTCACCTACGCCGTGCAAGCCGAATTCGCGCCATGGCGTAATTTACGCCCGCTCGAGCCGGTAACCATCGGCAGCGTGGAAGCGAGCCGCGCGCAAGTCGGCCGCGCGACAGTAGATTTTGTGGCCACTGGAATAGGAGCGACAAACGCGCAGCACGCAGCGGAAGCGGTCATCTCCAAAGAATATTCTTTTTGTATCGTGTCGGGCTTCGCAGGAGCCCTGAAAGCAACGGTGAAACTGGGGGATGTTGTGGTAGCCGAAAGAGTTCAACACGCCGGCAATGGTCGGCACAGCGATCTGCACGCGAAATCTGGTCACCCGCGCCGCGCAGGACGGCGCCAAATCCATTCCAACATTGCTGACGGCCGATCACGTCGTAAATTCCGCCGTCGAAAAAGAGCGCCTTTCTCCGTTCGCTGAGGCAGTCGATATGGAAACCTTCTCCATACTAAACGTCGCGCGCGCCCGCAGCCTACCCGCCGTCGCCATTCGCGTAATTTCCGATTCCTTTGATCAAGACCTACCCGTCGACATCGACACCATGGTGGACGCCGAAGGCAATGTCAAAATCGGCGGCGTGGCGCGCTACGTTGCCGGACACCCTTTAACGCTGCCCGCTCTCGTCCGCCTCGGCCGGGAAACCAAAACTGCCGCCGAAGCCCTCGCCCATTTTCTCGAGGCCTACATCGAAAAATTATCTTTTGCCACCCACGGCTGGCCTCCGCCAGAATTACAAGAGGTGGCCGCCTCATGAGCGGTACTGGAACCATGGTGCACGCCGTTCAGACTCTCGGCCCCGTGCCCAAGACCATGCAAGCCGGCGTCTATCGCGAAAAAGGTCAAGTCCGGGTTGAAGAAGTCCCCGTCCCCGATGTCGGCGACGGCGAAGTCCTGATCAAAGTCGCGGCCTGCGGCATCTGCGGCACCGACATAAAAAAAATCTTCCAGGGCTACGTCAATCCGCCTCAAATTCTCGGCCACGAACTGGCCGGCACGGTGGTGGCCCTCGGCCGCGGCGTAAACAAATGGAACCTCGGCGACCGCGTGATGAGCTTCCACCACGTCCCCTGCGGCAAATGTTTCTACTGCGAACGCCGCCTGTTTTCCCAGTGCAAACAATACAAGTCCACCGGCCTGACCGGCGGCTTCACTCCCAATGGCGGCGGTTTTGGCCAATACGTGAAAGCCTTGCCCTGGGTAGCCGAACGCGGCATTGTCGCCCTTCCCGACAATGTCACCTTTGAGGAAGCCACTTTCATCGAACCCATCAACACCATTGTAAAAGCCGTGCAGAAAGCCCGCATCGTCGCGGGAGAAACCGTCCTCGTTCTGGGCTGCGGGCCCATCGGCCTGCAGCTCCTCATGGTCGCCAACCTCCACGGCGCGAAGCTTTACACCAGCGATCCCATGGCCGTCCGCCGGGCCAAGAGCTTGACACTCGGGGCACTGGAGTCCTTCGATGCTAACAGTGGTGGTAAGCTGGTAGACGAAATCAAGGCGCGCACCGAAGGCCGGGGCGCCGATGTCGTGCTGGTGGCCGTAGCTCATCCCGCAGTGGTGGCAGACGCGCTGGCTGCGGCAAGACCGGGCGGTCGCGTACTGCTCTTCGCGGCCAATGATCCGGTAACGAGGATCGAATTTCCGGCTGCGGAAGTCGGAATCGACGAAAAGGAAATTTTGGGTAGTTACAGCGCCGCGGCGGACATCCAGGACACAGCGGCGGACCTGATACTGGAGAGGAAGTTGCCGGTGATGGACATCGTCACGCATCGTTTTCCGTTGGCGAGAATTCAACACGCATTGGAACTTGCAGCGCGGCCCACGGTAGAATCGCTTAAAGTATTGATTACCCACGAATGAGATCGACAACTACAAGAAGAGCGGAAATAGGTGCAGAGTTGAAAACCGCCGCGGCATGGATCGCGGTTCCGGCCAAGATGAACGCCGCCGTGTTGTACGGCAGCGAAGATCTGCGCGTCGAGCAGATCGACGTGCCCGCCCTCGCGGCCGACGAAGTATTGATCCGCGTGCGCCTGGCCCTCACCGATGGCACCGACCTGAAAGTCTGGAAGCGCGGCTATCACGCCAAGATGATTCAGACCCCCGCGGTCTTCGGCCACGAAGTTGTCGGCGAAATCGCCGCCGTCGGTAAGCGCGTCGACGCCCGCTGGCAGATTGGCATGCGCGTGGTGGCCGCCAATTCCGCGCCGTGCCTGCGCTGCTACCATTGCCGTCGCGGCCAGGAAAATCTCTGCGAAGATTTGCTCTTCAACAACGGCGCATATGCCGAATACATGCGCATTCCCGGCCGCATCGCCACCGAAAACATGCTCGAGGTTCCGCACTCCGTCGATGACGCCAGCGCGGCGCTCGCCGAGCCGCTGGCCTGCGTGCTGCGCGGCATTCACGAAATGGAAATACGCACCGGCGATACCGCCGCGGTCATCGGTTGCGGTCCCATCGGCCTGAAATTCGTGCGCATGCTTTCACGCCGCGGTGTGCGCGTCATCGCCATCGCCCGTCGAGCCGCTGCGCTGGAAGTAGCCAAGCGCCTCGGCGCGGCCGCTACCATCAACGTCAACGAAACCGCCGACCTCGTCGCCACCGTAAAAAATCTTACCGAAGATCAGCGCGGCCCCGATGCCGTCGTCGAAGCCGCCGGCAATCCCGTCACCTGGAAACAGGCGCTGGCCATGGTGCGCCGCGGCGGAGTCGTTAATTTCTTCAGCGGCTTGCCCAGCGGCACTCAGGTGGAAATCGAGCCGGCCGCCATTCACTATTCGGAAATTAAGCTGATCTCGCCGTTCCACCACACACCGCGATTTATTCGGGACGCTCTCGAAGCCATTCGCCGCGGCGATATTTCCGCCCCCGATTTTGTCACCGAAGAAATTCGCCTGGCCGATTTGCCCAGGGCATTCGAACGCATGAAGGCGCGCAGCGGCCAGATCAAACTCGCTGTCAGGCCGTAACAAATTGGCGGCCTCGCCGCAGTTGCCATCACCCGGCTTCCGCGAAAATTAGACTGCGGTCGCCTTTTCGGCTCATCATGAGGTTTCATTCGCTAGATGTTGCGCCGCAACGAACTTAAAATCGCCGAACGCGCCCCCGCCCCGCGCTGCTCCGTCGAAGAAGCGCAGCAGTACACCCGCTGGCTGGCCACTCATCACTACGAAAATTTCAATGTAGCGAGCTGGCTGCTTCCCGCTGAGCTGCACCAGCACTTCTACAATGTCTACGCTTATTGCCGCTGGGCCGACGATCTCGGCGACGAAATTCCCGAAACCGCGCGCGCCCTCGAGTTGCTCAACTGGTGGGAGCGTGAATTGGACGCTTGCTACGACGCGCACCCGTCGCACCCCGTCTTTGTCGCCCTCCGCGAAACGATTCTTGCGAAAGACATTCCGCAGCAACCGTTCGCCGATTTGCTCAAAGCCTTTCGCCAGGATCAGGTCGTCAAGCGTTACCCTACCTGGGAATCCGTGCTCGATTACTGCGGCTATTCCGCAAACCCCGTCGGCCGCTTGGTCCTCTACGTTTGCGGATATCGCGACGAACAGCGCCAGCAGCTCTCCGACGCCACCTGCACCGCTCTTCAGCTCGCCAATTTCTGGCAAGACGTTTCCCGCGACCTCGAAAAAGGCCGCATCTACATCCCGCTGGACGAAGCCGCTGCCCACGGCGTCAGCGAAAAAGACATCGTCGAGCGCCGTTTCGACGAAAACACCGCCGCCCTGATGAAAGCTTTGATCGCCAGAACGCGCAGTCTTTTCGCCCAAGGCGCGCCCCTCGCCAAAATGGTCGACGCAAAACTAAGCCTCGACCTCGAGCTCTTCAGCAAGGGTGGCATAGCTGTTCTCGACGCCATCGAAAATATGGGCTATGACACGCTGCACCGCCGCCCAGCCATCGGCAAAGCCAAACAAGTCCGCTTGCTGGGCCGCGCGCTGGTCTCGCGGGCAATCGCCAGAAAACCAAAACCGTCAATTACAGAAGACGCCGGCACATTCTCCGCAAATTCCGTCGCTGCTTCCTATGAAGAGTGCCAGCGGATCATCAAAGCCGCCCACAGCAATTTCTATTACGCGTTTTATCTGCTGCCCCGGCCCAAGAGAAACGGTCTCACCGCTCTTTACGCCTTCATGCGCCTCGTCGATGACGTCGCCGACGAAGGCCACAAGGTCCCCGACAAGCAGCGCGGTCTGGCCAAATGGCGCGCCTCCTTTGACGCCGCGGTCACGCAGTCCCCGGAATTGCGAAACACCACGCCCCCGGCCGGCGCCTCCGTCCTTCCCGCGCTGGTCGACACCATGCGTCGCTACCAGATGCCCTCGCGCTACCTGCACGACCTGATTTCCGGCGCCGAGATGGACCTCACCGTCGACACCTATCCCACCTTCGAACGCTTGAAGGAGTATTGTTATCGCGTGGCAGGCACCGTGGGCCTCACCTGCACGCACGTATTTGGCTTCCGCGATTCGCGCGCGCTGGATCTGGCCGAAAAACTCGGCCTGGCTTTTCAGCTCACCAATATTATTCGCGATGTCCACGAAGACTATAAATTGGGCCGCATTTATCTTCCCCAGGAAGATATGGCGCGCTACGGCGTTTCCAGCGCGGATTTCGGTTTACCAATTGCAACTCTTGGCATGCGCGAGTTGCTGCGTTTCGAAGCCCAGCGCGCCTGGCAGTATTACGAGGAAGGCGCCGAGTTGCTCAGCCTCATCGACGAGGACAGCCGCGGCACACTCTGGCTCTTGGCGCACACTTACAGCGCCCTTCTCGCGCGTATTGAGTCGCTGGATTTCGGCGTGTTCAGGGAACGCGTGCGCATCTCGCGCGCCGAAAAAATGTTGTTCATTGCCAGGGCGCGATTCGGGCGCCTGACGGAAGAGAACATTATTGAAAAGCGCGATCGTGATCGGCGGCGGCCTGGCGGGATTGGCGAGCGGCGTCGCGCTGGCTGAAGCCGGCTGGCGCGTACGGCTGTTCGAACAGAAACCTTTTCTCGGCGGCCGCGCCACCTCCTACGTTCTCCCCGGCGGAGAGCACGTCGATAATTGCCAGCACGTAACCCTCGGCTGCTGCACCAACCTCGCCGATTTCTACCGCCGCGTCGGCGCCGCAGACAAAATTAAATTTTTTGACCGCCTTGTTTTTCTCGATCCACAAGGGCGCCGTGGAACGATGAAAGCGGGCATCCTCCCCGCTCCATTTCATATGACCGGCTCATTTCTCACCTTTGCGCCGCTCAAAATCGGCGACAAAATTTCCATCGGCCGCGCCATGCTGGAAATTCTCGCCGCCAAAGGTAAAACCCGCGACCTCGATGAAGCTGGCGGAATTTCCATGCTCGAGTGGCTGCACCGCCGCGCCCAGACTCAGGGCGCCATCGAGCGCTTCTGGCGCGTCGTGCTGGTCAGCGCTCTCGACGAAGAGCTCGAGCACACCGACGCGCGCTTCGGCGTCGACGTTTTCTGGAAAGCTTTCCTCATGAACAGCACCGGCTACCGCATGGGCGTTCCCATCGTTCCGCTCGCCGAACTGTATGCTGGTTGCCAGACCGCCATCGAAGCCCGCGGCGGAGAAGTAAACTTGAGAACGCCGGTGAGAGCGCTGGTCGCCGATGGCACTTCGATCGGCTGCGTCCAGTTCGACAACGCCCGCGAAGAATCCGCCGACGCCTACGTTTTTGCCGTTCCGCACGACGCGATCGTTGAGCTGATGCCCGATTCCATCCGTTGCGCCGAATCCTCTTTGGCAAACCTGTACAAAATCAAAGTCGCCCCCATCACCGGAGTCCATTTCTGGTTTGACCGCCATGTCATGGATGAACCCTTTGTCACTTTGCTGGACACCAACACTCAATGGATTTTCAACAAATCTCAGCTTTACGCCGTTCCAAACGGCGCCGCGAAAAACCAGGAACAGTATCTGCAGATGGTCATCAGCGCGTCGTACGATCTGCTGAAAAAATCGCGTCAGGAAATTATCGATTTGTGCCTGCGCGAAGTGCGTCAGGCCCTGCCGCGCGCGCAGGAAGCCCAGCTGATGAAAGCCACGGTGATCAAGGAAGTCGCCGCCACCTTCTCCCCGCAACCGGGAGTCGATCGCTGGCGCCCCAAGCAGGACACCAAAATCGCCAAGCTGTTTTTCGCCGGCGATTGGACCGCCACCGGCTGGCCTGCCACCATGGAAGGCGCGGTGCGCAGCGGCTATCTCGCCGCCGAAGCGGTCTTGCGCGCCGCCGACACGCCGCGAAAAGTTCTGCAGCCTGATCTGCCGCCAAGTGGACTGGTCTCCATGTGGGTAGGGAAGCAGCACGCAGAACAAAAACCCTGATTTGGAGCTAACTCAGTCGCCGAATCCCCAATCCGCTCACTTACTCCTCAAAATTTCCCAAACACCGCTCCGACACCGTCAAACCCTCGCACCGCTTATCAAGCGCCACGTACGCTGCGTGATTCAACTCCTTGAACGATTCATACGCCTCGCGCGAAGTCCAGAAATCCACCGTCACAAATTTATTCGCCGCGCTCGGATCCTTCAGCAACCGCGTCTCAATAAAACTCGGATCGCCGCGAAACAGCCGCACCCACTCCTCATCCCCGCCGTAGACGGTTTGAAAGCGTTCTTCACAACCCGACTTGACTTCGAACTCCCAGAGGGCTAAAAACATATAGGTCCCATCTTCTGCTCCCCGGCCGTTAGCATTCTGCACTGAAACTCTGGGAAGTATCCCGCGCGCCGGCCGAGTGTAGCAATCCGAGTGGATTCTAGCCAAGTTGTTGTGCGCAAAAAGCGCCAATAGCAGGTTTACGTTACCGGTAGTCCGTCGAAATGGGCGGACGGAGGCGTTTAGTGGATCGCAAGTACAGCCACCGCGGTTATCGCGACGCGGAAAAACAGGACAAGAAAGAAAAAGTTCATCATGATCGCAAGCCGCCTTCCGGCGGTCCCCGCGGCGCCGATCAGTTCGGCCCCCGCACCCCGCGCATGGTCGGCACGGTCACCCGCGGGCGTTGCGCCAACTGC
The DNA here is from genome assembly GCA_963819625.1 of uncultured Acidobacteriota bacterium. Taxonomy (GTDB): domain Bacteria; phylum Acidobacteriota; class Terriglobia; order Acidiferrales; family UBA7541; genus Acidiferrum. The sequence continues at coordinate 100,845 of CAWFWY010000003.1, forward strand.
GGCGCGGTCTTGACTCCCGGCTTCGATCCCAACGGCACATGCCCCAAATGCCAGTTTGAGCTGCACTCCTGCAAGCAGTGCCGCTTCTTCGATTCCGGCGTGCAGTTCGAGTGCACCCAGCCCATCCCCGAGCGCATCACTCCCAAGGATGCCAAAAATAATTGCACCTTCTACGAATTTCGCATGACCGTGGAAAAAGACACCGCGCCCACGTCGTACTCTCAGCCGTCCACGGCCACGTCTCCGCCTCCATCTCCTTCGCGCCCCACCGATGCGCGCCAGGCCTTCGAAAATCTCTTCAAGAAAATGTAGGTAGTCGTTCCATTCTCAAAATCAGGTCATTTTGCAGCTGCTGGCGTAATGAATTCATTCCCGACTGCACGTCACTGCGAGTCCGGTGTGATCTGCTCACTCAACGGGAACAACGTTGGCTCGCTTTGGCGGGTCGCCGCGATAGCGTCCACTTGCGGGAAATGCTGGCGGAGGGGTTCGGGGACGTTCACTTTGGATTTTGTGAGGATGTTGATGAGCTGCAGGGCGTTCACGACGCCCTTGCCCTGATAGTGATTGTTGGTGATGACGAAGACGGTGCTGGCCTGTTTGCTGACCTTTTCAATGCGCGCGGCCCACGGCGCCAGTTCTTCGGCGGAATATAAATAGTTGTAGCGTTCGTGCGGGGAGACGCCGGGGTCGTCGGTGAACCAGGTGTCGTAGCGGCGGCCGTGCAAGCGTACATAACCGATCGGGGACGTGGACGCGGTGGACGGGCCGATGGAGCGGCCGATAATGGGCTGATCGATGTTGCAGAAACCGGCGTGGTGTTCGCGCAGCAATTCGAACGTTTGGTGGATATTCCAGGAGGCGTGGCGGACTTCGACGACGAGAGGATAGGCGGCGAATCGTTTTAAAACGCTGGCGAGATACGCGATATTTTCCGGTTCGCGATGAAACGAGAAAGGGAATTGCAGCAGCAAAGCGCCCAGCCGGTTGGCGCGTTGCAAAATGTCCAGTCCGGCGCGAGCCTCGCGCTCGTCCTGCACGGTGGCGTCGTGCTCATGCGTGAATTTCTTCCAGAGCTTGGCGGTAAAGAGAAAACGCGGGTTGTCGGCCACGCGTTCGATCCATTGCGCCGCGTGATCGGCTTGCATGGGATGGTAGAACGAAGTATTAATTTCGATGGTGTCGAAAAATTCCGCGAGGAACGTGGCGGGATGAAAGCCTTTCGGGCGCGGCTGGGGATAAACGTAGCCGGCCCAATCCTTGTAGCTCCAACCCGCAGGGCCGATGCGCAGGTGGGGCGCCGTTGTCGCGAGGGCGGCGGGAACTTCGGCGGCTGCGCCGCCATCCGGCGCAGGATTTGGTTTAGTATTTCGCGAGCGTGGCGTCATGGGGGTGTCATCGTGGCCCGGGCAACCCGCGGAGCAATGCCTTCGACTACAAAACGAGATTAGGGTGCTGCCCTGTTTACTGTCAACGCAGACACTCTAGCCAAACCCCGATTGCGGCGCCCTATGCGGGCTGATAGGCTTCGAAATGTGACTTTATATTTGCGCGATTTGTGCGGCGCAGAATCTCCTACAGGTGCACGCGATGAAACTTTCCATCAGCTACAAGCACGTTGAATCTCACGAAGAGCTCGAGAAAGACATGGATCGTCATGTCAAGAAAGTGGCTAAATTCCTGAAGGCTTATGAGGCGGACCTGGTGCAGTTGCACGGCGTGTTCGCCGTGAATGCGCATAAGGAAGAACACTCCTGCACTCTGAATCTGTCGTTGCCAACCGGCTCGCTGCACGCCACCGGCGTGGGAAAGAATGCGCGCGCTGCCTGCACCAAGGCGTTCAAGGAATTGGACGCGCAGGTGAAGAAGCACCAGGGGCTGCTGCGGAAAGATTACCAGTGGAAACGCAAGCGGCCGCGCGACCGCGAGGCGCTGGCTTCCTGAATCGCTCGTCGGCGATTCGTTCTGACAAACTTTCATTTCGCAATTTGACTGTTGCGGGTAGACGATCCAGCGCCGATTTTATTGGTGGCAAAGAATACAAATTCTGGTCCGCGTCCACTTATAGCTACGACGCCGGCCAGCGAGTGGACGAGAATCTATTCTTAGGCCTGCTTCAAAGAAAAAAGCCCGGGCTGGCAAACAGTGCATGCACCGTTCGCCGCGCCCGAGCCTGCGTTTCTTGATTCTGTCTACGCCAGTCGCTTCAAGAGAAGCAATGCCGGTACGCCTGCCGCCAGCAGCAGCAAGGAGCCCGGTTCCGGGGTGCCCGTCGGAGGAGGTTCGCCAGGGCCGACCGGCACGCCGCCAACGGTGACGCCGTCCAGCGCCAGACCCGACTGGTAGAGTGTATCGAGCCAATTCACGACGCCGACGCCGAGGTAGTAATCTCCGGCGGTGGGGATTGTGTAGTTGGAGTTAATCCAGCCCGTATATCCGCAACCTGCGGCAAAACAAGTTCCGGAAGAACCACCGAGCGGAGACCAGGCTGGCCCCGAGCCGATGATGGGCACCGAGCTAGGCGTGAGTGTCGCCAACGGTGCCGGCAAGCCGGTTCCGGGAACGATACTGCCACTCGGCACCGTGCGTGCGGTGAAGAGCAGGGCTACTGGATTATTCGACGAGTCGAACAATTCTGCCCAAGCATAGTCCGCGAATCCAGCGCCGTCTGAAGTGACATAGTTAAAATAGAAGTTCAATGCGGTATTTGCAGTCGCCGAAAAGATCGGCGAAAACAAGGTGGATCCGTTCGTTTCGGATCCCAGCGTTCCGGTCGGCAGGCCGCCAACGCCATTTGGAGCATTGGAGGTGGAAACCCACTGATAAGAGGCGCTTCCAATCGGGGACAGAGGCACTACACCATCCGCCCCACTAGAACCGCAAGTACCCGAGCACGTCCAGCCAGCTGGGATGCCGTCTGCGACCGCGTTACCGGCCAAGCAGCCCAGCAGCCCGACGGTCAATCCTAGGGCTGCAACGAAGAATTTGAATTTCACTTGTTCCCTCCTGATTCTGTGCTCCGTTACCTGGGCTGGGTCTGGCCCCGTTTGACGGGCAAATATCAATAGAATCATAGCAATTCGATCGCCGGAAAGACAATATAAGTAAGACATTGAAACTACGTTAGTTAGCAGTGAAGAAGGTATGCCGCCAAGAACGCGATTTGGACAACTTGGTCGCCCAGTTACTGTCGAGTGGAAGATTCGTGCACACCAGGCCTGCAGCGCGACGAAAATGTGCTTGCAACCCCGGCAGCTGCCAGTTTCAAAGTGGGTCAAACCTCACTGGGCAAGTGCGTTAGGATAATCAAATGTTGAAGGCGAAATCGGTTGATAGTCCAATCGATCGCGAGGCCGACGGCCTGCGCATTCTGGCCACCCGCTTCCGCGGCCGGGGCATGCCATCGAGCCGCTACGATGTATGGATGCCGTCGCTGGGCCCCAGCGAGCGGCTACTGAAATCGGTGCAAACCGGAAAAATTTCCTGGGCGGAGTTCGCGCGAGAGTATCGCGCTGAACTCTTCATGGATGGGCGCATCGATACGCGCAGCCGCACGATCAAGAATCACGGCCAGAAATTTACGTTGAGACTGATCAAACAATTATCAGGGAATGCTCCCGTGACGCTGTTGTGTCACTGCGCGGAAGAACAGCATCACTGCCACAGGCATTTACTTCAGAAGATAATCCTTAGCAGCAGCATCTGATACCCACTTGTGATACAGATTGAACCCAGCGTTGGCCGGGATATAATAGTTTTACCTCCCACACATGCGTCTGCGTGGCCCGGTTTAATTGGGCAAATTTAATTTTTTCCCAAAACTTTAGGCAGATGGCCGGCATCTCAATTCGGCGGAGAGAAAACTATATGAGCAAGACTGAAAAACTGTTTTCGGCTTTTGTGCTGGCGGCTGCGTCTGTCGCTCTTTCCATCGCAGTGGCGGGATGCAATTCGCAACCTGCGCAGGACAACACCGCGCAAAACCAGACGGCGGCGCAACCTGCGGCGGACCAGACCCAGGATCCGGAAGCGGACGCGAACCTGGCTGTCGCGGACGTGCCGGCCGATAGCACCGCAGCGAACAGCGCGCCGGCGCCGAGCAATCCCGCGCCGCACAGGCAGGCGGCTCCGACGTCCGGCAATGGCCGACAGCCACAGGATTATTCCGCTGACGATTCCGGAAATTATGGCAACGATAATTCCGGCGAGGATTACTACGCCGACGATGAAGACTCCAGCTACGGCCAGCCGGTGATTTACGCTTCGCAACCGCCACCGCCGCTGCCGGAATATTCGCAGCCGGATATTCCGGGCGACGGATATTTGTGGACGCCCGGCTACTGGAGCTACGCTCCGCGGGGATATTACTGGGTGCCGGGCGCGTGGACGCAGCCGCCGCAGGTGGGCTATTTGTGGACGCCCGGATACTGGGGGTATAGCCGGGGGCGTTATCGCTATAGCTACGGTCATTGGGGACCGCACATCGGCTATTACGGCGGAATTAATTATGGCTTTGGCTACACCGGTGTCGGATACCAGGGTGGATATTGGAAGGGAGATCGCTTCAACTACAACCGCTCGGTGAACAACGTGACCATCACAAATGTGAACGTGTACAACCGCACGGTGACCAACACGGTGATCAACAACGTGCGCATCAACAATACGACCAGCCGCGCCAGCTATGCCGGACCGGGGGGCGTGACGCGCAGGCCGTTGGCGGTGGAAGTCGCAGCCAGGCGCGAGCGGCGCATTCCTCCTATGAATACACAGCTGGAGGAGCGCAAGCGGGCCGAGCAGAACCGGCAACAATTTGCTTCGGTGAACCAAGGGCGGCCGGCGGTGGTGGTTGCGGCTAAACCGATCCCGCAGGGCAAGCCGATCGCGGCGGTGATTCCTGCGAGGCCGGCGCCAGTGGCGCGTCCGGCAGCGGGAGCGCGGCCAGGCGAAAGGCCGAACGCGGCGCCTAATGCGCAGCCGAATCGCAACGAAAGGCCAGCACGCGATGTTAAGCCGGCGCCAGCGCCAACTCCTGCTCCCGCTGCGCGGCCTGGCGCTCGACGGAATGAGCGGCCAGGCGCGCAGCCGGCGGAGAGACCTGCGGCGGCGCCGACGGCGAAACCGGTACCTGCACAGCCTGCGCCGAATCCGCCGGCACGACCTGGTGGGCGGCCGAATGAAAGGCCGAATGCGCAGCCGGCGGAGAGACCTGCGGCGGCGGCGACGGCGAAACCGGTACCTGCACAGCCTGCGCCTGCTCCACGCGCGCAACCTGGCAGGCGAGAAGCGCGTCCACGCCCCGAAGCGAATAAGCCAGCTGCGAAACCGGCGGAGCGGCCTGCACCGAAACCGGCAGAGCGGCCTGCCGCGAAACCAACCAAACGTCCCGCGCCAAAACCGGCGGAGCGTCCAGCTGCGCAGCCGCAGCGGAAGAATCCGCCGCCCGCGACCGAGAAAAGGCAAAACGAAAAAGAGAAGAAAAAAGAACCGCCAAACGATAAGCCGTAGCTATCGTGAGACGCGATTTGCCGAAAACATTTTTTTGCTAATGAGGCAGCGGCGCGAGCGAAATGGTTTTGCCGGTTTGCGCGGAGCGCAGGGCGGCGTCGAGAATCTGCATGACCACCATGTTGGTCTCAAGTGAAGAGAGGTCGCCGTCGGACTTAATTTCTCCGTGGAGTACGGCGGCGAGGTAGTGCAGCGAATCGCGGCGTGGCTGCTGTAAAGGCGGAGCGGTCAGCTGCGATTCGGCTTCCTGGCCGCGATAGCGGACGCGCAGTTTGTCGGCTCCGACGGTGATGGCGGATCCGGCGTTGCCGTAGACCTCCATATCTTTTCGCGAGAAAGACCAATTCCACGAAGGCATCAGCACCGCTTGCGCTTTTGGGTAGCGCACAATGATGGTCGCGTCGTCGTCCACGCGCGGATAAATTTCCGGCTTGTCGGTTTGCGTGACGGCAGTGACGCTGACGGGCGTCTGCCCGCGCATCAGCACGGTCGCCAGATCTGCGCCGTAGCAGCCAAAATCGAATAAAGCGCCTGCGCCATTTTGTGCGGGATCGGTGAGCCAGGTGAGAAACTCCGGCTCGACATTAATTTCCTTGGGGCCTTCATGTCCATCGTGGACGACGGCCTTGCGCAGATCGCCGAGCTTGCCGGCCGCGGCTTCCGCGAAAACTTCCTGATTGCTGGCGTACCAGGTGGTTTCGTAATTGACCAGCACCTGCACATGCTGGCTGCGGGCGATGGCGCGGATGGCCAGCGCATCGTCGAGCGAGGTGGCCAGCGGCTTTTCCACCATGGAACTGACGCTGTGGCGCGCGGCGGCTTCGATCACTTTGCGATGGTCGGCGATGCTGGTGTAGACCAGGACTGCGTCGGGGTGCTGCGTCTACGAGCATTTTTTCGAGGTCGGTGTAAAACAGCTTTGCGTCGAGATGATATTTCGCGGCGTAGCTTTGTGCGAGGGCTTGCTGCGGCTCGACAATGGCGACCAGCGTGGCTACGTCGTTGCCGGGGAGCGAGCGGAGGAAGCCTTGCGCGTGTCCGTGAACGAGGCCGATGAGAGCGACGCGGATGGGCGGCTGCGATGGGGCCGCGTTGGGTAAGATCAGAAAAAGAAAAGTGCTGGCGGCCAGATAGAAAATGCGAAATGGATGGGTTGGCTTGATCATGGGAACTATTTTCGGATGGAGCATAGATTTAAATGCTGAATTGCGCAATCAGGAGGATGGTTTCACGCCTTTCACATGATCGAAGTCGCCGTTAACCGCGGCTCCGCGCAAAGTCCTTAAGGATGGCGCTAAAGATGCCGAACACGCTGAAAAAGAATAGGAAGTTCAAAGCTCCCATGAAATTGACGGACCGAGCAAACAAAAGCTTCTTGGGTGCCATCGAGGTGACGTGCATGTACACCACACTCCAATAGTAGTTATGAGTATTGATACCGAGATAGTAAGAGTAAAAAAGGGCAGCATCTCCAAAGCTTGCAATTGCTGAAAGAATTAACAGTTTTTTCATTTAACGTTGTATTCAAAGTTCCTGTTTCCGGACCCTGCCAGTCACCCTTTATCCAGCCTTATGAATTTACTTATCCGTAAGGCCACTCGATGATTAGTGCCCTGCTGGTCTTAGGGTTTTGCGCTCACGGGTTTTTCCCTTCTAATAGCAGGCGGCGGAGTTTGGTCAGATCGGACAGGATGCGGCGGCTGGCGGCGATGTGCGTGGCGAGTTGATTGAGTTTGTATTTTACGAGTTGCAAGGCTTGCTGGCGGCGTTCCAACTCGGGTTCGGTGGCGCGAAGAATTTCCATTTCGATTTCGGCCTGCGCTTCGCGCGCGGCCTCCAGCAGCTGTTTCACGTAGTCACGGGCGCTTTCGATATCGTCGAACGGAGTTTCTGACTGGTAGGTCATGGAAGTTCGAGGTTAGAGGGTCGAGCTTCGAAATTCAAGGTGCGAACGCGGGGATCGAAAGAGAGTCGGACGGGGGCTTTGATTTTGGATGCGGCGAAAAGGTGCGCGAAGGGACCTAAGGGCGCATCATGACTTCGCCGGGCCTCGACGGGAGGCTAAACCTCGTGCTCCGGTCGCGATTCAATCTTAGAGTCGCCGGAAGATCTAAATCGGCGAGGGCGACGGTGCGTGTCCACGTGCCGGTGGTCCAATAGTCGGTCTTCATGGTTAACCTGGCTCCGACGATGGTGTAATTGGCGGATTCTTCGCGGTGGCCGTCGCGAAAGATCAGGATCGCGGGAGGGAGCTCCACGAGCGGCGCGGTGTGCGCTGCAGCGACCGTTGCTGCGGTGGCAGGAGTTGAAGATGAAGTTGTGGCGGCGGCTGCTGTGCCCGGCGTGTTGGGCTCCTGAGCGCCATAGCTGGTGAGGCGCACCCAATGGTCGCCGCGCAGCTCCATCACCAGGGCTTCGGGAGGTCTGCCCGGGTAAGCTTGCGGAGCCGGCGGAGCGACGGGCGCGGAAGTCTCCAGAATAATTTGCGGGGGGGGAGCGTCAGCGTAGAAATCGCCGAAAGGCGAATCGTAATAAGGATAATAGTTTGGACCGTATGCCGAGTTGGCGAAAGCGCGCTGGCCGCGGTGCAGACGGACAAGGCGAGCGCCGACTGGGCCACGGTGCTGAGCACCGTTCAATTGTCCGGAGTGACCGGAGGGGCGGGCGGCGGGAAGGGAGCCGGAGCCGCCGTTTCTTTGCGCGTTTGCGGGAGAAGCGCACAGCATTGTCGTTAGCAAGCTAAAGGATAGCAAGAGCGTTTGACGGTTCATGCGGTCACCGGTTTTCGGGCGCGAAAACTTTAGGGGACAGTCTGTTTCCGTGCTTCGTGCAACTCAACGGAGTTCTACTCTAGATATATTCTCAACGCGTGCGACAGTCAAGCAGCGGCGGACCAGTGCTCGTTTCCTTGTGCGTTCAGATGAAGCGACGGATGTGCGTCGGGGAATGGTTGACTACGACGTGGTTCAGACTGCGCCAGATACCGGCGGAATCGCGGCAGAGGGGCTAAGCTTTTTTTTACGATAAAGGTGCAACGCCCTAATGGCAATATCAGGGGCCGTATGTGGCCTGGCCCCGGTTCCGACGTTATTCAGAGGCGGCGGGGAACACCGTGTGCTGCGACGCCGGCATCACAATGTCGCCTTTGCGGTCACGCCACAAAATTGAGTTCAGCAGCTTGTTGTCGGCCTCGTCCGCGTGCTTCCAATTCATCGCGGCGGATTCTTTTGCCCCGGCAGCCGAAGCGTCGTTGACTTTGTAAATCAGCTGGTTGCGCAGGTTGCTGTAGTCGGCCTCAAACGGCGCCTGGTTGCCCGCGCCGGAAAATAGTGACGACATCACCGGCGCGTACGCGTCATTGTGATTCATCGGCGGCAAACCGAGCACCGCTTCCATGGTGCGCACCAGGCTCACGGTGGTAAAAAATCCGTGCTCGATGTACGGATGTTCCGCCGAGCCGGGCGCGTATTTGCTGATGAGCAGCGCAATGCTGCGATGCGCATCGACGTGATCGGCCCCGTCCTGCGCGTCGTCTTCCACGATGAAAATCGCGGTGTCGTCCCAGTAAGGACTGTGCGACACCGCGTCCACCACACGGCCCACGGCCAAATCGTTGTCCGCCACGGACGCTGCCGGCGTTGGAAAACCCGGCCGCGTGCCGCCAGTGTGATCGTTCGGCAAGCGCACCATCACGAAGCTCGGGAGCTCCGGTATTTTTTTGCTTTGCGCGGCGGCGTTTTCTTTTTTCGCGCGCACGAAGCCATCGAATTCGCGGAGGAATTCGTCGGCGCGAAGTTGATCGGGATAATCGACTTTGAAGTCGGCGAAGCGCGGATCGAAGTGTCCGCGCAGCTCCGGCTTGGTGGCTACATTGCGACGCAGCACCGGCACGGGCCAGGGATAAGGACTGGGCGCTCCCGCGGCGTCGCGCGACGCAGCCGGCAGCGGCTGCCCCTGCTTGACGACAATGCGCGCGCAAGCCCCCGTTGCCACAGACGGCGTGCCTTGCTTTGGGCGAACTGAGCGAACTGGATTTTTCGCCACACCACTCGCTGGCGACAAACTCGCCGTAGTGGCGATATGTCAATCCATGGCGTGCGACGTTGCCCCACAAATATCCGGTGCTGGGCTCGTTCACGTCGGGCTCACCGTGCTCGAGCGGATATTCATCCGCTACCATGCCTTCGTAATCGTAAGTGCGTTCACGGCTGCGATACGCGATTTGCCAGGTTTTTTCGTTGTAGTCGCTGGAGATTGCCGCGGTGGACCACATGTGCCCATCGCCGGAAACTTCGCCGGAATCGTAGAAATTATCGAGCACGCCAAATTGCAGCGCCAATTTGTGTTGATTGGGAGTGATGTCCCGCGCCGTAGAGAGTGAGCGACGGATCACCATTGCCAACTGGCAGATCACCAAAAAACTGATCGTAGGTGCGATTTTCCTTGATGATGTAAATCACGTGACGAAGCGGGATTTGCGCCCGCGGCGAAGGGCAGCGCGGTTGGCTCGGCAAGCAGCTGCATCTGTTCCTGAGCGATGCGCGTAAACGCGGGCAAATTCTTTTCGATTTCCTGCAGGCTGATGCGCGCGATGGAGCCGTGAAGCAAAGTGGCGATGTACGGGTGAAGCGGCTTGCGGTCGGTCGGCTCCGCGGAAATATTATTTGCGTTCGGACCTGTGCCGAGCGACTTGCCGCTGGCAATCAATAGATCATCGCCGGCGACTGCAACGGCCAGGGTGTACCACTCTGTGGGTATGAAACCCAGCGCAGTGATCGGAGTGGCGACATGCGCGTGGCCGTCTGACAATTTTGTCGGTGTCGAACACCGCCACTGAATCGGTTGCAGCGCTGGCTGCGAAGAGGCGTGTTCCATCTTTGGTTTGCGCGAGCGCATCTGTTTCGTTGCCGGAAAATTCCTGTTTGGGCAGGCGGGTAGAGAAGAAGGCCTGAATCGCCCCCGTGCGCGTGCTTACGGCGGCTACAGCATCAGCATTGGATAGCGCGACGTATAACGTCTGCTCATCCGGAGAGAGAAGCATGGCGGTGGGATGCGAGCCCGGAGCCACAGGAGATTTCGGAGGCAGTAACGGAATGCGTCGCACCACTGTTTTTCGTTCGAGATCGAGTTCGGCGACCTGCGACGCGTTCCACAGACTGCACCACGCGCGGCGGCCGTCGCGAGTGGCCACCACGGTGTAGGGAAAAGTCGACGGCACGAAGCGGTGATTGCCGAGATCAAAGTGCGCCAGTTCTGCTCCGGATTCTGCATCGAGTAGGACTACGTTGTCGGAAAGATTGTCGGCGACGAGCAACTTGTCATCGTCCGCCAGACTTGCCGGGAAGAACGGCCAGGCCGGCGGGATAGGGAATCGCGCGGCCTGGAGGAACTTTGTCTAAATCGCGGCGCGACATGAATTCCGGCCGTCACGGGTTGCAGCGCAATCTTGATGAAACGGTCGCTGACAATTTTGCCCTGCTTCAAAGCGATAGACGGCGATGCCGTTGCCGGTATTTCCGGGGTGTTCGCCAGTGGGATCGCTGATGGAGCCAATGGAAGCGTACAGGCGCGAGCCATCGGAACTGAACGCGAGGCCGATGAAATAACTCTGGTGAGCTTCTCGGTCAAGACGCTGTTCGGGAAAATCAGTGACTTGATTGGTCTGTAAATCGACGATGGCGATGGATTGTTTCGTGCCGGATTCGGCCGAGCCGTAACCATTGTTGAGAAGTGCGGCGTAACGGCCGTCGGGACTCAGCGCGATGGTTTCCGGAAAGCCATTGGTGCGCTGCGGCGCGCCGGGCGTGGGGTGCAGGACTGTTTTGCTGGTGGGCAGACGAGTGCGCTCGAGCTCCTGGCTGTGCGCGGCAATGACAAAAATAAACGGGCAGAATAGGAGAAGGCAAGAGTTTAGATCTAGCGGGCAAGCCGGCCTCCGCGGAGCCGGCGATGTCCGGCTTCGATGGCGATCAAATGCGACTGCCATTGGAACGCGGAATTTGCGCGAGCACAAGTTACAAAGCAGAAACACGCATGATCCGTCGGGTGATTAGCGGTTTAGGTCCGTGCCGGGCGACGTTGCAGGGAAGAGTTTTCAGTCGATTTCGTTTGGAGGTTGTACGCCGAATTGACCATGCCGAAGTGCGAGAAGGCTTGCGGGAAATTGCCGAGCAGGCGTTTATCGACCGGGTCGTATTCTTCGGAGAGCAAGCCGAGATCGTTGCGGATGGCCAGCACGCGGTCAAACACCGCTGCGCGCCTCGGCGTGGCGGCCCTGAAGAGCGTAGTTGTCGGCCAGCCAGAACGTGCACGGCAGAAACGCGGCTTCGCCGTGCGGCAGGCCGTCGACCTTTTCGTCGATGGTGTAGCGATTTACGAATCCGTCTTTGGAGAGTAGTCTTTTTTCGATGGCTTCAACCGTCCCGCGCACGCGCGGATCGTTGGCCGGCAAAAAGCCAACGATGGCCATCATCAGCAAGCTGGCATCCAGATGTTTGGAGCCGTAAAACTGCACGAAGGAATTCATCTCGCTGTCAAAACCCTTGCGTGCAGACTTCCTCGTGAATGCGGTCGCGCAGGTTGCGCCATTTTTCCAGTGGCGGAGTCGTCGCGCCAGCCGCGTTCCGCGGATTTCACGGCGCGATCCATGGCTACCCAGGCCATCATTTTGGAGTGGGTGAAATTTCTGCGTGGCCCGCGAACTTCCCAGATGCCTTCGTCGGGTTCTTCCCAGGCGGTCTCCAGATGTTCGATGAGCGCCAGTCCTACGCCCGGCCCAGCGTCTTTGTCACGATGAATGCCGGCCTCGCGGCACAAATAAAGCATGTCGATAATTTCGCCGTACACATCGAGTTGCAGCTGGTTGTACGCCGCGTTGCCGGTGCGCACCGGAACAGATCCCTCGTAGCCGGTCAGCCACGGCAATTCCAGTTCGGTGAGGCGACGCTCGCCGCGCAATCCATAAAGGATGTTGAGCTCGGACGGCTGGCCGGCCACGGCGCGAATCAACCACTCGCGCCACGCGCGGGCTTCTTCGAGGTAGCCGGCGACGATCAATGCGCGGAGAGACAGCGTAGCGTCGCGCACCCAACAGAAGCGATAGTCCCAGTTGCGCACGCCGCCGATTAATTCGGGAAGGGAAGTGGTAGGCGCCGCGACGATCGCTCCGGTGGGCGCAAAGGTCAGCGCTTTCAGGGTGATCAGCGAGCGGATTACCGCATCTTTCGCCTGCCCCGCGAAAGTACAGCGCGAGGTCCACTCCTGCCACCATTTTTCCGTGTCCGCTATTTCCTGTTCGATATGGAGAATGACTGGCTCGTCGCGATGTGAGGCGTACCAGCACAGGTCGAAGGGAATTCTCTGTCCGGCAGATACGGTGAATTTCGAAGTGGTCTTGAAGTTTTCGCCGCACAGCTCGACAGAAGTACGCAGACGGACAGTATCGGGTCCGGCAATGGCGGAAAGGCCGTCCGCGGTGCGGTGAACCCACGGCACGATGGAGCCGTAGTCGAAACGAATCGCCAGTTCCATTTTCATGGGCACCGTGCCGGACTGGCCGACGACCAGGCGCAAGAGATCAGGACTGATCGTGCCCGGTGTCATGCAGTCCACGAGGGTGACGGAGCCGGCCTCGGTTTCAAAGGTGGTTTCGAGGATGAGCGTGTCCGGGCGATAGCGGCGGTGGATGCGCTTCACGTCGCAGTCCGGAGTGATGAGCCAGCGGCCATTTTCCGGGGTGCCGACAAGCGCGGCAAAGCAGGCGGCGGAATCGAAGCTGGGTAGGCAGAGCCAGTCGATGGAGCCTTCGCGCGAGACGAGCGCGGCGGTGTGGCAGTCGCCGATCATTCCGTAGTCTTCAATTCGAGATGACACGCATGGCTCCTTTTGGTGACAAATGACGCACGAAACTGTTCCCGATCATTATAGGATTCACAGCTGCCGGGCGCGGGGCAAGGCCAATTTAATCAACGAACTTCGAGCCGTTTTCGAGTATATTCGCGGCTAACAATAACGACCGGGCTTGGACCCCGGATGGCGCGGGGTGGCGGCAGCAGCGGCATTGACTTTTGCGCGAGTTTACAGGATTGTGTCTCACTTAGCTTACAGGTTTTCAAGCTGGAACCAACGGCGAGCGCGGTAATCGCGTGAGCGCAGGAGCGGGGCGAGTGGGGAAGCGCGGGCTTCTATTGGACCTGGTGTTGGTGAGCGATGCCCATTTGCTTCGGTGGTGCGCGCGGCGATCGAACGGCTGACGGAGGTGGCGGGATTTTCGCCGCCGGAAGTGCGATCCATTACGCGCGCGGTGGATGAAGCGGTGGCCAATGTGATTCGCCATGCGTACGACAATCGCCCAAACCAGCGTATCGAAGTGTCTTGCAAGCGCGTCTCAGGCGTGCTAGATGGACAGCGACGGGAAGGCTTGGAAATCCAATTGCTCGACAAGGGTCACCCTTCGATCGCAAGAAGCTTACCGCCCGCTCCCTTGATGAGGTCAAACCCGGTGGATTGGGGCTGCATTTCATGCGTGACAGCATGGACATCATGGAACACCGTCGCGTCAAGGGCGTCAACCGGTTGCGGCTGGTGAAGTATCTCAGCAGCAAAGGAACAAGTCCAGGAATACCAAGGAGAGTAACTTTGCAGATTTCCGCTCGCCGTTTAGACCAGGCCACCATTTTCGACATCACCGGACACATCGATCTCGCCAACTCTCCGGAGTTGCGAAAAACGTTGCTCAAAGAACTGCGGGAGACCAAGACTCCGCGCGTGATCCTGAATCTGACGGGCGTGCGTTATATCGATAGCTCCGGCGTGGCTTCGCTGGTGGAAGGGCTGAAGGCCGCGCGCGACCAAGGCCTGCGATTTATTTTGTTCGGATTGAGCCCCTCGGCAAGGGAAGTGCTGCAACTGTCGCGATTGATAAAAATTTTCGAAGTATTCGATAACGAACAACAAGCTTTAGCGTAAACGCGGGGCATGCGAGTGGCGGTGGCTTCCGGATCGAGGGCCCTTGGAGTTCGTTGCTCAACTTGGCGCAAACGTTACCGGCGGCTTGGCGTACCTGGGTTCTCTCGCGGAACTGGGTGGGAAAGCGGCGTATTACACATTCGTCGCTCCTTTTTACGGCAAAGCCCGTGCGGGTGCAGCGGGCTGTCTCGCAGGCGCTGGACGTCGGCGTGCGCGCGCTGCCGATTCTTTCGCTGATTACATTCTTTATCGGCTTGATTCTGGCGTTGCAGAGCGCCTACGAATTGAGCAAGTTCGGCGCCATGAATTTCGTGGCCAGCGCGGTGGCTATTTCCATGACCCGAGAACTCGGCCCTCTGATTACGGCGATCGTGGTGATCGGCCGGTCCGGCTCCGCGTTCGCCGCGGAAATCGGAACGATGAAGGTCACCGAGGAAATCGACGCGCTGGAAATCATGGCGATCAATCCCATTCATTTCCTCGTCACGCCGAAATTTCTAGCCATGATGATTATGCTTGCCGTGTCTGACGATCTGGGCAAATTCCATGGGCATTCTCGGCGGGTCGCTGTTCGGAGTCGCGCAAGCGGATTTTACCTTCTGCACGATATATTCAGACATCGGTGGACTCGCTCTTCCTGCGCGATATTATCAGCGGACTGGTCAAGAGCGTGATGTTCGGCATCACCATCACGGCGGTGGGTTGTCACGAGGGACTGGCGACCGGCGCGGGCCCGGAGCAAGTGGGGCGTTCGACGACCAGGTCGGTGGTGATGTCGATTTTTCTGGTCGTAGTGGTGGATTTCGTATTTACGGCGATTTTCTTTATTGTAAGTGGGAGCTAGGGTGAGCTTTATTGGACGCGGACACGATCGGCGTGCAGAGAAATGAATGAGCCAAAGGCAATGATCTCATTGCGGGATCTGCGCGTGAGTTACGGCGAGCGGGAAATCTTACACGGCGTCAGTTTCGACGTGATGCCGGCGAGACAATGGTCATCCTGGGAGGCTCGGGCTCCGGCAAGAGCACGCTGCTGCGCACGCTGGTGGGGCTGGAAAAACCCAGTTCGGGCCAAATTATATCAAGCGGCAATGATATTGCGACCGTTTCCAGATGACGATTGGATGACATTCGCCGAAAACTGGGAATGTCATTTCAGGGGAGCGCGCTGTTCGGCTCCATGACGGTTGGCGAAAATGTGGCACTGCCGCTGCGGGAACACACGAAGCTGGAAGATTCGACAATCGAAATCATGCTGCGGCTGAAGCTGGAGCAGGTGGT
>CAWFWY010000004.1:0-13397 GCA_963819625.1 uncultured Acidobacteriota bacterium
CGGGTCAATGCATCACTTCGACGGAATCCATTTCCGCATCGATAAAAGTAAACTTCACCATGGCCCCTTCCCGCACATTCAACACCAGCGGCGGCCGAAAGCACGCGATACAAACCCCGCCCTCGCGTCGCGCGCTGGGATACACAATGCCCGCCGAGCCACTCGACAAAAGTCTGATCCCCAGCGCCTGCGACGCGTTGTAGCTGACCGGGTCCAGGCAATGCGCAAAGTTCGAATCCCCGCGCAGGTCATGAAATTCATGCCTGAAATCGGCGAGATAATCGATGTACGGAGATACTTCTTCAGCCTTCCAGCCAATTTCTTTCAACTCCGCGCCTCTGTGAAACGCCACTTCCTTCTGCGCTGTAGCCATTGCGAATGACGCGTACCACGCTCCTCGCGCTGAACTATTGAATCGTCCCCCCGACGGCCGCGTGTGCGTAAACGTTGCGTTCACGATGTGCGCCAGCGGAAAACCCGACACTAACTCCAGCGCGCTTACCCCGGGCAGTCTCCCGCTCTCCCCCAGCAATCGGTCGTTCGTCGCGCCCTCCAGTTCGGTCAGGTCGCTTAGAAAATCGTCATCGCCCTGTGCCAGACGATCGAGAATCGGCCGGCCACGGTCGCTGTATCGATACGGGATCAGACGGTGCGTCTGGTCCTTTCGCACCTGGGTTAACTTGGGCCCCTTTGAGGAAACGACTAGCTTGGGAGATCTCATCGTCCCCCGAGCCTCGCATCCAACAGTTGCCGCACCCTCAGCAAGGCCGGAATCCCTCCCCGCTTCACATAGTTCAGCGGCGAGTCTCCCCCGAACATCGGATTCGAGTTGGGCAACGCCATCCATGGGTCTGCCAGCTTGCGGCTGTACAAAATGTTCAGCGCTTTGTAGATCCCAATGAGCAGCGAAATCCTCGTCAGCTGATCCTCATCCATTATTTTCGCGCCGCGACTCTTCATCTCATAAAAACTCCCGCTGGATATCCCTCCCAGCAGGCCCCTGGTATCTTCATCACGCAATTTCCAGTGCGCCGCAATCTTAAGCAGCCCTTTGATCGCCGCAGGGCTCAGCCGCGTTCGATGCTGCTTCTGCGACAGCTCGACCGCCACGTCCCAAGAAAAACCCACCACGGGCGGCTGAATCGTGCCCATTCGATTCCTCCATTTATGACTATATTATACTCCATATTTGACAACAGGCAAGAGTATGGATTTGCTGTGCCCGTCCTGTCCCGCGGTAGTCCCGGGCGCTTGCTTCGTAGCGCTCCTCCTTCTATGCTCGCCCTATGTTTCGCGCCCCGCGCAAACTCGATTCCGAACCCGAACTATACGAAACCGCCGTGCGCGCCCTCATGCGCCGCGCCCATTCCGTCCACGAGATGAAAAAATCCCTCGAGCGCCGCACCGACGACAAGTCCATGATCAAATCCGTCCTCGACCGCCTCAAACGCCAGGGCATGATTGACGACGCCCGCTACGCCAAACAATTCACCCGCCAGCGCGCCGAAATCCGCAAGCAGGGCAAATTTCGCATCGCCCGCGAGTTGCGCGCCCGCGGCATTCCCGACCGCCACATCGACCTCGCCCTTGAAGAATCCGCCAAGGAAACCGACGAGCGCGCCGTGTTACGCCAGCGCATCGAGCGCAAACTCAAATTATTTCGCGGCGAAATCGGCGATCGCAAAATCGCTTCCCTGTACCGCAGCCTCCTCCGCGCAGGATTCCCTTCCGACATCGTGCGCGACGAATTGCGCGCTGTCACCCGCGAAGACATCCCCGCCATCGAAAACGCCGTTGACGAAGAGTCCGCTTGATTCGCGCAAGCCGCTACGATTTCTCAACTCTATTGGTGCGCCTTCACACCTCTGCGATAATGGCTTTATCTTGCGCAACCTGAGGCTTACGTGACCGGCACCGAAATCCGCGCCACCTTCCTGAAATTCTTCGAAAAAAACGGTCACCGCATCGTGCGCAGCAGCTCGCTTGTTCCTCACGGCGACCCCACCCTGCTCTTCACCAATGCGGGAATGAACCAGTTCAAGGACGTCTTCCTCGGCCTCGAGCAGCGCGATTACAAGCGCGCCACCACCGCGCAAAAGTGCGTCCGCGCCGGAGGCAAGCACAACGACCTGGAAAACGTCGGCTTCACCAAGCGCCATCACACTTTTTTCGAAATGATGGGCAATTTTTCCTTCGGCGACTACTTCAAAAAAGACGCCATCGCTTACGCCTGGCAGCTCATCACCTCGCCCGAGTGGTTCGCCATCGATAAATCGAAACTCTACGTCACCGTTTTCGGCGGCGCTGAAGTTGCCCCCGGCACCACTCTGGGTGTCGACGAAGAAGCCCAATCCCTGTGGCTTACGCAAAACGTTTCCGCTTCCCGCGTCGTGCCCATTCCCGGCCTCAAAGAAAACTTCTGGGCCATGGGCGACACCGGCCCCTGCGGACCCTGCAGCGAAATTCACTACGACATGGGACCGGCAGCCTCCGACGAAGGCCACGCCGATTGCGCCTTCCCCTGCGATTGCGGCCGCTACGTCGAAATCTGGAATTTGGTCTTCATGCAATTCAATCGCGACGCCTCCGGCACCCTGGTCCCTCTACCCAAGCCTTCCATCGATACCGGCGCCGGCCTCGAACGCCTCGCCGCCGTAATCCAGGGCGTCATCTCCAATTACGATACTGATTTGTTTGTACCGCTCTTGAAGCGTGCAGCTGAACTGTGCGGAAAGGACTTCGACCGAGAACTGGTTGTAGAACAAGTTCAAGCCGGAGCAGAATCACTCCGAGTTATCGCTGACCATGCACGTGCCACAACATTCCTGATCACCGACGGCGTGTTGCCGTCAAACGAAGGGCGCGGTTATGTATTGCGTAAGATTATGCGGCGGGCCATCTATCACGGCCGATTATTGGGCGCCACCGAGCCATTTCTGTCAGAGATGGTTCTCACGGTAAAGCAAATCATGGGCAATGCCTACCCAGAATTACTGGATCCAGCTAGCTCACGCGTTACTGACATCGTCTTAAATGAAGAAGTGAGGTTTGGAAGGACTCTCGCTGTCGGTCTGAGAAGGCTCCAGGATGATTTATTACCTCTACGTCAGTATAGAACTCGATTTGAAACGTTGGAGATTGAAAAATCAAAAGGTCAGAAAGTTCCGGATTACGAAATGGAACGGGCACGACTCCAAGAGCAAATGACTTACAAAGGCGAGAAAGCGTTTAGGCTGTTGGACACGTTCGGCCTGCCGCTCGATCTCGTCCGCGACGTCGTGCGCGATGAAGACTTGCGATTTGATGAGTCGGGATTTGAAACGGCGATGGAAGAGCAGCGCACCCGCGCCCGCGCCTCCTGGAAAGGCGCCTCGAAAGAATCCGCTAATCCCGCCTACGCCAAAATTGCCGAAACATTCAAGACTGAGCCCGGTTTCTACTTCGGCACCACTGCCAAGGACTGTCGCATCGAAGCCATCATCACCAAAAACGGCCCCGTCAACGAGCTCCCCGCCGGACAATCCGGCGAAGTCGTCCTCGATCGCACCGCCATCTACGCCGAATCCGGCGGCCAGATGGCCGATATCGGCGGCTTTTGCGATAATGCCGGCACGCAGCGCCTCGCAGACGTCACTGGTGCCTTTTATCCCGTCGCAGGACTCGTCGCCCACTGCGTCACCGCCAAAGAAACTCTCCACGTCGGCGATCGCCTCACCGTCGTCGCCGACGCCGAGCGCCGCGCCCACATCATGCGCAATCACAGCGGTACGCACCTCATCAACGCCGCTCTGCGCAACGCTCTGGGCACCCACGTCAAGCAGGCCGGCTCTTTGAATTCCCCCGAGCGCCTGCGTTTTGATTTCTCTCACTTCGCTCCCGTCGATCCCTCTGAGCTTCGCGACATTGAGCAACAGGTCAACGAAGAAATTCGCCTCAACGCCGCCGTCGAAACCAATGTCACGTCGCTCGAAGAAGCTCTCGCCTCCGGCGCTCTCGCCTTCTTCGGCGACAAATACCCCGAGCACAACGTGCGCGTGGTCACTATTCCCGATCCCAACGCCCCTCGCGGCTTCTACAGCAAGGAGCTTTGCGGCGGCACGCACGTTCACCGCATCGGCGACGTCGGCGTGCTGAAAATTGTCGGCGAACAATCCGTCGCTGCCGGCGTCCGCCGCATTGAAGCCGTCACCGGCACCGGCGCGCTCGAGCACTACCAGAATCAGGCCCGCATCCTCACCCAGCTCGCCAGTCAATTAAACGTCGGGGAAGACGCGATCCTCAGCGCCGTCGAAAAACTTTCGCACACCGCCAAGCAGCTCGAAAAAGAACTAGAAACTCAAAAACGCAAAGGCGCGCTAAGCCAGCTCGACGAACTCGCCGCTCGTGTCCAGCTCGTAAAAGGCGTCAAGCTCATCGCCGCAGAAGTCGAAAACGTCGACCGCGAGGGCCTGCGCCAGCTGGTCGACAGCCTCCGCCAGAAGCTCGGCTCCGGCGTCATCGCCCTGGGCATGCCCGACGACGGCAAAGTTGCCCTGATCGTGGCCGTCACCAAAGACCTCACCGCTAAAGTCCATGCCGGCAAGCTCATACAAGCCCTTTCCAAGCAGGTTGGCGGCTCCGGAGGCGGCCGCCCCGATCTTGCCGAGGCTGGCGGTAAAGACACAGCTGCCCTAAAAACTGCGCTTCAGGGCATTCCATCGCTCCTCGAGCCTTTGCTATAATCCGGCTGCGCTGGAAAAGGGTCCGTGGGCCTCTCAAACGGATTTGTTCGGGTATCAATTGTTCCGCGTCCCCGCAGATCGAGACAAGCAATCCACTTAGATCGCTTGTCGAGCCGTACCAAATTTCGTTGGATTAAACTGAATTACACGCCTTCCCCAGGCACTTATGCTCAAGCTCACCGCCATTTCGGCAGCTCTCGTTTTAGCCGCTCTGGGCTTGCTGGCAGTGCCCGCTGACGCACAAATCACCACCAGCACGGCTGAAGACGGCCGCCGGCTTTTCATCAATGCCGAGCCGCCCGTTCAAGTGAGGTTGAGCAGTCTTAGACGCACCAATATTTTTCTTCCGCGCGAGACTCCCTTTGTGGGGCGCTCGCACCCGGCGGTAACCATGGATCGTGACGGCGTTGAAAAACTTGTCAGGGAAGCGGCCGATCGCCATCGCGTCGACCCCGCCTTGATCCGCGCCGTTATCCAGACCGAATCGAACTGGAATCCCATCGCGCTCTCCAACAAAGGTGCCGGTGGCCTCATGCAATTAATCCCCACCACGGCTCGCAGATTCGGCGTCAATGACGTCTTCAACCCGCAACAGAATATCGACGGCGGGGTTCATTATCTGAAGAGCCTCTTGGACCGCTATAATGGCAACCTCGATATGGCTCTGGCGGCGTACAATGCAGGAGAAGGAGCCGTCGACCGCGCTCATGGCATTCCCGCGTTCCGCGAAACGCGCAGTTATGTCCAGAAAGTGCAGAACGCCTATTTCCGGCCCAATTCCGGCCGTCTTTCCGACGCGTGGGTTCGTCCGCACCCGATTCGCCGGGAAGTCGATGTGAACGGGCGAACCATCTTCAACAACGATTGAAACTTTCTTCACACGTCCGGCAAGCAGTCGTTTTCGACGAGCGAACTCGATAACCAAAATGCCCAGCACGTCGCCAATCCCCGCCGCAAATCGCCTACTCAGGACCTTCGCCCGCGTTTCGCCGTTTTTCGTCTTGCTGTGCTTCTTTCCAGTTTTCAGCCTCGCCGCCGCGACTCCTCCCGCTGCCGCTACGGCCACTGTCAGGCGCCAAGCCCAGGCTCAATTCGAACGCGCCGAACAGCAGCGCGCCGCCCTCAACATCAAGTCTCGCTCCAAACGCACCCTCGCCGACTACCGCCAGGTGGTTTCCAGCTATCGCCGCGTCTATCTCATTACTCCGCGCACCAGCGAAGTCCCCGATGCCCTGCTCGCCATCTCCCAGCTTTACACCGAAATGGGTGAACGCTTCGGCCGCACTTACTACCAGTCCGCCGTCGACGCCTATCGCTTCCTCGAACGTGAATATCCCGCCAGCCGGTACGTGCCCGACTCTATGCTTGCTTGCGCCAAGGTTCAGCGCGATCAGCTGGCAGATTATCCCGGTGCTGCAAAAACTTATCAGGACTTCCTGAAACGCTTTCCGCGCTCTTCACGAAAGCGCGAAGCCCAGGAAGGCGTAGCTGAACTGGCTCTGCTTCAGAACATCGCAAGCCCTTCATCGAATTCTTCAGCGAAGAACGAACCGGCCGCCAAGTCCGCGCCAGGCATCACCAGTGCAAATGACCCGCTTCCCCGCGACGAAGCCGCCGACGCCCCTACAACCCTTAACGCGCCTTTTCACTCCTCTGCCGGCATCCCACGCCTGCGACGTATTCGCAGCGCCTCAACCGCGGACACCACTCGCGTCACCATTGACCTCGAAGATGTCGTGCAATACACCTCCGGCCGCCTCGTCAAGCCGGACCGCATTTTTTTCGATTTGCACTCCGCCCGTCTGACTCCCGAAGTTGCCCATGAAACAGTCCAAGTCGACGGGGACCTGCTCACCTCTGTACGGGTTGCCCAGAATCACGCCGACGTCGTCCGCATCGTTCTCGAGGTGAGTGGCGTAAAAGAATATGGAGCGTCCATCTCCGGAAATCCCCCGCAATTGGTGATCGATCTATTAAAAAAAATGCCTCCGGCTTCCGCCGCCAAAATAGCGAAAGCCAGCCACAACTCCGTCGCCAAGCAGGACCCGCCCGCAAGCGCCTTCGCCCGTGCGGAGGAGCCTGTCGCCGACCTTGGTGTGCAACCCGATGCCTCCGCCTCCAGCAAAAAGACTTCCTCATCGCTAAATGCCTCCAAATCCAAGTCGCATCCCGATCTCATTCAACCGGCCAGCGCTCCCGGACCTACCCATGACGGACAATCCACACTCACCCGCGCCTTGGGACTCAAAATCGGCCGCATCGTCATCGACGCGGGTCACGGCGGCCACGATACCGGAACCATCGGCCCCACCGGCCTCATGGAAAAAGATCTCTGCCTTGACGTCGCCCTGCGCCTCGGAAAAATTATCAAGCAGCGCCTTCCCGGAGCCGACGTCGTCTTCACCCGCCCGGATGACTCTTTCATCCCGCTTGAAGAACGCACCGCCATCGCCAATGAAGCCCACGCCGATCTTTTCATTTCCATTCACGCCAACTCCAGCCAGGATCATGGCGCGCGCGGCATCGAAACCTACTATTTGAATTTGAAGGGCTCTCCCGAAGCCATGGAAGTCGCCGCGCGTGAAAACGCCGTTTCCCAGGTAGGAATTCACGACCTCGAAGACCTGATCAAGAAAATCGCGCGTAACGAAAAAATCGACGAATCCCGCGAGTTTGCCGAAGACATCCAAACCTCGCTGTCCCAGCGCGTGCAAAAAACCAGCAAGACGGTAAAAAATCGCGGCGTCCGCAAAGCGCCCTTCGTCGTTCTCATCGGCGCGGATATGCCGTCCGTCCTCACCGAGATTTCTTTCCTCAGCAATCCGGCCGATGAGCAGCTTCTGAAAAAACCGGAGCATCGCCAGCGCCTCGCCGAAGGCCTTTACCAGGGCGTCGCCAGCTATCTGCAAAGCCTCAACAGCGTCACTCTCAACATGCCCGCCAAACCCACTACGCGCTCCAAAGGCCGCAAGCTTGAACAATCAAGAAACGAACAGTAATCTTCCTGCATCTACCTTAGTACCCTTTATGACCCTGCGTTCCCTGCTGATCGTGCTCGTCCTCGCCGCCTCGCCCATCCTGCGTGCCCAGACAATCCTGCCATCGCATTTCGGCGCCTGGTCCGCCGGCAAGTCTGCCCAGGCCGCATCCGTGACTCCTGAAGCCCAGGCCATACTTATCGAATCAGGTTCGGAAAATAAGGAGTCGCGCCTCTACACCAACGGTACGACTTCCGTCATAGTCACCGTGTACCGCTTTCACGATTCCAGCGGCGCCTATGAGGCGTACACCTATTTACTGGGAACCAATTCCGCAGGCGCAACGGGTGCCGTTGTCGCGGATAACACACCGAGCCGCTCCGTCCGAGTTGGAAATATTTTGCTTATCATCGACACTCCCGCCCCGCTCGCTTCCGCCGACCTCGCCGCGCTCTCGCAACAGTTGAGCGCCAAGGCCGATAAAATCCCGCCGCCGCCTATTCCGGATTATTTGCCGGAGCGTGACCGCATCGCCGGAACCGAAAAATATGCTCTAGGCCCGGCCGCTTTTCAGGCCGCTCTAATTAACCTCGATCGCCCTGGTTATTCCGCCATCACCACCGCCGCCGGATTTTCTTCCGGAGCTGAAGCCATGTTCGCGCGCTATCGCACCACGCGCGACGATGCGGTGCTGCTTCTGATCGAATACCCCACCCCGCAACTCGCCGGCTTGCACTGGAAACACCTCGAACAAGCCCTTCCGCGTTCCGCAAAATCCGATGGCACCTCAATCGAGCGCAAAGGCTCCATGCTGGCCATCGTCCTCGCCCCATCCTCGCCCAACTACGCCACTCGCGTCCGCAACTCCGTGAACTACGAAACGCAAGTGACCTGGAACGAGCCCTCCCACACCATCACCGATCCCCCCATCACCTCGGTGCTCGCCAAAATCATCATGGCCACCGGCGCATTCATGCTCGTCGCCATCGTCTTTGGCATCGCCTTCGGTGGCGTCCGCGTCCTCATGAAGACCTTCTTCCCCGGCAAAGTCTTCGATCGCCCCGAGCAGATGGACGTCTTGCAACTCGGTCTCTCCAGCAAGCGGATCAACTCCCGCGACTTCTACTGACCGCAGGCGCCTGGTCCGCCGAATTTCATTAGAAACTTCTCAAGTAACGGATATTCCCTCCCGGCGTCTAGTAATTAGTTCTAACTTGATTTGGCGATGGCCCCAGGGTGTCGTAAGATTTGTTCATCAAGCTAAGGCAAGCCAGACAAGTTGACGGAGATATGCGCAAATATGCCCGGTAGCGGTCCCACAACTTCATTCCCCAATAAAATTCCTGCGCATGCCCTGCTGTTCGCCGCTCTGGTCGTAGCCCTGGCGAGCGCAGCCGCCTGCCAGAAAAGCGCCGCTCCACCCGCTGGCCAGCCTGCGCGGGCCATGCCGGTACAAGTCCACATCGTGCAGTCCCAGCAGATCGCCGACTCCAGCGAATACCTCGCCATCCTGAAATCGCGCCATTCCGCCGTCATCAATCCCCTGGTTGAAGGTCAAATCACCAAAATTTTTGTGAAGTCCGGCGACTACCTCAAAGCCGGCGCGCCCATCCTGCAGATCGACCCGCTCAAGCAGCAGGCCACGGTCAGCAGCCAGGAAGCCAGCAAGGCCGCCCAGCAAGCCAATCTGAATAACGCTCGTATCCAGCTCGATCGCGCGAAACAACTTTTCGCCGCGGGAGTGGTCGCCAAGCAGGAACTCGACAACGCTCAGACCGCCTACGACGCCGCCCTCGCTCAACTCAAATCTCTCGACGAGCAGGTTACGCAGCAGCAAGTCGAGCTGCACTATTACCGCGTCATGGCTCCCATGGCCGGAATCATTGGCGACATTCCCGTCCGCGAAGGCGATCGCGTCGCGGTCACCACTGTACTCACCACTGTCGACGAACCGGGTTCTCTCGAGGCCTACATCTACGTGCCTGCCGACCGCGGCAAAGAATTAAAAGTCGGCCTGCCCGTTCATTTGCTCGACCAATCCGGCAAGCCGGTCAGCGATGCGCATATCACCTTTGTCTCCCCGCAGGTGGACACCGACACGCAAACCATTCTCGCCAAGGCCTCCATCGAAAATGCTAAAGGACAGTTGCGCGTTTCTCAGCAAATGCGCGCACAGGTAATCTGGAGCAAACACGAAGGCCCGGTCGTCCCTGTACTTTCCGTTTCGCGCATCAACGGACGATTTTTCACTTTCGTTGCCGTGAAAGAGGGCGCCGGCACTGTGGCACGCCAAAAAGGATTGACCGTCGGCAACACCGTCGGCAACGACTACGTCGTTCTCGACGGCGTTAAACCCGGCGACCATCTCATCGTCTCCGGCACGCAATTCCTGCAGGACGGCATGCCCGTCATGGAGCAAATCCAGGGTGCCGATTCCGCGGATGCTCCCGCCACGGGAGCTGCGCAATAGCGCGACCAACGCCGATGATTTTCACGACCAAAATTTCATGGAAGGCGGAATCTTCTTTTGTTCGTTGATTTCTTTATCCGCCGCCCGGTTTTTGCCACTGTCTGCGCCCTGATGATTATTCTCGGCGGCGCGATTTCCATTCCTTCCCTTCCCGTCGCTCAATTTCCAAGCCTTGCTCCTCCTCAGGTCGTCGTCTCCAGTGGTTACATCGGCGCCAACGCCCAAACCGTCGAGTCCGCCGTCACCATCCCTCTGGAACAAGCCATCAACGGCGTGCAGGGCATGAAGTACATCAGCTCCACCAGCGGAAATGACGGCAGCAGCCAGGTCACCGTCACCTTCGACGTTTCCCGCGATATCGACCTCGCTTCCGTGGACGTGCAAAACCGCGTCAACCAGGCGCTCGGCCGCTTGCCCAACGAAGTAAAAAACACCGGCGTCATCATCACCAAGCAGATCGGCGGTTTCGTTTTTGCCGCCGGCGTCTATGCCGATGACGACTCGTACGATAGCCTTTTTCTCAGCAATTACCTCGACATTTACGTCAAAGACGCCGTGAAGCGTGTTTCCGGTGTCGGCGACGTGGTGATTTTTGGTGAGCGCAAGTACGCCATGCGCTTATGGCTCGACCCCGGCCGTATGGCTCAACGCGGATTGTCGGCCACGGACGTACTTAGTGCTCTGCAAGAGCAAAACGTCCAGGTGGCTGCCGGCCAGGTCGGCCAACCGCCTTCGCCTGTCGGCCAGGCCTTCCAAATCAGCGTCCGTGCCATCGGCCGCCTGACCGAACCCTCCGAATTCGAAAATATCGTTTTAAAGACCGGCGCCAATGGTATGCTGGTCAGGCTCAGGGATGTGGGCCGCGCAGAACTCGGCGCCGAAAGCTATGGCTCCCTGCTTACCTTCGATGGCCACCAAGCCGTCGGCCTGGCCATCACCCAGCTGCCGGGCGCAAACGCCCTGGATGTCGACAGGCTGGTAAAGGAAAAGCTGGTCCTTCTTTCGAAAACGTTTCCGCCCGGCGTGAAGTATGCTGTCGCTTTCGACACCACCACGGTCATCGGCGAATCCATCCGCGATGTGCTGATTACTCTCCTCCAGGCTATCGTGCTGGTCGTTTTCGTAATCTACGTATTCCTCCAGGACTGGCGCAGCACCCTGATCCCCGCCATCACCATTCCCGTCTCCTTGATCGGCACTTTTATTTTCGTGAAGCTTCTCGGTTTTTCCATCAATACCCTGACGCTCTTCGGCATTACCTTGGCCACCGGCTTGGTCGTTGACGACGCCATCGTGGTCATCGAAAACGTCGAACGCCACATCGCCGAGGGTATCACCGAGCCGCACAACGCCGCTTCGGTGGCCATGAAAGAAGTCGCCGGCGCGGTCATCGCCACTTCCCTGGTTCTCGTTGCCGTGTTCGTCCCCGTCGCCCTCTTTCCCGGCACCACCGGAATTCTCTTCCGCCAGTTCGCTCTCACTATCGCCTTTTCCGTCGCCATTTCCGCTTTCAATGCCTTGACCCTGACTCCCTCGATGTCCGCAATATTGCTCGGCCACCATCGGGAGCGTGCCCAGGGCCGCATCTTCAAAGCCTTCAACGGTGTTTTCGAGGCCGGAACAAATCTCTACACCGCCGTCCTTCATCGCGTCGTTGGCTGGCGATATGCCGCCCTTATCGTTTTCCTCGCGCTTCTCGGCTTCACCTATTGGGTGTACCAGAGCGTGCCTCGCGGTTTCATTCCCGAAGACGACGAGGGCTACATCATGTTTATCGTCCAGGCTCCGCAAGGCGCTTCCCTTGAATACACTGGCAATGTTTGCGACCAGGTGGAAAAAGTCCTCGCAGGAGTTCCCGAAATCACAGGCGTCTTTTCCGTGTCCGGTTTCAGTTTTTCCGGCGCCGCGCCCAATCGCGCCATGATCTTCGCCAATCTCGCGCCCTTCAGGGAGCGCAAAGGACTGCAGCACTCCTCGCAGCAGGTGATTACCCGACTCCGCCCGAAGATGTTCGGTATCCCCGGCGCATTGGTAATCCCATTCAATCCTCCCGCGGTCCAGGGACTCGGCCAGTTCGGCGGCTTTCAATTTGAACTCGAAGATCTCGGCCGCAATTCGCTCCAGGCCATTGCCAATACCGCCAATCAGCTGGCGGCAAAAGGCAACAGCAGCAAAGAATTGACCGGGTTGTTCACCAGTTTTACCGCCAACGATCCGCAGTACCTGGTGCACATCGATCGCGAAAAAGCCAAAAGCCTCCAGGTTCCTTTGAGCCAGGTGACCAACACTCTGCAGGTGTACATGGGCTCAGTGTACGTCAACGATTTCGATTTCAATAACCGTTCCTACCGGGCGCCGAAGACCTCGCTGGGCGGACCCTCGACGGCGACGCGGCCGGCATCCATGAACACCACGCGCGAGGAGACGTCGCGCGCAAACGACATCTCGTGGGTGACCAGGATCATCGTCATCCCCTCCTTCGCAAGCCCGTGCACGACCGTCAGCACCTCGCCCACCAGCTCGGGATCGAGCGCCGAGGTGATCTCGTCCAGGAGCAATACCTTCGGGTTCATCGCCACCGCGCGGGCGATCCCCACGCGCTGCTGCTGGCCGCCGGAGAGCTCGATCGGCAGGCTGTCGAACTTGTCGGCGAGGCCCACCCGCGCCAGCCACTGCTCCGCCGACTCCCGTGCCGCGGCGCGGTTCATGCCGCGCACCTTTTGCAATCCCAGCACGACGTTGTCGCGCGCGGTCAGGTGCGGAAACAGATTGAACAACTGGAACACCATGCCGATGTCGGCGCGGATGCGGGCCAGCTCGCGCTCGCCGCGGGGACGGCGGCGGCCGTTCGCGTCGCGATAGCCGACCTCGACGCCGTCGACCTGGATCGAGCCGCTCGTCGTAGGTCTCCAGCAGGTTCACGCAGCGCAGCAGCGTGGTCTTGCCGCTGCCGCTGGCGCCAATGACCGACACCACGTGACCCTTCGGACGTCGAGATCGACGCCTTTCAGCACCTGGTTGCTGCCGAACGATTTCGTCAGCCCGCGCACGCGCACGAGCGGCGTCGCGTCATTCCCGGACATAGGCGAACCGTGCCTCCAGCCGCCGGCTGATCTGCGACAGCGTATAGTTGATGGCGAAATAGATCAGCGCCCCCAGCACGTAGAGCGGCATCGGCTTGAAGGTGCGGCCGATCACCTGCTGGATCGACAGCATCAGGTCGACGAT
>CAWFWY010000005.1:0-48674 GCA_963819625.1 uncultured Acidobacteriota bacterium
ATGCAATGTTAGCGGCTGCCTTTCTTCCTCAGTCAAAAATCTCAATCACATACCTGGCTTTTTAGCAGTACCAATGAGCGTAACGTCAACAAGTTCCAACGATTTCACCATATCCTTTACTGTCTCCTTATATTTCTTAAAATGTGACGTCTGGATATGCGCATTATATGCACTTGTGTCAGCATAAATTTCAAGAATTGTGATGCTTGATGGGTCGCTTTTGTCGGCAATAGCATAATAGGTTAATACGCCTGGTTCAACACGAACGGCAGTAGTCATCTGCTCTTTTAATGCAGCATTATACTTTTCCAGTTGCGAAGGGTCAACCTTAATCTTTGCTAATCTCACCATTTGATGTTTTTCTTGTGCCATAGCTTTTGTATCAAGTAAAAATATCAAGATAAACAATGCAATGATTGTTATCAATAATTTGGTCAAGCCTACACTTTGGCCTTTATAAACTATCTTAAATGTTTTCATAGAAAAAGTCATAAGTATTTATTCGCATAAAAAAGAATTGTGTTAATACCATCCAATGTATAAGAAACCCAAACTCATCCTTCCCCTTATTTCCTTGGTTTGCACCTTCAGATATATCTTTTGAATATTTGCAGGATTTGATTATTCAGCTATTCAAGCCACATTGCACCATAAAGTTATTGGTAAATACTTTTTTTGCCGCATCGGATAATAGAGAATTTCTGCATGCCTTCCATTTCGTCAGATTATCACCGTACATTTTATTCAATAATTCGGGGGTAAGACCAAAATTAAATTTACCCCAATGCATGGTAAATGGTATAGATAGTTCCTCAAGTCTAGCCCAAACTTTTTGGATAAACGTTCTTGATAATTGTGAGTCAACTCCATCTAATTCCATAACGCATGTTTTGTCAAAATGAGTAAATCCCAGCAATGCCTCTGTACCTTTTACGTACCGCAAGGCAAGTGCTCCGGCAAAGGGAGTTACTTTATTGATAGCAACAATTTCTTCTAATACAGTGCTGGCATCAGTAGTATGAACACCTATAGCGGCACTGGCAGCTTTTCCCCTGAATTTTGTATTACTAAAGGTTTCGCCAATTGTTCCCGTCATGCTTACATTGGCTGTAAATGCAAGGGGGAATAATTTATTTACAATGCCCGGTATCAAGCAATGAAGAGAGATCAGGGCCGATTGTATCAAGAACTGTTTCTACTACTCCAAGGAGGTCATCGCCATAAGTAAAACCTTTATCATCCGTGGTAATTTTCGTGTAGTCGTCACGGTAAGGAGTCTTATACATCGTTTTAAAGTACACTCCTTTTTGAGGATTGTCCGGCTCAAACATTTGCAGGTTTACCAATATCTCAAAATGATACATCTCTTTATCCGGCGCAACCGGCGGAGCAGGAAGTTCATCAAGAATACCAGAAAAATCGAGATTATTTATTGCTTGTTTCAAATCATCATTGTAAATAATATTACCTGTTCGATATTGTTCTAATAAAAAAATTGGTTCAGTTTCTATTAAAATGCCATGAATAAATCCAAAGCTTCCAAAGCTTACCACCGCTGCATTGAACATGTCGTCATCTTTGATTGGTTCAGCTCCGAGCCAGTTAATAAAATCATCTGATGCTACAGGATTGGATTTTTTTTCAAGCCATACATGGGTGTCGGGGCCTGTAACTATATGCAATCCTACAATGGAATCATGCACTGCGCCTACATTAAATGCAGAACCGTGTGTGCCGGTTGAAGTACATCCGGCAATTGTTTGACCGTTACTGGCACCGGAAGCTTTCAGGGATCTTTTTGGATTGGAATCCTGCTCTAATTTTTCGTCTGCATCAAGTACACTCATGCCACATTCCGTAAAAAAAAGATCTCCTGCAGTTTTTCCACTTTGCAAATATTCAGGGGCCACAAAGGAATTTTTAAGGTTGAATGAAAGGCGTAAAGCTTTTGTATCCACAAGGCCACCTTCACAAACGGCTACTTCAGAAAAAGACCATCCATTTCCCAGTGCCCGCAATTGAATATTATTATCAATAGCATATTGAATGAGCCATTGAAAATTCTTTGTGGTATCACGGTATGGGTTAGACGATTTTGATGAGGGAATGCTCAGTTTAAAAGATGAATTTTTTTTATATGTATGTACAAAATTTTCATGACCGTTTTCCCACGTTGTAATGGGCAGAGCCTTATACCGTCGGGTAAATTAGTTAGAGTTGCCATCTTTTATTTTTTAATTATGACCTAAAGAATCTGTTGCGGGGCTATAAGGAGCGCAAGCCCATTCCACTCTTTGCGGCATTACTATGCCCAGCGTTCCTATTGTTATTAGTGCAAAGCCAAGGTTATTTTTTACGGTTACCTTATTCAAATGGTTGAACCTCGTGTCGCACTTTGGATTTATATCCTTTGGTTGTACCAGCCCCCAGGCATAAGACCAGGTTGTTTTTTTATTTAAAGGATTATTGGCAAACGTATCGCAATCGTATTTGGAAACGATACGCGTAGTAGTGCAGGAGTCAAAAGACTAGGAACCTGCAACTGTTATTAAAATAATGATCGTGTGACGGAAATATTTGGGGAGAATCATTTTAAAAAATTTAGGTTATTTAATAAAACGCCTGGATAAGAAAGAGCAGGACAAGGTAAAAATTACACCAAAGAATTTATTGGTGCAAGAAATTTGGATATTTTATTTTAGGGTTATAATAATATATGCTGAACTTATAGCATAGTTGTTACTGAAATATTTCTCCCATATTCCCGGCCGGTGTCCCACCCGGCATTCCACAATCATAATTTATTTCATAGCTGTAAGTATTTTAATCGCAAAAAATAAGTTCTTTTGCCACCGTAGGTATTCCTCATTCACACCTAATAAATTTGAAACCTGTTGGCGCGGTCTGCTGACCTACGGGATTATACACCCACATTTCGTTTCCTTTAAAATGATTGAACATTTTAAACCTACTTTTACTCTCGTTATACAACTATTTACGAAACAAAAATGGAAACGTTACATTGGTTGGCCGTAGGTCGGACCTGACGGCGGCTCTCACGAGTGGACAGCTTGGGCTTACGAGAAAGATAGGAATATCCGCGCAGGCTGAAAACTTTGCAGAGAGTTGTATTAAAAACGTACACTAACTTTACTATTTAGCAACAATAGCAGTGTCATCCCCGCATACAGGTTGTTGATTACCATAGCCGCTGAATGGTGGCATAGTTTTGAATATATAAATAGCACATCCCTTTTTAATAGAAATATGAACACTCATAGCTCCGCTACAAAACGTAATTACAGTGGGAAATTATTTTTAATGATAACTTTCTTTGTTTTGTTTACCTTATTAGTCTGTTTGATAATAAATTTTTCTATTGACCGCACCATAAGCTGGTCATTATACCCAATAGGAGCATTAATAGTAGTATGGTCAATCGTCTCTCCTCTGTTGCTTATGAATAAATATAGGTTTTCGGTAGTGTTTGCCGGGTTAACAATAAGTGCTATCCTATATCTCTTGTTGATACAAAACCTGGTTGCCCAAAAAGGCTGGTTTTTACCGCTGGCATTGCCAATTGCTATATTATCTCTTTCTGCATTGGAATTTCCCTCGCTGTTTTTACGGGATTCAAAACCCACAAGCTATATGCTGGTAGCGGTCTCCGTGTTTTTATTTGGAGTTGTAGTAAATCTGGGTGTGGGACTTATAGTTAGCAGGTTTATTAAAGAAGTAAATTGTGACAATACATCAAAGGTACTCACGACTGTTGGTTCGGCTATGACTCGCGCTTCTTTGGTGATTGCCGGCTACATAAGAGGAATAGAATACGTAGTCGTGTGCTGCTTACGCAATAAAGCAATGAATAATTGCGGCTTCACGTTGTATCGGTGTAATCGCTCACTGGCGCAAGCATCCGCTTGTGACATATAATAAACTATAACCTGAATAGAACTAAGGTTTACTAACAGTTAATAGTATACGCAGGTTTTTTTCTTTTTATTTATGGCCCTTTTCTAGTTCGAGCACAAGCGGACGTGCTTGTTGCACAACTCACATCCTGTGTATAAAGATATTTGTAAAGGGTCCTTGTATGAGAGTATCTTAAAGTATGCAAGGAAAAAAACATTACACCGAACAACTCTTCAAATCTTTTCAGCTCTCCCAACGGGTGCCGGAAGATAATTTCTACCGAAGACTGAAAGGTCTGCTCGATCTTCAATGGCTCTACAAGGAAACTAAAAAATATTATGGTACCGAAGGGCAACAGTCGATTGACCCGGTAGTTTTCTTTAAACTCATGTTGATTGGCTATTTGGAAAACCTGGGCAGTGATCGGCGTATCATCAATACCGTTAGTATGCGGCTGGATATGCTGTTTTTTATTGGCTATGATATTGATGAACCATTGCCATGGCATAGTACACTTAGCCGCACAAGACAATTGTATGGAGAAGATGTTTTCAAAGAATTATTTAGGCAAGTATTAAGCTGTGTATTGATAAAGGAATGGTTGCAGGAAAAAGACAGGCGATGGATAGTGTGTATGTACAAGCCAATGCATCAATGGAAAGTTTACAGAAAAAAGCAGTATTAAAAGATGTAGATAATTATACTGACGAACTTAATGAAGAAGAAAGCCTTCCGGAACAAACTAAAAACGACAGATTGCCTCCTGGTGCATCGGGTAAGGAATCTGATAACAAAGAATGGAATAAATCTTTAAGTAATCACACGCTGCAAAGTACAACAGATAAGGATGCACGGGTATCGGTAAAACCAGGTAAACCCAGAAGGCTAAACTATCTGGCACAGGTAAGTGTAGATACAGCCAATCATGTTATTACCCAGATACAAAGTGATTTCGCAGACAAGAAAGATAGCCAATGCCTTCCTTCGCTGGTGCGCAATACAATTGATAATTTAAGTGAATCCGGGCTTGAGATAGAAGAAGTTTTAGCCGATGGCAACTATAGCAGTAGTGAGGCATTACGTATGCTTGAAGAAGAGAATATTGCCGGTTATATTCCTAATTTCGGTCAATACAAATCTTCCCGGACGGGCTTTTCATATGATAAAGAAAATGATCGCTACCTATGTTCACAAGGAAAAGTTCTTGAATATAAATCTATAAGGAAGAGTCATAGAAACGGAGAAATGAAGCAGTATAGAAGTAGTCGTAAAGACTGTGCAATATGCCCTTTAAAAAGTCAATGCATTGGCAAAAGCCTGCACAAGACAATAGCAGTTACGATAGATAAAGACCTGTTTGACAAAATGCATAATCGCCTGCAAAATCCTATGGCTAAACGTATGAAAAAGTTAAGAAGCAGTACAGTTGAACCAGTGCTTGGAACACTGGTTAATTTTTTAGGAATGCGCAGAGTCTACACAAAAGGAATCAATCTGGCCGATAAATGTATGACTATGGCAGCCATTGCCTATAACCTGAAAAAGTTAATGAAATGGCAATCAAAAAAGGTAGAGGCAGATATAAAAGCGATACAGAACAGGTTGCAATTGTACTTTTTAACTCTAACTAACACCATTAAACGCTATTATTACATGACATAAGTAGGTCTTTAAGAAAATCCTGACATAAGGATAAACTTACCGGATAAAAACTGCCAATGACTTTAGACAATCAGGTGATTTTTTTATGCGATGGTTGTGCAACAGGCACGGACGCTTGCGATTTCTATGATTCCACCAAACAATATTTATAGTTTTTTTCGTACAATCTTTTTTGATTAACGCAAGCAAAAATTCTATGGATAATTTTGTTTTTAACGGCGTTTAGAACATTCATTTTATTCTTTCCTTCTGCAACTTTTCTTTCATAATATTCACGCAAATCATCACTAAATCTGGCTGCAACTAATGCGGTCATGTGTAATAAAGACTTCGCTTTCATATTTGCTTTTTTACTCGTTCTTGTTTTGCCTCTCACGCTTGTTCCCGATGTATGTTCGAAAGGAGCAATACCAGCGTAACATGCATATTTTCGCGTGTACTCGATTCTGCAGCTGCAAAAGAAAATTGATGCGGAAACGGGTTCGTTTAAACGCGCTTTAAACTTGGACTGAACTCAAACCGGCGCTGAAACAGTGCGCGTCTTTGTGCTCAACGCCAGAAGTGGGCTTGGGATGGCTACTACAGGACCAACGCGGCGTCACCCGCGGGTAAAAGCGCCCGACGGAATGCTTGTGGGCTGGCAGTTCGGCTCTCAACGTTTCGTTTCCCGCCTCGAAAACATCGCGCTCGGCGGACTTTTTGTCCGCACCTCGAATCCGCCTCCCGCCGAAACCATCGTAAAAGTAATCGTGTCGCTGCCCATGGGCACCGGCGAAGTCCAGGCTCGCGGAGTAGTACGTAGGGTCGCTCCCAGCCGCGGAATGGGCATCGAATTCACGGCCATGAATCCAGAAGACCGCGGCCGCCTAACGGGCCTGCTTAAACCTCTCCTTGAGCAGCAATCCGGAAAAAACGACCGCCCCGTTTAAGATTTTCGAGATTCCACCACGGTAGCCGTGCCCCCGCTCCATTGCAGCGTCGTTCCCAGCGAACGGCGCTCTTTCCCGAGATAACCCATCCCGAGAATGCCTGGTGGAAACCACGATTGTGCCGCTCGCGTCACGAACCCCGCGGGCTTGTCATCCACAGTAAGATTCGCGCCATTTTCCGGCACGCCCTCTCCGGAAAATAACAGCTCCACGCGACGCCGGTTCACCTGCCCGCGCGACCGCACCCGCTCCACAATTTCCTGGCCCGTGTAGCAGCCCTTGGTATAGCTGATATGGCTGGTTTCCAGCCCCGCTTCATGTGGAATCTGTTTCTCGCCGAAGTCGTATCCAAACCACGGTGTCCCCTGAACCAGCCGCTGCGCGCTAAGTGCTCTGTATCCCATCGGTCCGCCGTCATGTTGCCGCACTGCAGTCAGCAGCGCATCCCACAATGGCGCAAGCATTTCACGAGAAACAATAAATTCTGCGCCAGCCACTCCGCCCGGGGAACGCTTCACCATTCGGCAGGGAATTGATGCCGAAGCATCGCTCGACTTCAATTCCACCTTAGCTTCCGTCCAGCCAAGCTCAACAAGTCCACCCAGATCGAATCCCGCAAGCTCCTTCACCACCGCAGCGGCTCCAGGACCTTCGATCGCCAACGTACCAAATTTCTCCGTCTCGTCGGTCAGCGTGACATCATCCATGATGATGTACTTCTCCAGAACTTCCGCCAGCTTCTCGCGGATCATCCGGTAAGAAACACAAAACAGCTCATCAGCGCCCGCAAGAGTCTCTATCTCCGCGAGAATGCGCCCCTGCGCATTCAACAGCAGCGAAACCGCACCCGCGCCCTTTGCCAGTTCCTTGATGTTATTGGTCAGAATCGCATTCAGGTAGCGCACCCGGTCAGGCCCAGTGAACGAAAAATACGCGCGATAATTCTTGTCGATCAGCACCACACTCTCGTTCGCAAATCGCTGCTCTTCGCGCGGATCGCCCCAATCATCCGGCAAATCGCAGCCAAACCACACGCCCATACTTGCGCCCGCCGCGCGATGTACAGCGGCCAACGGTGTTTCGATGATTGATTCCGTGTTTTGCATCGGAGTCGGTTCTGCAAACAGTCTAGCAAATTGCCGCCCGAGGCCCCACGTGGCCCTTCATGAACAGAACTTTGCGAATGATATACTCCAACCGATGAGCGAACCGAGCCCCACGAAGGACGCCTCCACGCAGGAACTGATTCACATCACCATTCCCGTGGGCATTCTGCAATGCAATTGCACCATTGTGGGCGACCCCGTCACCCGCGAAGCGCTGGTGATAGATCCCGGCGACGAGGTAAATCGCATTCTCGATTTAATCGGCCGCCACAAGCTCAACGTGCAGGCCATCGTCAGCACTCACGCGCACATCGATCACGTCGGAGGCCTCAGCAAGCTTCATCGCTATACGGGCGCGCCCGTGTTGATGCATCGCGATGATCTGCAGCTCTACCAGGGCATGGATGTGCAAGCCGCATTTCTGGGAGTTGCCGCGCCGGAGCTGGCCAGCATCGATCACCTGCTCGCCGAAGGCGACGTTCTCCATTGGGGTTCCTGCGAAGCGCGCGTGATACACACGCCCGGTCACACTCCCGGAAGCGTGTGTCTATTCGTCCCCAACGATACCGGCGCGATTACGCTCGCCGCACCTCAACTCTTCGCCGGAGACACGCTCTTCGCCGGCAGCATCGGCCGCACCGATCTCTGGGGCGGCTCGATGGAGCAGATCATGGATTCGCTGCGCGGAAAACTCATGGAATTGCCAGACAGCACCATCGTTTATCCTGGTCACGGCCCGGTGACCACCATCGGCAATGAGCGCCACACCAACCCTTTCCTGAAATCTTAGTTTTCCGGGACCCCGCTGCCTTCCTTCTTCTTCCGCAATTCTTCCATCACCGATTGCAGTAACTCTTTTGCATGCGTCAATTCCATCGTGATTATCCGCAAATCCATCGCTGGCACGGCCGGATTTCGCTGGCTGGTGCAGTACACCCCGTGCTGCCCCACCAGCACCAGCGCGTTGGTCAAGCGGTCCAGCGACACCGCCAGCCGCCCGCGTTCCAATCCAAACATCTGCTCATAACGTTCCAGTTCTTCGCGATGCTCCGAAAATGCATTCATGATTCCTCGTCGCTGCCGGCGCGATTCTGCTCTCGCGCCGTTGCAAATCGGGCACACTGGCCCGCAGCAAACTTTACCCTATGCCCGCCGCATACCATAATTCGCTCAGCCCGGTGATGCATTAGAAATGCCTCATCGCTGAATTCCACGTTCACCCCGGTTCCTTGGGCCTGTTTTCGAATCGGCTGGAGCGCTAGACCATGCGACGTTCGGATCTCGTGCAGCATAAGGAGAGGGAAAAAGGCGCCATCACCCGCACCTCTCAAATTGTTTTTGGTGAACGGCAGCATCTTCTGCGCGTGCTGGACTCCCTCGAAGGCACCTCGCTGCAGATCGCGCGCATGCAACAGGAGCGCCGCATCCTCGAAGAGTTAATTCACGCCCGAACTCGCGAGTTAAACCACATCAATACCGCCTGGGACGAGAAGATTGGCCTGGTCCTCAGCGCCGACGCCAAGCCCGACATGCTTGAAAAACTTGTGAAGCAAGCCCCCGAAGAAGATTTCTATCTCCTGCGTCTGATCAGCGAACATCCGCGCGCCAATGCCAAAACGTTGAACAAGCTCGCCAAGCACCCTTACGCGGCGATCCGCGAAAATGTCGCGCGTCACCCCAATGCCGACGCTCCCACGCTCACCTGGCTGAGCAAAGATCGCAGCCAGCCGCTGTGGTACCTGGTCGCGTTCAATCCCAATACTCCCACTCCGCTGCAGCGCCGCCTCCGCGACCGCCTGAAACGCCTCGGCGAAAACCAAGCCTCCAAGTAATTGTTTTCTTCGCCACCTTTCGGAAGCCTTCGTCGTTCCGTACTTTGCATCAAGAAAGTTGTCCTGATCTTGGCAATAACCGAAGCCGACCGCCCACCTCTGTCATTCTGAGAGGCTGTGACTAAATTAGCGGGCGAGGCGTGCGCTCGAAGTGCTGAGCTATTTCTCGCCGATGATCTGTTCCGCCGACTGCTCTGCCAGACCGCCTGTGCGATTGTCTCGGTGTCCCTGGTTGGTTATTGCTGCAACGCCGAGGCGAAGTGCATCAGGTTGTAGGCCAACGCGCACCATAGTGCGACACAACGTGCTTTGTTCAAGCCGCGGACCGTAATTTGCGTCAACCCCCGATAACTGCGCAGGTCCGCATTAATCGTTTCGCTGGTGGCCGCCCGCTGCCGGTAAATTTTCTGTCCTTCCTCGCTGGCCATGCGCTGCTTCCAGGCTCGTAGCGCTGCGCGATCTCCTCTGTGAGGTTCCAACTCCCGCCCGCGATTCTTCGCCGTGCGTGCTCCTTTCGGGGGCACGAATAACTCCACCTTTGTTGGTGTGCGCTTTCGATGTCCCGATGGCGCAAGTAGCCACCGTCCAGCAACTGCTGCTGGACCTTTCTTCCGCTGCGCCGCTCCACTTGCTCGCGCATCGCTTCGCTCAATCCGGACGAATCATAGCCCTGGTTGCTCACCTCCACTCCGACCATCGCGCGGCTCTGCGGGTCGCTGGCCACTTGCACGTGGTACGCAGCGTTGTATCCGCCGTTGGGCATTTTCATCACCCGCGCTTCCGGATCGCTGCTGCTCACCCGCAACTCTTTCTCCCGAATCTTCTGCCCGTATGGCCCTTGGCCCGCCCGGCTGGCTCGTTCCTGCTGGCGCTGCTACAGTTCCGGCAGTTGCGCCAGCGCTTGTTCCAAACGCCTCTGCTGTTCTTGGGCCACCAGCCGCTCCCCCTTTTTCTTCTTCGCCGCTGCGACCCACCGCGTTTCCGGCTCCGCTACTTGACGCCGCAGTTCCTCTACGTGCTTTGGGCTTTCCGCCAGCTACCTGCGCAGCCGTTCTTCGCGTCGAAAACTCCCCGCTCCCGCGCTCACCTGCACGCGTACCCCGTCCTGGCTCACCCGGCTTACCGATACCAGTTCCTGATCCACCAGCGAGGCGATCACCTGCGTGAACAACTGGTCCAGCGCTTCGCCGTGATCGGTCCGAAAATCCCATAGCATCCGGTGGTTCACTCCCACCCCGCCACACAGCCAGCGAAACGGCGCACTTTCCTCGCAGCGCCGTGCCAGCTCTCGCGCCGACCCGATCCCGCGGATGCAGCGATACAGCCACAACGCTACCAGCAACTCCGGATCGGTCGCGTCTCGGCCAGCCACTCCTTCTCGCGCTTTGATCGGCTCACGAAATGCCGACAGATCCACTTTGGCCACCACCGCCACCACCGTGCGTACTCCCTGCGTGGCCGCCACTAAATCGTCCGTGCCCTGCGGCACCCAGGCCATCTGCCGCCGCTCTGGTTTCCGCAACCGCACCTCTCCAGCCGCTTCTCCTGCTCCCGGATAGCTCATGTACTCCTGATAACCGTAAACAACCTTAATCGCACAAAAAAAGTCACAGCCTCCGAGCGGAGCAGCGCGGCTTTTTCTTCCTCGTTCGCTCGGCGAACGAGCCGCGCCACACCGTCGAGAAATCTCTCTTCGATCTATCGCGCAAGCCTCTCACATCGCGTGCACTTCACTTCAATCGTCATGCACGGATAATGCTACGATTCCGTCGGCAATGACGCCGCCAAACAACTCATCGCTTTTCCGCGCCTTCCGCTTTCTTTGCGCGCATTTTCTCGTAATAGCCGTTTTGTCCCTCCTCATCATCATCCCTTGCTTCTGGCACCATCGCATCGAAGCCGGCGACCTGCCCAGTCACACCTACAACGCTTGGCTGGCGCAACTAATTCAGCAGGGAAGGGCGCCCGGCCTCTATCTTGCGCCGCGATGGAACAACGTCCTGTTCGACCTTCTCCTTTTGTATTCCGCAAAAGTTTTCGGCTTCATCGCCGGTCCCAAAATAATAGTGGCCCTCTGCGCACTGCTGTTTTTCTGGGGCGTATTTTCGTTTCTTACTGCGTTCAGCGAACGCCCTCAATGGCTCCTCACTCCCTGCATCGCCATGCTCACTTACGGCTTCGCCTTCAACATGGGTTTTTTTAACTATTACCTGTCGATTGCCCTCGCCTGCTTCGGCTTGGCACTTTTGTGGAAGCCGGTAGCCTGGGATTGGCTGGCGGGGCTTCTACTTCTTGCACTGGCAGTCCTCGCCCACCCAATCGGGGCCGTTTGGTTCGCAGCGATTCTTGGCTACTCATACCTCAGAAGAAAATTCAGTTCGCTCTGGGCATTCACGATCCCAGCTGCCGCGATATTGACCCTCATCGCGGTCCACTGGTATCTCGTGCATCTCGCGGAGTTCGACGTCAGTTGGCCCGACCAGCCATTTTATTTTTTCACTGGCTTCGACCAACTGCTGCTCTACACTCCGCGTTACCATTTTGTCGCATGGTCTCTGCTCGCCGTCTTCGTCCTCTGGATCGCACTCGAATTTTTTCAGCGCCGTGTCCGTCTGGCCCTGGCAGCGCCTCTCGTCCTTGCCGTGGAGTTATACGCAGTGGCTTTCTGCGCCACATCGCTCCTCCCCCAGGATGTGCGCCTCTCCGTCTCCGCCGCCTGGTTTGGCCTGGTGGTTTCCCGCTTGACGCTCATCTCCGCCATTTTTGGCCTGTGCATTCTGAGTTGCCTGCAGCCGAGGAAGTGGGCTCTCGCCGCCACA
This sequence comes from uncultured Acidobacteriota bacterium, assembly GCA_963819625.1. Lineage (GTDB taxonomy): Bacteria > Acidobacteriota > Terriglobia > Acidiferrales > UBA7541 > Acidiferrum. The sequence continues at coordinate 12,264 of CAWFWY010000005.1, forward strand.
CTAGTCTGCGCAGCAGTTTTTTTCGCCCTGGTTTTCGCCGACACCGCCGTATTGAATCGCCTGGAATCGCACGCCGAATCTCTCATCGCCGCGCTTCCTCCGGACGCACGCGTAGTTCCCACAATCGAATCTCCGCCAGATTCGCGCATTCCTTTCATTCATCACGTCATCGACCGGGCCTGTATCGAACGCTGTTTCACCTACTCGAATTACGAGCCCTCCTCAGCTCAGTTCCGCGTCCGTGTCCGCCCGGGGAGTCCCATTGCAGTTGCCGTGGCCCGCGATTCGCAGGAGATGGAAGCAGGGAACTACGTCGTGCAGCCCACCGACCCTCCGCTCACAAATATCTACCAATGCGATCCAGCCAATTTCACCGTCCTCTGTGTGCGGAGCCTGAAACCCGGCGAAACGACAGGCCGCTCCGGCTCCGCCTCCGAAGATTGACCGACGTCTGGCAAGCCCGCATTGAGGAGCTTCGGGTTCCGCCCTCACTGTCCCCAGAGTCAAGACTCATGTTTTCCTGCCGAAAGCGAAAGACAAATTGGCTCTTGCTCCGGTCCAATTCCTGCTAGAATTGGCTCAGGGTGAGAGACAATGCTTCCTCTTCATCTCCAGTCCGAAAGTCACGTCCCGCTGTACATCCAGCTCCGCGATCAACTCCGCGCGCTCGTCCACGCCGGCGATTTGCGCCACGGTGACCGCATTCCCGCCAGCCGCGAGCTCGCTACCATGCTGGGAGTTCATCGGACCACAGTAGCCAACGCTTACGCGGAGCTCGAATCCGAAGGTCTCATTCAGGGCCACGTCGGCCGCGGAACCTTCATCCGCGCCAATGGCAACGGCCTGAAAATCACTCCTCCCGCGCCACCCGTGCTCAACGGCAATCACGGCATTCGCTGGGAGTTGCTTTTCGCCGACGAACGCGGCGAAGAAGTGCTTAGCCGCCTCACCGCCAGCGCGCCCGAAGACGCACTCTCTTTCGTTATGGCCCGGCCCGCGCAGGAATTTTTCCCCATCGACGAACTGCAAACCTGCGTCAACGCGGTGCTGCGCCGCGAAGCTACCGAGGTGCTCAATCTCGGCCCCTCCGATGGCTACGCTCCGCTGAAAGAAGCGTTGCTGGACATGCTGCAGCGCGAGGGCATCGCCGCCAAAGACGAAAACCTGCTCATCACTGACGGCTGTCAGCAATCGCTGGATCTGATCAGCAAAACTTTTGTACGCCCGGGCGACTCCGTCATTCTCGAAAATCCTACGTATCCCGGAGCCGTCGCCATTTTCCACGGCGCTCGCGCCCGTTGCCTTGCCGTGGCGGTAAAAACTCGTCCCGAGCCCAACACCGAGCTAGGCGTCGACCTCGACGCCATGGAAGCCACCCTCGCTGCCAATCGCGTGAAGCTCATCGTCCTGACGCCGGATTTCCAAAACCCCACCGGCACATCGATGTCGCTCGCATCACGCCGCCGCGTTCTGGAGTTAGCTGCGCGCCATCAGGTGCCCGTCGTCGAAGATCACATTTACGCGCGGCTGCACACGCGCGAAGAGCGCGTCCCTTCACTCAAGCGACTCGACCGCGCCAATCTGGTGATTCACATCGACAGCTTCGCCAAAGTTGCCTTTCCCGGACTTCGTGTCGGCTGGATTGTCGCTCCCGCTGTCGCCGTCGAACGCCTGCGCCTGGTGAAGCAGACCACCGACTTGCACACCGATCAGCTCGCGCAAGCCACCCTCGCGGAATTTTTGCGCCGAGGACTTTTCACCAAGCACCTTGCCAAAATGAGAAAAGTTTATTCCGCGCGCCTCGAGGCTCTTGACCAGGCGCTACGCAAGCACATGCCGGAAGAAACTCGCTGGACCCGCCCCGAAGGCGGCATGTGCCTGTGGCTCGAGTTGCCCCCAGGATTTGACGCCAGCGAGCTCCTCATTCACGTGAAAGAACGTGGCGTGCTCTTCGCCCCCGGTCGCTATTTCTACGTGCAAAACCCGCTGCCCAATACGCTGCGCCTGGGTTTTGCCAGCTTGGATGAAAAACAGATTGCCCGCGGTGTTGCCACGCTTGCGGACTTGCTTCGCGTCGAGATGCGCAAGCGCCAGCGCGGTGTGCGCCGCGCTGAACGCAGCCGCGTCGCGTTGGTTTGATTCGAAGAAGTTGATTGATTGAATGATGGATGGAACGAAAGGCTCGGAAAGTTGACTGACTCAATCACACTGGCGCCCAATCCCGAAAATAAATGTTTCGGCTGCGGCGGCGCGAACGACGGCGGCATGAAGCTGACGTTTACGCAGGACAATGTCGGCCGCCGCATTGTCGGGCGCTTCGTTCTAGGTCCGCGCTACCAAGGCGGTGGTGGCATGGGTCACGGCGGCATCATCGCCACGTTGCTCGACGAAGCCATGGGCAAAGTTTGCAGGTTCCGCGATGCGCGCGCCGTCACCGCGGAGATGTCCATCCAGTATCTGAAACCGGTGCGCGTGGATGAAGAAATTACTGTCGAAGCCTTTGAAACCGGTTTCGAAGGGCGAAACATTTTTCAATCCGGCGAAATTCGCAATGCCGCCGGAGATGTTCTGGCAAAGGGTGCAGCACGTTTCGTAGTGCTGTGTCAAAAGTAAACGCTGAATTATTGTGACGTTCGGCCATTCCGAATCGGTCCAACGTCATAACGCATGGCAAATGGAGAGGAGCAGTTTATGGACTCAAAAAAAATAAATGGCAGCGCCAACGGAAACGCCGGACCCAAGGAATGGCGCGTGAAAGTCGGCCTAGCGGAAATGCTCAAAGGCGGCGTAATCATGGACGTCACCACCGCCGAGCAAGCCAAAATCGCAGAAAATGCCGGGGCTTGCGCTGTGATGGCGCTGGAGCGCGTGCCCTCCGACATTCGCAAAGAAGGCGGCGTTGCGCGCATGGCCTCGATCAAAGTCATTCGGGAGATCATGGCCACCGTGACCATCCCGGTGATGGCCAAAGTGCGCATCGGCCATTTCGCCGAAGCCGACGTTCTCCAGGCTCTCGAAGTCGACTTCATCGACGAAAGCGAAGTCCTCACTCCCGCCGACGAAGAGAATCACATCTGGAAGCATGATTACCGCGTGCCCTTCGTCTGCGGCGCGCGAAATCTCGGCGAGGCCCTGCGCCGCATTGCCGAAGGCGCGGCCATGATTCGCACCAAGGGTGAAGCGGGCTCCGGCAACGTGGTCGAAGCGGTTCGCCACATGCGCACCATCGTTTCGCAAATGAAAAAGCTCACCACCCTGCGCGAAGACGAATTGATGCACGAAGCCAAGGAACTCGGCGCGCCGCTCGAATTGATTCGCCAGATTGCCAAGACCGGCAAGCTACCGGTTCCCAATTTTTCTGCGGGCGGCATCGCCACTCCCGCCGACGCAGCCCTCGTTCGCCGTCTCGGCGCCGAAGCCGTTTTCGTCGGCTCGGGAATTTTCAAGTCCAGCGATCCCGAAGCGCGCGCCAAAGCCGTGGTCAAAGCCACCACGCACTTCGAAGATGCCAAGGCCGTCCTCGAAGCCCACGAAGAACTCGGCGATGCCATGAAGGGCCTCGATATTCGCCAGATGGACGAGAAAGACATGATGTCGACGCGCGGCTGGTAGCTCAAGAAGAAATTGGGGACGAGAAGGTGAAAATCGGGATCCTCGCGGTTCAAGGCGACTTCGCAGCCCACGCGGCCATGCTCGCGGGTATGGGCATCGACACCGTGGAAGTTCGCGCGCCCGCCGATCTGGAAGGCTGTGATGGCTTGATTCTTCCCGGAGGGGAAAGCACCACACAATTACGATTCCTGCAGGAAGAAGGCCTTTACGAAACCATCAAACATTTTGCCGCCGATGGTCACGCCGTCTTCGGCACCTGCGCGGGCGCAATCCTTCTGGCCACCGACGTGCAAAATCCCAAACAAGATTCTCTCGGATTGCTGGATATGACCGTGCTGCGCAACGGTTACGGCAGGCAAATCGCCAGCGACGTTTTTTTCGCGAAATCCACTCTGAAGAACGAGCCGCTGGAAATGGCCTTCATTCGCGGCCCCATCATCGACCGCACCGGCCCCGGAATCGAAATCCTCGCCAAGCACGCCGGCAAACCCGCCATCGTTCGCAAGGGGCGGATCTTAGCCACTACGTTTCATCCGGAACTCACCTCCGACACCACTGTCCATGAATATTTCCTAAAGCTCGCCGCCGAATCCGGCAAACCGCTGCCGCCCAGCGCCGCGCAAAAAACAGAACTGGCCGGCGCAAAATCCTCCAAGTGAAAAATCCCGTAAAACGCCCCAGCAGAAACGAACATCCAGAGCGGAAGAAAGTTCTCTTCGTCTGCATGGGCAACGCGTGCCGCAGTCCCATGGCGGAATCCATCGCGCGACGCGACGCCTCCGATGTGATCGAGCCACTCAGCGCCGGTCTCTCTCCGCTCGGCTTTCTGCCGGAGCTCACCACGCAAACTTTGGTCAACAATGGCAATTCTGCAGACGCTCTCATCTCCACTCCCATAAACCGTGAAGTTTGGGACGATGCCGACATTGTCATCAACATGAGCGGCGTCCCGAAAGAACGGGCTTTCGCCGATCGTCAAAAAGTAGAAGACTGGGATGTGCAGGATCCCTATGGTGGAGATCCGGCGTTTTATCAGGCAGTTTATGAAGACATTCGGCGTCGCGTCGTGCTGCTTGCCGAGCGTTTGCGAAAAGCAGTGCCCGATCATTCCGTAAGAACCTAGGAGAAGGCGAACCCAGATGCGCCGCGAAAAAACCAGCGTATCGCAGGAAGATTACCTGAAGTCCATCTGGGAAATGCTGGAAGAAGCCCAGACGCCCATCAGCGCGCGCCTCGCCGAGGATCTGCACGTTACTCCGCCGGCGGTAACGGCTGCGCTGAAACGCATGACCCGCGACGGCCACGTTCGCGTGGAGCGCACCGGCCGTATCGACCTCACCCGCAAAGGCCGCGCCGTCGCGGAGCGTCTTGCGCTGCGCCATCAGCTCGCCGAAATGCTGCTCACCGAAGTCATCGGTCTCTCCTGGGCCAAAGCTCACGACGAAGCCGAGCACATGGAACACGCCATTTCTCCCGAAGTGGAAGCGCTGCTGCTCAAGCGCTTCGGCAACAAAAAAAGCTGCCCTCATGGCGTGCCCATGCGCGGCGGAATCGCCAAGCTGCGCGAGCACGGCGCTGTGCTACTCGCCGAGCTGCGTCCCAACGATTCGGCGGAAATTGTTTGCGTCTACGAGAAAGACCGCCAGTTCCTGGAATTCCTCGAAGGCCTGCAGCTGCGCCCATCGACAAAGTTGGATATCGTCAAGCGCGAGTACGACGAAACCATGACTCTGCGCGCCAACGGAAAAAAACTTCACCTCGGCAAGCCCGCCACCTCGCGCATCTGGGTTCGCCGCCTCAGCGCCTGAAAATGTTTGCAGCCCTGCATTACTACTGGATCGTGGCACGGGGTTACCGTCTAACCCCGTGGAACAGTCCCTATATCAGGTGGCGCTTTGAAACCTTTCTCGGTGCGGAAGCCGCTGCGCTCGACGCGCGCAAGTTTTTTCGCTTGTCCTGGAAATACCGCGACCGCATGGAAGATTTCATGCGATGGGCATCACAACGCCGCTGTGAACAACACGTCCATCGTTGAGTAACGCGGATATTTGCGCACGCGCTATAATTATTCCGGAAGGGAGGTGCCGTGAAAGATTTAGCGGTCCTCCAGAACACTGAACAACTTCACGAAGCCGGCTGGTGGGAATCGGAACCCGGCGGCCGCGTTCACTGTTATCTTTGTCCGCGCCATTGCCACATCCATCCAGGCCAAGCCGGCTTCTGCTTCATTCGCGTAAATCGCGGCGGAAAACTTTACAGCCTCGGCTATGGTTCTCCCGCCGCGCTGCAGATCGACCCCATCGAAAAAAAACCGCTCAGTCATTTTCTTCCGGGCAGCCGGGTATTCAGCATGGGCACGGCGGGCTGCAACATGGGCTGTTTCTTCTGCCAGAACTGGGACATTTCCAAATCGCGCCAGGACCAGGTGCGCTCTCAGCGCGTTTCGCCCGAGGATGTTCCGCTACTCGCGCTTGAGCACGGCTGCGAATCGATCGCCTTCACCTACAACGAACCGACCATCTGGGGCGAATATGTCATCGACATTTGCAAAGCGGCAAAAAAACACGGCCTGAAAACCGTGATGGTCTCCAACGGCTACATCACTCGCGAAGCTTTTCACGACATCTACGACCACGTCGACGCCGCCAACATCGATCTGAAAGCCTTCACCGAAAATTTCTACGGCCGCATCACGCTCACGCATCTGCAGCCCGTACTGGACACACTCAAGTGGCTGAAAAATGAAACGCCGGTGTGGTTCGAGCTGACCAATCTGCTGATTCCCACGCTCAACGACGGCCCGGAAGAAATCTCCAAACTCTCCGAATGGGTCATGCAGCATCTCGGGCCCGATGTACCGCTGCATTTCACCGCTTTCCATCCCGATTTCAAATTGCAGGACAAGCCGGCGACTCCTCCGGAAACACTGCATCGCGCGAGGAAAATCGCGCGCGACGCCGGCCTGCATTACGTCTACGAAGGCAACATCGTCAGCGATGCCGCCTCCACGCGCTGCCCGGAGTGCGACGCTCTGCTGATCCGCCGCTCCTGGCACAACGTGCTCGAAAATGATTTAAAGAACGGCGCCTGCCCGAAGTGCAGCCTGGCCATTCCCGGCGTATGGCAACGGAACACTGCTCGCGCGGGTGCGTCCCCGAACGTCGCTGCGGTGGGGGATCGCTTTCGCCATATCAATCTGTGATTGCGTATCTTTCCGCCAGCTCAGCCTTTGCCACCCTCTTTTTCCCAAATAGTTCGGAAGGGTGAATATGCCCTTGGCGCAGACGATAAGGGGAATTCGCCAAGCCAGGCACGCCAAACCCCGGAAAGCAGTTGGCGCGCGGCCGATTGAGGTCAAGCAACTCTGTGAATACTCACCCCCTGTTTTGGAAAAAAGAGGCCAGAAAGTATTAAAAACAAAGAATGTCGACTGCAAAAAGAGAGCAAAGAGACACTGTGTGCAGGCATTGAGGTCAAATAGCTCTGGGGATACCCACCCCTGTTTTGCAAAAGAGGCCAGACAGTGTTGAAAACAAAGAATGTCGATTGCGAAAAGAGAGCAAAGAGAGAAAAAGAGAGGCTGTAGGAGGACGTGAAAAAGAGGGCCAAAGGCTGCCTTGGGCAGGTAAACCTGCCCAATACACGGTAGATAAAAGACAAAAAGAGACACTTGTGTGCAGGCGGGAGGGAAGAGAAATTGGGACGTGGAGGGAGGTTGCGGACAAGGGATGTCCGGACTGGATCGCGACAGTCATATGCACATTGTGCTTATTGTAAATAGTGATTCACAGTTAATAAAAAGACAGGTCCGGGACCTGTCCTAAAGCGTGAGCAGAACCGGAGTAGTTGGTGCCGCTTCAGAGAAATATCAGAAAACATCTCGTCTGTCCTCCTTGTTCCCGTCCTCCTTGTTCCCCTGGTTTACATCAATCTGTAGTCGAGCGGGCGCTCTCGCTTACTTTTATTCATACTTTGTGGGAAGGCCGGCGATACGAGCCTCTTTTTTGGGAAGCTCCGGTAAGTCATGCGAAGGCGAATCGAGATAGAAATACGCCGTTGCTGAGTAGTCAAGCTCACGGTAGAAAACGGCGAATCCTTCGCCCTGTTTCACGTCGGTAATTTGTGGCACCGGGCTTTGTTCCAGCAATTTAATGAGAACCTTGTCCGTGCCGAGAGTCACCGCGATGATCGGCACTCCTTTTTCCGCGAGCTGCTTGGCCTCGGTAATCGAAGCGCCTCCGAGCACCTGCATCGCCACGCGACAGCTCTTCTGAAAATAGACCGCATCCGGAACATGGTAGCGGTAAAAGGCCCACTGATGGCGCTTCTCATCCGCTACCGGGCTGCCTTGATACATGTGCACGAATGTTCCCAAACCCCAGCCTGATCCCACGAAATCCTCCGAACCCGTCCCGTTCAGTGTTGGCAACCCTGCATCGCCGTCCAGGTAAATCTTTGCTTCACCTTCGCCCCACCACGTATCTCCGTACTTAGGATCGGAAATCAGTCCAAGATTGGCGCCGAGATAGCGGCCCTTTCCCTCTATCTTCGGCAAGATCTCAAAGTCCACACCGGGCTCGGTCTTGGCACTTCTGTTCCAATACGCGTGGAAATACATCGCGTCGGCTACCAGGGATTTCATCCGTAGAAAATCCACGTCGTAAAAAAGTAGCAAGTTGGCATCGCTCTCGTTGATAAAAACGATGCGGGCCGCTTTGCGGTACGGCATGGGGATGTAGGAATTAAACGAGCGGCCCTCCGGATCGCTGAACAACGCGTTCTGAAAGGGAAGTATGCGGCCCAGACCCAGTCCGAAAAAGTCTCCCAGCGGAGCGGATACGGCCGGTTTAGCCGCATCATCCCAGTACATTTCGATGCGCGCTGAGCGCAGCACCGCCGGCGTGCGGTCGCTGATGGTCATCCATATGCGTTGAATGACTCCGGCTCCTTTGACATCGAGCAGCACGCGGCTTTCGCCGGGCGCGACAAATTCAAACGCGTGTCCTTTGGCAGTTTTATTTTCAGCTCCGCCCTGACCTTTTTCCGCCTTCGGATTTTCAAAGCTGGACCAGCGGGTCTCCACACCATCCGGCACCACATAGAGTTCCTGCCCTTGTGCCTTTGCGGTGGCGGAGTGCAGTGCAGTCAACATCAGGCTAAGAATAGCGATCTTTATTGCGCGCATAGGTTTTCTCCTGCGTAAATCGAATCTTGACGTTTCAATTGGACTCTTGCTTAGCAGGTTCTTGATACAGGCCGATGACGTTGCCGCCGGGGTCGCGAAATCTCGCGGTAATTTCTGGAGCGTCTTCGCCGATTTTCTGCACGACTTGGCCTCCGTTGGCGACCACCAGCTCCAGCGTCTCGGCGACGCTGTCCACCATCACGTACATCAGCAGACCAGGCTCTTTGGCGGGCGGCCCAGCACCCACGCTCCGCTCACTTCACCGACGCCATCGTCGAATGCGGTGGCGCCGTCGCCGAGTTGGCGGATGCTCCAGCCAAAAATCTCTTTGTAAAACTGCGCTGAGCGCGCTACGTCTGTCGCGGGAAATTCGATGTAGCAGATCTTTCCGTTAGCCAGTGTGGGAGGCATCCGTTTCCTTCCGGTTTATGATTTCAGGCCATTCAAATTGTAAATGTTCCGGTTCCGGGCTCTCCTTTTAACATTAATAGTTGAAGTTATTCAGAATAATTTTATAATCGGCTTAAGCGACGTTCCTGTCGATTAAGGAGGTGATCCCTGAGGTACACGGAAGATTAATCTGTAAATTAGAGAGGCGCCTGTGAGTTCTTCCAGGCGCCTCTCTTTTCAGCTAATCCCTCCAAACCTACCTCAAACACCTATCCGTGGCTATTCAGGTGCGTCTAAACGTTCAACACTGTCCGGAGGCCGCACCTATGTGGGACATCGTCCAGGATTTGCGTTATGCGTTTCGCCAATTCCGGCGGGCGCCGGGGTACGTGCTTACCGCTGTGCTCTCGCTTACTTTGGGAATTGGCGCGACCACTGCGATTTTCAGCGTGGTGTATGGAGTGCTGCTCGATCCTTACCCTTATAAGGATGCGGACCGCATGGTCCACGTGGAATTGCGGGATAAATCTGGCCGAGGTCCGCTGCTATTCACCAGCGGCACTGGCTACCAGCAGATTCGGCAGGCTTCGTCGGTCGACGATGTGTTTTTGCAGCAGGGTGGCCAGCAGAACCTGACTGGTGACCAGATCCCGGTGTCCGTCAATGTGGGCCTGTACTCACCCAATCTATTCGAATACATGGGCGTGCCTGCGCTGCTGGGGCGGGAGTTTTCGGCTGCGGACGCGCCGAATGGCAACGCGGCCCCCGTGGCGGTGATTAGCTACCTGTTCTGGCAAAAGCAATACGGCGGGCGTCGGGATGTGGTGGGAAAAAGCATAGAACTGGATCACAAGATCTACACCGTCATCGGCGTCGTGCCGCCGCGATTCACGTGGGGCGACTCCGACGTATATTTGCCGGCAACGCCCACCGTCGATCCACATGATTATTGGATGGCATTTGTAAAACTCAAGCCTGGCGTGAAATTTCCAGCGGCCCAAGGCGAGTTCCAGGTAATCGCCGATCAATTTGCGAAAAACGATAAGACTTATCCGCAGGACCGGCGCGCCACCATCGTTACGCTCAACGAGGAAGTGCTAGGGAGATTTGCTGGGACGCTGGTGTTGCTGTTTGGCGGCGTGCTCACGTTGCTTATTATCGGCTGCGCCAACATTTCTATTCTTCTCCTGGCGCGCGGCACGGCTCGCCAGCATGAGTTTTCCGTTCGTGTGGCGGTTGGCGCGGGACGAAACCGCCTTGTCCGCCAGTTGCTCACCGAGTCGGTAGTGCTCTCTGCGACTGGCGCGGCCCTCGGCGTAGTCGCAGCCTATAAAGGTGTCGGCTGGATCGTCGCGGCGCTGCCGATTTTTTCTTTCCCCCACGAAGCGGCCATTCATGTGAACGGCATGGTGCTGGCGTTCAGCGCCGCGATAGCGCTGCTTACTGGCATTTTTTTCGGGCTGTCTCCGGCGTGGCAGCTGTCCAGGGCGGAGGTCAGCCGACTGATTCAAGCCACCAGCACCAAGCATACCGGCAGCGCCGCCAGCCGCAGGACGCACCGTTTTCTGATCGCCGGGCAGGTGGCACTGACTCTGCTGCTTATCGCCTCGGCTGGAGCGGCGCTAAAAGCGTTTTCAGCGCGCTTGCACACGCCTCTGGGCTTCGATCCCAATCATGTGCTCTCCCTGAATGTCGGATTCCCCAAAGGAGCAAATCCCACATGGGAAGGCCGGCTGAATGCGCAAGAAGCAGTTCGCAAGGCCATCGTCGAAGTGCCGGGCGTGGACGACGCCAGCATATCGACCACCTGGTTTCCCGGATTCGGCGGGTTTACCGGAAAAGTCGAGGTCCAAAGCAAGCCGCTGTTGACCGACGCTCAGGCGATGCTCTGCGCTGTGAGCCCCAACGAAATTTCAACGCTGCACATTCCGTTGCTTGCGGGAAGATTTTTCGATGACAGCGAAACGATGCGCGCTGCGCATCTGGCGGTGGTCAATCAAACTTTCGTCAAGCAATACCTTCCCGATCGAGATCCCATCGGCCAGGGTATACGAAGCCCAATGCTGAAACTCGACCGGCCATCTCTGCTGATCGCCGCCGCGCCTGAAGATTGGTTTCAAATTATTGGCGTGGTGGCCGACGCTCGCAACGATGGCCTGAACCGGCCGATCAAGCCGGCTGTTTTCCTGCCGCACAGTTTTGTCATTTCCACGGATGAGTCTTTGCTGGTGAAGACCACGCCGAATCCCGAGGTGGTTCTAAGGTCCATCAAGGAACGATTGCACCAGCTGAATCCTGAACTGGTGGCCGGTGAAAATCACACACTTTTGTGGTGGCTGGACACACAGGGATGGGGAGAAGACCGCTTTATCGCTACGCTCTTTTCGCTTTTTGCCTTGATCGCACTGGCGTTGGCTGCCACGGGTTTGTACAGCGTGGTCTCGTTTGCGGTTTCTCAGCGAACCCAGGAAGTGGGCATTCGCATGGCGTTGGGTGCGCCGCGGACTAGTATCGTGCGTTTGGTTCTGGCCTCCACCGGGTTCACGCTGGCGGTCGGCGTAGCTATCGGCGTTGGGCTCAGCGTGGCGTTGAATCGCGTGTTGTCCTCCTGGTCTGGAGGCAATTTGCGCGATCCGCTTACGCTGATAGCTTCCGTGCTTGTTCTTGCGCTTGTGGCTCTGGCGGCGTGCCTGGTGCCCGCCTGGCGTGCCGCTACCATCGACCCGATGCGGGCCCTCCGCACTGAATAGCCGACGGCGGCGGGCCAGGCCAATAAAGTCAAAAGAAAGACCCACCCTCAAAATCCGAGGGTGGGGCACCCACCCTTCGCCTGCTATCGCAGGACTCAGTGTAAACAACCAATTTCCTGATCGGGGCGGGGCTTCTCGCCAAAGCAGTGCAACCCAAAAGGTGAGAAAATAATATTACGCTGCTGAACGTTCACTCGCGGCGAAAAGAGGGCTTCAACCATGCCAGAGCGGCACAGGGTAATTGTGCTTGGCGGCGGGTTCGGCGGATTGAGCGCCGTGCGAAAGCTGAAGCGCGCACCCGTTGAGGTGATTCTTTTTGACCGGCGGAATTTTCATTTGTTTCAGCCGCTGATGTACCAGGTAGCCACCGGGTCGCTTTCGCCGGGAGAAATAGCCGCGCCGTTGCGGGGCGTGCTGAGCCGGCAGAAAAACACGCAGGTCTTGCTGGGAGACGTCACCGACATCGATCCAGTGGCGAAAAAAGTGATTCTTCTCGACGGGGCTTCGTACGAGTACGACTCGCTGATCGTGGCGACTGGGTCACAGACTTCTTACTACGGCAACGACGGATGGCGCGAGTGGGCTCCCAGCTTGAAGACTGTTGAGGAAGCTACTGCTATCCGGCACAAGATTCTTTACGCGTTTGAACGCGCTGAGCGCGCCGCCAGCCGCGAAGAAGTCCGTGCGTGGCTTACCTTTGTCATCGTAGGCGCCGGCGCTACAGGGTTGGAGCTTGCAGGCGCGCTGGCGGAAATCGCCAATGAAACCCTGAAGCACGATTTCCGCCATATTAATCCGCAGGAAGCTCGCATCCTTCTTATGGAGGGGGGCCCGCGAGTGCTAGGTTCTTTCCCTGAGGACCTTTCCGCCAAGGCCGAAAAGGCGGTTTCAAAACTGGGTGTGGAGGTAATGAAAGGTGTGACGGTGACCAACATCGACGGCCAGGGTGTGAGCTATCGTCACGGAGAAGTAACCAAGCGCCTGGTCGCGCATACCGTGCTATGGGCCGGTGGAGTAATAACCACGCCGTTCGGGAAAAAACTGGCGGAGCGCACCAAGGCCGAAACGGACAAGAGCGGGCGCATCCGCGTGAATGGCGATTTGACGATTCCAGGTTATCCCGACATTTTTATCGTCGGCGATCTGGCCAACGCCACGGACAAGAATGGCAAGCCAATGCCGGGCGTGGCGCAAGTGGCCATCCAGGGCGGAGCCTTCGCGGCCAAAACGATTCGCGCCCGCATCGCCGGAAAGAACGATCAGGCGGTATTCCACTATTTCAACAAAGGGGATATGGCCGTCATTGGCCGCGCCTCAGCGGTCGCCAATATTTTTGGATTTCACCTCTCGGGACTGCTCGCCTGGCTGACCTGGCTATTCGTTCACCTCATGTACATCGTGGAGTTTCAGAACCGCGTGATGGTTTTCATTCAGTGGGGCTTTGAGTATCTGACGTTCAGCCGCGGCGCGCGTTTGATCACTGGCACAGCTGCAACGGACTCGATCAAGCAGCCTGGTTCGTTCGGCAGCACCAACGACGGCGACTAATTTCCTAGCTGCAATGCTCAACTGGGCGCGCTAAATCACCCAGTCGGGAATTGGCCAAAAAGACCCGGATTTGGTGGCTTTTTGCACGAAATACTTTCCACTGCTCACTGAAACGATCAGCACAAACCTGCCCTGTTGACCTTGCCTGCCCGTCTGGGCATCTGATTCCTGATTCACCGCGCAAAATTTCACTGCCCTCATTCCGCTCCAGCGACCAGTAGTTGCGAACCAGCCCAACCCCCATTCTTGGCCTGCATCGGATACCCCCCTTCCGTATCTCTCCGAGCGCAGCAGAAAGTCCGGCTTCTAAAGGAAGACCGGTTCGAAGTATGGAATGGGGACCTGACGTGAAAATCACAAACAAGACTTTAACTGCATCACTCTTGAGCATGTTCTTGCTCGCCGCAGTCTCGCCTGCGCGGACCAAGCATCCGGTCAATACCTGTGTGTTATCCGCCGGCAGCTGGATGAACGTTCCGGTGGCGCAACAGACGGGCAGCTTTCGCGTCACATACACTGCCAGCGCTTCGGCGGCCAACGTGGATGGCATCACTGGGCTATCTTTCGGCCCGGCCAATGAGTTCAGCGATCTGGCGGCAGTGACCCGCTTTAACTCCAACGGAGCCATCGATGCGATGAACGGCAGCGCCTACACTGCGACGTCGACGATTCCGTATTCAAGCCGCGTTTCCTATCAGTTCATTATGGACGTGCACTTCTCCAACCATACCTACAACGCCTACGTGATGGTCGGCACGGTACAAAAGACCATCGGCATCAATTTGGCATTCCGCACCGCGCAGAGCGGCGTGGCCGTACTGAATAATGTGGCGGCGATGACCGCACCGGGTACGACCAGCGTGTGCAACATCGCTGTGACTCCCGTGGCGACTCCGCTGGCCATCACCACGCAGCCGACGAGCCGCTCGGTCACCGCCGGGCAGACCGCCAGCTTCTCGGTCGCCACTACGGGAACTGCGCCGATCACCTACCAATGGATGAAGAATGGAGCAGCGATCGGCAGGGCGAACTCTTCGAATTATTCGACACCAGTAACGACCATCGCGGACAATGGCACACACTTCACCGTTAAGGTCTCCAACAGCGCAGGAACAGTCACCAGCAATACCGCGACTCTCGCGGTTACGGCGCCGGTTGTGGCTCCGTCCATCTCCGCGCAGCCAGTTGGCCGCACGGTAGTCGCCGGGCAGACTTCCAGCTTCTCCGTGACCGCCGCGGGAACCGCAACGTTGACCTACCAGTGGACGAAGAATCGTGTGGCGATCAGCGGCGCGAACGCCGCTACCTACATCACTCCGGCAACGAAGACTACTGACAGTGGCTCACAATTTGCCGTGACCGTCACCAATGCCTCGGGAAGCGTCACCAGCAGCACGGCGACTCTGACTGTTAACGCCGCGGCTGTGGCTCCGTCGATTTCCGCACAGCCAGTTAGCCGCACGGTAACCGCCGGGCAGACTTCCAGCTTCTCCGTGACCGCATCGGGAACCGCAACGTTGACCTACCAGTGGATGAAGAACGGCACAGCGATCGGCGGCGCGAATGCAGCTACCTACATCACTCCGGCAACGACGACCGCCGACAACGCCTCACAATTCGGAGTGACCGTTACCAATGGTTCGGGAAGCGTCACCAGCAGCACGGCGACTCTGATCGTTAATGCAGCGGTTGTGGCTCCGTCCATCTCTGCGCAGCCGGTTAGCCGCTCGGTTACCGTCGGGCAGACTTCCAGCTTTTCGGTAACTGCAACGGGAACCGCAACGTTGACCTACCAGTGGATGCAGAACGGCGCAGCGATCAGCGGCGCGAACGCGGCCACTTACGTTACTCCGGCAACGAAGACCACCGACAGCGGTTCACAATTCACCGTGACCGTAAGCAACGCCTCAGGCACCGTGACCAGCAGCTCAGCTTCGCTGACGGTTACCGCCGCGGCGACCTTGTTGCTTAACTCCAGCTCCAACGCATTGAGCTTCGGCAACGTGAACGTATCCAGCACCGGAACGCAGAACGTAACACTGACGAATGCCGGCAACTCCAACGTGACCATTTCGCAAGTACTGGTTGGGGGCGCGGGCTTCAACTCCAGCAACGCCAGCGGAATCATCCTTTCACCGGGACAGACCACCACGCTGACTTCCACGTTCGCGCCGTCGGCGAACGGATCGGCCAGCGGCAGCATCACGGTGAGCAGCAACGCGACCAACTCCCCGGCGAGCATCTCTCTGTCGGGTACCGGCGTCACTGCCGTCACGCACTCAGTACAACTGTCATGGTTGCCCGCGACTTCCGGAGTTACCGGTTTCAACACCTACTCCAGCACGGTTTCGGGCGGACCTTACACCAAGATGAGTTCGACTGCGTCGAGCAACCCGTCCTACACGGATAACAGCGTGCAAACCGGGCGCACTTACTACTATGTGGTAACCGCGATGAATTCGTCGAACCAGGAAAGCGGCTACTCCAGCGAAGTAACGGCAATCGTACCATAAAAGATAAGAAGGATCCGCTGCCGGGAGCGCGCGAAGATGCGTGCTTCCGGCATTCGGTTTTTCAGGGCCCTGATTGTTTTTCCGTCCGTCGAATGAACCCTACCAATACAACTTAAGCGCGAACTGGAACTGGCGCGCGTCGTAGGCGGAAGTTGGCTGTCCCGCCGAGCATGTGGAGCCGGCGGAGGGGTCGCAGAGCTGATTTACGGCGGCGACGTTGGTGCGATTGAAGAGGTTGAAGGCGTCGGCGATGAGCTCCAGGCGAAATCGTTCGCCGATGGGGACGCGCTTGGATACGCGCATATCCCACTGGAAAAATCCCGGGGTGGTGTAGCGGTTGCGACCCAGGACGCCATTGCAGCCCGCGGGTGGAGTAATGCCGGCAACTTCGAAGGGCGTGAAATCATTGGTGAGGCATTGATCGGCGGGAGAGAAAGTTGCGCCTGGAATGAAAGGCGAAGTGGTGCCCGCGCCGACGGAAGGCCGGGCCTGAGAAGCGCCTAAATCGAGGCGCGTGTCTGTGCCGGTGATGATGTTGAATGGCCGGCCTGAAGAGAGCTCGATGATCGGCGCGATAGTGAAGTCAGACAGGAAATGCCGCCAGAGATTTTCGCCGCTGTGTGCTGAGCCAGTTTGAAAAACCGCGCTGGTCACCCAGCGGTGGCGCTGGTCGTTGTCGGAGTTGCCTCGCTCGAGGAAAGGGAAGCGGCTGTCCTGCGGCTCGAGTGTGGACTGCAGGTCGGTGGAGTCGTCGATGGAGTGCGACCAGGTATAGCTGGAGAGCAGTTCCAGGCCGTGCGAGAAGCGCTTGGTCAGGTTGACCGTCAACGCGTGGTAGGTGGAACTGCCGCTCGACTGCTGAGCGTCGACGCTGTTAAATGGCACCGGCACGCCGAATCCGGTGGGGTAATGAGCGGCCTGCGCTAAAGCGACCTGTGTGGCATAGCCCACTACAGGGTCGCCTCCGCCGACAGCGGTTGCGAAGGATGGATTCGGCCCCGACGGCCGGAAGAAATTAAAGAAGGCCGGGGTGCCGACAAATCTTCCGTCGAAAGACGCGTCCGGGCAGCCAAACAAAACGCCCAGCGCTTGCGGAGCAACCGGCTGCACGCCGCAGGTATTCGGGCCATTTTGCCCGGGAAGAACTAACGACCCTGGGGCGACCACCGTGACGGGATTAGTAAATCCCAGACCGGCGGCATCCGCATTCTGCAGATTGGTGGCCAGCAATAGTGGATCGGTCGAGTTGATGTCCACGGGGCGGTTGAGTTTCAGTCCGCGGGTGTACTGGTAGCCGACACTGATTTTCCACGAGCCGGCGATTTCTCTTTCAACTGTCAGGTTGCCTTGCTGCGCGTACCCGTAGCGAAAGTTTTTCGTTACCGGCAAGGTAAAGGGCAGGATGGGCAGGGGAAAACCAGCCGCGAGATAATTCTGATTGGCGAACAGGGAATCGGGGAGCAGCGCATTGAAGCGCTGCTCATTGGGCAGATAACCCATGCTGGGCAATGCGTTCAGAACACCCTGGAAGATAGAAGAGCCATTTAAATTGCTGGTGCTGTCGAGGCCATTGTTGCACTCCGGGGTAACCAGCCCGCACGCCGAAGGGGTGCCTCCCGCCGAGAGCAACTGCACGGAGCGCCCGCCTTCGGCGGTGAAAGAGTCGAAAGCCACAGCAAGCAACGGGTGGTCGTAAAAAATTCCGTATCCGGCGCGCACCACCATTTTGCCATTGCCGCGGGGATCCCAGGCGATGCCCAGGCGGGGCGCCCAATTGTTATTATCCCGGGGAATGCCTTCGACTACGCCCAAGGCGTTCTCGGCGGCCTGGTTAATAGCTGTGGCTGCCGGGGAAAGCGGAGTAATTTCCACGTCGTAACGAATACCGTAGTTCACGGTGAATTTTCTATTCACTCGCCAACTGTCCTGGAAGAAAAACGCAAAGGGCAAATTGTCAAAGGGACGATTGGAATCGCCAATGCCCTGAATGTAGGTGGTGGGCAGGCCCAAACCGTAGGACTGCAATCCGGTGGTGGCCGGGAGGTCGATCGATTGACCGCCGCCTATGGGCACGGAGTTGGGGAATCCAAATGTGGAGGCGTCCAGGCCGCCGAAGTTCACGTCGCCGCCAAAATCCAACTGGAAGATTTGCGCTTTTCCGGAACGCAATTGCACGATGTTTACATCGCCGCCCATCTTGAAAGTGTGATTGCCGTGCAGCAAGGTGACGTGATCGGTGAACTCCGTGCGGCGCTCGATGCGGTCCACGGTGGAGTACGGTTCGCGGCCGAAATAGGCGTAGCCGGGAATATTGACGCCGATATCCGCGCCACCCGGCAACTTCGAAAAGCCGAAATGAAGCCCGCGGCGAGCGAACTGAAATCGGAATTCGTTAAACGCGGTATCGCTGACGATGGTGTCGTGCTGCGCGACCACTGAGAAATCGCGAGACTGGTTCACGCCTGCGCGAGTGCCGGCATTCTGGCCGAAGACCTGATTTTGAGAAGTAGACTGAATACCAGTCACCAGAGAAGGAGAGATACCGACTCGCAGAAAGGAGGTGTTGTGGTTGCTCCATCGCTGGTCCAAGCGCGCGGACCACAGACTGGTTTTTTCGGTGACCGGAAAATTGCCGCGGATGGAATTCAGCCCGACGAAAGATGCGGGCAGGGGAGCGATGCCTTCGCCGATCGCTGAACAATTCACCGCGTTCACCGTCTGAAGGGCGGGACAACTGACGGGGATGGGAAATTGCGGGCCGGGGCCAGGATTGAGGAAGCCCATGGTGGCTCCCGCGGAAACCGCCCCGTAATCGAAGCGGTTGAGCGCTACGCTGGATGCTGAGCCGTACAGTACGCCGTACTGTACCGCCAGATTTTGCAACGCGGGGTTGCCCGTGGCCAGCAACGAACTCACCGCGGTGATTTGTGGCGCGGTCAGCTGCACTGGCAGCGGCCCACCTGGGGTGGGCAGCGTGAAAGGCTGCAAGCCAAAATTGTCGATGCCGATGCTGGAAAATCCGGTTTCTTCGCGCAAGGTATCTTCGTAGGAGAAAAAGTAGAAGGTCTTGTCCTTCTTGAGCGCGCCGCCGAGTGTCAGTCCTGCTTGTACGCGGGTGTAAGCCTGTTTCACCGGCGTAAGTTCGCCGGTGGTGGGATCGACCTGTCCCGAAAATGCGTTGCGCGCCTGGAAGGACTTGTTACGGAAAAATCCGAAAGCGTCGCCGTGAAGTTCATTGCCGCCGCTCTTGGTGACGATGTTGATGACGCCGCCGGTGGCCCGGCCATACTCGGCGTTGTAGTTGCTCAAAATAAGTTGGAACTCCTGAACCGCTTCCTGGGAAACGTTGGCGCGGATGCCGTTGACGGAGTTATCCACAGCATCGGCGCCGTCGACGCTGACCATGTTCGAACGCGCACGCGCGCCGTTTACGTTCAACCCGCTGTTGGGTGCCGGGCCGATGGTGGGGGAGACGTCGCGGGTGGTCTGCGAATTCGTGAGAGTAAAGTTGATGTAGTTGCGGCCGTTGATGGGTAAATTGTTGATGCGCCGCTGCTCGACAGTTTGGGAGACTTCGGTCTTGGTCGTTTCGATGGGCGCCGTATCGGAGGAAACTGTGACGGACTGGGCCACGCCGCCCAACGCCAGCCGGGGATCGAGCGTGGCGTTCTCACCGACTGTCAACACGATTCCAGTGTTTTCATATTTGCCAAAGCCGGCACCGCCATCGACGGTGACTTTGTAATTTCCGGGCGGCAGCCCCACGATGTTGTAGCGCCCGGTTTCGTCGGCTTCGGCGTTTCGCTGGGCGCCGGTGGCGGAGTTTTTCAGCGTGATGGTGGCGCCCTTTACACCCAGCCCCTGCGGATCCATCACCGTTCCGGAAAGCGTGGCGGTGTTGACCTGCGCCATTACCGGGATCACGAGAAAAAGCATTACTGCGCACAATGCGAAGCACAGGCGCACAATTATTCTGCAGTGCATGAGCCCCCCGAGTCTCGCATGCCTTGAATCCGCTACCCCTAGCGGGTTGGCGGCGAGAGTTGCTTGAAGCGGATAAATGTGTGAAGCCCCACACCGATTGCATGGCTGCCACTGAAGTTTTGTGGCTGGTGTTGTCTTCGCGCAAAACCATATGCCCGCCACAGTGCGGTGTCAAGCCACTCCTCGAGTGGAGGGCGCGAATTTGACTATGCTTCGAGGGTGGCCGGAGTAAATGGCCTGGTGCGGATCGGACGGTGGAATCACCCGTCATTCACATCTGAATGCCTGCCGATCAGGTACAATTTTGCGAACCTTGTTTCTTTAACGTTCCGACTGGATGGCGATGGAAAAGAAAAACTTTCTGTTTGTATCTCTCACCGGGCTGATCAGTGACATTGCCTGGCAGGTGTCCAAAGAAGGCCACGAAGTCCGCTACTTCATCGGCGACAAAAAAGAGCGCGACATTGCCGACGGTTTTGTGGCCAAGTCCAAGGATTGGGAAAAGGACATCGACTGGGCGGACATTCTGATTTTCGACGACACGCTCGGCCAGGGTGAAAAGGCGCAAGCGCTTCGCAAAGAAGGAAAAAAGGTAATTGGTGGAACGGCGTACTCCGACCGCCTGGAGGATGACCGCTCGTTCGGGCAGGAAGAACTGAAAAAAGCGGGTGTAAATATTATTCCCTACGGGGAATTTGTGTCATTTGACGATGCCGTCGACCACGTCACGCAGAATCCCGGACGCTACGTGATCAAGCCCAGCGGAGAAGCCCAAAACGTGAAGCGGCGCCTGTTTGTGGGAGAGGAAGACGACGGGCAGGACGTGATTCGCATGCTGGAGGCATACAAGAAAGCTCTTTCGGACGAGATCAAGGTCTTTCAGCTGCAGCGTCGTGTTTCGGGTGTGGAAGTGGCGGTGGGCGGGTTTTTCAATGGCAAAAACTTTATCTATCCGATCAACGTTAATTTCGAGCACAAGAAACTTTTCCCCGGCGATATCGGGCCGCCGACCGGAGAAATGGGCACGGCGATGTTCTGGTCGGGCCCGAATCAATTGTTCAATCAAACTTTGCTGAAGATGGAGCCCATGCTGGCGGCCGAGGGCTATGTCGGGTATATCGACTTAAACTGCATCGTCAACAACAACGGCATCTACCCGCTGGAATTTACGGCGCGTTTTGGCTATCCGACGATCAGCATTCAACAGGCGGGGATGCTGACGCCCATTGGGCAATTTTTCCTCGACCTGGCCGACGGCAACGACCCGAAGCTGAAAACGCGCAGCGGGTTTCAGATCGGCGTGCGCATTGTGGTGCCGCCATTTCCGTTTGACGATGACGAGACGTTTGATTCCTTCTCCAAGGATTCCGTCATCGTATTCAAGAAGCCGCCGCAGGAGGAGATTCATATCGAGGACGTGAAGCAGGTAAACGGCCAGTGGCTGGTGGCGGGAACTTCGGGCGTGATCCTGATCGTGGTGGGGCTGGGTCCGACGATGCGCCAGGCGCAATCCCAGGTCTATTCTCGAATTAAAAATGTGCTTATCCCCAACATGTACTACCGCACTGATATCGGCGACCGCTGGGTGGAAGATACCGACCGGTTACATACCTGGGGTTACTTGCGGTAGTTAAAGCGAGATTTCGCGGGCCGGCAAGTTTCCGATCGCTACTTTTTTTCCAGATAACTCGTGACTACCCGGCCGCAGAGCTCTGCAAATTCCTGTTCGGCACGGGTGAAGGTGTCCGCAAAGTAGCTTTCGATGTCCAGCTCAGCGGCCAGCTTTTTCTTTGCGAAAATGGGCACCACGATTTCAGATTTCACCAGCGACGAGCCCGCCAGATAGCGCGGATCTTTAGAAACATCCTGCACGACAACTACTTTACCGGTTGTGGCGGCCAAGCCGCAGAGTCCGGTGCCGAGCGGAATGCGCGCATTGGGTGTGAAGCTGCCTACGAAAGGGCCCACGTTGAGGAATCCTGGATCCATCTTATCGACTAAATAAAACCCCGCCCAGTTGTAACGCGTCATCTTCTCGTGAAGCCCCTTGGCCATGCGCTCCATGAGAGACAGAGTCGTGGGAGCAGTCAGCGAATAATTGTGGAATTCCTTGAGGAGTTCATCATGCGCTGGCGTCATTGGTTGATTCCTGAGGTCGAGCGAATGATGGTGCCGGGGGCCAGAATCGCACCTTGGGTCCTGCTCTCGAGTTTCAGTTTCGGCTCACCGGGTAGCGAGTTGCACCGCCCACTGATTAGATGGAGTACCCAACTCCCGGGATGTAGGTTCGAATCCCCCCTCGAAAAGCCGCTCGTTCTAGCGCGGAAAGCGACGCGACGATGTCCATGAGTTCTATTTTACTCGATTCTGACTCGCGCCTGGCCGTGGTGCGAGGGTAGTTAGGAACATTGGATAGAGGTGCTGGTGGTCGGATCGTTTGCTTTCGATCCCCACTACCATGGCAGCCTTCCTGTTCACTCATTGAGCGGCTTCGACTGTGAGTCTCAACCCAATAGCCTTGGTGACGGCGACTAGCGTGGACAGGCGAGGGTTGCCGTGAATCGATAACGCCCGGTATAGACTCTCGCGCTCGATGCCGGCAGCCTTGGCGACCTTGGCGATGCCCTGGGCTTGGGCGAGGTGGCGCAGCGCAATTAGCAGAACGTGGGGCTCGTTTTCATCTTCTAATGCAGCTTTGAGGTACTCGGCGGCAAAATCTGGGTCCTTCCGGAGCCGTCGAATGATGGCCTCGTCGTGCGAGATGCTGGCTTTGCGTTTCATGAGGTTCCGTTCCTTTCTTTGTAATCCTTGAGATATCCCAACGCCCGCTCAATGTCCGCGGACTGTTTTCGTTTGTCGCCGCCGCAGAGAAGCAGTACACATTCCCTGCCGAACACCGCGTAATAGACACGGTATCCCGGTCCCCAATCGATCCGCAGTTCGCTCAATCCTTGACGCAACCGCTTGCAGTCGCCAAAATTCCCGGCGGTCAGTCGGTTGATTCGGGTCGCAATCTTCGCTTGTGCGTGGGCATCCGCCAGTTGCGTTAACCAATCGTCGAAGACATCTTTTCCGCCGCGGTTGACGTAGTGACGAATCTCAATCACGTTTCAATTGTAACTTATACATTACAGAATGGCAAATCGGGTTTTAGTGACTAATTCACTCTCTCAACCAATTGATACGTCAATAGTGTCCAGCGACCGAGCACCTGGCGCGGCAGATCAAAACAGATCCTGCTCAATCATGTGGGCTGGGAAGCAAGAAAAAGTCCGGCCGTTGCAGGGTGTTTTTTCTTGACTTCCCCTTTTATAGAACTAATCAGGAGTTGACGGCCCTGGTGGGCAATCCCCTTGAGGGTCTTTGATCTTTCTAGGCGGCCACCATTTCCATAATTGAATATGGACTCCTCGTCTCCACCATAAGTTTCAATCGCAGGCCAGATTTCGAAGCCAAACCCGCATATTCGTCGTGAGTGCGCTCCATACCGCCGGGCAGCGCCATCATGGCTATGTCTATCTCCTTCGAGACATGTGCCCCCGGCGTCGATGGCACGACGGTCTCAATAATCAGAACTTTGGCGTGCTTGGGCATATCGCGGCTGATCGCGGACAGAATCTTGGTGGATTCCGCATCGGGCCAGTCGTGGATAATATTCATCAACAGGTAGGCGTCCGCTTTGGGCATGGTGTCTGTGAAAAAGTTGCCGGCGACCGCGGTGAATTTCTCGCCTCTTTCTGATGTCACTCCCGCAACAACGTGCGGCTGATCGAAGAGAATTCCCTGGGACTTGGGCGAAGCCTTCAGGATTGCCCGCAGCAGGTGGCCACGTCCGCCAGCAACGTCAGCGATGATTGCAAACTGCGAGAAATCGTACGCAGGCAGGATGGCTGCGATATCGCGGTGCGATTTCGAGACCATAGCCGCGTCGAAGATGTGGCTTTCCTCCGGGTGCTTGGCCAAATATTCGAAGACACCCTCGGGGTGGTGCTTTGAGAAGGCAGATTTGCCAGTGCGCAAGGAATGGTCCAGATCACCAAAGGCATCCCAGAACGCCGGCAGGCCGAGCATTCGGACGTAATCGCGCAAAGAGCCCGGGTTATCGGAGCGGAGGAGGCGGGACGCATCGGAATGACGCCAGACTCCATGTTCCCATTCGAAGATTCCAACTGAGGCGAGCAGACGCAGTACGCGGTAGATTGCATTCGGTTGAGTGCCGCTGGCTTTTGCAAGGGTCTCCGTGGATTGCGGCTGATCACCGATAAGATCGGCTATACCCAACTCTGCAACGACGTGCAAACAACGCGAGGTCCAGTAACTGGTGGTCAACTGCATGATCTGAATGTTCACAGCTAAGGCGGCGTCGGGGTTCATTGGTAAGCACCTCAAAGGAGAGAGTGACAGGATAGGTTGCGCGATTATAGGGCAAACACCGTTGCATCGAAATGGTTTCTGGAAATGAAATGAGCCAACTCCTGATTAACGCGGTGCATTCGACAGGTCGATGCAACACCATCTGATATAAATCTGCTCTCTAAAGGTGGTGTTGAATGAGGCCAGGGAAACGGTTTGGGCTTTCTGCGATCGAGAAGCGTGACGTTTGGAGGCGGTGGAAGGCGGGACAGTCGCTGCATGAGATTGGGCGCGCCTTTGACAAGCCACATAGCTGCATTCGCTCGGTGTTGTTGCCTCGCGGCGGCATTCCTCCCGCCGCTCGTTGCCGTTCGCGGCTGGCGCTCACGCTAGCGGAGCGAGAGGACATCTCACGAGGAATCGCTTCCGATTCGCCGCTTCGTGAGATTGCCCGACGACTGGATCGAGCGGTCTCCACGGTGAGCCGGGAGATTTCTCGCCATGGTGGCCGTCCGGCCTATCGCGCCCATGATGCGGATGACCATGCCTGGGGCTCGGCCTTGCGACCGAAGAGGTGTCTGCTGGCCCTCAACCGCAAGTTGCGGGACATCGTTGCGAGTAAACTGATCCTGGACTGGTCGCCGGAACAGATTTCCGGATGGTTGAAAATCCAGTATCCCGATGACGAGAGCCTGCGCGTGTCCCACGAAACCATTTACCGCACCCTGTTCATTCAGGCCCGCGGAGTGCTGAAAAAAGAGCTGCTGGACCAGCTGCGGTCGAAGCGGCGCATGCGCCGTTCGCGCCATGCCAGTGCTAGCGGACAGTCACGAGGACAGATCGTTGATGCCGTTTCCATCCGCGAAAGACCTGCGGAGGTAGAAGACCGCGCGGTTCCCGGCCACTGGGAAGGGGATCTGCTGGCCGGTGCCAAGAACACCTATATTGCGACTCTGGTGGAGCGCCATTCGCGCTTTGCCATGCTGATCAAGGTGCCCAGCAAAAACACGGAAGTAGTTGTTGCCGCATTAAGTCAACATGTTCGCAAACTCCCCGCTACCCTGAAACGCTCGCTGACCTGGGATCGAGGACTAGAGATGGCCAAACACAAGGACTTCACAGTAGCGACAGATGTGCCGCTTACCGGGCAAGTGGTTCTGTCCCGATGCCAGACGCTGGGAGAAGGTTTAAAGAGGTTGAGATCGGCTTGGATCGACTGATCGGCTTTAGCGCCGTTTGCGAACCAGCCTCAGTAACCTCGGGTCTCCCAGGCTTGTCAGCGTGAACAGAAACCTTCAACGAGCTCGAAAATATTTTTGACTCGCATCGCGGTTTCCGCTGAAGCCTGCGCCGCGTGCGCTGCTCCGTAGAGCGCGCGAAAGCGCCTCGGCTCCTTCGTCAGCGTCGCTTCAAATTGTTCTAACGCGTGCGCAGGTTCATTCATCTCCAGCAACATTTCGCCCAGCAACTCGCGCGCTGGGGCCAGCGGTCCAGGCGTTACCGCGCTTTTCTCCGTCCCATCTTCCAGTTCCGCTGCCGACTTCATCTGTCGCAACGCTTCCTCTTTCTTACCTTCCGCCAGCGCAGCCCATGCCCTCGACCGCAAGCTCCTGGATTTCCACCTGCTGCGCCCAGTAGTTTTCGTTGGCCTTCAAGAGCCGCTCTCGGATCTGCTGCAGGGCTGTGGCTGAGTCGCTCGCGGCCGGCGCTTGCCTCAGTCGTCGCCGCGCCCAATCCGCGGGCGAACCATGTCATTGCATCCGTGTGAGGAAATGGTGTCTCTCGCAGCGGTGAGTTGCGCGGCCTGCTTCCAGTCCCGACGTTCCAGCGCGTACCGTGCCGGGATTGCCGCCAGCGCAAAATATCCAACCGACGGGGCCGCCTGCGCCGCTGATCACCACCTTCGGATCGAAGCGCGAGGCGATCTCCGGCAGGGAATCCAATATCCGCCGCGCCGCCTGGTCCTGCCCAGTTTGTAGGTAGGCGTAAATTTCATAGTCGCTGGCGTGCAACTCTTCTGCTGTCTGACCCTCGCGCCGCGCTGCTGCTGCTGCCGCTATGTTGCTGTCGATGGACTCTTGCCAGTAACCCGTGCGGGTGAAGGTATGCGATGGCATGTGTAGCGCATGGGGCGCATCTGGCGCAATTTCCGAGTAACGCCGCGCCGCCACAAGCGCCCGACCCGCGAGCGCTGGCACGTCGTAGGTATGGATAATGTAATGCGCCAGCCCGGGATGCGTCGGTTCCTCCTCGAACAATTTTTCCAGAATCGCTCCCGCCTTGAGCCGCCCGGCGTACGTCTTGTCCGCCGGATCTTCCGAAGCCGCGATCGCCAGCGCATAGAAGACTTGCGCCTCATGGTCTTCGGGATATTTCGCCGCAACTTCCCCCATCGCGTCGCGATAGGCGATCAAGCGCGCTCGCTGCGGCGTGCTCTCGTAGTCGTTGTACAACTTGTCGACGGCTGTGAGATACGCCCGTTCGCGCTCCGTCTTTGCGCCCACTGTCTTGCCGCGTTCCGCGCTCGCATGTCCCTCATGCAACTGACTCTCGTCTTTCATCCCCGGCGCGAAGGGATTACTCCAATCACTAAGCGCGATTCCCCAGTACGCAATTCCACACGTCGCGTCCTGCGCCAGCACGGTGTTGAATCCCTCGATGGCACGGCTGAACTGGAAGGAATGGAGCAGCGCTACCGCTCGGTCGAATTCCTTCTGGGCCACTCCGTTGCACGATGTGGCAAAGTGCACCGTTCCTAATTTCTCGACATTCCCATGCTGGTGCTCCTGCGCGAGACAGCTTGCCGCCAGCGTCAGCACAAATCCAATGACTCCAGCCTTGACCATTTCGCTCCTCCAGTCCTTAGGATTATAGGGCACCTTTCGGGATCTCCAATTTTAGAAAAGCCGTTTTCTGGCCAGCGACAGGCACTTGATTGCATGACAGTGTCGGCTCCCCTCGACTTGAGTGGGCATTGGTTGATAAGTTCTGGTAAACGCTGCCAATGGAAGGAAGGCATTCCGGGGATGAACCCGAACACCTTGAGGTTCGTCCATCGCATTGACCGCTCGGGTCCGGCGATGCTTCAATGAAATCGCGCCGCCGCGTCAACTCAACCATCATGCGCTGAAGAAGCGAGCACGCGAGTGAGCAATTGGCAAAGTTGAGCTCTCCATGAGACGAATAATTGTCATGGCCGTTCTGGTCCTTACGACGGCCTCTATCGCCCTAGGACAAAGCCCGCGCGCGAATTCGGATCGAAGAAGAAACATTGAGCAGGTCATAAGGCAACTGGATCATGAACGCATTCAGGCGCAGATCAATGCAGATACGGAGGCCCTTGAGCGCATCTATGCTGCTGATTTTATCGGCGTAGGGCCAAGCGGTGCCGTGAGAACCAAGCCGCAGGTGATTTCAGATTTTGCGTCCGGTGAATTGAAATTTCAGTCTATCACCGCCGACAAGGTTCAGGTGCGCATCTACGGAAACACGGCTGTCGAGACTGGCATCTCCACAATGAATGGGCAAGACAAAGGCAAAGCTGTCCCCCGTAACAACCGCTTCACCAGAGTATGGGTAAAGCAGCAAGGGCACTGGCGGTTGGTTCTCAACCACTACTCGCCACTGATTATTCAGCAATAAGCAGGACTGTGGATTTTGACTTTTCCGGTAACGCGACTAATACGAGTTGGGCGCCTCTCTGCGAAAAGTCCTCCACTAGCCTCCGTTACGCTTGGGTCCCCGATGACTTTGCATACCTGCGTGCCATTAGGAATGAGAAGATTGCTCCAGTGAAATAATTGCTCCGGTCGAAAGCAAAAATGGAAACATAAACGGGTCAGTTCGTTCGATTGGGCTGAAGGCGACGGTCCTGATTAACGCTTACCGTACAAATGGATTTTCTAGTTTCCGATCGTCGGTTTCCTCAACAACACTGGATGAAAGCGATATCGATGCGCTGACGCACTATTTATTACGCAAGCTTCCCACGCCCCGGCGGAGAAGAGTGTGATAAATTCGCTGCCCGCGAGGTACAGACACGTGATTCTTTTTGTGCGGGTAGTCCCCTTGATTGCTGCATTATTCGCCACGGCAACGGCGTCTGCGCAGGAGGCCTCCACGTATCCGGCCATAGAAGGCGATTATGTCGCGCACGCCTTCAAGTTCAAGTCGGACGAACAACTTCCAGAGCTACGGTTGCACTACAGAACGCTCGGGAAGCTCGTGCGCGATGCACAGGGGCGCTCCACAAACGCGGTGCTCATCCTGCACGGAACCGGCGGATCAGGCCAACAATTCCTGCAACCACAATTCGCGGGAGAATTGTTTGGCCCTGGCCAACTTCTGGATATTAATCGCTACTTCGTTATTTTGCCGGATGGAATTGGTCATGGGAAATCTTCGAAGCCCAGCGACGGAATGCACGCGCACTTTCCTGCCTATGACTACGACGATATGGTGGCGGCCCAGCATCTCCTCGTTACGCAAGGATTGGGAGTTCAACACTTGCGCTTGATCATGGGTACCTCAATGGGCTGCATGCACTCCTTTGTCTGGGCCGAAACGTACTCGGATTTCATGGACGCGTTGATGCCCATGGCATGCCTACCCGTGCAAATTGTGGGGCGCAATCGCGTTTGGCGAAAGATGTTGATGGATGCGATCCGCAACGACCCTGCCTGGAATGACGGCGAGTACAAGGAAGAGCCGCAGGCAGGACTGCGGACGGCGGCAGACATTCTTGTAATTGCGGGAAGCGCGCCGCTGGTGATGCAGAGGACCCTTCCAACTCGCGACGCGGCAGACAAGTATGTCGACGCTGCGGAGAAGCGCGCCAGTACACTGGATGCGAACGATCTGCTTTACCAGGTGAACGCCTCACGTAACTATGATCCTTCGCCGCAACTGGAGAAGATCGCGGTTTCTGCGATGTGGATCAATTCTGCTGACGATTTCATCAATCCTCCCGAACTCGGGATCGCTGAGAAGGAAAGCAAGCGACTGAAGAACGGAACATTTGTTTTGCTTCCCATCAGCGAGCAGACACATGGGCACGGTACCCACACCTGGGCCGTAGTGTGGCAACCCTATCTAAAGCAATTATTGGAAAAGACGGCGCATTGACGCGCTACAACGGATGATCGGCTTACCCGTGGCCGCCTCCGGAGCGATTTCACATGTCCGGCACGACTTATCGGGACTTATCGCCGAGGTGCTTCAATGCATTGCGAGTCGCAACGAAAATGGGTTCATTGCGGCTCACGAACGTCATGAATGGACCGCCGTCTGCGATGAACGATTCAGGTTGAATCCGGTCAATCTGCTTCCAGAAAAGACTGGTTATGTCCGACATTTCGGGATTGTGTAGAGCGAAGCCATCAGCATAGTTTACGAAGGTCCAGATTGTCCCTGCCTCTAAGTTCGATTCAAAAACATTCCCTTCGTAAAGCGCGCCGAGGTCGCGAGGTGACTCAAAAACGTACCACTCGTCGTATCCGCCGCATTGACCCACCGACACTCCTTTGAGATGGCCGTCCTCCGACAGAATGATTTGGGGACTGTACGCAATGTCGTTCCGACTGCGCCACCCCAGGCTTTCCTCTTCATCCGTGAGATTCTTAGGCCCGCTATCTAGCGAGGTCACAGCAATGTATTTGCCTGCTAGAGCCTCTGGGCACGACTTAATCAGCGCCGGAAGGTCGTCATGCTTTGTGACGAACCATTGATACGGACCACGGGAACCCGTAAAGGTCATCGGCTCGGAAACGGTCATTCGGTGCGCCTCTAATCCAAACACAAGGACTTCACAGTAGCGACAGATGTGCAGGTCTACTTCTGTGATCCGCAAAGTCCCTGGCAACGCGGCACCAACGAAAACACGAACCTTCTGTTGCGGCAATACTTCCCGCGAGGAACCGACCTGTCTGTCCATTCGCAAGCGCAACTCGACCAGGTCGCGCTGCGCTTGAATCAACGGCCCAGAAAAACCTTAGGCTTCGAAACTCCCGCGAGTAAACTGCAAGCCAGTGTTGCGTCGACCATCTGAGCCGGCAGCGGTTACCGGAGAAGTGAATTTGGGCCAAAATCAATTGTCCGGTAAGCACGTGCCGGTTCAGACGGTCGATGCAACACCTTCCAATCAGCTGATCCGACCACACTTACGCTGGAGAGCCGTTCTGTTTGGCTGTAGTCGGTCAAAACCTAGCCAGGATAGCGCCCCGGCTTATCTAACCTAGCCAGCGGTTTTAGCTTTTGTTTTCAATATAGGGTGAGTTCGAGCTGAGTGTTGCGTCGACCCATTGAGACCACCACGACGCAATATAAAAAGGGCGCCCCTTTGGAGTAAGGTTTGGGTGCTTGCCTCAAACCCTCCAGAAAGGAACACCCTTTTATGACTGGTACTAAATATATCGGCATGGACGTGCACAAGGAAAGCATTTCGATTGCAGTTAGGAATGCTGCGGGAAAGCTGGTGATGGAATGTGTGATCGAGACGAAAGCGAACGTCATTCTGGATTTTATCCACGGGCTGCGCGGAGAGTTGCAGGTCACCTTTGAAGAAGGAACCTGGGCCACCTGGTTGTACGATCTGCTGAAGCCGCACGTAACGAAACTGGTGGTATGCGATCCGCGGAAGAATAGCAGGCAGGGGAACAAGAATGACCGGATCGATGCCCGCGAGCTGGCTGACCGGTTGTACATGAACAAGCTCAGCTCGGTGTATCACGGCGGAGCGGGGGTCCGCACGCTGAAGGAACTGGCGCGCAGCTATCTGACCATCAGCAAAGATCTCGGACGAGTGATGAACCGAGTGAAGGCGATCTATCGCAGTTGGGGTATTCCATGCGCCGGCAAGCAAGTCTATGCGCCGCGTCATCGTGCGGAGTGGCTGGCGAAGCTCACCGAGTTGGGAGTGCTTCGCCGGGCAGAATTTTATTACCAACAACTCGATGCCCTGAGAGTCTTGCGCCAGGCAGTCAGGCGCGATCTGTTGGCCGAGAGTCAAAAGCACAAGGCGAGCAAACTGCTCCGCCAGATCCCTTCGATCGGTCCGATTCGGGCGGCGTTGTTGATTGCGCTGATCCAGACACCGCATCGTTTTCGGTCCAAGCGACCGTTCTGGAAGTACAGCGGTTTTGCCATCGAAATGCATAGCAGCGCCGACTACCGTTCGGTGAAGGGCGAACTGCAAAAATCCAGGAAGCAAATCTCGGTTCGCGGACTGAATCGAGACTGCAATCACGATCTGAAGAATCTGTTTAAGAGTGCAGCGACCATCGCTTCTGTTAAGCCCGGTCCATTCCAGGAGTTCTACGCGGCTTTGCTTGCCAAAGGCATGAGACCGGAGATGGCCCGCCTGACCTTAGCGAGAAAGATTGCCACGATCGTATTGATCGTATGGAAGAGAGGAGTGAGCTTCGACGCCAAATATCTGAAATCACAAACAGCTTGAGTGTCTCTGATCGAGTCCGCTCCATCTCTGGGTATTTCTCTGGCGGTGGCTGTCAGGTTCTCGAGACACTCTGGTTCGAGAGCGAGTCTCAGCTGATTAGTTAGGCCCGTGCGTGCTTCGGGCACCAAGTCTCACACCCGACTCTAGGCCCTCTCGGACAACCAGAAAAAGCTATGGGCCACGAGTCCCGGATAGAACCATGGTCGCCACATTTGACCGCGTTCTGCTTTGCTGGTTTCGGAACGGACAGGCTTCGTCGCGCAGCAGTGATGAAAACCGCTGGTAGAGAAAACCCAAATCGCTGGGGCAACGCGTCCAGCAACCGAGCACATGGCGCGGAAGTTCAGAACAGCTCCTGCTCAATCATGTGGGCTGGAAAGCAAGAAAAAGTCCGGCCGTTGCAGGGGTGTTTTTTCTTGACTTTCCTTTTTATAGAACTAATCAGGCACAAGATCTACTGAGGCTGGGCAGCTTCGGATGCGTGAAAGGCTACTACCCGCCATTTGTTGGACTCCCGCACGTACATCTTTGTAAATCGCCAGTCGTCGGAAATTTCTTGCCCATTCAAAATACGCGTCCTCTGCAAGCGGCCAGTGACAGCAGCCGCGTCACCATAGACCCGAACACGAATGTCCGAAGTCGAATATCGCAGAAATTTCATCCGCCCAGAACGGGCGAATGCGAGTACTTGGTCCCTGTTCATCACAGGCATTTTCGGCACAGCAACTTCTAAGTCGCTCGCCCACAACCCCTCTAGAGCGTCTGCATTTCCGCGCTCATGGGCTTGGTTCCAAACTGTCTCCAGTTCCTTAAGATCACGAACGTCCGATTCGCCCGTGGACTGCCCAAAACCCACGCCTGTCAAGAGCACGGACGCTACGAGCGCCAAAGCTAAACGGACCGATAGAATTGTCACGAATCGCCTCTTCTCAGCAGCCCGACGATGTCGGAAGCTGTGCGCTACAGCCTAGTATGCAGTAGCGAAGTCGCTCGAACTGCGGGCGGGGAAAACCGAGCGCCAGATTGACGCGGTTACCGGAGAAGTGGATTTCAAGTTTCCGGTAACGCGACTATCAGGCATGTGGAACTACTTCTAACAGCTTGTTGAATAATTTGGTTTTTTAGTCCTTCGGTATTGGAATTCTGAGTTCTTGCTGTGTCTTGGAGTGGCGCTTTAGGTTGCTGGAGTTACCCTGCGGGACCGAAAGCAATGTTCCGCTTCATGTTCTGGCCATCAGCTTTCGCAATCGACACAGGTTGTAAGCAGCTCCAGTGAAGGTAAACAGCCACCCGACCTTCTCGATCCCTCGCAACTTCACTTTCTTTAGCATCCCGATCATCTTCATCCACCCGAACGATTGCTCCACTCGTTTCCGCTTCCGCTGACTCACCTCATACCCTGTATGTCGCGTGGTTCGCTCGTCCACCGCGCTCCGGCGCTTGGTGGTGTTCTGCGCCACATGTGGGGTGATGTTCATCCCCCGCAGTTCTCGAACGAATTCCTGGGTGTCGTAGTTCTTGTCGCCTCCCAAGGTCACGCGCTTTCCGGCTGGGAGCGCTTCCGCCATCAGCAGCGCAGCATCCCGCTCCGCTCTTCCACTCGCCTCGCTCAGAAAGGTCTGCAGCAATAGTCCGTTTCGGTTTTCCATCAATACATGTCCCATGTAGCTCAGCTTGGCCTGGCTTCCGCTGGACTTGGTGAATAATCGCGCATCCGGATCGGTCGTCGATTCATGTGTCTGGTTCTTGCGTTTCTCTCCGCGAAAGTCCACATCGCCTCCCACGTCGGGAGGTTTTCCGGTTCCGTCCTTGGGCCGGAAACTCTTATGACTTGCCCAAGCCTCGATCAACGTTCCGTCCACCGTGAAATGCTCATCCGACATGTACGGCTTAGCACGTTCCAGCACCTGCTGGAAAAACGATTCCGCAATCTCTTCGTTCAGCAAACGCTCCCGATTCTTGCTGTATACCGCGTGGTTCCACACCGTCTCGTCCATCTCCATCCCTACGAACCATCGGAACAACAGGTTGTACTGCAGCTGTTCGATCAGCATTCGCTCGCTGCGTACCGAATAAAAGATCTGCAACAGCAGTGATCTCAACAGTCGCTCTGGCGCAATCGAGGGGCGCCCCACTTTGGAGTACAGCTTCTGAAACTTCGGCGACATCTCTTTTAGAATCTCGTCCACCATCTTGCGCAGCGGTCGCAGCGGATGATCTGCTGGCACGCGCTTCTCTGGGGAAATGTAGCTGAACATTCCTTCTTGCTGGTCATCGTCGCCGCGCATTCGCTCGTCTCCTTGGCCTTCCTTCTCTCAGACGAGTCTCTTTAAATTAAAGTTGCAGTCCGACCGGTATTTTTCAACAAACTGCTAACCGAGATACCCGTGGCGGTTTACGCTTTATTGCGATTCGTTTTATGAAGCTTCCCGCGTTTCTGTCGGCATCGGTCAAGCGAGTTGCGGATAAAACATCTGGTTGTTCAAAACAGTGTCTATCGCCTGCAAAAGGGCCTGACTAGCTTGAAATTTAGCCACGTATCCCTTCACGCCCAGTTTCTTCGCCTCGTCCACAAGCTGATTGCTCTCGTGCGCAGCGCCGTTTCGGGCGCGGATGAAATACTTTATGCCTCCACAATCCCGTTTCGGATTGCGAGATGAATCAATTCGCCCACCGAGTGCAGGTCAAGTTTTTCCATGATTCTACGTCTGTGGGCTTCGACTGTTCTCACGCTTATGCCGAGACTAACGCCAATCTGTTTGTTGCTCTGGTTCTCGGCCAGTAGACGCATAACCTCGTGCTCTCGCGCCGAAAGATGTCCGATGAAGAGGTTGTCATTTGAGGTTACCGGCATCATCCGTATCCGGGATGCAGTAAGTGGCTGAGAATCAGTGGAAAGCTGCCTGGACCTAGGGGACGCTGACGGCTTCAACGTTTTCAGAACTTCTATCAGTTCTGCCGTGCATCGATGTACCAACTCCAGCGAATGAGCCATCTGAGAAACTCCGCCAATCCTATGGAGAGTGCTTCCAGACAGGTCGTCCAAACTTCTGCTCAGGTTTGCGTGGAGATAAAGCAGCTTGCCAGTGAGGCCAAACAACAGTTCTTCGAGTCTCTTTTTTTCCGTAACCTCAAGCACAATCGCACAGACTTGATCCGTATTGCCCGTTGGGTCTCTTAGCGGAATATAGGTTTGAATCCAATGTCCAATTTGAGACCTTGTGGGCATTTTTACGATGGTTTCAAAAATTTCACTCCGGCCAGTTGCGAATGCACGTCTTAACCTTGGTTCCACTTCTTCGGCAACGGGTCCTAGAACATGACGAACCGTTTTCCCAATATGAGCCTTAACTGGAATTCCATTTGTCGCGGCAAGCACATGATTGACCACCTGAAACCGAAACCTGTTATCGAGTACGGCCACACCGATATCCGGAGTAACAAACAAAGGGGCCAGAAATCGCCTCTTGTCGCCCAAGGCGTCAATCGCAAATCGTTCTGGTTTCATAGGTCACCGATTCGCTGCGGTCATCACACAGTGGATCCGCCGATGCCTTTCGAAGCGTAGTCTTCGCTACGTACTTCCTGCGATTGCGTTTGTACCACGGAGGGAATTATATCAGGACTATAAGCCACTGATTTTGTCATTAGCAACCATTTTGAGCACTGGGTCGGTAACGGACTACAGACCGACATGGAAGGCGCGAAGGAGGGTTGCGATGAAAACAGTATTAGTCTGCCAAAATCCGCGTTGTCGAACAGTGACCGACATTGATGAGGACTACACGATGTTCGATCTTTCGGTGATCGGGATCAAACAATGCCCCGAATGCGGCGGCGACTGGGGAACAAGCTGCCCCTACTGCGATACTCCGCTAGCAGTGATCGCCCGACCCGGTCATATACCAACCTGTTCCTCGTGTCATCGAACAATCCGCCCAGAGTCGCATCTAAGGACCTAGGATCACGTTGTTTTGAGTTTCAATCTTCTGTCACAGGAGCGTGTTAGGCCAACGTGAATTGTCGACAAATGCTGTTGGGCATCGAGCCGAGCCAGCGGAAGGCGGGCGGCCGCCTGCTTCTGAACTGATCATCCGGGCCCCCGGGGTCCGCCCGGTGCGGCGCTGCCCGACGCGGGGATCGTCGTCCAGGCCGCCAGGGGCGCTGGGAGCGCTGGGGGCGCCGGGCTGGTTCCCGGCCGGGCGCTCGCGCCGCCGGGCACTGGTTCGGCGCCGCGGCCCCAGCCGCGGTCGGCCGCGCCGGGGCTCGTCTCGCCGCTGCCGCCGGGGATCGGGGTCCGGCCGCCCGCTGCCAGGGACGCGCCCGGTACCATAGGCGTCGCGGCGCGGGTCCGCGCCATCCCGGGCCGATGCGCCCGGGGCGCCCGGGGCGCCGGGGACACCGGGAAGCGCCTGGGCGGTCCTGGGCGCCGGGAGCGCCCGGGGCGCCAGGGACACGCCCGGGACCACGCCGCCGGGCGTCGCTGCCGCTGCCGGGCCAACCGGGATCGGCTCGGCGCCCTGCTGGCCGGGCGGGGCCTCCTCGTGTCGGGCCGGGTCGGGGCTCCTGTCCAGATGGTGTGGTCATTGCTGCTGAGATTAGTCCATCGAATCTTAAGTTCGC
>CAWFWY010000006.1:0-50405 GCA_963819625.1 uncultured Acidobacteriota bacterium
GCAAAAGGCGACGCAGGTCGCACCACAATCACAGCCGGTCCCGGCCCCAATCCGTGGATAGATTATCTGGGTCGATGCGCAGTTCATGTGGGGATTTTCCTAGCCCTAACATTTGGATTAGCCGTGCTGATTCCGCTGGCTGCCAATTTGTTCAGATGACCCTACATTTAGGGTGGCTAGTACCCACTTCTCCGGTAAGGGCGGTGCATTCGATAGGTCGATGCAACACCATCTGATGTAAATCTGCTCTGTAAAGGTGGTGTTGGTATGAGGCCAGGGAAACGGTTTGGGCTTTCTGCGATCGAGAAGCGTGACGTTTGGAGTCGCTGGAAGGCGGGACAGTCGCTGCATGAGATTGGGCGCGCCTTTGACAAGCCACATAGCTGCATTCGCTCTGTGTTGTTGCCTCGCGGAGGCATTCCTCCCGCCGCTCGTCGCCGTTCGCGGCTAGCCCTCACGCTAGCGGAGCGAGAGGACATCTCGCGAGGGATCGCTTCCGGTTCGTCGATTCGTGAGATAGCCCGACGACTGGATCGAGCGGCCTCCACGGTGAGCCGGGAGGTTGCTCGCCATGGTGGCCGTCCTGCCTATCGCGCCCATGATGCGGATCGACCAAGCCTGGGGCTCGGCCTTGCGACCGAAGAGGTGTCTGCTGGCCGTGAACCGCAAGTTGCGGGACATCGTTGCGAGTAAACTGATCCTGGACTGGTCGCCCGAACAGATTTCCGGATGGCTGAAGACCCAGTATCCCGATGACGAGAGCATGCGCGTGTCCCACGAAACCATTTACCGCAGCCTGTTCATTCAAGCCCGGGGAGTGCTGAAAAAAGAGCTGATGGACCACCTGCGGTCGAAGCGGCGCATGCGCCGCTCGCGACATGCCAGTGCCAGCGGACAGTCACGCGGACAGATCGTCGATGCCATCTCCATCCGCGAAAGACCTGCGGAAGTGGAAGACCGAGCGATTCCTGGCCATTGGGAAGGCGATCTGCTGGCCGGTGCAAAGAACAGCTACATTGCGACACTGGTGGAGCGCCATTCGCGCTTTGCCATGCTGATCAAGGTGCCGAGCAAAGAACACGGAAGCTGTCGTTGCTGCTTTGAGTCAACATGTTCGCAAACTCCCCGCTACGCTGAAACGCTCGCTGACCTGGGATCGCGGACTAGAGATGGCCAAGCACAAGGACTTTACGGTAGCCACGGATGTGCAGGTCTACTTCTGCGATCCGCAAAGTCCCTGGCAACGCGGCACCAACGAAAACACGAATCTGCTGTTGCGGCAATACTTCCCGCGAGGAACCGACCTGTCTGTCCATTCGCAAGCGCAGCTCGACCAGGTCGCGCTGCGCTTGAATCAACGGCCCAGAAAAACCTTAGGCTTCGAAACTCCTGCGAGTAAACTGCAAGCAAGTGTTGCGTCGACCGTCTGAGCCGGCAGCGTTAATCAGGACTTTGAGCCGGGTTTCATTCCAAGCCAAGTTTTTTAAGGTGTTTTTGTTCGCTTGGCGACAGTTCCCGGCTTTGTTGGTCACTGAGGAATTTCTCGAACTCGCCGTGATGTTTCATCGTGACAAACCCCAGGGCCCATGCTGCCCGCTTGAGGGCAGCGTGTTTTGCGCTTCGCTTCGACAGGGTCTTCGCAATCTGTTCCAAGTGTCGCACCTGTTTTTCGTATTCATCAAAGTGTGTAGCCATGCCCCCTCCGCAAATATGATATGTCGGAATACCATTTACGGCAGGTTGTCCGGCAAGTCGTGCCAGCTCAACCGGTCGATGCAACAATTTCTAATCAGTTAGTCCGACAATACTTACCCTGAAAGAAGCGAGCTGTTTGGCTGACGCGGCCAAAACCTAGCCAGGGTAAGGTTCCGACCGAACTTTCCTAACCAGCGCTGTTAGCTTTTGTCTTCAATGCAATGCGGCTCGGAGCTGAGTGTTGCGTCGACCCATTGAGACCACCCGAATAGCCGGACATTGAGAATCAAGTTTCCGGTAACGGCGTTAACCAGGACTTGAGTATTACTTCCGAGTTGCCCGTCATCCGCCCAGAATCGTTGCAGGTATGTCAGGGAATCGCCTGTAAGTGAATCGGTGAAAAGTGAACGATTAAACAAGGACATGGCAGCGAATGCCAGTTCCGGGATTTCCCGAATTTTGAACGCCTCGAGTGACGGCTGGACTTTCCAGCGCCGCCTATTAGAAAGTATCGCCCTGCAACTCTTGGCCCAGGTCATCCCGCGCATTAACCCATCAAGCGAGCAACGTTAATTTCATTCCGGCAAGGATACGGTCCGGTCGATCTGGAATGTGCCGGCTACGGCGGGCACGCCGGTATCGGGCTGACCTCCCCCGATACTGATTTTGTATTGACCTGCGGCAACGATCGGATCCCCCGCATCGGTCACCATGCTGAGATCGCGTGCTTTTAAATCGAACTGTAGGCTCCGCGATTCGCCGGGTTCGAGATGCACGCGCTGGAATGCGCGCAGAGCCCGAATCGGCGCTCCGGGCACGTCCGGGAAGCTGAGATACAGTTGAGCTACTTCATCACCAGCGCGCGTGCCGCGGTTGCGTACTGTGACTAAGGCTGACATCGCTGCATCCGGAGGGACAGGGTTCGTTGGCAGCTTCAGATCCTTATACTCGAAGCTGGTGTAACTGAGGCCATACCCGAACGGATAGAGCGGCGTGCCTTTGAAGTAGCGGTAGGTGCGGCCCGCCATCGAGTAGTTCTCGAAAAGCGGCAGTTGATCTACTCCCGTGTAGAACGTGACCGGCAGGCGTCCAGCGGGATTGTTCTTGCCGGTCAACGTTTCGGCAATCGCTACACCCCCCTCTTCACCGGAGTACCAGGCTTCCAGAATAGCGTTGGCGTGGGCCTTTTCCCAGTTAACCGAGAGCGCGCTCCCGTTCATGAGCACGACAACCAGGGGCTTGCCTGCCTGCGCCACTAACTGCACCAGTTCCTCTTCCGGTCCGGGCAGGTCCAGAGTTGTGCGGTCGCCTCCCAAAAAGCCGGGCTCGCTAACAGGCATCTCCTCGCCCTCAAGTTCATTGCTGATACCGACGACGGCGACTACCACATCCGCCTTCCGTGCAGCTTCCAGCGCAGCCGGCGAGGGTTTGTAGTCGACTTTACTCCATAAGAGACGGATACCGAGCCTGCTGTCGGGCGTCATGCCATAGATGACTTGGATTGCCGCCTTCTGGCCCTTTTCCAGATGGACGCGTCCCAAACTTATGCCACCGCCGTCCTGTTGAGAGACCGGGCGTTCCGAGATAGTGACTATGGCGAAACTTTCGGCCTGGGTACCTATCAGGTAATCGCCGGTTTCGGTGGGGGTGATGAACCCCGACCACTGCACGGCTAGCATGGCCTTGCCCTTCGCTTCCGCAGGAAGGGTCGTTTCATTCAGATCGACGTTGGCTTCGACGCGCTCGGTGATGGGCGTCGGCGTCAT
Organism: uncultured Acidobacteriota bacterium; assembly: GCA_963819625.1. GTDB lineage: Bacteria > Acidobacteriota > Terriglobia > Acidiferrales > UBA7541 > Acidiferrum. The sequence continues at coordinate 3,462 of CAWFWY010000006.1, forward strand.
GCCAATGCTCAGGCCTTGGCCGTACTCAGCTTTCAGGCCCGGTTTGCCGTCGGGTGTGGTCAGCAGATTTGCCGGTAATGGCTTGGCATCCGGATGCAAAAACCGCGTGCCTGGCACGTAGGTGATTTTCGCGTTCGGCAATTCCTTCCGTAGCCCCTCCATGAAACTGACCGTATGCGTAGGGATACCGGTGTAGTTGCCGAGCAGCACCCTGGTCTGATCGGCTAGAGGGCCGACGATCACAATGTTCCTGGACAGGGGGTTAAGCGGGAGCGTGCCGTCATTCTTAAGCAGCACCATCGACTCTTCCGCTACCCTCCGCGCCATCGCCCGATGCCCGGCGCTGTCGAGGAGTTTCTCGTCGATGTTCGTGTAGGGCACCATCTCGGGCGGATCGAACATGCCCAGCTTGATGCGCGCTCTAAACAGGCGCACCAGCGCCTGGTCGATCGCGCCTTCACGCAGGTATCCCTGCTGCACAGCATCCATGTAGGGCTTGTAGTCATGGTCATCGTTCACCTTGGAGAAGAAGTCCGCGCAATCGTTGTCCATGCCGCGCTCGAGCGAGATGCCCGCAGACTCCGCCTGCGTGGGGCGGAAGTGATGACCCGAAAAGATATCGAGGACTGCGCCACAGTCAGAGACAACATAGCCCTTGAATCCCCACTTGTTGCGGAGTTGATCGATGAGAGTGAACCGATTCGCGCATCCGGGCTCGCCATTAATGGCGTTGTAAGAGCACATCACCGAACCGGCATGGCCCTCCGTGACCGCCGCGCGGAATGCAGGCAGATAAGTGTCCATTTCGTCGTGCTTGCTTACGTCAACGTCGGCGAAATGGCGGGTCGGTTCGGGGCCCGAATGTACGGCGTAATGTTTAGGCGTGGCGATGACGCGATAGTACGTTGGATTATCCCCCTGCATTCCGGTGACGAAGGCGACCGCCATGCGGCCGGTGAGAAAGGGATCTTCGCCGTAAGTCTCCTGCCCGCGTCCCCAGCGCGGATCACGGAAGATGTTGATATTCGGAGCCCAGAAGTCGAGGCCTTGAAGGATGTTGCTCGATCCGCCGTTGGCCTTGAGCGCCTGCATGTGCTTAATGCGACCCTCCGTGCCGATGACCTCCGCCATCTTGTGGATCGCCTCTGTATCGAAGGTTGCCGCCAGACCGATCGGCTCTGGAAATTCAGTAGTTCCGTTCACCGCCACGCCGTGCAGCGACTCACTCCACCAGTCGTATGCCGGAACTTTCAGCCGTGGGATGGTGCGCGCCTGATTGACCAGTTGGCCGGCCTTTTCTTCCAGCGTCATGCGCTTTACCAATTCAGCGGCGCGCTGCTCCGGGGAAAGACTGGTGTCAAGATAAGCAGGTCGTTCCAGGTCCTGCGCTAAGGCCAGGTTGGAAGATGAGCAGGATAGCAACACTGCTGCAATTAGCAATCGCGATGATAAAGTGTTCATATTGCGGCCTCTGCGCGACGTTGACTTGCGCTCGTTCACCGACAAACTAGAGTGCATACACAAAGCGGCTGGGTCCAGAACCTACAGTTGCCCAAATGTTATGTCAAGGCAGGCAGAATGGCGTTTCGCGCCTCACTGAGTAGTACAGACGACAGTTCCTGGATAGTCAGCAAACCGGAAGTTATCGCTGGACGATGCGGGCCAAGTCCTGATAAGTTCTATAAAAAGGAAAGTCAAGAAAAAACACCCCTGCCACGGCCGGACTTTTTCTTGCTTTCCAGCCCACATGATTGAGCAGGAGCTGTTCTGAACTTCCGCGCCAGGTGCTCGGTTGCTGGACGTGTTGCCCCAGCGATTGGGGTTTTCTCTACTAGCGGTTTTCATCACTTCTGCGCGACGAAGCCTGTCAGTTCCGAAACCAGCAAAGCAGAACGCGGTCAAATGTGGCGACCATGGTTCTATCCGGGACTCGTGGCCCATAGCTTTTTCTGGTTGTCCGAGAGGGCCTAGAGTCGGGTGTGAGACTTGGTGCCCGAAGCACGCACGGGCCTAACTAATCAGCTGAGACTCGCTCTCGAACCAGAGTGTCTCGAGAACCGGACAGCCACCGCCAGAGAAAATACCCAGAGATGGAGCGGATTCGATCAGAGACACTCAAGCTGTTTGTGATTTCAGATATTGGGCGTCGAAGCTCACTCCTCTCTTCCATACGATCAATACGATCGTGGCAATCTTCCTCGCTAAGGTCAGGCGGGCCATCTCCGGTCTCATACCTTTGGCAAGCAAAGCCTCGTAGAACTCCCGGAATGGGCCGGGCTTAACAGAAGCGATGGTCGCTGCACTTTTAAACAGATTCTTCAGATCGTGATTGCAGTCTCGATTCAGTCCGCGAACCGAGATTTGCTTCCTGGATTTTTGTAGCTCGCCCTTCACCGAACGGTAGTCGGCGCTGCTATGCATTTCGATGGCAAAACCGCTGTACTTCCAGAACGGTCGCTTGGTGCGAAAACGATGCGGTGTCTGGATCAGCGCAATCAACAACGCCGCCCGAATCGGACCGATCGAAGGGATTTGGCGGAGCAGTTGGCTCGCCTTGTGCTTTTGACTCTCGGCCAACAGATCGCGTCTGACTGCCTGGCGCAGGACTCTCAGGGCATCGAGTTGTTGGTAATAAAATTCTGCCCGGCGGAGCACTCCCACCTCGGTGATCTTCGCCAGCCACTCCGCACGATGACGCGGCGCATAGACTTGCTTGCCGGCGCATGGAATACCCCAACTGCGATAGACGGCCTTCACTCGGCTCATCACTCGTCCGAGATCTTTGCTGATGGTCAGATAGCTGCGCGCCAGTTCCTTCAGGGTGCGGACCCCGGCTCCGCCGTGATACACCGAGCTGAGCTTGTTCATGTACAACCGGTCAGCCAGCTCGCGGGCATCGATCCGGTCATTCTTGTTCCCCTGCCTGCTATTCTTCCGCGGATCGCATACCACCAGTTTCCTTACGTGCGGCTTCAGCAGATCGTACAACCAGGTGGCCCAAGTTCCTTCTTCAAAGGTGACCTGCAACTCACCGCGCAGCCCGTGGATAAAATCCAGAATGACGTTCGCTTTCGTCTCGATCACACATTCCATCACCAGCTTTCCCGCAGCATTCCTAACTGCAATCGAAATACTTTCCTTGTGCACATCCAAACCGATATATTTAGTGTCAGTCATAAAAGGGTGTTCCTTTCTGGAGGGTTTGAGACAAGCACCCAAACCTTACTCCAAAGGGGCGCCCTTTTTATATTGCGTCGGCTTACCGGAGAAGTGCTTTTTGATGCAAATCCAGATGGACGGTTAGCGCGTTTACCAGGCATCGAGCCCTGATGGGGTTCTGGTTCCTTCCTGGAGACACCTGCACCTTGTGCCAGGTCCTTTTCCTACCTCGTCGGCTTTACACTCAAGTTCTGCCGGGGATACTTCTCACACCCCTGCAAGTGGACGGAGCTCATGACTGGGCGGAAGAAGCGCATTCTCATCACAGTAGGAAGTGTGCTCGTCTTCGGCGTTATCTATTTGTGCTTGTTTGGCTTGCAAACAGGGCTGGCGTTGATGGCGCGCTATCAATACCGAAGCCTCCCCGAGATCGCGCAGACTCCCATCGCACTCACCGACTCATCAGTTTCCGACACACAGCATAAAAAGATCACACACATGGGATACGAGGTTGAGCTGCCTTGGGACGATGTTGATGAGCAGAAGAGCAAAATCGCAGGGCCGATTTGTTTAACCGCTTTTCATTCCGGAAACGCTTTCTGGTTCTCAAAGTTCCCACCCAAGGAGTTCGTGAATCTCGTCACAAAAACACCCAAACTTAATCCCCAAAATCTACGACAGGCCTTCGGCGATGACGCATTTCAATCGGACTACGGTTTCATGAGCAAGATGCTTCAGGTTACCCCGAAAGGTATTAGGCCCCTAGGATCCAGGCAGGAGGCCGTAGCCGGATCGATGATGCTAATTATTAAAGCGGTTTCCATGCCTAGGGCCGAGTCGGGAATCTTCGCGTTCAAAGTTAAGGATCTTCAAGGATTTCAGTACGGAAACCCGCAAAGCCGACCATACAAAATCGAGGACCAGTTGTTTGGCAACGACGGCGGCATCGAACTGATATTTTATCAAAAGGTGGGTGGAAGCGAGACTAGCATTTCGCAGGCGGAAATCAACCGCGTCATTCAAAGCATTCACAAGGTTCCGACACAAATCTTGGCGCCGGGCGCGAACTGACACCAGCAAAAGAAAATTGTTGCTGCGATTTGGTCTACCTGTCCAACTCCCGGCTTGTTGAATAATTTGGTTTTTTAGTCCTTCGGTATTGGAATTCTGAGTTCTTGCTGTGTCTTGGAGTGGCGCTTTAGGTTGCTGGAGTTACCCTGCGGGACCGAAAGCAATGTTCCGCTTCATGTTCTGGCCATCAGCTTTCGCAATCGACACAGGTTGTAAGCAGCTCCAGTGAAGGTAAACAGCCACCCGACCTTCTCGATCCCTCGCAACTTCACTTTCTTTAGCATCCCGATCATCTTCATCCACCCGAACGATTGCTCCACTCGTTTCCGCTTCCGCTGACTCACCTCATACCCTGTATGTCGCGTGGTTCGCTCGTCCACCGCGCTCCGGCGCTTGGTGGTGTTCTGCGCCACATGTGGGGTGATGTTCATCCCCCGCAGTTCTCGAACGAATTCCTGGGTGTCGTAGTTCTTGTCGCCTCCCAAGGTCACGCGCTTTCCGGCTGGGAGCGCTTCCGCCATCAGCAGCGCAGCATCCCGCTCCGCTCTTCCACTCGCCTCGCTCAGAAAGGTCTGCAGCAATAGTCCGTTTCGGTTTTCCATCAATACATGTCCCATGTAGCTCAGCTTGGCCTGGCTTCCGCTGGACTTGGTGAATAATCGCGCATCCGGATCGGTCGTCGATTCATGTGTCTGGTTCTTGCGTTTCTCTCCGCGAAAGTCCACATCGCCTCCCACGTCGGGAGGTTTTCCGGTTCCGTCCTTGGGCCGGAAACTCTTATGACTTGCCCAAGCCTCGATCAACGTTCCGTCCACCGTGAAATGCTCATCCGACATGTACGGCTTAGCACGTTCCAGCACCTGCTGGAAAAACGATTCCGCAATCTCTTCGTTCAGCAAACGCTCCCGATTCTTGCTGTATACCGCGTGGTTCCACACCGTCTCGTCCATCTCCATCCCTACGAACCATCGGAACAACAGGTTGTACTGCAGCTGTTCGATCAGCATTCGCTCGCTGCGTACCGAATAAAAGATCTGCAACAGCAGTGATCTCAACAGTCGCTCTGGCGCAATCGAGGGGCGCCCCACTTTGGAGTACAGCTTCTGAAACTTCGGCGACATCTCTTTTAGAATCTCGTCCACCATCTTGCGCAGCGGTCGCAGCGGATGATCTGCTGGCACGCGCTTCTCTGGGGAAATGTAGCTGAACATTCCTTCTTGCTGGTCATCGTCGCCGCGCATTCGCTCGTCTCCTTGGCCTTCCTTCTCTCAGACGAGTCTCTTTAAATTAAAGTTGCAGTCCGACCGGTATTTTTCAACAAACTGTTAGTCGCGTTACCGGACATTGAGAATCGGAACGGCTTCACCTGTACGATTAGCGCTAATCAGGCTCTGGGCAATCGCACAACTTCTGATTCATGTGTGTATGCTCCCGTCGGCATTTGGCAGCGCCACTTCCTTGTGTGGTTAAAACCTGACCTCCTAGAGGCTATTCAGGAATCCCTGCAGAGCCTTGCCGTATTGAGTTGGGGCGATGATGGAGGATTCTTCGTGGCAATAGCCGTTGATTTGAAGAAAGTTCTTGGGAGGAAGGGCTTCGTCATACACTTCCTGACCAAATTGAAAAGGAATAACGGGATCCTGACTGCAGTGGACGATTAAAACGGGAGCGTGGATTTCCTTTAGCCAGGCTCCCGTATCGAACTGCCCATGTGTAAGTAGGCCGAGTCCTGGTAGAAACCAAAATATCTTGCGGGCGACTCGAGAGGCGGAAGGGAATGGGGCCTCAAGCAACACACCAGCCACTTGGCGGTGAGTTGCCAAATGAGTCGCAACAGCAGTGCCGAGGGATTGGCCGAAAGAAATGATCGTTTTGCGATCGATGCCCCTTGAGTTCACAAGGTATTCGTAGGCGGCTTCGGCATCACGGTAGACTCCGGCTTCGCTCGGCTTTCCTTCACTGCGGCCGTAACCGCGGTATTCCAGGGCAAGTACATTTACGTGTGCGCCGTGGAGAAATTCATAGGTCGGTGCGCGGTTGGCGATGTTAGAGGCGTTACCGTGAAAAGCGAGAAAAGTAAATCTTGCCTTCTCGTCGGGGATCCACCAGGCGTGGAGTTTGACGCCGTCAGAGGCTTTGAGCCAAACGTCTTCAACGCGCAGCCCGCGAGGATGCCAGTCGCCATCGAGGCGACTGGGATAGTTTGGGAAGAAGATCAGACGCGATTCGAATATGCGGACGAGCATCAAGACTAGGAGGTAGGCGAGAAGGATGGAGAAAAAGAGGCTCAATAGACGGCGGTGGAAAGGTTTGCTTGCGGCATTCGGTGTTTCCACTGGGGTGACTTGAGAATAGTTCAGAGAAGATGGGAAGTAAATGTGTAAGTCGAGCGAAGCCTGGGTGTTGTGGGTCAAACGTGACGAAGTTCATTGCCCCGCTAACTCCCGATGAGTCGCGTTACCGTACAGATGGAATCCCTGCCTTCGACCGTCGCCGAACTACTTCCTTGTGGGCGAAGCGGAAAACAAAGTAGACGCCTGACCCAAGCGTCACGAGTGCCAAGGCGATGACGGCGGAATCCACCGCCTTTATCCTCTCGTTCTCATACTGTTCGACTCCTAATTAGAACCGCCCCTGGCTGCGCCGCACGAGACCATACGACACCAAGGCCCTCCTGAACTCATTCACTCTTACCCGAGCCAGTCCGTCAGCCAAACCTAAGCTGCTACCGAGTGACGCTGTGAAGACCGTCTAGGCCGCAGAGTTTCGCCGTTTTTCGCCTTCAGCCAATTCACCAGATCCTGGGGATCAAACCGGATGGCGCCCGCAATGCGCAACGAAGGTAGATGCCCGTTGGCAGCCATCTTGTAAATGTGTTGTGGAGTCACGCAGAAAAGATTCGCTACCTCGCTCACGCGCATTGCTTGTCTTCGCGTTTCCAGAATCTCGACAATTCGCATCTACCCTCCATAAAACGCACGTCGAACCAATCTTCCAGTTCAATCGACTTCCATATGCTGGATCGCACAATACGTTTGGGTACCGAGGCTGTCCAATACTTCCTAAACTCTCTCTCATAACCTAAAGCTATCGAAACCATCCACGCGGCCTTCACTCGCGCCGGGATCTCGCCACGGGCCAACCACCGTGGCAAGCCCCGCGCCACCCGTTCCGACCGGTCAATTAAGAGTCCCAAGTCCTGGCGGTGAATGCGTTGCGCTTGCGTCCCTCAGATCTCGGTGAAGGGACCCAATCCCAACTCACCGAAAGGACAAAAAATGAAAGTAGATGAAGTTAAACAACTCACGAACAAGGCGCTCGAAGAACTTATTGCTGCGCTCGAAACCGGCCACAGCGAGGCGCTTACCGCCTATCTCAAGACGATGTCTCTTTTCTCAAAATATTCACTGAACAATTTGTTCTTAATCGCAAGCCAACGCCCTGATGCTCGCCGCGTGGCAGGTTACCAGACGTGGCGCAAGCTGGGGCGCTATGTTCGCAAGGGTGAAAAAGGAATCGCTATCATTGCGCCGTTGGTCCGTCGTAAGTCGGAGGAGGATTCCAACCAAACAGAAGACCAGCGCGTCATCGCTGGGTTTAAGATCGCGCACATCTTCTCGGAAGAACAAACCGATGGCGAACCGCTGGCCGAGCTCGGAACAGTCACCGGCGATCCGGCCGCTTATTTTGAACGGCTCACGAATTATATCGCCGAGACAGGGGATCGACCTCGAATACTCCGAGGAAATCGCGCCGGCTAAGGGCGTCGCAATGGCCGGGAAAATCACCCTGCTACCCGACCAAACACCCGCCGAAATGTTCTCAACATGCGTCCATGAACTCGCGCACTGCTGCCTGCACCAAACCGCTCGCCGGGCCGAAACTACCAAGCGTATTCGGGAAACCGAAGCGGAAGCGGTAGCATTCGTGGTCTGCAACGCGATCAGGCTGGAGACCGGAACGGCCTCGCAAGACTACGTCGGCCTCTACGGCGGAGACGCGAAGTTGCTGCTCGATAGCCTCGAATACGTTCAACAAACTGCCAGCCGCATTCTCACAGCCATCGCTCCTGAAAATTCCGGCGCTCCCGCCTAGCGGGAACGCCCAGTTCTTCAATGCCGAGGCGTCCCCGAGGTTCGAATCTATCTATAGCGCTCCAGGTGCTCGGGCTCTTCCAGGCTGCGGAATCCGAGTTCCATCGCCTGCTTTACGGTAGATGTGAGCCATCCAAACCGGCGAATATTTTGGACTACTTCCGGCTGCGAAAGGCCTGGGATGCAAAGGAGCGAGTGGCGAGCGCTGACGTTGTTCTGCTGAAAGGAGCGCAGCAGCATTATGCGGGCAGCATGGTGGAGAACCTATACGGAGAATGGCGGCAAGGGGTCGTAGGGAATGAGGACGTAACGCGAAATGCAGACCATTCTACCGAGTCTACCGAGCCGAGAAAGACCACATTCGAACCCTGAAATGCGGTGCATCGCTGAAAGTATTTAGCAATCCCCTGGGACGCGACCCGGAAAGCTGGACGGAATAGGACCTTGCGCGAGAAGTGGATCAGGATTCGGGCCAGTCGTCCATTCAGGTTTCCGGATCATGAGGGCCGAAGTCATGCCAGTTCAAGAGCTTGCCGCGATCACCAATATTTTTGAATATGCCGCACAAGGATGCTTCGAAGGCGAAAGTATCTTCTCGAAGCGACTTTGGTTTGGATTTGCGCCCAGTTTTCCACTTGCCGCAAATCGAAGTTGAAGAGAAGAAAGCAAGATGCCAGCGACGGAGCGTTCGGAGCGGAGCGAGGAGAAAACCGTTTTTTGGGCGGTAGCGACCCCACTTTGAGCGGCTTCTCAGCCGCCCAACGCCTTCGGCGCCGGGGGTCGCTACCGCCCAAGTTGTCCAGCAGATCTCCTCGCTCCGTCGCCGGCAGAGTTGTAGGAGAAGCAGTCAGGAAGTCTGAATCACTATCAGCCACAGGAGAACAAAACATGGCACTAATTCCAAAGGTCGAACCCAAGCAAGAGAAGAAGGTGGTCTCAGCACGTCTCGACGAGGAAGCGCACACCATGCTTCAGCGTTATGCGGCTTTCCTCGGAGGCGCGACACACGAGTACATCATTGGCGAATCGTTGAAACGTCTATTCCGTAGAGACAAAGAGTTCAACGAGTGGCTCGAAAAGAATTATGGAGGTTCCGCTGCAACCTCTGATCCATGCCAACCCACAAACCCAACTCCCAAGAACGCAGCAAGGACAGCGCCAACGGCAGCATGATTCAACGCATTCTCAATTCGAAAAACTTCCTCGCCATGTTGCTGGCGATGGTGACAGGCACAGTGTTGTATTTCAAGATGCCTTGGCCGATGACAGGGGCGCTCGTCCCGCCGACATGGAACGAATATTTCCTTCGGTTGGTTGCGCTGCGAGACCCGTGGACGTATGCGGGGCTGAAGGCTTCCTATCATGTGATGCTGTTCACCACACCCTACATCGGGTATTCATTTCTGTTCTCTGCTGTTGTACATCTTCACGTTGCGGCCTCGTCGAGCCGGAAAGCCGCCGCTATCCGCTTGTGGAAGCGCGAACCAGGTTGAGTCTGGTTTTAGGCGAGATTCACAATCCACGCCTTCCGATCCCTGCAGAGAAGCCGAAAGCTCTCTCCATAACGGCCTGGTCAACTGGCACCCGACGAAATGTCTGGAAGATCTTGCATAGTAACCGAAGTCCTACTGTAAGGCACCTGGCCGCAATGCGGCGTGTCCGACGAACAAGTAGTAGATTTCTTGCCCTAATACTTTGTGCGTACGTACACGCCATACCGCCCGTAACACGGAGAGCCCTGACGGTTCTTGTGAGGATTGAGGGAGCCATTCATGCTTTTCTTGTTGAATGTCTTTCCGCAAACCGTGCATCGATAGACGTAGGTTGGCCCTTGATGTCTGGTTCTCGACTGCACGCGCGCATGCTTGGCATGCGCGGCATCGCGGTTGAAGGCGCGACAGTAAGCGGACCCGTGGAAGTCAGTTCAACCGCGTAACGCGGCATGAACACTTGCGAAGTTACGGTCGCCCCCTGCATTCGGTCCACACGATAGGAACGATGCTCTCCTGAATCGCTGCGGATTGCGTGCAGCACAAAATACCCCTCGGCCGTCTGCCGAAGCGAATACGGCTCGATACGGCGCACGCTGCCGTCATACCTGAGATCGACACATAGATGATTCGCCGCGGCGAAGCGGATGATTTCCAGAGTCGAACGGGAGGGGAGCGGAACCCCCATCGGCAGCACGCGCGAGCGGATGGCGATTTCGCCGGCGCCGTGCTGGATGAGCGCGCGCTGCGGAACTGGAGCGCCGCTCGTAATCCAGGTAAAGATCTCGGGCAGCGCATCCCAGAAGTCACTGAGCGGCGGAAGCACGGGGAGCTGGTGTGACAGCATGTCCGACCACATCCCCTCAAGCGCCTGGCGATTAGGAATGAGCGACTGGAACGTAGGCACCGGGATTGCCTTGTATTCGCATTTCTGCCGGAGCACGTCCAGAAGTACCGTGGCCGTTGGCCGGCTGTCCGTGTGCCGGTAGAGGTTCACCACGTCGTAAAGATCGCGGGGCCGCGTGCGTTCTCCGAGCGCGCGCAGTTTTTCTCCGAAGGCTTCTTCGTAGGCGTAGCAATTGGCCCAGATTCCGCCCTCCGGACGGTCGCTGTAAGGATGAAATACCTCGCGGCGCACGGAGGGAAGCACGAGCCTTTCATCCGCGGTGAGGTCGAGCTTGATCTTGGGCCAGCCGCCCGAAGTTGGCGAGACCGGTCCACGGTACGCGATTTTGCCCTGGCAGTTGGGGCGTGCCGCGGGAGTTGTCGTAGATATCGAATTCGAGCTGGTCGGCGGGAATATTGAGACCAGATTGTTCCGTCACCCAGGCGACGACTTCCTCGAACAGCCGTCCGCAGGAATTCCTCGTCGAGGTGTTCTTCATTGCGCAGGGTAAAATCCAGATCCTCTGAGAAGCGATAAGTCTCGAAGTAGCACTTCTTCAGACAGGTTCCGCCCTTGAAGACCCAGCTTTCACGAAGTTCTTCATGCGCATTGATGCCCGCGAGCATCCAGCCGAGGACGTAGTCCTTCTCGACAATGCTAGGCAACAGCGAAAACGACGACGCGGCTTCGAGGATTTCGCGCCTGTCGATCATGAGGCCGACTGTTTCCTGGCTGACGGCAACCAGAGACGCCAGGCCGTAACGAGTTTTTTCGGGGGAAGCGAGGGATCAAGCTGGGCATAACCCTGTGTCAACCGTGAGCGGCACTCGGCCGCGAGCTTGTTGTCGTGCAAGCGCGTGTCCGCAAGATATCCGAGGCGCTTGAAGATGACGCCGTTATCAAATTCCTCTGCGTACCGGATCAACAAATCGCGATCAGCGGTCTTCGTTCCGAGATACGCGCTCAGGCTATCAGCTACGTGGTCGATGCCACCGCCCACCTCGGGCGCGGCGATCATATCGACCAGCGTACGCGCGGGGTCCGATATAGAGACTTTGACAGAACCGCGCCACAGCGTTTTCAATCCGAAGAGACGTTTCGGTTTTACGTTGTGCAACACGAAAACCGCACCCTGGGCGATCACGCGTTTTTCTGTAACACGCCGTGTAGTGAAGACCAGGGTTTCATTGAAAAGCTGCTCGGTAAGTTCCCAATGATGGGCGGCTGTCCAGCCGCCGATGTAGCATTGATTGAAGAGCGTTGGTACGAGGACCCAGGGATCTGCGATCACCTGTTCGCTGCCAGCCAGGTCCAACGGCACAGGAACATAAAACCCATGTCCTATCCGCCGGAGCCAGCCCTGCTGTTTCCATCGTGATAGGAGCTTGGCCGCGGCACGCCTCTCGATCCCGAGTGTCCGCGACGTAACATCGACCGACACGACTTCCTTAGCGGCTCGGAGTACTGCACCGAGGCGTGCGCGGTGAGCTGGCAATGAATGTTTTCGTGGTTCCATCAGCTATACTAATAGTACCATAAGTTCGCACTATGTGAGAACTGTATGCTGTTTCGTATAGTACGCTCCCTCTTCGATGCCGAAATTCGTTGCAGAACGGCTTGGACAGGTCCCGCGGTCTTTGTTGGTCGTCGGAACAAATAATAAGCCGGTAAATGAAGAGTTTGGGTAGTGGCGATGGCGATCGAACCCACGACCTAGAGTTCAACGGCGAGAGCTGCCAATTCGCTAGAATTCACGCGGGCCATCACGTCTTTGTTTCGGACCGACCTTCAGATAGACCATCGTCGACGCCAGATCCTTGTGTCCCATCCAATTCTGCAGTGTCTTGATGTCGCAGACGTGATCTTGCAGGTTCCGCGTAGCAAACGTGTGCCGGAATTTGTGCAGGAAGAAATTCGAGCAGTATGGCCCTTCTGAACACTTGTTCCCGTGCTTCGAAACACACTGCCCACAATTCAGTTTCGCGCGGAAGGCGATGCGCTTAAGCTTGAACTCGTGCCGCTTGTCGGGCCGCCCAGATTCATTCGGGAAAACGAGGCCATCGGCGTTCGGTTTCTGCGAGGCTTTGTATTTCTTCAGCGCAGCGATCAATGATGCCGGCACCGGCACTTCTCGCTCCTCTTTGTTCTTGGGTTTGAACCCATACAGCGGTTTTCTCGTCACGCGTATTACGTGCGTGCGGAAGTCTATGTCCCGCCAAGTCAAGTGTCGGATTTCCTTGTCCCGAAGACCCGTCAGCAGGTAGCAAAGATACAGAACCCGCTCGCCTTCATCGCACGCCTTGAGGAGCGCCTGAATTTCCTCCTCCTCGTAGATTGGGCGGATCGGTTCAACGTATTCCGGCCAGTCGCGATTGTGGAGCAGCTTTGTGATGCCGTTGTGTTTTTAGGAGCTGCGAAACGATTACCGCACGGTTGTACGCCGTGCGCGGACCGCACTTGAGTTCATACAGTTTGCGAATGAACGCCAAAAGATCTTCGCGCTTCACGTCCAGGACAAAACGCTTCGCGCAGTTGCTGGCGAACAGTTCCAGGCAATACTTGTAGGCCATGTAGGTTTTGGGCTCGCGCTGAGGCGGCTTCATGTCCTTCAGATAGGAGGCGACTGCTTCGGCAACGGTGAGCCCCTCGCCGTGTGCCGTCTTCTTGAACAGTTTCGATCCCGGCGCGATTGGCTTCAAGTTCAAGGGCTTTGCGACGCGCGCGGTCCACGACCTCCGCGCGGTCTTTGATCTGTTCACGCTTTCTTCCGTCCTGCCACCACTCGATGTAGTAGTATCCCTCGGGATGAAGTTCCACTTTTCCGCGCACGCGAACCTTGTCGCGGAGTTTACCGTTAAGCTCTACGACGGCGGGATAGAGATTCCAGGTCTTGCCGACTTTTACTTTTTTGAGGATGTTGACGCGATTCTCGCTGCCGTAGCCGTTCCCGCGTTTGGACATCGTGGTGTCGCTTTCCGCCGCTAGAAACGAGCGGCTCTTCGACCAAAGCAGACACCATGATAGACACCACAGGCTTCTAAGTACAAGTAAATAAAGGTAGTGGCGGAGAGGGTGGGATTCGAACCCACGGTAGGATTTCTCCTACACACGCTTTCCAAGCGTGCTCCTTAAACCGCTCGGACACCTCTCCACATGTGCGTCGCTATGCGCCCAACCAATTTAGCAGAATCCCGTTTCCACCGCACATTTCCGCGATGCGCTGTGCCTCTGCTAAACTTCTTGCGGCTACTCCGGGGTCGTCTAATCGGTAGGACTCCAGACTTTGAATCTGGCTATCGTGGTTCGAGTCCACGCCCCGGAGCCAACTTTTCCGCCGTCGATGTCCTGCTATGCCGACTACCGATGCCCTCAGCGATTCCGCGCTTGACGATGCGTTACTCTCGGTGTGGCGTCAGACCCTCATAGAACAAAAGAAGGTTGTAAGCGTCGGCGAAGCGACCTTTTCGGTCCGCCGCACTTCCAAAAATCGCTTGGCACAAGTTGATTTTGAATTGCATGGTTTACAATTCCGCGGGCTGGAACAAAATCCACAGGCGGCCTCACGCTGGGCAAAAATGGCGCGAGAAGGTGCTCGGGTGATGCAATTCTTGCGGGCGGGCCGATACGCAGGCGTAGTGGCCGACGGAGTCGTGAAACACTACGGCTCCAAGTCTAAAGCCTAAGTCGGTATTTCAATCCATCGTTGGATAGCGAGTCGCAGAATCCCATTCACAGCGACCCAAAAGCGCGAATCATTCCGGGGTCATGTAATCGTCGGAGTGGTTCCAGTCAATCGTGGGATCCAATGCGGGGTCGGTTCCCGTTTCCTTCGGCGTAGTCTTATCCATTTTGCGTTGGACACGCTTTTCTTCCTTCATTTTGCGCTTTTCCATACGCTTCATTTCCTTTTGCCGTTTCTGAAAAGTCGTCGTCATTCCTTCTCCTCGCCGCAAAGTGCGCTTCGTTCATGTCCGGCCTGTGCCTGAACCTACTTACGCCACGCGCAACTTACCAGCGCGGTTCGCGCGGCTGCCTGGCCGATTCACGGTAATCTTCATTGGAAAAGCGGTCGCGTCCACCGCCGCCGCCTTTGCCGCGGCCGCCGCCACTGCCGCCGCCCGGACCACGCCCGGCGTTCGGTCCATAATTTTTCTGCCCACCGCTGCCGCCGCGGGGAGGTCCGCCCTCGCCCTTGGGCCGCGCTTCGTTCACCTTCAGGTTGCGTCCGCCCAATTCCTTGCCGTCGAGTCCCGCCATGGCCTTCGCGGCTTCCTCATCATTCGGCATCTCGATAAACGCAAAGCCGCGGGCGCGTCCCGTTTCGCGGTCCATGGCCATGTGCACGCGCGTGATTTGCCCGAACGGCTCAAATGCTGCCCGCAGGTCGCTTTCGGTGGTCTGAAAGCTCATGTTCCCCACAAATAGACTCTTCATCTTCGTTCTCCCGGTACCCTTCGAAGCGCCTGGAATGCGGGAATTCGGCACAGCCGTTTCCGGCACGCAAAAAACCTGGCTGAAAAATTGACTGAACCAGTGGAGGGAAAGGCGGAAATCTCGCGTTCCAGGAAGTTCAGGCAATCCAACTTCGGGAGCCTAAGCACAGACCATATCATAATTTCATACCAAACGCCGAATGGAACCTTGCCCCACAAGCGCCGCCATCTATGCCCGCAAGTCTCCAATCGCCCGCCAGGCCTGGTCAATCGCCACATCGGTGTAGGCGCTGGCTCCCGCATCTGAGTTGGCAATCGCGATTCGCCCCACACGCCGGCGCCCGATCACCCACGGCTTTTCCACTTCTTTCCAGTCCGGATCGAACAGCGGGTTAGGCGTGAAGGCGTAACCGTGCGCCCAGCGATTTACAGTGATGCCTTCGATGTCGCGCGCGGCATCAAATCCCGCCGCCCCCAGCATTCTGTTCAGTTGGTCGCGAATATTTCGTTCGAATGTCGAAAATGGCGTGTCCATTAATTCCCTGCGTCCGGCGCGGCTTTGTTCCCGATGACTGCAGCCCGGGCTTGCAGGGAGTGCGCAGCATGAACAAGACGGCAGGCTCGTTCGGCGAAGCGGGAAATTTGTAGCTTCCCAGGCTGACCGGAAAATCGAGCGCCGTGTAGGTGTGGTAGCCGCCGGGAGCCACAATGTGGTGCGCGTTCAATTTTGCGAACGGCTTCCAGTTGCGCAGCGCCACGTGGGTGTACACCAACGGCGATTTCACCAGGTACGACAACGCTTCGCGCTGTTCCGCCGGCAACTCCGGACAAATGTACGGAATCATCACGTTGTAGCACGCCAGCACACAATTCTTTGCCGACACGGAATGCAATTTCCCGCCGCGCATGTAGGCGACCTGGACCTGTTGCTGCTCCGCGGCGCCGGGCCCGGTTCCGTTTTGCACGTGCACCACCGTGCTGTTCAAGCGGATTCGCACTCGGCGATTCCGCTACGTCCAGTTTGCTGTACACGGCGCGCGCGGTGACCACATCTTCCATGGAGCTGCCCGGCATCGCCGCGGGAATCAGCGAGCGCACCAGCAGCCTGGCGATCGACGCGTTGCCGTCCGGAAAATGATAGATATACGGTTCCTCTTTTCCAGCCGGAGGAAAGCCCAGCCCGTCAAATCCCGCATACGTAAACGACTCATAGTCGTCGCCCGCCTGGAAACACGCCATCGCTGGAACCGCTTCGATCCCCACGCAAAACAGGTCATGCGTAAATGTCTGAAAAAACGGCAAGGCCTTGGGAGTCAGCTTGCAATATTTCGTTAAATATTCCGCGTAGCTGGTTTTCTCGAGCAGCGCGGCCTTTTCTTCCAGCGACTTCCCTGCCAGATAATCTTTTTTGTCGTTGTAGACGCGCGCGATGTCGCGCCGCACTTCCTCCGTAAGCGGAGCCTTCGCCAGAAATTCCGCCCACGGCGTGGCGTTCATGCCCGTCAGCAAGCGGTCCTCACCAAACGTTTCCTTATCAAAAAATGCCGCGGTGCCCATGTCGGAATAAAGTTTCTGATCGTAAGCCTGCTCGAATCGCTCCACCCGGACGCCGATATCCTCGAATCAACGCTTTCGCCACATCGCTGTATTTGCCCGGGCTCTCGATCGATTGCGTTCCGCCGTAACTCAACACCATGCGCCCGCCGGCTTGAAACTCGTTGCGCTTGGCGTGCCCGCCAAAGTCGTCGTGATTATCAAGAATCAGAATGCGGGCGCTCTTCCCTGCCTGTCTGACGATAAAAATACGCCGCGGCGAGCCCGCTGATTCCGCCGCCGACAACGACCAGGTCGTAGACTTTCGCCGGTACTCGCCGCTTTCCCCAGGTCGATCCCACTTTTCCCCGTCGCGCAACAGGTGCGCGAAGGTGAAGGAGCCGTCGTGATTCCCGCGCATGCCCATTTTCGCCGGCGGATAGTAATCCGCCGCTTTTTCCGGGAGAAAATTCCTCCAGCGCGCCGGCGGCCAACAACGTTTCGGCGCCAATGTCCGCCCGAAAGCGCCGCCGCGCCCAGCATCGCGCACGCCGGTGGCCACGCCATTCAGAAAATCGCGCCGGGTGATTTTGCGGCTCATGCCCAATTCCCTGTCGCTGCGCTTCTCATCCTTCATCGATTCATCCTCAATCCCGATCTGAATCGCCGCCCTCGCCGCGAATTCGCAAACAGGCCAATTCGGCTCCTGTCGGCGTCTCCGCATGTGCGATACTCCGTGAATTGAAAATTTTCTTACCATCCTCACAGACTGCGCCACTTCAAACATGACTGCGCCGCGCAAAACTCCGCCCCGCCGTGGCCCTATCTCGCGCTGGCCGCGGGAGTCCTGTGCATCGCGTGGTCCGCCATCTTCGTGCGCTGGACGGACATGCCCGGCCCGGCGTCCGCATTCTATCGCATGCTCATCCCCGCGCATGGTGCTGGTTCCCACCTGGTTCATCGGACCGCGATCGCCGCGCGTAAATCCAAAAACCCTCGCGGTCATCGCCGTCGGCGGACTTTTTTTCGCGCTCGACCTCGCATTTTTCAATACTTCAATTCTGCAGACCTCCGCCGCCAACGCCACGTTGCTCGGCAACAACACGCCCGTCTTCGTCGGCCTGCTCAGTTGGCTGGTTTTCCGCCAACGCCCCAGCACCGCTTTCTGGCTGGGCTTATCTCTGGCCATCACCGGCTCGGCGGTCATCGTGTGGGGCGATCTGGCGCGGCATTTCAGGCTGGGCTGGGGCGACGCCATGGCCCTGGCTGCGTCGGCCTGCTTCGCTGTCTACATGATCGCCACCGAGCGCGTGCGCGTGACCACCGGCACTCTAGCATTCCTGCGGCTGGCCATGATTTCCAGCGCCGTATTTCTCCTGATCATCAATCTCGCGCTCGGCATTTCGCTAAAAGTACCGCCGGGCCGTTCGTGGGCCGCACTTTTCGGCCTCGGCCTGATTTCGCAGCTGGGCGGATACCTGGCGCTCACCTACGCGCTCGGCCATCTCCCGGCCACGGCCGCATCCATCAGCCTGCTATCGCAGGGGCCGCTGACCGCGGTGCTCGCGAATCTCATTCTCGCCGAACCTCTGACGCGCTGGCAGATTCTTGGCGGCGCGCTGGTGCTCTCGGGAATCGCCCTGGCCAATCGCCGCATGCGCCCCACCGGAGAAGTCCCTGCCAATCTGCTGGAAGTCTCCGAGCACAAATAATTTCGGAAACATTACGCGCGCGATTACCGTTTCTACTGCTATGGCGTCACGCGACATCGCTGCGCACGATCCAATGCCCTGCGTCAAACTTATTGAAGGAGCGCTGCATGCCTAGTCGAAATCGTTCCGACGATCTATGCGCTTGCCGCCGTATTCTGGCGGCCTAGCGGTCCGCGGTGGCTGCAAAAGAACGCAGGCCAGCCACCTCCGCCCGACGCCGCCGCAATTCACCGCCGACGGCAAACTTACCCGGCCCGCCGACTATCGCCGCTGGATCTATCTCTCTTCAGGATTCGGCATGAGCTACAACCCCAACGCCGGCGGCAACGGCGCGCCCGCCTTCACCAACGTGTTCGTGAATCCACGCGGCGTACGACTATTTTCAGGCCAACGGAAAGTGGCCGGACAAGACCATGTTTGTGCTGGAGGTCTACGGCTCACTCTCCAAAGGCTCCATCAACAAGACGGCAGTTTTCAAAGCGCTTTCATGGGCCTGGACGTGGAAGTGAAAGACGAAGCCCGATTCCCGGACAAATGGGCATATTTCAATTTCGACGGCGACGAAACCACCGCCAGCCGCCACCACGCCAGCCAGAAATGATTGCTGGAAATGTCACGAACAGAACGCCGCCGTCGAGCATTCCTTCGTGCAGTTTTATCCCGAGCTGTTCAAAGTCGCGCGCGCCAAAGGAACCATCAAACCCGGCGTAAAACTGGACTAGATCCAAGCGAAGTACTTCGGCGGGCGGATTTACTTCAGGGCCAGCACTTCTACGGCATTTCCGGACGGATCGCTGAGATAAACGGAACGTGTGCCGTCGCGGTGCGTTTGCGGCTCGCCGTAAAGGCGCCGGATCGCGCAGCAGCGCAAAATGTGGCGGATGCTGTTGCGGCAGCACAAAGGCGACGCGTATATTCGCAAATTCCAGCAACGCCCAGGTCTCGTCCTGATACGCCACTTTGCAGTTGAAATTCTTCAGGTACCAATCCACCGTGCCCTTCACATCGCTCACCGGAAACCGCGACGTGGTCCACCGTATCGAAAGCTTTCCGTTCCTCTGCCGCTTGCATGTCTACCTCGCATCTCGAGAAACCGGCCGTCTCTCAGAAACTATCGCGCGCCGGTTTCAGAAAATAGCTTACTCCAAGCTCTCAAGGACATAAATCCTCAAGTACAATCCGTTTGAAGATATGACGATGCGGTTAAATGGCGTGCGGTATCACGTGGTGAGACCGGATCTGAGCTTTACTCGTCGCGGCTCGACGATAATTCCAAAGCTACGGTGTAAACGGGCTTTCCGGCGGCTGTCCGCCTCCACCCGTATGCAGCAATACCGGAATCAAGATTCCCGCGCCCACAGCCGCGGCAATAATTTTGAAGTGCGACAATCCCGCGGCTGACGGCTTCGGCCCCAGCTTGGCCGCCAATGCGCACACCTTATGCTCGTGCCCGCGGTGATACCCCGATTCATCGGGCGAAATCGCCGGGTTGCGCTGACTCGTTCACCGAGTATTCCGGAATCACATCGTAGGCATGGGCCTCTTCGAGCGTTTTCGTTTCCTTGCCGCTGGTGGCTTCCAGTGTTCCGTGTTGAACCTTTATCTGCAGGTCGCACGACGAGTTCATGGTGATCTGCGCAAGGATCGGCCGCGCATCTTTGGGAACGATGCGCACATCCGACGCGAAATATTTCGAATCCCTCCGCTGCGTTGTTGAGCGCGACGATCAGCGTCCCGTGCCGCAGCTCCGCCACCGCCCCCGAAGGTCCGGGGAAGAAAGCCGCGTACGTTTCCCCAATCATCTGAAACATCGAGTGGCGCACGCGCAGTTGCGCATGACCGTCGGAGTCGGTGCTGACCACGTCGCCAGGTAAAGAGAGCTTCCGGCCGAAAGGTTCGACCCTCCCGCCATCGCCCCGTCAGCCTCTAAAACGATTCCAACTGCCTGATTCTGAGCAGGATACATCGGTGCACCCGCCAGGGTTCCGGCCATCGTGCCGGCCAATGCTGCGCGAAAAATCCAGTTCATAATCGTGCCCCCAAGTTCGCCGAAAATCCGGCTACAGCGAGGATATGAGGCTAGTCCTGATGGTACTAGAGCTATCTACGGCATTGTATTGAACCCGCCATTTTTCGATAGGGCACTTTTTCTGAGGCCCTCCAGGACTCAACTGGCAGGCTTTCTGGCCCCTCTCGGATTCCCTCGACGTGCCGTCGCGGACAACTCCTTTGGCGCCGGAGGTTGCCCCTTGCGCGGCCCGGCGGCATACTCACAGACATGCGTGCCCGTGGGTTCATTCTTGGCTGCGTCGCCGTCGGTATCGCCGCGCTCGCCGCTCCACGCGCGCACGCCGACGAAATTCGGCTCAAAGATGGCAAGAAGCTCTACGGCGTGATCGTCGCTTATGAAGACAACATGTTCAAAGTGAAGACCGACTTTGGATTTGTGCTGGTAGAAAAGGACAAGATCGCCGCGATTATTCCTGCAACTCCGGGAAGCCAGCCGGCGGCACCGCCTGAGCCACAACCCGCCAAGAGCCCGGCGCCCGAGAAACCGGCCGCCTCAAAACCTGTAGCGCCAGCAAGCGCGGCTCACAAAGAAGCTCCAGCTCCGACAACGCCGACGCCCACGCCCGTAAAATCCGCGGCTTCGCCGCCTGCTTCATCTGCCGTTTCGAAACCGGCAAAGGTAGCCAAGACGGAAGCACCGAAAGCTGCTCCAGCTACATCAGCGGCAGCGACGCCGGCTCCTGGGGCCTCCAATACCGCATCCAAGCCGATGCCAGAAAAGAAATCCGCGCCGCCGTTTTCCGCCTCACCAGCGCCGGTGACCGCCAGCGCCGCGAAACCGCCCGCAGCGGCGAACGTTCCGGTGGTAACTCCCATCCCCGCGAAGCCCAAAGAAATCGAGCCCCCGCCCAACCGCGAAGCCGTCCAGGGCAATTTGTACATCAACTACTCCCACGGCTTCCGCATGTACAAGGCGCCCAGCTGGAAATTGATCGAGGACGCGCCGAAAGCCCTGCCCAACGCCATCGTGGCCATGGGCACGGCCAATGAATCCACCCTCATGGTCGTCGGCCAGGAAAAAACCAAATCATCTTTGGAAGCAACCACCGCGGACGTCGAAAAACGCCTGCGCGACACGTACGGAAATTACCGCCGCATCTCTATGACCAAGACTGTCGCCGGTGGATTCCCCGCCATCGAAATCAAATACCGCGGCCTCGCCGAAGATCACGACTGGTCCGGAACGCTGCTGGTAGTCTCGCGCAGCGGTGACATGTTTTCAGTCTTGGGAATGACCTACTCGGACACCGACCTGATCCAAATCCAGGAAAACGTGATCGCCCGCGCCATCGCCAGCCTGGAATTCAATTCCAATTAAATTTAAGTTTGAATATCAATCGAGGGAAATACCTGCTTGCAAATAATCTTGGCAACCACTCAATGCAACCCCGTCATTCCGAATCCCGCTGCATTTCCAGGCGGGTGAGGAATCTGCTGTTTATGACGTCAGCGGACTAACGCTGCCGAAATTACGCCCCGGCCGCTGCCGACGGCTCCGGCAACTTCCGGTGCTCACGAATAATGGCAATCAGCGATTGCGCCGCGCGCGGCAGGCTGCGATCCCGCCGATAGACCAGCCCCAGCTCCCTCCACAAATCCACGCCTTCCACATTCAGCAACTTCACTTCCCCGGCCTTGACCTGGTCGCTCGCAAAGCTTTCGCTGATAAACGAAACTCCCGCGTCCGCCGCCACAAACCGCTTGATCATCCCGATGCTCGGCAACTCCATAGTCACGTGCAGCCGCGAGCGGTACGGCCGGAAAAGTTTGTCCAGCACCTGCCGCGTAAATCCAGTCCGCGGAAAAATCAGCGGCTGGGCCGCCACTTCTTCCAGCGTAATTTTGTTTCTGCTCGCCAGCGGATTCCGCGTGCTGACCATGAACCGCAACCGGTCGCGATAAATGTGGTGCACCTTGGTGTTCAGCGCCTTGATCGGCAAAGTCACGATGCCCACGTCAATCGTGCCGTCTTCGATGCGCTGCAGAATTTTGTGGCTGAAATTGCGATAAATGCTGATGTGTACCAGCGGGTAACGTCGCTGAAATTCCGCGAAAATATCCGGCAAGCAAATACAGGCAGGTCGCCTCGTTGGCCCCGAACAAGACCGTGCCCTGCACCACGTTGCCGCGATCCGCCACGCCCTGAACGGACTCGTCGCGCAAACGCAGCAACCGCTCTGCATATTCAAACAACACTTCGCCGGCGGGCGTAAGCTCCACCGACTTGGCCGAACGGTCCAGCAACTTCGCGCGATAGGCCTGCTCCAGTTGGCGTATCTGCGCGCTCACCGCCGATTGCGAGCGAAAAACTTTTTGACCCGCGCGCGAAAAACTTTTCAGCTTGGCTACGTAAACGAATGTGGCGAGTTGATCGAAATCCATAGAGGGTGCTCGGCGGTGATTATAACTTATTTATGAACTCGCGGAGCCGCGGCACGCGCCGCTTTTTACACATGCATGGCAGCTTCCGGCTGTTGCGGTTCCGCGCCGGGCGTCACGCTCAGCGGCACCTCCGGCTCTTTGCAGCGTTCCAAAACGGGACGCCACGTCGCCTCGATCGTCCCCTGGAAATGTACTGGCTGCACTCGCGCCAACGGCAGCGCCCCGCGCCGCGACAGCAACCGCGCCGCAATCGGGCTGCCCGTAAACTGCACATGCTCATCCAGAATTCGCCGCAGCGAATTTTCTTCAAACTCGGTAATTCCCGCCAACGCCACGAACTCGCGATGCAGCACATCCTCCGCTTCCGAGCTCAGCACGTACGCCAACCCACCGGTCATCCCCGACCCAAAATTTAATCCCAGCGGCCCCAGAATCACCGCTACTCCTCCGGTCATGTACTCGCAGCCATGCTGCCCGACGCCTTCCACCACCGCTAGCGCCCCGCTGTTGCGCACGCCAAATCGCTCGCCCGCGCGCCCTGCTACATACAGCCGGCCTGAAGTCGCGCCATACAAAACCGTATTCCCCGCCAGCACATCTCCTCGCCTTGAAGCCGCGCTGCCCGACGAAATCGTAATCGTTCCGCCGGACAATCCCTTGCCCACATAATCGTTCGCTTCCCCGCGCAGCCGCAGCGTCAAGCCCTCGGCCAGAAAGGCGCCAAAACTCTGCCCCGCCGACCCGTGATACTCATGCTCGATTTCGCCAATCACCGGACGCCCGTTCTTGATGCGCCGCATCCATTCGCCGCTCATCCCCGCGCCCACGCTGCGGTCGGAATTGTGAATCGGCTGGGTCTTCACTTTCGATCCCAGGTCTTGCCCAAAGTGCAGCGAAGCTTCGCGCGCTGCGGCATGCAGCGCCGGCTCCTGCTGTGGAGCCACTCGCCGCGATTCAGAAATGGGCACGATCAGCAGCGCATCCATTCCCGATCGCGTCCCCAACCGGTCGTACCATCCCGAAAGTTCCGTCAGTGAACGCACTCCCAACTCTGCCATGCGATTGCGCACTTCTTCAGCCAGGTACTGGAAATACGCCACCACCATTTCCGGTTTTCCCGCAAAGCGCGCGCGCAATGTCTCGTCTTGCGTGGCAATCCCCACCGGGCAGGTATTCAAATGACATTGGCGCGCCATCACGCAGCCAATCGCCAAGAGCGACGCCGTGCCAAATCCAAACTCGTCCGCTCCCAGAATCGCCGCCAGAATAATATCGCGCGCGAATTTCAGGCCGCCGTCCACGCGGAGAGAGAGTCGTGAACGGAGGCCCGCGCGAACCAGCGTGTCGTGTGTTTCGCGCAATCCGATTTCCCACGGCAATCCGGTATTTTTAATGGAAGTCAGCGGCGAAGATCCCGTCCCGCCATTGTGCCCGCTGATAGTAATCACGTCCGCGCCCGCTTTGGCCACGCCCGCCGCGATAATTCCCACTCCCGCGCCGGAAACCAGCTTCACGCCGATGCGCGCAAATGGATTCACTGCTCGTAAATCGTGAATCAGCTGCGCCAGGTCCTCAATGCTGTAAATGTCGTGATGCGGCGGCGGCGAAATCAGCGGCGTGCCCGGAGTGGCGTGCCGTATCCGCGCGATATATTCCGTAACCTTTCGCGCCGGCAGTTGCCCGCCCTCGCCCGGCTTCGAGCCCTGCGCCATCTTGATTTCCAATTCTTCCGCGTGCACCAGGTAATCCGCGGTCACCCCGAATCGCCCGGAAGCCACCTGCTTGATTTTATTTGCGGCCGCCGGCTCGAATCGATACGTGGCCGGATCTTCTCCGCCCTCTCCAGTATTGCTGCGGCCTCCAAGAATATTCATGGCCAGCGCCAGCGTGCGATGCGCTTCGGGGCCAAGCGACCCCAGCGACATGGCCTGCGTGCTGAAGCGTTTCAACACTGACTCCCGCGCTTCCACTTCCTCAACCGGAACCGGCGTTCCCGGCACGGTGTCCAGCAAATCGCGCAGAAACACATTTCCCTGCCGCTCCGCCAGCTCCTCGAACGCCGAATATTTCTTCGCGTCCGGCGCTCGCACATGCGCGTGCATCCGCCGCACAATTTCCGGCGAATTGGCATGCAGCTCCGCGCCCTTGCGGAAGCGATACAGCCCCGAATCGCCCATTTCTTCCGCCGCCGCGGCAAAAGCCGTCGTATGCATCCGCAAATAATCGGTCAGTAACTCATCCAGGCTTTTCTGTCCCGGAAAATCGGCGGCATCTTCAAAAAATTCCCCGCAGAAATCTTCCGACAGCCCGACGATTTCAAACAGCTGGCTGTTGCGATAGCTGGCTATCGTCGAAACTCCCATGCGCGCCAGAACTTTCCGCAATCCCGAGTGAACCGCCGTGCGTACCCGCGCCGCTCCGCCTTCTTCCAGTGCGTCCGCGAATTGATCCGCCAAATACGGCAACACCGCGCTCGCTCCATTTGCCACCAGCAGCGCCACGTGGTGCGTATCAAACACCTGCGCCGACTCCACCACTAGCGGCACATCCCACAATCCTTCGCGCACCATCGCTTTCCACACCGCCGCCGCGGCCAGCAACGCCGGCAAACAGGCTCGCTCTTTCCCAATCGCCCGATCGGAAAGGAGGAGGAGCCCCGGACGCCCATCGCTGCTCAGAGGGGTAGTAGATAGCTGAGCAATTGCGCGGCGTGCGCCCGGAACTCCCATGGCGGCAGGAAAAGTGAAATCTATTTTGCGAACTGGTCCAAATGCTTCGCTCAATTCCGCAAGCTGGCGCGCGTCGATCAAAGGAGTCGGCAACGTCAGCCCGCCCTTGAGGTGCACTTCCAGCGACATCACGTGTGCTTCGCGAAGCGGGTCAATCGGCGGATTGGTGACTTGCGCAAAACGCTGCTTGCAGTAATCCCACAGCGTGCGCGGCAAGGTTGACAGAAACGCGGGCGGAGCGTCGTCGCCCATGCTCCAGTCCGCTTCCTTCCCGTGTACCAGCGCCGAAAAAAGTATTTTGAACTGGTCGTCCGTCCATCCCGCCGCAGCCGCAATCCGTTTCGGCTGCTCCACCGCCGCGGAAACGCTCGCCGCCACGGTATCGCCCAGCGGCCTTGGCGCCGCGACTCCGCGAGTTTTACTCGCAGCCAGGCGCTTCAAAATGTCGCGCCACCGCAAAAACAATCCCGATTCCGGATCGGCGAGAATCATTTCGCCCGGCCCCAGCCGCTGCCGCTCGGCGATGCGCGATTCTTCAAAGTCGATCAGCCCGGTTTCCGAGCCGGCTACCAGCAAGCCATCGTGCGTCAGCGTGTAGCGCAGCGGCCGCAGTCCGTTGCGATCCAGTTTCGCGCCCACGAATTGTCCGTCGGAAAAAACCAGCGCAGCGGGACCGTCCCACGGCTCGTTCGTCTGAGAAAGTGAAGTCAACGCCGCGCGCACATCCCGCGAAAGCAGCGGATCTTTCTCAAACGCCGGCGGCACCAGCGCCAGCATCGCCTGTTCCGGCGACAATCCTTCCAGCAATTTCACCTCGAACGCATTGTCGAAACTTGCTGAATCGCTGACGTTCGGCTCCAGCGCGCGGAACCACGCTCCCACTTTCAGCGCCGCTCGCTGCTCGCGCTGTTTCGCGCGCAACCACCGCCGGTTGGAAACGATGGTGTTGATTTCTCCGTTGTGCGCCACGTGCCGGAAAGGCTGCGCCAGATCCCACGACGGCTGCGTGTTTGTCGAATAACGCTGGTGAAAAATAGCAAAGGTCGTCGCGAACGAGGGATCGCGCAAATCCTCATAAAACTGCGGGAACTGGCTCGGCGTCAGCAATCCTTTGTAAACCACCGTGCGCGACGACAGCGAGCACACATAACACCGCGCCGGCATCGCCACTTCCGCGCGTTTGCGCAGCATCGCCAGGCGCCGCTCGAATCGCGCCGGCGTTTTCGCTGTATGAAAAGCCTCGACGAAAAATTGCCAGATTTCCGGCATCGTCTCCGAAGCACGCCGGCCCAGCGATCGCACGTCTACGGGAACGCGTCGCCATCCTGCGATGCGCAGCCGCTCGCTCTCCGCGGCTGCTTCAATGGCCGAGCGCGCATCCGCCGCTGCGTGCGCGGCAAAAAAAGCAAAACCCAGCCCGAACGTTTCCGCCAGCCCAATGCCCTGTTCTTTCGCGCGTGCGCGGAAAAATTCTTCAGGCAGCGAGGTCAGCAGTCCCGCGCCGTCGCCGCTCGCGCCGTCCGCGTCCACACCACCGCGATGTGTCAGCCGCTCCAGCGCAGTCAATGCATATTGAACAATGTCGTATCCGGCGGGACCGCCCAGGCGCGCTACAAATCCCGTTCCGCACGCATCATGATCGGGATGGCCCCAGTTGGGATGGCGCTCGTGGGGCGTACGCACAGCTTGTCCGTCGCGCACCCCCTGCGGAAAGACAGACTTCTCTTCTTCTTGCGAGGCCCGGCGCCAGGAAGCCATACTCCATTTAGGCTCCGCCAGCCACCCAAGTAAAACTCAGAATTTGAATACGCCGGATTCGTTTTCTGAGGGGGCCCGCCCGGCCCTCAGGACAGTGGGATTGGCCAGCCGGACCGAAGGTGAATTGTCAAAATTTGGTTACTTCCGAGAAGTGGAAGTCGCGCACCTTCATCGCCGGCACCACCATTTCGAACGCTTCTTCACCGGTAGCGCGAACCGCCGGGCCCATCAGCTCGACATTGCGCAGCATCTCCAGCAAAGACTGATTGAACCGGAAATTGCGCGCCGCCGAAACCACCCGCCCGTTTTCCACCAGGAATAATCCGTCGCGGGTCATGCCGGTCATGATCTTTTCATACGGGTCGACTTCCCGGATGTACCACAACCGCGTAACCAGCAACCCGCGCTCCGTGGAAGCAATCATCTTTTCCAGCGAGCTATCGCCCCCGGAAAAGACCAGATTCATCGGCGCTTCCCCGTACTCGTTCGGCAACGCAAACCCATGCCCGGTAGGCCTCACCGGGTGCCCCACACGCCGGTTTCGCGTGTGGGGATTTTGGTCGGCCAACGGGAAAGCTTTCCGTCCTTTGCCCGCCAGTTCGGCGCTACTCCGCGAATAAACCAGGTTCTTCGGCACGCCGCGATCCACCAGCTGCACCTTTTGCCGCGGCATTCCCTCCCCGTCGAAAGGCGCGCCCAGCTGCAACGGGTGATACGCATCATCGTAAATCGAAATATTTTTGCCGAAGAGCTGCTTACCCATGCGCTCGTTCAGGCACGAACGCTTGTCCTGCAGCGCCGTAGCCGCAAAATCGTAAAAAAGAAATCCCACCAGGTCGAGCACCGCGGCCGGCTCGAGAATGACGGTGTATCTACCAACCGGCAATTCCTTCGGCGCAGCCGCCAGATGCGCTTTTTCGCTGGCGCGCTCCGCCAGTTTCTGGGTGTCAAAGTTCCGCACGTCCGCGGAATTAGCCTTGGCCCAGCTCGCCGCCGGTTTTTCCTGCATGGTGATGGAAAATTCCGCATGCGTCTCGCGATACGCCGCAAAAAGCCCCCGCGAATTTCCCACCGCCGTCTGACTCTGTCCCGTGGAGTAAATTCCCGCCGCCACCTGCCCGTTTTTGATAGCCAAATCGCAAGCCCGCCGCACTGCCCGCGCGCGATCCTCGGGAGTAATTCCCGCCGTCTGCCTAATGAAGCGATTCACCCGCCGGTATTTTTGCCGCCCCGGCATCGCCAGCAGTGCCGGATTTTTCGGCTGGCTGGCCGCCAGCGACAATGACGCTTCAATCGCGCTGCGCAGCGAATCCTCATCCACGCGATTGGTCGTCGCGCGCGCCGTCCGCCCATCCACCACCGTTCGAACTGAAACCGTCAGCCCCTGTTCCGCCACATTCTGGTGAATCGCATTATTCGCAAAGCGCGTCAGCGCATCCGCCACTTCATCTACATGCACTTCCGTCTCTTCCACGCCAATCGATTTCGCCACCCGCAAAACCGTATTCACAATTCGCCGCAGCTCCTGCTCGCGCCACAGTTCCACGCGCACTGTCGCGCTCTTCCGCCCCGCCGCCACCCGTTTTTTTGCCGGAGATTTCATTGGTCCGCAAACGCCGTACCGATGTGTATATTTCGAAAGCGCGACGGTGAAGCCCCGTGCCCGGTCCCCATCGTCTGCATCGGCTGGCCCTTGCCGCAATTCGGCGTGCCCCACAACGTCCAGTGCTCGGCGTTGCAGATCGCGTCGCACGAATTCCAGAATTCCGTGGTGATCCCGCTATAGCTGGGATTTTTCAGCATGCGCACTTTTTTTCCGCCCTTGATTTCCCATCCAATTTCCGTCGAAAACTGAAACTGGTATCTCCTGTCATCAATCGACCAGGACCGGTTCGTCTCCATCAAAATCCCATCGTCCGTGCCGCCGATCAGGTCGTCATAATCCCAATTTCCCGGCAGCAGGCTCACATTGGTCATTCGGATAATCGGCAGCCGGTTCCAGCCCTCCGTGCGCATCGTGCCCGAAGAGCGCTTCAGCCCAATCAGCCGCGCCGTTTCGCGATTCGATAAATACCCGCGAAACTGCCCTTCCTGAATAATATTCGTGCACTGCGCCGGCACGCCTTCGTCGTCGTACGCAAACGTCCCCAGTCCTTGCCCATGTTCGATCCGCGCGTCGGCCACCACATTCACAATGTCCGATGCGTATTTCAATTTGTCGACTTGGTCCAGTGTCAGAAAACTCGTCCCCGCGAAATTCGCCTCTTCGCCCAGCACGCGGTCCAGCTCGATGGGATGCCCCACCGATTCATGTATCTGCAATCCCAACTGGCTCCCGCCTAGAATCAGCGTCCCCTTTTTCTCCGGACACTGTGCTGCGCTATGCAACGCCACGCATTCTTCCGCAATCACCGCCGCGTTCTTCACCAGGTCCAGCGACTCGATCAGCTCATAGCCCTGCAAAGCATGCTGCCCGCCAAAACTATTCGGATAAGACCGCTTCTGAATTTCCTCGCCCTTAAAAGAAGTCGCCACAATCCCGCATCCCGACGTCACTTTTCTCTGGTGAATCCGCGACCCGATACTCGACGCGAACCAGCTGTCCGTCTTGCGAAACTGCATATCCGTTTCCGTCAGCGTCACGCCTTTTATGCGCCGCATTTCCGCATCCGCGGCCAGCAAAAGCGCCAGTTGCGTCTCCAGCGGAATTTCAAACGGATCTTTGCGAAAGGGACTCTGCCAGCTGTCAATAAACGCCTGCTCGTCCACCATCACCACGTCGTGCCGCTTGGCGCTCGCCGACGCCTTCGCAATCGCCACCGCCTGCGCCGCGCAGCCTTGCACTCCTTCGCGCGTCAACCGGTCCGTCGAAGCAAATCCCCACGCCCCGTTAGCCAAAACGCGAATCCCCAGCCCAATCGATTCCGATTGCGCCAGCGTGCCCACTTTTCCATTCTTGGTAGTCAAATCCCGCTGCCGCTGGTGCATCACCCGCACATCCGCGTAAGCAGCCCCGCGCAGTTTCGCGGTCTCCAACGCCAAATTTGTCCAGTTGTACATGGCTTCAGCTAATTCTTTTTGCCGGCGCATCCGGCCCGGTCAATCACCATATCAGCAGAATCCCTTATCGCGAAATCGCAGGGAAGGTGGAGCTCGACCTTGAACTTTAACCATTCCATGGCGCCCAGGCCGTGGTCTCCGCCGGATCTGTTGACGCGCGAATCGATGATTTCCAGCCGCCCCTTACCGATTGACATCGATTCAAGAGCTGCGATGGCGTCACTGCCTTCCTTCTCGTGCTCTGCATCGGATTTGTGATCGTCGACGGGGTGGGACGAGATAGCCAGGTTAACCAAGTCTGCTGCGCGATTGAATTGCTCTTGATCCAACACAAAACTGAAATCTCTCGGCGAGACCTTCACAGCATCTTCCGCTTTTGTTCCATACGAGGTGTCCAGGTAGCGGATATTTCCGAAATGATAAGGAGGCGTAACGACCCAAACATATTCCGACGGCGTCGAATTGGTTTCTTCTCGGGGAACTACTTCAACGTTCCAGCCAAATAGTGCCGCCCCCGGATTCAACCGAAAGCGAAGCGCCCCAAATTCATGCTCGAAGGTGTGATTGGCGGAAACTTCGCCGGAAAAAGAGACGCGGATACACGAGCCTTCGCTAAAAACGCTGGCCATCGTACCGCAAACGCTGCTATTCGGTTGTGAAACGGCTGCAGGAGCTTTCGCCAAGCGCGAATTCGAAAACGCGAATAACAGGATCAACGACGTTACACAGATCGCACGCACGCAGCTTTCCTGTAAACAAATCCGGCTACTACGTGCCTTCCTGCCAAGACGCCAGGTAATGTTCCTGCTCGGCCGTCAACTTGTCGAGGCTGTGACCCATCGATTCCAGTTTCAACCGCGCAATTTCCTTATCCAGGTTTTCCGGCACCACATAAACCTGCGGCTTCAACGTCTTGTAATTCGCCCGCAGATATTCCGCCGAAAGCGCCTGGTTCGCAAAGCTCATGTCCATCACCGAAGCCGGATGCCCCTCCGCCGTCGCCAGATTCACCAGCCGGCCTTCGCCCAGCAGGTAAACCTTGCGCCCGCCCTTCAGCGTGTATTCATCCACCAGCGGTCGCACTTCGCGCTTCCCGCTCGACAGTTTCTCCAGCGCGGGAATATCAATTTCCACGTTGAAGTGTCCGGAGTTGCAGACAATCGCGCCCGCCTTCATTTTTTCAAAGTGCTCGCCGCGAATCACGCTCTTGTTTCCGGTCACGGTGATGTAAATGTCGCCTTCTTTCACCGCTTGTTCCATCGGCATCACGCGGAAACCATCCATCACCGCCTCAATGCCCTTCACCGGATCGATTTCCGTCACGATCACGTCCGCGCCCAGGCCCTTCGCGCGCATGGCCACGCCGCGCCCGCACCACCCATACCCCGCGATGACCACTTTCAAACCCGCGATCAGCACGTTGGTCGCGCGAATCACTCCGTCAATCGTCGACTGCCCCGTCCCATATCGATTATCAAAAAAATGCTTGGTCATGGCGTCGTTCACCGCCACGATCGGATACTTCAGCGTTCCATCCTTGGCCATGGCGCGCAGCCGAATCACGCCAGTAGTCGTCTCTTCCGTTCCGGCGATCACGTCGGGCACCAGGTCGGTGCGCTTGGTCAGCAGCATGGTCACCAGGTCCGCGCCATCGTCCATCGTGAATTGCGGCTTGTGATCCAGCGCCGCGCGCAGGTGCGTGTAATACGTATCGTTGTCCTCGCCCTTGATGGCATACGTCGGAATGTTGTAATCGCGATTCAGCGAAGCCGCCACTTCATCCTGCGTCGAAAGCGGATTCGAAGCGCACAGCACCGCGTCCGCTCCGCCATCGCGCAACGCGATCATCAGGTTCGCGGTTTCGCTGGTTACGTGCAGGCAAGCCGAAACGCGCAGCCCCTTCAGCGGCTGTTCCTTCAAAAATCGCTTGCGAATCGATTCCAGCACCGGCATCTGCTGCCCGGCCCATTCGATCTTGCGCTTGCCGGCGTCGGCGAGCCCCATATCTTTCACATCACCTTTTTTCAGTTCGGCGGTAGCCAAGCGAATGCTCCTTAATTAAATTTTCAGCGAAAAAACTCGCGCAGGGAAAATAAATTGTCGAATCAATAGCCAAAAATGCTAGAAAACCTAGACTTCTCGCGGCAACTTCCGCCGGCACCGCCGCAGCCGCGCCCAAACCCGCCGCCTTGCGCAAAGCGTCGGCGCGATCAGTCAGCTCCCAAGTGAAGCCCGGCCCAGTGCGCCCGAAGTGCCCGTAAGCCGCGGTCGGCTTGTAAATCGGCCGCCGCAGATCCAGCGCCTCGATGATTCCCTTCGGCGTCAGCGAGAAAAATTCGCGTATCAGCGAAGTAATCTTTTCTTCCGACACCGTCGCCGTGCCGAACGTGTCGACCATCACGGAAACCGGCTCCGCCACGCCGATCGCGTAAGCCAGCTGCACTTCCGCCTTGCGTCGCCAGCCCCGCCGCCACGATATTCTTCGCAATGTAGCGCGCCATGTAGCACGCCGAGCGATCCACTTTGCTGGGATCCTTGCCCGAAAATGCGCCCGCCGCCGTGCCGGCTGTAGCCGCCATACGTGTCCACGATAATTTTGCGGCCCGTCACGCCCGCATCGCCCATCGGCCCGCCAATCACAAATCGTCCAGTCGGATTGATGTGGTACTTCGTCTTGCCATCCAGCATGGCGCGGGAAGGATCGGCTTGATCACCTGCGCCATGATCGCGTCGCGCAGATCCTCGTTCGAAATCTTTTCGTCGTGCTGCGTGGAAATCACCACCGTCTCGATACGCGCCGGCCGCCCATCGCGATATTCGATCGGTCACCTGGGATTTTCCGTCGGGCCGAAGGAAATTTACTTTTTTGGATTTTGCGAACTTCGCGAGGCGTTGCGTCAAGCGGTGCGCAAGCTGGATCGGCATCGGCATCAGCTCTTCCGTTTCGTCGCAGGCAAAGCCGAACATCAAGCCCTGGTCGCCCGCGCCGCCGGTATCCACGCCCATGGCGATGTCCGGTGACTGCCGCTTCACGGTGCACATCACCGCGCAGGTTTCGCAGTCGTAGCCATACTTCGCGCGGTCGTAACCCACTCCGCGAATCGTTTCGCGCACCAAGTCGTCGTAATTCACGTGCGCGGTGGTGGTAATTTCACCCGCCACCACAGCCAGACCGGTGGTCACCAGCGTCTCGCACGCCACGCGGCCCATGGGGTCCTGCCTCATCACTTCATCCAGCACCGCGTCGGAAATCTGGTCCGCAATCTTGTCCGGGTGACCTTCCGTGACGGACTCCGAGGTAAACAGGAAATTGCGTAAGGCTTCGCTCAAAACGGGCTCCTTGGTGATATTGCCGTGGGACGGCGGTCAGAAGGCGCTAACAAAGCGCTTTTTCATTATAGTAGGTACCCTTGAACGGTACCATTCGAAAAGCCAAGAATCAAATTGTTGAATCCAAATGCGTTAAAACGAGTTCAAACGGTAACCTACAGCAATTAAGCCGCGACTGGTATCCCGCGCCACGAGTTCGACGCGAAGGAAAAGGAGAGAGATGGGCGTTCTGGAGAGTGCAAAACCCGTGCTGATTATTTGCACCAGGGACCGGGCACGGGCTGTGCCGTTTTACCGCGATGTGCTCGGGCTCAGGATGGTATCGGAGGATAATTTAGCCGCGGTTTTTGATGTTGCCGGGCTAGCATTGCGGGTTGCTACCGTAGCTGATTTCCATCCGCACGAACACACCATACTTGGCCTTTCTGTTCCTGATGTGGCGGCCGTGGTGAAAGCGCTGGTGGAAAAGGGCGTGGCCTTCAATATCTACAAGAATTTCAAACAAGACGAACTGGGCATTCTCACCGTGCCCGGTTCAAAGGCTCGGGTGGCGTGGCTTAAAGACCCGGACGGCAATGTTTTGAGTATCACAGACGCCCCCTGAGGCTTAGCGCGAAAATCTCGGGGTCCTGAAGCGGCAACTTCGACCTTTATGCCGCATCCCCCTCATCCAACTGCACGCTCAACTTCCCCTTGGTCTTCTTCGCCATCAAATACGACCGTATAAACGGGTCCAGGTCCCCGTCCAACACCCGGTCCACATCCCCCACTTCAAATTTCGTCCGGTGATCCTTAATCAACCGGTACGGCTGCATCACATACGACCGGATCTGGCTCCCAAACGAAATATCCAGCTTCGACTCATCCAATTTGTCCGTAGCCGCTTGCCGCTTCTGAATTTCCAGGTCATACAGCCGTGAGCGCAGCATCTTCATGGCGATCTCGCGGTTCTTGTGCTGGCTGCGCTCCGCCTGGCACTGCACCACAATGTTGGAAGCCAGGTGCGTAATCCGCACCGCGGTCTCCACCTTGTTCACATTCTGTCCGCCGGCACCGCCCGCGCGAAAAGTATCCACGCGAATCTCTTCCGGCTTCACATCGATTTCAATCTTGTCGTCGATTTCCGGAATCACAAACACCGACGCAAACGAAGTATGCCGCCGCGCCGCCTGATCGAATGGCGAAATACGCACTAGCCGGTGCACTCCGGTCTCTCCGGTCAGCAACCCGTAGGCATTTTCTCCGCTGAACTGAATCGTCGCCGACTTGATTCCCGCTTCTTCCCCGGGCGTCTCGTCCAGCACCAGCGCGCTCATCTTCTTGCGCTCTGCCCACCGCAGATACATTCTCAACAAAATGGAGGCCCAGTCCTGCGACTCCGTCCCGCCCGCGCCCGGCTTGATGGTCATGATGGCGTTCAGGTGATCGTTCTCGCCGGAGAGCAGCGTCCGCGTCTCCAGCTCCGCCACGTACGTCTCCGCGTTGTTCAACTCGCGGTCCAGGTCCTTCAGCAGTTCGTTGCGTTGCTCGGCGTTCGTTTCTTCCTGCGCCAGGTTGATGTACGTTTCGATGTCTTCGGATGTAGAAGCCAGCTTTTCGTCCGCCCCCACCTGATCTTCGGAACGTTTGCGATCGCGCAGCACGGCCTGCGCGGCTTCCTGGTTGCTCCAGAAATTGGGGTCGGCGGTACGTTCTTCGAGGGCTTTCATGCGTTCGCGATGCTGCGGGGCGTCAAAGATAACTCCGCACAAGCGTGATGCGCTGCTTCAGTCCTTCATACTTGTGCTGCAGATCTTCAATAATCATAGCCGGGAGCGCGACGAAACCGGATTAGGCACCGCGCTGATCGGCGACGCCAGAAAATCCACCGGGATCGGAATACTGTCGGGCGCTCACGTTTCCCTTCCAATAAGTTGAGGCCAACAGAATAGCGGAAACAATCACGCAGAGCCAGGCGAACCAGTCGCCGAACCGCGTGTAAATCGTCCGCTCGGTGCGAAAATCGTACGGCAAATCCGCGCCCGCGCGCACATCCGCCGGCAGCGGCTCAAAGATTCTTCCATACGGATCGACCGACGCGGTGTACCCGTTATTCGTCACCCGTATCAGCCACCGCCGATTTTCCACCGCGCGCACTCGCGCCATCAGCAGATGTTGCTGCGCCGCCGCCGACCTTCCAAACCACCCGTCATTGGAAATATTCACCAGCACGTTGGCGCCGTCGGCCACGAAGCGCCGCACTTCGTTCGGAAAAATCGCCTCGTAACAGATAAAAACTCCCAGCGAAGTTCCCAGCGAAGACCCGCCCGGCAACCGCCCGACGCTGTAGGAGTGCCCTTTGCGAAAGCCGCCCACTTCCCCCGACACGCTCGACACCACGCCATGAATCAGCGGAAACGGTTCGTACTCTCCGAAAGGCACCAGGTGAATTTTGTCGTAGGTAAAAATTCGCTGCCCGTTCGCTCCGAAAAGCAGCGCGCTGTTGTACGGCACCAGCGCGCTGTGCGCGCTCGCCGCGCCATCGGCCGCAGTCTTCCACTCGATCGCCCCCGCAAGAAACGGGTGCCCGAATTGGCTCGCGAGGTTCCCGGCAAATTTTGCAAATTGCGGATCCTGATAAGAAAATGGTGCGGGCGCTTCCGGCCACACCAGCAAATCCGGCTGGTGCGCGCTGGGCGCTAGGCTCAGCCGCATCGCTTCCTGCAGCTGGCTCGCGTGTGTCGCGAACCAGTTCGAGCCGTAGGCCGGCTCTTCCGGAAAATTCAATTGCACCGCTCGTGCGCTGTGATTCGCTTGCGGCCGCGGCACCAGTCGTGGACCAACGAGCATCGCTACGATAATGCACGCGGCGGCGGCCGCCAGCCCGCCTAGTTTTCGCAGCGGTCTCGCCGCAGGCCCCGCATCACTCCACGCCAGCAGCGCATTAAATGCCGCCACCACGAATGACAGCCCGTAAATTCCCGTCACCGTCGTCAATTGCACAAAACCCAGATTCGCCGCCGCCGGATAACCCAGCAAATTCCACGGGAATCCAATTTCCGGCAGATGCGCGCGAATAAATTCCAGCGCCACCCACGCGAACGGCGCCCCAATACACGCCATCTTGATGCCCTTCACTGCCGCCAGCCGCTGCACAATCCACGCAAACGTTCCGGTCAGAATGCCCCACGCCCCGGCAATCAGCAGCAGCAACCCCCACCCGCTCAATCGCGACACGCCGCCATGAACAGCCAGCACCGTGGCGATCCACGACAATGATGTCAGGCAAAAAAACAGCCCGTGAAGAAATCCGCAACCGAACGCAACTCTGGCCCGGGCTCCAAATATCGAAACCAACAGAACGCCAACGCATATCCAGGAATAAATGCTGAGGTAGTAGCCTACGTAGGAAAGTGACAGCGCCGCTCCGGAAACGGCGGCGATAACCAGGCGCAAACTGGTGGGAGTACGCTCACCCGGATGCGGACGGAGATACGCCAACCACCCCGCTCTCGTCATCCGTGTTTCACAATGGCCCTGAAGCCCGCGTTCTCAAGCCCCTTTTTCGCAGCTTCCGCGGATTTTTGATCCGCGTAAGGCCCCACTTGCACCCGGTAAAGCTTGTTCCCGTGTGGTGACAACACAAATGCCGGAAATTTTTTCTTTCGCAATCGCCTGGCAAGATCTATCGCATCCGCTTGCCTTCGCACCGCGATCACCTGCAGCGTGTAGCTGCCCGACGATTGTGCCGCTCGCGGCGAATCGGAAACTGTCGGCGCCGGCCTGGAATTCGTATTGCCGGCGTTGCTCGCGCTTGGAACTTTCAGCGCCGAAGAAGTCGGCGCGGTCGCTTTCAAATGACCTTCACTCTGCTTCGCTTTCTCCGGGGCGGAAAACTGCTCCCAATCGGAGACCGCCACCGGCGCCGCAGCCGGCGCGCTTGTGGAGCCCGACGAATTTTTCGCGCCAAGTGAATTTGTCGAATTCGCCGCGCCCGCCTTGCCCGTAGAGCGCTTCGCCGCAACGTCCGGCTTGCTGATCACCGGCGCATCCAAAAATCCGTCTTTCCCGCCGTCCGCGCGCACTTGCCCGGCATACTGATTGCGCGCCATCACGTAGCCCAGCGAAAAAAACACCGCCGAAAACAGCAGCATCAGCAAAAATAAGCCGATGACGTGCCGGCCTTCCAGCACGCGTTCTCCTGCGCCTCTTTTTCTTGCCGATGCCATCCCTATTTTGGTATCCCCGACAACGCTCTAGTCCACTGGTTAATGATATCGATGGGCAGCGGAAACACAATCGTTGTGTTCTTCTCGACACCTATCTCCGTTAACGTCTGCAGGTAGCGCAGTTGAATCGCCGTGGGCTGCGTCTCCAGCACTTTGGCGGCATCGGCCAGTTTTTGCGACGCTTCGAACTCCCCTTCGGCGTGAATGATCTTGGCGCGGCGCTCGCGTTCCGCTTCCGCCTGCCGCGCGATGGCTCGCTGCATCTGCTCGGGAATATCCACCTGCTTCACTTCCACCTTGGACACCTTGATGCCCCACGGCTCGGTGTCCTGATCCAGAATGATCTGCAGCTTGGCGTTCACTTTGTCGCGCTGCGAAAGAATTTCGTCCAGTTCGAACTGTCCGACCACGCTGCGCAGCGTGGTCTGCGCCAGTTGCGAGGTGGCGTACTGATAATTCTGCACCTGCGACAGCGCCATGTTGGCGTCCACCACGCGAAAATAGCAGACCGCGTTGATCTTCACCGACACGTTGTCGCGCGTGATGATGTCCTGCGGCGGCACGTCCAGCGTCTCGATGCGCAGCGGAATGCGATACAGCGTTTCGATCGGCCAGAAAACCAGGTTCAATCCCGCGCTCTTTGCCGTTGGCATCATACGTCCCAGCCGCAGCACCACGCCGCGCTCCCATTCCTTGATGATGTACAGCGAATTCCAGAACCAGATCAGAAAAATTCCGATAATCACCGAAATTCCCAAGAAACCTATTTCCATTTCGTCCTCCTCGACGTGCTCGATGTCCTCAATATCTTCAACGTACTCAAGCTGCTCAATGTGGAAGGATTCTAGCTGTTTCCCGCAATCGGCGCTTGAGCCGGCTCCACATATAATTTCAGTCCCTCAATGCGCAGCACCCGCACCGCCGCCCCTTCCGGCGCCGGCCGCGACGACACCGCTCCCCACAATTCGCCGTGAATGCGGATCATC
Organism: uncultured Acidobacteriota bacterium; assembly: GCA_963819625.1. Taxonomy (GTDB): domain Bacteria; phylum Acidobacteriota; class Terriglobia; order Acidiferrales; family UBA7541; genus Acidiferrum. The sequence continues at coordinate 42,363 of CAWFWY010000006.1, forward strand.
CCTTCCACTCCTTCGCGCAATGCCGATACCGCCACTCCTTCCGAGCCGATCAGTTCTTCCAGCCCCGTGGCCGATTTCCACCGCCGCGAGCGCAGCACCAGCCGCATCAGGAAAACCGCCAGCACCGCGAACGGTAGCGTCGCCGCCACCGCAATTCCCAGACTCACCCCGCCGTTCGTCAGCGGCGAGCGAACCAGAAACATGGCCCCCAGCAACATCGACAGCACTCCCCCAATCGCCAGCACTCCATGGCTCGTATACTTCGCTTCCAGGATAAAAAACGCCAGCGCCAGCAGTATCAAAAACAATCCCGCGAAATTTACCGGCAGCAAATGCATGGCATAAAGCGCCAGCACCATGCAGATACCTCCAATCACTCCCGGGGCAATCACGCCCGGATGGGTGAATTCCGTGTACAGCCCCAGCACCCCCACCAGCAGCAAAATAAAAAATGCGTCCGGCTCCACGATGCGCGCCAGGAATTTCTGCCGTGACGACAGTTGGAAGTCCGCCACCGAAGGATGATCCAGCGCCAAGGTCATTTTTGACCCGTCGAATCGCGTGATTTTTCTTCCGTTGATTTGCCGCAGCAAATCCTCGCGGGAGCTGGCCACCAGATCGATCATCTTTCCGTCGAGCGCCTCTTTTTCCGTGAACGCCCGGGCATCCGTGATGGCCGTCTCGGCCAGCGCCGGGTTGCGTCCCCGCTGTTCCGTGAAGCTTCGCAAAAACGCCATTGCATCGTTATTTATTTTTTTCCGAAACGTCTCGTCGATCTGCGTTGCAAATCCGCCGATCATGATCACCGGCGATGCCGCGCCCGCGTGCGTCCCCGGAGCCATCGCCGCGACGTCCGCTGACAGCAAAATATAAAATCCCGCTGAAGCTCCGCGCGCTCCGGTCGGCTCCACATACACCGCCACCGGCACCGGCGACGCCAGAATGCGCTGAATAATATGTTTCATCGATTCGCTGAGCCCGCCCGGGGTGTCCATGGTGATCAGCACCAGCGCGGCATGGCGCTGCGCCGCGTCCGCCAAGCCTTCTTCCACATACGTCGCAAGAATCGGCTCGACTTCTCCATCGATTTTCAATTCCAGCACCACATCAGACGGCTGCCCGTTCTCCGCCGCCTTCGCTCCCGCACCACCCGCAAAAATTCCCGCCGCCAACAACGCCGCCAACGCCAGTGCTACCAGCCCGTCCAGCCATCCGTGGTTTCGAGTCCATCCAAAACTTTTCATCTCCATTTTCATGGCGTATCCCCTTTCGGCGGGGCCGCTGCCGCTTTCCCGCCCGGCAGGTGTTCCAGCAATTGCTTGGCTTCCGCATAGTTGGGAGCCAGCTTCAAGGCCCGCTCCGCTTCAGCTCGCGCCAGCGCGATTTTTTTCTGCTCCAGGTATACCCGCGCCAGCGTGATGTGCGCCGCCGCGGATTCCCGCGACGCCAGCGCCGCTTGCAGCTCCTTCACCGAATCATCCAACCTACCCTGCCGCCGCGCAATCTCCGCCAGTCCCAGGTGCGCCGCCGGACTGCTTTTGTCCGCCGCCAGCGCCGCGCGATATTCGCGCTCCGCGGCATCCAACCGCCCTTCGGAAAGCTCCTGCCGCGCCCGCCGCAAGTGCACAGCCGGCGTCACCTGCGCATCCGCAGCGCCGCTGGTCGTCGCGCTGGCCTCCGCCGATTCCATTTCAAATCGCAGTGTCTCAGGATCAAGCTCCGTCGCGACCCGTTCAAAATGCGCCAGCGAATCGCCTACCCGCACCGCCGCCAATCCGTTCGGGCCGAATTCCTCGGTCACCGAATTTCTTTCCTGTTCCGCCTCTTCCTTGTTCCCCGCTTTTTCCAGCGCGGCGATCAGCAGCGCGTGATCCTCGGGAATATCCGGCTCGCGTTCCGACGCCTCGCGGAACAACACCGCCGCGCCTTTGAAGTCGCCCTGCCTCATCGCGATCAACCCAAGATTAAACGGATAATCATCTTCATCCGGATCCAGCGAAGACGCCCGCCGCAAATCCGCCTGGGCCGCCGGAAGTTTGTCCTGCCGCGCTCTCGCAATCCCCAGGTTGTTCAACACCTCCGGAAAATCCACTCCCGTAGCGTTGGCGGTCCGCAATAAAATTTGCACCGTCGCAAACGTTTCTTCCGCGCGGTCCGGTTTATTCAGCAGCAGTTGGCATACCCCGGTGGAAAAGAGCGCTTCCGCGTAGCGGTCGTTCGTTTTCGGCACCCGCACGTACCAGGTCATCGCCGAATCGCAATCCCGCCGCGTAAAGTACGCTTCGCCCAGCGCAAAATCCGCTTCCGCCCAATCCGGTTCGAGCCGCGCCGCTTCCCGCAGTTCGCGCAATCGCGGCTCCTCATCGTTGCTGCTCAATCCCCGGATGTAATGCTCGAACGCATCCAGCCGGATGGCCTTGTGCTTCTTGCTGAATTCGGCCAGGTTCAGCGGATAGGCATGATCGTTGGCCGACAACATCCGCCAGGTCAGCTTCTCGTGCAGATCCATCAGGTTTTCGAGCGGCCCGCTTTCGCGCAGCGCCGGCAGCAGTGCCGGCGGATTCACGCGCAGCAGGCGGCACTCGATATCCAGATTTTTTCCGTCGGAATTGAAGCTGCCAAACACCACGAAGTCGGCGTCCAGATCCTCGGCCACGTGCAGCATGGTGGCGCGGCTCAACTTCGCCGTCGCCGGTATCCCGTAGCGTTCCAGTTCACCCAGCCGCCCGGCGTGCGAATACACCTGCTCGCCCGCTCCCGACAATCCCTGGATGGTCAGCTCTTCCAGGCCTTCCGACAGCCAGTCCAGCCGCGACGACGCTCCCGTATTTTCAAATGGAAAAACGAGGTAGATGCCGTGGCCGGCGAATTACTCGCGGCGGGCACCGACGTTGCCGCAGGCGCCTGCGCGCTTTGAGGTACAGCAGAAATTGTAGTGGGGAAAGTAGGCTGAGGAAAAATACACCGCTGGCTACAACAATCAAAAATTCTCGAATGCCACCGCGCCGCACCATGTTCCAACAGTGTATCAGAGGGGAACCAATCTAACTCGCGCGCCGTGACGCTCCGGCGGCTGTCCACGACGACTTGTTTACGCGGGCGTTAGCTTTCGCAACGCGGTCGAGCCAAGCAGCGCGAATCTCTAGCGTCGCGCGCTCTCCACCGGCTTGGGCGCCAGAATTTCCTGGACCGCCGGGTTCTTCAACATCATCGCGAAGTCCGGATCGGTTTTCAGGCCGACTTCAGTTCGCGCTGTAGCCCTCATCCTTGGCTTTGCGCAAATAAATGATGCAGCGATCCAGGTTGCCGGCTTGCGCGAACGATTTTGCCAGCATGTAATAAAAACGGCCGCGGTCGGTAACCGAGCGATCCTGCAGCACGGAACCATTCCGACTGCCGTTATGCTCAAAAAATTGCGGGTCAAGGGTCAGCGCCTGATGAAAGGACAGCGATGGACTTGATCATATTTCTTATCGCCAAAATACGCGTAGCCCAGGTTGCTGTACAGCACCGGCATGTCTTTGCGGATCGCGATGGCCTTCTGGTAGGACTTGATGGCTTTCCCATATTTCTTGCGCTGGTACCAGATCGTGCCAATATTGTTCTGCGCGTCGGCGTACGTCGGATCGACTTTCGTGGCCTGCTCGTAATATTTCAGCGCCAGCGCCCAGCGCGGTCTGCTGGTGCAGCGCGATTCCGAGTTTGTTCAGATACACCGCGATTGCGCGGATTTTCATCCGTCAGCCGCTTGTAGGTTTCCGCGGCTTCGCGATAATCCTTGCGCACCATGTACAGATCGGCGAGTTGCTCCGTGGTCAATTCCGGACGCACCACGATTACCGAGGAATCCGCCGGCGATTGCGCGGCCTTTTGCCTCCTGCGTCTGCATCGCCGATGCGTCAGGCGCGTCGGGACCAGACATCATGGCGTTCGAAAGATTGCCCTGCAGAGGTAAGATGGAACTGCCTAGAAGGAGAATGCTGGCTGGAACTGCCACATGAAGCTTCATCATGGGGAGTCTCCCTTCTCCGGCGGAGGCTTAGCCTTGTCGGGATCCTTCTTCTTGCCCCCAAAGATACCAAAAATCTTCTGTAAAGCGTTCTTTTTCTTTTGCCCGTTGGCCCCGTTGGCATCAGCCGGGGGCGCCGGCGCCGCGCCCGGCCTGGACTCCCGGAGCGATCGGTTGGCCATCCGCGCCGACTTGGCGTCTTGGGCTGGCCGCCTCCAAAAATATGGGAAAGCCAGGATCCGCCAGCGGCGTGCGCCGCCGTGCAATTCGCATAACTGCGTTGGCGCGGAGCCCGCAACGTAGACCTCTGAACGGGTCGTAGGGCAGCTGGGGGTCGCCAATTCCAGTGGATTCGGGGTCGATCATGACGGCCTGGACGCCTTCGGGATCGGGAAAATCCTTGACGTCGTGATACGCGGGCAGTGCGGTAGCCCGGATCATGAAGTCCGCCCAGATGGGCGCGACGGCGACGCCGCCCGTCAGGCCCAAGTCGCGATTATCGTCGAATCCGACCCAGATCACGCACACCAGGTTGGAGGTAAATCCCGCAAACCAACCATCGCGCGACGTTCCCGTTTTCCCCGCTGCAGGCAGAGGAAAACCCTTGGCGCGCACGCCGCGCCCGTTCCTTTATTCAGCACGTCCTTCATGACGCTGGTCACCAGGTAGGCCACGCGAGGATCGAGCGCCGCGCGAGTCTGCGGCTCGATTTCCTCGAGGGTTTTGCCGTCCGCCGAAACTACGCGTTTCAGAAATTCCGCTTCGGCGCGCGTGCCGATGGTTGCGAACGTGGTGTATCCCGCAGCCACTTCCACCGGGGTCATTTCGTAAGCGCCGAGCGCCACGGCCGGGGTGGGCTGAATGTTCGCGCCCAGGCCCATCTGGCGGGCAATCTGCACGACACGGCCATAACCGATCAGTTCGGCGACTTTGACGGTGGCCACGTTGAGCGAATTGGTCAGCGCGTCGCGCACGGTCACGTGGCCCATGAATTTTTCGCCGTAATTATTGGGAGTGTAGTCCTTGCCGTCGAAGCTGAAGGTGGTGGGCTCGTCGTCCACGGTGGTGGCGGGGGTAACGATAGGCTGAACATTATCGACGGCATTGTCGAAGGCCGCGGCGTACACAAATGGCTTGAACACCGAACCGGGTTGGCGGTGCGCCAGGGCGTGATTGAGCTGGCTCTGACCGTAATCGCGGCCGCCGATCACTGCCTTGATTTCTCCGGTGCGCGGGTCGAGAGCGACGAGAGCAACCTGCGCCTGCGGAATCGCTTCGGTAGTTCCCTTCTTGGCCTGCGCCTTTCGCCATTTGTCGTATTTCTTGACGAGCAACTTGTCCACGTTCTTCATGCCCGCATCGACCGCGGCGGCGGCGGCGCGCTGCAGCGCCGGATCCAGCGTGGTGTACACGCGGAAATTCTGGTTGACCAGTTCGGTCTCGGAGTACCTTTCGAGCAGGTGGTCTTTCACCATGTCCACGAAGTAGGGCGCCTCACTGCCAGCCACCGAAGTACGCACCAATTTGATGGGGTCGCGCTTGGCGTCCTGAATGTCGGCTTCGGTGATGTATTTGTTCTCGAGCATCTGGGTCAGCACGCGGTCGCGTGCCTGGGCGCCGCGCTCGGGATGGCGGTCCGCGGCGGAATAATAGTTTGGCGCGCGAATAATACCGGCGAGAAAAGCGCATTCCGCGAGCGAAAGCTGGCGCATATCCTTGCCAAAGTACGCGACGCTGGCTTCCGAAAATCCGCGGATTCCAAAACTGCCCGCGATTGCCGAGATAAACTTCGTTGGCGTACAGCTCGAAAATCTGTTGCTTGGAGAAGCGCTGCTCAAGTTCCAGCGAGACCATGGCTTCGGCAATTTTTCGGCGCCAGGTGCGCTCGTTGGAAAAGAAGAAGGTGCGCGCTACCTGCATGGTGATGGTGCTGGCGCCCTGGTAATGAGTGCTGCTGTGGCGAAGATCGGCCCACGCGGCGCCCATAATGCGCACGATGTCGAAGCCGCCATGCTCGAGGAAGCGCTTGTCTTCCGCGGACATGATGGCGTGAACGAGTGTCGGGGGCAGATCCTGATACAACACCGGGCGGCGCTTTTCGCGGGCGCTGTCAAACAGATTGGTGATCAGTTCAGGCTCGATTTCGGCGCTGCTCAGATCGGAGCCGCCAGCGAGCGGACGGATGGCACGAATGGATTTGCCGGCGAACTGCACGCTCAGCGCGTTGGTACCGGCCGAAATAGGAATACTTGGACGGGGCGAATGTCGACGGTATTGCCCTGCACCGTGAACTGGCCCATGGAGTTGTCGTCTTTCTCCGGCCGGTAGCCCACTTTGGTGAGATAGGTTGTCAGTTCGTCGACGGACCACACTTGGCCGGTGGCGATGTGTTCCGGGGCGGAAAAAAGCTGGCGTAGTGTTCTGCAAGACCCGGCCGGACGAGGCGGGCTTCAATCATCTTCGAGTACTTGACGTAGTACCAGGTGTAGATGCCGACGGTGGTGAGGATGAAAGCAAAAAGCACGCCGAGGATGGTGAGCCCGGTGATGGAGGTGAAAAATTCTTTTTTAAAGCGGATACGCAAGCGGTGGCTCCAAGCCTGAAAGCTCCATTGTCTCGCATGCTCCTCTAGTTACAAAGACGGACTTGGACGCAGAACTGTTGCCCGGCAGGCATCATATTATTTCTGATTGCGCCCCGGCTCGTTCTTCGGTTTGGCTGGATAAAGAAAACGACAATCCCGCTTACGTGAGCGACTTGTTTTCACTCGAGGCTGGAGCTGCCAGGTCGGCGGCGATAAGTCGATACTCTGACTGAACGATATAATCTACCGTGATTTTAACCACCTGGTCGTTCGATACGATTTTTATGTCTTGCTTCCTGGCCGGAATTTCCAGGTCCTGTATGGTCTTGAAAACGTTATTCCGAATCTGCTCTTCCGTACTGTGGTTCACGATCCGCAAATCGCGCCTGTTCCTGAACTGGTTCAGCCTTAATACTCTGCGATGTAGGGCGGCAGCAACTTCACGGCGCAATAAATCAGCAAAACAAGAATCACCAGCATGAAGATGGCTTTGAACTTGCCCTCTCCACGCTCGCCGTTCCTCGCGCGGGCCATTCGCGAACCGTCGATTGGCACCTGTCTCCATAGCTCGGATTAATTTCCGCCTGTCCTACTGTCTAGAACGTGAAGAGCCATTGTTTCCGCAGGTGCACTGATACTGTTCCACCGCTGCTGTTCAAGGCCCACACGCTGCAGCAGCGTTTTCGGAACGTGGGTCGCTACGGATGGGATCGAAAGCTGGTTCGATAGCGATTTCTGTCATCGCCAGAGACCGTTGCCCGTAAGCTTTTTCGAGTGAATCCAAGGCCTTTTTTTTCTCTCCAAGCTGCGCATACAGAATCGCTTTTCCAAAATCCGAGTTGTACGCTTCCGGTGGTTTGACCGGAAGTTTCGTGAAATCCAGCAGTTGTTTCCAGTATCCTCGGGAGCCTTCGGCTTTCCAGGCGCGGAGTAAAGCAGCTTCTTCCCGCAGCGCGGAGTCTAGATTCTTCCCCGGCGAGCACCCGCGTCTTTGTATCTTCGCCTATGGCTTCCTCAAATTTCCCCAAAAAGCGAGAGAAGCTGCGCCAGGCGTTCGTGATCGATGGCGAAACCCGGAAACATTTCTGCGCATTCGCGAAATTGGGCAAGCGCTTTGTCATATTGGCGAGCCCAGATGAGGCGTGGCTGAGGAACGATTGCACCGGGGCGGAAAAGGGATCAATGGCCACCGCTTTTTGCATCTCCGCGATGGCTTCCGCGTGACGGCCCAGTGGAGACAAATCGCTGTTGGAATAGAACAAATGCGCGATAACTCGCTATCATTCTAAAGCGCGAGGTATTCTCGTTCGGCGGCGACCCAGTCAAAATCGTAATGAGCGGATACAAAACCGAGTGTGGAATGCCCGGCAGCCAGCGACGGGTCGAGGGTGATGGCGCGAAGAGCGGCATCCCGGGCCAAAGGCATGGATTCGATGGGGGGCATCGCGCC
>CAWFWY010000007.1:0-79812 GCA_963819625.1 uncultured Acidobacteriota bacterium
CCCCCCCCCCCCCCCCCCCCTTGTTGTTGTTGTTGTTGTTGTTGTTGTTGTTGTTGTTGTTGTTGTTGTTGTTGTTGTTGTTGTTGTTGTTGTTGTTGTTGTTTTTTTTTTTTTTTTTTTCCATTGCTGAAGCCGATCATGCCGGGAGTACTGATCATCGAGGCCATGGCGCAGACGGGTGGGTTGCTGCTGCTGCTGGAGATTCCTGACCGCGAGAAGAAGCTTTTGTATTTTGTGGCGATTGACGATGCGAGGTTTCGGCGTCCGGTAGTGCCCTGGGGATCAGTTGAAGGTGGAGGTCAAGGTGATTTCTTGGCGGGGGGATTTCTGCAAGCTGGAAGGAAAGGCTCGGTGAATGGGGAAGTGGCTGCGGAAGCGATGTTGATGTGCAAGATGGTGGACCGCGAGCCTGAAGTGAAGCCGCAAGAACCCGCGAAATGAGCAGTCACGAGATTCATCCTCAGGCGGTGGTGGCGAGCGGGGCGAAGATTGGGGCGCGCGTGAAAATTGGCGCGTATGCGATTGTGGGCGAGCATGTGGAGCTGGGCGAAGGGTGCATGCTGGATGCGCACGCGGTGGTGCAGGGGCCGGCGGTTATCGGGCGGCACAATGTGTTTCATCCGTTTTGCTCGATTGGGGGTGACCCGCAGGATTTGAAATTTCATGGCGAGCAAACGGAATTGATTGTGGGCGACGGGAATACTTTTCGTGAGTTTGTGACGGTGAGCCGCGGGACGGTGGGCGGAGGCGGGAAGACCTCCATCGGGAACGGTAGTTTGTTTATGGCGTATTCGCATATTGCGCACGATTGCCACGTGGGGAATGAAACGATTTTTGCGAATGGGGCGACGCTGGCGGGGCACGTGACCGTCGAAGACTTCGCGACGATTGGGGCGTTTTCCCCGGTGCACCAGTTTTGCAGGATTGGGCGGTACGCGTATGTGGGGGCGTCGACGGTGATTACGCAGGATGTGCCGCCGTTTTCGCGGGTGGTGACGGAGCGGCGGACGAAGAGTTATGGGATTAATACTGTGGGATTGGAGCGCAAGGGATTTTCGAAGGAGCGGCTGGAGGCGTTGCAGCGGGCTTACCGGTTGTTGTTGCGCGCGAAGTTGAATACTTCGCAGGCGGTGGCGGAGATGCGGGCGACGCTGGGAGCGTCCGAGGATGTGGCGGAGTTGGTGAGGTTTATTGAGGCGGCTGAGCGTGGGATTGTGAAGTAGACGTTGGTGCAGGCTGGCGCGCTCGGCGTGTTGCCGAAAGCACAGGGCGGAAGCAGGTCCCTCCCCGCAAAAAACGCGGGTTCGGGATGACCGCGTGGTGGGGGTACGGAAGCTTTGGACACGCAGCCCAATCCGAAGAATTTAGTGGTGGCCGATCCTTCGCATGAAACCTGGGGGTTGATCGCGGGGAATGGGAGGTTTCCGTTTTTGGTTTTGGAGGGGGCGCGGAGCCAGGGGTTGGAAATGGCGGTGATTGCGCTGAAGGAAGAGGCGGACGCGGAACTGGAAAAAATTGCGACGCGGATTCACTGGGTGAGCCTGGGGGAATTGAGCAAGGCTATCGATTTGATGCACCAGGAAGGCGTGACGCATGCGGTGATGGCCGGGCAGGTGAAGCACAATAAAATTTTCAGTTCGATACGGCCGGACTGGAAGCTGGCGAAACTTTTATTTTCGTTGCCGCGGAAAAATACGGATGCGCTGATCGGCGCGGTGGCGCGGGTGCTGGAAGATGAAGGAATAAAACTGGTGGACTCGACTTTATTTTTGAAACCGCTGGTGCCGGAGGCGGGAGTGTTGACGCGCCGGGCTCCCGACGAGCGGGAAGCGGCGGACATCGCGTATGGATTGAGCGTGGCGAGAAATATTGCGGGAATGGACATCGGGCAAACGGTGGTGATTGCGGATCGCGCTTGCGTGGCGGTGGAAGCGATGGAAGGTACCGACGAAGCTGTGGCGCGGGCGGCGCGTATCGTGGCGGGCAGACCACTGGTGGTGGTGAAGGTGAGCAAGCCGGGCCAGGACATGCGCTTTGACGTACCCGTGGTCGGGCTGCCGACCATCGAACATATGGCTGTTTCAGGTGTGACGGCGCTGGCGGTGGATGCGGGGCGGACGCTGTTGTTCGATCGCGAGAAATTGATCGCGCTGGCCGATGCGAAAAACATGGCGATTCAGGCTTTTTCTCCTCCCGCGGCGGAACCAAACGCGGCGAATCCGGGAATGAAACAGGAATGAGCGCGGCGGAACGGGTAGCTGTCGCCGTAGTGGGTGTGGGCGAATTTGGCCGCAATCATGCGCGGGTGTATCGCGAGCTTGAGAATGTGGAGCTGCTCGGGGTTTTCGATCGCGATGGGGCGAAAGCGCAGGCGGTGGCCGCGGAGTTTGGCACCGACGTATTTGGAGATTTGAACGAGCTACGGGGGCGGGTGGCGGGTGCGAGCGTGGCCGTTCCGACCGAAGCGCATGGGGAAACCGGCTGCCGATTGCTGGAGATGGGGATCGACGTACTGGTTGAAAAGCCGATGGCCGCGGATTTGCGGCAAGCCGATGCGCTGATTGAAGCGGCAAAAAAGAATAAACGGATTCTGCAGGTTGGCCACGTTGAACGATTCAATCCCGCGGTGATAGCCGTCGAGCCCATCGTGAACCGGCCGCTGTTTTTTGAGGTGCACCGGCTGGGAGTGTTTACGGCACGCAGTTTGGACGTGGATGTAATTTACGATCTGATGATTCACGACCTGGACATTCTGCTGGCGCTGGTGAAGGAGCAAGTGACGGAAGTGAAAGCGGTGGGGATTCCTGTTTTGACGGACAAAGTGGATATCGCGCACGCGCGGCTGGAATTTTCGGGTGGCGCGGTGGCGAACGTGACGGCGAGCCGGGTTTCGACGGAGCGGGTTCGGAAAATGCGATTTTTTCAGCAGCATGAATATATCTCGCTGGATTATGCGCGGCGGGACGCTTTGCGCGTGGGCGTGAAGAAACCCGGGCCGCAGCCGGAATTTGGTTTTGAAAAACTTACGGCGCCGGCGGTGGAACCTTTGCATGCCGAGCTGTCCGCATTTGTGGAATCGGTGCGATCGCGGCGGGAGCCGCGGGTGAATGGCGCGGCCGGACGGGCGGCGCTGGAATTGGCGGGCCGCGTAATGGCAAGCATCCATGAGCACGCGCAGCGCGTCCAACTGGCTACGCACAGTACAAACAGACCAGCCTGACTATGATTGCACGCACTCTTGTACCTCTGGACGCTCGATTACCCGCCGCGGCAGATGTAGCGGCGAGCACGCGACGGCGGCCGACGACGATGGACGAGCGCACGCTGGTTCCGGCGATGCTGCCGATCGTTACCTTGAACGGACACTCGAGTATTCCTTCGAACCTGCCGCTGGAATCAATTGCGGCGCGCGTAGTGGTGCCGCGAGATATAAATCGCGAAGCGTATGCGGTGGTCGAAGACGTTTCCGTGCCGCTGCAAATCACGGACATGGACCAGCGAATTGCGGTGCCGCAGGGCTCGGCGGCGCCGGAGACGAGCGAGATCTTGCCGGTGGTGGATACCGAGCTGGTCGATCCCGATATTTTCACCACCGGCGAAGTACACCTGATTGCTTCGCCGCCCTCGCCGGAAAAAGCGCGCGCGGATCTGATTACGCGGGTTTCTTCAGTGGCGCTGCACGTGTTGCTGATTGCCGCGATTTTGCTGCAGGCCAGATTGTTTCCCAAGCGCGAGCCGACGGCGGAAGAAATTGATATTGCGCGGAAACAATTAACGCTGCTGCTGCCGCCGGGAGCGTTCGAGTCGTCGAAGCCGTCGTCGCGGCCGGTGCAGCGTCCGCCGGCGGTGCATGTCGATCCGCGGGTACTGAGAAAAGTTGCGCCGCCGATCGAGACGCCGCCAGTGCCGACTCCGGCGCCTGCCCCTGAAAAACCGGTCAGAGAATTGCCGAGCTCGCCGGTGCCGCAGCCGCACGCGGTGGCGCCGCCTGAAACGGCGCCGAGTTCGCCGGCTCCCAAGATGGAGACCCCGAAGCCGGGGCTGAAACTGGAAAGCCCTGAAACGCCGGTGCCCAGACCTAATTTGCAATTGCCGCAGGCTTCGGCAAGCAAGTCGATTCAGGATTCGCTGCGCGAGGCGTCGAAAAATCCCACGGGCGGCGGGCGCGCGGGCGGGGTGATTGGTCCGATGCCGAAGTCGTCTCCCTCGCAGGGCGGCGGCGGAGCGCCGGGGCAGGGCTCGGGAACGTTCGGCAACGGGTATGAAATTTTGACGCCGACGGAAGGCGTGGACTTCAGCGATTATATGGCGCGAGTGGTGGCCAGCGTGCGCCGCAACTGGTACGCGGTGATGCCGGAGTCGGCGCAACTGGGGGATCGCGGGCGGGTGGCGCTGCAATTTCGGATCATGCGCGACGGCAGCGTGCCGACCGGCGAGCCGGTGCGATTACTGGGCTCGGGAAAAGAGCCGCTGGACCGCGCGGCGGTGTCGGCTATCAGGTCCTCGAACCCGTTCCAGCCGCTGCCTCCGGCGTTCAGCGGGCCATATATCGAATTGCGATTTTACTTCCTGTACAATTTGCCGCTTGAAGCCGCGTATCAGTGAAATCTCAAAGTCAACAGATTGTGGGCAGTTTGATTCTTGCGCCGGTGGTGCTGCTGGTGCTTTTTTTTCGCGCGCGCCACATTTTTTTCTCCATGAACAATTTATTTTTATGAACGCGCCAGAGGCGGGGAATTTGCCTTTGCTGGTGGTTGCGGGGCCGACGGCTTCGGGGAAGTCCGCTCTGGCGGTGGCGCTGGCACGGGAGTTTTCCGGGGAGATTGTGGCGTGCGATTCGACGCAGCTGTATGGCGGGGTGAATATCGGGACGGCCAAGCCTGCAGTGGAGGAGCGCGGGGGGATTGCGCATCACTTGATTGATGTGCTGGATCCGTCGGATGCGGCGACGGCGGGCGGTTACCGGGACATGGGGCTGGCGGCGCTGGATGATTTGAGGGCACGGGGGAAGCTGCCGATTCTGGTGGTGGGGACGGGATTGTATATGCGGGCGCTGCTGGAGGGACTGGCGGATTTGCCGCTGCGCTCGGAAGAGTTGCGAGAGCGGTTGCGGGCGAGCGCTGAAAAACATGGCAAGGCGCACTTGCATGGGGTTTTGCGGCGGATGGACCGCGAGACCGCGGAGAAAATTGCGGCGACGGATGAGCAGAAATTGATTCGGGCGATCGAGGTTTGCGTTTTGACGCGCAAGCCGATTTCGGAAGTGCATCGCGCGGGACGGAAACCGTTGCTCGGATGGCGGGTAGTGAAAATTGGATTGATGCCTGGTCGCGAGGCGCTTTACCGGAGGATTGAGGCGCGTACCGAGGCGATGATCAAGAGCGGGTGGCTGGCGGAGGTGCAGGGTTTGCTGGCGGCCGGCGTGGCGGACGATGCGAAGATATTTGATTTTATTGGGTACCGGGAGATGTTGGCGGTGGCGCGGGGGACCTTGAAGATTGAGGATGCGCGGGTGGGGATTCAACAGGCGACGCGGAATTATGCGAAGCGGCAGATGACGTGGTTTCGGAAGGATGCGGGGATTCGGTGGTTTGGTGGCGCGGGAGATGATGTTGGGATGCAGGATGAAATTCGTGATTGGGTCGGCGAACAGATTGGAGTTCGTGGATGCGCCTGAGAATATTTGCGATAGGTTGGCGTTTAAATTTTGCTTGTTCATTTGCATCCCCGGAACCGCTGCGGATCATGTTGAGGTCGCGCCTGAAAATTGAGGGGCGTATGATTGTGACAGATATTGGCTGCCTCTTCAGAATTGCGTTCCGCGATGACAGTAGGTTTCGCTCATTGACGAGAACATTAGCATTTTGACGAAAGCTGAAACGTTTTGACGAAAGCACCGGCGAAGAGCGTTTCGAATGCGGAGAGGGCGCTGCTGGTGGGCGTGGGGTGGAAGCGCGCGCGGCGGTTTCCGGGGATGCCGGCGGGCGAGCAGGGGCGGGTGTCGCTGGCGGAGCTGGTGGAACTGGCGAAAAGCGCGGGGGCGGAAATAGCGGGGACGGTGTTTCAGGTGCGCGATTCGGCGGATTCGGCGACCCTGGTGGGGCGCGGAAAACTGGATGAGATTCGCGCGGAAGCGAATGCGCACCAGGCGCCGCTGATTATTTTCGACAGCAATCTTTCTCCGGTCCAGCAGCGGAATATTGAGGAGTTGACGGAGCGGCGGGTGATCGACCGCACGCAACTGATTCTGGATATTTTTGCGCGGCACGCGCGGAGCCGCGAAGGACAATTGCAGGTGGAACTGGCGCAACTGAATTATATGTTGCCGCGATTGACCGGGAAGGGCACGGCGATGTCGCGGCTGGGAGGCAAGAGCGGCGGCGGAGGATCGGGCGGCGCGGGCGGAGGGGCGGGACGAATCGGCGTGCGCGGGCCGGGCGAAAAGAAACTGGAGACGGACCGGCGGCGCATTCGCGACCGGGTAAGCAAGATTGAGAATGGGATCGATGATCTTCGCAAGCAGCGGGCGCTGCGGCGGGAGGCGCGCAATGCGGTGCCGCTGGGGACGATTGCGCTGGTGGGGTACACCAACGCGGGCAAGTCGACGTTGTTTAATGCGCTGAGCCGGGCGGAGGTGCTGGTTTCTTCGCGGATGTTCGCGACGCTGGATCCGACGATTCGCGCCGTGCGTTTGCCGTCGAACCGGCGCGTGCTGGTTTCGGACACGGTGGGATTCATACGCGACTTGCCGAAGAGTTTGCTGGCGGCGTTTCGCGCCACGCTGGAAGAAGTGCAGGAAGCGGCGCTGATTCTGCACGTGAGCGATATTTCGAATCCGCACCATAACGAACTGGACGAGGAAGTGGACAAGATTTTGACGCAGCTGGGCGTGGCGGACCGGCCGATGCTGCAAGTGTTGAACAAGGTGGATTTGCTGAGCGCGGAACAACTTGTGGAGCTGAAACAAAACGGCAACGGGAAAAATCATGACGAAGGGCCGGTGCTGGTGTCGGCGATGACGGGCGAGGGCCTCGATGAATTGCTGCGGCGCATCGATGTGGCGCTGCCGACGGACAAGGTGGTGTCGCTTTCGCTGCGGCTGCCGTTGTCGCAGGGGCGGACGCTGGCGCTGATTCACGCGCTGGGGCGAGTGCTGCGTTCGGAAGTAGACGAAGAGGATATGCTGCTGGATGCGGAAGTGCCGGTGTCGATTGCGCGGCGGTTGCGGTTGAACGATTATGTGGTTGAGGGAACATCCAAGCTCGCTTTGACGTAAGTAAGAGTGGGAGGCAAACATGGCCGCTTTCTTACTGTGGTGCATTTTGTTTATTTTGTGCTGGCCGATAGCGATTCTGGCGCTGGTGCTGTATCCACTGGTGTGGCTGATTACCCTGCCGTTTCGAATTGTGGGAATCGCGGTGCACGGAGTTTTTGGATTGTTGACGGCAATGGTTATGCTACCGGTGCGGTTGTTGCGCGGGCCAAGCGCGATTTGAAGTGGAATTTTTTCGGTGCGAGGGTAACTAGCGGGTAAACGCGGGAAAACTAGCGCGTAGGTACCCGCGTTGGTGGCGGTTATCGACGAAATTCCGTACAAAACAAGGATTTCGAGGTTGTGGAAAATTTTGTGGGAAACCTAATTCCCATTTTTTGGTGTTTCGCGTTGGTCGGAGAACGAGTCAACGCCTAGAAGCGCTCTTCGCTACATAACCTATCCATTTTCAGAGATATACAGCTGCTAAGAGCAATGTGGCGGATTATACCGGCCGGGCGGGGCTGCGGGCTTGTAACTTGCACATTTGCACAGATTTGAAGGGCAATGCTTACGAATCAGTACCATTTGGTGGACTTCTGGATGCGCGCAAATCGTTGCGCACAGAGTACCTAACTTGGTACTGCGAGGCGTTGACGAGTCCGAGGCTCGGGACTATAGTGAAACGGCGTTCCCAGAAATGCAGGGGAAGTTGTTTCTATCCAGTATGCGCGCATGAATCTTCCCAACTCACTGACGCTGCTACGTATTTTTTTCGTACCGGTCCTGATTGTCATCCTGTTAACACGCAGTCCTAACGTGGTGTTGTGGGGATTTCCCATGCGCTTCGAATTCTGGGGAGTGCTGATCCTGCTGACGGCGGCGGCCACGGACTGGGCGGACGGTTATCTGGCGCGGCGGCAGCAGCAAGTAACCACCCTGGGGATTTTGCTGGATCCTATTGCCGATAAATTGTTGATTTCCGCGGCGTTCATTTCGCTGGTGGATATGCAACTGGTTCCGGCGTGGATGGTGGTGATTATCATCGGGCGGGAATTTACGGTGCTGGGTTTGCGGAACATCGCGCTGGCGGAAGGATTCACGATTGAAGCGTCGGTGCTGGGCAAGACCAAGATGGTTTTGCAAGTGTGCGCGGTGGCGGTGGTGATTGCGGGAGCGCGGCATGATTACCTGAAGCCGCTGGCGCTGTTGCTGCTGTGGCTGGTGGTGGCCAGCGCGCTGACCTCGGCGGCGCAATATTTTCTGCGGTTCTGGGGACACGTGGACGATCGCATCAAGCAGCGCCGCCGGTTGAGGATGCTGGAAAGCCGCAAGAAGTCTCAGGATGCCGTACCTCTCTGAAGTCGACGGACAAAAATTGTTAGAGCTGGCGCGCAAAGCGCTGGTGGAAATTGTTACCCGCCGGGAACTGCCTGCTTCGATACCTCATGAAGGAATTTTTGGCGAGCGACGGGGTGTGTTTGTGACGCTGCATGTTGGCGGCGAATTGCGCGGGTGCATCGGGACGACAGAGGGCGATGAGCCGCTGGGCGATGCGGTGGTGCGCTGCGCGGCCAGCGCGGCGCTGCATGATCAGAGATTTGCGGCGGTGCGCGCGGAGGAACTGGAGCGCTTGCGGATTGAAATTTCGGTGCTTTCGCCGGTGGCGGCGATTGGTGTGGAGGAGATTGAGATTGGGAAGCATGGGTTGGTGATTTCGGATGGCGGGCATCGCGGGTTGTTGTTGCCGCAGGTGGCGGTGGAGTATGGATTAAGCGTGGAGCAATTTTTGGGGGAGACATGCCGGAAGGCGGGGTTGGCGCGGGAGGCTTGGCGGTTGGGGAAGACGCGGATTGAGGGGTTTACGTGCGATGTGTTTGAGGAGGGGGAATGAGGGATTTGTGGCTTTGGGTCAGGTATTGAACAGCAGATTCCTCACGCGCCGCAAGCGGCAGTTCGGAATGAGACGTTTTTGTGTTTGGTGCAGATGTTGAGATGGTTGCCGGATCAATTGAAAGGAAAAGAAAAAGCCCGCTGCCACTGGCAGCGGGCTTGAATTGTTTTAGTTAGCGATAGCTAGCGTCGCGCAACGTTGTGCGCTACGTGCTATTCGAGTTCGACGTAGTCGCCGGCGTAGATTTCCTTGCTGCTGTAGGTGATCAGGACGGTGGCGCCGTTGGGGCCTTCGTTGATGACGATGCCTTCGCCGACTACTTCGCGCGGCAGGTCTTTCCATTCGTACTTGGTGGGCGTGCTGCCAAAGCCGAACATCTTGTACTGGTAGCCTTTAGTTTGCGGAGCGGTTTCGGCCAGGGTGCCCTCATAGCGGAATACGCGGAAGTAGTCGCCGACCCGCACGCTCTGGTTGCTGCCGAGATTCACGAACGCGGTGCTGTTTTTGCCGAGCATCTGGCTGTAGTCCGCAGCGGCTACCACCATGGCCACGCGCTTACCGCTTACCGGAGCGAAATGGTCGAAGTTGCCGGCGTCCTTGAAAGGCGGGCTGGGACGTTCCACATAGGGGCGCAAGATATCGCCGCGCTGGATCCAGCCGCAGGAGAAGCCGACTTCCGCAACGGACGTGGTGGGCTGGACATTGACGACGCGAAGCTGGCCGACGTCGAGATATATCTGGCCCATGGCTTTAACGAGTTTGCGCTGCCACTTGAACCAGGGCACATCCATGGGGTCTTTATCGGGGCGCACGATAGAGAAGCGATCACCGACCTGCACACCTTTATCGCGACCGCGGTTGATATAGACATAGTCGCCGTTGGTCCAGGTGACCTTGGGGTT
Source organism: uncultured Acidobacteriota bacterium (assembly GCA_963819625.1). Classification (GTDB taxonomy): domain Bacteria; phylum Acidobacteriota; class Terriglobia; order Acidiferrales; family UBA7541; genus Acidiferrum. Next base: position 10,049 of record CAWFWY010000007.1, read on the forward strand.
GGAGCCTTCACCGGAGATGACGCGAATTTCGTCGGGCACCTTGTCGGTGACCAGCCCTGAGCAATTGATGGCGGTGTAATCGGGCGAATTGGTAGCTGAGCCGAGGGGCGCGGCATCCTGCGCCGAAACAGCGGCGGCTCCGAAAAATAGAGAGAGAGTAAGTGCAGCTAGGGTAGCGCGCATCGCAAAGCTCCTTCGAAAACAACGTGCTGTGGCGTGAATAACTTTTCTAAAGCGAAATTAGCAGGAGCGGCGGGTGGGCGTCAACAAATTGGCCGAGGTTGCTTTACAAGTTTGATACTGCGAGGATAGCGACCAACTACGAGCCGTGTTTTCAATGGCATGGAGGGGTAAAAAGGCGCTGATGAGGCCGTTTGGCACAGGGAAAAGCCGGATTTGTGCGGTGGCTGCGGCTGCCGGCGCGGCGGAAATGGCGCGGCAGGTTCGGGAGGCGCTGCGCGAGACTCCGACGGTAGAGCTGCGGCTGGACTGGCTGCGGAATGATGCGGAGCGCGGATGGCTGCTCGGGTGGGTCGCGAAGCAAAGGTTTTCTGGCGTGGCGCTGATGGCGACGTGCCGGCGCGTGGCGGCTGGAGGGAAATTCAAGGGTAGCGTGGAAGCGCAGTTGTATTGGCTGATCCAGGCGCGGGAGGCGGGATGCGCGTGGTGCGACGTGGAAGTGGAGACGTTGCGAGAGTTGCCGGGGAAGTCGGTGCGTGGGTATCCGGTGCCGAGGCGGGTGCTCTTGTCGGTGCATGATTTTGAGCGGACTCCTGCTCTGCCGCGCGAGATTAAGGTGCCGGACCACGGCGATGTGGACGCGCTGAAGATTGCCGCGAGTGCGCGGATGATTGCGGACAGTGTGCGGTTGGTGGGGCTGGCGCGGCGGTCGAAGAATTTTGTGGCGGTGCCAATGGGAGAGATTGGGCTGCCGGCGCGGATTCTGGCGTTGCGGGAAGGGAGCGCGCTGGCGTATGCGCCGGTGGGAGAGGCTACCGCGCCAGGGCAGGTTTCGCTGCGCGAGATGATGCATTTGTATCGAGCGCAGGAGTTGACTCGGAAGACGCGGGTGTATGGAGTGATCGGGGAGCCGGTGGGGCATTCGCTGTCGCCGCTGATGCACAATACGGGATTTATCGAGCGCGGGGTGGACGCGGTTTATTTGCCGTTTCTGGTGCATGAGCTGAAAGATTTTTTGGGGGCGGTTGCGGCGCTGGGGGTTCGCGGGTTCAGCGTGACGCTGCCTCACAAGCAGGCGATGCTGAGGTATTTGGATGAATGCGAGGCGCTGGCTGCGGAGATTGGCGCTGTGAATACCGTGATAGTGCGCGGGGATGGGTCGTTGTATGGGTGCAATACGGATTATGTGGGGGTGCTGCGGGCGCTGGAGCGAAAAATGCGGATTCGCGGCAGCCGCATACTGATTTTTGGCGCGGGAGGAAGCGCGAGGGCGGCGGCATTCGCGCTGGCGCGGGCGGGCGCGGCGGTGGCGATATGCGCGCGGCGGGAAAAAATGGCGAAGGAGTTGGCGCGGGCGGTGGGTGGCGAAGTGGCGGCGCGGCGGGCGCTGCGCACGGAAAAGTTTGAGGCGATGTTGAACGCCACGCCGGTGGGCATGTATCCGCGCAGCGGGATTTCGCCGCTTTCGGTGGGCGAGTTAAACTGTCGCATTGCGATGGACTTGATTTACCGGCCGATGCGCACGGAGTTTTTGAAGATTGCGGCGCGCAAAGGGATCGCGACGGTTTCGGGAGTGGAAATGTTTCTGGCGCAGGGATTTGCTCAATGGGAAATGTGGACCGGGAAAAAGGCGCCTGAGGCGGCGATGCGGCGCGTGGTGCTGCGGCGATTGAGTGAGGAAGAAAAGCCGGCAGCGTCGCGTCGAGGGGACCGCGCGTGATCCAGCCGAGCTTTCGCGAGTTTGAACGGCTGACGAAGCAGGGGAACCTGGTGCCGGTGTACGACGTGTTTTCGGCGGACCTGCTGACTCCCGTGAGCGCGTATTTGAGGATCGCGCAGGGGGCGCGATATTCCTTTTTGCTGGAGAGCGTGGAGGGCGGAGAAAAAATCGCGCGATATACGTTTGCGGGCGCGAACCCGGAGGAAGTGTTTCGGTACGCGAATGGCGCGTGCGTGCTGGAGGGGCGCAACCGGCTGGTGTGGGAGGAGAGCGACCCGGTGAGTTTTCTTCGGCAACGGATGGAGAAATTTCATCCGGTGCGGTTACCGGGGCTGCCGCCGCTGGTCGCGGGGGCGATTGGATATTTCAGCTATGACATGGTGCGGCTGATCGAGCGGCTGCCCAAGAGATTGCGCGACGAAATCGGGCTGTATGATGCGGCGCTGATGTTTTATCACGGGATACTGGCGTTCGATCACGTGCAGCACCGCTTGTGGGTGGTACGCAACGTGTTTACGGAAGGGCCCGGGAGTTTGCGCGGGAAATACAACGCCGCGGTGCGGGAGATAAAACGGACGCGAGGATTATTGCAGCAGCCGGTGGCTGCAGAGCTGGCGCGGAAAACATCTTCGAAGAAGACCTTGTCCAGGAAGAAATCGCGGGCGCTGAAGGTGACTTCCAATTTTCGCAAGGCGGAATATCTTGCGGCGGTTCGCAAAGCGAAGGCGTATATCCGGGCGGGCGATATTTTTCAGGTGGTGATCAGCCAGCGATTTTCGGCGAAGGTGCAGGCCGAGCCGTTTGAGATTTATCGGGAGCTGCGGGCGCTGAATCCTTCGCCATATCTTTTTTATCTGCACATGAATGATGTGCACGTGGTGGGCAGCTCGCCGGAAATGCTGGTGAAGGTGCAGGGGCGGGAGGTGTTTTACCGGCCGATTGCCGGGACTTTGCCGCGGGGGCGCGACGAAGCGGAGGATCAGCGGTTCGAAAAGCAGATGCTGGCCAGCGAGAAAGAGCGCGCCGAGCACGTGATGCTGGTGGACCTGGGGCGCAACGATTTGGGGCGGGTGTGCGAATACGGCAGTGTGAAAGTGGAGCAGCTCATGGCGGTGGAGCGATTTTCACACGTGATGCACCTGGTTTCGAGTCTGCGCGGGCGCTTGCGCGAGGATGTGGATTGCTTTGACGCGCTGATGGCGTGTTTTCCGGCGGGGACGGTTTCGGGGGCTCCCAAGGTGCGAGCGATGGAAATCATTGAGGAGCTGGAACGCACGCGGCGGGGAATTTATGCGGGGGGAGTTTTGTATCTGGATTTTGCGGGGAATCTGGATTCGTGCATCGCGCTGCGGACCATGGTGATTAAAAATGGAGTGGCGCATGTGCAGGCCGGCGGAGGGCTGGTGGCGGACTCGACGCCGCTGGGGGAATATCAGGAGACGCTGAATAAATCGCGGGCGCTTTTGGCAGCGATGGAAGCGGCGCATAGGGGAAAAGACTGAAGTGATTCTGCTGCTGGACAACTACGATTCGTTTACTTACAACCTGGCGCAGTATCTGGGTGAGCTGGGGTGCGAAGTGGAGGTGCATCGCAACGACAAGATCAGCGTGGAAGAAATTGTGCGGAGGAAACCGGAGCGCATTGTGATTTCGCCGGGACCTTGTACGCCGCAGGAAGCGGGGATTTCAGTGGAGCTGGTGGAACGGCTCGCCGGGAAGTTTCCGATCCTGGGAGTTTGTTTGGGGCACCAGGCGATTGGGGCGGCGTTTGGCGGGAAGATTAAACGGGCACCCGCGTTGTTTCATGGGAAGACCAGTGAGATTCATCATGACGGCAAGGGAATTTTCCGCAAGTTGGCGGATCCGTTTACGGCGACGCGGTATCACTCGTTGATTGTGGAGAGGAAAACGTTGCCGCGGGAGTTGATGATTACGGCGGAGACGGATGATGGCGTGATTATGGGATTGCGGCATAGGAAGTACAAGATTGAGGGAGTGCAGTTTCATCCGGAGTCGGTGTTGACGGAGTCGGGGAAAGAATTGCTAAAGAATTTTTTAACGTTGTGAACGCTCTGCAGCTAATCCGCTGCTTGTCTATTCACACAGACCCGAGCCGCGACGAGCAAGCAGTCAATTTGGCGTGTAAGTGCTATTGGGTAAGCGGGGGCCAGAGGTAGCGGGTTTCGTCACGATAATCGCGACCGTTTTCGTATTTGATGTCGAATCCAGTCACATTAGGACACTGCTCGGGAACGTATATGCGCACGGAAGATTTGGCCTCGCCGGCTTCCGCGGGCAACTTGCGCCAGCCTTCGGCGCCTTGGAAATAAATGACTTGAGCGTTCTCGGCGGGGCTCGCAAATTGAAAGTCCTGTGCAAGCTGCCGGGACATGATGAGAACCAACCTGCCAGTGTCATTCAAGGGCGCGCTGCCCAGCACTACTATCGAGCCCGTAATTCCGGCTGACCGTAAACGCTGAATCTCGTCATCGTTGAGGTTCACGAATCCGCGAGAGGGATCGGCGGGCTCCGCGAACAGTCCCCCGCGTGGCGGGGATAAGTGCATTTCGAAGGGTTGGACGGCGAGCGCTTCCGCCCCGGGCGTCCAGCGCGCAAAAATGACTTGTCCATAATGCGGCGCTGTCGAACTCCGCGCCGTAAAAACCGGAAGATCACGCTTTGGATCAGCGGCGTGCAAAATCAACCGGGGCACATAAGGAATAAAGAGCGTAAGTACTGCGAAATGGATATGCAGATTTGGCGCAGCGCCCGCCTTGAACTGGCGCGGAAGCAGCACCGCTCCGAACACAGCGGCGCACAGGACTAGAATCGCGAGGAAGATCAAGGGACCCAAGAAGTAATATCCGGAGTGGTTCACGACATTGTAAAAAAAGCGGCGCCCAATAAGCACTGCCAATGAAGGGGCGGACAAAGCTCCCAGAATCCGCAGAGCCAATATCGGAATACCGGCTCGATGTAATGCCCAGAAGGCAAGAAATAAAAAGGCTCCTAAGATTAGGAAAGCGTCCGTTTGCGAAATAGCCCAGACCAGGTTGGCCATGCGTCTTTCGATGGCGTGGGGCCCGCGAGCTAGCAGCAAGGTGAACAGGATTGCCGGTCCCCACAGCGCGACCAACACATATTCGGCAGCAGCCTGAAATGCTTGAGCCGCCATGCGAATTGCTTGATTTGGGCTGGTCACCTTCATGCGGAAAAATTACCAGACACAAAGATCTAAGCGGTTTTAATGTCGATCAGGATGCTGTGAACATAAACTCGATCGAGCACACGTTAGCCTCGCAAGATTCCCAACCGAAACCAGGGGGTGGGGCACCCCGGAGCTCACCCAACCCAACCCATCCAATATTTAAGTTCTGATCGGCAGTTACCAGTTTAGGTTGCTGAGGAGGGCGGCGTAGATTTCGATGCCGCGCCAGAGATGGCCAAGGCGGAGGTTTTCGTCGGAGCTGTGCTGGTGATTGTCGTAGTTGACGATGGGGACGCCGATCCAGGGGATTTCTAAGTCTTCGAAAATGTACATGGGGACGCTGCCGCCGAGGGTTGGGGCGATCACCGTGTCTCCGTTGGTGGCGTCCTGGACTACTTTCATCAGGGATTGGGAGACGGGGAGCTCCATGGAGGTGCGGGAGGCGCGATAATTTGAGGCGTCTTTGGTGACGCGGGCGATTTTGGCGTGGGCGAGGCGTTCTTCTTTGGTGGGTTCTTCCGTGGTGATGTAGAAATCCTGTTTGCGGATGTGATTGAGGATTTGCTCGAATTTTTTGTCGGGGTCTTCTCCTTTCACCAGGCGGACGTCGAGGGCGGCGGTGGCTTTTTCTGGGACGACGTTTTGGGTTTGGGCGCCGACGTAGGCGCTGCGCATGCCGCGGATGTTGAGGGACGGGAATTGGAGGAGTTCGACGAGCCGCTTGCCGTTGCCATCCGGCTTGGCGAATTGCAGGTCGCGTTCCAGCTGGGCGTCGTTGTCGGGCATGGCGGCGAGGGCGTCTTTTTCGGTGGTGTTGAGCGGGGCGACGTCATCGTAGAAACCGTCGATGAGAACTTTACCGTCTTCTGACTTCATGGACACGAGCAGGCGGGCTAGTGACAACGCGGGATTGGGCGCCCAATTTCCGTAATGGCCGCTGTGGAGAGCGCGAATGGCTCCGTAGGTGGTGATTTCGAATCCCAGGACGCCGCGATTGCCGAAGAAAACCAGGGGGCGGCCGCTTTGATGGATGGGGCCGTCGGCGGTGAGGAGGACGTCGGCGTCGAGGAGATTTTTGTGGGCGAGTAAGACGCGCTCGAGATTGGGGGAGCCGTCTTCTTCTTCTCCGTCGAGGATTAATTTCAGGTTCACGCTCAAGGGGATTTTTTTTGCGCGCATGGCGTCGAGTGCGGCGAGTAACGCAACGATGGGGGATTTGTCGTCGGACGAGGAGCGCGCGTAGATGCGCCAGTCGTCGTTGTAAATGGCGGGATGCTGTGGATTATCGTGGGGGAATGGAATGCGCTTGCCGCCGGATTCGAATGGGCCGGTGAATAAGGTGGGCTCGAAAGGCGGGCTGGCGGTCCACGCGGCGGGGTCGACGGGTTGGCCGTCATAGTGAGCGTAGAAGATGACGGTGCGTTGGGCGTTTGGAGCGGTCAATTTTCCAAAAACGACCGGGCCGCGGCCGGTGATGGAGAGGAGATGCGTTTCGATGCCGCGGGCTTCGAGCATTTCGACCAGGTGAGCGGCATTTTTCTGGATGTTGGCGGTGTCGGCGGCGACGTTGGGGATGGCGAGAAATTCGGAGAGCTCGCGGATGATGCGATCTTCGTTGTTCATGCGATAGTCGCGGACTTCTTGGGCGACTTCGGCGGGTTTGAGCGGGTGAGGGCGCTCGGGAGGCGGAGGGATTTTTTGCGCGAGGGTGGCGGAGGCGAGCAGAGCGGCGAGAAGCGCGAGCGAAAGAGTTCTAATGGCTTTCATGCGGACTAGCATTTGGGCGGCACCGTAGAATTGTTCGTCATGACGGGAAAGTTTGATTGGTAAAGGCGACGAGGGCGGCGAGTTTTTGTTTGGCCAAGCCTGAGGAGATGGCGTTGGCGGCGAGTTGGGCGCCATCGTGAAAATCTTTGGCGAGGCTGGAGACAACGAGGGCGGCAGCGGCGTTGATTACGGAGACGTCGCGGCGCGGGCTGGATTCGTTGTCGAGTACGCTGCGGATGAGCGCGGCGTTTTCTGCGGCGGCGTTCTCTACGGCGGTGCTGCCGCGCAGGTTTTCGACGGGCGATCGCGCTATGCCAAAATCTTCGGGAGTGAGGGTTAAGCGGCGAGTCTGGCCATTGTGGATTTCGGCGACGAAGGTTTCGCGGCTTACGGAGATTTCATCGAGGCCGTCTGCTCCGTGGACGACCAGGGCGCGCTGGATGCCGAGTTCGGCGAGAGTGGCGGCCATCAAATCGATCACATCCGCCGAATAAACGCCGACGATTTGAGAGTGGGCTCCGGCGGGATTGGTGAGCGGGCCGAGGAGATTGAAAGCGGTGCGCACGCCGATTTGTTTTCGCGCGGCGATGGCGTGGCGGGTGGCGGCGTGGGCGGCGGGAGCGAAGAGGAATCCGAGGCCTAGTTCGCGAATGGCGTCGCCGCAGCGCTGGAGAGGTATGTCGACGCGGACACCGAGGGCTTCAAGAACATCAGCCGAGCCGCAACGCGAACTTGCGGCGCGATTGCCGTGCTTGGCGACGTAAGCGCCGGCAGCCGAAGCGATGATGGCGGCCGCGGTGGAGATGTTGAAAGTGTCGCAGCCATCGCCTCCAGTGCCGCAAGTGTCGACCAGGTGCGGGGGACTGAGGCGGTCATCGGCGAAGACGGGCGCCGCGTGGCGGCGCATGACGGCGGCGAAGCCGGCCAGTTCCTGCGGGTGGATGGGGCGGGCGTTCATGCCGAGAAGGAGATTGACGATTTCGGGGGTTTCGACGCGGCCGGAGAGGATTTCTTCCATGGCCTCTTCGGCTTCCGCGCGCGTTAAAATTTTCCCATCCGCGACGCGCTGCATGAGTGAAGGCGCCATGGCGTCCTTGCTCCGTTCCGGCCTTACTAGTAAACTTCAGTGTTTCACGAACGCAAAATACTATCACTGATGGATGGTCGATGAAGATTCACGAGTATCAGGCGAAGGCCATACTGGCGCGCTACGGAGTGACGATACCGCGCGGCGAGGTGGCTTATCGCAAGGAAGAAGCGCGCGGGACGGCGCAGCGCTTGAAGTCAAACCTGGTGGTGGTGAAAGCGCAGATTCATGCGGGCGGGCGCGGCAAGGCGGGTGGCGTGAAACTGGCGCGCTCGGCCGATGAAGCCGCGGATATCGCCAGCCGGATTCTGGGAATGAACCTGGTGACGGCGCAGACCGGGCCGGGCGGGCGGATTGTGAAGCGCCTGCTGATTGAAGAAGGATTGGATATCAAGCGCGAGCTGTATCTGAGTTTGCTGATCGATCGGACTACCGGAAAAGTTGTGTTCTTGGGCAGCACGGCGGGCGGCGTGGAGATTGAGGAAGTGGCCAAGGATAATCCCGCGGCGATTTTGCGGGAAATTATTCAGCCGGTGGTGGGTTTGCAGGCGTATCAGGCCCGCAAACTGGCGTTCGGGCTGGGGTTGCCGATCGATGCAGTGAACAACGCGGTGCCTTTTCTGCTGGCGCTTTACAAGGCGTTCATCGATACGGACGCGTCGATGCTGGAAATTAATCCCTGCGTGCTGACGGGCGACAACAAGCTGGTGGCGCTGGACGCCAAGATGACGATTGACGACAACGCGCTTTTTCGTCACAAGGAACTGCGCGAGCTGCGCGACCTGGATGAAGAGGATCCGCTGGAAGTGGAAGCGTCGAAGTACGGACTGAATTACATCAAGCTGGACGGCAGCGTGGCGTGCATGGTGAATGGCGCGGGGCTGGCGATGGCTACGATGGACATTATTAAATATGCGGGCGGATCGCCGGCGAATTTTCTGGATGTGGGCGGCGGGGCTTCGGCGGACCAGGTGAAGAATGCGTTTGGGATTTTGATGGCCGATCCGGCGGTGAAGGCGGTATTCATCAATATTTTCGGCGGGATTTTGCGGTGCGATGTGTTGGCTACCGGAGTGGTGGCGGCCGCGAAGGACCTGCAGCTGAAAGTGCCGGTGGTGGTACGCATGGAAGGGACCAACGTGGAGCTGGGGCAAAAGATTTTGCGCGACAGCAAATTAAATTTTACGATTGCGGACGGAATGAAGGATGGCGCGCAAAAAGTTGTGGCCCTGGCGGCGGGTGCGCGATGAGCGTACTGGTCAACGAAAAAACGCGGCTGCTGGTGCAGGGATTTACGGGGCGCGAAGGGACTTTTCATGCGCAGCAAATGATCGAGTACGGCACGGCGGTGGTGGGCGGCGTGACTCCTGGAAAAGGCGGGACGAAGCACCTGGAGCGGCCGGTGTTCAATACCGTTTGCGATGCGGTGAAAGAGACGGGCGCGAACGCTTCGGTGATTTTTGTGCCGCCGCCGTTTGCGGCGGACGCGATTCTGGAAGCGGCGGACGCGGAGATTCCGCTGGTGATTTGCATCACCGAAGGAATTCCGGTGCTGGATATGGTGCGCGTGGCGGCGGTGGTGGACTTTAAAGAGACGCGATTGATCGGGCCGAATTGTCCGGGAGTGATTTCGCCGGGGAAATGCAAAATCGGGATTATGCCGGGGCGAATTCACAAAATGGGGCATGTGGGAGTAGTGAGCCGCAGCGGGACGTTGACGTATGAGGCGGTGGATCAATTGACGCGTCTGGGGATTGGACAGTCGACGTGCATCGGGATTGGCGGCGATCCGATTATCGGGACGACTTTTCTGGATGCGATGCGGCTTTTCAATGATGACCCGGATACGCATGCGGTGATTTTGATTGGCGAAATTGGCGGGGATGCGGAGGAACGCGCGGCGCAGTGGATCAAGACCAATGTGAAGAAGCCGGTGATTGGATTTATCGCCGGGCAAACTGCTCCGCCGGGACGGCGCATGGGGCATGCGGGCGCGATTATCAGCGGCGGGCAGGGTACGGCGAAGGATAAGTATGCGGCGATGAGCGCGGCGGGGATTCGTTGCGTGGAGACGCCGGCGGATTTGGGGTCGACTGTGGCGGCGGCGTTGAAGTAGGGGACATTGTCGAAAATGAATTCGGGAGCTTCGTAGTTTACGGCGTGGTGTTTCCACGTTAAAAACCCGACCCTGCAAAAACCTTAGGGTCGGGCACCCTCCGTTTAACTTTACATTCGGGTGACGGAGCAGTTTTACGATTTGTTTACTAGGGAGGATTTTGTGGCACTGGAACGTACATTTGCGATTATCAAGCCGGACGCGGTTGGTGCCGGGCAGCAGGGCGAGATACTTTCGCGGATTTATAAGGCGGGGTTCAAGATCGTGGCGATTAAGACCATGCGGCTGACGAAGGACGAGGCCGGAGGATTTTATGCGGTGCATAAGGAGCGGCCTTTTTTTGGGGAGCTGACGGATTTTATGAGCTCGGGGAAAATTGTGGCACTGGTTTTGGAAGCTGAGGGCGCGATTGCGAAATGGCGCGATACGATGGGCGCGACCGATCCGAAGAAGGCGGCGCCGGGGACGATCCGGCACGATTTGGGTACGAGTATCGGGAATAATTGCAGTCATGGGTCGGATGCTCCGGAGACGGCGGCGTTTGAGATTGGGTATTTTTTTGCGGGGCATGAATTGATTTAGTGGTGGGGTGGGCTGGGCTGCGCGGAAAAGGCAGGTCCCGCACCCGCCAAACGGCGGCGGGATTCGGGATGACAACTTTGGGCGGCTGGGCTTGGTGATTGCCAAGGTCAGCAACCAGCGCGCACCGGGATAGTTGCAGGTGGAGGGGGATGCGGGAGATTGGGCGGGCGCTGCTGGTTTTTGGCGGGCTGGCGGTGGTGGCGGGGGCGTTTTTGTTTTTTGGCGGGAGGTTGCCGCTGCGGCTGGGGCGATTGCCTGGGGATGTGGTGCATCGCGGGCAGCACACTACTTTTTATTTTCCGATTGTGACTTGTTTGGTTTTGAGTGTTGGTTTGTCTTTGATCTTCTGGTTGTTTTCGCACTTTCGCCGCTGAACGATCTCTCCCTACTAAATTTGGTGCCGACATTTGTGATAAGGTGCCGGAACTCGTGATGACGACTGACGTTAATTCCGATGGCTGCTGACCTATTTGCGGATCTTGCTTTGGCCCGGCGGCTGGAGCGCGCGGAGGCTCGCAGCAATGCGAGTTTTGTGGAGGCGCACGCGAGGTTGAGGCCGGAGGCGGGGGCGGAATGGATTGAGGTGGCGAGGGCCTATGCCATGTTTGATGGAGCACATTCGCCTTGCACACAAACATTTGGGCTGGGAATGTTTCGATTGCCGACGGATGTGGAATTGGGTGCGATTGAAAAGTTTTTCAGGGCGCGTGGGGCGCCGGTTTTTCATGAAGTGAGTCCGTTGGCCGATAAAGGGCTGATGCCTATGCTGAACGAGCGCGGTTACCGGCCGTTCGAAATGAGTACGGTAATGTTTTTGCCTTTGGCGGAGAGAGCCGCGCGGAAAGTGCCGAATGAGGCGATTCGAGTACGCGCTGTGAAAGACGATGCCGAAGATCGCGAATTATTTGTGCGGACGTTTGCAGAGGGGTGGTCGGAATTTACGGAGTATGCGGAGTTCATGCTGGAAATGGCGCGAATTTCGGCGACCACCGAAGGGAATGTGCCATTTATTGCGGAGCTGGACGGGCAGGCGGTGGCGTGCGGAAGTTTATCGATTCGAGACGATGTGGCGTTGTTCGCGGGGGCCAGCACGGTTCCGGCATTTCGGCGGCGCGGCGCGCAGCAGGCTTTGCTGGAAGCGCGCTTCCGCTACGCGCGAACAGCGGGATGCGAGCTGGCGTTGATGGGCGCGGAACCGGGGAGCGGGTCGCAGAGGAATGCGGAGCGGCAGGGATTTCGCATTGGTTATACGCGGACGAAGTGGAAGCTGGCGGGTTAGGTGAAGCGGCTTCGCCCTTCGCCGCGCTGCGCCCTTCATCGCGCGAATTCAGGGTAAACGCGGGCTCAGGGTAAACGGGTTCAGGACAAAATTGTTAGAATAGGGAATGACGCACGAAGTACGAGGAGACTTTTTCGCATGGCTACCCCTGAATCGAAAGTCCACGTTTCGGAATTCACCAACGAACCGTTTGTCGATTTCTCCAGACCGGAAAACAAGCAAGCGATGGAAGCGGCGCTGAAGAAAGTAGAGTCGGAATTCGGGCGCGAGTATCCGATGTACATCGGCGGGGAGAAAGTGATTACCACTGCGAAGATGACCTCGACGAATCCGTCACACCCGCAGCAGGTGATCGGGGCGTTTCAGACGGCAACGGCGGAGCATGCGCAGCAGGCGGTGGATGCGGCGGCCAAAGCGTTCGAAACGTGGAAGCGCGTGCCGGCGGAGAAGCGCATTGAGATTTTATTTCGGGCCGCGGAAATTATCCGGCGGCGGAAGTTTGAGCTGTCTGCGCTGATCTGCGCAGAAGTGGGCAAGTCCTGGATCGAAGCGGATGCGGACACGGCGGAGACGATTGATTTTCTGGAATTTTATGGGCGCGAGATGCTGCGGCTGGCGGGGCAGCATGCGGTTACTCCCATGAAGGGCGAGAAAAATTTCCTGGTTTATATTCCGCTGGGAGTGGGTGTGGTGATTCCACCGTGGAATTTTCCGGCGGCGATTGCGGCGGGGATGACGGCGGCGTCACTGGTGACCGGGAACACCGTGGTGCTGAAGCCGTCGGAGGAGTCTCCCGCGACAGCGGCGAAAGTGGTGGAGATACTTTACGAGGCGGGAATACCGAAGGAAGCGTTGAATTTTCTGACCGGACCGGGCGAGATTGTCGGGGATGCGCTGGTGAAAAATCCGAAGACGCGATTTATTGCGTTCACGGGATCGAAGGAAGTGGGATTGCTGATCAGCGAAGCGGCCGGGAAGAAAGTGCCGGGGCAGATGTGGATCAAGCGCGCGGTGCTGGAAATGGGCGGGAAAGACGCGACGATTGTGGATGAGGAAGCGGACATCGACGCGGCGGTGGAGGGCGTGGCGCTGGCGGCGTTCGGTTATCAGGGGCAGAAATGCTCGGCGTGTTCGCGGGCGATTGTGTCGGAAAAAATTTACGATACGTTTGTGCACAAGCTGGTGGAGCGCGCAAAGAAAATTACCGTGGGGCCCAGCGAGGATCCGGGGAACTACATGGGGCCGGTGGTGAGCAGCATGGCCATGGAAGGAATTCTCGGCTATATCGACGTAGGGAAGAAGGAAGGAAGAGTCTTGTTGGGAGGCGAGCGCGCGCCGGGCGACGGTTATTTTATCCAGCCGACGATTATCGCGGACGTAGCTCCCAAGGCGCGGGTGGCGCAGGAAGAAATTTTCGGTCCGGTGCTGGCGGTGATCAAGGCGCGGGATTTCGATCAGGCGCTGGAGATTGCCAATGATACGGAGTTTGGATTGACGGGCGCGGTGTATTCGCGGAACGCGGAGAAGATCGCGAAGGCCGAGGAAGCGTTTCACGTGGGGAATCTTTATTTGAACCGGAAGTGTACGGGGGCGATGGTGGGAGCGCATCCGTTTGGCGGATTTAATATGTCAGGGACGGATTCGAAGACGGGCGGGAAGGATTACTTGTTGCATTTTTTGCAGGCGAAGTCGATTGCGGAGAAGGTGACGAACTAAAGGCGGTAGAGGCTTACGCGATCAATCGAAGAGAGATTCCTCGACTGCACAAGCCGACAACTTCGCAGGATCGAAGTTGGGGAAAAAGCGTCGGCTCGCTTCGCTCGGAATGACAGGTCTGGGATTAGCCGCGTTAGTTGCCAAGTTCAGTTGATTCTCTGTTGTTGGAGAAATTCAAAAACTCAGGATTGAGTGGTGCGGGTGGCGCCCCATTTGAGGATGCGGTAGGTGGGGTAGCTGAGGACCAGCATGCCGAGGGCGAGCGGGGCGTTATCGCGATCGGTGAGTATTGAACCAACCAGAAATAAAACTGAGCCGATGAGCGCGATGGCGGTGGTCCACGGGTAGCCCCAGGCGCGATAGGGGCGGGGCATTTGCGGTTCCTTCCGGCGTAAAACAAAAAGAGAAGTGTAGGTGAGGGTGTAGTTGGCGACAAAGAAAAACGAGAGCATGGCGATGACGCGTTCGAACGAGCCGAGAACGAAGAGGACGCCGACGATAGTGCTGAGGAGCAGTGCTAACTCGGGAGTGCCGCCTTTGTTGACGCGCGCGAAGGAGCGGAAAAACAGGCCGTCGGCGCTCATGGCGTAGAGGATGCGGGAGCAAAACAGTTGGACGGCGTTGATGCAGCTGAGCAGCGAAACGACCATGATGGTGCGGATGATGGGGTCGCCGAAGCGGCCGAAGATGCGCTCCGCGGCGGTGCCCAGGGAAAAATTGTTGCCGGCGATCTGGTCCATGGGGAGGACGTAGAGGACGGCGGCGTTCATCAGGAGATAAATACCCATGATGGAAAAAACGCTGCCGAAAATTGCGCGCGGGACGTCTTTGCCGGGGTCGCGGACTTCTTCGCCGAAATAGATGATGCCGTCCCATCCGTCGATGGTGTAGAAGACGGCCTGCAGGCCGAGCATCAGCGCGACGGCGAGAGGCCAGCCGGACGCGAGGGTGAGCTTGGTTGCGTTTGCTGTGGCGAGCGATGCGGCGCGGTGGGCGTTGCCGCCGAGGACGAAACAGGCGATTACCAAAATTACGAAGGCGGCGGTTTTCATGGCCGCGGTGATTAATTGAGCGCGGCTGCCCCAGCGCACTCCCTGCCATTGCAGGATGCCAAAACCGACGATTACGGCGACGGCTATGGTTTTTTCCGCTCCTGCGAGTGCGGGGATTAATTTTCCGCTGTATTCGCCGATGACGATGGCCACGGCGGCGAGTGTGCCGCAACTGGAAAGCCAATCGCTCCATCCCACAATGAATCCTGCGTAATCGCCGATGGCGCGGCGGGAGAAATTATATTGTCCGCCGCTGCGCGGGATGGCGGCGCCGAGTTCGGCCATGCTGGAGGCGCCGAACAGCGCGTAGAGGCCGCCGATCACCCACACGCCGAGAAAGAGCCATGGATTGGGGAGGATTTTTGCGATGTCGCCGGGGGTGCGGACGATTCCTGCGGCGATCGTGTTGCCGACGGCGGCAGCGATGCCGAACCAGACGCCGAGGACTTGTAATAATTTGCCGCGGGGGATTTTGGCGGCGGGTGATTGAGGGTGGGCGGCGGGAGTGTTGGGCAACGGTTGTCTCGAGGTTGCGGGAGCGTGGTCATGATAATGGCGGGGCGGGGAAATGGAAAGCGGAACGTCGATAGCGAGGGATGCAAAACCAAGAGGTGAGGCTTGCGCGATCAATCGAAGACGTTAGGTGATGAATCGTTCGTTGCTGTCGTGATACCTGAAGGATTGAAAAGCAGATCCCTCACCCGCTGAAAAAACGCGGGATGACAGGTTTGGGCTATTTCGGGAGAAATTGGCCAAGATCATTTGTTCCGAGCAGCGTTACGGATTTGGCGGAGAGTAGGGGATTAGCTCGGTGTTGTCGGTGTCGGGTTCGACGAGCCAGACATGGCGGTCTTTGAAATAGGCGAGGAGGCGGGCGTTTTGCGCGGGATCGAGTTCGCGGGCCCACAGAACTTTGGCGTTGTCGATTTCTGCGCCGTTGTAGACCCACTCGTCATGAATGTTGTGATTGTCCGGGTCGTAGCGGACGACGATCAAGTGTTTGCCCGGCGTGTGCGAGAGTCGATCCTGGATGACCTGCCTGCTTATGTCGCCTTTGCATGTCCACCAGAGGGGATCGCATTCGCGGCGCGCGACGTGAGTGGCGGTGTCGAGTATCAGAAGCAAAACTGCGGCGCGGGCTAGCCATTTGCCGAGCGGCCACGCAACTATGCTCATGGTGCGCATGGTGCGGAGGTGGCGGATGGACTGCACCAGGAGGGCGACGATGACGCAGGTGAAGGGCGCGGCGTAGTGCGGGAAGGACCAGGTGACGGCGAAGACGCCGAGCGTGCCGAGGGCGATGGTGAAGACTTGCAGGCGCATTTTTTTGTCGCGCAACGCGAACGGTAAGCCGAGTAACAGCAAGATCGCTCCCCACCAGAAGAAAGTGCTGCCGAGGCGGATGAGTTTTTCATGGGAGACCCGGAGGATGTCGTTCCAGGTGTTTTGGTAATTCTCGCGTTCAAAACCGTTGTAGAAATCTTCGAACTGCGGATTGTCGTAATGGAGAGCGGGGCGCTCGTGTTCCCAGAGGAAGAGTGCGGAGGAATGGTAGGTGCTCGTTCTGAGCACGTGGGGCATGAGCAGAGCGTTTCCGGTCAGACGCCAGTTGTAATAGCCCATGAAGGAGGCGGTGGCAGCGAGGACGATGAGTAGCGGTAAGAGAATTTTCGCGCGTTGCGCGGTTGGAGTTTCGTGCGGGCGTGGTTTTCCTGCCAGCCACCAGAGAAACCAAGCCGCCGCGGGAATGCAGAAGAGCATGCCTTCGTAGGGGCGGCTGTTGGCGAGAATCGCGACGCCCAATCCCAGGACAATCGCGTGTTTGATTGTGGCCCGATGCTTGATGCGGCCCAGCGCGCCGAGGACAAGAGCGCCTCCGATGACGGCAGCGGCGCCGCCCCAGTAGCTGTTGATCCAATAACTGGCGACGCCGAATTTTGCGGCTGCGAGAGCGCCGCCGAGGAAGGCCCAGCGCGGGGGCATCCAGGCGCGCAGCATCCAGACGATGGCGGCGCACATGGCTGCGGCGCTGAGCAGCACGCCGAACCAGGGGCGGCCTAGTAATTGGCCGATGGCGAGGATGAGTCCTTGAGCGGGCGGATAAATTGAGGAATAGGTGGGGAGCCAGTTGATGTGGAAGGAATCGAAGCTGCGCCACATCGGGTGGGTGGGGTTGGCCAAGCGGCCGTGGGCGAAGGTGTCGCCCATTAAGAGGTAGCTGTATTCGTCGTGGATGCCGGGGACGGGAATGTGGAGAAGCGGAAGCACGGCTAGGCGGGTGGTGATGACTGCGAGGAAGAGGGTCCAGAGGGGGAGTGAGCGACGATTGGCGAAGCGGGAGAGGAGGGATTCGGCGTGATTTGCGGCCGGATCGGACCAGGCGCGTGTGAGGAAGGCGGTTGTCAGGAAGAGGAGAGTGATGAGCAGGGTGTTTAGAAGTGGATGGGATTGGAGCGAGAGTGTTGGCACGCGTGTGCCACAGGATAACTGAGTTGGTGGATGACACGTTTGGGTTTTGTTGGTTGCCCAAATCGGATGATGAAAAAGATGGCCTGCGAATCGATCAAACAGCAGGTCCCTCACCTGCTGAAAAAACGCGGGTTCGGGATGGCCGGTCTGGGTGGATTGGCTGAGATGGTTGCCAAGATCACATGACGATCACCGAAAAAATGAGCGGCAGGGAGGCTTGGGCGAGGAGGCGGCGGAATTGATGCAACTTGCGATTCAGATTGTTTGCTAGCGTTCGATTTCGATTTCAGTTTCGCTGGGTTTTTTCTTGGGGGCGGCGTTGCGTGGGTTTTCGAGATAGTCGGTCAGCTCGAGGCGGAGGTTTCCGGCGTTGGTGGCGAAGGAGAGGGCGGCTTCAAACTCGACCTCATCGTTGCGAATCATTCTTTCGATTTCGCCGTCGAAGTGCTGCATGCCTTCGGTGTCGCCATCGCGCATGGCATCCAGCAGGGATTTGCCTTCGTTTTCGCCTTTTTCGACGTACTCGCGGGTGCGCATGGTGGATTTGAGAATTTCCACGGCGGCGATGCGGCCGTTGTTGTCTTTTCTGGGGAGCAGGCGCTGCGAAACGATGAAGCGGAAAGCTTTGGCCAGACGGGTGCGGATGGCCTGCTGATCGGAAAGCGGGAAGACTCCGACGATGCGCTCGACGGTTTTGGAAGCGTCGATGGTGTGGAGCGTGGACATGACCAAGTGTCCGGTTTCGGAAGCTTCCAGCGCGATTTCGATGGTTTCGCGGTCGCGCATTTCGCCGACGAGAATTACCTTGGGGGCCTGGCGCAATGCGGCGCGCAGGGCCAGAGCGAAGCTGGGCGTGTCGGTGTGCAGTTCGCGCTGGTGAATGGTGGATTTTTTGTGGCGGTGGAGAAATTCGATGGGGTCCTCGATGGTGAGGATGTGGAAGGCCTTTTCTTCATTCATCTTGTCGAGGATGGCGGCGAGGGTTGAGGATTTGCCGGAGCCGGTGGGGCCGGTGACGAGCACGATGCCGTTGCGCAACTGCACGATGTCCTGGAGGGTTTTGGGGAGATTGAGTTCTTCGAAACCGGGAATTTTGTTGGGGATGACGCGCATGACGATGGCGCAACTGCCGCGCTGGCGAAAAATGTTGACGCGGAATCTGGCGATTCCCGCGACGCCGTAGGAAAGATCGGCGGAACCGTCTTCTTCGAGCTTGCGGGCGGGCGTCTCGTTGCTGCCCATGATGTCCTTCGCGATTGTGAGAGTGTCCTGCGAACTGAGGCACTCGAGGCCTTTGTATTTTAATTCGACGAGCTGGCCGTTTACTTCAATCTGGGGAGCGCGTCCGGGCGAAAAAATAAGATCGCTGACCTGGCCGTGGGCTTTGACCATGGCGGTGATGAGTTGGGCGGTCTGGATGGCGCGCGGAGCCGGAGCGGGAGCAGGAGCAGGCGGCTGGGCCGCGGTAGGAGAGTTTACCTGCGGCGGTAACGTTGGTGTGGTTGTCCCCATGGAAAAATGCACCCTTGTAATGGTCCGGGCCAGCAAAGGCCGGACACCCTGTAGTTGTGAACCGCTCTTCTCTGTGGCTCTTCCATTTTAGTATGTAGGGAAGCGGAGAACAGGCGTTCTCTGGCAACAGATTACGTGAAGATTACTAACGGTTTGGAGCGGCTGCGGCGTGGTCCAGCAACAGCAGGACTAAATCATCGGCAGGTCCATGGAAAGGTTGCAGCGAAAGGGCGCTGCAATCGTCGACAATCCAATCGGCGCCGGCGCTGCGAAGCTCGTCGTCTGCGGCGGTGGTGCGTAAAGCGAAGACGCGAGCGCCTGCCGCTTTGCCCGACTGGATGCCGGCGGGAGCGTCTTCGATGACCACGCAATCGGCGGGCGCAATTCCAAGGATGGATGCGCCGCGGAGATACGGCTCAGGATGCGGCTTGCCGTGTTGAATGTCGCTGGCGGTGACGAGGTATTTTGGAACGGCGAAACCGGCTGCTTGAATACGAGCCACGGCCAAGGGGCGCGTTGCCGAAGTAACCACCGCAAATCGCTCGGCGGGAAGCTGGCTCAAAAGTTGCTTGGTTCCGGGGAGAGCTACGATGTCCTGGAGGTCTTCGATTTCGGCTTTCTCGACGGCTTGATCTTCGGCGTGGTGATCGCCATTGGGCAGGAGCTCCCGAATGGTGGCAATGCTGGGGCGGCCGTGCGCGCGGCGCACCACGTCATCAGGCTCAAGGCCGCGTTCCGTGGCCCAGGCGGTCCACACCCGCGCCACGGCGGGTGTGGAGTCAACCAAAACGCCGTCCATGTCGAAGAGCAGGGCACGGCAGCGAATTTCCATAGCGACCATGATAAATAGTTTGCAGAGGGAAAACGCGGGAAAAACGAAGTGGGTGCAGATGCCGACGGGGATGCGAATCAGAGCAAGATTCGCGACACGATTCGAACGTTATTTTTTCAGATTGAGGGCGACGCGCCGGGACTCCAGGTTGGCGCAGTGGGCGACCCAGGCTTTAGGGTCGTCCACTGCGAGGCAAAAGAACCTGGCTTGCGAAGCGATTCCTGAGAGAACCCGTTCGCGGAGGCCGGCATCGGAAGAGGAGCGTAAATAGTGAGCCATCTCACGCTCGATGGATTCGCGATTTTCGTCCCAGAGCGCGGTGGCGGCCCAAGCGGCTGCGGGGCGGTCATAGAGCGCGAGTAATGCCGCGCTGGTTTTTTCCGCCGACAACGCGCGGTGGTTCGCTGGGGCGTCCTCGGCGTTGATTTCCATACCCGAGCGCTGGTCGATACAGGCGGTGCGGGAAGCCTGCTGCTTGGCAAATTGTGCGGGAACATTCATTGCGAAGCTCCAATCAGAGGTATACGACTAGAGTAAGTCTCCATCAAGACAGCAACCAACATAGTGTCTAGTTTGCCACTATGGCCCTTGGGTTGGTACATAATGATGGCTATACCACATTAGTTAACTCAGGCGAACGGCTATTTTCGAAGGCGCCTTGGATTACTCGACAACCACGGGCCGGGCAGCCTAGCGACCAAGAAATGAAAGCCATTCTGCCGGCGTCAGGTAGACGTGATTGCAAGGCTGCCCACCCTGATTGGATGCAAAAACGTGGAGCGTCCATGACGCGATGATGGAGCACAGCGCAGAAGCATCGCCGCGTTCTACGCGGCTTGCGCCTCGGCGCGCGGAGATGCTGGGTGTAAAGATATGATGGGTAATTCAAAATCACTTTGGTTTTCGCGGCGATGATACGGTCGCTTTTGGCTTGGTAAGATAGGCGGCGCCGGTGAGGGGGATGAAATGATGAGACGGCTGGGACTGATTGCGATATTGACTTTTATCCCCGGCGGAAGCGCTTTCGCGCAAAGCGACCGCTCTGACGGCTACGACTTAACGCGCCTGGGGCTGTACACCGGGTCGGGCGAAGCGATCAGCTGCAGCACGACGGCATCCAGCACCAAGGTTTCCTGTCCTGGCGGCGTGGGAGATTTTGCGATAGGGCAGGGCGTCGAAATTCCCCTGGCCGGCGTGGCGGTAACGTTCAACGCCTGGGGGGTTACGACCATCACGAGCTATGCGCGGACGTCGAACGTAGCGACCTACTCCTATACCGGACCGGTGCCGGGAGCAGGGCAGACGGTGAAGATCGCCGGCCTCGCGGACGACACGTTCAATGGACCTTTTAAGGTCATCGCGAACAACGGCGACTTCGGCACGTTTACGGTAGCCAACGCAGGAAGTAATCTGGCCAAAAGGGCTGGCTCCGGGACCGCAACGATCACCAGCGCACAGGTGGTAGTCACTCCAGCAGGAATATTGAACGGTAACACCAGCTATCATTACAAAATTGTGCTGCGTGGTTATCACGGCGAATTGTCGGTAGCCAGCCCCGCAGGCGAGACAACGACGGGCGCGGCGACACTCGGCGTCAACAGCGTTGCCGTGACTTCGTGCTCCCGTACCAGCGGCGTCGCGACCTGCATCACCAGCGCAGCGCATCATTTCCAATCCGGCGTACAGATAGACCTCGAAGGCACGACGAGCATCGCGTACAACGGCGCGCATCAGATTTCGAGCACGCCGGGCGGCACGACTTTCACGTTTTTGCAAGCCAGCGCGAGTGATGACTCCAGCACTTCGACGGGGGGCACGGCGAAAGTCGTCGCCAAGAACGTCGTGCAGTGGAACATGCAGCAGTACACGGTCTTGCAGAGCATTGTGTACCGCTCGAAGAACGGCGGGGCATACAGCATCGTCGGCGTAGTCGAGGGTATGGATGGCGCGTTCGTCGATTGGGGACTCGGCGCGCCGACAGTCCCGGCGTACATCCCGGTGGCTCCCCCGGCACGGGCAACGAACGGCATTCTCTCCGCGCGCATCACCTCGGTGGTCGGCACGACGCTGACGCTGGACACCGCCGCGACGGCCACAACAAGCAGTCAGACCGCGAAGCATGACAATACTCCGGTAGTGTTGGCGGGTTGTGCCGCGATTGGCACGGCGAGCAACAGCGGCGGCACGCTTTACTTCCCGTCCCATAATCCCACCGCAATTCCGGTCTTCAACTCCCCGCTCGACCTCTACCACAGCTGCAACGTCAACCAGCTTGTCCTTGCCCTGGCTTCAAGCATCCAGTTGAACGAGCCGCTTATCGAGCAGCGGGCCGGCATAACGATCAAGGGAATTTCCCCGACCGGAACTGGGCCGCGGGATGCCCAGAAAGCGACCACATCCATAATTGGCGACGCTTACCCGATGATTTACTTCGTCCCCGGCAGCTTCGGACCTAAATCCATAGAGAATATCCACTTCCAGCCAACCCGACCGTACCAAAGCGCCTTTGTCGAAGACAGCGATGCAGGCGGCGGAAACGTGGTCAACGCCAATTACAGCAATACCTTCTTCACAGGCAGCAGCGGCACTATGCCGGGCATCATCCGGGGAGGCTTCAACAATTTCTTCCTCAACGGCGGGGCGTTTACCGTTACGGGCACCTGGGGCGTTCCCGAAGCCCTCCAGATGACTATTCAGAATAGTCTCGGCCTAAACCCGCTGTATAACAGCCTTCCCTACATCAGCAAGTTCGAGGGCATCGCCTTTCGGCAGCATGGAATGGAGTGGAACGACTGGGGGCATGCTGGCCCGGGCGTCGGCGGCTACATGACCATCACGGATTCCCTCATGGAAGACGGCTATATGCCGATGTTGACCTTCAACGTCGCTAGTACTGTTACGCGCATCGAAATTGACAACCCGGTCTACGCCGACTTCCTGGCGGGTGCCTCGACGCCGTTTATTCAAACCGGCACATCTCGGGTGTATGCCACAACGGTCAAGTTCCCATATTGCGCGAACGGCAATCAACCGCTGTTTGAGGGAACCATCGGGGGAGTGGAAGTTGAGGGCGGGTTCGCGGCGGGATGCACTTTGTCGGGTACCAGCAGTTCCGTCAGTACAACTCTAAACGGCAGGGTTTCCCAGCGCGCGTATGCGAACATTTCTGTGCAGGCCAGCGGAACGGGGCAATTCTACTATGCCATGGACCTCCCGGCTGCGCCTGCCAGCGTTGTCGTTAGCGCCGGAGGGAGCGTGCCAATAGGGACCCACTGCTTCGGCATCACCGCAAACGATCCGAACGGCGGCGAAACGTTGGTAGGACCCACGACGTGCGCCAAGACAACCGGCGGAAACCAAACGCTTACGATAACCCGGCCAACTTTGCCAACGAACGCCGTGGCCTGGAATCCCTATTGGATCGTCGGGGGAAGGGGCAAGCTGGCTTGCTACTCCATTCCGATCGGAACCGTCTCCTACGTGCATTCGGTCGGGTTTGCCTGCACAAACACCGTGCCGGCATTGAATACCGCGGGCAGGGCGGCACTCGGCTCAAACGGCCTAAGCGCGAATCAATATACTGGGAACAAGATCGATTTGATTGGTGGGGTGGCGCCCTCCGTCCCAGCGCCCGCATTGGGAAGACTTTTTTTCAATTCCTCGACAAAAGCGCTTGGCTGCCTCAATTCTGATGGCTCAAGTTGCCTGCCTGTGGGCAACTTTTTGGTTCATCGCGAACTGATTGCCGCGGCAGGGTTTAACAACGGGGTGTGCTCGGCGCGGTACAACACCGCCATCAGTCCCACGGAGCGCGCCGGCGCCAACGTGAGAGAGTGCCAAATTCCCATGGCGGATGGAGATGCTGTTGAACCTCCGCCAATTTTGCTTCCACTCGACTGGACTGGCGCGGTGGATGTGGGGATTTTATTTTCAGACGCATCGACCAGTGGCACGGTAATTTTCAATGTGGCCACGGCATGCTCGCCGGTGAATGGCACGGCCACGGACGACACGGTCTTCAACACCGCGCAGGCGCTGGACACGATCACTTTGAAGAGGCCGGCAAACGGACAGTGGTTGACGATGATCAACGGAATCAATACCACCGGATGCACGGCCGGCCAACCGCTGCAACTCAGAATCACGCGCGCGAAGGACTCGGCCGCCGGCGCGGCCAACGTGCGCGCGTATTCCCTAACTTACCGCACAACTAACGCTCGTTAGAAAAAGCGAAGGAAACGCCCTGCCTGACTTTATGCCGGCACCAATGGGCGGGTTACTGGGACTTGCGGCTGCGAAGGATGCTGCGGCCAATTCGTCAAAGGGCGATCCGGTATCGCGGGACTTACAAGACCAACGTTTGTCTGCATGAATCTAAAATATGATTACGCTTGACAAGGATTTTTGCTTGTAGCCAAATAGCGAGGAATAAGGGTGCGGAAACCGTCCACCGGACAACCGCTCATCTGCCCGCTGTGCGCAGGTGAACGTCGAGAGGTTCCCGGCCAAAGACGTTGGAATGACGCTCTTTGCGCAACCCACGGGGAGTTGAGCCTCGTGGTGCGTGGCAAGAACAGTTGCCGACCGTGTCTGGGGAGGGTGAGCTATGTTTCATCGGTTTCAAGCAGGAATCGCGCAGTTTATGAGCCGCAGTTTTTTTATCCTGGCGGTTATGTCCGTCTTCTCGGGGTTTTCCCACGCGCAAGTAACGTCCGGCGCTATTTTCGGCACCGTAAAAGATCAAAGCGGGGCGTTCATAGAAAATGCCACCGTTAGTGTGAGGGATGCGCAGACCGGCGTAGAGCGCAATGCAGTCACGACCGAGAATGGCGAATTTGTTCTACCCAACTTGCCCCCGGGCACCTACGCTATCTCTATCCAGCTAGCGGGCTTTAAGGGACTGGAAAAAACGGGCCTGGTCCTTTCTGCCGCGGATCATTTGAACGCGGGTGATTTTGTTCACCCGTCGGAGCAGCTTCGGAGCAGGTCACGGTTTCGGCGGACGCCGCGCAGATGGAATTACAAAGTAACTCTGGCGAGCGTTCCGACGTCGTTAAGCTGCTTATTGGAGATGAGGTCGGAACGCTCGCCAGAGTTGCTTTGTAATTCCATCTGGGTGGCGTCCGCCGAAACCGTGACCTGGTCCTTTCTGCCGAGGATCATTTGAACGCGGGTGATTTTGTTCTCACCGTCGGAGCCGCCTCGGACCAGGTCACGGTTTCGGCGGACGCCGCCCAGATGGAATTACAAAGCAACTCTGGCGAGCGTTCCGACCTCATCTCCAATAAGCAGCTGAACGATGTCGCGTTGAACGGTCGCAACGTGCTGGATTACTTGAAGCTCGTTCCCGGCGTCATCAGCAGCTTCGACGGCCACGCCTCGGGCACTGGGGGCCTCGATGCCTTGAACATCAACGGGACGCGCTCGAATCAGCATGAATTTACGATTGACGGCGCCTCCAACGTAGATACCGGCAACAACGGTGGGCCCCACGTTACCATCAATCCCGATGCCATCGAAGAAGTCAAAATACTTACTTCCAATTACCAGGCTGAGTTCGGCAAGGCCGCCGGTGGCCAGATCGCCATCGTCACCAAGGGAGGAACCATTGAGTGGCACGGCGACGCGCGCTTCTTCCATCGCAATGAAGGGCTGAATGCCAATGACTTTTTCGCCAATAAAAACGGCACGCCGAGAGTCCTGTATCGCTACAACTATATCGGCTACCAGATTGGCGGCCCGATCAAGAAGGACAGACTCTTTGTGTTCTGGAAATCAGGAAATCTTCAGGCAATTGGTTCCGATTGGCGGCCTCGCGACCTTCTATACGCCGACCGCCGCCGAGCGGAAGGGTGATTTCTCGCCAGTCCATCGACGGCAACGGAAACCCGATGGTGATTTCCGGACCGGGAATCACCAACAACAAGATCGATCCGACGCAGCTTCCTGCTCCGCAAGCGGCCGTGTTCGCAGAGATGCAAAAAATTCTGAACTTATTCCCATTACCAAATGTGACCGGCTTCGGAGTAAACGGCCAGAACTACAACTTCTCGGAAGCGCTCTCGGGCAACGCTCCGCGTCGCGAAGACATTCTCCGTGTGGATTTCCAGCTCAATACCAAGAATCGCCTGTTTGGACGTTGGATCCACAATTCTGAGAATGATTCTTCGCCATTCCTGCCGTTTCCAGGACCGTTCGGTATCTTTGCCTGCTCTACGTCGATCAACTTCCCTGGCGGCTGCACACAGAAGCATCCCGGTTGGAACTTCTCTCTGAATGTCGTCAGCACCATCACTCCGACTCTCTTGAATGAGTTTTCGATCGGTCCCAGCCACACCCTGTCCTTCGCGGAGGGCACCAACGGCAACATCTCGCTCGGTACGAACGGCATCGCCTTGCCGTTGCTGTTTCCGGTATCTCCCGACCAGTCGATTCCGGATCTGGGCTTCAATGGAATTTCCAGCGTCAGTTTTGCTGGCAGTTATCTGGGCGCCACATCCCTGGCATCAGGCCAACACTACTGATCAACGTGAACGACAACGTGACCAAGGTGCTGGGCGCGCACATTCTCAAGTTCGGCCTGTTCTATCAGCGCAACCGCAAGGATCAAATCGCCTGGGGCAATATCAACGGCCAATTCAACTTTGGATTGGGGCCGTCGAGTTCTGGTGGCGCTACCTGCCCGGGCGGGCCGGATACGTGTACCCTCGGCGATCCTTTCGCCAGCGCACTGTTGGGAAGCTTCGCAATGTTTCGCAGTCCACCGCGCGTCCACTTGGCATATTCCGATACAATCAGCTGGAATTCTACGGCCAGGACACCTGGAAGATCACCCCGCGGTTGACATTGGACTACGGCATGCGGTTTGCCTGGATTCCCCCCAATACGACGCCAATAATCAGGTTGCGCTCTTCGATCCGGCGTCTTATGACCCGGCCGATGCCGTAACTATCGATCCGAGCTCTGGCAATATCATTACCGCGGACGGGGGAAATCCCCTGAATGGCGTAAGGTTTACCAACGCCGGCCAAGCTCCCGGCGGGAGGCTGGGACAGCCGGGGCATCATGCCTGAGCCCCGCTTTGGATTTGCCTATGACTTGTTCGGCAATCACAAAACCATATTGCGCGGCGGCGTCGGAATGATGCACGACCGCACCCAGGGCAATCTGATCTTCAATACCGTCTTCAACAATCCTGCGTTGGTGCAGACGGCGTCGGTGCAGCGCGGGCAATATTGCTGACCTTCCGAGTTCGCAGTCCTCGTTTGGCAACGGAGTGCTGAGCAACGTTCTCGGCGCATCTAAAGATGGCCAGGTACCGACCGTCTACAGCTTCAGCCTCGGCGTGCAACACGACCTTGGCAGCGGTATCACCATCGATGTCGCCTACGTCGGCACGCTGTCGCGGCACCTCGTCACCTCGCGCGACATCAATGCGGTTCCCTACGGTACTGCTTTCACCAAGGCGGCACAGGATCCAAACTGCTGGATAATGATGGCAACCCGGTGTTTCCCGGTGGCGTGGTACCCGATGTTCAGCCGGGCCTTCAACCGCAATATGCCGCGGCAGGATATAACTTCAATGGCTTCTGTGCCTTCGGATAGAACAATTACACATCCGCGTATTTGGTCCCTTATAAGGGCTACGGTCAGATCCCCTATCTGGACTTCGGCGGCACGTCGAACTACAACTCGCTGCAGGTTTCGCTACAGCGGCGCTTCAGCAAAGGTTTAACGTTCGGCGCAGTGTATACGTTCTCCAAAGCATTGGCTACCGCGAGTGGTGATCAAGATGCTCGGACACTTTCAACCCGCTGGTGGATTATCGCGCGGCGTCTTGGGATCGCACTCATGTGTTCGCCGCCAATTACGTTTACAATTTGCCCGGTATTGCCAAACACTTTGGCGGACCAAAGTGGCTTAGCTATGTCACGGACAATTACCAGATGAGCGGCATCACGCAGTTTATGACTGGCACGCCGGTGGATCTGAATAGCGGTTTTTCGTTCCCCGGGGAGCGTGACTGGCTCAAATCAGTACGGAGCCATTCCGTTTTACTACAGCATCGACTCGCAAGGAAACCTACTTCTCCCGACTATCGGTGCTCCGAACCGGGGAACCCGTGACATTCTTCGCAACGGCGGTATGCAGAACTGGGATATGTCTCTGTTCAAAAACATTCCACTCGGAGCGAGTGAACGCCGTTCTATTCAGCTGCGGCTGGAAGCGTTTAACACTTTCAACCATCCAAACTTCAACGACAGGGCTGTTGGCGCGAATGTGACTGGGCCGTGGGCCTATGCAAACCCAACCGATCCGTTGACCATTACAAAAAACAATGACTTTGGAACCTTCGTAGACACCTACTCCGGCGGCGGCGGTTATCGCGTGATTCAACTCGGGGCGAAGATTTACTTCTGACAGCGATAGAAAAGCGCAGCGAAATGCCGGTCCAGGTCCGGCCTTGGTTTGTCGCTTCGCGGGTTTTTATCGCTCGCATAAAACAGCCCTGAGCGCGCCTTGCGCCGGCAACTCTGTTCCGCGGAATTCCAGCGAGATACCTTGCGAATATCCTGCGTAAGAATCCTGGCATTCGTTTTGGCCGTCTTGCTGTTGGGCGGCGTCTCGCGTTCTCAAACGAAAAGAAAAACACGGCTACCGGCCGAAAAAGCCGCCGCCGTCGAAGTCTACGAATCCACCACCGACCTGAAGGAATCCCTACAGCCAAAAGACTCGTTGAGTTTTGGCGGAGACGCGCGCTCCCGCTCTCACCATCGCCGTGCAGCCCGCCAAAACTTACCAGGAGATGGACGGGTTCGGCGCTTCGCTCACCGATTCCTCGGCGTGGCTGCTCTTCGACAAGCTCGATGCCGCGCCGCGCAAGGATTTACTGCAGAAACTTTTCGATCCGGTTCACGGCATTGGCTTGAATTTTTTGCGCCAGCCCATGGGCGCCAGCGACTTTGCGCTGGATGATTACAGCTACGACGATTTGCCTGCGGGAGAAAGCGATCCGGAGATGCAACATTTTTCCATCGCGCACGATCAGGCCTACATCATTCCTGTTCTCAGAGAAGTGCTGGCGGTAAATCCTCACCTCAAAATTATCGCCACCCCGTGGAGCGCGCCGGGATGGATGAAAACTTCCGGAGAGCTGATCGGTGGCCGCCTGAAGCCGGAGGCCTATCACGCGTTTGCAAAATATTTCGTGAAGTTTGTGCAGGCCTACGAAGCCACCGGCATTCCCATTTTCGCCATCACCATGCAGAACGAGCCGCTGTACATTCCGCAAGATTATCCCGGCATGGGCATGTCAGGCCAGGATCAGGCCGCTTTTCTCCGCGATCACCTTGGGCCCGCGTTTCGCGCGGCGCATCTGAAAACAAAGGTCATGATTTTCGATCACAACTGGAATCTGATCGAATTTCCCATCACCCTGCTTTCCGACGCCAAGGCAGCCAGCTTCGCGGACGGCATCGCCACGCACTGCTACGGCGGAACTCCGGCAGCGCAGGAAGAATTGCACAGCCGCTTTCCCGACAAACCAATCTGGTTGACGGAATGTTCTGGCGGCGACTGGCAGACCGGCAGAATTCTCGACGAGCAGGCCAGCCTGATCATCAATTCGACGCGCCACTGGGCCAAGGGCGTCATCCTCTGGAATCTCGCGCTCGATCAGGATCACGGCCCATACAAAGGCGGATGCAAAACCTGCCGCGGGGTGGTCACCGTCAACGATGCCTCGTCTCCCAGCACGGTCGCGACCACCGTGGACTACGTGGCGCTCGGTCACGCGAGCAAATTTTTAGCGCCCGGCGCGGTGCGCATCGATTCGAACACTTTCGGACATGGTAGCCTTGAGGATGTCGCTTTTCGCAATCCCGACGGCTCCATCGTGCTCATGGTGTTGAGCGGCGGCAACGAGCCGGTCCTTTTCAACGTGGAGTGGCAGGGACGGTATTTCTCGTACCAGATTCAGGGCGGTTCGGTGGTTACCTTCCGATGGCATCCGTCACAGACTCGGCGCCACTAATTGCCAATCGCTGCTCACTGACGATGAAATTGTATTTGCCGTTCACCCCGATTCAATCAAACTCCAATCCTAATGTTCGAGCTGGGCCAAAAAGTTGGTCCGGTTTCCGTGCGGCGAATGCTTTCTTCGCTCTGCCCTCGCGCTCGGTGTAACTTGTTGATTCGCCGTGCGACCAATCTTTGCAAACAGGGGCGCACCGGATAGATCCCAGTCACGTACACCATTTGTTTTCGCTGGCCCTGATTGTGTATTGGAATTCAGGTTTGAATTGAAACCGTTGCGAATTACGTGTGGAAGCTATGATTGGCTGCGGTGGCTGACAGTCTGCAAAACGAGCTCGACGCGGCCGGAAACGCCGACCTTTTCGAAGATGCGGTACAAATAATTGCTTATGGTGTGTTCGGTGACGCGCAGCTCGCGAGCGATTTCGCGATTCTTCATTCCTTGCACGACCAGGTTTACCACTTCTTCCTCGCGAGGCGTCAGTAAAGCCATTCCCGCCGACTTGGTGTAGTCGACCGGTTTATTGTTTGCCAGCGCTTCCAGAATGTATTCAAGCTCGCCGTTGCTTACCCAGATTCTTCCGTGATGGACGGAGCGAATGCACTTGGACAGCGCTTTGAACGATTTGTCTCTGGAGATGACGCCGCGCGCGCCGCCGCGAAACGCGTCCAGTACCGGTGCGCGCTCGGGAGAGTGGAGCAGCATGATCGCGGCGGTTTGTGGATGCGATTCACGAAGCTCATGGAGGACTTTGAACCCGGTGAGCGGTCCATCCTGAAGTTCGGGACTGACCAGCGCAACGTCGGGATTGTGCGCATGCAATTGACTGATGGCGTCCGGGGCGGTACTGGCCAATCCCACAACTTCAAACTGATTCCTGCAGCGCTTCAAGGCGCTGGCCATTAATTGGCTGCCCATTGGATCGGAATTAGCGATCAAGACACTGATTTTCTCGGACGTGGTGTCGGTCAGTGCGATCATGGAAGCAGTCCCCGGCGCTTGAGAGACTGGGGAATTGAAATCTTAGCGCAGAATTATGCAGGAACACCACGGACTCTGGTACAGGTTATTGATTTAGACACAAGCGAACGATGCGCGCACGGAAGGCTTCAAAAGAGTTTTTGGGGACCTTAGAAATAAGACGCGCAACGCGGCCGCGCTGCGAAAGCAGATTGCTGCACAACAAATGATTGACGGACCGATGAGGCGGAAATTCCAAAGGGTTGGTCGTCCAGTCGATCTGAATGATTTTCTAGCGGCTTCCACGAAATATTCTGCGCTCTTTTGTAACTGCTTTTAAAACAATGATTCCGTTGGGCTTATGGCGCCGTCACGCTAAAGCTCCTATCACTGTTGCGCCGATCAGTTGTTGGACCCATCGTCGGGAAGATGGGTTTGCCATGCGCTGACGGTCGCAAAACAAACCTCACTCATGAGCAATTGGTCCCCCGGGAGATGAGTTAGTTTCCTCTCATCCCCTCCGTAGATTTTTTTCACAATCGTTGGCGCTCCCACAGGTACTCCTGGCAGCTGGAGCATTCACTAGCACCGATTTTCATCGTGAATAAACTGAAAAGTTCTCCTACAAACTTGGGAGCAGTTCCGCATCTTGTGCAGACTTGTATACGACTGTACGTTCTAAGCGTACTGGATGAATATTTTGTAAAAAAGCGTTCACGAACAGAAAGTGGTTTGGTTCAGAAAATTGAGACTACCGGGAGGCAGAAACTGAATTGGCGCAGAAGGTTCGAGGCAACATGCAGAGAGAAGTACAGGGCCCGGTCTCGACGACGAACTCTGACATAAACGAGAGGCTTAGCCCGACCATCATTTTAGAAAGCAGAGAGTTTCCGCCCAGTACATCGCCAATCAGGAGAATGTTCGTGGCTACAATCAAGGCGTCCACAATTTTCGCAGTGCTGCTGTCGCTGGCAGCGCCGGCATACATTTCCGCGCAATCAAACCAGAACCCCACCCCTGCCGTGACTGCGCCTGCGCAGTCCCCCACCGATGCCGCGGAAACGAACCCCGATCGCCCGGTTCTGCAACACCGCAATCCCAGATACAAAATTCAACGAGGCGACGCGCTGTCGCTGGCATTCCCTTTGTCTTCAGAATTCGATCAGACGTTGACGGTGCAGCCGGATGGCTATGTAAACCTGCGGGGAATTGGCGGTCTATATATCCAGGGAATGACCGTGCCGGAAGCGGTGGAAGCGTTCAAGAAAGCATATTCGACGATTCTTCACGATCCGATTATCGATCTGGATTTAACCGATTTTCAAAAACCGATGTTCATCGTTTCCGGCCAGGTGGGAAAACCGGGCCAGTATGAACTACGGAACGACATCACGGTGACCGAGGCCATCGCGATTGCCGGCGGATTTACGCCGCAAGCGAAGACACAGGTATTTCTGTACCGCCGCGTATCGCCGGGGTGGGTGCAGGTTCGAAGGCTGAATCTGAAAGAAATTCTAAACGGTAAAAACGTGAACGAAGACGCCCGCATGCAGGAAGGCGACATGGTGTTTGTGCCGGAAAAATTCATCTCCAATTTCCGCAAGTACGTTCCCTATTCGGTGGGCATGTACCTGAATCCGGCGTCGATCTTATGAAGGCCAAGTTGAGCGGCGTCGGCCCAGAAGGAGCGAGCAGATGATGGAACAGGGATTTGGCAATGGCCGGCAATATTTCGCACGCTACGCAACGCTGCGCGATTGGGTTGCTGTAGGTTTCCGCCGGCGGACCATCGTGATTACCTGTTTTTGCGGCGTTTTTCTCGGTGCGGTCGGATTTGCGTGGTTCTGGGCGGCAAATTATTTCGAATCTTCGATGGACATTCTCGTGGAGCAGGACCGTTCCGATCCCGCCATCTCATCCGCACAGAACGCCGCAATTCTAACCAACACCGCGGTGACCCCGGACCAAATCAACTCGGAGGTTGCGCTGCTGCAGGGCTGGGACATGCTTCATTCCGTGGTGGCTACCTGCGGCCTGGAAAGCCATTCGTTTACGGACGTGCTGCTGCCCGCCGACCCCGCCAAGAGAAAAGCCGCGCGGCAGGCGAAGGCAACGAAACATCTGGCGAAAGCGCTGAGCGTGGATGTGGTTAAGAACGCCGACGTGATTCGGGTGACCTACGGACGACGCGGAGCGCGCGAAACGCCCGCATGTATTCTGGATAACCTCGGCAAACTTTATCTCGAGAAACATCTGTTGTTGCGCAGGCCGGTGGGCACTTCGGATTTCTTCGCGCAGCAGACTGACACTTACCAGCGGGCGTTGGAGGCGGCGGAAACTCGTCTGGCGGATTTCGGGCGCGAACATGGCGTGGTCGCTCCCGACGTAGTGCGCACCGATATGGCCCAGCAGGTGGTGAATTCGGTAGCCGCGCTACACCAGGCGCAACAGGCGATTGCCGCCGACCAGCACCGCATTGCGGACGACGACAAACAGCTGGCGGCAACGCCAGAAAGATCGCCGACTCAGGAAATGTCCAACTCGGCGGATGCCTTGCTGCAACAACTGCAGTCGACACTCTTGGCAGCCGAAGTAAAAAAATCGCAGCTGCTGGTTAAGTTTGAACCCACATACCCGCTGGTGCAGCAGGCTCAACAGGAAATTGAACAAACCCAGGCCGCAATTTCCAAAGCGCAGGAAGCGCAATACGTAAACCGGACAACAGATCGCGATCCGACTCACGAATTGCTGAGAGAAGACATCGCTAAGACGCGCGCGGATCTGGCTTCGCAGCAGGCAACTGCCGGTGCGCTGAAAAACAGTATTCACAGCATGCAAGCGCAAATGGTGGACCTGGATGGCAAAGCGATCCAGCAGGCGAGCTTGATTCGCGAAGCGAAAGCCAACGAAGCCAATTATCTGCTGTACCTGGGCAAGCGCGAACAGGAACGCACCGCGGACGCTCTGGATAAAAGAAGGATCGCCAACGTGGCGATCGCCGTGCCTCCTTCCATTCCCGCGCTGCCGGTTCATAGCCCGCTGACCGTCACGCTGATCGGATTCATTCTTGCGGTTTTTGCCAGTATTGCCGCGGCATTCCTTGCAGACTACATGGATTCGTCTTTCCTTACGCCGGAAGAAGTCAGCGACGCACTGAACGTTCCGGTGCTCGCTTCCGTCCCGAGGAGGGCGGCTTAACGCAAATGTTCCTCGAGCACTTCCATCTGAAAGAGCAGCCGTTTGGCGTGACGCCAGACCCGCGCTTCTTGTGCCTTGGCCCATCACACCGGGAGGCAATTGCTTCACTGCTCTATGGGATTACTTCGGGCCGCGGATTCATGGCATTGATCGCCGAACCGGGAATGGGAAAAACCACGCTGCTATTTGAGCTCTTGAAAAGCCTGGGAAATTCCGCAACGACGGTGTTTCTTTTCCAGACGCAATGCAGCCCGGAAGATTTCCTGCGGAACATCTTGGCCGACCTGGGGATAAATCATCGCGGCGCCAACCTGGCGGAAATGCAATTGCGGCTGAACGAGGCGGTGTTGGTTGAGTCCGAGGCAGGGCGGCGGCTGGTGGTGGCCATTGACGAAGCGCAAAATCTGGAAAAACCGGTGCTCGAGCTGCTGCGCATGCTGTCGAATTTTGAAACGCCGCGCGAAAAGCTGATGCAGATTATTTTGACCGGGCAGCCGCAGCTGGCGACAAAACTTTCCTCACCGGATTTGATCCAACTGCGACAGAGAATTTCGATTTTTGGGCGGTTGAAGAATCTGAGCGCCGCTGAGGTAGACGAATACATCGACCATCGACTCCGCGTAGCGGGGTACGAATCGAAAACGCCGCTGTTTACGGCACGGGCCAGGGCGATGATCGCCAGCTACAGCCGGGGGATACCGAGAAATATCAACAACATTTGCTTCAATGCGCTTTCATTGGCGTGCGCGCTGAAAAAGACGACGATTAATAGCAGCATCATCGAGGAGGTGTTGACCGATCTGGATCTTGGAACGCTTGAGGCGCAGGCGCCGGCGCCGGCAGCGGAAACTTCGCAGGAACGTACTCCGAAGTTGATTGCAGCAGAACCGCTGCGCGCGCCAGCATGGTTGGGCGTCGCGGCAGCCGTCCTCCTATTGGCCTTGCCGATTTTGTATGGCAGCCAGAACGGCTGGAAGCTGCCGGCGTCGTGGTCGTCGGTGGTCAGTGCATCTGCGAAACGTGTCTCGCTGCTGCCGCCCTGGGCCGCAACAAAAGCGCGGGGTTTCTATTCGCCGGTGCCTGCTGAAAATGTTGCCAACGACGAAGCCGTGACAGAGCTGCCGCTTACAATTCCTGCGAACTTTGTAAATTTAACGTTGATCGCTCCTCTGAAAGGCGTCCGCCATCCCGCTATTTATCCAGCGAACAACGCCGTGACGTCTGCCGGGACGCGTTCGAATGTAAGCTCGCGGCAACTTTCATTGACGCCGGTTCCTTTTGTCGCGGCGCTAAAGACAAATTTCTCCGTCGTGAAGGCCGTCGAGAAAAGCCAGGGCCATGCGCCGATACCTGTTTCCATTCAAGTAGCCCCCAATGACACGCTGTGGACAATCTGCATGCGGAATCTGCGCAAGTGCGATCCAGATGTGATCCAGCAAATTGTTGCTATCAATCCGTGTATTACCGACCCCAGTTCCCTCCGCCCGGGACTGTGGCTGGTCATGCCGCAAGGCGCGAAAGCGCCCGGATATGCTCGCGGCTCGGCCATCGAGAAAGAGGTCGCATCGCAATGAGTAAGAATTTTGAATTACTGCAGCGGGCGGAATACGGGCGGAAGGTTGCGCCGGTCGTTGAATTTGATACCACGCCGAAGACCGAGCTCAAAACCGCGCTTGCGGGATCCAATGCGGGTCCTCTAAACGTCGGCCGGATGGCCAAGGACGAATCGCTCAAGCTGGTTCAGCGGTTATTTCTGGCGCAGTCAAGCCCGGCGATTCGAACCGTGGTGTTTGCCGGCATCGATCACGGAAACGGATGTTCCAGGATTTGCGCGGATGCGGCGGCAACTCTGGCCGCCAATACGGCGGGATCGGTGTGCGTAGTGGATGCAAATCTGCGCTCGCCCACGCTGCCGGAAAGGTTTGGCGTGACCAACCACTTTGGTTTGGCAGACGCGCTGCGCATGGACGGACCGGCGCGGCGTTTTGCGCGGCAGCTTCGGCCGGACAACCTCTGGCTGCTCTCTTGCGGCTCGATGATTGTGGGTTCCTCCGCGGTGCTGGACCGCGATCGATTGAAACTCAGGCTTGCCGGACTGCGGGAAGAATTTGACTACGTGCTGATCGATACTCCGCCGCTGAACCAATACGACGATGCCGTGGTGCTGGGACAATTTGCCGACGGCCTGGTGCTGGTTCTGGAAGCCAACGCGACTCGTCGCGAGCCGGCGCTACGCGTGATGGAAAATCTACGCGCGGCGCAGATTCAGGTGCTGGGAGCGGTGCTGAACAAGCGCACGTTTCCGATCCCTGAAGCGTTGTATCACCGGATTTAGAGCGCGAAGTTCAGCTCTTGTGACTTTGTATGCAGTGTTCCGTTGCCTGGGCCAGGGGAGCTGTTTGATCGAATCTGATCGGGCCCAGGAGATAAGTACGCAGAGTAATTTGAGGGCCAGCGAGTCACATCACCGATGTGACTCGATTTGGCGGAGCCACGTTTAACATGCTGCAACAAGCCGAATGCGCGTCAATCAAGACACCACATCAAGCGGGAATCGCTCCCGAGAACTGGTACGCGGTGAACACCAGGCCACGCTATGAAAAGAAAGTGGCTGATGGCTTACGGGCCAAAGGCATCTCCGTTTTGTTGCCGCTGTTTGCCGAAAGCCACCGGTGGAGCGACCGGCAGCGGGTCGTGCAGCTTCCACTTTTTGCGGGTTACGTTTTCGTCAGGCTGGATGCGACGCTGGAGGCCCGGATTCCGGTGTTGAGGACCCCGGGGGTATTGGAATTTGTGGGAGTTCGCGGAGTAGGCGTGGCGATACCCGAAGAAGAAATCGAAGCGGTGCAAACTTTAATGGAGCAAGGAGTGTTGATCACGCCGCACATGTTCCTTCAGGTGGGCAAACGCGTTCGCGTGCGCGGGGGCAGCCTGGACGGTCTTCGAGGAATATTGCTGGCCAAGAATGGAGACTTGAGCCTGGTCATCTCCGTGGAATCGATTCAGCGATCGATTGAGATTCGGGTAACCGGCTATGACGTAGTGCCAGACTAGAAAAACATTTTGGGGAACTGTTGAGCATTCCGTCCTCAAATATTTTGCGAAACTCTTGTTCACCGCACGGGCATTCCTGAATTGACATCACAGACTTCCATGCAGACGAGGAACCTTACCCTCCCCATTGCCTCTTAACGCCCGACTCCCATGAGCGAAGCCAAACGACGATTTGTTTTGAACGCATTCAAGGTGTTTGACTTGGTACTGCTGGTCGTGGCGTTCGCGCTGGCATCGCTTTTGTCGGACGCGTCGCGAGGAACGCTGTCGTTCGTCGAGTTTCTCTCCATGAAAGTGACGCTCGGGAATGTGCTGACTTTTGCGGTGCTGTTGCCCACTTGGCATTTGATCTTTGTCCTGTTCGGGCTTTACGAGTCGAAACGCCTGTCTAGCCGAAGCTCCGAAATGATCGATACGGCGAAGGCCACGACCCTACTGTCGATTCTGCTGCTGTTTGCCTCGACATTTTTTCACATCAGGATGGTGAACCTGTCTTTTGTCGCGCTGTTTTGGTGCGTCGGTACCGTTTCCATCGCATTCGGCCGCTTCGCCGTCCGGTGGCTGCTCGGAAAAATGAGGCGCAACGGCCGAGACCTCCATCACATTCTCATTCTGGGCACGAATGAAAGGGCGATCGCGTTTGCAAGCCGCATCGAAGCGCAATCCGAATTGGGCTACAGGCTGCTTGGATTTGTAGACGAGGAGTGGGAAGGCATTGCCGGATTTTTAGGCAGCGGATACGACTTGTGCTGCGACTTTGGCGGCCTGGCGGAATATCTGCGCGCCAATATCGTCGACGAAGTAGCCATCTATTTGCCGCTGCGATCGTTTTATGCCTTGACGTGCCGGGTGGCGTCCATCTGCGAACAGCACGGCGTAATCATCAGATTTGATTCCGACCTGTTCGATTTGCAAAGAGTTCACTCACGCGCTGAAGAATTCGACGGCGAGCCGCAGATCACCGTTTACACCGGAACGCTGGACGGCTGGCAGGTGCTGGTCAAACGTATTCAGGACTTCGCCGTATCTCTTGTGCTTCTGGTCATTCTCAGCCCGCTGTTTCTGGTCATTAGCTTCCTGATCAAGCTGACCTCGAACGGACCGGTATTTTTTCTGCAGGAAAGAGTCGGGCGCAACAAACGGAGATTCAAGATTCTCAAGTTTCGCACCATGGTTCCCGACGCCGAAAAAATGATGGCGGACTTGGAAGCGCTGAATGAACTGTCCGGCCCCGTTTTCAAAATCAAAAACGATCCGCGCCTGACGCCCATCGGCCGATTCCTGAGGCGCAGCAGCCTCGACGAACTGCCGCAATTGCTGAATGTTCTTTTAGGGGATATGAGCCTGGTGGGGCCGCGGCCCATGGCGGTTCGGGACTTTGAGGGATTCAGCGAAGACTGGCAGCGGCGGCGCTTCAGCGTTCCGCCGGGCATCACCTGCTTGTGGCAAATAAATGGCCGCAACTCGATTCCGTTTCAACAATGGATGGAAATGGACATGCAATACATCGCGGAATGGTCGCTGTGGCTCGATTTGAAAATTTTATTGCGAACAATTCCGGCGGTATGGAAAGGGACGGGTGCGGCGTGACCGCTTCAGATACGGCGTTCGGCCAAATGGCTGGGAGCAAACAATCACTGGCGAGTGTGGTGGTGGAGGACGATGCGTTCAGCCCCGCGGCGGTCGTCGGCGGCGCAGTTTGCAGCATGAGGGACTTTCTGCTGAATCTGTTTCGCCTGCTGGACGAATACGATGTGAATTATTGCGTGTTGCATTCCTGGGATTGCCTGCCCGAAGAAATTACCAGCGACCTGGATTTGGCCGTGCATCCGCGCGACAAGCACAAGCTGCCGCTGGTGTTTGAGCGATTGCGCAGCACGGAGTACGTCTGTTTTCAACGCTTGAATCACTCCATCAACGGGCACTTTTTCGTTTTTTGCTGGGGAGAAGAATCGGGCGTGAAAACCGCGGCAGTGGATCTGGTTTTCGATCATCGCCGCAGCGGATTGATTCTGGCTACTGGCGAAGAAATGGTTGAAGGACGCAGGCGGCACCGGGAATTCTGGATTCCATCACAGAAAATTGAATTTGGTTATCTGCTGGCGAAAAAAGCCTGGAAAGGCAAAACACCGGAGCGCCAGTCGACCCGCCTGAGAGAGTTGGCGGAAGCGTTGGGGGAAGCCGAAGCGGAACGGGTTGCGGGCACGGTATTTTCGGGCAACTGGAAAAAACAAGCTGTTCGCGCTTGTTTGAATGAATCGCTGGCCACGGATGTCGTGGGTGCGCGCAGGCAGTTCTGGAGAACGGGTTGGACTCGCCGTCCGTTGCAATCGGCCGGGTTTCTGATCACCAACTATGCGCGCCTGATCTGGCGCGAGGTGCGCCCGCCCGGAATTCTTGTGGCCGTGATGGGCCCCGATGGCGTTGGCAAAAGCACTGTGATTGCGGGGCTGATCGAAAGCCTCGGGCTGGGGTTCTGGCGCCGGAACAAGTTATTTCACTGGCGGCCCCAGGCGCTTTTCGTAAAGCGCGATCAGACAATTAATCCCGACCCGCACGGAAAGCCGCCAAGAAACGCGTTGTTGTCGATGGCTTACCTGACGGCATTTTTTCTGGATCACTGGGCCGGTTACATTTTCAAAGTGCGGCCCGCACTGGGCAGGGCCAACTTTGTAATTTTCGATCGATATTTTCACGACGTCCTGGTGGATCCCCGGCGATATCGCTACGGTGGGCCTCTTTGGTACGCGACGCTTCTGGCCCGGATGGTTCCTGAGCCCGATGTGGTGATCTTGTTGGACGCCGACGAACACGCCATCGCGGCGCGCAAATGCGAAGTGCCGCTGCTGGAAATCAAAAGCCAGTTGCAGAAATATCGGGCGCTGCAATTTCAGCGGGCTCCCAAAATTGTTGTGAACACGCAATCGGGGATCGACGCCACGCTGCGATCGTCATCGCAGGCAATCACGGAAATCATGGGCTTGCGGCTGCGAAATTGGCTGCGTAGCTGGCAGGAAACAGCTTCGTGAGCAGTGATGCGATGGGAGTAAGACAAACAGTCGACTGCGAGACGTCTCTGCGCACGGCGTTGCACATGTTCGCTAGCGTTGATTTACGTGCATCGCGAGCGGATGACGAGGCCGTTAGGGGCAGCGACTTACAGCGTGACGATCCGGCGATCAGCTGGAACAATCCCGCTTCCGCAGTTGAGGACTTAAGAAATCACGGCTTCCCGCACATGCATCGATTTGCGGTGTTGCCCTCTCGAAAGCGAGCTCGGTGGTTGCTGCCATTCGTGGAAGGAAACGGGGCCGCGGGCGAATTTAATTTGTACAAGCCGTTTTCTCCAGCGGCGCGCTTGATGAAATCGTTGATCGTTGGAATGCGCGCGCACGGCTGGCAGGCCCTGGGCCGGCAAACCATTGTGGTTGCCTCCAAAGAGCCGTTGGCGATCGAACGCCTGGTAACAGAAATCACCGGAGAGCAACGGTGCACATTTGCATTAAGCCTGGGCACGCCAGGAACATACCAGAAGCTAACCGTGCAGGTGAGCCGCACCGACGGCAGCATCCTGGGTTATTTCAAGATGCCCATCACCAGCAGTGCCGGCGAACGCCTGCGCAATGAGGCAGCGTTTCCTCCGCAAGCTTG
Source organism: uncultured Acidobacteriota bacterium (assembly GCA_963819625.1). Classification (GTDB taxonomy): domain Bacteria; phylum Acidobacteriota; class Terriglobia; order Acidiferrales; family UBA7541; genus Acidiferrum. The sequence continues at coordinate 50,468 of CAWFWY010000007.1, forward strand.
CAACGTTTCCGCAATTGCGTCCGCACATCCCGCAACTGTTGTTTGCGGGCGATTGGAATAACAACACGATCGTCTTTCAGTCTCCGCTCGATGGCGAGACCGGGCCCGTGAGTTTCACCAGGCTGTATCAGGATTTTCTCGACGCGCTGCAACATTGCGAGCCGAGCCGGATCAGCGGAAAACTGCTGGCGGAGCGAATGGCTGGGCGATGGGAGAAACTCGTTCCGCGGATCGGCCACAAAGTGGCAGGCGCTGGGTCGCGAAGCTCTGAGAATAATCATCGCAGGAACTCAGCGGCGCACGATTCCTTGCGGATTCCATCACGGCGATTTCGCGCCGTGGAATGCCCGTGTTCACCGCGGCAAGTTGTTCGTGTTTGATTGGGAATCGGCGCGGTGGGACGCCCCTTCGCTGTGGGATCAATTTCATTTCCTGACACAAACGGAGTGCGTGTTGAAAGCCCATCATGCCGCCAGCTCGCTGGTCAGAGAGCAGAATCGGGCGCTGTATTTGCTGTATCTGCTGGATTCCACGATTCAAGCGGTGGAAGAAGAGGCGCGTCAATTTGCGATCGATTATCGCGAGAAAGAAATTCGGCGCTGCCTGGCGCCGCAACTGATGACGGCGGAAGCGTGACAGCGGACTTGATGCCAGTGAAATACCCATAAACAGCCGGCGAAACGCGATGTGCGCGTGCTGGTCTCTGCATACGCGTGCGAACCTGGTCAGGGTTCCGAGCCAGGCGGCGGATGGCACTGGATGTGCCAGATCGCACGGTTCGAACACTGCTGGGTAATTACGCGCGTGAACAATCGGCCCGCCATTGAAGCGGCGTTGGCTGCCAACCCCATGACTGGCGTGCATTTTGTCTACTACGATCTGCCGCGCTGGACCAGGTTCTGGAAGCGAGGCAAGACCGGCGTGCGACTTTATTATTATCTCTGGCAGATGGGCGTTTATTTGCTTGGCAGAAAATTGCATCGCGAATTTAATTTTTCACTGGTTCACCACCTAACCTTCACCAGTTACTGGCTTCCGAGCTTTTTGCCATTGCTGCCGGTGCCATTTATCTGGGGACCGGTTGCCGGCGCCGAGTCTGCTCCGCTGACATTCAGAAAATCATTCAGCCTGCGCGGAAGAATTTATGAAGTGCTGCGCGATATGGCCCGCCGCTTGAGTGAGCTCAACCCCTTCGTACGGATGACTGCTCGCCGCGCGGTGGCAAGTTTCGCGGTCACTCCGGAAACGGCCGAGCGTTTGACGGCACTGGGTTGCAGAAATGTGGCTGTGGCTTCGCAAGTGGCGCTTTCGCTGGACGAAATGTCATTGCTCGGTAAAATTCCAGCGCGGCATGGGGGACCATTCAGGGTTTTCAGTATTGGAAGGCTGCTTCACTGGAAGGGATTTGAGCTAGGCATCAGAGCCTTTGCTGATTTTCACAAACTTTTCCCAGATAGTGAGTACTGGCTGGTTGGCAATGGCCCGGAAAAAGAACGGTGGCTGCGTCTGGCTGACAAACTGGGCGTCGCCAAGAGCGTCATTTTCGTGGACACGCTTCCACGAACAGAACTTCTGGAAAATATCGTCAACTGCGATGTGCTTCTGCATCCTTCGCTGCATGATTCCGGCGGCTGGGTGACCATGGAGGCCATGGCGGCCGGCCGTCCGGTGATTTGCCTTGACCTTGGTGGGCCCGCTCTGCAGGTTACAGCAGCGACCGGAATCAAAATTACCGCCGTATCTCCCGACCAAGTGATCAGGGACATCGTCGTTGCTCTGGAGCGCCTGGCCACAAACGTTTCGGAACGCGCCTTACTCGGCCAGGCGGGCCGCGCAAGAATCGAGCAGGAATTTAACTGGCAGAAACTTGGCGATCAGATGGCGCTTGTCTATGCGCAATTGTTGAACGCGCCAAGAATCATTGAGCTCCCTGCGCCGGAAAAAACTTTCCGCGGAAGTATCGCCGCCAACGAATAATGAAAAAACTGTCGTGGATAGGATGGAGCCTGGCCATCGGTATTCTGACCGTGCTGGCTTTTACGTTGTTCGCTCCTTTTCACCATACATTTCTGGACATCGCGCTGATTTGTTCGCCATTGCTCTTTGTGTTCGTGGTTCTTCCCGCCACGAAAACGGTAATTCGCGAAGGCCAAAATCAGATCAAGTCGTTTTCCTGGTGGCAGGCCGCCTGGTGTTTGTTTTTTCTCAGCGCGCTGGTTTTCCGAGTGCGCGATGAGCAGGATATTCATTCGTCCGCGCTCGATGGCTGGGCGATTTACCGTATCGGTCTGGATTTTATCGTCGGCGCCATCGTTGTGAAGCGAAGCCTGAGCGGAAAAATACCGACACTTCGATTTCTTTTTTGCGGCTTGATCGGAATTATGGCGATGTATCCGCTGCTGGGCGTCCTTTCGACGACGTGGTCCGCTGCGCCTTCCTTCACCTTGTTCCGCTCCAGCGAATACTTGCTGGACCTCGCGCTGATCGGCGCTCTGGTAGCGACGTTCAAGTCGGTGGAAGACTACGAAGCCTTCGCAAACTGGACGTGGATTCTGCTCGGCGCGCTGGTCGTTTCCGCCTGGGTCGGCGCGATCGTGGATCCCGCCGATGCCTGGATGGAAGGATATTCGTATGGGCCGCTCCGCGTTCGTCTGGAGGGCGTTTATCCCATTCTGGACGCCAATAGCATCGGCGAGTACTGCGCGATCCTGGCCAGTATTTCGTTGTGCCGCATTCTTGACGATCCGGATAAAAAGTATGACCGCGCCTGGTACCGCCTGCTGTTCACCGGCACCATCATCACCCTGATTTTTACCCAGACGCGTGCCGCCGTGGCAGCTTTCGTCGTGGCGTTGATCCTGTTGTTCGTTTTTACCCGACGCATCCTGCTGGGAACAGTGCTGGGGATCACGACAGCGGTTGGCGCATCGGTGGTTCTGCTCTTCACCAACTTTGGCAACACTTTGATGAGCTACCTGCTGCGCGGACAAACCGTGGCGGAAGCGGAGGGCATGTCTGGCCGCGCCGATCTCTGGCAATTCGCCATGCGCAAAATTACGGAGAGGCCCTGGACCGGCTACGGAGGATACGCGGGAGGCCGCTTTGTTGTTCTTCCCGGCCTGGGCATGCCCGGAAAGTCCGACGTGCTGAATACCATGGTGGAGAGTTTTATCGATCTTGGAATTGTCGGTGTGCTGGTACTCGTGGTGGTAATCGCCGGCATCTGGTGGAATTTGTTCCGGGCGTCTCGCAGCTCCGGCCTGAGCGCCAGAGAAAGACATTTTGCAGTTGAGCTGCTTTTGGCTATGAGCATCGTTACCACCCGATCGTTTGTTGCCGGGAATATCACCAGCCATGCGGCGCTGGGGTTTCTGACCATTCTTGGGAGCGCGGAGTTCTTCCGGCAACGACTGAAGTTCGCGGAACGAACCTCGCGGCAATTTGTTGCTTCCGGACTCGCATTCGAGGCGAAAACAGAATGAAGAAAATTCTGATGGTAATTGCTTTGTTGCTTGTTTTCGGCGTTGGGCAGATTTTAGCCGGGCCGCCGGCTGCAAATACGGTTGAGATTTTTGTGAATGGTTCCTCAGGGTCAGACACAAATTCTGGAGCGTACGGTCACCCGTTGAAAACACTGAACAGGGCGTTGCAAATCGTAGCCGCAAATCATTGGAACAAAATCTCTACCACGGTAACCATCAGCCCCGGAACGTACCGTGAATCCCTTCAGATCGCCGGAACCAGCGCTACTGCCGGCGTGCCGGTGATTCTGCAGGCCACTCAACCAGGGTCGGTAATCATTTCCGGATCGGACGTTTGGACCGGTTGGCAGTTGGATACGAGCAATTCTTCTCTCTACACGCACAGTTGGCCGTACCGTTTCGGATTTTGTGCCCTTCCGGCGGGCTGGCCGGCTGTAGGAGAGATTTTTCATCGCAGGGAAATGATTTTTATCAACGGCAAATTGTTGACCCAGGTCTTGGCGCTAAAAGACATGCGTGCGGGAACATTTGTTGTGGATGAGAACGCGGCGCGGGCGTACATCTTTCCGTTCGCCAATGTCGATATTTTAAAGGCCACCGTCGAAGTCGCGACCAGACCGCTTTTGTTCGAAAGCTACCAGGTTCCTCATCTGACCTTGAGAGGCCTGACGTTCGAACATGCCAATTCTTGCATGTCGACGCGGCAAAGGTCCGCGGTCGCCATCGTCGGTGCTGTCGACGACCTTGTCGAAGACACCACCATCGCCTGGAACAATTGGACCGGGCTGACTCTTTACAACTTGACGGACTCGACAGTGCGCAGGACGTCGGTGAACAGTAACGGCGAGCTGGGCATCGATGGATACAAGAACAAGGACATCACGCTGGAAGACGTTGAGACTTCTTTCAATAACTGGCGCGGGGCGTGGGCGCATTTCATGGCCTGGGAAACCGGCGGCGCCAAATTCCTGCTCACGCACGGCGGCGTTTTCAAGAGCTACAAGGCAATCGGCAACTGGGGCCGGGGGCTGTGGTTCGACACCGACAACCTGAATATCAGACATCGAGCAAGCATTTCTCTCGAAGAACCAGGTAAATGGAATCCTGCTGGAGGCCAACATGGGGCCATTCACCTTGGCGGACAGCAAAATTTGCCAGAACAATCAGGGCGGCGTGGTCACCAATCATTCAGAGTTGGTCACGCTTACCGGCAATTCGATTTTTGAGAATCAGTCATCGCAGGTCATTGTATTTGGCAGCTCCGGCCAGCGCTCCGGGACGAATTGGGAATCGGGGCAACAGTTCGTCGCGATCGCTCGAAACTGGAAGTTTCTTAAAAATAGCATCGCGGGCAGCAACGCCGCGCAGCTGCTTTTTTCCATTCACCAGTCGCCCGCCGCTTTTCTCAATTCGCTGGCCTCCAATGACAACACGTGGGTCAACCCCGGCACAGCCAAGGTGTTTCAGTTTGAAAAGAACAGTGTCCCCGTGAATGCGGACCTCGCCGAGTGGCGGTTAGCTACGAACCAGGATGGGTTTTCTACTTTTAATTCCAGCGCGCACGCTCCTGATGTTTGTGCAGCGCCTTAGTATCCGGTAAGTCAGACTTTCGCAAATACTCACAACACAATGTGCGCGAGAGTCCGATGCGAATTACTTGTCGCTAATGATCGCACAGCTTTTCTTGCATAGGGGGACCATCCAATGACCATACTTCCAACGGTGTCAGCGTTTCGTGAGCGGGAATTTCAAAATAAAAACATTTTTGGACAACGGGAGCGATACCTTGCGACCGACGTGCTCCAGAAAATCAGCGTGGACAACGGATATGCCGAGAAAGTGAACCAGGTGGAACAGGCGCTGGCGCATACCAGTGGCCTCATTCTCGACATCGGCGCAAATACCTGCGGCGAATCGGAATACCTGACCACTCGCGGCTATTCGATTATCGCGACGGACATTAATGAAGTCGCGCTGGGATTATCCAAAGAGCGATGCGCGAAATTCGGCAGAACCGCGCCACGCTACATTGCCTGCGACGGGCACCGGTTGCCATTGCAAAGCGGGTCGGTGCAATTCGCGATCTTTAATGAGTCTCTGCATCACATGGAAGACGCCCGCAAGGTGTTGAAAGAGGTTCACCGCGTGCTGTCACCCGGCGGCAAGGTTTTTATGTACGAGCCGTATGCCTACAACCCGTACCGGCGCCTTTCCGAGGTACGCGATCGCTTTCTGGGAACCATCGAAAAAAGTTTTGGAGAGGGCCAGCTGAAAAAGCTTCTCAGCGAGGCGGGTATGACCACGGTTTCCATCCGCCGCCACACCTGCCCTCCTTCGAAATGGAAGAGCGACGTGATGGGAAATATTCATCGATCGCTCAAGCAAATGTATTTCTGGGCTTCACGAGTATTGCCGTCGTTGTTCGGCAATCTCGTAGCCGTCGCGGAAAAACCGGGCGAGCCGGCCGCGATCCGTAAGCCCGGTCATCCTGCCTCAAATGTGTCTTTCGAATCGATACTGCGTTGCCCGGTAACCGGTGGCCGGCTTGCGAAACTCGATAACGATCTCGGTTATTTGAGCCTGGATCCCGCGTTTCGTGGACTCTACCGGATGTACCAGGGAATTCCGGTGCTGATCCGTGAAGAAGCGCAAACGCTGGACACCAATTCCTGGGAAGTCTTGACCGGCATCCGCCAATACACCACTCACTGACCAGCGCCCGTCGGCGACATTCAAGCAAATCGCATCGGCAAGCCCATCGCAAATAACTCCTGATGAAAATTCTACTTGTGCATAACACCTACCAGCAGGCTGGCGGTGAAGACGTGGTCTTCGAGCAGGAACGCCAGCTGCTCGAACGAAACGGTCATCAGGTTTCGACCTACGTGCGAAGCAACCACGAATTGGACGCGCAATCCGCTGCGAAACGCGTCGCGCTGGTGAAGAACATCGTTTCAGCGGATGACAGCGCGCGCGAGATTCGCACAATTCTTCGCACCGAGCGGCCTGAGATTGTTCACGTGCACAACACTTTTATGATGATTTCCCCGTCCATTTTTGCCGTTTGCCGCGAGGAACGAGTCCCCGTGCTGCAGACGCTGCATAACTACCGGTTGTCTTGTCCCGCGGCCAGCTTCTATCGCGATGGTAGCGTTTGCGAAGAGTGCAGCCAGCATAGTTTGTGGCGCAGCATCCAGCACGGTTGTTACCGCGATTCACGGCTCAGCACCGCGGCGGTCGCGCTGATGCTGCAGGTGCACCGCGTGAAACGGACCTGGCAGGATTCCGTCAGCGGTTACCTGGCACTGACGGAATTCGCGCGCGACAAGTTTGTTGAGAATGGAATCCCGCCGGAAAAGATTCACGTAAAGCCGAACTTTGTGTATCCCGATCCGGGCGAAAAACGGGCGCCGGGAAGTTTCGCTCTCTTCGCAGGCCGGCTGACCCAGGAAAAAGGGTTGGCGACGCTGCTGGCCGCATGGAGCCAGCTTGCGAAACCCATTCCACTGGAAATCGTGGGTGACGGCCCGCTTCGCCGCGATCTCGAGGCGCAATCGGAAAAAATGGGCCTGGAACGCGTCACATTTCGCGGACGGCTGAGCTCCCCCGAAACGCGGGCATTGATGAAGCAGGCCGCGCTTCTAATCGTTCCCAGCGTCTGGTTCGAAACTTTTTCCCTGAACATTGCCGAAGCATTCGCTTGCGGCACGCCGGTCCTTTGTTCCCGGCTCGGGGCCATGCGCGAAAACGTTGCGGATCAACGCACGGGCCTGCATTTCACGGCCGGTAACGCCACGGATCTCGCTGAAAAAGTCGAATGGGCCTGGGAGCATTCGAGGGAAATGGCCGCAATGGGGAAAGAAGCGCGCCGCGAATACGAATTGCGTTACACGCCGGAAAGAAATTATTCGTTGCTGATGAAAATCTATCGCCAAACGGTGAATGCCCATGCTTAATGCCGCGGTGTTGCAGCCAGCTGTGAAGAGCCCAGACTTCCACGTTCTCGGCGTGCGGGTTGATGCCATTCAGACCGCCGGCGCGGTTGCGGAGATGGAGCGGCTGATCTCGAACGGCAAGCCGGGCTGCTATGTGACCGTCACCGGAATGCATGGTGTGGCGGAATCGCGCGGCGACAGAAACTTTCGAGAAATTCTGAACGCCGCCGATCTTGTCGTCCCGGACGGAATGCCGCTGGTCTGGCTGGGAAGACTGCATGGCTTCCCGATGCGGCACCGCGTGCCCGGCTCGGAATTGATGGAAGAGTTCTGCCAGAAAACCGGAAGCCGCTATCGACATTTTTTTTATGGCGGCGGACCGGGCGTCGCCGAGGACCTTGCCAGACAGCTACAGGCGCGTCACAGAATCACTATCGCCGGAACATTTACACCGCCCTATCGCCCGCTCACGCCGGAAGAAGAAGAACAAGTCGCTCGCCAGGTGAATGAATCGGCCGCTGACGTTTTGTGGGTGGGATTGAGCACCCCGAAACAGGAAAAGTGGATGCACGCACACCGCAACGCATTGCGCGTCCCGTTGATGCTGGGCGTCGGCGCGGCGTTCGATATGAATTCCGGTCGGCTTCGCAGAGCGCCCGAATGGATTCGCGAAAACGGCCTGGAATGGCTTTTTCGGCTAGTGATGGAACCGCGACGGCTTTGGAAAAGATACCTGGTGATTATTCCCCGGTCGGTTTTTAGCGTTTCGCTGGAGCTGTGCCGCCTCAAAAAATTTGAATAAAAATCAAAGGAGAAAAAAATGAACTGGCAAAATCGCAAGATACTGGTCACCGGGGGAGCGTCGTTCATCGGTTCGAATCTGGTAAACGAGCTGCTGAAACTGGGGGCGCGCATCCGGGTGGTCGACGATTTGAGCAGCGGAAAGCTCGACAACATTCGTGACCTGATTCGCGCAAATAAAGTCGAATTCATTGAGAGCGATCTTAGGAAACAGGACGTCGCCGAACGCGCCGTCGAGGGGATGAGCACCGTCTTCCATCTCGCAGCCGATCATGGCGGGCGCGGCTACGTCGATCTGCACCAGGCCGCATGCGCGGGAAATCTGCTGCTTGATGGACTGGTATTTCGCGCGTGCTATCAGGCCGGCGTAGAAAAAGTAGTCTACGCATCGTCTGGTTGCGTCTACCCGAACCACATTCAAACCGATCCGAGCGAGATTCTTTATCTCACCGAAGACATGGTCGGGCCGCCATACGACGCGGACAACATGTACGGCTGGGCGAAATTGATGGCGGAGATGACTCTGCGCGCCTATTACAAGGACTATGGGATGAAGTCGGCGTCATGCCGCTACTTCACCGTTTATGGACCGAGGGGCGTGGAGAATCACGCGGTCATCGCCATGATTGCGCGCGCGTTTATCGGCCAGGATCCGTTTGTGGTGTGGGGAACCGGCAAGCAGATTCGCAACTGGACGTACATTGACGACATCGTGCGCGGAACGATTCTCGCGGCGGAAAAAATTGACGACGGCACCGCGGTGAATCTCGGCACCATGGAACGCATCCGGGTGATTGATGCTGTCCATGAAATTCTGCGTTCTTTCGGGCGCAACCCCAAGATTGAACCGCATCCGGAAATGCCGACCGGGCCGCTGAATCGCGTGGCCGACAACGCTCTGGCCAAAAAACTCATCGGCTGGGAGCCCAAAGTAATGTTCATGGACGGCCTGCGCCGCACCATCGAGTGGTACGTGAAGACCAAGAAACAGACAGAAGTAGCGGACAGACTCGAAGCCATCCTCACTGAAAGATAGCTGCAACGAATTTGGCGGGCCGCTCGCGCTGTAACACCTTTGCTCCCCCGAGTGAGCGGCCCGCCAAATTCGATTCCCGTCATAGATTTTTCCCATGGCCAACCCATCTACGAATAATAATCATCGGCTTCTGCAATCCACCGGGATTGTCATGGGAGCGATTCTGCTCAGCAGGATTCTGGGGTTTTTCCGGGAATGGATGGTGGCGCATCAAATCGGCTCAAGCGCGATTACCGATGCGTATTACGCCGCGTTTACCCTGCCTGACCTGCTGAACAATCTGGTTGCCTCCGGCGCGCTGGGCCTGGTGTTCATTCCGGTGATCGCCAAATACATGGCCGAGGATCGAGAACACGAAGCCTGGCACGTTTTCTGCACGGTCATGACGGTGATGTCCCTGGCTCTGGTGGTGCTCATCGTCGTTGGAGAAATCTTCGCGCCTCAGCTGGTCAGTGTGATGGTGCCGGGATTTGATCCCGCGCGGAAGGCGCAGGTCATTTTCTTGACGCGCTGCATGCTTCCCGCACAACTTTTCCTGTACCTGGGCAGCTTAATGGGCGCTTTCCAGAACGCCCGCGGCAAATTTCTGATTCCCGCGCTGGCGGCAATCATTTACAACATGGGCATTATCGGGTGCGGATGGCTTTTTTCCTCTCGAATTGGCGTTACCGCATTTGCGATCGGCTTGCTGGTAGGCACATTTTGTGGTTTTTTCCTGCTGCAATCGCTGGCCATATCGCGGATGGGGCGCAAATTTATACCCAATCTCGATCTCAGCCATCCCGGCTTCAAGCTGTTCGTGAAATTGGCGATTCCTCTCATCCTGGCGCTTTCGATTGACTTCACCGACAGCTGGATCATCCGCTGGTTCGGTTCTTTTCTGGCTCCTTCGTCCATCACCTGGCTGACATTTGCAAGAACTCTGATGCTGGTGCCGCTGTCCACTGTGGCTTACGCGATTGGCACAGCTTCGTTTCCATTTCTCGCCCAATTGCATTCCGAAGGACAAACTGAACAGTTGAATCGCACACTAAACGCAACCTTGCGGGGTTTGATTGTTTTCCTGATTCCGATATCAGCGCTCGGAATTGTGTTGCGCGAACCCATCATCTACTTTGTTTTTTCGCATACGCGCCTGCATGCAACTGATTTTCAAGCCACGGCTGCGGCCCTCGCGCTTTTTTGTATCGGCTTATGCGGCCGCGGACTACAAAGCCTGCTCTCTCGCGGGTTCAATGCCATGCGAGATACGGTTACGCCCGCGATCATCGGCACGGTCTGCACCTTTGCAATGGTTCCGTTGTATGGCTATTGCGCCAGGCGCTGGGATTACCTGGGGTTAGCCGCGGCAAGCTCTTTCGGTGTTACCGCCTACGCGGGAGTGCTATTCGCTGTGCTTTGCAGGCGTACCCAAAATCGAAATGTCGGCGACCTGCTTTCCTGTCTCGCTAGAGTTGTGGTTGCCTCACTGCTTGTGGCTCCTTTTTGTTCCGGGCTCTCTGTCTGGCTCGCGGAGTTTTTTCCCATGCAGACAGCGCGGGGTGCGCTGGCGATTCTGCTGGTTGTGAGCGCCGCCGGATTACCAGCGATATTGCTGCTGGCCAGAGTTCTGGGCGTGGGCGAAATCGAAACGTATTGGAGAAAACTGACCAGCTGGATCCCAAAACGTTCGCTGCTGACAGAAGACTACGCCGTGACGCCCGAAGCATGACCGTTTTGCGCCAGTCGAAGACTTGAAGCCAGGCTGTCGCAATCTTTCCAAACGAAAAACTATGTGGACGACCATAAAATCGGTATTTGGCGAATCCTACTTGCATCCCCGGCATATCGCACAGCGCGAGATCGCCAGGTTTGTCCGTTCGGAAGGAACAAAACTGAATGGGCTTTTACTGGACGTCGGCTGTGGGAGAAAACCATACGGAAAATGGCTTCCCAACATTGATCGGCACCTGGGCGTGGACATGCCTTCCACGATGCACGGCCCGGAGCACGCTGACGTCTGGGCTTCTGCGCTGGCCCTGCCCTTCGCGGACGCGACTTTTGACAGCGTTCTTTGTACCGAAGTTCTAGAGCACACCCCGGACCCTGCGGTTGGTCTGCGCGAAATGGCTCGAGTCTCCAAGGTCGGCACGCTGCTGCTGCTGACGGTTCCTTTCAGCGAGCAGCTGCACGAAAAGCCCTATGATTTTTGCCGCTTCACTTCTTACTGGCTCGAGCATCTGCTGAAAATTACCGGCTGGGAAATTTTGCAGCTGCGCCCTAGAGGCGGCGCGTGGCTTGAGCTGGGTTTTCGCGTCTCCAGTTTTCTGTACACCTCTTTTGGAGCCACCTCCGACGAACACGGCAAACTCTCTCCGCGCTCCATCGCCAGTTTCTTGGTAATACCGGCGTGCGCAGCAGTTCAGATATTCAGTAGCATCATGGACAAATTATTGCCGAGCAGTATCAGCACCATGGGTTATGGCGTACTTGCGAGAAGGAGAGCATGAAACCTTCCAGCGGTACGATGTTTCTGAGAAAAGCCCGCATCGCCCTTACTCCAGCGTCGTCGCTGCTCTGGTCTCAGCTGGAAAACGGCAGCGTAGTGGCCGGTTACAACAAAGAAGGCTACGGCGGCCGTGGCGTGTACCTCCATCGAGATTGGATCGAGCCGGAACTCGCCGCGCTTCAACACTTTCTGAAACCGGGATTTGTTTTTGTGGATATTGGCGCGAACGTTGGCGTCTACACCCTGAAAGCGGCGAAAGAAGTCGGAGACAGCGGCGTGGTCATTGCCGCCGAAGCATTCATCGAAACAGCTTGCCGGCTGCAGAAAAATATTCGCGCGAACCGCTATCGAAATGTAAGAGTCCGCAACGTGTGCGTCGGCGACGAAACCAAACCCGCGCTTCTTTACTTGAATAACAGCAAACCAAATTCTTATGGCCTGCTGCAATCCAAACAAGCCGAATCTGTTTCGGTCATGTCCTTTTCACTGGACGATCTGTGCCGCTGGGAAGATCTCACGCGCTTGGACTACTTGAAGATCGACGCGGAAGGCGCCGAATCCGCAATCTTGCAAGGCGGCGCCGCCGTGCTCGCCCGATTCCGGCCCATTGTCCAGGTCGAAACCACAAAGAACGAAACCAAACTGCCCGACGGATACCGGCGGTTCCGTGCGCCCGACAGTCCGAACGATGTATTCATTCCCAAGGAATCCGATGAAGCGATCTCCCAAGCAGTCGCCCTGCAGTGGAATGAAATAAACCAACAATCCTCAAAGTAGTTCCTTCCGGTGTAATTACTCCCTGTTTTCTGATGTCGTCGGCCGTCGACATCATCCCGCTTACTGTTTTCCTTAAGAAATCCTTGTCGATCCTTCGAGTCGCCTAATCTCCAAACGACTGAATCGCTCCGTGACGTGATGTTTTCGACCAAGACTTCCACCGTTCCAGTAATTTCGAGGCGATCGTGGGTCGCCAACCATGCCAACTCCCATAATGTGATCGCGGAAATCGCTATTCCAGTCCCTTGGCTCGCTCTGCGAATCGCATCGCTAGCCTTTCTTTATAGATTTGACGGTTCGCTCGCCAGCCAGATTAAAACATGCGTATCGAGCAGGATCATTTCCGCAGCACCTCCCACTCCTCGAGAGACACGACGGGAGATTCGATATCCCCGACGATCTTGAACTGTCCGACCATAAAACTGAAAAGACTTTGTTTCTTTGAAGTGACCGGTACTATCTTCGCGACGGGGGTCCCGCGTTTGGTAATGATGACCTTCGTCTTTCGCGTCCTTGACATACCATGTGGCCCATCCACTTGCTGTGCGCTATTCGATACGGGTAGCGTATAAAAGTGCACAGACGCGTTGGGTGACGCTGCATAGGATGGGAATACGTAGAGTGTTGCGGGTAGTCACCCGGCTCACTGCGATTTTCTTCACTCCGACGTAACAGGCGTACGCCAGCCTGCAGATTAATAGAACAGTCGCGGGCCCTTCTCTCCGCCGACGGTAAAACTCAAAAGCAGCAAACAGCCGCTGAAGAACCGTGGCAAACGCACGGGTATTTCTGTGCCAGACCAGCACTGGAAAAAATTTCAGTAAGCGCCGCTAGCAGGCGCCCGGAGAGATAATGCAAAAGAAGCTCGTATGCCTATTGATTTGGATGTTCCTGCTCGGCACGGCAAGCGCCAACACTAAGACCACCATTCGCGTCAACATCGGAGGGCCGGCGTACACCGACAGCAAGGGCCAGGCGTGGAGCGCTGACTTCGGGTTTAATTCTGGAAATGCTTCTGGATGCGCACCCAAATCAACAGTGACGGGAACCTCCGATCCGTTTCTCTTCAAGAGCGCACGCGTTAGCAGAACGATTGACCCGGAGCTCCAATACACGTTTCGCGTGCCCAATGGCTCCTATATCGTAAATTTATATTTTGCGGAACCATGTTACTCCGTCATCGGAGACCGCGTCTTCGACGTGCAATTGCAGGGGGCGCCCGTATTTTCGGCGGTGGATATCGTTAAAATCGCGGGCCCGAATCATGCCTTGATCGAATCTGCCACAGTTTCGGTCAAGAGGCGGCAGTTGACGATTCGTTTTGTGCACCACAACGATAACCCGATTCTCGCCGCCATCGAAATTGTGCCGGCAACCGCGGCTACTATGCCGGCAATCCGCCGCCAACCATCCAGCACGACTGTGAACGCCGGACAACCCGCGGCGTTCAGCGTGACTGCCACCGGAACAGCTCCTCTCTCGTATCAGTGGCAGCGAGGCGGCGCGGCCATCTCCGGCGCAACAAGCTCGGCCTACACCACGGCGGCGACCACCAACGCCGACAGCAGCGCGCAATTCCGCGTAGTGGTGTCGAATTCCAAGGGCTCCGCGACCAGTAGCACCGCGACGTTGACCGTCAATGCCACCGTGGTCGCACCCACAATTTCCTCTCAGCCTTCGAGCCAGACGGTCACTACCGGCCAGACTGCAACATTTAGCGTGGCCGCCACGGGTACGGCTCCTCTTTCGTATCAGTGGCAGCGAGGCGGCGTGGCCATCTCCGGCGCGACAAGCCCGGCCTACACCACGGCGGCGACCACTAGCGCCGATAAGGGCGCGCAATTTCTCGTAGTGGTGTCGAATTCCAAAGGCTCCGCGACGAGTAGCACCGCGACGTTGACCGTCAATGCCGCCGTGGTCGCACCCACAATTTCCTCTCAGCCTTCGAGCCAGACGGTCACTACCGGCCAGACTGCAACATTTAGCGTGGCCGCCACGGGTACGGCTCCTCTTTCGTATCAGTGGCAGCGAGGCGGCGTGGCCATCTCCGGCGCGACAAGCTCGGCCTACACTACGGCGGCGACCACCAGCGCCGATGAGGGCGCGCAATTTCTCGTGGTGGTTTCCAATTCGAAAGGCACCGCAACCAGCAACATTGCGACGTTGACCGTCAATGCCGCCGTGGCTGCACCCACAATTTCCTCCCAGCCTTCGAGCCAGACTGTGACTACCGGCCAAACCGCAACGTTCAGTGTGACGGCTTCCGGCACGGCTCCGCTTTCGTATCAATGGCAGAGGGGCGGCGTGGCCATTTCCGGCGCTACGAATTCGCTCTATACAACCCCGACAACCACCAGCTCCGATAACAGCGCGCAATTCCGCGTTTTGGTTTCCAATTCGAAAGGCACCGCAACTAGCAACATTGCGACGTTGACCGTAAACCCCGCCGTGGTCGCACCCACAATTTCCTCTCAGCCTTCGAGCCAGACGGTCACCGCGGGCCAAACCGCAACGTTTAGCGTAACCGCTTCAGGTACCGCACCTCTTACGTATCAATGGCAGCGAGGCGGCGTGGCCATCTCCGGCGCGACAAACTCGGCGTATACCACCTCGGCAGCCACCAGCGGCGATAACAGCGCGCAGTTCCGCGTGTTGGTTTCCAATTCGAAAGACACCGTGACCAGCAACACCGCGACATTGACCGTCAATGCCGCCATGGTTGCACCCACAATTTCTTCCCAGCCATCTAGTCAGACCGTGACCACCGGCCAAACCGCAACATTTAGCGTCACCGCTTCAGGCACGGCTCCGCTCAGTTATCAGTGGCAGAAAAACGATTCGATCGTCAATGGAGCGACTTCATCCACTTACACCACGCCGGCAACCACCAGCGCGGACAATGGCGCACGATTTGCCGTGGGAGTCAGCAATGCAGCGGGCTCGGTTACCAGTAACGACGCGACTCTGAGCGTTAGCGCTCCATCCGCAGCGGTGGACGTCATCACCTATCACAACGACAACGGCCGCACCGGCCAGAACTTGAAGGAAACAACGCTGACGCTTTCCAACGTGAACCAAAACACGTTTGGACTTCGCAAAATCGTAACGCTGGATGGAAAAGTCGATGCCCAGCCGCTGTTTCTTTCCGGAGTATCAATCGCCGGAGGAACTCACGACGTGGTTTACGTAGTGACCGAACACGACAGTGTTTACGCGCTGGACAGCGCCACCGGCGCGGTGCTCTGGCACGTGTCCACGCTGAGCAACGGCGAAACCACCAGTGATACTCACGGCTGCGGCCAGGTGTCGCCGGAAATGGGCATTACTTCCACGCCGGTGATCGACCGCATGCGCGGGCCGAACGGCGCAATTTACGTGGTGGCTATGTCCAAGAACAGCGGCGGCGCTTACTTCCAGCGGCTCTACGCGCTGGACGTCACCACGGGAGCGCAACTTTTCGGTGGACCACACACCATCTCCGCAACTTATCCAGGCACCGGCGATCACAGCTCGGGCGGCAACGTGATTTTTGATCCGGGACAATACAAAGAGCGCGCCGGCCTGTTGATGATCGGCGGAAATATTTACACCACCTGGGCGTCGCACTGCGATTTCCGGCCATACACCGGCTGGATCATGTCCTTTAACGCCGACTCGCTCGCGGCTGTGAGCGTGCTTAACATCACACCTAACGGCAACGAAGGCGCGATGTGGATGTCGGGCGCGGCGCCCGCGGCCGACTCCAGCGGCAACATTTTCCTGCTGGACGGCAACGGCACGATGGACACGACTCTCAACGGCAGCGGCTTCCCTGCCAAGGGAGATTTCGGTAATTGTTTCTGCAAAATTTCAACTTCCGGCGGGCTGCAGGTCGCGGATTATTTCGCGATGTCCAACACCGTTTCAGAATCCAACGCCGACACGGATCTCGGATCCGGAGCCGCGCTGGTGCTTCCAGACCTGAGCGACGGCTCGGGTAATACGTTGCACCTGGCGGTGGGCGCGGGTAAGGACGGAAACATTTACGTGGTCAACCGCGACAACATGGGCAAGTTCGATCCCAACAGCAATCACATCTATCAGCAACTCGACCGGCGCAATCACCGGCGCGTGGTCGATGGCCGCCTATTTCAACAACACCGTTTACTATGCAACGAGTAACGACCGGTTGAAGGCTTTTACCATCACCAATGGAAAACTTTCCGGTTCGCCGTCAAGCAGCGCTCCCCATAGTCTCGGGTATCCGGGCGCGACACCCAGCATTTCGGCAAACGGGTCGAGCAACGGAATCGTCTGGAGCTATAACAACACCAGTCCAGCAATGCTGGATGCTTACGAGGCCGCCAACGTTTCTCATCAGCTGTACAACAGCAACCAGGCTGCTAATTCGCGCGACCAGTTCGGCAACGGAAACAAGTACATGACACCCACCATTGCCAAGGGCCGTGTCTACGTCGGAACAGCATCGGGCATAGCGATCTTCGGATTGTTGCCGTAATCATACTACTGAGATCGCAATACGCGGGGCAGCCATGCGGCCAAGTCCTGATAAGTTTGAATGTATAGGTCGAAGGAGGAGCGTTTGTTGTAGAAAAGCTGAACTCAGCGAACGCTGATTCACAAACACCAAGGAGGCTCCCCCATGCAACCTAGTTTTACATCGGGCTGGATGTTCACAAGCGGAAGATCAGCTACGGCGGCGGCCCGGATCGCCGCCCCTCTGCAGCTTTATTAAACCTAACCGAACGTCCATCGAGGATTCACGGGCCAGGCCTCAATCGTTTTTCTAATTTTGTTCCCGCTCTTTCTTAGTTGCTCCTCGTAAAAATCTCTGCGCCATCCCGGCGTTCCCGATTAACGCGACGGTCTCAATAGGTCGACACAACACTAGGTCGAAGTCTACTTGGAGCGTCTCCGGCGGTTAAACCGTTCGGGAGCGTTGATTCCCATATTCACCGAGGTGAAATTAGGCACACTGCGGAACTTTTCAAGTCCGTTCGGAAGCGTTGCGAATGACAATGTCGTAAGTGATGCCATTCACTTTCCTCCGCGGCTATCCAGTTATGCCCTCGTTGCCGAATCTTGCCGGCAGACGCGTGATGGGCATAGTTGATACGATTGGTTTCCAACGCCCCTTTTTTGTGTTCACTTTGAGTTTTGTTCTGATTCTTGCGGATCTCCTGCCTTACGCCACAGTATCTGCCGCCCAGGACGCCGGCCCCGGGCCAGCAATACGTTCCTGTGGCCACATCGACGAGGAAGCCACTGCGTCAAAGGTCCAGAAACGAAAGAAGAATGCCCCCAAGTCGGCGCAACTCCCGTTCATCCCCAGTTGTTTGGAAATACATGCGCTGCCCCTCGTGGTGCAAGAGAAATTGCAGCAATTTGTCCGTCAACAGAATTGGGCTATCTTCGATGAAGAAATAAACGAAGTGTTATGGAGCTTCAGCCTGCCGTTGAAGAAAGAAGAGTTGTTAGCCTACGGAAATCCGCCAGCCGGGACTGACCGGATCAGCTGGGACCGTGGAAGGGCCGTCGTGCTGGTGCGGACCATATCCCTGAGCGACGGCTATTCGCGAACGACTATCGCTGCCCAACTCACAGGGTTCGGCGACTCGGACGATAGATTTGCGATGCAGCGGTCTTTTTGGGAATGGAGTTCCAACGGCAGGCTGGAAGCTAAGCTTGCCGGGGAACTGCGAACGCGATTCGGGGCCATTCAGTGACACGGCTTGTGCAGCTCGGGTAATCAGCTGCTCGCGCATAGTCGTTAACGGGTGGTGTGGGTAGCAATTCGATATCGACCCTTTTGGACCAACGGGCCTTAGATCGACGGAGAATCGCTTGGTATCGATGAAACAATCCGCGACGTTCGATAGCTTGCGCCAATTCACGCCGCTGCTGCGCAATCTTTTACTTCCCGCGCTGCTGCTTTTACTCGTCGGCGCCTCCGCTCGAGCACAGATTTCGCCCGGCCCACTGTCCAAAGTTCACGAAAGCCTGACGGGAACCTCGCAGTGTTCCAGTTGCCATATTTTTGGCGCAAACACTCCCACATTTAAGTGCCTGGATTGCCACAAGGAAATTGCCAAGACGCTCACGGAAAAACATGGCTATCACTTCAACTTACAAATGCAGAACCCCCAGGGAAAAGACTGCGTGCGCTGCCACCTGGAACACAATGGTGCCGATTTCAACCTCATCCACTGGGAAGTGCCTTTCAGAAAATTTGATCATCGGCTGGCCGGGTATCCGTTGACCGGTAAGCACGCCCTGCTTGATTGCCAAAAATGTCACACCCCGGCGAACATTCAACCCACAGCACGCAGTTTGCTCCAGCGGAAAGACGTTTCAAAGTCCTACATGGGATTGTCGCAAACCTGCATTACCTGCCACGTTGACTACCATAAAGGTCAGCTCGGCAGGGATTGCGAAAGTTGCCACAATACGAGCGATTGGAAAGCGGCCAAACTATTCGATCACTCCAGGACGAGATATCCCTTAACTGGTATGCACCTGCAGGTCGCCTGCGAGAAGTGTCACAAACCGGACACCCCCGGCGGCGCTGCGCGCTTCAAAGACATGAAATTTGGGACTTGTAACGCTTGCCACGTGGATCCACACCACGGGGAATTCAAGGAAAGCTGCGAACACTGCCACACCACGACCGGTTGGAAGAAGCTTCCCACGAATTTCGCATTTGATCATTCGAAGACCAAGTTCCCCTTGCTTGGCAAGCACGCTGACGTTCCATGCATCAGTTGCCATACAGGTGGGGACTTCAAGAAACCATTGCCCTTCGCCGAGTGCGCGGATTGCCACAAGCCCGATCCTCACAAAGGCCAGTTCGTCGACCGGCCCGCGAAAGGGGAGTGCGCAGAATGTCACAACGTGAACGGCTGGAAGCCTTCCTTATTCGGGGTTAAGGAACATTCCACATCGAAGTATCCGCTGGAAGGCATGCACGCCAAGGTCGAATGCGCGAAATGCCACCTTCCGGCGGGGAAAGACACCGTCTATCAGATAAAGTTTGCCCAGTGCCTCGATTGCCACAAGGATGAGCACGACAAACAGTTTGCTGCCAAGCCCTACGAAAATCGCTGCGAGCAATGTCACACCGTGGCGGACTTCCATCGCTCCATTTATTCCATCGCAAAGCATCAAGCCTCCGACTTCCCACTAACCGGAGCGCACATCGCAGTGCCATGCGGCGACTGTCACAAGGTCGGAGAAGGCGGACGCAAAGATAAGGTTCTACCCTTTAAATTTCCCGATCACACCTGTGCCGCGTGTCACATTGATCCGCATCACGGAGAGTTCAAGACTCGCATGGATCGTCGCCGGCCTGACGGAACCACGTTTGGCTGCGCGGCATGTCACAGCACCCGATCCTGGACGGATGTAAACGGCTTCGACCATTCCAAGACAACTTTCCCGCTCCGAGGCGCCCATCGAACGGTAACCTGCGGCGCCTGCCATACGGCACCCGCAGGGCAAACACAAATCACCTTTAAGGGAACAACGCAATTATGCGAAGGCTGCCACAAAGATCCGCATGAACGCCAATTCGTGGGGCGTGGTGGCTCGACTTCGTGTGTTTCGTGTCACACCGAACGCGCCTGGAAGCCGTCTACATTTGACCACGATAAGAGAACTCAATTCCCCTTGCGGGGCGGGCACGCGGAAGTCCCCTGTGACGAATGTCACACGCAAGTGAAATTGGTGAACGGCAACCCAGTGGTTTTTTACAAGCCGACACCAATCAAATGCGCGGCTTGTCATGGAGCCGGAGAGGTCAACTGATGGCCAGGGTAGGTGGTCAATTGTTGTTCACCCGAGGCGGCTAGATACTCCTAGCAGGCATCTCACTGTACTTACTGGATGGTCGGGAACTGTTCTTCAGTACAGTTGTTAATGTTTCGCTCGGCATGGAAACTTGACACGACCAGCTCACCACTGTCCGCGCCGGTAATGAACGCGCTTTCAAAGGGGGGACCCACGCAGCAGCGTACCCAGGTTCGCGCGGGGGTTTCGCTCGTTTTCGGGCTGATTCTGCTCGTCCCCGCGCTTGCTGGCCAGAAGAGTAATACTAAAAGTCCCCACGGCCCTCTGGCAATTCCATGCGAAAACTGCCACACCCCCGCCGCTTGGCGGCCGATCCGCGCCGTCCCCGAATTCGATCACAGCAAAACCAGATATCCCCTGCGGGGACTGCACGAAAACGTGAAATGTATCGACTGTCATAGCAAGCCGGTTTTCACCGACGTAGGCAAAAATTGTGCGGATTGCCATGCGGACATTCACCGGCGCAAGAACGGTACAGACTGCGCCCAGTGTCACTCGGTGCTTGGCTGGCAGGTTTCCGTGACTCAAATCAGGGAACATCAGAATCGCTTCCCACTCTTTGGCGCGCACGCTGCCGTTCAATGTGAAGATTGTCATAAGAGTGCCGCAGTCGGCGTGTTCCAGGGATTATCCACCGCCTGCGCTTCTTGCCATCTCACCGACTATCAGAAAACGGTCAACCCCAATCACGCCGCGGCTAACTTTCCAACTACTTGCCAAACCTGCCACTCCTTCGATAGCTGGGCGGGAGCAAAATTCGATCACAGTTCTACCGGTTTCCTGCTCACCAACGGCCACGCTGGCGTGCCCTGCAGTTCCTGCCACATCAATAATAATTACAATTTGAAAATTGCTCCGACCGATTGCGGTAATTCCGGCTGCCATCTAACCACCTGGCAGCAGACGAATAATCCGACGCATTCCAGTGCCGGGCCGATCTTCGCAGTCGCCAACTGCGCTAACTGTCACACCACCAAGGGCTGGGACAGCGCGAATTTCGACCACTCCTTCACCGGATTCCTGCTGACCAACGGACACGCCAACGTACCGTGTGCGTCTTGCCATATCAGCAACAACTACAACCTACAGATCAGCCCGACAGATTGCGGCAATTCCGGTTGCCATCTCACCAAGTGGCAACAGACCACCAACCCGGCGCATGCTACGGCCGGACCCGCTTTTGCCGCGGCGAATTGCTCGACCTGCCATACCACCAAGGGCTGGGATGCCGCTTCCTTTGACCACAGCGTTACTGGCTTCGCCTTGGTCGGCACTCACATGGCGCCTACTCCAACACCTTGCGCGTCTTGCCATATCAACAACAACTACACTCTTAAATCCGCGGATTGCTTCGGCTGCCACGCGGCCGATTGGAACAAAACTCCGACTTTCGGCGGCAGCGTCCCCGATCATATCAAGGCCGGCTTCCCGACGGATGCAGCCGCTTGTGCCCAGTGCCACACCATCACCAAGTGGTCCGATGGAAAATTCGACCATACTGCGTTTGGTTTCCCCCTCACCAACAAACACACGACGGTTACCTGCATCTCCTGTCACGTCGGCAACAACTACAGTCTCAAAATCGCGCCAACCGACTGCGGCAACGCCGGTTGCCATCTCACTACCTGGCAGCAGACCAACACCCCCGTGCACTCCTCGGCTGGCTCAGCTTTCGCGGCAAGCAACTGCGCCACCTGCCACACCACGGCGGGATGGGACGCCGCTTCCTTCGATCATAGCGTCACGGGTTTCGCGCTGGTCGGCACGCACATGGCCCCCTCACCTACTCCTTGCGCCGCCTGCCATGTCGGAAACAACTACACCCTTAATTCCGCCGACTGCTATGGCTGTCATGCAGCAGCTTTCACCAGCACGACTACGCTGGGCGGGAATGTCCCCAATCATGTTACGGCAGGTTTCCCGACCACTGCGGTGCAGTGCGCATCATGCCATCCCATCACCAAGTGGTCCGACGGAAAATTTGATCACAGCACCACTGGTTTCCCGCTCACCAACAAACACACCACCGTGGCCTGCGCTTCCTGCCACATCGGCAACAACTACACTCTTAAGATTGGCCCGACCGATTGCGGAAATTCCGGATGCCACCTGACTACCTGGCAGCAGACCAACAATCCCGTGCATTCTTCAGCCGGCGCGGCATTTGCTGCGGCCAATTGTGCGACATGCCACACCACTGCGGGCTGGGATGCCGCTTCGTTCGATCACAGCGTTACCGGCTTCGCGCTGGTGGGCACGCACATGTCTCCCACGCCCACTCCTTGCGCCGCTTGCCACGTCAGCAACAATTACACGCTGAATTCCGCCGATTGTTATGGTTGCCACGCGGCGGCGTTTAATAGCACGGTGACCATCGGAGGGAACGTTCCGAACCACGTTGCCGCCGGCTTCCCAATTACCGCAGCACAATGCGCTTCTTGCCATCCCATCACCACCTGGGCTGCGGGGAAATTTGATCACAGCACCACAGGCTTCCCGCTCACCGGCGCCCACGCCGATCCCACCAAAGCTCCGTGCTCGGCTTGCCACGTCGGCGGCAACTACTCCGGCAGTCTGCCGACGGACTGCTATAGCTGCCACGTCACCGCCTGGCAAAGTACCACCACGCTCGGTGGCTCGGTTCCCAATCACATCGCTGCGGGCTTCCCCACGAACTGCGCCACTTCTGGTTGCCACAACACTACCAGCTGGTTGGGGGCGACTTTCAATCACAACAATTTCTGGCAGCTGCCCCACCACGGCGCCGTTTGTTCAGATTGCCATATCGATCAAACGAATTACGCGAACATATCGTGCATCAATTGTCATACCCAGCCGCATCACGACAAGCCCAGTACGGACGCGAACCATAAGGGGCGGCCAGGCTATACGTACGGTCCTATGACCTGTATCGCCGCCGGTTGCCATCCGAAAGGCGCAGGCGGCTGACATGCATTCGGCATATCCCCGGTATGCGATGGGAATTGTTTCCATCGCTCTCTTGATGTTTCTCGCGGCGGCCACTTCCGCTCAATCGCCGGAGAAGCCTGCGGTGTTTCGCATCAAGTACGTTACCGGTGATTCCGTATACCTGGCTGCCGGCCGCAATGCAGGAATTGCAGAAGGGATGAAGTTATCTGTGGTCAAGCCTCCGCCTGACGGCGCCACGGACAATGGTTTGCGGTTTCGCGGTCAGGAACATGTCGCCGAGTTAACCGTTACCAGTGTGGCGGACTCCTCCGCCGTGTGCGAAATCATCAGCACCAGCAGTGAAGTTCGCGTCGGCCAGTTCGCATTCTTGACCGTAGACAGCGTGAAAGAGCGCCGCGAAGTAGACGCCACCGAAGACGCCGACAAATATCCTATAGTCGTGGGTTTTACCTACGGCGACCCGATGGACGATGAGGTTCGCGAAGATCGCGAAAAACAGATTCTTCGCGAATCCCCCGTCGGACGTATTCGTGGCCGTTTCGGCGTGGATTACGGAGGAACACGCGAGTCTGGAGGCTACTCCTCACGTCAAATCGGCGCGGTCATCAATGCCGATATGACTTTCATCGGCGGCACGTACTGGAGTTTCACGGGCTATTGGCGCGGCAATTTCAACTCGCACACTTCCGGTTCTTCCAGTTCAACGCCGACGACCCTGAACGACCTGATTAATCGCACCTACCATCTGAGCTTTACCTACGAGACCCCCTATTCACCGAATAGAATTGGCGTGGGACGACTCTTTCTTCCCTGGGCGCCGAGTCTGAGTACCATCGACGGTGCGTACTTCGGAAGAAGGATCTCGAGAAGGGTCACCGCCGGCGTCTTCGCCGGCTCGCAGCCTGATCCGACCTCCTGGAGCTACAATCCCCACCAGCGCATTGCCGGCTCGTTCGTAAACTATGAGAAGGGCGACTACAATCACACGCGATACTTCAGCACCGCGGGCCTAGCCGTTACCACCATTGACTGGAGAGTGTCGCGACAGTTCGCTTTCTTCGAAAACACTTTTTCCTGGAAACGCTACATTTCCTTTTACAATTCACTCCAGGCTGACGAAGCACGGACATCCCCGTTGACCAATGGCGGCAGCAATCCCACCGGCATCTCACAAAGTTATTCCTCCCTACATTTTCAGCCACTCAGCCGCTTGAGTTTTGGCATCAATCATAATTATTTCCGCAATCTGCCCACTTTCGACCCTCGCCTTGTGGGCACCGGATTGCTGGATCAATATCTTTTCCAGGGATTCAGTGGAGATGTGCGTGTCGAAATACCCAAGCACATCACCCTGTACACCAGCCTGGGCCGCAGCAAAGCCAGCGCCGACCAGAAAAACTCTCTCAATGAGGGTTTCGGCATAACTTTCGGCAAATTGTGGAACACCGGGCTTATTGCCGACCTGCATTACTCAAAATTCAACAGCTCTTTCGGCAGTGGCGAATACCAGGCAATGTCTCTGTCCAAGAGCTTAAGCGATTCCCTGCGAGTTCAATTTCTGGCGGGCCGCCAGAAATTCAATTCCAGCCTTTCCAGCAATAACAACTCAGACTTCGTAAACGCGTTAATCGATTGGAACATCAGCCCGCGCTATTTTATGGAGGGAAATTTCGGCTGGTATAACGGCACGACTCAGAAATATCAACAATGGTCAACTATTTTTGGATATCGCTTTGGAGGATTCCGTAAGTGAGATTTCTCCGCTCCCTTGCTTTAGTAGGCGCCATGATCTTGCTGAGCTTTTTGGTAGTGCCCTGGTGTGGGCGGATCTCCGCAGATGAATCAAAAGCGAACGCCGACACGGCGATGCAGCCTCTATTGCAGGCCCGCAAGAATGTCGAATTTTTCTTTCAAAATTCGGTGAATGTGGTCTGCTCAGAATCTATAACCCAGATCATCATCGGCAAGAACAGCAAGCCCGCCTATCGCGAAGAATCCAAATATGAATACCAGCTCCAGGCGGTTTCCCTGTCTGGGAATTTGAAGTTAAAGGAATCCCGGGAGGTCCGAAAACAAGCCTTTCGGGATCCCGCGCGAACTCTGCTGATCACCAAGGGCTTTGCCACGCTGTTGCTGATTGTGCATCCCGATTATGAATCAAGCTATGAATTTGAGCCGGCTGGCGAGGAAAATGACGGAGGGGTGACTTTCTCGAAGTTCAACTTCAAGGCTATCCCGGGGGCATCGTCTCCCGCCGCCCTCCAGGTGCGAGGTAAGAATTATCCCCTTCCGCTGTCAGGCACGATCTGGATAGACAAGACCGCTGGTATCATCACCCGTTTAACGGCGGCAGTCGACTCCAGCTTGAGCGACCTGGGACTGCAGGCCCTGAAGAGTGATATTCATTATGGGCTCGTTCAGTTTCACAATCCTGACGAGAGATATTGGGTTCCGATGTCAGCCGTTATCGACGTCGAGACTTCGCGGCAACACTGGCGGAATTTGCATCGCTTTGCGGGTTACAAGAGGTTTCTTGGTTCCATGGAGGTCGAGGGACTCGAAGAACAGAAGAAATGAGTACACCTATAACAGCTAACACCGCGGTAGCCATCCGCGAAGATCCCGAGCGCGGACACCGCCTGCGTCTGCTGCTAGCCTGGTTAACCGCTATTGCGGTTGTGCTGGTGATTGCCGGATACGGATTCAATTACTACACCCTCTCCATGGGAGAACGGCCGTTTTCCCCCAAGCATGACGCCCTGCGGCCCAGTGGCTCCATAGGAGTCAAGTTGGGGATGCTCGGTGTATTTATGTTTTTCCTGATCTACCTGTATCCCCTGCGTAAAAAGTGGGGATGGCTAGCGCGTCAGGGGAACTCCAGGCACTGGCTGGATTTCCACATTGTCCTGGGCACCACCGCGCCTATCATCGTCGCGTTCCACTCCTCATTTAAGTTCGGGAATATTGCGGGCATGGCGTTCTACAGCATGCTGGCAGTAACCATGAGCGGATTCGTGGGACGGTATCTTTATTCCCAGATCCCTCGAAGTTTGAATGCTGCCGAACTCACCAAAAAAGAAATGGAGGAGAATGAAGAGAGGCTCGAAAAAGAGCTCTCCGAGCAGGACGCTACTTTTGGATTTCGCGTCGAAGCCCTATATGTGCTGCCCACAGCGGCGGAGGTTGCCAAGAGAACCATTCTGGGCTCGTTGTTTTCCATGTTTTTCCTCGATGTGACTCGCCCTTTTGTCGCGTCCCGCCTCCGGCTCCGGCGCGTCGGCTTCGGTCGATGGCTCTTGTCCTTCTTTGGACTCTTCGCCACCTCCGACCACGAAATTGAGCGCGCTCTGCGAGTTGCGAAGAGAAAAACAGCCCTTTCCAAACGCATTCTGTTTCTCAGCCGCACCCAACAAGTGTTTAATCTATGGCATGTGGTGCATCGTCCGTTCAGCTACGCCTTCGCGATTCTGGCCTTGATCCACATCGCTCTTGTGCTGGTAATGGGCTACCGCCTGTAAGGGTTTCCATGGACACCCTCATCTCATTCTCGATCGCTATCTCGATAATTCTGTTCTTCCTCATAACGCATCTCCGAAGTCTAAAGAAGCGGGAAGCCGCCGCGCTCGCCGCGGCGGAAAAAGGTAATTTGCGTTCGGGCGGGCCGCAGGCACAGCATCCGCAAATTGACGCCAACTACTGCATAGGCTGCGCGGCGTGCACCACCGTCTGCCCAGAGGGCGACGTTCTCGCTATGTTGGGCGGCAAGGCCGTCATCGTCAACGCTTATAAGTGCATTGGACACAGTTTGTGCGCGGATGCATGCCCTGTAGGTGCCATTACCATGGTGATGGCCAACCCCAAGCTCAGCGCTGATATTCCCCATCTCAACGCCGAGCATGAAACCACCGTCAAAAACCTTTTCATCATTGGAGAGCTTAGCGGCCTTGCGCTGATCAAAAATGCCGTGAATCAAGGCCGCAACTGTATCGACACCATCGCGGCCCGCACCGCGCAATCGGTGCACCCAACATTCGGACGAAATTTACGATGTGTTGATCGTCGGTGCCGGTCCTGCGGGTATTAGCGCTTCGCTGCGCGCTATCGAGAAGAAA
The DNA here is from genome assembly GCA_963819625.1 of uncultured Acidobacteriota bacterium. Classification (GTDB taxonomy): domain Bacteria; phylum Acidobacteriota; class Terriglobia; order Acidiferrales; family UBA7541; genus Acidiferrum. The sequence continues at coordinate 77,875 of CAWFWY010000007.1, forward strand.
TTCGATTACCTGACGGTCGATGAAGGCGAACTCGGCGGCACGGTCGCGAAATATCCCCGTCAGAAGTTGGTCATGACCAGCCCCGTGGACTTTCCCGATGTATGGCAAGTTCAAGAAAGACGGAACTATCGAAAGAAGATCTTCTTAAATTTTGGCACCAAGTTCTGCAACGCGTGGACTTCAAGTTTCGCAAGGAGAAAAGGTCGAGGACATTCGTAGGCCCGGAAGACAAAATCTTCACGTTCGTGACGGCCAAGAATCAGTTCCGCGCTCGCACGTCGTGCTCGCACTTGGCAAGACTGGTAGCCCCCGCAAGCTCGGTGTGAAGGGGGAAGACCTACCCAAGGTGATGTACCGCTTGATTGAAGCGGATCATTATGTCCACAAAAATATCCTGGTCGTCGGTGGTGGAGACAGTGCCGTGGAGGCTGCGATGGGACTTGGCTGTCAGGTCGGCAACAGAGTGACACTTTCCTACCGCCAGAAGGAATTCAGTCGCATTAAGCAACGCAACGAGGAGCGGATTCGGAATGTATCCGAAAAGGCACAGTCAGGGTGATCTTCAATTCCAATCCCGTCGAATTCAGGCAGGATGCCGCCATTCTTGAGGTCAACGGCCAGCTGCAATCTATTCCCAATGACTTCGTTTGGATTTTTGTTGGCGGGGATCCTCCAACAACCTTTCTGAAAAAGATCGGTGTAGGTTTCGGATGAAGGATTTGACGGCCGAAGGCAGTGACGAGGCTAAATCGGTACAGAGATCGCGCGACGTGGCTAATCTGACTGCTTGATCGTGCACCACGCCGAATGGAGACTTCATGAGCCCTAAACTATTGATTGCCACCAGTCTAACGGCCATTATGGCGGCGATCGGTTGTCATAAGACACAGCCCACCGCTACGGACGGTATCCGTGAAGGAATTCAGCAGCACCTGAGTTCATTGAATACCTTGAACCTCAGCGCCATGGACATAAATATCACCCATGTTTCAATAAATCAGAACACCGCACAAGCTCAGGCCGAATTTGTACCCAAGACCGGCGCTCCTCCGGGAGCGACCATGCGTGTTTCTTATTCCCTCGAAAAGCGCGACGACCGTTGGGTAGTGGTGAAAACCAACGCTCTGGGCGGCGCCATAGACCATCCGGATCCATCTGCGAATCCCCACGGTCAGGCTCCCCCGGGAAGCGTTCACGGCAATCTGCCAAATTTTCGCGAAATTATCCCCTCCACCACCCCGGATTCGAACTCGACACTACCGCCTGGCCATCCACCTATTGCTCCGTCCGATAAGCCGAACTAGCGCTTAAACTTGAATTCACAGCGCTCGGCATTACCCAGGACGACGCTGATCGTTTCAGGGAGCTTGCGTTGGGCTCCGCCGTCCTCGACGTTAGCGGAGTTCTTTGCAGGTCACCTCATCAAACTGCTCCTCTTCGGTCGAACCCGCCTGCGCCGTTGTGGACGAATTTCCGACTGACACTACTTGTGCGATTTCGTCAAATTATTCCGTTCCGACAAATCGCTGGTGCGTAACCGACACACGGTAAGTGGAACTGCCTGCACATTTCCGCCTCCCAGACTGGGCTGAGAGTATCTGTTCGATGACGGTGGTTGGGGAGGATGGCGACATGTCCAATATCAGCCGGGAAGCAGAACGAGTGTTGAGAGGTGCCCTAAACATAAGATTTAAACCCGGAGGCCTTGAAGGTAGCGAACGCTCGCCTTCATCATGTCTAGGTTCATTTCGACGAAGTAGTTCTGCACGCCGCCGGTTTTCGCCGCGGTAAAAATCCTTCTCCAGTCCAGCGTATCTTGCCCGACCGGCATAATCTTGCGGGCTTCAGCCGACCAGCCTTGGACGTGCATGGAGAAGAAACGGCCAGGGTACTTCGTGAAATATTCCGCGGCGTCGTAGCCGTTGCTGATGGTGGAAA
>CAWFWY010000008.1:0-33006 GCA_963819625.1 uncultured Acidobacteriota bacterium
ATGTTCTTTTACCGCGCGAACGGCCTCAAATGCAAAAGCCGCAAGCTGTCCGACCAGATCATGTTCATCATGAGCAGAACAAAAATCACGGCCGGTATCAACGACAAGAACAGGCTGCGGCGCTCCTGCAGCAAGTGCATGAAGTACATCACCGCCAGTGCGGAGCTGCACAAGGCTAGAGCGAGTAGAACAACGAGCAGCGATACGGTCGGCAAATTCTGGTAGGCAAGAAAAACCTCCAGGCCGGCGATGCCCAGCAATATGAAATAAACGGGCAGATATCTCGGGATTACGTTTCCGGATTTCGCCGAGGCGGTCATCGAATGTCCCCCAAACCGGTCATCGCGCCAGGTTCAACAGATAAACCAGCGGCACGACGAACATCCAAACCAGATCCACAAAATGCCAGTACAGCCCGGTAATTTCGACGTGCCCGGCCGTTAGCCTTCCTCGCAAGAAACCACGGGCAATTACACCAATCGCTATCACGCCGCTGATGACGTGCAGCAGATGTAATCCGGTAATGCTGAAAAAGGTCGCGCCAAAAAGCGGGGAGCCCCAGGGATTTTGGAACAAACGCACGCCATCGTCGATCAGACTGAACCATTCCCTAATGTGCAGACCCGCAAAAACAACACCGAGGAGCATGGTGGCCCACAGAAAGCGGCCGGCCTTAGCCTTGTCGCCGGCTTTTGCGGAGTCCACCGCGCCGAGCATCGTCAAACTGCTGGTGATGAGCACAAAGGTCATAATCATCACGTTGAAAACACTGGGATAGAATTTGAACGGTGTTGGCCAGTCACTGCTGGCGGTGCGCAGATAGCCGTAGCCGAAGAGAATGGCGCCAAAAGTTACCGCGTCGGAAATGATAAACAGCCACATCGTCAATTTCCGGGACGGAATGGCATAAGGAGATGGTTCCATCAGGGCCGTGCCAGGCCCTTGAACGGCGTGGTCCAATTCACTCACAGATTGTTCCCTTCGTTGGTCAAAGTCTCGCAGCGATCACCACGAGCAGGTAAAGCCACAGCCCTCCCATGAAATGCCAATAAATCGTGGTGCCTTCGAACAGCGTCCATCGAAAGGACACGTGGCTGGCGGCAATCCGTCCGATCAAATAAGTGAGAGCAGCCATGCCGCCGAGAAGATGCAGCGCGTGCATGGCGGTGAGCACATAAAAAAACGAACTGTTCGAAGTGGTCGCCAGGTAAAGCCCTTGGGCGGCAAGCTGCCGCCAGACCAGATACTGCCCGGCGACAAAAAGCAGTCCGAGCGCCAAGGTGACCGTGAGTAACGGCAGGCTCGAGCGGATCTGAGATTGCGTACCCCGGGTGATGCGGCGCCGCGCCATTTCAAACGTGGCGCTGCTGATGAGCAAGAGCGCGGTATTTAGGAAAATGATGCGCGGCAGCTCAATATGCTTCCAGTCTCCCGAACCCTGGCGGACCAAGAGGGAGCTGGTAAGCGCCGCAAACGACATGGTGATTGCAAAAATGGCAATCCATATTCCGCTACGGGCGGCCAGGACGCGCTTGCGCCCTGGATAAGACGAAGCCGCTGCTACGGTGGTCACAACCTCATAAACAGTTGAAGCCATGCTTCCTCTCTACTCGCGCGTACCAGATTCGTCGGTCAAGCTCATCCCTCGATAATCTGCTCGGGCGAATCCTGCATCACAAAGTCGCCGTTGAGGCCTTTCACGCCGTACTGATAAGGATCGTGATAGATGACCGGATGCTTTTCGCCAAAATTATTCCATGGCGGTGGCGATGGGATGCTCCATTCCAGCGAGGTTCCGTTCCAGGGATTTTCCGGCGCCGGCTTGCCGCGGAAACGGCTGTGAATCAGGTTGTACAGGAAAATCAATTGGGCCGCGCCGGTGATGAATGCCGCAATCGAAACAAATTTGTGGACGGGCATGAGCGGTCCCATGAAATCGTCGACAAAGGAAGAATACCGGCGCACATTGCCCACCAATCCGAGGTAGTGGAAGGGCATGAAGATGCAATAGGTGCCGACGAAGGTGATCCAAAAATGGAGTTTGCCGAGGGTTTCGTTCATCATGCGCCCGGCCATTTTCGGAAACCAGAAATAGGTCCCGGACAGGATGCCGAATATCGCCGCCACGCCCATGACCATGTGAAAGTGGCCGACCACGAAATAAGTGGCGTGCAGATAAATATCGATTGACGGCTGCGCCAGGAAAAAGCCGCTGACTCCCCCGCTGACGAACATGGACACAAACCCGAGAGCAAAGAGGGAAGCGGAATTTATTTGTATGTTCGCGCCGTACAGGCTTCCCAGCCAGATCAAGGTGATGATCGTCGCGGGAATAGTGATGGTCAGCGTGGGGAAGGAAAATAAAAGCGACGAGAAGGGATTCATGCCGCTGACGAACATGTGATGGCCCCAGACCATCCAGCTCAAAAACCCGATCGACAACATCGAATAGATAAGCACCTTGGCGCTGAGCAGCGGCTTGCGCATGCTGGTGATGAGCACGTGGGAGACGATGCCTACCGACGGCAAAATCGCGATGTAAACTTCAGGGTGGCCAAAAAACCAGAACAAGTGCTGCCACAAAAGCGGCGAGCCCCCGGCGTGATTCTGCAAGCGGTCGCTAACAACCAGCCCCGAAGGAATGAAAAAACTCGTTCCCGCCATGCGATCCAGCAGCAGCAGCAAACAGGCCGGGAGCAATACCGCGAAGGCCAGCAATCCTATTGTAGAGGTGATGAACCACGCCCAGGTGCAGATGGGCATGCGCATTAGCGTCATGCCTTTCGCGCGCAGGTCCAGAGTAGTGGCAATGAAGTTGAGCGAGCCGAGCAACTGGCCGATGCAGAAAATCCCAATGGAAATTACCCACAGGTTTTGTCCCCAGCCCATTCCAGGACCGGCCTCTTTGCCGACGGCGCTGAGCGGCGCATACGCTGTCCAGCCGGAGAGCGGCGGACCATCGGGGATAAAGAAGGCGGTGAGCAAAACGATGAAGGCTACAAATGTGACCCAGAACGACATCATGTTGAATCGCGGGAAGGCCATGTCTTCCGCGCCAATCTGGATAGGCAGAAAATAATTTCCAAAGCCGGCGAAGGGCGCGTTGGTCAGCACGAAGAAAACCATCAACGTTCCGTGCATGGTCATCAGCGAAAGATAATATTCAGGGGTGATCACACCGCCCGGCGCACCGTTCGGGGAAAGAAGCTCCAGGCCGTGAACTTTCAAGGTCGGCCAGACGAGATGGAAGCGCATCAGCCAGGAGAGCACGATGCCGATGAACACTGCCACCAGCGCCATTCCATAGTATTGCTTCCCGATCGTTTTATGATCGAGGCTGAAGACATACTTGCGTATGAATCCCTGCGGCGGAGCGTGTACGTGCGCTGGCTGGATTGCTGCGTTTTCCATTCACTCACCCCATTTGCGGGAACCACAACCGGTCAAAGAAGCTAGCCGGCCATGCGTAAAACTATTGTTCGGCGGCCCGGTCCTTCATCCACTTATCAAAATCTTCCTGAGACAGCACGGTTAGATAAGCCTTCATGCTGTAGTGGCCCAGCCCGCAGAGCTGGGTGCACAAAATTTCAAATTTGCCCGTTTTCGTCGCGGTGAAATGTAGCGAAAGATCCAGGCCCGGCACGAAATCCTGCTGCAGGCGCAACTCCCGGACGTAGAACGAATGTCCGACATCCTTGGCGTGGAGCATGAGATGAACTTCGCGGTTTACTGGAACGGCGAGTTCCGCCGTGACGATGTCGTCGCGCGCCTCGATGTCATTCGCGGGGTCGAGCCCGAAATAATTCGCGTTGCCTTCATCGATCTTGTCGGGATGAAGTGGAGCAAACTTTCCGTCGACTCCGGGATAGCGAAAATAGAAAGCGAACTGGCCAGCCTGCGCCTGGACCTGCAGGGCATCCGGCTTTGGCGATGTGAAATAAACTTCGGCCCAGGCTTTCTGGCCTAACACGCCGAGCGCCAGAACTTCCGTGCCAACGAGGATAAAGGCGGTGGCCACCATCAATTTCGCGCCGCCCGGCAAATGGAACACCTTGGAGCCGCTCTTGCGGCCGGAAAACTTCCACACAAAAAACGCCAGGAGCAACTGCGCGCCCAGGAATGCAAAGCCCGCTTCGGCCATGGTGTCCGATAGTTGTTCATCAATCGCGTGCCCGTGCGTGGAGATGTCCACGGGCTGCACGAATTTGTGAGTCACTATCGGATACGCTGAGGCCAGCGTAACGATGGTCAGAATGACTGCGAAGAATTTGCCCATGGCACCTATTGCTCTTTAGTGTGGATTTCTAAAATCCCGATCCAATCCTTCGGCTGTTCAGTACGGCTTGGCTTTAAAGACAAAATTCACGGGCTTGGTTTCGTTTCCTGAAATGGTCACTTCCTGCGACTGGTCGCCATAGGATTCGTGCCACGCGGTAATGGTGTACTTGCCCGGGGGCAGATTGGCAAGTGAAAAAGTGCCGCCATCGGCGGTGACCGCGTAGTGGGAATTCTTCAGCACTGCAAAATTGCCGTGCATCCACGGATGGATGTTGCACTTCACCGGAATAAATTCCGGCTTGTCGTATTTCTCATCGATCGGCGGGGTCCCCGGGGGCTGCGACTTGTTCCACTCCCGATTGATCTTCGGCAGCGGGTGGATGTTATGAGAGGTCTGATCGTCATTGGCGATCTGCAGCGTCTGGTTCACCTGAAAGGCCAGTACGTGGGGAATGTATTGGCAGCCCTTCTGTTCAAACTTGGCTGGCTGGCTCGGCGCGGCGTCATCCGGAGCGCCGGCGGAAACGTAGACCACCACGTTGTCGAGAGCATTGTTCGGACCGGTAACCACTGTCTCAGTCACAATCGGAGTAGCGTGCTGCTTGGCACAGCTGGGCTCCTTGGACATGTCGATGGTCTTCTGTTTGGCGGGCGTGCCCTCATAGGTCACTTTGCCGCTGACCGTACCACCGCTTGGGCCGGCATGTACGACGAAAGCACAAACGGCAAGCGCCACCAACCCCGCTACGTATCCTGATTTTCTCTGCATGATAGAAATACCCCCTGAAATAAAGGCACGTGAACTTTTTTAGAAATCAATTCCGGAACCCGTCGGAGTGCCTTTGATTCTCTTGGCGGCCACTTCCGCGGCTCCCTCTTTGGTTGTTTCCCACAACGCGAGTTCCGGACTCTTGTGGGTTACCTGCAAAGTACGCAGGAAATGCACCAGGTCCCAGGCCTCGTCAGGTTTTACAACGTCCGCAAACGAAGGCATGGGCGTGCCATCAACGCCGGTGATAAAAATCTTGTAAACATCCTGATTGGTCGAGCCGCACTTGAAACGCGAGCCGACTGCGAAGTTGTACGGCCGGATGGGTTGATCATTGCTATCCGTAAGCGTCGAGGCCGAAGGACCATCGCCGCGCCCTTCCTGGCCGTGACATTTCCAGCATTCCAGCTTCTGAAAGAGTTCCTGTCCGTGCTTGATGCTCTCGACGGTGAGCTTGGTCTCCGGAGGAATCGTAATGGGCACGCCCGCTTTTTCGGTCTTCCAACGGGGCGAAAACGTTTTTATAAAAGCCACCAGGTCGGCGCGATTCTGGTCGGTCAGTTCTATCCAGGACGGCATGTTGGTGGTGTTGAATCCCCGGCCGATCGAATTGTACAGATCCTCATCGGTAGGAAGCGTGCCGGTAACGGTCGAGCGGCACTTGAAAGCGGCGGCAACGAAATTTCGCGGCGTGGGATTAATAAACGGCGCATTTTCGCCGTTGCCATCTCCGCGAAAGCCGTGGCAACCCCAGCAGTAGCGGAAATAAAGCTCCCGGCCGGCGCCCGGATGCCCGCTGAGTTTGCCGATATGTGATTCCTGCGCGGAGGCGAGAATTGGAAGTACGAGAAGGATCCCCAGAATCAACGTGCACTTTGATGTGGTGGTGATCACGCGCATAGGTCTCATCCTCCTCAGAACGCGAAATCGAAGCCCAGGAAGAGGCTTCCGGTGGTGACGTCCAAACCATTCAGCGACACGCCGCGCTGGCGAATAATTGAGTATTCGTTGTGGAAAGCGAAGCCCGCGCGAGTACCGATAAACGGGTAATACCTGAAGCCAAACGTAAGGGCATCGATATTTCCCAAATTACCGGGATTTGTCGGTAGCGCCTGCTGGGACATGCGAATCAGCTCGTAGCGGTTGATCAGGATCAGTTGCGGGTTCGCGGTGTAATGGGTTTCGATCATGCCCCCATTCCACACCGGCGCCCGGCCGCCCACCGGCAGATCCTGATTCGCCGCCGTGGCCGTGCCCAAAAAGGCGCTGTCGCTGGCGTGCGTCCACATGGTGGAGAAGTCGAGCTTCTTGATGTACCAGAGCCCCAGCAGACCGGCGCGGTAGAACGACTTTTGTCCGAGTCCATCGATCAGCGTGGCGCCGGCGTCCGCCGTGGAGTAGTAGGTTGGCGCGCGGCCGATGTAAGCGAACGCCCCGACGCGTTGCAATCCGAGGCTGCCCACCTGGAAGGCCTGGCTGGCGGTGAGGAAGGTGTCGTAGCCGTGGCCATTCGGGAGATCCACATTTCCGTCGTTGCTGCTCAACAAAGAAACCGAGTATCGGGTGCGGTCGTTTTTCGAGTGGCCCATCAACTCGGCGCCCAGCTGGTTGTCTCCCAGACCAAACGTGTTTACGTCCCCCACAGGAGCAAAGTGATAGGCCTGGTAGTAACCGCCATTGCTGGAGAGCGCCAGGATGCGCTTTTCCGAGATGAGATTGTCGAGTTCGAACTTGCCCACCTTGATGTTCAGCCAGCTGGAGCCCAGCAGGTTGCTGAAGCGAACGCTTGCCGATTCAAAATGGAAGGCACCGGTTTCATCTGCGGAGGGCACCAGCAGGAAGCTGATGTTCTTCGCTAGGGTGCCGGCCGTGAGTATGTCCAATCCTGTCAGGTCGAAGCCGTGGGTGGTGACCTTTTGCTCAATGACTCCGCTCGGGTCGTTGGGATCGTCCAGGACCATGTGATTGTTGCTCTCGCGGTGCCAGTTCGGCGAGATGCGCATCGCAATAGGCCAGTAGGCGGGCTGCTGAAAAACGGGAGCGTCGCGTTCGTTCCCCAATTGATAGCCGTTATCCTTGAACGCCTGGCCGAAAGCGCTCAGCTTTGGCCAGGCCTCATGACAGGATGAGCACGGTAGACCGTATTTCCGCGCGAACGCCGGAATAGCTCTGACGCCGGCGCCAGGTAATGGCGACGCTGTCGTGGAAGGAATGCAAGTAAAGATTACGGTGAGGAACAAAAGGGCGGACGAAAACCCCGACGTGAGAGAGAATAGCCGTCCTTTACCTACCCTGGAAAACATCGGGCGCATACCGCCTCCTCAGCCTAACGTTTAACGAAAATCAAACGGCAGTTTTCCGTAATGTGTGGTTGAAGGACGAGGCGTGAACTAACACCAACTGGAGGCACTAATCCCAAGCCCGCCAAACATGGCAGCGAGTGCGAAAGAGCACGCCCATAGAGGATCATCCCCTTTTTTTCTCGCAAAAATAGAGAGAGGGGTGAAGCCCTAAGTCCTGAACCGGCGCGAATGTACTCCTCGGAAAAAACGAATGCAAGAGATTTCTTATGTTTCGAATTAAAAATTTTCATTTGGTGGATAATTTCCACGCTAACTCCGAAAATCAAGGGTGTGAATCGCTTCCGGGATTCTTTCGGATTGACACTGCGCTCCTCCAAGGGTAGAGAAAGAGGCTCGGCTGCCGTCGATGAAACCAAAACACAAATTTGATCGTCTGATGTGTTGCGGTTCCCCAGCCTGTAGCTACTCGTCTATGCATTTGATTACTCCATCCCATTTGTCCCGGCTGCGGAAAATCGAACCTCACTTACCGCTGGCGTCTTTTTTCGCGACATTGGCCTTCTGCTTATTTAGCATTTTTGGCGCATTTACTCTCACCGCCGGACAGCCGCAACGCGATTCGACCGGCCCTGGCTTTGTCCAGGAACTTCCCGCGCCCTTGCGCGACGTCCAGCAAGCTTTGGACGAGGTGCTGGAAGATCAAACCATTCAGGGAACTTACATTTTCGACAAAGCTCGGACCCTGACAGGCGCACAAGTGGTTTCCAGCACGCCGCTCTTCGAACGCTGGAAGGGCGAGGGCACGGTTTTTTACAAGATACGGACCGACGCCATCGCGCCGCGGCATTTTGTGAACAGCGCCGATCAGGGCACTATTGCCGTTCGATACATCGTCACCAGCCTCGATGCAAACCGCACCCGTTTGAGAATCGATGCCGTCTTCGTCGAAAACTCTCGTCGTACTGTCCATCCATCGGACGGCACCGTGGAGTCGGGTGAATTCAAAGCATTTCAGGAACATTTACACGCCATCGAACATTTTGAGCAGGAAGCGCTGGAAGCAAAGCGCCGCCGGGATAGCAGCGATCTGGTGAGGCAAACTCTCGTTTTCCAGCATGAAGACGAAAGCACGCGCCTGGCTGCCGCTCAGTCTTCCGCGCAGGATCTCGAGCAGCGCGTTCACTCCCTGCGTCAGGAAGTGGAACGGCGGGTCAAGGCTCCCGGCGCGGACTTGAAGGCCGCCCCTTTTCGATCGGCAGCGAAAGTAGCGAGTCTTTCGGCGTATACGGATGTGGTGGTCATGATCGTCACGCCGCATTGGTATGGAGTTGAAACTCCTGACGGGCAGCACGGATGGCTTCCCTTGGACCAACTGGAATCGCTTCCGTGAAAATATCCGCGTCTTATTTTCGGCAAATTGCGATTTCCTTTCTGACACTCTTGATAATGAGCAATGGAGATTTCTGGCCAGCTTGCGCGCAAGCCGTTCCGTATGCGCGCTCGTACAACAAACCGAAGGCGGAGGTGGACAAAGCACTGGCGGAGCTTGGCGCGAGCACTGGCCAGAAACTTCCTATCGTCGATGGTTTCGTGGCTACGACCGATCGGCCGCTTGACCGCTATGAGCGGGCCTTTTACCAGTTTTCGATCGACGTACTGCCCGGGCCGTCGGCCGGCACCGTTGTGCGCCTCACCGCAAAAATCACGGCCTGGTATGCGGACCGCGATCCTTCGAAATCCGGCTATCAGGTTCTCGCTTCAAACGGCCGGCTCGAGCTGGATTTTCTGGATCGTTTGAGCGAAAAACTCGGTGAAAAGCCGGTTGCTTCTGTGCTGAAATCCGGTGTGCAGGCTCCGGCTCCCAAGCTAGATTTGTCCGCCGGCTTGTACCGTAGTTCCACTGCGGGAAGCAGAGCCTCATCCAGCGCAACAGGCGACCCTGGCACAGCCACTGCCAGCGCCGAGGTTGCCGCGTTGCATGCCAAGCGTGAAGCGCAAGAGAAGCGCATGCGGCAGCTCGGTACGGAGCTGGAAAGTTTGAAAGAAATCCAGCGCGGTCAGGCACATCCGCCCGATCTCGTGGCCGTCAAAAAGAATGGGACACCCGTTCTGTCGCATCCGGGCGACACTTCCAATGTCCTTTTCATGGCTGCCGCGAATGACGAGTTTCAATTCCTGGATGTGAAAGCCGATTGGGTGCACGTGCAGATTTCCGGCGCCTCTCGCGGATATATTCGCCGAAACAGTCTGGAGCTGCCGGGTTTTGTGGCCGAACGTTTCAATTCGCCTAACGCCGCATCCGAGGCTTTTCGGGTGGAGAGTGAGAACGCCAGTATTTTTCCGGGCAATTGGGCGCCGTTACGCGGTAAGTCCGTGGAAATCTTTACCGTTCAACCCGTCTCGCAAAACCAGAAAGAAACCGGAGTGCGCGCCAAGCTGGCCTTCGCAGCGTCGGTCCTGAAAGAATTCTCAACAAAACCTGCTTCAACCTCATCCACCGTGGAAGGCGTGGTCATCGTGTTCGATTCAGCCGATGGCGGGATGATTGGCGCTACCCTGCAGGATGTGAAGCAATTTTCTGGCGGCACCCTTTCTGCCGAAGATTTCTGGAAGCGTTGTTACCAGGACCCGCCCGAGGCGTTCAAACTCTCCGGAAAACTTTCAGAATGAAACTAGGTTCTTAGTCCTATGCGTTGGCGCCGATCTTTTTTGGCTGCTTGCGACATTGCTCTTGACAAGTCACAAGTGAAATGAGCGTACACTCCCGCGGGTTACTTGGGGCTTGGGCCGCCGATCCGGGACTTGAAGGTCTCGCCGCTTACGTTTGCCTTTCTGACTCCGGCCGTCCATCTTCTGTCCGACGATAGTCCGACCCCGATGTGTACCTGACTGCTTCACCGTTCAACGAGGTGATTCCGTCTTTCTAAGCCGCTGTTATTTTCGAAGGTTCCATGGAAACCGCCATCGGAGTATTTGCTTCTGGTGAGCGCGCCGAAGAGGCCGTAAAGAGTTTGTTGGAACGTCGCGTTCCCGAGGAATCGATCGTTTTTCTCACGCTATCCGAGAGCGACGCCAAGAGCGTCGGGCAACAACTCGGCGCATATGCGGGCGGTTTTGTTGGAGGTGCGGCCGGCTTGTCTGCCGGCGTCGCCGCTGCCACGCTGCTGGCGGTCCCTGGTATTGGCGCGGTTTTTGCATTGGGTTTTGGCGCCGCCGCTTTGCTCGGATTGGTTGGTGCAGGTACTGGCGCGGCTGTCGGCTCGGGCGCTGCGACCGACTCCAACGCTCCGGCACCCACGACCGGCACTGGCTCGGCAGGGGATTCGGATTTTTTCCGCAATGTTTTGAACGAAGGACACTCGCTGATCGTGGTTCGAACGGAGTCTCCCCAAATCGTGGCCGCCGCTTGCGAGGTCCTGGATCAACTTGGAATCAGCATGAAAAAAGGCGCTGCGCTGACAACCAAGATCACGACGCGCCAAATGGAAGAAGGAACGGCAGCGGTCGACGTGGTCGGCAAGATCGCGTTCACCGAGGGAACCGTTTTGCTACGCAACGCGGTTCGAGATTTGCTCGAGCACGACAATCGCATCCTGCTGAATCTCGCAGCGGTCGAATTCATCGATAGTTCCGGGCTCGGCGAACTGGTGCGAACACACGCATCCATTCGTAGCCGAGGCGGCCAACTCAAAATCGTGAATCCCAGCCGCACCATTCTAGAATTGCTTCGGATCACAAAGCTGGATCGGGTGCTGGACATCGAACAGGATGAAGCCAGCGCTTTGAACTCGCTCCGCCAAGGTCCGGGCAGCTCAAAATCCGCAAGCTGAATCGTGAGCATCCATCCGGAAGAATCCACACGTCAGTACTTCACACCAACGACATTTTATTTAGTGGTTCGTCTTGAAAGTGAAATCAACCGTTAAACGCTGGCCTTCGCCTATTGTGATTTCCTGACTCTGCGTGCCATAGGTCTCGTGCCAGGCCATAATTGTATACGTACCCGCTGGAAGATCAGCGAGAGCAAACTGACCGTCTTCTCCGGTTACTGCAAAATGGCTGGTTTTCAGAACAACGAAATAGGCGTGCATCCAGGGATGAATGTTGCATTTTACGGGGATGAACTCCTCGTTCTCATAGGAATAAGTAAAGGGGGGAGTTCCCGGCAGTTGCAGTTTGTTCCACTCGCGATTGATCTTCGCCAGTGGGTGGATATTGTGCGAAAACGGATCGCTGTTGGAAATGCTCACCCCTTGCCCCGCGCGAAAAGCCAGAACGTGGGTGGTGTAGTGGCATCGTTGCTGATCAAATGTTACTGGTGTCGCGGGTACCGGAGAGGAATCTGACGCGCCGGCCGAGATGTACACGACTACATTCTGCAGCGTGTTGCCTGGACCGGTGACAACCTTCTCGGTGGTTGGCTGCTTGCCGTACATCTTGATGCATTCCGGCTGTTTGGACATATTAATCGGTTCGGGCTTTGCTGGAACTCCCGTGTAGCTCACTTTCCCGACGATGACTCCGCCAGTGGGACCGGCGGCGGTCATCGCAGAAGCGCACAGGATCGATAAAGCCGCCGCGCATACTCTTCCTAATTGCATACGAACTCCTCCCAAGCCGTTCAGGAAGAACGTCACAGCTAAGATTTTCAGTTAACTCTAAGCTAGAAGTTGGATTTGCTGTACGAGAATTGTCTACTTGGTAAGTAACCTCTACTCGGACCGAGTCGAGTCCTCACCCATCCAGGCCACACGGAGTATTTCACTTCGCGGAAAGAAAGTGGAGGATCTCCCGCTAGCGTGGTCTCCTTGATCCGTTTGGAACAGAGACTGGGCATGTGCAGTGCCGTCAAGAAGTATCGGTGCTTTTGCGTGGGCGTTTTCTCGTACTGCTCGCAAATTCTGGGGACAAGGTCTAACTCCTTCCGCGTCCAGGAATTCTCTCTTTGTCGAGCCTCCATCGTCACTGAAATTAGACCGAAAACGTCACCGCGAGGTCACCTCGGCCATGAAGGCGCAGTCTACTCTGCTCCTGTAACCGGTAGGTCAAACACCTGGAAATGGTAATTCAAACTAAAAGGACGGAAACAAAATGAAGAAAACGTTGGTAGTTGTAACCTCTTGCAAAAAGAGACGGCGCTTTAGTTCTTATCCTGGCAAGTCTTCAATCAGGCTTAGGTCATAAATTGGTATTCTTGATGACGTCTGCTGAACTAGCCGTTATCTGCAGCACAAGGTTTGATTTTCCGTTTTGAGTTAGGTTTCCCGACTTAACCCGGAGTCACCATATGAAACGTCGTGACCTGCTGAGAAACGTCGTTCTAGTCGCTGCCGTAAGTGCAGATCCCCGAAGGTTGCTATCCGCAATCGACTCGAAATCACAAGATGCCACGCCGCGAATAACCGATCGCCTCGATCAAGGCCCCTTCGACATCGATCAGGATGAAGGGTGGAGAACAATTTTTATTTCAGCAGCCCGTCAGAGAAACCCGTTCGGAACCCCGGCCTCGGTCTGGTTGGTTACATCTGGGAAGAGAACGGTCCATCAATCGCCGCGCGTCAAGGCCGCGAAACGATTGCGCAGCATGTCGAAAATATCGCCGCCTTGCCGTTCGTTGACATTCTCTATATCCGCTGTGACTGGAGACACGTCCAGTCACAAGCCGGCCGGCTGGACCTTTTTCCTTTCTGGCAACTCGCCCTCGACGCCGCTGAACGGCACAACCTCAAGGTCGCCTTCCGCGTGCAACTTTCCAATCCGGAGTTCCAGCCAGACCAGATCGCTTTACCGCAGTTTTTGATCCCGCGCATACGGCTGGTGAAAATAGGCCACATCCCGCGCAAACCAGAGGCTCAATACCTCGAGCCGCGCTACGGCCACCTGGAATTTCAGCACGCGTTTAACGAACTCAACGATCTGCTCGCCGCACGATTTGACGGCGATCCTCTGATTGAATGGGTGGACCTGATGCAATACGGAGCGCATCTTCGACGATGGAGCGCATGGTAGGAGTGTTCAACGGGCCCGAGCAGCAGGCCATTCGCAGCCGCTTTGCAAAATCGTTTCGCTACATTATTTCGCAGCGGCTGATTCCGAAGAAAGATCATCACGGGAGAGTGGCGATTTTCGAGATATTGAAGTCCACGCTGCGAACACAGGAGTACGTAGCGAAAGGGGATTCCGACGGAAAGACGTGAATCGATGCGATGCGCGACGGCTCGACGGAAGGAATGCAGTATTTCGATGGGGAACTGGAGAAGTTGCTGCGCGCCGGAACTATCGATTTGGAGACGTGCATGAGCTTTGCTACGAACCCCGGAAACCTTTGTCTGCAAGTGACCGATTTGCTGGACCCCATCGATGTGCAAGTTGCGGAGGTCGTTGCTGAACCGGAATTTGAAATCGAACGCACGTCGGCAAAGTGAGAATGTGCGGACTCCGCGGTTCTTCGCTGGTGCGAATGGGACCTAGTGGCGCGCTGGTTCCGGGCCCGGGGGTAAGCAGTTGCTGCCGCCTGAGGAGCGGCACTGATCGTATTCACTTTTGTTTATGTTCCAAAAAGTTTGGGCTTCGCTTCTGTCGACATCATTTCGGAGACCGGTCAGCCAACGATTGCGCTGGGTGGAATTGACAAAGGTGATGCCGGCCGGATCATTGGCACTCAAACCGAAGCGAAGCTTTCCACCGATGACCAGGTTGTGCTCGGCGTCATTGCGAAAGCCGATGTTATTGGTGGGGTCGCTGAGCCAGCGCGCAAAGTAATCGCCCTGCCCCATGCCTTGAGCGCCGGCTTTTTTGAACCAGTAGATAGCATTCTGGCGATTTTGCGGGACGCCCATGCCGAATTCATAGCAGCGGCCGAGGGCGAATTCTCCTTTCATCCAGCCCTGGGACGCGCTTTGTTGATACCACTGCGCGGCAACCGGCCAATTTTCGGGCACGCCGTCGCCTTCTTCGTAATAGCCGCCGACTTCGGATTGAGCACCGGGCTCGCCGGCCTGAGCGGCGCGGAGATACCAGGCGAAGGCTTCTTTCTTGTCACGCGGGACGCCATCGCCTGCCTCATACAACATGGCCAGGCGAAGTTGTGCGATGGGATTTCCGGCTTTGGCCGAGCTGGCCACAATTTTCGCGGCGCCGGCGTGGTCACCGGACTTGAAGTGTTGGCCTGCTTCCTCGTACAAATCCCATCCGGGAAGCTGGCGGCAATAATTCATAGTGGCGGGAGACGGGCCGATTTTTTGAGGTGGCGGCTGGCCGGGGGCGGTGCCGATGCAATGCAGCAGCGTGGAATTGGGCGAGACGGAGATGCGGCCGCCGGACTGCGGAGTGGCCGCGGCAGGTTGCGAACCGCCGCCGCATCCGAGGGCGGTAACGAGAAACGGGAAGACTAAGAAAAGACCTTTCATGCCGGGCGCTCCATGGGAGTAATCGTGCAGCGACAAGATGAATCAAGAGGGTATTTGTCGTCAAGTACTGAGCTGTCCGAGGCGACGCTGATGTTTTTGCATTTGAAATGCAGCTGCATAGGAGTACAGGAAATACGCGGCAATTAAAGGTGCTCGAGTCCACTGATCGGCGGAAGATAAGAATATGGCGTCGATTCAGGGAGAAATTCCGTCCACGGCAGGGTTAAATGAATGAAACGTTTTTGGGATACGCGGGCGTCTAACTGATACGGAGATTGCCGCGTTTCCGGGCCGTGAAGAAAGAACTTGGTGTGAAGGAAAAACGATGAAGCTTTTGAAGGGCCGCTGGGAAAATCGAAAATGGAAAGAAGCCGGTACGTCCGAACTGCGTTCGTTGACTTGGTCGAGAGTGTTCTTGAATGCGCTGTTGTTCACGTTGGTGATTTGCACGTCCGGTGTTGGAGCGCAAGACCCTGCAGCGCCTGGCGCCGCCCCGAAAGCAGCCGCGCCGGTGGGAACCATTAAATCGATTTCGGGGAATAGTCTGGTGTTGAGCAGCGATGCGGGCGACGAAGTAAATGTGGACGTTCGGGACTCCACCAAAATCGTCCGCATCGCTCCTGGACAAAAGGATTTGAAGGAGGCACAAACGATTGCGTTGACGGATTTGCAAACTGGGGACCGCATTCTGGTGCGGGGAAAGGCCGCGGATGACGGCAAGACATTTGCGGCGGCGTCCATCATTGCGATGAAAAAGGGCGACATCGCGGAGAAACAAAGCCGCGAGCGCGAAGAATGGCAGAAATCGGGTGTCGGGGGATTGGTGAACAGCGTGGACGCGGCCGGCGGGGTCATCAGTGTGACGGTGCCGTCGTTGCGAGAGAAAAAGACAGTCGCGGTGCATATTTCAACTAAGACAATTCTGCGGCGCTATGCGCCTGGCTCGGTGAGGTTCGATGATGCGAAGCCTGCTCCGCTGGAGCAAATCCGGTCGGGCGATCAATTGCGAGCGCGGGGAGAGAAGAGCCCGGACGGCAGCGAGTTGAGTGCGGTCGAGGTAGTGTCGGGCAACTTTCGAAATGTGTCGGGCGTGATTGGGGCCATCGACAGCGGGCAGCGGACGATTACGGTGCATGATCTGGCTACCAAGAAAACGGTGACAGTGAAGATTACGCCTGATTCGCAACTGCGAAAATTGACACTAGCGATTGCTCAACGGATTGCGCAGCGATTGAACGGTTCTGGTGCAGCGGCAAACGGAGAGCAGGCGCCAGAAGGCAGTCCAGCGGCAGCCACTGCGCCGACTGCCAAGGCCCCAGCCCCGGGTACGGGACAAGCAACCGCTGGAGGTGGAGAAGGCCGGGCGCGCGAGGGGCGCGGACGAGGAATGGGAGCAGGCGCCGGCGGTGCCGGGGGCGCAATGGACTTGCAACAAATAATCAGCCGCATGCCCGCGGCGACAATTTCGGATTTGCAGAAAGGCGATGCGGTGATGCTGGTGGGCACGGAAGGAAGCAGCAGTGAAGTCACCGCGATCACACTCCTGGCCGGGGTCGAGCCGATCCTGCAAGGGTCGCCAACTGGCGCGGCGTCGATACTTTCGCCCTGGAGCCTGAGCGGCGCGCCGGGCGGGGAAGCGGGCACACCGTAGCGCCTCCAAGTAAGTTCGCGTGGCGATGGTTCCAAATCATTTTGGAGAATGGATGAGAGTTAGGACGACACAGGTAACGGTTTTAGTTCTTTTCGCGTTGCTATTTGCGGCGGCGACTCCAGCACGAGCGCAGACGCCCACGCCCCCGACTGCGACAGGAACAATACGCGGCGACGTGAGCGATCCCTCGGGGGCGACGGTGGCTGGAGCGACCGTGCTGCTGACCGGGCCGGACGGAAAGTCTACGAATTTCACAACCAACAAGGACGGAGTTTACGAAGCGGCGGGTCTGGCGCCGGGATCCTACACGGTAAAAGTCGTCGCTGAAGGGTTTGGGTTATTCACCGCCGCCAACGTCATGGTGAAAGCGGGCCAGATGCAGACGTTGAAGGTTGCGCTGACGCTCGAAGAGCAGAAGGTCGAAATACACGTCGAAGATTCGCCCACACAACTGGACGTCGATCCCTCGAACAATGCCGGCGCAATTATTCTGAAAGACAAAGATCTGGAGGCGTTGTCTGACGATCCGGACGAATTGATGTCGGAGCTACAGGCGTTAGCCGGG
The DNA here is from genome assembly GCA_963819625.1 of uncultured Acidobacteriota bacterium. GTDB lineage: Bacteria > Acidobacteriota > Terriglobia > Acidiferrales > UBA7541 > Acidiferrum. The sequence continues at coordinate 16,976 of CAWFWY010000008.1, forward strand.
CCGTCGGCCGGGCCGAATGGCGGTCAGATCTATATCGACGGGTTTACAGGTGGGCAGTTACCGCCGAAGGCTTCAATTCGGGAGATTCGCATCAATCAGAATCCGTTTTCAGCGGAATTCGACAAGCTGGGTTACGGGAGGATTGAAGTTTTCACCAAGCCAGGCACGGACAAATATCACGGCCAGCTTTACCTGTCCGGAAATACGGCGGGATTTAACTCCCGCAATCCGTTTGAAGTGATTCCCGACGGAACAGCGCCGCCAGGCTATGAGTCCACGCAATTCAGCGGCAGCATCGGCGGACCGATTAGCAAGAAGGCTTCGTTTTTCGTTAATTTCGAGCGGCGGGATATCAACGATCTTTCCATCGTAAGCGCGACGATTCTAGACCCCAATTTTAATATTATTAATTTCAGCGACGCGGTGGCCAATCCACGCGTGCGAACCAATCTGAGCCCCCGATTCGATTACCAGATCAGCAAAAACAACACGCTCACCGCGCGATACCAGTACGAACGCAACCGCCAGGACAAGCAGGGGATCGGCCTCTTCGATTTGGCCACGACGGGCTACAACTCACTGGAAACGGAACAAACCCTGCAGGTGAGCGATACACAAATCCTGACGCCAAAGGCTATTAACGAGACGCGCTTTCAGTTTATTCGCGAGACGACCAACCAGAGTCCGCTGAACACCGCGCCCACAGTTTCCGTGCAGCAGGCGTTTACGGATGGAGGAGAGTTCGCAGGGAACGCTGCACGACATTCTGGACCGCTACGAATTTCAGAATTATACCTCGATGGCGCTGGGCAAACATTTCCTGAAATTTGGGGCGCGACTGCGCGCCAACCGGGACACCAGCGTGGAGACCTCGGGTTTCAACGGGGCTTTTACGTTCGGGTCGCGACAGGATCCGTCGTGCGCGGGGGGCGGTTCAGGGACATGTCCAATCATCAGCGGGTTGCAGGCGTACCAGATCACGCAGCAGGGACTGGCGAACGGGCTTACGTTTGCGCAAATCTCCGCGATGGGCGGAGGAGCCAGCCAATATTCGATTACTACCGGTAGCGCGAGCGCAGACATCACTTATTTCGACGCGGGCCTTTACGTACAGGACGATTTTCACCTGTGGCCGAACATGACGCTGAGTTACGGACTGCGCCTCGAGAGCCAGAACAATCTTGGGGATCACGCCGATTTTGCGCCGCGCATTGGATTTGCCTGGGGGTTGGGCGCCAAGGCCAAGAACGCTGCGCCGAAAATCGTTTTGCGCGCGGGTTTTGGCATATTTTACGATCGCTTCACGTACGAATTGGCTTTGCAGCAGCAGAGACTGAATGGAATTACGCAACAACAGTTTCTGGTGACCAGCCCGCAATTCTTTCTTTCGGATACGCCGAACCCGAGTTCGCTTCCCGCCGGAGCAACGGCGCCCACGATCTACCAGGCGAATTCGAATTTGAGGACGCCATACATTTTGCAGACGGGAATCAGCGTAGAACGGCAGCTGACCAAGAATGCCAACCTGTCGGTGACCTATTTGGGCTCGCGCGGCTTGCACCAATTTTTTACGGAAAATATCAATGCTCCGGAGTGTTCTTCACTTCCCTGCGACGCTTCCGTGGCCCCGAGACCGCTAGGAGGATCGAACAATATTTACCAGTACCAATCGGAAGGAGTCTTCAAGCAGAACCAGCTGATCGTGAACAGCGGCATTCGAATGGGAACGAAGCTTTCACTTTTTGGCTACTACACGCTGAATTTTGCCAACAGCGACACCGGAGGCGGGGCCTCGAGTTTTCCATCGAGCCAGAACGATATCAGCCTGGATTACGGACGGTCGGCGTTCGACGTCCGCCACCGGGTATTTTTTGGCGGAACGATTGGCTTGCCTTGCGCGTTCCGGTTGAGCCCCTTCATGATCGCGAGCTCAAGCTTGCCTTATAACATTACGACCGGACAGGATTTGAACGGGGATTCGATATTCAACGACCGACCGGCGTTCGCCAGCCCGAATTCTATTCCATCGAACGTGGTCACCAACCGCTTTGGTTCGTTTGACGTGGTTCCGCAGCCGGGAGAGGCGCTAGTGCCCGTCAACGCATTGACCGGTCCGGGAAGATTTTCGCTGAACGTGCGGTTGAGCAAGAGTTTTGGATTCGGTCAAAAGTCGGAGGCGACGGCTTCCGCGGTGGGCGGCCCGGGAGCGGGCGGAGCATTTGGACGCGGGCCGGGCAGAGGCGGAGGAGGGCGCGGCGGCGGGGGACGTGGTGGCGGCCCGGATGCGGGCAGCACCAATCATCGTTATAACCTGACGTTCAGCGTTTCGGCTCGAAACATTTTCAATAATGTGAATCTCGCGCTGCCCATCGGAAATTTGAGCTCGCCACTTTTTGGGCAATCCAACGGGCTAGCCAGCGGATTTGGTTCTTCAGCGACGGCGAACCGGCGAATCGATTTGCAGGTATCGTTTAACTTCTAGATTGATCTCCGCTTGGATTTGAAATTACTGTGGCGCCGACTTGTATACTTCGCCGCCTTTCATCACGAACGTTACTTTTTCCATCACGGTGATGTCGGAGAGCGGATCGCCGTCTACGGCCACGATGTCGGCGTACTTGCCGGGCTCGATGGCGCCGATATCTTTGCTGCGTCCGAGCAGTTCCGCGCCATTGATCGTCGCAGCGCGCAGGGCTTCGATGGGAGACATACCGCCGCGAACGAGCGCGCCGAATTCCTTGGAAACGAAATCAACGTCATCGTCCACGCCATAAGCAATTTTCAGATGATGGTCGAGGGCGCGCTTGAAGGCCGGTCCCTGTTCTTTGAGGATGGCCGCGCCCTTTGCGAAGCTAACCGGATCGCGACCCTGAGACAAGCCGGTTTCCATGTCATGTTGAAAACAAAACAGCGTGGGAACGAGCCACGTGCCGTGCTGCTCCATCAGCGTGGCGCCTTCTTCATCAAGGACCGTTCCGTGCTCGATGGAATCGACGCCGGCGCGGACAGCGGCCTTGATGCCGGCGGAGCCTTCGGCGTGAGCCATTACTTTTTTCCCTGCGCGGTGGGCGATTTCCACGGCTTTGGCCATCTGTTCCTGGCTTAGTTCCTGCACAGTGTAGTCGCTTATCGGGTCCATCACGCCGCCGGTGGCCATCAGCTTGATCCAGTCTGCTCCGAATTTGATATCGCGGCGGACCGCGGGGCCGACCTGATCAACGTTGTCAGCAATGTTCGTTGCACGAGGCAGAGATCTGTCTGGAGCGAGCACGTCGATGTCTCCGTGCCCACCGGTGAGCGACAGGAAATTGCCGGCGGAAACCATGCGCGGGCCACGGATCAGTCCCAATTCAACACTGTTACGCAGGGCCAGTTGGCCGTAGCCGATGTCGGGCTCACCAGCGTCACGCAGAGCGGTGAATCCGTGGTCCAGCCAGATCGCCAAGCTGTGAACGCCCCAGATGGTTGCCTGGGCCGACGACATGCGAAGGGGCGAAGCAGAGGATTGATCTTTTGGGTTGCCGAGCACATGGGCGTGGCAGTCGATCAAGCCGGGAACCACGGTGTATTTTGAGAGATCGATGATCTTGACGCCCGTTGGCGCGGTCGTGTCGATGCGTGCGATGCGGTCTTTTTCGATCGTGATATAGGCATTCGTGCTTACGTGGCCGGTGCGAACGTCGATGAGGCGGCCTGCGAGGATGGCGGTTGTGGCAGTTTTTCCGTCGGCGGACGGGGGAGTGGTTTGCGCCTGCGCGGAAATGAGAAGCGCGAGTAGAACTGCGGAAGAGAGACATAGAAAGCGGAAAATTATTTTCACGGGGCTCCAGGAATCGTAGAATTGTGGCTAGAGCTTACGAAGTTGCCCAAGGGAAAAGCAACCGGAATTATGAAGAAGAAACGTAAAAAGAAGTTCGATCGCGCCACCGAGGCGCGGCGTGCGGCGCGAAACTCTGGAGTAGCCCCCGCCAACACGCGGGTCATCGAAGACAAACGTAAACGCTCGCCAAAGCACAAACAAAATTGGCTCGAAACCGATAAAGCCTAGCGCACTGCAGTTCTGCTTGCGCGGGAACAGCGACTCCATTAGCCTCGGCCGATGGCGATTCCAGAACATTTGCAAGAATTGGCGAAGCGCTACACCGCAGCGTGGTGCAGCCAGGTTCCCAGCCGAGTAGCGGCATGCTACTCGGCTGAAGGATCTTTAACCGTGAATGAAGGCTCGCCGGCTGCCGGTCGCCACGCCATCGCCGAGGTAGCCGAAGGATTTATGAAGGCCTTTCCCGACATGCAAGTGCACTTGGATGGTCTATCCGTTGACGACGGCCGCATTGTGTATCGCTGGACGCTCACGGGAACCAACACCGGACCTGGTGGAACAGGAATGCCTGTGCAAATCAGCGGATACGAGGAGTGGCGGATCAGCGCGGATGGCTTGATCGCAGGATCGCTGGGCCATTTTGATGCCGAGGACTACCAGCGCCAGCTTACGCGCGGCGATGGATAATTTGCGATGCGTTCAACTGGGCGAACTGACGAATCGTTCTGATCGTTCTAAGCGAATCTTTGATGGGGTGCCAGGCCGACCGGCCTAGTTTTTTGAGCCTCAGCCAGGGCGGTTGTCAGGAACAGACTCGTCGGGGCGGAAGAGTGGCGCGGGCGGCATTTTCTGGCGCTCCGAGATCTCGGCTCCGATGGCTTCCAGATTCTTTTTGTTGAAACCCAGGCAGGTGATTTTTACGGTGCCGTCGGTGTCGATTAAAAAACTGGTAGGGACATTAGTGAGGCCGTAGGCGTTGGATGCGGGATAGCCGGCGGCATCGATCAAGATCGGAAAAGTGACGCCGTATTCGTCGGCGAATTCCCTGGTGAGGCGGACCGTGTCCTGCGAAATTCCGAGGAAGGCTGCTTGATTGCCGGCGAGACGTTGGTAGAGGCGCTCCAGAAACGGGAAGGTGAACTGGCATACCGGGCAGGAAACTTTGAAGAAGGAGATGAAAACCGGGCCGCGCTCGAGCAGGGCGTGCAGCGAGTATTTCGTCCCGTCCGTGGATTGCAGAGAAAAATCGGGAGCTTTCTGGCCCGTAGAGATAGTGGTCATTTTTCCGGTTGAACCCACCCAGCGTGACAGCCGCCGCATGATTGACATGGGCACAGTTTAACGCAAGTTCGGCGGCGGGACAGGGTCATCAATGAATCTGCTTGGTCTTGCGCTGCATGTAATCCATGAGCAGGTACTGGCCGAGAGTGTAGGGCGTGGTGAAGTAAGCCTTGCCGCGGCACATCTCCGTGATTTTCTGAACGAACTGGACGAGGCTGTAATCGGTGGCCAGCATGAAAGTGTTGATGAGTATGCCCGCGCGCTTGCATTTATTTACTTCTTCGAGGGTCTGACCGACGACAAAGGGATCGAGGCCGAAAGCGTTTTTGTAGATGCGTCCGTCTTCCAGCGTGAGCGCGGAAGGCTTTCCATCGGTGATCATGATGATCTGCCGCATGTCCTTTTTCTGGCGCAGCAGGATGCGTTGCGCCATGCGCAGGCCTTCTCGGGTATTGGTGTAGTAGGGACCGACCTGCACGCGGGCGAGTTGGCCGAGGGGGACTTCTTCGGCGCTGTCGTGGAAAAGGACCAGACTCAGCGTGTCTCCCGGATATTGCGTGCGGATCAGGTGGGAAAGGGCCATGGCCACGCGCTTGGCGGGCGTGAAACGGTCTTCGCCATAGAGAATCATGCTGTGGCTGCAATCGAGCAGCAGCACGGTGGCGCAGGAGCTGTGATATTCGCACTGGTGGACCATGAGGTCCGAGTAGGTCATCTCGATGGGAACTTTTGCGCCTTCGCGGCGGACGGCGTTGAAGAGGGTTTCGCTGACATCCATGTTCATGGTGTCACCGAATTCGTAGGGGCGCGAAACGCCGCCAGACTCGATGCCGGTAGAAAGATCGCGGGTGTCGTGGCGGCCAAAACTGCTGCGGCCGACGGAGCCCATCAGGTCCTGCAGGGTTTTGAAACCGAGAAAATCGATCGTTTTATCGGTGATTTCGAAACGGGCTTCGGTCTGGCGTTCCTGCGGCTGGCCGAGGCTGCCGCGTGAAGTGTTCTGATGCGGCGGCGTGATTTGCGGAGGCTGCTGTGGATTGATGAAGCCTTCTTCGGCGAGGCGCTCCATCAATTTTTCGAGCAGGTCTTTGACGGCCTGGCTATTTTGCGCGCCAGGATCCTGCAACATCTTGCGCAGTTCTTCGCTCATGGCGTCTTCGGGGAGCAAGTCGCCTTCCTGGAGAGCGCGGAGAATGGCTTCCTTCACAGCTTCCATGGAGCGCTGGCTGTCCATTTCGGAGAGGCCGTAGAACTGCGATTCGAAGCCGCTCTGCAGGAAGAAATCGCCCATGCGCTTGACGAGCTCTTCGAGATCGACGGCATCGGCCGGCTCACCTACATATTTCCCGTAGCGAATTACTTTCATGAAAGTTCCTCGGGCCGTTGCGCTACTTTTCCTTTACCAAACGCGCGTTTCAGTTGAACTGGCGTCGCGGACCACGCGACGAGGGATTCTCGCGCGGCTCCTGCGGCTTTTGCTTCTCGGCGTAGTAGCCGCGCCCTTCGCTGCGGCCAATGCGGCGGTGGGCCCACAGGCCTTCCAGGATCATTTCGGCGGCAGCGGCGACGGCTGCGTGGTTTTTGGGGTCATTCGCGCCGATGCGGCCGGTATGTTCCGCAAGGCCCTGGATTTTCGATAACTGGCGGTAGCGCTCGTCGGTGCTAGCCATCTCCGGAAGTTTCAGTTCGCCACCCAATTCGAACCACTGAATCACCGGTTGAAAGTTAACTTCGCCGAAATACTTGGTGAATACGCGGCCGATAGCGGTGCGGATGAGTTCGCGTGCGACAGTGTACGCGCCCTTCAGTTCGCCTTCATATTCGAGCTCCATCTTGCCGGTGATGGCGGGCAGAGCAGAATAAACGTCGGCGACATTGGCGTAAGAGGCGGCTTCTACGTTGCGGGCGGCGCGCTGCTCGGCGCTGCTGACCACGCTTTCAAGAGTGGTGATGGGGAGGCGCTGGCTGACGCCGGAGCGGCGGTCGACGCGCTTGTCTTCGCGGGCCTGAAAAGCGATTTCTTCGACAATTTCGCGAAGGTACTGGGGCACTTCGATGGCGCGGCCGGCGGTGCGCTTGACCCAAGCTTCCTGAGCGGTGATGACCATGCCTTCACCGACATTCGCGGGATAGTGAGTGCGGATTTCGGCGCCGATGCGATCCTTGAGCGGAGTGATGATTTTTCCTCGGGCGGTGTAGTCCTCGGGATTGGCGGTGAAGACCAGCAGAACATCGAGAGGCAAGCGCAGCGGATAGCCTTTAATCTGGATGTCGCCCTCCTGCATGATGTTGAAAAGTCCCACCTGAATTTTTCCGGCGAGGTCTGGGAGTTCGTTGATGCCGAAGATGCCGCGGTTGGCGCGCGGGAGTAAACCATAGTGAATGGTCAGCTCGTCGGAGAGATCGCGTCCACCGCGGGCGGCGCGTATGGGATCGACATCGCCGATGATGTCGGCCATGGTGACGTCGGGGGTGGCTAACTTTTCGACGTAGCGGCTGTCGCGGGGCATCCACGCGATGGGGGTGTTGTCACCTTCGGCGGCGATTTTTTCGCGGCACGCGCGGCAGATGGGCTTGAGCGGGTCGTCGTTGATCTCGCAGCCAACGACAACAGGAATTTCGGCGTCGAGAAGATTGATGAGGCCGCGCAAAATCCGGCTCTTGGCCTGGCCGCGAAGTCCCAAAAGAATAAAATTGTGGCGGGAGAGCAGGGCGTTGACGATTTGCGGCACGACAGTGTCTTCGTAACCGTGAATGCCGGGGAAGAGCGGCTCGCCGCGCTCGATGAGGCGCAAAAGATTGCCGCGAATTTCGTCCTTCACCGAACGCGAAACGCTGCCGGCGTCAAAATCGGGAATACGTTTCAGTTCGCCGAGCGTGCGCGGTTTCGGATGCGATGAGTGAGATTTGAGTGATGTGGTAGCGGTCATTGGTCCCCAGTTGAATCAGGTACTTATTGCGGCGCCCGGACGCGAGCGATACAGACTGATTGCAACGATAACCACGAGCGCGGCTTAATTCAGGCCATGCCCGTTTCCGGCCGATTTCGCGCTCGCAGTGCCTACTTTCTGTAGATGCGGCGCCCAGCCGCGAAGGTAGCTTGTTAATCGCTCCTGACGGTCGGATTCGGTGCGCAGTTCGAGGAGTTGCTGTTTCCAGAGCAAATCCATGGGCAAGGCGGCGGCGACGCGGAAGGAAAAGCATTGCGGCGCGTCGGCGGCCAAATCTTTCGGGAAATCTCCAAAAATAAGGGTGTGGCAGGTTTCGTAGAGCTCCACCAGCTCGCGGCTGGGCGGAGCGCTGGAGATTTCGCAATCTTCCAGATAATCGACCTGGCCTTCGAGCAGCGGGTTCTGGGAGAAAAGCTCCACGGCCCGAAAAGGAATGCGGCCAACGGTGACGATGTCCATCCGTCCGTCGGGATATTGCGTGAGGACTTCCAAAATCTCGGCGGTGCAGCCGACTCGGGCGATGCCATCGGGCATGGAAAGCAACATTCCAAACTCAGAGCGCTGGGCCATACATTTGCGAACCATTTCGCGATAGCGGGGTTCGAATATGTGCAGAGGAAGCTCAGCGCCGGGGAGGAGAACGACGTTCAAGGGGAAAAGCGGAATGCGATCTGGCCGCATAAGTCCCATAGGTGATGATACCAGAGCGAGGAAGGGGATGCAGATTGCCCGGCCTTGCGGGGCTAGCTGAGATCGGCGAGCAGGGTTTCCATCTCGGATGCGGCGTGATGGTCGCCTTTTTGTGCGGCCGCGGCCATACCTTTGGTGAGAATCTGTTTGGCTTCATCGGGGCGCGATTCACGAGCCAGGAGCTGGGCGTACATCAGGTAGGCCGGGACATAGTCGGCGTGTTGTTGGAGCAGTACCTGGAACTGGAGGATGGCGGCTGCGGGATCACCGCTGCCGACACATTCCATGGCCAGGCCGTAGCGGGAAAAGGCGTCGGCGGGGGACTTTTCGACGAATTCTTCAAGCACCTGTCTGCGGGTTTTCTTTTGGTCTGGCATATTGACTACCGTAGTATACGGATGGAATGGCGGGTTCCAAAATCGCGGCGGGCGGGGAAGAATGAAAGCACAGAGAAATGGAACGAGGGGTCGTTCAAGTGAGCCGGCACTGAAGGCCAAGCCGGTGAGCGCTTCGCGGTCGGAAATGGCAGAAGTGGTGCTGCCGGCGCAGACGAATCCTCTGGGAAAGCTTTTGGGCGGGCAGGTGATGCACCTGGTGGACATGGCGGCGGCGATGGCAGCGAGCCGGCATTCGAATAGCTATGTGGTTACGGCGTCGGTGGACTACATCGACTTTCGCAATGCGGTGAATCTGGGCGAGCTGGTAATTTTGAAGTCGCAGGTGAACCGCGTGTTTCACACGTCGATGGAAGTGGGTGTGGAAGTGTTTTCGGAGCAGATACTGACTGGCGAGCGCAAGCACACTACTACCGCGTATGTGACGTTTGTGGCTATCGACGAGCACACCAAGAAGCCGAAACAGGTGCGGCCTCTGTTGTTGAAGACCGCGGAAGAACGGCGGCGCTTTCGCGAAGCGGCGCAGCGGAGAAAAACGCGTCTGCGGTTGCGATACGGCAAGTAAGCTGACGGAACAATTCTTACTAGGTCATGGCTCCGACCCAGCGTAGGGCGCTGGTGGGTTGCGGGCTGCCGCCTTCGGGCTCTTCGGTGATGGCCAGTGCTTTGATTCCGCCGGGATCGGGTGGATGCGCGACAACCATGACCAGCCTTCCATTTTCGTCCGGCCGCAATGACATCGAGGGCATCGGCTTGGCGGCGGGATCCTTGGGAATCAACCATAGTTGAAGAACGTGATGGGCCGCGGGCATGGGAACTTTTTGCCCCGTGACTACGATTCCATTCTGGTGCTGCCACATGGCCACCAGTTGAGGCGCTTGAGTCTTTTGCGGCATGAGGGTGATCTTGGTGGCAGCGGGGTCGCTGAGAATTGCATTCTCGCGGCGCATTACCGCCATTCGCTCTTCCATGTCGGTGATCTTTTGTTGAACCGCGGCTCGTTCTTCCTCCATATGGGCGATCGAACGATCATTGGCAGCGCGCAACTGTTCCGCGGTTTGGTGCTGCCTCCATGACGTATAGAGGGTAATTAGCAACAACGCGGCGATTCCCGCCGAGAGCCAGTACGGAATACTCGGTGGCGGGGCGGCGTGCGAAGGAGACTTTGCCTCCGACCGTACTTTTTGCATGAGTCGGCCCTTGAGCATGTCGGAAGGCGAGGCTTCAGGAGCGGTATAGGCCAACTGACTGACGAGCCAGCGCGCTTCCGCAACCGATTTGGCGCATTGCGCACAGCCGGTGGCCAAATGAGCCTCGAGCGCGGCGTGTTCCGTCGCGTCCAACGCGCCAAGCGCGTAGGCTTCATACATCTCCCGGAATTGGTCGCAGTTGCTCATGTGGCTGCCTGCAATGCTTCCCTTAAGCGCATCAAACCGTTACGAATCCAGCTTTTGACGGTGCCCAGCGGTTCTTTCAGTTCCGCGGCGATCTCGGTATGGCTCAAGCCCTGAAAATATGCGAGTTCAATAGCGCGCTTTTGCTGGGGATTCAGTTCTCCGACCAGCGAGCGTACACGTTCGCCGCGGCGTTTCTCGTCCAATTCTTTTTCATACTGTGGGGCGACAACAACAGAAAATATTTCGTCGGACTGATTTTCCAGGCGGCGCTGGCGCTCACTTTTCAGCCGGAGTGTGTCGAGGGCGCGATTGCGAGCGAGAGTCAGCAGCCAGGGCGCGAAGGGACCGCGGGTCGCATCATATTGCCGGGAATTGCGCCAGAGTTGCAGGAAAACGTCCTGGACCACCTCTTCCGCGGGGCCGGATTGCTGAACGATTCGCAATACCAGGGAGTAGACGATGCGGGAATACCTGTCGTAGATTTTTTCAAAGGCGTTCACGTCGTTTTGGAGAAGCAGACGTACGAGCGCAGCGTCGGGTGACGCTCCGCGCTCATCCATGGGGCTTATGGCCGCAAGGAACACTGGTTAAGCTACTTCTCCTGAATATAGATACGGAATACCGCGATAACCGGATGAACCCGAACCAGGCGCTGGCGCGACAGCTCTCGCCCTCATTTCATACCTGCTTGCAGGGTCACGGTCAAGGCTTGCTCAACACAGACACCGAGGGACGGACCGTGCAGATAATTCCCGGCGAACGATAGGCCAGGATATCGGCTCTGGAGCAAGGCCAAGTCGGATATCCGCTGAAAATGGCCAATGTTGAATTGCGGAATGGCGCGCGGCCAGACCTTGATGTTGGCGAAGGCAGGCTGCTGTTGCGAAATACCGAGAATGGGAGTGAGTTCGCGATGGACAGCGGAGACGAGTTCGGGTTCAGAAAGCGAAGCTACCTCGGGATCTGTCACGCCGCCGATGAAACTGGTGAGGAGGACATGATTTTCTGGCGCGCGGCTGGGAAAAAGCGATGAGTTAAAGACGGTCCCGAGAATGCGCAAGCCGGAAGAGCGCGGAACCAGGAAGCCGAAGCTGTTGAGTGAATGGCGAATGGCCGCTTTTGGGTAGCCGAGCGAGACTACTGCAACCGGCGCATATTCGAATTGTGTCAGCGTGGATTCGAAGCGCGGATTGACGCCGCGTAGTAACGCCGCGGCTTGCAACGCTGGAGTGGCGATGATGAGTTGCGCTGTCGTGATGGTTTCTTGCTGTCCGTTTGCGAAGATAGTTACTTCGAATGTCGATGCGGTCAAGGAGCTGGAAGCGAGGCCGACGCTGCGGGCTTCTGTGCCGCACTGGAGATTGGATCCCAGATTTGCGGCGAGCGCGTCGGTGAGTGTTTGATTGCCGTTGCGGAATGATTGCAACGTGGGTTTTTCGCTGGCGCCACGATTTTTGCCGGCGCGAAATAATCCGCGGATGACGCTGCCGGTGAATTTCTCGGCTTCATAAAGCTGGGGGAAGGCACTTCGCAGGCCCAGCTTTTCTGGGTCTCCGGCATAAATGCCAGAGACGAAGGGGCCGACGAGTTTCTCGAGAAGCTCGGGCGTGAATTTGCGGCGGGTGAAGGCGGCTACGGATTCGGTGCCTTCGGGTGGCGCACTGTGGCCGAGAAGATCGCGCAGGATTTGCCACTTGGTGGTTACGCCGAAAAGCGAAGAGGTGATAAACGCCGGCGGACTCAGAGGAACGGTACGCAGCTCCTCTTTAATCAAAACGAACCGTGGAACGTTGGACGGAGCCTTCACGAGTTGATTGTCGATCTGTAATTCGCGGCAGAGATTCAGAATGAAAGAAGTGGCGGTGAAGCTTTGGGGGCCGAATTCGACGAGATAGCCGTCGCGGCGTTCGCTGCGAATCACACCCCCAGAGTTAGCCGAGGATTCAACGACTTGCGCGTCGATTCCCGCTTTGCGAAGCGCATAGGCGCAGACCAGGCCGGATATTCCGGCGCCGACAACCAAAGCTGGGACGTAAGCGGTCACAAGAAGGACGTAGGCATTTATTCGCTACAGAGTTTTCGAAAATAACGGCTTGGCGTTCAAGTGCTGCTTTTCCAGGTATGGGTCGAAAATCATGGCCAGATTGCGGATAAAGATGCGTCCGAGCCAGGTGGCGCGAACTTCTTTGCTGTCGACCAGGACCAGGCCATCCTCGCGCGGAGCTTCTAGCTGGGCGAGCTCGCCGGCGAAGTAGCTGTCAAAATCGACGCCGAATTCGCGGGAAATTTCGTCTTTCACGATGACGGTATGGCAGAGAAGGCGATTGATGACCGCGCGACGGAGGCGATCGTCTTCGGAAAGACGATAGCCACGCATGGTGGCGATACCGCGGTCCGCTACGGCTTTCTGCCAGGCCGGCAGGTCGCGATGGTTTTGTGCGTAGGCGTTCTGAAACGCGCTGATGGCGGTGACCCCCATGCCGTAGAGATCGGCCCCTGCCTTGGTGGTGTAACCCTGGAAATTGCGATGCAGGGTGCGTTGCTGCTGCGAAACGGCCAGTTCATCGCCGGGTTTGGCGAAATGGTCCATGCCGATATAGAGGTAGCCGGCCTCGATAAACTTCATCAAGCCGGAGCGGAAAATTTCAAATTTTTCCATGCCCACGGGGAGGTGCGTGGCGAAGGCGCCTTGCTGTTTCTTGAGCCAGGGTACGTGGGCATAGCTGAAGAGCGCGATGCGGTCGGGTTGGAGCTCGAGGATCTGGTCGACGGTGTGGCTGAAACGTTCCGGCGATTGGTAGGGAAGGCCGTAGATCAGGTCCACGTTGATGCTGTCGAACTTTAGTTCGCGTGCGGCGTGCAACAAGTCCCGAGTCAATTTGAACGGCTGAATTCGATTGATGGCCTGCTGAACTTCGGGATGAAAGTCCTGGATGCCCATACTGAGGCGATTGAAGCCGAGAGCGCGCAGGGTTTCAAGGTGGTTGCGAGTGGTGACGCGGGGATCGATTTCAATGCCGATTTCGGCGTCCGGCGAAAAGGTGAAATGCTCGCGCGCGAAGCTGAAGAGATCGGCGATTTGTTCCGGCGTGAGGTAGGTGGGCGTCCCGCCGCCCCAATGGAATTGCACGACGGGGCGTTCGCGGGAGATGTTGCGCGCCACGTGCTCGATTTCGCGTTTGAGGACGTCGAGATAAGGCATCGCCACGCGTTTATCTTTTTGAATGATTACGTTGCAGGCGCAGAAGAGGCAGAGACTTTCGCAAAAGGGCAGATGCATGTAGAGCGAGAGCGGCGTGCGAACGCGTTCCGCTTCGGCGTGCACGGATTCAAGATCGTCCGGGCCGAAAGCGTCATTCCAAACTGGGGCGGTGGGATAGCTGGTGTAGCGCGGACCGGGGCGATTGTAGCGGGTGAGAAACTCCTCGCTGACGCGCAGCTCGTCGCGCATACGTTCCGGGCTTGGAGTCGTGGGCGTCACGACATTCGTCCTGGGTGCGACTGTGAAGCGTGGGCCGATTTATCCGCTTGATCTACTGACGCCGAGATGAGTTGCTGGCCGGTCTCGATAAACAGCCGGGCGTTTTCGACGGGGGTCTGCTTCATGATGCCGTGACCGAGATTAAGAATGTGTCCACTGCCGCCCAACGCAGCGGCTGCGGCTTGAGTTGCTTCACGAATTTTCTGCTGCGGACCGAGAAGGATCGCCGGGTCCACATTGCCCTGGAGAGCGATAGCGGGTCCAAGAGTTTTCCGCAGAGCGGCGAGATCGGCGCGCCAGTCCACGCTAAGTACATTGGCTCCGGCACGGGCGATGGCGGGCATCAAGTGATTGGAAGCTTTGGTGTAATAGATGACTGGCACCTTGCCGGCGATTCCGTCGATCACTTGTTGAACGGCGGGCAGCGCGAAATTTTCGTAATCCTTGAGGCTGAGTTCTCCGCACCAGGTGTCGAAAAGTTGGACCGCGGCTGCACCGGCGGCGATTTGCGCGTTCAAATAGGGAATGGTGGCCTGCGCGATTTTCTTCAGAAGGTGCCGGAAAGTAGCCGGCTCGTGGTACAGGAAACTTTTTACGGTCGCGAAGCCTTCCTTAGTTTTGCCCTCGACCATGTAGCACGCCAGCGTCCAAGGTGCGGCGGCAAATCCTAAAACAGGGACGTCGGGTCCGGCGATTCTTTCGATACGGCGAATGGCCTCGGGAAGAAATTTCGTTTCCACTTCGGGATCGAACATGCGCAGTTTGTTCACGTCTGCCGCATTGCGGACGGGAATCGGCAAATTTGGACCGGCGTCATTGAGCTCGAGCGCCAGGCCCATGGCTTCCGCGGGAATCAAAATATCGGAGAAAACGATGATGGCGTCCACGCCCAGGATGCGAAAAGGCTGCAGCGAGACTTCGGCGGCGAGGTCGGGAGTCTTGCAGACCTCCAGGAATGGGCGATGGGCGCGAATTTCGCGGTATTCGGGGAGGTAGCGGCCAGCCTGGCGCATCATCCACACCGGCATGCGAGAAGGAGTTTCGCCGCGGCACGCGCCGAGGAAGAGATCCTTGCGATTTATCGACTTACGGTCAACGGTGGTCGCTGTGTCTAGCGTCATATCGTCACTTATCGCGAATGCGGGGGCAGCAGAGAGAATAGCAAATCCGGCCAGTCCATGCTCTGGCCAATAGTACAGCTATGTAAGTGGTTCTTCCCGTGGGCTATACTCAGGGTACGGCCTCATTCAATTCTGGCGATTTTACGCGCAGGATCGTCAGAGGAGTGGCCGACACTGAACTTAAATGGATCACCTCTATTTCATTCTAACGGTTGCGGCGTATTCGCTGAGCCTGTGCTGCTATATCGCTTTTCTGAATAGCGGGAGGGCAGTGGTGGGCAGGTGTGGGTCGGCACTGCTGGCACTGGGGTTGGTGGCGCATTATTTTGCGTTGTTGGAGCGCTCGCGTGGTTTGCACACCGTTCCGTATCACGATTTGTATGGATCGATGTCGCTGTTCGGGTGGCTGCTGGCGCTGACGTATCTGGGACTCGAGTTGTATCACCGGCAGCGAGCGGTGGGGGCTTTCGCGGTTCCGTTTATCCTGGCGTTTTTTTTGGCAGCAAATCTGGCTCCGGCGGACCGGCTGACGCCCACGGTGGCGCACGGTGTTGTGTTCGCGTTGCACGTCACGTTGAGTATTCTGGCCTACGCGGCGTTTGCACTGTCGTTTGTGTTGAGCTTGATCTATCTCGGCGAGGAGAGATTGTTGCGCAGCCGCAAGCTCGGCAACATGGTGTGGCGGCTGCCGTCGCTGGAGTTGCTCGAACGTATGAGCCGTTCAAGTGTGCTGATCGGAGTAATCTCCATCGCGGTCGGCACGGTGCTGGGTTTTATCTGGGTGGACCGGCTTACAGGCCAGTACTGGTTTTACGACCCTAAGTATGTGATTACGCTGGTGGTGCTGTTTCTTTATCTGCTGTACTTCCAATTGGCGCGGACGACCGGGTGGCGC
>CAWFWY010000009.1:0-65463 GCA_963819625.1 uncultured Acidobacteriota bacterium
TCCAGAACCGCTCGACAGGCGAAATTGCGAGTCAGCCCGCCGCCGTCCGAGAGCCAAACCGACGAGCCGGACGACACCGGCCGCCGAGAACCAAGGTTCTCACTGAGGCGATTTGCGAGACCGGCTGCGGGGATGTGGACTTTCCTGCTTTGGAGCGGCTGCGTGCATGTGAGTTGGCTGTGACCGGTTCAGCCGCCTGGGGCAGCGTGTGTGGACGTGCTTCGGTGTCGATTAGTTCGCGGCTCGTAGGTACACCGCGAAGAAGTCCCGGTCGTCGGGTGAGAGGTAGCGGTCGGCGCCCCGAGTCATTCCGGGAAGGAGGCTGCTCGGATCGCCGGCCCCGCTCTGGGCATATGAGATGAAGGTGACCCAGTAGGAGTTGATGTCGAGCTGCATCGCGCGGATGGCTCCGGCGCGGATCAGGATCTGGGCGAGCGATGCGACGGTCTGATTGTCGGCGGCGGCGTAGATCAGGTTTCCGTTCGCGTCGATCCCGATTCCCGACCGCCATACGCGGATCGCGTTGCCGAGCGTTGCGCCCCACTCTGGCCCGTCGGACAGGTTTGGATTCGGTCGCCCGCCGGAGACGATCAGTGGCAGGTCCTGCCGCGCGTATCGCACCCCGGGCTGTACGTCCGGACCTCCAGTCCAGGCCTGGATGTCGATCCGACCATCCGCGTAGCTGACGAGCGTCGCGAGCCCGTCCTCGAGCGGCGCGTACGTGCGCCCCCCGATCGCGAACCCACCGCCGGAGTCCGCGAGCTTGAAGCCGCTGTTGAAGGTCGCAAGCAGTCTCGGACGCAGGTCTGGCGGTACCTCCATCGGTCCGCGTGAAAGCGTTACGGATGGTTCAAGCCGTCCGGGATAGAGCTGAACGACGCACGCCGGATGTCGATCCACGCCACTCCCGCGACCATCTGCGGGTAGTTCGGGTCACTGCGAAACTGCGCGATCTGGACCGGTGAAGTTGGTCCCGCTCCACAGTCTCCGTCGGCACCCACACGCCCTCGCCGGCCAGCGCCGGGTCGATCACGGCGCGGATGTCGGGAGGATGGAAGGATTCGATCGAGGTCTCGGCCGTGAGCGGCAGCTTGCGCAGTGGAGCGCCACCTCGGGGTGGAGCGTTCATCGTGTAGTAGACCGTCTCGATGTCAGACGCGATCCGGGCGGCGCCGTGATCACGCAGCCACTCAAATGAACGGATCGTGAAGCTCGAGTTCGAAGGACCCAGCATTGTTGTCACGTACGAGACGGCGACCGGGATGGAGCACATCCAGATCGCGAGCGCCAGCACTCGCCGTACGCGCCTGAGCGGGGTCAGGCGCGGTGGGAGCGGCGGGCGCCGGTTGATCGGCGGGTGTCGTCGCAATTGCGGTCATCGTGTCCCGCCGCAGTCTGTCTCGGCGCGGCGCTACGCCGGAACTTCGCCTCCAGCGAGGACCCCCCTGTCGGGCGGCCGCGGGTCTAAGCGAAGTCTCATCGCCTCAGGTCAAGGTGATCGTCGTCCGCCGGTGAACGGGCGTGTGACGGACCCTCGATCCGCGGTGACCCATGCCGACCGTTACGCCAGATCCGCATCCGTACGCACCGGCCCCCACGCTGCGGTCCAGCGCAATGCAGCGACCCCCGGCGGCTGAGGTTGACCGTCGGCTGAGTCAGGAGTACGTCCGGCACGAAGGGCGGCGTTCGCGCTTGGGTGCGTGCGGCGCGTATCCGCCAGTGGTCCAAGAACCTGCTCGTGTTTGCGGCACCCGTCGCGGCCCACGGCACGGGGACACCGCCTGCGCCGAGGCCGGTCTTACTCACCTACATCGTCTTCTGTCTGTTGGCGACCGGCTGTTACCTCGCCAACGACGTGCACGACGCTGATGAGGACCGCTGCCACCCGGTCAAGCGCCATCGCCCGCTCGCGTCGGGCGCGTTGGCACCCAGACGCGCAGTGATCGCGGCCGCCGTCAGCATGGCACTCGGCCTAGTGCTCGCGACTGCGGTCAATTGGGACACGTTCACCGTCGCGTTGGCGTATGTACTGCTGAATGCCGCGTACACGCTCTGTCTCCGCGGGGTCGTGTTCGTCGAAATGCTCGCGATCTCGGCCGCGTTCGTTCTCCGCGTCGTCGCCGGGGCCACGGCGGGCGGGCTTGCGCCGTCGGGAACGTTCATCGCTGCCGTCGCGTGCGGCGCGCTGCTCGTCGTAGTGGGCAAACGATACGCCGACCTCGTCGATCCATCCGCTCGTGGCTCGCGCGCAGCGCTCACGCGCTACAGCCGCGCGTCCCTCAGGCTGATGATGACTCTTGCGTGCGCAGCAGCGCTGGCCATGTATGACGCTTGGGCGTTCACATCCTCGGCGAGCGGTCTTGCCCTCTCGCGCGAGCTGTCGACCATCCCGTTGATGGTCGCGCTTCTTCGCTACCGCGCGATCGCAAATCGAGGAAATGGCGGTGCGCCGGAGCAACTGCTGTTCGCCAACCGTGGACTCCAACTCCTCGGCCTCATCTGGCTGCTCCTATTCGCCACCAGCCCGTAAAGGAGCCATGTGCCCGCCACACCCGCCCGCCGCCCGCCGTATGCATCGCAGTCCAGCCCGCGGCGGCACTCAGCGAGAACCGGACTCGACCGCCGGCGACGCGCGCAACACTTCGCGCGCCGACGCCGCGACCTGCTTGCGGACACCGCCGCCGCGCTCCTCGTCACACTGCTCACGGTCACGCTCACGGCCGGCCTCGGCGTGGTCGTATTGATCGAGCTCCCGGTCGCGTTGGTACTCATCGTGTCCTACCTCCTGGACGCGGCGCTTCGGCGAGAAGGTGGAGATGCCGGGCCAGTGGGGGCGGCGGTGTATGAGCTGCGCGTTTACCACGCGGCAGCGGGAAAACTGACGGAATTGCTGGCGCGTTTTCGCGAGCACACCGTGAAGTTATTTGAGCGGCACGGGATGAAGAGCGTGGCTTACTGGACTCCTATGGATGAGCCGCAGAAGAGCGCTATGTTGATTTATATACTGGAGCATCCCGGCAGGGAAGCGGCGGCGGCGAACTGGAAAGCGTTTCAGGAAGATGCGGAGTGGAAGAGCGTGCGCGATAAGTCGGAGGAGAACGGGAAACTGGTGGAGAAGGTGGATTCGACTTTTATGGAACTGACGGATTTTTCGCGGCGGTTGAAGTAGCGGGAAGCCTATCCTGAGCTGGTTGTTGTGTCCGGCTGATTCCTGGAACTAATTCCGTACGAAAGGGGAACATCACTTTTAGCGGATTTCCGCGCGGGGAGAAGTGTGTCCGGCGGGAGTTTTGTCGGATCACACGTATGCGCGGGAGACGAATTTTGCATCTACTTCATTGCGGGACGAGCAGGTAAGTGCCACGGTAAGCGCGATGGAAAATATCGTCGTGGAGAGGTTGGGAGCGATATGAAAATGGGTTTGATCGGGCGAGCGGGGCATTTCGCGGTGAATCCGGTGGCGTGGATGCTGGTGTGGGTTTTTGGTTTGGCGGTGATGACCGGCGGGACGACGGCGGGTCAACAGGGGGCGCAGGGTTCGCAACAAGAGCAGGATGCTCAAGCGGGGGCACAGAGTTCGCAGAAGGATGGGCAGGATGCGAAGCAGCCGGTGCAGGCGGGCGAGCCGAAGATCGCTGTGGATGTGAAGTCGGTGAGCGTGGCGGCTACTGTGCGGGACAAGCATGGAAAAATCATTTTGAATTTGAGCAAAGAGGATTTTGCGATCGAGGAAGATGGGCGGGTGCAAACGATTAATTATTTTGCGAGAGAGAGCGATTTGCCGCTGCGGCTGGGGCTGCTGGTGGATACGAGTTTGAGCCAGAGGCGCGTGCTGGGGGAGGAGCGGAGCGTGAGTTACAGCTTTCTGGATCATCTGCTGCGGGAAAATAAGGATCTGGCGTTTTTGATTCACTTCGACAAAGAGGTGGAGTTGCTGGAGGATTTCACCGGCTCTCGGCCGAAATTGCAGGCGGCATTGCAATCGCTCCAGACGCCACAAATGGAAGCGGACAACGGTAACGGTGGCGGTGGACAAAACGGAGGCGGCGGTGGGCAGGGTGGCGGATTGGGTGGCGGGAGGCGCGGCGGAGGTGGAGGAGGCGGTGGCTCGCGAGGCTCGGAGCGACGCGGCGGCGGGACGTTGCTTTACGATGCGATTTATCTGGCGGGCGATGAGGAAATGAGCAAGCAGCAGGGGCGAAAGGCGCTGATTATTCTGTCGGACGGAGTGGATCACGGCAGCCGGGAGGGACTAGCGACGGCGATTGAAACGGCGCAGCGAGCGAATACGGTGGTGTATTCAATTTTGTTCAAGGATAGCGAGGGATTTGGGAATCGCGGCGGTATCTCGATGGGACCCTATGGAATGGGCCGTAGAGGCGGGGGCAGATACCCGCAGGAAGAGCGGACCGACGGAAAAAAGATCTTGGAGGAGATCTCGAAGGAGACTGGCGGGCGGTTGTTTGAGGTGTCGAAGAAGGAGACGGTGGAGAAGATTTATGCGCAGATTGAAGAAGAGCTGCGCAGCCAATATAGTTTGGGATATACGCCGGACAAGAATACCGGGGCCGGATTCCACAAGTTGCAGGTGACGACGAAACAGAAGGATCTGGTGGTCCAAGCCCGGGACGGATATTACGGGGGGCAGTAGGATTCGCGGGAAGCAGTGGAGAAGTGGTTTGGCAAATCCGCACTTGCAAAAGCGGCATGTGGGACACCCGGCCGCGATGCGCGGCAGTATGGCCAGCATCTATCTGGCATAAGGCAGGCTTTTGATGGCGCTCGAGAAGACGTAAGCAGGTTTATGCCCATGCTAGCCGCGACGGAGACACACCAACATCACTAAAATGGCTGTGTTGCAAGTTTACTTTTAGCAACTCCCTTCGCAGATCCAACTGCATTGTTTTTATCGCAGGAACTCCTACGCGATGTGCGGTGTCTTATAGTGTGGGCGAGAAAGGCGCTCCCCCTCTCCCCCGTATCAGCATCCTGCTGCAAAGCACTAAGGAGACGAAAATATGACTTTCGAACGGCTATTGATGGGAACTCTCCTGGTCGCCGGGCTTTCGTTCCCAGTTATCAAATCAGCGATCAGTCACGGCGGAGATCAAACTCCTGACCTAAGCTCCTTGTCGGACGACGAGCTCAAGACGGTAACAATACAGCTAGAGCGGACTGCGTGTTACGGCACTTGCCCGGCATATGTGGTAACCATTCAAGGTGATGGTCGAGTGGAGTACAGCGGCAAAAACCACGTGAAAGAAGTGGGAGCGCGGGACGGGCGAATAGAAATGGATAAGGTAAGAGCACTGATGTCGGTCTTCGCGAAAATGAAATTCTGGGGAGTTGCCGAGGATTACTCTGAAGAGAAATGCAAAGGCCGCGTTTGTACGGATATGCCCACCGCAATCACGGGACTCACCGTAAGAGGAGAAAGTCATCGGGTGAAGCACTACTACGGATGCGGCAGTGCGCCGAAGTCTCTTTTTGAACTCGAAGCCGCCATTGACAAGACTGCGAACTCCGGAGCGTGGGTAGGCGATTTCAGCAAGGGGGGGCCATTTGGGACAACCTGCTTCGGTGGAAACTGAACGCTCCGTTACGGTGATGTGGGTCCAAATGTCTTCCCTGCGTGCCACGTTGATACTGCCGACGCTCCCGTCCTTAAGCAGGCGCTTCCTTTGATTGACATGCATGTGCTTTTTGAATAGGGTCGGTAGCCGATGACCCGAAGGCAGCAGCCGGCGTTGACGCTGTTTGCGATGGGGATGATTGGGCTTGGTGTGCTTGCGCTGGTGTATGGGGATTTTGCGATGGTGTGGCAGCCGGTGGCGCCGTGGATTCCGGGGCGGACAGCGCTCGCTTACGCTTCGGGCGTTTTGATGCTGCTTGGCGGGGTTGGACTGCTGTTCAGCGCGACGGTGGCATGGTCGGTGCGGATTTTGTTCCCGTATCTTTTTGTGTGGATGTTGCTGAAGGTGCCGGCATTGGTGGTGGCGCCGGGGATGGAAGCGGTTTGGCTTGGTTTCGGCGAACTGGCGGTGTTGTTTGCCGGAGGATGGGTTTTGTTTGCGCGGTTGGGCGAGTTGCCAGCGGGATCGCCACTGGGATTTCTCACCGCCGACAAAGGCGTGTACCTGGCTCGGATGCTGTTTGCGGTTTCTCTCTTGCCGATTGGGCTGTCACACATTGTGTATGTGAAGCAGACAGCGGAGCTGGTGCCGGCGTGGCTTTCTTATCGTGAGGGCTGGGCTTATCTGACTGGCGCCGGACAGATGGCCTGTGGGCTCGGAGTGCTGTTTGGGATTTTGCCGCGTGTGGCGGCGTGGGCGGAAGCGGGGATGATCAGCCTGTTTACGATTCTGATTTGGGCTCCTGCGATTTTCGCTGCGCCGAGGACACGGCTGCCTTGGACGGCGTTTTTTATTTCCTGGGCGATCGCGTCTGCTGCTTGGGTGATGGCGCAAAACCTCGGAGCGAAGCGAGCCTAGAAGCACGATTTCATTTGCGCGCGCGTACATTACCAAAATCCCCACCCGCCACGGCGGACAGGCCCTACAAAAACCTTAGGGTAGGGCACCCGGGTTGCAGCGCTGCGGGTCAGGCGTTGTGTTTGGAGGCGTGGGGGCGGTGTTCGTGGACTTCGGCGAGCTTGCCGGTTTTGACGTCGTAGATGAAGCCGCGCACTGACACCTTGGGGATGAAGGGATGGTGCTTGATGCGAGCGACCTGGCGGCGAACGTTGCGCTCCAAATCCTGGAAGGAATGGAAGTGGGCTGGCGTGACCGCGGATGCGCCGGTTTGTTCTTCGAGCTTGTCGAGGAGTTGGTTGTCATTGAAGGTGAGCATGCCGCAATCCGTATGATTGATGACGATGAACTCCTGAGTGCCGAGCAGGTGATGGGAAATGATCAGCGAGCGGAGGGCGTCTTCTGTGGCGATGCCTCCGGCGTTGCGGATGATGTGGGCGTCGCCGGTTTTGAGGCCGAGGAATTGTTCGACGGAGAGGCGCGCGTCCATGCAGGCGAGGATGGCGAACTTGCGGGCCGGGGGCATGGCGAGTCCGCCGAGATCGAATTTGGCCGCGTAGTCCTTGTTAGCAGCCAAAACTTCGTCGGTGACGCTCATTATCTTGATCTCCCTTTTGTTATCGATTGGATTTTTGTGTACTTCGCCGGCTGACAAACGGTTCATCTAAGCTTAAGCGTTTTCGGATACTCCATCGCCATAAACGTTTTGCAGGCTCAGGCGATTAGTGTTAGAAGCGGGATCGAAACGGTTCATGCCATCGGAGCGCTGCCGGGGCGGCAACAACAGCGCGGCGAATAGACGCGAGTCATTTCTAGACTATAAACCGGGATGCGGATAGTTGCAACGGACCGCATGCCATGACTTCTGACACCTTTCGCGGACTAGGAATCGGCGTGGATGGGTAATTTGGCGGCTTCCCAGGCGGCGAGGCCGCCGGCAATTTCAGCGACGGAAGCGAAGCCGTTGCGTTGCAGCAGGCTGGCAGCGATGGAGGAGCGGTATCCGCCGGCACAGTAGACGAGCAGGGGGCGATTTTTCGGTAGCGTCTGGCAATTTTCTGTCAGGCGGTTGAGCGGGACGCTTACGCTGCCGTCGATGTGTTTTTGTGCGCGCTCGCCGGGGGTGCGGACGTCGATGGCGAGCGGGGGATTGGCTGATGAGAGGAGTTCGGCGGCGAACGGGGCGCTGAGGCGTTCGGTGACGGCGACTTTGTCGGGGTGCGATTCGAGGCTGCGCAAGCCGTTTTGCAGATAGCCAGCAATGTGATCGAAGCCGATGCGGCCGAGGCGGACGGCGGATTCATTTTCGCGGCCGGGGTCGGCGATTATAACGATGGGATTTTTTCGGTCGAGGACCGTGCCGACCCAGGTGGCGTACTGGCCGCTGAGGCCGATATTGATGCTGCCTGCGAGGTGGGCGGCGGCAAATTCGTCGGGATCGCGGGTGTCGAGGATTTGCGCGCCGTCGGATTGCAAAGCGAGTACGGCGTCGAGTGTGAGCGGATTCATTTCGCGGGCGAGGGCTTGATCGAGAGTGGGGCGCTCTTCGCTGTTCAGCACGGCGTCGTAGTTGAAGTAGGGTGGGGCTTCGGGTTGATCGGCAGTGACGACCTGGATGAAGGCGTCTTTAGTCATGGGTTGGAGCGCGTAGTTCAGGCGGCGTTGTTCGCCGAGGGTTGAGACTGTTTCTTTGCTGATGGCTTTGCCACACAGGGAGCCGGCGCCGTGGGCGGGGTAGACGAGGCTGGCGTCGGGCAGATCCAGGATTTTTTTGAGGGAATCGTAGAGCATGCTGCCGAGTTGGTTTGCCGACCAGCCGAGGGCGGCGCGCAGGTCGGGGCGGCCGACGTCGCCGATGAATAATGTGTCGCCGGTGAGGATGGCGTAGGGTTGCTCGTCGAGTGCGTTGGCGGCGTTGAGATCGTAGACGATGATGGAGATTGATTCCGGCGTGTGGCCCGGCGTTTCCATTATTTTCAGACGTACGCGGCCGAGTTCGACGATGTCGTTATCGTGAAGAGGTGTGAATGCGTAGGCGGCTTTGGCCGCGGCGCCGAGATAAATTTGGGCGCCTACGCGGTCGCGCAGCTCGAGATGGCCAGCGACGAAATCGGCGTGGAGATGGGTAAGGAAGACGTGCTTGATCTTGAGACCGTGCTCGGCGGCGAAGGCGATGTACTGATCGGTGTCGCGCTGCGGATCGATGACGGCGGCGGTGCCGGTGGCTTCGTCTCCAATGATGTAGGAAGCGTGGGCGAGGCAGGGCAGATAGAACTGATTAAAGATCACGCTGTGTCAATCCTCAGATTCCGAGCCTTAGTTACGGGCCTTCGCTAGCGGGCCGTCGTTTGCGCGCGATTACTTCGGTTGGGAAACGATGCGCAGATATGGGCGCGGAGCTTTCCAGCCGCCGGGATATTTCTGCTTGGCTTCGTCGTCGGAGACCGAGGTCAGGATGATGACGTCGTCGCCTGGTTTCCAGTTCACCGGGGTGGCGACTTTGTGCTTGGCGGTGAGCTGCATGGAATCGAGGACGCGGAGGACTTCGTCGAAGTTGCGGCCGGTGCTCATCGGGTAGCTGAGCATCAGCTTGATTTTCTTGTCCGGGCCGACGATGAAGACGGTGCGGACGGCGGCGTTGTCGGCGGGGTGCGTCCTTCGCAACTGTCGCCTGCTTCGGCGGGGAGCATGTTGTAGAGCTTGGCGACTTTTAGTTCGGGGTCGCCGATCATCGGATAGTTCACGGCGTGGCCCTGGGTCTCTTC
Source organism: uncultured Acidobacteriota bacterium (assembly GCA_963819625.1). Taxonomy (GTDB): domain Bacteria; phylum Acidobacteriota; class Terriglobia; order Acidiferrales; family UBA7541; genus Acidiferrum. Next base: position 9,296 of record CAWFWY010000009.1, read on the forward strand.
GATGTCCTTGGCCCACTTGGCGTGACTTGCTGACGGGATCGACGCTGAGGCCGATGATCTTGGTGTTGCGCTTATCGAATTCGGGCTGGAGTCCGGCCATGTAACCGAGCTCGGTGGTGCAGACCGGGGTGAAGTCCTTGGGGTGCGAGAAGAGGATGGCCCAGCCGTTGCCGATCCATTCGTGGAAATTGATCGGGCCCTGGGAAGTTTCGGCGGTGAAATTTGGGGCTTCGTCGTTGATGCGCAGCATGTGTTTTCTCTCCTGGTTTCTGGTGTTCTGGTTTCAATATCCTACGCTGGTGCCGTCGGAGGCACAACTTTGGTTGGGTTGAGAGCTGGTCGAGTGCTGATATATCGCGCTTTCGCTCATTTCTATTTTAGACGAGCGAGCTGAGCATTGGGGTATACAATCGCGGCGTTTTTCAGCTCAGGAGAGGAGCTTTCCATGAAAATCATGACTTGGCGTAATTGCCGTCTTTCGATCGGAGCGGCAGTGGCTTTGATGGGCGTGGTTGTGGGTTCACAGGCGCAGGATAAAGTGCCCGCGCAATTTCAAGGGGACTGGGTGCCGGCCACCGCGGCTTGTGATTCCGCGGTTCGATTTCGAGTGACGGAATCACGGATGACGTTGATCAATGGCGCGGACAAAGCGGAGTACGGCGACCTGGGTACCACCGCCACTTATTTTGGAGATTCGTATCAGGGCATTTCCGTGGTGTTTCTGCCTGAGCTGAACGGCGGAAATCCGCCGTTCACCGTTTTTTTTAACGCCGACGAAAAAAAAGGGGTGACCAAGGTGGACATTTACACCTACATGCCGGGGCCGCTGAATGCGCCGGGAAAAGTCACCCAGGCCGCCGCCAAGAAATTGGCCACACGATTCCCGGTTAACAGGATTCCCTTGAAGAAGTGCGCGCGGCGCTAGTTGTCTGTTGCGGCGGCTCTTTGCCGGACTGCTCCGCGATCATGTAGGCGGCGTACCAGTCGGGCCAATTTTCGTCACGCTGCCCGCCGTTGCGCTTTTCGTGTTCTCCATGGGCGGCTTCTGCCCGGCGAAATGCGCTGGCCAGATCGCTCGCCGACGCGAAGGTCGTCGCCGCAGAGTCGATGCGGCCCGGCAGGCGCGTGGTGATTTCCTGGAAGAGCCAACCGTCTCGGCCGCAAAAAGATTAACTTCAGCACGGTGTTTTTCGATCTCGACACGCGGGTCCTGGAGCCGATCAAAAATCCGTTCGGCCCAAAAGTGTTACCTATGTCTTAGGTACGTTGTGTCACCCATGTCTCCGGGTCGGACCCCCCTGATAAGTGGCGCGCCCGGAGAGATTCGAACTCCCGACCCTCTGGTTCGAAGCCAGATGCTCTGATCCGCTGAGCTACGGGCGCGTGTGGACATTATAGCGTTGGGGATTGATTGGCTTCCAGTGGCGATACGTGTTTGTGAATGGGGACGCGAGGGCAAAGGCTGGGAGCGATAGGGCGGCGACGGGACTAGGCTCCGCGATAAATCGAAAAGAGATTCCTCCACTGCGTGGCCCGGCTCGTTCGCCGAGCGAACGAGGAAGAAAAAGCCGCGCCACTCCGCTCGGAGGCTGTGACTTTTTTTGTGCGGGGGTTGACGCAAATTACCCGTCCGCGGCTTGAACAAAGCACGTTGTGTCGCACTATGGTGCGCGTTGGCCTACAACCTGATGCACTTCGCCTCGGCGTTGCAGCAATAACCAACCAGGGACACCGAGACAATCGCACAGGCAGTCTGACAGAACAGTCGGCGCAACAAATCAACGGCAAGAAATAGCTCAGCACTTCGAGGCCACGCCTCGCGCCGCTAATTTAGTCACAGCCTCTTAGAATGACAGGTCTGGGTGCGTGGGTAGAGGTGGTTGCCAAGATCAGTGGGAAGCAAATTCAGAAGCGAAGACCCAAAACCAAATTCAAAAACCGCACCCTTTGAAAGGCGCAAAAGGATGCGGCACCCGCACACTGAAACTTGAAAATAGCCAAATTGGGCTACAGGGATTTCCCGATGTGTCTAATGGAAACCTATTATCGAGTGTTGAGCAGATGCGTGTTAGAAACTGTAACCTCTAAGGTAGCGTCCTCCGTCAGAGTGTGGGTGGTAGGTCTCATCGAAGGGGAATCGGCGTGATGGTTTACCCGTCGATGGGTGTGATGCAAACAGGGGGAGTCCGCGAATGTTACGCAAACTGGTAGTTCTGTGTTTTCTGCTGTTGTGTTCAACGGCGTGTTTTGCGCAATTCAAGGCGAGCCTGCAGGGTACGGTGATGGATGCTGGCCAAGGGGCGATTTCAGGAGCACAAGTAAGCATCTCGAATCAAGCTACCGGCGCGACGCGGGAGACGGTTACCAGCGATCAAGGATTTTATCGCATCGCTGAACTGCCACCCGGGCGCTACACCGTGACGGTGACGGCGACGGGATTCAAAAATTCGGTTTCGAGCGACGTGGAGGTCAAGGCGGAAGAGCCGCGCGGGTTCGACGTGATGCTGCAGGTGGGGACGGTAAGCGAGCAGGTCACGGTGTCGGCGTCGGCAGAATCTCTGCACACAGAAAACGCCAACACGGGGACGACGATCTCGACAGAAGTGATTGACCGGCTGCCACAAGTGGGCAGAGATCCTTATGAATTATTGCGATTTACGCCTGGAGTATTTGGCGACGGTTCGCGTGGAGGGAACGGGGGAGCAAACAACCTGCCTAACTCGACGGGGCCTGGTGGTTCGAACGCTTCGATTTTTCAGATTGAGAATTCCGTGCAGGTGGTGGCGAATGGGCAGCGGCAGGATACGAACAACTTCACGATTGACGGCGTCAGCGTAAACAGCCTGCAGTATGGCGGGTCGGCGGTGATCACGCCGAACCAGCAGTCCGTGCAGGAGATTACCGTGCTGTCGAATTCTTATTCGGCGGAAGACGGGCGGACGTCGGGCGCGCAAGTGAAGGTGGTGAGCAAGAGCGGCTCGAACCAGCCGCACGGTGGCGGATTTTTCAAATACCAGGATCCCAACTGGAATGCGTTCAACAAATATGGCGGCCCGAACCAGGACCCGACACGGGTGAATAATAATTTCCGCCAGTTTGGCGGAAGCATTGGCGGACCGATCTTTAAAGATAAGCTTTTCTTTTTCTTTTCGTACGAGGGATTGCGGAGCAATGCAAGTGATGTCAGCGCGGGGACATTCGTGGAAACGCCGGAGTTTCGGCAACTGGTTACGGCGGAACGGCCTGGGAGTATAGCGGCAACGATTCTGAACTCTGCGGGGATTGAGCCGCGAATCGCGGGTGTTCTGACGGCCGACTGTTCAGTGGCGGGGCTAACATCGGGTGTGGATTGCATGGAAGTCCCCGGGGGACTGGACATAGGTTCGCCGACTGGGGCGCAGGGGCAATATGTAAGTCTCGGTAATCGGATCGGCGGCGGATTTGACGGCATCCCGGATATCGAATACGTGGCTCTTTCGCTGCCGAGCACGAGCCGGGGCGATCAATACAACGGAAGATTCGACTATGTTCGAGGGAGAAATCTGTTTGCGTACAGCGCGTATTTTACGACGGTGAACAGTCTGACAGCCGACTCGGCGGGCAGGAGCCGGCCGCAGGGCGACCTACGGAAAGAGCCATTCAACCAGGTGCAGTCTTTCTCGTTTGTACGGACATTTTCGCCGACGCTGGTCAATGAATTCCGCGTGAATTTCACGCGATTCAATTTCAACCAGATCGCAACGAGCCAAAATGTGGACTTTGGAATTCCGCGAGTCGAGGTCGAAGGTTATAGCTTCGATCGCATCCGATTCGGGCCACCGCAGGGGGCCACGACGCCAGCAGCGTTTGTCGAGAACAGCTTCGACATACGCGACACGTTGACGAAGAACATTCAAAATCACTCGTTGCGGCTGGGGATCGACATCATCGACGAACAGAACAATAACAACCTGAGCGGTCAGGCGCGGCCGATATATTCGGCGAGCCTAATCTGGAACTTCGTAAACGATACGCCCATTTTTGAAGGCATCGACGCGAATCCCCAGACGGGGGGACCGGCGGATGCGCAGCGTTACCTGCGATCCAAAGACTACGCCTTTTTCATCCAGGATGACTGGAAGGTTAAGCCGAATTTTACGTTGAACCTAGGACTGCGTTACGAATATTTCAGCCCATTCGGCGATGCCAAAAATAATTTGTCGAATATCCAGTTTCCGACCAGCGGGGTACTGGCAGATACGACCTTGAATCACGTATCGAGGCTCATCCCCCGGACGATGCGAGATTTTGGGCCGCGGCTGGGCTTCGCGTGGAGCCCGAACCGCTTCCACGGAAATACCGTGATTCGCGGCGGTGGAGGCATCGCGTACAACCGTCCGGACGACGTACTGTTCGGGAACGCGGCGTTCAATCCCCCGAATTACGCGCGTTTCGGTCTGTGTTGCGGCACAGCGGCGACGGATTTCGGGACGCCTTTTGCCAACGGTCAAATTCTGTACGAGCTGGGCAATAGCACTGCGTACAACAGTTATCCTGCGAACCCCGCTCTGGCATTCGGGATTGATCCGGTTACGGGCGGAATCTGCGCGAACCCGGCGTGTGACAGCGATATCGGGGTGGAAATTTACGGCGGGTCTCGGAACTACCGGGATGCGTATGTATATCTTTACTCGACAGAGATTGAGCACCGGCTGCCGTGGAATTTGATCGCAACGATCGGATATCAGGGGAGCGTTTCGCACAAACTCACGCGGCTGGTGAATCAAAACTTTCTACAGGCTCCGAACCCGTCGTTTTACGCGGTGTACATACCGACGAGCGACATCAATGCGAATTACAATGCGTTGAATCTGCGGCTGCGGCGGCAATTCAGTCACGGATTGCTTTTTGACGCGCAGTATCGCTATGCGAAGAGCATCGACCAGCTTTCGAACGAGGGGCCGGGGGCGGTGACGAATCAAACCGATCCGGCGCATCCACAGACGGAACACGGACCGTCTGACTTTGACGTTAAACACAACGTGAGCTTTTTTGCGTTGTGGGACTTGCCATTTTTCAGGGACCAATCCCGATTCACGGGGAAGGTGCTGGGGGGATGGGAGATCAACGGGCTGATGAGCTGGCACACGGGATTTCCGTGGACACCGGTGACGGGGACGATCAGTTCTGTGCCGATTACGAGCGCAGCGAGTATCAGTCCGACGCGGCCATCGGGGGTGATTAATGCGGCCAGGGACAACACGTCCAACAATTCATTCATAACACCGGATGCAAACTTTCCGGGAATAGTACACAACGGCGACACTTTTCCGGATCCGACAGACCCGACCATGACAATCTCGGCAAATTGCAAGAATGCCGATCCGACCACCCATCCCGGTTATCCGTACTTCGACATCTGCAATCCCGGGCCTCCGGGAGTGGGACGAAATTCCAGGCGTGGGCCGGGTTACTTTGACGTGGACATGAGCGTGGCGAAAAAGTTCGGTTTGCCGACGCTGCGATTTCTGGGCGAGGGCGCGAATATTGAGCTGCGGGGGAACTTCTTCAATGTATTCAACAAACTGAACCTGCAGCCATTTTCGTTTGGCACCGATAACACGAAGGTGGAGAGTACTCTATTCGGACGCGCGCCAGGTGCGTTAGCCGGGCGGGTGATCGAGTTCCAGGCGAAGTTTAACTTCTAGGCGACTGGTTGATATTTAGGGGGCGGCGAGATCCGAGTGATTTCGCCGTTTCCTATTTTGACGCCTTATGCCGGCTTGGCACTCCTTTTTGGGCAGACTGTTTCACGCTAAGGCAACTCCATTTGATTAGACAGAACAGAGCGCTTTTATACGCTATTTACGGTATGGCGTTGATGGACGGCGTGGGTTGTAGTGGAGGCGGACGTAATGAATCTATCGAGGAGGGATGACTATGGCTGAGGGCAAGAAATGTGCGCATCCGATTTGTTCGTGCACGGTTACGACGGGGAAGTATTGCAGCGTGGAGTGTGAAGCGATGGAGAAGACTCCGGACGTCGATTGCAAGTGCGGGCATCCGGGTTGCAAGGGCAGGACGGAGTAGCTTAAAAGATCAGCGTTTTTTGCGTGGAGGGCTCTTCGTGCCCGGATGTTTTGGGCGCGGAGGGCTTTTTTTGTTGGCGGGCTTTTTGTTGGACTTGTTATTGGACTGGGCGTTTTTTTCGAGGCGGAGTTTCCAGGAGGCTTGCAGAGCGCCGCGGAGGAGGTCTTCGTTTGCCAGAGCGAGGACTACGTGAGTTGCGCCGCCTAGTCCCCAGCCGCCTTTTACGGGGATGAATACTTCGGGTAATTCCTCGACGAAGGCGGCTTGCTGTTCGGGCGCGAGCATGAGGTTGCCGTAGCCCTGTTTGGCGGCGGCGAGGGTGGCGAAGATGCGGTTGCCGACGCGGAAGTCGGGATTGCCCATGTGGGAGGATTCTTCGGCGCCTTCGAGGGAGAGGGCGATGCGGCGGAAGTCGGCGATGTTCATGACGGTTTTATTTTAGAACACGGAACGGACGGTTCAAAGCTTGATTGGCGGGAGTGGTGATGATGAGCGAGTGAGACGTGTGGATTCCGCCCTGCAAGCGAAGCAGGTCCGTTATTTCGCCAAGGGCATGGGCCATTGCGGGAGGACGGGTCGGGGTGTTATATGTCGAATGAGTTGCCAAGAGTATTGAACTTACAGCTTCGGCGGTTCGAGAATTCGACGTCAGTTCGGAAGGCGCGACACGACGGCGCGCAATTGCTGACCGACAGATGAATTGGATCCAAGTTCCAAAACTCTTCAAGGACGTTGCCGGCGGAACCGCGAGGCAGACTCTTCGGTAACGGCTGATCGAGCGGGCAGATCTCTATAAAGCCGACTCTATAGCGTTGGTGACGGTGATGACATTTTCGCGACTGTGAGAAGGTGCGGGTGAAAGACCAGCTTCGTAATGCAGTAGTCCTGCCTGCAAGACCATTGTTTACGAGCGAGCCACGTAGGCTCTCGTGAGGGCAAGGTGGCATCCACAAACCAAGCGGCTCACTTTCTGTTAATTCGTGCTCGAATTCGGGGAAACGGGTAAGAGCTGCGGCTCGCCAGTCTTCCGAAGTTAACTCCCCGGCGCTACGCTTGGATTGGATTTGGATATTTTTATTGTGGGCGGAGAGGGAGGCGCCCATTTCTTTTAGCTTGGCGCGGGCACGACGGTCTTCTTCGGTGCCGGGGTAGCGCTTGACGATTTCGCGGAGTTCGCGGACGCCGGTGGCTTTCTGGCCGAGTTCGATATTAGCCAGGGCTTTTTTGAGGCGCGCGGGAGCGGTTTTGAAGCTGCGCGGGATAGCCGGTGAGGACTTTGTCGTATTCGGAGACGGCGAGGTCGTAATTTTTCTGGGAATAGGCGATTTCACCGAGATAGAACTGCGCGTTGCTGGCGAGGTCGGTGGTGCCGTAGAAGCGAAGATAGTCCTGAAATTCAGAGCGGGCGAGGTCGTATTTGCCGCTGGTGATATCGCGGAGGCCGTTGGAGTAGAGAGTGTCGGCGGAAGGCGCGGAGCTCGGAGGCGGAAGGGCGTTGTTGGGATTGACAGCGCCGGGGCTGACGGAACCGCTGCTGCTGTAAGAGGGCGTGGTGGGGAATCCGTTGCTGGAAGTGGGGCTGCTGTAAGTGGCGCTGCCAGTGGGTTGGGCGCTGGTAGCGGGAGCGGCGGTGCCGCCGCCGGAAATTTTGGCGTCGACGCTCTGCACGCTGCTTTGCACGTCAACGAGCTGCTGATTGAGCTTGCCGAGGCGGGACTTAATTTCCTCGAGATTGTCCGAGAGGCCCTGGACCTGGGTGGACATAGTGTCGAGGCGCGCGCCGGAATTGGCCTGCACGTCCTGGACGGACTTCTGGAGGCGAACTCATGGTGGAGTTGAGCTTGCCGACATTGTCGCCGGACTGCTCTACCAGAGTCTTCATGACGGTGTGGTCCTGAGTCATTTGCGACTGCATATCTTTTTGTCCCTGGAGAAGGGTGGAGACGTCGCGCTGCATCTCGATCAGCTCGCGGGCGACGGCTTCGGCGGGGCGAGGACCGATGGCGCTACCGGCGATGAGGCCGGCGAGTGCGGCGGTGGTGAAAATGGCGATGTTGCGGAGTTGCATGGTGATACCTCCTAAGGACATTCACAAAACCGTCGTAATACGTATGAACCCGGCTGGGGGAGAATAGTTCAGTACAACTTCACTTTAATAGTAGAGCCGCGTGCGAGCAAGAGAGTTTGCGGGCACGCGGCAGAAATACGATTCATCATCTACCTGCACCGTTGCGCATCAAAGCCGCAAATCAGTTGGCGCGGACGAAATGGCCGCGGCGGTTTTGCTGGTAGCAGGCTTCGCTGGCTTCCATGCAGAACGGCTTTTCTTTGCCGTAGCTGACGGTGCTGAGGCGATCGGCGGCGATACCGAGTGAGACGAGATACTGTTTCACGGCGGTGGCGCGGCGGTCACCGAGACCGAGGTTGTATTCCGTGGAGCCACGCTCGTCGCAGTGGCCCTCGATGGTGGCCTTAAGCTGCGGATAGTTGCGGAAGAATTCGGCAGTCTTGGCCAGGGCGGCGCGGGCGTCGGGGCGAATGTCAGCCTTATCCAAATCAAAGTAGGCGTCCTGGACGTTGGTGGCGAAAAGTTTGTCCATGTTGCGATCGGCGTTGGTGTCGGTGGGCTCGACAGTAGGCGCGGCGATGGTGATGCGCACGCTGGCGTCGGCGGTGCCGCCCGGTCCAGTGGCGGTAAGAGTATAGGTGGCGGAATCAGCGGGCGCGACCTTGGTGGAACCTTCGGCGGCGACGGGACCGACTTCAGGCGCGATGGCGACAGAGGTAGCGTTGGTGGTGGACCAACTGAGAGTGGAAGATTCGCCTTTATTCACAGTGGTGGGATCGGCCTGGAAAGTGATGGTGGGGCGCGGCGTGGGAGCTTCGGTGCGCGTGGTTGGGGCTGGAGCAGAAATCGGCTTTTTATTGCAGCCAAAGTTGAAAACAGCGACCGACAGAGCGGCGAGCAAACACGTTCTATAAAGGTTTCGTGAAACATCTAGCATTCGTATTTCCTCCTCGACATGAAATGACCCGGAGCGTCAGCAAGAATCGTACCACTTGCCAGTAAAGAAAAAGAGACAACTCGTAAGAGTTATATCTGATGTTCCAGCACTGCAACAGTTGAGCAGGTTTCTGACAAGAATTGGTACTTAGGAATTGTAAATCAAGAATGCGCTCCGCGGATTATTTTTGGGCGGCTCCACGTTAAGAGACCCACCCGCCACGGCGGACAGGCCCTGCAAAAACCTTAGGGTGGGGCACCGACCCCCTTGCCACCTTACGTTTCGGTTGAAAATCATTTAGGCGACCAGTTTGGCGATTCGTTATGGCCGGTGTTGGTTAGCTGATGGGGCTGAGACCCGTCGGCGAGCATGGACCAAATCTGGCGCGAGCCGCCGCGGGTGGATTCGAACACGATGTGGCGGCCGTCGGGGGCCCAACTGGGGCGTTCGTTCCGGCCGGAGTCGCGAGTGATTTCAACGAGGCGGCGAGTGGCGGCTTCCATGACGTAGATGTCGTAATTGCCGCTGGGGCGGCGCCAGCTGAAAGCGAGCATTTGACCGTTAGGGGCCCAGGCGGGATCGATGACGTAGCCCATGTCGGGAAGATCGTATCTGGCGACGCTGGTGCCGTCGGAGTTCATGGAATAGATCTGAGGAATACCGCCGCGGTCGCTGACGAAGGCGATGGTCTGGCCGGTTTTAGGATTAAAGGTGGCGGACATGTCGGCGCCGGCTGAAGTGGTGAGGCGCTTGGGGTGGCCGCCGCTCACGTCAACGACGTACAAATCGGGACTGCCCTGCATGGAAGAAGAAAAAATAATTTGCGAGCCGTCGGGCGACCAGGCCGGAGTGGTATTGGTACCGCGGAAATGCGGGAAAGAGACGAGCTTGTCGGTATCGAGGGAGTACATGCAAATCTGCGCGCTGGTGACGCGGTTCATAGGCTGGAAACAGGTAAACGCGATGCGCGAAGCGTCGGGAGACCAACGCGGAGTAAGCGAGATGGAACGCAGATGGGTGAGTTGATGCTGGTTGGCGCCGTCGTAGTCCATGGCCCAGATTTCCTTGGTGCCGGTGCGGGAGCTGACGAAGGCGATTTGAGTGCCGGCGATGCCGGGGATGCCGCCGCTGAGCTTGGCGATGATTTCGTCGGCGAACTGGTGAGCAAACTTGCGAACCTGCGCGTCGGTGGGAGCGCCGCGGTAGATTTTGGCGACGACCGGTTGTGCTGCGGGATTGCGGACGTCGAACAGCCAGGCTTCGATGGCGACTTCGGGTGTGGATTCGGTGAGATTACCGAAGGCGACCAGATTGGCGTTGGCGGGAGGATCGGTCCAAGAGATGTTGCGCAGCTCGGACGGTTGAGAAGGCGGCTGAGGCGGATAAAAACTGGGGCTGACGAAATCGAGAATGCCGCTGAACTGGAGGTCGTCGCGGACGACCTGGGTGAAAAGAGCGGAGTGATTCTTGGCGGTGTCGGCGCGCGGGGCGAAGTCGGCGACGGCGAGGCGCGGTTTTTCGACGCCGAGCCCGGTGCCGGTCTTGAACCACGCCTCTTGCGCGTGGGACGAGAACGGAGCGCACAAAAGCGCGGCCAAAATTATAGAGCTACCACTGAAACGCTTGAACAAACCTTGCACCTTAACCCCCAACTCCATCCGCGCGACGGCGAATGGGAAGCAAATTATTTGGTCATGGACAGATCAAAATCAAAAATCACGGTTACGTAGGAACCGGAATAATCGCTGGGCAGAGCGGGCATGGGCGAAGCACTGGCGAGCGCGCGCTGCGCGGAATTATCCATGGAGAGATTTCCGCTGGATTGCTCCATGACGGACATTTTTCACGGAGCCGTCGCGATAAATGGCAAAAGTCATGACGGCGTGTGCGCGGCGTTCGGCGCGAACTCCGGGGTCGATTGTAAATTGGTCCCAGTTGCTGCCGATTTTGCGGCGGACGGCTTCGATGTACCAGCCGTAACGGGTGGAGAAATCTCCACCGCCCTGGCCCTGAACGGCGACTCCGCTGGAGGCCGCGCCGGGAGTGGCGTTGTAACCGGTGGGAATGTTGGGATTGCCGCCTTTGCCGAAGGGAACGGCATTGGTGGGAGCGGGACGCTTGTCGACGAAAACCTTGGAGGGATGAGAGACCGGCTTGGGCGGTTTCTCATCTTTAAATTTCGGGATGGCCAGTTCTTCTTTGGGCTGTTCAATCTCAGGAGGCTTTGGCTCTTCTTTGTAGAGACCCTTGGTGGGGTCTATGGCCTGGCTGTCGGTGAACACTTGCGGCCTGGGCATGGGAATGCCGGCGCTGCTGACCAAAGTGACTTTGGTGTCGTTGCCTTCGCTGCCGCCGACACCGCCCCAGGCGTCGCCGTGAAACTGGTAATAAACGGAGACACCTATGGCGAGAGCCAGCGCGCCATGAAGGAACACGGAGTAGACGAGAAACCTGCGAAGGGTGATTTCGTCGGTGTTGACGTTGGCGAGAGCTACGCTCATCTTTATTCTCTGGCGCGCACTTATTTGGTGCGCGGGCGATCGGTGATGGGCTCGGTGACGATACTGATGTTATTGATGCCGGAGATGCGCAGTGCGTCTACGACGGCGGCGAAACTGCCGAAGGGAACGGTTTCGTCGCAGCGGAGGAATACGGCGTCCTGCGGCTGCTTTAACTGTTCGTGGACTTTGGCGCCGAGTTCGTGAATGTTGACGGCCTCGTTGCCGAGATAGACGAGCTGGTTTTTGTCGACAGTAACGACCAGACGCTGCTCGGCGATTTCCTTGACGGTGTGAGTTTTGGGAACGTCGACTTCGATGCCGGACTGCAGGATGGGCGCTGTGATCATGAAAATGATGAGCAGGACCAACACGACGTCCACGAAAGGGACCATGTTGATCTCGGAGAGCGACGATTGGGTGTTTTTTGAGATGGAAGCCATCGTTCGTATTCTTTGGAGCCGCTATTTGCGGCTGCGCATTCGAAAGTCTAGGTAAAAGTCTTTTCGATTTGTGCGGCGACTTCGAGAGTAAAGGTGTCGAGGCGCTGCGCAAGGTTGCGAATGTTCTGCAAGAATTGATTATAAAAGATTACGGCCGGGATGGCAGTAACGAGGCCGGCGGCGGTGGTGAACAGTGCTTCGGAAATACCGGGAGCGACGGCGCGAAGGCTGGCGGCGCCGGCGGCACCGAGTCCTGAGAAGGCGTCGATGATTCCCCAGACGGTGCCGAAGAGGCCGATGAACGGGGAGACAGAGCCGGTGGTGGCGAGCCAGGACATGCCTTTTTCTGCGCGGCGAACTTCTTCAGCGGCGGCGAGTTGCATATTTACTGTGACGGCCTGGAGGCTTTTCAGTTTGCCGCCGGGATTGGGATAACCGGTGCTGGCGCCAACCTGGCTTTGAAGTTCACGGTAGCCGAAAGCGTAGACGGTGGCGAAAGGAGAACCGGCGGAGGCCAAGGCTTGGGGGTTGGCGACTCCATGGGTGGCGCGGAAGATGCGGAGAAACTGGTCGCCTTCGCGTTTGACGCGGCCGAAGAAACCGAGTTTCTGGAAGATCATGGCCCACGAGACGATGGAGAAGACGAGGAGGAGGGCCAGGACTCCGCGTGCGACCCATCCAGTTTGTTCGAGAATGTTGCCGAGATCGGTCAAGATGGCCGTGGTGAACAGAAAAATGGTTTTACCCCTCAGTTACAGCGAATTTTGATGACTTAAGAACCGTAGCATACGCATGGAGGGGAAGCAACGAAACGTGGAGAGGGGGATTCTTGAGGGGAAATGGGAAATCGTCGGGGTTTGTGAAGTTAGCGTGGCCGCTTTGTCTCGGCGAGCTCGATCGTGTTTTCGACCAGCTGCTGAAAACTTGGGGCGAGTTCGGCGACCACCTTGATTCGGTTGTTGCAGAGAATTTCCTCGTGGTCGATTTTGACGATACGGTAATCGCGATTTTTCTTTCGGGAGCTAATGTCGAAGCAGACAGGGTCATAGTCGATATCGGGACCCATTGCGAAACGGATGTAACCGGCGTCGATCAGAGGCTCCCACAAGAAACGGTCCTTCGCCATCGCGGCGAAAAGCCCTTCAAAATCCTCGCCGGGCGGGTTCGGCAAGAGACGATGGAAGTTCAAGTCGACTTCCGCCCACCGATACGTGAGCGCAAGGCTTTCAAAGAGACGGGGAAAGCGGGCAGGCAGTTTTGAATATAACGGCTCGAGATGACGCGTGTTAGTTTCCATCCGAACTGGCTTCCAATGCTTGAAACCGTATTGATCGGAAGGGTCCACAGTCAACGAAGCCGCAACCGGGTCGGTATCCCATGCGGTCATGTCGTCGAGAATTTCGAAAGTGGAAACGAATCGTTCGATCAACGTTGAATCTCGCTGGCGGATGGAGGACACGGTTCATTATCCTCGTCGATGCGAGCGACGACATGCCGGGAAGTAAACATTGTTGGCAAAGAGGAAAGAGATAGGTAATAGCAAACACGATTGGAAAAACACGACTGTGGAGGCTGACGCGATCAAGTGAAGAGAGATCCCTCCGCTGCGCAAGCCGACAACTTCGCCGAGCGAAGTTGGGGAAAAGGCGTTGGCTCGCTCCGGTCGGGATGACAGGTTTGGGCGTGTTGGATGGATGGTTGCCAAGTTCAGCTGAACAGCAGATTCCTCACCCGCCAAACAGCGGCGGGATTCGGAATGACTTGTTTTTGCGTTTTGAGCAGAGTGGGACGGTGTGCGCTGATGCGCTATGGTAGACTGCGAATTCGATGCGTAAAGCGTTCGATATTGGGGTGGAGGCGTTGAGCAGGAGCTCGGGCGTGTCCAGTTATTTTTGTGGTGTGGTCGAGGCTTTGCACGATTCATTACCAAAATCCCCACACGCGACGGCGGCGTGTGGGGTGCCCAAAAACGGCAATGACGGTGCGGGCGGGGGAACGTTTTATCTGGAGACGTTTGGGTGCCAGATGAATGACCACGACTCGGAGAAGGTGGCGGGGTTGTTGCTATCGCGAGGGTATCGGCAGGTGGAGACGCCTGAGGCGGCGCGGATGATTTTGTATAACACGTGCAGCATAAGGGAAAAGGCGGCACAGAAGGTGTTTTCGAGGCTGGGGGAATATCGCGAACGGGGCGAGGGCAAAATTATTGGGGTGCTGGGTTGTGTGGCGCAGCAGGAAGGCGAAGGAATTTTCAAGCGCGCGCCGTGGGTGAGTTTAGTTTGTGGGTCGGCGAGTTACCGGAAATTGCCGGAGCTGCTGGCGGAACTGGAAGCGGGGAACAAGCGAGTCACTGGTTTAGATAATGATACGGACGAGACGTTTGAGACGGAGATTACGCGGCGGGACAATCCTTGGCGGGCGTATCTGACGATCATTGAAGGGTGCGACAAGGCGTGCGCCTATTGCGTGGTGCCACACACTCGCGGGCCGGAACGCAGCCGGGGAAGCGAATCGATTTTGCAGGAAGTGCGGCAACTGGCGGAGCTGGGTTACTCCGAAGTGCAATTGCTGGGGCAGACGGTGAATTCTTATGCGGACCCGACGGCGCGGCGGATGAAATTTTCCGAACTGCTGCTGGAAGTGGCCGCGATAGCGGGAATACGGCGAGTGAGGTTTACGACTTCGCATCCGCGGGATTTTGGGGCGGATATTGTGGAGGCGATCGATCGCGAGCAGAAACTTTGCGATCACATCCATTTGCCGGTGCAGTCGGGGTCGTCGCGAGTGTTGCGGGCGATGGCGCGGACTTATTCGCGCGAGGAATATCTGGAGAAGATTGCGCTGATTCGCGGGGCGAAGCGGGCGATCAGCATTACGACCGATATTATTGTGGGATTTCCGGGCGAGACGGATGCGGATTTTGACGAGACGCTGAGCATGCTGGATGAGGCGCAGTACGACGGCGTGTTTGGATTTAAATATTCGCCGCGGCCGAATACTCCTTCTTTGGCGCTGAACGATCCGATTCCGGAAGAAGAGAAAGGCCGGCGGTTGGCGATGCTGCAGGAAAAGCAGCGGGTGATTCAGACGGCGCGGAATCTGGCGATGCTGGGGCAAGAGCTGGACGTGTTTGTGAGCAACAAGTCGCGGCGGGAAAAGCAGTGGTCGGGGCATACGACTTCGAACCGGGTGATAAGTTTCTCTTCCAACGGACGGGAACTTTTGGGAAGCTACGTGCGCGTGAAGGTGACGGATAGCAGGACGGGGAGTTTGACGGGCATAGTCAATGATGGGGAGTGACGTTGTCTGAGGACTCGCGGACGGCCAACGTGGAAGTGGAGATGAAGATTCGTGGGCTGATGATGGATCCCGTAACGAATATGCCGATCGTGGTGCTGAAGGATGTGGGCGGGCAGGCGATTTTGCCGATCTGGGTGGGCGTGTATGAGGCGAATGCGATTGCGCTGGAGATTGAGAAGGTGCAGACGCCGCGTCCTATGACGCACGATTTGCTGAAGAATGTTTTGCTGGGGTTGGAAGTGCGGGTGCAGAAAATTATTGTGAGCGAGCTGAAGGACGATACTTTTTATGCGCTGATTTGCGTGGAGCGCGACGGGGAGATGATGACGATTGATGCGCGTCCTAGCGATGCGCTGGCGCTGGCTTTGCGCATGGATTGCCCGATATTTGTGAATGACCAGGTGTTGAAGAATTCGAAGGTTTCCAGCGCGATTAATGAACGGACTACCAATGAGCAGTTGAGGTCGTGGCTGGAGGGTTTGTCGGATGATGATTTGGGTAGATATAAGATGTAGGTTGTCAGTTTAGTGCTTCAACGTCGCGAGAATTTCCTTCAGATTTGTTTGTAATCACAATTCCCGAAAAGCATTACCGATCGTTTGAACTGCGGCTTCGCAGATCGGAGGAAAAACCGCACCCTTTGAAAACCGCAAAGGATGCGGCACCCCCATTTTGTGTGTGATCTGGGTGGCCTATGGACTGGCGAGGCGGCGGGTCATGCGGCGCCAGGTTAGGAGGAGGACTACGCCGATAAGGATTAGGGCGAGGCTTAGGCCGGACCAGAGGCCGAAGGCTCCCCAGCCGAGGTGGAAGCAGAGCCAGTAGCCGAGGGGTAGGCCGATGATCCAGTAAGCGATCAGGTGACAGAGCATGGGAGTGCGAGTGTCTCCAGCGCCGCGGAGTGCGCCGGTTGCCACGGTTTGAATGCCGTCGAAGAGCTGGAAGGCGGCGCCGGCGGCGAGGAGATAGGTGGTGGCGCGGATGACGTCTTCGGCGGGAGTGTACATGCGGGCGATGGCGTGCGGGAAAATTAAGAGCGCTGCGCCTGCGCAGGTCATGAAGGCGGCTCCCAGAAAAATTGCGGTGTTGCCGGCGTCGCCTGCGGCTCGCGGATCTTTCCGGCCAATAGCTTGGCCGACGCGGACGGCGGCAGCGGAAGAGATTCCAAGCGGGACCATATAAGTGAGTGCGACGGTGTTGAGCGCGATCTGGTGACTGGCGAGGGGTACGGGGCCGAGACGGGCGATCAAAGTGGTGACCATTGCAAAGACTCCGCTTTCAAGAGTGAATTGAATCGCGGCGGGATATCCGAGAGTGATCAGGCGGCGGATGCGCGGCAAGTCGATGTCCACCGGAGTCTTGAGCAGGTCGGTGCGATGGTCACGGTCGTACCACAAAAGATAGGCGACCAAGACAGCAGCCATGTACAAACGCGCGACGGCGGTGGACCAGCCGGAACCGACAGCGCCCATGGCGGGGGCCCCCCAGTGACCGTAGACGAGAATCCAGTTGCCGAACGCGTTGACGATGTTGGCGGTGATGAGAGCGAAGGCCACGATTCGAACCATGTTCATGGCCTGAAGACAGCGACGAACTGCGAAATACAGGAGCAGCGGAAAAAGTCCCACGACGAGGGCCCAAGTGTAGGGAATGGCCAGCGCGAGAATCGCAGGATCGATATGCATGCTGCGCAGCAGGCCAGGTAAAAGAAAAACGGGCGCGGCGAGGATGGGGGTGAGAACGATGCTCAGGTAAATGCTGTTGATGAGCGAGCGGTGACAATCTTCGCGCTGGCCTGCCCCAAAGGCTTGCGAGACGAGAGTGTCGAGGCCCATGAGGAGACCTGCACCGAAAAGAGCGACCACTATGAAAATGTTGGAGCCGAGACTTACCGCGGCCATGGCGGTGGCACTGTTGGGCAAGTGGCCGACCATGACGGTGTCGACGATGGCCATGGTCATCCAGCCCAGTTCGGCGAGGACGAGAGGCAAGGCGAGGCGCAACGTAGGAGAAAATTCCCGGCGAAGAGTTTGGAGGCGAATCATGGACGGTCGCGGATGAGTTTATTCGGAGGTTGGGCAACACGCAAACGACGCGTGCGTGACTGAGAGCAAATTTTTCGGGTTAGAGTTATTACGCGATGTTTTTTTATGGATGATAGATCCACGTTTCGCTGGAGGCGTGGTCATTGTTGGGGTAGCCACCGGTGAGAAGGACACTACCGTCTGATAGTTTTGTTTCGCTCATGTAGTGGCGTGGCTCGGGCATCTGGCCGGCCGCGACGCTAAATTTTTGAGTGGACGGATCGTATACCTCTACTGTTTTGCTTCCACCGGCGATCAACAACCGGCCAGATGCGAGTTGCACGGCTTCATCGGGGAGCTTGAAACGGCTGTCATGCAACGGAGATGTGGCGGTGAAGGTGTGGGTGCGGGGATCATAAATTTCGGCGCTGTTCAGAGTGCCTTTCCAGTCGCGATCGTCGGAACCGCCGGCGATGAGTACGCGACCGTCGGGAAGCAGTCCGGCAGAGTGCTTGTAGCGGGCGTTGAGCATGTTGCCGGCGAGCGTGAATTGATTTGTCGCTGGATCAAAAACTTCGGCGCTGGCGGTGACGGTGGCGCCGCGTCCGCCGGCAATCAGGACACGCCCATCGGAAAGCAAAGTTGTGGTGTGCGCGATGCGGGCAAAATGCATGGGGCCCAGCGGCTCGAAACGTGAATCGGCGGTGCGGAAGATTTCAGCAGTAGCGACTCCTCCCGGAGCGTCGTGGTCCGCACCTCCGGTGATTAGTACATCGCCGGTGGAGAGCAGGGTGGCATTCGGGCGGCCGCGCAAGGCAGTCATTTTCGGGAGAGGCTGAAATTTGCCGTTAGCGGGATCGTAGAGTTCGGCGGAATCGGTAGAATCGTGGCCAACCCAACCGCCGGAGACGAGGACTTTACCGGTGCGAAGCAAGACAGCGACGTGGCCGACGCGCGCAATAGTCATTGAACCCGTAGGTTGAAAATTTCCCGTGGCAGGATCGTATAACTCGGCGGATCGATAAAAATCCTGATTGCGGCGCATGCCGCCGGCGACCAGAACTTTTCCGTTTGGCAAAAGCGTAGCGGAGTGGCCGGAACGCGGCTCGAGCAAGGGTGTTGCGGGGGTTATCGAGCCGGCTGGCGAAACGGGGGCTGCGCGGACAGAGGCGCCGCGCGGAGGAATAGATTCGTACGAGAAACCGGCGGCGATGAGGACGAAGATGAGACTGGCCAAGCGGAGCATGAGTGCCTCCTCTCGAAGGCGGAAATGTCGAGACGAGACAAAATCTAGCACGGCTTGAAAAAGAAGTTGTGAAAAACAAATTGCGGCAAGATCGGTCCGGGCTTACGGGATTTCGACAAGCGTGTCCTGCGTGGAGAGGTGCTGGGATTCGGAATCGCGGACAACGAGACGAACCACGTAAGCGCCGGGATCCAGGAGAAAGGAAAATGTGGTCGCGGTTTGGGTTCCTGCTTTGGAATCGGTCCAGTGCACGTCGATTTTTCTGTCGATGGCGCCTAGGTACTTGCCGTTACGATCGAATACGGCGGCAATCATCCTCAACTGATTGGCGTTTTGGTCCCCGGTCTGGCGATGGGGCAGGTTGCTGAGATCGACGAAGGTCAGCACGTTCAACTTGGCCACCGCTTTGTCGCCCTTCACGAACTGCGTCTGCATCTGAATGGGCAGGTCATGGATTTCGCTTTGAGAAAACAATACTTCATTGATTTCGCTGCTCTCCGCTTTTGCGGGGTCAGCGATGTGAGTTGGAGCGAAGTAGCCCTCGCGCGCGCTTATGGTAAATTTACCGCCGCCTGCCAGCTTTACCTGGAGGTGATGATACTTGCCGTTTTCGGCGAGGTCTTTCGGGTAGAAACCGAGCTGGTAAACAAATTCCGGTGGAGATGCCAGCCGGCGGAGGCCTTCGGTGAGATCGTTGCTGTTATGGAAGAAGGTGCCCCCGGTGCCGTATGCAAAAGTGGACAGGACATTGGAGTCGGCAACTTCGTTTTCTTCTGTGTACAGGCCTCGAGTGTCGAGCGTGCTGATCACTATGTGAGATCGAATGGCGCGATCGACCAGCTCATACTCGCGATGCTCGCGATCGCTGACGAGGAAACTCGGGGATGCGAAAATGAGCGTCCGCTGACCGGGCAAAGCTGAAAGCCGGTCAATGGCCCCTGCTAAAGCTTGCAGCACGAGTTGAGTTTGTACATCGCCGATCCGCAGGACCCTCTCGGAAGTCTCCAGGACCATCGCAAGAGCCATCTTTGGATCTTTGATGCCGCACTGTTCCATGGTCTGCGAAACCGCTGCGTCACGGGTGACCAGGTCATGCCTATTCACGATCTGATTCGCATCGTAGTGGGATAGGTCAGCGCACTCTTTTGTCTGCGTGCCAGGAAGAGGATTTGGTTTCAGTTTCTTGAGGGCATCCTGTAATGTGGCGCGATCATCGGTGAAGTCCACAATAACTTTGCCAGAAGTGGTAAAGATGCCCAGTCGTTCGGCGGGCGCGAGCGCATTTGAAACCAAGTGCAAGCTGGCGGATTGCAGTTGAGGAAGATTGTCGAAGGTGGAATGCACATCGTCGAACAGGATGGCTGTGAAACGGGCAGGGGCGACGAATTTCTTCAATTTACCTGGCGGGCTAGCGGCCGCTGCCGAAACATTCCCCGGTAGATCGGTCGCGGTCCGGTCGGTATTTTCGACGGCGAACTGCGCCACTTCCTGGATTTTGTGATTGTCAAAAAGCTGGAAATCCTGTTTCTGGAGAGAGCCCACGGCGTGCCCAGAAGAATCGCGGACCACTACCGGCACGAGTATCAAATCCACTTTGACCTTAAGCGTTTTGGCGCCTTTTTCCTCGGTTGTATCAATTGGAATAGCGGCGCGGGGGGGCTGGGCTTGGGAGGAAGCCCTTGGCGGGGCTCCGAGGTTTTGGCCGGGATCTTGAGCGGCGGCGGTCTGCGAGTTAGACAACATCAATGCCAGCAGCGCAAATGGAAAAAAAACGGCGCAGGAAAACAGGAATAAATTTGGGCGCGTAAGCCGAATTTCCATGGCAGGGAGGACCGCCGCTAATTATAGCAATAGAGATTACGATGATTGGGGTGTCTTTTGGGGATGTACGCCGGCGCGGATTTATGAAAACGACATCGGGCATTCAGGTAGCGGCGAACTTTGATTGACCTGATTGCCGGTCGGTCTTATGGTGGGTAGCGCTTAGTGCCGAGAGGCACTACCGCAGCCCGCCCGACATTTTGATAATTCCAGGAGAGCACCGTGGCGCTTTTGTATGATCGCTATGACGATAATGAAGAGCGGGACGGGTCGGAGAAGAGGAATTTGCGCGCCGGGGTGCGGGTAAATTCGAGGGTGAAGGTGGCGGTGGAGAGAAAAGAAGAGGGACGTCCGGCGCGAGCGGAAGGGCACACGATGGATATCAGCGCTCACGGGTGTTTGGCGGTGGTGCCGGAACAGTTTGAGGTGGGAGAGAAGCTGGTGGTGACGAATCTGGGAAATCGGAAAGAGTGCGAGGCGGTTTTGGTGTGGCGGGGGCACCGGGGGACTTCGGGATGGGAGTTGGGTTTGTTATTGCAGCGGCCCGAGCCGGATTTCTGGGAGCTGGAGTTTTAGAGTTGGTTTCGGTATGGGAATGCAGGGAAGATTTCCACTGGGGATAATGCGGTGGACGGTCACTTTTCGCTTGCCAATATAGTGGCAGCGAACGTAAAGTTAGCTAGTTCTAGGGGGTTTCCTACGGACGACACCCATATACAGGACCAGGCTTGCCGGATCGCGACGGCCGGAAATTGAACACGCGGGCAGAGGCAGAAAAGATATGACTGCCATCATCACGGTTGCGAATCAAAAAGGCGGCGTCGGGAAAACTACTACGGCGATCAATCTATCGGCATCGCTGGCACATCGCGGCAAACGAACACTCCTCATCGATTTAGATCCGCAAGCAAATTCTACGATTGCATTTTTCGACTCCGGCGAAGTGGCCACGTCGATGTTCGATGTGCTGAGCGATCAGCGCGTGCAGATGGCGACGGTGGTGAAGCCCACGAAAGATCCGATGCTGTTTGTGGGGCCGGGAAGGCTGGCGCTGGCAAAACTGGAGCAGGTGCTGGCGGGACAATTCGACGCGCCGTTTAAATTGAAGGATGCGCTGGCGACGATACAAAAAGATTACGACTACATTGTGCTGGACACGCCGCCTTCGCTGGGAATTTTGACGGTGAATGCGCTGGTGGCGTCGACGCATCTGTTGGTGCCGATTCAGTCCGCGTATTTTGCGATCGAGGGCACGGACGATTTGCTGGAGACTTACGAGCGAATTCGGGCGCGGCCGAACCCTGGATTGAAGATGCTGGGCGTGGTGATTACACTTTTTGATAAGCGGACGAATATTTCCCGGGACACGCACGGGCAGATCCGCACGGTGTTCGGCGAAGTGTTGTTCAAGACGAAGATCAGCAAGAATGTGCGGTTGGAGGAAAGTCCGGCGTACAAGGAAACGATTTTGACGTTCGCTCCCAAGTCACCGGGGGCGCTGGAATACAAGAAACTGGCCGGGGAGGTTATCCAACGTGTCGAAGAGGATCGGGTTACCCGTCACGCTGAAGATGCGGCATGACGCGCACTACGTCGAATCACTGACGAGCTATAGCGGGGCAGCGGTCGGAAGGATGATTCCGGTGGAGCGGATTCGTCCGAACCCGGACCAGCCTCGCAAGGCGCTGGGTGATTTGCGGGAATTGACGGACTCGATACGCGAGAAGGGCGTACTGGAGCCGTTGCTGGTGCGTTTCATCGCGCGGGAGGATTGCTTTTATATTATTTCGGGCGAGCGGAGATATCACGCTTCGCGCGCGGCGGGATTGCGGGAAGTGCCGTGCATCGAGAAGACCGCGGATGATGCGGAAACGCTGGAAATTGGGTTGATTGAGAACCTGCAGCGCAAAGATTTGACGGCTTTTGAGGAAGCGGATGGATTGAATCGTCTGGGCACGCAGTTTGAATATACGCACGACGATATCGCGAAGAAAATCGGGCGTTCGCGAACTTCCGTGACGGAGACGCTGTCGCTGTTGCACATTCCGGAGGCGCTGCGGAAAAAGTGCGCGGAGCAGGGGCTCAATACCAAGGGACTGCTACTGCAGATTGCGCGGCAACCGACCGAGAAGAAAATGCTGGAGACGATTCACCGCATGATGCAGGGCGGGTTAACGCGCGATGAAGCGCGGAAGGAACGGCAGGAACATGTGACGGGTCCGCAGAAGCCGCAGCCGTTTTTGTTTCAGTTTGAGCCGGAGAATGAAGAGTTTAAGTTTCGGATTCAGTTTAAGAAGAGCCATGTTTCGCGGGACGAGTTGATCCGCACGCTGCGGGGGATCTTGTCGCAGTTGGAGGGGTCTTCGTCGTCTGAGGCGGATTCGACGGCGGCGTAAGAGGCGCTTCTTGGTGGCTTCGCTCGGTTGATTTGAAGTTTGTTCTGTAAGATTCCATTCAAAATTTGTGTTTGTGTGGGCGGATAGCTTGCGGACTTTTCGCTTGGGCTGACGTCTATCCTGAAGCGGCAATCAACCGGAAAGCAAGTGGTGCACGGCTTGCGCGAGCGATCGACGAGAGATCCCTCCACTTCGAGGCCGGCGCTCGCTTCGCGAGCAAGGAAAAAGGCCGGCCACTGCGGTCGGGATGACAGGTCTGGGTGGGTGACTGGAGAGTCGCCAAGATCAAGTGGCGGAGCAGTCTTAGTGTATGGGGAACCTTGAGCGAGCTCGTTTCGTAGAACACTTAGCAGCCGGGACTGAGCGGCAGGAAATATGGCAGCCGAACAGTCACGGTCGAGTAGTTACGTTGAGAAGACTGGCGATAACGGATTGCTCGTACATTTGCAAAATCTCCACACGTAAAAGCGACGTGTGGGGCACCACAAAGCGATTACTGAGCGAGGTGGCGGATGAAGAATTTATTCAGCAATCTGCGATATGCGGCGAGGCAATTCAGGCTTTCGCCCGTGTTTGCGGCGGCGGCAGTGCTGACGATGGCTTTGGGAATTGGCGGGACGACGGCGATATTTACACTGATCCATGCGGTGATGCTGCGTTCCTTGCCGGTTGCCGATCCTGGACAGCTGTACCGGATAGGAGAGGGCGACGAATGCTGTGTGGAAGGCGGTCCCCAGGAAAGGTGGGGGATGGTTTCTTATCCATTGTTCGAACGGCTGAAGAAGGAGACACCAGAGTTTGATGAGCTGGCTGCGTTCCAGGCAGGTCGTGGGACGGTGACAGTCCGCCGGGAAGGCGTTGATACGGTTGGGAGGCCGTTGGGTTCCGAATATGTTACCGGGAATTATTTCCACACACTTGGCGTCGGCGCGTTTGGCGGAAGGGTGTTTGGGCCGGAGGACGACCGACCGGCGGCTCCGCCGGTGGTAGTAATCAGCCATCGGGCATGGCAGACAATCTATGGAGGCGATACTTCCGTGGTTGGCGCCACGCTTGCGGTCGAGGGGCATCCGTTCACGGTGATCGGAGTGGCGCCGGCCGGGTTTTTCGGCGAGACACTGCAAAGGGACCCACCCGACATCTGGATACCGATACAACAAGAACTGATGATTAGCGGTGACGGCGCGCTGCTGCACCAGTCAGTTTCGGCGTGGCTGCGGGTCATCGGGCGATTGCGGCCTGGGGCTTCCGTGGAGGGGATGTCTGCGCGGCTGACAGGAGTTTTGCGGCAATGGATGCAATACGATGCCGGGTATCCAGCGAATTGGATGCCGGGGATTATCCACGACCTCCCCAAGCAGACGTTGAACGTGGTGCCGGCAGGCGCGGGTGTGGCGGAGATGAAGGAAGAGTATGGCCGCAGCTTGCAAATTCTGCTGGCCGTCTGCGGCTTGGTGTTGCTGATCGCGTGCGCGAATGTGGCGAACTTGTTGCTGGCACGCGCGGTGGCACGGCGCGGGCAAACAGCGCTGCGATTGGCAATTGGAGCCACGCGGAGGCAAATTATTACGCAGGCTTTAACGGAGAGTGTACTGCTGGCCATTGCGGGTGGAGTAGCCGGACTGGTATTCGCGGTGGTGGCGGCACGACTGCTGCTGGCGCTGGCGTTTCGAAGCGCAAAGTTTTTGCCGATCAGCACGGCACCGTCGCTGGCGGTATTGGGGTTTGCATTTGGGCTGGCGTTGCTGACGGGAATTATTTTCGGTGCGGCGCCTGCATGGTTTGCCACGCGCACCGATCCCGCGGAGGCGCTGCGCGGTGCTGGGCGCAGTACCAAGGATCGGTCTTCGTTTAGCCGGAAAGCGCTGCTGATTGTGCAGGCCGCCGTTTCGGTGGTGCTGGTCGCCGGTGCGACCATGCTGGGGCGCAGCCTGAGCAAGCTGGAAAATCAGGACTTTGGATTTCAAGTGGCGGGGCGGGTGCTGGTGGAACTTCACAATCCCACCACTAACGCTGCGCTTCCTCAGATGGAAGCTCGTTACCGGCAACTGGAAGCGAACCTGAATCGCCTGCCGGGCGTGACGGGATCGGGGTTGGCGCTTTATAACCCGCTCACCAATAACTGGGGAGAACTCATTCTGGTGGCGGGGCACCCGGCGCCGGCGCCGGGTGAACAAGCAGGCGCGTCATGGGATCGGGTGAGCGCCAATTACCTGCAGAACCTTTCGATGCCGATTTTGCGAGGACGAAACTTTACGACCGCGGACAACGAAACCAGCGATCTTGTGGCCATTGTGAACGAGGCGTTCGTGAAGGGCTTTTTCAAGAGCAGCGAGAATCCACTGGATCAACATTTTGGGCTGGACATGCCGGAGTACGTCAACACGTTTCGAATCGTCGGGGTGGTGGGCGACGCCAAGTTTGCAGGCTATGCGATGAACAAGCCTGGGCGTCCAATGTTTTTTGTGCCTTTGGCTCAGAATGTGGAGTACCAGAATGATTTGATGAGGATTATTGAGCTGAGTTCGCACCAAATCGGCGCAATCATGCTGGTGACGAACACGCCGACGGGAACGTTGGAGCCGCTGGTGACCAGGGCCGTCGCGGAAGTCGACCCCAACCTCACGGTTACGAGTATCAGGACGCTGCGCCAACAAGTGGAACTTTCTTTCGATCAGGAACGCGCGGTGGCGAGCCTGGCGGGATTATTTGGGGTTGTTGCGCTGCTGCTGGCTGCGGTGGGACTCTACGGCGTGACGGCGTATACGGTGGCGCAGAGAACGAATGAGATTGGGATACGCATGGCGCTGGGCGCGGATCG
The DNA here is from genome assembly GCA_963819625.1 of uncultured Acidobacteriota bacterium. Lineage (GTDB taxonomy): Bacteria > Acidobacteriota > Terriglobia > Acidiferrales > UBA7541 > Acidiferrum. The sequence goes on from CAWFWY010000009.1 coordinate 34,919, forward strand.
GATGAGGGTGATCCGGCTGGTGCTGCGCGGAGCATTCCAGCGCGTGGTCGTCGGATTATTGTTAGGGATACCTTTGGCGATAGGCGCGGGGCGGTTGATCGCGGCGCAGCTTTATGGAGTGTCTTCGTGGGATCCGCTGGCGTTGGCGGTGGCTGCGATTGCGCTGGCGATTTGTTCGTTTTTCGCGGCGATTATTCCCGCGGGGCGGGCGGCTTCGATTTCGCCCATGAGCGCATTGAGAATTGAGTAAGCAACAAATTCTATGGTTGCAATCCGGACAGCTCATTCATTAGAGAACTGACGTAAACGCCTCTGAAAAATCTTAACGATGTATCAATCCGAGTCAATCCGCTTATACCGGTACTCGATGTCATCCCACTCCTGCTTCCGATCACGACACGGCAAATAGACGAAGTGTTGTTCAGGTGTTGAGGGAGGGCAACAGAGGTAGCCATAAAAAGTTTCGACAGAACCATGAAGCACCGACGCAGTCCAGCGGCTGCCAGTCCGAATAGGAGGGAATTAAGGCCTATGACCAGGAAAGCCTGAAGAGGCGTTGCCATCCCTTGCAGAAATCTAGAAAACGGCTGCAGAATGAGCAATCCCGGCTCAAAGACAAAATAAGCGGATGGCCGTGCTCACCCGTGCGCGATATGCGGAATCACATTTAGAAGAAACGGGACTACCAGCCCTAACGCTATTCCAGTCAACAGCCATGTTTTTCTCTTCATACTGACACCTTCGCCTGATATCGACTACCTGTCCTCTGATTAGACACCGGAAAGGGAGAATCTGACTTTGGATACTAGTGAGTGCGTTGTAACGGATTGCAATTGCGCGGTTGAGACTGCAAACTTAAATTCTATGGAAACATACGACATTATCTGTTTTGGAGCGGGGCCGACGGGACTGGCTTGCGCGATTGAAGCGCGGCGGGCGGGGATGCGTCCGCTGGTGATTGATAAGGGGACGCTTTGCAATTCGATTTTTCATTATCCGGTAAATATGTATTTCTTTACAACGCCGGAATTGCTGGAGATTGGCGATTTGCCGCTGGTGTGCGCGGCGGAGAAGCCCACTCGGGTGGAGGCGCTGAAGTATTACCGGAAAGCGGCGGAGCATTTCGAGCTGGAGCTGCGGCTGTTCGAGTTGATCGAGGGGTTGGAGGGCGGCGACGGAAATTTTACGGTGACTACTCGAGCGGAAGACGGGGCGGAGAACAAATACCAGGGGAAGAAAATTGCTGTGGCGACCGGGTATTACGATCTGCCGAACCTGTTGGGAGTGCCGGGCGAGAATTTGCCTAACGTGTCGCACTACTATACGGAGCCACATCCGTACTGGAGACAGGACGTGGTGGTGATTGGGGGGAAAAATTCGGCGGCGGAGGCGGCGCTGGATTTGTATCGCAACGGCGCGCAAGTGACGCTGGTGCATCGCGATGCTGAGCTCGGAGCCACGATCAAGTACTGGGTGCGGCCGGACATCGAGAATCGCATCAAGGCGGGGCAGATCGCGGCGATGTTTGAGACGCGGGTGAAGGAGTTCACGGAGGAGGAAGTGGTAGTGATCGAGAAGCAGGGCGGCGAAAAGCGATTGCCGGCCAAGCAGGTGTTCGCGCTGACCGGATATCATCCGGACTATACATTTATTAAGAGTTTGGGAGTGAAGCTAGATGAGAAGACGTGGAAGCCGGAATTGAATCCGGACACGCTGGAAAGCAATGTTCCGGGTATTTTTCTGGCCGGGGTGGTGATCGGCGGGAAGCACACCAGCGAGATTTTTATCGAGAACGGGCGATTTCACGGGAAGCAGATTATTGATTCGCTGGTGGGGAAGGCGAGGACGGCCGCGGAGTAGCCAAGAAAGCTCTGAAAGGGGAGGAAATTAAAACCCACCCGCGCGGCGGCCAGGCATGCAAAAACGGCTCGCGGACACCCGTCGAAGAAAAACTCCCCACCAATGGAAATTTGCCCGGCAGAGGGGCGTTTGTTAGACTGCGAGCATGGCATCAGGACTTCGGGAAGTTGCTGAAACGTTCAGCACGTTGGCGAAGGGCTTCAGCGTTACATTCCGCAACATATTCCGCAAAACAGTCACAGAGAACTATCCGTACGAGAAGGTGCATTTCCAGGCGCGATATCGCGGGATTCACGTGCTGCACCGCGACGAGAGCGGGCTGGAAAAGTGCGTGGGCTGCTTTTTGTGCGCGGCGGCCTGCCCGGCGAACTGCATTTACATCGAGGCGGCTGAGAATACGGATGTGAACCGCATTTCGGCGGGCGAGCGGTATGCCAGCGTGTACAACATCGATTATTCGCGCTGCATATTTTGCGGATATTGCGTGGAGGCCTGTCCCACGGACGCGATTACGCACGGTCATGGTTTTGAGCTGGCGCCGAGCGATATCAATTCGCTGGTTTACCGCAAAGAGCAATTGTTGGAAACGACTCCGGTTGCAACTCCGGCAACGACCCCGACACGTTAAAATCATTTGCCACGTTTTTATGAATGAAGGCCGGCCGTGTAATGCTTTCAGCGCGTTCGTGTTTCCGCTGAGCGCATTTTCTCGAAATACAAATCAATTGCACCAAAGTGTCCTAGTACTTTTTCTAAGAATGGTTAGGGGGAATACCCGATAGTCGAAAATAGGCCAATTCATTATCTTAATGGAGTGGAATGGGACGGCAGTTGACGCGTTCCACTTACAACGGTCTCCCCGGCCCGATGCAAATCGATCGTGGAGGCGGTGACTGCAATGAGCAATGTCCAAACATTCTTCAAGTCCTGCGGTGCGTGGTTGCGAGAAGCTCTGTGGCCTGGTTATGACATTGACTTTTTCAGGCAGGGCACTCCGCCTGATGAAGATTACGCCAGAGCGCAGGAAGAGCTTGCAGCATCGGTGAGTCATGCGAACAGGCGCGCTGAAATGCAGGCGTGGGAGTTGATTCGCAATTAAATCAGTCAAGGCGCTGAGCGGACAGCGTATCGACGGTTCGGGCCGGGTCCGCCCGGATTACTCGATCTATCGAAGAGAGATTCCGCCACTGAGCGAACGGTATTCGCCGGGCTCGCGAAGTAGTCTTAATTCGTTCACATCCAGCTAGCAAATTCCCAAAAAGTCGAGACGGCGTGAAAAGACACACCTGACAGGATGTCTTTTCATTTGAGACATGAGCTTGCGTTGCTTGCAACGCCAGCTCGCCAAGCGCCGACCATGCAGGCGCGGTGCGCGCCGTGCGTTTTCGTGAATTGCTTCGCCAACCGTTGAATAGAAATTCCCGCTAACACGAAGACGATTGTTCAGAACTGCGCTTGCGAGCGTGGTTCCGTGGAACATTGGGGTCTCATAAGTTATATTATGTTAACTAATAACATGAGGAACTATTCGGACTGATTTCTGTCCTGTGATTGGTTTCATTAGGGTTGTTCTTCGCTGGAACCACTTCTCTGCTTTCTTTCCTGCAATGGTTCACATACATCTTAGTGATTCGCAGGCTTTCCGCTTGGCCAATTCATAGTTCAGGTTTTGTTCGATCAGGTGCGGATCGGCACCGATCGTGCGGCGGCCGTTGAAGAAAACGGTTGGCGTGCTGGAGACTTCCAGCGCGAGCCCGTTGGCACGGCTGGCTTCGACGGCGGCTGCGGCTTCCGGGCTGGCCAGGCAGGACTTGAAGGTGTCGACGTTCAGGCCAATTTGCGAGGCGTAGTCGGTCAGCTTCGAGTAGGCGTTTTCGCCGAAGATGAGGTCCTGATTGTCGTAGATCAAGTCGTAGAGCTTCCAGAAGGCTTTGGGGTCCTGGTTGTAGGCGCATTGTCCCGCGATGGCGGCGGTGCGGGCCCAGGGATGCTGCTCGAGCGGGAAGTCCTTGAAGACCAGGCGCACCTGAGGGTATTTGGGTAGAAGTTCGCGCAGACCGTCGTGCAGGGCGCGGCAGACCGGGCATTCGAAGTCGGAGAACTCCACCATGGTGATGGGGGCGTTGGGATCGCCCAGGGAAGGCGCATCCTTGATCTGGAGCTTGGCGAGATTGTCGGCCAGAGGGTCTTTGGTCAGATCGGATAGTTCCCCGCGCAAAAGGTATTTGCCATCTTTGCTGACATAAAATTTGACGGTCTCGGGATTGTCGTCAATCTTCACGACGATGGTGGTTTCGAGCAAACCGGGAATGTTGGTTTCTTTGGGTAAACCGACGGTGACCTGGATGTCAGGACCGAAGGCATAGAGGTTGCGCAGGTAGGCTTCCACGGATTTCTGTATCGGGGACTGTGGGGCGTTTGTCGCAGCGGTTGGAGACGGCGTGGATGGCTGGGACTGTTGTGCGCTGAGGATCGACGCCGACAGTAAGGCAAGAGCCAAGGCCAAGTGCAGTCTGAATGAAGTGTTCACAAGTCTCCTATTCAAATGCTGGTTTGAATGTCCCGCATATCAGGGAATAAACCGCTGGGCAATTGGAAACGGACGGCCAAAGCCGAATGCGCGCGAAGTAATTTTCAGTCCGGGCGCGGCTTGTTTGCGCTTGTATTCGTTGTGATCGACGAGCAGGGCAATGTCGCGTACCAGTTTCAGATCGTAGCCAAAGCGGTCGGCAATTTCCTGAGGGCTGCGCAAGTCTTCGATATAGGCTTTGAGAATGCGGTCGAGGACGTCGTAGGGAGGCAGGATGTCTTCGTCTTTCTGGTCGGGACGCAACTCGGCGGAAGGCGGCTTGTCGAATGGTCGATTCGGGGATCACTTCCCTTTCACGATTAATCCAGTTGGCCAGTTCGTAGACCATCAACTTGGGAACGTCGGAGAGGATGGCCAAGCCGCCGGCCATGTCACCGTACAGCGTGCAATAGCCGACGGCCAGCTCGGATTTGTTTCCGGTGCTGAGGACCATGGAGCCAAATTTGTTGGACAGCGCCATCAGATAATTTCCGCGGATGCGCGCCTGAATATTTTCCTCGGTGACATCCGGCGCCAGCGTTCCGAAAATGGGCTTGAGGACGTTCAGGTAGGAGTCGAACACGTCCCCGACGGGGACGGTAATCATGTCGATGCCCAGATTTTTGGCCACAATGGCGGCGTCCGTTTTACTGCCTGCGGAAGAATATGGGCCGGGCATGGAGACGCCGAGAACGTTTTCAGGGCCCAGGGCTTCCGCGGCGATGGCGGCGACCACGGCGGAATCGATTCCCCCGCTGAGCCCGACCAGAACTTTCTTGAATCCGCATTTCTGCACGTAGTCGTACGTGCCGGTCAGAATCGCCTGATAGGCGTAGGCGATTTCTTCATGGGGCTGGTCGTGAATTTCGCCTTTGCCGGTGACGGTGTCGAAAAACACCAGGTCTTCTTCGAATGCGCGAGCCTGCGCGGCGACGCGGCCGTCGGCGGTGAGGGCCATGCTGGCGCCGTCGAAGATGAGGCTGTCGTCGCCACCCACCTGGTTGACGTACACGATAGGCCGGCGATGGTGCATGGCGATGGAGCGCAGCATTTCGAGGCGCAGGCCGCGCTTGTCGATGGTGTAGGGCGAGGCGGAGATATTCAGAAGGATGGTAGTTCCCTGCGCGATGATTTCGGTGACGGGGTCGCGATCGTAGCGGCAATTGGCCCAGAAGGTTTTGTCGTTCCAGACGTCTTCACAGATGGTGATGCCCAGCTGCTCGTTGTCGAGTCCGTAGACGGATTGCCGGTCGGCGGGCTGAAAGTAGCGCGATTCGTCGAAGACATCGTAGGTGGGCAGCAGCATTTTGCTCTGTTCGAAAACGACGCGGCCCTCGTTGATGAGGGCCGCTTTGTTGGCGATGGATTTTCCGTGGCCGTTTTTAACGCGGCCGGCGTAGCCCACGATGGCGGGCAGCGGTAGCTTGGCGGCCAGCTCTTTCAGTTCCTTGTGATTTCGATCGATGAAAGCAGGGCGTTCGAGCAGGTCCTGCGGGCAGGTATCCGCACAGGCAAAGCTCGGAAAAAACGGCCAGGTCGGCGCCGCGCTGGTGAGCGGTGTTGGAAAGGCTGAGGATGCGGGCGGCGTTGCCTGCAAAATCGCCTACGGTGGGATTAAACTGCGCGAGCGCTATTTTCATGCCGGGATTTTAGGATACGGTTCGGCGGACGCGAATGCAAATCGAGCGGTGCGGGGTGTTTCGAGCAGAAAAACGGGGATTAAAACAGGGCTACTCGGGAACTTCGAGCGATAGCCCTTTTCTGCCGGTTTGGAGATCGAGCTTGAAAGACGGGTTCGGTTCCGGCTCGGAAAGCCGCTCGATGGCGGGAAGAAGTTGGGAGTACAGGCTCATTTTGTCGAGCAACGCGACGGCGCCGTAACTGGCCGCCAGGGACTTGGCTTCTTCATCGTTGGAAAAGGAGATGGCCAGGGTGTAATCAACACAACCCAGCTGAGACTTCACCAGCTGAGGTTGTAGATCGCGCTTTTGCGGCAGGTGCAGATCCAGCAGCAGCACATCGGGCTTGAAGTCGGCTACCATCTGCATCGCCGCAGCAAATGAGGAGGCCTCGCCTACTATCTGGACGCGAGTTTCCTCAGCAAGAAGCTTTTTGATGGCTTCGCGCATGATGTCGCTGTCATCGGCAAGCAGTAGTTTAATCGTCGATCCTACTTTAATAGGCATCGTGTCCTCCCAGCGCCCGGAGACAAAAGAGTTATACCAGAACTGGTAGGGCGGTCGCCAGCACAACCGGAAATGTAGGGCAGCCGACTGAAGGTCCATAGGGATGCTTTTTCGCTCTACTCCGGGATACAAAAACGGCTCCCGAAACGCACCCGGGAGCCGTGAAATTGTGATCACGCCGGCGAAAAGTTGGCGCGATTCAGACGCTGAAAGAGCTGCCGCAGCCGCAGGTGCTCTTCACGTTGGGGTTGTTGAATTTGAAGCCGGCGCCTTCCACCGTTTCGATGTAGTCGATCTCGATGCCTTCGAGATACATGGAACTCATCTGGTCGACAGCGACTTTCAGGCCGTCAAAATCGAAAATCTGGTCGGTATCGTTGGTCTGGTTCTCAAACGCCATGTGGTATTGGAATCCAGAGCAGCCGCCGCCGACAACAGCTACGCGCAGGGCGACAGGTGATGGGCTTTGCATGCCCATGATTTCCTTGACCTTGGTGCTGGCGACGGGCGTGAGATTAATCATAGTTCCTTTGCCTCCGGTCACGTTGTATCCGCGACTCTGATGAGATTATAGCAAATGTCTCGATGCGCTGCACGGCCACGTTCCGGTATGGAACTCCCGTTGGAAACTCGCGCGCTACCCTGCTGCGAAACGGCGCGGGGTTCGCTTACAATATGATGCATCTATGAGACATAAAGTCACGTTAATCCCCGGGGAAGGGATCGGCCCAGAAGTAGCCACAGCGGTGCGGCGCATCCTAGATGGCGCGGGGGTGCAGATCGACTGGGAAGAGCTGGAAGGCCGTGCCGACAAGAGCACGGAAAAAGGCCAACTGATGAGCCAGTCCGCGGTGGAGTCAGTGCGACGCAACCACGTGGCGCTGAAAGGTCCAATGGCCACGGCGATTGCCGGCGGCGCGCCGAGCGTGAACGTGGCGCTACGCAGGACGCTCGATTTGTATGCCAATCTGCGACCGGTGAAAAATCTGCCGGGAGTGAAATCGCGCTTCCAGGGCGTGGATATCGTGCTGGTGCGCGAAAACACCGAGGATTTGTATTCAGGCCTGGAGCACGAAGTTGTTCCTGGAGTCGTGGAAAGCCTGAAAATCATCACCGAGCGCGCTTCGACGAGGATCGCGCGGTTTGCATTCGATTACGCGCGGAAGAATGGCCGCAAGAAAATTCACGCCATTCATAAAGCCAACATCATGAAATTGTCGGATGGGCTTTTTCTGAAATCGATCCGCACGGTGGCGCAGGAATATGCGGACATCGAGTACATGGAAATGATCGTCGACAACGCGTGCATGCAGGCGGTGCTGAATCCAGCGCAGTTTGACGTATTGCTGCTGCCGAACCTGTATGGAGATGTGATGAGCGATCTCGCCGCGGGCTTGGTTGGTGGCCTCGGCGTGGTGGGAAGCGCGAACATCGGCGACGATGCCGCGATGTTTGAAGCGGTGCATGGAACTGCGCCGGACATTGCCGGGAAGGGATTTGCGAATCCCACTGCCCTGCTGCTGAGCAGTATTTTGATGCTGGACCATCTGGGAGAGCGGCCGGCGGCGCGCCGGATCGAAGCGGCGCTCGACAAAGTTTATCGCGAAGGCGCGCACACCACGCGGGACGTGGGTGGCGGCGCGGGCACGGATGAGTTTACGGAAGCGGTGATCGCGGCGTTGCCTGGAAGCTAGATCTTGGGCGCGTAGATTTGGTAGACCATCAGGTAGACGATTACGCCGGTAACGCAAACATAAAACCATAGAGGCAAGGTCCAGCGCGCGATGATGCGGTGGCGGTCGAAGCGTTGTAGCCAGGCGCGGCGCAAGGTAATCAAGATCATTGGGACGATGACGACGGCAAGAATAGTGTGACTTGTGAGCAATGCGAAATAAACTGGGCGAATCCAACCCTGGCCGTGAAAGGCCACGTGGCCTACGCGATAGTGATACAGCAAATACGAAACGAGGAACACGGTGGAAACGGCGAAGGCCGAAAGCATGAAGCGTTTGTGAATCTGGATTTTGCCGTTGCGGATGGCGACATAACCGCACGCCAGGAGGATACCGCTGGTACCGTTCAGCACAGGCATTGGCAACGCGGCGTGCGAGATCATCTCAGCGCGGGATTTTGTCGTAGACCATCAGGGCCAGCAAGAGCGGAATATGCAGCACGGTGGCGTGCATCAGCCACTTGGCGCGCGCGTTGGATTTGGAGTTGGCGGCCCAGACCGCTACCTGAACCAGCGCGGTGCTGACGATGAGCGCGCCGAAAAAGTATAAAACTCCAGCCATGCCCAGCAGCGCGGGCAGCAGACTGACCAGTACGAGCGCGGCCGCAAACCCAATAATCTGGCGGAAGGTGCGCGAGCCGTCGCGGTCGACTACCGGCAGCATCAGGATGCCTGCGCGCGCGTAGTCTTCGCGGTACATCCAGGCTATGGCGTGAAAATGCGGGAAACTGCCAGAGAAACAGTATGGCGAAGAGCAACCACGCGCCGAGACTGAGCGAGCCCGTTGCTGCGGCCCAGCCGATCATGGGCGGAATGGCGCCGGGAAAAGCGCCGACAAAAGTGGCCCACACTGTGCGCTTCTTCAGCGGGGTGTAGGCGAGCAGATAGCTCAGGCAGGTGGCTACCCCGAGCGCGCACGGGAGCAATCCGCCAACAAAATAAAGGTCGACGGCGCCCGCGATAGACAGGACGACACCAAAAAGCAGCGCTTCGCGCGGCTGAACGACGCCGGTGGGAAGCGGGCGGCCCGCGGTGCGGCGCATGAAGCGGTCGGAGTCGCGCTCGATGTAATGATTCAGCGTGGCCGTGCCTGCAGCGATCAGCATGGTGGCGAAAACGGTGTGCAGCATGTGCAGCCAGTTCACCGGGCCGCGCGCGCCCATATAGTAGCCGGCCGCGGTGGTGATCAACACCAGGAAGGAAACGTCGGGCTTGGTGAGGGTAATGAAAGCGCTGGCTCGGCTCGTCAGAGTCAATTCGGCGGTGCGCGCGGTGCTCATCAGATGGCCACCGGCCGCTGCGAGGTGGCGGGCAATTCCCTTCTACGCGGAATCAATCGGTAGCAGAGCAAGACCAGAAGAACGGACACGCCAAACAGCAGCGCGCCAACCACGGTGTGGAGCACGGTGAACGCCACCATTGAGGGCATTGGCTGCGGATCCTGGGCAGTGACCAACCGTGACCAGTACGCGCCGAGCCCGAGTAGTATCTGCGTGCCAAGAATTGCGTGCAACAGAATGCGTGTTTTTGAAATGGCGGCAGACTTTTCGAAACGGCGCCGTAGGACCGCGGCGGTCCAGATGACCATGCCCACAACGACGAGGGCGCCCACGATGTGCGGCCACACAGGAATGTCTTTGTGGCGGAACCCGGCGCCGAGGATGACCTGGAAAAAGATAATCACGGAATTGACGATGGCCAAGGTGTGAACCGAAGGCGAGCCAGAGTCTTGGATTTGCGGCTGATCGGAAAGCCACCAGCGGCTGGTGAATACGGCAATACCGAGCAGCGCGGCGAAAACGATTTGAGCAAAGCACGCATGCATTACCGGCAGCCAGTAATGCAGCAATTGACGTACGACTTCCCCGCCGAGTATGGCTTGCGCGAAGATGCCCAGAACCGCCGCGACGCTGAACCAGCGGAGCCAGCGGCGCTTGTCTACTTTCCAGACCCAGACCGCCAGGACGATGGAGAGCAATGCCAACGCTCCGGCGATCAGGCGGTGCGTGTGCTCGTAGCGGATGCCGCCGACCATCGGCGGAGTGAGTGAGCCGTAAGAGAGCGGCCAATCGGGAACGGAAAGCGCAGCGTCGTTAGAGGTAACCAGGGCGCCGGCGATGAGCAGAACAAAGGTCCAGCAGACGACAAAAATTGAGAAGCGGTGGAGGGGCGGATTATAGGTGGTTGGCGCCATAGGCCCGGGATTCAACGCCGAATTATACATGAGTGGGGTTGGATGCGCTCCCTGAAAGGGGTGAGCAAGGATTTCGAAAATTTCGCAGATTTAGAATGGAAATGCGCCTTGGCACTCGGCGGGACTCAGGGTCAGAGGCGCGTGGCCGCGGCTGAAATTTCAGGCGGAGGCGGCACGACGGTGATGGCGGGGTCGATGCCAACCGCGCGCAGCACGAGATCCTTCAGCGCGGCGATGAAGTACGGCGAATCGCCCAGGGCGGGCATCATGCGAAAAGTTTCCACACCAAGTCTTTTCGCTTCGTCGCGGGCCTCGATATTGATTTCATGCAGGGTTTCGATGTGCTCGGTGACAAAAGATATGGGCACAACGAGCATTTCCTTGACGCCTGCGTGAGCGAGTCGCTCGATAGTGGTGGTTAGGGGAGGTTGAAGCCATTTGGCGGGTCCGACCCGGCTTTGATAGCAGAGGATGTGCGTGCGCGGCCAGCCGGCGAATTGTTTGGCGCCCTGCTCGCAGGTGAGCCGCACGGTTTCTTCGATCTGGCGCGGGTACGGGTCGCCTTTTTCGACCAGGCTCATCGGCAGGCCATGGGCGCTGAAAATCAAATGAATGCGCGAACTGTCCGAAAACTGGCGCAGGATGCGGCCGATGTTTTCAACCAGTCCCTGAATGTAGGAAGGATGATTGTAGAAATTTTCTACCACGCGTTCGGGTGGCACGCCGTTGGATGCGTTCCATTTCGCGCGATCGGCGACGCGACGCCATTCCTTCATGCTGCTGAGCGTGGTGGCGTAGGAATAGTGCGGGTAGAGCGGCAGGAGCACGACTTCGTCGAGCGGGCCAGCATTTTTCAACGTATCCAGGGCTTCCGACGTGCTGGGATGCCAGTAACGCATGGCCACTACCGCGACTGGAAGGATGTAGGGCGAAAGCGCGCGGAGCAGGCGCACGCGCTGGCGCTCGGTGAGCGTGGCGATGGGCGAGCGGCGGCCGATTTGCGCGTAGCGTCCGATAACCGGCTTGGACCGGCGCGAAGAAATCAGTTTGGCGATGGGTGTGCGCAACAGACCCAGTGGACCGAGCGGGATAATGTCGGGATCGAGAAAAAGATTCAGCAAGAACGGCTCGACCGCGTCGAGCGAATCGGGCCCGCCGAGTTGGAACAACACGATGCCGACGCGCTTCTTCCCTGCCACGCTATTTGCCCCGGTGAAGAGAATTTTTGAGGCGCTCGATGTCCTCGTGTAGCGCGGCGGCGCGGCGCGCGACGGTCAGGTAGTAGGCAAAGAAAATTCCCCACGCGATTAGATAGGCCGCAAAAATACTGTTCAGATTTTTCATACCGCCTCGGATTCCTGCCGAAGAGTTTCCAGCGCGCCGCGCGCCGATTCCATCAGGTAGCGCGCGCGGATCAACAGCGCCATCAGCGCTAGCATTGCGAACCAGGAAAAAAACAGTACTTTCCACATGGTGGGGTCGAGACCGGAACCGGAGCCGCCCATGACCACCGGCTGCGGGTGCTGGGTGCGCCACCAGCGAATGGATCCGAATACGAGCGGCACGTCGATGAAGGCAAAGATTCCAAAGAGCGCGCTGAAAAGTCTGCGGCGATCCGGTTCTTCCACCAAAGTGCGCAGCAGCAGAAAACAGGCGTACAGCAGCCAGAGGATGAAGGTGGAGGTGAGGCGCGCGTCCCAGGTCCACCAGATGCCCCAGACGGGATGCGCCCAGATCGGGCCCGAGACGAGCACGACGGTAGTGAAGACCAAGCCCACTTCCGCCGCTGACACACTGAGCCAATCCCATTGCGGCTGGCGGCGAAAAACATAGAGAATGTTTGCCACGAAACAGACGAAAAACGCGGTGAGACCGGTCCAGGCGCTGGAGACGTGCAGATAGAAAATACGCTGGATCGGACCCATGGTGCGCTCGGTGGGCGCAACAAAAAACGCGCCATAGGCGGCCGCGCCTACTAAAAAGAAAACTATGGCGGCGGCCAGGATCTGCTTCTTCATGTCCACTATTCCTCCAGAAGATATTCGCCGAAAAGCCATAGCGCGGTCAAAAAGACCACATCGAAAACGACAAGGAAGCCGATTCCCTTCCACTCGATGAAGGGAGCGGGATCCAGAAGACCGACGGTCACCTGCGTACTGGAAACCAGCACCGGGGTGAGAATTGGCAGCAGCAAGAGCGGGAGCAGCAGCTCACGCATGCGGGCTTGCGCGGAGATGGCGGAGAGCGCTGTGCCGGCGATGGAAACGCCCAGGCTGCCCAGAAAAAATACCATAACCAGCTGGCCGGCAACGTGGAGGACCGGCACGTTGTACAAAATGGCAAAGACGGGAAGCATCAGAAGCTCGGTGAACAGGAGGAAGAGCGTGTTGGCGATGAGCTTGGCCAGAAAAATCGCAAAAGGATCGCTGACCGAGAGGCGGAGCGCGCTGAGCGTGTCGTTATTCTGTTCGCGCAGGAAGCATGGCTGCAGCATGAGCGATGCGGCGAAAAGAAAAGCCAGCCAGAGCAGCCCTGGTCCGAAGCGGCGCGATTCGGTGTAAGTGGGATCGAAGGTGAAGCTGAAGAGTACGATGACCATCAAAATAAAAACCACCGTGGTGGTCAAAAGTTCGCGCGAACGGAACTCCGTGCGGAGTTCCTTGCCGAGCAGCACCGTGGTGTTGGAGAGCAGGCTCATTCAGGCGTCCGCAAAGGTCAGGACGGAATGCATTTCGGCGCCTGCGCGGGTGTCGGCAACGATTAGGCCGACATCAAGACGTACGGCGCGGTTGGCGAGCGCGGAGATTTCCGATTCGCCGTGCAGGCTCATCAAAATGGTGCAGCCGGCGTCGCGCAACTGGCGAAGCGTGGCGGCCAGCCAGGCAACGCCTTGCGGGTCGAGGCCGGTGGAGGGCTCGTCGAGCAGCAAAATCGACGGTTCGTGCAACAGCGCGCGGGCAATGGCCACGCGCTGACGCATGCCGCGCGAAAAAGTACGCACCAGAGAAGCGCGGCGTTCGAATAGGCCGACTTCCTGCAAGAGTTGTTGAACCCGAGCCGCCGTGTTGGGAGTTTCCTGGAGACGCGCGAAGAGCACGAGATTTTCTTCGGCGGTGAGCTCGTCGTAGACCATGGTAGCGTGGGCGACGAAACCCGCGGCGACTTTGGCTGGCGCGCTGAAAGCAGGCTTGGAAGTGCCACTCGGCGTGCCGTTGGGAGTACCAGCCGCGTCCAGCGCGTGCGATGGGAAAGTGATCTCGCCGGAAGAGGGGTGCACCAGACCGGCCGCGATCCTTAGCAGTGTGGTTTTTCCAGAGCCGTTGCGGCCCGCGAGCGCCACGCACTCGCCGGGGGCTACCTCAAAACGAATGCGGCGCAACGCGTTGAGTCTGCCGAATCGCTTTTCAATATTTTCGAAGCGAATGCCGGTGGGAGAAAAGCCGGGCGATGTCACCAGTCAGCCTCGAACGAGATCGCGCAGAACTTTTTCGGCGCGGGCCCGCTCCGAGGCGTATTCGGCGTCGGAAATCGTGCCGGCCTGATGGCGGAGCTCAAGCCGGAACAGTTGCTCTTTGAGATAGTCGAGGCTGGTGGCTACGGCGGCGTTGACGTTTTCCAGCGGTGTGCCGGGCAGCTTCAGTTCCGGCGTCGCCGCCGCAGTATTATCAGCCGCAACGGTGACAGCCACCGGCTTGCGAGCCAGTAAAAATGCACCCACCGCAAAAACACCGACGAAACCGGCCACCAGCGGCCATTTGAGAACGTCCAGGCGGCCGGGCACTTGTTGAATATTTACGCCGGTGGACGCGCCTTGAGCCTCCTGGCCAGCGCCAGAGTCGGCGCCGTTGCCCGCGCTGGGAGGCGGCGCGGTGCCGGACACATTCACGGCAAGGGTAGCATTCGCGGCAAGATTTTCGCGGCCGTAAACGTTCATGCCCTGTTCCTGCCCACCGGCGAGCAATCCTTCACCAGTAACTTGCATCGACGGAGGAGCCACGACCAGCAGACGGCGAACCGCATAGGGCGAAGGCGGAACTTTTAGCGCAATGGTGTTATTCGGATATGGAAGTTCGTAAGAGTAGCGAACCATGTTTTCGCCGGGACGAAACGCGTAGGCGATGGCGAAGTGGCCGTTGCTCTTGTCGATGGGCGCCTGTACGACGGGCATGCCGGCGGGGCCAGAAGCGGCGATTTGCTGCAATTGAGCTTTATCCGGTACGGCGAACTCGAAATTACCGTCACCTCGAAAATAAGCGGAGGGCGGCTGTGTGTCGTTCTGCAAAGAATATTCTTCGCCGACGATCAGGTTGGCACCGTTGGGCTGAAAGAATACGACGCGGGTGGTGACCGCAATTGCTTTGGGGTCTTTGGTGGGTTCGAATACCGTGACTTCGACATCGCTTTTTCCCGGCGGCACCGGTTGGTGAAAATTAATTCCGCGGTACACGGCGCGGACGAGCATTGGTTGAGCGCCAAGACTCGGATTGTCGAAGGTAAATTGTCCATTCGCATCTGACTGCGTGTTGGCGACCGGCTGCATGCCGCCCTGCAGTTGAATCAGGACTACCTGCACGCCCGCCGCGGGCTTGCCGGTAGTGCCATTTTTCACCGTGCCGTGAACGGTTCCGGCTCGAACAGCCGAAGAAAAAACGCAAAGAATAAGAGCGATCAAAAATATTTGGCCCGGCCGCGTGATGACTCGGTTCATTGAGGGCTCCGGCCAGCCGGTGAGGGACGAGTGGCGCGGGGCCTGCGCACCTGCGCTTCAGTGACCTGGTCGATTTCCGCGAGCGCCACAGCAGCTTCATTTTCCAGCGAATTCTTCATGGCCTCGAAGTCGCTCTCCGCGTATTTGCCAGAGCGAAATTCGAAGCGCAGGTCGCGCAGGTTGTCGTAGATGCTGTCGCGGCGCTCCAGCAACTGATCGAGTCTGGTGCGACGCGGGGCCAAGTCACTGGCATCGGCCTGAATGTAGAAAGTAAAAATTAAAGTGGCGGCAGCCAGAGCGAAGCACGCGCCCAGCACAGCCCAGTCGGTGGGAGACACGGAATCGAGAATTGCCGCGGCGAAGAAATTCATCAGTCTTGGGTCTCCCGCGCGGCGCGCGCCCGCGCCCTCTCGAGCAATTCAGCCGAAATGCCGGACTGACTGGCGGGAACGGCAGGCGCGTGTACCGGGCGCTTGCGCCACCGACTGATGACGAATAGCACCAGCACCAGGCCGATGGCGAGATACACGGCGGGCATGCTCCAGGCCACCAGGCTGAAGCCGGAATGGGGCGGCTCGGCATAAACTTTGGTGCCAAATTCCTGCACGAAAGCCTGAGTGATGGCGTCTTCGGAGTCGCCGCGCGCGACCGCCTGGTCCACTTCTTTCAGCATGGCCGTGGAGGTGGTGCATCCGACGTGATTGCACTGCGTCAAAACCTGGCTGCAGCTGCACATGCACATGAATTTGCCGCCGATCTGGTGGGCGCGATCGACCTGCTGTTGGGCAGTCAACGGCGAAACCAGAAGCGGCAACGATGCCGCAGCAGCAAACAGTGCGACGAAAGTGGCGAGGCGTTTAATCATGGCCTTCGCGCAACGTCGGTGCGGGAGTCAGCGCGCCGGCCAACGATTTCGCGGCCGACGGCTGTTGCGCACCCGCCAGGACGAGCACCGCGCGGCGATTGGGCAGGAGAGCCACCAGCGTGCCGAGCACGACCACCACACCACCGAACCAAATGCATTTCACGAGCGGATTGAGATACACGTGGATGACCGGCGCCTGAGTCTCGGGATTTTGCCCCGCATACACGACGTAAAGATCCTGTTTGAGCGTGGAATAGATAGCCACCATGGTGCCCGATTCCTTGTTTGCCGGGAAAACGCGGCGCTCAGGATAGAGCATCATGACGGGTTTGTTGTTACGCGAAACTTCGATGATCATGCGCTCGGCGGTGTAGTTCGTTTCCTGCTTGGTGTCGAAATTCTGCAGCAGCAGCGCGTACGGCCCGATCTGCATCGTGGAACCGATCTGCATGTCTTTTTGCATGTCACGATTGAAAGCGGTTCCGGCGATGCCGATGAAAATCAGCACCATGCCCATGTGTACGATGTAGCCGCCGTAGCGGCGGGTGTTGCGCATAGTGAGATCGACGGCGGAGGCCAGAAAAGAAGCGCCCGAACGAGCGCGAATGACTTTGGCTCCGCGATAAAACTCCATGGTGATGGTGGAGGCCACGAACACGCACAGGATCAGGCAGAGGAGCGAGTAAAAACCACGTACGCCCAGCGGGAACGCGATGGCGCCGGCCACTAGACCGGTCAGCAGCGGCCAGCCGAAATTGCGCTTGAGGCTGTCGAGAGAAGTTCTGCGCCAGGCGAGCAGCGGCCCGACTCCGGTAAGAAACAAAAGCAACAGGCCGATGGGAATGTTCACCTTGTTAAAAAACGGGGTGCCGACGCTGATCCTGTCGCCCGTAAACCACTCCGAAAATACCGGGAACAGGGTGCCGGATAGAACGGCAACGCAGGAAACCAGCAAAATCAAATTGTTAAAGAGAAAACTCGATTCGCGCGAAACGATAGAGTCGAGCTGGTTTTCGCTCTTGAGATAATCGCGATTCTTGAAATAAGCCGCGAGGCATACCAGCAGAATGATCGCCAGAAAGCCCACGAACCAGCCGCCGATATTGGAGCTGGCAAAAGCGTGCACGGAACTAACCACTCCGCTGCGAGTGAGGAACGTGCCGAGAATGCACAGCAGGAACGTGATGAAGACCAGCCAGACGTTCCACACTTTCATCATGCCGCGCTTTTCCTGCATCATCACGGAGTGCAGGAAAGCCGTTCCGGTAAGCCACGGCAGCAGCGAGGCGTTTTCGACCGGATCCCAGGCCCAGTAGCCGCCCCAGCCGAGTACCGCGTAGGCCCAGTGCGCGCCGAGCAGAATTCCAGCGGTCTGAAAGCCCCAGGCGATCATGGTCCACTTGCGCGTGAGGTGAATCCACTTTTCGCCGGGATAACGCGCCAGCAAAGCGCCCAGAGCGAACGCGAACGGAATCGTGAATCCCGTATAGCCCGAATAAAGATTGGGCGGATGAATCACCATTTCTGGATATTGCAGCAAGGGATTCAGGCCGTTGCCGTCGGCGCGCGCGATCAAATCCATGGCGCCGTGGGCTCCGGGAATGCCAAGCGCTTTGAACGGGCTGGCCACGAAGTTATTCAAGGTGAGAAAGAAAATCTGTACCCCGGCGAGAACCACGCCAACGTAAGGCATCAGCTCGCCATTTTTATGGCGGTAAGCCATCAATACGGAAAAAACGTACACAGCCAGCAGGAAGCTCCAGAAAAGCAGCGAGCCTTCCTGGCCGGACCATAGCGCGGCGATTTTATAGAAGGCGGAAAGATTGCGATTGCTGTGGGCTACAACGTAGGCACTGGCGAAATTATCGCTGAAAAACAGATATTCGAGGCTGAGCGTCGCGAGGAAAATCAGGCCACAGGTGGCCAGTCCGGCCTGCCGCGCGCTTTTTACCAGCAGCGGGTGGCGAGTGCGAATCGCGGCGATTCCGCCGACGAATGCATATATCGCACAGACAAAAGCCAGCAGCAGCGCGAAAGATCCGAATACATCCATGAAGTCCCCACTTCCTCCCCCGAGCCGCAGGCAGGGAGTCTTACATCGTGCTCGTCGACGTGCCAGTTGACGCGGCCGGCGCCGGTGCAGCGGTGCCGCCGGGCACGGATTCATACTTCGACGCGCATTTCGCCTGCACGTGATCGGCGACAAAGCGGCCGTCCGGAGCAGGCCGGCCTTCGACCAACGCCTGAGCCTTATCGACGAACGTGTCAGGCAAGGGCTCGGTGCCGCTATAACTTACGGGAAGCGACTTCCCTTCCCCCTGCAGAACGAATTCCACGCGTCCGGACAGACGACGAATGCTGCCAGGTTCAACCGTGCCGCCAACACGCATGCGTCGATTTAAGGAAGCGCCATGAAGGGTTTGCAGCTCGGCGATGGTGTGGTAATAGGTTTTGCTTTCGCCGTAGCCGAGCCAGGCGAGGAAGCCAAGCGAGATCACGATGACGCCGATGCCGATTCCAAATTTCGCTTGTTTTCTCACAGGTCTACTCCGAACCACGCCGTCCAGAACAGGTCGATTCTATCACAGCTAAAAATATGGGTTTATGCTTCAATTTGGACAAAAACGTACCTGTCCTTTAGAGCTAAGGCCCGAGGTGAGATTCTCAGCGAGCTGCGGGCACGGCCATCAATCCGTGCAAACGGCTGATGCAAAGGGCGAGGGTGGTGGCGTCCGAATCTTCCAAGGCGAACGCATGGCCTTCATCCAGGACCAGTTCGCAGCCTAGCTGCGCGGCGGCAAACTTGGGGATCAACGGAGACAGCGAACCGGAAATGAATGCCAGGCGTTTGGGCTTGAGGGAGCGGCGAATCCTGGTGAAGAGAGTGGGAAGGCGCGCATTGATGGCGGTTTCCGCCGTGGCGGATGCGCCGGAGTCCAAGGGACATTCCAAGATGTGCGTTACGAAGAGGCCGCGGCGCTGAAATTCGGAATGCAGGGCGTCCGCGGTTTTATTTTCCGGGGCGATGCCCGCCGCAGCAAAGAGATGGGCCGCTTCCCCGGAATGTTCTTCACCCGGCGAATAGAAAAAGTCCGCCTGATTCATCGGAGAAACGGCGCCGAGCAACAGGGTGTGCAGATGAATGGGCCGGTAGCGCGTTGTCCATTCCAGCCGTTGCAGCCTGCGCGCAATATGTTCCGGCGAAGCGGGCTGGCCGCAGCCGTCGCACAAAATCAGTGAGGAGTCGGGCATCGCCATTTAGCAATGTAATGCAGCGGGATAACGAGAGCAAACTGGGATCGAGGACTAAGACGAAACAGGAGAGTCCGAAGGCAGCTTAGCGCGCAGGCACCACTTCAATTCCTGACTCAGTTCGCTGATGTCCATGCCGGCCATAACGATAAATTTACAGCTCAACATTTCGCGGGGTTCGTCGTCGTCGGGGAGCTGGCAGGTAACGCGGCAATACTGGCAATCCTGATTCCAGCAGAAGCGCCCGTAAGGGATTGTTTCCGGACTGATGAACTGGAAGCAGCGCAGGAGCGAGTTCCGTTCCGGGACCTGAAATTTCTTTCCCATGACGGTGATCTCGACGAGCTTTTCGTAGGGCCGAAACGGGTCGGACATGACGCAGCTGCCTCCGCGCGGGCCCGAGAATTCGACCGAGCCGAACACACCTTCAGAGTAGACCCGCCGCGAAAAGGCAACAACCAGAGCTATTGGAAGAGTTGCGAAAATGCCACCCATGCAGGGCGCAGAGACTGAACTTTAATTCCCTAAATCGAAGAACTGGCCCATCTTGCGGAATTTCTCATAGCGCGCATCGAGGAGTTCTTTCTGAGGCTGCTGCACCAGCATAAGCAACTGGCGGTCGAGTACTTCGTCGAGCAGACGACCGGCGGCCTCGGGATCGGTGTGCGCTCCGCCTTCGGGTTCCGGGATGATTTCGTCGATGATGCCGTATTCCTTGAGGTCCTTGGCTGTGATCTTCAGAGCGATTGCCGCGGTTTCGGCCTGGGTAGAATCGCGCCACATGATGGCGGCGCAGCCTTCGGGAGAAATCACGGAATAAAAGCTGTTTTCGAAAATGTTCACTCGATCGCCGATCGCCACGGCCAAAGCCCCGCCAGAACCGCCTTCGCCGGTAATGGTGACAATGATGGGGACCGGCAGGCGCGACATCTCGCGAAGGTTACGAGCGATGGCTTCCGCCTGGCCGCGTTCCTCGGCGTCGATTCCCGGATAAGCGCCGGGCGTATCGATGAAGGTCAAGATGGGCCGGCCGAATTTGGCAGCCAGTTGCATGACGCGCAGTGCTTTGCGATAGCCTTCGGGTTTGGGCTGGCCAAAATTTCGTTGCACGCGCTGCTTGGTGTCTCTGCCCTTCTGGTGGCCAATCACCGCGACCGGGCGGCCATGAAATTTTGCCAGGCCGGTAACCAGCGCTTTATCGTCGCCAAAATTGCGGTCGCCATGAAGCTCGATGAAGTCGGTGAAGAGCATGCCGATAATGTCGAGAGTGTATGGCCGATTCTGGTGCCGCGCAATCTGCGCGCGCTGCCAGGGGCCCAGGTGGGCGTAGAACTCACGGCGCAGCTCGGCGACCTCCAGGCTGACGCGCTGGAATTCAGCGTCGGCGGCTTTGTTCCCTGCTAGCTGACGCAGGTCTTCGACGTCTTTTTCGAGGCGCTCGATTTCTTTCTGGCGGTCGTTGCCGGAGGCTTTGGACTTATTCTTGTCTTTATCTTTGCCATTCTTGGCGGTCATGCGGAGGCCGCCATTTCTATCGCGTGATCGCCGCAAATCTGGCGGACGGCTTCAACCAACTCCGGATTGGAACGCACCCGCTGCTGGGCCTGCAGGAACGCGACGGAACCATCCGGCGAACGCAACTCGAAGACCACCGCACAATTGCCGGGGAAATTGGTGAACAACGTTTCCAGTCGATCGAGAGCGTCCTGGTTCATGGACTGGACGTCCAGGCGCACACGAAATTCCTGGACGGCGGCGCGTTCGGCGATGTCTTCGAGGCGGCGCGCTTCCTGCAGAGACAAACGAGTCCCGGCCTCTTCGATCTGCACGCGGGCTTTGAGCAGCAGCGGTACGCCGGGCTTCAGCATCGCCTCCAGGCGCGCGTAGGCTTCGGGAAAAACCAGCAGTTCCTGCACGCCGGTCATGTCCTGCAAAGTGAAGATGCCCCAGCGCGCGCCTTTCCTGGTGCGCATGGGCCGGGTGCCGACGATCAGCGCCGCAACGGTGATTTCTTTGCCGTGGCGCTGGCCTTCCACTCTGGTCGAGCGTCACGCGCTTTCAATTCCAGCAGGCGCGAAGCGTAACGTGCCAGAGGATGCCCGGAGACGTAGAAGCCGAGCACGGCGTATTCACCGGTGAGGCGCTCTTCTTCACTCCACGGCGCGGCATCGCGCAGCTCAAACAAAATGGGCGCTGGCGCGGCAGCGGTGCCGAATAATCCGTGCTGGCCGGATTCGCGCGAACGCGCCACGCGTTGCAAAGCGTTCACAGCGTCATCCACGGAAGCAAGCATACCTTCTCGCGGACCGAGCGAATCCATGGCGCCGGACTTGATCAGGCTTTCGAACACGCGCTTGTTGAGAAAGCGCGGTTCGATGCGCTCGCAGAACGCATAGAGCGAGCGAAACTCGCCCTGCGCCAGGCGCGATTCGCGGATGGCCTTGGCGGTGTTTTCTCCGACGTTCTTGATGGCCGCCAGGCCGAAGCGGATGGCTTCATGGACGGGCGTAAAGTACAGATCGCTTTCGTTCACGTCGGGGGGAAGAATCGAGATGCTCATGCCGCGCGCTTCATTGATGTACTTCACCGTCTTGTCGGTGTTGCCCGCTTCGGAGGTCAGCAGCGCGGCCATGAATTCCACCGGGTAGTGAACCTTGAGGTACGCGGTTTGATAGGCCAGCAACGCGTAGGCGCAGGAATGCGATTTGTTAAATCCGTAGCCCGCGAATTCTTCCATCAGGTTGAAAATGCGATCGGCTTTTTTCTCCGCTATCTTGTTGGCGAGCGCATCCGGACATGAATTTGGCGCGCTGCGCAGCCATTTCTTCTTTTTTCTTTTTGCCCATGGCGCGGCGGAGGATGTCGGCTTCGCCGAGCGAAAAATTCGCCAGGCGATTGGCAATCTGCATCACCTGTTCCTGATAGAGGATGACGCCGTAGGTTTCTTCCAGGATGTCCTGAAGCTGCGGCAGTTCGTAGCTGACTTTGGTTTTGCCGTGCTTGCGATTGATGAAATCGTCGATCATGCCGCCCTGAATGGGCCCGGGGCGGTAGAGAGCGTTAAGCGCGGTGAGGTCTTCGATGCGCGTGGGCTGGTAGCGGCGCAGAATGTCGCGCATGCCGTGTGATTCAAACTGGAAAATGGCGGTGGTGTCGCCGCGCGCGAAAAGTTTGTAGGTGTCGGCGTCGTCCAGCGCCAGGTTGTCGATGTCGATTTTGACGCCGCGATTCTGCTCGATCATCTGCACGGTGTCGTGTAGCACGGTGAGCGTGGTCAGGCCGAGAAAATCCATCTTGAGCAGGCCGATGCGCTCGAGCGCATTCATGTCGTATTGCGTGGTGATTTCGTCGCGATTGGTCTTGTAAATCGGGACGATGTCCGTGAGCGGTCGCGCGGAAATAACCACACCGGCCGCGTGCGTGGAAGCGTGGCGGGCCAGGCCCTCCAGACGCAGCGCCACGGCCATCAAATCTTTCAGGCGCTCATCGGCGTTGATGGCGGCTTTCAATAGGGGCGCCTGCTCCAACGCATCCTCGAGTTCAATGCCCAAGAGTGGTGGGGATCAGTTTTGCCAGACGATCCACTTCCATGTAGGGAATATCCATGGCCCGGCCGACATCTTTGACCGCCGCCTTGGCCGCCATGGTTCCAAACGTGATGATCTGCGAAACATTTTCCCGGCCGTATTTCTGGGTGACGTACTCAATCACTTCGCCGCGCCGCCGCATGCAGAAGTCGATGTCGATATCCGGCATGGAGACGCGCTCGGGATTCAGGAAGCGCTCGAAAATCAGGTTGTACTGCAGCGGGTC
Source organism: uncultured Acidobacteriota bacterium (assembly GCA_963819625.1). GTDB lineage: Bacteria > Acidobacteriota > Terriglobia > Acidiferrales > UBA7541 > Acidiferrum. The sequence goes on from CAWFWY010000009.1 coordinate 58,098, forward strand.
GACGTCAGTGATGCGCAGCGCGTAACTCACCAGGCTGCCTGCAGCCGAGCCGCGCCCCGGACCCACGGGAACATTCTGCGCCGCGCGCATAGTGAATGAAATCCCAGACGATCAGGAAGTAGCCTTCGTAGCGCATCTTCTGGATCATTTCGATTTCGAATGTCAGCCGGCGCTCGTATTCGGCGAGATTGCTGCGCAGCAGGCGTTGCTTGGCCAGCCGCTCCAGCGCAGGAACGCGCGTGGCGAACCCCTCGCGCACCACTTTTTCGAAGTAGCTGCCCGGAGTATGCCCGTCGGGAACCTTGAATTCCGGAAAGGGATTGGCAATTCGCTCGATTTTTACATTGCAGCGCGCGGCGATATCCACCGTGCGGCTCAGCGCTTCCGGCAATTCGCCGAACACCTGGGCCATTTCCTCCGCGGTCTTGAAATAAAACTGGTCGGTGGCAAATTTCATGCGATGCGCGTCGCTCATGGTCTTGCCGGTCTGGATGCACAGCAGCACTTCCTGGGCGTGCGCGTCGTTGTGGTGCAGATAATGGCAATCGTTGGTGGCCACCAGCGGAATACCGGATTCCTTTGAGAGCCGCACCAGGTGCGGGTTGACGGTCTTTTCAATTTCCAGACCCTGGTCCTGAATCTCCAGAAAGAAATTTCCTTTGCCGAAAATATCGCGAAGACGATAGGCGTTCTCGCGCGCCTGATCGTATCTTTCTTCCACCACCGCTTCGGTGACCACTCCGCGCAGGCAGGCGGAGAGCGCGATCAAGCCTTTGCTGTGTTTCGCGAGCAGGTCGTAATCGATGCGCGGCTTGTAGTAGAAGCCTTCGAGGAATCCGGCGGAAACCAGCTTGATCAGGTTCTGGTAGCCTTCCAGCGATTCGCAAAGCAGCACCAGGTGATTGCTGCCGCGGCCAACCGGTTCGCCTTCGGCGCGGTCCTGGCCGTTGGCTCCGTTGGTTTTTTCGCCGCGCTCGTGGCGGCTGCCCTTGGCGACGTACACTTCGCAGCCGATGATGGGCTTGACGTCGCGCGTGCTGGCTTCATTGAAGAAATTCGCCGCGGCAAATAGATTTCCGTGGTCGGTGATGGCCACCGCGGGCATCTTCTGGCGAGACGCCTCGTCGAGCAGTTCTCCGGTTTCGCAAGCTCCATCGAGCAGGCTGAAATCCGTGTGCACGTGAAGATGAACAAATTCAGGCTGGCCCATGAACCTCGATTCTAAATCTCCGCGCCGATAATTGCGACTCGCAATACAGATTTCCTCAGGCGACCAATTTATCTATTGCTTGACAGCGAGTCACTTGCGGCGGCCGCTCTTCTTTCCAGACGAAGCCCGCGCCCGCGGTCGCGCGGCAGAAGCGTGTTTTTTTTCCGCCTTGGCCGTGCCTTTTCTCGCAGCGGCTTTAGCTGCGGCAGCCGGTTTACCGGCCTTCTTCGATTCTTCCTTGGCTGCGGCGTGCTTTTCCCGCGCCGCGCTGCCAACCGCCAGTGCCGCCTGCGATTTCTCGGCGCCCTTAGGCTTTTTTTCTTTCTCTTTCTTCTTGGGCTGTTCCTTGATGCCGGAGAGTTTGCGCAGGATTTTTTCCCGTTCTTCGGGAGTCTTGCCGCGTCCGGTAAGCTGCATGCGCAAATACCTGCTCGACGATGGCGTCAAACTTGGCGCCCGCGGGCATGCCTAGCGTCGTTAATTCGCTGACCACCTGAGGAAGTCCGGAGCGTATCGGCCGCCATTTGTTCAGATACGCGCGAATTTTGGAAACCGCCGCGGAGTTGCCGGACTCGGCCATGATGTAAGCGATCTGGTCGAGCGGCAGCTTCTCGAGAAACTGGAACGCATCAAGTAGGAGCAGTCATTTTCTTGCCGGCAAGTTCTTTGGCGGCGCCGGTAACAATCTTGTCGAAATTGAGAACCTCCTGAGTTTCTGCGCTACCGGTAGCCGGCCTTGGACAGCAATGCGCTTTGCTCGCGATCTTTCAGTCGCGCAAGGATGGCCAGCATCATCGGAGTGGCCAGCCGCGGGCGAAGTCCCGCGGTGAAAAGATCTTCGCGGACATTGGACAGTCGGGTGATGGCGTCGTATCCGGGGCGCTTCTTGGCGAGCACCGGATTGACGGCTTCGAGCAGATCGTGATCTTCCCAGGCTTTCAGAACCACGCTGGGGCGTTCTTCGCGAGCCAGCGCTCGAAGTTCCGCTCCGGCATCTTCCGGCGTGATGGTGCCGGGCAATTCGCTCTCGACGGCCAGATCAAACCATTCCTGAGTGCGCGCTTCAATCTTGAAGCCCATGCGCGCGGCAAAGCGCAGCACTCGCAGCAGCCGCACTGGCTGATTGGTGAAGGCGTGAATAGTCAGCGCGCGGACTTCGGCGCGTTCGATATCGGAAAGCCCGTTGGTGGGATCGAGGAGCAGACCGCGCGATGCCGGATTGAGAGAAATCGCCACGGCGTTGAGAGAAAAATCGCGGCGGCGAAGATCTTCCATAATGGTCGACCAGCGAACCTCCGGGCGCGTTCCGGGACGAACGTAGTGATCGTCGCGCGCGGCGGAAATGCTGCCCTCCACGTCGCCGCCAAATAGCAGTTCGATATGGCGCAGCTTGTCGTCTTCGACGAGAACTTTGGCGCCGCCCTTTTCCAGTTCACGGGCGATCTTCGCGGGATTGCCTTCCACTGTGAAATCCAGATCGCGCAGCGAAGCGCCGGTGACCAGGTCGCGCACGGTGCCGCCGGTTAGATAGACGTTGAAGCCCATTGCGGCGGAAAGTTCCTGCACGCGCGTCAGCACAGCGCGTTGTTCCGGCGAGAGCCGGCTTTCGAGCAAAAACATATAATCTGGCATTGCGCTCCTTCTGTTTCAGGGTGTTCGCGCGAAATCCGCGAACGCTCCCGCGATAAAAATTAAGGCCTGCCCGCTACAACGCTCGTGCAACTACCTTGTACGGCGTCATGCGCGGGGATGATGCGCTTTGTAGATCTGTTTCAACCGCTCTTCTACGACGTGGGTGTAGATCTGCGTGGTGGAAATGTCCGCATGCCCCAGCATCAGCTGCACTGACCGCAGGTCCGCGCCGCGTTCCAGCAGATGCGTTGCGAAACTGTGCCGCAGCATGTGAGGGGTCAGGGAAACACGCAAACCGGCACGCCTGCCGTAGCCCGACAAAATCTTCCACACTCCTACCCTGCTGAGTGACACGCCCCGGCGATTCACAAAGAGCGTCGGGCTGCCGCGGAGTTTGCCCAGCAACTTGGGGCGCGCTTCGCGGAGATACTTTTCGACCATGGAAAGCGCCTTGCGGCCCACGGGCACGATGCGTTCCTTGTCGCCCTTGCCAATGCAGCGAACGCAGCCCACTTTGCTGTCGAGATCGCTGACGCGCAAGCCGATCAGTTCGGAAACGCGCAGGCCGGTGGAATACAAAACTTCGAGCATGGCGCGGTCGCGCAGTCCCAATGCGGTGCTAGAGTCCGGCTGCTCGAGCAGGCGCTCGACTTCTTCAAGTCGCAGATAACCGGGAAGCGAGCGGCGAATCTTCGGCGACTCCAGATTGATAGACGGGTCCGTCGAGATCAGCTCCTGCGTTTGCGCGAAGCGGAAAAAATTTCGCAAGGTAACCAGGTGGCGGGCCACCGTGCGGCTTTCCAGGTTCATGCGATACAACCCTGCCAGAAAATCAACCAGGTCATCGCGCGTGACGGCCTCCAGCGCCAGCGTCCGTTTTTTCGCAAAAGCTTCGAATTTGATCAGGTCGCGCCGGTACGCGGAGACGGTATTGGACGACAACCCCTTCTCCACTTTCACGTGCGTCAGGAACGACGAAATGGTGGAAGGAATTTCCATCATGGCTCCGCAAATCCGGTATCGGCGGCGTTTCGCCGGCGCGTAGCGATGCCATAAATCTCTTCCATTTCATGGCAGCGGAAAAGCCACGCCAGCCCGAGGTACAAACCGGTAGCCCCGAGAATGAGCGCGAGGAAAGTTAACAGCTGCACGAGGAAGCGCGAATGCATGGTGAACGCGGTGTAATGCATTCCCAGCCAGCAGGCGACCCCCATGATGCCGCTGCATAGCGCGATTTTGAGAAAGGAATTGAGGATTTGCCGTCCGCCGATCTTCCCGTAACGCATGCGAAAAATAAAAAAGAGCGCGAAGAAGTCTACGAAGCAGGCGATGGCGGTGGCCAGTGCCGGACCCCCGTTTTGCACGTAGTTGAAGAAATAATTCAGAAACACGATGTTCAGAACGATGTTCAGCACGAGAGAAATCGATGCCACCTCCGGCCAACTCTTGCAGGGTGTACAACACTGCGGCTCTGGCCCGATAGGGGCTGTTGCGGTCGATCCCCAGCTTTGCTGCCAGTTCATCGGCGGTTTTGAACCCGATGCCTCGGATGTCGTCGGCCAGTTGGTAGGGGTTGGCCTTGATCTTGGCGATGGCTTCGTGCCCATACGTGCGGTAAATCCGGACGGCACGTCCCGACGTAATTCCATGCTCGGTCAAAAACAGCATCAGCTTGCGGACTTCCTTCTGTTCCTCCCAGCTTTGGCGGATGCGCTTAGGCGTTCCGCCCCGATACCATGGATGTGCAACAGAAAGTCCGGCGTTTCCTCAAAGATATCAAGGGTGCGCTCCTTGTAGGCGGCCACGATTCTCGCCGCCAGCTTCGGGCCGACGCTACGGATGGCTCCGGAGGCCAAGTATTTTTCGATGCCTTCAGCCGAAGACGGATGGGTCGTCTTTAACTCGTCCGCTTTGAATTGTGGGCCATGCTGGCGGTCAATCACCCAGCGACCAATTGCCTGGACATGTTCGCCTGCCGTGACGGAGGTCGTACTGCCGATGACCGTCACCAGGTCTGCTCGTCCTTTGACTTGCACACGCAGGACGGCGAAACCACTTTTCGGATTGTGGAAAGTCACTCGGTCGATCAGGCCGGTCAGGTTTTCAGGCATGGACAGGTGGCCGTAATGAAACCTCGGTGCCTGATCGAATCGAGCACGGTCGGGGTAGTTGTTTTGCCCCAACAGCGATTTAGAATCATGCCAGCTTAAAGCGGCTTCTGCGCATTAACCTAATTATGGCCAATCGATCTGCCAAGACCTGGGTCTTCGCCCCCAAGAAGAAACCGCTAGCTGTCCCTGATCAAGTTAAGTCAACGGTCACGAAGAAGTTTGACGCTCTTGTCAATAACATCCTCAAGCCACGGTACGTGAAGCCACCGCCCAAAGACCAGCGGTTCAACCATCTGATTGACATTTCCACCAAATGGCACCGGCAGTTTTTTTACGTCAACGGGACGTACTTTTGCCCTGGCTCTCATCAGCGGTCGCCGACGTTCGAAACCGGTTTTGTGCGCTTGCAGTACGTGGGCGTCGATCAGTTCAACGTCGCTTACATGCGGCACACAGAAAAGTGGTGGCAGATTTTTTCGGGGCTGACATTGAAGGAATGTTTGAACGCAGTTGAGATCAATCCGATCTTCTTTCCGTGCTAGTGATCATGAACAGGCTCTGCAAAATCTGGATCGAGCAGTGTCAGGCAGCCCGTGGGATCGAGGAGGAATTCGGCGTGCCCAGGGCACTCGCCTACCTCATCGGCGAGAAGTTTTTGAATTTCCTAGAAACCGCCGACGAAGATGCTGAGTTTCGAGCGGAAATCCCGGCCTATGCGACCGAAAGTCGAAACTCGTCACGCCGATAATCACCTGACGAACGAAGCTGCCGCACAAATGATTTCGACCGCAGTAATGCCAATTCCGGTGAACAGCAACCAAGATTTGCGAGTCGCAAGCCAAGCACCAAACACACCGCCGACCAGCAAATGGGCCAGTGCCTCGTAGCTCCCTTGCATGCTCACTGGGTGCGGCGGCAAAAACGGGCGAGCGATGGCGACTGCCACGGCAAGTGTGATGACTGCGATTTTCACGAGCACCTCTACATTGACGGCTCGGGTCTGAATTCATCTACTTCCGTCAACCGGGTCATTCCGTCATTGCTCAAATAGTTCCACAACCGAGTGCATTTCGCAGAATTCTTTCTTTGCTTGTGCAAAGTCCTTCATCGGAAACGGTCGGCACACCTCGACCATTCCGTCAAGTGCTGAATCCAAGCCAAAAACATTCTCGAATTCGAGAAGATCGACTACCTTTTGCCCTGAGTCGATCAAAACCAAGTGCCAGTGGGATTGAGAAGCAAGCCGTCGCCAACGTGCGAGTTTTTGAGAATTCGTCGGGTCAATGTGGTAATCCATCAAAATGACTGGCTGCAATGGTCGCTTTGGGTCAGGCACGTAAAACAGAAGAAACCCGACCGGCCCGAACTTCGTGTTCGCCTCACCGGTCTTCAACCTCATTTGAAACGGATTGGTTTTGGCGATCTCATGGATGAACGGGGTTTTATCGAACATGATCAATGTCATCTCGATGCCGAATCGAGGATCGACGGTTGCCGGAGCAGGAAAAATCCCTGAGTCCGGCCATTGATCGAAATCAGGGATGATTCCAAGTTCAAAAGGTATTCGTTCCTTGACTTTGTTGTGGACCTGAAATCGGCTCATCGGCTTTGCCCAGCAAGGTTTTGTCAACGTTCCGCCTGGATCGCCCGCACGTAACGCTCCGCCGAACGAATCACGGCGTTCTTGGCATCCTGCTGAACGATTTTACCCCACCATGCTCCGTAAATACGGTCAAAGTTGAACGGCTCGACCGCTTTCACAATTCGATTAACAGCAGATGCCGGCAATGGAATCATGTTTGGATAAGAATACATGAAGCTCACCCAGCGGCGATCTTCGACGACTTGCAGAATGTCGCCGCTCAGGATTGCACCTTTGCCTTCCGCTCCCTCGGGCCAGTGCAAAACGGTGCCGCCGTCGAAGTGCCCGCCACAGCGGATCAATGTCAGTCCGTTTTCGAGCGGCTTCGTTTCACCATCCCAGAATTCGATAGACGGATCGGGACGCATTACCCACTGCTTGTCGGCGGCGTGCAAATAAATCGGCGCATCGAAAGCATGGCTCCATTCCACCATGCTGGTGTAAAAGTGCGGATGGGAAATTGAGATGGCCGAGATTCCGCCGATTCCCTTCACCCATTCGACGACGGCCTCGTCGAGCAGCGGAATGCAATCCCAAAGGACGTTGCCATCTGGGTGCCGGATCAATAGCGCTCTTTGCCCGATGGCAAACGACGGCTCCATGCCAATCCCAATAAGTCCCGGCTCTTCTTCCCGGATCGTATTGCGGTGTGATCGGCGAAGATCGCTCAACGTCGTCCACTGCTGGCCCTTCCAGCCGACATATTGCCGTTCATCCTGGCAAATATTGCACCCGCCCGGTGGACATTCGGTGTCGGCGAACTGGGTGCCG
>CAWFWY010000010.1:0-108345 GCA_963819625.1 uncultured Acidobacteriota bacterium
TTTAACGGTACTATATTTTGTATCTCCGTATTCGGCAAGAGGCAGTTTCCCGTCTTGGTACAATACAGGCCGGGAGTTACCGTGGCCGACTACACCGCAGAACACGCTCGAGCTGGCATCAAAACGCGTCTTCCAGTCCTGGAAACCTGGCCCAACCAGTTTCCCGGCTACGTTATCACCACCCGTTTTCCGGAATATTCTTCCGTCTGCCCCAAAACCGGCTTGCCCGACTTCGGCATTATCACCATTCGTTACATGCCCAACAAGGAGTGTCTTGAGCTCAAATCGCTCAAGATGTATCTGCTGGCTTACCGCGACCTGGGCATATTTTACGAAAATGCCGTGAACAAGATTCTCCACGACATCGTGAAATCCGCCCGGCCCAAATGGTGCATCGTGCGCGGCGAGTTTACCCCTCGTGGCGGATTGACCACTTCCGTCTTCGCCCGCTGGCCGCTATCCGCCGGTCGGCCGCCGCGGTGCAAGCCGCGGCAATCGCTGATATTCCAGCATGGACACACAGTGGCATGCAGAGCGATAATTTCTGGCGAACCCTTGCTGAGGGTGACGCATCCGAGTACATGACTGAGGAGGGTGAATGAGCATTTCGCCGAACGTACCGAGCCCGCAGGAGTCTTACCACTACGATCATCCAGGCACGCCTCGCTGGATCGCCGTATTGTTCGTGGTGCTGTTCCTCGGCTTGGCGGTTCTTGCTTACGTGGGGCATTCGCAGCAAGCGCGGCTCGAGCAGGACCTGGCTCACCAGCAGGACCAGAACAAAATCATGTCCGCGCAGTTGGAGCAGGCCAATTCGCGCCTGGCGGACCTCAAGGGCCATCTGGAAGTCACCGAGCAGAAAGTCGGCATGACCCAGTCCGAGCTCGCCCAGGCCCGCAGCCGCTCCGAATCCATTCGCAAGGATCAGGTCGCGGCGGACCAGAAGCTCACCGCCCAACTTACCCAGGTGAAACAGGAAAGTGAAGAAAAAATCGGCGCCGTGGCTACCGACGTGACTGGCGCGAAAAAAGACATTGAAAGCACCAGGAGCGATCTGGAAGCGACCAAGGGCAAGCTCGACCGCGCCACCGGCGATATGGGCGTGATGAGCGGATTGATTGCTCACAATCGCGACGACCTCGAAGAACTGCGGCGTCGCGGCGATCGCAATTATTACGAATTTACTCTGCCCAAGGCCAAGACTCCGCAGCGCGTCGGCCCGGTGCAGATGACCCTGAACAAAGCCGATCAGAAAAAAGGCAAATACACCATGACCGTCTTTGCCGACGACCGCTCCATCGAGAAAAAAGATAAAACGGTGGGCGAGCCCGTGCAGTTCTACATGAAGGGCGCGTCCCGCATGGCCCCCTACGAAATCGTGGTGTTCGACGTGACCAAGAATCAAGTCACCGGCTACCTTTCAACGCCCAAGGAAGGCGGCGCACCCGCTGCCGCCCCGGCGGCTGCCGCCACCAAGCCGCAATCGTAGTGAACAGGTGCGCTTCCGTTTCTGAAACCCTGCTTCGCGTCTTGCATCGTCCGCGACGCGGGGTTTCTGGTTTTTCGGTAGTGCTGCACGCAACGCCATAAAAAATACTTCTAGTAAGCCTGGAGTTGTGCCATGAAAACGATCCCTACCCGCTACCTGCCGCTCTTCGCCGGCTTATTTCTCCTCTGCGCCGCGACCCTATCCGCGCAGGCGCCGCTCGAGCCGGCTCAATTGCCGGCCAACACCGCGTTTTACTTTGTGTGGCGCGGCCAGCCCAGCGCCGAGATCAGAAAAACCAATTCCATCGCCGCGCTCTGGGATGATCCCGACTTCGCGCCGGTGCGCTCGTCGATCGCCATTGCCCTGCTCAAGAATTCCGAAGAAAAATCGAGCGACAAAAAAGTCACTCGCGAGCAGCTCGATGAATACGCCTCGCTGCTCGACAACGCTTTTGTGCTTGGCTATCTGAGCGATCCGCACAAGAAAGGTTTTGTCGTCTCCGCCAATCCTTCCTCAGCCAAAACCACTCCGTGGAACGGTCTGTTCGTCATCTACGACCGCACCGGCAAAGAAGCCATCCTCACCAAAGCCGTTCTCGGGTTGCGCGCCAGTGAAAAAGAAGTGCCGCAAATTTCTGAAGTGACCATCGCCGGCGTTCCGGCCATGAAGGTACAACGCACGAGTAGCGTCACTTACTGGGTGGAACACGGCAAGTACGCCATCAGCGCCGGAGACGCAGGCGTGCTGGAAGAAATTCTCAACTCGTTTGAATGGCAAATCATCTTCCGGCTCCCTCGCCGACGCTCCGGCGTACAAGGAAGCGCAATCCGCTCTCGGCGCGGGCCAGGTAGAATTTTTCCTGCGCGTGGCCGATCTGAAATCGCTCGCCTCGGATTCCAGCGCCGGCGGCTTTCGCGTGCGCCCGCTTCTCGACGCCGTCAAACTCGAGGCCATTCACTCCCTGTACGGCCGCGTGCTTCTGGAAGGAGCGAAAACGCGTATCCAAGGGGCGGCCCTGGGCGACACCGCGCCCGGCTCGCTGTTTGATATTTGGGGTGACGGCACCGCTGCGCCCGCTTCGCTCAGTGTTGTGCCCGCCGACGCCGTCTCTTACAACGACACGCAAATCAATCTAACCGGGCTGTACGCCGCCATCAAGCGCATCGCCGCTTCCATTTTGCCGCCCGGACAGCAGGGCAACATCGACATGGTCGAAATGATGGCACAGGCCAAACTGGGTCAGTCGCTCAGCAGCGCGCTGGCTCTTTTCACCGGTGAGTTTTCCTCGCTGCAAACCAGCGCGTCTCTCGACAACAACAAGCAGATCTATATGGTCGGCATTCGCAATAAACCCGACACGCTCAAGTTGCTGCACACCGTGTTGACCGACCGCATCAGCTCCGAACGCAACGAAGGCGAAACCACCTTCATGAAAATTTCTACCGGTGGCGGAGGCGCCGCCGGCAAAGCCAAGGCTTCCACGTCCACGCCGCAGGATTTTTATCATGTCGCCGCCACTTCCGACTATCTGGTGGCCGCGCCTACCTACGAGGCGGTTCGCGAACTGCTCGCCAAACGTTCGGCCGCGGGACTTTCCGCCACACCGGGCTTTCAATCCGCGCGCTCTCAGTTTCCCGCCAACATCAACGGTTTCGGCTATTTTGATTTCCGCAAGCTCGACTGGAAAGCCGTCAAGGCCCGCATGGTGGCAGAAGCCAACAAGCCGCCCGCGACTACAGCGAAACACTCTCAGGGAGCGCCGAAATCCTCGGCCACGCAAAATTATTCCTGGATACAGGATGTAAATACCGAGGCCTTCTCACGCCACCTGCATGTGGCTTCCAGCGCTTCCTGGAAAGATGCGCAGGGTCTGCATTTCGATCAGTGGATCGAATAGCCTCGGGATGGGCCTGCGCCTAGCGCGTTTGCTTCTTCTTTTTCTTGCTCTGATTCTTGCTGTATCACCAAACGTTAAAGCTCAGGAACCATCCGCGCCACAAACTGACGCCGCGCCGCCACCCATTCGCGTCAGCGTCAATCGCGTAAACGTCGGCGTCTTCGTCACCGATCCTTCCGGAAAATTCGCGGAAGGCCTGCTGCGCGAGAATTTTCACATATTCGACAATGGTGTCGAGCAGCCCACCACCGGTTTTCTTTCCGTCGACGAGCCCGCGCAGGCGCTCATGCTCATTGAAGCGGGCCCGGCCGTCTATCTTCTTGAAGGCGGCCACCTGCAAGCAGCCCACGCGTTCTTGAGCGGATTGTCACCCGACGATCGCGTCGCGGTGGTCAAATACGCGGACGCCCCGCAGGCGCTCATCGATTTCACCGCCGACAAACAATCCGCCGCTGCTGCGCTCGATAGTCTCAGCTTCAATCTCGGTTTTGGTTCCCTGAATTTATCCGCCAGCCTCTCCAGAGTCCTCGACTGGCTTGCTCCGGTGAGTGGCAAAAAAACCATCGTGCTGCTTTCCACCGGAGTCGATACTTCCTCGACGAAGCAAATTCAGGATTTGCTCCAGCGGGTGAAGACCAGCGACGTGCGCATCATGGCCGTTTCGCTAACCGGCAATCTGCGCAATCCTCCGGCCGCGGGCAAAAAGAAAACGCCGCCCGCTGCGGCGGCGCTCTCTGCCCAGCAATTCGCCGAAGCCGATATGCTTCTCCGCCAAATCACGGAGAGCACCGGAGGCCTGGCGTATTTCCCCGCCAGCTCCAACGAACTCCCCGCCATCTTTGAGCAGATCGCGCAAATCGTGCGCCATGAATTCAGCCTGGCCTTCGCTCCGCCAATTGCGGATGGCGCAATCCACTCGCTCGAAGTGCGCGTGACCGCTAACCCGCCCGCCAAATCGGCAGGCGCCGTACCCGCCGGCTCATCCGCCGCGCCAGCTCCATCAAATTATCGTTTGGATTACCGCCGTGCTTACCAGGCGCCGTCGCCTACCAATCCCTGATTGATTCGGGGCCACGCGAAAACGCAGCGGGGCCGCAACCTTTATTGATAATCCTTCATGGTATTGGCCATGGCGCGCAATCGCTCGTCCACTAAGCCAAACACCGTGCCGTCTTCAAATTTTCCTTTTTCATCCCGCTGGCCGGCCGCTCTTCCCGTCAAAATCTCGATTCCCTGCTCCACTTTTTCCACCGGCCAGATGTGGAATTTCCCTGCGCCTACTGCTTCCAGAATGTCTTCGCGCAGCATGAGGTCTTCCACATTCGAGGCCGGCATCATCACGCCTTGTTTTCCGGACAGCCCCTGAATCCTGCACACGTCGTAATATCCTTCGATTTTTTCGTTCACGCCGCCGATAGCCTGAATGTCGCCCTGCTGGTTCATCGAACCGGTCACCGCAATGTCCTGGCACAGCGGCAAACCGGAAAGCGCCGAAAGCAACGCATACACTTCGGTGGAGCTAGCGCTGTCGCCGTCCACTCCCGAATAGGATTGCTCGAAACAGATGCTGGCGGCCAGCGAAAGCGGCGTGTCTTGCGCGAAACGCGTACGCAGGAATCCGGAAATGATGTGCACGCCTTTGTCGTGAAAACGCCCGCTCAAATTCGCTTCGCGCTCGATATTGATCAGCCCCGCTTTTCCCAGCGCGGCGGAAGCGGTGATGCGCACCGGCTTGCCGAACGCATAGCCGCCAATTTCCAGCACGCTCAACCCGTTCACCTGTCCCACGCGCTCGCCGGACACATCGACAAGCAATGTGCCCTCTTCGATCATTTCGCGCACGCGCGTTTCGATTAGGTTGTGCCGCTCCATCTTGGAAGCCAGCGCCTCGCGCACATGCGCGGCGCGCACCACCGTTTCGCCCGCGGCGACCGCGGCGTAATGTGCCTCGCGCGCCAGGTCGGCCATGTCCACGAAGCGCGCGGTCACTTTATTGCGCCGTCCGGCCCGCCGCACGCCGTATTCCAGCATGGCCGCGAACGCGCCGCGGTCGAAGGGCCACAATTTTTCTTTTTCGCACAGCGCGCGCAAACGGCCCGCGTATTCCGCGATGACCCCGTCGCTCATCTGCATCTCTTCGTCGAATTCCACGCGCACTTTGAAAATCTTGCGAAAATCCTCTTCGTATTGGTAGAGCACTTCGTACAGCTCGCGGTCCCCGATCAAAATCACTTTCACGTCCAGCTGCACGGCTTCGGGCTTCAACGCGCTGCCGCCAAAGGGATAAAACATTTCCAGCGGCTGGATTTCCAGGCGGCTGTGATTCAGCGTGCGTTTCAGCGCGCGCCACACGCCCGTCTCCGACAGCGCTTCCAGCGAATACATGATCAGAAAGCCGCCATCCGCGCGCAGCAGCGAACCGCCGCGCAAATCCATGAAGTCGCTGGTCCACCCGCCCCGCGTGTCATAGGCGCGTTGAATGGTGCCGAAAAGATTGGCGTAGGTCGGCGTGGTTTCAAAAATTACCGGCGAGAGGTCTTCTTCGCCATGCGCAAGAATCACGTTCACGCCGTAAACGCGAAATGGATCGCGCTCCGGCAAGCCCGGCAGCTTGGGCAAACCGTCCGGCGGCTCGCCGCCGCCTTCCGATTCGCTTTCTCCTTCGCGCTCTTTGAAGGGCCCCAGGTTATCGAGCAGGTGATGACGCACCTCTTCCAGATACTCCGCCACGCCGGTGCCCGGATATTTTTCTTTCAGCTCTTCGATCGCTCCATCCACCAGCACGGAAGCTGCTTCCTGCTCCAGGTAGCTGAGTTCGCTGGCCAATTCGCGCGACAGCGTCAGCGTCTTGCGGTACACCACCGTGAATTCCTGGCGGAATTGCTCGTACTTTCTCTCGATGGCCTCCGCGACCGGCGCTTCCAGTTTTCCTTCGTGCACCATCTTGGAAATGTCTTCGATGGGCACCATCTGCCCTTCCAGCACCGGGAAAATTTCCGGCAGCGCCACCGCGCCGACCTGCATATGCCCCAGCGCGAACTGCTCGCGGGCGATGCGCCGCGTGAAATCGTCCATCAACTCTTTTTCGCGCACGGTGAAGCGCTCAACAATTCTTCCTTTTTGCCGCTGAAAGGGCTCGCCTTCAAAAACTTGAGGAATGCGCCGCCGCAGGAAATCAATTCCCGCCTGCATGTCTTTCTTGAAGCCGTTGGCTTGCCCGCGCGCCAATGACAGCAGCCGCGGGCGGTCCGCGATCTTGAAATTGTTCACGTAGCAGCGGTCCAGCGATTGCTTCGTGCGCGGATGTAATTTCTCAATCATGCTGGCGATGGTGCCGCCGCGGCTGGTTCCCGCCAGCCCGCAAACGAAAACGTTGTAGCCCGGCGCGGAAAGCTCCACGCCCATCTTCAAGGCCCGCAACGCGCGGTCCTGCCCGATGAAACCTTCGCGCAGTTCGGCCTGCGCCGTGGTTTCAAACGGAATGCGCGACAGTTCGCAGCGCCACCGCAATTTTGCGGGCGGCAACTCTGGGTGCGCCGGTGCGGCGTTGATGTTCCTGGAAGTCATCGAGCGGGGTACTCTAGCATACGGCAAGGCACGCGCATCCTATTTTGGACGCGCCGTTGAGCATCAGGTTACGTCCCGGCCTTTTCTGTGGCGTGCGCGCGTCATCAACTCGATCATCAGATTCCTGCGTCGGGAGACAAACGCGCCGCCGCCACATCTTCGCGATGCAGCATGTGCACGCGAAACACGCCCATCGCCGCGGCCACGATGGCCGGTCCAACCACCAGCCCCAGCAAGCCAAACACCGACAGCCCTCCCAGCACGCCGATGAAAAGCAGCAGCGGATTCAATTGCGTGCGATTGCGCAGCAGCAGCGGCCTGATGATGTTGTCCACGGTGCCCGCCAACGCGCCGCAACCGGCCACGATCACAATGGCCTTGCCCCAGTGGCCGCTGAACCCCAGCCACAAAGCGGTGGGCACCCAGATCAGCGCCGAACCCACCACCGGGACTAGCGAGAAAAACGCCAGCACTACTCCCCAGAAAATCGGGGAGTGAATTCCGGCAATCGCAAACGCTAAGCCGCCCAGCGTGCCCTGAATTCCCGCCACCAGCAGGCCTACCGCCACGCTGGCGAAGACCAGCTCTTTCGATTCGAGGAGCATTTCTTCCTGGATGGAGCGGTCGAATGGGAATAAATGTTTGATGCCGCGCACCACGTCCTCGCCGTCGCGAAACATGAAAAACAGCGCGAACACCAGGATGAACAACGCGACAAAGAAGCTGACCAGATTTTTTAGCAGCGCACCGAATTTTCCGGCCAGAAACGTGGCGATCTTTTCGGCGCCCTGCCGCAGCGGCTCGGAAAAATCTGTCGATTGCCAGGCCTCGGGCAATTCCGCGCGCACTCGCGCGATCACCTGGGCCGGCAAGTGCGCTTCAGGATTCATCAGCACTGTCTGCAATCGGGCCGTGGCGTCGATGGCTTGCTTGGCGGTGTAGGACAGCACCACCAGCGTGGGCGCGATCAGCAGCAGCGTTACCCCCAGGGTGCTCAATAGCGCCGCCCACGACGGACGTATACGCTTGGCCAGGCGCTCGTGTACCGGATAGAAAAAAATCGCCAGCACCGCCGACCACGTCAGCGGCACCAGGAAAGGCTCGAAAATTAGAAACACCACGTAGCCGAGCAGCAGCAGCGCGCCGTAGGAAAGCACGGTGGTCAAGCGGTCGCTGGTGGTGGTGACAGTTGTGGTGGAAGAAAAAGGCTTCATCTGCGGTCTATTCTGCCGCATCTCTGTCGTATCTGCGCGGGAATTACTTGATGCCGACCTGTTCGATCACTCGGGTGACGTCTTCACGGGTCACATCGTACAGCGGGCGGACGTCTTCCTCTTCCAGTCTTTCTCGCAAATAGTCGGCGGCCACGAAACTGGCCTCGCGATCCGTCAAATCCCGCTTGTGCCGCTCGCGAAACTCCACGAAGGCGTGGTGCGCCAGTCCCACGGTGACGACGTCGCCGTCGACGAAAAATTTCGTGTCGATGGTGTCGCTGTGGCGGGTGGCAATGCCGTTCCACAAATAAGAAAAGCGGCACTGGTAAACGTGGCCGGTTAATTGGGAGGTGACTGCAAAGGCGCCCACGAATTCTTTCATCGCGCCGGTGTTGGCTAATACTGGACGTGTGGTCACGCGTTCCCCCGAAGATGGTGATTGGGCATGCACGAGTTGTTCAAGAACAGGGTACGCAGTTTTTCACGATAGAGCTAGCGGGATGCCGCCGAGGCAGTCTCCACCTGAGTGTAATTGCGAATCGCGGCCGCCACGCCCGCGCCCGCCGGAGCATGGAATCCCAGCTCCGCCAATATTTTCTCCAGCGCCGCAAGGAACAGCAGCACGTTGGGCTTCTGGCTGCAATATCCCATCAAGCCCACGCGCCAGATTTTGCCTTTCAATGGACCGAGGCCGCCGGCGATTTCGATGTTGAATTCGTCGAGCAATTGCGCACGCACCCGGCCGTCGTCGATTCCTTTTGGAATCATCACTGCGGTTACCGTCGGCAAACGCTCCGCCGGATTTTTTACCAGCAACACCAGCCCCATGGCTTCCAGTCCCGCAATCAATGCCAGTTGATTGGTGCGGTGCCTGGCCCAGCGCGTTTCCAGGCCTTCTTCCATCACGATGCGCATGGCTTCGCGCAGCGCATAAATCAGGCTGATTGGCGGGGTGTGATGATAGAGCCGCTCTTTGCCCCAGTAATTCATCGCGGTGGTCAAATCGAAATACCAGCTTTGCACTTTCGTTTTGCGGGTGCGGAACACTTCTTCCGCCCGCGGGCTCACGGTAATCGGCGACATGCCCGGCGGGGCGCTGATGGCTTTCTGCGTTCCGCTGAAGCAGATATCCACGCGCTCGCGCTCCACGTTCAGGGGCACGGCCGCCAGCGAAGCTACTGCATCCACAATCAGCAGCGCGCCAAGCTCGTCGGCAACTTTTCGGAAGTCGGCCAGCTGGGTGAGCACGCCGGAAGAAGTTTCACCCTGCGCCAGGCCGATAATTTTAATTTTCTTGCCCTGGCCGGCGCGGCGCACATCTTCGGGGTCGACCGTTTTACCATAAGGGGCTTCCACTTTCGTAATCTTCGCGCTGGTGCGCTGAGCGATCTCGTACATGCGGTCGGAAAAAAGGCCGTTCACCGCCACGATGGCTTCGTCGCCGTCTTCCAGCGTGTTGAGTACCGAGGCTTCGATTCCGCCGGAACCCGATGCCGACAGCGGCATCGTCAACCTGTTTTCGGTTTGAAAAATCTGGCGCAGCAGGATTTGCGTCTCGTCCATGCAGGTTTTAAACCATGGATCGAGGTGGCCGACCAGGGGCGCGGCCAAGGCGCGGTAAACGCGCGGGTCGATGGAGGACGGGCCGGGCGTAAGCATCAACCGGACCGGTGGACTTAATTCACCAACTTGTTGCGTCATGGCTTGCCCTTCTAAATAGCGACGTACACGGGGGACTTCCGCTTGCGCCTTTCAAGGAGAGAAAAGCGCGGCGGGAGTAGATTTTCGCCCATCTCGCGGGCCAGGCGCAACCGTCAAATTGGCTGGCTCAAATGATCTGGACATGTGCGCGCTGAATCAATTGCGCGGCCGCAAAAAAAAGGGACCGGCACGAACGCCAGTCCTGCGAACTTTTGCAGCGAATTGCGAAAAGCGACTTAGGCGGCCAGTTTTTCTTCGCTCAACAAATGGACCGGCACTTTGCGCAAATCCCACACGATGCCTAACCACGACAGCACTTTCAGGGTGTAGTAAGTGATGTCCACTTCCCACCAGAAAAAACCCTGCCGGGCAGAAGCCATGAAGTGGTGATGATTATTGTGCCAGCCTTCGCCAAGCGTGAGCAGCGCCAGGAACCAGTTGTTCTTGCTGGTGTCCGTCGTTTCATAACGGCGCGTGCCGAACAAATGCGACAGCGAATTGATAGTAAACGTATCGTGCCATAGCAGCACGGTGCTCAGGCAGAATCCCCAGATAAACAGCGGCCAACCGCCGATCAACCAGATCACCGCTCCCAGAGCCACCGGCGGAACCATGTGGTATTTGTTTAGCCAGCGCAGCTCGGGGTATTTGGCAAAATCGCCGATGTAGTTCAGGCGCGTGTCGTTGTATTTGTCCGACATGATCCAGCCCACGTGGGACCAGAAAAATCCAAACAAGGTCGGGGAGTGCAGGTCCAGCTCCTGATCGGAGTGGCGATGATGATGGCGGTGATGAGCGGCCCACCACAGCACGCCCTTCTGCGCCGAGGTCATGGCCATGAAGGCGATGACAAATTGAAACATGCGGCTGGTCTTGAATGCGCGATGCGAAAAATAGCGGTGATATCCGGCGGTAACGAAAAACATGCGCACGGCCAGAAGTCCGAGGCAAGACACCAGGTAATACCAGTGGAAAGGTATGAAAAATATCAGCAGCGAAGCGAGGTGCACCAGGGCAAACGGCAAGGACATCAGCACCGAGATACGAGAGCCGTTCGGCAGTGGTATGGACCACGCGCGTGAAGCTGTAGCCATTAAGGGTGTTTCCTTCCGCGTCCTTATCCAGATAGGGCGCTTCCAAGCATGTTCTGCGAGCGCAGAGTCGTTTCAGGGCAACGATGCAGACAATGCCAACGATGCGGAAAATTTCGAGTGTTGAAGAGACTCTGCACATTCAGTGTACGGGGCGCCAACGAGGCGGTCAAGGGTACTCCGGAACAGCTGTGCATTTGCAGCGCGAATTTCACGCTTTTGTTAGCCGCGCCGGTGCGTGGGAAAAAATCTGCGGCTTGAATGTGCTATCGTTCCTCGAACGTGTGCGCTTTGGATGAGAATCAATGGCGCTCGATTCTACACATCGCTACAGATCAGAGGACTAACGAAACAATGGCTGAACGGCCGGTACTTGTGGGATTGATACCCCAAACCGTGGTGCTCGATGACGGGGATCAAGTTTCCTGGATTTCCGACGCGGGAAATTTGCGCGTGGAATTCGATGTCAATCGCTGTCCGTTTTCCTCCAACGTGTTTCAGGCGCCCGCGGGGATGCGGCTGCTGAGCGGGCCGGCGCGGCCGGGGATTAAGGCGGCGACGTACAAGTACCGGCTGTGGTTGAACGACCAGATGGTCGGACACGGTGAAGTGATCCTGCGCGACAAGTAGCTGGTTTCATTTTGGGAAACGGTGATTTTGTTGAGTTTATGACGGTGGTACCGGGAGTTTTGCTTAGTTGAGCGTTCAACTGCGCATAGGGAACTTTTTTGCTTGGTTTTTATTGGTAAAAATTTAACCGCAAGTTTACCTGTTAGTGATTATAACACAAACATAACTACAAATAAAAAGCAGATTCCTCATCCGCCAAAAGGCGGCGGGCTTCGGAATGACGCGTTCGAAACGATCGGTTCTGGTATTGCCGAGATCTCGAGATGTACGACCAAGGCTTACGCGAGGAGCGAAAAGATTCCTCACCCGCAGAAATCGCGGGTGAGGAATGACACGCGGAATCTAGTGCTGCTTAGCGATGACCTTGGCTTCGATCTTCTTGTAGGTGGCCAGGGGGATAATTTTCTTGCGGGTCAAGTCGGTTTTCTTGGCGTAGGGGCGGCCGGCGATGATTTTCTTGGCGTAGGCGTCGCCGATGCCGGGGAGGGTTTTTAGTTGCTCCTCGGTGGCGGAGTTCAGGTCGATCAGGTCATCGGCGGGAACCGCGGCGGGTGCGGCGGCCGGGAGTGCGGCTGCGAGTGAAGTAGTTGGCGCCGCGCTGACATTTTGTTGGGAAATTACAAGGTTCATGCCGCAAAACAGAACTACGGAAACTACCAGCAATCGAAGCATATTTTTCGTCATTGATTTTCTCTCCTTCTGATTTTTCTTCATCATTTACAAGAACACTTGCAAGAACACTGCTGAACGAAGATGGTCGCTAATTTCTTTCCGAAGCGCGATAGCCGGCCTTCTGGGCGTCGGCCTCGGTCATGTATTTGCCCTGTTTGGTCTTGCCGTACCAGCGGCTTCCGGACTTGTGGTAGACGCCGGAATCAGTATTGACCCAGACCATGCCGCTGCTGTTGGGCGGCGGAGCTTCCTGCGTTTTGGAGCTGGGCGGGGTGCGGGCGCTGGTGGTGTTGCCGGAATTGGCCGCGGCAGTCGGGTTTTTCGCCGGAGCTTCCGCAGCGGGAGTTGAGGCGGCGCTGGATTCCTTGGCCTTTTCGGACTTGGTTTTGCGCTTGCTCGCTGCAGTGGTCTTCTTTTCCGTTGCGGCGGAATCGGCGGTGGGGGTCGCGGCGGCAGCGGTGGAGTCGGGAGTTGTGCTCTTTTTCGTTCTGCTCCTGGTGGTTTTCTTTTCGGCAGTGGCGGAATCGGCGGGCGGCGTGGCGCTGTCCGTGGACCCCGACTTGGCGCTCTTTTTCTTCGTTGTTTTTGTGGTTGAGGCTGTGCTGCCGGCGTCTGCGGCCTCGGCAGGCTTTTTCTTCGATTTACTCGCAGTGGTGGAAGACTTGGCGGCCGTGCCGGTGTCCGCGGTCGCGGAGTCGGTCTTCTTTTTTGTGGTGGTCTTTTTTGAAGTTGTGGATTTATCTGTTGTTTTGGGAGTTGCGGTGGAATCTGTGGAGTCCGCCGCGGGCTTTTTCTTTTTGGTCTTTTTCTTGGTGGTGGAATCGGTCTGGGTCTGATCGGTGGATTGATCGGAGGATTGATTTGTGGCGTGCGCGGGAATCGCGATCGCTCCGACCAGTAATACCAAAATCATTAGATGGAGATTTTTTTTCATTTTACTTTCCTCACTCGCGCGCGGTTCGCGCATGTAACCCGGCGAATGATGGGCGAGGCGGGGAACGAAGTCAATATGGAAAAGGGAGCGGGTTGGGGTAAGTGGGTGCCGAGATCAAGGGTGAAACTACGGGCCGGTTGCTCGTACAGGTGCAAAATCCCCACACGCAAAATCGGCGTGTGGGGCACCCGGTGCTTGATTGCTGACGGTTGTTCGAGGATTTTGCGTGTTGGCCGAGCTCAAGGTGTGACCCGGTGCCTGGGGCGAAGGTTACTTTTTGGGTTAGTCGCCGGCGGCTAGGACGCGGGGCTGCTCGACGGATTCGGCAAGGCCGCGGCGCATGGGGCCCAGGGCGAAGGCTGGAACTTCGGATTCGGGCTCGACGGAAAGATTGGTGACTTTGCGGGGAAATTCGCCGCGGCGATCAAGGGTAAGGCCGGCTTCGCGGAGGAATTCGGCGGAAAAGCCCATATCTTCGGCGCGGTCAACGCCCCAGAACCACAGTTTTTCTTCATTGCGCTGGAGAAAATCGAGGGCCTCTTCGAGCTTGGTCATGGAGCGGTTGAAAGAAGAAGCCAGGAAAAAAACCTCCAGGGTCCAGGCATGCCGCGGATAGCGCACCTGGACGCGGACGCAGTACTTTCCGGATTGATTTCTCTCCATGCTGCAACGGTAGGTGTTACGTACCGAACCGGCGCGAGCGGCAAGTTTGGTTTTCACTGAGCCTCTGAACGCAACGAGCCAAGCTGAAACGTCCTGCAAAAAGCCGCAGCGCCTGGGAATGCAGCGACATGCGGAATTACAAGGAAAGCTGTCATTGGGGACGTAACTAGGGTAGCGAGGCGCGGATAGAAAGGCAAGAGGACTGAGAGAATCCGGCTACTATATATAAGTCTTTTATATTCAACTACTTAATTAGGTTAAGCTGCCGAAACCGGCGAGCTTGTCGGGCATGAGTTTTACTTTGCCTTCCTGTTTCAGCCTGGTTTCCAGGGCGGTCTTGAAGGCTTCAAAGGCGACGGTGCGCTTGGTTTGCAGCAGTTGCTCGGTGAGGGTCTTTTTCTGCTTGTCGAAGTCGGCGGGATTTGGCTCGTCTTTGGCGTCTACGCGGTAAACCATCCAGTTGGCGCCGAGGCTGAGCGGCGTGCCAACGTCGCCGGGCTTCATCTGGAACGCGCCAGCCAACTGTTTTCCGCTGGCGGCTCCGGCGATGGAGTCATTTCGTGAGATGGATTCGCTGGTTTTGGGGTCGAGTCCCAGGGCTTTGGCTGCGGCGTCGAACTTTTCGCCGGCTTTGACGCGCTTGGCCAAGTCGTCGGCTTTGGCTTTGGCGAGCGTGGCGGATTGTTGCTGCTTCAGGTCGTCGATCACCTGGGCACGGACTTCGTCGAGAGAGCCCTGGTGCGCGGGCAGAATCTGCTTCACGGCCAAAACCACGTAGCCGCGGTCGGTGCGCAGCGGCAGGCTCAGTTCGTCTGGCCGCAGGCGGAAGATGGCGTCTTTCACTTCCTTGGAATTGCCCAGCTCCAGCACCGGATCCGCGACGCTGACCGGCCGCGTTTCCGATACCGTCAGGTGATATTGCTTGGCCAGAGTCGTCGAGTGAAACCTTGTTCGCTCTGACGAATGGCCTTCGCGAGCTGGTCGGCGGTGTCGCTGGCTTGCTTGTCGGCCTCCTGCAGCATCATCGGGCGCGCGTATGGAGTCCTTCACTTCATCAAAGGTCTTGGTGTGCGCGGTTTCCTTGTCGAGCACCTTGATGATGTGAAAGCCGTATTGCGTGCGAACCAGGTCCGAAATCCGCCCCTTGTCCAGGCCGAATGCCGTTTTTTCAAATTCCGGGACCGTCTGACCCTGGGTCAGCCAGCCGAGATCGCCGCCCTTTTCCTTCGTGCCGGGATCTTCGGAATACTTCTTCGCCAGGTCTTCGAAGTTTGCGCCTTTCTTTTTGGCCTGGTTCGAGCACGTCTTCAGCGGTCTTCTTGATTTCGTCAACTTCCGCGTCGGTCTTGCCCACCGTCATGAACAGAATGTGTTCGACGTGCACGCGGTTGGGCACTTGATATTGCTGGATGTTGGCCTGATACTGCGCTTTCAATTGGTCGTCGGAAATCTGAACGTCGCGGCGCATCTGGGTGGTGTCCAGCAAGCCGTAGCGCACCACGCGCTTTTCAGGCACCTGATACTTGGCTTTATTCTTCTCGTACTCGGCTTTGATTTCGGCGTCGCTCGGAATTCAGCTTGGCGGCCAGGTCTTCGGGCTTGATCAGCACGTAGTCGAGTTTGATCTTTTCGTTCTTGTAGCGAAATTCATCCTGCAATTCCGCCGGGACCGACGCTGATGCCGTCGGTAACGCGGCTTGCGAAATTTCTCCTCGCAGCAGGCCCTGGCGGATTAGTTCCTCAAAAACCGGGACAGTCAGCTGGAAGCGCGCCTGCACTTCGGACGCATAGCGGTCCATGCCGACAAAGTTGCCGCCGGTAAACGCGGTCGGCAGATATTGCTTGATGCGGTCGGCGCGCTCCTGGTCCGACACGGTGACGCCCAGCCGCTTGGCTTCGAATTCGATTTCTTTCTGAAAGACCAGCTGATTCAGGATTTGCCGCGCGTACAGCGACTCGAGCGGCTTGGGCACCTGGTTGCGCTGTTCGATCTGCGCCAGTTGCTGACGAACCTCACCGAGGGTGACGGTTTGGTCTGCCGACCTTGGCGACCGTGTCGGTGCGGCTTCGCCGGTGCCGGGCGTCTGCGGCACGAGATAGAGCAGCATGCTCCCGCCGAGGACTGCAACGACACTCCTAGAAATATGCGGTACCCGAGTTTTCGATTATCTTTTGGACCAGCCATCCAGTCAGTGTCTCCCGTCGCCAAACGAACGTCAAATTATAGGGGATAGCAAGCCCCACTCTCAATGACAATCACGCACAGGTGGCTCGGGGGCACGCAGCCGGTGGAAATACACGGGTTAATATCGGTTCAAAAATGGCGAGCGTATTCGGCCCCGACGGACGATGTGCGCATTCGCTATTTGCAGTTTGACTACGACGCGGAAGGCGCGTCGAACGGGGTACAAATCGCTGTGCTAGATTTCAAAATTGGAGCAATCAGCACCCTAACTCGTGCCCGTACAAGCACCCATCGAGCCGAAGCACACGACGGCGCCACCCAAGGCACCGCGGGTACAGGTGTATTGGCACGCGGTGACGTACAAGACGGTGATGCTGTACATCCTGATCGTCGCCGGACTGGTGTTCGGCGTGGTGTACCTGATTTCGCCGGATCTGTATTCGACGGTGTATCACAAGGTGAGCAACGCGATTTCCGCGCCGGATAACGAGAACCTATCGCTTTCCCAGATGCAGGCCAAGTTCGTGAATCTGGACGGCAAGGTACAGATCAAGAAAGTGAATTCGGTGCAGTGGGTGACGGCGGACTTCAAGACGCTGCTGGATAAAGGCGATTTTGTGCAGACCGGGGCGGACAGCGCGGCGCGGATTACGTTTGCGGACGGCACGACGTATACGGTGAAGTCCGACACGCTGGTGACCGTGGAAGAAAATTCCATGGCCAGCAATAAACCCACCAGCGTAGCGGTGCGCATCAGCACAGGATCGGTGGACCTGGCCACGCCGAATTGGAGCTCGCCCGGTTCGAAGGCGGCGGTGAATGTGGAAGACGCGACCGCGCAGCTGCATGAGAACAGCCGCGCATCGGTCAAAAACGATCCGAAGGGCAACAATCACGAAATTACGGTTTCGACCGGGTCCGCGGAAGTGGAGCGAGCTGGGCAGAAGATTGAGTTGACGCAATGGGAGAGAGCCAGCTTCCCGACGGGTGGACCAGTTTCGAGACGTCGAATGTGCTGGCGCCGCCCTCATTGGTTGAGCCTTTGAACCTGGCACCGATCATTAATGAGAAACCAAAGATCACGCCGGTACATTTCGAGTGGAAGGCGGTGCCGGACGCGGTGTCGTACACGCTGCGCGTGAGCACCACCACATCCGTTTCGGGCGATTGCGAAACAGGCCAAGGTTCCGGGGACGTCGGCGGATATCGTCGGGCTGGATCCGGGGGAATATTTCTGGAACGTGACCGCCCAGAACGCCAAAAAGGAAAGTCCAGCGAAGTCAGCGAGAATTTTCAGTTCACGCTGGTGGCGCAGGGCAAATCGCAGGACATGCTGCTGGAGATCGACGGCACGCAACTGCACGGACGAGTGGCGGAGATCGTCGGGCGCACGGAACCGGGCGCGGCGCTGATCGTGAACGGGCAATCGGTGCCGAATATTGCGTCGGACGGGACTTTCCGTCATTTCACCGAGCCGCTGGAGCCGGGCAGCACACCATTTCGATTATTGGTTCGAACCGGCGCGGAGGGACGGCCAAGCAGCAAGTTTCCATTGTGGTGCCCAAGTAATTTGGCCCTCGGTGAGCGCGTTTTGAAGAGTACGGCGCAGTGCAGCACGCAGTTTAGACGAGCCGTATCGCAGCACAAAGAAACTGGCTCATCCTGACATTTTGCGTTGTGTCTGGCAGCGTGGAGAATGGAATTGCGGGTTTTTGCGCGCCGGATTTTTTCAGTGAGACGTTGGACTTTTCGAGGGAGACGGGGGAATGAATAAGAACGGTTACAACTTACGGTCGGTCTTCAGTTTATTTTCCTCCGACCTGGCCATCGATCTGGGCACGGCGAACACGCTGGTCTTTGCAGCCGGCAAAGGCATCGTGGTGAACGAGCCTTCCATCGTGGCGATCAACAAGTCCACCGGAGAAGTCGTGGCCGTGGGCCGGGAAGCCAAGGAAATGCTCGGCCGCACTCCGGGCAACGTGGTGGCCATCAAGCCGATGAAAGACGGCGTGATCGCGGATTTCAAAGTCACCGAAAAGATGCTGACCTATTTCATTCAGAAAGCGCACAACCGGCGCGTGCTGGTGCATCCGCGCATCGTCATCGGCGTGCCGAGCGAAATTACTCCGGTGGAAAAACGCGCCGTGCAGGACTCCGCATATCGCGCGCGCGCCAGCGAAGTTTATCTGGTGGAGCAGGCCATGGCCGCGGCGATCGGCGCGGGCCTGCCGATTGAAGAGCCTTCCGGAAACATGGTGGTGGACATCGGCGGCGGCACGACGGACATCGCGGTCATTTCCATGAGCGGCATCGTCTATTCGCGATCGGTGCGCGTGGCCGGCAACGAGATGGACGAAGCCGTGATGCAATACCTGAAGCGCAAATACAACCTGCTGGTCGGCGAGCGCACCGCGGAACAGATCAAGATGGAAATCGGCTCGGCGTATCCGCTGGAAAAGCCGCTGACCATGGAAGTGAAGGGGCGCAACCTGATTGAAGGCGTGCCGCGAACGGTCACGATTGACGACAGCGAAATCCGCGAATCGCTGGCCGAATGCGTGGCCACGATTTTGAACGCGGTGCGCGTGGCGCTGGAGCGCACGCCGCCCGAACTTTCCGCCGACATCAGCGACCGCGGCATCGTGCTGACCGGCGGCGGCGCGCTGCTGAAAAATCTCGACAAGCGCATACGCGAAGAAACCGGCTTGCCGGTTTCGATCGCGGACGATCCGCTGGCTTCGGTGGTGCTCGGCACCGGAAAAATGTTGAGCGATTTCCGGCTGCTGCGCCAGGTTTGCATCGACTAAGAACTCTCACATTCACCTTTAAAACAAATGGTCGCCTCTCGTCATAAATCCGTCTTCCTGCTTGCCGGCGTGGTGGTGCTGCAAATTCTGCTGCTGGCTTTGCAGATCAAGCGCGATGCGGAAGGGCGGTTGATACGGGTGTGGACGGTGGGAGCGTTTTCGCCGTTTGAGCGGGCGGGGTCGCATGGCATCGGGAGCCTCCGGGATACGTGGCGGCACTATTTCGCGTTGCAGAATACTTCCCGGGACAATGAGCAGCTGCGCCGCGAGAACGACGAGCTGAAAATGAAGGTAGATCAACTGCAAAGCAAGGCCGCGGAAGCGGACCGGCTGGCGGTGCTGCTGAACTTTCGCAAATCGCATGAAAACGTGCCGTTGTTGAGCGCGCGGGTGATCGCCACCAGCGCGGGGACCGCGAGTGAAGGAATTGTGCTGGACCGCGGGTCGAAGGATGGAATCAGGAAAAATATGGGAGTAATCACGCCGGACGGCGTGGTGGGAAAAGTCGTAGAGGTTTACGACGACGCCAGCGAGGTGCTGCTGCTGACCGACAAAGACAGCGGCGTGGGCGCGATGCTGGGGAATTCGCGGATCCAGAGCCCGGTGGGCGGCGCGGGCGAGCCGCTGCTGGTGATGAAGTACGTGGCCAACGACGACGTGGTGAACCTGGGAGAGCGGGTGGTGACCAGCGGCATGGACCAGATTTTTCCGCGGGATTTACCGATTGGGACGATCGTGGAAATCAAGGCGGGAACGCCGTTCAAGACGATCCGGGTGCGGCCTTCGGCGAATCTGGCGCGACTGGAAGAAGTGATTGTGCTGTTGAGCTTGCGGCCGCTGGAACTGAAACAGACGCCGACGGAGCCGGTGAAATCTTCGAGCGGGGAAAATAAAGGCGCGGCGCCGGCGGCCGGGAAGTCCGCGACTCCAATACCAGCGGCTGCGGATCCCAGAACTGCGGCGGTGAAACCGCAATGAGCGACACTTTCGATATCCGCAACATGGAATCGCACATTGAGGTGCACAAGTTTCGCGGCGGCGCGATTGTCGGCGCGACGATTCTGGCACTGATGTTCCAGGCTTTCGTGCCGGTTTATTTCGAAAAAGCGTCGATGTGCGATATGCCGCTGCTGATCACCATTTATTTCGGGTTGAGCCGGCGCAATCCGTCGACGGGACTTTTGCTGGGGATGATGATTGGGTTGCTGCAGGACAGCTTGAGCGGGCCGACGGTGCCGCTGGGGTTGTACGGCATCGCGAAAACGTTTATTGGATATCTGGCGTCCTCGATCGGGGCGCGGCTGGATACCGAGCATCCCGCGGCGCGGTTTGCGCTGACGATCATATTTTTTGGATTGCACCAGGGGATTGTGCTGCTGACGCGGCGGATTTTGCTGGCGCAGTCGAGCACGTGGTTCACGATGCACCTGGCGATTGCCGCGCTGGTGAATGCGGTGGTTGCGGTTTTCCTGTTTATGCTGCTGGACCGTTTGCGTAAGTCCTGAGACTTATTTGTAGTGAGCCGCGATCAGTGCCGCGGTTGACGGAATACCCCCTTCGATTAGTCACGCCTCACAGCGAGGCGGGCCCCCCGTTCCCGGTTATCAAAGACGATGCAAATCTGGCCGCGGTTTTCAGGCGAAGCGGCGGCATCGATTTAAAACAGGTCTAAACGTTCGAAGGGACGGTCGGTTATGAGGCATGGGGAGAGAGCCGGGGAGCAGACCGCTACGGCGCTCATCGTGGACCGGTATGGACAGGCGCACCTCGATTTTCACTGGGACGATTTTGTGCTGGGCGAGGTGAGTTCGCGAAACAGGTGGCCGATGTTCATGGGATTTTCGACGAGTTTTTCTAAACTGAAATACCTACCGGAATCGTATGCGCGTGTGGGCCGGGGCGAGTACGAGCTGTTCAATTCGCCGGACGATGGGCTGGAGAATGTGACGTGATATTGAAAATTAATGAGCAAGGAGGAATTGTTTGAAGTTGTCGTAGGTGTTGGGCATGGGGATGGAGAGCTTGTCGCGCTTGAGGTAGGAGGCGAGCCTGGCGGGGAGGCTGGGGGCGACGCCGATGGCGCGCTGGACGACTTCGGCGAACTTGGCGGGATGAGCGGTGGCGAGGACCAAGCCCTGAGCGGGCTCGGAATGGGCTTTGCGATAGGCTTCCCAGCCGAGGATGCCGACGGCGGTGTGGGGGTCGGCGATGTAATTGAATTTTTCGTAGACCATTTTCATGGCCGCGAGGGTTTCGACGTCGGTGGCGCCGTGGCCCCAGATTTCTTTTTGAACCAGGTCGAGGCGGTTGCGGCAAAGATCGAGCAGGCGCGGAAAATTGTTGGGGTTGCCGACGTCCATGGCGTTAGAGAGGGTGGCGACGGCCGGATGGGGCGCGAATTTTCCGCTGCGCAGATATTCGGGGACGACATCGTTGGCGTTGGTGGAGGCTATAAATCTGGCTACTGGCAACCCAATGCGCTTGGCGAAGAGACCGGCGGTGAGATTTCCAAAATTACCACTGGGGACGGAGACGATCAGCGGCACGGAGGCTACCGGCAACTGGCGGTAGGCAGCCACGTGATAGAACATTTGCGGCAGCAGGCGGCCGATGTTGATGGAGTTGGCGGAAGTGAGGAAGGCGCGCTTGTTGAGCTCGACGTCGCTGAAAGCCTGCTTCACCATGCGCTGACAATCGTCGAAGCTGCCCTGGACTTCCAGCGCGGTGATATTTTCGCCGAGGGTGGTGAATTGTTTTTCCTGGGCTTCGCTGATGCGTTTTGAAGGATAGAGAATCACGACGCGGATGCCGGGGACGCGCAGAAAACCGTGGGCTACGGCGCTGCCGGTATCGCCGGAAGTGGCAACCAGAACGGTGAGGGTGCGGGTTTCATCGCGGACGAAATAGCCCATCAAGCGGGCCATGAAGCGCGCGCCAAAATCCTTGAAGGCCAGAGTGGGGCCGTGAAAAAGCTCGAGGATGTGCAAGCCCGGCGAGAGAGAGACGAGCTTTACGGGGAAATTGATGGCTTCGCTGACGACCTGCCACATCACTTCTTCGGGGACTTCCGGGCCGGCGAAGGGGCGGGCCACACGAAAACACACTTCGGTGAAGGGGAGGCGGCGGAATTCTTCGAGCTCTTCGGGAGTGCGCCTGGCGATTTCTACCGGCATGTACAGGCCGCCGTCGGGGGCGAGGCCGCGGAGCACGGCGCCGCGGAGAGAGGTTAGAGGCGCTTCCCGGGATGTGCTGCGATATCTCATGTCAGGCGTTGGTGTTCAATTTTTTCCGGCTGTGAAAACTATTGATGCTGGGCTTGCGCTTGGATTTTTTTTTGAAATTTTTCTACCACATCGGAAGAATCGGCGTTAGCGGCTCCCAGGGAACGCAGCTCGGCGACCTGAACGGAACAGTGGGCGAGCGTTTCGTAACTTTTTTTGCGCAGAGCGATGAGCTGCGGATAGCAGCGGGCCACTGTTTCGCGGGGAGACTCGTGGTCCTTGACATGAAACGTGCCGCGCCACAAGACCGGTTTGGGATCGTGCAGATATCTTTGCACCAGGAGCTGCTGCTCGCGCTCGGTGCTGGCAAGATGGACGACGGTCATCTGGCGGCGGAGGCGCATGAGGATACTGTTCTGGGCATAGATGACGCTGCCGGTGGTGTCGAGGACGATGGGCGCGGAGGCGCTTTCTTTTTCGAGTACGCTGAGAAATTCGTCCACCACGGCGATTTCTTCGGCCAGGTATTCCGCTTCGCGCTCGGCGTAGGTGGGGCTGTCGGGCCAGCCCATCCAGGCGGCGACGCCGTTGATGCCTGAGTAGCCTCCGGCGGCCAGGCGAGGGGCCAGGCGTTTTTCGATGAGATCGTCGCAAGACACGGCGGTCCAGCCGGCGGCCGCTAACTTCCTAGACCAAAAAGTCTTGCCGCTGCCGGACATGCCCACGAGGGCCAGGCGGGAACGCTTTTCCTTTTGTGGGTCGGGGTTCATCGGCGAATTGCTAACCTTAACGTGGCCTCTCTGCGGGAGCAACTGCGGATGCGCGCGGCTTGTCCGCGAAAATAATGCACTCCTGGAACCTGTACTCCCGGACGACTTGCGAGGCAACAATCGCGGTGTTAGGTTTGAAAATGGCTGCAAGGCATCAACGCAGCAAGGGGTTAGCGGTGTTTGGGGACCGGCGCAGCATCTGCAATTTTTCAAAGCAGCTTCCGGCGGACATCGAAATCCAATTGTAAATTTTCGTGACGCGAATTTACCCCGGATACTACCGGAGCGGGTCAACCCGAGCCCTGACGAAGAAAATTTGCGCGCGAGGTCTTCGTGTCGTACTGGTTTCGCAACGACAATCGATTGCCGCAAGGGCGGCTGGCCATGGCTTCCTACGTCATCGTGGGGATGGTCGGGCTGCTGCTGATCGGCTTCTGGAAGCTGCAAGTCATCGACGCGGATAAATACTCGTCGATGGCGGAGCGCAACCGGGTGCGCTCGATTCCGGTGATCGCGCCGCGCGGGCGCATGCTGGACCGCGATGGGCGGGTGCTGGTGGACAATCGCCCTTCCTTCAGCGTCCTGCTGTTGCGCGACGATCCCGTGCTGGTGGACAAGAATCTTCCGGGCATCTCTGGAGGGCTGGGGATTCCGATTGAAGATTTGAAAGACGATTTGAGCACCACGCGAAACCTGCCGAAGTTTCAGCCGATTATCATCAAGCCGGAGGCTTCGGACGCGGATATCGCGTTCATCGAGTCGCACCGTTCGGACATCCCCATACTGGAGATGATTTCGATTTCGCGGCGGCGGTATATTTCCGGCGGATTCATGGCTCACGCGGAAGGATACGTGGGAGAAGTCAGCGAACAGCAGATCGAATCGAGCAACGGCAGATTCCGGCCGGGCGATTTCGCGGGCAAGACCGGGCTGGAAAAACAGTACAACGATTTGTTGATGGGCACGGACGGGATGCGCCGCGTTATCGTGAACAGCGTGGGCAAGGAAGTGGGCCGGCTGTCCACGCAGGAAGCCATTCCGGGCAAGCAGATTCAGCTGACCATCGACTACGACCTGCAGCAGGTGGCGGAGCAATCGCTGGGAACGCGGCCGGGAGCGGTGGTGGCCCTGGATCCGCGCACCGGCGAAGTGCTGGCGATGGTGAGCCGGCCGACTCCGGACCCCAACGATTTTTCTGTGCGCGTTTCGAAAGAAGAGTGGAAGCGGCTGAACGACGATCCGCTGCACCCGTTGTTGAACCGCGCGATACAGGCGCAACTGGCGCCGGGGTCGGTGTTCAAAATTATTACGGCGACGGCGATGCTGGAAGACGGGGTGCCGCCGGAAAGCTACACGGCGTTTTGTCCCGGGTATGCGACTTTTTATGGGCGGCAATTCAAGTGCTGGGTGTACGGAAAAAGCTCCCACGGTGTCGTAAATCTTCGTAAAGCCATCATGGAATCCTGCGATATTTTTTTCTACAACGTGGGCATGAAGCTGGGGATTGACCGGTTGGCTTACTACGCCACAAAAATGGGGCTGGGGCATAAAACGGGAATCGATCTGCCGTCGGAAGAAACGGGGCTGATGCCTTCACCGGAATGGACGGAGCGCGTCTTCCATCGCAAGTGGTATGCGGGAGAAACTATTTCTGTCGCGATCGGCCAGGGGGCGGTGACGACTACTCCGCTGCAACTGGCGCGCACGATTGGCGGCATCGCCATGGGCGGCATTTTCAAGCAGCCGCATCTGCTGAAGGATGCGCAGAACGTAGGCGAAGATCGCTTTACGATTTCCGAGCCCACGGTACAAAAAGTTACCGACGCCATGTACGGCGTGGTCAACGAAGGTGGAACCGGCAGTGCGTTTAAACTGGCAGGCATCGAGCTGAGTGGAAAATCAGGCACCGCGCAAGTCATCGGTTACTCCACGCGCGACCGGGTGGGGAAGCAGAAAAAATTCGAGGACAACGCGTGGTTTGTGGGTTACGCGCCGAGACGCAATCCGGAAATTGTGGTGGCGGTGCTGGTGCAGGAGAGCGGACAGCACGGGGGAACGGCGTCGGGTCCGGTGGTGCGGGATATCATCAAAGCGTATTACGACAAGAAGGCGAAAACGACGCATACCGAGACGACGGTGGAGTATCAGCACATTGATGTGAGCGAAGGCAAGAAGCAGGCTCAGGCTGCGCCAAAGACGGAAGCGGCGGAGGCAGCTGTCGCAGCGTCCCCGGTGTCCGGCGCGGTGCAACCATGAGTTCTGGATGGAAGAGTAAGGGAAGATGAAAGACGCACCAGGCACACGCGATTACGATTGGTGGCTGCTGGCCATCCTGGCGGCGATCTGCACGCTGGGGGTGATCGAGATTTATTCGGCCACGCATGGCAGCTCGTTGGCGGGAATGCACATGAAGCAAGTGCGCTGGCTGGTGATTGGATTCGCGCTGATGTTTGCGCTGTCGCGGCTGGATTATCACTTAATTCTGGATCAGGCGCCGATTTTATACCTGATCGGCATAGCGGCGCTGGTGGCGGTGCTGCTGATGGGGCACACCCGGTTTGGGGCGAAAAGGTGGATACCCATCCTGGGAGAATTTCTCCAGGTGTCAGAACTGGTAAAATTGATTATAATCATTGTAGTTGCACGCTTCTTCGCGGAAGTGCGCACCGATGAGCTCTCCCTGCAGGATTTGATCAAAGCAGGATTAATAGTAGGGCTGCCGCTGATATTGATTTTGAAGCAGCCTGATCTGGGTACAGCTCTAGTGCTGGTGCCGATGCTGGTGGTGGGCGCATTTCTGGCCGGACTGCAGTGGCAGCATGCGGCGGTTATTACGCTGGTGGGAGTATTGGCGGTCGGAAGCGTATTTTACGCGCCGGTCAGCCGGCACCTGTTGAAACCGTACCAGCGGGAGCGGGTAACCTCGTTCCTGCATCCGGAAGATGATGCCAAGGGTTCCGGTTACCAGGTGCTGCAATCCAAGATAGCCGTCGGTTCCGGCGGTTTCTGGGGCAAAGGATTTGGCAACGGCAGTCAGAATCAACTGGGCTACATCCCCGTGCGGTATTCCGATTTCATCATGTCGGCGTGGGCGGAAGAACAGGGATTCAAAGGCGTGCTGCTTGCCCTTGGGCTGTATATGGCGTTGTTGTTACGACTGGTCCAGAACGCACAACGCGCGAAGGATCGCGCGGGAATGTTCCTGGTGATGGGCGTAGCGGCGGCGCTGGGTTTTCACGTTTTAGTAAACGTGGGTATGGTGATCGGCGCTATGCCGGTAACCGGGATTCCGCTGCCGCTGATGAGCTACGGAGGTTCCGCCACGTTGTTTGTTTTCCTGGCGATTGGGCTGGTGATGAATGTACGGCTTCGCCGCTTCGTCAACTGACGAACCGCCAGTGCCCGCAAGACGCGCCCGCTTCGGCAGGCCGCCCGGGCAAGAACCAAAATAGTTTTACAAATGATTGGAACGGGTGGACCGCCCCGGCTGTATTTAGTTTCTGGCTGGCCGCGGTACCCGGTAAAATTTAAGGAAATAAGAGTGAGGACAGCATCGTCCGCCGTTTGCCTGGGAAGCTCCCCGCAACGGACTAGCCTCGAAAGACTGAGGAAACATCGTTACAGCGATGGCCAAAGCAAGGCCATCCCCTCCGCCTTCGAACGTCAAAACCACCTCCAAGCGGTTGTGGCCACGTGTGTCCCGGTAATGCCGGGGCAGGCGCCGGTTTCTCGGACCTCCGACGGGCACAAGCTCGCGGCGATGCGTCCCGAGGAGTTTTATGTCAAAAGAATTGGTAATATCAGCGGCCTCCCATGAACGGCGGGTCGCGATACTTGAAGAAGGTCAGTTAGTAGAAATTTACATCGAGCGAGAAAAAGAGTTCGCCCTCGTCGGCAGCATCTACAAAGGCAAAGTCACTCGCGTCCTACCTGGAATGCAATCGGCATTCGTGGATATCGGTCTGGATGGCGACGCGTTTCTGTATGTCAGCGACGTCTTCGAAAACCTGGAAGATTACGATCACGACCATGCGCACGAGACGCCGCGTGCTGCGGCTGCGCCGGCGGCGCGCGCGAATGGCTCGGCGGAACATGAGGCGGAGTCGCACACCGTAGAGCTGTTGCCGGGGGAGTCGCTGGCGAAGGCTAGCACGACGTCGTCCACGACGGACGGTTCTGAAGGCGGCGACGAATCCATTGTTGAGGTTTCGGACGACGTTCCCGGGTCGCAATCGTATTCGCAGCCGGCGCTCCGCGAAGATGTGGAAGAACGGCAGCCCGGCAATGTGCACGAGCACAGCGCGCAGGAAGCGCAGCCGGACCCGGACGAACGGCAGCCGGAATCGAATGCTTCCGCACCGCAAAATTTCGGGCCGAATTATAAATCGTCGCAGAATTATTCTCCGCGAGGAGGCACGGATCGACCGGGGCAGAATTTTGGCCGGGGCAACGATCGCGGCGGCCAAGATCGTGGGAATGATCGCGGACAGGATTCTGGCGGAGGACGCGGCGGCCGATTCGGGCGCCGTGGCGGACGCCGACGCGGTGGGCGTCCTGGTGCCGCTCCTGGCGGGCGCAACTTGCCGCCGTCGAAATATGCCGCGCCGCAGGGGTCCGGGGAATCGCGCGGGCCGGAGCGTGGGAATGATCGCGGAAACGATCGAGGTAATGATCGGGGCGGGCAAGGGCAGAATCGCGGAGGACAGAATCGCGGGTTCGAACCGCGCGGATTTGAGAATCGCCGGTCGGAAAATCCGCGGCATGGCGCAAGCGCTCCTGTGGGACCGAGTTTCGATGCGGGCGAAGAGCCGATCCTGTTGCCGGGTGAATCGCTGGCGAAATATCGCGGGAAGCCGGCGGCGTCTTCGGCTGCTCCAGTGGTGGAACAAGAATCGATAGCTCCCGGAAACACGGAAAGTTCGCGTCAGCCGGGGGGACCGGGGTCGCCGGTGCAACCGGCGGGCGCGGGCGGCGGGCCACGACGCTTCACCGGCGGATTGCCGCGCTGGCTGCTGGCCGATGCGGGCGCAGAGTCGGAAGCGGCTCCAGTATCGGCGGAAGAAAATATCGGCGTGGCGGACGACATTACACTTTCCGCGCACGGAAATAATCCACCGCGTCATGAAGCGTCTCCCTTGGAATTGCCGGATACGGAAAATGCCGACGGGTCTGGATCGGGCGCTCAACAGGATCCGGAATTGAGCGAGGATCAGATCGCGGCTTTGGCTTCGGGAATCATGGAAGCCAAGCAGGAAGAAGTGCAGGAAGAAGCGCACGTGGACGCGCGATCGGGCGGCGCCATCTTTGAAGAGGAAGAGGCGGAAGAATCTGAGGAAGAGGGCGAGGAAGAAGCGGAGAGCGAGGCGGAGACTGAGGCTGCCGAAGCCGAGGCGGAAGAATCGCACTCAGCGGAAGTTTCGCAACTGACCGAGGAAGAGACCGCGGAGGTGGAAGAAGGCCGGGCGGCGAATCGGGCCGAAGCGGAAGCGGATGCTGCGCATGAGAGTGCGGAGCATCATGCGGCGCTGGGTCTGCATGAGGAACACGACGAGCACCATGACGATGCGCAAGAGCATGAGCAGGATGCGCAGAACCATGAGCAGAATGGCGGGAGCCACGCGGAAGGCACGCACGGGGGGGAACCTACCGAACGAGCGAACGCCGGCGAAGTGTCGGCCGACGAGATGGTTTCGGCGGCGGCGGTAACGCCGATCGCGGAGGACGACATTATTTTGCTTCCAGGAGAGACACGGGCACCGCGCAGTGCGGGCGGCCGGGCGGCTCCCCGCGAGGAATTTCCACGGGATTCTGCGCGCGTGGGCGGCAATCCGCGGCAGCGTTTTCAGCGGCCATTTCGCAGCGGGGGACGCGATCGCGGACGGGATAATCGCGGAGGGCGACCCGACAATCGCGGGCCGCGCCACGATAGCCGGCCGGGCAGCAGCGGAGGACGTCCGGAACGCAGCGACGGCGGCAGTCGCCCGGGACCACGGTTTGAGCGGCGTCCCAGCGGACCCGGCGGACCGCGGCATGATCGCGGGCACGGAGGGCATCACTCCGGCGCTTCGCGGCGGCCTCAACTGATTTCGGAAATGCTCAAGGCCGGTCAGGATGTAGTGATCCAGATCGCTAAGGAGCCACTCGGCAAAAAGGGGGCGCGTATTACGAGTCACGTGGCGCTGCCGGGACGGTTTCTGGTTTATATGCCGACCATCGATCACATCGGCGTGTCGCGGAAAATTGCCAGCGCGGACAATCGTTCGCGGCTGCGGCGGCTGGTGGGTGAAGCGCGCGGGAGTTATCCGGGCGGGTTCATCGTGCGCACCGCGGCGGGCGGAGCGACGGATGAAGAAATCCGCGCGGACATCGAATTCCTGGGGACTACCTGGAATGAAATCAAGGAGCGCAGCGAGCAACGCAAAGCGCCTGCGCTTTTGCATCGCGACCTGAATCTCGTGGAACGGATTTTGCGGGATTACGTGAGCGACGATTTCACAGCCATCTGGATCGATAGCGAAGAAGAGTTCAGCAAGGTGGTGGAGTTCGTCAGCCGGTTTCAGCCCAAGCTGGTGAGCCGGGTGAAGCTGTACACCAAGGAAACGCCGATTTTTGAAGAGTTCGGGATTCAGCACGAGCTCGACAAAGCGCTGCGCGCCAAGGTGTGGCTCAAGTCCGGCGGGTACATCGTGATCAATCACACTGAGGCGCTGGTGGCGATTGACGTGAACACCGGAAAATTCGTGGGCAAGGGCTCAACGCGGCTGGAAGACACTATCGTCAAGACCAACCTGGAAGCGGTGAAGGAAATTGTGCGGCAGATTCGGCTGCGCGACTTGGGCGGGATCATCGTGGTGGACTTCATCGACATGGAAGAGCGGCGGAACCGCGACAAGGTTTTGTTCGCGCTGCAGCAGGCGTTGGATGAGGATAAGGCGCCGTCAAAAGCGCTGTCGTTCAACGAGTTTGGGCTGGTGTGCATCACGCGTAAGAGGACCAAGCAGGCGCTGGAACGCGTTTTGTGCCAGCCGTGCCCGTATTGCACCGGGTCGGGTATGGTGAAGTCGATTCCGACGCTGTGCTACGAGATACAAGCGGAAGCGCGGAAGATGGCTACCGCAGGGCACGAAGGGCCGAATCTGACGCTGCGGGTGCATCCGGAAATTGCCAAGGCGTTGAAGACGCGGGAGTCACTCTTGATGGATGAGCTGGAGCAGACTTCGCACAAGCATATAATTATTCAGTCGGACGCTACTTTGCATTGGGAGCAGTACGACATTTACTAGATAGCTGATTTTCTGTGAGCGGTTTTCCAACCCACCTCTGCAAAGGGGTGGGTTTTTGTTTGCGATTCGGCGTAGGATTTTATTTTTGTGGCGTACCCCACTGCCGTTAGCACTTCGCAAAACGGCGTACGATGCGAAAGGAGGGAACCATGTCAGCGCTGGACTGGTCACAATGCCCGGCAGTCGAAAGTGCGCCTGAAAAAGTGAGCGGCACCTGGGTTTTCCGCGGCACGCGAATGCCGGTCGCAACTGTCTTTGAGAATCTCGAGGCGGGAGCGAGCATTGAGGACATTATGGAATGGTTCGACCTGAGCCGCGAACAGGTCGCCACGGTTCTGGAATTTGCCGCACGCAGCCTCCCAGCTCCCACGCATCGTTAATTGCTCATTCTTTTTGACCACGGCACGCCGGCGCCTCCCCAGGCGTTTCTCACGGGCCAGTGCATTAAAAAGACTCAAGACCTTGGTGGGGACACGTTCAACAATGGCGAATTGTTGCGCGGCGGCGGAAGAAACCTCGTTTGAGGTGTTTCTGACAACCGACAAAAATATTCGGTATCAACAGAATCTCGCAGGGCGCGTGATTGTGATCGTAGTCCTAGGCAATTTGCGGTGGCCGGTAGTGCAACGCTATATTGGCCGCGTTATTGCCGCCATCAGTGCCGCAAAGCCTGGCACCTATTCCGAAGTGGACATCCCTGATCGCTGAACTGAGACGGAACCGCCATCACGGACCGCCGGCGGGCGCCATCTTGCAGGAAATCGCGTAAATCCGGCGTGTGCTATGATTTTTATTTGGGTGGCTGAGGAGTTCTTTGGGTATGAGTGCACGCGTTCTGGATGGGACGAAAATTCGCGATGAGATTTTTGGCGAATTGAAGGTGGAGATTGCGGAGCTGGCGGCGGCGGGGATTCGGCCGGGGCTGGCGGCGGTTTTGGTGGGGGAGAATCCGGCTTCGCAGCTGTATGTGAAGAGCAAGATTGCTGCTTGCGAGCAGCTGGGGATTGCCAGCTGGATGCACACGCCTGCGGCGACGGTGAGCACGCGGGAGATGCTGCAGCTGGTGGACGATTTGAATGGGGACAATGCGGTGGACGGAATTTTGATCCAGCTGCCTTTGGTGGCGCAGGTGGATACCAAGCTGATTCTGGAGTCGGTGGATCCGGCGAAAGATGTGGACGGGTTTCATCCCATGAACCTGGGGCGGCTGGTGAGCGGGCGCGAAGGGCTGGTGGCGTGCACTCCCGCGGGGTGCATGGAAATTTTGCGGCGCGGGAATATTGCGATTGAAGGCGCGAACGCGGTGGTGCTGGGGCGCAGCGACATTGTGGGCAAGCCGATGGCGCTGCTATTGATGCACGGCAATGCTACCGTTACGATTTGCCATTCGAAGACGCGGGGCCTGGCGGAAACGGTGCGGCGCGCGGACATTGTGGTGGCCGCGATGGGCAGGGCGGGTTACGTCGGTGCGGATTGGATCAAGCCCGGCGCGGCGGTGATTGATGTGGGAACCAACCGGGTGACCGATGCCGCGGAAGCGGAACGGCTTTTTAAAAATTCACCGGCGCGCATGGAAAAATTCCGGGCTAAGGGCTCGGCGCTGGTTGGCGACGTGCATCCGGACGCGGCCAATGTTGCGGGGGCGCTTACTCCTGTGCCGGGCGGCGTGGGGCCGATGACCATCACCATGCTGATGAGCAACACGGTGAAAGCGGCGCGGCTGCGTCGCGGGGAATCTTCAGGAAAGTTGTCTTCCACGAAACCGGCACATAGCGCCATCGCACGATAGAATCGCTCATGCTTCGTCTGGGGCTTACCGGCGGAATCGCCAGCGGGAAAAGCACGGTGAGCGCGATGCTGCGCAAACTGGGTTTTCCGGTGCTGGATGCCGACTCGATGGCGCACGAGCTGATCGAGCCGGGTTGCCGCGCGTATGACGAGATTGTGCGGGAATTCGGCGAGTCCATTTTAGGCGTGGACAAGAAAGTGGATCGCCGCGCGCTGGCGAAGATTGTTTTTGCCGATCCTGCCAAATTGCAAGAGCTGAACGCCATCGTGCATCCGCGCGTGAAAGAAAAAATAGTTGCAAGGCTGGCGGAACTGGAGCGCGAAGGCTCGCACAGCGCGGTGTTTGTGGAGGCCGCGTTGATCATCGAGGCCGGGCTGGACAAGAAACTGGACGGAGTGGTGGTGGTGCGGTGCAAACCCGAGCAGCAGATCGAGCGGCTGGTGGCGCGAGGGTTCAGCGAAGAGGAAGCGCGGCGAAGGATGGCGGCGCAGCTTCCGATAGAAGAAAAGGTGCGGCGGGCCACTGAGACGATTGATTGTTCCGGGCCGATGGCGGAAACGAAGCGGCAGGTGGAGCAACTCGCTACTAAACTTCACGGTGCGCGTCCAATACATTGAGGCGCATTGGGTGGCATTGAATGCTGGGCGAGCCGTGGTGCGGGCCGCAGCGAAAATGTATGCTAATTCGAGAGAGCTGCCGCGCTTGTTTCTAGTTGAAGCGGCAGAGGGACAACGAACATGAGCGTTTCGAGATCGTCGAGTGCGGTACGGCTATTGCTGGCGGCGGTGGTGATTATTTTTTGCGCGTATTGGGCGGGAGGGCGCTGGGGCGGGCATCAACCGGTGAATGTGCAGGCGTTGCCGCTGGGTGAGACGAAGACCGCGGGCTTGTCTCCCAGCCTGACGCAACGGGACGCGGCGCTGACGGATGACGAGTCCATCAACGTGCGGATTTACCGGCAGACGGCGCCGGCGGTTGCGAATGTGCTGACCAAGGCGACGCAATACGATTTCTTCATGGACCCTGTTCCGGTGGAAGGCGCGGGGTCGGGGTTCATCATCGACAAGCGCGGGTACATCCTGACAAATTTTCACGTGGTGCAGGAGGCGCAGTCAATCGAAGTGGTGCTGGGCGACCAGTCGCGCTACCCCGCGAAATTTATCGGCGCGGACCAGCGCAACGACGTGGCGCTTTTGAAAATCGAGCCGAACGGGAAAAATCTGGCGACATTGCCGCTGGGCGATTCGAGCAGTTTGCAGGTGGGGCAGAAAGTGCTGGCCATCGGCAATCCCTTTGGATTTCAGAGTACCTTGACGACCGGGGTGGTGAGCGCACTGGGGCGCACGGTGCAGACCAGCGAAACTACGTTTATCGACGAAGCTATTCAGACGGATGCGGCAATTAATCGCGGCAATTCCGGCGGGCCGCTGATCAATACTCACGGCGAAGTGATCGGAATCAACTCGGCGATTTATACGCCTTCGGGGACGACTGCGGGGATTGGATTTGCGATTCCGGTGAACACGGCCAAGGGGATTGCCAACGATTTGATTACGGACGGGCGGGTGCATCGCGCGTTTCTGGGAGTGGACACATTGCCGGTGGGCGGATATTTGTCGCAGGCGCTGGATTTGCCGGTACAGGAGGGGTTGCTGGTGGAGGCGGTTACACGCGGGGGTCCAGCTGCGGCGGCGGGGATAAAAGGCGGGGATCAAGTGGCGCAGGCGGGGATGCGGCGGATTGCGATTGGCGGGGATGTGATTACGTCGATTGATGGGCAGCCGGTTACGAATCAGTTTGATGTGAACAAGATTTTGAATCGGAAGAGGCCTGGGGATGTGGTGCCGGTGACGTTGTATCGGGGCGGGAAGAAAATGGATGTACAGGTGAAGTTGGCGGAGAGAACGACGAAATAATTCAATCGGTGAGAATAATCTCACGGCATGAATCGTGCTCGTTCATTACCAAAATCCCCACGTGCAAGTACGACACGTGGGGCACCCGAAGTGCAACATCTCAGCGTAAAAATTCAGTTCTATATGTTTGGCGTTCCGGTTCGGTTAGGTGGAACCAGGATTCGGCGATGTCGCGGACGCGCTCCAGTGCGCTTTGCATCTCTTGCTGCTTGGATTCCATCGCTGCGGCGGTGGCGCCGGTGGGGACATAAATTGGCGGAGCGAAGAGAATTACGGCGCGGGCGAAGGGTGCGGGCAGCAGGAAATGGTCCCAGGTATTGGCGAAGGTTTTGCCGCGGTCGACGCCGACATGAAATATGACGATGGGGCATCCGGTTTTTCGGGCGAGCATGACTGGGCCGGGCTTGGCGATGTAACGGGGGCCACGTGGGCCGTCGATGGTGAAGCCGCAGTCGAGGCCTTGTTCCAGCCGCTGGGTCATCACGGCCAACCCGCGCAAGCCGCCGCGCGTCGAACTTCCCTGCGCGGTGCCGAAGCCCAGCCATTCGATCACCTTGCGCGTCCATTGGCCGTCAAACGCGGTGGTATTGAGGACCACGATGCCGCGATTTCTGGCCCACCACACCACGGGAATAATGCAGCGATGCCAGAAGGCAAAAATACAACGGCGTCGCGCGGAATAGGCGCGCTCGACGTGCTGATAGCCGAGTATTTCATAGCGCAACGTAGGGCCGAGGGTGCTGATGACGGCGTAGACGGCGGCGGCGATGATGGGAATTTGTATGCGGCGCGACCAGGGAAGGCGCGGAAGCCGGGTGTCGTAATGCAGATTTACGGTTGTGTCGCTTTCCGCTGGTGCAGGCGGCGCAGGCGCCTGATCGCTGCGTGGTTCACCGGGGACACCTCGCTCTGCTGGGGGCTCACGCATCGTCGTATAGTATAGGCTGAGATAGATTCGCGAGCGTTCCCGCGAAAGAATCTCAGCATGTCGAGGGGCAAAGCATTGGCATTGCGATTACACCAAGAAAATTCGCGGCGGCTGGCTATTTTTTCGATGGCCGGGGTGGCTGCGCTTGCCGGCGTGCTCACGGCGTTCGCCGCGCGGCCGGATAATCCGGCACCGAGCGATTCCGTGGGAGCCATCGAGGGCGAAGCCATCGCGGTGAGCGGGCCGATGAGCGTGGAAACCGTCAACGGCCAGATTATTACGGTGCTGCGCAGCGGCAGCGACGTGCGAGTGAAGTCCGGAAGCGCGCGGATCAAGCTGGTGGAAGGCGGGCAGATCACCATTTGCGGGCCGGCGCACCTGTCGGTGCTGAAATCCGGCAACTCACTGACGATTGCGCTGGATAACGGGACGATTCATGCGCACATCGAGAGGGAGCCGGCGCTGACCATGTATACGCCGCAGATTCAGGCGCAGCCGGTGGCCATCGCAGGCGGGCTGCAGGATACGGTGGTGGGATTCGACGCTACCGGAGCGATGTGCATCAAGGCCAATCGCGGAGCGCTGCGACTGGAGCAGCAATTGACCGGGCAAAACATCCTGGTGCCGCAAGGCGGAGACGTTTTTCTGGCCAACGGGCAAATCGACTCGCTGCGGACCGGATCCGGCGGACATTGTGAATGCGAGCTGCAGCTTACGGAGACGGCACCGCCCCCGGAGGTCAGCCAGATGGCGACCGCCGAAGAAGTGCGGAAAAGTCATGATGTGAAGGCGGACGTGAAGCCCAAGGTGCCTACCGTGGAAGCGATCCAGCCAACTGCGCCGAAGGAAGAACCGATTTACCAGGTATTCGTGCCGCCATTGATATTCGATGCGAAAGCCAAGGTGCAGCCGGAAGTGGACCCGCGCATGATTGTGCTGGTTCGGCGGGTGCGGGTGCGGCCGACGCTGATTTTTCAGGGGAAAGTGGAGGGCGACCTGGTGGCGGTAAGAACGCCAGTTCCAGGACTACCACGTGGGAGCAATCCACAGGGGGCTGCAGCGGCTCCAATGACGAAGCCGGCGCCTGCTTTAGCGCCTGCAGCTACACCTAATAGCGATACGCTGGGGCAACGCATTCGAACGTTTGTACGCAAGTTGTGGACTGGGAGTACCTGAGGACTAGGTTTTTTCCAGTATTTACTCACGTGGACTTTCCGTCTATCCTTGTAGGAGGTAAGTCCCTGCACCCAGCTGCACTGCTGCCAGCGGCAGTTCGAATTACGTGTCGCGTGTCCTTGGATTAGGAACAAAACCAACAGTTTGTAAAGTAGCCATAAGCTTGTCCGGGGGATTTGAATACATGAATTTTCGTTTTATCGCGCAAGGCCGCAATTTTTCGTCAAATTTTTCTGCGGTCGCAGCATTCCTGCTTATCGGCTTAACGACGTGGGGATGCGCGAACGTGAAGTCGAATGTCACGCCACCTCCTCCCGGCATCACGGTGACGGTGGCTCCCACCAGCGCCTCAGTTCAGGTGAGCACCAGCAAACCATTTGCAGCAACAGTTTCGAACACGTCTAACACGGCTGTTACGTGGCAGGTGAATGGCGTGGCAGGCGGAGACTCGACACACGGCACGATCAATGCGGATGGGATGTACACGGCGCCCACAACGGTGCCTTCTCCAGCGACCGTAACGGTGACGGCGGTTTCCCAGGCACAAACCAGTAAGAGCGCGTCGGCACAAGTGACGATTAACGCTACAGCGGCCGCGATTGCGGTGACCCTGAATAAGTCGACCGCTTCGGTGCAGACGACGCAGACCACCACTTTTACAGCAACGGTGGCGAACGATTCCCAGAACAAGGGCGTGACGTGGACGTTGACGGGCGCGGGTTGCTCGGGCGCAACTTGCGGAACGCTGTCGGCTACGTCGAGTGCATCAGGAGCAGCGATTACCTATACAGCGCCGGCGAGTGTGCCGGCACCTGCGGTAGTGACGCTGACCGCCAAGTCCGCTACAGACACGAGCAAGACGGCCGCGGCGCAGGTGACAATTACTGCTACAGCGGCGGCGATTGCGGTGACCCTGAATAAGTCGACCGCTTCGGTGCAGACGACGCAGACCACCACTTTTACAGCAACGGTGGCGAACGATTCTCAGAACAAGGGAGTGACATGGACGCTCACGGGCGCGGGTTGCTCGGGCGCAACTTGCGGAACGCTGTCGGCTACGTCGAGTGCATCAGGAGCAGCGATTACCTATACAGCGCCGGCGAGTGTGCCGGCACCTGCGGTAGTGACGCTGACCGCCAAGTCCGTTACAGACACGAGCAAGACGGCCGCGGCGCAGGTGACAATTACTGCTACAGCGGCGGCGATTGCGGTGACCCTGAATAAGTCGACCGCTTCGGTGCAGACGACGCAGACCACCACTTTTACAGCAACGGTGGCGAACGATTCTCAGAACAAGGGAGTGACATGGACGCTCACGGGCACGGGTTGCTCGGGAGCGACGTGCGGGACGCTGTCGGCTAC
Source organism: uncultured Acidobacteriota bacterium (assembly GCA_963819625.1). Lineage (GTDB taxonomy): Bacteria > Acidobacteriota > Terriglobia > Acidiferrales > UBA7541 > Acidiferrum. Next base: position 37,296 of record CAWFWY010000010.1, read on the forward strand.
CTCCAGCGCATCAGGAGCGGCGATTACCTATACAGCGCCGGCGAGTGTGCCGGCGCCAGCGACTGTGACGCTGACGGCCAAGTCCGTTACAGACACGAGCAAGACAGCGGCGGCCGCTATTACCGTCACTGGTGGAGTGACGGGCTCGGTTACGGTGACGGTCAGTCCGAAGAGGGTAGGGCTGACGACCGGTCAGGCGCAAACTTTCACAGCGACGGTGTCGGGAAGCTCGAACACTTCCGTGACGTGGGAAGTGGACACGATTCCTGGAGGCAACTCTTCGGTGGGGACGATCAGCACGGCGGGAGTGTATAAGCCCCCGTCGAGCGCCGGAATGCATACGGTGGGAGCGCGCGCGGCGGCCGATACGACGGTGGCAGGAACGGCCAGCGCGGCGATTACCGATCTGGCCGGAGTGTTTACCTATCACAACGACCTGACGCGCGCCGGGGTGAACAGCAAGGAATATGCGCTGAACACAACCAACGTGACGACGGCGACGTTTGGCAAGCGCTTCGCGTGCAGCATTGACGCATCGGCTTACGCGCAGCCTCTGTGGGTGGCGAATGTGGCGATTGGGGGTGGAACGCACAACGTGGTCATCGCCGCCACGCAACATAACACTGTGTATGCTTTCGACGCCGATGTCTCTCCGTGCCATACGTATTGGTCTAAGAGCCTGATGGCCAACGGCGAAACGTGGGTTTCCAGCGGAGACGTAGGCACATCGGATATTACGCCAGATATCGGCATCGTGGGCACACCGGTGATCGATGCGGGGACGAAAACAATTTACGTGGTATCCAAATCGAAGAGCGGATCGACCTTTCATCAACGGCTGCACGCGCTGAGTCTCATCGATGGATCGGAAAAGTTTTCCGGGCCGAAGGACGTTTCGTTCAGCTCGGGCGGAAAAACGTTCGATCCGTTGCGGCAGAATGAGCGCTGCGGCCTGGCATTGGTGAATGGGGTGGTGTACATCGCGTACGCTTCGCACGGAGACCAGCCGACTTATTACGGCTGGGTAGTGGGCTATAACGCGACCACGCTGGCGCAGACGGGAGCGTACAACGACGATCCGGGCAACGGATTTGGCGGAATCTGGATGGCTGGCGGAGCGCCGGCGGCGGATTCCAGCAATAATCTTTACGTAATTACGGGCAACGGAGATTTCGATGGCACGTCGAATTTCGGCGACAGCTTTTTGAAACTGTCGACGAGCAGCGGCATCGCCATGACCAGCTTTTTCGCTCCCAACGATCAAGCTACACTGAACAACAACGATACGGACCTTGGAGCAGGGGGAGCAACGATTCTGATCGATGCGCCGTCGGCACCCGTTCCGCATCTGGTTATTGGTGGAGGAAAAGAAGGGTTTTTGTACCTGCTGAATCGCGACAACCTCGGAGGGAACAACAGCACGAACAGCGGTGCGGTACAAATATTCAACGTGGGCAACGGGATCTTTGCCACCCCGGCGTTCTGGCAGAACACTCTTTATCTTGCCGGAGTAAATGGCCACGTCAAAGCTTTTGCTTTCAATGCCACGACAGGGTTGTTTACGACCGGGCAAACTTCGCAATCACCAGGAACGTTTTCGTTTCCTGGTTCCACGCCATCGGTTTCTTCCCAAGGAGCGTCGAACGGTATCGTATGGGCTACGGAACGGCCGGGAGGAAGCCCGCCTTCGATCCTACATGCTTACGATGCCACCAACCTGGGCACGGAATTGTGGAACAGCTCGCAAGGCTCAGGCAATGGGGCGGGAGCATGGGTAAAGTTCACGGTACCGACGGTGGCCAACGGAAAAGTGTATGTGGGGACTGTCGGTGAAATCACCGTATACGGTTTGTTGCCGTAGCGCGACTTGACCCTTCAGCTGTAAATAAAAACGCCGCCGGCAAGTTCGGCGGCGTTTTTATTTTGTGCTGAGCTTTTGGGCGGCTACATGCCTTCGTAGTTGGGGCCGCCGCCGCCTTCGGGAACGACCCAGTCGATGATCTGGTAGGGATCGGCGATGTCGCAGGTTTTGCAGTGCACGCAATTGGCGGCGTTGATTTTCAGTTTGAGCTGTCCGGCGGTGTCTTTGGCCATTTCGTAGACGGCGGCGGGACAGAAATATTGGCAGGGATTGCCGTACTCGACGACGCATTTGGTGGCGCAGACGTTGAGATCGCGGACGATCAGGTGGCAGGGCTGATCTTCTTCGTGGCGCGTGCCGGAGTGGTAGACGTCGGTGAGACGATCGAAGGTGAGTTTGCCGTCACCTTTGAAGCGCGGCGGGTCAGGCTGCGCTGCGTTGCGGCGCGTTGCGGCGCGATTGAGTTTCTTGTAGGCCTGGTAGCCTTCTGGCCGCGCATCGGATCGATCAGTCCGCGGCCGCCGGAAATAAATTGCAGGCCGGTGTGGAAGAGTCCGGGGAACAGGCCGTGTTGGAAGGATTGATGGAAATTGCGGACTTGCCAGAGTTCTTTTTTGATGTAGCTGTGCTCGACTTTTTGCGGGAAGGCGCTGAGGGTTTTTGCGGAGGTGTCGCCGGCTTTCAGCGCTTCGAAAATGGTTTCGGCGGCGAGCATGCCGCTCTTGATCGCCATGTGAATGCCTTTGAGGCGCTGCGAGTCGAGGAAGCTGCCGGAGTCGCCGATGATCAGGCCGCCGTCGAGATAATTTCGCGGCATGGAATACCAGCCGCCGTACGGCAAGGATTTTGCGCCGTAGCGAACGAGCTTGCCGCCATCGAGAATTTTTTTGAGGTAGCGGATGGGTCTTCCACTTCTGAAAAGCCTCGTGCGGATCGAATTGCGGGTCGGCGTATTCGAGGCCGATGACCAGGCCGATGGAGACGCGATTGTTGGAGAGGCCGTAGATCCAGCCGCCGCCGTACATGTCGGTGGAAACGGGCCAGCCGAGCGTGTGGGCGACGAAGCCCGGTTGGATGCGGCCGGGCTGGACGTCCCACAATTCCTTGATGCCGAGGCCGTAGATTTGCGGATTGATGTTGTCGAGCTTATTTTTTTCGACGAGTTGCTTGGTGAGCGAGCCGCGCGTGCCTTCGGCGAGGACGGTGACTTTGGCGCGCAGTTCGTAGCCGGGCGTGTAGTTGTCTTTGGGCTTGCCGTTTTTGTCGATGCCCTTGTCTTCGGTGATGACGCCGGCGATTCCGTCGTCTTCGTAGATGAGGGAGGCGCCACCGAATTGCGTGAAGAGATTTACGCCGGCGGCTTCCACCAGGCCGCCCAGCCATTTCACGAGCTTGTTGAGAGAGACGACGTAGTTGCCTTTGTTTTGGAACGGCGGCGGCGTGATCGGAAATCGCAAGGAAGAGTTCTTGGTGAAGAAGTAGAGCTGCGTCGTCGGTGACCGGCGTGTCGAGCGGGCGCGGATTTTTCGAAGTCGGGGACAAGTTCGGCGAGCGCTTTCGGATTCATGATCGCGCCGGAGAGCTGATGCGCGCCGACTTCGCGGCCTTTTTCGAGGACGTAGATATTTTCGGTGGAGAGCTGTAGAGCATTGGCGCGCTGGCGGATCGTTGTGCTTCTTGATGAGATTGGCGAGATGCAGCGCGCAGGAGAGGCCGGCGGGTCCAGCGCCGACGATCAGGACGTCGGCTTCGAGTTGCTCGCGTTGAACGGTCATGAGTCATTCTAGCAAAGGACAGACGTGGACTTTGATTTGGAGGGCCTAAACGAACTGAGGCGAATCGGGAATTAGAACTTTTGGCTTTTTCGAGGGCGGCGGTCAGCGCGGGCATGATTTCGAAGATGTCGCCGACGATGCCATAGTCGGCGATTTCGAAGATGGGGGCGTTTTGGTCTTTGTTGATGGCCACGATGGTGCGCGCGCCTTTCATACCGACGACGTGCTGAATGGCGCCGCTGATGCCGAGCGCGAGATAAAGCTTTGGCGCAACGGTCTGGCCGGAGCTGCCGATCTGGCGCTCCATCGGGCAGCCAGCCTTCGTCGCAGATCGGACGGGAAGCGGCGATTTCTCCGCCGATGGCTTTGGCCAAAGCTTCCGCTTGCGGAATATTTTCGGGCGCCTTGATGCCGCGGCCGACGGAGACGATGATCGGCGCTTGGGTAAGATCGACGGCGGACTTGGCTTCCTTGAAAAGTTCCAGCGGCTTGGTGCGAATTTGTTCCGGTTTCAGATTCGACGGACACTTTGTTGACCGGCGCTTTGCCGGCTGGGATGGGCGGTCAACAGATCGGCGCGAAACGCGCCGGACTGAAAGGAAGCGAACCACGGCGCGGCGCCCTGAAAGGTGACGTCGGCGACGGTTTTGCCCTGGAACATCTGGCGGACGAAAACAAGTTTGTCGCCTTCTTTGCGGAAGCCGACGCAGTCGGCGATCATGCCCTTGCCGAGCATGGCGGCGAGTTTGGGAGCGAAGTCGCGCACCTGATAGGTGTGCGGGAACAAAACCAGATCGGGCTTGGCGGACTGGATGACCTGCGACAGAGCGAGGCAGTAGCCGTCGGGCGTGTAGGCTTCGAGCAGATCGTGCTCGACGAGCAGAACTTCGGCGATATTTTTGGCGGCCAGGTCTTCGGCGAAATTGGCGACGCCTTTGCCGAGGACCAGCGGCGCTGATCGTGCTGCCGGTGTCGGCGGCGATCTGTTGCGCGGCGACCAGCGTTTCGAAGCTGGTGTTATTCCATTTGCCTTGGCGCTGTTCGGTGATCACCAGGATTTTCATCTATCGGCTCGATTCATTAGCTCGACGCATTAAGCAGGCAAAAAATAATCAGATGACGCGCGCGTCAAACTTCAATTTTTCGACCAGCTTGGTAGCCACTTCGTTTGGCGTGCCGGTCAGGAATTCGGTCTTCTTGGTTTTTGTGGGCACGTAGATTCTTTTCGATTTTTTGCGTCGGCTTCGACGTGACGCCCAGCGATTCGCGGCGTGATGGTAGCGATTTCCTTTTTCTTGGCGGCCATGATGCCTTTCAGCGTGGCGTAGCGGACCTTGTTGATGCCGGACTGAATGGAGAGCACGGCGGGCAGCGGGCATTCGATGTGCTGGAACCAGCCGGCTTCCAGTTCCCTCTTCAGGCGCATCTTTTCTTCCTGCACTTCGATCTGCATGATGATGGTGGCGTGCGGAAGATCAAGCAGCGCGGCGACAAGCACGCCGGTCTGACCGAAGCCGTGATCGTCGCTCTGCAGGCCGGTCAGAATCAGGTCGGAGTTTTCCTTGCGCAGAGCTTCGGCGAAGGATTCTGGCCGCGCCGAGCGGATCGAGTTGCGCGAACTTGTCGTCGGCGATGTGAATGCCGCGGTCCGCGCCCTTGGCCAGCGCTTCCTTGATGGTTTGCTTGACGCGCTCGGGACCCATGGAAAGTGCGATCACTTCGCCGCCATGTTTTTCCTTCAGGCGCAGCGCTTCTTCGAGCGCGTAGCTATCCGGCTCGTTCATCTCGAAACCGATATCGGATTCCTTGATCCAGTTGCCGTCGATGGAAAGCGGCGCGTCTTTGGCGGGAACCTGCTTGATGCAGACGATGATTTTCACGATGTTTTGTCCTGAGCAACAACTTAAGCGCTTGCTGACTGCGGCGATTATTTGCCGCCCAGCGCTTGAAAATCAGTGCGGCGTTGGTGCCGCCGAATCCGAACGAATTGGAGAGCGCGTATTCGAGCGTGACCTTGCGCGCGACGTTGGGCACGTAGTCCAGATCGCACTCGGGATCGGGAAATTCCAAGTTAATGGTCGGCGGTATGATCTGGTCGCGCAGAGCGCAGCACGCTGATGCCCGCTTCGAGTCCACCCGCGCCACCGAGCAAATGTCCGGTCATCGACTTGGTGGAGCTGATGGGAACTTTCTTTGCGCGATCGCCAAAGACGCGCTTGAGCGCGCTCGTTTCGATCACGTCGCCAAGCGGCGTGGAAGTGCCGTGCGCGTTCACGTAGCCGATGTCGTCCGGCGTGATCTTGGCGTCTTTGATGGCTGCGCGCATGACGCGAAACGCGCCGTCGCCATTTTCGGCAGGCTGAGTGATGTGATACGCGTCGCCGGACATTCCGTAGCCGACAATTTCGGCGAGGATCGGCGCATTTCTTTTCTGGGCGTGCTCGAGCGATTCGAGAATCAAAATGCCCGCGCCTTCGCCGACGACAAAGCCGTCGCGTTCGGCGTCGAAAGGCCGGCTGGCGTGCGAGGGATCGTCATTGCGCGTGGAAAGCGCTTTCATGGAAGCGAATCCGCCGACACCCATGGGCGTGATGGTGGCTTCGGTGCCGCCGCAGATCATCATTTCGGCGGCGCCGCGCTCGATGATTTTGAAAGAATCGCCAATGGCGTGGGCGGAAGCGGAGCAGGCCGTGGCGGTCGCGGAATTGGGCCCGCGCGCGCCGTAGCGGATGGAAATATGGTCCGGAGGCGAGATTGACGATGGCGCGACGGGATGAAAAACGGAGAGATGCGGCCGGGGCCGCCCTGCATCAGCTTGATGTGCTCGCGCTCGATGATGTCGAATCCACCGATGCCGGAGGAAACGTAGACGCCCGACTTCATCGAGGTCGGAATCTTCGCGCTTCCAGCCGGACATCTTGATGGCGAAATCCGCGCCGGCCAGAGCCACCTGAATGAAGCGGCCCATTTTTTTCAGTTCTTTTTTCTCGATCCAGCGGAAGGGGTCGAAATTTTTTATTTCGCCGCCGATGGTGCAGTCGAATCCGGTGGTGTCAAAGAGCGTAATGGTGCCAATGCCGCTTTGACCGGCAATGAGGTTGGCCCAGCTTTCCTCGGTGCCGATGCCCAGCGCGCAGACCAATCCAACGCCCGTTACGACTACACGGCGAGTCAACTCTTTAGCGCTCCCTGTTGAGGTGATAAGACCGTGACTTACTTTCCCTTGGAGTGCTTGTCGATATATTCGACCGCGTCTTTGACGGTGGTCATTTTCTCGGCGTCTTCGTCGGGGACTTCGATCCCGAAACTTTCTTCAAAGGCCATGACCAGCTCGACCTGGTCGAGCGAGTCGGCGCCCAGGTCGTCGACGAACGACGCCGTGGGAGTTACTTCGGCTTCATCGACGCCGAGCTGTTCGACGATAATCTGCTTAACGCGTTCTTCCACACTGGCCATTCCGATGTCCTCCGCGATCTGCTATCGCTTGGTTTGCCTCTTACCGTAGGGTTCAAGGTCGTTCTTGGAAATCAGGTTTCGTGCAATCGGGCGTAGCTGCCAGCGTACCGCTCAATTCGATGGCGCCGATAACCCGTTCATTCTAGTCACGGTATCCTGCAAGGTCAACTTGAACGGCTGGCCGGAATGGGATACGGCTGCATCATGCCAGATACATCCCGCCGTTGACGTCGAGAACGTGGCCGGTGATGTAGGCGGCTTCATCGCTGGCCAGAAAGACGATGGCGGCGGCCACATCGCGCGCAACACCGAGGCGACCGAGCGGGATGCGCGCTTTCAGCTCTTCTTTGACCTTGTCGGACAGAACATTGGTCATGGGCGTTTCGATGAAGCCGGGCGCTACGGCGTTGACGGTGATGTTGCGGGAAGCGATTTCCATGGCGATGGCCTTGGTGAGGCCGATGAGGCCGGCTTTGGCAGCGACGTAGTTGGCCTGTCCTGCGTTGCCCATCTGGGCCACGACGGAGGCGACGTTGATGATGCGGCCCGCACGGGCGCGCATCATGGTGCCGAGGGCCTGCTGGATGCAGAGATGCGCGCCGGTGAGATTGGTGCGGATGACGGCGTCCCAATCGTCGGGCTTCATGCGCACGGCCAGGCCGTCGCGAGTGATGGCGGCGTTGTTGACGAGAATGTCGAGGCGGCCGAATTTTTCGATGACCTGCTTGAATCCGGCTTTGACCTGCTCAGCGTCGGCTACATCCATTTTCACGGCGAGGGCTTCACCGCCCGCGGCGGTGATTTCGCCGACGAGCAAGGCGAGCTTTTCTTCGGTGCGGGCGCAGACGGCAACCTTTGCGCCGGCAACGACGAGGGCCTGCGCGGTGTCCCAGCCAATGCCCTGGGAGGCGCCGGTGACTAAGGCGACTTTGTCTTTCAAGCTGAACATCTGTTAGACCTGCCTCCGATAATTTGCAAAACTGCTAAATTCTTGCGTTTTTTTATGCGGCGTCGGAACGCGCGCCTGCAATTTTGTCTACCGTTTTCGCCAAGCTGGATTCGTCTTCGACATTCAGCGCGGCGACGGAGCGTTCGATCTGGCGCAGCAATCCGGTAAGCACTTTGCCGGGGCCGATCTCGACAAAAGTGTTTACACCTTCTTCGATGAGGAGGCGGATGGATTCTTCCCAACGGACGGCGGTGGAAACCTGGCGGACGAGGGCTTGGCGAGCCTGGTCGCCGGTTTCGATGGTGTCGGCATCGACGTTGGTTACAAGCGGAATGCGCAGCGTTCCAAATTGCGTTTTCTCCAGATCCTTCGCGAGTTTTTCCTGCGCGGGCATCATCAGCGCGCAATGGAATGGAGCGGACACGGCAAGAATGGTGGCGCGCTTGGCGCCGGCCTGGGAGGCCAGCTCGACGGCGCGTTTGATGGCGTCGGCGTGGCCGGAAATTACGGTCTGGTCGGGAGAATTCAAATTGGCGGGCGAGCAGACTTGTCCGTCGGCGGCGCGCTTGCAGACGTCGGTGACCACGGCGGGAGAAAGCCCCATGATGGCGGCCATTGCGCCGATGCCGGCGGGCACAGCTTCCTGCATGTAGGTGCCGCGTTTGCGAACGAGCCGGACGGCGTCGGCAAATTTCAGCGTGCCATCGGCAACCAGCGCGGAATATTCACCGAGGCTGTGACCGACGACGAAATCGGGAGCGAGCCCTTTTTCTTCGAGGACGCGATAGACGGCTACCGAGCAGGTCAAGATCGCCGGCTGAGTATTGGCGGTGAGCTTGAGGTCTTCTTCAGAGCCTTCGAAACACATTTTGGAAATGGAAAAGCCCAGCGCCTTGTCGGCTTCATCGAAGACGGCTTTAGCGGCCGGATAAGTTTCGGCCAGTTCTTTGCCCATACCTGGATACTGCGAAGCCTGGCCCGGAAACATGAATGCAACTTTGCCCATTTTTATTTTTCCTATATTGCTCTGTCTTATACGGTCAAGCGCGGACACCGGCGCGGTCTGGGTGTACCGCGGCGGCTGAAAGCTCCTGCTCAATCTTGTCGTTGATCTGCGCGCGGGCGAGACCGGCGGCGACGCGGATGGCATTTTTGATGGCGTTGGCATTGGAGCGGCCGTGAGCGATGACACACACGCCGCGCACGCCCAGCAGTGGCGCGCCGCCATATTCGGTGTAGTCGATGGTTTTTTTCAGGCCTTTCAGGGCGCCGCGCGAAAAAAGGAAGCCCACCTGGGATGCCAGCGAACTTTGAATGGATTTCTTGAGGAGGCCGAAAATTTCGAGCGCCAAACCTTCGCAAATTTTCAGGGCGATATTTCCGACGAAGCCGTCGCAGACGATGACATCTACGACGCCGGAGAAAAGATCGCCGCCTTCGACGTTGCCGACGAAGTGGACGGGGCTTTTTTTGAGTCGAGTGTAGACTTCGCGGGTCAGTTCGTTGCCTTTGATTTCTTCTTCGCCGACGGAGAGCAAGCCCACGCGGGGGCGGCGGTTTCCAAAAGTGGCGCGGTAATAATTTTCGCCCATGACCGCGAACTGGACGAGATGCTCGGGCTTGGAATCGACATTGGCGCCCACGTCGAGCAAGACGGAGATGCCGCCTTTAGCGTTGGGAAAAGGCGCGGCGAGAGCGACGCGGTCGACGGATTCGAGGGTGCCGAGCAAAAAGCGCGCGACGGTCATGACCGCGCCGGTGTTTCCGGCGCTGACCAGGCTGTCGGCTTTGGCTTCGCGGACGAGGCGCGCGGCGACGTGCACGGAGCTGTCTTTTTTCCTGCGAAAAGCCTGCGCGGGATGATCGTCCATGGTGATGACTTCGCTGGCGGCGACGATCTCGATGGGCAAACCGCCGATATCGTGCTTGGCGAGCTCGGAGCGCAAGGGGCTGGCGTGACCGACGAGCATGATGCGCACGCCGTACTCGCGTGCGGCTAGCACACTGCCCTCGACCTCGGGCCGGGGCGCGTGATCTCCGCCCATGGCGTCAACAGCAATCGTGATCATTGGATTTTCGTCCGCAGGTTACAGGAAATGCGATTTACGCCGGTTCTTGGGCGGCTTTTCCCTTGTAGTGGCCACAGTGAGGGCAGACCTGGTGCGGTTGCTTCATTTCGTGGCAATTCGGACATTTGCCGAGCGCCGGCTTGGTCAGGAAATCATGAGCCCGCCGGGTGCTGGTGCGTCGCTTGGAATGCCGTCGTTTCGGGTTAGGCATAGCACTACTCCTTATTCCGCGCGCTGGCGGAGATATGATCGGGCGACCTGCCCGGAATTTATTGTTTTTTCAGCCAGTCCTGCTTGAGGCGCGCGAGCGGGGCCAGACGTGGGTCCGTCGCGTGAGTCTCACACCGGCACTCTTCATGGTTCAGGTTGGCGCCACAATTGGGGCACAAACCACGGCAGTCGCTCTGGCAGATGACCTTGAGAGGCAGCGCCAGGAGCACCTGCTCTTTGACTACATCGGCCAGGAAGAGTCCTTCGCCCTGGAAAAAACCAATTTCGGTATCGTCGTCCTTGAGCCGGTCTTCTTTGGGCTTTTCGTCTTTGGGCAGAGGAGCGTAGAAAAGATCGAAAGAGCGGTTCACTTCTTCCACGACGGGCTCGAGGCAGCGCGCGCATTGCAGCTCGATTTTGGTGTCCAACTGGCCTTCAATGCGAATCTGGCCTTCGAGGAGCTCGGCGGTGGCGGTTACTTCGAGGGGATCGAGTTGCTTGATCTCCGAGGAATGGAAATCGACACTACCAGGCGCGTAGGTCTTGCGTATCCGCAGCTTGCGTACGGCAAGCTCCTTGACGTCAAGGAACATGTCTTCAGCGCCTCCGCGCGTGTGTTCATGCTTTATCATTATTGATTCGCGCGGCGAGCAAGTCAAGGAAACGAGAGGTATTTTTGGAACTGCCCAGGCGCCTGCGAGGGGAGAGTATGTGCTCCATTCATTACCAAAACCCCCACACGCGAAAGCGGCGTGTGGGGCACCCAGAGGCCTCCGGCATCGACAGCAGACTGGGCGGCGCCTATTGGAGACGTAACCAAATCACCAAAGGTGTTCGAGGGGCTTGATTCTTACGGCGGAACCTCGCCTAAAATAGGAGACCCGGCAAACTAAATGGTGGTGTCACGATGTCCGAAGCCTGGAAGACTTGGGAAGGTCAGGTGGTGGATGGGTTCCTGCTGCGCCAGTACCTGGGCGGCTCGGACCATAGCGCCGTTTATCTCACCGAGTTAAAGAATTCGGACGCGCAGAGCGCAGCCATCAAATTCATTCCCGCAGATGCTGCAGCGGATGCGCAAATGGCGAGATGGCAGGTGGCCGGTCAACTGTTGCATCCCAATTTATTGCAGCTGATCCGCATGGGCCGCTGTCAACTGGCGAATACAGATTTTCTTTATGTAGTGATGGAGTATCTCGAAGAGGATCTGTCGCAAATCCTGCCGCAACGCGCGCTGGATGCGGGGGAAACGCGGCAGATACTGGAATCGGCGTTGCAGGCGCTGGGGTACCTGCACGGGCAGGGGCTGGCGCACACGCGAATCAAGCCCTCAAATATACTGGCGACGGGCGATCAACTGAAAATTTCAAGCGACACACTCTGTGAGATTGGCAGCGCACCGCTGGCCATGCCGCGGGCGTCGATCTATGCGGCGCCGGAATCGGCGTCGGCTCCGATTGCCGCGGCGGCGGACGTGTGGTCGCTGGGCGTGACTGTTGTTGAGGCACTGACGCAGCGCACGCCGGTGATACGCAGCCAGACGCGCACGGAGTTGCCGTTGCCGGAGACGATACCGCCGCCGTTTCTGGAGATAGCGCGGCGCAGCGTGCAACTGGATGCGTCGCGGAGGGCAACGCCGGCGGAAATATCGGCGCTGCTGAATCCCGACAAGGCAGGAAAGCGCGATCCGCTGCTGGTGCCGCAGTCGACCGAGGTAGTGGTTCCGGAAACGGTGAAAAAGAGTCTGGCGGCGCAGCATCCTTCGGTGCTGCCGCGTACGCTAATTCCACCACCGGTGACAGCAGAGGCGAAAACAACTGTGCGGCCGGTGCAAGAGGCCAGCCCGAGAAAAAGGCGGCTGGCGATGCCGATCGTGGCAGTGATCATCGTGATCGCTGTGATATTGGCGGCACCGCGACTTCTCAACCGCTATTCACAACTGCAGCCGCAAGCGGCTACAGTGCAGCCGTCTATCACACCGGCTTCGGAAACGCTGGCTCCTCCAACCTTTGCGGTAAAATCGGGAGAAACGAAACGCGACGAGAGCGCGGTGCATAGTGAGAGTACGTTAGCCCCGAAAGAACCGGCGGCGAAAAACGCAGCGAAGCGAGTGGCGGGCGATCACGTTCGCGGTGCGGTGATTTACCAGGTGGTTCCCGACGTATCCGAGCAGGCGCGGCAAACGATCCTGGGAACCGTGCGTGTGCGGGTAAAAGCGCATGTGGATGATAATGGCAACGTGAGTGGAGCGGAACTGGACAGCAGCTCCAGCGGATACTTCGGGAATCAGGCGCTGCAGGTAGTGCGCAGGTGGACATTCAAACCGCCTCAAGTGGACGGGCAGAATGCGGCCAGCGAATGGATGTTGCGATTCGAATTTACGCCCACGGCGACAAAGGTTTTCCCCACACAAACGAATCCATAGCGATCCGCGACTGCGATTTGGTCGCGGGGCGATTCCGCCTATTCCATGGTTAAGACCACGCGAAATTCGGCTTTGCCGCTCATCATGCGGGCGTAGCCTTCGGCGGCCTTGGCGAGGGGATATTTTTCGATCATGGCGCGCACGCCGGTGAGCTCTGAAAAGCGCAGGGTATCTTCGGAATCGGTGGGGATGCCGGAAGCCCAGCCCTGAATGTTGCGGCGGTTAGTGATGAGTTGAAAGGGCGAGACTTCGATGGGGTCCATGGTGGCGCCCACCACGAGCAGGGTGCCCTTGGGGCCCATCCCATCGACAAGTTCCGACATGGCTTTGGAGCTAGGCGCGGTGGCCAGGATCACGCGGGCGCCGCCCATTTTTTTCAGCTCCTGCGCGGCGTTGACGGCCTGGCTGTCGATGTATTCAGTTGCGCCTAATTTTTTGGCGCGGGCGGCGTTTTCGGGGCCGCGCCCGATGGCCACGGTGCGGTAGCCGAATTTTGCGGCGTACTGAATTCCAAGATGGCCGAGGCCGCCGATTCCCTGCACCGCGACGAGATCGGAGGGCAGCGCACCGCTGTGGCGCAAGGCATTGAAGGTGGTGACTCCTGCGCAAAGCAAGGGCGCGGCTTCCGCGGTATCCAGCGATTCGGGCATGGAAGCGAGAGCTTGAATGGGCACGACTACATATTCGGCGTAACCGCCGTCATAGCTGATGCCTGGAATCTGCAACTTTTCGCAGTTTCCAAAGTCGCCGCGCCGGCAAGAAATGCAAACACCGTCCTGGCCGCCATGCCAGCCAACGCCGACGCGCTGGCCTTTTTTCCAGACTGAGACGTTGGCGCCCAGCTCATCGATGATGCCGGCGATTTCATGACCAGGGACGCGCGGGTAGGTGATGCCGGGCAAAAGGCCTTCTTTGGTGAGGACATCGCTGTGGCAGATGCCGCAGGCTTGCACTTTGATTCGGACGTGGCCGGCAGGGGGATTCGGGATTTCTCGTTCGACAAATTCGAATTCGGCACCGGGAGCGCTGATCTGCGCGACTTTCATCGTGGGCATGAGGGACTCCTTGAATTGAAAATAACTTCCGGAAGAAGCTTGTTGGATGCAAGTTGCGGCGAGGTAGTTAGAGGCGTTGAGGGGCCAGGCTAACATTTGTTTGAGTAGCAGGACGGGCGTCCCGGCGCAGTGCATGGTGGCAGGCTTTGGATTAAGATGAATGCCCTAGCGCCATGATGTTGCGCGGCCAATCGTTCGGCGGCCAAACAGCTCGGCGCAGGCTTTTCCTTTACCGGTTAAGGAGCTGATTTGCGCACGACGCTGAAGATTGTCTTGCCGTTAATCATCAGCGTAGCCGTGGTTTCCCTGCTTTTTGCCGGCTACCAGGTGCGCACGGACCGGCGCATCCTGCGCAACGATTTATCCCGCCGCGCGGAAATACTGGGCGAAAGCCTGCAGGATAACGTGGAACCGATGCTGGAGCGGGCGGGCGATAAGAACCTGCAACGGCTGGTGGACCGCTTCGGACAGCGCGAACACTTAAAGGGCGTAGCGGTGTACGGCGTCGACGGCAAAGTGCTGGCGATTACGCCTGGGCTTCCGCAGGTGTTCATGGCGAGACCGGCCAGTGCTGTACACGCGGGGCAAAAAGATGCCGGTTTTGGGGAGTTCATCAAAGTCGAGCATTTGCCGATGCACGTTTACGCGCTGCCTTTGCATAGCAATGGCAAACCTGCGGGCGTGCTGGCGCTGTTTCACGACACCACCTACATCGATACGCAGGTTTCCCACACACTGCGCGACGCGCTGCTGAATGCGCTGATCCAGACGCTGCTGATCACCGGGCTGGCGATGATCCTGGTGCGCTGGACGTTCACCAATCCACTGACGCGAACGGCCAAGTGGCTGCGCACATTGCGTACTGGGCAGTCGCACACGCCGCCGACGCTGCCGGAAGGGGAAATATTCGATCAGCTGCACCATGAGGTGACGCACCTGGCGCGGGATTTGAATGCGGCGCGGGCTTCGGCGGAAAAAGAGGCCCGGCTGCGGGACACCAACGCTTCGCAGTGGACCTCGGAGCGTTTGCGAGTGAGCCTGCGAAATAAATTGAAGGATCAGCCGCTGTTTGTGGTGTCCAACCGCGAACCGTACATGCATGTGGTGAACGAGAACAAATCGGTGAGCGTAATCGTTCCGGCGAGCGGACTGGTGACCGCGCTGGAGCCCGTGCTGCTGGCGTGCGACGGAACATGGATCGCACACGGCTCGGGAAGCGGCGATCGCGAAGTGGTGGACGGGCATAACCGGTTGCGCGTTCCACCGGACCGTCCAAGTTATACGCTGCGGAGGGTGTGGCTGACCCCGGAAGAAGACAAGGGATATTACCAGGGCTTCGCAAACGAAGGGCTCTGGCCGTTGTGCCACATCGCGCATACGCGGCCGATATTCCGTCCCGAAGACTGGCTGCATTACCAGCAGGTGAACCGGCATTTCGCCAACGCGGTGCTGGATGAAATGGAAGGGACGGAATCGCCAATTCTGCTGGCGCAGGATTATCATTTTGCGCTGTTGCCGCGGATGGTGAAGGAAGCGCGGCCGGATGCGAGGGTGGCGATTTTCTGGCACATCCCGTGGCCGAATCCGGAGGTTTTTGGAATTTGTCCGTGGCAGCGGGAATTGATTGATGGATTGCTGGGAGCGGACCTGATCGGATTTCACACCCAGTCGCACTGCAACAATTTTCTTTCGACAGTGGATCGCGCGGTGGAAGCGCTGACGGAATGGGACCGTTTTGCGGTGAACCGGCAAGGGCACGTGACGCGGGTGCGGCCGTATCCCATCAGCGTAGCGTTTCCGGAACATGCGCGGGCGGTCAATGATTCACGAAACTCCGGCGAAGAGCGCGCGGCGATTTTGGCGGAACTGGGCGTGGAAGCGAGCCTGCTTGGCGTGGGCGTTGACCGCGTGGATTACACGAAAGGAATTATCGAGCGGTTTCGTGGGATCGAGCGCTTCCTGGAACTGAACCCCACGTATCAGCGGAGATTTACATTTGTGCAGATCGGCGCTCCGAGCCGCACGGACATCGCGCGATACCGGGAATTTCTAGACCAGGTGAGCGCCGAAGCGGAACGCATCAATGCGCGGTTCCAGGCGGGGCGGTGGAAACCGATCGTGCTGCTGCGCAAACATCATTCGCACGAGGAAATCGGTCGTTACTATCGCGCGGCTTCGGTTTGCCTGGTGACTTCGCTGCACGACGGAATGAACCTGGTGGCCAAGGAGTTTGTTGCGGCCCGCGATGACGGGCACGGCGTGCTGATCTTGAGCACGTTTACGGGAGCCTCGCTGGAACTGGGCGACGCACTGCTGGTGAACCCTTACGACGTGCAGCAGCTTGCGGATGCCATTCACCGCGCGCTGGACATGCCCGAGGAACAGGAAACTTCTCGAATGCATCACATGCGGGTGCACGTGCGCGAACATAATGTGTATCGCTGGGCGGCCAATTTGTTATCGGACCTGACGGAGATCCGCATCGACCCGCCGGAGCGCGCGGAAGTTAACGGTGAAGAGGATGCCGCGAAGCGTTCGCAATATTTGACCTAGCGCGGCGGAGTGTCCAGCATCGAACACAGTCGCAGCTACCACTTTTTGGTAGACGCTTTTTAGCCGCCCCGGTTACAAATCCACAAAGCACTACAGCGTATCCCGTATAACAACCCGAAAATAAATGCAGAGTTGCATGATTTTTTTTAGATTTTTTTAAGTTCGACGGAATTCCTTCGCCGCGTAACCAACCCTCATCAAATCGCGCTCATCAAAACGTTCTGAGCAAATCGCATCTTGCTTGGGTATGGTGTTGGATCTAATCCATGGGACCGTTAGGAGAATGGTATGAAGCGTATTGCATTTTTATTGCTGTTTATGGGCGGGTGGCTGGTTCCCGGAGCGTTCGCGCAGGACAATGAACATGTGCAGGTGGGGGTATTCGCGGACTACTTCCATCTTTCGCAAACGGACAACAACATGGTGGGATTGGGCGGCCGTGCGTCGTTTGTGGTTTACAAGCGTATAAAACTCGAAGGCGAAATGGCGTACGATTTCAGCCAGGCATTCACAGAAGGGTTCACCGACAATTCGAACGGCAACGTAATTTTTCAGCGTACGGATCTGCGCGTACTGCACGGGTTGTTCGGGCCGCGCATCAATTTGGGATCGCACCGGATTCAGCCGTTCGTGACGGCGAAAGGCGGATTCATAAATTTCAGGTTGGACGATGCTCCCGCGACGTTTGGAACATTCACCAGTTCCGTTTCAGGGCTTCGCCGGAACGATCTGATCGCGAGTTTTTATCCTGGAGGCGGGCTCGAGGGCCATGTCGGACCGGTGGGATTGCGATTTGATATCGGCGACGAAATGTATTTTGACCATGGGACACATCACAATCTGCGCATGACGTTTGGGCCGGTGATTCGGTTTTAACGGCGGTTTGGAGTTGTGACAGTGAGGGGTGAAGGCGGAAGCTTTCACCCTTTTTTTATTGGGCGGGAGGCTTGCGCGATAAATTGGAAAGAGATTTACGATTTGGCTTCGCGATAAATCGAAGAGAGATTCCTCACTTCGCGGCCGGTGCTCGCTTCGCGAGACAGGAAAAAGACCGGCCGCTCCGGTCGGAATGACCGGTTTGGGCGGACAGAGGCAGTGTTGCCAAGGTCAGATGAGCGAACTAGCACGAAAGAGCGCGCCGGTCAGTTACTGGGGATAGAACAGGATCGCGTGATGAGCGGTTGCGGTACGGCGTGCTACTATTTGCGGGCCCGGTTGAAGGAGAGTTGCCATGAAATGGACGCCAGGCGGGGAAAGTCCGGATGTTGAAGACCGGCGCGATGACAGCGGCGGTGGTGGCGGCGGATTTCAATTCGGCGGGATGCACATCGGGATCGGCGGCGCGATTATCCTGCTGATCCTGAGTTTTGTGTTCAGGACGAATTTTTTCGCGCTACTGAACGGCGGCGGTGGTTCCGCGGAGCCAGCACCTTCGGCGACGAGCGATCCGAATCGGCCGCGCGGTACATCGCCGCGCGACGTGGCCGAGAAGCCGCTGGTGCAGTTTGTTTCCTTCGTGCTGGATGACACGCAAAAGACGTGGACGAATATCCTGCCGCAACAAACCAACAAATCGTACCGGCACGCCAAGCTGGTGCTGTTTCGGGACGCGATTCAATCCGGCTGCGGCGGTGCGGAAGCTGCCACAGGGCCGTTTTATTGCCCACGGGACGAAAAAGTTTATATCGACTTGGGATTTTACGACGAATTGAAACGCAGGTTCGGTGTGCCCGGAGAATTTGCGCAGGCTTATGTGCTGGCGCACGAAATCGGGCATCACGTGCAGAAAATTCTGGGAATTGAAGCGCAGGAGCAGCAGGCGGTGCAGCAAAATCCGCGATTGAGAAATGTCATGTCGGTGAAACTGGAACTGCAGGCGGACTGTTTCGCGGGCATCTGGGCGCAGAATACGCAGCAGCGCGGCTTGCTGGAACAGGGAGATATTGATTCGGCGCTGAGCGCGGCCGCGGCGGTGGGAGACGACCGGTTGCAGAAACAGGCGAGCGGGCATGTGAGCCCGGATTCGTTCACGCATGGCACGTCGGAGCAGCGGATGTCGTGGTTCCGGAAGGGATTCGACAGCGGGTCGATCTCGGCGTGCAACACGTTTGGACAGTAGACTTTTTGACTGCGGACCACTTTACTTCTGCCACAGCCAATTAAGCTTACAAATCGGCCGAACCGAAATGTTCCTGATGCTGGCGTAACAGGAATTGATCGGTCATGCCGGCGATGTAGTCGCAGACGACGATGGCGCGTGGCGAATGCGTTGCCGCTTCTTCATAGGAAGCGGGCATGGATCCCGGCGTCGAATCATAAAACTTAAATAGTTGGTCGAGGCTGCGCACGGAGCGATCACGATCTTCGGTGATGGCTGGATGGGTGTAGATGCGGTTAACCAGGAAGCGTTTCAAATCCGCGACAACTTTGGTGGCGTCGCTGCTGAATCCCGCAAGTCGTTTTGGAGCACGGCGAATATCGCGGCTCGTTGCCGCGCCGGACAGGAGAACATGCGCTTGCGTGGATTCGATGAGGTCGGTGGCCAAATAGTCGAGAACGCGTTTCAGAGCTTCATTGAATTTCAATTTGTCGCGTGCGCCGGGATGGGCTTTTTCAACATCGGCGAGCGTCCTGCCAAAGAATTCAACTTCACCGCTTAGTGCCTGCACATCGAGAAGACCTGCTTCCAGGGCGTCATCGAGGTCCGCGGTGTCATAGGCGATTTCATCGACGCAATCGATGAGCTGGGCTTCGAGAGGCGGGCGCTGATCGAGAAGATATTCGGCAAGCTCGGGAAAATCTTTCGGGAGGTAATCACGAGAATGCTTGACGATGCCTTCGCGAACTTCGAAGGTGAGGTTCAGGCCGGGAAAATCCATGTAGCGCTGCTCGAAATGCTCGACGATGCGTAGGGCGTGGAGATTGTGATTGAAGCCGCCGCCGTGAGCACGCATCAATTCATTTAATTGGCGCTCTCCTGCGTGGCCGAACGGCGGGTGACCGATGTCGTGAACGAGAGCGAGGGCTTCCGCGAGAGCGGCGTTCAGTCCGAGCGCGGTTGCGACAGTGCGGGCGATTTGCGCGACTTCAATGGTGTGGGTGAGACGGTTGCGAAAATGATCGGAAAATCGGGTGGTGAAAACCTGGGTCTTGGCTTCCAGGCGGCGAAAGGCCCGTGCGTGCACGATGCGATCGCGATCGCGAACGTACTCGCTGCGGTAGGGATGTGGCGCCTGCGGATAGCGGCGGCCGCGGGAATTTTTTTCGTTCATGGCCCAGGGAGACGGAAAGTTGGATGGGTTTTCGATGAGGCGTTCCGGCGGGCGGGGCATGCGATGGGTCCGTCGCGTGGCGTCAGGACGGTGAGAGTTGCGCGCTCAAGTTATAAGACTCAGGAATGGGGAGAAAGCGTGCCCAATCCGCGATCGGCTTCCTCTGAAATCGCGGTATCGGGGAATTCTTTCTTGATCTGCTGGTAAATGGTGGCGGCTTCCTGGGGCTTGGTTTGCCGCAGCACGCCGGCGAGCTCGAGTAAAACCAGGGGCCGCGACACGAAGATGGAATTTTTGTCGGCGAGAGCGCGAAGAATTTTTGTGGCGTCGTCAACTTTGCCGGTGCGCGAATAGATCAGCGCTGTCTGATACTGAGCCATGTCGGCCAGTTCTTTGTCGCCGCTGGAGCTGATTTTTTTCAGTTCTTCGAGGGCTTGATTCTGCTGATCCAGATCTTCGAGACACAAGGCGTGGTAATAGCGCGCCAGCTTGCCGGGACTGGTGCCCGGGTATTTGTCGGCGACCTCCGCGAATTTTAGGGAAGCGGCCTGTGCTCGGGAGGCTTCATCGGAGTAGGAAGGCTCGCTGGGGTCGACTGGTTCTCCGGGAAGGGGCGCACCGATGCGCGCGCCATAAACTTTTTGAGCGCCGTCGAAGGCTGCGGAAGCTTCGACCGTTTTGCGATCGTGGTAAATGCGCCAGCCGCCATAGACGGCGGCAGCAACGAGGATCACCAGCACAACGACGGCGGCGAGCTGGCCGTGGGAATAGACAGCCTCGGCGCCGTGCTCGAGGGTCTCCTTGATTTTGTCCTGCTTCAGCTCTTTGCGCGAAATATGTTCGGGCACAAACTTTTCCTCGCTTGTTTGGAATCCATAATCGTAGCACAGTAGGGACTGTCCGCCCATGAACCGCATCTCTGCCTGCTTGATTACCCTCAATGAGGAACACCACCTGCCGCGCGCGCTGGCGTCGCTGGCGGGAATCGCCGACGAAATTGTGGTGGTGGACTCCGGGAGCACGGACCGCACCGAAGCGATAGCGCGGGAGCACGGGGCGGCGTTTTTTTACCGGGCGTGGTCGAGCTACGGGGAACAAAAGAATTTCGCGGCGGAGTGCGCGAGTAACGAATGGATTCTGTCGATGGATGCGGACGAAGAGTTGAGCAGCGCGCTGCAAACTTCGCTGCTGCAGTGGAAAAATTCGCGGCCGAAGTTTTCGGTGTATGAAGTAGCGCGAAAAACATGGTACCTGGGGGCGTGGATCAATCATTCGGGATGGTATCCGGATTTTCAGAGGCGGCTGTACGACCGGGATGAAGCGCGCTTTTCGGGAATCATCCACGAATCGGTGCGGTTTGTGGGGCCGCCGGGGCGATTGAATGGAGACTTACTCCATTACACGGTCCGTTCGTTTGAAGAGCACCGGCAAAAGGTGGAGAAATACACGGAGCTTTCCGCGAAACAAATGCATTGGGAAGGAAAACGCTACTGGCGAACGGGGATGCTGCTGGGCGCGCCGTGGCGGTGGATCCATACGTTTGTTTTGCGGGGCGGTTTTCTGGACGGGCACCGAGGCGTGCTGATCTCATGGATGGCGGCGCGATCAGTGAGATTGAAGTACGCCAAGCTGGGAAAATTGATTAAAGAGAAAAAACGCGAGAGCGGGGGCGCACCGAATTCGTGAAGATCCTGTTTGTGGACCTGGAAACGGAATGGCGGGGAGGGCAGAATCAGGCGCTTTTGCTGCTGACGACATTGAACGCGCGCGGCGATACAGCGGAACTGGTGGCGGTGAAAGGCTCGGCGCTGGGCAGACGGGCGGCGGCGAAGCGGGTGAAGGTACATTTCGTTGGGGAGTATGCGGCGAGGGTTTTGGCGGCCGCGAAGATTTTTCAGCTGACGCAGCACGGTTCTTTCGACGTGGTGCATGCCAACGAGGCGCACGCGGTGACGGCGGCGTGGCTGGCGGGAGCACAGCGGCGGGCAGTGTTCCTGATTTCGCGGCGGGTGGGCTATCCACTGAGCAAGGGCCGCGTAGCGCTTGCGCGTTATAAAGCGGCGCAGCGGATTATCGCGATTTCACAGTGGGTGGCGGAACGGTTGGCGGAATCGGGCGCGCCGAAAGAAAAACTAGTGGTGGTCTATGAAGGCGTGGAGGTGCGCGCGCTGCCCGATGCCGAGGCGCGGAAGCGAGCACGGGCGCGATGGGGCGTGGCGGAAGAGACAGCGCTTTTAGGGTCGGTAGGGGTGTTGCTGCCCGACAAGGGGCACGAATTGCTGATTCGAGCTCTGGCGCTGCTGCGGGTGGAATTTCCGGATTGCAAATTACTGCTGGCCGGAGCGGGGCCGAGCAGGGTGACACTGGAACAATTGGCCGCCGAGCTGGGCGTGAGCGAGATGGTGATTTTCGCCGGATTCGTGGCGGACATTGAAACGGTGTACACCGCGCTGGATGTGTTTTTGTTTCCTTCATTTTTTGAGGGGCTGGGGACTTCCCTGCTGGCGGCGATGAGTTATGAGATTCCGTCGGTGGCGTTTGATTGCTGCGCGTTTGGAGAAATTATCGAGAACGGGGAGAGCGGATTGCTGGTGGAAACCGGGAACGTGGAAGAGATCGTGAAGGCGGTGGCGCAGCTGCTGCGAGACAGGGAATTAGCGCGGGCGATGGGGCGGGCGGGCCGTGAGCGTATCGCCGAGAGATTTTCGAGTATGCGGATGGTGGAAGAGATGAGCAAAGTGTACCGGGAAGTTTGTTCTTAGTGAGAGCCTCGAGCTGAGCTGAATTTCCTTCCTTGCTGTGCAAAATCCCCACACATAACTTCGGCGTGTGGGGCACCCAGAAGCGTCCGATTCGAGCCGCAGAAATTGAAAAATATGTGCCTTAAAAAGCAGGAAGCGCCGGACATTTGGTGCGTGTCGCGGCGCTTCGAGCGATACTAAAATTTCGCGCTAGTTTACTGTCTATCTCTATTTCCAGCGGTTCCCTCCTGTCCGCCTGCCGAATACGTCAAGCGTGTTTGAATTAAACAACCCATCGTCCTTGGGCTTCGAGGAACTCCACTCCCACTGCAAAGCCTTCGCCGTGCAGTGGATGGCAGTAGGCCACTCGAGCTGAGGAACGAAACTCTCCGGTACGGGAGGCGAAATTGAGGCGCTCGCCTTGCTCCCAACGGCGCGTGCTGACTACCCGGGCGCCGCGCGCGCTTACATTTTCGGTAAAGGTCGATTCGGTACCGGGCATCTTGCGGTGTCCGTCGAGAATTACGGGGACTTCCATCGGAATCCGGCGCTCGGCGCGGTGATAGGTGAACGGCCTGATGTTTGGAGGTGCCATAGCGGCTCACAAACACGCAGCGATACGCGTGAGATTTTGAACATTGCTGTTGCCGCGATTCTTCATGCGATAGAGAGCGCGATCCGCTACACCGAGCAATTTTTCAGGGGTGTCGCCGTCTTCCGGGTAGCAGGCCACGCCGGCGCTGGCGGAAAGCGGAGGAGCTTCTTCTTCGGTAGAAAGGCGTTCGCGGATACGGGTGAACACGCGGGTAGCGATGTCGCGTCCGGCTTCCGGAAGCACCAGGGCGAATTCATCGCCGCCGTAGCGAGCGGCCGTGTCGATGGCGCGAGAGTGATTGCGCAGAATTTTTGCCAGGCGCACGAGGGCGCGGCTGCCGGTTAAGTGGCCGAAGCGGTCATTAATGGTTTTGAGGCCGTCCATGTCGAGGAGCACGATGCTGAAAGGACGCTGGGTGCGGCGCGAGCGATCGAGCTCGGCTTCGAGGACACTAATGAGGCGGCGATAGTTTGCGAGACTGGTGAGCGGATCGGTGACGGACATGGAACGCACCTGATCGAAGAGGCGCGCCTGGTCGAGCAAGGCGCCGCCCAGCATCACCACGTAACTGGTGGTCTTGCTCAGTTCCGCGAGAAAGAAAGGCGCATCGAAGAGCTGGCGGGAAAAGGCGGCGGAGACGTGGCAGACGACGCTCAAGGCCGCGACGATGAAAAGCGAATAGTCGTAGAGAGACGGCGCGGTATGGGATTTGCGAGCGCTCCTGAGACGGTAGAAGAAGCACAGGGCGGCACCAAGAAACAGAGCCGCGGGGAGCAGATCCCAGGGACGAGAGATCAAGCTGTTATGTTGCGCGAACGGCTCGGAAGGCGCCGCGAGGAATGCCGCGCTGGTGAGATAGGCGGCGATGGCGACGACCAGGAGCGCGCCGGCAGTTTCGCGGCTGGGCTGGCGAGCGGTCGGCATATAGCGCTCGACGGCAACGGCTGCGAGCAAGAGCACGGCAAGAAGAGTACGACTGACCATCCAGCCGGTTGGGACGCGAGACAGGACGAGATGACCGGTGGTGAGGGCCTCGTTCAGACCGAAGTAGCCGACCGTTTCGATGATTCCAGAGAGGACGAAGCCGAACGCCAGGATCAGCGCGGTACGATCATGGGTGCCCCGAAAGCGGACGAGGGCATTGGCGGCATAGCAGAAGCTCAGGAGCGTGCCGCCCACTTCAAGATAGAGATAGGTTTGGGGAGAGCCGGCAAAGCTGATTTGCCGCAACTCCACCATGAGGGCGGGGAAAATGGCCAAGGCGATGACGCAAGCGCTGAAGATGGTAAGCGCGCGGCGATTGTCGGCCGGCTGCCCAGCCTGCTCAGCCCTTAGATACCCGACGATTTTGACCCAACCACCCACGATTACCCCCAATTGCCTACAAAAACCTGACAACTCCGTAGGATTGCAAGTGGATGCCCTTTTTCGGCTAAAAAATGGTGTCTGTAATGCGTTGATATTAGGAAGCTTATGAGAGGCGTACCGGATTTATGGGGCAAGTCTAGTTTGGGCGAGACGCGCTGAAACACCCCAAAAGCGGGCTGGATTGAAGGATATTTCTAATGTTTCGTTGTAGTTAACCCGTCCCGAGCGGCAGTATCACGGAAAATCGGGACTGTATCAGGATGAGACAGTCTCACAAAGAGTGTGCCGCCCTGAACGGTTCGCCGGAATGGTTAAACCTTTGGCTTGGGCGGTGGCAGTTCGCGGGCTACGACGTTGTCCATGAAGCCGCCGGCATTGTGGGAGCCGTCGCAGAAGGGCTTATTGGCGGAGCGGCCGCAGCGGCACAGGCCGATGACGGTGCGTCCGGCCAAGCCGAAGGGAGCGCCCTGGGGATCGACAATCTCGAAGTCGCCCTCGACACGCAGCGATCCATTATTGTTCACAGTAATTTTAGTAGCCGCCATTTACGCTCCTGTAGTCAGTCTTCGCGAATCGATTGTGCGACGCCAGCCAACGGATTGCGCGATCAATACTTGGGCACGGAGGGATCTACTTCGTCAGACCACGCGAGAATGCCGCCCTTGAGATTAAGTATCTTACGGAAGCCGGCTTTTCGCAAAAAGTCGACGGCTTCGGCGGAGCGCTTTCCGCTACGGCAGTGGGCGACGATTTCGCGCGAAGAGTCGAGTTCGTGGACGCGGCGCGGCAGTTCGCCCAAGCGGGATCAAGTGGCCGTGGAGATTGCAGATTTGATATTCGTGCGGCTCGCGGACATCGAGAATGAATAGATCGTCGCCGCGGTCGAGGCGAGTTTTCAGATCGCGGGGAGTGATTTCCGGAACCTGGACGTTGGAGGCAGGCGCTTCTTCTCCACGCACGCCGCAAAATTCGTAATAGTCGATGAGCTTGGTGATGGTGGGATGATCTCCGCACATGGGGCAATCGTGATTCTTGCGCAGCTTGAGCTCGCGAAACTTCATGGCCAGGGCGTCGAAGAGAAGCAAGCGGCCTTTGAGGCTGTCGCCAGTGCCGAGGATCAGCTTGATGGTTTCCATGGCCTGGATGGAGCCGACAATTCCCGGGAGCACGCCGAGTACACCGCCTTCCGCGCAGGAGGGAACAAGGCCGGGAGGAGGCGGTTCGGGATAGAGGCAGCGGTAGCACGGGCCGTCGGGCATGCCGAAGACGGTGACCTGGCCTTCGAAACGGAAAATCGAGCCGTAGACGTTAGGCTTGCCGAGCAGGATGCAGGCATCGTTGACAAGGTAGCGCGTGGGAAAATTGTCGGTGCCGTCGACGATGATGTCGAAGTCCTTGAAGAGGTCGAGCGCGTTTTCGCTGGTGAGCTTGGTTTCGAATGTTTCGATCTTAATGTCGGGATTCAGATTGGAGAGACGGGACTGCGCGGCGGCGGTTTTGGGCTTGCCGACATCGTCGGAGCCGAAGGTGACCTGGCGCTGGAGATTGGTGAAATCCACGACATCGAAATCGACGAGGCCGAGATGGCCGACGCCGGCCGCGGCGAGATACAGACCCAGCGGCGCGCCAAGTCCGCCGGTGCCAATCAAGCAGGACCTTGGAGTTTTTGAGCTTCAGCTGACCTTCCATGCCGACTTCCGGCATGATCAGGTGGCGGCTGTAGCGAAGAATTTCTTCGTTGGTCAGCGTGGTGGCTTTACCGCGTGCCTGTCGCCGGGCCTGGTGACTTGCGACTCGGACGATCTTGGATTTTCTAATTCGGGCTGAACCTGCCGCCGGCGATGGACGGCACGATACTGATGGTGTCGCCGTCTTTGGTGGGCGTGTTTTCCTTTGACAGATAGCGGATGTCTTCGTCGTTGACGTAGACATTCACAAAACTGCGCAGTTTGCCGTCTTCGGTGAAGAGATGCTTGCGCAAGTCGCCGAACTGCGTTGTTAACTGGCCCAGGGCTTCGCCCACGGTGGCGGCGGTGACGTCGTGCAGATTCACGCTTACCGGCGTACACGCGCAGAGGCGTGGGAATCATCACTTTTACGGACATCAAAGCTCCTTTTTCCAAGACCATAATCTCTGAAACCGCGAATCGCCGGCTCGTAACCTCTTTTCCTTGGTTAAGAGTCGGCTTGCTGCAGTCCAATTTCTTCGCCTTCAAAATCGGAGCGATCGTCGGCGAGGCGCCAGGAAGTCATGTCTTCCGGAACTTTGTTGGCGACGCTGACGATGATGTAGCTGTACCACGGCCAGGCATGATCGCGATCGTACTGGCTGGGACACGCCGGATGATCCGGATGCGAATGATACCATCCGACGACTTCCAGGCCGCGGGCGCGCGCGTCTTTTTCGGCGTCCAGAACGTCTTTGCTGGTGACCGAGAAACGGTTTTGCGGCGAATCGTCGCGGCGATTTACCAGCGGATGGAGCGCGTGAATTTCGCGATAGACGCGCCGGTCGGCGACTTCCGTGTCGCGCCCGAGAAGCGCGCCGCAACATTCGTGAGGGTAAGTTTCCGCGCCGTGGCTGCGGATTCTGGCCGCGAGTTCGGATGCTGATTTTCAGTTGCGCTGCGTTGCTCATGGATATCTACTCCTCGTCCCAGAATCGTTCGCTGAGATATTTTGCGGCGGAATCGGCGAAGACCGTGACGATGACGGCGTGCTCGATCGCGCGGAAATTGTTTTGGCGACCTGCAAGCAGCCGAGCAGCGCGGCGGCCGCGCTGGGGCTCAGCAGCAAGCCTTCTTCGCGGGCAGCAATTTTCACCATGCGATACGACGTCCTCCGTGTCCGACCTCCAGATTTTCATCGGCGAGTGCCGTCGTCGTAGATGGCCGGCACGAGGGCGGTGGCCATGTGCTTCCAGCCTTCGAGGCCGTGAAAGGCGGCATCGGGCTGCAGGCTGATGCAGCGGATCTTGGGATTCAGTTCCTTGAGGCGGCGGGTTACGCCCATGAAGGTGCCGCTGGTGCCCAGGCCGGCGACGAAGTGCGTGATGCGGCCGATCGTTTGCTCCCAGATTTCGTTGGCGGTGCCGTGATAGTGGGCCCGCCAGTTGGCGGGATTGCTGTACTGATCGGGATAGAAATATTTTTCGGGATCGGCGGCGACCAATCTGCTGCACGCGCCGAATGGCGCCATCGGTGGCTTCGTCGCCGGGGGTCATGACCAACTCAGCACCGTACGCGGCGAGCATGCGCTTGCGCTCGTGCGAAGCGCTGTCCGGGAGGCAGAGAGTGACTGGATAACCGAGGGCGGCGCCGATCATGGCGTAGGCGATGCCGGTGTTGCCGCTGGTGGCGTCGATGATGGTTTTGCCGGGGGTAGAGCTGCCGCTCTTGAGGCCGGCGTCGATCATGCCCAGCGCCGGGCGATCTTTTACGGAGCCGCCGGGATTAAACCATTCGGCCTTGCCGCAAATTTCCACCTGATTAAATTCGCGGCCGATGCTGGCGAGGCGCAGCAGAGGAGTGTTGCCGATGCTCGCGAGAATGGATTCGCCCACGCGGCGGGAAGCGGTCTTACCGGTGTTCGGGGCGATGGGGCTGGTGGCGGACATATTCTATTTTCATTCAGCCGGGCTAAAACAGATTAGATGCCGCGGGGCATGGTGCAGATATAGGCCTTGGCGTGGCGCAATGATAATCCGATTCGTGCCTGGGCGTCCAAAATGGACTCACCGAGGCTGAGGAAGTCGGCGGCTATGTGCGCGTCAAGGTTTCGCAGGGCGATTTTCCGCTTTGCTTTGCGATTTAAACCTGGCTTGCATGTCTTCCATGGCTTTTGGAAGCCCTTCGGGATTGTGCATCAGATCCAGAAAAAAGCCCCGCATATCGATTGGCGCGCCGGCAAATTGGCGAAACGCAGAGGGAAGCGGAGGGCCACCGGGGCTACCTGCTTCCGGGATTCGTTCGGGGAGATGAAAGGCGTACATGCTGCCGCCGGCGAGTGGTTCATGCGGATACTGGAGCAGCCAGGCGCAGTTGTGGCCATCCAGGATCATGTTTGCGGATAGTACCGCCCATTTTCCGTTGTCTGCCGCACTAGGCTGTTGGCAATTCCATACTTCCGCCCGGGGAACCGCGACGGCCGGATCGGTGAAACCATACTCATCGAGATTAATTTTCTGAAGACCATGCTGCTCGGCAAAGCGCCTGACCTCGGGGAGCGACTGGTTCCAATCCACATTAGAGTCGTTCAGCAGCTCGTAGGCGGGACGCCCAAAGCTGAACGCATTGATGTAAGGAAAGTAGTAGGGATAAATGCGCACGGCGGTGTAGAGGCACGTTAGAACAAGTATGACAACCGTGATTGCCGCGATTCGCGCGGAAGTAAGGCTGAAAAAACGAAGGCGTTTTATCAGGCGCGGCAGGGGAGCCAGCAAGAGAATGAGCAGAACTATCGGGACGCAGAAATGGCGGATGCTGATGTCCAGACGGCTGAGCAAGCAAAATCCCGTAAAGACGATCAGAGAGACCCAGAGGACGCGCCAGTGTATTGCGAGGTTATCCGGAATAATTTGTGCATCTGGCTGCTTTCGAAGATTTTTCCTTAGCGCCAGCCCTAGGGCGGCCGCCAGCGCTAACAGTGCGAGGAATGCCGGATGAGATTTCAGCAGGAACACGACCGGGAAGTAGAACCACACTCCATGAGGGTAAGAGTGGCCCAAAATAAATGTTGGCCTGCTTCCGGTGATGAGGACGAGCAACATGCCGCGCAGGTACAGCCAGACAGGCATCAGGAGGCGGCGAAAAGGCTCGGTGGCGACGCCGTGGCCTAGTCGGTTCAGCGCGTCTGTGGGTTGATGAATGGAGAAGATGAAATAAAACAAGTAGACGACAAGAGCGGCGCCGAGAATGCCTTTCAGAGTGGCGCGCCAGCGAGCCTTGCGCCAAATGCGGGCCTCGGGTTTGGTGGCGGGCTGAGCCGGGACAGCGCGCCAGCGGGTGCTGAGCGCAAAGGCCACAAAAGCAAAAAATAAAATGCTGGCGGTGAACTTGGAAAGCAGCGCGCCAGCGAGACACAGGGAAAACAGAATGACGTTTTTTCGGATCGGGTTTTGCCAGATCTCGGCGAAGCTCCACAAAGTCAGCACCGAAAACAGCGTAATCGGCAAATCGGTGATGACCAGCGGGCCGAAAACGATAAAAGTGGAGGTACTGACGAAGATACTCAGGCAAAGAAGGCCGGCCCAGTTGCCCCCGAGGCGGCGCGCATACGCGAAGACGGCCCAGCCCAGCAGGAGCGTCAGAAGCAGCATGGGCGCGCGGGCCCACGGAAGAATCGACGCGGGATCGTTCCATTTGGTCAGGAGCCATTGACCAAAAATCCATTGGCCGATGTAGGCGGGGAAAAAACTTTCGCTGAAGGTCCAGGAAATGTGGGAATAATCGGCGCGCATTCCGCGCAACACCAGCGGCAGAGCGGCCAGCACCTTGGGCAGCGGGGGATGTTCCTCATTGAATCGCAAATCGAGCTTTTGGAGATAGGTTACGCCGGCGCCGATGTGCGCGACTTCGTCGATGGTGACGGACTCGCGCAATGCCGCACCGCCAGCCAGCACGGCCATGAGCGCCAACAGCGCTATAGCGGCGATTGAAAATAAAGTGTCGCGTAAGTTTTTCATCGAGCGTTTGCTTTTTTGGTCGCCCAACTTACAGTGGGAATGGGCTAGATCTTAATGCATAGAGACCGATGTAAGAAACAATCAAGAGTTTCACAGCGCGGTCGGCCGGGGCGGGCTTTACAGCTTCGCGCGTGCATCGTAATCTGAATGGCATCATGTGGAATATCAGCGACAAGTTTTCGCCCAAGGCGATTGAAAGTTTAGCGGCGCTGGGATTTGCGGTGGGCAGTACGCGCGGCGTGGTGCGCGTGGAGAAATACGGGGCGGGCGCGGAATTCCGGCAGGGCACCGACGGGCAATATCAGTTTACGATCCTGCCCACCATCATGCTGAACGGGCAATTCACGCGGTTGTGGGACGCCGGATACCAGAAATTTTTGCTGACCGATGAAGGGTTGAAATTTCCGGCGCTGGCGACGCACCTGGAAGGCTTGCGCAAATTCAACGAAGAGCTGCGGACCGCGTTGGGAGTGCCCACGTTTTATAACGAGGCGATCGGGTCGGTGAGCCAGGTGAGCGTTTACGATCGCGTCAAAGGGCGCGTGGGCGATGTGCCGGATGAAACTGTCGGTGCGCACACGCCTGACGGCAGGCATTAAACAGACTGCTTCTGTTTAATTCTTCAAGCAAAATTGTTTTCTGACATCAGTCATCGTTCCACGCCAATCACGCATCAAAATCGCCGACGGCTAAGCTCGCGCGTTCCGTGAACTTGTAAGCAGGCATAATAGCTGGGAGAGGATCGACTATGGGTCGCGTGATTGCGCTGATGGACGACATTTTTTTTCAGATGAAAGTGGCCGAGACGGCGAAGCATCTGGGCCTGGAATTCAAAGTGGCGAGCAATGTGGACGCACTGATGGGCTTACTGGAGCCGGCTCCCCAACTGGTGATCGTGGACCTGAACGCGCGGAGCCAACCAGTGGAGGCGATTGCGAAGGTGCGGGCGGCGGCGAAAAACGTTCGCGTGGTGGCTTTTCTTTCGCACGTGCAGCGAGAACTGGCGGAGCAGGCACGCGCGGCGGGATGCGAAGAGGTGATGCCGCGGTCGAGCTTTACGCAAAACCTGGCGGAAATTTTGAGCCCGGCGAAGGCCTGAGTGAATTTTGTGCTTATGTTTGTGACGCCGCATTATTGCCGAAGGCTTGCCGTGATTGCTGCCTGCTGCGTTGGCCTGATGATGTCCGCTGAGGCCGGTCGCGGACAGGAATCCAGTTCGCGGCCGGCTACGCCCGCGGACAATTCCCCTTTACCCAGCGCGCCGGCCGCTAAAATTCCTGGCGTAGTGACGGCGCCGGTTGCCGCAGGGGGCCCGGTCGCGGCGCTTCGCGATGTGTTGCTGGCCGCGTGTTCGCAGGACGGAAGCGGTTTTGCGCGGTTTCTGACGGAGCGCAGCAAGGAATCTTTCAAGCGGCTGACTCCCGCGGCACGCGTGGCGTTGATGAAACGCTTCGTGCTGCTGAACGTTCCGGGAAAGGCGAGCGCCATCGCGAATCCCGCGGGGCGGCCGCTGGTGCGCTGCGAAACACCGGACGTGACCACGGAAATGGCCATCGGCGGCGCTGATGCTCGAGAAAACGTCGCATTTCTGCCGATGGAATTGCGCGACGCAGCCGATTCGACAGGTGTGAGCGTGCACCAGATCAATATGGGGTTGGTGCGCGAAGGCGGCCAGTGGCGATTGCTTTCAATTGGATTGCTGCTGCTGGATTTGCCTGCTCTGGAAGTGGAATGGGACGCCGCGGAATCGGACGCAAACGAGAGCACGGCGCTGGAAAATTTGAAAAAGCTCGCGGAAGCGGTGGAAGCGTATCGGCGGACGTATTCGAGTTTGCCGGAGTCGCTTACCGTGCTGGGTCCGCCGGCAGAAGGTGCGTCAAACCATGAAGCGGCCGGACTGGTGGAGGGCGAACTTGCAGCGGGCGCGAAAGACGGTTATGTGTTTCGCATCGTGATCGCTGGCGCGAGCGCGCTGGGCGCTCCGGCAAAATACGAACTGGCGGCCACGCCTTCGGAGTACGGGCGCACCGGCACTCGCTCATTTTTCCGCGACGCCGACGGCGGGTGGCACGCCGCTGATCGCCGCGGCGCAGTCGGCGCGGCATCGGATCCCAAGATCAATTAGCGACTGGCGGATTTCCATCCGCCGCCCTCAAACTGGACTCGGGCCCTCGTTGACCGGCAATTTCCTACATGATACCGTCCCCCGCAATATCTCCGGGTCGGCGTCCATCTGAATCGAGAGTATTTCAGGAGGAACAATGAAGAGAGTGCTGCAGGTAATTTTGTTATTGGCCATGGTCAATGCGATTCCTGCCATGGCGCAGAACCCGAATTACGACCCGGGGCCGGTGTGGCGCATCACGGATTTCCACATCAAGCCGGGAATGGGCGATGCGTTCTGGAAGGATTTTCGCGAGCATATCAAGCCGGTACTGGACGAAGAAAAAAAGATGGGGCTGATTTCCGACTACAAACTTTTTGTCAATCCGACGCAAAACAAAACTGATGACTGGGATGTGGCCGTTGGAGTTTTGTTTCCGAACTGGGCAGCGATCGATCAGCTTGAAGCCAAGGCCGCGACGGTGGTGGTGAAGCACTACGGGTCACGGGAATCCGCGTTTGACATGGCTCGCAAGAGGAGTGACATTCGCGACGTGGTGTCGAGCCATCTGGTGCGAGAGGTAACACCGAAATAAGCGGTACCCTAAATCAGTCTTGAACAAGAGTCGTTGAATGGCGATGGGCGGGAGATGATCCCGCCCATTGGCGTTTTTGTAGGGCCAGACCTGAATAAATTCCGCCCGTGATTCCTCAGTAAAATCCAGAAAAGACTTGACAGAGTGATTAGTAAGCTGTATCTTACCGTAAGTGAATACTTACATACAAAATGGGCTGGCGGCGCTGGGCGACCCCACGCGGCTGGCGATTTTTGAGCTGCTGGCGCGGCGGCCGCGGGCTGTTCACGAGCTGGCAGCGGGTTTACCGGTGTCGCGGCCGGCGGTATCGCAGCACCTGAAAGCGCTGAAGGATGCGCGGCTGGTGCGCGACCGGCGCGACGGCACGCGACGAATTTATGAGCTGGACCCGGCGGGCATTGTGCTGCTGCGGGACCACTTCGCGCAGCTGTGGGGCCAGGCGCTGGCAGCTTTCAAGAAATCCGCAGAAGACGAATACAAAAAGGAGAAACAGCATGAAGCCCGAAACCGCAGCAACGGCCAGCGTACGAAGGACCATTCAGGTAAACGTACCCATTGAGAAAGCGTTCGAGGTGTTTACCAGGAAGATGGGGACGTGGTGGCCGGCTACCCATCACATCGCGGCGAAACCGTTTAAAGAAGTTGTGATCGAGCCACGGACGGGCGGGCGGTGGTTTGAGCGCGACGCGGATGGCGTGGAGTGCGATTGGGGGCGGGTGCTGACGTGGGAAGCTCCCAAGCGGCTGGTGGTTTCCTGGCAATTGCAGCCGGACTGGAGTTTCAGCTCGGACATGGCCCGGGCGAGCGAAGTGGTGCTGGAATTTTTCGCGGAAGGCCCGGAGACGACGCGGGTGGAGCTTGAGCACCGGCACATCGAGCGGCACGGCGAGGGATGGGAGAAATTGCGAGCGGGAGTGGATGCGGCTGGAGGGTGGACGGCGATTCTGGAGTTGTATCGGGAGGCCGCGAAGTAACGGGCCGGAGACGGCGGGAAAGCGTGCTCTGTTCATTACCAACACCCCCACACGCAACGGCGGCGTGTGGGGCACCCAGAACCGGACTGTCTCCGAGATTTATGTTTGGGTGATTGGCGGCGATGTTGGCGTGATTGGGCGTTTTCGGCGCAACTTGCGCCAGATTCTTCGGACGAGCCACAGGCCGGGCAGGATCAAGATCAGCCAGGGGATGATGGCAACTACTGTGGTGATCACCGCGGCTGTGCTGTCGGCCAAGACTTGGCCAGATTGGCGGAAGGCGCTGGCGATCTGGCCCCAGGCGGAAGTAGTGCTGGTACTTTTTGGCACGCGGAAGGAAAATTCGACCAGGACTTTTTCTGTTTCGTTGGCTAAGAGTTTTCGTTGAGCTGTCTCGCTGTCCAATTGCGATTGAGTTTCCATGAGTTGCTGCTGAATTTCGACGAGGTCCGCTACGGTTGCGGACGGTTTGGCCAGCATGCTGCGCAGATTGTCCCGGAAGGTGGTTAGATTTTTGATTTTTGCTTCGGAGTCGATGACCGCGTTGGTTTTGTCTTCACGTTCGGTGGTGTGTTGGGCGATTTTGCCCAGTTTTTCGGCTTGAGCGAAGAGTTTGCCGGCGTCCTGGTGTGCGACTCGCAGTGAGACGCTGCCGGAGGGCGTGGAGTCTTCCGCCCTGGTGGTGACGCTGGAGGAGACAACCTCGCACTGAATCGTGGCGCAGAAGGCCAGGAGCGATTCCACAGATTTTTCCAGTTCCACTTCTGGCGCGATCACTTCGAATTTGTGGGTTTCGGCGATGTATCGCTGAGGGGATTCGGCAAGCGCCACGCGCTCCAAACTTGCCAGGCCCGTTACGCGCGACATGCTGACCAGGCCCATGCCGGCCTTGGAATCCCACTGGGCCCGCTCAACGGGCATTGCGGCGTTATGAGAAAGTCTTTGGCAGCCAGTCGCGCTGAGAATGAAGCCCACGAGAATCAAATTAAGATGTTTGCGGTGCATAACTCTCCAGTCCCGTTGTTCCGAGCTTGAACAGCTGCCGATTCCGGTTCGCTTGCGATAGCGCCGGTCCGCGCTTTCGGTAGTTCGTTGTCTGTTCCTTTCTTTGAACGGTTGAACAGCAATTTCTTGCAGGCTTGGCGATTGGCAGCCCGAAACTGCAAACTCCGGCAATTCGGCAACCTCAGCCAATGTTGTGTTTTGCACGGCTTTCGCCTTCAATTCGCCTTGCGTGGGGGGCAGGCGGCGATTAACCTTGAGCGCAAGCTGAAAAGGCGCAAAAGCGTGCCTTAAGGGAGCAGCCATGGCGTCGTCTGTGTGGAAAGGCTATTTGTCGTTCGGGCTCCTTTCGATTCCTATTCGTCTGTTCACCGCGGCGCGCGGCGACCGCATCGGGCTGAACCAACTGCACGAAGTCTGTCACTCGCGCATCAAGATGCCGCTCTTCTGCCCCACCTGCGACCGCAAAGTGGAACGCTCCGAGATCGTCAAGGGCTACGAATACGAGAAGGATCAGTACGTGCTGTTCAGCGACGAAGACCTAGACAAGATCGAGCCGGAGTCCGCGCGGGCGATGGAAATTCTGGAATTTGTGAAGGTGGATGAAATCGATCCGCTGTATTACGACGCTTCGTATTACCTGACGCCGGAAGAAGAAGGCAAGAAAGCGTATTCGCTGCTTCTGAAGGCCATGGAAG
Organism: uncultured Acidobacteriota bacterium; assembly: GCA_963819625.1. Lineage (GTDB taxonomy): Bacteria > Acidobacteriota > Terriglobia > Acidiferrales > UBA7541 > Acidiferrum. The sequence continues at coordinate 72,678 of CAWFWY010000010.1, forward strand.
ATTCCGGCTACGCGGCGATCGCCAAGGTGACCATGCACCAGCGCGAGCACATCGTGGTGATTCGCGCGCGCGCCGAGGGCATGACGCTGCACACCATGTTTTACCAGAGTGAAATCCGTGAGGTGGAAGAGTTCAGTCACCAGGATAAAGTGGAGCCAAAGGAACAGGAAAAGAAGCTGGCGATGCAACTGATCGACAGCCTGGCGGCTACGTTCGAACCGGCAAAATATCGCGACGAGTACCAGGAAAGCATGCGGGCGATGATCTCCGCAAAACAAAAGGGCCAGGAAGTGACGGCCACGGTGCACCCGCAACGAGCTCCGGTAATCGACTTGATGGACGCCCTGAGAAAAAGCATCCATGCCAAGCCGGCGGCCAGCGGCAAGAAGCCTCCCGTGCGGGCTATCAATTCGGCGCCGGCGGCGAAAAAGTCGAGCAAGAAGGCCACGGGCTAGCTCCTGATGGTAAGGACGGACCAATTCTCGCGTCTTGAATTCCAACGTATTCTGGATGTGACCGAGAAGCAGTTAAGCTACTGGGAGAAATTGCGACTGGTAGCTCCCCGAAAAAAAGGCGCGAAGACGTACGATTTTCGCGACCTGATTACCCTCCGCACCGCCAAGCAGCTCATCGAAAAAGGAGTTTCCGCGCAGCGGCTGCAACGCTCGATCGTGGCGCTGCAGAAACAGCTTGCGGGAGTGAAGTCGCCGCTGACGGAGCTGTGCATCCGTTCGAACGGGCGGGACGTGATCGTGGAGCGCGCGGGGATGCACCTGGAGCCGATCTCCGGACAAATCCTGCTGAATTTTGAAACCCGCGAGCTGCGCGAAAAAGTTAGTGTGATGCCGCAGCGAAATGCGGATGACTGGGTGACGCTGGGCGTAGAGCGCGAGCAGATGAGCGAAACGGGCACGGGGCTGAGAGGCGCGGCGGAGGCGTATCAAAGCGCGCTGAACATCGATTCCGGCCACGTGGATGCGCTGAATAACCTGGGGATGCTTTCTTACGAGCAAGGCGTGCTATCAGACGCGCTGGTGCTTTTTCAGCGAGCGGCGGAACTCCATCCGCAGCACATGCTTTCTCATTTCAACCTGGGAAGCGTGCTGGAGGAATCCGGGGACCTCGAAAAGGCGCGCAAACATTTGCGGCTGGCGGTGCGGCTGGATGATGAGCATGCGGACGCGCACTACAATCTGGCGTTTGTGTGCGACAAGCTGGGCGCATTTGTGGAAGCCAGACGGCACTGGCGCAGATATGTGGAACTGGATCCCAACAGTTCGTGGGCAAATTACGCGCGGCGGCGACTTGCGCCTCAAAAGAAGAACTGAAGGCGGACCGCGAGCCTACAATTCTGGATCGTTTTCAAAATCGTCGATGGCGGGCGGCGGGGCGTTCTGATTGGCCAGCGCCTGCAGTAGCCACTTTTGCAGGACGGCAAGAAAAACGGGTTTCACGTCGCGGAAAGCCAAACCCATACCCAAGGTAGGCTGCGAGTAAACTACAGCGGCGGATGCTTCGAAAAATTGGCCGCCGGAATGAATTTTTATATTCACTTTGGCCCCGCGGGGCAGGGGAGCTTTGGTGTCTAGATAGCAGCCGTAAAGACTGAGTTCGTTCACTTGCGTGGATTCGGTTGCACCGCTATCCAGACGCGTAACTTCAGCGGCGGCGGAGAATGGAAACCGGGGTGTTCGGCGTTGTGACTGCTGTTCCATGTGTGAAATTGCGCCCATTTGAACTGGTACTCCCTTCGAACTCGGCGACCAATTCGACGCTGAGCTATCGTAGCGATGTCGACGACATTTTTCGTGACAGGTTTACAGTAGATTTGTTGGGGAAATTGGCTTATTTAGGGCGCTTTTTTTCTTGTAGATGACGCCGGAGAAGTGTTTTTCTCGAGAATGTTCCCGGCAAAAGGTACATTTGCCCCGGTCTATGGCGTTTGATAGAGTTCAACCAAGCAAAAAAATAAAGCGTTCGCGGAGGCCGGGCTTGAAGATTCAACAGTGGGTGCTGGACATGCTGGTGTGCCCGGTGTGCAAGACCGCGCTGAAGGCGTTGCCTGACGAGGCCGGGCTGAAATGCCAAACCTGCCGGCGAGTTTATCCGATCCGCGACGACATCCCGGTGATGATGCTGGAAGACGCGAAAATAGAAAACGATTAGCGGCGCAGATTCTTCAGCAGGGTTTCCGCAAAATGCCAAACCTTCTTACAAACTCCGTTGAGCGATGGACTCGCCTGGTTCCGCGCATGCGTGGAAAGCGCATCGGCGTGCTCGGCGATTTGATGCTGGACCGCTATTTGTGGGGGAACGCATCGCGACTTTCGCCGGAAGCGGCAGTGCCGGTGGTGGATTTCGTGGAGCAGAGTGAAACTTTGGGAGGCGCGGGTAACGTCGCGGCAAATATCGCGGCGCTGGGCGCGCGCGTGGAAGTGTTCGGTGCTGTCGGTAACGACGAGGCGGGGCGCGCCATACGCAACTGCCTGCGAGCGGCGAGTATCGCCGACAGCGGGGTGATGGCCGATGCCCGGCGCGTTACGACCGTGAAGACGCGCATCATTGCGCGGCACCAGCAGGTGGTGCGCGTGGATCATGAGCGGCGCGAAGGGTTGCTTGCGGAGTCGTGTGAGAAGGTGCTGCGCTCGTTGTTTGCGACGCTGAAACATCTGGATGCGCTGGTTTTGTCGGACTACGACAAGGGAATGATTTCGGATGATTTCGCGGAGCGGGCGCTCAGCGCGTGCCACCGGTTGCGAGTGCCGGTGTTTGTGAAGCCAAAGACTTCGCGGCTGTACGCGTATCGCGGAGCGCGGGCCATCGTGTGCAATACCAAAGAGGCCAGCTTTTTTGTAACCCGTCCGCTGGGCGATGAAAAATCGCTGGTGGAAGCTGGGCGCGCGCTGCTGGCGCATTTCGGGTGCAGCTCGGTGGTGATCACCCAGGGCGAAAAAGGCATGAGCATTTTTGAAGAGGGCACGCCGAAACATCTGCAAATTCCGGCGACGAGTTCCGAGGTGACCTACGCGCGGGTGGGGCAGACGGGAATTTCGCGCGAAGGCGGGGGGCGGCAGGTGTTTGACGTGACCGGAGCTGGCGATACGGTCTTAAGCGTGCTTTCGCTGGCGGTGGCAGCGGGCGCGACGATTGCGGATGGGGCGGCACTTGCGAATGTCGCCGCGGGCGTGGTGGTGGGAAAATTGGGCACGGCGCACGTGACGCCGAAGGAACTGAGGGCGGCCCTCAAGGAAATGCGCGCTTAGGCTATACTGATTCTTACCGCTCGCAGGGCGGGAGAAAACATGTCCTTACTAGAGCCACCGGTCGAGAAACCACTCAAGTCTCGCGCGATGGGATTTACGATCATGGCGCTGGTTCTTGCCGCGGTGATACTTTCGTATTTTGCGTTTCGCTACTACCCGGAGAAGCGCGCGGTGGAGCACTTTTTTGACGCGCTGGTGGCCGGGGACACAAGCACGGCTTACCAGATCTGGAAACCGGGCGCGAGTTATGAGACGAAGGATTTTTTGGCGGACTGGGGTCCGGACGGATATTACGGCCCGGTGAAAAGCTACAAGATTTTGAAGGCCAGCGCTCCCTTGAAGGCCAATGCGGTGGCCGTGCGAGTGGCGTTCAGTCCGTTTGCGCCGATGCCGGACGCGTCGGATGCGGAAAAGAGCCGCAAGACGCGGGTGTTGAGCATTTGGGTGCTGACGAAAGACAAGTCTTTCAGTTTCCCTCCATAAAAGTGCAATCCTAAAAGCATGGTGATTTCCCGTGAGCGCTGAGCAACGGAAGCTGCGCGTAGGTGTGTTGTTTGGCGGGCGCTCCGGCGAACATGAAGTGTCGCTGGCGTCCGCGGCGTCGGTTATTCGCGGACTGGATCCCCAAAAATACGAAGCTGTGCCGATCGGAATCACCAAGGAAGGACACTGGCTGATCGGCGCGGGCGCGCAGAAAATGCTGCCGGAAGTTTTGAAGGCCGGGCAGCGCGTGGTGATGAGTGCGGACCCGACGGAAACGGCGTTGATCGCGCTGGACGGCGGCGGCGCGGGCGGGCCAAAACTGGATGTGGTGTTTCCGGTGATACACGGAACGTTTGGTGAAGACGGCACGCTGCAGGGGTTGCTGGAGCTGGCGGGATTGCCGTTTGTTGGCGCGGGAGTGTTGGGCTCGGCCATCGGAATGGACAAGGATGTAGCGAAAAAGCTGATGCAGGTGGCGGGGATTCCGGTGGTGCCGTGGATCGCGGTGCAGCGCTCGGAGTGGGAGAGAAAGCCCAAAGAGATTCGGCGGGCAGTGGAGAAAAAATTTAAGTACCCCGTGTTTGTGAAGCCGGCGACATTGGGATCGTCGGTGGGGATGAGCAAGGTGCATTCACACGCGGAGCTGGGGCCGGCGCTGGACCTGGCGGCGGAATTCGCGATGAAGATTCTGGTGGAACGGGCGGTGAGCGCGCGGGAGATTGAAGTGTCGGTGCTGGGCAATCATGATCCCAAGGCGTCGATTCCGGGAGAAATCGTGCCGCACCGGGAGTTTTACGATTATGCGGCGAAATACCTGGAAGAGGGGACGCAACTGCTTATCCCTGCGAAATTGAAGAAATCAGAAATCAAGAAAGTGCAGGCCATGGCGGTGACGGCTTTTAAGGCGCTGGAGTTGAGCGGGATGGCGCGGGTGGACTTTTTTATCGAGAAACGCGGCGGGAAGATTTTTTTGAATGAAGTGAATACGATTCCAGGGTTTACTTCGATCAGCATGTATCCGAAATTATGGGAAGCGGATGGAATTCCGTTTCGCGAGTTGATCAGCAAGTTGATTGAGCTGGCTCTGGAGCAGCACCGTGAAAAAGCGCCTACCAAGTATCAGATTGAACTGCCGGAAGGCGCGGGTGGCGCGTTGGCGTAGAATTGCCTTTTTTCGATCTGTTTTTCGAAATCCGATCCCTACTTAATTGAGGTTTCTGGCCACGCGGAAGCCCACACCTCCGCTCCGATATTTATCAAGTGTCGATCCTGCCGGCGCAGCAAAATTGCGGAATGCGGATCGAATCATCGTAGGGGGATCGCCCCAATCGCCACCGCGTAATACCCGAAACGAGCAAGAACGCATCCCCGTCATCTGCAACGAGGAATCGTTCATGTCGAACTCAACGTCGGTCTCAAATGGAGAACCATCCATAGGTAACCCTGAATACGAGCCTTTAAAACAGTCCTGCACCCACTGCAAGACGTTACCGTGCATATCGTAGAGGCCGAAGGCGTTCGGCGGGAATGCACCAACAGGAGAGGTGTTTATCCATTGATCGCGACCTGAAGCGGAACCAGAACAGCACGCATCGCTGCCGTAATTGGCATTTTGGTGCGTTGCGTTCATCCCCCAGGGATAGGCCGTCGTACTTCCGGCGCGCGCGGCATATTCCCATTCGGCCTCTGTCATTAAGCGGTACTTGTGACCAGCTTTCTCACTAAGCCAATGAACGTAATCCTGAGCATCCGCCCACGTTACGCAAACAACGGGGTGATTGTCGTCCTGCGAAAATCCGAGATTACGCCAAGAGGCCTTGGCACGATCTTTCTTTTCGAAACCGCTATATTCACAGCCTTCGCTGGTGGCACGTTCCGTGGCAGACATGAAGGCAGCCCACTGCCCTCTGGTCACGTCAAATTTCCCGGCAGCGAATTGACGAATGGTCACTTTACGCTGCGGCCCTTCTTCCTCGAAACGTCCGGTTTCGCCGGCTGGAGAACCCATGAGGAAACTCCCGGCTGGAATTTCCACCATTTCGGGGCAATCGTCGCAGTCACGGAAAATTTTTCCCAGCCTGGAATTTGCAACACTGGGTTTCGTGGACACGTTCTGGCTCGCGGGCAGCGGCGAACCGAGATCAAGAAATATTGCCAGACCTAACACTATGGTCAGCATCGTTTCCTCCACCGTTTCAGATATGAGAGCCGGCACTACAGGATTTTTTGGCCCAGGCCGGAGAGGATTAGTTCTACGCCCAGGAGGGCGGTGCGGTTGTGTTCGTCGATGACCGGATTGATTTCGACAACTTCCATCGAGACCATGGCATGGCTGTCGGCAATCATCTCCATAGCCAAGTGAGCCTCGCGATAGGTTGCGCCACCACGGACGGGAGTGCCGACTCCCGGGGCGTCTGAAGGATCGACGAAATCCATATCCAGGCTGACGCAGATTCCGTGGGTATCGTCGGTAGCGTATTTCAGGGCGTCGGCCATAACTTCGCGCATGCCGCGTTCGTCAATGTCGCGCATGGTAAAAACCCGCACCCCGGATTTTTTGATCAGGCGGCGCTCCTGCGTGTCGAGATCGCGCACACCGACAAGCACGACGTTTTGCGGTTCGACTTTGGGTTTGAAGCCCAGGAGGTCAACCAATTCCGGGGAACCGTAACCCATTACCGCAGCGAGCGGCATCCCGTGCACGTTACCGGATGGCGATGATTCCGGAGTGTTCATGTCACTGTGAGCATCGAGCCAGATATAGCCGATTTGTCTTTTCTGCTTGCGGAAATGTGCGGCGACTCCGGTGACCGCTCCCGCGGCGATGGAATGGTCGCCACCGAGGACCAGCGGCACAAAATCGTCCTCTAAACATTTCTGCACGATCTCGGCAAGGTCTTTGCAGGTTTCCGCGATTTCAGCCATGTACTTCGCGCGCTTTTCGCCAAAGGACATTTCTTCCGCCTGCTTGACGGGAATATTGCCAACGTCCTCGACCTGGTGGCCCAGCTGCTTGAGGCGGGCCTGCAGTCCGGCGACGCGCAAGGCCGACGGGCCCATGTCGACCCCGCGGCGGCTCTGGCCCAGGTCCATGGGCACACCGATAATTCTTACTTTTTGAGGCATATTTTGATCTTTCTGCCGCGGGATACTCCGGGTATTAAGGGTATACCCGATAAATCATGCGCGGAAAGGGTATCACTTCCCGGATGTGCTCGGTGCCGCAAATCCAGGCGACGGTGCGCTCCAGGCCCAGGCCAAAGCCAGCGTGGGGGACGCTGCCGTAGCGGCGAAGATCGAGATACCACTGGAAAGGCTCTTCGGGGAGCTTGTATTCGTGGAGGCGCTTCAGCAGCAGGTCGTAGTCGTGGATGCGCTGGCTGCCGCCGATGATTTCGCCGTACCCTTCGGGGGCCAGCATATCGAAAGCCAGTGCGAGATCGGGGCGCTCGGCGTCGGGCTGCATGTAGAAAGCTTTGATGGCGGCAGGATAACGGTGAACCATGACGGGGCGATCGAATTCGTTGGAGACGATGGTTTCTTCGTCGCCGCCAATGTCGTCGCCAAATTTGGTGGGATTGTTGTGCTTGTTGAGGATAGCGATGGCTTCTTCGTAGGTGATGCGCGGGAAGGGGGCTTTGACGTTTTCGAGTTTTTTGGTGTCGCGCTTGAGGGTTTCGAGTTCGATCGATTTATTGGCGAGGACGGATTGGACGACGGCGCTGACCAGGCCTTCGGCGAGAGTCATCATGTCGGCGAGCTCGGCGTAGGCGGCTTCAGGCTCGAGCATCCAGAATTCGGTGAGGTGGCGGCGGGTTTTTGACTTTTCGGCGCGGAAGGTGGGGCCGAAAGTGTAGACCTTGCCGAGAGCCATGGCGGTAGCTTCGATGTAAAGTTGGCCGCTTTGCGTGAGATAGGCTTTCTGGTCGTCGATATAGTTCACTTCAAAAAGAGTGGAAGTGCCTTCGCAGGCGGCGGGAGTAAACATGGGCGCATCGGTGAGGATGTAGCCCTGGCTGTCCATGTAATTGCGCGCGGCGCGGATGGCTTCGGCGCGGATGCGGAGGATGCTGGCCTGGCGGGGAGTGCGAATCCAGAGATGACGGTGGTCGAGGAGAAAATCGACCCCGTGTTCCTTGAGCTGGATGGGATAGGGCTGAGATTCGGAAACTTTCTGCAGAACCTGAATTTTTGAAACGCCCATTTCAAAGCCGCCGGGAGCGCGCTGCTCGGCGCGAATTGTGCCGGTGACGATGACGCTGGATTCCTGGGTGAGGCCTTTCAGCGACTGGAAGGCTTCGGGATTTTCTTTGAGGGCACAGACACCCTGGATGATTCCGGTGCCGTCGCGAAAGATGGGGAACACCAGCTTGCCGGATTCGCGAATGTTGTAAAGCCAGCCGCGGATGGTGACTTCCTGGCCATCGTATTTGCCGGCTTGTTCGATGGAAATAATGGGCATTTGTTGATGATTCCTAAACTCGCAAAGGTTGCGCTCGATTCCTGAGGTAAGTGCAGGCAGGACCGAATTCAAGCTATTTGTTTGCTTGCGACTATTTTAGCAGTGGAGGGTGGAAATATTGAAAGTCCGGGATTGGGCGAACAGGGCGGAGCGCTAGCCCCATTCTTCCTCGAATTTGTCCATGGCGGCGCGGGCGGATTCGAGGAGTTCGGCGGCGGCGGGCGCGTCGGGGCCGGTTTTTTCTTTCAATTCCAGCATGATCGGGAGGTTGCCGGCTGCAGCGGTGGTCTTGAGCAGCTTTACGGTGGCGGGCCAGTCGATGGTGCCGGCGTAGGGCGCGAGATGCTCGTCCTTGTCGCCGTGATTGTCGTGGAGATGGAGGCTGGCGACGAGATCGCGCATGGGCTGGAAACCTTTTTCGATGCGTTCTTCTTCCGGGCCGTCAGCGAGGTGGGCGTGGCCCACATCGAAATTGAAACGCAGGCCGGTGAGGCGCGTTTCGTCCACGAAAGCGCGTAGGTAGGCGGGAGCGCCCATTTCGCCGGGGGTATTTTCGATGCAGAGGGTTACGCCACAATGATGGGCGTGCAGAACAAGATGCTCGAGGGTGCTGAACGCGGCGTCGCGCTTGCGAGGGTCGGCCTCTTCGCGCGAGCCGCCCATGTGCAGAATCATGCGCGAGTAGGGTAAATCTTCGGCGACATCGATGGCGCGCTTGAGCTCGTCCATGGCCTCGATGCGGCGCACGCGCTCCACTTCGCAGATGGAGAGCGGAAGGCCGCCTTCGCGCGTGGCGCTGAGATCGCGGCTGTTGGGGGCGTGGAGCGATTCGAGAGACAGGCCGTGGGTATTCAAGGCCTGGGCTATTGCCTGGATTTCGGCGCGAGAGGTGTAATCGAAGTGGCTGCGCGAACAAAAGAGTTCCAGGCCTTCGAAGCCGGCGTCGGAAATCTGGCCAAGAAGTTCAGGAGTAACTTTTCGGGAAATAAATGGGTAGGTGGAGAGAAGTCGGCGCATAAGTTGAGCTTGAGAATTATATTCCTACGGGAAGATTGACGCTGCGAAGAGTTGGCGGGGCTGACGCGAGTAGATAAGACCAATCGCTAAGCTGCATGGATTCAGTAGCCGATGGCGGAGCCGTGGTCGCGGGGGTCGGCGGCGCCGAGGCGTTCGCCGGTTTGCGGGTCGATAGCCAACGGCGTTGACTAGGCCGATGTGGCCGCGGCGCTTGGTGGCGTGGCCGCGGGCGTTCAGGGCCTGTTCGAACGCGGGCGAAAATTCCTTTTCGAGCACGACTTCATCGGGCAGCCATTGATGGTGGAAGCGCGGCGCGTTGATGGCGGCTTGGGCGTCCATGCCGAGGCGCATCCAGTTGATGACGCTTAACAGAACGGCGGAAATGATGGTGGGGCCGCCGGGCGAGCCGGTAACGAAACTCAGTTGGCCGTCGCGCAGCAGAATGGTGGGCGTCATGGAGCTGAGCGGGCGGTGATCGGGCGCGATGGCGTTGGCGTCGGACTGGATCAAGCCGAAGAGGGCGTTGGGGACGCCGGGCTGGGTGGTGAAATCGTCCATTTCGTCGTTGAGCAAAAATCCTGCGGTGCTGGTGACGTGGGAGCCGTAGCTGTCGTTGAGCGTGTAGGTGCTGGCGACGGCGTTGCCGGCGGCATCGACTATCGGAGAAGTGCGTGGTGTGCGGGCCTTCGCCGAGGCTGACGACGGTGTCGGGCGGAGCTTCATTGCCGGCCGAGATGCCGCAGACGTGCGGAGCTGCCGGCCTTCACCTGTTTGCTGGAAGAAGCGTGCTGCGGATCGATGGACGCGGCGCGTTCCTTGGCGTAGCAATCGCTGGTGAGTCCCGCGACGGGGACGCTCGAATAATCGGGATCGGCCAGATAAGCGGCGCGATCGGCGAAGACGCGGCGCATCACTTCCACAACCATGTGCACGCTTTGCGGATCGTCCCAGCCTTTCAGCGAAGTTTGCTCGCAGCATGTTCAGAGCTTCGATGATGGCGACGCCGCCGGAACTGGGCGGCGGAGAGGTGAGCACGTCCCAGCGATGGCCATCGATTTGATAATGCGCGCGGAGGACTTCGCGAATGTTTGGCTGATAGTTGGCGAGATCTTCGGCGCTGATGATGCCGCCGTTGCTTTGCATGTCGGCGACGAGCATCTGCGCGGTTTCGCCGCGGTAAAAATCGGCGGCGCCGTTTGCGGCGATGCGTTGCAGAGTGGCGGCGAGTTCCGGTTGCCGGAAAATGTCGCCGACTTTGTACGGCTCGCCGTTATTCCGTGGATTGCCGAGAAAAATGCGTTTGCTGACGGTGAATTGCTGCAGGCCGGATTTTTCTTCGTCCAATTCGCGGACGAGTTTTTCGCTGACGGGAAAGCCGTCTTTGGCGAGGCGGATCGCGGGGACCATCACGTCGGCGAGCTTCATGGTGCCGTGAGTTTTGAGGGCCAGTTCCAGGCCGGCGACCGTGCCGGGAACGGCGACGGAGCGATAGCCGAGAGTGCTGGCGTCGGGGATGAGCTTGCCGTCCTTGATGTACATGTCGCGCGTGGCTTTCGCGGGCGCGACTTCGCGGTAGTCGAAGAAATTGGTTTTGCCGTCGGCGAGGCGGACGAGCATGAAACCGCCGCCGCCGATATTTCCCGCGGCGGGTTCGACTACCGCGAGGGCGAAGGCGACCGCGACGGCGGCGTCTATGGCGTTGCCGCCGCGCTTCAGAATTTCGACTCCGGCTTGGGAGCCGAGGGTTTCGTCGGTGGCGACCATGGCGTGCGCGCCGCGGACGGGTTGTTGCGGCCAGGTGTCGGAGGAGTTGGCGTGTTTGGCGGAACGGGCTGGAGTTCGGCTGAGGTTTGGGCGTGGGTGGTGATGGGCGGGAGTAAAGCGAGAAGCGAAGGTAAACAGTAGTGGCGGAGAATATTTTTGGTTTTCATCGAGTGCGGTAACGGATTTTAGCGAACATTACGCAAAATCCCCACACGCAAATTCGGCGTGTGGGGCACCCAGAACCGGGCGTGTGAGCTGCTCGGACGTATGGGCAGATGCCACCAAGAAGCCCGGAACCGCATTTACTCTTCGCTGAGAAATTCGACGGAGGGGGGACCGGGGAGCAGGCCGGCGGCGGTGCCGCGATTGATCAGCTCGGTGACGGCTTGCTTGCCGCGGTCACCGTAGCCGAGGGTCCAACGGTTTACGTACATGGCGACGAATTTGTCGGCGGTTTCGGTTTCCATGTCGCGCGCGAATTGCATTGCGTAATTGAGAGCTTCTTCGCGGTGGCCCAGGCCGTACTCCACGCTTTCGCGGATGGTACGGGCAATCTGGCGTCCCAGCGCGGGGCCCAGCGAGCGGCGGACAGCGTTGCCGCCGAGCGGCAGCGGCAAAGAGGTCTGCTCGTGCCACCAGATGCCGAGATCGATCACGCGATGAAGGCCAAGCTGAGGGAAGAGGAGCTGGCCCTCATGGATAAGCAGACCGGCTTCGACGGATTCGGATTGCACGGCGTCGAGAATCTTATCGAAAGGCATGACCACTGCTTCGAACTCCGGCTCGAAAAGTTTGAGGGTGAGATAGGCGGTGGTCTTCAGACCCGGGACGGCGATGCGCTTGCGGGCAAGCTCTTCCTTGCGCAAGGGTTTGGAGGAGACGACGATAGGGCCGTAATTTTCGCCAAAGCTGGCGCCGCAATCGAGCAGGACGTACTTGTCGCGGAGCGAGGGGTAGGCGGCAAAGCTGACGGCGGTGACGTCGTAGGTTTCGATCAAGGCCGCTTCGTTGAGAGTCTGGATATCGGAGAGCACGTGGGTGTACTTGTAGCCCGGCGTGGATAGCTTGTGGGTGGCCAGGGCATAGAACATGAAGGCGTCGTCGGAGTCCGGCGAATGAGCGAGTTTGATCTCCAAAGGCTGTTTCTCGGCGCGCGGCGCTGACTGGGTGGCAGGCATGTGCGTGGTTGGTCCTTTTCGTTTGACGCGGAACGACCCGGTGGCTCAGCCGCGGTCTCTGGGGGCACTTACGCGCCTAAGGCGCTACTCAGGGACGGTGCGGGAGAGAACCTCTGGCGAGTACGCAGGGACACGCGTGCCTGAAGCCGGAGCGTTTTCGCAGGCACAGACTAGCACATCGGTGGGGCGGCGACAAACACGTTGGGGGGACCGGAGGGGCTGGGAAGCCCGACCGCTTCGTACCTCTTTATGCACAGTACCAAACTGTAGTTGCTTGTCACGGTCGCTACTTTGCGTTGGGATAGGGGAATGACACGCAAGCTAGATCAGCGGTTCAGCGGAAATTGGGTGAGACTAGCCGGGCTGGGGGCCTTCGCGGCGTTGTGCGTGCTGTGGCCTGCGACGGCGAGCGCACAGAATACCGGGCGCATTGAATGCGCGCGGAACGACGAGTATGTCTATTTGTACGGGTCACTGGCCACGCTGCAAGTGCGCGGGACAGTGCAATGCGGAGAAATTGTCTACATCACGCTCCGGTATGAGGATTACTACGGGGTGCGCACGGCCAAGGGCGAGACCGGCTACGTGCCGCGCGCCAGCGTAAGCGTATTGAAAGACAAGCAGGAGACCGCGGTGCCACCGCCGCCGGCGGAACTGCCACGAGAACAGACTCACTATGACAAGGCACCGCGCGAAGCGCCGGTCCACGCCGCTATCGGATTTACGCTGGTGAAGAACACGCCGGTGCGGATCAAACTGATGAAGACGATTTCTTCCGCAACCGCCAACCCGGGCGAAGCGGTGGAGCTGGAAGTCGTCGAAGATGTGCTGGTGCAAGGCGTGCCGGTTTTGACCAAGGGATCGAAGGCCAGCGCTGTGGTCGCCGAAGTGGAGCCGAAGAGAAAATTCGGTCATGGCGGCAAGGTGGCGATATCCATCACCGCTTTGCGGCTGGCCAACGGAGAATCGGCGCCGTTGCGGAGCTACGAAGAAACTTCAGGAGCGAGCAGCACGACTCATGTGGGCGCGGGAAAAGATGGCGAGATGGTGCGGGATACGGAGTTTACGGTTCTTGTGGATGCAGATGTACATCTGAAGCGTGAAGATTTTGAAACTCCGGCGGACGGGTCCGCAAAAACGCCGGCGCCGATCGCGAAGTCCGAAAAGCCTCAGAGCTGATTCCCTATCGCACTGGCAGCGAAAAAATCAGAACCTACAAAACTAGTCGGCTTCGTGTCTGGGCGTGAGCGGGAGTTTGCCTTTTACGGACGGGGGCCTGGTGGACTGGTGGTTTGAAACACCGGGAATCAGCTTGCGGATAAGAAATTCCTGAAGAAGATTGGTGGCGGCAATGGCGCCGACGCCGAAGGCCGCACTTTCGAAGGCGAAGGCCGCGCTGTTGTGCTCGTTAGCCGGGTAGTAGAGCGTGGAGATCGCGCTGGCAGCGATGTTCCCTCCGATATTCGAATAATTTGGCTGCCAGCGGCCGTTGTCCCCTTTACAAATTACGGCGTTGGCGAGGGCGTAGAGAATTCTGGAGCCTTTGCTGCCGGTGCCTTTGTAGAAATAGCGCGGATCCTGTTTCAAGAGCGAGGGAAGGATGGCGCTGCCGAGGAAGGTGCCAGAGACAAAATCGGCATAAGCGGCTCCGTAGCGCTTGGCGTAGCCTTCGGTGCCTTGTCCATATCCGCTGAAATTGTTTTGCGATTGCTGGACGCCGGCGATGACGCCATTCAGAGCGAAACTGACGGGATCGACGGAAGTCTTCCAGGCTAACTGAAATTTCTGGCGAGAGGTCAGCGGGACGGCATTGTAAACGTAGCTGACGTAGAAATTGGGAACCAGACCCAGGACGCGCTGCTTCTCCTGGTCTTTGATCTGATCCTCCGCAACTTCCACTGGGGTGGGGACTACGCGCAGTTCGGTGGTGGCGGTGGCGACCATCAAGGCCAGCGGTGGAACCGTGAAAATCTCTCCGGCGTGTAGATTCCCTGAGAAAGGCTGAGAAGCGAAGCCCGCGGCGGAAATTGTCAGTTGGAACGGTCCGGGAGCGATGTTGGCGAGCGAGAATTGCCCGTCATCGCCGGTCAGCACCTGCTGATCGGGAGTTTGATTTTCAGAGGTGAGCCGCACCCAGGCTCCCGCGACGACAGCGCCGGTTTGATCGGCAACTGTACCAGTGATGCGGCCTGGGGTGCGAGGATCGAGATTCGGCGAGTTGGGCAACTGCTGGTCAAATGGTTCGTCGGTTTGCGATGCGATAGGTCCGCTGGCGGCGGGCCAAGCGGCAGGTTGTTGAGGGCGCGCCTGGGTCAGAGCAATACAGTTGCCAGGCAGGAAGCCCAAACCCACTAAAACTACCCGAACGGTATGTCTTCGCGAGCCCATGGGGTGCCTCAATTATGATACCGGGCGGCGGGATTTTGGATTTCCGATGAAGGCGACGTTTTTAATGGTAACGGGCCGGATGAACGGAGCGTCATTGCTAGTGCCCCACGCCTTCAGCGAACGCTCGGAGCTTGACAGTGTGGAGAGCGGGGGCCTTTAATTTAGGCAGTCGGTAAGGGAGAGCAAACATGAACGAAGGCAGCGCAGCATCTTCGGCGAAAACGCCGCACTACGTAAGACCGGGTTTCAATAATATTGCTCCATATATCCTGGTTGCAGGAGCGGCGCGATTCATCGACTTTCTGAAGGCGGCTTTTGCGGGGACGGAACGTATTCGGGTGCCGCGGCCGGATGGGTCGGTCATGCACGCCGAGGTAGGCATAGGCAACTCGGTGATCGAGTTGGGTGATGCCAACGAACAGTTCGCGGCGCGGCAAGCGTTCGTGCATCTGTATGTCGACGATGCCGACGCGACGTATAAGCGGGCTTTAGACGCCGGGGCAAAATCCGTTTATGACGTGGAGGACCAGCCATGGGGCGACCGCCAGGGATGCGTGAAGGACGAGTTCGGCAATGTGTGGTACATCGCAACGGCAAAGGGGTGGACTCCGGGGCCGGATGGTTTGCTGACGGTGCAGCCGTTTCTGCATCTTCGCAACGCGGACAAGATGATACCGTTCGCAGAAGCTGCATTTCGCGCTGAGTCGCTGGGGGTTGCCAAGTCGGACGAAGGCAAAGTGCTGCACGGAACGATTCGAATCGGCAAGGCCACGTTTGAAATCGACGAAGCGAATGACGATTCCGATGTGAAGCCATGCTATCTGCACGTGTACGTTCCGGACGTAGATGCGATTTACGCAGAGGCTATGCGCGCTGGAGCTGTTTCCGTAGAGGCGCCCGTGGATAAGCCATATGGTGAACGTGCGGCTTCGCTGAAGGATCCATTCGGTAACATGTGGTTTCTGGCGACCTACACCGGCGCTTAACGACGAATGTTAACGCGAAGCAGCGTGTTGTCGAGGATGCTACATCCTCAATATACTAACTCGAGAGTAAGTGATATAAGCAGTTAACGCCACGGACCTGCCTGCCACGATTGAGAGGCCTATGGGTTATCTGCGCAACACGGAACCAGCCTGCCGTAACTACGCACAGGATCTCCGCCGGCTTCCCTTCCTTTATTCAATCATGCTTGCACTGGCTTTGCTGCTCCCCGCTGGTGCGCGAGCGGATACGATTTCAGGCACGGTGAAAGACCCTTCCGGCGCAGTGGTGGCCGGAGCGCACATCGAAATCAGCGGAGAGAGTCTGGCTGCCGCGCTGGTCCTGGAATCGGACGCGAACGGCAAGTTCGTTGCGCCAAGTCTGAAAGCCGGGAAATATTCCATCCGGGTCGTTAAAGAAGGATTTGACGATCTGACCGCCACGGTGGACCTGAACGGCATGGCCGATGTGCCGTTTAATTTGACGATTACCTCGCAGCAGGCCAGCGTTACGGTGACGGGCAAGAGCCTGGCGTTCGCGAATTCAGACGGTGTGTACCGGCAACTGCGCGACCTTGGATTAGGGGACACGTTCCACTGCGAGAATTTCACGCTGGCCATCGACGTGGCGACTTTCGAATTGAAATCCGGAACGATTACCCTGCTGCAGCCCATCAATGGATCCCAAACCGGCGCGATATTTGTCGGACAGGGACACTTCACGCTCAAGCCGCTGGCGTCCATTGACGCGCGGGAGATGATTCGGCGGGCCGGCGGGACGAACGCGGAAGAGGACATTACTGAAGTTGTTTTTCGTTTTACACCCGGTGAGCTTACACAGCTCTCCGCGGGGTTCGGAGCTAAGGCCCAAACTCCCCCCGAGGCGGCAACCGATTTTCAGCACTGGAAAGAAAAAGTCCGACGCCGCCATGAGGTTCCCGAAGGTTTGACGCAGGCATTTCTGGAAAGCGAATCGATCGACAACATTGACGCGGATGTGCTCGCGGCCATTTACAATCCGAAACATCCCCCGTTTTTCAACGCTTACATGCGCGGCACGGCGCACAAAGACTTGCGTTTTTTCATGCGAACGCGGGTGGGAGCAGTTCCGCAACTCGATTCGCCGGAAGAAGTGGCGCTGGTCAATTGCAACGGCGGAGGGATGGACGACGGGATCTGGTATTTGCAGCACTTGAAGTCGGAGCTTCTGGGCCACACCGCAAGCTCACTCGAGGACAAGCGCCTGTTTGCCACTCGCCGTTACAACATCGAAACCATAATCGGGAAAAATGACCGCCTGCTGAGCCGGGCCACGATTGCGTTCGAACCGATGGTGGCCGGCGAACGGGTGTTGAAGTTTGCGCTGCTGCCCAATCTGCGGGTGGTACGGGTAACCGGAGAGCACGGCCAGGACCTGCATTTCATCCAGGAACACAGAAAGGAAGATGGCTCTTTCTACGCGGTGCTGGACGAGGCGCCGGCGATGGGGCAAGCGCACACGATCACCGTGGATTATGGGGGCGACAAGGTACTAAGCAACGCTGGCGGCGGCAGTTATTACGTCGGAGCGCGCGATTCGTGGTATCCGAACCTGAATGGTTTTGGGGAAAAGGCGCTCTACGACCTGACTTTCAAGATTCCGGCAAAGAATGTGTTGATCAGCGTTGGCAAGCTGGAAGGAGAGCGCAGCGAAGCTGGTTTTGCGGTAAGCCACTGGGTGACGCCGGGGCCCATCGCCGTGGCGGGATTCAACTACGGCCAATACAAGAAAATTGATTTTCCGGATCCGATTACGCATTACCAGATCGCCGGATACTATTTAACGGAATTGCCCTCGAGCTTGAAGGAACATGAAGGCGGCGCGTTATCGGGCATGGCGCCCATGGCGATGACCAAATATGCGCTGGAGCAGGCGCGCGCGCAGATGCAAGTGTGCACACTCTATTTCGGCCGGGCTCCTTACGAAAACGTGTACATCACGGAACAGCCAAACTTCAACTTTGGCCAATCGTGGCCCAATCTGGTGTATCTGCCGATTTCAGCGTATATCGACTCGACGCAGCGATGGATGCTGTTCGGACAGATCAACTCGAAATTCACCGGATTCGTGCAGGAAGTCACTCCTCACGAAGTGGCGCATCAATGGTTCGGGCACGCCATCGGTTGGGCGTCCTATCACGACCAGTGGCTCTCTGAAGGTTTTGCGGATTTTGCGGCGGCGCTGTTTCTGCAACAAGCGGTGGGGCCGAAATGGCAGAAAGACTACATCGAGTACTGGCAACGCCAACGGGAGCGGGTTCTGCAAAAAAATAATTTTGGCATGGCACCCAATGATGCCGGGCCCTTGTGGATGGGACTGCGGCTGATTTCTCCGCGCACTTCGGACGCTTATCAGGGCCTGACGTATTCCAAGGGCGCGTATGTGCTGTCCATGCTCAGGTCATTGATGAGGGCGGATAACAGCCCGGGCGATCCCGACCAGACTTTCATAGACATGATGCACGATTTCACCGAAAGCCACCGGGACACACCGGCCTCCACCGAATCCTTCGAGGCCATTGTCGCGAAACACATCACGAAGACCATGGACCTGCAAAAAAATGGACGGCTGGACTGGTTTTTCCAGGAGTGGGTCTATGGCACGCAGGTGCCGCGTTACAG
This sequence comes from uncultured Acidobacteriota bacterium, assembly GCA_963819625.1. Classification (GTDB taxonomy): domain Bacteria; phylum Acidobacteriota; class Terriglobia; order Acidiferrales; family UBA7541; genus Acidiferrum. The sequence goes on from CAWFWY010000010.1 coordinate 90,877, forward strand.
TTTCAAATACGAATCGCTGCCGGCCGAACCGGGTAAATTTAAGATTCTGGTGGAAATTACGCAGAGCGAAGTGGACGCAAATTTTGCGATGATCGTTCCGGTATACGCGGATTTTGGAAACGGGATGGTACGCCTGGCGCAGGTGCCCATCGCAGGAAATTCCACTCGAAAGGTAAGTTTTATTCTGGACCGGCAACCCAAGAAAGTCGCGCTCAACGCCTACAAGGAAATTCTGGAACGCTAACGGAATCTTATGAATTCCTTGCACCCGCAAGACTCTAGTAAATCAATTTAAGGGAGAACTGTATCTGGCGAGAGGAGCCAGCGGTCCTGCTGATGATTCCGAAGCCGCTGCCCAAAAGGATGTTGGAGGGCAGAGCGAAGTTTACGACATTGAAGATGTTGAAGAACTCGGCGCGGAATTCCAGGACGGCAAGTTCGTTGTTGCCGCGGCGGCCAAACGGCGTGTCTTTGATCAGCGCCAGGTCGAAGTCGCGAAAATGCGGGCCGCGAAAAGTGTTGCGGCCGAGAGCTCCGAAACGGCCGCTGTTCGGGCCGGTCCCGCCGGGAACGTTGATGGGGATAAGAAAAAACGAGCTGTTGTCGGCGCCGCGGCCGAAATAGTCCTCACGCGTAGCGCGGCCGGTCGAAAAATCCGGCATAGAGACCAGGTCGGGGCGATCCGTTCCGCCGGCGCCGACACCGGTCTGCTGCACTCCTGAATATATGGTGAAGGGTGAACCGCTGGTGAGCGTGGTGATGTTGAGCACTTGCCAGCCGACGGTGAGTTTGCGGCTGAGCGGGTGAAGAAAACTTACGCGGTCGAACGGCAACGATTGGATAGCGCTTAAAGCGAATACATGGGTCACGTCGAACGTCGAAGGGCCTTTTTCGGCCGCGGTGTCGCGCGGATTCTGCGGAAATGTCTGCAGAACCACGCCGCCGCTGGACGAGACGCCGCCGGGCAGTGCGCTGGTGTCGTCAATGGATTTAGAAAATGTGTAACTGGCCTGGAAGCTGAGGCCGATGCGGGACTGACTCTGAGTGACGCTGGTTTGAAGCGCGTGATAGGTCGAATGCGAAGCGTTGGTCATGACCGACTCCGGGCCGAATCCTCCGGTGGGATGGCCGGCGGAATCGAAGCGCGTGAACGGAGCGAAGGCGGGGTCCGCGCCGTTGTAGCCGTTGGGAGAAAGCACACTGGCCAGGTGAATTCCGGCGGTGGCGACATAGGCAGCGCTGAACTTCACGGGGCCGAGATCCTGATCGATGCCCGCGGTGTAGGTGGCGATGTAGCCATTGCGGAAATGCGGGTCGATCACGCCGGGCGTCAAGAGTTGGGTCTCGTGACCGGGAGTGATGGCGGCAAGGTCGTCCTGATAACGCTGTAAATCGACCGCGGTGTTGGGAGGCACCGCGTTGGTGCCGGCAGCGAAGAGCGGTTGGCCCTGGACGGTGTAGGGATCGGGCAGAGGCAGCGGCACAAATGTGTTGGAAAACGGAACGGCGGAAACCGGCGAAGCGGTGACGAGGGCCTGAAAAACTAACGGAAAACCGGCAGTGACGTAATTGTCCTGCCAAAGATTGGGGAGCAGGGTGGTGATCGCGCCGCCAGCGTGGATGGTGGTGTGCGGCGTCGCAGCATAGTCCAGCGACAGGCGCGGACCCCAGCCCTTCCAATCGGCGAGATACGGAGGGCGCGGGTTGTACAACACAATTTGCGTGGCGCCGGGAGTAAGAAAATTCGCGGGCTGGCCATCGGGGCCGATTGGTTTGGCGCCGGTGGTGCGGTTTTGAGCTTCCTTGATGCGGGTGTTGAATTCGTAGCGAAAACCGTAGCTGATGTTCAGGCGCGGCGTAGCTTTCCAGGAATCCTGGAAATAAAAATTGTAGGATTCGCGGCGCACTGCGGCTTCGTCAAATTTGTCGCCGCTGGCGGTGAGCTTGTCGAGCGAAGTGATGGTGTATGAGTACGGCGTGGCGGTGAGCAATCCAGTGAGAGCGTCGGGCAGTGGCTGGCCGGGAAGAATATCGTGCTGGCCGCTGGCCGAAGTAATCAGGACCGGCGAATACGCCGTGCCGCCTCCGAAAGAATAAGAGCCATTGGGATTGGTGCCGAAGATAGTGGCGTCTTTGTTCAGGCGGATCTCCGCGCCCCATTTGAAGGTGTGCGTGCCGCGGGTGTAGAGCATGTCGTGCTTGAACTGGTAGACATTGCCGTAGGAACCGAAGATGGAACCGTCGGCCGAATTGAAGGGCGCGAAAAGTCCATCGCCGTAATTGATGGCGGGCTGGATGTGATCTTCGGCGGGAAAAAATGGCGTGGTGCGAATGTATCCGATTGCAGAAGTAAAACTGAGGTGCGGAGAAAGCGTTCGGGAATATTTGACGGTGGCGTTGCGCTGGTGATCGAAGAACTTTACGTCGAACGCGGGGTCGATGGCGGTCTGATCAGGATTGGTGACGGGGCCGTTGACCTGGTTCAGGCTGAAGCGCGTGAGCAAGGTGGCTTTGTCGGACAGGCGGTGGTCGACGCGGATGGAAAATTGATCGGTGTTGGTGACGATTTTTGAAGAGGCGGCGTAAGTACGCGCGCCATACGATCCTTGCGGGTCATTGGGAAGCGGATAGCCAGCGAGAATGGGCGCGATGGCGGCGCTGACGGGTACGGTGAGTGTGTCGCCGGGAAAAGAAGTGGTGTCGATTCCCTGCCGTTCCGCGGCGGTAGGCACGGGAAAAACCTGGGTGGTGCCCAGGACCTGGCGGAAGCCCTGGTATTCCACAAAGTAAAAAGTTTTGCCGCGGCCGTCATACAGGTGAGGAAGGAAAACGGGACCGCCGTTGGTGACGCCGAATTCGTTGCGGGCAAAGGAAGGAATGCGCCGGGGATCCAGATCGTTTTTGTGATCGAAAAAATTTCGGGCATCGAAGGCGGCGTTGCGTACAAATTCGAACGCGCTGCCGTGCACCAGGGCCGAGCCGGACTTGGTGACCACGTTGGTGAAACCGGCGGCTCCATGACCGATCTCGGCGGGCATGACGCCGGAACTGGACTGCACTTCCTGGATGGCGTCGACATTGAAATTGGAGAAGGTGGCGCCGCCAAGCTCGGGATCGGTGGTTTCCGCGGCGTCCATCGCAAAAACGGCGGCAGTGCCGCGTTGGCCGTTTACGGCAAACTGCTGCGTAAAATTTGCGGCGCCGTTGCTGTCGGTCATGGTGCCGGCGGCGAGCAGCAGCAGCTTGCTGAAGTCGCGCTCGTTGAGCGGGAGGCTGGAGACTTCCGCCTTGGAGAGACGCTCGCCGCCGGTGGCCTGCGGAGTGGTTTGCGCGGCGGCCTGATCGATCACCACAACATGAGGTTCTCCATCTTGCGCAGCGAGTTGCAAGTTCGCGGCGAGGGCAACGCCGGGCTGAATAACGACTGGCGTGGCAGTCGTCCAGGTTTTTGCTAACGCGGAGACGGTAAGTTGATAGGTCCCGGCGGAGATATCTGGAAACAGGAATTCGCCGTTAGTGGATGAAGTTGCAACGTACTCGCGGGTTCCTGAGAGTTTGATTGTGCCGCCAGCGAGCGGAGCTCCGTCGGTGTCCCGCAGCGTTCCCTTCCAGGAGGAATCCGTGGCACGCTGCGCTGACAGAGCGATGGGCAGAAAAATGAAAAAAAGCAGAAGACGGACCAATGCACCGGACCTGACGGACATGAGTGCCATTATACTCACGAACGATTCACGAAATTCTGGTGTAATCTCACGGGCGCGAACCGACTCGCATTGAGTTTCGACAAGAACGAGGTACGAAAATGCCTATTTCCGCAGTGGACGCCATGAATCCTGCGTTTGAGCACGCCAAGGCGCAGCTCCTAAAACCATTTCGGTTTGGCCAGTGGGTGCGGCTGGCATTCGTCGGATTTCTGGCCGGCGAGATGGGCTCCGGCGGAGGATGCAACTCCAGTTGGCATATGCCGTCGACGCATCATCCGCGCGGAGGCGGGCAGATACATACACTGTTTGCCGAGACGCCATTTTCGCAGTTCTGGGATCATCCGGCGATGACCGCGGGGATGATTACGTTTCTGGTGGCGGCGGGATTGGCGCTGCTGGTGGTTTTCATCTACATCGGCAGCGTGATGCGATTTATTTTGTTCGACAGCATCATCGCCAGAGAGTGCCACATCCGGAAAGGATGGGCGAGGCGGACGCGCGTAGGCATGCGACTCTTTGTCTGGCACATCTGGTTGATGGTGGTGAGCATTGGAGGATTCGTCGCTCTGATTGGGATTCCCGTAGCAAGCGCGTGGGCTTTTGGCTGGTTTCAACATCCGAGGGACCATGTGCTCGGGCTGGTTTTTGGCGGTTGCCTGTTATTGATGCTGTTCGTTGCACTGGCGGTGACGCTCGCGCTGGTGCACGTGTTTACAAAAGATTTTGTGGTGCCGCAGATGGCGCTGGAGCAGATCAGCGCGGTGGAAGGATGGCGCAGGCTGTGGATGTGGATGAAGGCGGAGAAGGGCGGCTACGGCGGCTACATCGGATTGAAAATTGTGCTGGCGATTGGGGTGGGTATCGTTCTGGGAATTGTGACCGTGATGGTTGTGCTGATGCTGCTGATTCCCGCTGGGGGCGTAGGAGCAGTTGCCGTGATTGCCGCAATCGCGGCCGGGTTGAAGTGGAGTTACTTTACCATCGCGCTGGCGGTAATGGCGGGAATCGTCGTGTTCGGGATTTTGATATTTGCATTGTCATTTATCTCCGTACCGGCAATCGTGTTTTTCCCGGCGTATTCAATTTATTTCTTCGCGCCGCGGTATCCGCCCTTGGCAGGGTTGCTGTTGCCCCAAGTAGCTGGTCCGGCAACTGGCGGGACACCGTCGCTGGAACTTCCGCCGCTGCCACCGACGCCCGCGCCGTTGGGTTAGCCTGCGGGTGTCTCGGTCACTAATCGGCATGGGGGGAGCGGTCGCCCGCTTCTGCTGCAGGGTCCGCATGAATCTCTTCATCCTCAGTCACGAATCCGTGACATGCAGCAGACCTCCTGAGATAAGTTCGATCGCTTTCCACGCGCAACCACCGAATTTACGCTTGGCGTCCTTGATAGATATGGGCTTCGCGATCATTGGCCCGCTCGCCCGACGCTCACGCCTCAGATCCGGTTCTTCTACATTGGCTCGCGCTTTTGCTCCACGCTTCCTTCAGACCCCACCTCGCGGCGAGGCCCTTGCGTTTCGCTATCACTTCACCTCTATCAGGTTGTGAAGAGGACTTGCACCTCCAAGCCATCGAACATTGCTCGGCGTGCGAAAAAAGAAAACGCCAATCCGGAGATTGGCGTTTTCAGATTAAAGCGAAATATCAGCGTCAGCGTCTTTTTGTAGCAACCAAGCCTACGACCAGAGCGCCTGCCAATAGCAAGACAAGAGAACTGGGTTCCGGAGTGCCGGTGGTGCCGCCGCCCAAGTCGATCCCTGCGAGATTTCCCTGATCGGTGTAGAAGGTCCAGGAAGTGGGGAAACCCGCGCCACCGAGAAATTTGAATGTCGCGGTATTCACACCGTCGGTTTCGCTCAGAAAGGAAGCGAGCGAGGCGGTCGAGCCCGCCGTACAAGGTCCCGTAAGCGGCTGGCCGAGGCTGTCGAGCGCCGTGCCGGAAGTGGAGTCGTCGGAATTGTTGCAAGCGAAGGCGCCATAGGCCCCGGTAAGCGTATTAAAAGTGAAGGTGACCGTGGAGTTGGGAGCGATCACGCCCGGGAGCTGGAAGACATCATAGACCTGGGCTGGATCACCCGTGCCGGGGTTCACTACGAAATTGAAGACCTGCACGCCATCGATCGTGGACACCGGCGAACTCGTAAAGTTGGCGCAATTCGAAGTTGTCCCGCTGGACGCGAGGCAATTCGCAAAAGGAGTGCCGGGGCCGTTATTCGAGGCTCCCAGGTCTTTGCGGGTACCAGGTCCTGCTAAGGTGGAATAAGCGGAAATCAGAAAAATTGCGGCGACCAAACAGCTGGATTTGGATGCACTCATCTTAAAAGCCCTCCGAACAAAGTATAAAAAATAAGAAAGTATTATCCCGGGCCCATGAACGTGACGGCGTACATTATGCACGCGGAAGGCTTCAAAAGGAAAGATTTCTGTTTGCAGCCCAGTCCGCGCGCTGAGGTGGCCGGATCGAGGTCGATGCCCGGCCAGGTGTGACATAATGAGCAAAATTTTTTGCGAGCTTTCTTATGGGCGATTCGAAGTCCAGCCAACCTCCGGACGAAGCACGCCCCCCGTCGGCTTTGCCGGATGAGGGCGAAACGTTGGCGGGAGAAACTCCCGCCGGCGAAGTCCGCGGTTTCTACTTCAACCTTTACAAGAGCCCAAGTTTTAGCCGGGCGATTCCGGATTTTGCGGTTCGTCGCGCGCGGCGGCATGGGCGAGGTGTATGAAGCGGAGGACCTGGAACTGACACGAACACGTGGCGCTGAAGACCGTGCGATTCGAGATGGCGGAAGACGAGCGGACAGTGGAGCGCTTCAAGCGGGAAATTCAACTGGCGCGGAAGGTGACGCATGCCAGCGTGTGCCGGACGTATGACGTGTTCAGGCATGCGGACGGCGAGAGCGAAAGCGGCGGACGCGAAACGCTGGTGGTAAGCATGGAGTTTCTGCGAGGCACGACGCTTTCGCAGGAGATCAAGTCGCAAGGACGGTTGACGCCGGAGTTTGCGCTGCCAATCGTGGAACAGATGGCCGCGGGACTGGAAGCGGCGCACGCCGCAGGCGTCGTTCACCGCGATTTTAAAAGCGCGAACGTGATCCTGGTGCCTTCGCCGGGAAGTCCCGGGGGAGTTCGCGCGGTGATCACGGATTTTGGCCTGGCCCACGGTGTGACTGGAAACCTGGCGTCGCTGACCGGCTCGCTGGACGTGGTGGGAACGCCTGCGTACATGGCTCCCGAGCAGCTGGAATGCAAGGAAGTGACGGCGGCGACGGATACGTATGCGTTGGGCATCGTGATGTACGAGATGTTGACGGGAGTTGTGCCATTTAAAGGAAGCTCGGTAATTTCCACGGCGCTGAAGCGGCTGACGGAAGATGTGCCTTCGCCGCGGACCATCGTGGGAGACATCGACGCGCAATGGGAAACGGTGGTGCTGCGGTGCCTGGAGCGCGGCCCCGAAAAAAGATTCGCTAGCACCGCGGACGTCGCGGAAGCGCTGAGAGGGCGCGAAGTGGCTCCGCCTGCGGCGGTTCCCAGTGCGCCCTGGCCGGCGAAATATCTCATTGCGACAGTATTGGCTGTGGTGGCGATTGTCAGCGCGGTGATTTATTTCGCCGCGTTTCGCCAGGGAACGAAAGTTGGGCCGACAACAAACGCAACGGTGACGCCGCCAAGCAAGGCGAGACAGTCGGTTGCGATCCTGGGATTTCAAAATCTTTCCGGGAGGCCGGAATCGGCGTTGCTTGGGGACGTACTCACCGATGGCCTGTGGTCGCAGCTGGACGTCGAGGAAATTCGCTTCATAACACCGGGCCGCGTCGACGACATGAGGAGAGACCTGGGCATCAAGGAAGTGAACGACGACCCGGGCAAGGAGCAACTGCGGCGGATGGGCGAATACCTGGGCAGCGACGTGCTTATAACCGGAACTTACCGGGTAGACGCTGAAAAGGCCCCCGACAAAATTGACTGGAACGTACATTTGCTACGGGCGGCGAGCAACGAAAGTCGGGGCTCGGTGCAGCTGGCCGGAACGTCATCAACTGTGAATGAAATGGCGTCGAGAGCCGGGAAACTGATTCGCGCGAAACTGGGAATCGAGTTGAGCGCGCAGGAAGAGGCCCGGCTGGACAGTTCTTTTTCGACAAATCCGGAGGCCTTACGAACTTTCGCGGAAGCGCGGGTGAGCCTGCGGAACTTTGATTTGCAGGGAGCCATCAAGCTGCTGACAAAATCCGTTGCGGCTGATCCGAAGTTCGCGCAGCCGCACGTGGCGCTTGCGGGAGCATGGTCGGACCTGGGATTCGAAAACCGGGCGCAGGAGGAATCGAAGAAGGCGCGCGAACTGTCCTCAAACATGTCGATGGAAGGCAAAGGGTTGGTGACTGGACGTTATTACGAGACCAGGCACGACTGGGCGAAAGCCATCGAGGAGTACTCCTCGCTGTGGACGCTGTACAAAGACAATCCGGAGTACGGCTTGCTACTGGCGAACAGCCAAACCTCCGCGGGAAAAGCGTCGCAGGCGCTGGTGACGTTGAATGAAGTTCGTAAACTGAAGCTGCCGTTGCAACTGGCCGCACAAGCGGATTTGCAGGAAGCGGAAGCGCAGGAGGGCGTGTCGGAATTCGGCCGGCAACTGGCGGCAGCGACGGCGGCGGCGGAGAAAGCCACATCGCTGAACGCGAAACCGCTCCTGGCACGAGCCAGAATCATTCAATGCGGGGCATTGCTGAATGCGGGAAAGGCCCAGGAGGCCAAGCCGAAGTGCGATGAGGCGCGGCAGATCAACGAAGACGAAGGGGACGCGCTGGGAACCGCGAGAGCCACCAATGAAGTCGCGAATGCGTACTGGAGGCAGGGAGATTACGCGGCGGCCAAGCCGTTGTACGAGCAAGCGCTGGGAAAGGCCCAAGCGATCGGGGACCGGCGAGACGAAGCCGGCGCGTTAAATAATCTGGCGAATATCAGCGACGCTCAGGGGGACGAAGCTGGTGCGGAACGTGGCTATCGAAACAGCATTGCGGTAGCGACGGAACGCGGTAGCCAGGGGGACCTGGCGCTGGCGCAGCAGAACCTGGCGGTGATTCTTTATTCGGAGGGTAAAAGGAAAGAAGGCGCCGAGGCATTTCAACGAGCCATTCAAATTGCGCAGCAGATCGGGGACCGGAGGACTGAGGCGCGTGCGCTGAATAACCGTTGCGGCATGCTGTTAAGTGCCGGAGAACTCGAAAAAGCCAGGCAGAGTTGCGAGCAATCCCTGAAGTTGCGAAGGGAGCTGGGGAATCAAGGCGACGTAGCGCGATCGCTGGCGAGCGCCGGGGACGTGCAATTTGCACAAGGAAATACCGGGGCCGCCGAGGAGAGTTATCGGGAGGCGCTGCAAATTCAGGAACAGCTGGGACAAAAACACGACGCGGCGACCACGCGGCTATCGCTTGCGGAATCAGCAATGGAAAACGGCAAGATCGACGACGGCCGCAAGTTTGCCGCCGACGCTGCAACCGAATTCGCGCAGGAAAAGGATGATGGAAGCGAGGCAACTGCACACCTGACCTTAGCTGGAATAGCGCTAAGCGGGAACGAGAACTCAGCTCGCGGTGAAATCGAAAAGGCACGGCGACTGGCAGAGTCAATCAGCGACCCCGGTGTGAAACTTCGAGTGACATTGGAACAGGCGAAGTTCGATACGCAATGGGGTAAAGCCGCGGCGGCTGTCGCCGTTCTACAAAACGTGGAAAAACAAGCGCGCAAAACGGGCGACCTGATGCTGGCGCTGGAGGCGCGCGTGTCGCTGGGCGAAGCACAGTATAAGGCGGGAAAAATCGCCGAAGCGAAAACCACGCTGTCGAGCGTAGGTCGCGAAGCGAAAGCAAAGGGATTTGGATTGCTGGAGAAAAAAGCCAACGCGGCAGCTGCGAATTTAGCGGCCAAGAATGCCAGGAATTAGAGCGAAAAATTAACTTGCCGACTAGAGCGCGGAGACCATGCGGGCGATGGCGTCGTCGAAGGTGGCTTTGCCGTCCAGATAAGGTTGCCAGAATTGAGTGAGGAGTTTGAGGTAGCCATCCCAACCGCGCTGGTAGATGCCTTCACGAATGGCGTACGGGGTGTAGGTGGTTTCGGGCCGTCGGAACTGCCGTCCGCATTTGTCGCGGTGATGACCGGACGGATGACTTCTCCGGTGGTGTAAAAAATCAGAGCGTGCCAGAGATCGCGGGGGATGGCTTTCTGGCGCTGCCGACATTCGCGGATGATGGCCTGCTGCACGGTATCGGCGATGCCGTGCGAGGCTTCGTGGAAGAGCACTTCCAGCGCCTCAGCGCCCTGGTTACGCGTGTCGGTGCTGGAAATGGTGACCCGCAAGGGATCGAGCGTGGTGTACGCGCCGGAGCGATTGGCGTAGGCGCAAACGTCGACGCGGATTTTGTCCTTGGGCCACTTGGTTTGATAAATGTCCGCGAGGCGCTGGGAAAGGCCCAGGCCCTGTTCGCGGACCAATGGCGCGACGCGCAGCACCCAGCGCCGATTGGCGAGATCGTGGCTGGGCCATTCGTGGGCGCGGTACACCGGCGCTGCGATTTCCAGTACGTGAGTGAGATTGGCGGGCAGGCCGGCGTCGCAGGTTTTCTTTTTCCTTCCTGACAATTCATCGCAACCGTCGAAATCACCGAGCTGATTTTTGATGAGGATCAGCTCGGTGGTGAAGAGCAGATCCTTGTCGATGTAGTTCGCGGAGTAATAGCTGAGGGCTTCGTCCCAGGCGCGCTGCTCCGCGGGTGTAAGCGGGATTTTGGCGTATGGAGAGGTCTTCAGCGTCGGCCGGTTTTTGGAAGCCGGCGCGTTGTGATCGATGGGCTGGGTGTTTTGTGGAGAGCGGAATTTGGCTTCCTGGTAGAGGGTGTGGTGAAGATTCACCCAGAAATCGCTGTGAAATTCAAAGACAGGCAGAGGGCCATAGACAGAGCCTTCGACGGTTTGCGCGGCGGCGCGCGGGGCCGCCAGAGCCAAGAAGCAGAGCAAGAAAAGAGTGAGCGGCCGGGACATGGATTCGAGTTTTGAGATTCGAGATTAGAGGTTCGAGGCTGGAAGTTCAAGTTCAGAGGTTGTGGGACTGGCGGAAATCGCGGACTACCTCGGCGACATCGCGCTGTTCGGCGTCGACCAGATAGTTGAGGTGGCGCATGTCGGGCCCGGTGATTTTGCCGCCTAATTCGGCAAGCACTGCGCGAAGTTGCGGAAATTGTTCGAGGGTGGCCTGGCGCACGATGGGGACGGCGTCGTAGGGAGGAAAGTAGTGGCGATCGTCTTCGAGAATGACGAGATGCAGCGAGTCGATCACGCCGTCGGTGGAATTGCCCGCGACGATGTCGACTTTGTGGTCCTGCAGCGCGCGGTAGATCAGGCCGAGATCCATGACACTTGGTTGCTGGGCGAAATGCAGGCCGTAGCGTTCGCTCCAGCCTTTGAAGCCGTCGGAGCGCTCGAGAAATTCGAAACCGACGCCAACGCGCCACTTGGGAGCAAACGGAACAATGTCGGAGGTGCGCTGCAGGTGCAGGCGCTGGGCGTCGTCTCCGCGAATGACCATGGCGAAAGTATTCTCGAAACCGAGCGGCTCGGTGACTGCGAAATTGAATCGCTGAGCGTAGAGCTGCTTCACGCGCTGGTAGACGGCGGCGGAATCGCCGGTGGGAGATTCGTTGAGAACGGCGTTGAGAGCCGTGCCGGTGTATTCCACGTAGAGGTCGACTTTGGCGGCCTGCATGGCTTTGTGGACGAGCAGAGTACCGCCGAGATTGGTTTTGCGCTCGACGCGAATGCCGGTGTGCGCTTCGATGTGCTGGGCGAGGAGCTCGGCGAGGACGACTTGTTCGGTGAAAAACTTGGAGCCAATCACGATTTGATTTTTGGTGGAGGAATGGCAGGCGGTGAAGAGGGTGACGGTCAGCAGGAGAGGCAGGAGGCGGCGCATGGCGCACTAAGTTCTCATGTGCCGAGGGAAAGCGGAAGGGAGAAGTGCGGAGCGAAGTGCGGAGAAGTACGGAGAGGTGCGGAGAGATTTTGCTCGTCCATTCACAAAATCCCCAGACGCAAATTCGGCGTCTGGGGCACCCAACTGCGTCGGGGCGCCCGGTTTCGCGAATCGATCAGTGGACGCGGAGGCGGCGTTCAACCAACGCCAATGAAATGTCTGCGAGGATGGCCAGGAGAGCGGCGGGGATGGCGCCGGCAAGAATGACGGCATCGCTGACCATCGCGACTCCCCGGAAGATGAATGTGCCGAGGCCGCCGGCGCCGATGGCTGCCGCGATAGTGGCGACTCCAATGGTGATTACCGTGGCGGTGCGGATGCCGGCAAGAATTATGGGGAGGGCGAGGGGCAGGCGCACCCGGGTGATGATTTGTGTGTTGGTCATGCCCATGGCTTCGGCGGCTTCGAGGACGGCGGAATCGATGCTGGTGAGGCCGACGTAGGTATTGCGGAGAATGGGTAGGAGCGCGTAAAGCACCAGCGCGACGATGGCAGTGCGGCGGCCGATGCCGCCGATGAATGGGATGGGAATCAGGAATCCAAACAGCGCCAGGCTGGGGATGGTTTGAAAAATGCTAGCGACGCCGAGCGAGAAAGTGCGAAGGGCCGGACGCTGCACAATGAACAGGCCCAGCGGTACACCGATAAGAATGGCGATGAGCATGGCAATCAGAACCAGTGACACGTGATCGAGCGTGGCGTCGAAAATTTCCGCTCGATGCGTGATGAAAAACGTCCACGGACTCATGCGGAGACTCCCGGCACGGCTTGCAGCGAAGCGGTGAAGGCTTTCACTTCGGGATGCTCGATGCGCAGAAAGTCCCGGGGAGCGGCTTCAGTTACGATGCGGCCTTTTTCGAGCAGGACGATGCGAGAGGCCAGCAGAAGCGCTTCACGAAGATCGTGAGTGACAAACACGATTGTTTTTCCGAGGCGGCGCGCGAGTTCGGAAAATTCGTGCTGCAACTCGGCGCGAGTAACAGGATCGAGCGCGCCGAAGGGCTCGTCCATCAAAAGGATGGAGGGATCGGCGCCAAGAGCGCGGGCTACGCCTACTCGTTGACGCTGGCCGCCGGAAAGCTGGGCGGGGCGGCGGTGGGCGAATTCGGCAGGCTCGAGGCCGACTAGATGGAGCAATTCGTTGACGCGGGAGTTCAGGCGCGCCGCGTCCCAATTTTCAAGATTGGGCACCAGGCCTACGTTTTCGGCGACGGTGAAATGCGGGAATAAACCCGCCTCTTGAATGACGTAACCGATGTGGCGGCGCAGGCGAATCGGGTCCCAATCCGAGGTGCCTTTGCCCTCCACCAAAACCTGGCCGGTGGACGGCACCAGCATGCGGTTGATGAGACGCAACAGGGTGGTTTTGCCGCTGCCGCTGCGGCCGAGTAAGACCAGTGTTTCTGCTGAGTTAACGGCGAGCGAAAGATCGGTGACAAGGGGCTGCGACCTACCCTTAACGCTGTATGTCACCGCCTCGAATCGGATGATAGCGTCAGCCTTTGGGGGAGGAGAAACCGCGTCCGTCATGCTAACCCCGGCCATCGTAACCTTGTCCGCATCGGGCGCCTATCATAGTGCATCTAACTCCTCGCGTTGAACCGAATACGCATTTGAACCGCAGCATGGTTTAATGACCATCCCCATCAGGAACACCGAGGGCTACGAATCATGGCGGCGATAACCACCGCAGTTCGCCTGCGGCACGATCTTTCGGCGCGGTTGGCCGATGCGCGCAAGCGCAGCGATGAACTTTTTGCGATTGTGCGCAGCGAGTCGATGTACGACCGCCCCATCGCTGAACGGCACCGCATTATTTTTTATGTCGGGCACCTGGAAGCATTCGACTGGAACCTGCTGGCGGAGAGAGCATTTGGCTTGAGGTCGTTTCAGCGCACGTTTGATCAATTGTTTTCCTTTGGGATCGACCCCGTGGGCGGAAGACTGCCTACAGACACGCCTTCTGACTGGCCAAGCCGCGAAGAAATCTCAAAATATGTGCAAGGCGTGCGCGAGAACCTCGATCACGCGATTGATGAAGCGCTGAGCAAACCGGATGAAGGTCATCCACAACTGAAAGCCATGCTGGAGGTAGCCATCGAGCACCGCCTGATGCATGCCGAGACGCTGGCGTACATGCTGCATCGCCTGCCCACCGACAAAAAAATCGGCGCGGCGATTGTCAGGAACTCGAGCAAAAGCCCGCACCAAGACGGACCTGGTGGAGATTCCCGCAGGGCGGGCTACGCTGGGGCTGGCGATGAAAGCCGGGGATGAATTCGGTTGGGACAACGAGATGGACGCGCACGACGTGGAAGTGCCGGCGTTTTCCATCGAGAAATGCAACGTGACCAACCGCGATTTTTTGCGGTTCATCGAGGCCGGCGGATACGAAGACCGCGCGTTGTGGGATGACGCGTCGTGGAAATGGAAAGAGTCCGAAAACGTCGAGCATCCGGCGTTCTGGCGACGTGACGGGAGCCTGTGGATGTACCGCGGCATGTTCAGCGAAGTGCGGCTGCCGCAGGATTGGCCGGCGTATGTGAGCCATGCGGAAGCAACCGCTTACGCCAACTGGATGGGCAGGAAATTGCCGACGGAAGCGGAGTTTCATCGCGCCGCTTATGGAGCGCCGAAAACTTCCAGTACCGAAAGATTTTATCCGTGGGGCGACGAAGCGCCTGAGGAAAAGCACGGTAATTTTGATTTTCAGGCGTGGGAGCCATCGCCGGTGGGCACGCATCCTGCGGGCGCCAGCGCGTTCGGAGTCCAGGACCTGGTGGGCAACGGGTGGGAATGGACGCGCACGAAATTTGTACCCTTTCCGGGATTCAAGGCCATGTCGTTTTATCCCGGGTATTCGGCGAATTTTTTCGACGGGAAGCATTACGTGATGAAAGGCGGCTCGCCGCGCACCGCGGCGTGCATGCTGAGGCCGTCGTTTCGAAACTGGTTTCAGCCGCATTACCCGTATGTGTATGCGACCTTCCGCTGCGTGGAAGATTAAAGGATCGAGGAGAAAGCCAGAGCCATGTTTACTCAGACTCTTTCCACACGACACGTATCGGAATTTGCGGCGGAAGTGCGCGCCGGATTAACCAAGAGCGGCCAGCGCGAACTGCCATCGAAATATTTATACGACGAGGTGGGCTCGGCGCTCTTCGAAACGATTTGCGTGCTGCCGGAATATGGATTGACGCGCGCGGACGCGCGGCTGCTGCAAAACCACGCGCGCGAAATCGTGAACCGGCTGTCGTCGCCGCTGCAAGTGGCGGAGCTCGGCAGCGGCACGGGTAAGAAAACACGCTGGATCCTGGAGGCGCTCTCGCAGCGGCAGAAAACCTACTATTACCCGATAGAGATTTCGCCTTCCGCGCTGGCGGCCTGCGAAAAAGAGATGGGGCAAATCGACCTGGTCAGCGTAGTGGGATACGAGCAGCCGTACCTGGAAGGATTACGCGCTGTGGCCGACCGCAGAGCGGCGAGCGATCACCTGCTGGTTCTTTTTCTGGGGAGCACCATCGGAAATTTCGACCGCGGCGCGGGACGAGCGTTTTTGCGCGACATGCGCAAGATTTTGCTTCCCGGAGATGCGCTGCTGCTGGGTACCGACCTGGAGAAAGACCTCGAAGTGCAGATACTCGCGTATGACGATCCCGCAGGCGTAACCGCGGCGTTCAATAAAAACATACTTGGGCGAATCAACCGGGAATTGGGCGCTAATTTCGATCTGGGAGCCTTCGGGCACGAGGCATGTTGGAACGCCGCGGAACGAAGGATTGAGATGCACCTGTGTTCCCTGCGGCGGCAAACGGTGGAAATTCCGGCCGCGGGCCTGCGCCTGATGTTGAACGAGGGCGAAAGCATCTGGACGGAAAGCTCGCACAAGTACAAGGCGGAAGAGGTATTGGAGCTGGCAGCAGATACGGGGTTCCGCTGTGAAGAACAGTGGATCGACCGCGAGTGGCCGTTCGCGCAGAATTTACTGGTAGCGATTTAAGGGTAAGGGACGCAGAAATAAATTGGCGCAGTGAAGCGCGCGGCCAAAATTGCTTCCCTGTCGGACGAGACTTACTTTACTGCAAAAAAATCGGCGTTAACGGGCGTGTAGCTTTGCCACTTTTCGGGCAGGTCCTCAAGAGCGAAAATCGCGGTGACCGGGCAAACCGGGACGCATGCGCCGCAATCGATGCATTCAACGGGATTGATATAGAGCTGCGGAACGCCTTCGAAGCCGGGTTCGTCCTTGCGCGGGTGGATGCAGTCCACGGGGCACACGTCCACGCACGCGGTATCCTTTGTGCCCGTGCATGGTTCGGCGATTACATAAGCCATTCAAAATCTCCTTTGGTCCAAAACCTGCGCTTACTACAGGAGCGCCTACGTCATTGTACGTTAACGTGATTCAGATTCTCAACCTGCGATGCGAAAGCTAGAATAATGGTGGACGGACAATTCATGACAAAACTAAATGCGGTAATGGTGTCGCTGCTGTGCCTGGGCCTCGCGGCCGTGGCGGCAGGACAAGGGACGAAAGCGGCGGCGGCCAATCTAAAAATCATCGACGCGCAGGGATATCAAAAGCTGCTGGAGGAGTACCGCGGGAAACCGCTGCTGGTGACTTTCTGGGCCACGTGGTGCGAACCCTGTCGGGATGAATATCCGATGCTGAATGAGCTTGCGAAGCAGTATGCTCCGCAAGGGCTGAAGGTGGTGGGAGTAAACCTGGATGACGACGGCGATTTGATTTTGATGCGGCGCTTTATGGCCCGCTACAAACCAGTTTTTCCGAATGTGCGCAAGAAGAAGGGCGGCGAAGCGGAATTTGTTGAGGCGGTGCTGCCGGGTTGGAAGGGCGCGATTCCGGCTTCTTTTTTTATGCCCGGGATGGACGGCAGATCGGGCATCTGCTGGGGGAAAACAGCCGGGACACTTATGACGCGGCGATACGGATGATGCTGAGTTCCAGCGCGGGCGCCGCCGCTTCCCACTGAAGAACCGTTTCAAGTTTCGGGGAGAAATCCAATGCTGGATATGAAAGGCAATAAAATTACTTTTTTCGGGCACAGCACGTTTTCGCTAACGACGCGGGCGGGAGAAGTGGCGCTGCTCGATTCTTGGGTGACTACGAATCCGAAGTGTCCTGAGAATTTGAAGGAAATGAAGAGGCTGGACGCGATTTTCTTAACCCATGCGCACAGCGATCATTTTGGGGATTTGTTGGCGCTGGCGAAAACGCACAAACCGGCGATTGTGGCGATTTTTGAAACCGCCAAGTGGATTGGAGCGCAGGGATTCAGCGATCAGGTGAAGCCGATGGGCAAAGGGGGAACGCTGCGCGTGGGAGAATTCGAAGTGACGCTGACGCATGCATTTCATTCGAACTCCATCGAGGAGGATGGCAAGCTGATTTATGGCGGCGAGCCGGCGTCATTTATTGTGCGGATGCCGGGAGGGTTGACGGTGTTCCATGCCGGGGACACTACGGTATTCGGCGACATGAAGCTGATCGCGGAATTGTATAAACCGGACATTGCCTGCCTGCCGATCGGGGACAATTTCACGATGGGGCCGCGGGAAGCGGTGCATGCGATCCGGTTGCTGGGAGTGAAGCACGTGATACCGATGCACTACGGAACTTTTCCGGTGCTGACCGGCACTCCGGAAGCGCTGAGGGCGGAGTGTAAGGACATTGCCGGGCTGGAGATTCATGCATTGAAACCGGGAGAA
>CAWFWY010000011.1:0-1379209 GCA_963819625.1 uncultured Acidobacteriota bacterium
TGCGCGAAGTGGCAGCGGTGTTGATGTTGCGCTCGGCGGCGGCTTCCGCAGCGGTTACCTTGGTGATCTGGAAGCATTCCAGCACATCGCCGACTTTTACGTCGTTGAAGTTGGCAATGCCCGCGCCGCACTCAAATCCGGCGCGCACTTCGCTGGCGTCGTCCTTGAAGCGCTTCAGGGAGCTGAGCTTCGAGGTGTACACCACCGCGCCGTCGCGCAGCACGCGAATCTGTCCGTCGCGCTTGAGCACGCCGTCGAGGACGTAACAGCCGGCAACCGTGCCGGTGCCCTTGACGCGGAAAGTGTTGCGCACTTCAGCGCGGCCCAGATACGTTTCGGTGACCACCGGCTCGAGCAAGCCTTCCATGGCTTTCTTGAGCTCGTCGGAAACTTCGTAAATGATGGTGTGGGTGCGAATGTCGACGTGTTCCTGCTGCGCCAGGTCGGCGGCTTTGCGGTCCGGACGGATTCCAAACGCAATCACGATTGCTCCGGAAGCGGAAGCGAGAAGTACGTCGTTTTCCGTAACGGCGCCCACGCCCGAGCCGATAATTTTCAGCTTCACCTGATCGGTGGAAAGCTTCGGCAGCATTTCGCTGAGGACTTCCACGGAACCCTGCACGTCGGCCTTGATGACGATGCCGAGTTCCTTGACGTCGCCGGCTTTCAGCTGTTCGTGAAGCTGGTCGAGAGTGATGCGCGCGCCGCTGCTGCGAGCCATCTGCGCGTCGCGCTGTTTGCCCTGGCGGTATTCGACGATGTGGCGAGCCTTGGCTTCGTCGGTGACCTGGAAGTGATCGCCGGCGTCCGGCACGCCCTGCAAACCGAGAACTTCGACCGGAGTGGAAGGCGGCGCATCAATAACGGGACGGCCGCGATCGTCAAACATCGCGCGCACTTTGCCAAAAACCGCGCCGCAGATGAAGAAGTCGCCGGGCCGCAACGTTCCGTTCTGCACCAGGACGGTGGCCACCGGGCCGCGTCCTTTATCGACGCGCGATTCCAGCACTGTGCCGGTCGCGGGAGCATCAGGATTGGCGCGCAGCTCGCGCAGATCGGCAACCAGCAAAATAGTTTCCAGCAATTTATCGAGGCCGATTTTCTGCTTGGCGGAAACTTCCACGAATTCCGTATCGCCGCCCCATTCCGCGGGCATCAGGCCGGCTTCGGTCAGCTGGCGCTTCACGCGCTCGAGATCCGCTTCGGGCTTGTCGATTTTATTGATGGCCACGATGATCGGAACCTTGGCGGCTTTGGCGTGATCGATGGCTTCTTTGGTTTGCGGCATCACTCCGTCGTCGGCGGCGACGACGAGCACGACGATGTCGGTGACTTTTGCGCCGCGCGAACGCATGCGCGTGAACGCTTCGTGGCCCGGAGTGTCGACGAAAACCACGCTGCGATCGTTGACCACGATTTTGTACGCGCCGATATGCTGCGTGATTCCGCCGGCTTCGCCGCCGGCAACATCGGCCTGGCGAATGGCGTCGAGCAAACTGGTCTTGCCGTGATCCACGTGGCCCATGACGGTAACAACCGGCGGACGCGGCTTGAGGCTTTCCTTGGTTTCTTCCTTGGCGACTTCCAGAACCATTTCTTCTTCGAGCGAGACGACGCTGACAACACCACTGAACGCTTCGGCCAAAGTGGTGGCGGTAGGTACGTCAAGCGCCTGGTTGATGCTGGCGAAGACGCCGCGGTCCAGCAAATTTTTCAGCAACTCTTTGGCGCGCACGTCGAGTTTTTCGGCCAGCTCGCGAATCGTGATGCCTTCGGTGATGGTGACGTCGCGCGGAGCGCGCGGCTCGGGCGGCGCAATGACCGCGGCTGCGGAGCGGCGATCGCCCATTCCCGGACGCTGGCGCGTGGGATGCAGCTTGCGCTCGCCTTCCTGTTCTCTCTTGTCGGCTACCGGGCGCTGACGCTGCGGAAGCTTGCGCGTGTAGAGCGGCTTGCCGGGCTCGGCCTTCGGCGGAAGTTTCTCCGGAAACGGCGGCAACATGCCGGGACGGCCCGGCGCGCGAGGACCGGGACGCGTGCCTGTGGGCATCGGCCCGCGGCGTTGCTCAAACGGACGGCTGGGCGCTCCACCTGGGCTCGACGGGCCGCGGAGGAAACGTTCTGCCGGAAGCTGGTTGCTGCGGACGCATCGGCTGGCCGGGACGCGGACCGCCAGCGGGGCGTTGCGCTCCTTGCCCGAGAGGACGAGAAGCTCCGTGAGTGGTGCTGGGCAGACGGCCCACGATTGCCGGTCGGCAACGGAGGCCGAGCGGGAGTTGTGGGCAGACGAGTCGCTGGAGACCCAGCGCGTAACGGTGCGCCAGGCGCAGCAGCTGCTGGACGCGCAGGAATGGGCTGCGGTCGAAGTCCCGAAGGCGTTGGCGCGGATGGGCGCGCTCCGGGCGGCGTTGCTGGGCCCGGTTGAGGGGCTGGAGCAACTGGACGAATCGGAGTCGGCGAAGTAGCGGCCGGCGGCGCAGCAGGCTTCACAGCCATGTGGCGCGGCAGCAGGAGGCGCAGCAGAAACTGATGGCGATGCCGGGGCGGCCGAAGCAGGCGCAGCAGGCGGCGCAGGTTTTGCTGCTGCCGGAATTGTAGGCGGCGGCATCACTGCAGGAGCCTTTGCCGCTGGCGGTGCCGTGGCAGGCGGCGCAGCAGGCGCGACGGCTACTGGCCTCGAGCGCGCTGCTTTCGCGGCTGCCTCCTTGGCCTTGGCGGCTGCTTCGGCGGCCGCTTCGGCAGCGGCCTCCGCATCGGAGGCGCCTTTCAGTTGCTTGCGAACTTTTACTGCGACGTCTTCAGGGATAGAACTCGAGTGCGTCTTTTTTTCCGTGACTCCGTAGCCCGGCAAAAGATCGATGATGGCCTTGGCCTTGACTTCCAGCTCGCGGGCCAGCTCATTTATACGGACTTGATTTGCGTCGCTCAGGACTTTGCCTCTTCCGGTTGCTCCGTGTCGCCTTCGGCGGATTCGGACGCATCCTCTGGTGCTGCGTGATGCCTGGGTTCCTCGGACGTGCTGGACGCCGCATCTTCAGTTTCGAGCACAGCCTCGACCGCCGTTTCGGCGGCATCCACTGTCGTTTCGTCGTGGGCGGCAGCTTCTTCGTTTTCAGGCACAGCGTCTGCTTCCGCCTCGGCGGCAGGAGCAACTTCCGCACTCGCGTCCTGGGCCGTTTCAGCAGCCACCTCGCCTTCGGCGACAGCTTCGGCGCCTTCCGCAATTTCTTCAGTCGCTTCGGTGGCCGTTGCAGCTTCGCCGCCGCTTTCATAGAAGCGATTCACGGCCTGATAAATCTTGTCGACCATTTTTTCGCCGATGCCGGGGATCTCCATCAACTGCTCGGGAGTCATGCCCGCAAGTGCTTCAACGCTGGTGATACCCGCGGCTTCCATCTTTTCGATGGTTTTGGCACCGACGCCGGCCAGAGAAGTAAGCGGAATCGCGGGCGCGGTGAGGCGGGTCATCTGATCTTCAATTTCGCGGCGCTTTTCTTCCTCGCTCTTGATGTCGATGTCCCAGCCGATGAGCTTGCTGGCCAGGCGGACGTTCTGGCCTTTTTTGCCGATGGCCAGGGAAAGTTGGGAATCTTCGACAATCACTTCCAGCTTGTGCGCTTCGGGATCGGTGATCTGCACGCGAGTGACTTTCGCGGGGCTCAGCGCTTTCTGGGCAAACGCGACGGTTTCTTCGCTGTAAGGAATAATGTCGATTTTCTCGCCGCGCAATTCGCGGATGATGGACTGCACGCGCATGCCCTTCATGCCCACGCAGGCGCCCACGGGATCGACGTCCTTGTCGCGGCTGGCTACGGCGACCTTGGTGCGTTCACCGGCTTCGCGAGCGGCAAAGCGGATCTGCACGGTGCCGTCGTAGATTTCGGGCACTTCCATTTCGAACAGTCGCTGGACCAGTTGCGCGTCAGCTCGCGAAACGATCACCTGCGGGCCCTTGGCCGCGCGATCCACCATCTTGATAACCACGCGCAGGCGCTCGCCGATATTGTAGGTTTCCAGCTTGGATTGCTCGCGCTTGGGCAAGCGGGCTTCGGTGCGGCCCATGTCGACGATTAAGTCGGGGCCTTCCGCGCGCTTGACGATCACGGTGACCAGCTCGCCGACGCGCGTGTGATACTCGTTGAAAATAGTATCGCGCTCGGCTTCGCGGACCTTTTGCAGGATCACCTGCTTGGCGGTCTGCGCGGCGATGCGTCCCAGCACGTCGGTAGGCTTGGCGGCAATAATTTCAGAGCCGACCTCCAGCTCGGGATTTTTTTTCCGGGCGTCGCTCAGGCTGACTTCCTTGGTGGAGTCGGTAACCTCTTCGACCACGGTGTACACGGTAAAGACATCGACCTGACCGGTTTCCTGGTTGAACTTGGCGCGCAGATCCTCTTCGGTCTTGTAATATTTTCGCGCAGCCACGACCATGGCGTCTTCGATGGCAGACACCACCACCTCAGGCTCAATGTGCTTTTCGCGACTGAGCATCTCGATCTGTTGGTAGAGCAGACTCGCCATTTCTTGTCCTAAAAGTCCTTGCGACGCGGCCGGTGAAAACTTACCGCGTCAAAAATTTAAAAACTTCACAACTGCGTGTTTCAGAATTCTACGACCAGGTTCGCCTTGCGGATGGCATCGAGCGGAATCTCGACGGTTCTCGCCTGCTTGCCTTGCAATACCATGCGAACTTTTCCGGCCGCCTGACCCGCCAGACGGCCTTCGAAAAACTTGGCATTCTCCACCGGCTCGGTGGTTACAATCTTCGCCAACCGTCCCCGGAAACGCTCAAAATCAGCGGCCGTTTTCAGCGCCCGGTCCATCCCCGGCGAGCTGACTTCCAGAACATAGCCTGGCCCGGGAATCAAATCCTCGACATCGAGGATCACGCTCAACTGCTGACTGACCCGCTCGCAATCGCCGTGAGTGATCTTCGGATACGGGTCGATGGCCGGCAACTCCATCGAATCCGCTCCATTCGAAGCCTGTCCGCCGTCAGTATCCTCCGATTCCGTAGCTGGTACCGCGGCTCGCTCGGGAAGACGGTCGATATACACCCGAAGGAATCGCTGTTTTCCAACTTTCCATTCGACGTCGGCGATTTCCAGGCCTTCCGAGCGCGCCACCCGCTCGGCAGCCTGGCGGACTTTTTCCAGATCCAAGCGAAGACTCCCCGGGCATGGCAGTCCAGCTTAAGCTGCGACCGCGAGCAACAAAAAAGTGGGCTTGCGCCCACCTATTCGTGCGACCCGCTTCAGAGCGAAAATAGAGTATATTCCCGCGGCAATGTAAATGCAAGATACGGGGCTGGCCGCGCCCGTCCGGTGTATGCGAAGACAGGCGCTATTCTCGGGCTTGCATCTTGTTCGCCCGGGCTCGCAGTATCCTATGTAATCGCTTATACTGTGAAGTGACGTTACCAAGGCGATTATGCTAAGATTGTTCTGACATCTCAGGACGCCGGTAGTGCGCATAACTATGAACGAATCAACTCTGATCACCTTTGCGCCTGATCAGGCGGAGTCATATTTCCACGCTGCTGATCGCCGGCGCGCACCGGCCAGGGGGATAGGACCCACACGACTAGGAGAAGCCGACTCGTCATCCAGGCGACCTCCGTGAAGCAGAGTTCCGCCTACGAATGTGTACGTCAGCGTACGCGAACCGAACGGCCTGGTGCTGACGGAACCCGCGACGATCAAGCTTACCTGTCCGATCATGAATGTGGATCTCGGCGGCTCCACTAAGGGAGTAGCCTTGGTTCAATTTTCCAACATACCGGCTGGGGATTGTTTCATCGAAGTCAGCGCGCCAGGGTACAAGGCGACCCGCGAGAGAGCTGCGGTAGTGGATTCGCTTTCGGAACGAAATCAATATTTTTACGTTTATCTCCATCTGGCATCGGAAAGCGCTAACGCCGGCGCCAGGACGCCAGTTTCGCTGGACGTTCTAAGTGAAATGGACAAAGGCACGGAGGCGATTCGCAAGAATCGTCTGGACGAAGCCCGCAAGCATTTGCTGAAGGCGTCAGAGCGCGCGCCACAAAACCCGGACGTGCAATACCTGCTGGGCTTGCTGGAGACGAAGCAAAACAACTCGGATGCGGCGAAGTCGCGGTTTGAAAGGGCGGTGGCGCTGTATCCCACGCACGAGCATGCATTACTGGCGCTGGGCGAACTGCAACTTCACGAAAATCACCTACCCGAGGCAACCGCAATTCTGGAGCGCGCGGTGCAGGCAAACACCCTGTCTTATCGCGCACAGTTCCTGCTGGCCGCGGCATATATGCAGCAGCGGAGTTACGCGAGTGCCAAGCCCCATGCGCAAAAGGCCATCGAGTTGGCGGCGGACAAGCTGCCAATGGCAAATGTGTTGCTGGGGCAAATCCTGGCGGGAGAGGGCGATCGCGAAGCGGCCCGCAAAGAGTTCGAGAAGGTACTGCACGACTATCCAAAGGATACGGCCGCCGCAGTGGCAAAACAGGGACTGGATGATCTTGAGAAGCCCGCCAGCGCTACCTTGCCCGGACATCCAAACGTGCCGGCCATCACATCGTCCAGTAACGAAGCCCTGCTACCCGCTGCATCCATAGGCCCGATACGGCCGTGGGCGCCCGCGGACGTGGACAGCAGCAAGCCAGGGGTCGCCTCTGACGTGGCGTGTTCCGCAGCAGACGTCGTAAGGCGCGCGAGCCAGGCTTCCACAGGACAGCTCGACAATTTTGAAAAGTTCATGGCCTCAGAGCACATTGAACATGAGGACATAGATCGCAATGGAAACCCCGGGCATATTCGAACACGTGATTTTTCCTACCTGGTTTTCATCGACCATGATAAGAGCGGACAGATATTTCTGAACGAGAGCCGCGATGGAGGAACGGGAATCGACTCTTTTCCGACCTCGCTCGCCACCCTTGGGCTTCTCGGATTGGGCGTGGACGTGTTTCATCCGGGATTCGCAAGCGCACTGGAATTTAAATGCGAGGGCCTGGGACAGTGGAGAGGCAAGGCGGCGTGGGTCATGCATTTTACCCAACGTCCCAACCAGCGGTCCTATCTCCGGCTGTGGGAGACGCAAAAGAAGACTGTCGAGGTTCCGTTGAAAGGACGGGTGTGGGTAGCAGCCACCACTTACGAGATATTGCATATCGAGACGGATCTGCGCGAGCCAATCTCAGAGCTTGAGTTAGCGCGAGATCATCTGGAGATCGATTACGGTCCAGTGTCGTTCCAGAACGGCAAGACTGAGCTTTGGCTGCCATGGAGTGCCGATATGTATCTGGAGCTGCACCACAAGCGCTACCACTATCGCCATAGCCTTTCGAAATATTCGCTTTTCGCGGTGGATACGACCGACAAGATCAACAATCCCAAAGGGGCCGAAGGTACTGAAGTTCCGCAAGTCCCGTGATTCAAGAAGAATAGGAATAAAAAAATCGCCTCGGGGCATTCCAGCCGCGAGGCGATTTTTATTCGCGAAGTTTCTACCCGCCCAATATCAGGGCTTGGCAGCCGGCGGCTGCGTCGCCGGCTTGGGAGTGGATTGCGCCGGTCTGGCTGCCGCTGGCTTTGGTGTAGCGGTGCCGGCCTTCACCGGATACGCAGTGTCATACAGGCGAACGATATCCTGGGTGACGTCGATTTGATTCGAAGCGTAAAGAATCGGAGTGTTCTGCGCGGAAGAATCCAGCACGGCCACGTAGCCATTTTCACGGGCGTAGCGGTCGAGAACATCGATCATCTTGCGGCCGATCTTGTCGATGACCTCACCCTGCGCCGCGTTGACGTCTTCCTGATATTCATCCTGCTTACGCTGCAGCTGGCGAGCCAGAACTTCGCCCTGACGAGTAAGCCGGGCTTGTTCTTCCTGGCTCAGGGTACTCTGGCCGGCAGATAGACGTTGCCGCAAATCCGCAATCTGCTTGTTCATATTCTCAAGTTCGGATTGCCGCGCCGCGAACTGCGATTGCAGCTCTGCGGAAGCTTGCTTGCCTTCCGACGTAGCCACGATGGCTTGCCGGACATTAATGACGCCAATCTTGTTGCCCGCGGCGCCTGCAGCCGGAGCGGCCGTGGTGCCCTGCGCCCACACTGCCGATGAACTGAACAAACATGCGCCGGCAAGCATGGCGGCTAGAAATATATTTCTGGAATTCACTTTTATTCTCCTTGTATTTGCCCCAATGAGGGAGGCAGTAAACGTGCGTCAATTTGCATTGGCGAGACCTGTCGACGCCAGGCGATTCTTCACAAGCTGTTCAAACCCTGAAGTATAGCCGAGCGGGTTTGGCGGCTGCAACGAGAAACGCCAGTTGCACCTGCAACGAGCAGCGCTCATGGCAGGGGCAACAACAAAACGCGATTGTTGGCCTGGTCGGTGATGACTGCCAGGTTGGTAAGCGGATGGATAGCGGCGGCAAACTGCGACGAGCCACCGATTCCAACGGTCGCCCTGGTTCTGAACGTCTGCGAATCCACGATCGAGATCGTATTACTCAGAGCGTTGACCGTGAGAATGGTGCTGGTTCGGAAGTTATAGGCCAGAGCAGTCGGATTGATGCCCACCTTTATGCTCTGCGTCAGGCCGTTGTCCGGATTGAATGCGGTGATGACATTACCCTGACTCGACGTGGCGTAAAACGCCGTGTTGGCCGGATCAAAGACGATGCCGGTCGGCGTCGCCTGTATGCCCACGAGTGAGGAAGTGGAATCCTTGACCGGCGGCGACGTTCCGATGTCTACCACATCCAGCCCGCCGATCGGCGTCGAGGCGCCGTTCAAGAGCAACGAAGTGACCACCGCCAATCCCCGATTATTCGTGCCGCGGTCGGGATCAATGGCCACGGCGATCGGATTCTGGTTCACCGCTACGCTGGAACTTTTGACCGTGCCAACCGGAGTCGCCAGTAAGGGAGTGAGGTCAATCGCAGACACGGTATTCGAGCCAGTGTTGGCGACCACCGCGATACCGGTTTCCTGGTTAATGGCCACACCACTGGGCTGACTTCCGACAGTCACGTCGGTGGTTGCCTGCGCATTGGTGTCCAGATTCAGAATGGATGCCGTGCCGGCCGTATTGTTGCTAACCACCGCAAAACCGAAACGCGGAATTACGGCGACACCGGTGGGCAGTGCGGCGGTAGGAATACGGTGTGTGAGCGTTCCAAAAGTGTTGTCAGGTTTCAAGCTGATGATCGAAACATCTGCGCAACCGGTATCGGTCACCACCGCGATGTTGCGCTGTTCATCAATCGCCACCGCTCCGGGAGCAGAGGCGGTTCCCGAACACGCAGGAACGGAAACAGATTCGAGCACCGTCAGGTCGGTGACGTTAGACACCACCCCGGCTCCGTTGACGACATCAAGGCCAAAACGTCGAGGCGCGACCAGGAACGAAGCCGGAATGGTGACGTCGATTTCACGGCTGCTGACGAACTGAACGCCTCCGGCTCCGGAAGGCAGAGCCTGACCATCGAGCCGCACCTGCGAGGAAGCATCGAAGCCGGCGCCGAGAATCCGGACACCGGAAACTGCTCCTGAGCCGCCACTGGTGATGAGCACCGATTGCGGCAGTAACGCGCCCGGAACTTGCGGAGTGATGACCTGTTCGATGTGCACTGGCTTAATAAATTGGCTGAGGCGGAAGAAGCTGAGGTTGTCGCTGCCGGAATTGGCCACCAGCGCGGAATTGGAGTTCGGATCCACAGCCAGCGCGCCAAAAAGCTTCAAGCTGACATCGGCCCCGCCACTGGTAAACGTGAGTGTTTTTATTCCGGTTCCGAGAGTATGCACGATGGCGGCACGCTGCAAAAGCGTGGGGTCGAGCAGCGAAACTTCGTTGAGCGTGGGATTAAATGCCACCGCTGTATTTGTAAACGGCTGAAAGGCAACATCGGCCACACCGGATTCCGGAGGAATGCCGGAGGTCACCGCACCCGTAGCTTCCGAAAATAGAGAGATGAATGTGAACGATTGATCCAGAGAGTTGATAAAGCTGATCTGATTGGCACTCGCGTTAGGATCGGCCAGAACAGCCGTTCGGGATATGGGATTGATGGCGATGCCCTGTATCGTGGGCGTCAACGAATAGGTGAGAAACGCCAAGCCAAAGCTCACCGTTCCAGGGCTGGCGGTGGTGCTGGAGGTGGTGTCGTCGGCGGCGGTTTGAGAGTACGTGAAGGTAAAAGCGTCGATCACACTGGTGACGCTGAAACTGCCGTCGAAAATCGTGCCACCGGTGCCAGGGGGGAGTCCACTGATCAATACCGTTCCGGGATGGCCGGGATTCAAAGTGTGAGCGGTCGAAGTCGTGACGGTAACAACGTTCGAAGTTCGGGTAGCCTTATCTATGGGCACTCGAGCCTGAGCGGCGACGTGCTGCAAATCGACCACCGAGAGATTTCCCCCTCCACCCGGCGTTACGTACGCCAAGTCAACTCGCGGCTCGAGCGCAATCTGCGGATTGGAGCCGGTATTCAGCGTGACGGACGCGACCGGGCAATACGTGGGAGCCGAGGCTGGGGGCTGACCCGGCAAGCACACTGACGCCGGCTGCGTGGAATCGAGATTGACAATAAATCCCACGTTGGTTGAAGCAAAAGCCACTAATGCGCGATGGGTTAGAGAGTCGACGCCGACTGCATAAGGAAACGGAGCGGCTGTGGGTGGAGTTGCAGGCGCGCCAGCGGGAATCAGTGTGCTGAGATCGATTTTGCCGAGTGGAGTCGTCGATGGAGCTGCCGGCGGAACGGGAATCTGGAAAATCCAGAGACTGCGATCGGCGTAGTTCACCACCGCGGCGATGTGCAGCGACTCGTCCACGGCCACACCGCTCGGCAGGCTGCCGGGAGCGGTGGACAACGGAATACTTCCGGTAGGAATGGGAGACCCCAGCAACGCCGGCGTGCCGGTGTGTACATCGACAAACTGGATCGCGCTTGTCCCGGTTTCCGCTACAACAGCGACACCCAGAACACTGTCGAGCGCGATGGCGCTGGGAGCGGCCCCCGCGGGCAAGGCCATAAGCGTCGGCGTCGCATCCGGTTTGTTAGTGGTGGCGTAATCCGGAAAGACCGCTATGTTGGTGTACGCAGTCGGGGGGGTGGCGTTGTTGTTGGTCACACTGACGGGATAGAGACCCGACAGTCCGTTCAGATTTGGAAGGGTGACATTCAATCGTCGCGGCGTCGAAACGTTCGGGCTGTTCGGATCCGTGACAATCGGCAAAGTGCCGCCGTTGAAGTGCGCCGAAACCACCAGCGCATCCGGCGGTCCGTAAAATCCGCCATCAATGGTCATCGACGGACCAGCAGGGAGCACTTGAGAGTCTTCTGGGAGGTTGCCGGGATTGGAGGCCACCACCGCAGGATGCTCAGGAACGATTGTGACCGTGAAGTTTCCGCCGGGCACCTTGGTCACCGGGCTCGCTGGGTTCGTGCTGGTAATATTCACCTGAAAACTACCGGCCACCGCCAGTTGCTCGGCGGTAAGACGAACACGTGCACCGATCGAAGAAGCCGAAGAACTCGGAGCGAAAATAACTTTTACCTGCGAAGGCGCAATCGCGTACGGGCCGACGGTGACTCCCACGCTGCTGGAAGTCAGATTTGTGGCGTTAAGGAAAATGTCCTGCAGCAATGCTCCCTGCGGCGCAACGGGAGGTGCAACGTTCGAGAAGCTGATCGGACCTGCCTGGACAACGGTTATCGTGGCGGTAGCAAAGCGGGTGGTGTCCAACTTGGAAGTCGCCACTACCGTTACCGTCGGGGTGGTGGGTACCGTAGCTGGCGCGGTATACAAACCGTTGGCATCGATAGTGCCGCATCCCGGAGAGCAGCTCGTGGCCGTGGGCGAAATCGGGTTGGTCGATGGTGGCTTGCACCAGCAGCCAGGTAACGTCGTTCGGTGTCGTGTCGGTAGTCAGCGTGGCCGTAAATTGAAAATTCGCCCCGGTGGCCACCGTGGCGGTGGAGGGATTCACGGTGGCGCGGATTCCGGAATCCAGGGCGATCATGCTGGCACCGGTTTTCTTCTTGTCCGCATTTGAAGTAGCAGTAACGGAGATGAGCGGCGGCGGATTGGGAACGGTAGCGGGAGCGGTAAACGTGACCGTGGTGTCTTGTTGATTGGATAGCGCGCCGTCTGCGCGCGGTACAGGGCGCGGCGGCGGAAGTTACCGGAGTCGTCGAGCCCGTTGGCGTCGTGGTGGTTGTAAATGTGCACGACCAGGTGACGGAAACGTCGGTTGCGCCGGTGACCAGAGCGGTCAGCGTAACGGCCTGGTTTACGACCAGGGTGTCTCCTCCAGGACTAACGGTCACGACGACCACATTCCCCTTGGCTCCGCCGCCGCACCCGGCGACGGTTACCGACACGAGCGCGACCGTCCAGGCCAGAACTGCAATCAATTTCAATTTCTTAATTCCCACTGTCTCCCCCAAAAGCTCAGGCGTTTTTCCCGCGATGCCCAAGTCAGCGGCGCAATACCTGCCGCAGTCGAATTCCAATCCTTGAAACCACCCCCAACAACAACTTCATTTCAAAACGTGCGGCTGACCGTAAACCGGAACGTCCGCAGGGGCTCGAAATAATTCAGCCGCCCGGGATTTTCAATGAAACGATTCAGGGTCGGCGCAAATTGAAATCGATAAAAATCCTGCAGCACTGGATTGTTCTTGATCAGGTCAATTTCGCTTTGCTCGATGTAATCCGGCGGCGCGGCAATCTGCGTATGCAGCCTGTTGAGATTGAACGCATAGTAGATACGAAATGGAGCCTGAATGATGGGCAGTTGCACAACCAGTTCAGCGCCGGTGGAGGCCCGCACCCGGAAATTGGTTCCAGAGGCAATGGAAAGCTGGCGTTGCAGGCCGGCTTGCGCCGGCGCGTCGGGGAACTGATTCAACAGGTTCTGGAATCCCGTGGGATCCAGCTTCAGTGCGTCCTGCCGGACAATGCCGACGGTGCCGACATCCATAAAAAGACCGGCGGTGACCGGCCCGGCGATTGGAATTCGATATTCAAAATTTCCCCAGGATTGCATATCGCCGCCCGGGAACGTGATGGTGTAACCAAGGACAGGCACTGTGAGGAAACGTGGAATCGGGATTGCCCCGGCCGTCTAGGGACGTAGGGTCGGTGTACTGGAACTGCTGCGCCGTGGCCGTAGGAATAAACGTTACCGGCGAAATCGAGCGAATATCAAAACCGCGAATGTCGTTTTCCCCGCCCATATAGAAACGGCTGAATGGAGGAACTTCCCTGCCGCCATAGCCGGTGATATATGCCGCGGTGACGTGAACACCTAGGACGTTCCGCTTTTTGTTGATGGGGTGGAACATGGTGTAATCGAAAATATTGCTGATGCTGTTGACGTTGCCACCCAGCGGGCCGCCGGCGAACGAAAGGGAGTAGAAATATTTTTTGCCTCCCGTGGGGTTTTGCGGATTATTGATGGTGTTGTAGGAAATGCTGGGCGTGATCGCGCTGGAAACGATGCCGTTGAGCGCGCTGGGGCCGGCAACGCTGCGAAATTGCAGCTGCTCAAAAAGCAGAGTAGAAGCCTGGTTGAAAGCGGTGATGTTGGTGCGCGTCAACCCGTAGGAAGCCTGCACCCGGGTGAAGGGACGTTTCTTGAGCGGGTAACTGGCGAACACCGTGAAACCGGTGCTGTCCTGGTTGTAGTTCTGAATAAATTGCGGATTGATGCTGACCGCCTGGCCGGTCAAAAGGGCCTGCTGCTGGGCCTGATCGAACTTGTAGCGGCTGGAGAAAATCGTAAAGCCGGACTGGATGGGGCGGTCAAACAGGTACGGCTCGGTGAAACCAAATTGGAAACTGCGCTGCAGATTGCCGAACTGCGCGGAAAACGTCAGCGTTTCGCCCAGACCCAGAAAATTGTTGGTCTGGTAGGTCAGGCCGATAAAACTTCCGGACAAGCCGCTGACGCCGCCCTGCAAGCCGATGGACTGCTTGCCCTTCTCCTTGAGTTTCAGGTTGATGTCGACGGTGCCTTCCTTGGTGTTGCGCTTTAATTCCGCGGCCTTGTCGGCTTCGATCTTGTCGAAATAATCCAGCTGGTTCAGGCGCAGAATGCTCAATTCCCAGGCGCGCTTGTTGAACAGCTGCCCTTCGTCAATCAGCAACTGCCGGCGGATCACTTTGTCGCGCGTGGTGGTGTTGCCGCTGAAGTCGATGCGCCGCACGTAATACTGCTTCTCTTCATTAAACTTCATGGTCAAATTGATAATTTTCTTTTCGTCGTCGAGGTTCGTTTCCGGCTCGGCGGTGAAGTCGATGAAGCCGTATTCGCCATAGGCATTCTTGTAGTTCTCGAGGGCTTTGCGGACTTTGCCGGCTGAAAAAATCTCTCCTTGTTTTAAGGGAAAGATCGACTTGAGCGCTTCGACCTTGAGCGACAGAGCCTTGTCAGGATCGGCGCTGACGATTTTCAAAGTCCCCATGCGATATTGCTCCCCTTCTTCAATGGGGATGGTGATGTTCACCGCTTTACCCTGCCCATGGGCCGTAAACGGCAACGGAATGCCTAGCCGATAGGCGGGAGTATCAATATTTTCCAGGATGGGGTCTTTGACCAGCACCTTGAAATACCCGTTGTCCTGGTACAGTCCGCGAACGCCAACTTCCAGATCTTCATTCAGCTTGTCGCGATCGTAAGTCTTGGAGAGCACCGCGATTTCCGTGAGGTACAGCGGGATGGCGTACGGACGATCGTGACGCATGGCTCGAATCAGCTTGCGGTCGCTGAAAGCGTGATTGCCGGTAAACTGAATGTGTCCGACTTTTACCTTGGGCCCTTCTTCGATTTTGAATACGAGGATGACGGCGTTGCTGGAAGCAATTTTTTCGTACTCCGGCGTGACCTTGGCGAACTGGCGGCCGTGTTCGCCGAGCAATTCGCGCAAGACCACTTCCGCTTTCTTGATGCGCGTGGGATCAAACTGGCTTTCCACGGTGAGGCCGACCTTGCGCTCCTTGAAACGGTCGAGAATGTCGGACTCCGAAATCGAGTGGATGCCGTCATAGCGGATACGGCGGATGACCGGCCGCTCTTTCACGTCGAAGATGACAATTTTTGAATTCGGTTCGATCCGGCGAATCTTCGACGCGCAACTTCACGTCTTCAAAAAACTGGGTATTCCAAAGCGCCTGAAAATCGCGGCGCAACGTTTCTTCGTTGTAGCGGTCGCCTTCGCGGGTAAAGATGCGCGCTTTTAAGGTGTCGCTGCGGATTCGGCGGTTGCCCAGAAACTCGATGCGCTCGATCACCGCCTGCGAGGGAGCGCCGGCTGGTGCTTGCGAGGGCGCTGAGGCTTGCGGTGGTTCCTGCTTGGTATCGGACCCGGGGGGAAGCGATGCATGAGGGGACGCGTCTGCGCCGGAATTGTTTCGCGTAGCAGCGGGTGAAGCGATGGCGAAAGAAAAACATCAGTATCGCGATGCGAATAAACCCTGCTCGTCAAAACCCCGTTAGGAAAACAGACTTTTCTTTGAGCGGCCTTGATAGCGATCAAGGCCGCGCCCCCAAACCCAAGATGTTCATCTCCTGCCAGACCCGGTTGGGCTGGCTAATGCGCCGGGCGCTTTGCGGCCGCCCAGTCGGTCAACCGCCTTTTGCGACGACGCGTTTGGTGTCAGATTCGTTAGTGAACTACAGGGGTTGCCTCACCCACAGGCCGGAATGCCAGAGACCTTCGCCGGCGACGTAAATCTGCAGCGTCGCTGGTCTCTGGATTCCACCCTGGATCAGGGCCTCGGACAGCGGATCTTCCACGTACTTCTGTAAAGCCCGCCGCAGCGGCCGCGCCCCGTAACTGCGGTCCGCACACGTTTTCTCGAGTATCCACTGCCGTGCTTCCGGTGACACCACGATTTGCACCTGCCGGTGAATCAGCGTGTCGTTCAACTGCCCCACCAGCAAATCGATAATGCGAAGCAAATCGTCGTCACCAAGAGGATTGAAAATAATCACTTCGTCCAGACGATTCAGGAACTCCGGATTGAAAGCCCGCTTCACTTCGTTCATCACCAGCTCTTCCATGGACTTGAGGCCGGCTTCATCGGTCCCCGACTGGAAACCCATGGAGGTGCGCTTCTGCAGATGCCGCGCTCCAAGATTGGAAGTCATGATGATGATGGTATTCCGGAAATCAACGGTGTTGCCCAGACCATCGGTCAGCTGGCCGTCTTCAAACACCTGCAACAGAATGTTGAAAACGTCCGGATGGGCCTTTTCGATTTCATCCAGAAGGATGACCGAGTAAGGCGTGCGCCGCACCCGCTCGGTCAGCTGGCCGCCTTCTTCGTAGCCCACATAGCCTGGAGGCGCGCCGATCAGCTTGGAGACGGAATGCTTCTCCATGAATTCGGACATGTCGAAGCGCACCAGCGACTTCTCGGAGCCGAACAGAAATTCGGCCAGCCGGCGCGCGACTTCGGTCTTGCCGACGCCGGTGGGCCCCAGGAACAAGAAGCAGCCGACCGGACGCAGCGGCGACTTCAGTCCGGCGCGGCTGCGGCGAATGGCGCGAGCCAGCGCGGTAATGGCTTTGTCCTGGCTGATGACGCGCTTGTGCAGTTCGGGTTCGATGCGCAGCAGTTTCTGCTGCTCGTCTTCCTTGATCGAGGACACGCCGATGCCGGTCCAGCGCGACACCACTTCTTCGATGTCTTCGCGCGTCACGATGCCCGTCGAAGCGTCGTCCAGCTTGTAGCGTTCGCGAAGGCCGCGCAGGTTTTCTTTTTCCTTGCGCTCTTCTTCGGAATAGAAACGCGCCTTCTCGAATTCATGATTGGCGATGGCCGTTTCCATGCGGTGGGTGATGAACTTCACGCGCTTCTGCACTTCGGCCACTTCTTCGGGCACAGCTGGCCTGGCGCAGCTTGACGCGCGCGCCGGCTTCGTCGATCAGGTCGATGGCCTTGTCCGGCAGGAAGCGGTCGGGAATATAACGGTTCGAAAGATACACGGAATACTTGATGGCTTCGTCGGTGTAGCTGACGGCGTGGAATTTCTCGTAGCGTTCGCGCACGCCGCTGAGCACCTGAATGGCTTCTTCTTCGTTGGGCGCGGGCACTTTCACGGCCTGGAAGCGCCGTTCCAGCGAGCGGTCTTTTTCCACGGACTTGCGATATTCGCCCGGCGTGGTCGCGCCGATGCACTGAATTTCGCCGCGGGACAGCGCCGGCTTCAGAATGTTGGCGGCGTCCAGCGAACCTTCCGCCGAACCCGCGCCCACCAGCGTGTGCAACTCGTCGATGAACACGATGGAGTTCTGGCTCTCCATCAGTTCCTTCATGATGGTCTTGAGCCGCTCTTCAAACTGGCCGCGATACTTGGTGCCCGCGACGATCAAGGATAGGTCCAGCGAAAGGATGCGCTTGTCGGCCAGGAATGGCGGCACGTCGCTGTCGGAAATGCGCTGCGCCAGGCCCTCGACGATGGCGGTTTTGCCCACGCCGGGCTCGCCGATCAGCACGGGATTGTTCTTGGTGCGGCGGCACAGAATCTGAATGACGCGCTCGACTTCGCGGTCGCGGCCCACCAGCGGATCGAGCTGGCCTTCCGAAGCCGCCTGCGTCAGGTCGCGGCTGAATTCCGCGAGCAGCGAAGTTTCCTTGGGACGCGCGGCGGTGGTCTTTTCGCCCGAGCTGCGCGCCAGTTCTTCGCGCAGCGTGGAAAGCCGCAGCCCGCGCTCCATCAGAATTTCCGCGCCAAAGCATTTTTCTTCGCGCAGGATTCCCAGCAGCAGATGCTCGGTGCCCGACGTGCTTCACGCCCAGGCGCTCGGCCTCTTCGGCGGCGAAATTCAGGATGCGCTTGCATTCCTGGCTCAGCGGCACTTCCACGGACGTGGAGATGCGCTCGCGAATGGTGATGCGCGCT
Source organism: uncultured Acidobacteriota bacterium (assembly GCA_963819625.1). GTDB lineage: Bacteria > Acidobacteriota > Terriglobia > Acidiferrales > UBA7541 > Acidiferrum. Next base: position 17,905 of record CAWFWY010000011.1, read on the forward strand.
TCGATCTCTTTGCGGATGGACTCGATCGATCCGTGCGAGCGCAGAAATCGATTGGCCAGCGCCTTGTCCTCGCGCATCAAGCCGAGCAGCAGATGCTCGGTCTCGATGTACGGGCTGCCGTACTGGCTGGCCTCGTACCGCGCAAAGAATATTACGCGACGCGCTTTTTCCGTATAGCGTTCAAACACGTTAGCTCGTTTCTCCCCCGGGGGTCTGACTCGCTTCAGCCGTAGCCTTGCGAGTAGTAAGAACGCCATGCTCCAGTGTCAGGACCCGATCGCAACGCGCGGCGAGCATCAGGTTGTGCGTCGCGATCAGCGACGTCAACCCCAGCGTGCGATGCAGCCGTACCAGTAACTCGAACACAGCCCAAGCATTCTGCTCGTCTAGATTCCCCGTCGGTTCATCTGCCAGCAACACAGCCGGCCCAGTGACAAGCGCCCGGGCAATCGACACGCGTTGCTGTTCCCCGCCGGAGAGTTCCCCTGCGCGGTGGCCGGCTCGATTTTCCAAGCCAACCTCCGCAAGCCACTTCCGCGCCATCCCCAGCGCGGAAGTGAAATTTTCGCCGCGCAACAGCAGCGGCATGGCCACGTTTTCTTCAGCCGTAAAATCGAGCAGCAACTGGTGGCGCTGCCACAAAAATCCGACTGCGCGATTGCGAAATTCCGCAAGCTGCGCGTCTTGATTCGATTCAATGGCTTTCGACGCGAAGTATACTGTACCGCTTGTCGGCGTGTCTAGCGCAGCCAGCAGATGCAAAAGAGTGCTTTTACCCGCGCCGGATGGGGCCACGATCGCAATCATCTCTCCTTGCACGCAAGATGATGTTGGCGTCCACCAGCACCGCCAAGTTCTTCGCGCCGGAGCCATAATTTTTCTTCAGATCGCGACCTTCCAGCACAATTCCGGCGCGCCAGCGCAGTGCCGGAATCCATTCCGGCTGCCGCTCGAAATTCGTGTTGAGCTCTTGTGCCATCATTTCGTTCCAGTGAAACTTCGCCAGCTTCGTTCTGAAATTCCCTCTACATGTACTTAGATGCGGATCTCGCTTCCGACTTGATCCGCTCTAAAACTGCCCTCTTTGCGCCAACGAAGGGGATAAAAGGATTCCCTTTTTGCCCCTGTCTCCGTCGGTCAAAAACCGAGCGCAGGGACCATTTTGGTACATTTGCTAAAGACTTTATTTTCAACTATTTGAGGAGGGCTTGTCTACTGCCAGCGGGTTGAGGGTAATGCACCCGCTGCCTGCCCACCTGCCTCTGTGCCTTTACTAGGAGCAAACGACGCGCCAAAAGCGCGGCCGAAGCGGATCTCACTCATAACGCAGGATTTCCACGGGGAGCAGTTTGGCCGCCGCGCGCGCAGGCAGAATCGTCGCCGCCAACGAGATTCCCATGGAAATCACCGCGATCCAGACGCCATCCAGCAGACTCGGGTGAAATGGCACATACGGAACCGCATACACCTGCGGGTCCAGCGGAATCAGATGATAAATTCCGGCCACGAACGACAGCGCGTAGCCGACCGATAAGCCCAGCAACCGGTCCCGACCGCTCCAATGATGATTCCCTGCCACAAAAAAATCTTTCGAATTTGATCGCGACGCGCGCCCAGTAGACATCAGCACGGCGATGTCGCGCGCGTTGTCGGTGACGGTCATGGACAGCACCACCAGAATGTTAAGCCCGGCGACGAAACGTGATCAGGCCGATGAAAATCGCCGTGACCAGCTTTTCCAGGCGCAACGCGCGGAACAGCGCGCGGTTTTCGTCCATCCACGTGGTCGCCGCAGTAATCCAGGTCCGGCGATCTGCGGCAGCTTGGTCGCGCAATCTGCCGCGGCGTCGTCGGGATTGCTCGAGCCGGAACTCCAGCACGTTCACCACGTCGCCGCCGCCGGACAGGTTCTGCGCTGCCGGCAAGAGTCAGAAAACACCAGTTCTGGTCGTAGTCGTAAAAACCGGAATCGAAAACGCCCGCGATGCGAAACCTTCGCGAACGCGGAAGCAGTCCGAACGGCGTCAACCGGCCCTGCGGACTCGTCAGCGTGACGTAGTCGCCCGGCGAAAGTTGCCATTCGTCCGCGAGTTGTTTGCCGACCAGCAGTGCATCGATGCCGTCTTTGTCCGGCGCGAAATCCAGTTCGCCGGCAACAATGCGCTGCAGAGCCTCGTCGCGCGGCGCTCGCGCTCCGGATCGATGCCTTTGCGTCACCACGCCGCGCGCTTCTCCCGCGAACGACATCAGCACGGTCTGATACACCGCCGGCGTCACCGAGCGCACTCCAGGTATCGCCACAGTTTCGCGGCCAACGCTTCGTAGTCGTGGATTCCTCGCCGGTACCCGGGCGCGGTCAGGGAGATGTGCGCGAGTCACACCGAGCAGACGGTCCTGCAAGGTTTCGCGAAAGCCGGTGTTCATCGCCAGCGCGATCACCAGCGTGGCCACGCCCGCGGCGACACCCACCACGGAAAATACCGTGACCAGCCGAAGCACCGCAGGGCGGTGCGGCGACCGCAGGTAACGCCGCGCCACAAACCATTCAAGGCGCATAGTGAGCCGTGCTCTTTACGCTTTCTCGCCGGACTTGTTCGGGCGGCTGCTCGGCCTGCGACTCCGGATGCTTCCGGACGCAACAGCGGAAACAGAATGACGTCGCGAATGGAATGCGAATCGGTGAGCAGCATGGTGAGGCGGTCGATCCCGATGCCCTCGCCCGCGGTGGGCGGCATGCCGTAGCACAAGCGCCTGAATGTAGTCGACGTCCAGGCGCTTGGGAGACTCCTCGCCGCCTTGCGCGATTTGCGCCAGGAAGCGGCGTTCCTGTTCGGCGGGATCGTTCAGCTCGGAAAAGCCGTTGGCGATTTCCATGCCCGCCGACATAGATCTCGAAACGCTCGACGAGCGCCGGATCATCGCCTTCTGTTTCGACAAGCGGCGAAATTTCGATCGGAAAATCGTACAGAATCGTCGGCTGGATCAGTTTGCTTCGGCGATAGTTTCAAACAGCAAGCCGGTCCACTCGCCATCCGTCAATTGCCCTTTGGCCGCAGCATAGGGCGCGCCGGATCGCTTTCGCCCACACGTTATAGCGCTGGCCATCGCGGCGGGTCCGCCGGGTGCAGCAAGCTCCTCCATGCGTCGGCGCGGCTGCAGCGCCGTCGGGCCAGTACTTGATGATGGCCTCGCGCATGGAGAGCCGCTGGAATTTTGCGAAATCAAGTTCGTGCTCGCCGTATTTCACCAACGTCGAACCGCGTAATCTTCCGTGGCCAGCAGCGCGAACAGCTCCTCGTTCAGATCCATCAGGTCGCGGTAATTGCTGTAGGCCTCGTAAAACTCCAGCATGGTGAATTCGGGATTGTGCTGCGTGGAAATGCCCTCGTTCCGAAAATTGCGATTGATTTCGTAAACGCGGTCGAAGCCGCCGACCGTCAGCCTCTTCAGATAAAGCTCCGGCGCGATGCGCAGATACAGATCCAGATCGAGAGTGTTGTGGTGCGTGACGAACGGACGCGCCGCCGCGCCCCCCGGGATCGGATGCATCATCGGCGTTTCTACTTCTATATATCCCCGCGCGTCGAAAAAGCGCCGCAGCTCCTGGATGATGCGCGCGCGGGTAACAAAGACCTGCGCGCGACTTTCGTTGGAGATCAGATCCAGGTAACGCTGGCGGTAACGCAGCTCCACATCGCTCAGGCCATGCCATTTCTCCGGAAGCGGCAGCAGCGCCTTGGACAAAAGGAAAAGTTCCTCCACCCAGATCGACAACTCGTTGGTCTTCGTGCGAAACAGGTGGCCGCGGACGCCGATCGGAGTCGCCCAGGTCCAGCAGGTGAAACAGCTCGAAGCCCTTTTCGCCGACTATGTCTTTCTTTACATAGATTTGGATGCGGCCGCCGCCGCCCTGAAGATGGGCGAATCCTGCTTTGCCCATCAGGCGGTAGGAAACGAGCCTGCCCGGCAACGCGAACCTGCAGCCGGTCCGCTTCCAATTCGGCGGTTGACGCCTGAGAATACCTCTGGACCAGTTCCGCCGGGGTGTGCGTCCAGCGAAATTCGTGAGGGAACGGATCATGGCCAAGCTGCTGAATCTGCTCCAGCTTTTTCTGACGCTGCTCAAACTGGTCGCGTCGGCTCAAATTGCAAACGGAATGGATCCTTTCGAAAGCGGTGGAGCGGCGAGTATAGCGGCCAATGCGGCCTTGGGCAAGGCAACGATAGACTAGGACTCACTGGACTTCGCCGCCCCGGCTGAGAGCGCCGTGAACGGGTCGCATGCACGTAGGGCCCGAATCGTGGCTAAAAGCGTCTATTAGGATAGCGGCCTTAAGAAAGAACCTCTGCCCCGGGGGGATTTTGTTATACTCCCCAAGCTTCGTCGTAGGAGCCCATCTTGCGAGCATCGCGACCAGCCCAGCGTCGGGCCGTGGTACTTCTGTGAAAGACGACTGGCGTGCCCGCTTGCCGGAAGAAAAATCGAAAGTCTTCAGCGCGTATGTGCATGCACTGGAATCCACCTACGGAATGTTGAGCGTTTCGCTAAACGAAGCGCTGGAGCTCCGCGCGGAAGGGCGCCTGGCGAAATCATGCCAGGCCGTAAATGTCACTCCCGAACTTTGTTCTCGCCTAACCGGTCCCTTGGCTGCATTGATTCGTATCCTCGGGCGAACACGCCAGCATTACGGTACCGTCCCCAACACCGCGCCCCTGGATGCGGAAAATTTTCAGAGCATCAAAGGACAGCGTTCCGCGCGCATCAGCGGCCTGCTTAGCCGCGTGCTGCTTTCGCAGCGCACACAATTCCTTCATAAATTAGGGACCTTGCAAGAAATGGTGGAGGATTTGGGCAAGGAATTCTGCACCAGCGCGGATGAACTAGGCGAGGGCATTGTCGACGGATCCGGCAGTATCGTGGAAAATCGTGGATGCCGCGCACTACGACCTGAACACCTGCCTGCGCGAAACCATCGTGTTGTTGAAGTCATTTCTTCGTGCCCTGCCGGACGATCAAATGGGCGGGTTCCAGAAATCCGTAGCGGAATCGTGGAGGGCAGGCGGCCCGCGTAACAAGTTCCGACAGCGCTACACTTTTACGTCATACTTTTACGTCATAGACGAATGGCCCATATCGCGGGAGAATAGCCAAGGCCTGCTTGCCGGCAGCATCCCTTGGCAGCACCTCGGGGAACAAATCCCCACGCCGCGTGTTTGTAGTTTAGGGCAATGCCGGCCACTGCAAGGACAACTCTAGGAGGGATACGGTGCATCCGAACGATTGGAAGCGCCGCTACTGGACCGTTGGCCGAAATAGACCAAGCGATCCGAGCGCTTCAGCCGTTTCATCATCGCCAAAGCAAGCGGCTGGGTTCACAGCCGCCCAAGGCGATGACTGAGGCGGAAGCTATTCGCCTGGCGCAGGCCGGAGATGCCGCCGGCTTTTGAGTTTTTGTACCGGTTACATGGTCGCCGCGTCTACGCATTGTGCCTGCGCATGGTGAATAACCCGAGCGACGCGGAAGACCTGATGCAGGAAGCGTTTCTGCAGCTGTTCCGCAAGATCGGGACGTTTCGGGGCGAGTCGGCGTTTTCCACCTGGCTGCACCGCATGACCGTCAACGTGGTGCTGATGCGATTGCGCAAGAAAACGCTGCCGGTGGCATCGCTGGAAGAAACGACGGAACCGGATGAGGAAACCGGCGGGCCTCGCAAAGACATTGGTGCTCCGGATTTGTTGTTAACAGGCGCGGTAGACCGGGTCAATCTGGAACGTTCGATTGAAAAACTGCCCCCGGGTTACCGTACCGTGTTCGTGCTCCACGATGTGCAGGGTTACGAACACAACGAGATTGCGGACATCATGGGGTGCTCGGTCGGAAATTCGAAGTCTCAGTTGCACAAGGCCCGAACCCGCTTGCGCGACTTGCTGCAGGAAGAAGTGCGGCAGCAAGCTCGCGATGAACGACAGATTGCGAAAACGCAGACGGGCCAGACGGATTGAGCTAGAATAGACGCAATAAATTCAGACTTTGTTGCGCCAGCAACGGGAGCGGGAAAGCCGTCAGGCTCTTTCCGCGGGGTGAAGTACGATGCAGTGCAGCGAATTGGAAATTGTATTTTGAGCAGCAGGGTTTGGCGCCGCTTGCCGCTGCGGCACGCGAACACCTGGCGCAGTGCCGCTCTCTGCAATCACTATTTCGCCGATGTAACTGCCATCGTTGCCGCCGCCCACCAATTTCCCGCCGAGGTAGAACCTCCCGAACGCGTGTGGATTTCCATTCGAGCGGAACTTGAGAGCGAAGGGGTAATACGCGGATTTTCGAAACAGCGGGAAAGCGCGCCCTGGTGGCACGCGATTGCCGATCTTTTTCGCAATCGGCTGTTGGCCACCGCCGCCGTGGCCTATGATCGTGATTGCCGCTGTCCAGCTCGAGAAACCCAGAGACCCGGTTATCGAAACGCGCGACGATCCTTTCAGTTCTACCGTTTCAATTTTGAGCGAGCAGGAACATGACCTCGCAAACATGCAATTAGCCAGCACGCCGGCGCTTCCCTTTCTCCGGTGGATACTTCCCTGCGCCAGAATTTGCAGCAGGTTGATGAATTTATTGCCGATTGCGAGCAGCGCGTGAAGGAAGTTCCTTCCGATGAGCTGACCCGCGAATATTTGACCAACGCCTATCAACAGAAAGCGCAATTAATGTCCGCGATGCTGGATCGCGGGGGGAGCCAGAACTGACATGAATCTATCGACAGTATTCACAGGGCGAAACATTCTGCCGGTAATCGGCGCGGGCTGTCTGCTGTGGCCCTGCGCTCCAGCGGAAGCCACACACCCAGCGGCTGGAAAAGCATTTCGCGGTGAAGGGTCGGCCGGTAGTCGTGATTCACAACGTCGGAAATGGCCGCATCGAAGTCAAGTCCTGGAAGAATTCCGAAGTTGTCGTCACCGGCACAAAGCCTCTAACAAAATCGTCGTGGAAACCGAACAGGCCGGCGATCGCATCGATGTGACCTCCACCGTTGTCGATTTCACCGCCAAGCCTTCGGAGATGGAAGCCGATTTTCAGCTGACCGTGCCGGAAGCGACCGAACTGCAGCTCAAAACGCAAACCGGACTGATTTATGTCGAGCAGGTGACCGGGGACATGACCCTGGACAGCGTGGCCGGAGACATCCATCTCAAAGAAGTGTCCGGCTACATCATTGTCACCACCACCGGCGGCTCCCTGGTTTGCACCCAGTGCGCGGGCAAGCTGGAGTTCACTTCCATCAGCGGCAGCGCGCAGGTGCTGCAGCCCGCGCTGGATAACGTCAAACTTCGCACCATGACCGGCAATATTTTGTTCGATGGCGATTTTGTGCATACCGGGCTGTACAGCATGCGCAGCGGCAAAGGGCTTGTCGAAGTCCGTTTCTCGGGCAACGATTCCTTTGACCTGAACGCGCAGACCGCGACCGGCACCGTCGACAACCAGGCCGCGGAATATCTGAAACCCGATTCTCACGGCGTAAGGCATATGGCCTCGAAATTTTCCAAGGGCCTGTTCGGAACCGTGGGCATGGGACTCGCCAAGGTCGAACTTTCCTCCTACAGTGGTACAATCCGCATTTTGAAGCGCGATTAAGTCTTTCTCGGCAGACAAAAAACGTGACACAACCTCCGCCTTCGCGCGGGCCTCGCGCCCGTGCACAGTTCTTATGTCTTGCGGGCTTCATGGGCTCCGGCAAGACGACTGTCGGCACGCTGTTGGCGCGCCAGCTGGCCTGGAGGTTCGTCGATCTCGATACACGCATCGAAGAGGCTTCCGGCCTTTCCATTCCGGAAATTTTCGAACGCCTCGGCGAAACCGCGTTTCGCCAGATCGAAGCCGAGCAACTTCGCGCCGCACTCGGCCGCGCATCGGAACTTCGAGAAGGCACGGTCCTGGCGCTGGGTGGCGGCACTTACGCGCAAGCGGGTTGTTCTGAATTTCTCCGCACCACGGGCGTGCCGGTTCTGTGGCTCGATGCCCCACTCGAGACCTTGTTGGCGCGTTGCATGATTATGCCCGGACGGCCGCTCTTTAGAGATGAGGTCAGCTTCCGCGCACTGCATGCTCAACGCCTGCCGTTTTATCAGCAGGCCGATCATCGCGTGGACAGCTCCGGAGAAACTTCAGCCGTGGTCGCGGAAATTCTGCGGCGCGGCATCGCCGGTGGCAGCGAAGGGGAAACGCATCTGGTGGTGGAAAAGCCCGCAGTCTTCCAGGGGGAATTGATGGGATTGCCGAAAGAAAAAGCATCGCGAACGACGGCTGTGGTTGCAGGCGGCTTTGGCCGTTCTGGTTTGCGCAATTTTCGCTCTGGCGGCAATAAAAACGACTCCGGTGGCGAACGCCGCCGCCGTGGTCTTCACGCCCGACAAGGGAAAACTGACCATTCAACTGGATGGCCAGACCGTGGGCAGCGAACAGTTTGAACTTTCGCAAGCGGGCAGCGATTGGGTGGCCAAGGGAACAACCGAAATCACGTTTACCGGGAGCCGCCGCGACCCGCGTGAGCGGAACGCTCAAACTCCAGGCCGACGGCGCGCCCATCAGTTACGAATGGACTTCGCGCGCGGACAAAACCAACGGAGCGCACATTGCCTTTTCCAACGGCGTCGCGAAAATCACCCTTGAGATGCAGGGCGCTCGGCCCGTATGAGCAGGATCTGACCTTCAATGCGCCACTGATCGCAGTGCTGGACAATAATCTGTATCGACCAGTATGAACTGCTGGCCCGCATGTACGACTGGTCCAAGCGCGGCACGCAAACTTTTCCGGTATTAATTCCGCAAGACCTGACCCCTGGCTCGATTTCGGTGGAAGCCACCGGCCCCGCGTCGCACGATGGAAAAAGCTATGAAGGCTTGCGGGTCACCACCAGCGATCTCGAAGTGCTGTTGATGCTCGACGCCAATCACCGCCTGATGCGCCTGGAAGTCCCAAGCGCCAAAGTTTCCGTAGTCCGCGAGTAGCCCGCCGGCTTTGCCGGCGCCGCCCGGAAATCGGCATAGGAGGAGTGGTCGTCCTCTCGCCCCTGCCACACGACCGGACATGCGGGTCCACATCCGGCGGTTCGGTGGGTCGAACTAACCATGAGCCGTGAGGTCGGGAAGTCCGAGCGAGGCGAAGTAAGCGTTGGACAGAGCGATTTTCGCTTGGGCCGAAACCCATAGCTTTGTTCAGAGAACGTTCCGTCCCAGCTCCTCTGCAGCGCCTGCCTCACCGCTTACTGGATGAATCGATCCAGCACCGTCGGAATGCCCAACTTGCGCACTCCGCCGTCCGGCTTCGGGATTTCCACCCGTTTCACTGGTTGTGGTGTGTAGCTTCCGTTGAGGAGTTGTTCGCGGATGACTGGCCAGTGCTCTTTCAGGTGTCCAGACAATCCCTCGACGGTCATCCCGTCAATGCCTGGGCTGCCTTTGTTGGCCTTCACTCGTCGTAGCGCCTGCTTGCAGTTTTCCCGCTCGCAGATTTCTTCCATCCACTAGCTCGGTAGTCGGACTTTCTGCTTTGCGCTTCGCCAACTCCGCTTCGATCCCTCCCTCGAAGGCCATCGGGTCTGCACCCCTACTCTCCTCCGGGATGGCCAGACGGTACTGGTTTTTCTGCCGCTTGTCGGTTGTTGAGTCGCGCTGCGTACTCATCGCTCCCTTTATCCCCTTTCGAGGGCCGTTCGGGCCTTCGCTGCCTTCGCAGCTAGTACGCCCTCTGCTGACTCCTGCCACCTGATCAGGAGCGATCTCTCGCCCCTCAGTCTTGAATCCAAGGCCGATGGCAGGTCTCCCGAGGTAAGTTCGACCGCCTTCGACGCACAACCGCTGGACTGTTCAGCGGCTCGCGTTTTTGCTCCACGCTTCTTTCAGACCTCACCTCACGGTTCGGCCCTTGCGCTTCGCTATCACTTCACCTCCATCTGGTTGTGAAGAGGACTTGCACCTCCCAGCTGTCGATCATGCTCGGCACACAATAAAAAACGGGATAAACATTTCTGTCTATCCCGTCCGTGCTTTTAGAACTAAATGTTGCCGCTGTGGGCCTGCCGTTTACATCTTGGCGACTGGCCGCTGATATACCGCGGCGCCAGGCCGCCGCATTGGATACCCCTGCGGATTCCCGTGCGAGTGCATCAGAGCATGTCCGTTCGAATGGCCGGTTCCGATGTGACCGTTCCCGTTGCCATTCGCCGGCGCTTGCTGTGGCAGCCGCGCCGGATTACCGATAGGGCGCAGCGTGGCCGGCACTGCCGCGACGTGATCGCTGATGGCCTGCAGCCTCTTCAGAATCGATTGCCATTGCTCCCAATCCAACTGGCGGAGAAACGGGCGCAATCCCTGAATGAACGGATCTTCCAACAACGCTTCGCCGTCTGATTCCGGAATAAAGAACCGGTTCAAGCCCACGTTCAGCGCTTCGGAAATTTTCTCCAGCGTGCCGAGACTGGGCGTCATCTGCCCGCTCTCGATGCGCGAGAGATACGAGCGCGAAACTTTTGAGCGCGACTGAAGCTGGCTCTGAGTCATCGCTCGCGATTCGCGCAACTGCCGGATGCGCTGGCCGATGTTCTCGACCGTCTCCTGGTTCACGAAGCGGTCGGGAGCCGGATCGGCCACTGCTTCTTCCATCGGCGCCGGGGGAGGAATCAGGAATTCGAGACGCTGCGGCAGCGCGCGGACGCAACGGCGGCAATTGCCGGTGCGCGTACGGTACTGCACCAAGCCGCAGGTCTTGCAGCGAATGACTTCCCGGTCCATTTCAAACGAATCGAGCGAATTCATAGATTCTTTATCTAGTTGTGAAGACACCGGCACTCCTTGCTGACTGTATTTCCGGCGTGCGGATGGGATTGGGAACGCTGGAACGTTCTTAGGGGGGAAGACAGTTACTGGCGCGAGAGAAAGTTTCTCTCGAGAGTCGTTCCCTGTCAAGACTATTTTTAGTTTTTTTTAATCCTCTCGGAACTTATGCTGTATCTTCGCTGTACTCCCGGACAGGTACCAGCAAAACCGGCACTTTTTGTGTGAAATCCGCGTATTTTTTCAGCGATGGAGCAAAAAATTCGCAGCGCGACAAGGTACTTTGGGGACTTTTTCCCTCAGACTAACGTCGACGCTCGCGGCGAAAATTTCGTTTTTTCGGTATGCTGTTGGACTCTCCGGAGAAAATAATATGCCCACTCGCGATGATGCCTGGAAGCTGTTGTGCCAATACACAAATTCAGAAAGCCTTCGCAAGCACATGCTTGCCGTAGAAGCCTGCGTTCGCGCCTACGCTCGCAAATTCGGCGCTGATGAAGATATGTGGAGCATCACCGCGCTGCTGCACGATTTCGACTACGAGCGCTGGCCCAACAGCGCGCACGCTCCCGACAAAGAGCATCCCGCGGAGGGCGCAAAAATTCTGCGCGAGCTCGGCTATTCGGAAGAAATCGTACGCGCCATACTTTCGCACGCCGACTATTCGAATGTGCCGCGGCAATCCCAACTGGAGCACACTCTTTTTGCCTGCGATGAGCTCGCCGGTTTTTTAACTGCCTGCGCCTACATCCGCCCTTCAAAAAGCATTCTCGATCTGGAAGTCGATTCCGTGAAACGCAGGTTGAAAGATAAAGCTTTCGCGAAAGGAGTCAGCCGCGAAGACGTGCGCAGAGGTGCGGAAGATTTGGGCATCCCGCTGGAAGAACACGTGCAATTTTGTATCGCGGCTTTGCGTGAAAATGCGGACGCCCTGGGTCTACGCGGGAATTTGTAAAGTTTAGGCCGCGACTGCTACACGGCGCGGTGCGCATACAGCATGACAGCCGCGCCGAATAACATCCCGGCAATCAGCAAGGCAACCACGCCCGCCGTGAACCAGCCGGAGACGCCGGTCCCGGCGAACAATTGCCCGACTTGAAAAACTTTGGGTTCAGATCCATTCGGCCCAGAACCATGGCTATTTCCATCAGCGAATGCCAGTTTTTCCACCGATTCCACATTGGCAATGAAGGTATAGCCCTTGCGCGGAATCGTTTCCACAAACGCCGGCCGGTCCGGCGAGTCGCCCAGCACCTGCCTCAACTTGTTGACGGTGGTGTTCACGTTGGCGTCGTAATTGATCTGCGTGTTCGTAGGCCACAGCCGCGCGCGCAAAGTCTCCCGGGTCACAACTTCGCCCGGATTTTCCACCAGAATCAGCAAAGCTTCGCACACCTTGCCTTGCACCCTGACGCGCGAGCCATCCTTGAACAACTCTTGTTGCTGAATGTCCAGATGAAAGGAACCAAACCGCACATAACGCCGAAATGGAGGTCCCAGCGCCCGCGTCATGCGCCTGTGGATAAAGTGCTTCGCCTGCAGCCGATGTAACGTTCATGTCTCACCCCAGAACCCTGGTACGATGCTAACGGCATTGACATCCAAGTGAGATAAGTTATATCTTATGTGTATATACAAGTCAAGCTCATGAGGCCGTTTTTGTGGGCGCTATCCTCTCCAAATTGGACCTGACCGGGACCGGCTATTGCGCCAGTCTAAACTTCCGCAGAACCGCGCGTGCCGTCACCCGCATGTACGACGCTGCCATGCAGGAATCCGGCGTCCGTTCGACGCAATTCGCCATCCTCGTGGCTATCGCCAAAATTCAGCCCGTGGCCATGGGCACTCTCTCCGAGGTATTGACGATCGATCGCACGACCCTTACCCGCAGCCTCAGGCTGCTCCAGAAGGAGCGCCTGATCACCATCTCCAAGCGCTCCAAGATGCGCCAAAGGTTTCTGGAGTTGACGCCGGCAGGCGAAAAGGCGCTGCAGCGCAGCCTGCCATTGTGGCGGGAAGCGCACGCCAAGTTCGTGGCCGCGCTCGGACCGGATTACTGGCTCGCTATGAGAAGCGAACTCGAGCGTCTGGCGCGCATGGTTCCGGGCATCGAAATGAACGACCAGCCATCTTCCACAGCCGGCGCCGATTCCAATTCTTCCTCCTGATAGCGGCATTCGATCGATCGAGCTTCAATCCTTGCCCGCATAACCGCCGAAATTCCTGACCGACACACGCCTTCCGGGAAAGCCTGAATCACGTTAGAATTGTAAGGAATGTTCACGCAGATCGAAGGATTTGACAGCAACGCCAGCAAGCATCCGCGGCGTAAAACGTATGTTGTGAAAGTCGGCGATGTGCGTGTAGGCGGCGGCGCGCCGGTCGTCGTGCAGTCCATGACCAATACCGACACGGCCGACGTTGAGTCCACTTTTCGGCAAACCATCGAGTTGGCGGAAGCAGGCTCCGAAATTGTGCGCTGGACCGTGAATGTTCCGGAAGCCGCGGCAGCGGTGCCCGAAATTAAAAAACGTCTACTGGAAGCCGGCTGCACCGCGCCGATCATCGGCGATTTTCATTACAACGGCCACGTGCTGCTGACCAAATATCCCGCCTGCGCCGCTGCGCTGGACAAATATCGCATCAATCCCGGCAACGTAGGCGCAGGCCAGCGTCGCGACGAGCAATTTTCCACCATCTGCAAAGTCGCGCGCGATCACGGCAAGCCGGTGCGCATCGGCGTGAACGGCGGCTCCCTGAATCAGGAACTGGTCATGCAGAAAATGCAGGAAAACACCGACCACAACCTGGGAAAAGAATCCGAAGAAATCATCAATGACTGCATGGTGCTTTCCGCTCTGCAATCCACGGAACTCGCGCTCGAATCGGGTTTGCGCCACGATCAAATCATCGTCTCCTGCAAGACTTCGCGGCCCCGCGATTTAATCACCGTGTATCGCGACCTGAGCTCCAAGACCGAACAGCCCTTGCACCTGGGCCTTACCGAAGCGGGCATGGGCACCAAGGGCCTGGTATGGTCCGCCGCTTCGCTCGGCGTGCTGCTCTACGATGGAATCGGTGACACCGTTCGCGTTTCGCTGACGCCGCGTCCCGGCGGGGATCGCCGCGAGGAAGTTTATGCCGCGTGCGAACTGCTGCAGTCGCTCGGTCTGCGCTCTTTTTCGCCCAGTGTTACCGCCTGCCCCGGTTGCGGCCGTACCACCAGCACCACCTTTCAGGAACTCGCGGAAAGTGTGCAGGATTACATCCGCGACATGATGCCCGTCTGGAAAACGCAATACGACGGCGTCGAAGAGCTTACCTTGGCGGTGATGGGCTGTATCGTGAACGGCCCGGGCGAATCGAAGGCGGCAAACATCGGCATCAGCTTGCCGGGTACCGGCGAAGCGCCACGCTGTCCCGTCTATATCGACGGCAAAAAAGACGTCACCCTGGAAGGAACCTACGAGGAACTTGCGGTGGCTTTTCAGGCTCTGGTAGATAACTACATCCAGAAAAATTACCCTCGCAAAGCAGTGGAAGCCGCCCCCGCGGGGCGCTGAGGAGCCCGGTGAAAATTACCCGCGAAGACGTTGTGCGCGTAGCGGAACTCGCCTATCTCGACTTGAGCGAGACCGAGTTGGAAACTTACCGCCGCCAGCTCGACGAAATCCTCGAATACATTGGCAAATTGAATGAATTGGACACTTCCTCGGTGGAGCCCATGGCCCAGGTGCTGTCCGACGACCAGGCCGCGGATGCCACCATGCGGGAAGACATCGTCGTTCCTTGCGGAGTGGCCCACGACATTTTGAGCCAGGCCCCCGATCCGGAACCGCCGTATTTCCGCGTGCCCAAAGTGATTGAGCGCTAGACGGTATCGCGCGCGCAACCCTGAGCAGCAACACTCGATTTATTTGCAAAGACGCTGCAAGAACAGGAAACTTCACCCTTGACCACCGAATGGACCATCGATGGTGTTAAAGCGGCGCTGACGGAAAAGAAAATTTCCGCGCGCGAACTCGCGTCGGAATTCTACAAGCGCATCGAGACGCGCAATCCCGAGTTGAACGCCTATCTCAAGCTTTCTCCCGAGCGCGCCCGCAAACAGGCCGACAAAATCGACGCCCTCATCGCCGCTGGGAAGCCCCTGCCTCCCTTGGCTGGCGTGCCCATCGCCATAAAAGACGTGATCAGCACACGCGGGCATCACCACCACTTGCGGCTCAAAAATTCTCGAAAACTACGTGCCGCCGTTTGATGCCACCGCCGTCGAACGCCTCGACGCCGCGGGTGCCGTCATCCTGGGTAAGACCAATTGCGACGAGTTTGCCATGGGCAGCTCCAACGAAAACTCCGCGTACGGCCCGGTGAGAAATCCCGCGTCGACAGATCGCGTGCCCGGCGGCTCCAGCGGTGGCTCTGCTGCGGCGGTCGCAGCGGGCCTGGCGGTTGCTTCCCTGGGAACGGACACCGGCGGATCGATACGCCAGCCTGGCTCTTTCTGCGGTATCCCGGCCATGATGGGAAGCTACGGCCGCGTTTCGCGCTATGGATTGATCGCCTTCGCTTCGTCCCTCGATCGCATCGGGCCCTTCGCGAAAAATGTGAAAGATGTCGCCGCGGTCTTGCGGGTGATCGCCGGACGCGACCCCAATGATTCCACTTCCACGACCACGCCCGTACCCGATTATCAATCTGAGATTCAGAAGCCCGTAAAGGGACTGCGCCTCGGCATACCCAAAGAATATTTTGGCGCCGGCATGGATGGGGAAGTGCGAAAGAAGATCGAGGCAGGCCTCGAAATTTACAAACGGCTGGGTTGCGAACTGGTCGACATCCACATGCCGCACACGGATTACGCCATCGCGACCTATTACATTATTGCTACAGCGGAAGCCAGCTCTAACCTGGCGCGATATGACGGCGTGCGCTACGGACTGCGCGTCGACAGCGACTCGCTGCTTTCCATGTACCGCAAAACGCGGGGAGCAGGTTTTGGCGCGGAAGTGAAACGCCGCATCGTGCTCGGCACCTATGTGTTGTCGGCCGGTTACTACGACGCGTACTATTTGAAAGGTCAAAAAGTACGCGCATTGATCGCCAAGGATTTTCGCGATGCGTTTACGAAAGTGGATGCCATCGTCACCCCCACTTCCCCCGTTCCAGCTTTTCCGCTGGGAGAACGGTCAGAAGATCCATTACAGATGTATCTAGCTGATATATATACAGTTACTGGCTCCTTGGCTGGCGTACCGGGCATATCCGTCCCCTGCGGAAGGATTTGCGGCAAGCTTCCTGTCGGGTTGCAGATATTCGGTGCACCGTTCGCGGAAGAGCGGGTATTGCAATTGGCCTATGCATTCGAACAAGCCGGAGGATCTGCGGTCTAGCTCAAGGCTCCATTCATCACTGCTCAACAATTGAATGAACGTCTACAGTAATTCCCCCAGAAAATCGAGTATCGCTCACTCTAGATTTCGAATCTCGCGATAAGATTTTTTGAGTGAAATTTGTCGGAATCAGGAACAGTCTGTATCCGTTTGTTGACACTCGTCGAAGACCAACCGCTTTATTAATTCCCAAAAACTGTAGCGAGTTTGCAAAATAGGGACATTTTTACGTTGCGATTCGAAATCGCAACCCGTCCCGCGAACCTGTATGCCTGCAAAACAATACGAAAAACCGGCGAATTAACTGCATATTTATCGAAAGTACTGATTATTTGGTTTTCCCGTATAGAACGGAACGACTATTGCTCTGCTTTTGATGCAGCCGATATTCTGTTTGCAGCATCTCAGTAATTAGTTGCAGCTCGACGGAGAGATCGAGGCCAACAATGGTCACCGTAAAATCGAGTCAAAAAATCTTCACCGATTCCGAGGTTGCGACCTTAACGGGGATTTGCATGGACCACCTGCACAACTTCGCCAAGAGCCGCCATCTCGGTTTCATCGCGCGCGCCGCCGAAGCGGCCAGCATGACCGCGGACCAGTGGCTGTTTACGCTCTCCGATCTGATGGTGCTGGTGACCCTGTTTCCCAGGTGCACGCACTAAACTCTTGACCAAGTGAATTCGTGTCTTCGAGCTCCCGGTTCGCCGGGAGCTTTTTTGTTTTTAGCCCAGCGCTCCGCGTCACTTCATGTGCCTTCGGTTGGAGTTGTCCGCGCCAAGTTCAGGCGCTATGCTGGCGGCAGGGGCAAACCCGCGGCGTGGCCGCGCATCGCAGTTCTGAGAACAACATGTCCTTTGATCGAACAATAAAAATGGTTGTCGCTTCGTTTGCGGCGATGTTCTCTAAGCCTTGCGTATGCAGTAAGTTACGCCCAGTCGTCAGCGAGCCCAACCACCAAGCCAACGCCTAGCCCTGCCATCACAACGGGGCAAAAGGAAGATCCCTCGGCGGCCCGATTCTCACGCGGTAAAAAGCTGGTGCTCAAAGACGGCACATTTCAGTTGGTGAGAAATTATGAGCGGAACGGCGAGCGGGTACGTTATTTCAGCATCGAGCGCAATGCCTGGGAAGAAATTCCTTCGGCGATGATCGATTGGAGCGCTACCGAAAAAGTCCGCCTCGAGGACGAAAAAGCGGACGAGGCCTGGTCAAACGAGTTCAGGCTCAGGAGCAGGCCAAGAATGTTATCGCCGTGCTGGATGTCGACGCCAGTTTGACCGGTCGCGCAGGGAGTTTTTCTGCCTTCAGGCGAGGGCATGTTCGTGGTGGCGGGCAAAACCGTCACCAAGCTCGAGCAGGTGGGTTCGCAAACCAGGGTCGATAAGAAGCGCGCGCTGGAACAGGTCATTTCGCCCGTTCCCATTATTCCCAGCAAGCACAACGTGGAAATGCCGGGCGCCAGGGCGACGATTCGCGTGACGCCACTCCACCGGGCCTCCGGAATTTTATCTTCGAGAAGTCCCGCCCGATCCTGACAATCCCACCGCAATCTGGCAAAGCAGCCGACCGGGCGTTTCAGGTCCCGACGTCGAGTTGGTGCGTGCCACGGTGAAAGGCAATAAACGAAGAATCAAGACCATCCGCAGCATGATGGGGCAGGAGCTCTCCTCCGACATCCATACGATTTCGATCCAGCGTTGGGAAGTCGCCCCGAGCGTCTTTCGCTTCACCCTTAGCGAGCCACTGCCCCCGGGTGAATATGCGCTGGCGGAAATATTGCCGGACGGCATGAATGTGTTCGTGTGGGATTTCGGCGTGGAAACCGCTCCGCCAAAGCATTAAGCGAGAAATGTCGGAAAGTTTGCTCTTACGACTTCAAAACCTTGGCCAGGCACACTTCCTGAATGAGCATAAGCACGTCCGAAATCCTGAACGGTTTTTGCAGCAGGCGCGGCTCGTTCGACCCCGCAGTAACATCTCTCGGATCGACCAGTTCCCCGGTCATAAAAACCACGGACGGTTTATCCAATCCCACAGCCGCCAAAATGCGGTCGACGGCTTCCCGGCCGCTGACCTTCCCGCCACCCGAACGAGACAGATTCAAATCACAAAGCAACACGTCATAGGAGCGATTTTCGGCGAAGGCGATGGCCGCCTCCGCGTTTTCCGCGCAATCCACGTGCAGTCCGTGAGCCGACAACCCTTCTTCCAGCAGGCTTCGAATGCTTTCCTCGTCGTCGACCACCAGGACAGATCGGCCTTGAAGAGCATTCAGGCTGGTTTGACTCAAGGCAGACCCCCTGGGAGCGGTGCCTGCGCCTGGCGCAATTTCTGCTGCCTCCAAACCCGTCAGCGATAGAACCGGAAGTTCGACCGTGAATACCGAGCCGCCCCCGGGAAGCGCCTTGGCGTCCAGATTGCCGCCGTGTTCGCGAATGATGGACATGCAGATACTGAGCCCCAGGCCCGTGCCGCCGCCGGGCCGCTTGGTGGTGTAGAAAGGGTCGAAAATTCGCGGCATTGCTTCGGGCTGGATCCCTACGCCATCGTCCTCGACGCTCACCGAGATGCGCGACGCCTGCCGGACCGAGCGGATGCGAATATTTCCTGTTTCGCGAACTTCCTTGATGGCCTGTTCAGCGTTGGTCACCAGGTTCAACAGCACCTGGATCAGCTGGTTGCCGTCCCCCTGAACCGCCGGCAAGTCTTCCTGCGGCTGAAAATCAACAACAATCTGGTTGCGCCGCAGTGAATGATCCTGTAACTGGAGTGTGCGTTCGATGAGCACGTTGACGTCCAGCGGCTTTTTCTGCGGCGAAGCCGGCCGCGAAAATTCCAGCAGGTTCTGCACGATGCGCGCCGCTCGCCGCGCCTGCCGGTGCGTCAATTCCAGTTGGCGCAAGGTCGCGTCCTCCAACCCTTTGCGCTCGCGCAGCAGTTCGGTGACGCCCAGAATCGCGGTCAACGGATTGTTCAGCTCATGCGCCACACCCGCGAGCATCTGTCCCATGGCCGCAAGTTTCTCCGCCTGAATTAACTGTTCTTCCAGGCGCTTCACGTCGGTAACGTCATGTCCGGAGATAATCACTCCGTCGATTTTGTCCATCTCGTCGAATAACGGGCTCAGATGGCAACGCAGCCGCCGCCAATCCCCTTTCTTGGTTCTGACCCGCACTTCCAGCGAACCGAAACTCTGGCGCTCCGGCAAGAATCTCCTGGTACATGTTGCGCAACGCCACACTATCTTCCGCATTGCTGCGCTCGCCGAGCTCCAGCTCGAGTAATTTCTTCCGGCTCATATCCCAGCACTTCCACCACGCGCGGGCTGACGAAGGTGTAGTTCGCGGCGTTGTCTAGAACAAAAATCAAGTCCGGGAAACTGTCGATCAGCCGCCGCGCAAATTCCTGTTGTTGGTGCAGGCGCCGCTCCATCACCCGGCTGCCGGTAATGTCCATCAAGGCACCCTGGTAGCGGATGACCGTGCCGGCGCTGTCGCGCACCGCCGCCGCCGTGTTCAGGCAGATGATGGAAGTTCCGTCTTTACGCGTCAGCGTGATTTCCCGGCCCTGCAAGATCGGCTGGCGCTCCACCTCGGATTTGATTCTTTTGCGCTCGGCATGATCCATCAAAATCTCGGGCACCCGGTGGCTCAGCAGGTCTTCCTTCGATTCGTATCCCAGCATGCGCACCAGCGCAGGATTGCCGTCCAGAATGTCGCCCGCCGGGTTGACGATGTAAATTCCCTCCTGCAGCGTTTCGAAAAGTTCCGTGAAGCGCGCTTCATTCTTGCGCAAGGCGCTGACGTCGCGCGCCAGTATGGTCACACCGTGAACTTTGTCGTCCCTGGTCATGGCCTGCGCCGAGCAGTCAAAATAGAATACGCCCGGCTGATTCTTCAGATGCACGTTCACAATCCCCGACCAGGTCCGCCGTTCCAGAAATCTGGGCATGGCCCGCTTGGCGAGGTTTTGGCCTTCCCCGGCAGCTTCTTTCACAAATTCCGATAGGTGTTTGCCCACGATTTCCTGGAACGGAGTGTCCACTAGGTTGGCAAACGCGCGATTGACGGCGCGGATTTCTCCCTCAAGCGTCACCGCAATCAAAATATCGTCAAACGAATCGATCAGATCGCGATAACCCTGCTGCGAGCGGCTGATCCGGTCAAACAACTGGTCGATCTGTTTTTCGCTCGGCGGCACCGCATCGCGCTGCTCGATCCCATGCACCAGCCCGCGCAGCTCCGAAATTTCCTGCGTGCGCTTCCATACATGCGCGCCAAAAAGGGCCACCAGCAGCACCAATCCGACGGGCAGGGCTTCGAATCGGTGTGTCAGAGACCTCAGCGTGCCCCACGAAACGAACGCGAACACGGTAGCCAGCACCAGCAGCAATAGAAAAGTAACGCGCCATAGTTCATTCTGGCGCTTCTCGAACTGCGCCAGGCGCGAAGTTACGCTAGGCTGCGCAGAGCCGGTCGGCGCTGCGTCCGACGCCTTGGGATCGATTTGTTCCTCAGCAGACATGTGATTGAGCGCGCAAAATCCCCCATGCTTGTAATCAACTTCGATTGTAGAAAGAGTTACCCGCTTGGAGCAATGGACGCGGCAGAGGCCGGTACGTGAAGGTACCTATAAGCATAAGCAATCGGCATAGGGGGAGCGGTGGCCCGCTCTCCCCTGCCACACCGCCGTACCTGCGGGTCCGCATACCGCGGTTCAGTAAGTTGAGCCCTCGCGGGCCGGAGGTTCGAGTCCTCGTTCGCCACAAGGGCTTCGCCACTGTGCAGGTTTCCGTTTCGGCTTCACCGTCTTCTGAACCTGTAAAGCTCAGCCGAAGCTGATTGGCTGGCGCAGTGCCACCCAGGAGTTCGACGTTCTACGATTCACGCTTACCGCGACTAATACGCCCGCTGCTGACTTCTGCTGCAGGGTCCGCATGAATCTCTTCATCCTTAGTCACGAATCCGTGACATGCAGCAGACCTCCTGAGATAAGTTCGATCGCTTTCCACGCGCAACCACCGAATTTACGCTTGGTGTCCTTGATAGATATGGGCTTCGCGATCATTGGCCCGCTCGCCCGACGCTCACGCCTCAGATCCGGTTCTTCTACATTGGCTCGCGCTTTTGCTCCACGCTTCCTTCAGACCCCACCTCGCGGCGACGCCCTTGCGTTTCGCTATCACTTCACCTCTATCAGGTTGTGAAGAGGACTTGCACCTCCAAGCCATCGAACATGCTCGGCCTACCAACAAAAAGGGCGCCTCGTTTTGGCGAGGCGCCCTGATTTGCAAGGAACTAGCTTCTAGTCGCGATTAATCGCCCTCGGTTGCAGCGTCCGCCTCGGTATCCTTCTGCAGGAAATCGAGCGCCGCGGCTTCCTCGGGAGTGAGCTCAGCTGCTTCCGGAATGTCATCCACAGGAGCCGGCGGCGGCATCTCCGTCAGCAACTGAATGCTGCGGTAATGCTCCAGCCCGGTTCCGGCGGGAATCAGCCGGCCCATGATGACGTTTTCCTTCAGCCCGCGGAGGTAATCCACCTTGCCGGCCACCGCGGCTTCCGTAAGCACGCGGGTGGTTTCCTGGAAGCTGGCCGCCGAGATAAACGAATCGGTCGACAGCGAAGCCTTGGTGATACCCAGGAGCAGCGGGCGGCCGGTTGCCGGTCGTCCACCTTCGGCAATGATGCGATCGTTTTCTTCGCGGAAGCGGAACTTGTCCACCTGCTCTTCCAGCAGGAACGTGGTGTCTCCCACATCTTCCACCTTTACCCAGCGCATCATCTGGCGGGAAATGGTCTCGATGTGCTTGTCGTTGATGTTCACGCCCTGCAGCCGGTAAACCTCTTGAATCGCGTTCACGAGATAAGACTGGGTGAACTTCTCTCCAAGCACCGCGAGCAGGTCATGCAAGTTCAGCGGACCGTCAATCAAAGCCTCGCCGGCCTTGACGTGATCGCCTTCCTGCACGTTGATGTGAATACCACGCGGAATCGAATATTCCTTGGTGGTCTTGCCGTCTTCGGATTCCACATGCACCTTGCGCATGCCCTTGGCGATATCGCCGTACTTGACGATGCCGTCGATTTCGCTGATGACCGCCGGATCCTTCGGCTTGCGCGTTTCGAACAGTTCCACAACGCGCGGCAGACCGCCGGTGATGTCCTTGGTCTTGGTGGTTTCCCGCGGGATCTTCGCGAGCACGTCACCCGCCTGCACTTCATCGCCATCCTTGACCATCAAATGGGCCCGGGAAGGCATGAGGTACTTTTTGCGAACCTTGCCCGAAGAATCGCGGACAAGAATCGCCGGCTGGTGCTTTTCATCGCCGGGAGGCAGAGTGACCACGTCTTGCGACAAGCCGGTGACTTCGTCGACTTGCTCTTCGATGGTCAGGCCAGGACGCAGATCGTCGAACTTAATCGAGCCTGCCGTCTCGGTGAGAATCGAGAACGTGAACGGATCCCACTCGGCCAGAATCTGGCCGTGCACGACCTGTTCGCCATCCACAACGCGCAAGCGCGCGCCGTAGACCACGTGGTAGCGTTCTTTTTCGCGGCCCTTTTCGTCAACGATCGCAATCAGGCCCGCGCGATTCATGGCAATGGAAGTCCCGCCGCGGCCCTCGACGTATTTGAGGTCCACGAACTTGATGCTGCCATTGTTGCGCGCTTCCAGAGTGGAGCGCTCCGATACCCGGGTAGCGGTTCCACCGATGTGGAAAGTGCGCATAGTCAGCTGCGTGCCCGGTTCTCCAATGGACTGCGCGGCAATCACGCCGACAGCTTCTCCGAGTTCCACCATGCGGCCGGTGGCCAGGTTACGCCCGTAACACAGCGCGCAAACCCCGCGACGCGACTCGCAAGTCAGCACGGAACGGATGCGTACCCGCTCGATACCCGCGCCTTGCACGGAGTTGGCCAGCTCTTCGGTAATTTCCTGGTTGACCTCCACGATCACGCTGCCCTCGAAGTCCTTGATCTTGTCGAGAGAAACGCGGCCCACGATGCGGTCGCGCAACGGCTCGACTTCGACGCCGGCTTCGATAATCGGCTCGACGAAAATGCCATCCGTCGTGCCGCAATCGCGCTCGTTGATGATCACGTCTTGCGCCACGTCGACCAGCCGGCGGGTTAGGTAACCCGAATCGGCCGTCTTAAGCGCCGTGTCGGCCAACCCTTTACGCGCGCCGTGAGTGGAAATGAAGTACTGCAACACGTTCAGGCCTTCGCGGAAGTTCGAAGTAATCGGAGACTCGATAACTTCGCCGGACGGCTTGGCCATCAGGCCGCGCATACCGGAAAGCTGCCGAATCTGCTGCTTCGAACCGCGGGCTCCGGAGTCCGCCATAACGTAGACGGGGTTGATGATTCCTTCTTTGTCCTGATTCTCCAGCGCCTTAAACAATTCGTCGGCGACCTTTTCGGTAACGTCTCCCCAGATGGCGATGACCTTGTTATAGCGCTCGCCGTTGGTGATCGCGCCGTCCAGGTATTGCTGCTGCACCTTGACGACTTCCTTCTCGGCGTTTTCGACCAGGTTGTACTTGTTGCTCGGAATGAGCATGTCGTCGATGCCGATGGAGATGCCCGACTTGGTGGAGTAATGGAAGCCCAACTCTTTCAAGTGGTCGAGCAGTACAACCGTGTCTTCCAGCCCGAATCGCAGGTAGGCGTAGTACACCAGTTGCTGCACGCCCTTTTTCTTCAGCAATCCGTTGACGTACGGAAATTTCTCCGGCAAGTGTGAATTGAAAATCACGCGGCCGACCGTCGTCTGGATAAACTGCCGTTCCATCTTGACCGGCACGGTGTGCGGCACGTCTTGGTCGTCGTACGCGGTGGTCAGGTCGATGACTTCACCGGTGTAGCGCAGGCGAACCGGCGTCAGCAATTCCACTTCGCCGGCTTCCAGCGCGAGAATCACTTCATCGGTAGCGCCGAACACGCGCCCTTCACCCTTCGCGCCCGGCTTGGACTTGGTGAGGTAATAAATTCCCAGCACCATGTCTTGCGACGGTACAGCCAGGGGCAAACCGTGCGCGGGCGAAAGAATGTTTCGCGAGCTGAGCATCAACACGGAAGCTTCCACCTGCGATTCCGGTGAAAGCGGAATGTGCACCGCCATCTGGTCGCCGTCAAAGTCCGCGTTGAACGCGGTGCAGACCAGCGGATGGATGCGGATGGCTTTACCTTCCACCAATACAGGTTCGAATGCCTGAATACCCAGGCGGTGAAGCGTCGGAGCGCGGTTGAGCATCACTGGATGCTCGCGAATCACGTCCTCGAGGATGTCCCACACGACGGGATCCTGCTGTTCCACCATTTCCTTGGCTTGCTTGATGGTGGTGCAGTGACCCTGCGCTTCGAGCTTGTGATAGATGAACGGCTTGAAAAGCTCCAGCGCCATCTTCTTCGGCAAACCGCACTGGTGCAGTTTGAGTTCGGGACCGACCACGATCACTGAGCGGCCGGAATAATCCACGCGCTTGCCCAGCAGGTTCTGGCGGAAGCGCCCCTGCTTGCCCTTGAGCGTGTCAGACAAGGACTTCAGCGGGCGATTGTTCGTTCCGCGCAGCACGCGGCCACGGCGTCCGTTATCGAACAGCGCGTCCACCGCTTCCTGCAGCATGCGCTTTTCGTTGCGCACGATCACGTCGGGCGCCCGCAGCTCCATCAGTTTTTTCAAACGGTTGTTGCGGTTGATGACCCGGCGATACAGGTCGTTCAGATCGCTCGTCGCGAAACGTCCGCCATCCAGAGGCACCAGCGGACGCAGCTCCGGCGGAAGCACCGGGATCACGTCCAGAATCATCCACTCCGGCTTGTTGCCGCTCTTGCGGAAAGCTTCCAGTACCTTCAGGCGCTTGGCGAACTTGATGCGCTTTTGCAGCGACGCATCCGTCTTCATCTTTTCGCGCAGCTCGTCGGAAAGCTTTTCCACTTCCACACGGCGCAGCAGTTCCTTGATGGCTTCGGCGCCCATCTTGGCGTTGAACTGGCCGGGATATTCCTTCTGCAGCTCGCGATATTTCTCTTCCAGCAGCACTTCGCGTTCACGCAGAACGGCTACCTCGCCGGGATCCACCACCACGAACGCCTCGAAGTACAAAATGCGTTCGAGGTCGCGCATGGAAATGTCCAGCAAGTAGCCGATGCGGCTGGGCAGGCCCTTGAAGAACCACACGTGCGAGCACGGCGAAGCCAGCTCGATGTGCCCCAGGCGTTCGCGGCGCACCTTGCTCAGCGTAACTTCCACGCCGCACTTGTCGCAGATCACTCCGCGATGCTTCATGCGCTTGTATTTGCCGCACAAACATTCCCAGTCGGTCACGGGACCAAAAATCTTGGCGCAAAAAAGCCCGTCCCGTTCCGGCTTGAAGGTACGGTAATTAATGGTTTCCGGCTTGGTGACTTCTCCGTGAGACCACGAGCGGATTTTCTCCGGACTCGCCAAACTGATGCGGATGGAGTCGAAGTCGGCAATTAAACTGGCGCGATCATATGGGCTGCTGCGATACAAGGTTGTTTCCTCCCTCCCGATCCGGTTTGGCCGGAGCGGGCTGCGGTTCGGCGTTTGGCGCCGAACCGGCTGAGAACCCAACTACGAAAATTTCTACTGACGGCGCAGGCAGAGCGGGAAAATTCTCCCGCTCCGTTAATCCGCCGCTTTATCCGTTGGCGGCTTTTGCCGCTTCATCAATTCGACATCCAGGCAGAGGGACTGCAGTTCGCGGACCAGCACGTTGAAGGATTCCGGTACTCCAGGTTCGATGCCCGGTTCACCCTTCACGATGGCCTCGTAGATTTTCGCGCGGCCATACACGTCGTCCGATTTCGCGGTCAGCAGTTCCTGCAGGATGTGCGCCGCTCCGTAAGCTTCCAGCGCCCACACTTCCATTTCGCCGAAGCGCTGCCCGCCGAACTGCGCCTTGCCGCCCAGCGGCTGCTGGGTGATCAGCGAGTACGGTCCGATCGAGCGCGCGTGAATCTTGTCGTCGACGAGATGCGACAGCTTGAGCATGTAGATGTAGCCCACGGTAATCGGTTGATCGAACTGGTCGCCGGACATGCCGTCGAACAAATTGATCTTCCCGGCATGCGGCAAACCCGCAACTTCCAGCAGGTGGCGAATTTCCGCTTCGCGGGCACCGTCGAATACCGGCGTGGCGAAGGGAATGCCCTCGCGGAAACCTTCCGCGTATTCGAGCAGCTCATCGTCACTGAGCTTCGAGAGCGTCTTCCACACCGCCGTCTCCGTGAATACTTCGCGGAACCAGCGGCGCAGCGCCTCGGCCTTCACTTCCTTGCTCAGCAAACGCTTCAGGCTGTTCCCCAATTCTTTGGAAGCCCAGCCCAGATGCGTTTCCAGAATCTGTCCGACGTTCATACGAGAAGGCACGCCCAGCGGATTCAGTACGATCTCCACTGGAGTTCCGTCCGGCATGTACGGCATGTCTTCCTGCGGAACGATGCGCGCGATCACGCCCTTGTTTCCGTGCCGGCCGGCCATTTTGTCGCCGATGGACAGCTTGCGCTTCATGGCGATATAGACCTTTACCAGCTTGATGACGCCCGGAGGCAACTCGTCGCCCTTCTTGAGCTTTTCCTTGCGCTCTTCGGTGATCTTGCGCAGCACGTCGATCTGCCGCGAAGTCATCTCCTCGATCTCTTCGATTTTCTCGATGAGCAGGGGATCCTTCTCGTTCAGCTTCAGGCGCTTCAGGTTGCGCGTGGAAATCTTTTCGATGATTTCCCGCGTCAGCTCCACGCCCTTGGTCAACAGCCGCTTGTTGGTTTTTTCGTCGTGCAGGTCGGCTTGCAGCACCTTGCTGCCCAGCAGGTCGGACAAGCGCTTCAGGCGCTCGTCGGTCAAAATGCGGATTTCGTCAGCCAGGTTCTTTTCCAGCTTGAAAATCTGCGTGGCTTCGATGGACTTGTGCCGTTCGTCTTTTTCTCCGCCCTTGCGGGTGAAGATTTTCACGTCGACGATGGTCCCTTCGATGCCCGGCGGGCAATAGAGAGAAGCGTCGCGAACGTCTCCGGCCTTTTCACCGAAAATCGCGCGCAGCAGCTTTTCTTCCGGCGTCAAAGTGGTTTCGCCCTTGGGCGTAACCTTGCCGACCAGGATGTCGCCCGGCTTGACGACCGCACCGATGCGGATCACGCCGCTTTCGTCTAGGTTGCGCAGGAAAGACTCGCTGATGTTGGGAATGTCCCGCGTCACTTCTTCGGGACCCAACTTGGTGTCGCGCGCTTCGATTTCGTACTCCTCAATGTGAATCGAGGTGTAGTAGTCGTCCTTCACCAGCTTTTCGCTGACCAGAATCGCGTCTTCGAAGTTGTAGCCGCGCCAGGGCAGGAACGCCACCAGCACGTTGCGGCCAAGCGCCAGTTCGCCGCGCTCCGTGCAAGGACCGTCGGCCAATACCTGGCCTTTCTTGACGCGGTCGCCTACGCGAACCAGCGGCTTCTGGCTGATGCAGGTGTTCTGGTTCGAACGCTTGAATTTGATCAGCTGGTAGATGTCCGCGCCCACTTCGCGGCTCAGTACGCCGGAGTGGTCGGATTCCACGCGCACGATGATGCGCTCGGAGTCCACCTGGTCCACGATTCCTTCGCGGCGGCACAGCACCACCGCTCCAGAGTCGCGTGCCGTAACGCGTTCCATGCCGGTGCCGACCAGCGGCGCTTCGCCGCGAATCAACGGCACGGCCTGGCGCTGCATGTTGGAACCCATCAGCGCGCGGTTGGCGTCGTCGTTTTCAAGGAACGGAATCAAGCTGGCGGCCACCGAAACTAGCTGCTTCGGCGACACGTCCACGTAATCCACTTCCTCGCGGCTCTTCAAAACGAAGTTGCCGGCCTGCCGGCAATTAACCAGCTCGGTGGTAATTTTCAAACGCTCGTCGAGTGAAACGTTGGCCTGCGCCACCACGTACTTGTCTTCTTCCCAGGCGGAAAGATAGAAACAGTACGGCTCGTAAGTAACCTTGCGGCGCTTCAGCTCTTCGTTCAGGTCTTCGACGCGGTCTTTTTCGACAATTTCGCCGGCCTTGAATTCGCTGTCGCCGGCATTGACGATGTGCACGTAGTCGATGATTCGTCCGCCCTTCACGCGGCGATATGGCGACTCGATGAAGCCGTAGTCGTTGATGCGCGCAAAGCACGACAGCGAGCTGATCAGCCCGATGTTCGGTCCTTCAGGAGTTTCAATCGGGCAGATGCGGCCGTAGTGCGTGGGGTGAACGTCGCGCACTTCGAAGCCTGCGCGTTCACGCGACAAACCGCCGGGTCCAAGAGCCGATAGCCGGCGCTTGTGGGTGATTTCGCTCAGCGGATTGGTCTGGTCCATAAACTGGCTGAGCTGCGACGAGCCGAAGAACTCGCGAATCGCGGCCATAACCGGCTTGGCGTTCACCAGGTCGTGCGGCATCGCCGTGGACATTTCCTGGTACACGCTCATCTTTTCTTTAATGGCGCGTTCCATGCGCACCAGGCCGATGCGGAATTGATTTTCGAGCAGCTCGCCGACTGCGCGTACGCGCCGGTTGCCGAGATGATCGATGTCGTCCACCGTGCCGATGTTCTTGCGCAGCTTAAACAAATACTTGATGGCCGACACAAAGTCCGGGGTGTCCAGCGTGCGATTGTCCAGTGGCGTATCCAGCCCCATCTTGATGTTGAACTTCAGGCGGCCTACCCGGCTGAAATCGTATTTGCGCGGATCGAAAAACATTCCGCGGAAGAGATTCGTGGCCGTTTCCAGCGTTGGGGGATCGCCCGGGCGCAGCTTGCGATAAATTTCAATCAGCGCTTCCTTCGAAGAACGGATGGAATCCTTATCCAAGGTGCGCGAAAGAACCAGCCCGATGTCATCGCGCTCCGGGAAGAAAACGTCCGCTTCGGTGATGCCCGCTTCCGCAAACGCCTGCCACAGGTCGGCAGTTAGCGGCTTGTTGGCTTCCAGCAAAACTTCACCGGTCTGACGATTGACGATGTCCGCGACGCTGTACGCGCCCTCCAGGTCGGCCAGCGCCGCGCGAATCTGCGACACCTTGGCCTTGATCAGTTCCTTGAAGAGGTTGTCGGTGATGCGCTTGTGCGCGCCGACGATTACATCTTCAGTCTTGGGATTGCGAATCTCGTAGGCCAGCTTGCGGTCCACGATTCCCGGCGAAACGTTCCAGAAAAGTTCCTTGTCCCGCAGCGAAATGCGCTCCACCTGGTAAAAGGTCCGCAAAATGTCTTCGTTGGACTTCATCCCCAGCGCGCGCAGGAAAATCGACCCCAGGAACTTGCGCTTGCGGTCGATGCGCACATACAGAATATTCTTGGTATCGTATTCGAATTCCACCCACGAACCGCGGTAAGGAATAATCTTTCCCAGGAAATAGGTGCGGTTGTTGGCGCTCTCAAAAAACACGCCAGGCGAGCGGTGCAACTGGCTGACAATGACGCGCTCGGTGCCATTGATGATGAACGTCCCGTTCTCCGTCATCAAAGGAATGTCCCCGTAGAAAACTTCCTGCTCCTTAATGTCGCGAATGGTCTTCGCGCCCGTGTCGGGATCCTTGTCGTAAATCGTCAAGCGAATGGTGACTTTCAGCGGCGCGGAGTAAGTCATCCCGCGCTCCTGGCATTCATTCACGTCGTACTTCAGCTGCATGGCGACCGGATCGCCGCACTTGTTGCAGAACGTCGGCGTATTTTTATTAAACGTGCCGCACTTGTGGCAGATCACGTCGCCGGTCTGGTAAGGATTGGTCACCACCGACGCGCCGCAATGCCGGCACGTAGCCCTCAAGTGGTGCAGCCCCTTCAGGTTTCCGCACTTACACTCCCAGTTTCCGATGGCGTAGTCGACGAACTCCAGTTGCGACATTTCGCGGAAATCCTTGATCGGAAACACGGAAGTAAACACGGACTGCAGCCCGCCATCATCGCGCTCGCTGGGCAGCAAGTCCATCTGCAGAAATCGCTGATAGGACTTCATCTGCACTTCGATCAAATTCGGAATCTGGATCGATCCCTGAATCTTCGCGAAGTCCAGTCGCTGGCGTTCCCGGATATGTTGATTGCTATTCGGCATGCGTAATTACCTCATCCCTTTTTTGGGCAGCCTGGAGTAAACGGAAAGACGGCTGGCGCGCCGCCGTGCTTTCGAATGAATGGTTCGAGGCGCAGGATCCGGCTCCACCAGCTGCAGAATGCTGCGCCGCCTGCCCAGAGCGAACGCGCACACAACTGCCGACGGCCTCAAAAGGACCGTAGACACTGCTGGAGTTACCGGCCTCGACTTGCGTAGTTGAATTCCTTTGGTGCGGCTCATCGCCCGAAGAGCCACGCCGAATATCAATATCGTGGTTAAATCCTGCCTGACCGCCGAGCGAGCTCGGGCAGGAGCACCTGCTTCATTAGATGCCGTGCGTAACGGCGCGGCAATCCGGCAACTATTTAATTTCGACTTTGGCGCCCGCGTCTTCGAACTTCTTCTTGATCGTGGCGGCCTCGTCCTTGTTCACGCCCTCTTTCACCGTCTTGGGCGCGCCATCTACCAGGTCCTTGGCTTCCTTCAGTCCCAGGCTGGTCACTTCGCGAACCGCCTTGATGACGTTGATCTTGTTGCCGCCAACGTCGGTGAGCACCACGGAAAATTCAGTCTTCTCTTCCGCGGGAGCCGCACCAGCCGCCGCTCCACCAGCAGCAGCTACAGGAGCCGCAGCCGCGGCGGAAACGCCGAAGGTTTCTTCCATTTTTTTCACCAGGTCCGACGCTTCAAGAAGCGTCAGGCCCTTGATTTCTTCCAGGATTGAGTCAACTTTCGCCATGATTCTTTCTTCTCCTCTCAAATCTAAAATAAAATTTTACTCGGCCTGCTCGGGACTGGCCTGGGCACTTGCCGCGGGCACCGCGTCCGGCGCTGCTTCTGAAGACTTCTCGCCGGATCCCGCGTCACTTGCAGCTGCGCTTGCCCCGCCGGACGCAAACTTGTTGGCCTTGATCGCTTCGCTGACGGTAATGGCCAAATTCCGCGGCAGCGCGTTCAGCGCCATCGCGATGCGTTGCGCCGGCGCGTTCAGCAGGAACATCACCTTGCTGAGCAGCTCTTCCTTCGACGGCAAACTCGCCAGTTGCTGAATCTCCGCGATGGAAATGACTCGGCCTTCCACCAGCCCGGCCTTGAACTGAAACGCCGGAACCTCTTTGGCCACTTTGGTCAACGCTTTTGCCAGCGCCACCGGATCATTCGCGCTGTAGGCGATCGAATTCGTGCCCGTCAAATCCTTCAGCAAATTCTCGATCGGCGTTCCCGCACCGGCGCGTTCCGCCAGCGTATTCTTCACCACTTTGTATTTGCCGCCGGCCGCCTGCACCGCGCGCCGCAGCTTGGTGTCGTTCTCGACGGTGATCCCCTGAAACGTAGTCAGAATCACGGTCGACACCTTGGCCAGCTCGGTCTTCAGGTTGTCCAGGTCTTGCTGTTTTTCACTGCGCTTTTTCATAATCTCTCCCAGCCCTGAGGACTCGATCAATCGAATCCGAAGGGGGCGCTCCAGCGCAACTAAGCAGCCGTTGCCAAGGCTTCCGCCTCGGCCAGGTCAACGGAAATTCCCGGACCCATGGTCGAGGTAAGCGTGATTTTTTTGACGTATTTACCTTTAGATGCAGATGGTTTGGCTTTCAATACAGCGCCAATCACCGCGTGCGCGTTTTCCGCGATTTTCGCGGCGTCAAACTTGATTTTGCCGATGGCGCAGTGAACGATGCCCGCCTTGTCGACACGAAATTCCACTTTACCGGCTTTTACATCCTTGATGGCCTTGGCCACATCAAAGGTCACCGTACCGGTCTTGGGATTCGGCATTAAACCGCGCGGACCCAATACTTTACCGAGTTTTCCGGCCGACCTCATCATGTCCGGCGTGGCGATTACCGCGTCGTAATCCGTCCAGCCCTCCATAATCTTCTGCACCATGTCGTCGCCGCCCACAAAATCGGCCCCGGCATCCTGCGCTTCGCGAACTTTATCGCCGCCGGCAATCACCAGCACGCGCACGGCTTTCCCAAGCCCGTTAGGCAGCACCACTGTGCCGCGCACCACCTGGTCGGAATGCTTGGGATCGACGCCCAGGTTGATGGCCAGCTCCACCGTTTCGTCAAACTTGGTGTGATGGGTGCTCTTCAACAGTTCCGCCGCATCGCTCAACTTGTACGGGCGCGCTTCCACTTTCTTGCGCGCATTCTCCACATGCTTGCCTGCTTTTTTCATCGCCTACTGTTCCCCTTCAAGATTTTGCTCTGTTTCGCTCGCCGGCTTTACGCTTCTACTTCGAGTCCCATGTTCTTTGCCGTGCCCATCACCGTGCGCACCGCGGAATCCAGATTGGTAGTGTTCAAATCCACCAATTTAATTTTGGCGATCTCTTCCACTTGCTTCTTGGTCACTTTGCCGACTTTGGTGCGGTTCGGTTCCGCGGAACCCTTCACGATTCCCGCAGCGCGCAGCAACAAGATCGACGCCGGGGGAGTCTTCAGAATAAAAGTAAAGGTGCGGTCGGTGTACACCGTCACCAGTACCGGGAAAATCATTCCGTCCGGTTCCTTGGCGGTCTTGGCGTTGAACTGCTTGCAGAAATCCATGATGTTCAAGCCATGAGGACCAAGCGCCGTGCCCACTGGAGGCGCAGGAGTCGCCTTGCCGGCCGGCAATTGCAGTTTGATGGTCGTTTGAATCTTCTTTGCCATTTCGTTATCTCAACCTGTTTACCCTGAGCGCCTCGATTTATCGAGGCCGAAGGGTCTCTCTCAAAATTTCTTGGCGACGAAACCTTTAATTCAACTTTTCGACACTAGCAAAATCCAGCTCCACCGGCGTCGACCGCCCAAAAATCGTTACCGAGACCTTCAACCTGCTGTGGTCGTCATCAATCTCTTCCACGGAGCCATTAAAATTCGCAAACGGCCCATCCACAATCCGCACCTGCTCATTCCGCTCGAACACCACTTTCGGCTTTGGCCGGTCCTGCGGGGTGTGCACCCGGTTGATAATGCCGTCCACTTCCGCCTCGGTTAAGGGAGACGGCGAAGTCGCCGAGCCCACAAAACCCGTCACCCGCGGCGTCGATCGCACGATGTGCCAGGTGTTTTCGTCCAGATCCATCTCCACCAGCACGTAGCCGGGATAAGACATCCGCGACGAAACCACTTTTTTCCCGCTGCGCACTTCCACCACATCTTCCATCGGGATCAGCACGCGCCCGATCTTGTCCTGCAGCGTGAAAGCTTCCACGCGGCTCTCCAGGCTCTCCTTCACCTTCTTCTCAAAGCCCGAGTAGGTGTGAATGATGTACCACTGCATTCCCATGAATTCGAAATCCCCTTACACGCCAAACGCTTTGAACACGTACGAAACACCACGCTGCACTGCCAGATCCACCAGCCACAGAAAAACGCCAAAGAAAAATACCGTGGCAATCACCACGCCCGTCGTCGAGATCACGTCTTCGCGGCTTGGCCAGGTCACCTGCCGCATCTCGATACGCACGTCGTGCAGAAACTCTTTCGCGTCGGCAATCGTGCCGGTGACTTTTTGGCCCAGCTCGGCGCCCTTGCCGCCGTGCGATTCCTCGTTCTTCACTTTCACCGCGTGACTTGCCATTCGACCCCTTGCTTCCTTATCCGTTCCTTGCTGATCACCCGACAGAGCCAGGCTCCGTCACCGCAAAACGATGGCAGGGGAGGAGGGACTCGAACCCCCATACCCGGTTTTGGAGACCGGAGTCCTAGCCGTTGGACGACTCCCCTAAAACCAAAACCAGGCCCGGCTGCCGGTTATTTAACTTCTTTATGCGCCGTCTGCTTCCGGCATGTATTGCAGAACTTCTTCGTTTCCATCCGTTCCGTATGCTTTTTCTTGTTCTTGGTCGTGGTGTAATTGCGATTCTTGCAATCCCCGCACTGCAACGTAATGATGTCGCGCATAAATTAATCTCTTCCCCGCCGCTGCGCAGCGATTTCCCAAAAACGATTATTCGATGATCTCCGTGACTGCGCCTGCGCCCACGGTGTGGCCGCCTTCGCGAATCGCGAAGCGCAGGCCCTTTTCGAGAGCTACTGGGGTAATCAGTGTGACTTCGCAGCTGACGTTGTCGCCCGGCATCACCATTTCCACTCCGGTCGGCAGCTTTACGTCGCCGGTGACGTCCGTGGTGCGGAAGTAAAACTGCGGACGGTAGCCGGTGAAAAACGGAGTGTGCCGCCCGCCTTCTTCCTTGGTCAGGACGTACGCTTCCGCCTTGAACTTGGTGTGCGGGGTGATCGACCCCGGCTTGCAAACTACTTGCCCGCGCTCCACATCTTCTTTTTCCGTGCCGCGCAGGAGCAAGCCCACGTTGTCGCCGGCCAAACCTTCGTCCAGCAGCTTGCGAAACATTTCCACGCCGGTAACAACTTTCTTCTGCGTGGGGCGGAAACCGACGATCTCGATTTCTTCGCCAACTTTTACCTTGCCGCGTTCCACTCGCCCGGTCACTACCGTGCCGCGTCCGGAAATGGAGAAAATATCTTCAATGGGCATGGCAAACGGCTTGTCGATGTCGCGCACCGGTTGCGGCACGTTTTTGTCCACCGCTTCCATCAACTCATCGATCGCTTTTTCGTACTTCGCGTCGCCGTTCAAAGCCTGCAACGCCGAGCCGCGCACGATGGCAATGCTGTCGCCGGGAAACTGATAGCTCTTCAGCAATTCGCGAACTTCCAGCTCCACCAGTTCCAGCAATTCCGCGTCTTCCACCATGTCGCACTTGTTCAAAAACACCACAATGGCCGGCACCCCAACTTGGCGAGCCAACAAGATGTGCTCGCGCGTTTGCGGCATCGGGCCGTCGGTGGCCGCGACCACCAGGATCGCGCCATCCATCTGCGCCGCGCCGGTGATCATGTTCTTGATGTAGTCAGCGTGGCCCGGGCAATCCATGTGCGCGTAGTGGCGGTTCTGCGTTTCATACTCCACGTGCGACACCGCAATGGTGATGCCCCGCTCGCGCTCTTCCGGCGCGTTGTCAATCGAATCAAACGCGCGGAATTGCACCTTAGGATTGTGCTTCGACAGCACCTTGGTGATGGCCGCCGTCAAAGTGGTTTTGCCGTGATCGATGTGACCAATGGTCCCAATGTTCACGTGCGGCTTATTACGTTCGAATTTCTCCTTCGCCATATTCCTTTATCCTTTGTTCAAAATGACTAAAGCTTTTTTCCCGCTACTGATAACCGCCAAAATTCTGGAGCGGGGGACGGGATTTGAACCCGCAACCATCACCTTGGAAGAGTGAGACTCTACCGTTGAGTTACCCCCGCCCCGCGCTGCAAACTCTCCCGCCGAGAATAAATCCTGGAGCCTGGGACCGGGATTGAACCGGTGACCTCGTCCTTACCAAGGACGCGCTCTACCAGCTGAGCTACCCAGGCCAAATCCGTGTCCCTGCTACCGATTTATTTTTTCCCCACCACCACGAGCCGACCATCATTCGCCCGCTCTTACCGCTGCGCTCCACAGCGCTAATATGGTGGACGGGGGAGGATTCGAACCTCCGTAGCCCGCAAGGAGCGGCAGATTTACAGTCTGCTGGTTTTAGCCACTCACCCACCCGTCCCGGAAAGATCGTGGCAAGTCCCGCCGCTCGCAAACTGATTTCGTTCTCGACGGGTGCTGCGACAAAAGTCATCCAGTTACTTGATAAGCCGGGTTTACTGTTCCAGAACTTGCGGAATCAACTTGAAGTAAAAACACAAATAGAGCTCGTGTCAAAAGACACCAGCCCGTTGATTTTTACCGCCAGGATTCGCTCCGCCTCATCCCCCGAAAAACCCTTCAACTTCCTGGTGGAGCTGGCGGAGGGAATTGAACCCCCGACCCTCTGATTACAAATCAGATGCTCTACCAGCTGAGCTACGCCAGCACGCTCAAACTGGTTGAGAATAACAGAACGCCAGGCAGGATTGCAAGCGCAGTTCCAGCACGCTGGGGGCCACCGCTGTGGAAAATCCCAGCTTCGCTCCCGCCTCGCCAACCCTAGCCACTAAAGGCACGCCGGCTACCCTAGCTTTGAGATATAACGTAGGCGTGAAGCTCAATCCATCTGCTGCCCCGCGGATCCATGAACGCTAGAAAGAAATTCGCGTTCTTCGTTGCTGCTGGCCTGATACTGGCGGCCTTATTTGCCCTTTATTTTGTGTGGTTTAGAACCGCTTTGCCGGGACGACAAGCAGAACTATCTTTGATGCCCGGCAGCGCTGAAACGGTACTTTTCGTCGATCTGAACGACTTGCGCCAGGCGCCGTTTTTCGCCGATCTTCTGTCTTGGGCCCCCAAGCCCGCACTTGACCCCAGCTACGACCAGTTCCGTCGCGATACAGGCTTCGACTATGAAAAAGATCTCGACCGCATCGCCGTCGCCTTTGAAGAACATGGAGCGCAGCAGGTATTCTTCGCCGTAGCCAACGGCCGGTTCGATCAGAAAAAAATCAAAGCCTACACGGCGAAATCGGGCTCGGTCCAAAACCAAGCCGGAACGGAGATTTTTTTACTTCCGGTTACCGGAAGCCCCGAACGCATTTCCTTTACATTTCTCCGCAACGATCTGATCGCGTTTACAAATGCCGCGGACCTCTACTCGTTGCTGAAGCCGCCGAAAACTTCCGAAAGCGCTGACTGGCATGCTCGATTCGAGCGCGTGGCCGGCTCTCCCTTCTTCGTCATCCTGCGCAACGATGGCATCGCGGAAGCCATGGGATCGCAACCCGGCGCGCAAAGCCTCGCGCAACGAGCCACCGGCGGGCTTACTTCTCCGCAGCTGTCTTCGTTGCTGATGCAACTGCAGTGGATCAGCGTCGCTGCGAAACCGCAAAACGATCGGCTGCGAATTAT
The DNA here is from genome assembly GCA_963819625.1 of uncultured Acidobacteriota bacterium. Taxonomy (GTDB): domain Bacteria; phylum Acidobacteriota; class Terriglobia; order Acidiferrales; family UBA7541; genus Acidiferrum. Next base: position 55,056 of record CAWFWY010000011.1, read on the forward strand.
TGCCGAAGGCGAAGGCTCGGAAGAAAGAAGCGCGCGGCAACTTGCCGATCTCCTGACCGGAGTAGTTCTCCTCGCGCGCGCCGGGCTCGGCGGCGTGCGAACACAGCAACAAATCGGTAGCGCGACTCGCGACGCTTACCTCGAGCTGCTGAAAAGCGCGGAAGTTTCCCGCGTCGATCGCGGCGACGCAAAATCCGTCCGCCTGATGTTCGACGTCACGCCGCAGCTCCTCAAGTCTGCCCCAGCTTCGACGCCTGCAGCCGCGCCGGCGGCCAGGTAAGGATCTAAACACCCTTCGGTCCATTTAAAGGCCGGGTTCGCACCCTGTCCTTTTAATTCCTTGTAGTGACTATATCTAACTGGTAAACTCAGCCATGATCATCGCGGCCCAGCCGGAATCTTTGTTCGCGTGCTTCAGGTCCACAGCATTGCGCTCCACGGAACAGGAGCGCTCGGGGACCAGGTTTTTGCGGCATTCTGAGGTGTCTCTTTTTGCCTCTTGGCCCTCTTTTTCAGGCACCCATCCTTTGTTTTCAACGCTTTCTGGGCTCTATTGCAAAAACAGGGGTAGGGGGTGGGGGGAGCAGCTTAGAGGTCTAGCGGTTTCAGGGGAACATGCTGGGAGGCCACCAGCAGTTGGCCTAGAAAAGCGAAACCCGGCGGGCGCCGGTTGAGCGCTTCTTCGGCAGACAAGCGCACCAGGTCGGGATTGTTGTTTTCCTGCGATACATGCGCGAGCACCAGGTATCGTGCCCGGCCATCAAAGCCCTCCGGGTCGCAAAGATATTCGCTCACCGCGTGATTGGAAAGATGGCCCGTGCGGCTCAGCACCCGCTGCTTCACCACCCACGGATAAGGACCAACTTTCAGCATGTCCAGATCGTGGTTGGATTCCAACAGCAGACAGTCGGCGTCGCGCAGATGGACTTTCACCAGTTGCGGCATATAGCCGAGATCGGTAACCAGCGCCATCTTGGCGCCCTGGCAACGGAACGTGAATCCAATCGGGTCGATGGCGTCGTGCGGAATCGCAAAAGCGTGCACTTCAATGTCGCCAACCATAAACCGCTGCCCGGCATGAATGGTTTCAATTCCCGCGATGCGTTTGCCGAAAGTTTCCGGCAAGCATCGCCGCAGCGCATCCATGGTGGGTTCCGAAACGTACAACGGCGCCTTCCACAAACTCAGCATCTGCGGCAAACCGTTGCAGTGGTCGGCGTGTTCGTGAGTGATCAGGATGCCGTCAAGGTGATCGACGGTCAGTTCGAGTGCGGCGAGTCGAGCAAGAGTTTCGCGTTTGCCTAAACCGGCGTCCACAAGGAGTCGGGTCCGCGCTGTCTCGAGTAACGTGAGGTTGCCCGAGCTGCCAGACGCCAGGATGGATACCCGCAAGCCGATCGAAAACTCTCCACAAACCACAGCGAAACAAGAGCGAAAGCTGAATTTCGAGAATAATGGCAGAGAGTAATGAGCGCGTCAACGAGAATGACAGAAAATGGACAGGATTTTGCATTTCCGGAGAGGCTCTCTGTCTGACAATTGCAGCGTCAACAGGCCAGGCGAGAACGCTCGAGTTCAAAGCCGTTGAGGTTGCCAAGCACCGTGACGGCGGTGTCTTCGGTGCGAAAATATTGTTGCGCAAGTTTTTGCAATTGTTCGCGCGTGACCATTTCGATGGAAGCAAGTATTTCATCCAGCGTATAAAAACGCCGGAAATACAATTCCTGCCGCGCCAGATTCGACATACGCGCGCTGGTGGACTCCAGCGAAAGCATTAGCGAGCCTTTCAGATGATTTTTCGAGCGGGTCAATTCTTCTTCGGTAACCGGCGACTGTTTCAAATCGCGGAATCCGCTCACGATCAGATCGAGTATCTGGCCAACGGTTTCTTTCGCCGAGCCCGCGTACACAGTCAGCATCCCGGCATCGGAATAAGGCGTGAGCTCGCTGAAAATGGCGTACGCCAGCCCGCGCTTCTCTCGGATGTTCTGAAACAGACGCGAAGACATACCGCCGCCCAGCACATTGTTGAGCACCGCGATGCCGAAACGATCTTCGTGGCCCAGCGGCACGGAGGGCACGCCGACGCAGAGATGCACCTGCTCCAGATCGCGCTTTTTCTCGAGGTGAATCGGCGCTCCCGTGCTGGGAGCGCTATGCGCGGCGTGCTTGCCGCTCGGTTGCAAGCTGCCGAATTCGCGTTCCACCAGCGCGAGCACCTGTTCGTGCGTAACATTTCCCGCGGCGGTGACCACCAGGTGATCCGGCGCGAACCAGGACGTGAACCGCGCTTTCAACGTTTCGCGATTAAATTTTTTCACCGTTTCAGGCGTGCCCAGGATGGGCCGGCCTAGAGCGTGATCCGGCCAGAAACCGCGGGTAAAAATTTCGTGCAGCAGATATTCCGGATTATCCAGGTCCATCTTGATTTCTTCGAGGATGACCTGCTGCTCCTTCTTGACGTCCTCGGAATCAAAGTTGGGGCGCAGGATCAGGTCGGCGATGACATCGAAAGCGATGGGCAGATGCTCATCCAAGACTTTGGCGTTGAAGCAGATTTGTTCCTTGGAAGTGAAGGCATCCAGCATCCCGCCGACGGAATCCATTTCGCGCGCAATGGCTTCCGCGGAACGCCGCTCAGTACCCTTGAAAACCATGTGCTCGATGAAGTGCGCGAGGCCGTTTTCGTCGGGCGATTCGCGGCGGGAGCCGTTGCGGACCCACACGCCGACGGAAACGGAGCGCACGTGCTCCATGGTCTCGGTGATGACCACCAGGCCATTGGGCAAGATGCGTTTTTTAATGTCCCGCAATTCCGTGGGCACGTACCGATTGTGACACACGCAGGAGGAAGGTAGCGAGAGGGATAGCGAGGCAGGAACGAAGGCCGAGGAATCGCGGCTACAGCAGTTTTTCGGCGGGATTCAATTTTCCGTACTCGCTGGTGTAGAACAGCGGCACGTCGGAATACGTTCCCTTGTCGCAGAGATACACTTCGCATTGATCGAAAGGCTTGGAATAAACGTGGATGCTGACGGCGCGCTGGTTGAATTCTGCAGGATTGATTACTTCGTGCACCGGCTCTTCCGGGTTCACGTAGGCGGAATGGGTGGGATCCATGACATAGACATCCGTCGGAACGATTTGGCACGTGCCGTGGGACGGATCGCGATGTTCCACGCGATAATTCTGCACGCGCAAACGGCCGATGGGCACGGACATCCAGCAATTCTGATCGCGGTGATTGTGTACCCGGCTACGCTGGCCGATTTCCCAGCACACCGTCATGCATTCAAACACTTCATTCTTGAAAATCAGGTTGCGGGTATAGCTGCCCTTGGAAAAATAGCAATATTTATCAAGTGTTTCGGGCCGAATGGAATGATGAAGCACGTAATTCTGAACCGTTTCCAGTGTGAACTCTCGGGCAGAAATGGCGGCGAGGCCTTTCACCCAATCGTGGATACCCAGTTGTTCGATTGCGAGATTGTCTGTTGATGGGCCGGCCATCGGACTCCTCCGCGTAATGCCGAAAAGCGCTTGCGAGTCGCAATTATACCGCTGTTTTTGCCCTTCGGAATAACACAAGCGGAATGCGGTGAGCAGGCGCGGTTCGGGGTATTCTTGCAACTGGAGCGTTTGCCACATGGCGGATGCGCAAAACCTGGAAGTGCTCGGCAAGACGAAAGAGGAGTTGCGCGAGCTATGCGTGACGCTCGGTGAACCTGCGTACCGCGGAGAACAGATTTATCGCGCGCTCTATGCGGAGCGCAAATTTGATCTGGCGGACGCCACCAATTTGCCGGCGTCGCTGAGAGAGCGGCTGGGCGGTAGCGCGAGAGTAGCGTTCCCGGAAGTTAAAAAACGATTCCAATCCGCGGATGGAGCGATCCGCTATCTTTTTGAGCTGAGCGCAGGCGGCGAGAGAGAAACCAGACGCGCGGCGTCAGTCGAAGCGGTGTTCATGCCCAGCGACGGACGGCAGACCATTTGCGTTTCGACCCAGGCGGGCTGCGCGGTCAATTGCCAATTTTGCCTGACTGCAAAACTCGGTTTGATTCGCAATTTGACGGCGGGAGAAATCCTGGCGCAAATCTTGGTCGTGCTCGAAGAGAATAAAGACACGCTTGTTCCGCATACCAACGTCGTGTTTATGGGGCAAGGCGAGCCATTGCTGAATTACGACGCGGTGTTGACGGCGTGCAGAATTCTGCAGGATCCCGCGGGCGTCGGGATCCCGGCGAAGCGCGTCACGATTTCGACCAGCGGCATTGTGCCGGGAATCGAGCGGCTGGCGACGGAGACCGAGCGGCCCAAACTGGCGATCTCGCTGAACGCTTCCAACAACGAGCAGCGCGACGCCTTGATGCCCATCAACCGCAAATATCCGCTGGAAGTTCTGCTGGCCGCGTGCCGGAAATATCCGCTGCGCAGCTGGGAATATTTGATGTTTGAGTATGTGATGCTCGGCGGGATCAATGACTCGCTGGGAGACGCGAAGCGAGTGGTGCGTCTTGTGGCTCCGCTCAAATGCAAAGTCAACCTGATTCCCTGGAACCCGGGAGATTTGCCTTACCGGGAGTCGACCGAAGAAACGATCGCCGATTTTCAAAAACTTTTGATCGAGCGCGGAATTGCTACCTTTGTGCGCCGTTCCCGCGGGCGTGACGTGATGGCCGCGTGCGGGCAACTGGCGTTGCTGGACAGTGCCGGGTCCGGAGCGGCCGATTCACAATTCGTGACTCTGTAGACCCCCTCTGTCTCAAATTTTGCGCATACCGATGGCGGCCATCATGCGGCCACTTTCCTTGCCAGTTTTACGATAGCTGAAAAGAAGATCAGGCGTACACGCGGTGCACAGTTCGTTGGTGAAAATATTTTGCGGACTCACGCCCGCTGCGATCAGCTGCGCTCGATTGGCTTTACGCAAATCGAGGCGAACATTTTTCGGCGGCGGCTGGTGGCCGGGAGGGAGCTGGTTGAGCCATTGCAGAGGATTGGGTTCATCGCCGGTGCGCAACTCGTCGAACCATTCAGGAGTTTGCGCGAATTGAGAAAGAAACGCCGCGGCTACCTCAGTGCCGACTTCGTAACAGCAGCCACCGATGGCCGGACCGACAGCCGCCAGCAGATTTTCGGGACGAGTGCCGAATTGCATCACCATGCGGCCGGTGGTTTTTTCGACGATGCGCTGTAAAGTGCCGCGCCACCCTGCGTGGACCGCGGCAACGGCGCGATTTTTTGGATCCACGAGCAGAATGGGGACGCAATCGGCGGTTTGAATGCCTAGCAGCAGCTTTGGAGTGACGGTGATCGAAGCGTCGCCATTGCAGGCTTCACCGGGGGAAGAATCAAAATCGCAAATGACGTCGGAATGAAACTGTTTCAGGGCCACCAGCGAAAGATCGCCCGCTCCGATTGCGGATTGAAACAGGCGGCGGTTTTCCTGAACGTTCGCGCGACTATCCCATTCCGTAAAGCCGAGGTTGAGCACTTTCTTACCGCGCAGCGCGCTGATTCCGCCTTGTGAGGTGCTGAATCCGTGAACGAGCCAAGGAAATTTTGTGAACGCAGAAACCTGGAGGACGCTGATCCCGTTTACGGAGGTGCGCAGCGTCCAGGACCCGTCGGCGCCTGAGGGACGAGGCTTGTTTGTTTTCGCGCGCTTGCTCGAGGATGTTTTCGTGACGCTCAAGATAGCCCCAGTATAATCGCGTCAGGTGCGGAAGCTAATTGGAGGAGTTTTGATTGTTGGCATGGGAGTGGACATCGCAGAAGTCGCGCGCATAAAAGCCGCAATTGAAAAACGGGGGCCGGCATTCTTGAGACGGATTTATACCCCCAAGGAAATCGCCTATTGCGAGCGGTTCAAGAACAAGTTTGAGCGCTACGCAGGGAGATTTGCGGTAAAAGAAGCAGCCATGAAGGCGCTGGGCACCGGCTGGCAGCATGGCGTGCGTTGGGTGGACCTGGAAGTGGTCAGGGAAAAAAGCGGCCGGCCAACGCTGGCGATTGCCGGCGAAGCAGGCAAAATTGCGGCGAGGCTGGGAGTGAAAAATATTGCGGTGAGTATTACTCACACGGCGGAGCAGGCTTTGGCGCTAGTAATTTTCGAGTCGTAAGAAAATCCTGGTCCACACTTTTCAATTACAGGCGTGAACGGCCGCGACACAATTCGCGGGCTCTTCAGGCGTTCCCATCAAAATGCCTCCTTCGCTGGAAGAAATTCGAGTATCGACCCAGTGATTCGCAGGCCAGCTTCCCGGCAAACGCACACGCAAATAATTGCTGGAGAGCGCCGGGGTGAATTGGGTTTCAGGCGTTGCCTCACCGCACAGATTTTCCGAGGGCCCATCCTCATCACTCGCGGAGCGCAGCGTGAGCACCCGCAATCGCTTTCCAACTTGTTCGCGTCGAAACGCGGCGGACTTCTTTTCGCCCAGGGCACGCAACTCGCGAGCGCGATCCTTGATTACGTTCAGGCGAATTTCGCCTGAAAGCGCAGCCGCCGCGGTACCCGGACGATTCGAGAAGGAGAAAACATGCAGATAGGTGAACGGCAGACTTTCGATAAAGGCCACCGTCGAAGTATGTTCCTCTTCAGTTTCTCCCGGGAATCCAGCGATTACATCCGCGCCGATGGCGGCATCCGGCAGGCGTTCGCGGATGAGTTGCACACGGCGGGCGTAATGTTCGGCGCGATACCAGCGGTGCATGGCGGCGAGGATGCGATCGGTTCCCGATTGCAGCGGCATGTGAAAATGCCTGGCCATGCGATCGTTAGCGACAAAAAAATCGATCAGGTCGCTGGTCACATCCATGGGCTCGATGGAGCTGATGCGCAAACGCTCGACCGGCGTTTCGTCCAGGATGCGGCGAAGCAACACGCCTAATGCGATGCGTGGAGAAAGATCGCGGCCGTAGGTGCCTAAATTAATTCCGCTGAGAACAATCTCGCGCACACCGGAAGCGGCGAGCTGATTTATTTCGTACACGACTATTTCGGGCGGCAGGCTGCGGCTTTTGCCGCGGACAAACGGAATCACGCAGTAGGAGCAGCGAGAGTTGCAGCCGTCCTGAATCTTCAGCGTCGGTCGGGTGTGATTTCCCTCTCCGCCAAAGACCGGAGCACGGAGGAGCGGTTCCAGCTTAAATGCGCCGGTGAGAATCCTCGCAGAGGCAGGCACGTTTACGACAGAACTCGGTTGCAAGGACGCGGCGGGGACAAAGTCTGCCGTCCGCGAAGCCAGTGAAAGATTTTCGATGATCTGTGGAAGTTCAGGCTTGTGCGAATTTCCAACCACCCACGCCACGCCGGGCAACTCGGCTAGTTCCTCAGGAGCGCGCTGGGCGTAGCATCCGGTGACCACCACATGGGCGTCGCGATTTCCCGCACGAATTTTGCGGATGGCATCGCGAGCCTGAGCGTCCGCTGCCGCCGTCACCGTGCAAGTATTTATGACCACGATGTCGGCAGCGTTTCGTGCCGACGGCGTGTAGCCGCGCCGCAACAATTGATGTTCCAAGGCGGCGCCGTCCGCTTGCGTGGCGCGGCATCCAAACTGCTCAATATAAAAAGTCGGCATAAATAAAGCCTAGGTGCAACGCGGGGAAATTCCAATGCGTGTGACGCAGCCAAGACAGATACGAAGGCTCACCTCGGCTCCGACGCGCCCGGCCAGCGACCCTTGGAAACAAGCATTCTCATTTGAATCGCAAATCAGAAATGAAAGCTAACAGAATGATCGCACGTTGTCAGTACGTCCGGATATTCGTCTCTTTCCCCCATGACAGCGTGCTAGCATGTCCCGACCCTTTCGATAGGTCACCGATGCCCGGCAGACGCCGCGAAGATCAATGTTTGGCCGAATGGCTTGCAGCAATTTCGGCCGGCGATTCGAAACAAGGGTACAAGTCCGGCCTACCGCGAATCCCAGTCTCACTCGTGAATGGGAATAAACTGGATCGCTCGCAACGCTCGGTTGAGGAGGAGGGTTGACCGTCGGAATCCCTGCCGAACCTCGGCGCCGCGTTACCGTAACTCACATCCTAGATCGCATGACCTTCCGGAATTTGTTGTTGGGAATGTGCTTAATCCTGGTGATTGCGACTTTGCTTCAAGATACGCTGTGGAATGCCAGCGTCCGAAGCCGCTTTGCAACTGTGCAATCGCTGGTGGAACGCGGAACGTTTCGAATCGACGAATCGGAATTTTCAGACACCGTTGATAAGATCCAGGTGAGGGGCCATTCTTATTCCGACAAGCCTCCGCTCTTGGCGGTTATGGGCGCTGCGTCTTATTACGTGGTCCGGGCATTTGAAGGCAGGCGTGGCGCTCTCGGGAAATACACCGGGGCTTTGATTACCTTGAGCATTCTGGGTATCAGCTTTGTGCTTTGCATCCTCTGCTTCTACGACGCCTTGCGAAGAACTGGCATAGCTCATGAATACCAGCTAATCATGGTAGCCAGCCTCGGCGTGGCGACCATCTACGGTCTCTGGAATCTCACTTTCAACAATCACGGATTTACCGCCTCGTGGCTCTTCATTGGATTTTATTGCATGTTACGGGCGCGCCAGACGGCACACCGCAACCGGTGGCTCTTCTTGTCCGGCCTGAGTTTATCGCTGGCTGGAGCGGTTGACAATCCCAGCGCGCTATTTTTTGTCGCGTTTGCGGTGTATGTACTGGCAATTCGGGAGCTCCGTACCGGGATCCTGTACTATGCACTCCCAGTCCTGATTACGGTCCTTCCCAGCGCACTCATTAATTACGCCATTTCCGGGAATATTCGACCGGTCCAACTCAACCCCGATTTTTTCAGATATCCAGGCTCGTATTGGCTGACAGGACAAGAAGCACTCTCCGGCGTTAAGTTTAATAGTCCTGGTGTCGCGTTACGTTACGGGTTCAGCTGTCTCTTTGGTGTGCAGGGGTTTTTGATCTACAACCCACTGTTGCTAATCGCGATGTGGTATCTGGTGCGACGCATTGCCAGCCGCGGCTTGCTGTGGGTGGAAGGGGCGATTGTGCTCGCGGTTTCCGCGATCATCGCGATTTACTACTTCTTCTCAACCAGCAATTTCGGTGGCTATTCGTACAGCATCCGATGGCTGGTACCGGCGATCCCGCTGCTGTGGTTTTTTGCGTTCGGGTTTTTCGAGAATTTCACCCGCGTAAAACGAATAGTCTTTACCGGACTATTCGCGGTGTCCCTTGTGATCGCAGTGGTTGGCGCCGGAAATCCGTGGGCGAGAACCCAAAACGGCAAACCGGGATTTCTCGCCAACATCGAGAACCTCGGTGCGCGGATACATCAAATCGAGACGAAATGGCGAGGACGCACGTAAACCCTCGGCCTGCGGTTAGGAATAACTGTCGATTAATTCTAAGCGGTGGCCTGGGGGCCTCAACCGGCGCATTAGTCCTTCGCGGTAACGCGCCAATTCAGTTTCCAGTTGGTCATGTAGTTCCACGCCGTGACGATCGCGATGGCTACTAAATTTGCGACGTAGCGGTTCATCTGAAAAACGTTGAACTCCACATTCAAAAGCAGCACGTTCAGGATCAGGCCGACGGCACAGATGGCATTGAATTTCAGGAATCTCTTGAGGCGCTGTCCGATATGGTTTTGATGGCGGGAGACTTCCGCAAAGGTCCACATATCGTTCCAGATAAAATTATTAATGAGCGCGGCTTCGGCGGCGATGATTTTACTTCTGGTCAAACCCCAGCCTAGCATTTTCGGATCGCTCAAGAGATAGAGCAGAGACATATCGATCACGACTCCGCTCAGGCCCACGATGCAAAAGCGGAAGAACGAGGAGGACTTCAGCAAATGCAGGCGAATTCGGAGTAGATGCTGAAAATACTCCAGGTAGATCTTGTTGGTGACTTTGCTGGAACCCTCCACGCGTTCGCGAAAGGTGTAGGGAACTTCAGAAATCCAGCCGACTTTACCGCGTCCCAACACTTCGATCAAAATCTTGTAGCCCAGGGGATTCAGCTCCCGGCCGGCGATGCAGTTGCGAGCAATCATGAAGTAACCACTCATGGGGTCGCTCACCCGCGCGGTCACTTCGGGCAGAATGGCCAAGCCAATCATCTGCGCGCACCTGGAAATAATCCGCCGCGCCAGGCTCCAGTCGCTGACTCCGCCGCCTTCGACGTGCCGGCTGGCGATGGCCAATTCCGCGCCGCGGGACATTTCTTTCCACAACTGCTCAGTTACCTCCGGGGGATGCTGCAAATCCGCGTCCATCACACCGAGAACTCTGCCACGCGCTACCTGCCATCCGCGAATTACCGCGGTGGATAGGCCGCGTTCCGTCTGCCTGCGGAACACGTGAACTTGCGGACGAGTTTCCGCGAAGCGCTCAGCTATTTCCCAGGTACGGTCGGGACTGTCGTCATCGACGACAACGATTTCGTAGGTGAGGCCGGGGACGATATCGAGGCGCGCCAGCAATTGCTCGAGCACGGCGACGATGTTTGCTGCTTCGTTAAATGTGGGTAGCACCACCGACAGATCTATCTGCGTCTTTCCATCGAGGGGCTCGATAAGCAGAGATTGAGCGGCAGCGGTTGGTGAAGTCGTCATTTTCGGCATCAGAGTGCGCCAAGTGAAGGTCTTTACATAAATTTACGCACGACCTGGTGTATCAACGACTAGCGCGTTTTTGCTCCGCCCTATTCAACGGGTGGCCAGTTTATTTAGAATTTCCGCCGAAGTCGAACCATTGATGCCTGCGGTTTGTTAAACGAGTAATGACTTGTAAGGACGGCGTTGCGCGAAAGAAACAGGGAACCTGGCATCCTACTGCTGATTTTATGTTTATGATATACAGTCAACTGGCAATGAGCGGTTTTGGAGCTCATACGCTTCTTGCGGCGAAGATTTTGTTCTTTCCACCATGATCGCTCTTCCTGCCATAGCTTTCCTTCTGTTTTTCATGATCCTGCGCAAAATGGGCGTAGACGCGCGAAGGTCTTTTCTCGCGGCAGCCACTTTTTGCGGCACCAGCGTCGTGCTCATTACTGAATCCTTGAGCGTGCTACGGCTGGTGACGCGGGGCGGCGTTGCAATTTCGTGGCTGGTAATCAGCGTGATTTGCCTGGTCGTGTATCTCAAAATCGAACCATCGGTGAGCGACCTGCCATGCCCTCCGCGAAACGACGTTGGGCCTGAGCGCGAGGACCTGGATGCAATCACAAAAGGGCTGCTATACGCGGCGGGAGTGCTCGTCGTGCTGGTCGGAATCACCGCTGTGATTGCTCCGCCAAGCAATCTCGATGCGATGTCTTATCACATGGCCAGGGCGGCCATGTGGATCTGCAATCACAACGTCGGATTTTTTCCGACCGCGAATTATACGCAGCTGATCTACGGCGCTTTTGCAGAATATTCGATGATGCACACCATGTTGTTGTGGGGAAACGATCGGTTCGTGAACATGGTGCAGTTCTTCTCTTTTATCGGCTGCGCGATCGCGGTTTCCTACATCACCAAACTGCTGGGCGGGAGTCGCCGCGCGCAGGCCATCGCAGCATTGCTGTGTATCACGATTCCCGAAGGCATTCTGGAAGCGTCCGGGCCGATGAATACGTATACATCCTGTTTCTGGATTGCCACCGCCGCGGCTTTCCTGCTGGCGTGGAACGAGGACGCCAGCTGGCTAAATGCAATCTGCGTTGGCCTGGCATCGGGGCTGGCGTTATTCACAAAGGGCACGACGTATATCCTTCTTCCGTTTATTGTCCTGGCTTGCTGGTGGATAAGTTCGCGGTCCGCGCGCATCCTCTTTCTGAAGCGGGGCGCAGTTATTCTGGGGCTCATACTGGCGATCAACGCGCCGCAGTATCTCCGAAACTATCGATTCGACGGCTCGCCACTTGGAGTTCCGCTGGACTTCGGCGAGTTGCAACTAACGATTCAGAATGCCGGGGTAAGAAGCACAGCCGCTAACATACTGCGCAACATTTCGCTGCACGCAGGAAGCCCGTCTTCATCCTTGAATGCGAAGATTGAGCAGGCTTTTCGAGTGGCGATACGGAGTATTGGCGTAGATCCAGACGATCGCCGGCAGGTTGTATTCAAGGAACCTTTCTCCGTCAATCACATGTCGTTCAATGAGCTTGTGGCGGGGAATCCTTTGCATTTAGTTCTTCTGGTGGTTGCGCTGGGAATCGTTTTTGTAAAGTTCAAGGATGAAAAGCGGGGGCTGTTGTGGTACTCGTTGGGCCTTACCGTCGCCTTTGTGGTGTTTAGTGCGCTGTTGAAATGGCAGAGATGGTCCAGCCGGTTCCACCTGCAATTTTTTGTGCTCGGAGCCGTAATTATCGCGCTGGCGTTTGTGCGTTATTTGCCTCGCAAAGTGGTAACAGTGATCGCCATGGTGTTGATTGTCGGCGGGCTGTTCAATGCTTCCATGAATCGTTTTCGGTCATTGATTCCAGTTGGCCGCTGGCTCAGCGCTTATGGGCCGCGCGCTATGCTGTATTTCGCCTACGAAAATGAACATCTTGCTCCTTCTTATATCGATGCTGCGGAAGCGGTAGATAAGACGGACTGTGAAAGCATAGGCATCGACACGTACACACCGTTGACCGACCACGAAATCGAGGGCAGCCCGGATTCCTTTTATAGCTATCCGATCGTGGCTCTGACGCATTCGGATGGACGGAAACGCACGGCATTTTTTTCGGGTGTGCACAACCTTACGTCACGTTATGCCGCAGAGCAGCCGCATCCGCCAGCTTGCGCAGTTATCTGCCTGGATTGCGCAAAGGTTCCCGCAAAGTGGCAGGAATATGGTTCGTTTCCAAACCACAGGGTCTATGAGAGCGTGGTGGTCTTCAGCAGCGCAAGCCTGCCGGTTCGCTAGATCCAACTGAGATTGAAGAACAGTGCCTTGCTAGGTCTGCGCGAGGCGGCGCTGGAAGGTGAGAAGAATCAGGTCGGCGCGGCGGCGCACGCCGAATTTATTGAGCAAGTTGGAAACGTGGAATTTTACGGTGCGTTCGGCGATATTCAAGCGGCTGCCGATTTCTTTATTGGAGAGATTTTCCAGAAGCGAATCGAGAACTTCCTGTTCGCGGCGGCTGAGGTTGGTGACCGTATCGGACTTCAGACGACGGCCCTGGCCGGTGAGAATCGAATCCACGAAACCCGAGAGTAACTGGCGGGGCACCCAGAAACCGCCGCTGGCTACCAAAGGCAGAGCACGGGTAAGTTGTTCACGGGCTTCGACGTAGGTCAAAAGGCCCTTCACACCCAGGCGAAGCAGCGCGTAGCTGTTGGCTTCGTTGTGCTGTTCTCCGACGACGATCAGCCGAGCTTCTGGAGCTCTCTCCATTAAATTCGCCAACAGCGCGCCGGTTGCAGGCTTGGAAGCGTGCGCGTCGATGACATAAACCTGGGCTGGCGGAGGTTCAAAGCTGCGCAAATCGGGCGCCAGGGTGGACTCCAGCTGAGTGGAAATAACCTTGAACTCGCCCTTGGCGAGAATGCGTTCAAACTCACCCAGTACCAACGGGTGAGGAGAGAGAATGCAGACGGTCAGTTTGGAACTTGCTCGTTTCGTAGCCACAGTTTGCCTGTTTGCAGCGTAGTGAAATTCGGACAGAGGGGCAAGGCCATTGGCGGCAGGTGTTCTTGAACCGTTACGTAACGGCTACGCCGCTTTTCCGTCCGCCGACCTGGCACGGCGGCAAATCCGCCCCGCTGGAATGGCCGTTCAGTTAGCGAAAGAAGGCGTTCGCTGCAGGAGATTCGGAGATTGTGGGAAACCCGCGTAAAATGAGTGAACTGCCCCGGACCTCGCGCATCGCCATTCACACCCAGCACCCGGCAAGACCGAGGGCCAGGCTGTTAACGACATGAGAGATTTCACCAAATCGGCGCAAGCGCTGCGGGAATTGCTCTCGCAGCGGATCCTCGTCCTTGATGGCGCGATGGGTACCATGCTGCAACAGCGGGATCTAACTGCCGAGGACTTTGGCGGCGCCACGCTGGAGGGGTGCAACGAGAACCTGGTTCGCACCCGGCCTGACGTGGTACTCGATATTCACCGGGCCTATTTCGAAGCCGGATCGGACATCGTCGAAACCAACAGTTTTGGCGGGGCTTCGATCGTCCTGGCGGAGTACGGGCTGGGCGACGATGCGTTTTTATTGAACAAGCTCTCTGCTGAGCTGGCGCGAAAAGCGGCGGACGAATTCAGCACGCCTCAGAAACCGCGACTGGTAGCCGGAGCGATGGGCCCGACGACCAAGGCCATCACTGTGACTGGCGGGGTGACGTTCGAAGAACTGCAAGCGACGTATCACACGCAGGCACGCGGGTTGGTGGAAGGCGGCGTTGATCTGCTGCTGGTGGAAACCTGCCAGGACACGCGAAATATCAAAGCTGCAATTCTGGCGATTCATCAGCTTTCAAAAGAGATTGGCGCGAATGTTCCCTTCATCGTGTCGGTAACCATCGAGCCGATGGGCACGATGCTCGCGGGGCAAACGGTTGAGGCGCTGTGGGCATCGCTGCGGCATGCCAAGCCGTTGGCGTTTGGAATGAATTGCGCTACCGGGCCGGAATTCATGACCGACCACATTCGAACGCTAAGCCAACTCACCGATACGTTTGTATCGTGCTATCCGAACGCCGGGCTGCCGGATGAAGAAGGCAAATACCTGGAAACGCCGACGACGCTGGCTGCGCAACTGGAAAAATTCGTCGATCACGGATGGCTGAATTTCATCGGCGGGTGCTGCGGAACGACGGAAAAACACATCCGCTCGATTGCCCAGATGGTGGAAGGCAAAAAGCCGCGGATAAGACCGGCCGAAACGCATCGCGCGATTTACTCCGGGATCGAAACGATCGAGGCCGACGATCAGACGCGGCCGCTGCTGGTGGGTGAGCGCACCAACGTAATCGGATCGCGACTGTTCAAGAACCTGGTCGCAGAAGAAAAGTGGGAAGAGGCCAGCGAAGTAGCGCGGCGGCAGGTTCGCGGCGGGGCGCACATCGTGGATGTATGCCTGCAAAGCACAGAACGCGACGAGAAAAAAGACATTCAGCCGTTTTATGAAAAGTTGATTCGCAAGGTGAAGACGCCGGTGATGATCGACACCACCGACCCGTCGGCCGTCGAACTGGCGCTCACGTACTGCCAGGGCAAGTCGATCATTAATTCCATCAACCTGGAAGACGGAGAAGAAAAATTCGAACGGGTCGTGCCGCTGGCGCATGAATTCGGCGCTGCCGTGGTGGTGGGCTGCATCGATGAAGACAAACAGCAGGCGCAAGCGTTTACGCGCGAGCGTAAATTGGCGATCGCGCAGCGCAGTTACAAGCTGCTGACTGAGAAATACGGATTGGGGCCGGAAGACATTATTTTCGATCCGCTGGTCTTTCCCTGCGCGACGGGAGATGAAAATTATATCGGCGGGGCGGTTGAGACCGTCGAAGGCATCCGTTTAATCAAGCGGGCGCTGCCGGAAACGCGGACGATCCTGGGAATCTCGAATGTGTCCTTTGGCTTGCCGGCCGGGGCGCGCGAAGTGGTGAATTCGGTATTTCTGTATTACTGCACCAAGGCCGGGCTTGATCTAGCTATCGTGAACACGGAAAGGCTAGAACGATTCGCTTCGATTCCCGAGCATGAACGGCGGCTGGCGGAAAATCTGCTGTTCTCGCATCCTCCGACGCATGTGCCGGCGGATCATCCTCAGGCGGCGCTGCTGGCGAACGTGCCCGCTGATTGGCGCGAACAAAGCAAAGAACAAAAGGCGGCGGTCAATCAATACTACATTGCGGCCATCGCCGAGCATTTCCGCACGGCGACGAAAAAACAAAAAGTCAGCGCAGCAGATCTGCCGCTGGATGAACGGCTGGCCAATTACATCATCGAGGGTACCCGAGACGGCCTGGTTGCCGATCTCGAACGAAAGCGCGCTGAAGGCGCAGCACCGCTGGACATTGTGAACGGCCCGCTGATGGCCGGGATGGCGGAAGTCGGGCGACTCTTCAATGCCAACGAGCTGATCGTGGCGGAAGTATTGCAATCCGCGGAGGCGATGAAGGCCGCGGTCAGCCATCTGGAGCAATTCATGGAAAAAGCCGACACCGCGAAGCGCGGCAAGGTGGTGCTGGCCACGGTAAAGGGAGATGTGCACGACATCGGGAAAAACCTGGTGGAAATCATCTTCAAGAACAATGGGTACGATGTGGTGAACCTGGGGATCAAGGTTCCGCCGGAAGAATTGATCAAGGCCTACGCGCAGCACAAGCCGGACGCCATCGGGCTTTCCGGGCTGCTGGTGAAGAGCGCGCAACAAATGGTGATCACCGCGAGCGACCTGAAGGATGCCGGGATTATCGTGCCCTTGTTTGTGGGAGGCGCGGCGCTGTCGGCAAAATTCACGCAAACAAAAATCGCTCCGAGCTATGGGCAGGCGGTTTTTTACGCAAAAGACGCCATGACCGGATTGCGGCTGCTGAACGCGTTCATGGATCCGGACACGCGCGACACGCTCGTGCACGCCAACACCTTTTCAGGCAATGGCGTGAGTGTGTCGACAGCCGTGAAAGTGCATGCGATGCCCGCGTCGGCGCGCTCGCCGAAGGTGCGGGCGGACCTGCCCATTTCGGAGGTCGCGACACTGGAGCGAAAGGTTCGACTGGTGCCGGACTTGCGCGAAATCTGGAGTTATATCAATCCCTTCATGCTGTACGGGCGCCATCTGGGCTTCCGTGGAGATTTCGCGAAGCGATTCGCCGAGCGCGATGCCAAAGCAGTGGAGCTGCACGAACGGATGGAAGAGGTGAAAAGCGAAGCCGCGCAGTTCATGAAAGTGCGGGCGGTGTGGCAGTTTTTTGAGGCGGAGCGGGAGGGAAACTCCATCCGGTTATCTGCCGCCGGCGCAACCGAGCCATTGCATACGTTTGAGTTTCCGCGGCAGCGCGCGGGAGAACAGCTATGTCTTAGCGATTATATTTTGCCCGCGCAAAATGGGAAGCGCGACCACATCGCATTGTTCGTGGTGACCGCCGGAGAGGGCGTGCGCGAACGTTCCGAAAAGGCCAAGCACGAAGGGCACTATTTCAAATCGCATGGCCTGCAGGCTCTGGCTATCGAATCGGCGGAAGCCTGCGCTGAGTGGCTGCACCGGCGGATACGCGAGGATTGGGGTTTCCCCGACCCGCCCGGCCTGACGATGGCGCAGAGATTCACATCTCGTTACCGCGGCAAGCGCTACAGCTTTGGATATCCTGCATGCCCCAACCTGGAAGACCAGGCCGGACTCTGGAAATTACTGAGGCCAGAGGAAATCGGTGTGCAACTGACGGAAGGCTACATGATGGATCCCGAAGCCAGCGTGAGCGCCCTGGTCTTTCAGCACCCGGATTGCACGTACTTCAGCGCGGTCGAAGGGGTTGACGGGTAGAATCCGGCGCTTCGCAGTGGATAGGTTTACGCTTTGGTGTAACGAAAATGAGGCAGTACTTTGCCACTTCGCGGAACAAAAAGAGGCTGGTGGATGAGAGCCCTGCGAGGCCCGGCACCTAAGATGTTCATTATCTGTATTTTGAAAAGTTCCGCAGTGAATTAAGTGGCCGAGCCACTGGTATGTAAGTTGCACCATATATAACCGAGCCGTGGTGTTTAACGATAAGGACTCGCCTAGGGGTTACTAAAGGACTTAGCCGGGGGAGTTGGGGTCGCATGGTCGTTTACAGCCCGGCATGTGGCAGATACACTTAGCGGATGCAACTGGCGGGTTCAGCGGCGGTTTCGCCAGCCTGCGGTGCAGTACTGTACCGGGCCGAATGCCCTTGGAGGAGCATAATGAATTACAGAGTTTCCACGGGCCTGGCGCTAACAGCCTTTCTGACCTTCGCAGCTGCGGGGGCAAGAGCGCAGAATACAGCTTCGCAAACGACGGAACCAGCAGCGGCTACACCAGCACCGTCTACGGTTGCAACCGACCCCAGCTATAAAATAGGGCCTCAAGATATGCTGCGTATTGATGTCTGGAAAGAGCCGGAGATTTCGCGGGTCGTGCCAGTACGCCCAGATGGCAAAATCACGTTGCCGTTATTGAATGATGTGCAGGCCGCGGGCCTGACGCCGCAACAATTGGCAGCCAAGATCTCGGAAGGTCTGAAAAAGTTCATCACTAGCCCGCAGGTAACGGTCGGTGTAACGGAGATTAATAGCCGGCGAATTTTTGTGACCGGCGAGGTGACGCGACCTGGCGCTTTTCCGCTGCTACCGAATATGACAGTGCTGCAGGCGCTGTCGAGCTCCGGCGGATTTACGCAATTCGCGCGCTTGAAAAACATTTACGTACTGCGAATGGAAGACGGTAAACAGGTGAAACACCCGTTCAATTATAAAGATGCCGTTTCCGGCAAACACCAGGAACAGAACATCATGTTGGAAGGCGGCGACGTAATCGTAGTGCCGTAAAGGATGGAAATGAAAAGCTGGACTACATGGCTGTTGAGAATTGCTTCAATGGCTGCTCTCACCGGCGGCACGTTCTGCCTATCAGGGGTGGTCATCGCGCAAGAACAGCAGGATGAAAACGGGAAGCCAAAGCCCGCTGCGCACGCGCCACTGATTGATCCCAACGATGACCAGAATACGACCGACCCAAATGCGCTGCAGCCGGATACGACTCCTTTGACTGGAGCGCAAAGTCCCGGACTGGGGAGTACCGAGTTTCGCCATAGTTATTGGGTTCCCGGGTTCACAGTAGCCACGACCGCTCAATCCAATCCCTACGGCGGAGGCTCCGCGGGGTGGTTTGACACCACCTATCTCGCGGGGAATCTGAGTTTGCTGGAAAACTGGGGGCACTCGCGCCTGGCGCTGAACTACTCAGGCGGCGGTTATTTCTCGACAGATAGCGGACAGGGAAACGGTACTTATCAGCAGCTTGGAGTGATGCAGTCTTTTACATGGCAGCGCTGGCAGTTGCAGTTTTTTGATGAGTTTGCCTACCTGCCGACGACACAATTCGGTTTTGGGGGACTGACTGGTATCGGCGCACCGGGCATCGGCGGATCGCTTACGCCTGGTGCACCAGGATTGGGCGGCCCTTTCGTGCCCGACCAGAGCGTGCTGTTTTCGAATGGCCCGCGGTACAGCAACTCCTTTGTAACGCAGGCAACTTATGAATTAAGCCGGCGCGGTTCCCTTACCTTCGTCGGTTCCTACGGCATTCTGCGCTTTACTGAGTCGGGAAATATCGGTAACGATGATGTGGTCGGGAGTATCGGCTACAACTACGTGCTTTCCAAAAAAGATACTTTGGGAGTGCTGTACCGCTTTACGACCTACCACTTTATGGGTTTCCCCCAGGCGCTGGGCAATCATGTGTTCAACCTGGCCTACAGCCGCAGGATCACTGGACGCCTGGCGTTTTCTCTCTTTGGCGGTCCGGAGATCACTACTTTCCGCATACCGATCGGCACCAGTACACAGCGGATTGACGGAGCGTTCGGAACCTCGCTGTCGTATGCGTTCAAGAGCGGGGGCGTGACCTTCGGATACACACGCGGAACCAGTGGCGGCAGCGGCGTGCTGGTGGGATCCACTGAAGATCTGGTGAATGCGGGGGCGACCCGTCAGTTGAGCCGTCTTTGGACAGCGCATGGAAATTTTGGATTTGGACGAATCCATGCCTTTACACCCTCCAATGCTCCTTCCAGTCCGGGATATAACTCATACTTTTTGGGAGCTGGGCTAGATCGGCCGCTGGGCCGGAACGCCAGCCTGTCATTTGGATATACAGCGTACGTGCAACAGCTAAATGCCGCTGCCTGCTCAGGGTGCGGAACGAGCACGCAGCATCAGGTTTCTGTCGGATTTCAATGGCATACGCGACCCTTCGTTTTGCGTTAGCCGAATCAGGTAGCTGGAATTTGCTTAAGCGCTTAGTGATCTGGGTGAGAATCAACCATGTACAAAAGCTTTTTCGGTCTAAAAGAAAACCCGTTCAACGTCAATCCCGATCCTCGCTATTTGTACCTCACCAAGCAGATTGAAGAGGCCCTGACCGGGCTGATGTACGGTATTCAGACGCGCAAAGGCTTCATTACCCTGACCGGGGAAGTGGGCACGGGTAAAACCACGCTGGTCAACCGCCTTTTGGATTGGCTGCGCCAGCGCCGGACCCGCACAGCGTTTCTGTTTAACTCGCGGATGAACACCAGTCATCTATTCGATTTCATCCTGTCGGAATTCGATATTCCGTGCGAGACGCGGACCAAGAGCCAGCAGTTGATGAAGCTGAACCAGTGGCTGCTGGATCGTTATCGCGCGGGCGAAACAGCGGTGCTGATCGTCGATGAAGCTCAAAACCTGACCTATCCGGTCCTGGAAGAGATCCGCCTGCTGACCAACCTGGAGACTTCGACGGAAAAGCTTCTGCAGATTGTCTTGTCGGGCCAACCCGAACTGGAAGACAAATTGAGATTGCCGCAACTCCGGCAATTGAAACAACGAATTACCTTGCGCTGCAAGACCGAGCCGCTTACAAAGGAACAAACCCACGCTTACATTACCGAGCGGCTGCGCATTGCGGGAACCAACGGCGAGCCAATCTTCACTCCCGAGTCTATGGACACGGTTCATATGTATTCGCTGGGCATCCCGCGCGTTGTGAATCTGCTTTGCGAGCATTCCTTGATCAATACGTATGCGGAGCAAGAACGGCTGGTAACTCCGAAGATTGTCGAAGACATCGCACGGGAATTTCAGCTGGACGAGATCGAACCGATTCCGCCGCCCGCTTCTGCAGCGCGGATCGACAATGACGTATACAACTCAGAGTCTTTCGTGCAGAACCTTGGCGAAGCGCTGTCAAGATTTCGCATCAGTTCGCCGGCCATAACTTCCCGCCAGAAGAAATAAGACCTGCCCAGTGACGAGGACCGATTCGAATAAGCTGGTCCGGTGGTGTCTCACGTGTCATGTACCGAAACGCATAAGAACGACATCCTGCAAGTTTCCCCTTAAACGAAATGTGCCACAATTATCTTGCGTTCCCGAGGGGCTGTAGTGCTCAACAATATCTACTATCTCCTTAAACCGTTTATTCCGTGGCAGATTCGGTTGGCATTGCGCCGGCGAAGGGCTGCGATCCGACGCAAGCGCTATACCCCGATATGGCCCATCGACCCTCAAGCCGGCGCAACGCCTCCGGGGTGGCCCGGCTGGCCTGACGGGAAGCGATTCGCGGTAGTCCTGACGCATGATGTGGAAGGGTCCAAGGGCCTCAGTCGCGTCCCGCGATTGATGGATCTGGAAGCGCGCCATGGCTTTCGTTCGTGCTTCAATTTCGTACCGGAAGGGGAATACTCGATTCCACCCGGTTTACCGGCAAGCCTGATCGAGCGGGGATTCGAAGTAGGTGTGCATGGGCTGGAGCATGATGGAAAACTGTACTCTTCGAAAAGGGAGTTTGCGGCCAAAGCGATTCGGATCCAGAAATATTTGCAAGATTGGAATGCGAGGGGATTTCGTTCTCCTTTGATGCAGCATAAATTGCCGTGGCTGCACAAGTTGGGCGTTGAATATGACGCGTCCACGTTTGACACGGATCCGTTTGAGCCGGAACCAGACGCCGTGGGCACGATATTTCCTTTCTGGGTCCCCGGACCCCACGGCGGGGGTTTCGTGGAACTTCCCTACACCCTTCCGCAAGACTTCACGCTCTTCGTAGTTCTGCGCGAGCCGACCATCGATATCTGGAAGAAGAAAATCGACTGGGTGGCAGAGCACGGTGGCATGGCGCTTCTGAATACCCACCCAGATTACATGTGCTTCGAAGGCGGCCCAAGCAAAGATGAATTCCCGGTGCGACTCTATGAGGAATTCTTGAGCTACATACGCGATAAGTATGAGAGGGCCTTCTGGTCCGCCAATCCGCGGGAGGTTTCGCGATTTTATTGCGCCAACATGCCGAAGGAAGGGCGTAATTCACGAAAGAAAGTATGCATGCTGGTGCATAACAGCTACGAAACGGACAACCGTGTGAGGCGCTACGCCGAAGCACTGGCCAAGCGCGGCGACCACGTGGACGTGATTGCTTTGGCAGGGGGCGCGGTTACGGTAGGGTCCGAAGAAATCAGCGGAGTTACCGTTTATCGCGTGCAGCACCGTGAGCGGAACGAGCGGGGCAAATGGAGTTATGCATGGCGATTGCTGCGATTCTTGTTTCTTTCGTCGGTTTTTCTAACCCGCCGGCACCGGCGAGATTCGCTACGACGTGGTGCACGTCCATAACCTGCCGGATTTTCTGGTGTTTGCGGCGTGGTATCCCAAGCTTACGGGCACGCGGGTGATCCTGGACATTCACGACATCGTTCCGGAATTATTCGCTAACAAATTCGATACCAAGCCCGGCGATATTTATTTCGAATTTCTGAAATTCGTGGAAAAAGCGTCCGCGGCATTTGCGGACTATGTCATCGTGTCGAACCACTTATGGTACGAGAAGTTGGTGCACCGGGCGGTTTCCAAAGAAAAGTGCACAGTGTTCCTGAATCACGTCGACCCCGCGCTTTTTTACCGCCGCGAGCGGACGCGTACCGACGACCGGGTGATCATTATTTTTCCGGGTAGCTTCCAGTGGCACCAGGGATTGGACATCGCCATCGAGGCCTTCGCGCTAGTACACAAAGAAAGTGCCAAACGCCGAGTTTCACATTTACGGAGGCGGGGACGAGAAGACCGAATTAATGGAACTGAGGGATCGGCTGGGCCTGAGTGAAAGCGTCAAATTTTGTGGCAGTGCTGCTCTCGAGCAGATTGCGGATGTAATTTCGAACGCCGATCTGGGAGTCGTTCCAAAACGAGCGGATTCCTTTGGAAACGAAGCGTACAGCACGAAAATCATGGAGTTCATGTCGCAGGGCGTTCCGGTCGTACTTTCGCGCACCAAAATAGACAATTTCTATTTTGACGATTCGGTGGTGCGCTTCTTTGTGTCCGGGGATGTCCAGGCGCTGGCGGAGGCCATGCTGGAGGTGATCGAAAACAAGACTTTGCGGGAGTCGCTGATTGCCGGCGGATTCCGGTACGTGGAACTGAACGGTTGGAATCGCAGAAAATCGGAGTATCTCGAATTGGTAGACGCCCTTTCCACGGAGGACTTTTCGGTCCCCGGCGCGCCAACAATTGAAGCCATCCAGGCGGACTAGTATTTCCGAGGCGAAAATGGCCTCGGCTAGCGATTTGAAACAAAGGAGAAAAAAGTTTCCACAGATTGAGGATGCCGTCGCCACCATTTGTGTTAGCGGCGTATCAATTTGAGATATTAGAATAAGACCAGGTTTATCAGCTATTTAAAGCTGGCTATAAGGCGTGACCCGAACCCAGACTTAAGCGTTCTGGCAGGTCGATTGCGATATCAAGGTCATCCAGTTGTGCCGAGATGGGCCGGTTTGTGTGTCATGGCAGCCGCACTCCCGCACCCGGACTGTCCATTAGGAATCAAAGGAAACCCCTAGAGTATGCAGAGTAGAACTGACATCAGATTGCGAACTGGCGACTGGGTACAGATAAAAACAGCGCCGGAAATCGCGCAAACGCTCGATGAAAACGGGATGCTTGACGGGCTGCCTTTCATGCCGGAAATGCTGGAACTTTGCGGTAAGCGTGCGCGAGTGGCGCGGCGAGCGGAGAAAACCTGCATTGAATATCCCGGGGGCGGCTACAAAGTACGGGAATTCCTGCACGGCAATACGGTCCTGTTAGAGGGCATTCGTTGTTCGGGAAGCCATCATGACGGCTGTGAGCGAGCGTGCATGATTTTCTGGAACGAGGCGTGGCTTCGTAAAGTGGATCACCAAAAAAATGCGGATCCTGTTGATGGTTTGGAAACGGGAGAGTTGCAAGCGAAATTGAAAACGAAGGCGTCGGCGACTCGTTACATTTGTCAATCGACCGAATTGGCGAACGCAACGAAGATGCTGACGCGCCGGCGCATGTTTCTGAAATCCTTCCTGGAGGTCCGTACCGGCAGCCGGGGAGTGCTGGAAATGGCCAGGATGGTGATGGTGCCTTTGTGGCGAAAAGCTACGCGCAGGATTCCGCGCCGCCGCCTGCATGGCACGCTCAAACGCACTCCAGTAGGGCACCTGGCGCTGCAACCTGGGGAATGGGTGACCATCAAGCCGGCGTCAGAAATAGCGCAGACCCTGGATATTCACGGGCGGAATCGCGGCTTGAGCTGTGATTTTGGAATGAGCAATCATAGTGGCACGGAGTTTCGCGTAAGAAACAGGCTCGACCGTATGATTTCTGAGGCCACCGGCGAAATGCGCCATGTGGAAGCGACCGTGGTGTTGGACGGATTGAATTGCACCTGCGCCAACGTATTGGGAGGTTGCCCGAGGCAGGATTTCATGTACTGGCGGGAAATATGGCTGAAACGCATTGAGCACGCCGAAGCCAACGCCGGGCTCGCCGAAGAGTCCGGAGCAATTCCTGGAGCAGCCGGGCAGCATGGCGGCAAAGTTAGAAAGCGGTCCTGGCGGATCGCAGCTGGCGCAAGAAGGTATTGGGACGATTCAGCCGAAATCGGGAGGCGTACAATAAGAGGTTTGGCAGTCTGGTAAGTCCCGATGGTGAATAGACTCGACAAATCCGTCATTCCGGAGAAAACCGGCAAGTTGGTGATGACCGTCACGGCCAACTTCACGGCGGAGCCTGTCTGCGATAGCTTGCATTTCTGGATGGATCGGCTGAAATTTCCCGCGGCCGAATTGGAGTTTTCCGGTTACAACCAGGTATTTCAGGAATTGATGGCGCCGGGCAGCATACTGGCTTCGAACCAGCCGGGCGTAAACTTTCTGTTGATACGACTGGAAGACTGGGCACAGGACCAGAAGCCGGCGCAACGAGCTGGGGCAATCTCAGCCGCCACACACGAATTCCTGGACACGCTAAAAGCATTCGCGAAACGGGCGCACCGTCCGACCGTAATGCTGTTGTGTACGCCATCGCGCGAGGCGCGCGCGGATTCACAATTGAGCGCCGCGCTGGAACAGCTCGACGCGGAGTTTCGAACGACCGTGAACACCCTTCGCGGGATTACCTTGATTGGCGCCGAGGAGCTGGCCGAACTCTATCCCGTCGATGTGATCGATGACCCGGAAAGCAATCGCCAGGCGCACATTCCCTTCACGCCGGAATATTGGACCGCCGTGGGGACGATTTTGGCCCGTAAGGCGCGCACGCTTCTCACTCAGCCGTACAAAGTAATCGCAGTGGATGCCGACAATACGCTTTGGGGAGGAGTAGTCGGTGAAGCCGGGGCAGCCGGAGTTCGTTTGGACGAGGAATGGCGCACGCTGCAGGAACGTCTGCGCCAGTTAAGAGCTCAAGGCATGTTGCTGGTGTTGGTCAGCAAGAATGAAAAATTGGACGTCGCGAAAGTTTTTGAACGAAAGGACATGGTCCTTGGCCGCGAAGATTTCGTGGCCTGGAAAGTGAACTGGAATCGCAAGTCGGACAATCTTGCCAGCCTAGCCAAGGAACTGGAACTTGGCCTGGACAGTTTTATTTTCCTGGACGACAACCCGGTGGAATGCGCGGAAGTGGCCGCTCACCTCCCGCAAGTAACCACCCTGTTGCTTCCCGCCGATGCCAAACAGATTCCGGATTTTCTCCGCCACGTCTGGGCCTTTGACCTTCGCGCCGCCACGGCGGTGGACGAAAAGCGCACTGAGTTATACCAACAGCAGAGCCAGCGCAACCAACTGCGCAGCACCGCGACCACTTTTCGGGAATTCATCGACAGCCTGCAATTGCACGTCAGCGTTGAGCCTCCCGCTGCCCGCGATTACGAACGCGCGGCGCAATTGACCCAGCGCACCAACCAGTTCAATACCTCGGGTATTCGCAGAACAGCGCCGGAATTGTCGGCCCTGCTCGAGAGCGGGCAGCGGGGCGCGTTGCTGGTGCGGGCCCGCGATCGTTTTGGCGACTACGGAGACATCGGGCTGGCGGTTTTTTCCGTCGAACAACAAAATCTGGTTGTGGACACCCTGCTGTTCAGCTGCCGGGTGCTCGGCAAGGGCGTGGAGCACCGCTTTCTGGCCGCTTTGGGCGCCGAAGCGAAACGCCTCGGAACCTCGAATGTCGTTTTCCCTTTCAAGCGCACCGAACGAAATCAGCCCGCTGAAAATTTCCTGAAGGCCATCGGCGCGCAACTGCGCGACGACTCGGCGTTTCATCTCGCGACATCTGCCGCTGCCGCCGTGGCGTTTGACGCGGAAAATGCGGCGCAGCAAGTTACGGATTCGGCGGAAACGACAGACACCTTCTCCGATGCACCCGAGAAAGCCGATTTCTCGGAAATCGCCTTCGGAGCTTCGTTCCGTTGTTGCCATCGCGCACGCGGTTGCGCGGCATTATTTGCGAGCACGGCCAGCGCTTGCGGGCCCAGTGGTGCCGGCGCGCAATTCGAATGAAGCCCGACTGGTAAAAATCTGGGAAGACGTGCTGCACGTTTATCCCGTGGGCGTGACGGATAAATTCTTGAACCTGGGCGGGCAATCATTACAGGCTGCGGCCATAGCATCGCGCATCGCCGGGGAATTCGGCGCGCGCCTTCCATTTACAGCGCTGCTTAACAATCCGGATATCTTCGAGCTGAATAAACAAATCAGCGAAGCGCCTGTTGCGGGCAGTGTGGGGGCTCTCCCGAAAGCCACGAAGCTTTCGCTGTCGCCCGCGCAACAGCGCATCTGGTTCCTCGATCAATTTATTCCCAATCGCGCTGCCTATAACATTCCCCTGGCGCGGCGAATTCGCGGCCCGCTCAATTTTGAGGCTCTGGAGGCGGCGCTTGGTCTGGTGACGCTCCGGCACGAGACGCTGCGATCGTCTTTTGCTTCGAGCGATGGACAGCCAGGCATCCAGGTCACGCCAAAACTGGAAATTTTCGTAACGCGCCTGGCGGCCGCGTCGGAAGACGAAGCCGTGGCTCTGGCGAATGAAGAAGCGCGGCGCCCTTTCGATCTTTCTCACGGACCACTGTTGCGTTGCCTGGCCATAACGCTGAGGCCGGACGATCACGTCCTGGTGCTGAACGTTCATCACATCGTTTCCGATGGCTGGTCCACAGGAATTCTGTGGAGAGATCTGAATGAGGCGTACTCCTCAATTCTGGAAGACCGCCAGCCGACGTGGACGCCGCTGGCGACTTCGTATGCGGATTATTCGTCGTGGCAGCAAGAGCGACTGTCTTCGGGCGATTTTCAATCCGACCTGAGCTACTGGAAAGAAGAACTTCGCGGCGCTCCCGCGTTGCTGGAATTGCCGACCGATAAGCTCAGACCGTCGGCGATGACCTACGCCGGGAATTCGGTGTATCAACAGATTTCCTCCGCCGGACGGCAAATCGTGGAATCGCTGGCGCAGCGCGAAGGTTGCACACCATTTATGGTGTTGCTGGCGGCGTTTCAAACGCTGCTGTACCGCTACAGCCAGCAACGGGACATTGTGGTTGGCGCGCCGGTGGCTGGCCGCGGCCATTCTTCGCTGGACGATCTGGTGGGATGTTTCATCAATACCTTGACGATTCGAACGCACCTTGACGAGGAAGCGCCCTTCCGCAGCCACTTGCAGGCGGTGCGCGCGAAAGTATTGGAAGCGCTGGCGCATCAGGATCTGCCATTCGAACTGCTGGTGAACGAACTTGGACTGGCGCGAAACCTCAGCCACGCGCCGCTGTTTCAGGTGATGCTCGTTTTGCAGAATACTGTAAACACCGATTTTGTGTCGGCCGGGCTGAAGGTGGCTTCCGTGCCGGTGCATAATGGCGGGGCGAAATTTGACCTGGTGCTGGAAATTACGCCGGTTGCGGATGGCTATTCGCTCGCTCTCGAATTTAATACCAACTTATTCCTGCCGGAAACTGCGCAGCGCCTGCTGAAACATTTCGTGCGGCTACTGGCGCAAGGCAGTTCGTCTCCCGATACTTCGCTGGCGTCGCTGTCGATGATGGACGAAGCGGAAGTTCAGCAGATGCTGACCTTCATGAATACCGCGGAAGCGTCTTTCGACAATGTGGAATGCCTGCATGAATGGTTTCAGCGCAATGCCGCGTTGACGCCCGGAGCGCCGGCGCTGACATTCGAATCGCAAACTTTGTCTTACGCCGAATTGAATCGCCGCGCGAATCGAGTGGCGCATCAATTAATCAGCTGCGGAGTGGGGCCTGATGTTTTGGTGGGCATCTGCGTCGATCGTTCCCTGAATCTGGTAATTGCGATTCTCAGCGTGCTGAAAGCCGGGGGCGCTTATCTGCCCATCGATCTCAGTTATCCCGCGGAGAGACTGGCGTTCATGCTGGAAGACGCCAACGCTCCCGTGCTGCTGACGGAAAAGAAACTTGTGGCCGCTTTGCCAAAGCACGGCGGACGCACGATTTGTCTGGACGATGAAGCGGCTGGGCTCGCGGCGCAGCCGGAGACGAATCCTGTGACCGCGGTCACGCCGGAACACATGGCGTACGTGATTTACACCTCGGGCTCGACGGGAAAACCGAAGGGCTGCATGGTGACGCATCGGAACGTTTCGCGGCTGATGCGCGCGACAGAGAAGTGGTACGGCTTCAATAAATCCGATGTGTGGACGATGTTCCACTCCTCGCGCGTTCGATTTTTCGGTGTGGGAAATCTGGGGCGCGCTGCTGTATGGCGGGCGCCTGGTGGTGGTGCCGTTCCTGGTGAGCCGTTCGCCGGAAGCATTTTACGAATTGCTGGCCGCGGAACAGGTGACGGTCTTGAACCAGACGCCGTCGGCCTTCCGGCAATTGATGCAGGTGGAAGAATCCGTGGGTCAAAAGAAACTGGCGCTGCGCTACGTGATTTTCGGCGGCGAAGCGCTGGACATGCAAAGTTTGCGGCCGTGGTTCGAACGCCATGGCGACCGGCAGCCGCTGCTGGTGAACATGTACGGCATCACGGAAACGACCGTGCACGTCACTTATCGCCCGCTGTCGAAAGACGATCTGAACTCAGGCAGCGTAATCGGCAAACCGATACCCGATCTGAAAATTTATGTTCTGGATGCGCACCGCCAACCGATTCCCTTGGGGGTTCCCGGTGAAATGTACGTTGGAGGCGCGGGCCTGGCGCGAGGTTATCTGCGCCGCCCGGAATTGACCGAGCAGCGATTTATTCCCGACCATCTGACAGGACGGGCGGGCTCACGTTTGTACAAAACCGGAGACCTGGCACGATTTTTGCCCGGCCATGACATCGAATACCTGGGCCGCATCGACGATCAGGTAAAAATTCGCGGCTTCCGCATCGAGCTGGGCGAAATTGAATCGGTGTTGAGCCAGCATCCGTCGGTGCGGCAGGTCGTCGTTCTCGCGCGCGAGGACGAACCCGGTAACAAACGGCTGGTGGCCTATCTGGTGGCCACGTCGCCTGCGCCGGAAGTAAGCGCGCTTCGCGAGCATCTGAAGAAACAGTTGCCGGATTACATGGTGCCGGCGGCCTTCGTGTTTCTGGACAAATTGCCGCTCACCAACAACGGAAAAGTGGATCGCAAGGCTTTGCCGGCTCCCGAGCAGCACAGGCCGGAGCTTGCGGGACGTTACGTTGCGCCGCGAACGCCGGCCGAGGAAAAGCTTGCGGCCATCTGGTCGAAGGCGTTGCGAGTGGAACGCGTTGGTGTGAACGATAATTTTTTTGAATTGGGTGGGGATTCCATCCTCAGCATACAAATCATCTCGGCGGCGCGACGCGAGGGTCTGCAACTGACACCGGCCTTGTTATTTGCGCACCAGACGGTCGCGGAGCTGGCCGCGGTGGCTACCGCAATAAATGGCGCGCCGGAAAAATCGGCCGCGCAGGAAGTGGTGGCCGGGAGTTTGCCGCTAACGCCGATTCAGAAATGGTTTTTTGAACAGCGTCTGAAGGATCCGCAACATTACAACCAGGCGTTGCTGTTCGACGTGTCCGAGCGGATGGAACGTGCGCTGCTGGAAAGCGCGTTGGCGGAAGTGAGCCGTGCAACATGATGCGTTGCGCTTGCGATTTGTGCAGTCAGACGGACGGCTGGCAGCAGTCATATTCGGGCTCCGACGAGCGCGCGCCTTTGACGTGGACGGATTTGTCGAACGTTGGCGATGCGCAACGCACGGCCACGCTGCGAAATGGCCGCGGCAGAGGCGCGAAGCCAGTCTCAACTTGCAGAACGGCCCGCTGTGGCGCGCGGTTTATTTTGATCTTGGCAAAAATCAGCCCGGTAAGCTGTTGATCGCTGTGCACCATCTGGCGATTGACGGAATTTCCTGGCGGCCGCTGCTGGAAGATCTGGAATCTGCTTACCGGCAACTCGAAGCCGGGCGAAAAGTGGAGCTGCCGGCCAAGACCACGTCGTACAAAGCGTGGGCCGAGCGATTGACGGAATACTCCGCGTCCGACACTTTGCGCAGTGAATTGCCTTACTGGAAGGCGGTCACCGAACCGCGCCGGGCGTCGGATGCTTTAAAGCCGTTGGAAATTACGGGAGCGTCGGCGGATAACACGGAAGGTGCGGCGACGACGCTGAAACTTTCGCTGACGGCGGATGAAACCCGGGCTTTGCTGCAAAGTGTTCCGGCCGCTTACAACACGCAGATCAACGACGTCTTGCTGGCGGCATTGTTGCGCGCGTGGCACAAGTGGAGCGGCAGTCCAGTGCTGTTCACCAATCTCGAAGGGCACGGACGCGAAAATATTTTTGAGGATCTCGATCTGTCGCGCACGGCCGGCTGGTTCACTTCGATCTTTCCCGTGCGCCTGGAGTTGCCTAACGTCTGTGCGAACTGGCAACCGGGCGAGACGCTGAAGTCGGTCAAAGAACAGCTGCGAAAAATTCCGCAACGCGGAATCGGATATGGAATTCTGCGCTACCTGGCCTCCGAGAATGAGCTGTCAGCCACAGCTGAACCGGCGATGGTGTTCAATTACCTCGGGCAGTTCGACCAGATTTTGGCGGGCTCAAGGCTTTTTCGTTTCGCGACGGAATCCACCGGCCCGTGGCACAGTCCGAAACAGAAGCGGCGCCAGGCACTCGAAACAAATTGCGTGGTGCTCAACGGCCGGCTGGAATTGTGGTGGACCTACAACCAGAAGCTTCATCCTGGGAAGGACATCGCCCAGCTGGCCGATGATTTCACAGCCACGCTGAAAGAGCTTATCGCGCATTGCCAGGCTCCCGGCGCAGGTGGACGCACGCCGTCTGACTTTCCGTTGGCGCGACTGGAACAGCCGGCGATCGATAATTTCTTCAAGCAGCACGGAGATATTGAAGATATTTACCCGCTGTCGCCCATTCAGACTTTGTTTTATTCGGCGAATCCCGGCAATGCTCTCCTAGCGTTCGACCAATGGCGCTGCACTTTGCGCGGCGAATTGGACGTCGCGGCGTTTCAGCGCGCCTGGCAGGAAACATTGCGGCGGCACAGCATCCTGCGCACGACGATTCATGGCGAAGGACTGCGCGAGCCGGTGCAGATGGTACATCGCGATGTAAAACCGCCGTGGACCAGAGAGGACTGGAGCAGCGTGCCCGCGGAAGAGCGCGAAAGCCGCTGGGCGGAGTTTCTACGGCAGGATCGAACCAAGCCGCTGATGCTGACCGACGCTCCGGCGATGCGTTTCTCACTGATTCGCTGGGATAAGCAGACGTGGAAATTTCTGTGGAGCGTGCCGGCGCTGCTGCTGGATGGCTGGTCATGGCCGCTGGTGTTTCGCGACAGCAGCCAGCTCTATCAATCGTTTGCCAAAGATCTTCCGATCGAAATGGAGCATGCGCGCCCTTATCGCGATTACCTGGGCTGGCTGAGCAAGCAAACTCCCGGCGATGCACAGAATTTCTGGCGCGAAAATCTTGCGGGATTTAAAGAGCCGACGCCGCTGCCTCGGGATACCACCGAACCAGTCACAACCGGCGAGCGGTATGTTGAAGCTGTTCTTGAGATTTCCAGCGAAGCTACCAATGCGCTGAAAACCGCGGCCCGCCAACTGCAATTGACGCTGAGTAGCCTAGTGCAAGGCGCCTGGGCGCTTTTGCTGAGCCGCCAGTCTGGCGACGCAGACGTGGTGTTTGGCGCGGCTTTTGCCGGGCGACCCGCGGACTTACGCGGTGTGGAATCCATAGTGGGGCCGTTCGTCAACAATCTGCCGGTGCGGGTAACGGTCAATCGCGGCGCAACCGCCGGGGAATTCTTCCGCGAACTGCACGCGCGTATGCTCAAGCTGAGCCCGGTCCAGTACACACCGCTGATGGAAATCCAGCAATACAGCGAGATGCCCTGGCGGCACCGCATGTTCGACAGCCTGGTGGTTTTCCAGAATTACCTGGTAGATGAATCCGCCAAAACTTTTGGCGACGCTGTGCAGATTGCCGACTTCGCTGGACCGGTGCACACCAACTATCCGGTCATGCTGCTGGCCGAGCCGGGACCGTCGCTGCAGTTGAAACTCATTTACGATCGGCAGGCCCTGGCGCCCGCGACCGTGCAACGATGGATACGCGACCTGGAAACGATTCTGGAGCTTGCGCCGGTGTTTTTCGAGAAGCGCGTGGCGGATTTGCTGGCGCTGCTTTCAGCGCCGGCGCCTCCTGCACCCGAAGGCGTGACCAAGCGCAAGTTTCGCGCGCAATCGCAAGATTTCGTTCCGCCGCAGACGGAAATGGAAATCGCCATCGCCGGTGTGTGGCAAAACATGTTCGGCCTGGAGCGCATCAGCGTCGAAGAAAACTTTTTCGATCTGGGCGGGCATTCCATGCTGTTGATCCAGATGCACGGCCGGCTAAGGGAATTGCTGAAAACGGAGTTTCCGATTGTGACGCTGCTGGAACATCCTAGCATCGGAGCGCTGGCGCGGCATTTGCAGCAAGCCGCGGCTCCCGCGTCGAACGGCGAAAAATGGCAAGACCGCGCGGCGCGGCAGAAGGAAGCGCTGGCGAAGATGCGTACTACGCTGAAGAAATAAGGATATGAGCGAACGAGCATACGAAGGTATCGCGATTATCGGGATGTCCGGACGTTTTCCGGGCGCGGAGAACGTGGAAGAGCTTTGGGCCAATCTCGTCGCGGGCAAGGAAACGGTTTCTTTCTTCAGCGATGCAGAGATGGCTGAAGCTGGACTGGACCCTGCTGCGCTGAAACGCGCCGGAAACTACATTCCTGCGCGCGGCGTTCTAAAAGATGCGGATTGTTTTGACGCGGCGTTTTTCGGCATTCACCCCAAAGAAGCGGAAGTTACCGATCCGCAGCAGCGCGTTTTCCTGGAAGCCTGCTGGACGGCTCTGGAGCGCGCGGGCTACGCGCCGAACCAGATGCGCGGGTCGGTGGGAGTATTCGCGGGCGTCACCTTCAATACTTATTATCTGCACGCGCTGCATTCGCGGCCGGATCTGATCGATCTGGTCGGGCCGGAACTGGTGATGTACGGCAACGAGAAGGACTATCTCACCACGCGCGTGGCTTACAAACTGGGGCTCAAAGGCCCCGCGCTCAACGTCAGCACCGCATGTTCCACTTCGCTGGTGGCGGTCGGGCAGGCCTGCCAGTCGCTGCTCACCTACCAGTGCGACGTGGCGCTGGCCGGCGGAGCGTCAGTGCGTGTGCCACAACAGCGCGGCTACTACTACGATGAAGGAAATATCGGCTCGGCGGATGGGCACACGCGGACGTTCGACGCGCAGGCAGCGGGAACGGTTTTCAGCAACGGCGTCGCAGTGGTGGTTCTGAAGCGACTGGAAGACGCGGTCAACGACGGCGACCACATTTACGCGGTAATCAAAGGCGCGGCGCTGAATAATGACGGCTCGCAGCGTGTGAGCTTTGGAGCGCCGGGCGTCGAGGGGCAATCGGAAGTCATCGCCATGGCGCACGCGCTGGCGGGAATCGATCCGAAGAGTATCAGCTATGTGGAGGCCCACGGCACGGCTACGCCGCTCGGCGATCCCATCGAAATCGCAGGCCTCACCAAGGCGTTCCGCATGAGCACGGACGCGAAACAGTTTTGCGGAATCGGCTCGGTAAAAACCAACGTCGGTCACCTGGACGCCGCTTCGGGCGTTACCGGCCTGATCAAGACAGCATTGTCTCTTTACAACAAAACGATTCCCGCGAGCTTGCATTTCACAAAACCGAATCCCAAGCTCGATCTGGAAAACAGTCCTTTTTACGTAAACGCGAATTTGCAGGAATGGAAAACGAAATCCGGCGCGCCGCGCCGCGCCGGTGTCAGCTCGTTCGGCACCGGCGGCACCAACGCTCACGTGGTGCTGGAAGAAACTCCGGACTTGCCGCCTTCGGGAGCTTCGCGGCCGTGGCAATTGCTGGTGCTCTCCGCCAAGACCACCGAAGCGCTGGATCGCGCCACCACTAATTTCGCCGAATATCTGCAGAAACTCGCTGGGCGAAACGACGCGGCCGAAGCTGCGCGTGAGCTGGCCGACGCCGCCTTTACCTTGCAGGTTGGCCGCAGCGAGTTTACGCAGCGCCGCGTCGTGGTCTGTCAGGACGCCGCGGGCGGCAGCGCCGCGCTGCTGGCTCGCGACGCAAAACGAGTTTTCACCCACCACCAGCAGTTGCGCGAGCCTCCCGTGGTTTTCATGTTCCCCGGACAGGGCGCGCAATACGCGGGCATGGGCGCGGAACTGTATCGCACGGAAGAAACATTTCGCGCAGAAGTGGATCGCTGCTCCGAACTGCTCAAGTCCGTCCTGAAAAAAGACATTCGCACGGTGATGTTTCCGCAAGCTGGCGCGGAAAAAGAGTCTGAAGAGCTGCTGGTGCAAACGCGCTTTACGCAGCCGGCGTTATTCGTCATCGAGTACGCGCTGGCCAAATTGTGGATGTCCTGGGGCGTCAAGCCCACGGCCATGATCGGCCACAGCGTCGGCGAATACGTGGCCGGATGCCTGGCGGGAGTATTTACCCTAGAAGATGCGTTGACGCTGATCGCGCGGCGCGCCGACCTGGTTCAAGCGCAGCCGGGCGGCACGATGCTGGCGATCCGCTTGCCGGAAGCAGAAGTTCTGCCGCTCCTCAATCTGCAAATCACGATTGCCGCGATCAATTCCGTAAATTTGTGCGTGGTTTCCGGGCCTTACGAGGCCATCGATGCGCTGGAAGAGCAACTGGCGGCAAAGAAAATTGCCGCCCGGCGGCTGAACACCTCGCATGCGTTCCATTCGCCGATGATGGAGCCGGTGCTGGCGCCATTCACCGCATTATTGCGCAAGGTCAAGCTCGGCGAGCCGCAGATTCCCTACGTGTCGAACGTAACCGCAAAGTGGATCAACGCTGCCGAAGCCACGAGTCCTGAATACTGGGCCGGACACGTGCGGCAAACGGTGCGCTTTGCCGACGGCGTTGCGGAATTGATGAAGGATCCTCGAAACGTTCTGCTGGAGGTTGGCCCGGGGCAGACACTCAGCACCCTGGCCCGCCAGCATCCATCCAAGACCGCGGACCAGACGGTTCTCGCTTCGTTGCCGCTGGCCGGCGCGCAGGAATTGCGCGGCTTGCTCGAAGCCGTGGGCCGCCTGTGGATGACCGGCGCAACCATCGATTGGCAAGGCTTTTATGCCCACGAGCAGCGCCGCCGTGTCGTACTTCCCACCTATCCATTTGAACGCAAGCGCTACTGGCCGGATTCGGCGGCATCGCCAGCAAGAGATAAAATTTTGGAAGCCACCACCGCGATGGCTCCTGACAATGGCGGAGGCAATATTTTGCAGACAACCACTCTTGCGGACGTTCAGCCCGCACCAGCTACTCAACCTGCCGCGCAACCCGCGGCGGTCGCGGCCGCTCCGCGCAAAGAACGCTTACTCGCTGCCGCCAGTTCACTATTGCACGAGCTATCCGGCTACGATCTCTCGGGAATCGACACGTCAGCCAGCCTTTTGGAATTGGGGCTCGATTCACTGCTGTTGACCCAGGCTGCGCAATTGTTTCAGCGCAGATTCGGAGTTCCAGTTACATTTCGTCAGTTGATGGAAGAACTCGGCTCGCTGGAAGAAATCGCCACTTATTTGGACGCCACGATGCCGCCGGAGGCATTTGCGCCACCAGCTCCGGCCTCGGCGCCTGGGGCACAGGCCGCACCAGTTCAGTCCTCCCCAGCCCAATACGCGCCCGCGCAGACTATGGCGCTTCCCAGTGCAAACTTGCAGGGAGGCACGCTCGAACAGATTTTGCTGCAGCAGCAAATCCTGACCACCCAGTTGCTGCAATTAATGACGCAAGGCGGAACTCGCACTGCGCAATCGCTGCCTGTTGCCGCAGCGCCTGCAGCTCCGGCCGCCGCGCCATCCGCGGCAGCTCCGTCCATGACGATCAAGCCCGAGCAGAAATCGCATGGCCCGTTCAAGCCGATCGACCGCGGCCCGGGCGCGGCAATTTCCGCCACACAAAAGTCCGCGCTGGACGATCTGATTTCCAGGTACATTAAGCGTACCGGAGGCTCGAAGAAAATCGCCGCGGAAAACCGCGCCATACTTGCCGACCCTCGCTCGGTTTCCGGCTTCAACAAACACTGGAAGGAAATGGTCTACCAGATTGTCACCAACCGCTCGGACGGTTCGCGAGTGTGGGACGTGGATGGCAATGAGTACGTCGACTTCGTAATGGGTTTTGGCGCCAGCCTGTTCGGGCACCGTCCGCCGTTCGTCGTGAAAGCGGTGCACGAACAACTGGATCGCGGTTTCGAAATCGGACCGATTCAACCGGTGGTGGGCGAAGTCGCCTCGCTGGTCAAAGAATTCAGCGGCATGCAGCGCGTGGGATTCACCAACACCGGCTCGGAAGCGGTGCTGGCAGCCACCCGCGTGGCGCGCACTGTCACCGGCCGGGACAAAATCGCGGTTTTTGCCGGCGCCTATCATGGAATTTTTGATGAAGTGCTCTTCCGCCCGCTGACTATAAACGGGGAAACGCGCACCGCGCCGATCGCGCCGGGAATTCCAAACAGTGCCGTAGGAGAAGTCATCGTCCTGGACTACGGCAATCCGCAGTCGCTGGATGTCATCCGCGCGCGCGGCTCGGAGATCGCCGCCGTGCTGGTCGAACCCGTGCAGAGCCGCAGGCTCGACCTGCAGCCTCGAGAGTTTTTGCATGATTTGCGCCGCGTCACCGAAGAAACCGGTTCGGCGTTGATTTTCGATGAAGTCGTAACCGGCTTCCGCGTGGAACCGGGAGGAGCGCAAGCACATTTTGGCGTGCGCGCGGACCTGGCCACCTACGGAAAAGTAGTCGGCGGCGGCCTGCCCATCGGCGTGGTTACCGGCATCGCGAAATTTATGGACGCGCTGGACGGCGGAAACTGGCGGTACGGCGACGCTTCATTCCCTGAAGTAGGCGTGACATTTTTTGCCGGTACGTTCGTGCGGCATCCCCTCGCTCTGGCGGCGGCCAAGGCTGTACTGCTGCACTTGAAGCAGGCCGGTCCGAAACTGCAGCAGAACCTCACCGCCCGGACCGCTCAACTTGCCGATGAAATGCGCGCGGTGATCGAAGAATTCAAGGCTCCCTATCACCTGACGCAATTCAGCTCGCTGATTCAGCTGGGCTATCCGTCAGATCAAAAGTTCGCTGGGTTGCTTTTTTACCTGCTTCGCGAGCGGGGTATTCACATTTATGACAATCGCGCCTTCGTGATGACTACGGCGCACAGCGAAGAAGACCTAGCGCACTTGATTCGCGCGCTGCGGGAAAGCTTGTCCGAAATGCAGACGGGCGGATTTTTGCCCCCGTCCGGAGGCGCACCGCAAAAAAGCCATGCGCCACCAGAGAAGCCTGAGGCGAAACCGCAGCGAGAGAAAGAGCCGGTAGTCGCGGCACCCGCGGGCGCAGCCGACAGCGACTCTTTTCCTCTGACGGAAGCGCAAAAGGAAATCTGGCTGGCCGCGCAGATGGGTGGCGACGCGGCGCTGGGCTATAACGAATCGCTGAAACTTGATTTTCGCGGCCCTTTCGACGTGGAGTTGTCCCGCCGCGCTCTAAAGCAAATCGTGGAACGGCACCCGATTCTCCTGGCGAATTTCAGCGCCGACGGCCTGTCTCAGCGGATTAACAAAGACGTAGTTATTGATGCGCCGCTGCTGGACCTCGGCGGGAAAGTTGGGAGTACCGCTGAAAAGGAACTGGCGGCCATCATCGATCGAGAAGTTGCCGAACCCTTCGACTTGCGCACTGGACCGTTGCTGAGAATCAGAATTGCCCGCTTATCGCCGGATCACCATGTGGTGATCTGGACCGCCCACCACATTG
Source organism: uncultured Acidobacteriota bacterium (assembly GCA_963819625.1). Lineage (GTDB taxonomy): Bacteria > Acidobacteriota > Terriglobia > Acidiferrales > UBA7541 > Acidiferrum. The sequence continues at coordinate 93,370 of CAWFWY010000011.1, forward strand.
TTTGTGATGGCTGGTCCGGCGGGCTTCTGCTCAGCGAACTGGCGAAAATATATTCCGCATCGAAGAAGGGGACGCCGGCGGAATTGGAAGCGCCCGAATCTTTTCCCGATTACGCGCGCGCCATGCAGGCGAACACGCCCCAGGCACGCGACGACGCTGCCTATTGGCGCAAACAGTTTGTCGATATCCCCGCACCATTAGAGTTGCCCACCGATCGTCTGCGCCCGGCACTCCGAACTGCCCGGGCATCTACATTGAAGCGCGCTATTCCCGAAGCTCTACACTTGCTGCTGAAGCGCACGGCCGGGCAGCAGCGCACCACGCTGGTGGTTCTGTTGATGGCGGGATTGAAAACACTATTGTATCGATTGACCGGTCAAACGGATTTGGTAGTCGGCTTGGGTGTCGCCGGACAAGCCATCACTGGAAAAAACTGTCTCGTGGGGCACTGCGTCAATTTGCTCCCGGTGCGCACCCGGCTAGATCCGGCCGCAACCTTCCAGCAGAATCTGGCGGCAGTGAAGCGCAGCGTTTTAGACGGTTATGACCACAACCAGACTACCGTCGGGGAAATTCTACAAAGCGTGAAAGTGCCGCGCAGCCCCGGCCGCCCTCCACTGGTGGAAGTGATTTTCAACATCGATCGCGACGCCAGCTTTATCGAATTCGATGGCTTGAAATTTGCCTCCGACCGCAATCCCAAGCGCGCGCTGCACTACGACATGTTCTTCAACTTCGTGGAAGGGGCGCACTCGCTTTACGTTGAGTGCGACTACAACACCGACCTGTTCGATCACTCCACGATGGAACGCTGGCTGAAGCACCTGCAGACATTGCTGGAGAGCATCGCCGCGTCGCCCACTGAACTGATCGGCAAGTTGCCTATCCTTTCGGAAGCCGAGCGCCACGAGATTGTAGTGAAGTGGAACGATACCGCCACGAAATATCCTGAAGTGGAAACGCTGCAGGCCTGGTTCGAGTCGCAAGTGGCAAGGACGCCGGACGCGCGGGCGGTAACCGCGGAAGGCAAGCACCTGACCTACCAGGAATTCAATCGCCGGGCGAATCAGCTCGCTCATCATTTGAAAGCGCTGGGAGTCGGTCCTGATGTGCGCGTTGGCGTTTGCGCGGAACGCTCGCTTGAAATGGTCGTCGCGCTGATGGGCATTCTGAAAGCCGGCGGCGCGTATATGCCGCTGGATCCTGACTATCCGGGCAATCGGCTGGGATTGATGCTGGAAGATGCCCAACCGCTGGTCATCCTGACGCAGCAGGCACTGCTGGACCGCTTACCGCCGCACTCGATTCCTACCATTTGTTTGGATAGCGAATGGTCGAAGATTGCGTCCGAGCCGGATTCGAACTTGGGCGTGCGTTCCGGCAAACGCGACGCCGCGTACGTAATTTACACTTCGGGCTCAACGGGAAAACCCAAGGGCGTGGTGAATATTCACGAAGGAATCGTGAACCGCCTGCAATGGATGCAGGAGGCATACCGGCTGACCGCCGCCGATCGCATCCTTCAAAAAACACCGTACAGCTTCGACGTTTCCGTGTGGGAATTTTTCTGGCCTTTGGTCACCGGCGCGAGTCTGGTATTTGCACGTCCCGGCGGACATCGCGATCCGGCCTATCTTGCCGAGCTGATCGCGCAGGAGGGAATTACCACGCTTCATTTTGTGCCCTCCATGCTGCGCTTGTTCCTGGAAGCGGTAAAATTGCCGGCAAAATCCAGCATACGCCAGGTGTTCTGCAGCGGTGAAGAGTTGCCCGCGGACCTGCAACGCCTTTTCTTCGCAAACAGCACTGCGGAATTGCACAATCTTTACGGGCCGACCGAAGCTGCTGTCGATGTTACTTCTTGGGCTTGCCGGCGAGACGACCGCCGCAGCTTTGTTCCCATCGGCCGCCCGATCGCCAACACCCAGATCTACATTTTGGATCAGAACCTCGGTCCCGCGCCGATTGGAGTTGCTGGCGAGTTGCACATTGGCGGCATCGGATTGGCTCGCGGCTACCTGAATCGCCCGGAGCTGACCGCTGAGCGGTTTATCCCCGATGCTGTGGGCAAACAGAGCGGCGCGAGACTCTACAAGACCGGTGATCTTTCCCGGTATCTGCCGAGCGGCGATATCCAATATCTGGGGCGCATCGATAATCAAGTGAAGATTCGCGGCTTCCGTATTGAACTCGGCGAGATTGCCGCGGCACTCGGAAAGTTTCCCGCGGTCAAGCAATGTGTGGTGACCGCCCGCGAAGATACGCCGGGCGAAAAAGTGCTGGTGGCTTACTACGAGGCGCAAGGCAACGCTACGCTGGATGTGAGCGAGCTTCGCGCGTATCTGCAAAAAGAAATTCCTGAATATATGGTGCCGGCGGCATTCGTGCGCATGGATAAGCTGCCGCTTTCGGCCAACGGAAAGGTCGACGTGAAGGCCTTGCCCGCTCCAGAGGCGCACAGCGTTGAGGGCAAGGGATCGTTCCTGGCTCCCACGGATTCGATCGAGCAGGTGCTCGCGCAACTTTGGTCCAAGATATTGAAGGTGAAGCGCGTCGGCTTGAATGACAACTTTTTCGAATTGGGCGGCCATTCCCTGCTGGCCGTGCGCATCATCGTCGAAATCGAGAAAATCTATGGCCGGCGGCTGCCGCTGGCTACCCTGCTGCAGGCGCCGACCGTCGGAGCTCTCGCCGAGGTATTGCGAAGAGAAAATTGGCAGCCTTCGTGGTCATCTTTGGTTCCAGTGCAGCCCGGAGGATCGAAACCTCCTCTGTTTCTGATCCATAGCCATGGCGGCAACGTGCTGGAGTACTATCCGCTGGCCAGCCACCTTGGAAAAGACCAGCCCGTGTTCGCTCTTCAAGCGCGAGGCTTGGATGGCAACATCGTAAAAGATCAAACCTTGGAGCAGATAGCTTCGGCATATCTCCAGGAAATCCGAAGTCTGCAACCCGAAGGGCCGTACTTCCTGGGAGGTTTTTGTTTTGGCGGACTGGTCGCTCTCGAGGCTGCCCAGCAGTTGCAATCTGAAGGACAGAAGGTTGGACTGGTGTTCATGATCCAGACAACTCACCCTGCCTCGCAGCCGTTCCTCCCCGGCAGCAATGCAGCAAGCCGCTGGTGGCACCGCGCAACGAAAAGAATCGATCTGGAGCGAGAAAATTTGTCGCACCGGGGCTCTGGATATTTTGGAGACCGGCTCCGCAGAGCATGGGATGTGATGCGGGCCAGAACCCAAATTGCCATGGACAAAGGTGCGTCAAACGGTCACCAGCAAAAATCCATGGCCTACCTATTGGAGATTCTGGGAATTGAGCATGACCGGGCCTTTGACAGTTATGTTCCGCGCCCCTATCACGGCGATGTGCTTTTGTTTCGCGCCAGCAAACAATTGCCGGGCTTGATTTCCGATTCCAGCCTGGGATGGCGGCCGGTGGTCAAAGGCAATTTGAAAATTTGCGAATTGCCAGGCCATCAGCAAAACATATTGGTTGAGCCGCGAGTCGTGCGCCTGGCGGAAGAATTCGCGTCTCGCCTTCGCCGAAGTGTCACAGATGAGGTTAAGGAACCGACCGTGGCGACTGAGCCCGTTCTGGTTAGTCGCTGATAATACAGGATTTAGATGAAGATTGTTTCGCTTGCCGAAGTCTCCACTTCCAGTGCTATTCTCGCCTTCCATGCAATCGGTAAACTGGTCCCGACCGGCACGCCAGGTCTCGCTTCCTGAAAGTGAAATACATGTCTGGCGTGCGTGGCTCGATGTCGAACCTCAGGAGAGAGAGCGCCTGTCTTTATATTTGTCCGAAGACGAGCGTGCTCGTGCCAGCCGGTTTGTGTTTCAGCATGATCGCGAGCACTCCCTGGTCGCGCGTGGCAGGCTCCGCGAACTTCTCGGCAGATATCTTCAGCGACCGCCCCACAGTCTTGAATTTCGAACCGGGCCGTACGGAAAGCTCTCGCTTGTAGATGGCGCCAACCTTCGTTTCAATCTGACCCACTCGTATGGCCTGGCGTTGTACGCTTTGGCAATGAACCGTGAGCTGGGAATCGACGCGGAAAAGATCCGGCCAGAGTTTGCGACCGAAGGAATAGCCGAGCGTTATTTTTCGGCAGCCGAGCAGCGCGAGTTGCGCGAGCTTCCAATCGAACTACGTACCAGCGCCTTCTTTCTTTGCTGGACGCGCAAGGAGGCGTACGTCAAAGCGCACGGAGGCGGTTTACAGATTCCCTTGGAAAGTTTTGACGTTTCATTGTCGCCGGGCGCACCAGAAAAGTTAAGGAGTGCCGACAGCGAGCGATGGAATATGCGGTCCTTCGAGCCGGCACCGGAATACATCGCTTCACTTATCGCGGAGGGCCCGCTTGAATCCTTATCCTTTCGGAATGCGGACGTTGACGATCGCTCCGGCGCCGAAGCCGGACTCTAATTCAGACTAAGGGTTGGGAATTCTTACCGCGATTTCCTGCGAATAAAGGCTTTCAGTGCCACGCTTGTCCACCGATGTGGCAACATAAAAATATTCGATTCCGGATTCCACATTGGAGTCTGAATACTGCAGCGCAGTGATCGCCGAGGCGGTCAGCCGGGTGTAGGGCCCGCCTGAAGTTTCGCCCCGGTAAACCTGATAACTTACTTTTTTACTTGGACTTGCGTCCCAACTGAGAGTTACCACGTGACCCGAAGACGATGGCGTACTGCCGGCATCAACCCCGTCGCCCGACATTGTCATCACCACCGGTGCGTTGAGTTCCTTGGTAATAAATTTCAGCGATCCGGTTACCACTCCTTTTGAAAGCGGATGAAACGTTACCAGCAGCGAAACCTCCTGCAGAGGCTCGAGTGTGGTTTCCGGACGTAGCCCGGAGATCGCAAACCCCGAACCGCTGAGGACTGTTTGCTTAATTGTGATCTTGGAATTGCCGGTATTGGAAATTTTGACGGTCTGAGCAGCGGTTCTCTTGACACCCAGTTTTCCGAAATTGACAGACGCCGGGCTGGTTTGCAACTTTGGGGCGGCCTGCGCTCCGACGCCCTTCACATTCAGAATCTCCGGAGCCGGCAAGTTGCTATCGATGGTGAGCGTACCCTTCATCGCCCCCGTAGCCTTCGGAGCAAACTCCACATTGAAAGTCCGGCTTGCCCGGGGTGCCAAGAAGAAAGGAAACGTTAGTCCCTTAATGGAAAGCCCCGCGCCAGCGACGCGGATGTTCTTTATTTGAATGCTGTAGGTGTCGGCGTTGGATATTTTTACCGTTTGAGAATTCTTCTCGCCTAAAGGTACGTTGCTGAAATTGACGGCGTTTGGAATCAATACAATCTTCGACTGGGAGCTCGGTTCTCGGGTGTCAGACGAGCCGAGACTTACCGCCGCGCACGAACAAGTTGCCAGCGAGACGATGATCGTTAGGATTAGAAGACAGGATTCCCTTGATGGAAAACGTACAACTCCACCCAATCCGGACAAAACTCCTCGACGTTCCATGTTTGGACATTAGCTTTTGTGCCAAGGGAGGGACAACTTGGTCAGTGGTCAATTAAAGGACAGTCCCATTTCCCTGTTCGGTAGGTCAGGTATGCCTGTGATAATTTCTTAGGTAAGATCCACTCTGCTCAAGAAGCTGGTTGGGAGGCAGAATACGAGCTCGCTAGTGAGAACTAACTCGAAAGTACAGTAATGCCTTGAGAGTTAGGCAGTCTCATCTAGGATTCTCACGTAAAGCTAATGGTATTATGTCTTTATCGAGGTTGAGTAACACCTTTTTACTCTATAATTTACCCCATATTAAAACTCACTCAGGAAGGTGTATTTGACCAATGACTCGGAAGGTGTTTGCAACAATAAGGCAGTCGTTTTCTCATTTGGTTTGCGAATTCAGACTGAAGAAGCGCGCCGACCAAGCTGTCATTCCTGGATAATATTTAAGTGCTTTATAATTAGCGACATAGCTTTTCAGTTCGAGGCGACTCCCAGCCCATCGGTGTTAGTAGTAGTGGCAGACTAATTGCCCTTTCTTAGACCGAGACACCCGGTCAAAATGGGGGTTTTATGGCGGTAGCCCATCCGACCCCACCTCTAATCGATTAGGAGATAAAGATTTGAGCTTATGCGATGCGAGTTCGGAGCGACAAGTCGTCGGGATGAGCTGGTACGCGTTGCAGGTCAATTGTCGCAAAGAGCCGTCGATCGCGTCTCAAATTGAAGGCCGGGGATTCGAATGCTTCCTTCCCACCTACAAGAGTTTGAGGAAGTGGTCAGATAGAACGAAGGAGATCGACCAGGCCTTGTTCCCGGGATATCTGTTCTGCCGTTTCGAGTATCAACAGCGCCAGCAAATCATGACCACGGCAGGAGTCGTTCAGGTGGTAGGCAACGGGCGGATGGCAATACCTGTCCCGGATGCAGAGATTGAAGCGCTGCAGGTTGCGGTTAGCTCCGGCGTTCCGGCTCAGCCTTGGCCGTATTTGAAGGCGGGCGAGCTAGTTCGGGTCAATTACGGACATCTGAGTGGGCTAGAGGGGATTCTGGTCAATTTTAAGGGGAACCACAGGGTAGTTTTGTCGGTGACGTTATTGCAAAGATCTTTGGCCCTGGAAGTGGATCTTAGTTGGGTTTCCGCATTGGCGCCGCAGCGGCAGGAACATGCGGCGGTCGCAGTCAACCGCGCGAGGGACGCTGTACGCGCGAGTTCTTAAGCCAAACTATTGGAATTGCCGGGTATCGGGATTTACGGACAAAAGGACGATGAGCTCAATAAAGACAGCGCTGAAGAGTGAAGCGGTTGGACCAAAGCTTCAAAGCAAAGAGAATGCTCCGGTAAGGAGCATGGAAAACGAAGCTCGGACGCTCTTGAGCGAAGACGCGTTCGTGTCCATGTTGTACCTGGAACGCCGGCGGGCTGAAAGAGCCCAAAAGCGTTTTGTGCTCGTGCTGGTAGACGTCAAGCGTGCTTTGGACGACGGCAACAAGAATCGTACGTTGGGAAAAATTGGCATCGCGCTCACAAATTCCACCAGGGAAACTGACATTCTGGGCTGGTACCTGGAAAACAACCTGATCGGAGTAATTGGCACCGAACTGGGCGAGACTCCTCCCAAGATTATTCACGAGCGGCTGCTCGAAAAACTTCGCGCCGCCTTTCAACATTCGGTCGGCAAAGAGAAGAGCTCCAAGATTTCGGTGTCGTTTCATTTTTTCCCCGAAGAACATGGGAAAAGCGATTCGAATTCCGTGGCCAACGTGGCTCTCTATCCGGATATTTCTCGCAAAGAGGATTCCAAGAAATTGGCGTTCGGCATCAAGCGAGCCATGGATCTTTTCGGCAGTGCGGCCGCGCTGTTGTTTTTCTCTCCCGCACTGGCCGCCATCGCAGTAGCCATCAAACTTTCGTCCAAGGGACCCGTCTTGTTCCGTCAGGAGCGGCTCGGCCAGTATGGTCAGACGTTTACCTTTTTGAAGTTTCGCTCCATGTATACAAATTGCGACGCCAAAATTCATCAGGACTACGTGAACCAGTTTATCGCCGGCGAGGTTGGCGAATCTGGTACGGATGGCGCCAAACAGGTGTTCAAGATTCAACAAGACCCGCGGGTCACCGCCGTCGGACGATTCCTGCGGAAGACCAGTCTCGATGAATTGCCCCAGTTCATCAATGTGCTGCGCGGTGAAATGTCGCTGGTTGGTCCTCGACCTCCAATCGCTTACGAATTCCGCGCTTACGATCTCTGGCATCGCCGCCGGGTGCTGGAAATCAAGCCGGGCATCACCGGACTTTGGCAGGTGGAAGGGCGCAGCCGCACGCGCTTTGACGATATGGTGCGTCTCGACCTGAAGTATGCGCGCGGATGGTCCTTGTGGCTGGACATTAAGATCCTGATTCAAACCCCGTCAGCAGTTTTTTCGGGCGACGGCGCGCATTAATAGTTAACGGTTTCCAACAGGAAACCAGCGCCCTGAATCCGCTCTCAAGTTGCTGCTGCATGCAGTAGTCTTTTATTGGTCCCACGGAATCGCAGGGGTTCGACACTTTCACTCCCAGGCAAGCGCATCCCCATCCCCGCTTCGCCACCTACACCGAGGGATTGAGATTCCAGAAGGAGACGTATGATCCGCATTGGTGTGATTGGTTACGGTTACTGGGGTCCGAACATTGTCCGCAATTTTCATACTCACGATTCCTCCGAAGTAACTCTGGTTTGCGATAAGAATCCCAAGACGCAGGAGCGCCTGCGCAAGGCTCATCCGGGAATGGCTTTCACCACCGATGAGAACGAAGTCCTCAATTCGCCGAAAATCGATCTGATCGCCGTGGTCACTCCGGTCTGGACACACTACGAACTGGCCAAGAAAGCGCTCGAGAATGGCAAGCATGTCTTCGTCGAAAAGCCGTTCACCTGCAGCGTGGCCCAAGCGGAAGAATTGATCGAGCTGGCCGATCGCAAGAATCTGAAGATCATGGTGGATCACACCTTTTTGTTCACCGGCGCGGTCAAGAAAATCCGCCAACTGATCGACGAAGGCGCGCTCGGCGATCTTTATTACTACGATTCGATGCGCGTGAACCTGGGACTGTTCCAGCATGACGTCAACGTGATTTGGGACCTGGCGCCGCACGATTTGTCGATCATGGACCACCTGATCGGAGAGAAACCCGATGCGGTGGTGGCCACCGGCGAAAGCCATCTGAACGGTATCGAAGACGTCGCGTTCATGACCGTCTACTTCCCGCGACAACATCATCGCGCACATCAACGTGAACTGGCTGTCGCCCGTAAAGGTGCGCACCACCTTGATCGGCGGCGAGAAAAAAATGCTGGTGTGGAACGATCTCGAGGCCGACGAAAAAATCAAGGTTTACGACAAAGGTGTCAGCATGTCCAATCCGGCGACGGCTTGCACCAGTTGCTGGTCAGCTACCGCTCGGGCGACATGTGGGCGCCGCAGGTCGAACAGATCGAAGCGCTGCGCGCGGAGACGGCTTACTTCCTGCAGATGCATCGAGGACAACAAGAGCCCTTTCAATGACGGCGTCGCCGGGTTGCGGGTGGTTCGCATGCTGGAAGCTGCTGACCGCTCCGTGCGAAACCGCGGCGAGGCGGTAATCCTGTGAACGAGTTCGTGTGCATCGCTCCCGACGTCAAGCTCGGGAAAGACGTCAAGCTCTCCAAGTTCATCAACATGTATGGATGTGAAGTCGGCGACGAAACCAAAATCGGCGCATTCGTGGAAATTCAGAAGAATGCGCGCATTGGGCGGCGCTGCAAGATTTCCAGCCACACCTTCATCTGCGAAGGCGTGCACATTGAAGACAACGTTTTCATCGGCCACAGCGTGACGTTTATCAACGATACGTATCCGCGGTCTACGACCGCGGACGGCGAACTGCAGACCGAAGCGGACTGGAAAGTCGAAACGCACCGTGGTGCGCAAGGGCGCATCCATCGGCTCGGGCTGCGACGATTCTGAGCAATGTCAACGATCGGCGAGAACGCCATCGTCGGCGCGGGCAGCGTGGTGACCAAAGACGTGCCCGACAACGCCATCGTGGCCGGCAATCCGGCAAAGTTTCTGCGGTTCATCTCAGAGGAGAAAAAGTAGCCATGACATCGACAACCAAAATTCCGTTTCTTGATCTGGTCACTCCCCATCAGGAACTGGAAGCGGAACTGCTCGCGGTTGCCAAAAAGGCTTTCAGTACCGCCGGCTTCATCGGCGGACCGATGGTGGAGGACTTCGAGCGTGAATTCGCGGCATTCTGCGATGCCAAATACTGCGTCGGCGTGAACAGCGGAACCGATGCGTTGCGCTTCGCGTTCATGGCTGCCGGCGTCGAGCAGGGCGACATTATCGTCACCGTTCCTCATACCTTTATCGCGACCACCGAAGCCATCTCGCAGGCCGGCGCGCAGATCGCCTTCGTCGACATCGACGAAGCCACTTACACGATGGATCCGGAAAAGCTGCGCGAATACTTCGAAACCGAGTGCGATTTCGACAGCAAGACAAAGAAACTCGACGGACCGCAAGACCGGTAAACGCGTCGCCGCGATCGTTCCCGTGCATCTCTACGGGCAAACCGCGGACATGGATCCGATCATGGAGCTGGCCGCCAAGTACAACCTGATGGTCATCGAAGATGCCTGCCAGGCGCACGGCGCGGAATATTTTTCAAAGAAAGACGGCGTCTGGAAAAAGGCCGGCTCGATGGGCCTTGCCGCGGCCTTCAGCTTTTATCCCGGCAAAAATCTGGGAGCTTGCGGCGAAGCCGGCGCCATCACCACGAACGACGAAGCGATGGCCAAGCGCATGAAGATGATCCGCGACCACGGCCAGGCGAAAAAGTATTACCACGACATCGAAGGCTACAACGGCCGTCTGGATTCGATTCAGGCCGGCTGGCTTTCCGTTAAATTGCGCCATTTAGCCGGCTGGAACAAATCGCGCCGCGAACTTGCTCATCGCTATCACGAATTATTTGCCGATGTGAAAGACTCCATGATTCTTCCGCACGAAGCGGCGTGGACAAAGGGCGTTTATCACCTCTATGTGGTGCGCGTTTCTGATCGCGAAGCGTTGCAAGCCCACCTTGCCGAAGCAGGCATCGGAACCGGCATTCATTACCCGATTCCGCTGCATCTGCAAAAAGCCTATCAACACTTGAATTACAAAAAAGGCGACTTCCCGGTTACTGAGCGCGTTGCTGCCGAGATTGTCTCCTTGCCCATGTTCCCGCAACTCAAGAAAGATCAGCTTGCTTCCGTGGCCAGCAGCGTCATGGAATTCGTAAACTCTAAAGTCGGCGCCGCTCGATAAGCGCTGGATTTAGCCCGTCGCAAAATCGTTGTCGCAGCCCACGTGCGCAAAACACGTGACCCGATGTCTTCCACGAATTCTTCATGCCTAGAATCGATCGCTTAGCTTCCATCTATCTGTCGCACCCGCTTGCGCGTGTTATTGGCGCGGTGTCGTCAGCGCGTGTGCCGATCCTGATGTACCACAGCATTTCCGATAATCTTTTCGGAAAGTCTCACCCCTACTATCAGATCAACACTTCGCCGCAAGTTTTCGCAAGGCAAATGCGCTGGATGCGCTCAAACGGCTACCGCACGCTGGACCTGACCCAGATGTGGACAGCCATGGAAGCGGGGCAAGACCTGTCGAAAGCCGTGGTGATCACTTTCGATGACGGCTACCGCGATTTTTATACCGATGCTTTCGACGCCATGCGTCAATGCGATTTCACCGCTACGATTTTTCTGGCCACCGACCGTATCAAAGATTCGTCGGTGCGCATCGAGGGCGTCGACTACCTGACCTGGGCTGAAGTTAAGGAATTGCATGCCGCCGGCATCCAATTTGGATCTCACACGGTGACGCATCCGGATTTGCGTTCACTAGGTCCAGATCAGATCGAGTATGAAGTGGGATGCTCCAAGGAAACCATCGAGCAAAAAATTGGCGCGCCAGTAGAGTCCTTTTCTTACCCGTTCGCGTTCCCCGAAGAAAACAAAAACTTCACGCAATTCCTAGTGGGCATTCTGGAAAACCAGGGTTTCGAAAACGGTGTCTCCACCATTATTGGCCGCGCGTCCAAAAGTGATAATCACTTTTATCTGCCGCGCCTCCCAGTCAATAGCTGGGACGATGCCAGTTTGCTGCGCGCCAAGCTCGAAGGTGGATACGATTGGCTGCACTGGCCGCAATGGCTCTACAAGTACGCGCATCACAATATGTCCCTGATGCAACGGGCCAGCATGGCCGGATCGGAAAGCTGGAAGTAAACCGCTGTTGGGGCTTGCGAAACAGTCGGGATTGAAGCCGATGCTCTACAGGCAAATTAGCTAAACTATTATTGTCCAGAGTACAGGTCACCCTCCCTGACCCTTAATTGACCCCGAGTTCAGTTGTGGACCCTAAGGGCCACTGTTAGCCTGACTATGGGGATGCGCTTCCACGCAGAAGAGGGACTTGTGAAACACTTGAATTGCCGTAAAAACGCTTATAATTTTGCACTCATTTGCCGCACTGCATCTCGCTTGGCGTTTTTGAGCCTGAGCCTTGCAGCCATCTTTGGGCTGTTCACTGCGAATGCGTCCGCGCAAGCGAGCAACGTCTACATAACTCCCAATGGAAATAGCACAGGGAACTGCACGACGAACCCTCAATCGCCTTCCTGGTTCAATAGCTCGGCAAATTGGGGAAGCAGTGCAACCCAGATCGGGCCGGGGACTATTGTCCATCTTTGCGGAACGTTCACTGGGGCTGCCAACGGGAATATGTTTACCTTCCAAGCCAACGGCACTGCAGGACATCCCATCACTCTTCTTTTCGAAGCTGGCGCGAGGTTGAGCTCACCTTTTTGGTCATGGTCGAGCGGCGCCATAAACATGGTCAATAAAAGCTGGATTACCGTTGATGGCGGGACAAACGGAGTCGTCGAGAACACCGCCGATGGCAACAAGCTTGCCAGTCAGCAGCCCAGTGCGGGGATTGCCGCTGGCCCTTGCAACAACTGCACGATCAGGAATCTGACCATCGCGAACATGTTCGTTCATGTACAAGGGTCCTCGATGCCTTTTGACCAAAGCCAAAGCAACGCGATCCAAGTGGGCGGCTCCAATTGGACGATCGCCGACAACACAATGTCTGACTGTGGCTGGTGCTTGCGAGAATTTTACGGCAATGGTGATGCGAATATTCAAATTTATGGCAACGAAATTCGTAACTTCGATCACGCCTGGGCAATTGCGGCGGGTGCGGCGAACTCGGCGACGAATATCTCCTTTCACGATAACAACGTACATGACAGCGCCAATTGGGATTGCGGCGGAGGATGCCATCACGACGGGATTCATGCTTTTGGTACGTCGGGCAGTTCGATTAATGGCTTCCACGTATACAACAATTACTTCTACGGAAATTGGGGGGCAAATCCCACGGGGTTCATCTTTATCGAGGGGGGAACAGGCTCACCGGCGCACATGTCGAATGCTGACTACTGGAATAACGTTGCGGTCGTTCCGCCAGGATCGGTTGTGAATGCCAATGGCTGGTTTGGGATATTTTCCGGAGACGGTGGCACAACACAGGTGTATAACAACACGATCATCGGCCCCAACGATACCGACAACACCGCCTGCTTCAACATAGGTTCGGTCAGTAACCTCACGTTCAAGAACAACGTATCGAGTAACTGCGGAAATCCGGTGCAATTTGGAAGCTTCACAAACTTCAATGGCGCCAATGTAGACCAGAACTTCTACGGGAATTCCTGTCAGAATGGGCACAACTGCTTTGTCTGGAACGGCTCGTTCACAGGCAGTTTTGCGAACTGGAAATCTGCGTGCCATTGTGATGCTAACGCTGTGCAGAACAGCAGTCCCTTACTCAATGCGGACGGTTCACCACAAGCAAATTCGCCGGTTCTCGCCCACGGTATAAATATCATAAATATAGCCTCAGGCAATCTAGCTGCGCTTGCCAGCGATACTTCTAAAGGGAGCTTAAGAACACCGAGTGCGCGGCCCATAACGGGAGCTTGGGACATCGGCGCATACTCGTCCGGCGGCACATCGACGACCTTGCCAAGCCCTCCGGCGGGCCTCACTGCCATAGTCGAGTAGCGGCAGCCGCATCTTCTGCTTTCACTTGCAATTCCTCAATTCGTAATAACTAGGGTTGCATCTCAATAATCCCTCTCGCGAGATCGCCCGGGCTCGCCGTTCTTCAATGTGAATTCAGCGTTAGACTTTGTTGACCGCGCACATCGGCGCACTCGATATGACAGCTGGGACAGCCACTTACTCCAAATCCACAAGCCAAAATCTGGCTGCGACGATCGGGAAGAACACCTTTCTGGGGGTCGTAGCTAACGTTACCCAGGTCGGCACACGTCTGGTTACAGTGCCTATTGTGATTCATCACCTGGGACTCGGCGGATATGGGATCTGGAATATCATCATGATGACCTCGACCTACATGCGTTTTGGTAGCGTCGGCATAAAGTCAGCCTTTCAAAAATATGTCGCCGAGGCCACCGGAAGCGGCGATTACGAAACCGCGAATAAGTTGCTTAGTACAGGTTGCGCGGTGATGGTCGTGCTGTCTGTAGTTGGACTGATTCCGGTTGGAATCTTCTCTCGCCAGATCGCCCATGCTGCCGGCGTTCCGCCGGAATTCCTAAGATCAGCCGCGGGCTCCATCTCATTGCTCGCGTTAATTATGGGGATGTCGAATGTTGGAGCGGCTTATGAATCTATTGTCATGGGCGGACATCGCATCGACCTGGTTAGAAAATTCGTTACGGTCCTCAGTGTTGGGGAAGCGGCGGCCGTAATCATCGTCATGCGTCTTGGCTACGGGCTCTTTGCTATGTCCGCGATCATGAGTACGTCTGAGCTACTGTATCTGACTTGTTGCTATATCGCTTCACGGCGCGTGCTGCCCGAAGTCCGGGTAGGTCCCCGCTTCGTTACCAAGGACGTTCTTTACGAATTGTTTCGATTCGCAGGAAGCTATCAGCTGGTAAACGTTTTGGAGATTCTATATGGCGCCATCGTTCCGTTTGCCATACTCCGAACGTTCGGCGCCAACTCTGCGGGAGTCTATGCGGTAGTTATTCGAGTGGTTGGCTCCGCCATGATGCTTCAGGACGCATTTCTGTCGCCGATACTGTCAGGGGGAGCCATGGTTTATGCGTCGGGTTCGCAGGAGCGCATGGAGCGTTTGCTGATCAAGGCCTTTAAAGTCACTTTGGCATTGTCGCTATTCCCGTTGGGCTTTATGGGAGTATTCGGGGGGGATATTACCTATGCCTGGATTGGCCAATCCGGCCCGGCATTCCGAATAGCATTTTGGCTGATAGGTTTCACCATGTTTTTTAGATCGTTCTCGTTGCTTTCACTGGTGCTGTACAGAGTTTCAGGGAAGGCGGTAATGGACAATATCCGCCAAGTCTTGAGGATATTGATCATCTTGGTAGTTGCTCTTTTCGCGCCTAAATTGGGTTTCTATGGCGTTCTGACGGGCTTGGCTATTGCAGAATTGTCCGGGATGATCTTCATGTTGTTTGCTCTTACGGAGACATTTGAGGTTTTTAGGATTAAATCGCTGCTTCCCGATTTATTCAGGCTAACCACCGCCGCGGCCGTAATTCTGGGAGCGGGGATTATCGCCTCACATGTGCCGCTGCCAACGAGCCAAGGGGGACGCACTCTGGCCACCATCCGGGTAGCCGAGGTATCGCTAACTTGTTTGATTATGGTATGGCCGTCACTACTACTAACCAATTCCGTCACCGCTGCCGAAGGAAAAGCATTGTTCGGAAGTTTTTTCCTTCGTCTACGCAAAGCAAGAGACACGATTTCACCGGATACCAGTGATTAGCACGATGGATAACCAGACACAGCAGCGGCCAGCATTTGATGATCCTCTAGTTCTTTTTTCACGAATTAGAACGAAACTCAATACGGCATGGCTTCGAAGGACGTACCCTTTTGCAGGCTTTGGCCAAGGCATCTCCATCCATCCTTCGTGCGAAATAGCTCGAGCCACAGCACAGTATATTTATATGTTCGACGAGGTCTTTCTCGCGCGGGATATATGGATAAACATAGCGCCGGGCTCGAAAGGCCCTGAACCGAAGCTTATTTTGGGCCGCGGCTGCAAGATTGGAAGGAGATCGACGATTTCCGCCCGAAATTATATTGCGCTCGAAGACGATGTGTTGCTTGCGCCATCAGTATTGATCATGGATCACAACCATGAGTTCTCAAACCCCGAGGTTCCGATTCATGCACAGGGGGTGACCGAAGGAGGTCGAATCATCATCGGCCGAAATTGCTGGCTCGGTTATGGGAGCGTCATCTTTTGTGGAAAGGGTGAATTGGTGTTGGGGCAAAATAGTGTCGTCGGCGCGAATTCCGTGGTCACCAAGAGCTTTCCTCCTTGCAGCGTGATCGCCGGAAACCCGGCCAGGCTCATCAAGAGATACGACGCTACGCTACAAACGTGGATTCGCACGAATCCCGAGTTGCTGGAGGACGAGGCTCCCAGGACCACGAATGCATACGAAAACCGTTGAAGAGAGTGCTTCCGCTGCCCGTGAGTGTCCCCTATGTGGCCACCACGATACCCACCAGTGGTTACAGGCACCGGACAGGTTCCACGGGAGGAAGCAGTTGTACCAGATGGTACGTTGCAGTTCGTGCTCGGTGGTCTGGTTGGATGATCCACCACCGCCCGATCAAATGGCTGAGCATTACGGAGCCGATTATGATCGGCTGATCGCCGCTATTGGGGACTCGGCAATTGAGGAGCGTTGGCGTGATCCGCGGAAGCTCCTATTGCAATACAAGTCTGGCGGTGCGCTTCTCGATTTGGGATGCAGTTCCGGAGGATTTCTCGCCGCCATAAAGAGTCCACCGTGGGAATTATATGGGATAGAAATCTCGGACAGCGTGGCGGCCAAGGCGCGGCAGAGGACCGGCGCCCAAGTTTATGTGGGAGACGTTCTTGATGCGCCGTATCCGTCTGGAATGTTTGATGCGATAACCTGTTTTCATGTGTTCGAACATCTTTACCATCCGGGCAAGGTATTGGAGAAGGTTCAGAAATGGCTCAAGCCGGGCGGCATTTTCCTCACCTTTATGCCCAACATCGACTCCGCTGGTGAGCGCATTTTTGGTTCCTATTGGTATGCGCTGGAATTGCCGCGTCACCTTTTCCATTTTTCGCCGGTGTCTTTGAGAAACCTCGCTAATGCGGTCGATCTCGAGGTTGTTTCTTTAACTACGGACAGGCAATTGTTTGTTGAAGCAAGCTCTCATTACATTCTTGATGAATTGGCCGGAAAATTGGGAATAAACCGAACCCCGATGGCGAGAGCCTCGCTGCCGGGCATTCCTTTCAGAGTGGCCCGAAAAGCTTTCAGGTTAACCGTGCTGCCGTTGCTGACGGGTCTTGCGTCGATGGCCGGGGATGGGGAGACGATCCACGCAGTTTTCAGAAAGAAAGAACCGGGAGTGCTGCAAGGAAAATGAGTGTGGCGCGGACGGTCGGGCGCCCGGCCGGACACAGGATTGCATAGGCCAAAGTAAGAGTTCCAAACGCAGAATCGTCTCATTAAGCAGCGGAAAGATAGCAAGCGCGATCGCGAGACAGCTTGATAACTAATTACCGGGGTAAGGAACGTGGATAAACCGATTTTTGGCGGGGGCACGAATGTAACCTTGCTGCACCCCCTGGTGCTGATCGCGATGATAGTCGCGATCATTTTGATCTTGGTCTTGCCCCGTAAGTACGCTGTCATCCCTTTTTTACTTCTGACGTTTTTAGGATCTGTGGGGCAGCAGATTTATATCGCCGGCGTGCACCTGTTTGTTCTGCGAATTCTAATATTTGCGGCGTTCTTCCGATTTGTAGTGTCCGCGCTTTCCAGGCAAAAACCACTTGTAGGCGGATGGAATCCCGTCGATACGGTTTTCACAATTTGGGCGGTTTCCAGGGCCTTGGCTTTCATCCTTCTCAACGGCAGCGAGTCGGGCGCGATCATTAACCAAGTCAGCTTTATATGGGAATCCCTTGGCGGATATCTGGTCATGCGTTTCTTAATCCAGGATGAGGCCGACATTATTCGTGTCATAAAAGTGTTTGCGAGCATCACGGTGGTGTTGTCGTTGACCATGCTTATCGAGAAATTCCGTGGACAAAATATTTTTGGATATCTGGGGGGGATCTCGATTCAGCCAGAGGTGCGGGAAGGGTCCGTAAGAGCGCAGGGCGCTTTTGCCCATCCAATTTTGGCGGGAGTCTTCGCTACCACACTCGTCCCTTTGTTTATCTGGTTATGGCAAGGCGGAAAATCCAAAACGGTGGCGGTAATGGGCTTCTTGGGCTCAACGACGATGATGTTGACATGCGCGTCCAGCACGCCGCTACTGGCTTATTTAGCGGGCTTCGCGGCGATCTGTTTTTGGCCGTTTCGCAAAGGCATGCGCAAGTTTCGATGGGGATTGGCTGCTGCGCTGATAGGTCTGCATCTGGTGATGAAGTCACCAGTATGGTTCTTGATCGCTCGCGTGGATGTGATAGCTGGAAATTCAGGCTATCACCGGGCCATGCTCATCGATCAATGTATCAGACATTTTGCCGACTGGTGGCTGATTGGAACTAACGCTGCGGGAACTTGGGGCTGGGATATGTGGGACCTCAGTAACCAGTTTGTCGCCGAGGCGGAAAGTGGCGGCCTCCTGACGGTCGTCTGTTTCATTTTGGTGATTACAAGGAGTTTTGGGAGGCTTGGCAAAGCGCGGAAAGCAGTGGAGAGCGATCGAAGTCAGGAATGGCTTATGTGGTGCCTGGGATCCGCACTATTTGCACATACGGTGGGATATTTTGGAGTCAGCTATTTCGATCACACCAAGATCGCCTGGTTTGCGTTGCTAGCGAGCATTACCGCAGCGACGGCGCCCATACTTGCGGCCCAGGCAGTTACTGTGCCCGAATCAGAAGCACCCTTATTGATCCCGCGAAAAGCTATCTCCATGCCATCAGTTTCGCATTCAAGCCAAAAGAGCGTCCTGCGATAAATCAGATGGCCGCCGCGATTTTGTGGCGGTCAAGCAGTCCGGGGAACAGCCATAGTGCTTCAACGATCTTCTATGAACATTAGCGTAATCATTCCGGCGTACAACGCGGGCAACACGATTAAAGAGACACTGGATTCAGTGTTTTGCCAATCTGCCTTGCCCGAAGAAATACTAGTTCTTGACGATGGAAGTACCGACAATACCGCTTCTATTGTGGCGAGCTTCGGCGCGCGGGTGACTTTGCTCACCGGGCATCACGACGGCGCCGCAGCGGCTCGCAATCTTCTCTGCAGTCGCGCCAGGAATGAATTGTTTGCGTTTCTCGACGCGGATGATGTCTGGCATTCCCGGTACCTGGAATTTCAGTTGCGCTTGTTTCAAAAATATCCGGCCGCAGTCGCTTCTTTTTTTGGCCATGTAAATTTTCATGGGTACGGAAACTGGCGGTGGGAAACAGATCCTTCCGCTGATGATTTGGGATCCGAGTCGTTGACGCCATTGGAATTCCTCCAGCGCTATAACCAGGCTCCAGGCCCTTTCAGTTCTATGAGTTATTGCTGCATTCCGAGGCAAGTTCTCCGGCAGCTGGGTGTCGAGCCTTTTCAAGCAAACGGAGCGGAAGACTCCTATCTGTTTAACCTGCTTCCACTATTTGGTTCGGTGGTCTATTCCCCATCGCCACTGGTCGCTTATCGAATGACCAATGAGTCGCTCTCGAGCGACCGGCTGATGTGTATAGGAGCCAGGGTCAATGCCTTTGAGCTCTTGCAATCCAGGTATGAAATGCAATCCGCATTGAATCTAAAACCAGCTTTTTGGAAAGCATTCGCATCTCACAGGAGACTCTATAGCAAGCTTCTTATGAGCGCGGGAAGGACCGCCGAGGCGCGGCGGCAGCTCAGGCGCTCGTTGGACAATTGTTCATCCCCACAATCGGCCGCGAAATCACTTGCGCTGCTATTCTCAAGTTATCTGCCCGGACTGCTGCAACCGAACCGGTCGTCAGCGCTGCTGCGCCGGAATCATTTAAGCGGGATGAAATAAACGCCCCGAGACTAGCTTCGGTTTAACCAGACGGCAAACTTCGATGGAAACCAAAGACATAAAATACGTAGTAGTAACTCCCGTTCGTGACGAAGAAGCCTATCTACCATTCACGATTGAGAGCATGGCTGCCCAGACGATTCGGCCAGCGGAATGGGTGATTGTAAACGACGGATCGACAGACCGAACCGCGGACATTATTGAGGCGGCCACCCGGAAGTATCCCTGGATTCGTGCCGTGCACCGCGAAGATCGCGGTTATCGAAAATGGGGCGCGGGTATCATCGATGCATTCTACGCTGGCTACCACCAACTGGTTTTTCAGGACTGGGAATTTCTGTGTAAGCTCGATGGGGATTTATCGTTCGAGCCGACCTATTTCGAACAAGCACTCAATAAATTCGTTGAAGATCCAAAACTCGGCATTGGCGGCGGAGTCCTGTTCGGAATTGATCGAGGAATAAAGATCCTGGAACGCCATCCGCTTTTTCACGTTCGTGGAGGAACCAAGATTTACCGGAAGGCCTGCTGGAAGGCGCTGGACGGCTTGTGGGTGGGTCCTGGCTCGGACACGTTGGATGACGTAAAGGCGAACATGCGTGGATGGACAACCCTGAGTTTCATGGATCTACCGATGAGACATCACCGGTGGACCGGAGAGGCTTACGGCCGCTGGGGCGGAATCATCAAGAATGGCAAAACTGATTACGTGTCCGGCTACCATCCTCTGTTCTTAATCGCAAAATCGGTCTTCCGGCTCGTCCAAAAGCCGTACATATTAGGGTCGTTGGCTTTACTTTACGGGTATCTTTCCGCTTATCGAGAAGGTATGCCCCAAGTTGACGATCCGCAGTTAATTAAATACTTGCAGCAACAACAACTCGCCAAACTATTCGGGCGGAAAACGATCTGGAAGTGATGTTGGACCGTTTACTATAGGTTAGTCGTGCGCGGACTTAACTTGGGATTTATCCCGAACGACATTCTATCCTCCATGACAGATCTCTCAATCGTCTACGTAAACTGGAACTCGTTGGATTATCTTCGTAAGTCCATCGCCAGCGTGTACGAACACACGCATGACATCTCGTTTGAAATAGTCGTCGTCGATAATGCATCACCAGAGACGGGGGTAGAGAGCCTAAAGGAGTTATTTGCGGGGATAACAATTATCAAGAGTAGTGAAAACCTGGGATTCGCGCGCGCCAATAACCTGGGTTTCAAGGTCTCTACGGGAAGATACGTACTGCTATTGAACCCGGATACTTTGCTGATCGAGTCTTCCTTAGATGTGATGCTGAAACACATTCAGCTACTGCCAGACGCAGGAATTGTGGGATGTAAACTCTTAAATTCCGACCGGTCCGTGCAGCTAACTTCGATTCAGAAGTTTCCAAATATTCTGAACCAGGTTGTGGACGCCGAATACGTGCTGTTACGTTGGCCGCGGTTTCCTTTGTGGAACATTGGACCGCTCTTTTGCAGCGATGTGAAACTGACTAAGGCGGAAGTCATTTCCGGGGCTTGCATGCTGCTCAAGAACGAAGTTTTCGAAAAGGTCGGGATGTTCAGTGAAGATTATTTCATGTATGCAGAGGATCTGGACCTTAACTACAAGGTCCGCAAAGCAGGATTTACCAACTACTACGTCGGAGAGACAGCCATCATTCATCATGGGGGGCGAAGCAGTTCGCGGCAGCAGGCCAGCCAATGGGCTACCATCATGAAATACAACGCAATGCTCACATACTTCCGCAAGACTCGAGGAAGAACGTATGAGTTGCTTTATCGCGCTTCGATAGGAATCGTCGCGGTGTGCCGGCTGTTGCTGTTAGCGGTCGCATTGCCCGTTGGCGATAGGCTGTTTCAGAAAGAATCCCTACACATGGCGTCCAAAAAGTGGAGGGCGGTACTGGCTTGGGCTGTAGGCTTCTCTCGGGTAGAAGCTAATAGCTAAACTTCATTGGCAGGAGCAGGTGCGACGTGTGCGGAATTTGCGGAAAACTTAATTTTGACCCTCAAGCGAGTGTCTCGCCTGAATTATTGAAGCGCATGGCGGACAGCATTCACCATCGTGGGCCCGATGATGAAGGCTACTATGTCTCCGGCCCGGTCGGGCTAGGCTTTCGACGCCTTTCTATCATTGATCTCAATACCGGCCACCAACCCATATCCAACGAAGACGGTACAGTTTGGATCGTTTTCAACGGAGAAATCTACAATTACCAGGAGCTTCGGCAATATTTAGTCTCAAAGGGTCATACCTTTCGGACCCAAACAGACACCGAGGTAATAATTCATCTTTACGAGGAGTTTGGCGAAGGGTGCGTCGAGAAGCTGCGGGGGATGTTTGGCTTCGCAATCTGGAGCGAACGTGATCAGACTCTGTTTTTAGCGAGAGACCGCGTAGGAATCAAACCTCTTTACTACTGGTTGTCCGATCGAGAAATAGTTTTTGGTTCGGAAATCAAAGCGATTTTGGCTGATCCCGATGTTAGCCCGCAAGTGCGGCCAGAACTGATCGATAGATTTTTAACCTTTTACTACATGCCGGGTGAGGACACTTTGCTCGCCAATATTTATAAATTGGCACCCGGATGCTGCATGACTGTGAAAGCCGGAAAAACGCGGATCAGACAATACTGGGATCTCAAGTTTGCGCCGGAAGACAAGGACTTCAAACAAACAGAAAAAGAACTCCTGAACCTGCTGGAAGAATCGGTACAGCTGCACATGATCAGCGACGTGCCGGTGGGGTTTCTCTTAAGCGGCGGTTTAGATTCCACGGCGATGCTGGGCCTCGCAGTGGGAAAGAGCCATCTGCGCACCAGCAGTTTTACGCTCGGGTTTGCAAGTCCGGGGATAATCGACGAGCGGCCCTACGCCCGCATCGCGGCGGAACGTTATGGCTCCGACCATCATGAAATGACCATAACTTCAAAAGAATTTGCAGATTTCCTGCCAAAATTCGCCTGGCACATGGAGGAGCCAGTCTGTGAACCTCAAGCCATCGCTCTCTACTACGTGTCAAAGCTCGCGAAAGACTTCGTTAAGGTCCTGATCTCCGGAGAAGGCGGCGATGAAGCGTTCGCCGGGTATCCTAACTACAGAAATATGCTTTGGTTGGAGCGATTCAAGAAAATCACCAAGCCACTAAATGGCGCTTTGTCCGCTGGCCTTTCCCTTTTGAATCGCGCCGTACACTCAGGACGTATTGAGAAGTATGCAGGGTTGATTGAGCTTCCGTTTGAAACCTATTATTACAGTCGAGTTTCAAGCCCGCGTACTTATTTCAATAAACACAAATCAGAGCTGTATTCGCAGGATCTGGCGGCCTTTGTAGACGGCGCCTTTTCCATCGGCATGGTCGCGAGATGCCTAGAAAAAGTGAAGACCGAAGGCGACCTGAACCGGATGTTGTACATCGATACCAAAACGTCACTTCCTGATGACTTGTTGTTAAAAGCTGACAAGATGACGATGGCTAACTCGATCGAACTGCGTGTTCCTTTGCTGGATCATAAGCTACTGGAATTTGCCGCCACACTCCCGGAGAATTTCAAGGTTCGAAGACTTAACGTAAAGCACATCGCCAAGGCAGCCCTCCGCGATCTGGTGCCACAGGAAATATTGGATCGAAAAAAAGCCGGTTTCCCAGTTCCATATACATCGTGGTTAAGAACTGAATTGAAAAATTGGGTGCGTGAAGTGCTATTCGATCGGGAAACATTGTCTCGTGGTTATTTCAAGCGGCCTTTTGTTGAAGAACTTCTTAAGAAGGAAGAAGATCTGGGTGGATATTCCAAAGAGGTTCTCTCGCTAGTGTCGCTGGAACTTTGGCACCGGGCGTTTGTGGGCCGGCCAGCAGGTAATATGGCTGCTTCTGCAATCAGCCCTTCGCTCTTAGTCGAACCTTTGCAACGGGGTTGAACCAAGACATCGAGCCTAATATAGGCTGCTTTGTTTGATCAAATTTACAGGGAATGGCGTGACGAAATGGATCGTTCCAACGAACCGATTCGAGTTCTGTACAGCTTTCCTCACAAGATCGGCTCGGACCGAATCTGCAACACTGCCTGGCAACAGGTGAATGGTTTGGCGGCTGCCGGAGCCGATGTCACTCTTTTTCCTGGCGTTCTTCAGAAGCCATTTTCAGGCCATGTACGGGTCCGCCCCACACTGGCCAGGGGAAAGCTTCGCATCCCTTACAAACTTCTCGGAAGAATACGGGCCTTAAGGCTTCACGATTACATTGTGTCAAAACGGCTCGAGAAGTTGGCTGGGCAGATCGATATAGTGCACACCTGGCCGGTGGGCGCCTTGGCCACCCTTAACACGGCGCGTCGCATGGGGATACCGACCGTTTTAGAAAGGCCAAATGCATTCACCCGGTTCGCCTATGAAGTTGTTCGTTTAGAGTGTGAACGGTTGGGAATTACCATGCCGCCGGGCCATGAGCATTCGTTCCAGGCAGATATTCTGGAGAGAGAGGAAGCGGAATATAAAGCGGCCGATTTTCTGCTCTGTCCCTCCGATTTTGTACTGAAGACTTTTCTGGATGCTGGATATCCGGCCGAGAAACTGATCCGCCATCAGTATGGCTATGATGAGAAAACCTTCCATGTCGACAAACATATCAGGGAAAAGCAGCGCGGCTTTACGATGCTATTCGTCGGCGGAGTTGCTCCAAGGAAAGGCCTTCACTATGCGCTCGAAGCTTGGCTCAACTCATCTGCACAGGCCGATGGTACTTTTGTAATTGCTGGAGATTTTCTCCCGAGCTACCAAGAGAAGCTTGCTAGCATGCTCGCTCATCCCAGTGTACGGGTGCTGGGTCATCGAAGGGACGTCGCTAGACTGATGCAGGAAAGCGATGCGCTGGTCCTGCCGAGTATCGAGGAGGGTAGCGCGCTCGTTACTTCAGAAGCACGCGGTTGCGGATGCGTCTTGCTGGTGTCGGAGGCTTCGGGAGCAATCTGCACGAACATGGAAAATGCCCTTGTCCACCGGGTCGGCGATGTGAAAACCCTCACGGAACACATAACCATGCTTCATCGCAATCCCGCTTTCCTGGAAAGGTTAAGGAGCGAGTCTATGAGGACATCGCATGAATTGACGTGGGCGGTGGCCGGCGTAAAACTTCTGGAGAGGTATCGCCAAATCGTAGGCAAGAAGAGCTCCACGCAAAGCGCAGAACGCCTGGCGCTGCAAGTTTAAAATAACTTTCTGGCAGCAAGACCGCTTACTCGTTCCCTGTCTTTGATATGACTATGCCCCACACTCCAAAAATTCATGTCATAAATCCCCTCGAGGATGCTCGATGGATTGACTTGAGCTTGGGACACCCGAACGCTAACGTATTCCATTCCATCGGCTGGCTATCGAGTCTTAAAAAGACCTACGGATATCAGCCCGTGGCTTACACCAGCAGCGCGCCGGGCGACCCTTTAACGAACAGCATCGTTTTCTGCCAGGTGCGAAGCTGGATCACCGGACACCGTCTGGTGTCCTTGCCTTTTTCTGATCACTGTGAACCGCTTGTTAACAGCATTGACGAACTGCGCAGTCTTCTGAGTCAGCCGGAAAGCGAACTCCAGGAAAAACAGTGGAAATACATTGAGCTGCGTCCAGAAAGCCTGGACTACAGCACAGAAGCCACGGAAAGTGCCGAACAGTACTTTCTTCATGTACTGGACTTAAATCCCGATATCCAAGAGCTACACAAGAGATTGCATGGCGATTCGATTCGCCGCAAGATTCAGCGCGCGGAACGCGAGCATCTGACACTGGAGACAGGTTCTTCGGAGACACTACTGTCAGAATTCTACAAACTGCACGTGGTAACTCGCCAGCGCCAGCAACTGCCGCCGCATCCGGAATCTTGGTTTCGGAACGTACTCAGATGTTTGGGTGAAGCTGCCAAGATTCGCGTGGCCAAGAAAGATGGGCGAGCGATCGCGGCGATCATGACGCTGACGCATAATCGAAAAATAGTCTACAAATACGGTTGTTCTGACGCCCAATCGCATAATCTTGGTGGAATGCAGTTTCTTTTCTGGGATCTGATCCGCGACGCCAAAGCTCAAGGATTTGTCGAACTTGATTTTGGGCGCTCCGAATGCTCCAACGCTGGACTAGTAACATTTAAAGATAGATGGGGAACCCAACGGCGCCAAATGACATATTTGCGTTATCCCCCACGCTCTGCAGCTTCGGACCGGGGGTCATCGAAACTCATGAACATCGGCAAGAAAGTGTTTGAGCACTGCCCGCAGAGTGTGTTGCGCCTGGCTGGAAATCTCTTATACCCCCACATGGGCTGAGAGGCGCTTATTTTCAGGATCGCCGTAACCATCGTCGATCCCGAATTGCACGCTTGAAGCTCAAGAATTCACCGTTCCATTCTTGTTCCGCTTTTGCTTGGCCCCAAATCAGGTTCAAAGTAAGCACTTCGGGAAAGCGAGTGTTATTACCAGCGTTATGATGTTAAGTGCTTCATGAACGAAACATTTCTAGCTCATTTTCGTTGCCCCGACTCCATGGCTCCGTTCCACCTGGCTGGAACACCGCACAAGGAATCGGGCTACTTTCGCCTTGGCGAAGGCGTGGATTGCTACGGGCGGCCCTCCACGGGTACGCCGTCCCCGAACTATCGCATCCACTTGGACGATGTCTGTTCAGCGGTAACCGTCAAAGAAGCGCACATCAGTCTTCCGTTTGACCCCGACGAGGTCGTCAATAACCTCCGGTGCGAGTGGTATACCGGGCAAATGCGCGCGGACCAGACACACTTTGGCGGCAACGCGGTTATCCGGGCGATGTACTACCTGGGCAGGCCGGCGTTTCCGGTGCACTTCCGAAGAATCTTGCAGCGCATCCGGTTGCAAGGCGGCACGCACACACCCTTTCCTCACTGGCCGGTAGATCGTTCCGTAGACCGCCTGTTCGAGGAACTGATGAAACTGGTGCTGAAATCGCGGGCCAGTGCGCCCGTGCCGTTCATCTGGTTTTGGCCGGAAGGCGCTCCTGCAGCGGCCGTTGTCACTCACGACGTGGAAACCGAGACGGGCAGGGATTTCTGTTCGCAATTGATGGACATGGACGATGAATTCGGAGTCAAGTCCTCGTTCCAGATCGTGCCCGAAAAGCGCTATGAGGTGACCCAGGCGTTCCTTGACGACATACGCCGGCGCGGCTTTGAGGTAAATGTCCACGATCTCTACCACGACGGAAATCTTTTCAGGAACCGCGAGGAATTCCTGCTCCAGGCGGAAAAGATAAACAACTACGTTAAGAAATTCGACGCCGAAGGCTTCCGCTCCGGCGCCCTCTACCGCAATTTACGCTGGTATGACGCCTTTAATTTCTCCTATGACATGTCGGTTCCCAATGTCGGTCATCTGGATGCTCAAACGGGCGGGTGTTGCACCATCATGCCCTACTTCGTCGGCAAGATATTGGAAATCCCGGTTACGGCCACGCAGGATTATTCGCTTTTTCACATTTTGGGTTCCTTTTCCACCACCCTGTGGGAAGAGCAATGCCGGATGATCCTTGCCGGTCACGGACTCGTCAACGTAATCGTCCATCCCGACTACATCATCAATAAAAAATCGAATAATGCGTACCGGCGCTTGCTCGGGCATCTGGCTTACCTGCGGGAGAAATTGTTCGTGTGGACCACCCTTCCCGGCGAGATCAACAAATGGTGGAGAACCCGTTCTGAACTCAGCCTGGTACCCGACGGCCCGGGATGGCGCATCGAAGGAGAAGGAAGTGAACGCGCGCGCATCGCATACGCTCACTTGACCGATGGGCGTTTGAAGTACTCTTTCGAGGCCGCCCCTCAATCGCGGGTTAGCACAGGCGATCCGGAATCTGTCCCCAGAACCGGACCTTCCCAGCAAGACGATGGAGTGCAACGCTTGCCTAATTCGTTTACTCGCAGCTCAAACAGTTCGCCCAAGCTTTTATTTCTGAAACCCGGCCATACGCCATGCCCATAGTCACAAGAGAACGTGCGCCTCAGAAACCTCTTGAAGTGGGATCGGAGAGGCTTGCGCAACACAAACCGATGCGGGTTTGTATGATCGCGTACTCCTTTTACGAAACCGATAACCGCGTGATGCGTTACGCAGAAACTCTGGTGAAGCGAGGCGATCACGTCGATGTTTTGGCTCTTCGGCGGGACCGCTTGCCGCGTGAAGAGGTTTTGGATGGTGTGCATGTTTTCCGTCTGCAGCGCCGAGAAGTGAACGAGAAGGGAAAATTTTCTTATCTTGGCCGCATTGGCCAGTTTTTGTTTCGAGCCATGTACCACGTATCGGCAAGGCATCTTCACCAGAAATATGACCTGATTCATGTCCACTCGGTCCCCGACTTCCTGGTATTTGCGGCTTGGCTGCCGCGCATTTCAGGCACTCCGGTGGTTCTGGATATTCACGATATTCTTCCCGAATTTTATAACAGCAAATTCGGCACCCGCCCCGATTCGCTGGCCTTCCGTTTTCTTCAGCGTGTGGAAAAAGTTTCTGGACGCTTCTCGCGTCATGTCATCGTCGCCAACCACATATGGCAGGAACGTCTTTTATCCCGATCCATAGAGCCGGGCAAATGCACCGTGGTTCTCAATTCGCCGGATAGATCCATCTTCACCAAGGGCGACGGAACTCCGGCCGGAGACGGACGCTTCTCGCTCCTTTATCCCGGAAGCATCAATTGGCACCAGGGGCTGGATGTGGCCATCGGCGCGTTCGGGAAAATAAGCAGCCAGGTGCCCCATGTCGATTTTCACATTTACGGCGAAGGCCCCTTGAAGCAAGACCTCCTTGCCCTGGTGCAACGGTTGAATCTTGAAGGCCGGGTATTCTTTCACAAACCGATTGCCTTGCGTGAAATGGCAAAAATAATTCGGACTGCCGATCTTGGCGTAATTCCCAAACGAAAAGACAATTTCGGAAATGAAGCGTTCAGTACCAAGATCCTCGAATTCATGGCCGTAGGAGTACCGGTAGTGGTGTCGGACACCATGGTGGACAAATATTATTTTGACAATTCCATCGTTCGTTTTTTTCAGGCCGGGGATGAAGAAGATCTGGCGCGGTGTTTGCTCGATTTGATCCACAATCCGGAAGGCCGGCGCCGGCAGGCCGAAGAAGCATCGCGGTACATCGACAAGAATGATTGGACCAGCAAACAGCACGAGTACCTTGAGCTGGTCGACGGCATCGTGGCCAGTCCGGCTTCCCAATAACCTAGCCGTCATTTCGCAGCCTCATATTCCGGACAACGTCCGGCGATTATTCCCGGCGCAACTGCCGAACATTCATTACTCTTATAGAGAGGTTGGGAGCGACTCATGAAAGGTGTAGTCCTGGCAGGCGGAAAGGGTTCCCGGCTATATCCCCTTACCCGCGTCACCAACAAGCATTTGTTGCCGGTTTACGATCGACCGATGATTTTTTACCCCATCCAGACTCTCGTGGATGCCGGTATTCGAGACATCATTATCGTCACCGGCGGTCAAAATTCCGGAGATTTTCTCCGCTTGCTTTCCAATGGCAAGGATTTCAACCTGCATCGCATCCACTACACCTACCAGGAAGGCGAAGGCGGAATTGCCGACGCGCTGCGCCTTGCGGAACCCTTCGTGGAGGGAGAAAAAATCTGCGTGGTGCTCGGTGACAACATCATCGAAAACAACATCATCGGCTCGAAGGATGCTTTCGAAAAACAGTCTAACGGCGCTCACATTATTCTGAAAGAAGTGGAAGATCCGGAGCGCTTCGGCTGCCCCGAAATCGTGGATGGCAAGATTCTAGGTATCGAAGAAAAACCCAAAGCTCCCAAGTCCAACTTCGCGGTCACTGGCATTTACTTCTACGACGCTACCGTCTTCGACAAAATCGGCAAAACCAAAGTCAGCTGGCGAAACGAGCTGGAAATTACCGACGTGAATAATATGTACCTTGCAGAACAAACTTTGACGCACAGCGTGCTCAACGGCTGGTGGACAGATGCCGGCACATTCGAATCTCTGCTGCACGCCACGAACCTGGTCGCGGCAACCGGGGCAAATAAAACTCCCGGACGTGGACCTGCCCCGCGGCATACCCGGGATTCTGAATAAGCGGCTGCAGAAGTCGCTTCGCATTTTTGCTCCACAACACACCAGCGATACACAACGCTACGGCATAACGGGAGGAACAAGTGAAAGTCTTGGTTACCGGCGGGGCCGGCTTTATTGGTTCGAACTTCGTGCGCCAACTGCTCCTGGCACGTCGCGATGTTGACATCATTAACTTCGATTCCCTCACGTATGCCGGTAATCCGGAGAGTCTCGCGGACATCGCCGACAATCCCAGGTACAAGTTCGTGCGCGGCGACATCACCGATAAGCAAGCCGTCCACAAGGTATTTGAAGAAGACCTCGACGCGGTGGTTAATTTCGCCGCCGAAACTCACGTCGATCGCAGCATTGAAGACGCTTCGCCTTTCCTGCGCACTAACATCCTGGGTGTGCAATGCCTGCTGGATGCCGCAAAACAGTTCAAGCTGTCCAAATTTGTGCAGATCAGCACCGATGAGGTTTATGGCAGCGCACCGGCCGGCGGCACTTTCACGGAGGAGACAATTCTGGATCCGCGAAGCCCCTATGCCGCCAGCAAAGCCTCCGCGGATCATCTCGTTTCCGCTTATGCCAACACCTACGGCCTTCCGGCGGTGGTTCTACGCTGCACCAATAACTACGGCCCCTACCAATTCCCGGAGAAGCTCATTCCCCTGATCATCGCCAACGCGCGCGAAGACAAAACATTGCCGATTTACGGCGACGGCATGCAGGAACGCGATTGGTTATTCGTCGAGGATTACTGCCGCGCGATTGCCCTGGCATTGGAGAAAGCTGCGCCGGGTTCGATCTACAACGTCTCGGCCGGAACTCCTCAGCCGAACCTGAAAATTGTACGCGCCATACTCAAGCATCTGGGAAAGCCTGAATCCTTGATGCAGTACGTGAAAGACCGCCCCGGCCACGACCGCCGCTACGCATTGGACAGCTCCAAACTTCAACGCGAACTGGGATGGTCTCCAATAGTGCCGTTCGAAGAGGGCATCCGCCGCACCATTGACTGGTACACGAGCAACGCCGATTGGCTCGACCACGCCCGCTCCGGCGAGTATCGCAATTACTATGACCGTCACTACGTCCGGCGCTCCGAGACATTCAGCAGATGAACCACAATTACCGCCGATGGCTGCTGTTTTTTTTCTGGCTGACCGCTAGCGTCGCCATTTCCTGGCGGGTCGTCGCTCCACTGCTGAGCTACTCCCTGGGAAACGACGACGCCTCGCATATCCTGCTGATTCCATTTATTTCCGCATGGCTGCTGTTCCTCGATCGCCGGCGAATTTTCAGCCATCTTTCTTCCGATGTTGCCCTCTCCATCCCGCTCGTAATTCTAGGATCACTTTCAATCATGTGGAGTTTGCCTGGGAGGCTGGCATCCCACTCCCTGGCCGCTCTCGGCCTGGTGCTGTTGTGGATCGCCGGTTTTGCTCTGGCCTTCGGGTGGGAAGCGGTAAAGACCGCGCGATTTCCGCTGCTATTTTTGTTTCTGTTCATTCCTCTACCGGAAGCGCTGCTTGGCAAGGTCATTTATTTTCTGCAAAGAGGCTCCACCGAAATCACCGCTCTGTTTTTCAGCCTGACTCCCGTGCCTGTCCTTCGCGAGGGTTTCGTGTTTCATCTTCCCCGCTTCAGCATTGAAGTTGCCCGTGAATGCAGCGGCATCCGCTCCAGCATCGCGCTCCTGGTTCTGGCGATTTTGGCCGGCCACTTCCTCTTGAAGAGCTTCTGGAGGCAAACTGTCTTAGTGCTTGCCGGAATTGTGGTGATGATTATCAAGAACGGAATCCGCATCGTCACGCTGACGCTGCTGGCGAACTACGTAGATCCCGGGTTCCTCCATGGCAATCTCCACCGCGAAGGCGGAGTCGTATTTTTTATGATTGGATTGCTGCTTCTGGTTCCCGTGGTGTGGTTACTGCAACGCGGCGAGTCTCGAACCGATTCCCGCTCGATCAAAGTTCCCGTAGAAGCGGTGTAAGCGCCAAAAAGTTGTTTGCGTGATCTTAGGAAGCTCGAAATTACTTCCGCGCCGCAGCGCCTTCTGCATCCCCACCGTAATAATAATAACTGCTATAAGTATCGGCTGAATCCACGCGGTTAAGGACCACTCCCAGCAAATTCTTGTCCCGGAATTCCGATGCCACCCGCTGGGCAATCTCGGAGTCCGTGCTGCCGGCCCGGACCACGAACAACACCCCGTCGCATTGATCGGCCAGCATGCTGGCGTCGTGGACTGGCAGCGCCGGAGGTGAATCGATGATGATCCAGTCGAATATCTCGGCCATGCGGTCCAGCAGCGTTTTCATTTTATCGCGCAGCAACAACTCGCTGGGATTCGCTGTCTGCTGGCCTCCTGGAATAAAACAAAGATTGCCTTCCAGTCCGTTCTGAATGATCGCGTACTCGTCTACTTCGCCACGCAAATAATCGCTCAGCCCCGGTCCGCTCGGCGCGCCCAGCGTCTGGTGCAGTCTCGAAGCGCGCAAATCCGCGTCAATCAATAGCACCCGACGATCCGGTTGGCGAACGATGGATTGCGCCAGGTTGGCGGCCACAAATGTCTTTCCCTCCGCGGGGATACTGCTGGTAATCAAAAGTTTCTTCAATTGTTGGGCGCCGGCAATCTGGTACAGACGCGAGCGCAACGTTCGAAATCGCTCCGCGCCGACTCTGTCGCTGTCCGCTCCGACGAAAACGCTGTTACGGGGGTCCAGCGTCCATTTTGGATGGCTGCAGCGTTTAACCAGTTCCTCATAACTCAGGGCACGCTCGTCCTTAAAGCGTGGGTCGGGAGCCTCGAGGCGCAGCCTTTCCGCGCGTATCGGACCTTCGACCGGCTCGATATGCCGGTTGATCTCCGCGGCGCCATCCACCAAGTCGGCGGTTACGGCCGTTGGGGTCTGCGCGGCTCTATCCTGGGCTGCTTTTTTAAGCGCTTCGTGAATCCTGCTCATTGCTTCCTCGTGTGTTTCCGCTAAACTCCGCTGAACATTTGCTCTTTGTGGCCGGTCACTACCCGATTACCGTTTAATCCAGCCACCGCCAGGGTCGGCACCATTGTCAACACCGGCAACTTCAGGCAGAGCTCCACTTCGCGCTCGGTGTGAATGGTCTTGTCCATCATGGCCAGCAGGAACAAGATGCCAAGGCCAATTGCCAGGCCGCCGCCGAAACCCCCGCCCACAAAATAAGTCTTCTTGGGAAAGGATGGCTGGTTCGGAAGGCTTGGCGGATCATAAATTTTGAATTGTTCGCTGTCCTGTTCGTGGACCAGGATTCGTGGCCATGTTCGAATTTTGGCTTTTCTTCAAGAGCTCCTGGTAGAACTCTGAGGCCGTCTGGTAGTTGCGTGTCATTTCCTTGTATTGCTGCTCGACCATCGGGCGTCGATTGCACTCGTCCCTGCAGTTGGCGTATCTGCGCCTGAATTTGCGCCTGCTGGTGTGTCAGGTCGGCGATGTTCAAATCATCCTGTCGCAACTTGGCCCGCAATTGTTGTATTTGCGGCGGCTCATGTGCTGCGGCTGCCGTGGCGGCTTGCGTTGGCGCTTTGCTTGGCTCAACCATTCGCTTTTTCAGCTCCGCAATCTGGCTCTGCGTCTTGACGACGTCTGGATGATCGGGCGTGTAGCGCGCCAGTAAATTCGTCAGTTGATCCTGCAGCAGGATCAGTTGTTGATCCGCGGTCTCCGGATTCTGGCCGCCGGTTTGCCGCGCTTTCCAGTTGGCTTCCTCTTGGCCCAGCAGCGATTCGTTGAAAGTCTTGTCCTGCTGCGCCCTGCTCAGTGCCTGGGTATTAGCGTCCAGTTGGAGTTCATGCCCGCCAGCATGCCTAGATTGGCTGGCCCTTCTTCGGGAAGAGAACCCAGATATTGACGCTTGAACTGCGCCAATTTCGCGTCCTGTTCATCCAGCTTGGCCTTTGCGTCGGCCAGCTGCTCACCCAGGAAATTTGTTGTTCGCGTAGCCTGCTGTTCCGTCTGGCGCGCGTTCTGCTCCAGGAACATGGAGGTGATTTCCGTGCAGATCTGCTGTGCCAGCAGGGGATTATCAAATGTCGCGGAAATATAAAAACCCGGTAGTTGATGCGGCCCCGTGCCCTGCATGGCCTCCACCGGTTTGATGGAGATCGCTCCGCGAAGTTTTTCCACAAGTTCGTCTATATGCATGCGCCCTTTGTCTTCGGCATACAGGTTGAACTTTTCGATAATCGGTTCCAGGCGCGTACGGCTCAAGATTTGTTCCTGCATCGTGGCGAGACGATGGTTCAAATCTTCCGTCACCACCGGCTTCACGTAATCCGACGGGACAGATGGCTGTTCCACTAGCACCATGGTCGTCGATGTATAGCGCTTGGGTAGTACCTTGGCAGCGATCAAGCCAGTCGTCCCCAGCACGACTGCGCTCATCACCACAATCCACCAATAGCGCCTCAGAACTCGTTTTGCATCCGCTACGCCAAGTTCACCGTTCACCGGCATATGACTACCTCGTTCATTCTCGTTCTGGTCGATAAATTAACTGCAGAACCATCGAGACACAGAGACGTATCGCCCCTGCCCCAGCATTAATATGATTGCACGGGCCTTGCCACCCTATTCGCACCCTCGAGGTTTGGTCCCCTCGCGATGTTTAGGCTAACGCCAATTATATCATAGATTTAGCTTCACCGGCACCCATCGGTACAAGATCCGTAGGCCTCTGGCCCAAACCAAGAGTGGAACTCTTCTGCCACATTATCTCCTGATTTGTCTCTCGGCAAGTGCCTCTTACGCACGTTGTAACCGGTTGATTCCAGAATTTAGAACTACCTCTCTATTTTGCCCTTCTCTTTGCTATACGGAGGGGCTAAATTTCACTATGAGATCCCCGACTTGGGGCCAAGGTCACCTCCCCTTATGACGTTTTTCAGACGTCTCGCGCTTACTCTGGTTTTCTTTCTGCCCCTCGCGACATTTCTAATTTCGTGCAATTCAAACCCTGCCGCTCGCAAACAGAAAGCCATGGACCGCGGAAATCGGGAATTTGCGCAAGGCAAGTACCCCGAGGCCATGATTTATTACGGACAGGCACTGCAGATCGACACCCATGATGCGCAGGCGCACTACAAGCTTGCGCAATGCCAGCTAAAGCTGGGTAGTTGGACCGCCGCATTTGCGGAACTTTCCCGCGCAGTGGAACTCCAACCTGATAACTGGCCCGCCCAAGTGCAGCTTGCCGAGTTAACCTTGCGTGGCGGGAAGCCTCAAGACGCCAAAGACCGGGCATTACTGATCCTTCGCAGTGACCCGAAAAACGTCGACGCCCAGATGGTGCTCTCCACCGCGGACGCGGCTCTCGGCGATTCGAAAACCGCGCTCCAGGAAGCACGCGACGCCACACAAATGTCACCGAATCAGTCTCGCGCCTTCGTTCATCTCGGGGGTCTACAGGTCGCCGCAGGCCAATCCGCCGAAGCCGAAGAGAGTTTCAAGAAGGCTGTATCGCTCGACTCTGCCGATATCGCGTCGTTCATGGCCCTTGGAAACTTTTACGAACAACAGCATCGTTGGCCCGCGGCCGCCGATCAATTTCAGGCGGCCATCACGCGCGCTCCCAATAATCCAATTCCGCGAGCGGCGTTGGCCACTGTGTACATGAATCAGGGCCAGGATTCCTTGGCCGAAAAAATTCTGTCCGATGCCAAGCAACAATTGCCCAACGACCCGACCGCGTATCGCATGCTAGGCGACTATTACCTCGGCCGGGGCGACAACGCCAAAGCCACGGCGGAATTTTCTGCTCTCTCTGCGCAACATCCCAAAGACTTGCAGGTCCTCAAAACGCACATTCAATTACTGGTACTGAATCATCGCATCGATGAAGCCGCATCGATGAGCGACGACCTTCTGAAGAAAGCTCCGCAGGATGCCGAAGGGTTGGTCCTGAAAGGCGAAATCCAGCTGCAGCAAGGCAAAGTAGACGATAGCGTGCAAACCTTGCAAAAGGCCCTGCGCGCGTCTTCCGAGAACGCCTTCGCACACTATCAAATGGGCCTGGCGTTGCAAAAACAGGGAAAAGGCCAGCAGTCCGATAAAGAATTGCGCGAAGCCGTTCGTCTCAGTCCGGCGCTGTCCGAGGCCTGGCGGGCTCTGGGAGAAAGCGCTATTCAGCGAGGCGATTGGGACGGCCTGCACAACGTTGCGGTCAAATTGAAGCAAATTGCCCCGCGGTCTCCAGAGGGATATCTCTTCGATGCCACGGCCCACATGAATCAGAAGGACGCACGGAGTGCGGAAGCCGATCTCAATCAAATTATAGCCCTCGCTCCGAACAATGCTTTGGGCTATGTAAAACTTGGCCAGCTTCGCATCGCGCAAAACCGGTTGAACGAAGCTGAAGCGTTATACCGCCAGGGTCTGAGCCACGAACCCGATTCCATCGAAGCGCTTCAGGGGCTGGTGGACGTGGATTTCCGCAAGAACAAACCTGCCGATGCTTTGCAATTGTTGAAATCCGCAATCGAGAAAAACCCCAACAACGCCCCGCTATACCTGCTTCAAGGCCGGGCCTTTCTTCAAGCTAAGCGACCTTCCGACGCGGAACAGGCACTTGAGCGAGCCACTCAACTCGACAAACAAAATGTAACCGCGGTGATCTTGCTTGCCGAACTGCAATCCGGTCGTGGCGCCCGTGATCAGGCGATGCTCACATTTCAGCACGCCATCGAGCTTGCCCCCAATAATCTGTCGCTACAGGTGGCCTTAGGCAGCCTGTACGAATCTTCCGGAAACTGGCAGCTGGCCCAAACCACCTATCAGAAAGTACTCTCGAGCCAGCCGGATAATGCGCTGGCGGCCAACAACCTTGCGTATCTCTTGCTGGAGCACGGCGGCAGCGTGAATCTGGCGCTGAACTGGGCGCAAACGGCTCGTCGCGGATTGCCCACTTCTCCTAACACCGCCGACACCTTGGGCTGGGCTTATTGTCAGAATGGCGCCTATTCGGTGGCAGCGCCGCTCCTCGAAGAGGCGGTCAGCAAGGCCTCGGACAACGCCACCTACCACTATCACCTCGGCGTGGCCTATAAAAATCTGAACGACAAGGTCCGCGCTCGCGCTCAATTTGAGAAAATTATCTCTTTAAATCCCAAAGCGCAGATCGCCGATCAGGCGCGCAGCGCGTTGGGACAAATTTCTGGCAGCTGATTCCATGTTCACGGTCTCAGCCAACCGTTAGACCCACGAGGAGACTTGTTCATGCCGGTGGATGTATCGACTACTCAGCAAGCGGGAGAAGAAATTGTCTCCCTCGGAACCAGGAATGGCATCGAGATGGCCATTCGTTGCCGCTCCGATAAGACCCTCGGCAAAGTCATCGCCAAACCCGACTCCGCAGATCTCATCGAAGGCGTGCGCATCGAGCCTCTGCAGATTCATCCCGATGACCGCGGTTTCTTCACCGAACTCGCTCGCCTCGGCAAGGGCCTGGCCTCTGGTATGGTTCCCGACGGCACCCGAAACATTCAAGTTTCTTTTACCCTCACCTATCCTGGAACCATCAAAGCGATTCACTACCATTCCGAACAGACCGACTTGTGGGCGCCGGTGTCGGGCATGCTCCAGATTTTTCTTTGCGATT
Organism: uncultured Acidobacteriota bacterium; assembly: GCA_963819625.1. Classification (GTDB taxonomy): domain Bacteria; phylum Acidobacteriota; class Terriglobia; order Acidiferrales; family UBA7541; genus Acidiferrum. The sequence goes on from CAWFWY010000011.1 coordinate 130,750, forward strand.
TGCGCCGCCAGTCGAAAACTTTCGGCTTGATCAATACCCTGTACGTTGGCCGCTTTCGACCGTGGGAAATCCTGATTCCCCCGGGCGTGGGCCACGGATATAAAGCTCTAGGAATTGAACCCATCAATCTTCTGTATTTTACCGACCGCCACTACAATCCAGCCGACGAGCTGCGCCTGGCTTACAACGATCCCCACATCGGCTACGACTGGGAAACGCAATTTAAGTAGCCCTGATGCGTGTACTGCTTATCGGTGCCAATGGAATGCTGGGGAAGGACCTCGTCCGGGAATGGAAAGACGACGAGCTGATACCCGCCACTTCCCGGGACGCCGACATCCGCAACTACGACGAAGTGGAGCGCCTGCTCACCGGTACGCGCCCTGATTGGGTGCTGCTGACCGCTGCCTATACCGACGTCGACGGCTGCGAACGCGACCCTGATGCGGCTTTCGCTGTCAACGCCCGCGGCACGGAAAACGTCGCCAAGTTGGTCGGCAAGTACGGCGGCAAGTTGCTCTATGTCAGCACCGATTATGTCTTTGATGGCTGTGGCACTCGTCCCTATGAGCCCGGAGATGCGGTCGCTCCTATCAATGTCTATGGCGAATCGAAAGCGCGTGGCGAGCGAGCCGTTCAGGATAATCTGAAGGAATGGTGCATCGTACGCACCTCCTGGTTATTCGGCGCCCACGGCTCCAGTTTTCCCGAAAAGATTCTGCGAGCGGCTGAAACTCGTCCGGAACTGTCGGTTGTATCCGACCAGGTCGGTTCGCCGACCTACACCCGCGACCTGGCGGCAGCGATTTGCAGCCTGGTTCATGCCGACGCGCGCGGTTTCGTGAGCGTCACGAATGAGGGCACCTGTTCCTGGTTTGAGTTCGCGTCGGAGATTTTGCGCCAGGCCGGGAAGAGCGCCATTCCCGTGAAGCCGATCGACACCGTGCAAGCAGCGCGTGCCGCAAAGAGGCCCGCGTACTCGGTGTTGTCGCCCGCCGCCCTGCACGTCCTGGGGATTCAGGTTCGCCACTGGCACGCAGCGCTTGCCGATTACCTCGAGGAGTTACGGCAGGAGGGCAAGCTCAACTGATTCGTCGCATGCTGGATTAATCTTCAGTTCGCCTTCAGCCCTTCATTCCGCAAATCAGGGAATGTTCGCCGACACTTCCACCGAGAAAGCGCTCTCGTTCCCCGCGCCGTCCACGGCCGTCGTCACATAGAAGTAACTCTGGCCGTTCTGAACTGTAGTGTCGCTATAGCTTAGTCCGCTGTCCAGCGAGGAATTTATTTTCGAATACCCCGCGCCGCTGGTCACGCTGCGGTACACGTTGTATCCCACGGCCAAATTGCTGGCGTTCCAGGACAGCGCAACGGTGTGCTGCACTGGCGCGGCTACGCCGCTGCCGGTTACCGCGATCGTTGCCGGCGAACCGGTGGCGTTGCTCACGATGGTGAGCGTGCCCGATGCCGCCCCGGCGACCGTAGGCCCGAATTGCACCGTCAACGTAATGCTCTGAGACGGCGTCAGGGTTACTGCAGATCCACCCGTCAACGTAAATTGTGATCCCGTTAGCGTCACGCTCGAAATCGCCACGCTGGAGTTGCCGGTATTCGTTACCGTAACGTTTTTCGACGCTGTGGCGCTTACGTTCACGTTCCCAAAACTTACGCTGGTAGGATTCACGGACAACGTCAATCCCGCCGCAATGCCTGTACCGGAAAGCGTGATGGGGGCCAGCGAAGTCGCAGCATCCGACACCACTGTCAGAGTCCCACTCGAAGCCGTGGCCGTCGTGGGAGTGAACTGCACATTGAACGTGCTGGATTGCAAGGGGTTCAGCGTCAGTGGCAGATTTAATCCGCTCGTGCTGAAACCTGTTCCAGTAATGTTCGCAGCCGACACCTTCACACTGATCGTGCTGGGATTGCTGATCTGCACGGTTTGGCTGTTCGTCAGATTGGTAACCACATTCCCGAAGTTGATATTTCCAGGAGACACAGAGAGGCTGGACTGTGCGGCTGTTCCAGACAAGCTGACGCTCGTGACCCCGCCTTGTGAGTCAACCAGCGAAACGCTGTCGCTTTTTGTTCCCGCTGCGGTGGGAGCGAATTTCACTGTGAGTACGAGACTGTCCCCCGGCGCCATCACCGCCGGCGTGCTAATGCCGCTCGTCAAATACACCGCCGTCCCCGTACTGATCTGTGAAAGCGTAAGATTCGCTGTGCCCGTGTTTTTCAGCGTGGTCACCGCGGTAGCCGAACTTCCTACCTTTACATTGCTGAAACTTAGGCTTGTTGGTGTGGCGGTCAGCTTTCCTACAGCTACCGTCGTCCCCGCTCCGGTCAGGCTCACTGTCGTATTCGGTGCAGTAGGGTCGTCACTGGTAATGGCTACGGTCCCGGTATAGTTTCCCGCTGTCTTCGGAGAAAATCTCACGTTCAAAATTGCCGAGCCGCCCGCCGGCACAACCGCCGGCACGTTGACTCCTGTTAAAGAGAACGTCGCTCCGGTCGCAGTAATCTGAGAAATATTTAGATCGCCCGCCCCGGAGTTCGTAACGGTCAAGGCGCTGCTCGCCACAGTGTTCACTGTGACGTTTCCGAAGTCGTGGCTGGCTGGCGAGACGGCTAATTTTGGCGCCGAACTCCCCGCTGATCCGGTCAGGTCTACGGGATCAGGAACTGTTGGGTCACCCGTAAATTGAAGCTTGCCTTTCACCTTGCCGGGCTTGTTCCCTTTGAATGAAACGGTAAAGTTGGCCTTCTGGCCGGACATGATTGAAACCGGGAATTGCAGCCCAGAAATTGAAAATTCGTTGGTGGAAACGCTGGCTTTGCTGAGGGTAACCGTTGTAGTGCCGGTGTTCGTAACCGTCGCGATATGGGAAACCCTCTTGCCGACACTGGCGTTTCCGAAGTCTACCGCTGCGGGTGTCACCTGTATTGCCGATGCCACCGTCTTATTCTGGCCGCTTACCAGGCCGGTACAGCCGCCGAGCCCGAGTAACGGAGTCAGTCCAACGATCCAGGCAAGAAGGGTTCTCACCTGGCTTGGCGTGCCTGCAACCCTCGACTTCCCTGGTTTAAAGCACCTCACGCCCATTTACTTCCTCCCCGACTTCGTCATGGGAAGAGTAAGATTCCAAATCAATTACGTACTACTGGTGGGTCGTACAATTTAGGGGCAGGTGTTGCCTGTACCAACGAACAAGTAACCTGCACCCCGTCTTTACTATATATTAATATTATATATTATTAACTATCGAATAAAATAATGGGAATGCCGCGAATTACGGTTTCCGTCTCTGGGTGCGTTACAGGGAGGTGAAGTTACTGCCGAGGATTATCTAGGGTGGGTGTCGATGCGTGAACAGTGCGCCTGGAAGTGAGGCCCGCGTCCCGAATTTTGTAAATTAATGCGCGATAGCTGATTTGCAACGCCGCAGCGGTCTTGCGCCGGTTCCACTGGTGCTCTCGTAATGATTCAAGAATTACGTTGCGCTCAAGTTCTTGTATCGCAGCCTTGGCGATGCGCTTCAGGGGCACTTCGCCGACGCTCGTCCTGAGAGGAGAGCGAACCGTGGCCCGTTCCGGAATGGTTGGTTGCCCTAGAGTGGCCTCCGGCCCGATCAGCACGTGCCGCGCCATGCCATTGGAAAGTTCGCGTACGTTTCCTGGCCAATTTGAATTCTGCAAATACTCGATCATTTCCGCGCTTAATGGTGTCGACTCAATGGCAAAAACCTGTTCATGCATCGTGCGGAAATATTCCGCCAGCGCTGGAATGTCTTCCTTGCGCTCCCGAAGCCGCGGCAACCGAAAGCGGACAACATTAATCCGGTAAAACAGGTCCGCGCGAAATTTCCCGCTGGCGATTTCCCGCTCGAGATCCTTATTCGTTGCGCAAATCACGCGAACGTTCACCGCTCGTTCCGCCTGATCCCCTATGCGCGAAAAACTTCCATCCTGAAGGAAGTGGAGAATTTTGCTTTGCAACCCCAGTTCAAGGTCGGCAATTTCATCCAGAAATAGCGTGCCGTTGTGCGCCAGCTCTACGCGGCCGGGCTTAGCTACCTGCGCGCCGGTAAACGCGCCCCTTTCGTACCCAAATAATTCGCTCTCCAGCAGATTGCCCGGTATGGCCGCGCAATTTACCTTGATGAACTGGCCCAGGCTATACTCGGATCGTGAATGGATCCATCTGGCCAGCGCTTCTTTTCCCGTTCCTCCCTCGCCGCACAGCAGGACGGGAATATTAGTGGTGCAGATTTTCTCCGCCCGCCCGCGTACTTCACTCATCGCGCTGGACCGCCCAAAAAGGATGTGGTCGGGCGGGACTGCATTATTCAGGGTTACGGCACGGACAGCGGTTCGAGCTGTGGATCCGGTGGTCATCGGCGTAACTACATTGCTGCACTCTATTTACCAACACGCCGTGTAGTTGAAAGACCTTCCGAACATGGATAACCATCTGATATAAAAGGAAATAGAAGAGCAATCGAGCGCGCGTCCTAGTACTACATCGATGGCCCCATTTTCTCGAGTACCACCTAAAAGGGAAAATGTTCGCTGCATTGAAAGAAGATAATTCCACCAAAATGAGTCCCGGCATCGTCTAAATCTCTGAAGCGGCTTCAAATGAAACTTACCTTCCCGATATCAGCCATGGCACACTATAAGTCCCGCCTGGGTCGCCTCCATTTGGCGATTAATCTACGTACCTTGAACTGGGAGTTTTCAACAGGTCCGCGTACGTCACGGCCCAACTTCTTTTTTGATTGATGATATTCTCCTAGCGAATTTCCAGGGTGGCGGGCCTTTGAACCAATGAATAATCCCGAGCGTTCGCGGTTTCCCAGCATAAAGCTGGATCAGTTGGTTTACGTCGAGCTCGAAGCGAGCAACGGCGGCATGATGTTAACTGTGTCCGAAGATGGTTTCACCTTTCGCGCTGTTACCCCCGTCGGGCCCGGACGCAAAATAGGTTTTTCGTTTGTCGTGAATGGCACGGAAAAACTAGAGGGCTACGGAAACATCGATTGGACCCAGGACGGCGGTAAAGTTGCCAGCATGCAGTTTGTCAACGTGACTTCGGAGTTTCACAAGGCTCTCCGGAACTGGTTGACGCAGTTGAGCGCCCCCGCAGTGCCCTCGTTCTCAAACGATCGTTTCACAGATACCGATTTTGCCCAGGAGCGCACCGGCACCCCTGAAAAAACCTCGGTCGTCGAACCGGTTGCCGCTTCAACCGTGGAGCCGGTCAGAGCTCCGTCGTTAAACGAGTTCGCACGCTCTGCAAGTCCGCTTTCCAGTCTTACCGGCCTGAACAGTCGCGATATTCCGGCCGTTGCTCCTGAACCGCCGGCACCGCGTGAAACATTTCTAATCAGTGATTGGGAGCATTCGCGAAAACCACAGACTGACTCGCGGTCTCGCATTCACGGCGTGGCCGTCGCGGCCATTCTAGTTACAGTCGTCGCGCTGAGCCTTATTCTCTACGGCTATCACGACTCCCTTGGCCAGTTGCTGATTTCCCTGGGACAAAAGATGTCGGCACCCAAAGAAGCATCCGCGGCGCCGCCGTCCTCTGCTTCGCAAGCCACACCAGCTTCACGATCCACAGCGGCTCCGCAAACACTCAAGGTTCCTGACGTTCCAAAGCCCGAAACGGAAAGTTCGCAGCCGCCTTCCGCGAATATTCGCGAGAGTCTTCCCGCTTCGCCCAAAAAGGACCTGGCGAATGATGCCCGCTATCGCACGGAAAACACATCGGCCGCGGTAAGGTCGGAAACCGCTTTCCGGGATGTTTCATCGGAGCCTTCAACTGTGCCGCAAAATCTGGATCCTGCGGACCGCGCCCGCTTACTCTGGGCCGCTGTTGCCCAGGGAAATACTTCTGCCGAGGTAGCGCTTGCCAAGTTGTATCTGATAGGTGGGGGCGTAACCAAGAACTGCGATCAGGCCCGCGTATTACTGCAGGCCGCGGCAAAAAAAGGAAATGGCGAAGCCCTCGATAAGCTGTCTCAAATTAACCAGCAGGGTTGTCCTTAACAGTTGATTCGCACTCTGGATTCTTGCGTTGTGGGTTTGTTGCGAGAAAAACTTCGTGCCGGCTATCGCCTGGCCTAATTCGTGTGTTCGTTTTCGCCGCGGATGATGTCGTAGCGCTCAATCACCGCCGCAACTCCCAGCCGCATATTCGGATCTTCTGTCCTCGGTTCGACGCGCACCACTTTACCCGCAGCTCGCACGAACACTTCGGATCCGTGAGTAATCTCCGCCGGCAGTGTCAGGGTGATATCCAGGTCGGAGCCCGCTTGCAGATCCTCCGCAACCACGAAGTACAACCCGCGGGTGGAGATATCCCGTGTCTTGCCTTCCTGCGAATCGGCCAATGCAGAGGGAATTCGAACGATGATCGGCAAGGATAGGTCGTACCTGCGAGCATTTCGGCGTTCCGGCATTCCACCCATCCTCGATGCACGCGGCGGCTGGCTTGATTCCGGTCGCGCCTCCTTACGTGAGACCTTACTTCAATTCGCTCGAAGGCGCCCCAGAGCAGCCGCTGTGTTGTTCTAAAGATTAACGCCCCGCGTTACCGCACCGGTTATTCGCTTCGGCCCCCGATGGTCACCGGCGCCGGCTCCTCGACTGCTGCCGCCGCTGCGGGCACGCTGGCGCGCCTGGTGCGTGGCGTGTCCAGATTAAACTGCCGCATTTTATACAGCAGGGCCTTGTAGCTGATGCCCAGCATTTTCGCCGCGTCCTTGCGGCACCAGCGGGTCTTTTCCAGCGCGTCGGCGATGGCTTCCATCTCCGCTTCATCTTTCAGCCCGCGCACCAGCGCCTTCAGTCCCTGCGGCTCGCGATGCACAGCGGGCTCCGCGCGCGGAGAGGTGCGTTGCCGCGCAGAAGACATTTCCACCAGCTCGCGCAAGCTGCCTTCGTCGTCCTCAAGAATTACGTAGCGCTTTACGAAATTCTCCAGTTCACGCAAATTACCCGGCCACGGATAACTGACCGCTGCATCGAGCAGGTACTTCGACGGACCTTGCGGCGTCTTCCCAAACTTCTCGCTGTACTTCTGCAGGAAATGCCGGAACAGCAGCGGAATTTCCGACGTCCGCTCGCGCAACGGCGGCACATTAATCGAAAGCACGTTCAATCGGTAGTACAGATCTTCACGGAATCGCCCGGTCTTCATCGCGTCCTGCACATCCACGTTGGTCGCCGCCAGTACGCGCACGTCGGTGTCAACCAGATGCCGTCCGCCGAGCCGCGAGTACTGGTGATCCTGCAACACATGCAGCAGCTTGGCCTGCAGGTGGGTAGTCATTTCCGCGATTTCATCCAGGAAAATTGTTCCTTTGTTGGCCATTTCAAACTTGCCGGGCTTGGCGCGCACCGCGCCGGTAAACGCTCCCTGCTCGAAACCGAACAGTTCCGACTCCAGCAGCTCGCCGGGCAGCGCCGCGCAATTGACCTTGATAAACGGCTGGCTGCGCCTCTTGGAACGCAAGTGAATCATGCGCGCCACAACTTCTTTCCCCACTCCGCTCTCTCCGCAAATGAAAACCGGCACGTCCACCGGCGCGATCTGCAGAATCTGCTGCCGGATGCGCACCATCTGCGGGCTGGCCGCCAGGAAGCTGATGTCCTCGGTAATTTGTTCGCAATAATCGCGCAGCGCCAGATTTTCCGTGACCAGTTGCTTCTTCTGCCGCGACTTCAACATCGCCGCGTCCAGCTCGGTCTTCTCGAACGGCTTGGTCAGATAGTCGTGCGCTCCGATGCGGATGGCCTCCACCACCGTGCCCACTTCGTTCGAACACGACAGCATGATGACGTTCAGGCTGCGATCGATCTGCATCAGTTCTTTCAGGGTTTCGATGCCGTTCAGTTCCGGCATCAGCACATCCAGAATGATGAAATCCGGGCGCTGCCCGGCGCTCACCTTCTCGATGGCTTCTTTTCCGGAGCTGACCGTTTCCACCTCGAAACCGTCTACCTCCAGCAGCGTCTGCAGATATTTTCGAATACTGGGCTCATCGTCGATGACCAGAATTTGTTCTTTCAGCTCTTTTGCAGACATTTAACTTTTCCTCTCTGACTCCAGAAAATGCTTTGAATTTAGTTTGGATCCATCGGCAGCAGAAACGTAAACGTGCTGCCGCGTTGATGCTCGCTCTCCACCCAAATCTTGCCGCGATGCGCCTGGATGAGCCGCTTGGCAATCGCCAGCCCCAGCCCCATCCCGGAAGTGTTCCGATCCACTCTCACGAAATCTTCAAAAATTTCCTGGTGATGCTCGGCGGCGATGCCCGGGCCGGAGTCCGTAACGCTTACCTCCACGCTGTTCGGCCGCGGCAGCCGGAATCTCCGGCGTTCCTGCACCGGTGTGGCGCCGGCGACGCGCCGTTCCCAGAAATGCGGTCCCGCTCGCAACGTCACGCTGCCGCCCGCGGGCGTGTGCTTCAGCGAATTATCCAGAAGATTCGCCGCAGCTTGCTGCACCTTCTGGTAATCGAATCGAAAGGTGGGAATCGACGGATCGAAACTCGTTTCCAGTTTCACACCTTTTCGCTGAAACGCTTCCGACCAGCGCTTGGAAAGCTCGTCCAGGCAATCGCGCAAATCGTTTTCGCGAAGTTGCAATACCAGCTTTCCGCTTTCCAGCGCCGAATAATTAAGGAACATCGAGACCAGCCGCACCAGTCGCTCGCAGCTGTCTTTGGATTCTTCCAGAATGTCCTGCTGTTTGTCCGACAGCCGTCCCAGTGATCCGGTCAATAAAAGATCGTAGTAGCCCTTGATCACCGCCAGCGGCGTTTTCAGTTCGTGCGCCGCGGACGCCAGAAAAACTGTCTTCTGCCGGTTTACTTCCTGCAACTTTAAATACGCGGCCAGCAAGTTCCGGTAAGTGATCTCGCGTTCCTGCAGCAATTCCTGCACGGTGACCTGCGTGGCCGCTTCCGACGCCGCCTTGTTTTGTTCTTCTGTCGCCATCTCAAGCTGTACGACGATCCAGTCCGGCTCCGGCATCCACTTCACCAGCGCGCGCGATTTTGTTTCGCTCAAGGAGAGGTCCAGCTCTACGCGATGTTCTCCACTCTCGATCAATTTAAAAATTTGTTTCGGAGAAACCTTCAATATATTCTCAAAAAGATTCAGCGTGTCCTGTCCGTCCAGCCCTTCTGACATCAGGAACTGCCGCGCTCGCTGGTTCATAAGCAATACCCGGCCGGTCCGGTCCGCCACCAGCAATGACGAATTCACGGCGTCCATCAGCCCATGCACCAGGCTGACGGGAAGCGCATCAGAAGCCCGGTCCGCAGGTACAGTGCGTTCCGCGGGCTTTGGCTGGTCGTCCGCTATAGAAGAGGTGGCTATGTCTCCAGACATTCTCATTCCTGACTACGGATTCCCTTAACGAGTGGCAAATTTTTTCCTATGCAGGTTGCTCATACTCGCAAAGGGGTTATGGGCTGTCAATGGTAAAAGCGTTCCATTTGCACATTATCGGAAACCAACTGGATATGCCGAGAAGGCCCTGTTCCGTCTTGGCGGACATCACGAATGTAATAGCTCTAAAACTCTGATAATAGATGCGTTATCAAGGTATCGGAACTCTTTGTGTGGCACTAAAGATGCTCGTATCCGTACTAGGTCCCTAGTACTAAGAGAGCGAGAAAGTGGAAATCGATCTGATCAAGGAAACCCAGAGCTTGGACTCATCTTCGACTCGACGCTCGTCTCGTCTCCGGCTACAGGTGCCGGTCTTTCTGCGTGCTACAGACAGCTCGGGAGCAGAATTCATCGAATTGACCAAAACCCTGAATATCAGTGCGACTGGGGCCTGCATTACTTCTGCGCACCAGCTCCGCAAGGATCAGGTGGTCCATTTGACTATCCCAGCTCCCTCACCTGCCTCGTCCAGCATCGTTCCCAGTGAAACACCCCCGATCGTCGCCCGCGTCTTGCGGCAGGAAAGCGCCGGCGAAATGCGCCTCTTCGGATTGGAATTTCTCAGGGCTATTGAGTAAATCTGTGCCCTTTTACGCCTGAGCTGGCAACCGGCCTGGCCCTCCCTTAGACTCCGTCTCACATAGCGATTTCCACAAAGTTGCCGTATTCCACGCTTTTGTAATAGGATACCGACGCTCATTCCTGATTCAGCGTCCCGGGTGGCTTGGTCCGGTCGGCTTTTGATTGGACTTCGGCATGCTCCCACTCTAGGAGCAAGACTCTCATGTTTCACCCCACCCCCGCGGGGACAGGCAAAGGTTAGGTAAGATCCGTTATGCCCAGCCCCGGCGCCCCAGCGCCCCCCCGCACGTCGTTGGAAGATTCGTATCTCGAGCTGCTCACCGACACGCTCGAAATCTCTAGATGTTCCCGCTCGTGGACAATTCCTCCAGCGCTACCTCCGCGCTGTAACGCATCTCGATTTGCGCGAAAACGTTTGCGTCCAGATTGTGGGACGAGATGCTCGTTCGCCGTCGTCAACTAAGTGAATCGTTAAAGCGCACCGTGTCCCTGAAGACTGCCCTCGATCGATGTGCTCTCTACCGCGGGACTTCTTCGCGTGCCGGTGATCATCGAATACGACGACCTCAAAAAATTACAGTTGAACGCCGTCACCGATCCGCTCACTGGCCTCTACAATCGACGCCTTTTCACCGAAACGTTCGAACGAGAACTAAACCGCGCGAAACGCTACAGCCTCCCGCTCGGATTAGTCATCATGGACATGCACCGCTTCAAGGAAGTGAACGACAAGCATGGGCATCCGCGCGGCGATGAAGTGCTTCGCGTCGCGGCCTCCACTCTTAAAAAAGCTCTGCGTACTTCGGACTTCGCCTTTCGCATTGGCGGCGATGAATTTGCCCTGGTCTTACCGCAAACCGATGCGCCCCAAGCTCTCGCGCTCAGCCGCCGCATTGAAACTGTGTTTGCAGAAAGCATGACAGCGCTCCAGCTTAGCGTCATCGTCGGCATGGATCACGGCGTTGCCAACTATCCTCAGGATGCCGATAATCTCCGACGACCTCATTCGCATCGCCGACGAGCGCCTGTATCAGCGCAAGCATTCTCATCACGCGCCGAGCGCAGAAGGCACTGCCGCGTCACCGAACCGGCCGCGACGCCGCAACCACCTGTCACGCCGTCAGCCTCCGGCCAGCGCCTGCCAGCCCGAAGCGCTTCCGCCCCCGCCCCGAGCGCCCGATTTCCATCGAGACCAAAACGCGCTCCGCGAAAAGGCCGGAACAAGCCGCCAGTCTCTGCTCCCAGCCGCCGCGCCGGAAACTTCCTCCAAGCCATCGCCCATTGCTCCAGACTCAGCGCACCTTCACCGTTCCGCGCAAAGCCGAACGCGTTTCCATGACCGGAACCAACGCCTATGCCGTTCTCGGCGACCAGGGCGCCCGTCGCGCTCGCGTGTTGGATCTCGGTTTCGGTGGCGTTGCCCTGGAACTCGATTCCTCCGAAGGCTTGCCGACAACATTCTGGCGGTTCTTACACGTGCCCATTCTTCCGCCGGTGCGCGTTAACCTGAAGCCCGTGTGGTCGCAACGCACCGATTTGGGCGGCTATCGCGTCGGCTGCACCTTCGTTTCTTAACATTGTTACCTCGCGCCATCGCCCAAACCGCGGCTCCGCCGCCGCTGTTCCTCGTTAGCAATCGTTTGACACCTCGCGTATAATCAAAAACTTACCTCGCGACCTAGCGACGCGGCAACTGTCTCACGCCGTGCAGACCGGACGCGATGGATTGGAGCCTCATGAAACCCGGTATTCACCCCGACTATCATCCTGTTACCGTACATTGCGCCTGCGGGCATACTTTCCCCACTCGCTCGACGATCAAGGGCGACACGCTGAAAGTCGAAATTTGCTCGAGCTGCCATCCCTTTTTCACCGGCAAGCAGAAACTGATCGACACCGCCGGCCGCGTCGAGCGCTTCACCAAGAAATACGCCGACGCCGCAGCCAAAGTGAGAAGCAGCGAAAGAAGTAATCGCCGCCACAATATTTCAGCCTGAGATTCCTCACCGCCACGCCCTCGATGCAGTGGTGTGTCCGCTTCGCTGTCCGTGTAGAATAACGTTCCATCGTGCCGGACCAATCTCGCATGTTCGAAGGCGCGCGTTCCGGTCAGCTGGTAGAAACCGCCCCCCCGCGCGTGACCTTGCGCAATTCTTTCGCGCACCCGTTCGATTCGGCGATTGCCGCGGCGCGCACCTGCTACGCCTCAAAATTAATCGGCCCGGAAGAAATCACCGACAAGCAGCGCCTCAACATCGGCGCAGGCACCTTTTACAGCGGCCACCACACCGTTTACCAGCACGCCCATTTCGAATTTGGACTCGAAAATGTCAGCCGCCAGTTTGTGTGGTCCTTTCTCCACGCTCATCCTTTCTATAATTCCGAGCAGCAGAGCCAGCGCTACGTCCGCCTGGACCGCGCCCATGCCTACGTGCCCGCCGTTTCGCTGTTTTTTGATGAGGGCAGCAAAGAAATCTACGAGCGCGCCATCGCTCGCGCCTGGGATTACTATCGCGAGTTATCCGCGCTGCTGGTTTCCGACGCGCGCTCCATCCTGAACGGCATCTGGCACATCGGCCCGATGTCGCACCCGAAACGCGCGCAGAAAATAGAACGCTCCGCGGAAAAGCGCGCCATCGAAGTTGCCCGTTACGTTTTGCCGGTGGCTGCGTTCACCACCATGGTGCACACCGTTTCCGGCATCGTGCTCCATCGACTCTGGCGCATGAGCACCGCCTGCGATACGCCCAACGAAGCTCGCGCTGTGATCGGGGCCATGGTCGCGCACGTCCGGGAAGTCGACGCTCAGTTTTTCGATCGCTTCGGCACCGAGCCGATCGAAGAAGTTCCCGAGTGGGGCAATCGCGAACAATCTCCTGACGGCGCATCCGCCGCGCACGATCGAAACGGAGCCGCGGGCGCGAGCCTTTTCAAGCGAGTTCGATTCCGCGCTCGCTGGAAAAACTTCCAGGCTAATCGACTATTCCGCCCGCGCTCCGCAAGTACTTGCGCAGGCCTATCGCGCGGTGTCGGACTCACCGAATCACAATGTTCCAACGCGGAAGCCATCGACCGACTGCTGAATCCCGCCCGCAATCTCTACCGCCTCGAAACCTTGAACGTCGGCGTTCACGCCCCCATGATGCGCGCGTTGCAGCACGTCAATTACACTTTTGCCAAGAAAATCAGCCACACCGCCGATAGCCAGGACCAGCGCCACAGAATGGTTCCCGGCTCACGCCCGTTGCTCACTCTGACCGACACGCGCGCGCCCGATTTCATCACTCCGAAATTGCTCCAACAAAATCCCCGCGCCCTCGAGGTTTACCAGCGCGCCATGCACGACGCCTGGGACGCCAAAAACCAATTGCTCGATCGCGGCGTTCCGCTGGAGCTTGGCGCTGTATCTTTTGCCCAACGCCAAATCCGTCCGCGTCGTGGAAACCGGCTCGCTTCTGCATCTGCTCCATAAATGGACCATGCGCACGTGTTTCAACGCCCAGGAAGAAATCTATCAATCCTCCATGGACGAGCTGGAACAATTGCGCGAAGTGCATCCGGAACTGGCGCGTTATGTGGGACCGCCGTGTTACGTGCGCGCCGGCGTCACGACTCCCATCTGCACCGAAGGCGCGCACTTCTGCGGAATAAAAGTCTGGCTGGATTTCCCCAACATCGCCCGACTCGATCTGATTTGCTGAAGCTAACTGCGCCATCGCAGCGTCACCGGCCCGTACATCGGATGCACCATCGGCGTCCGCCGCTGCGCGACTCCAGCAGATTGGCCTTCAGCGCGAAATACCATTTCGCCGGCCGGTCCGCGTCATCGATCAGCATCAATCGCGGATCGTGCTTCAGACCTTCCGCCTGCTGGATCATCGTCAGTTGATCCTGTCGCAGAAATTTCCTGGCGAAACGCGCGAAAGATCGGCACCACGCAGCGGCATCCAGCGAACCAGGTTCCACGCCGCCACAAAATCGATGCGCGACAGATCGCGCCGCACCGGCGTCACTGTTGCGCGGCTGGAAAACCATAAGTGCCCGCTGCGAATTTCTTCCAGCCGCATGTTGGGCAAAACAAAATCGATCATGGTGGTCGTCGCTTCGCCCGAAAAATAGCGCAACAATTTGTACGGCGCGCTGTTCGACGACGGCTCGTGCTTGCTCATCCGGAAACCCAGCGGAATGGGCTCGAAATGTTTTTCCTTCTCGTGAATGCTGTGCCGGCTTCGCCAGTACCACGATTGGTGCACGAAGGGCCCGTGCGCGGGATCCATCAGCCCGATGATTCCCTGGTCCACGTGCGAAGGGATGTCGCAAGCCAGCCGCGTGATTTTGTATTTGTCGCTGAATACCGGCAATTCCGGCGCCGGACGGAACATTCGCTGCCGTTCGCGAACCTGGCGCCGTCATGTATACCCACACATATCCGTCTCGCTCTTCGCAAGGATAGTGCCCCGCAAATATTCGCTCCACTCGCAATTTGTCCTGCGTCGAAAGCGAAGGTATTTCCACGCACTGCCCGCTGCACGCGTCAAACTTCCAGCCGTGGTAGCTGCATTCCACGGCCTTCCCGTCAAACCGCCCGTACGACAAAGGAATTCCCCGGTGCGGGCAGGAATCCCGCATCGCAAAGGCTTTTCCCTCCGAGGTGCGCCCCAACACCAGCGGCACTTCCAGCAACATTGCTGTCGCCAGCTTCCGGCCCGTTATTTCCTCGCTGCGCAGCGCCGGATACCAGAAATCCCACAAAAAACCCATGCCATCGTCGCGCCCGGCCCCACGATCACCGGGATCCGCAATTTGTGAAACCGTTTGCGTTGCATCGCTCATATTCGGACCAAATCGTAGTACACATCTCGTTGCGCATCAAACGACAGGTCCCGAGCATTGCCCGCACCTTCGTTTTGCGATTTCTGGAATTCCACGGCTTTCTAAGTAATCTTTAATGTTAACCTATTGATAACTATTAGTTCTGGTAGAATCGCGCGCGTTTTGATGCTAAACTCCCGGCAGTTACTGGGGTTTTGGGGCATAAACGCTCCTTTAAAGGTCTGAGGTGTCCGGGTGTTCTCCTCGTCCGAGTCCGTCCATTGCCTCCTTCACGATTCACATGATGGCCAAACCCATTCACGCGCCTGACTCCCTTCCCGGCCGAGTACCCGCCCTGGCCTTCCTGGCGCTCGCCGCTACGGCAATGTTGTGGGCCTCACTTCCGGCACTTCACGGTTCTCAAGACAGTGCAACGGGTTCCGTCCAAGCGTCTCTAGCCCCCATCTGGCCACTCGCTTCCGCGTCTGGAGCGGACGCCTCTTTGAATCAACACAAAGTTTTTCCCTATTCCGTGATTCCTGGCGGAGCGCAATCAGCCCAGGAATTAACGGAAGCAGTCCACGCCGATCCCGTCGTCGCTCGCCACTATTCCGATTTTGATCTCGCCAGAGTGCGCCGCGTAACCATCACCAGCCCGCAACTCTTGTACGTTTCCTACCGCATCGGAAATAATGTCTACTGGACCAAGCACAAATTGGCGCTGCGAAAAGGCGAAACGCTGCTGACCGACGGCCGTTCCATGGCCAGAACTCGCTGCGGAAATCGCGTTGCTGTGTCACCGGTCAGGCCTGTCTCTTCTAACGAGCCGTCCGCCGAGGATTTCGAAGCGCCGGAATTCCCACCGTCGATGTCGACTCCTTATCTGGCGGCATTTTCGGTGCCCGCGCCCCCGTTCTCTTCACATGCCCAGCCCTCAGTTTCGCCTTCCACACCCCTCATTCCGTTTTTTCCCATCCCCGGCGGAGGCGGCGGTGTGCCATCAGTTCCCCCAACCGGAGGAGGAGGAGGTGGTGGTGGTGGTGGTGGTGGTGGTGGTGGTGGTGGTGGTGGCGGAGGTGGCGGTGGCGGAGGTGGCGGCGGCACGCCCCCACCCGTAGGGGTTCCCGAGCCAGGGACCGCCGGCTTGCTACTCTTCGGCTTCGTAGGCGTGCTTTGGCTCACCCGGCGCAGCAGAAAAGCGTGCTAAACTTTATTCAGTGAACGCAACCTTCTATTAGCGATTCTCTCCTGGGCCTTCCGCCCGTTCAGGTCGTCGTTTCCGAAAATTCCGCATCCAATTTGTTCTTTGTGAGGATTTCTCATGGCCGTATTGACGCTATCCGAAAAACTAGATCAACTTGGCGCTCGCTACGATGAGCTGACCAGGCAGCTCTCCACCTCCGAAATCGTCTCCGACACTTCTCATTTCCAGAAGGTTGCCAAGCAGCATGCCGAACTGGAGCAGATCGTCGAAAAACATC
Source organism: uncultured Acidobacteriota bacterium (assembly GCA_963819625.1). Taxonomy (GTDB): domain Bacteria; phylum Acidobacteriota; class Terriglobia; order Acidiferrales; family UBA7541; genus Acidiferrum. The sequence continues at coordinate 147,090 of CAWFWY010000011.1, forward strand.
GCGAGTTCAAGCAAATCGAAAAAGATTTGGCTGGCGCTCACCAGATGATCACGGAAGCGGAAGATTCGGAAATGAAGCAGATGGCCTACGATGAAGAAAAGCTGCTTGGTCGCGCGCAAGGAAAACGTCGAGCGCGAGCTGAAGCTTCTGCTTCTTCCCAAAGATCCCAACGACGAAAAAAGCGTCATCGTGGAAATCCGCGCCGGCACCGGTGGCGACGAAGCTGCCCTCTTCGCCGGCGAACTTTTTCGCATGTACTCCCGCTACGCGGAAACCCTGGGCTGGAAAGTGGAAGTGCTGGAAAGCTCGCCCGTCCTCGCTGGGCGGCCTGAAAGAAATTGTCGCCGCTATTCAGGGCTACAAAGTCTATTCCAAGCTGAAATATGAAAGCGGCGTCCACCGCGTGCAGCGTGTGCCCGCCACCGAACAGCAGGGCCGCATCCATACTTCCGCCGCCACCGTTGCGGTCCTTCCCGAAGCCGACGAAATCGACATCAAGATTGAAGCCAAGGATTTGCGCATCGACACCTTCTGCTCGTCCGGCCCCGGCGGGCAATCGGTGAACACCACTTATTCCGCCGTCCGCATCACTCATCTTCCCAGCGGCCTCGTCGTTTCGCAGCAGGACGAAAAATCGCAAATCAAAAATCGCGCCAAGGCCATGCGCGTTCTACGTTCCCGCCTCTATGAAATGGAAATGGAAAAACAGCAAGCGGCCATCGGTGCGGAACGCCGGGGCCAGATCAAGACCGGCGATCGCTCTGAAAAAATACGCACCTATAATTTCCCGCAAAATCGCGTGACCGATCACCGTATTGGCATGACCCTCCACCAGCTCACCGAGGTCATGGAAGGCAAACTCGCGCCGCTGGTCGATGGACTGGTCTCGCACTATGAAGCCGAACGGCTCGATCAGGAGTTGAGCGCGGCGTAACGAACGGGCGTCTCAAAGCGAATTGATTGCGCCATCGCCAATCGCGTAGCACAGCTTCAAAACACTTCCATGGATATCCGCACCGCATTGCGAACCGGCATCGCGCGTCTCCGCGACGCGCACGTTGCCTCTTACACCCGCGCGGCTGAATTGCTTCTGCTCCACGTTCTTCACCGCGATCGCGCCTGGCTCTACGCTCATCCCGAAGAATCGATGAATCCCGCGGATCTCGACACATTTCTGTCTCTGATCGCTCGCCGCGCCAATGGCGAGCCTACCCAACACCTCACCGGCAAACAGGAATTCTGGAGCCTCGAATTTGAAGTCACTCCGGATGTCCTGATTCCACGTCCTGAAACAGAACACCTCATCGAAGTCGCGCTCGATCGTCTCGCCCTGCGCGAACTCCGCGCCGGCCGCCCGCAAAAAACCACTGGCGACGATTTCTTAATCGCCGACATCGGCACAGGCTCGGGATGTATCGCCGTCGCGCTCGCCAAGGAGCTTCCGCAGGCAACCGTCTGCGCCACCGATATTTCCGCCGCCGCTCTTACTGTGGCGCGCAGAAATGCCGCCCGCCATTCGGTATCAGACCGCATCCACTTTCTCGAATCCGACTTGTCGCAGCCGTTGCCGCAATCTGCTTTGCGGCAAACCGATCCCGGCGTGTCCAACTTTGATCTGTTTGTCAGTAACCCGCCCTACATCCCGCGGCGCGACGCCAGCATACTCGCGTCCGAGGTGCGCGATCACGAACCAGCCATCGCCCTTTACGGCGGAGAAGAAGGCTACGAGCTGTACGCCAGCCTGGTCGCTCTCGCCGCTCTTCATCTGAAACCGGGTGGTATTTTTGTTGCTGAACTCGGCCACGACAGCCTCCCCGCAGTGCAGCCGCTCCTCGATTCGAATCACTGGACCTCCGTCGGCGTCACCAACGACCTCGCCGGAATCCCTCGCGTTATCGCCGCGGAACGTCTCCCTCATTCGTAGTTGGAATTAGCCCTTGTTCTAACCGCATGCGAAATTTATTCCGCCCCGCCTCGGTTGTCGCGCACTCCCAACCGGCGTACCCTGTCGCTATGCCGGACTTCGCACGTTTCCGCGTTAAGCATGACCCGCCCGCCGAGCTGACCTCCGACGCCTCAGCATCCATTCTCCATGTCGACATGGATGCCTTCTTCGTTTCCGTTGAACTCCTCGAGCGCCCCGAACTCCGCGGCAAACCGGTGGTCGTCGGCGGCCGCCCCGATCGGCGTGGGGTCGTCACGGCCGCCAGCTATGAAGCGCGCAAGTACGGCATCCAATCCGCCATGCCTTTGCGCACCGCCGGACGCCTCTGTCCCCACGCAATTTTTCTCGACGGCCACCACGCCAAGTACACGCTCTGGAGCGATCGCGTCGCTTCCATCCTCGCGAAATCTTCTCCCATCGTCGAAATGGTCTCCATCGACGAAGCCTATCTCGACCTCGCCGGAACCGAGCGCCTCCACGGACCTCCCCTCGCCGCGGCCGACAAACTTCTTCGCACCATCACCCGCGAAACTGGACTCCCGTGCTCCGGCGGCCTGGCCTCCACCCGCCTCGTCGCCAAGGTCGCATCCGACCAGGGCAAACCGCGCGGCCTCGTGTGGGTTCCTCCCGGCCGTGAAGCGCAGTTTCTCGCGCCGCTCCCCGTCCGAAAAATTCCCGGCATCGGCAAAGTCACTGAAAAAGCTTTGCGCGCGCTCGGAATCGAAACCGTCGAGCAGATCGCCGTGCTCCCGCAGGAAAAACTCGAGAAAATTTTCGGCCAGTGGGGCACTGCCCTCTATCGCAAGGCCCGCGGCGGCGATTCCTATGAATTCGTCCTCGACGCCGAACCCAAATCCATTTCGCAGAATCACACTTTCAACGAAGACACCGCCGACTTAGCGGCGCTCACCGCCGTCCTCAGTCATCTGTCCCAGAAAGCCTGCAAGCGTCTTCGCGAAGCCGGCCTCGCTGCCTGCACGCTCACCCTGACGATTCGCTATCAAGGATTCGATACCCACACGCGTTCGAAAACTCTCGCCGAATCCGCCTCACTCGACGCCGGCATCAACGCCGTCTTTCAGCAGCTCTTTCGCCAGCACCTCGATCGCAAGCGCAAAGTCCGTCTATTGGGAGTAAGCCTCAGCGCCTTCACTCACGGCGAACAGCAACTCGATCTGCTGCAATCCGGCAAGCGTGAAAGACTCGAAAAGCTCACCCAGGTCGCCGACCGCCTGCGCGATCGATTCGGATTCAGCAAAGTGCAATTTGGCGGCTCCCTGCGCCGCGATCGCTCCACTCCCGAAGATCGCTGATCCATCGCATCGCCGTCGCGCCGAACATCGCACTCCCACGATTAGGGACAAGTTAACACCGCATCCGACACAAATCTTCGCGCCCGGTCGCCCCTGTCGCATAATCACAAGGTGACGCCCCGCGAACTCGCCAACTCGATTTGCGATACCTTGATTCGCAACGGTCATCAAGCCTTTCTCGTCGGCGGATCTGTTCGCGATTCCTTGCTCAGCCGTCCCTCCGAAGACTTCGACGTCAGCACCGACGCCACACCCGACCGCGTCATCTCGCTGTTCCCCGATTCCGTCGCCGTCGGCGCACAGTTCGGCGTCATCTTCATCCCTCTCGGCGATCACAAAGTCGAAGTCGCAACATTCCGCTCCGACATCGGCTCCTCCGACGGCCGCCACCCCGAGCGCGTCGCCTTCTCCTCCAGCCCCGAAGAGGATGTACAGCGCCGCGATTTCACCATCAACGGTCTCTTGATGCGCCACGACTCCGGCGAAATTCTCGACTTCGTCGCCGGCCAGGTCGATCTCCATGCCGGAATTATTCGCGCCATCGGCGACCCCGAGCGCCGCTTCGCCGAAGACAAGTTGCGCATGTTGCGCGCCGTGCGCTTCGCCGCCCGGTTCGCTTTCACCATTGAGCCAGCTACGCTCGCCGCCATCCGCCAGCACGCTCACGAAATCGACCAGGTCTCCGCAGAACGCATTCGTTACGAGCTCACCAAAATGCTCACGGAAGGCGCCGCCCGCCGCGCTTTCGAATTGCTCGACGAGACCGCACTCCTCAAGCACGTCCTGCCCGAAGTCGCCGCCATGCAGGGCGTCGAGCAGCCGCCTCAATATCATCCCGAAGGCGATGTCTGGACGCACACTCTGCTCATGCTGGAAGGCCTGCTCGCCGACAGCTCCGCCACGTTGGCCTGGGGAATTCTTCTCCACGACGTCGGTAAGCCTCCGACGTTCCGCTCTCTCGCCGAAACCGGCGATCGCATCCGCTTCAATGGACACGTCGACGCCGGCGTCCGCATGGCTGAAGTCATCTGCCGCCGCCTCCGCTTCTCCAACGAAGACACCGAGCAGATCCTCGCGCTGATCGCCAATCACATGCGTTTCATCGACGTCCAACGTATGCGCCGCTCAACATTGAAGCGCTTTATCCGCCTGCCACGTTTCGATGAGCACTTGGCCCTGCACCGCCTGGACTGCCTCTCCAGCCACCGCCGCCTCGATGCCTACGATTTCGTGCGCCGCACCCTGGAAGAAACTCCCGCCGCAGAAATCCGGCCCGAGCGATACCTAACCGGGAACGATCTTCAAGAATTAGGCTTTCAACCCGGCCCCCGTTTTAGCCAAATACTGCACGCTCTGGAGGATGCCCAACTCGAAGGACTTATCAAATCAAAAGATGAGGCAATCGCCTACGTAGACCAGCATTTTGGCGCCAAAACCGGCCGAATCGAGAGGAGTTCATCCACCTCAAACTAAAGAACAGATGTTATCTTATTGAACATTATGGATTTATCCCGTCCGTCTCGTACCCTTCGCCTAATGGTAAGATTTGAGCTTTACTGACTAAGATTTTCTGCTTGTTAGAAAGCTATAATTTGGCACCTTTTTCTTTTTATTCGCATCTAACGCTTCATAAGCCCGGACCCTTCTCCTCCGCGCTTTAGATTAGGGGATAGCTAACATGGCTGAGAAAAAGTTCGTAGTTCCAGAAGTTCTGCCCATCCTGCCCGTGCGCGACACTGTCTTGTTTCCAGGCGCTGTCCTGCCGCTCACGGTGGGCCGCGAAAGCTCGCTGGCCCTCGTCAATGCCCTCATGGGGGATGAAAAACTACTCGGCGTCGTGGCCCAGCTTGATCCGCGCGTAGAAGATCCGGCCGCTGCCGACCTGCACAAAATCGGCACGCTCGCCAAAGTTCACAAAACCGTCAAGATGCCCAACGGAAACGTGGTCATCTTCCTGGAAGGTCTCCAGCGCATTCAGGTCATCGATCTCATCAGTCTTCGTCCCTACCTGCGCGCGCGTATCGAAGCCCAGCCCGACTTAAACGCCGAGCCGGACTCCGAGCTGGAAGCCTTGCAGCGCAACGCCCAGGAACTTTTCCGCGACGTGGTGAGCCACTCTCCGCAGCTCTCCGATGACCTGCACTCCGTGGCCACCAATATCGACGACCCCGGCCGTTTGACCGACTTCATCGCCGGCACGTTGCCTTCACTTTCTACCATGCTTCGTCAGGAGCTGATTGAAACGCCCAGCGTGCGCAAGCGCCTGGAAACGTTAATCCGCGAACTCTCCAAAGAACTGGAAGTTCTCGAGCTCCGTTCCAAGATTCACGAACAGGTTCAGGAACAGGTTGGCCAGAACCAGCGCGAATACCTCCTGCGCGAGCAGATGAAGGCCATTCAAAAGGAACTCGGCGAATCCGACGATTCCATGCAGGAAATCGACGAGCTCCGCAAAAAGGTCGAAGAAGCCGGCATGACCGCGGAAGCCAAAAAAGAATGCGACCGCGAAATTAAGCGCTTGTCCAAGATGACTCCCGCGTCCGCCGAATACATGGTGTCGCGAACCTATCTCGAGTGGATGACCTCTTTACCATGGTCCAAATCCTCCGGGAACCAGGAAATCGATATCGCCAAGGGTCGAGAGATTCTTGACGAAGACCATTACGACCTGGAAAAAGTCAAAGAGCGCATCCTCGATTACCTGGCGGTCAAGAAACTTCAGCCGGGCATGAAGGGGCCGATTCTTTGCTTCGTTGGACCTCCTGGCGTGGGTAAAACCTCGCTGGGCAAATCCATCGCCCGTGCCTTGGGCCGCAAATTTGTGCGGCTGGCTTTGGGCGGCATGCACGATGAAGCCGAAATTCGAGGCCACCGCCGCACCTACATCGGAGCTCTGCCCGGACAAATCATCCAGGGCCTGAAGCGCGCCGAATCCAACGACCCCGTTTGCATGCTTGATGAAGTGGACAAGTTGGGCCGCGATTTCCGTGGCGATCCGTCTTCTGCGTTGATGGAAGTGCTCGACCCCGAGCAGAACTACGCTTTCCGCGACCACTATCTCGATGTGCCCTTCGACTTGTCGAAGGTGCTCTTCATCGCCACCGCGAACTGGATGGATCCAATTCCCGAGCCGCTTCGCGACCGCATGGAGATCATCGAGTTGCCCGGCTACACCGGCGAGGAAAAGCTGCATATCGCGCACAAGTACCTGATCCCCAAGCAGGCCGCCGAACACGGCTTGAAAGTCGGGGAACAGTTGGAGTTCAGCGACGACGCCATTCGCGAAATCATTCACAGCTTCACTCGCGAAGCCGGTGTCCGCAACCTCGAGCGCGAGATTGCTACCGTCACGCGTAAACAGGCGCGGCGCATCGCCGAAGGCAAACTCGACAAGATGACCGTCACTCCCGAGATCGTCCGCGAATATCTCGGCGTGCCGAAATTCCGCACCGAGAAAGAAGTCGAAGAGCGCGTCAAGAAGCCTGGCGTCGCTGTCGGCCTGGTCTGGACGCCTGTGGGCGGCGACATTATCTTCATCGAAGCCACCCGCATGCGCGGCGGTAAGCAGTTCACCATGACCGGCCATCTCGGCGAAGTTATGCAGGAGTCCATGACCGCGGCCCTCACCTGGGTTCGCGCCAATGCCGACCGTTACGGCATCGATCCGGACTTCTTCCGCAAGCACGACATTCACATCCACGTGCCTTCGGGAGCGGTTCCGAAAGATGGTCCATCCGCGGGCGCAGCTATGGTCACCGCGTTGGTCAGCTTGCTTACCGGCAGGCCGGTGCGCGATCGCCTGGCGATGACAGGTGAGATGACTCTCTCCGGCATCGTTCTCCCGATCGGTGGCGTAAAAGAAAAAGTGCTTGGCGCCAAGCGCGCCGGCATCAAGGAAGTTTTGTTGCCGGCCGATAACGAGCCCAACGCCGTCGCGGATCTTACGCCGGAAATTCTCGGCGACATCAAGATCAGCTACGTTCGCAATCTGGACGAGGTTCTGGAGCACGCGCTATCCAAGGAAGTGGTCGCGCCTCCGCCCGTCGTTCCGGAGCCGCAACCCAAGCGCGTAGGTCCCGACGCTCCACGCGCCATTCACTAAACCGGTGGCGGCTGGCTTCGCAACCGCGAAGCTTGCCATCTGCCAAAAATAACAACGAGACGGGCGCGCAGTTTGCGCCCGTCTTTGTTTTCCTCCTCAAAATATCGGCCAAAAACAATCCCTGTTAACATGGTCGCCACTCATGCGTGGCGAACCGCAAAATATCGCTGACCTGGCTGGTGAACTTGCCCGCCGTCTGCCCGAAGCCTTGATTGGCGAGCGCGTCATTCCGCGTTTCGTGGATTCCTACGTGGTCGAGCACGGCCGCCACGCCCTGCAGGTCCATGCCTCTCTCTATCGCGATCGCCTCGCCCTGCTTCAACGCGAAGCGCTGCTGGCGCTGACCGTTCAGGCGTTGTCTGAGGCCTGCTTCGAACCCGCCGCCTCTTCAAAAAAATCCAAGCCGCGCCCCATGTCGCAAAAGGATGCCGGCATATTTCGCCGCAAATTCCTGGCCGCCCTCGCCCGCCAGCAGAAATGGACCGCCGGCGACGCGCTCGATTTTCAAACTGATCTCCAGATTTACGAACAGTTGATCAGGCGCAATTCCGCGTCCCGGCGCACCCGCAAATCCTTCGAAGTCGCCAACCATCCATTCGTGGACCGATGCGCCTTCCTGCTGGACTCTTCATTCATGGAGAAGGCCCGCTTCGCCGCCAGCCGCGCCTTGGGCGATCTCGAAGATCTGGCCACCCACGTCGTCGCTTCCGCCCAGACTGTGCGTCCCGACAAATCGGGCTAAACCTCGACACCCTCGATCCGGCCGCCTACGCGATGCGTTCCACCTGCACTGCTGTTCCATACGCTAAAACTTCCGTCACACCCTGCATCACCTCGGTGGTGTCATACCGCATGCTTACCACCGCATTGGCTCCCCGCTCTGCGGCGTGTTGCAACATTAATTCATAGGCGTCTTCTCTGGTCCTTTCGCATAGATCGGTCAGTATGGTGATATTGCCTCCCACGATGGTCTGCAATGCCGCTCCAAGATTTCCGATTATGCTCCGCGAGCGCACAATAATTCCTCGCACAATCCCGTAGTTCCTCACCACCCGATAGCCCGGCAACTCCAGCGCCGTGGTCACCATTCCTGCTTCCAGTCTGGGCATCTTCCGTCTCCTTTATCGGGCCATTTACCGGTGCGATTCTATCCCCTCACAACCTCAACCGCGAACAATCTTCCTTTGCTACCCTGAAAGCACATGGAAGCTCTATTTTATTTTCTTGCCGTCGTCCAGATCGCCGTCGCCGGCTACCTGATCTGGCAGGGCTTGCAGTGGCTGGGCTACGCACGCCGCCGCATGTTCACCGACCCGGGCTTCAATGCCCCGCGCGTCGCGGTGCTCTGCCCCTGCAAGGGTGTCGAGCCGGGCCTGGAGCGCAATCTTGTCTCGCTCACAGAGTTCAGCCACCAGAACTATGAAATTTTCTTCATTCTCGCCTTGGGCTCCGACCCGGCTCACGGCATCGTCACGCGCGTTGCGGCCGCTTCTCGCCCCAAAGCCCACGTGATCATCGCGGAAGCGCCGGAAGAATGCGGCGAAAAAGTGAATAATCTGCGCGTGGCCATCGAGCAACTTCCCCCCGATTTCGAAATTTTGGTATTCGCTGACTCTGACGGCCGCCCCGGCAAAAACTGGTTGCAGCGTTTGACCGCGCCCCTGGCCGACGCCCGCGTCGGCGCCACCACCACCATGCGCTGGCTCATTCCCAACCGTGCAAATCTTGCTACCGCTCTCTTGGCTGCCTGGAATGCACCCATCGTCACCATGCTCACCGAGAAAGGCAAGAATTTCTGCTGGGGCGGCGGCACCGCCATTCGCCGCTCGGTCTTTGAACAAATCGGCGTGCTCGATGACTGGCGCACCTCCGTCAGTGACGATTACTCCCTCACCAACGCTCTCGAACGCACCCGCCGCTCCATCCTCTTCGTTCCAGAATGCCTCACCGTTTCTTTCGTCGAAACCGATTTTGCCGGACTCCTGGAATTCACCAATCGCCAGATCCTCATCACCCGGGTCTACTCCGAAAGGATGTGGGCCATCGCCGGCGTCACCCATCTGCTCTATTGCGTCACGGTAGTAATGGGTCTGGCCCTTGCGCTCGGCGACTTCCTCGCCCAACTCCCTGCTTTGCATATTGTCGCTCTCACTGTTTTCATTCTTCTCCTCTCGGCCATACGCGCCGGCTTACGCGTCGCCGCCGTAACGGAAATTTTGTCCGCCTACCGGGCTCAAATCATGAGTGCCTCGTGGATATATATTCTGCTCACCGCTGCAGTCCCGTTCCTCTACCTCATCAATTTCATCAACTCGCTCATCACCAGGAAAATTCGCTGGCGCAACGTTCAATACGAGCTCATTTCCGCCAATCAAACGCACATCATCACGCCGTGAGCACCACACATTGAACGCCAGCAGCTTGCCGATCCGGGATTTCCACAGATTTTCAATCCACTTCTTCGCTCGCAGCAAACTTTCACAAAACTCGCGGCCCGAGATTTCATTTTGGACCGCCTTGAACTACGTCTTATGTCGTTTCCAAGTCCATTTTTACCGATTATCACAAGAAAACGAGGAAAAACTGCCTCACCAGTGCAATTCCTACCACCGCGCATCTCCCTACAGGGTTCTCACCCCCTCTAAGTACCGTGTTTTCTGTACTCGTATAATAATTTGTAGTTTGGATGAAAATTTGCAATGCAGGAGCAGTTCGGTGCATCACTCGCAGGCGGAACGTCGGGTGCCCTTTTTCAAGGGCGACGGGATAACAACTGTCAACCTTGGCTTCTGTTTGCTGCTGTTCCTTAGTTGTTGGTCTGTAAAGCTGGTCCCGCTCAGGGGCAAATCGCAAAAAAACTCAGGGGTCTCGACGGTTCTCGAGGCTGTATTCGGAGGGGTATAAGTGAAGCTAATCCGCAGAAACGATCAGACACGTCTATCTACGCAGGCAGTACCGCCTCGCGAGATGTATTTCTTCTATGAAAAGAACACCGGCGCGGCTCATTTTCACGTCGAAGCCGGACCCGATGGACAGTTTCCACTCGAGCAAGCTGCCGGTCTCCTTGCCATGCACTGCATGGTCCGCGGCCAGTCGCCCAATGACTACATCGTTATGGTGCAGGCCGAAAGCGACTTCCTCGACGGATTAAAAGAAAAAGCCGACAAACTCCTCCAGGCTGGCCGCTCAGCAGGTTCCTCCGTCAAATTAACGCGCCGCGAAGACGAGGTGCTTGGCGGAATCATGCGTAGCCTGGCCAATAAAGAGATCGCCGCGGATCTGAATCTTTCCGAGCGCACAGTGAAATTCCATGTTTCTTCTCTGCTTGCCAAGTTCCGCGTTCGTGGCCGCCTTGAGTTGGTCCGTGAAGCTTCGCGCCACTCCAGCCCGTCGGTGCCCGCAACTCGCGAGGCCCACGGGGACTATGGCACGCTGCCCACTAGTTTTTCTCCCAGTGCCAATGTTGTTCCCTTGGTCAAACGCTGCATGGCTTGATTCCGCTTTTTTAATCGGCACAGGGGGAGCGGTGGCCCGCTCTCCGCCGAGTAGGCCCCGGTAGTTGCACCCCGGGCCGCTCACAGAACCGGACATAAGCCTCTCGACTTATCACGGCTCGTGCCACCCATCCGAAGACTGCCGCCTTCCGCCGAGACCAGCGAGTTCTTCCGGTTTCCCGTTGACTCTGATGGATCTCGACGCGGGTGACCTGCTCCCTTCGCTCCACGGCTGTTAACCCGCTTCACCGCTACTACGGAGCAGTCCGCCCCTGGTCGGCGCATCGGTACTTTCGGCCTCGCGGGGCTTCCACTTGCACCTTTTCCCTTCGCATCACCGACCAAGTTCTCAAGTTCCGTACGAAAGCCCAGACTAGAGTCACGCCCCCTGGCTGGCGCAGTGCCACCCAGGAGTTCGACGTTCTACGATTCACCCTTACTGTTTGGGCCTTCATCGCTTTCGCGACTAATACGCCCGCTGCTGACTTCTGCTGCAGGGTCCGCATGAATCTCTTCAGTCACGAATCCGTGACATGCAGCAGATCTCCCGAGATAGGTTCGATCACTTTCCACCCGCAACCACCGAATTTACGCTTGGCGTCCTTGATAGATATGGGCTTCGCGATCATTGGCCCGTTCGCCCGACGCTCACGCCTCAGATCCGGTTCTTCTACATTGGCTCGCGCTTTTGCTCCACGCTTCCTTCACACCCCCACCTCGCGGCGACGCCCTTGCGTTTCGCTATCACTTCACCTCTATCAGGTTGTGAAGAGGACTTGCACCTCCAAGCCATCGAACATGCTCGGCGTACCAAAATAAAAAGGCCTGCTCCACATCGAGCAGGCCTTTTCTTTTTTTCGTAACTATCTGCGCGTCGCTGCTTACTTCTTGGCTCCGCTATAAAGCTCCGCGGCCTTGTCCCAATTGACGGTATTCCACCATTCCTTGATGTAATCCGGACGGCGGTTCTGATATTTCAGATAGTACGCGTGCTCCCACACGTCCAGTCCCAGCACCGCTTTGCCGCCGCCGGATAACAAATACGGCGTGTCCTGGTTGGGAGTCGAGTCGATTGCCAGTTTTCCATCCCTCACCAGCAGCCACACCCAGCCGGATCCGAACCGTCCGCCACCCGCTGCGGCAAACTTCTCCTGAAAGCCCGCAAACGAACCAAAAGACGAGCTGATCGCCGAGCCCAAATCCCCCTTGGGTTCCCCTCCCCCGCCTTTTTTCATCAACGTCCAAAACAGGCTGTGATTCCAGTGCCCGCCTCCGTTGTTGCGCACCGCGGTGCGAATGTTCTCGGGGACAGCGTCCAGATTCTTCAGCAAATCGTCGATCGACTTCGACTGCAAATCGGCGTGCCCTTCCAGCGCTTTGTTCAGATTGGTGACATACGCCCCATGATGTTTGTCGTGATGGATCTCCATCGTCTTGGCGTCAATGTGCGGTTCCAGTGCGTCAAATGCATAAGGCAACGGCGGTAAAGTAAAGGCCACGAATTTTCCTCCTCAGATTTTCTAACAGGTTTCCTGTGAATCTAGTCCGGGCTTGAAATCGAAACTATTTCTCTTAATCGGCGGAACAACGCCGGCGATTCTTGCCGATCACAACGGTCAACCCTTATCGCTCAACCACTAAATTATAACGCTTGTACCCTGCGCTTTGGCACCGCCGAATCTCGCTCAACGGGCCGCGCCGGTTTCAGGGCCAGTGGCACCTACAAATGCACGTGCCCTGACTCATTTCCTTGGATGCGCGAAATGGCCCATTGGACAGATTCCGCCACCATCGGCTCATCACACCCACGCAATCGCAATAGTGTTTCGATGATTCGCTCACCCGCAGCCGAATCCCTCGCCACCTTTGAATTTCCTAATGCGATGCACACGTTCCGCATCAACCCCTTCCATTTCGTTCTTTTGATCGGGCTCCCGGCAAACATTTCTCGAAACTCTTGTTCGCTGATGGACGCCAGCCATTCCAGGCGAGGCAGGAATAGCGACTCGCGCGCTGCATCGGCCTCACCCGATTCGCTGACCTCCGTTGCTGTCGTTCCTGAATTTTGCCCGTACCTTCGCGGCTGAAACTCCATCGCCTGCGTCACAGGCGCATTACGGTTCCACGGACAAACATCCTGGCAAATGTCGCAACCAAATACATGTTGCCCCATCGGCTCGCGCAGCTCTTCTGCAATTTTCCCGCGCAGCTCGATAGTCAGATACGAAATACACTTTCGCGCATCCATCACATACCCGTCCACCAGCGCGCCCGTCGGACACGCATCAATGCACTTGCGACAACTTCCACACCGATCAGCTGGCGGAACATCAGCGCCCCCCAGCGAGGGCTGCAAATCCAGCGTCGTTAGAATTACTCCGAGGAAAAAAAACGAACCCATCTGCTCATTCAGCAGCAGCGTATTTTTCCCCAGCCACCCAAGCCCCGCATGTTTCGCCAGCACTCGCTCGTTCAGCGGACCGGTATCCGTATAAACGCGCGCCGCGAATGATTCGGCGTGCTGTACGCGCAATCCCGCCAGCAGGTCTTCCAGCTTGGCTCGCAACACCTCGTGGTAATCGTCTCCCCATGCGTACCTCGATATCCATCCTCGGGTCTCGTCCTTCTCGGACTCGCCGTTTATTCCCAATTGAGCCAATTGCGCCAATTGAGCTTGACCAGTACGCAAACATTCCGTGTTGTAGTTCAAAGCGCAAACAATCACGCTTCGCGCTCCAGGCATGGCCTTCTGCGGATCGCCGCGCCGCGCATCCTCCAGGTATTTCATCTCGCCCGCATAGCCGCGAGCCAACCATTCTTCATTTCGCTCCAGCTCTGGAAATCTCTCCGCCCGGACAACCCCGCTCATCGCAAAGCCCAGTTCGCTGGCTCGCTCGGCAATCCAGTTTGTAGTGGAGGCATTCACCATGGAAGGAGTTCTGGCGCCGCTCTCACGCGCGCTCTTCTCCGCGAATAGTCTGGTCCAGAAAGGGGTTGGGATACGGCTCGTCAGGCCCTTGCGCTGCCGAAGCTGTTCAAGGCCGCTACCTCATCGGAGTGCACTTCGAAAACAGTGTATAGCTTCGTGATTTGCAGCAAGGTCATGGACTTTCTTCGTCAAATTCAATAGCTTCAGTTCGCCGCCCCGGTTCTTCACCGTGGTAAACGCGCTCACCAGCTCGCCGATTCCCGAGCTGTCGATATAATTAATGTCCCCAAGATTTACCAGTATCATGAATCGCTTTTCTTCCAGCAGTTCTCGAATGGTCGACCGCAGCAGCGCGCTGCCTTCACCCAGACGTGATCCGTCCGCTCAAGTCCAGCACCGTAATCGCTCCGGCATCCCGATACGTGGCTTGTAATAGAGCCATGGTCCCTTTCTATGCTTGGTGTGGCGCCGCGCTCTGCCCGCCGTCGCCATTTGGCGTGTGATTGTTTTGTCCCGGCAGTTTTTTCGACATGATGATTTCCGCCCCGCCGGTCCGCCCGGATACCACATCAAACTCATCCATGAACGAACGCATCAGAAAAATCCCCCGGCCCGACGTGCTCAACAAATTCTCTTCCGCCAGCGGGTTTGGCACATCTTCAAGCTTAAATCCCTTGCCCTCATCCAATACGTGAATCACCATCTTGTCCGGCGTCAGCTCCACAGCCAGGTAAATCTTCTTATCCGGCCGTTCCTGGTTGCCGTAGTGAAACGCGTTGATCACGCCCTCGCGCACCGACATCCCGATGCGGTAGCAGTCGTCTTCGTCGAATCCCGCTGCTTCCGCCACGCGCAAACACATCTCTTCCGCGAGATTGACGCTCTCAACCTGTGTTTCCAGCGTGACATCCAGCTGCTTCGGGTCAGCCATTTATCCGCGTCGCCTCACCGTGACCATTCGAACCTGCATTCGAGCGTCTAATGCGTAGCACAGCGTCGGAAATAGAGTCAATGGAGCAGTCTCGCTTACCGGAATATTCCCGAAATTCTCAGGAGTCACCGGTATCAATTCATCAAGAGGGCCACTGCGGGCAGGGTGGCTGGCGCGATTATACCTTGTAATCGATGGCCGTCCACAGGCGCAATCGTGCCGGGGCGCGCCCAGGACCCACTCTGGCCCTAGGCCAATAGGAGCGGTCCAGCGTCCGGTGCTGAATCGCCTCGCTCAAGTGTTTTGGCGCAATTTTTTCCGCCGCTTCCAGATCGGCGATCGTCCGCGCCACCTTCAAAATTCGATCGTGCGCTCGCGCCGAAAGCCCCAACCGCGTGATTGCGTTTTCCAATAATTTCTCGCCCTCGCATCCAGCGACAATTCCCGCAGAAACATGCACTGGTCCAACGGCTTGCCAAAAAACTGCCCCATGCAGCCCGCCAGCCCCAGTGCCATTGGCAAATCAAGGCCCGACCCTTCCTTGCGCGAGTCCGCCGGGGCCAGATTGATCGTCACGCCTTGCCCGTAGGGAAATTCAAACCCGCAATTTCTTAGCGCCGACTTGATCCGCTCCCGGCTTTCTTTCACCGCATTGTCCGGCAGTCCCACCACGTTAAAGTCCTGCACCAGCGCTGACCCCACGTCGACTTCCACCGAAGCGCTGATGGTCTTGAAAAGCATTCTCGTAGGCCTGCCCGATAAACCTGAGGTTTGCTGTAAACGTACAGCGGTGGGAAAAAGCCGCCGTGGCAACCGGCAGCAGAAACTAGTTCATCAATATACTCAAGCGATACTAAGCCAAGCCCGCCGCGCCTCGCCGCCCACCGCGCTTTACACCTTCCGCCACGCCACGTATATTTGCTCGCGGTAGCTACAGGTACTCTTTCTCTGTGAGGTCATTGGCATGGCCGTTCTTATCGTCCTCGGCGTCCTCGTTCTCATCCTTGTAGTTCTTGTCGGCATGTACAACTCGCTGGTTCGTCTGAAAGTTCAGGTAGATAACGCCTGGGCCGACATCGACGTCCAGCTCAAGCGCCGCTACGACTTGATTCCCAATCTCGTCGAGACCGTCAAAGGCTATGCCGCCCACGAAAAAGGCACCCTCGAAGCCGTCATCTCCGCCCGCAATCGCGCTATGACCGCCACCAGCCCAGCCGACAAAGCCCAAGCCGAAAACATGCTCTCCGGCGCGCTGAAAAGCCTCTTCGCCCTCTCCGAAGCCTATCCGCAGCTTCGCGCCGTCGAAAGTTTCACGGCGCTCCAGGCTTCCCTGTCCCAGATCGAAGACGCCGTGCAGAACGCCCGCCGCTACTACAACGCTGTCGTTCGCGATCTCAACACCAAAATCCAGCAATTTCCCACCAACATTTTTGCCAACATGCTCGGCTTCAAGCCCCGTGAATTTTTCGAAGTCACCGCAGCCGCCGAGCGCGAAGCTCCCAAGGTCAGCTTTAATACTCCCGCTGCTTCGGCATGAACCCGGGACCGCTCGCCCGTCATGTCTGAACACTCTTCACGCAATTCGTCACGCAATTCTTCGCGCCTCCTCGAACGCTCTGTCCGCCTCGCGCTTCGCCGTCTCTCCCCCCTCGCTCTAGCCGTCATCTCTCTCGCTTGTGCCGCCGCAGCAAGCGCCAAAGAGCTGCGCATCGAAAACTTCAATTCCCACATCGTCGTCTCCCGCGACGGCACCATCAACGTCACCGAAAAAATCGAAGCCCACTTCATCGGCGGCCCATGGCACGGCCTGTATCGCTCCATCCCTGTCGAATACCGCACTCCTCAGGGCTTGAACTACACGCTTTTTCTCAGTGTGAAAAATATTACCGGCGCCAGTGGTCACCACCTGAAGTTCGATTCCAGCCGCGTCCGCCATTACCGCAAACTCAAGATTTACGTCCCCGATGCCGATGACTCCGTCCAGACCATCTCCATCGAGTACACCATCTCCGACGCCATCAAATTTTTTGACGATCACGACGAGCTTTATTGGAACATCACCGGCGATGAGTGGGACGTACCCATCGAATCCGCCCGCGCCAGCATCATCCTCCCCGCCGGCGCTTCCAACATTCGCGCCACCACCTTCACCGGGGCTTACGGCTCACGCGCCAGTGACGCCGAGACCGACATCGCCGGCAATGGCGTTGAAGTCCACACCACCGCCCCGCTTTCCTATCACGCGGGATTAACTGTGGCGGTCGCCTTCGACAAAGGACTCATCCACGAACCTTCCGCTCTGGCCCTCTTTGGTCGCTTTCTCGCCAGCAATTGGCCGCTGTTCCTGCCTTTGTTCGTCTTCGCCCTGATGTTTTATCTCTGGTGGACCCGCGGCCGCGATCCTCGCCTTCGCCCCATCGCCGCGCAGTACGAGCCGCCCGATAAGCTCACTCCAGGAGAAGTTGGTTCGCTCGTGGACGACTCCGTCGACATGCGCGACATCACCGCTACCATCGTCGATCTCGCCGTTCGCGGCTACATGGTCATCGAAGAGCACCAGAAAGATCGCATGTTAGGTTTGCTTCACGACAAGGACTACAGTTTCATTCTGCAGAAAGATCGCGCTCAGTGGTCCACGCTCAAGCCCCACGAACAATCGCTTTTGAACGGGTTTTTCTCTGCCGGTACCACTGGTGAAACCATTTCCATGGACAGCCTTCAGAATCGCTTCTACAAAAATCTTCCCGACATAAAAAGCCGCATCTTCGATTCGCTGGTCGGGCAGGGCTTCTATCGCCGCCGCCCCGATAGCGTTCGCTCCGCTTACGTCGGCACCGGCATCGCCGTCGGCGCCCTATCCATCTGGGGCGGATCGGCGCTCGCTTCCGCCCTGGGCATGGCCTCTCTGCCGTTCATCGTCGGTGGAATTCTTTCCGCCGCGGGCATCTGCGCCTTCGGATGGTTTATGCCCGCGCACACCGAACAGGGCACGCGCGCCCTCGAAAATGCTCTCGGCTTCGAAGATTTTCTCAATCACGTCGAATCCGATCGCTTCAATCGCACCATCAAGACCCCTCAGATGTTTGAAAAGTTCCTGCCCTTCGCCATGGCCTTCGGCGTGGAAAAAAACTGGAGTAAAGCCTTTCAGGGCATCATGACCGAGCCTCCCGGCTGGTATCGCGGCGGCACTGGCCCGATTTTTTACCCCGTATATTTCACCAGTAACCTGAACGCAATGTCTTCGCGCGCCGGCAGCGTCATGGCCTCCGCTCCTCGCAGTTCCGGCGGCTCAGGTTTTGGCGGCGGCGGATCCTCAGGCGGCGGCTTCGGTGGCGGCGGAGGCGGCGGCTTCTAAAAGCCTATCGCTGATTGTTCTTGCGATTGCTAGGCGGCAGGTTCGCCCGACGCGACATTCGTCTCTCGCGGGCCCACCCCGTAGAGCCGCAGAACATCCTGCAGAGTCACAATGCCTTCCAGTTTGTGTACGTTCGCTCGATTCACCACCGGCAACACATCCAGTTGACTCGATCCCATGCGATCCAGCGCCATGTTCAACGAATGATCCGTATGCACATGCGGAAATTCCCCGGACTTGAGAATCTCGCTTAAAGGTTTTTCCGTCATTCCCTCCGTCAGCGCCTTTTGCAGTTGCCCCAGGCTCACCATCGCAATCACGCCGCCATCGTCAACCGCCGGCCAGGCGTGCAGTTTGCTGGTCGCCACTTTTTCCAGCGCTTCCTGAATCGTCGCGCGCGCATCCAGCACTTCCGTCGCCGCGTGCATCGCCTGGTACACTTTCCGCTGCCCTTCCTGCACGCGCGATCCGGCCGTCGGCAGATGAATCCCATCCTGGTGCGCGAGCACGTCATAAATTGGCTCGCGCTGGAATCTCGAAGCGATAAAGAAACTCACCAGGTTCGAAATCATCAACGGCACGATGACCGCGTAGTCGCGCGTAATCTCGAAAATCATCAGCACCGAAGTCATCGGCGCGCGCACGATCCCCGCAAACGCCGTGCCCATCCCCACCAGAGCGTAGGCTCCCGGTGACGCCACCGAACCGGGCGCAAAATGATGCGCCACCGTGCCCACGATCCCTCCCAGCATGGCGCCCAGAAACAAACTCGGTCCAAAAATTCCGCCCGCGTTTCCCGACGCGTAGCTGATGGTCACCGAGAACAACTTCAGCACCAGCAACAGAATCATCAGCTTCAAAGCCATCCCGCCGTTCATCACATCGCCCACGTACTTATAGCCCACGCCCAGAATCTGCGGCACAAAGCACGCTATGATTCCTGTCACCAATCCACCTACCACCGGCTGGAACCATACCGTTTTCCTCGGTCGCGTCAGAAACCACGCCCTCATCGACAACAGCAACCTGCTGAACGCCGCCGAAATAAATCCGCCCAGCACTCCCAGCAGCGCGTAAATCGCCAATTCCGCTGGATGCAGCAACTGATACTGCGGCACCTGAAAAAGCGGATCGTTTCCCAGCAGCAGCCGCAGCATTCCCCACGACGTCGCCGAAGCCAGCACCACCGATCCCAGCACCGGCGCGTGCAAGTCGCCCACCACCTCTTCCAACGCAAACACCACCGCCGCCAATGGAGTGTTGAACGCCGCCGCAATCGCCGCTGCCGCCCCAACCGGTATCAGCGCCTTCACCTTCTCCGGTCGCAACCCCAGGTACCGCCCCAGCAAAGACGCGATCCCTGCGCCCACCTGCACCGCAGGCCCCTCGCGGCCCAGCGGTATTCCGCAAGCCAACGTAGCGGACGTGCAGAAAAATTTACCGAATACCGTTCCCGGCGAAATGATTCCTCCGCGCGCCCACAGCGCCGCCTTGGTTTGCGGCACACCGCTGCCTCGCGCGTCGGGAAAAAATCGGTACAACAGATATCCCATGCCCAGCGAACCGACTACCGGCACGAGCAGCCTTCGCCACGCCGCGCCCCCCGCCGGGTACAGCCGCGCTCCAAATCGCTCGGTGATCAAAATAAATGCCACCACCAGCGCCCCAACAAGCGCGCCGATCAGCAGCGTCAGCACCAGAAATATCTGTTCCTCGCGCTCCTCGCGCAAAGCTCTCCAATAGCGTCCCGGCGCTTTCCACCATTGCGCTTTTGCGGTCTTCAGTATCTCTTCTGTAGTTGGGGTCACAGCGGTCGTCATATCAGCGGCGTGCTCGCGTTCGGTCCTTCCTGCTCAGCTTACTATTCTTCCGAAAATCATTCCGTGTTCGCGCGCGCTTCCCTCGGCGTTTCACCAGCGTACTTATGGCCTCCGCCAGCGCCGCGCCCGTAGCGCGCAACTCCCCGATCCGCCGCCGCGCTACTTGTTCCAGCAATCGCAAACCACGCGGCAGCAGTGACACTCGCACTTCCCGCCGGTCGTCCACGCTGCGGCTTCTGCGCACCAGCCCATGCGCTTCCAGCCGGTCGATCAGTTCCACCGCGCTGTGGTGTTTCAGCGCCAGCCGCTCCGCCAGTGTGCCAATGCTTGCTTCAGAATCTCTCGGTAATCCGCGGATCGCCAGCAGCATCAGGTATTGCTGTGGTTCCAGCTTACCCCGTCTCGCCGCCGCGTCGCCTTCCTGGATAAAATGCCGTATCCGGTAGCGCAACTCCGCCAACGCGCGATATTCCGCATCTGAGATGCTGCCTCTCATTCTACAAGTATATCGTTATACGATATATTAAACTAGCGGCGTCGTTTCACGCGCGCATATCCAACTAAGCTCCTCAAATGCCTGGCTTGTCAGTAACCCCAGCTTGGGGATTTGCTTGGGAAACGCGGCAGTCAAACCGCTTTGCGAAAGCTTTTCTGCGTCTTGTAATGTTCGTACCCGTTCCGCAGGTAAAACTGGTGCGCTCGCTCCCGCACCACATTCGATCGCACCGACATACTCTTGCAGCCACGCCCGCGCGCCCACTCTTCCGCCGACCGCAACAGCAGCGCTCCTGCCCCGCGGCTTCGCTCCTCGTCCGCCACCACCAGTCCGTTCACTTCCGCGCGCAATTCCACTTCCAACAGCGGTTCCACGCTCACATGCAGCCAGCCGATCACTTTGCCTTCAGGTGACTCCGCCACCAGCACCGCGTGCTGCGGCGCCGGCTTGATCCTTCGCAGGCGCTGCGCAATCTGCGCCTCTGTTGCCGGATACCCCAGCTGCCCGCAAAGTTCCGCGATCCGTTCGGCATCGCTTTTCCTCGCGCGCCGGATTTTGACCGCATCTCGTTTGTCTTTTGCGCCAGCGCTCCGCTGCTTCCGCGCCATGGCTCAAAACGCCTTGTCGGAATCCAACAAAATCGTCACCGGACCTTCATTCACCAGTTCCACCGACATCATCGCCTGGAAGACTCCGGTCTCCACCGGCACTCCCAGTTTCCGCAGCGCTTCGCAAAACTCCCCATACAACGCTTTCGCCTGCTCCGGCCGCGCCGCCGCCACAAAACTCGGCCGCCTTTGCCCGCGCGCATCTCCATACAGCGTGAATTGCGAAACCACCAGCGCGCTCCCTTTCTCTTCCAGCAACGACCGGTTCAGCCTTCCGTCGCCGTCTTCAAAAATGCGCAGCTGCGCAACCTTCTCAGCCATCGCAGTAGCCGTCGCCGCCGTATCCGCCACCCCGATACCCAGCAAAATCATCAATCCAGCCGCAATTTCGCCGCTCACCCGTTCCTCCACCGTAACCCGCGCGCGACTCACTCTTTGCAGCACCACTCGCATATAAAATTAGAAAGTCTCCAGGCGGCGCCGCTTTCATCGGCGTTCGCAATTTGTCGCAGCGCTATTTCTGCGCCGCTGGTTTTCGCGGCAACAATTCCGACAACTCCGCCACGTTATAAGCGAACACCGCCAGCACTTGGGCCCCTTCCGCCAGATCATTCCACCGCACCCGGTCCAGCGTGTCCGCCTGCGAATGATGCGTCTTGTCGTAATCCGCCATTTCCTGCACGCACCAGAACCCCGGCACTCCCGCCGCATCGAATGGAATATGATCGCTGCCGTCTTCCTTCCTCAGCGTCGGCTCCGCCAATCCAATTTCCTTCGCCCGCGCCAGCGGATACAGCACGTTGTCCATCGTCTCCCGCGCCGCATAATTTCCCATCAGCCCGATGGTCAACACCTTGCCCGTTCCGCTGTCGTGCACCAGCACCGCTGAAATGTTTGCCAATTCATCCGCATGCTGCTTCACATAAGCCTTCGATCCATTCAGTCCCTGCTCTTCTCCTGTAAACAACACAAACCGGATCGTCCGTTTCGGTTTGACGCCCAGTTTTTTCAGCGCCCGCGCCGCCTCCAGCACCGCCGCCGAGCCCGTCCCGTTATCCGTCGCTCCCGTTCCCAGATCCCACGAATCCAGATGCGCGCCGATAATCACCACCTCGTCGGGCTTCTCGCTTCCGCGAATTTCCGCGACCGTGTTGTGCACCTCGGCCGGGTTCCCGCTGAAACTCCCTCCGATGTTAACCTCCGCCTGCGCCGCCCCGGCATCCAGCAGCCGCCACAACATCGTCAAATTTTCCCGTGCGATGTACGCCGTCGGAATCGCCGCCGGTTGATAATTCCTTCCGCTGGCGCTCATGTTCAGCAGGTCATACCATTTTTCCGAACCCATCAGCACCGCCGCCGCTTTTTCCTCGGCGAAAAAATCCATCGACGCGGTGCGCAGCTTGATGTACGTCTCAAAATCAAACGGCTTGTCGCTCTTCGGCAGCGCAATGGGAATGGTCTCCTCGCCCCACGGCGTCAAAATGGGATTTCCGGGCATCTGCGTCTCTACCGGTTTCCCCAAAACAACAATCGCTCCCTTCAATTTGCCTTTGTACTGCTGCAGGTCCTCCACTTTTTCAATCGCTACGCCAATCACCGGCCCGCGCACCGCTCCGTTCGTTTTAGGCGACCATCCTCCCGCCGCCATCGTAAGATTCAGCGCCGCTTCCTCCCCGGACTTTTGCTCCCCACTCAAAAACACTCGCCCAGTCGCGGGACCACGCGTCCATCGATTCGCAATCGTCCACGGCTCCTGATGCACATTCTCCAGCCCCAGCGCCTTGAATTGCTCCATCATCCATCGGCTGGCCTGCTCCAGTTGCTCCGAACCGGTCAGCCGCGGCCCGATGTGGTCGGTCATAAATTGCAAGTTCGCTTTCAGTTCCGGCGCATCCGCTTTCACTTGGTCCAGAATTTTCTTGTCCATGTCCCCGATGGGATCAGGCTTCGCCGGTTCTTCCTTGAACTCCGCATTCGCCGGCTTCGGCCTCGCAATCACTTCACGCCGCGGCAGCATCTCTGGCAATTGCGCCGTGTTGTACGCCCACGCCGCCAGCACTTGCGCGCCCTGATTCAAATCGTCTTTCCACACTTTATCGAACGTGTCCGATTGGCTGTGATGCGTCTTGAAATATTCGGCGAAATCCTGCACCACAAAGAATCCCGGCACGCCCGCATCGTCAAACGACGCGTGGTCCGTCCCAAACGAGCGCTGCATGGTCGGCTCCAGCAGCTTCAGCTCCCGCAGCGGCGCAATTTCCTGGTCCACGATTTCGCGGTCCTGGTAATTGTCATGCAATCCCAGCGTCAACACTCGCCCGGTTCCCGTGTCATGCACCAGAATCCCCGAGATTTTGTCCAGCTCGCTTTTATGCGTCTCTACATATTTTGCCGAGCCGACCAGCCCCTCTTCCTCCCCCGTAAACAAAACAAACCGTATCGTGCGCTTCGGTTTCAACTGCAATTTCGCCAGCGCTCGCGCGGCTTCCAGCACCGCCATCGATCCCGTCCCGTTATCCGTGGAGCCCGTCCCCAAATCCCAGGAATCCAGGTGCGCCCCGAGGATCACCACTTCGTCCGGCTTTTCGCTGCCGCGAATCTCCGCTATCGTGTTATAAACCTCCACCGGTTTCTCGCTGAACGAATTGGTCATCTCCACTTCCAGTTGCACCGGCCCGTGTTTCAGCATCCGAAAAATCATCCGGTAGCCTTCGCCGGTAATAAATGCCGTCGGTATCGCCCCGATATCGAAGTTCTCTCCCCCGATTCCCGTCATGTTCAGCAATGCGTGCGGCTTGTTCGAATCCCGCAGCAGCACCGCAACTCCTTCTTGCTTGAAAAACGCCGTTCGCTTGCGCGCCGCTTGCACCAGAGCAGCATACGGCAATGGCGCAGGCGGTTCGCCTTTCATCGGCGGCGGCGCCTGCATCGCGCGCACCACTTCGCTTCTTGAATCTTCCGGTTTCGGCGGAGACAAGCTCTCCGGCTCCTGGTAAATCACTACCGCGCCCTTCAGCTTTCCCCTGAATTTCTCAAACTCCTCCTTCTTCTTCGCGTCGAAGTACACCACCGGCCCGCGCACCACTCCCGCCGTGCTCGGCGACCATCCCGCCGCCGCAATCGTCAACGGGTGCTCCGTGGGACTCACAATCCGCGCATGCGCGATTCCGCGCATCCACGAATGCGCGATCGTCCACGGCTCCAGGTGCACGTTCGTCAAGCCATACTTGCGAAACATTTCCGCCGTCCACTCATTGGCCTGCTTCAATTGCGGCGAGCCTGTCAGCCGTGGTCCGATGGCGTCCGACAAATGCTCCAGGTTCTCCATCACCTCGCTGTGCTCGTGAATTTCTTTCAGGATTTGCGTGTCGCCCGCCGCGTAGTCACCCGTTGCGTTATCACCCGCCGCATAATGATTCGTGTCGCCCGGACCCGGTTGCGCGATCGCGCGGCGAACCCCCGCCGCCAGCAGCAACGCAAACACCAAAGCGATTATTCGACGTGAATGCATCCGCTCTCCCCTGAACACGTTTCTACCTCAAATCATCACCACAAACTAAGCCGCGACAAATTGCTGACAGCCAGCTTCATCGCTTATTTCGCTTTTTGGTTCTGCCAGTGGCAGATTTCGCATTCTTCTTTCGTCCGCGAGCCGGTGACCTACCCTGGGACCCTTGGCTTCGCAATGACAACGTGGAAAATCCCCACGGCCCCGGCTGGCACTCGGGACAGAAAAAGCTGCTTCTTCCCGCCACAATCGCTCTGCGAATCAATGTCCCGCACCGGTAACACCTTTTTCCTTCGCGCCCGTAAGCCCGGTGGTGCTGCTGGTATTCGCCCGGCTGTCCTTCAGCATCCGTAAAATCCGCAATCGACGAGCCGCGCATCACAATCGCCTTTTCCAGTATTTTCTGCAAGGCACGCCGCAGCTCGCTCAGTTGCTTCTTGCTGAGATTCACCCCCAGCTCCGCCGGATGAATCTTCGCCCGCCACAGGCTTTCATCCGCATAAATATTTCCGACCCCGCGCAACACGGTCTGATCCAGCAGCAGCGCTTTGATCCTCGAATGTCGCGACCCGATACGCGCCGCGAAATCTTCCGCCGTCACCAACAGCGGCTCCGCTCCAAAACCTTCCAGCTCCGCCGGCAGCAGTTCCGCCGAAAAATATGCCAGCCGCCCAAACCGCCGCGCATCTGTGTAGCGCAGCTCCCGCCCATCATCCAGCGCGAAAATCGCGTGGGTATGCTTTTCCAGCGGCTGCGCCGCCGCCGTCGACGCGATGTGCCCGGTCATGCCCAGGTGCACCAGTAGCGCAGCCGCCGCGTCGTCGCCCTTCGCAGACTTTTCGCCCTGCGTTTCAGACAACCGCACCAGCATGAATTTTCCGTACCGGTCGACCGCATCAATTCGCCGCCCCGGCAGGTGCCGCTCTATCAAGGAAGGATCATCTATGAAGTCCGTCTTGCGCAGCGTCACAGACAAAATCCGCCGCCCCAACACGGTTGCACGCAAGCCACGCGTTACGGTTTCAACTTCAGGAAGTTCTGGCATGAACTCCAAACCACCCAAGCATCAAACCACTCAGAAATCGTCATTCCAATCCCGCCGCCTTTTGGCGGGTGAGCCTGCCCGCCGTGTGTTGGGCGGGGAATTTGCTGTTTAAGCCTCGCTCAAAGAGGCAAAGCGTTCGCCTCTCCACACTCGTCAAGGTCAGTTCTTATGATAATTCGGATACGCCGGATGCTCCGGTATCACCACCGGATTTTTCTTCAGCGCTTCCAGCGTCACCTGCACAGCCTTCTCCAACTGCGCATCGTGTCCCGCGGCCACCGAAGCCGGATCATTCTCCACTTCAATATCCGGCGCGATGCCATGATTCTCCACTTCCCACTCGCCGTGGAGTCCATAAATCGCCGCTCGCGGCGCGGTAACTCCGCCGCCATCCAGCAGCGACGGATATCCGCCGATACCTACCAGCCCACCCCAAGTTCGCGTGCCCACCAGCGGCCCGATTTTATCCTGCCGGAACATCCACGGCAGCGCGTCGCCGCCGGAGCCAGACATTTCGTTGATCACCATCGTCTTCGGTCCGTAAATCTGTGCCAGCGGCGAACACCACTTCTCTCCCTCGCGTGTCGTTGCGCAACTTCGCAGCGGGCGCTCCAGCAAATCGATAATGTAATCCGCAATCGCCCCGCCGTGATTGTAGCGTTCATCAATCACCGCGGCCTGCTTGTCGGTCTGCGCGAAGTAAAACCGGTTGAAGTTCAGGAATCCGCCGTTGGCGGTGTCTGGCACGTGCACGTACGCGACCTTGCCTCCGCTCAGTTCATCCACTTTCCGCCGGTTATCTTCTTCCCACGCTCGGTTTCGCAATGGGAACTCGTCCGCCACCGGCACCACCGTAACGTCGCGCGCATCCTTCCCGTCAACATTCGCGCTCACCTTGATGCGTATCTGTTTCCCCGCGGTATTTTCAAAAAAACTGTAAACATCCGCGGGCGGGCGCACCTCCGCTCCGTTCACTTCCAGCAGGTAATCCCCCAGCCTCACATCCACGCCCGGTTGCGTCAGCGGCGCGCGCAACTCGGGATTCCAGTTTTCTCCGTTGAAAATCTTCGCAAAGCGGTAGCGCCCGTTTTCCACTTTGTAGTCCGCGCCCAGCAACCCGCTTTTCACTTCCGGCACCTTGGGAACGTCGCCGCCAAAAATAAACATGTGCCCGATGGTCACTTCCCCAAGCATCTCCACGAACAGGTGATTCAGGTCCGCGCGCCCTCCGGCACCTTTCACATACGGCGCGTATTTTTTCTCCGCCGCGGCCAGGTCCAGTCCGTGAAAGTGCGGATCGTAAAGGAAGTCGCGCTCAATGCGCCACACTTCGTGGTACATCTGGTTCCACTCCGCGCGTGGATCCACTTTCACTTCCATGTCATCCAGCTTCAACGCCCCTTCCCCCGGCTTGGGAGCGGCTCCCGTCGCCGCGATGAACCACGTGGGCCCTTCCCCCATGTGATACAGCACCTTTTCTCCATTCGCGGAAACCGCGAATCCGCTGAGGCCACCCAAGAACGGTTCCGTCTTCCTGGTCGTCAAGTCAAACTTGGACACCGACGCCAGCGTGGGCGCATTCAGCGGCGGCACATCCGGAATCTCGGTAACAAACAGCGCCCCCGCTTTTCCCGCGTCGAGCGCCACGTAGTTCGCCGCTTTGATCGGCATGGCCACTACGCGTTGCCCGATATTTTCCAAATCGATGACTACCTTGACCGGCTCTTCTTTCTTCTCGTCTTTCCCTTTCTCGTCATCCTTACCTTTACCTTTGTCCGCTTCCTTTTTCTTGCCCTTGTCCTTGTCTTTATCTTTATCTTTATCTTTATCTTTATCTTTGTCCTTCTCAGCTTTCTTGTCCGCGTCCTTCGATTTGTCGTCGCTCTTCGCCGCGTCAGCCTTCTCATCGTCGCTCTGCGGTTCGATCGGATTGGCATCTCCCTTTTTCAAAACCACTCCATACACATTCCGCGAAACCGGCCGCTGAAATCCCGACAGGTCCAGCCACGTCACCGCCAACCCCAGATCGGTGCTGGCCGCGAAATACAATACCTTCCCGCCCTTATCGAACACCGGGTAGCGCGCATCGCTCAAGCCGTCCGTAATCTGCGAACTCTTTCCGCTCTCCAGCGAGTGCACGAACACCGCGCGCAGATGATTCGGCAAAAATTTTGTAAACGTCAGCCATTTGCTGTCCGGCGACCACGTGGGGGTCATCAACACGCCCCAAGCATCATACAAATCCGTGTCCACTTTCACCGGCGCAACCGCTGGCTTCTCCACGTCCACATACCATAGGTTCAGTCGCTTGTCGGTGAACGCGATCTTCTTGCTGTCCGGCGACCACGTGGGAGAGTAAAAAAATGACCCTGGCTTTCCCAGGTCGATCTTCTTTACCGTTCCCAACCCGGTTTGATCCACCACATGCAGCGCATACTCTCCCGATTCATCCGAAAAAAACGCCACCGACTTGCCGTCCGGTGACCACGAAGGATCGCGCTCTGCAATCGCAGGCGTGCGCGTCAAATTTCTTACGTTGCCCTTTTCCGCCGGCACGGTATAAATTTCTCCGCGCGCCTCGAACACCGCCCTAGTTCCGCTGGGAGAAATTGCCGCGCCCGAAATCTTGTCCGCTACCTTTTCAAAATGAGGACGCGTCGCTGGCAAATCTCCCGCGATGTGGATGTCTACTTTCTTGCTTTCTCCTTTTTGCGGGTCGTAAACGTAAATCCCGCCGAACTGTTCATAAACCAGCGCGTCCGGCCCCGCTGAAAGCGACTTCAAATCCAGCCCTTTATTTTCCACCGCCTGCTTCACACTCTTTGTCTTCGTGTCATACGCAAACAGGGTCACCGCTCCGTTCCGATCGGAAAGAAAATAAACCGCGTCTCCCACCCACACCGGCGCGAAGTCATTCGAATTCTCGCGCGGCAGTTTTTCCAGCGACAAATCACTCAACGTAACGATGTACACCGGCGTGGTCTGCCCCCCGCGATATCTCTTCCACGACTCCTGCCATCTCAAATTTGGAACATACGCGAATCGCGCGCCATCCGGCGAATACCCGCCGTCTTCCCCACGCCACATCGGCAGCACTTCCTGCACCCCGCCTTCTACCGCCACGGTATACAGCCGGTCGAAATCCGCGTACGCCACACGCGCTGACCGGAACAAAACTCGCTTACTGTCCCGCGTCCAGCCCACCACCGAGTCCGCGCCCGGGTGCCAGGTCAGCCGCTTCGGCTCTCCACCCTCTGCAGGCATCACAAACGCATCTACGTTCCCGTCGTATTCTCCGGTAAACGCGATCCACTTGCCGTCAGGAGAAAATTCCGGCCCCGCTTCATGTCCGCCGGTGGTCAGTTGCCGCGCGTTCCCGCCTTCCCGCGCCACGCACCACAAATATCCGCCATACGCAAAAACGATTTCCGTCTTGCTCAGCGTCGGGCTCTGCACCAGCAGCGGCGTCTCTTCCGCCGCGAAACAATAGCCGGCCATCGCGAGCACACCAGCCAACAGCGTCAGGCATCGAAAACGCATGCATCCTCCGGTAAATAATTTTCTAAACTATTCTTTACCCGCCGCGGGCCAGAATCCCGGCGCGGTAATCGGCCGCGAATCCTGCTTCTCCGCATATTTCTTCACCGCCGGACCAATCTCCGAGCTCTTCCCGATCAACGTGAAAACTAGGTTGTCCGAGGGATAGTGCTTCTGAATCACCTGCTGAGTCATGGGCAGCGTCACCGCATCGATGCGTGCTTCCAGGTCGTTCACTTCGCTGTCATTCAGCCCGTAAAATTCGTTTATTGCGATCAGGTGCGCCAGTTGCCTGGAAGTTTCGATCGTCGGCGCAAACTGCCCCTTGATGTAACTCTTGGCCGACGCTAGCTCCGCCGCGCTGATCCCTTGTTTGTGCAATTTCTCCAGCACCTGCAGCGCCAGGTCAATCGCCTGCGCCGTGCTGGCGTTTTTCGTAAAGCTGTAAATCCCAAAAGGTCCCGGCGCCTTGCGCGAATCGAAAGAAGAATTCGCTCCGTAACTCAGTCCCGACTCCACACGCAGCGCTTCGTTCAATTGCGACGTAAACCGCCCGCCGAAGACGGTGTTCACCAGACGGATAGCCACGCGATCGGGGTCGCCCGCCGCGGTCCCCACATTTCCAATCGCAAAATAGGTTTGCGTGGCGTCAGGCTTGTCCACCAGCAGCAATTTCTTGGCTTTCGCCGCCGGTGAAGCCGGAATCTTTACCGCTGTAACTTGTTTCGACGGCCACTGCCCGAAGACTTCTTCCAGTTTTTTCTTCATCTCAGCTGACTGGAAATCCCCCGCCACCGCCAGAATGGTATTGTCCGGCCCGTAGTACGTCTCGTAAAACTTTACAATCGCGTCCCGCTGAATTTTCGTCAGCGAAGTTTCGTCACCGTCCGCCGGCCGCCCGTACCCCGTCGCATTAAAAAGATACCCGTTGTAATATTCCCTCAGCACCGACCGCGGATCGTCTTTTGCCGAGCGCACGCTGTCCAGCGCCTGCGCCAGCAATTTGTCTGTTTCAGACTGAGGGAATACCGGATGCAACAGCGCATCCGAAAACAAATCCAGCCCGCGCGCAATATCCTTATTCAACACTTCCACCGACACACTCGAAAAATCCGGGCCCGCGCCCGATTCAAACGACCCGCCGGTAAAATCCATATCCGTGGCGAACTGCTGCGCCGTCCGGCTCTTCGTTCCTTTTCTCAACAGTCCCGCGGTGATCGATGCCAGCCCATCCTGCCCAACAGGATCAGCCGCTGAACCGGTCTTCACGATGGCCTCGATGTTTAAGATCGGCACGCCATGCTTTTCCAGCAGCAGCACTGTCAATCCATTCTTCAAAACAACTTTTTCGTGCGGCGCCAGGTGAATCGACTGCCCCAGTAGTCCAGCAGGCGCGCACAAAATCGCCGCCAGCAGCAACAGGCCGCGCGACTTCATCACTAAACTGCGGCACTCAGTCAGTAAGCTCATGGTTTTGTCTTTTCCTCGTTCTCCGGCAGCAGCGTGGCCACTGTGCGGTTGTTCCCATCAAAATACGCCTTCGCCACTTTCTGCACGTCTTCCTTGGTCACCGCGCCGTAATTTTTCGCCGCATCGAAAAGTTTTTGGTAATCGCCCATGAACACTTCGTACGTCCCGATGGTGTTCGCGCGCCCGTTGATCGTCCGCATCTGGTGGTAAAATTCCATCAAGCGAATATTTTTCGCTTTCTCCAATTCCTGATCGGTGATCGCCGAGCTCTTGGCTCTCTCCAGCTCCTCATAAATCGCTTTCTCGCACTTCTCCGGATCCACACCCTGCTTCGGCTCCGCCACAATAATTGCCAGCGTCGGGTCAAACGCCGGCTGCAGCGACGACTCAACATCCAGCGCCAGTTGGTCCTTGTCCACCAGCCGCTGGTACATTCGCGAGCTCTCGCCCTCGAACAAAATCGTTCGCAAAATATTCGTCGCGTAAAAATCCGCGTTGTTGGTCGCCGGCACGTGATACCCGATCATCAGCAGCGGCAATTCCGCTTGCTTGTGTACTACCAGCCGCCGTTCACCCAGCTGCGGCGGTTCCACCGTCGTCACCGGCGGAGGCGGCGCGTGCGCCGGGATCGGCTCAATCGTTTTCTCGCAAATCTGAAAAATCTCTTCCGGCGTGACGTCCCCAACCACCACCATCGTAGCGTTGCTCGGCGAATAGCCCATCTCGTAATGGTGCTTCAGATCCTCCATCGTCCAATGCTCGATATCGCTCATCCATCCCACCACTGGCCATTGATACGGATGCGCGATGAACGCCGTGGCCCACAACTGCTCGTCCAGCAATCCGCCGTTGTTGTTGTCGACGCTCAACCTCCGCTCCGACGCCACCACCCCGCGCTCCGACTGAATTTTCGCCGGATCGAAATTCAAATTCTGGATGCGGTCCGCTTCGATATCAAAAATCAACGGAATCGCCGTCCGTGGAAACCAATCCTGGTACAC
Source organism: uncultured Acidobacteriota bacterium (assembly GCA_963819625.1). GTDB lineage: Bacteria > Acidobacteriota > Terriglobia > Acidiferrales > UBA7541 > Acidiferrum. Next base: position 178,644 of record CAWFWY010000011.1, read on the forward strand.
CGTTACGTTCTGGCTGGTGTACGCGTTATTCGACCCGCCATTCGCTTCCATCACCTTGTCCAGGTCGCCCGGACCATATTTCTTCGCCCCGTTAAACATCATGTGTTCGAAAAAGTGTGAAAGCCCGGTCGTGCCCGGCCGCTCGTTGCGCGACCCGATGCGATAAAAAATGTACAACGCCACATTCGGAATATTGTGGTCGGTCTGCACCAGCACCTTCATCCCGTTCTTCAGCGTCCGCTCTGCCACGGGAAATTCCTGCGCTCTCGCCGATGTCGCTCCCAAACCAACACTGGCCGTGCACACCATCCCGAGAACGGCCGCTCGCAATCCTATATTTTTCATGAATCCGCCTTTAACCACACAGTCTTCTTCATCAGACGTGCCGCACCCACAAAATGTTGCGAAATCGATGCCTTTTCAAGGCAGCAACGCAAACACTCTCACCGGTCCGCCCGACCCGCCTTCCAGCTTGATCGGCGCAACTACCAAAAACGCCCCCGCTTCCGGCACTTCGCTCAAATCCGCTAGATTCTCCAGGTGATAAAGCCCGGCGCCCAGCGCCAGATGGTGCACGCTGAAATCTTCCGACGCGCCGTAATCCACACTCAGCGTGTCGCAACCCAACCCGCTCACCCCGCGCTCGATCAATACTTTGGCCGCTTCATCGGAAAATCCCGGGAAGTGCATTTTCCCCTGCTTGTCCTGGTTGCGATATTTCTGCGCGTCCGGCCACCGCGCCGACCAGCCTGTCCGCAGCAGTACAACCGCTCCCTGCGGAATCCGTCCGTGCGCGCGCTCCCACTCCGCAATCCGCGCAGCGGGCAAACGATAATCGGCGTCCTTCGCCGCTTCGCCGCGTGCATCCAGCACCACGGCCGGTCCAAAGAATTTCTTCGCCGGAATCTGATCTACCGTCGCCGTGCCCGCCGCGAAATGCGCCGGCGCATCCAGATGCGTGCCGTAATGCTCCAGCATCCAGAAGCTCCGCGTGAAGTACCCGTTCTTCGCCATGGTGGCGTTATCCCGGGCCTCAAACCATTTTTCATCTCCCGGCCATGGCACTAATTTGTCGTTGATGGCGTAACTGAGATCGATCACCCGGGTCTTACCGGCAGGTATTCCATCCAGATTCGGTTTCTGCGCTGAAATTTGTGCAAAAACAGTCATGAACCCGGCAAGGCCAGCGATCAGTATTCCCGCGCTGCTCAATAACGCCATGCATCGCTCCACTGCCACCGCGCGCGTCCGGCGTCGCCTATCTTCAACCGGCGCTTCAGGGCAGCGGTATTCCCGGCGTAGCCACAATTCCCGCCATGCGCAAAATTTCCTGGTATTCCGCTTCGGTGATCGACGAAACCACCAGCCGCACATTTTTCAACATTTTTACTTTTCTCAGTGCGGAGTTCCCGCGTAGCTCCGCCAGCGTCACCTGCCGCGGCAGCTTGTCGAACGCGCGCAGGTCGGCCACCAGGTTTTTCTCTTTGCGGTCGTGTGGATCAGGATACGGGTCGCGCGTGATTTCCGCGATGGAATACAGCGCGCGCTCCGGCGCCGAGTGGTAACACAGCACGCGGTCGCCCTTGCGGGCCTGCTTCAGCGCCCGGATGGCGTCGGGCTTTGACCCCGCCCCATGCCACATTTCCTTGCCTTTAACGAAAAGCGTGTCCCAATGGTAGTGGTGAGGGTCTACGCTGAAGATCCAGTAGTGTCGTTGCGGGGTCGGAATTGCCATCGAGAGCTTCGAGTCGGCCAGCAATATACACGTGGCTGGTCAAAAAGCGAAACAAAATATGAGGGTTAGCCGAACAACGAGATCTGAAATCGCCTGCTGCCCGGCTCTGAAAGCACTTCTGAGGACAGCACAGTTACTTATGGTAATTGTTTTCTACGAGATACGCCCTTATGCCGCCCCGCCGATATCCACAAACACTTCTTCGCCGCGCACTTCCACCGGATAACACGCCACCCCCGCGGCCTGGTTATGGCTCGCTTTGCCGGTCGAAACGTCGTATCTCCACCCGTGCCAGGGGCAAGTGACCAGATTTCCCTCCAGCGACCCTTGTCCCAGAGGCCCTCCGCGATGGATGCAGGTATTGTTGATCGCGTAGAATTTTCCATCTACATTGGCCATCGCCAGCGTTTTCCCCTCCACCTGAACTTCGCGAATCGTCCCCGAAGCAATTTCCGTAATCTGCGCAACGCGTACAAATCCCATTCTCGCTCCTTGGAATGCCATCACGCCTGGGATATCTGGGGGACGTGCTGTTCGTAATTGATTGATTAGCCGCTGCAGGGATTCTAACGGAGTTTTGTCAAAACTCTAAACGTCGCCGGCAGGTTCCGGCTCGATTTTTACTTTATTGCGGCCCGACCGCTTCGCCGCATACAGCGCCTTGTCGGCTCGGCGTATCAGCGTATCGAAATCCACAATTTCCTTGCCGTGAAAACCGGCAATCCCAAAGCTCGCTGTGATGGAGACTTTTTCATCTCCGATTTCAAACTGCTGCGCCGCAAGCTTTTCGCAAAAGCGCTGCACTGTCCTTTGTATGGAGTCTGCCTCTACGTGAGTAATCACCAGCATGAATTCGTCGCCGCCCAGCCGCCCGCAGATGTCCGACGCGCGGATCACCGTCTTCAGAATTTCAGCGAATTTTTGCAGCAACGTATCGCCGCCGGCGTGCCCATGCGTGTCATTGATGCTCTTGAAAGAATCCAGGTCGGCCAGCACCACCCAGTAGGGAAATCCGTGCCGCGCCGCTCCCCGAAGCTGCCGCCCGGCCCACTCTTCAATGGCTCGCCGGTTCGGCAATCCGGTCAATGGATCGCTGTGGGCCATCTCTTCCAGCAGCTTGTTTTTCGCGTCGATCTGCCAGTGCAGGTCGATAATCCGGCGGCCCACTCCGATACGCGCCATCAACTCCGCCGGATCGAACGGTTTTGTTAAATAATCGTCGGCGCCCGCGGCCAGACCCTTCACTACATTGTCTTTTTCCGCGATGCTGGTCAGCAAAATAATGTAGGTGTATCCGCGGTGCACATCCGCTCGCAGGCGCTGGCAAAGGTCCAGCCCGGAGATATCGGGCATCATCCAGTCCGTTATGACGATGCCCGGCAGGTAGCGCGCGAACAATTCCAGGGCTTCGCGCCCGCTCTTGGCGAACAGCACCGAATACGGTCCGTCCTCCAGGGCATGTTCCACCAGCTTGCGGTACACGGGCGAATCGTCCACCACGAGTACCTGTAGCGCCTGCGGAGCGGCGGCATCAGTCATAAACAGCTCGCGTTCGAGTAATTGGGGCCTGGCCATTCGCAACCAACCTTGAGGTACGAGGGGAACCGTCCCTTTATTTTAACAGTGGGCTAGCGGGAGGTTTCTGCAGCGGTGATGCGCTGTTCGAAATGGTAACTGTGGTAGTTGCCATTTTTGTTATGTTACGCAGAATTGAGCAAATGAATAACACGCAGCGAGTGGTTGGCATTCCAACCAACGTCGCCAGGGACCTGCACGGCTCGCGATCTGCGTGTTTTCAGCCGGCGGCCTGTACTTTCGCCAGCAGTTCCACGAATTTCTGCTTCCGCTCGGACTGGTCGTGCCCGCCCTCGGCATCCGCCAGCTGTGTAATGTTCATGGAGCAGAATTTCGGCCCGCACATCGAGCAGAATTTCGCTTCCTTGTAAAAATCGTCCGGCAAAGCCTCGTCATGCATGGCCCGCGCCGTCGGAGGATCCAGCGACAGCTCGAATTGCTTGTTCCAGTCGAACAAAAATCTCGCGTAGCTCAGCGCATCGTCGCGGTCGCGCGCTCCGGGACGGTGCCGGGCCACGTCCGCCGCATGTGCGGCAATCTTGTAAGCGATCACGCCCTGCTTCACATCTTCCGGATTCGGCAGCCCCAGGTGCTCCTTGGGAGTCACATAGCAAAGCATCGACGCTCCATGCCACCCGATCATCGCCGCGCCAATCGCGCTGGTAATGTGGTCGTAGCCCGGCGCGATGTCGATCACCAGCGGCCCCAGCGTGTAGAACGGCGCCTCGTGGCACCATTCCATCTCCTTATCCACCTGCTCCTTGATTTTGTCCAGCGGGACGTGCCCGGGCCCTTCGATCATTACCTGTACGTTGTGCTCCCAGGCTTTGGTCGTCAGCTCGCCCAGCACTTTTAACTCAGCGAATTGCGCTTCGTCGCTGGCGTCCGCAATGCACCCCGGCCGCAAGCCGTCGCCAAACGAAAAACTCACATCGTGCTTCTTGAAAATCTTGCAGATATCCTCGATATTTTCGTACAGAAAATTCTGCTTCTTGTGATGCTCCATCCAGTGCGCCATCAGCGACCCGCCGCGGCTCACGATTCCCGTAATCCTCTTGCGCACCAGCGGCACATGCTCGCGCAAAACTCCGGCATGGATGGTCATATAGTCCACGCCTTGTTCGGCCTGCTCTTCAATCACTTCCAGCATCAACCCGATGGTCAGATCTTCGGGCCGCCGCACTCTTGAAATCGCTTCATACACCGGCACAGTCCCAACGGGAACGGGCGAAGCATCGATAATCGCCTTGCGAATGGTGGGAATGTCGCCGCCGGTGGATAGGTCCATCACCGTGTCCGCGCCGTAGTGCACCGCGTGATGCAACTTCTTCAATTCCTCATCAATGTTGGAAGTCGTCGCGGAGTTTCCGATGTTGGCGTTGATCTTGCACTTCGTGGCGATGCCGATGCCCATCGGTTCCAGGTTGCGATGATTCACGTTGGCCGGAATAATCAGCCGTCCTCGAGAGATTTCGCTGCGCACCAGTTCCGGCTCGACCTTCTCGCGCCCCGCCACGAACAGCATCTCTTCGGTAATCGCTCCGCGCCGTGCCAGGTGCATCTGCGACATGTTGCGATTGCCGTTCGCTCCGGCCTGCTCCGACTCCCGCTTCTCAATCCACTTATCCCGAAACGCCATAAATCCCCCTCAGAACCCGTCGTAACGCAAAACGGACGCCGCTCAACCGTTGCAAACAAGAAGTATCGCACCGCCATCAGGGTGCCGCAACCAACACCAATCATTAACGCCGATGAAAACTTATCGCTGACGTCCGCATCAAACAATGTCAAGGTTGACATGCCGTCTGATGAAAAGGACGACGTGAAAAATGAACGGTGTTGGCGAAGAGATGGAGCGATGGCGGAAATGTGTCGTGCTAACGGGCCGCGTGAGACTCGCGAGGTAGTCTCTCAGAAAGAGTGGACCAAACTACGGATTGCTCTACTGAATGAAGAAAAAGATGCCAGCAAGTGAAAGGACGAATTAACCAAAGGGCGGGAGGAATACGGACCTACTCACTCACTGCCGGACTGGGCTGGATTCAAGACCCGGGACGTGCACAATCGAAAAGCTGCCGCTAACGACTAGCGGTGGTGACAATAGGGGAAGGCAAACAGGTTCGACAAACTAAATTTCGTCGTCGTCGTCGCCCAACCGGCGGACCACCGTGGTCTTGTGGTGGATTTTCACCGAGTGCGCGCGTATGCCCGATATGATGGCCCGGCGCATGTGCACCGGCAGCATTTCCGGCGCATACACTCCGGAGAGTTCTCGAGGGAAAAATTTAATAAACAGGGCGGCGACATGCGCCGTGGCATATGCCACCGGCGTCGTAAATCGCCCCTGCTGGCGGATCTGGTAAAGCGTCGGGAAGCTGCAGTCCGTGCGGATCAGCAGGTGTAAATCCTCTTTCTTGCCGCGCTTCATGCCGCTCACCAGCACCGCCGCCGCGAAGCGCGCGTTTTGCAACACACCCAGCCGGATCAATCTCGCAATCATCCTTGGCGACGACGTCTGCGGAAACTGCTGCTTCTTCAATCCCCGCGACTTCGACAGTTTCCCCGCTTTGTACCAGCGCCGCAGCCGGTCAAACTCATTACCTCCGATTTTCGCGTCCATGTTTCGCATGGGAATAAAATACGGCAGCGTGGTCACCTCGTCCTGCGCCGCCAGCACCACGTTCGCGGCTCCAATCGGCTCGGCAAAGCGGAATTTCTCCAGCTCCGTGAAGCGCTTCTCCATCCGGAATTTCCCGTCGCGGTAAACGCGCGGATTGGAAATCGCCTCATCGAACGACACTTCCGGCGACCATTGCGAAATGGGGTCGGCGCTTTCCGTGCTCTCGTACAGCCGGATCTGCACGGACTCCACTTCGTCCAGCGATTCCGCCGCGCGCTTCACCAGCAAATTCGTCAATCCCGGCGCCACGCCGGTATTGATCAGCGCCACGCGGCGCTTGGCCTCGAACCGCTTGGCATACGCAAACTGCTCCGACCGGAATGGATTGCGCGTCAGATGCGAGCTCAAATCCACGTAATGCGCGCGCAATCGCAAGGCCGCACGCATCACGATCTGGTTGAACACCGAGGCCGAAGCGTTCACGATCAGCTGGCATCCGCGCGCCGCGCGCACAATCCCCAGCAGATTGCGGGCGTTCACCTCGGTAACGGCAATGGTGCTTTTCCTGCCCAGGAAGCGCCGCGCGCGCTCGGGGTCGCGGTCGCCGCACCACACCTCGTGCTTTTGACGCTCCAACAGTTGTGCGAGGAGAGAACCGGTCGCACCGGCCCCCAGGACGAATATCCGCATGGCGTGGCCAAAACTCTATCACACCCCTCGCAATTCAACGGACACCGCGCGATTTAAGGTTTACCCAATCACCATCCGCCAATATCCGCTCCGCTGGCCGACACGGTAGCCCCAAGAGGGGGTGCCGCATCCTTTGTGCTTTCAAAGGGTGCGGTCTTTGACTTTTGGATTTTGCTTTTTCACTGATGCAGCAGTCCCTCAGCCAACGCACCCAGACTTGTCATTCCTAGCGGAGGAATCTCTCTTCAATCGATCACGCTGGCCACCGCGGTTCACCGCCGCACTCTGTCACGATTCGTCCCGACTGCACCAATCTGCCGAATTGCAGTCCCCCCGCCACAGGATTAGACTGTACCTGTCACTCCGATTCCTGCCACCTGCCGGAGCGAAAACCAACGGCGGCAGGGACGACGCGTTAGCGCAATAATTGCGCCGCAACGCTCAGGGTTCAGGCGGAAACGCCCGGGCCTCCCCGGTATTTGGAAAGGAGCTCTCCTTCGAACCAGTTTCGAAGAGCGCCCGATTCCATTCACCGAATCGGGTTTTGCTTTTTTTACCGGTGCTTTAGAAACGTACATGACGCTTCACGACAAATTCGGAAGGCAAATCACCGACCTGCGCATCTCCGTCACCGATCGCTGCAATTTCCGTTGCGTCTACTGCCGCTCCGCCGACCCCGAAAATTATCGCGAGCATGACGAAATCCTGTCCTGGCCGGAGCTCTATCGCCTCGCGGGCATCTTCAAACCGCTCGGCATTAGAAAAATGCGCGTTACCGGCGGCGAACCCACCGTCCGCCCCGGCGTGGAAGATTTCATCTCCCACCTCCGCACCCTCGAAGTCGAAGACATTTCAATGACCACCAACGGCCATCACCTCGCCGAACGCTGCGCGAGCCTGGTTTCCGCCGGTTTACACCGCATCAACATCAGCCTTGATTCGCTCGACCCCGCAAAATTCGAGCGCATCACCCGCACCAAATCGTTTGACTCCGTGATGCAGGGCATCCAGGCGGCCCAATCGTCGCCTCTCGCTCCCGCGAAAGTAAATGCCGTCCTCGTGCGCGGCATCAACGACGACGAAGTCGAAGCCTTCGCCAATTTCGCGCGTGAAAATGGCGTGGTCATGCGCTTCATCGAGTTCATGCCCCTCGACGGCGACCGCCACTGGACGCGCGACGTCGTGGTTCCCGCCGCGGAAGTCTACCAGCGCATTCACTCGCGCTGGCCGCTGGAGCAAATTCCGCACCACCACAGCGAAACGGCGCGCAAGTACCGCTTTGCCGACGGCATGCCCGGCGAAATCGGATTGATCGCCCCAGTCACGCAACCGTTTTGCGGCCACTGCTCGCGCATCCGCCTTACCGCCGACGGCAAAGTCAGAACCTGCCTCTTCAGCAAGGAAGACCACGATCTGCGTTCGCTTTTACGCGAAGGCGCCAGCGACGACGACCTGGAAATCTACATCCGCTCAGTAGTCATGGACAAAGAAGAAGGCCATCGCATCAACGAAACGGATTTCCGCCCGCCTACGCGTTCCATGGTGTTCATCGGCGGTTAGCCGCGCCCCTGAGAGTTTCCGTCTCGACCGCGTATCTCGTTTGCGGTAGCATCGCAGCAGCCTTAAGTTGTTCTGCCGGTGTTTTATCGGCACCAGCTTCACCAGTCTTCGCATCAAACCTAAGTACGAACTTGATTCACCAGGCGCGAGCGCCACACCAACATGCCAGACCAAGACGACGAGAAAGATCAGGACGAATCGCAAGACCCGCCGCGGCGGCTCTTCACGCTGACCGAGGCGGAGCGCGCCCGCCAGGAAATTGAGCCGGTCCTCGTGGAAGCCATGGGCTGCCGCAAAAAACTCGCCGGACTGGAAAAGGATCTCTCCGCGGTTTCTTCGCGCATCGCCATGATGGGCGGCATCGTGGTGCCCTATGAAAAGTTGGCCGCTGTCCGCCTGCAGCATCAGCAACTCGCCGAAGTATTCAATTCCGCGCTGACGCAAATTATCGAAACTGGTTGCGTGATTAAAGATTTGGACCAGGGCCTGCTCGATTTCCCGGCCATCATCGATAATCAGGATGTTTATCTCTGCTGGAAGCTTGGCGAAGACCGCATCCGTTTTTATCATCGCCAGGACGAAGGGTTCGCCGGCCGCAAACCCATCGACCCCCGCGATGTCGGCTCGAGCGGCATCATTCAGTAACGCCGGGCACCAACCAGCGTCAGGTCGCCGCAGTTAACCTGCAAAAAAAATAAAAGGAATCCTTTGTCGACCAATTCCCAAAATCGCCTGAAAGATTCCGCCAGCCCTTACCTGCGTTCCGCGGCCCATCAACCCATCAACTGGTATGAGTGGGGCCCGGCCGCCTTCGATCGCGCCAAAGCCGAAGACAAGCCCATGCTGCTCGATATCGGCGCAGTGTGGTGCCACTGGTGCCATGTCATCGACCGCGAATCCTACGAAAATCCCGCCATCGCAAAAATCATCAGCGACAATTTCATCGCCGTAAAAGTCGACCGCGACGAACGCCCCGACGTCGACGCTCGCTACCAGTCGGCCATCAGCTCCATCTCCGGACAGGGCGGCTGGCCGCTGACCGGTTTTCTGTTGCCGGACGGCCGCCCGTTTTTTGGCGGCACCTATTTTCCGCCCGAAGATCAGATGGGCCGCCCCGGTTTTCGCCGCCTCCTGCTCGCCGTGGCCGAATCGTATCGCAGCAAGCGCCCTGAGCTCGAGCGCGCCGCCGATTCTCTTGCCGACGCCGTCGCCCAAGCTGAAGTCTTCACCGGAGCCCGCGGCGAATTCGATCCCACCGTCATCGGCACACAAATCAATTCCCTCACGCAGCTCTTCGACATCAAAAATGGCGGCTTCGGGCGCGCCCCAAAATTCCCCCACGCCGCGGCGATGGACCTGGTTCTCGATCGCTTTCAGCAAACCGGCGAACAGCATTTGCGCGCCATGGCGGAAACCACGCTCGAAAAAATGGCTCACGGTGGCGTTTACGACCAGCTCGCCGGCGGCTTCCACCGCTACTCCGTCGACGAACGCTGGCTCGTGCCCCATTTTGAAAAAATGAGCTACGACAATTCCGAGCTGCTGCGAAATTATCTGCACGGCTGGCAAGTCACGCAGAATCCCTTTCTCCGCCAGACCGCCGAAGGCATCATCGCCTGGGTCAACGAAGTGCTCTCCGACCAGGAAAATGGCGGCTTCTACGCCAGCCAGGACGCCGATTATTCGCTCGACGACGACGGCGATTATTTCACATGGACGCTCGACGAACTCCGCGCCGCGCTAAGCCCCGACGAAGCGCCCATCATGGAGATGTACTACGACGTCGAAGCGCAAGGCGAGATGCATCACAATCCGGCGAAAAATGTTTTGTGGATCGCCCGCGACGCCGCGGACATCGCATCGCAATTCGGCCTGGAAGAATCTGCGGTCAGCGCCACCATCGCCACCGCAAAAGCAAAAATGCTGACGGCGCGCCTGCCGCGCCCCACGCCGTACGTCGACAAGACCATGTACGTTTCCTGGAACGCCATGTTCGTCTCCGCCTATCTCGACGCCGCTCGCGTCCTGGATGGCGTGGTCGCCGAAATGTCGCGGCACTTTGCTCTCAAGACTCTCGACCGCATGCTCAACGAAGTCTGGAGCCAAACGCGCGGCTTCGCTCACCGCGTTGGCGGACCCGCGCTCGATGGCTCGCTCGATGATCAGGTTTTTGGCGTGCTCGCGTTACTCGATGCCTACGAAGCCACGCTCGAATCGCGCTACTTCGACGCCGCGAAAAAAACCATGGACCTCGCTATCGCCCGTTACGGCGACTCTGACGCCGGCGGATTTTTCGATCGCCCCAGCGACGCCGCTCCCATGGGCGGCCTCGACGTCCGCCGCAAGCCTTTTCAGGATTCGCCCACGCCCGGCGCCAATTCCGTAGCGGCCATCGCGCTGATTCGCCACCACGCTTTCACCGGGGAGGACCGCTATCGTCATCGTCGCGCAAAAAACTCTCGAGGCCTTCGCGGGCATCGCGCCGCAGTATGGCCTTTTCGCCGCCACCTACGGACTCGCCGCCACGCTCTTCGCTCATCACCCGCTGCAAATTGTGGTCACCGGCCCGGCCGACAATTGGGTCGCGCAATCTCTCGAGCTCGCCGCCCATCGCGTCTTCCGTTTCGGCAAAGCTGTCTTGCGCGTCACGCCCGGCACCAACCTGCAGCATCTGGCCGGCGCGCTCAAGGAAACGCTGCCGCGTCTTCCCGCCGACCAACCGCTCGCCCTCGTTTGCACCGGGCAAACTTGCCTGCCGCCCGCCAGCGACGCAGCGCAACTACTCGCTCTGCTCGAAAACGGCGCAGCCGGCGCGGCTACGCCCGCTTAGAACTGAAAATAAAAACGGGCACGAGCAAATCGATCGTGCCCGCCAAAAACAATTTGCAACTCTGCTACTTCTTGGGACGCGACTCCGGCGGCACCAGTCCTGACAAGCGGTAATAACCCACCAGTTGCCCATAGTGCTCGCCCGAATGCTCGATCAACTCATACGCCAGATCCGAAACATGCAGCTGCTGTTTGCTTTCAGGATCGGTAACCCAGTCGGCCATGCCTTTGTCGCCCTTCGATTTGATCAGCGCCGCACCCTCTTCGAAGGATTTCTTCACGAAAGCCACCACATCGGCTTTGGTCTTATACTTCGCGCGCGGCGGATCTTCTTCCGCCGGGGTCTGACCCTTGACGGGGTCGGTGAAGAAATTGACCGCGCCGGCCGCGTGCAGCAACTGTTCGGCAAAGCTGCGCTGCGCCGGAGTCGGCTTATAGTCGTACTTGTCTTCCGGAAAATCCTCAGCCATGGCGATCAGCTTCCGCGCGACCTCGTTCCACTGCGCCAGCACGATCTGCGATTCGCCGGGCTGCGCCTTGGCGGTTTCTTTTTTCTGCATATCCTGCGCCGCCGGCGTCGGTACCGCACACAATCCGGCAGCCAGCACCAATACCGTCATCCATGTGAACCTTTTCATTTGTCTCCTCCGTTTTGCAAACTCAAATATCATTAACCTGGATAACTTCACGTCCGCCACAACAACTTCGGCCACACATCTTACTCCTGAAACAGTCCCGCGTCCTGCAACAAGACGCCCATAACCCGCGTGATATAATTGAGCTTGATATCAGAGGCGTTCTCACGTGAACTGGGCTTTCTTTGTGCTGCGTTTTGCGATTGCCGGCGGCGTACTTTGCCTGTTTTTCTTTTCCCAGCTTTTCTGGCACCGCTCCATCTGGCGCGTCACCGCTGATTTTCGTCGCCAATGGCTGCGCGTAGCAGTTCGCCTCGTATGGCTTGGCGTGGTGGCTCTGGTCATCTCCGCTTTTGTCGACGGCGTGCGCATGGGTCACCGCCACATGATTCCGCGCGGAACGATGGTCTCCGCCCTGGTCGGTTTGTGGTTCTTCAGCGCGCTGTTTGCCTTCCTCGCCGTAAAACTCGTGCGCGGGCTCGATTTCTTGTGGTCCAGAATTCGCAAAAGCAATCGCCCGAAAGCTGCAGAGCCAACTCCGCCCTCGCAGCTCGTCGTTAGCCCGGCTACTCCCGCGAGCATTGAGCAGCTTCGTGATCCTTCGCGCCGTTACTTTTTCCGCGCCGTCACCGCCGCAGCCGGAGCCGCGCCATTCCTCGGCGCCATGTACGGCTACGCCGCCGAGCGCCTCAATTACCAGATTCGCCGCGTCGAAATTGCCATTTCCGGTTTGAATCCCGCGCTGGACGGCATGTCCATCGTGCAGTTGAGCGACATTCACATGAGCGGCTATATGCCGCGCTCTCAAGTGCGCCGAGCCGTCGAAATGGCCAATGAGCTGGGCGCCGACCTGGCCGTCGTCACCGGCGATTTCATCACCAGCGCAAGCGATCCTCTTGCCGAGTGCATCGATGAAATCCGCCAGTTGCACGCGCCCCTGGGCATCTGGGGCTGCAATGGCAATCACGAAATTTACGCCCGGGTCGAACACGCCGCGCAAACGCTCTTCGCCCAGGCTCGCATGACGCTGTTGCGCCAGGAAAACAAACAACTCACTTTCAAAGGCGCGCAATTTAATCTCATTGGCGTCGACTATCAGCGCGAGCGCACCAGTGAAGGCCAGAAACGCCAGACGCTCATCAACGCGGAAGAGCTGGTCCGCCGCGATATGCCCAACATCCTGCTTTCGCACAACCCCAATTCGTTTCCTCGTGCCGCGGAACTGGGCATCGAGCTTTCGCTCGCCGGACACACTCACGGCGGCCAGATTCAAGTCGAGATTCTCGATCATCGCCTCAGCCCCGCTCGTTTCATCACCGATTACGTCGCAGGACTTTATCAGCGCCCGTTGTTCGCGTCATCGCTCGATATGCCCGCGAGCCGCGCGCAGGGATATTCCGAAGCTCCCCGTGTTTCGCACGAAAAGAGCGCCGCCGATGGCTTGGCATCCATTTATGTCAATCGGGGACTCGGCACAGTCGGCGCGCCCGTGCGCATCGGTGTTCCACCGGAAATTACTCTCATCGTTTTACGCCGCGCTTCAAACACCCGCTCTCTACGGCCGCGCCTCGAAAATCAGATTAAACGGCGTCTGCGTCGCGCGGCGGAATTGCGAAAATCCGCCCGAAGTCACCACTTCCCTCAAACGCTTCTCTCCCGCTTGCGCGCCCAGCGCCAATCCCACTTCCTGCGAAAGCGAAGCCGGCGTGCAAAGCAGCGTGGACGCACCATAAAAAGCACGCCCTATCGGATGTAGATTTTCTTCCAGCTTATCGCCGGCAAACGGTTCCACGATCATCCACGTTCCGTCCTTCTTCAGCGTGCTGTGCACGTGCGCCGACGCTCCCGCGGGATCGCCCATGTCATGCAGGCAATCGAAAAACGTCACGAAATCATAATCCTTCCCCGGATAGGATTTGGCGCTGGACACTTCGAAACGGATGCGCTCGCCGACCCCCGCATCTTTCGCCCGCTGCTTGGCGGTTTCGATGGACTTGTCGTGGTAATCGAAACCCACAAATTCAGAATTGGGATACGACTTGGCCATCAGAATCGTGGACGCCCCCAGGCCGCAACCAACATCCGCCACACGACCGCCCTTTTTTAGTTTTGCGTCCACTCCTTCCAGTGCTGGAATCCACGCGCCGACCAGATTCGCAGCATAACCGGGACGGAAAAATCGCTCGGTGCCCTCGAATACCCCGTGGTGGTGTTCGTGCCAGCCCAGGCCTTTGCCGCTCTTGAACCGCTCCGTAATTTCTTCCTCGGCTTTAATGGCTGACAGTGCCACTTGAAACGCTCCGGGCAGAAAAACGGGACTCGATTCGTCGGCCATCGCAAACGCCTGCTCTTCGCTCAAATTAAATTTTCCCTGTCGCCGCGTCGTAATTGACGTAGCCGCCCGCCGCTTGCGCGCTCAACCATTCGCGGACGTATCGTTCCGTCGTGCCGGTGTTCTTGGCGAGTTCAGCGGGCGTTTGCGGCCCGTCCTTGGCCAGCTCCTTGTACAGCCCCAGCTTGTCGCCAATGCGAATCAATGCGGCGTTGAAAGTTGCGCCAAAATCTACAATCGCTTTGCCCAGAAATTCGTGGAGCTTGTCCTGATTGAGAGCCATCGAAAAACCTCCGGATCGCGGGAGTTGAATGCCTGTGGCAGCATTCTAGGCGGCGTTTCTGCAACCGGCAAGCGCCGCGACTCAGCAGCAGCGGTTCGGGCGAGAGTAGCGGCGGTTCAGTTGCTCCACGTAAAATTCGGCGGGCGTCAGCAGGGAAGTTTCCTCAGGGCGCGATCGCTGCGCCTGCACATAACGTTCGTACGCGCTGTCGCCGCACCATTCGCGAAGTCCCAGCCAGGCCCGCTGCGCCCAATGTTTCAGAGCCCCGCGTTTTAGCGCCCAACGGTTTAGCGACAGATATTTTTTCTGTGCCGCGCTCATCTTCAGTCTTCCACCGGTGGCGTTTTACTTCCCGTGTAATCCCCGGCATACGATGCGCCAGAAAAACTCTTCGGCCAGCGCGTAGCCACGTATGGCGTTTCGTGCAAAACGGGTTTCGTGCGCGCACTGAGAATCCGGTACCACTGCACCAGCGCTTCCACGATCAGCACGATAATCATCGTCGCAAGCACAGCGGTCACCACCGCGTCCAGGCGCTGATTGAAAATCACGCGCTGGGTATCCGCAATTTTCGCCGAGGGAATTTTGCCCGCCGCAATCTGCCCCGCCAGCGCATTGGCATAAGAAAGAAACCCCAGCCGCGGGCTCGCATCGAATATTTTCTGGTAGCTGGCGGTCATGGTAATGGTCACCAGCCACGCCGTGGGAATCAGCGTCAGCCACACCCAGCGAATCCGCCCCATCTTCAGCAGGATCGTGGTGGCCACCACCAGCGCCACCGCGGCCAGCAACTGGTTGGCGATTCCAAACAGCGGCCACAGCGAATTGATGCCGCCCAGCGGATCGACCACTCCCTGATATAGGAAATATCCCCACATCCCCACGATGAGCGCGCTCGAAAGCAAAATTCCCGGCAGCCATCCCGTACGCCCGAACGGCTTCCACACCCGTCCGCCAAGTTCCTGCACCATGAAGCGGCCCACGCGCGTCCCGGCATCCAGCACGGTCAGAATAAAAAGCGCCTCGAACATGATGGCGAAGTGATACCAGATGCTCAGCAGCCGCGGTCCTCCAATGGTGCTGGAAAAAATTTGCGCCATGCCTACCGCCAGCGAAGGCGCGCCGCCGGCGCGATTCAGCAGCGTTGTCTCGCCGACCGCGCGCGCCAGGTCGGTCATCGTCTGCGCCTGCAGCGGGTAGCCCCAGCTGCTGATGGTTGTCGCGGCGGCATCCGACGTTGCTCCCACGATGGACGCCGGACTGTTGATGGCGAAATATACGCCAGGCTTCATCGCGCACGCGGCCACCATGGCCATCACGCCCACGAAGGACTCCAGCAGCATCGCGCCGTAACCGATAAACCGCGCGTGGCTTTCGCGAATGATCATTTTCGGGGTGGTGCCCGAAGAAATCAGTGAATGAAATCCGCTGATCGCGCCGCACGCAATGGTGATGAAGCAAAACGGAAAGATTTTCCCGGCGAAGACCGGGCCGCTGCCGTCAATGAAACGCGTAAGCGGAGGCATCAGCACTTGCGGCCGCACCAGCAGGATCCCCGCGGCCAGTGAAAAGATGGCCCCGGCCTTGATGAACGCGCTCAGATAATCGCGCGGCGCGAGCAGCAGCCACACCGGCAAAGCCGACGCCGCAAATCCGTACGCGATCAGCGAAAACGCCAGCGTGACACCGCTCAACGTAAAAACATGCGCCCAGGAAGGCGATTCCGCCACCCATTGCCCTGCGACCACCACAAACAATACCAGCGACACGCCGATGAACGAAGCCTCCAGCACGCGCCCCGGCCGCAAAAATCGCAGATACAGCCCCAGCAGTATGCGCAATGGGTATGGTCATCGCCAGAGTGAACGTGGCCCACGGCGAAGACTTCAGCGCGTTCACGATCACCAGCGCCACCACACCCAGCAAAATCACCATGATGGCCAGCACCGCAATCTGGGCGATCAATCCTCCGCGGCGGCTCACTTCTTCACGCGCGATTTCACCCAGCGACTTGCCGTCTCGCCGGATGGAGCAAAACAAAATAATAAAGTCCTGCACGCACCCGGCGAACACCGCTCCCGCAATCAGCCACAGCGTCCCGGGCAGGTATCCGAATTGCGCCGCCAGCGTCGGCCCCACCAGCGGTCCCGGTCCGGCAATGGCCGCGAAGTGGTGCCCGAACAGAATCCATTTATTGGTGGGCACGAAGTCGCGCCCGTCATCGTGGCGCTCTGCGGGAGTCGCGCGCGTGTCGTCCAGCGCCAACAGACGCGCGGCGATAAATGCCGAATAAAATCGGTAGGCCACCAGGTAGCAGCAGCCCGCCGCCACGACGAACCACGTGGCGTTCAGCGGCTCGCCCCGATGAAAAGCGATTGCTCCCAGTGCGCCGGCTCCCGCCAGTGCCACCAAAGCCCACACCACGATGCTTACGGCGCGTTTCATTCTGCGATGGAATTGTTTCCCCGGCGGCATCCTATGCGAGCGCACACCAAGCGTCAATCGCGCATTGCTGCGCAAAAAATTCCGCACAGCCGGCTCTCGTATCACGTTTCATAAATCCAGATTGGCACTTGCCGCTCGCTCCTCTGCGGCGCTAGGCTTTGGCCATGAGCGATTTCACTCCCACCGACAGAACCAAAGTCAGGCGCAAGCCGGACCGCGGCACGTTTGACCGCGAAACGATCTACAGCATTCTTGACGAAGCCTTCGTCTGCCAGGTGGCCTTCATCGTCGACGGCCTGCCCTACGTGGTGCCCACCAACTACGTGCGTGTCGGCGACAAGCTTTTCCTCCATGGCTCAACCGCAGGTCGCTTGATGCGCACGCTGGCGACCGGCGCGCCATTCTGCCTCAGCGTGACGCTGCTCGACGGCATTGTGCTCGCGCCCACCGCCACCGGCCATTCCGTCAATTACCGTTCCGTGGTGGTCATGGGAAAGGCCGAGCAAATTCACGATCCACAAGCAAAGCTTGCGGCCATGCGCGATTTCGTCGAATACGTGATTCGCGGTCGCTGGGCCGACGTGCATCCGCCGACCGATCAGGAATTAAAAGCCACCATGGTGCTGGCCGTTCCGCTGGTGGAAGCCTCCGCAAAAGTGCGCACCGGTTTCGCCGTGAGCGGCGACGAAGAATACGTAGGCTCGGGATGGACGGGCGTGATTCCCTTCAAATGGGCCGCGCAAATACCAGTTCCCGATCCACGAGGGAACGCGGGACTTCCAATACCCGCAAACGTGGCGCAATATTCGCGCCCGCAGTGAGGGTGAAGGTAAAATTCGTGGTGCTGATACTCGATGCCGAGATTTGAAAGAAGGTTCGCCAGTGCCGTTTCGCTCAACGATAATTTGTCTAATCTTATGGTCGTGCTGCTCGCACGCCGCCAGCCAGACGCAAACCGTCCCACCCGGCGTCGTCAAGGAAGAACTGCCATTCCGTAAAAAGACATTCACGGAAAAAGACGGCGCGAAGATGCCTTATCGGCTCTTCATTCCGCTGCATTACGATTCCGCGAAAAAATATCCGCTGATCCTGTGGTTTCATGGAGGAAACGGCCGCGGTTCAAACAACGAGTCGCAGATATCCGGTGGAAACGAGAAAGGCACACACCTGTGGACCACGCCGGAAAATCAGGCCGCATTTCCTGCTTTCGTGCTGGCTCCGCAGTGCCCGCAGAACGAAAACTGGTCTGAACCGGAATTCAATCAGGTGGCCGCGCCATTACAATCGGCCATGGATATTCTTGCGCTGGTCCAGAAAGATTATCCCATCGATCCCGATCGCATTTATCTCGCCGGACAATCGATGGGCGGGCTTGCGGTGTGGGCGCTGCTGCAAAAATATCCCGAGCAGTGGGCCGGCGCGATTGTGGTCGCGTCATACGATAATTTCACAAACGTGCGCGCCCTCAGCCGCATTCCGTTGTGGATTTTTCAAGGACAGGACGACTCGACGGTGCCGGTCGATACCGTGCGCGAAATGGTGAAGCAGCTCAAGAAGGCGGGCGGCTCTCCGCGCTATTCGGAGTTCCGCAACACCGGCCACGAAGTGTGGAATCACGCCTTCGCCGACCCGCAACTGGTGACCTGGTTGTCAGCGCAGAAACGCGCGGCGCCTTGAGGCGAGAAGGTAAAAGCTCCGCTACTTTTTCTTGCCGCTACTTTTTTTCTTTTTCCGTTTGGCGGCGCGATCCAGCATGCGCTTCGCCATCAGCCGAATCCGCTTCTCACGGGTCCTCGCCTGTTTGGCCTGGTCCACATAACGCACGATTTGCCTGCGCAGCGCGGGGGTCAGCGAATTAAAAGTGGCCAGCGCGCGAGGCTCGTCGGCAAGCCCAGCGGCGAAATCTGGCGGCAGAGCGGGATCTCTCGGCTCGGCATCGACCTGCAGCATCACTTCGACAATCGCGCCGGCATCGATGCGCAGCTTGCGCCAGATATTGCTGTGAATGTGCAGGCGGTAAGCTCCGCCGCCGCGAGGCGAAAGGGTGCTCTTCAACGCCAGGCCTTCGACGGCGCCATGCACCGGAACGTGCAAGCGGTTTTCTCCAGCCGCGTCGCGCAATGATTTGGAAATATTTCTCGGCACGTCCACGCAGCGCATGATCCACTGTTTATAAATCCGCGCTGAAAAAATATGGGCGGTGTCGGGTTCAGCGGATCGCGGCAAGAGAGCGGCGCTCAGGAATCAGATTTGAAAATCAACGGTAAGCCACGGGGAAATTCAGAAAAAGGGTTGGCGCGCGATCGCTCGCAGACGTCGCGATTCTTAGTGGCAACCGCATCCGCCGCCACAGCAACCGCCCCCGCCCCCAGATGAAGGCTCCGGTCCGGATTGCCTGGCGGAAGCGCCATTGCCGTTGCCGTTCGGTGCGCTGAATACCGAAAGTTGAATGGTATTCTTTTTTCCCGCGCAGTTCGGGCAGGCGATTTCCTGCGTTTTATTCAACACGATGCGCTCAAACGGCGTATCGCATTCGTCGCAGATGTATTCGTAAATCGGCATGACTGGTTAATCCCCGCAATTTCTTACATCGCGTAAAGCAGGCGTGTTCTCAGCGTGGCTTGGAAGGACTCTGCACAGCTTCATACACCGCAAAAAATGTGGCCACGCCGACGATACCAATGGCGAACCAGATGAAACGGCTCCGGCCGGCCCGTCGCGGTTGTTTATGTTTTCCTGCGCCCACGCCTTGAGGTTCCTGGGCCGGGCTTGCGTCCATACCCGCGTCCGCTGTTTCCCGGTCCGCCGCAGCAGCCAGATCAGACGGGCTGGGATCGAGCACGATGCGATACGCCATGCCCTCGGGAATCTCGCGCACATCGTCGTCCACCGCAACGGTTATCGACCCGCGCGTGCTGCGAACCATAAGTTGTTTCGGGCCGACCACGCTGACCTGCGCCACGGTCGGCTGGTCCGTTGTCGGACTGATCGTCATGCTGCCGACGTGCAGCGAGAATGCTTTCGAGTTGGCGGTTGAGAAAATTGCTGTGCCGCGAGTAAGGCTGGCAGCGGGTGAAGACGTGTCTTTGGCCAGCATTGCGATGCTGGCGCTGGAGAGCAACAGCCGCGCTGCGCCGGCGCGAACTTGCAAGCTGCCGGTATCGTCTGTAAACAATCGGTCGCCGCCAAATACGGTGGCCCCGACCGAGATCGGTCCACCACCTACCCGGGCGCGATCAGCAGTCACAACCGTGCCGAAGGCCTCGCCGGTAGCACCCCAGCAGGGAGTCATCCCTACTGTAATCATCAGGATTGATGCGAGTACACTACGCAGATATAGCATTCACCGACTCCGCAGGGGCTAGGACACAAGAGTACCGAGTCGGTTGGAAACAGTCAATCGGCAAACAACTAAACTGGCTCCCTGACGGTCTGCAACAAGCCGCTCAGCTGGAGTAGCTGTGGGGCGACGTCCGGTCCTCAAGACCTCCTTCCAAAAATTTAACGGCAATCATTTCAACAAACTTTGTGGGCAGTACCATGACTTTTACTTAGTTGAACGTTCAACTACACGCTCTAAAAATGCAGTTGATCGTTCAACTACTTGGGCGCTGCGAGCCAGAAGTGTAGAACTCTGCATGCCCTACGGAATAGCGGGGTTGGTCGTACAATTACAACATCCCCACGAGTAAGACCGACGTGTCGGGCACCCGAACGGCGCGGGGCATGCCGAGCTTCAACGACGACTTTAGCTTTCCGGAGAGAGCAAATGGTTCAGGCGTTCTATTACCTGTTAGTAATTATACTCCGGGATTAACATGCCGACTACAAGTATTTATGGCGACCCGGCAGGTCGGACGCGCTTCGGGTTGGTTGGTTCCCGCGTTGCCCGAGGATAGGATCACGCGGCCATCGTATACTGATTCGAGCGCGCGACTGCTGCATCTAACGCCTGGCCCCATGAACAACCGAGAAAATCCACTGCCAGCGACCCGGGCTCTGCCGATCGTGTGCATTCTGCTGGTTCTGGGATTGCTTGCCGTGGGGTTGTGGCCCTTTGATCCGTTTCCCGCCAACCGGGTGGCGTGGTTGCCCGGAAACGGGCTGGAGTTTGGCGGCCAGGGAGTGGCTTTCAGTTCCGGCTTGATCGATGCCGCGGGCGGCCACGAAAATTCCCCGTGCAGTTTAAGAATCCGTCTGGAACCCCGGATCGTAAACCTGAATAATTCGGCGGTCGTGCTCGTTTTTTACACTCCAGAAAATCCAACGCAATTCAGATTGATGCAATATCGCAATGAAGTGCTGATTCGAAGGGATTATGGAGAAGCCCAGAAACACTTGAAGACCGTTGAACTCGAGTTAGAACGTACTTTTGTTCGACACGAGCCGGTGACCTATACGATCACCTCGGGCACGTCGGGGACTTCGGGCACTTCTGGTGGCACGGTGGCGTATCGCAACGGCGTGCGGGTGGGCCACTCCACACGCATGCAACTTTCTTGCGCGGATTTCTCGGGCCAGCTGGTGCTTGGGGATTCACCGGTATCCGAAAACGCCTGGCAGGGCAAATTGCTGGAGCTTACGATTTACAATCGGGAGCTCTCTCCCGAAGAAATCGCGCGCGCGGACGCACCGGACGCCAAGGGCGATCAAAGTACGAGCGACGGCAAAGTTGAGCCGCGGAAAACGGCGGATAACAAAAACGTAATTGCACACTATGAGTTCGCGGAAGGATCCGGCAGAGTGATTCACAACCGAACGGGCTCCGCGCCGGACCTATATATACCTGCCACTTTTCGAATTCTGCATAAGCAATTCCTGATGCCGCCGTGGAAAGAAACACCGGACAAGGTAGCGCTGCGCGACATTGTGATCAACATTGGCGGCTTTGTGCCGTTTGGTTTTTTGTGTTTCGCTTATCTTCGGCGTCATCGCGAGCGCCGGCACGCGATGATTTTGACTGTGCTGGCGGGCGCGGCCATCAGCATCACCATCGAAGTGCTGCAGTACTTCGTTCCTCCCAGGTCGTCGGACATGATCGACCTGGTGACCAACACGCTGGGCACCTACCTGGGCGCAATGCTGTTTCTGTGGCCACGCGTGCAAAATTGGGCGCTGAGATTCCGGCTGCTGCGCGTGCCCGGAGAATAGGCCGCCCCGCTGAACGCGCGCAACCGGTTGCGTTCGGCTGCTAGGCGCGGTCCCTTCCCGCTGTTACAATGCAAACACCTATGGCGGATTGGAAACAAATCACCGCGCGCATCCGTCGCGCACGCACCTCAAAAGACCCAGGGGTTCAATTGTCGGCGCTTTACGAGAAGACCCATGACGCCATGGCGGCGTTTGAACTGGCGAAATTCTTTGAAACCACGGGTGTCAACGCCGACGCCGCGAAATGGTATGGCGTGGCTGCGGAACGGTTCCGGCGCGCAGACTGGAAAGTAAAAGCGCAGGAAGCGGCGGTGCGCCTGGCAGGCGGAACGTCTACTAGCAACGAAGAGGGTGTAGTCGCTGCGGTCTCCATTGTCGTGCCGGAACCGGGGCTGCCTTTTGAACAAAATGCGGCGGCGTTTGAGGCCATCATCTCGGCGGATCCGTCTGTGGCCGAAGCCGGTGCTGAAACTGGTGAGAGCGCATCGGAATCATCCGCGCCGGCCGGGAGTCCCGCAGGAATTGATTCCGCCGACAAGCGGCGCCGCAGGCGAGGCCGCCGAGGAGGACGCAATCGGCGCAAAGCCGGTTCCGCGTCGGAGTCTACCGGGTCGCGTCTGCCCACGAGTCCATCTCGCCGCACAGCAACGCCCGCTGTGCCGGTCAAACCCACTGAAGAAGATTCTCCTGATTTAGAGCAGCGCACGGCAGGCCGCCGCCCGATGCCGCCGCTGCCGGTTGAAGCAATGCCGGACCTGGGCGTCCCAGGTCCCAAGGGGCGCTATGGCGATCCCGGCTTGTCGTCGCGAATTTCGCTGCTGGAGATGCAGTTCCGGCGATTGCTGAGCTGCCCGGCGGTAAAACTGGAAGAAGCAAATCTTGCGCCGGTTGGTCCCGGCGTATTTGTGCTGACCGATTCCGATTTAACCAGCTATTACTATGTGGAATCCTGTCAGACGTTGCGGATCGCGGTGGCCGCGATGTTGCGCGGAAACTCCGGCAAGCGGGGAGCCAGTTCGATTACGGCGCAACTTGCCGATCATCTGGGAATCACGGAAGCGCGCGTGCCGAAATATCTGGCCGAGCATTGCGTGGTGCGCTGGCTGCAACTGGATGAAGGCGCTTCGCACTTCGCGCACTTCGTGATCGCGGTGCTGCGTCCCGTCCTGAACGAATAAATTTTCCTACCAAAAATATCAGGCAGTTTTAAGCAGCTTTTCGATGCGCACCGGAAGTTCGCGCACGCGCACTCCGGTGGCGTGATATACGGCGTTGGTGACCGCTGAAGCGCAGCCGGGGAGCCGTGGGGAGCAACGACCGACATTCAATGCGGTAAAAACCTTGGAGCACCCTACAAGGGGTAATGAGGTTGAGCGGCGGTCCATTATGAAACCTGTCCGCTCTCGCACGCGTTGCATTCAAGGAGGGAAGGCTCCTCGCTCGGGAATAAAGCTCGAGCCGGACTTTGGTGGCTGGGACATTTTTGGCTGGGTAATGGAGGCCGACAATACGCCCCAAGTACCATTTGTCGTAAGCAGAGGCTGCCCGCTCACTGGCAGGTTTCAGCCGTTTAACCCTCGATTCCAACCGTTCACCGCAAGCCGCTGGTACCTGTAGCCTTTAGCAGTAAACTATAGGAGGTCAAAGACTTATTGGCCAGACTAGCTGGCCATGATAGCGTTTTAGAGTAGTACTTCTCGCCCCGGGGGCAAGTCGTTTCGCGCGCCGTTCTTGATGAGTGAACGGGCGAACGATTGAACGGGGCTTCATCAGGGCCCGAAGTAGGAAGCAGCATTTGAAAGTGGAGGGTTGAAGTTTATGGCCAATCGAGTAACTACGCAGATTTTCAGATCCATGGATTGGGTGCTATGCAAGAGCGCCGGGATCACTTTCAACACTATTCAGCATTTCAACAAGCGCAATCCGAATCCGTCGGTCACTCCGCAGTGGTCGGATAAGCCGCTGCTCAAGAGCTGGGAGAAGACCAAGCCGACGCTGGGCTTCCCGCGGCAGACCGATTCTCTGTGCCCCGCGTGCGTGAAGGAAGCGCGCGAGTCGATCATCGCCGGCAAGAAGGACTGGCGCGATCTGATGAGCGAGAAGGTGGGCGAAATCAAGGCGCAGATTATCGAGCGCGACGGCCAGGTATGGATGGTCAAGGACTGCCCGCTGCACGGCCACTACGAAGACATGATGGCCGTCGATTCGAAGTGGCTGAACTGGATCGAACAACGCTACCCGGGCCGCGATATTCCGGCGCACAACGACGAAGATCTTCACAAGCACGGCTCGAGCACGGTGCGTTACGGCCGCGGCTCGGTGCTCACCGTGGACCTGACCAACCGGTGCAACATGATGTGCGATCCGTGCTTCATGGACGCCAACCAGGTTGGGTATGTGCACGAGCTGGGCTGGGACGAAATTCAGGAAATTCTGGACAACGCTCTGAAAATCAAACCGCGCCGGCAGATGTCGGTGCAGTTCAGCGGCGGCGAGCCGACCATGAGCCCGTACTTTTTGCAGGCGGTGGCCCACGCGCGCAAGATCGGCTACAACAGCGTGCAGGCGGCGACCAACGGGATCGAGTTCGCCAAGAGCAAGGAATTCTGCCGCAAGGCTTTCGACGCGGGTATGCGCTACGCGTATCTGCAATTTGACGGCATCGGCAACGACGCCAACAGCCATCGCCAGATCGGCAACCTATTTGACGTGAAACTGCGCGCGATTGAGAACATGCACGAAGCCGGCATCGAAATCGTGCTGGTGGTGACCATTGTGAACAACGTGAACAACGACCAGGTTGGCACGGTGGTGAAGTTCGCGATGGACAACCCCAAGAAAATCGCGTTTGTCAGCTTCCAGCCGGTTTCGTTTACCGGCCGCGACGAGGACATTACCCCGGAACGCCGCTTGCGCCAGCGCTATACGCTTTCGCATCTGGCCAAGGACGTCAGCGCGCAGGTTGGCAAAGTGGAGCCGACGCGCGACTGGTTCCCGATTTCGTTCATCAGCACTTTCGCTGGTTTTTCGGACATGGTGAAGGGCCAGGATTCGCAGTGGGGCTCGCTTTCCTGCGGCTGCCACCCGAATTGCGGGGTGGGCACGGCGCTGATGATCAACAAGGAAACCAAAGAGTGGGCGCCGGTTCCGCGCTTCCTAGATGCGGTGCAGTTAACCAAGGATGTGACCGACATAACCGACGCGGCGCGCGGCAAGAATTTTTCAAACTTCATGATGGCCATGGCGCTGCTCAAGAATTACCGGCCGTTCCAAGGACCGAAGGGTTTGAAGCTGTGGGATTTGTTCAAGAAATTTGACAAGACCTGGGCGCTGACCCGCGGCGCGGAAAAGAAATACGGACGGACTTCTCCGGAGCGGACTTATGAAGACGCGATGAAGCGCCGGCAGACTGATCCGTGGAACTTCCTGTTCATCGCGGGAATGTGGTTCCAGGATTTGTTCAACTACGATTTCCGCCGCACGGAAATGTGCATCATTCCTTACGCCACGCAGCAGGGTGAGATTTCCTTCTGCGCGTACAACACCGGCGTGGGATGGCGGCAGATTATCGAAAACATGCATAAGAATGCGACCGTGGCGCAGTGGTACAAGGAACACGGCAAGCACGAAATTTATGCCAAGGGGAAGAACGTCAATCTGGATACGTTCGAACACTCCCTGAGGATCGACGCGGATGACGCCGCGCGCGTTCGCCACCTGGAGCACGATATTCCGTTGACCGCCGCGGAAGAAGATCGGGCTCGCCGCAGAAAGGCGCAAGCGTTGCAGGAACAAGCCAAGGTGCGCGCCATTTATGAAGAGCTGGTGTTGAAGAAGCCGCAGCCGACGGTGGTGCAGATTGGCACGGTTTCGGATATCGCCAAGGCGGTGCCGGCTAATTTTGCCAATGCGGGCAAACCTGTGACTATCGCTCCGGCGAATGGGAACGGCAACGGGCATTCGGCTCCGACTTCGAAGGAAGCGGCCGAGGCTGTGGCGGGCGACTAAGCTCGTTAAAACAATTCAGTAAATAAAATCGCCGCTGACTGCGAGGTCAGCGGCGATTTTTTGTTTCAGGAACTGCTGCGACTGCTGTTAGTGAGCCGGCAGGTAACTAAGGTCGGCGCGAAACTCGTTGATTTCCGTAGTTTCGCTTTCGGTGGCGTCGTCAAACTTCTTCATTAGGGCGTCGGCGTCGGCTTGTCCGAAGGCGTCTTTCAGCATTTCGGGGAAGGGCTTCATGTCCGGCTTGTCTTCGAAATCAGCCCAGGTGGGGTGCGGAATCACCAGCACATACGTGCCGGTGCGGCCGCCGTTTACCAGGCTATACCAGTAATAATGAACGGGCCACTTGGTTTTCTCGATCGCCTCGGTAGTCTTGGTTATCGCGGCGCGGAAATCGGGCCCTTTTCCCTGACGGGCGTGATAGACGACGACTTCGGAATACTTCGAAGGGGTCATGGAGTCGAGAGGTTTGCTCTCTTTGGGCAGGTATTCGTAGTATTGGGCGGTCATCGACTCGACGGCCGGTGCAACGACTTTGGTATATTCCTCGAGATCGGCCTGATCCGGAACGGAGGGTTTGTCCATGTCCGCCCAGTGCAGGCCCACGCGCCCGACGATGTAGGTTCCGGTATTTTCGCCGCTAAGTACTTGCCACACCATGAGCGGCTGGGTGTCTTTTTGCTGCTTGTGCCACTGCACCTTGGCCTTTCGGCCCTCTTCGTATTGCTTCACCATGCCGTTTTTTGGTTTTTGAAACTCCAGTCCGGCGATGGTGCCTGGTTTGTCCTGGGCGAAACCTGAAACCGCAACCAGGAGCGTTACCCCGGTTACTACCAACAGTTTTTTCGCATTCATTTCTCCTCCTTGTGGGTTTCTTGAACTGAATTTTGGATAGGCACCTGGCCTGGCAATGTCCCTAAGCCGCACACCGTCCGCGGCTGGCGAAGCCCGAGAGAGCGCGATCGCGTCAGAAAGGGACCTGACTACATGGACGCTTTGCGGCCTCAGACTATTACCTATTCCGGGGCCAATCAAGGACATATGTTTTCGCCGACTTTGGCGGGTCCACTTCAAAAATTCCGTCTAAATTTAGGTCCCCGCGACATGCCGGCGCGTATTGACACGCTGCCGCGAATGTAGAAGAGTAGCTGCGGCACATTATTCCTCACTTCTCCGGTTATTTTCAAAGGGGCCAAAGGGGCATTCTTCGCATGGTCGGCACGAACATCTCCCATTACCTAATTCTTGAAAAAATTGGTGGTGGTGGCATGGGAGTGGTTTACAACGCCAAGGACTCGCGGCTGGGCCGCAATGTGGCTTTGAAGTTCCTACCCGACGATTTCGTTCCCGATGCGCTGGCCGTGGAGCGATTCCGGCGGGAGGCGCGGGCAGCCAGCACGCTGAACCACCCGAGTATCTGCACGATTTATGACATCGGCGAGCACGAAGGCAAGCCGTTCATGGCCATGGAGCTGCTCGAGGGCCAGACGCTGAAGCATCGCATCGGTGGCAAGCCCATCGCCATAGCGGAGCTGCTGGAAATCGGCATTCAGATCGCCGATGGCCTGGACGCCGCTCACGCCAAGGGCATCGTGCATCGCGACATCAAGCCTGCAAATATTTTTCTGGTGGCGCGGGGCTCGGCGAAGATTCTGGACTTTGGCCTGGCCAAGCTGGCTAGCCAGCGGCAGGTGGGACTGGAATCTTCCGCACCGGCCACCATCGGCATACAAACGCAATTGGTGGGCGATGCTTTCTTGACCAGCCCGGGCAGTTCGGTGGGCACGGTGGTGTACATGTCGCCGGAGCAGGCCCGCGGGGAAGATCTGGACGCGCGATCGGATTTATTTTCTCTAGGCGTGGTGCTGTATGAAATGGCCACGGGCGTGGTGCCATTTTCCGGCGCGACCTTTGCGGTGATTTTTGACGGGATCCTGCATTCCACGCCGGTTCCAGCGACCAAGCTGAACTCTAAATTGCCGATGGCTTTCGAGAACGTGATTAACAAGGCGCTGGAGAAAGATACCGACCTGCGTTATCAGAGCGCCGCCGAGCTGCGCGGCGATCTGAAACGCATCAAGCGCGACATGGATTCGAACCGCCGTCCGGGCACGGCATCGTCAAGCACGGCCATCTCCGATAGAGCCGATTCCTCAGATAGTCATTCGGCGGCCGTTCCGCATGCGAAGAAATCCGTCGCGGTGCTCTATTTCGAAAATCAGAGCGGCGGTAAAGAGGACGAATACTTTCGCGACGGCATGACCGAGGACATCATCACCGAGCTTTCCAAAATTACGCAACTGCAAATTTTCCCGCGCTCGGAGATGCTGGCGTTTCGCGACAAGCCCACCGCAGCTCCGCAAGTCGGGCAGCAACTGGGCGCGTCGTTCGTACTGGAGGGAACTATTCGGCGTTCCGGCAACCGGCTGCGGATTACCGCGCAGCTGGTGGAAATCTCCACGCGGCATTCCATGTGGGCGGAGCGCTACGATCGCCAGCTGGAAGACGTTTTCGCCATTCAGGACGAAATCGCCAGAAGCATCGCGCAGGCGCTGCGCATCACGCTTACTCCCCAGGAAGAAAAAATCATCGGCGTGAAACCCACGGAAAATACCCAGGCGTACGATTTTTACCTGCGCGGGCGCAGTTACACGCGGCGCGAAAATATGGATTACGCGCTGCAGATGTTCGAGCAGGCCATCCAGCTGGATAAGAATTTTGCGCTGGCCCACGCCGGGATTGCTTATTTGTGCGGCCTTATTTATGAGCTGCGCGAGCAGCGGCCCGAGTGGATTGCGCGGGGCCTGGCCGCCTGCGACCGGGCCATGGCGCTGGCGCCGGATCTGCCGGAAGTGCTGGTGGCGCGTGCGCGACTTTTTTATTCGCAAAAAAAATACGACGAATCGGAAATGATGGCGCGGCGGGCCATCGAGAGGAAGCGCGACAGCGACGGCTCGTGGAATATTCTGGGCCGCGCGCTACTCTCGCAGAGCAAATATCAAGAAGCGAGCGAGCTTGTGGAACAGGCGCTGGAAGCCAACGGCGATGATTACAACACCTACGTTCCGTACGGAGTTTGCCTGGAGCGCCTGGGACGGAAAAAAGAAGCGGAGCATATGCGCGAGCGCATGAATATTATTCTGCGGCAACAGTTGGAGATCGTTCCTGAAGATGTGCGGGCGCGAATCCTGCTGGCCTCAAATCTCGCTGCTATTGGAGATGCGGAAGAAGCCATCCGGCATCTGCAAACCGCTGTGGCGTTGCGGCCCAACGATGGCAATACTTTGTATAACGCCGCTTGCACGCTCGGTAATTTGCAGCGAAAGACCGAGGCGCTCGATACACTTAAGAAAGCCGTGGCGGCGGGATACGGCAACTTGAATTGGGCCGCCCGTGACGCGGATCTCGATTGCCTGCATGACGACCCGGAATTTCGGAAGTTGGTGGGATTGGATACAGCTGCCGCGTCCTGAATCTTTCGTGATTCGATACCAGAACCCAATACCGCAACGGAAAGACCGTTGCCGATAGATTTCCAAAATCCCCACACGCAAGGACGGCGTGTGGGGCACCCAGAACTACTCCAGAACCACTCTAGACCCAGCTCAAAAGCCGCCGACACCTGGCTAGTCCTTGGTGGTGGGCAGGCCGGCTTCGAGCCAGCCACGCCAGCCGCCGTCCATGGATTCGACGTTGGTGTAGCCCATTTTTTGCAGGTTGTCGGCGACCAGTGCGGAGCGGAATCCGCCGCCGCAATACAAAACGACTTTAGCGCCGGTGTCGGGCACGCGCGCTTCGATATCGCGTTCGATAATTCCTTTGCCCAGATGCACGGCGCCGGGCAGATGGCCCTGGGCCCATTCGTTGTCTTCACGCACGTCGACCAATAAAAATTTGTCGCCGGCGTCGATGCGCCGCTTCACGTCCGCGACGTTAGTCTCGGTGACCCGTGCTTTTGTTTCATTAACCAGTTTCAGGAATTTTGGCGCGTGCGCCATGGGACACCTCCGGCAAATGGATGAACCCTTGAAACCAAACTTTACTCTAATCGATGCGATGGATTAAGTCAGTAGTTTGTGGACAGTGGTTAGTGGCTCGTGGGCACTGGAATTGCGGCGTTGGCCGCGGTGGTTTTTGCTCCGGCTTTCGCGGGAGCCACCTTGCAGGCGTGCTGCACTTGCGGGCCCGAGGTGACGGCGCGGAAGCGGCTGGACTCGCGCACGCGGGTGCGCAAACCATCGATCACCGCGGGGATCGGATCGTGAGGAACTCCGCGAATGGTAAAGATCATCAAGGCCGCCTCGCCAGGCGAATCAATGCTGGAGCCGATGCCCACGCCCTGAATACCGGGCTGTTTTCTTAACGTGGCTACGTGCGCGGTGTGCACCACTCTTGCACGCGCGATTTCCGCATCGGAAACGGAGTAAACCAGCTCCGGCGCGGGCGCCGATTTTTCTGCAGCGACGCTCTCGGCCGCGGAAACTGCTCCGCGCTTGCTGAACAGCTGGCCTTCCACGATGCGCGTTCGAATGCCGTCCACCTGAGCCGGCAAGTTAGTGTGTGGCTCGCCCTGGGTGACGAAAAATACGATGGCCGGTTCGCTGGGATTGTCATAGCTGGGTCCCACGCCGACGGACTGCACCTCCGGATACTTCATCAATTCCGGGGCATGCAGGTCGCGCATGGCCGTCGCTTTCTGCATAACTTCGGCCGTTAATGAAGCGAGTTGAACGGTTTTCGCGGAGGTGGGCGTATTCGGCAAGGTACAGCCAATCACTGCATGCGCGCTGCCGCCCACGAACGTGGCGTTGTTTGCTCCGCTCTTGAAAAAATTCAGCACAGTGCCGACCGGATTGCCGACCGTGTCGGTGTCGGAGCCGGCGTACAGCAGAGCCACCGGAGTTGCCCCGCTTTGCGAAACGATCAGCGAGCCGGAATCGCCCTGCCCGCTGAAATCGCCACCCAGAATGTCGATCTGATTGTCGTAGTCGATGGTGAAGGTGTTTCCCGTCCCGTCGCAATTCACGGTGTAGTCCACGCTGGTGGCGGTGTCGATGGCATCAATCGTGGAGCAGGTCAGTCCAGTGGAGCGCCCCGATTTTGCAACCGCCAGGTTGACGGTTCCGGCGATTCCCGAGCCGCTTTGCGGCGCAGCCGGCACTGGAACGTTGTTGGCGTCCACCGCTGCGCCCAGATAAAGAATTTTTCCGGTGGTATCGACTTTACCGGAAACGATTTGCGCAATCGCGGCGTCGATATTGGGAACCGGACTGGTCTCCAGATTAAAAAACTGGGACAGATTCGCCACCGTGGTGGCGTCCGAGGCGCTGCACGTGGTGGTATCAATCAAACCCGGCTGAACGATGGCGTCGCCGAGGGTTGCGCCGTCGCTGCGAGCCAGGATGTGGGTGTTGCTCAAAATATATTGAACGCCGGCGCGAGCCACCAGCGAGCCCAGCGTTCCGCCGCAGCAGGTAATGGTGTTGTTGGCGGTATTGTTAAAATCGTGCGCGTTGCTGCCTGAGGTTCCCAGGTTTATCGCGCCGCTTTGCGCATTGGCGTTGTCAGGAGAAACCGTTACCGTGGCGGAACCGCTGGCCGTGGACTGGGCCTGGGAGACGGCCTTAACCGTGACGGTGGTTGTGATCGTGTCGCCTTGTCCGTCGGATTTCGTAGGGGTTCCACTGGGCGCCACATAGAGACCGCTGGTGGAAATAAATCCAAGTTTCTGGCTGCCCCCGACGACGTTATTCACTTCCCAGGTCACTGCGGTATTGGAAGTTCCCGTAACGTTGGGGGTAAACTGCTGGGTGCGAAAATTTGAGACGGTCGCGCTGGGCGGCGTCACGGTGACGTGTACGTTCAGCGGCGGGGTTATTGTGCCGCCGCCTCCGCCGCAACCGGCAAAGATGAAGATGGCTGAAGAGCAAAATAGCGTTAGAAGTCTTCGGGTCATGAACGATCCTCGGAGGGAGGTAACCCCACTAAACTAGCATTGGCCGGGAGGCGGGCTGTCGCGTGCTTCGCGAGCGGTTCCAAACAGTAATCGAACTGCGCAGAAATCCCTCGCGCGCCGAATGGTAAGAACCCTTCGAGGGAAAAAAGGTTGTGCGGAACATTTTACGTGCCGCGTGTGGCGCGAAAATCAATCCAGGTCGCGCCAGTTCGGGCCGGAACAGACCTCCACCAGCAGGGGCACGGCAATTTCGTGTACCCCCTCCATCTCTTCGCGTACTAGTTTCGCGACCGCTTCGAGCTCCTTCTTAGGCAGCTCAAAAACCAGTTCGTCATGTACCTGCAGGATCATTCTGGCGTGCAGATTTTCTTTCGCCAGGCGGCGATCGATGTTGATCATCGCCAGCTTGATAATGTCGGCGGCGGTGCCCTGCAAAGGAGAGTTAAGCGCGGTGCGCTCCGCGAAATTGCGCAACTGAAATTGCGCGGAATTGATTTCGGGGATGGGCCGGATCCTGCCGAACAACGTTTTGGCCACCCCGGTGGCCCGCGTTTCCGCCAGAGTGTTGTCCAAGTATTCTTTTACGCCGCGATAGCGCGTGAAGTAGGCGTTGATAAATTGCGCCGCTTCGCGCTGCTCGATATTCAGCTGCTGGGCCAGGCCAAAGGGCGAAAGGCCGTAGATGATTCCGAAATTGATGACTTTGGCGGCGCGGCGGTGCTCGGCAGTCTGCGCCATGGGCCCGACGCCGAAAACTTCCTGTGCCGTGCGGGCGTGAATGTCTTCGCCGCGGCGGAACGCTTCGAGCAGGACCGGGTCCTGGGAAAAGTGCGCCATGATGCGCAGCTCGATTTGCGAATAATCGGCGGACAGCAAAACTTTTCCTTCTTCGGCCACGAAGGCGGCGCGGATTTGGCGCCCCAACTCGGTGCGAATGGGAATGTTTTGCAGGTTGGGGTCGGATGAGCTGAGCCGTCCCGTCGCGGTCCCGGTCTGCGAATAGCTGGTGTGCAGCCTGCCGGTTTGAGGATTCACCAACTTGGGCAGGGAATCGACGTAGGTGGATTTGAGTTTGGCGATTTCGCGGTACTCGATAATTTTTCGCGGCAGCGGATGTTTGGCGGACAGCTCTTCCAGAATCTCCATCGCGGTGGAACGCCCCTTTGCGCGGCCGCGGCGTGCCGACGGTTGCAGATTGAGCTTGTCGAACAAAACCTCCGCGAGCTGGGTGGGGGAATTGACGTTGAATTCCACGCCCGCCAGTTCCCAGACTTCTTTTTCGAGGCGGCGCACTTCGGTTTCCATGGCGCGGGACATGGTGTCCAGTTCCTGGGGATCAACGCGGATGCCGGTGCGCTCCATTTCGGCGAGCACGGGAGCCAGCGGTAGATCGATTTTTTCGTAAACATTGGCGTGCTGACCTTCGCCAATCTGCGCGCGCAACGCCGGCGCAACGCGTTGCAGAAAATCTGCGCGTTCGCCGGGGCCGCCGCCCATCATGGAGTTGAACTGGCGCATGACCACGTCGGTAAAATTGTGATTCGCGGTGGTGGGGCGCAACAGATAGGAATAAATCTGCGTGGCGTGCAGGACGTTCACCATGCGTCCGGCCAGCAGGTGAAACAATTTGGCGTCGTGCACGATTTTGGGGCGTTGCGCGTCGGCCAGCAGCGGCTGCAGCGCTGCCAGGGCTTCACCTTTTTCGTCCATCCAGATGGCGCGGCCTTCGCCGGGTTTTGGAGATACTTCGATGGAGGCAATGCGCGTGCCGAAGCCTTCGGACTCGCGATCGCCGGCTTCGACATTGAGCCACGCGGCGACAGGCTGCTTGGCGGGAATTTTCGCCAGGTAGTCGCGAAATTCGGCGGCATTCGCGAATTGCAAATAGTCGGTTTTCATTACCGGCCCGGTGCTGGCGGGCGCGGTGGAAGCTACCGTTTCCGAGCCCAATTCTTTGAGGAGCGAATTGAATCCGAGCTCGCGGTAGAGCGCGGCCAGCAGCGGCAGGTCCGGCTCGCGGCGCTCCAGGTTGTGCAGGTCCAGCGCGATGGGCACGTCGCTGTCGATTTTCGACAGCTCTTTGCTGAGCAGCACGTATTTACCGTTTTTTTGCAGCGCTTCGCGATAGCTGGCGCGTTTCACTTCCGCGGCACGGCGCAAGGCTTCTTCGGCAGAGCCGAATTGCAGAATAATTTCGCGCGCGCCGACTTCTCCGATGCCGGGCTTGCGGCGCTCTCCCGGAGCGGGCTTGTCGTTGGGATCGCGCGCGCCGGGGATGTTGTCGATGCCGTCGCCCATCAGGGCCATCACGTCAACCACTTTACCGGGCGGGACGCCGAGAATTTCTTCCACTTTTTTCTCGTCGACCAGGATGTCACTTTTCGCCGCGCCCGTGCCGGTGCGGAGGACGCGCACGCCGTCGCCGACCAGTTGCAGCATGTCTTTGTCGTTGGTGACCAGCACGACGTCGAGGTTTTCTTTGGTGGCTTGGCGGGAGAGCGCGCCGAGCACGTCGTCAGCTTCGTAGCCGTCCAATTCCAGGATGGGCATGCGCATGGCTTCGCAAAGGCGCCGGACAAACGGGAGCTGGATGGAGAGTTCATCGGGCATTTTGGGGCGATGCGCCTTATATTCTTCGAAAAGTTTGTCACGGAAGGTGGGTTTGCTGGTATCGAAAACGATGCCGACGTAATCAGGCTGATAATCCTTGAGGATGCGCCGCAGAATATTGTTAAAGAGGAATGGCACGGTGGTCGGAACGCCGGCACTGGTGTTCATGCGCACCATCGGTGCATAAAATGCGCGGTAAATATGGGCCATGGCGTCGACCAGGAACAGTTTTTTCTTTGGGGAAGGCATCTTTATCGAGTATAGCAAACGGGTCTCGGCGCTCGCGGATGCGCGGAAGAGCCGGGCGGCAAGCTTCGCGCTCAACTGTCTTTCATCAAAATAAATTTCCGCGTGGTATAGGTGAAAGTTGCTACTGCAGGCTGGGGTCGGTTTCAGGCGGCGGCTGGATCACAATCAAAAGTTTTGTGCCCGCCGCGAGGTGCACGTTGTTCCCCGACGACAGGAGCACAGTGCCATCCGAGCCTGCGGACAACGGGGTGTACACCTTGAGGTCGGAGCCGCCCAGGGCGCCCTGGCTATCCGGCGTCAGCATGCCGTTCTTGTTCACGCCACCTTGCGCGGGCGGCGCTCCTGATGGCGCACCGGCGCGAGGCTGCAGATCATGACTGGCCGGCACAATCGCGGGAGTGGAAACATCTCGCGGCGTGTAATCGTCCTGGCTTGCGCCGCGCTGAAAACTGTCATCAATTACCGCGGGCTCGCTGTCATTCGAAACCGCGGCACGGCCGGAGGCCAGCGCCTGAATGCCGGCGGTCAGCATCACTACCTGACCGTTTCGCAAAACCGCTTTATCGAAGCGCACGAACAACGCGGAGCCTTTACCGGTTTGCGAAGACGAGGTTCGAACGAGATGCCCGTAAATCCTGGTGCCCCTGGGGAAAATTATGGAGCGCTCGTAGGTGACTGTTTCGGCGGTTTCCGCGGTTACCGGGTCGCCTGCTTTATTGCGGCGCGCGTCCAGCGGGGTAATCAGAATGGAGTTGAAAACCGTGCCAACGCAAAACGGCGCGATCACCGGCTCAGGAACTGCAGCTATTTTTTTCGCTTCTGCGGTTGTATCCGGCGGGGTTTGGGCAATTCCCAGTGGGGCTACAAGAGCGGCCGCGACGAGTAAACTTACGATCAGCTTCGTCATCGCATCCCCCTATTACGCAAACCACAATATCAGAATGCTGCGCTTTTTAACAGACTAGGCTCACGGTAAGTAAACCGGCAAAATCACTGGTACTAGACCTAGCCGGGCGCCTTTCCGTAGCGGATCGGGCCGGCGCGATTTCGCAAGCCCGGGGAGGAGTTACCTAGTTTGACGCGGAAGCTTGAGCTACCAATAGCAGCCGCGTGCCGCTGTCCAAGTGCACGTTTTTGCCTGTAGAAGTGATTAGCGAACCTTGGGTGTTTGCACCGGCTGCGGCGCTCAGGGTCAGATTATTCAGGCCCACTACGCCGCGGCTGTTGGCGTTCAGTTGCCCGGTGACATTGCCTGCGGTGTTTCCCTCAACGCCTGTCGTGGAGTTGTCGACTGCGCCACCCGCTGCCGCCCTTGTATTGTTCAACGTGCCGCCCACCGGCGTGTTGCCGTTCATTGTGCCGCGTCCGGCTTGCTGCGCCGGGGCTCCCATCGGCGTATCGTTGTACGAGGAGTTTGCGTCCAGGTTGTTTGCCGGGGCGGCTACGGCTTGGATGGCGACATTCAGCGGTATTTCCTGGCCGTTTTTCAGAATGGCTTTGTCGATCACTAGGCCGAGCGAGGAGTCGGCTTGTCCTTTGCTACGCGCGGAAGCTTGGGTGATGTGGCCGGTCAACTGGGCGCCTCTCGGCAAGATTGTTCTGCCGTCGGTGGACTTGAGCGCGTCGGTGGTGCGCGCTTTTACTTCATCGCCGGTTTTTAATTTTTTTGAATCTAGCGAGTTGGTCAGCTCAGCGCTGATCGCGGTGCCTGCGGCGAGCGAAGTTGCGCCAGATTCCGACTTCTCGGTGGTGTTCTGGACATTGGCGCCCTGCGCCTGTTTTCCCGCGAGGGCGGACTGTTCGACAAGTGGGGCTCCCGCCTGCGCATCGGGTGGCGCTTGCGCCGCTGAATACATGGCGCAAACTCCGGCGAGACAGAGAGTGACTGAAGTCTTCGTTGCGATTTTTGTAATGGGTCCGGTTGTGAACATGGTGCCTCCCGCAAAATCTCCAATTACTGCAGAAGTTGAGGCAACACCGAGGCCAGCCTCAACCCTGATTGTTTTGATGTTGATAGAGGTTCAAAGGGTTCCCGCAGAACAAGTGCGCGGTGCATAACGACGATGAGCGAGAAGGAATTACACAGCTGACAGCGCGTTATACGATGCCGAGCGTCTTGCCCACTTCCGCCAAAATATCCGCGGCGCGCAGCAGATGCTCGCGTTTGTGCGTGGCACTCACAATCGCCCGCAGGCGCGCCTTGCCTTCCGCCACCGTGGGATAGCCAACGGCCGGAGCAAAAACGCCGGCGTCGAAAAGTTTGCGTGAAAATTCAAAAGCCTTCGCGGCTTCGCCGACGTGAATAGGAATGATGGGAGTTTCACTGGCTTTGAACTGGAACCCGCGTTTCTTTAATTCACGCTTGAAGAATTTCGTGTTGGCCCACAATTTTTTTACCAGGCGCGCGCCTTCCGGCGAATCGAGCAGCGAGAACGCCGCTTTGCAGGCCGCAGCGGTGGCCGGAGGATGCGAGGTGGAAAAAAGGAATGGCCGCGCGCGCAGGTAAAGATAATCGATCAGATCGCGCGAGCCGCAAACATATCCGCCCATCGTGCCGATGGCTTTACTGAGCGTGCCGACCTGGATGTGCACGCGCCCGTGGACATTGAAGTGATCGACGGTGCCGCGGCCTCCGCGGCCCAGCACGCCTGAGGAGTGGGCGTCGTCAATCATCATGATGCAATTGTATTTTTCCGCGAGGGCGCACAATTCCGGCAGCGGCGCGATGTCTCCATCCATGGAAAAAACGCCGTCGGTGATGATCAACTTGTGGCCGTTCCAGTTGGCAGTTTCCTCCAGAATGCGCTCGCAATCCTTTACATCCTTGTGCTTGAAGACCTTGATGGTGGCTTTGGAAAGGCGCGCGCCGTCGATGATGGAGGCGTGATTCAGCTCGTCGGAAATAATCAGGTCTTCCTTGCCGAGCACCGCGGAAACTGTCCCGGCATTGGCGGTGAATCCGGATTGAAACACCACGCAGGCTTCGACGTTTTTGAAGCGGGCAATCTGTTCTTCCAGCTCCATGTGAATTTTCATGGTGCCCGCGATGGTGCGCACCGCGCCCGCGCCGACGCCGTCTTTGCGCGTGGCTTCGATGGACGCCTTGCGCAAAGCCTTGTGGGTGGTCAGTCCCAGGTAGTTGTTGGAGGCCAGGTTGATGATTTCCTTGCCGTCGAAAACGGCGACGGATTTCTGTTCGCCTTCCAGTACGCGCAGCTTGGGCGCAACTCCTTTAGCGTGCAAATCCTGAAGGTGCTCGGAAATATAGTGGAGCGGAGACTGCTTGGCGGCGGGAGCGGCAGCGTCGGACATCGGACAACTCCTTTTCAACTAAAAACGAATTTTCTAGCGCGGCACGCCGTCGGGATACAGCAAAATCTTTCCCGCCAAGCCGCCGCGCAAAAGCTTAAAAGCGCCTTCGAATTTTTCCAGCGAAGTGCTCTCGCCGAACAACGGGTCGAGATTCAAGCGGCCGGCTTTCAAAAGCGCAGTCATCTGCACCCACGTTTCGTACATGCGCCGACCATAAATTCCCTGCACGGTGGCGCCCTTGAAAATCACGTCGTTCACCAGATCGAGGGGCACCGACGCGGTGGGAATGCCCAGCAGCGACGCGCGCCCGCCGCTGCGCAGCGCCTTGAAGCCCTGCTGAATCGCGGTGGGATTGCCGGACATTTCCAGCAGGACGTCCACGCCCGTGCCGGAAGTTTCCGAGAGAATACGCTTCACGGCGTCTTCGGAAGATGGATCGGTGACCACATCCGCGCCCATTTTTTGCGCCATGGCGCGGCGCTGCGCATTTGTTTCGGTGGCGAAAACGGTGGAGCTGCCGCAGGCTTTGGCGACCGCGATGGCCATCAGGCCGATCGGCCCGCATCCGGTGACCAGTACGGTCTGCCCTGCGATCGCTCCCGCGAGTACGGTGTGCACCGCGTTGCCGAGCGGGTCGAGAATCGCGCCGTAATGCTCGGGAATGGCCGGATCGAGCTTCCAGATATTCGACGCGGGAATTTTTACGAATTCGGCGAAAGCTCCGTCGCGGTCGATGCCGATGATGCGCAAGTTCTGGCAGATGTGCGATTCGCCCAGGCGGCACTGGTGGCAATGGCCACAGTTGAGGTGCATCTCCGCGCTGACCACATCGCCGGCCTTTACCGCGGTAACTTCTTCGCCGGCGCGCTCGACTACGCCGCAAAATTCGTGCCCCAGCGTGATCGGCGGCTTGATGCGGCCCTGCGACCAGCGATCCCATCCATATATATGCAGGTCGGTGCCGCAAATCGACGCGGCGGTGACGCGCACCAGAACGTCAGTGGGCCCGATGGACGGCACCGGCGCGGACTCAAATGAAAGCCCCGGCCCCGCCTGCATCTTGCGCAAGGCATTCATCTGCCCAGACTTGGTCACGGACATCTTTCGAAACTCCTGTGAGCTGCGCGTTTTTTGATGCTAGCAGACTACATCAGGTTGAATTTCTGCGCGAATGTTCGCGCTTGGCCACTTTCATTGCGGCGTCCACCGTCTATCTGGAATAGTTTCCGGTAAGCGCTTACCAGGAGTCAGGCCAAAATCTGGCGGTGCTACCATCCAGCCAGCAGAACATTCTTAACTTAGACACGCTGGGAGAACGGCTATTACAATCCTGCGGCCCAAGTATCCACTTTTGATCGGGATTGCAGTAGTTGGCGTCGCCCTGATCCTGTGGGTTGCACATGCAGTTGCCGCTGCTCGTTGGCCGTTGATTCTTGAGCGAGGAAAAGTAAGTCGAGCAAAAAAAGTCATCGTCGCGGTTGATTCCTTTCAAGCTCATAATGGTCGCCTTCCGGAAACACTACCCGAAGCAGGTATAGACGCCGGTTTACTCGACGCTTGCTACCAAAAAACAGGCGACAGCACCAATATCGTCTGGTTCGGGACAACTCTCGGGGAGTCGGCAACCTACGAATCTTCAACGAAAAAATGGAAGTAATCAGCGGTTGGCATCGAAGTCCCAACCACCAGGGGTCAGGTGCCCGGCAAGCGCGTTAATCAGGACTGCTGGCTCAAAACTACTTTGGAGTTCAAAAGCATTTGGGAATACGAATCTACGTCCATGAAGCGAATCGTGAGTTGCTGCGTCTATGAAATGATGAAAACTTCTTCGCTCCTTCTGGCCCTGCTTTTCCTGGTTCATGAGTCGCTCTTCGCACAGGCCAAGCTTCCAGATACGCCCGCCGCCACACAAGTGTCCGCCTGGCTGGCGGCCTTCAACAGTGGCGACCGCGCCGTGCTGCTGAAGTTTCTCGAGGAGAATAACCCGGAGCGGGTCTCCCACATTGACGAAACCATGAACTTTCGCGCGCGGACGGGCGGCTTTGAACTCAAGAAAGTGGAGGAGTGCGTCGAGCTTTCCTGCATCGTGTTGGTGCAGGAGCGCAATTCGGACCAAGTGGCGCGAATGACCGTCGAGGTTGAAGCAGCTCCTCCGTATGTGATTAAGCAACTACAGATTCGGGCTATTCGCGGTTCGAAACCACCGGCTCGCATGACGGAAGCTGTGGCTATCTCGGCGTTTAAGGCCCGGCTGGAAACGGACGCATCGGAAGGCAGATTCTCTGGCGCTGCCATAATCGCCAAAAACGGCGTGCCCATCTTCAGCGCCGCGTACGGTCTGGCAAACCGTGAGAAAAAGGTTCCAAATCAGCTCAATACCAAGTTCCGCATCGGCTCCATGAACAAGATGTTCACGGCGACTGCGATTATGCAGTTGGCGCAGGCCGGCAAGCTGCGGCTCAGCGATCCGCTGATCAAATATCTGCCGGATTATCCAAACAAAAATTTTGCCGGCAAGGTCACGGTTCACGAACTGTTGACGCACACCGGAGGCGCGGGCGACATATTTGGCCCGGAATTCGACCAGCATCGTCTCGAGCTGCGCTCCCTTCAGGATTACGTCAAGCTTTACGGCGCGCGCGACGCCGCCTTCGAGCCGGGCAGCAAATGGGATTACTCCAATTACGGCTTTATCTTGCTTGGCGTAATGGTGGAAAAAGTGAGTGGAGAAGACTATTACCACTACGTGCGCGAACACATTTTCAAGCCCGCTGGAATGAACGCGACCGATTCACTGCCGGAGGATCAATCCGTCGCGGATCGGTCGGTCGGTTACATGTCGCCTGATGATCCAAAAGACTCCCGTCCGAATGATGACACCTTGCCTTACCGCGGCACTTCGGCCGGGGGCGGATATTCCACCGTTGGGGATCTTCTGGCCTTCGCCAATGCGCTGGCCGGTAACAAATTGCTCGACGCGGAGCACACCGCGCTGCTGACCACTGGAGAAGTGGAAACACCGAGGGGAGACAAGTACGCGTACGGATTTTCTGACGAAGTGATGCCCGGCGGCGCGCGTTGTTTCGGTCACGGCGGCGGAGCGCCAGGCATGAACGGGGAGCTAAAAATCTGCATGCCGTCCGGTTACACCATCATCGTGCTCGCCAACCTGGACCCTCCCGCGGCGACCAACATGGCGGAGTTTGTCGCCAGTCGCTTACCGGAT
Organism: uncultured Acidobacteriota bacterium; assembly: GCA_963819625.1. Lineage (GTDB taxonomy): Bacteria > Acidobacteriota > Terriglobia > Acidiferrales > UBA7541 > Acidiferrum. The sequence goes on from CAWFWY010000011.1 coordinate 219,857, forward strand.
GGCTCGAAATAATACAAACCACTGCATGGAGCGGTGGCTTCGATTCCCACTCGCGCCGGCCGTGGAAGGTGGGCATTAAACTCTCGCACGATGTTGCCTTCGTACTTCAGAGTCGCGGTCACTACCTCGCCGGTGGTGGTGTCCAACATCGCCAACGCCTGCTGGCGAGCGTGCAAATCACATCCTATAATTCGCATCTCGGCCTTCTTCGGTCCGAGCTGGCCGGCATCGTCAAAACATCAATCAGGCGGGCTTTGAACCTCTGTCGCCCTTACCGGTCTCAGGGGAAAAAAGATTACAGCCTGCGCGGTTCATTGGTGGCAGAAATGGCACGATTCCATAAAATGTACCGTCTGTTCTTTCAACTGTGAATCCACCTCGTCAGCGATGGTTACCACATCCTTCATCACCTGAGTGAAGTCAACGTTACGCATATTTTCGTGGGTCGTTTTGAAAATGCTGATTTGTAAGATTCGCGATTCTTCAACAACCATCGGCACGGTGTGTCCCTGCTGTTGACGCAATCGACCATGACGCCCGGCGGCAACAGATTTCAGTGGCCTGAATCCCTCAGGACGCCGCAGGCGCGCTATGAGGTCTTGTAGAAGTTTCGGAAGATGTCCTGTGCGGTCTTCGAGATTAAGAGAAATAACTTTTAATTGTTCACCCTGTTCCATGAGTTCCGTCCAAGATCTAATCGTGGACTGTAGCTCTCGTTCCAATAATCCGGATTCGAACGCGGCTGGTGGCTAAGTCCTTATTACTCGGATGGTGGCTGGCTTTTTCACAGAATTCGGTGTACCAAGGAACAAGAGGAGATTCAATGAGCGGGAGAAAAGTTATCGCAGTGTTGGGAGCAACTGGAGCGCAGGGTGGCGGTTTGGTTCGGGCAATTCTCAACGACTCGAATGGCGGGTTCGCCGCGAGGGTGCTTACCAGGGATGTGAACGGAGCCAAAGCGAAAGAGTTTGCAAAGCTGGGTGCTGAAGTCGTTGCCGCGGACGTCGACAATCCCGAGAGCCTGAAGAAAGCGTTCGAAGGCGCGTACGGAGCCTATTGCGTGACGTTCTTCTGGGCGCATTTCTCGGCGGAAAAGGAAATGGCGGAAGCAAAAGCCATGGCCGAGGCCGCAAAGGCCGCCGGCCTGCGGCACGTAATCTGGTCCACGCTGGAAGACACGCGAAAGTGGGTTCCACTGCAGCGACAACCGGATGCCCACCCTGCAGGGCAAATACAAGGTGCCGCACTTTGACGGCAAGGGCGAGTCCGACCACTTTTTCACGGATGCGGGAGTGCCGACCACGTTTCTGCTGACCTCTTTTTATTGGGATAACTTTATTCATTTCGGCATGGGCCCGAAAAAAGGCCCGGACGGAAAGCTGGCTATCACCTTCCCGATGGACGACAAGAAGCTTCCAGGGATCGCCGCCGAGGATATCGGTAAATGCGCTTACGGCATCTTCAAGAAGGGTAACGAGTACATCGGACAGACCATTGGAATTTCGGGCGAGAATCTGACCGGCGCGCAGATGGCCGCGGTTTTTACCGAAGTACTGGGTAAGGAAGTGCGTTATAACAGCGGTGCCACCGGAGGTATACCGCGGGTTCGGTTTCCCCGGCGCTGACGATCTGGGCAATATGTTTCAGTTCAAGCGCGATTTTGAAGAATACTTTTGCGGAGTGCGCAATCCAGACTTTGCGCGGAGCCTGAACCCTTCATTGCAAAACTTCAAGACGTGGCTGACACAAAATAAGGATGCCATTCCGCTGGAGGATGCTGCTGCCAGCGCTTAGCAGATATGAAGGCGCCCGTTCGACTTACAGGACACCTGCCGCACTAATCGCTTTAAGGGGCAGCCGGTGCATGTTATTCTCTCCGGGCTATGATGTCCATCGCCACGAAGCGAATTACGACTACCACGCCGCATACGACGCCGGCTACCTGCGCTTCGGGCGAGTGGAGAAACAGCTAGATTAAATAGCAAAAGTTTCCAACCCACCGCCGGAAGCGACCTGGCGGTGGGTTTTTCTTTAAACCTCCCGCAGCAGCGCTCCGGCGAATCAGGAGCTGACATGAGCCTTGACGACAATTCTCGAAAGTCGCAGCCCGGCGGCGCAGGCGCGATTGATTTGAATGAGGGTTCGGCTGGCAAGACCCTACCGCCGGGCGCCGCGAAGAAATGGCGCGCGGGCGTTTTAGGCGCTACCGGACTTGTTGGCCAGCGCATCGTAAGTATTCTTGCCAACCATCCCTGGTTCGAGTTGACGGACGTGGCCGCCTCGGAACGCTCCTCTGGCAAGCGGTACTTCGAAGCGGTGCGCTGGCATCTGGATGGGCCGATCCCGGAAGGCGCGCGCGACCTAGTGGTGAAAGGCCTGGAGCCCACGCTCGATTGCGATTTTGTTTTCTCGGCGCTGGATTCCTCCGTCGCAGGCGAAGCCGAAGAAGTTTTCGCCCGCGCGGGTTATCCGGTGGTCAGCAATTCCAAGAATCACCGCATGGACGCCGATGTTCCTCTGCTCATCCCGGAGGTCAACGCCGCGCACCTCGACGCGATTCCCATCCAGCAGAAGAAGCGCGGCTACGATCGCGGATTTATCGTCACCAATCCCAATTGCTCGACGGCCGGGCTGGTGCTGGTGCTCAAGCCGCTGGCCGACGCGTTCGGGCTGGAAAAAATTTTTGTGGTGACCCTGCAGGCTGTTTCGGGCGCGGGTTATCCCGGCGTGGCCACGCTGGATATTCAGGGCAACGTCATCCCTTTCATCAGCGGGGAAGAGGAAAAAATGGAGACCGAGCCGCAAAAGCTCCTCGGCAAATGGGATGGCTCTCGCTTCGTCGACGCCGGAATCGGCCTGACCGCGCACTGCAATCGCGTCCCGGTGCTGGACGGCCACATGGAGTGCGTGAGCATCGGACTGAAGAAAATCGCATCCTTATATGAGGTGCAGGAAGCGCTGCGGACGTTTGAAGTCAGCGCCGAACTCGCCGCGCTGCCTTCGGCATTGCGACGGCCTATCGTGGTGCTCGAGGAAGTAAATCGTCCGCAACCTCGTCGCGATGTGAATGCCGGAAACGGCATGGCGGCCGTGGTGGGCCGCGTGCGTGAATGCCCCATTCTCGACGTGAAGATGACGTTGCTGGCGCACAACCTGGTTCGAGGAGCGGCGGGAGCGGCGGTGCTCAACGCCGAACTGCTGGCTGCGCGCGGATTTTTCAAGTCGCGCGTCGATCAGGGACAAAGCGTGGCCGAAGAGGTTTCGAAATAGTATTGCGGATTTTCAAACCAGACGTTTTTCAGGAAATAATTTCCGACTCGCAATTCTGTGCCGCGGCGTACAGCGTCAGCAATTCAGTCATGCGCTGCGTCCAGCGCGGCAGGTCTGCCGCGCCGCCAAACGAAACAATCAGCGCCAGTACGCGCTTGGTGGACGCGGTCACCATAGTGCGCTCCGAATCGCTGGTCGCGCTACCGTGCGGACCAATGGCGTCCGCGAACAAGGGCATGCCTTCGAGATTTAGATCGTATTTGCCGATGCCCTTGTACGTTTCGCCCGCGCGCCCAGAGCGAAACACCACGTCTCCGCTTACCGCCGCCAGATCGTAGAGGCCGACGGGCAAGCGGCTCTCCACCGAAACCAGGTTGATCACGTCCACCACCGCATTAATTTGCGGCAAGCCTTTGCCCGCAATCACGCGCCGCAGCAACGCCTCCGCCGACCCGCGATACCGCGCCGGGTCCTTCCCCAGCGACTTGTAACCCGCCCGCGTCGCCAAAACCTGCGCCGACTCCAACACTACTCGCGGCTCCGGCAACCGCAAAATCTCTTCCCCTCGCAATTTCAATTCCTCGGTGAGGCCCGCCGGCGTTTCCCCAGCAGTGACGTCGGCGGTGACGCATCCCAGCGCCGCGCGCGGACACTTTTTCTTCAGCTCTTCATCAATGGTGACATTTAGGCCGTGCATCCGCGAATTATCGCACACCCGTTCGGAAGCCACGGAGCTCGACGTAGCATTGCGTGCCTTTGTGTGTGTGTGAGCGACCTGAGACATGGGTAACACATTGTACCGGACACATAGGTGACCATTGAAAAGATGGTAGGCCCGTGGGGACTCGAACCCCAGACCTCGTCCGTGTCAAGGACGCGCTCTAACCAACTGAGCTACGGGCCTAAAGAGAGATTAGATTAGCACGAGATTTGGGGACGAGGCAGGATCGAGGAGGTGGTCACGCGGCGGACGAATTGGATTTTGCGGTCTTCTTCCAGGTGAAGAAGGAGAGCAAAAAGCAGGTTCCTCACGTTCGTTCGGGATGACAACTGCGAGGCTCGCGGGTGAAGAAAGAATGCGAGAGCAAAAAGCAAGGCGGCTCCGGAGAGCCGCCTGGATTACCCGCGCGGGCTTTGGCTTAGCTGAAGCTAAACCGTGGCTCGGCCGCGGAAGAAGTGGAACAGGATGGAAATCACGGCCAGCACCAACAGAATGTGAATGAATCCGCTGGTTACGTGGAACATGGTAAAGCCCAACAACCAGAGAACCAAGAGAACGGCGGCAACGATCGCTAGCATTTAAGTCACCTCATCACTGAATTTCAACGGCACGCGATGGTACATGCGGTGCGGTGCATCTTTTAGCATCGTGCAAGGTAAACAGTCGATAAGGAGCAATGCTTAAAAGGGGCTAAGAATTCCTGTAGACCGGTAAAGCCTTTACTTGCCTCGCGCGGCTCCCTTTTTTCTCTTGGAGGCGCCAAATATCGCCCGCGCATCGCCGACCATTTTCTGCAGGTCGTCGCCTTTGGAGTACACCGCGTCGATTCCGGCGGCGCGCGCCGCTCGATCCACTTCGGGGCCGCCATGCGCGGTCAACACAAAAATCGGAGTGGTGGGCAAGCTGGACTTCAGAGTCTCGGCGGCTTCCAGCCCGTTCATGATGGGCATGGACAAATCGAGCACGATCAGTTCAGGCAGCAACTCCTCGGCTTTGCCGATGGCATCGAGGCCGTTCACTGCTTCGCCAATCACGGTGAAATCCGGTTCGGCTTCGAATAAGGCGCGCATCGAGATGCGAACGCTTTCAGAATCGTCGACAATCAAGACTGTAGGCATGGGGTCCAGTCGCCGCAGTATCAGAAATAAAATGCCAATGAATTCCGCTGCACATTTATGCGGCTACAAATGATTAGATGACAACTGGACGCGAAATGTTGGACGGCTGAAGCTACTCGACTTTTGGTGCGCGGGAAATACAGTATTCACTGCAGAGCGGCTGCAGCGAGACGAATTCTTAGCTCGACGCGAGGCCCAGGCCGAACTCTTTGTGCGTAGCGATCAAAGCTTTCTTTACCGCCTGCTCTTCCACTACGAAAGAGATATTGCTCTCCGAAGAGCCTTGCGCGATAGCGATCAGGTTGATGTCTTCCCTGCCCAGCGCCGCGAAGGTGCGTCCGGCAACCCCCGGTGTCCCGCGCATGTTTTCCCCTACGACGGCCACGATAGCGATGTTGGAAACCACGGTGACGTGCTCCACCTTGTGATGCGCCAGGTCGTGCGCAAATTCCTTGCGCAGCGCCTCCACGGTGCGCGCCGCGTCGGGTGCCGCCACGATAAAGCAAATGTCGTTCTGCGAAGACGATTGCGAAATCAGCAGCACGTTGGCGCGCAGGTCGGCGGTAGTCGAAAATGTGCGGCCCACCACATCCGGTACGCCCACGATTCCCGGTCCTCCCACGGCGATCAGCGCGACGTCGCGAATGGCCGTCAGCGCTTTGACGCCGCCGCCGATGCTGCGGCCCTCGGGAGTGATTTTTGTTCCCGGCCTGTCGGGAGCGAAACTGTTGCGGATCGAGACGGTGATGGCCGCTTCCATCACCGGATTCAGCGTCTTGGGATGCAGCACCTTGGCACCGAAATATGCCAGCTCGGCCGCTTCGCGATAAGAAATTACCGGAATGGTGCGCGCTTCGGCCACCAGTCGCGGATCCGCGGTCAGCACACCATCCACGTCGGTCCAGATCACCACTTCGGCGGCGTCCATGGCCGCGCCGAGAATCGTGGCGGAATAATCCGAGCCGCCGCGGCCCAGCGTGGTCAGTTTTCCATCGACCGTTGCACCGATGAATCCGGTGACCACCGGCACAATTCCTTGCGCCAACAGCGGACACAATCGCGCCTGGGCGCGCTCGCGCGTTAGATCCATGCGCGGCTCGGCGCCGCCGTGAAACGCATCGGTGACGATTAACTCGGTGGCTTCGATGGATTCGCTGCGCAGCCCCAGCGTTTTTATGGCCTCGGACACGAGCGGCGCGGACAAGCGCTCGCCCAGGCTGGAAACTTCATCGAGCGTGCGCGCCGTAAGCTCGCGCAAAAGCGCGGTGCCATCGCACAAACGCTTGGCCTCGGAGAGCACGGCCTCGAGCTTTTGCATCACGCGCTTCCGGGCTTGCGGATCTTTGAGCAGGATTTCGAGCGCCGTGGCGTGCTGCGCGCGCAAACTTTTTACCAGCTCGCCGCCCTCGTTCGAATCGCCGGTCGCGGCCTTTTGCGCCGCAGCGATCAAGCGGTTGGTTACGCCGCTCATCGCCGAAACCACCGCGATGCAGGGATTCTGCTTCGCGGCAGCCGCCACGATTTGCGCGGTGCGCGCGATGCACGCCGCATCGCCCACCGACGTGCCTCCAAACTTCATCACCTGCAGCCGTGAACTCATTTCGTTTCGCTCAACTCCGCGCAATGCACATGGCACGCTGTTGATTCCATTCGCGTTCAAACGTTTCTTATTCGAGTATACGAGAATCGTGTTGCGCTCAAGCTGTAAGGATGCGTTCGGTTGAGGCACTAGCAACCGGATGCTATCCTGCCAGCTATGGCGGACCCGGCTGTTTCTCCCCCGGAAATTGCGAAAATCCAGCCTCTGGACGCCTCCCGGCGGCAGTTGGAGGCGCTGCTGGAAGTGAGCGAGGCCATCGCGCAACAGCGCGACCTGAATGAACTTTTTCACGCGCTGGCCGAACGCCTGCACTGGGTTGTGGAGTTTGATTTCCTCACCCTGGTGCTGCACGACCCGGTTCGCAACGTGATGCGCCTGCATATTCTGGAGACGCGCCTTCCCACCGATAAACTGGTGGGCAAGGAAACTCCCATCGAAGGCCACCCGGCCGGGTGGGTGTGGCAATCGCAGCAGCCGTTCGTGGTCAGCGACGAAGATACCCGCTATCCGGTATTTCTCCAGCATTTGCGGGATGCCGGGGTGCATTCCATGGCGCTAGTTCCGCTGACGACCGCGCAGCGGCGGCTGGGAGCGATGGGTTTCGGCACGCTGCAGCCGCAGAAGATCACAGACGCGGAGATGACCTTCATGCAGCGGGTGGCCAGCCAGGTGGCTGTGGCCGTGGACAACGCGCTGAATCTGGAAACTTCGCAGGCTTACCAGGCGCAGCTTTCAGAAGAGCGCGACCGCCTGCGTGTGCTGCTGGAAGTAAACAACGTGCTGGTCAGCAGCCGCGAATTGCCGGAGCTTTTTCGCGGCATTGTAAAGACTCTGGAGCGGGTGATTCATCACGACTACACCAGCCTGGCGCTGCTCGATCCTGCTACGGGCTCGCTGAGAATTTATGCGCTCGATTTTCCGGGCCGCCAGGAACTCATCAAGCCGGAAGTAACCATCCCGCGCGAAATTTCCCCATCGGGCGACGCTATCGCCAGCGGCAAACCTGTTTGCGCGCGCGGCGTGGAGCTGGATCGCTATCCCAGCGAAGTGATGCGTGTACTTCGCGATGACGGCATACAAACCATCTGCTGTATTCCGCTGATTACCCAGGGACGTACCTTCGGCACTCTAAATGTCGCCAGCCGGCGCGTGGAAGCTTTCCCTTCGCACGAAATTGCGCTGCTGCAGCAGGTGGGCGCGCAAATCGCCATCGCCGTCGAAAACGCCCTGGCCTTCAAGGAAATTGACGTTCTGAAAGACAAGCTGGCTGAAGAAAAGCTTTACCTGGAAGAAGAAATTCGCAGCGAATTTAATTTTGAGGAAATCATCGGCGATGCCCCGCCGTTGAAACGCGCACTCGCACAGGTGGAAGTGGTCGCGCCGACCGACACCGCGGTCCTTATTCTTGGTGAAACCGGCACGGGCAAAGAATTGATCGCGCGCGCCATCCACAACCTGAGCGAGCGCCGCCAGCGCACCTTCGTAAAGATAAATTGCGCGGCGATTCCCAGCGGCCTGCTGGAATCCGAGCTTTTCGGACACGAACGCGGCGCCTTCACCGGCGCATTAAACCAGAAAATTGGCCGCTTCGAGCTGGCCGATCGCGGGACGCTTTTTCTCGACGAAGTGGGCGACCTGCCCATGGAGCTGCAGCCCAAGCTGCTGCGCGTCTTGCAGGAGCAGGAGTTCGAACGGCTGGGCAGCAATCGCACGCTGAAGGTGGATGTTCGCGTGGTGGCCGCCACCAATCAGGACCTGGCGCGGCAGGTTGCGGACCGGACGTTTCGCAGCGATTTGTATTACCGCTTGAACGTTTTTCCCATCCAGCTGCCCGCGTTAAGAGAAAGGCGCGAGGATGTGCCGCTGCTGGTGCGTTATTTCGTGCAGAAATTCAGCAGCAGGTTGAACAAAACCGTCGAGTACGTTCCGGCGGAAGCGATGAATGCACTCTCCGCCTATTCCTGGCCCGGAAATATCCGCGAGCTGGAGAATTTTATCGAGCGCGCTGTGCTGCTCTCGCCAGGCAAAGAACTGCGTGTGCCGGTTTCGGAGTTGCTGGCCGATTCAAATTCGCCGCCAGCCGCGGTCGCCGGTTTCTCACGCGCGACCGAAAACGCCAACGCTTCCGCCACCGGCACGGTTTCCACGCTGGAGCAGGCCGAGCGCGCCCACATCCTTCGAGCTCTGCAGCAAACCGAATGGCGCATCGGCGGCCCCAAAGGCGCAGCCGTTCTGCTGGATATGAAACGCACCACGCTGCAGGCGCGCATGCGAAAACTAAAAATCCGGCGCCCGGTCTAAAAACCATGCACCTCAAAATTATCTTCCGTGCTGACGACAACCTCTCAGGCGCAAGCTACAATCGTTACAGGCCGATCGAGTCCCTTTTACCACTGCAGAAGCGCACCAGCCTGAATCACAGGAGATCTTCCACATGAAGCGCGCGTTAGTCACCGGCATCACCGGCCAGGACGGCTCCTATCTCGCCGAGCTGCTGCTCTCCAAGGGCTACGAAGTGCATGGCATCATTCGGCGCTCGAGCACTTTTAATACCCAGCGCATCGATCACATTTATCAGGACCCCAACGAGCCGAATGCCCGGCTGTTCCTGCACCATGGCGATCTGTCCAGCACCGAATGGATTCTCAACCTGATTTACAGCCTGGCGCCCGAAGAGCTTTTCCATCTCGCCGCGCAGAGCCACGTGCGCGTCAGCTTCGATGTTCCGGAATACACCGGCGACATTACCGGGCTGGGCACCATGCGCCTGCTCGAGGCTGTGCGCCGCAGCGGATGCAAGACGCGTTTTTACCAGGCGTCGAGCTCGGAAATGTTCGGTTCCGCGCCAGCCCCGCAAAGTGAAACCACTGTGTTTCAGCCGCGCAGCCCCTACGCCGCGGCAAAAGTTTATGCCTACTGGATGACCCGAATTTATCGCGAAGGCTACGGCATGCACGCGGTCAACGGCATCCTCTTCAATCACGAGAGTCCGCGTCGCGGCGAAACATTCGTCACCCGAAAAATTACCCGGGGCGTCGCCAACATCTGGCCGGCAAAGAAACAGACACTGTATCCTCGGTAACCTTGACGCGCGCCGCGACTGGGGCTACGCACCCGAGTACGTCGAAGCCATCTGGCAGATGGTGCAGCAGGACGCCGCCGACGATTACGTAATTGGCACCGGCGAAGCGCATTCGGTGCAGGAATTCGTCGAACGAAGCTTTCAGCTACGCGGGACTGGACTGGCAAAAGCACGTAAAGATTTCCGAGCGTTATTTTCGGCCGCTGGAAGTCGATACCTGATCGCCGACACCACCAAAACCCGCACGAAGCTCGGCTGGGAAGCGCGCATCAAGTTCCACGACCTGGTGGCCATCATGGTGGATGCCGACCTGGAAGCGCTGGGCCTGAAGTCCCCAGGGCGCGGCAAAACGATTCTGGAAGAAAAAATCGGCCCCTGGAATCGCTGGCACAATTCCGTGATTCGCGTGGCGCAGGCCGTCCAGGGCCAGGCGCAGCAGCACTAAAACGTTTCGTTCGTCGTTTAGAAATCCACCATCAATCGAGGACCAATGGGCTTCTGGGAAAATCGGCGCGTGGTCGTCACCGGAGGCCACGGCTTTCTGGGATCTTTCGTAGTGGAGAAACTTCGCGCCGCGGGAGCGCGCGAAGTGGTCGTGCCCCGCAGCCAGGTGTACGACCTGCGTGTGCAGTCCGAAGCGCTGCGGCTCTACACCGATTCCCGCCCGGATATCGTTATTCACCTGGCTGCCGTCGTCGGCGGCATCGGGGCCAACCGCGCCAATCCCGGACGCTTTTTTTACGACAACGCCATGATGGGCATCAACATGATCGAAGCCGCGCGCATCGCCGGCATCGAAAAATTCGTGTGCGCCGGAACGATTTGCTCCTACCCGAAGTTCACGCCTGTGCCTTTTCGCGAAGAAGATTTCTGGAACGGCTATCCGGAAGAAACCAATGCTCCCTACGGCCTGGCAAAAAAAATGCTCCTGGTGCAGTTGCAAGCCTATCGCGAGCAGTATGGCTTGAACGGCATTTATCTGACGCCTGTAAATTTGTACGGGCCGCGCGATAATTTCGACCTGGAAACTTCGCACGTGATTCCCGCGTTGATTCGCAAATGCCTGGAAGCGAAACAGACCGGGCGCTACCGAAATCGTGGCCTGGGGCACCGGAAACGCGACGCGCGAATTTCTCTACGTCGAAGACGCCGCGGAAGCCATCGTCATCGCTGCCGAAAAATATTCGAAGCCCGAATTGGTGAATCTCGGCTCCGGCGAAGAAATCAGCGTGCGCGACTTGCTGGAAATGATCCGCTCCGCGGTCGGGACGACAGCGACGGTTCGCTGGGATTCATCCAGGCCCGACGGCCAGCCGCGGCGCTGCCTGGATACTTCGCGGGCCACAGCCGAATTTGGGTGGCGCGCGAAAACTTCTCTGCGCGACGGCCTGAAGAAAACCATCGATTGGTATTTGACCGCCGCCCGCTAGCCCGCCTGATTCCGCAGGTCCTCTGTCCGCTTAACAAAGACCGTCAATGCTCTACCACCTGGAGGACCCGCTGCTGGCCATCCGCCATCTTCGGGCTTTGACCGAAAAATGTTTGCTGCTGGAAAGCATGTGCGTGCCGGATGAAAAGCCCTCCATGCTGTTGCGCGAGGAGCCGCGGGAAGACGATCAGAGCCTGACCGACGTAGCTTATTACCCCAGCGAAGACAGCCTGATCAAAATGCTGTACCGCGCCGGCTTCGCGTTCGCCGACGCCTGGAAAAACACGTGCGCATCAACCACTGCGGCAATGTCCGCGCTGAACGTTGCGCCGTGGGGAGCGAACCCGGGACCGCGAATCTTTATATGGTGGATGGCGCCTGCGATTGGGGCGACAGTTTGCGCGCGCCCGTCCTTACTGAACCCACTTACCAACTGCGCGTCGAAGTGCGGACGATTGACGACGTGCTGCAGAACCTGGGGATTTCCACCGTCGATTTCATAAAGCTGGATGTCGAGGGCGCGGAGCTGGCGGCGTTGCAGGGTGCCGCCGGCCTTTTGAGCAGACCTCGCGGCCCGCGATTCTGGTCGAAGTGCAGGACATTCGCACCGAACCTTGGGGATATCGTTCGCGAACCATCTTGGACTTTCTCGCCAATCTTGATTGCCGCTGGTTCGCGCTGGCCCCGGACAGTTCTTTTCAGCCCATATGACCGTGGATATTCGGGCCCTGCCCAGTTGGTCGCGCTATCGCTTTCTGGCCGGCGCAAACAAATATATCCAGCAGGAATCGACATTCTGGCGCAGAAGTTTGTGGGAAAAGGCAGGAAGCGAGCCGAACGCCTCCTATCGCGATGTCAGCGATTTCGATTTGTGGGTGCGCTTCTTCCGCTACGCGCGGCTGTATTCCGTGGACGCGCTGATCCGCGGGTACCGCTTCCATTCCGATTCCATCAGCGCCAGCGACATAGACCGTTATAATCAAACATGCGACAAGATTATCGAGAGCGAGCTAAAATCCGCTCCGCGAGCCGGCGCGGTAAAATTGTTTCGGCGTGTTTCACGCGCGGTAAAGAATATTCCCAAGGTGCGGGGACTTTGGCAGCGCGTAGCTATGAACGGTCTCTATCATCTGGCCGGCCCCGATTGGCCGCCGGTCGTCGAAGACCAGGAGAACAAGTGGGTCATTCGCGAAGGCATGCATCGTATGAGGGGTCTGACCCGTTAGTTGCTTGTCCCTGTAGGAATTCTCTGCCAGAAAATGCTTTCCTTCCTCAAAACCCGGCGCGATTAGCGCTTGCTAGTCGATGAGCGGGGCTCCGATCACGATTCTGGCCATGCCCAAGCCGTTCGAAGGGCACATTGGCATCATCCAGCGCAATGCCATCAAGAGTTGGACCAAGCTCCAGCCCAAACCGGAGATTTTTCTGTTTGGCGAGGAAGTAGGGACGGCTGAAGTCGCCGCGGAACTGCGCATCGGCCACCTGCGGGACATTCAGCGTAGCGAACTTGGCACTCCCTTGCTCAACGATTTATTAAACCGCGCCAGGGAGGTTGCGAAGACTCCGCTGCTGGCGTACGTCAACTGCGACATTATCCTTTTGCAGGAATTTCAGGATGCGGTGCTCGCCGCTCACCGGCAATTTTCACAATTCCTGGCGGTGGCCTACCGTTGGGAAATCGATCTGTGCACCGAAATCGATTTTGCCGATGACAGGCCTCTGCGCGTTGACCAACTACCCGCCGGGCGCCCCGGCCATCACACCGCCATCGATGTTTTTGTGTTCCATCGGGAAATGTATGGGGACGTGCCGCCCCTGGTACTCGGGCGCGCCTGGTTCGACCAGTGGTTGATCAAAGACGCTTTGCTTGATGACGTGCCAGTTGTCGACGTGACTAGAGTCGCCCGCGCCATTCACCAGCAACACGACTACGGCCACATTGAGGGAGGTCAGCGCGGCGCATACGCCGGTGAGGAAGCGCGCCGCAACTTGGAAATATACGGCGGAGTGCAGCACGCCTACACACTGCTGCAGGCCACTCATGAATTGCTTCCCGACGGCGCCATCCGCCGCACGCGGTATCGAGCAGAAACATTTCGGCTGCGGCAGTGGTTGTGGCGCACGTTTGTGGAACGCACGGGGCCGCTGCGAAAGCGCCTGGGGCTGAGCCGCGCGGGGCAGTGAAAAATTCCCGCCAGTCGCGTTAATAAACGCATCTTTCCCCCCACGTCCTTGGTCGGCGCTGATTGAAATATCGTACACTTGTAGCAGCAAAGCTCTGAAACAGCAGGGTTTCTCCGTTGAAACGACGGCAGTTTTTCTAAAGGTGAATCTCTTGGCTCGTTTGCTCGTAAGCGTTCTGATCGATACCTATAATCACGAACGCTTTATTGAAAAGGCCATCGCCAGCGTCCTTGAGCAGGATTTTCCGGCCGCCGATCGCGAAATCATCGTTGTGGATGACGGTTCCACGGACCGCACGCCAGAAATTGTGCGCCGTTTCGAGCCGCGCGTTCGCTATATCCACAAAGAAAATGGCGGGCAGGCTTCCGCCTTCAACGCCGGCATTCCCGAATGCCGGGGCGAGATTATTGCTTTTCTCGACGGCGACGATTACTGGTTGCCGGGCAAGTTGTCGCGCGTTGCTGAAGTCCTGGGCAAAAACCCGGCCGTCGGCCTGGTCGGCCACGCCATCAAGGAATCGTTGCTGAACGGCACCGAGCACGTTGCGGCGCCGGAACAGGATGAACGATTCCGGATAAATTCTCTGGCCGCCGCGCGGGTGTTTCGCCTGCGCAAGAGCTATCTGGGCACCAGCCGCATGACTCTACGCGCCGATTTGGCGCGCCGCATCCTGCCGGTTCCCGAAGCCCTCCGGATCGAGGCTGACGAATATCTTTTCACCTTGGCCGCCGCGATGAGTGACGTGGTGATCCTGCGCGAGGCGCTTACCTGTTACGTGATACACGGCGCCAATCTCTACGTGGGCGCTGGACTCGGTACCGCAGGGTTGCGCCGAAAGCAGCAAGTGCTGGCTGCGCTCGCGTCGTCTCTGAAAAAGGGGTTACAGGATTGTGCTTTGCCCGCCGATGTCGTCGATTGCGTAGTGGAAATTGTGCAGGCCGAGGCTGACCAGTTGAGCCTGATGCTCGACGGCGGCTCGCCCTGGCAAACCGTGCGGGCAGAAAACAAAATCTTCGCAATTCTTCACGGTGATGCTCCCAGAGCACAACATTTCTTTCGCGTGCTTAGCATGATCCCAGCATCCGTTTTGCCGCCGCGCTGGTTTTATGCGGGCCGGCGTTGGCTGGCCGCCCGCTCGTGGTACCGGAACATTCGAAAAAACGCTTTGCCCGTTGCTCAAATCACCACCGTGACGAGTTCCGAGGAGTTCAAGATTTGAGTTTGCGGACCGAATACGACACCTGGCACCAGCGTATTTTTGAGTCGGAGCCCGAGCATGAAGATGCTTCCAGCCCGTGGTATCAGCTGGTGCGGGAACGCATCGGGCAGGTGCAGGGTTTGTGTGTGTTGGAAGTTGCCTGCGGTCGCGGCGGATTTGTGCGGGAACTTGTGCGTGCCGGCGCGCACGTGACGGGATGCGATTTCTCCATGGCTGCGCTGCTGGTCGGCCAATCCAAACTTCGCCCGATGAATGGCACGGCACGCAGCACACTTGTTCAAGGCGACGCTCAATCCTTACCCTTTGCCTCCGAATCCTTCGACATCGTCGTTTCCTGCGAAACCATCGAGCATATTCCCGATGTTCGCGGCGCCTTGCGCGAGATGTGGCGAGTGGCGCGTCCGGGTGCAAAGCTTTTTCTGACCACTCCGAATTACGCCAATCTTATGGGGCTTTACGATTTGTATGCGCGCGTTCGCCATCCCAACAAGCACGATGACCAACCTTTCGATCGCCGGCAATGGATTCCACAAATTCGCAGTTTCGTCAGCCGTGCTGGATGGAAGATCATCTACAGCGACGGTACCGTTCACCAGTTGCCGATCATCCCGGGGCGCAATCCTGTGGAGTTGCCCAAGCTCGAATCGAATCGCCTGGTGCGCAAGCTGCTCAGTCCATTTGCGTATCATTATTTTGTGATATGCGAAAAACGGGTGGCGGCCTAGATGCGCGTGTTGATGATTGCCGGCATCGCTGGAAAAGCGGAAGCTGGCGCAGCCGGCGTGGTTTTCAACATTACGAAAGAATTGCGCAATCTCGGGCATACCGTGAAACCGGTCTTTTTCGAGGACCTGCTCTCCAGGCAACGCTGGCCGGCACGATTTCGCACCATCGAATTTGCCCGCGCGGTAGCCAAATATGCCGGCACAGTCAAAAACGATTACGACATCATCAATATTTATGCGCCGTTCGGGTTTCTGTATGGATTTGCGCGGCGCATGCGCAGCTCGCAAGCCGGGCCTCCCTATGTGATGACCATGCACGGGATCGAGGAACGCCGAAATTACGCCATGGGCATGGAAGAGAAAAAGGGGCGCGCCGATTATTTCCGGTGGCGGAACCGGGTCTGGCAGAATTCTTATCACATGTGGACCTACCGCTGGTCCATCACCACGGCCGACCAGTGCATCGTCACCAATCGCGAGGCGCTGCTGATTTTGCAGTTGGGCTACAAACTCCCGCCGGACCGGGTGTGGTTCAGCGCGAATGGCGTCGGTGAGGAATATTTTCACCGGCGTACCTTCTCCGGTTCGCCGGCTCTTAAACTTTTATTTGTAGGAACGTGGATCGATCACAAAGGCATCTATCCGCTGGCCGAAGCTTTCGAACAATTGCAGGCGCTTTTTCCCGCGGTGCAATTGACGATCGCCGGCTGCGGGGAGCCGCGGGAAACTGTGCTTGGTTATTTTCCAGCAGCTACGCGGGACTCGATCCGCGTTGAGCCTTTTGTGGCTCGGTCGGCAATGCCGGGACTGTACGCCGAGCATGACATTTTTGTTTTGCCTTCGCTGGTGGAAGGCATGCCTCTCGTGCTGCTGGAAGCCATGGCTTCAGGCCTGGCCGTAGTGACCACCGAATCGAGTGGAATGACCGATCTGGTTGAAGATGGCCACGACGGCCTGCTGACCATTCCGGGTGACGCTCACTCGCTGGCCGTCGCGATCGGCAGCCTCTGCCGCGATGCGCAGCTTCGGCACGGTCTGGGATCTGCGGCGCAGGAAAAAATGAAGCGCTTCACCTGGAGGCGCAGCGCGCTTCGCCACGAAGCGGTGTTTTGTCGCGCGCTGGGGATCAAGCCGGCGCTCTCCGGGCGCGAAACTGACGCGCAAGACGCCGAACAATCGCCGCGTTCCGGGAAAGCTGTCGCAAATTGAGCGCCCGCAATATCGATTTCAACGAGGTGGACAACCCGCACCGCGCGATTCCGCGCGTGCTGCAACACCCGTTTTTTTCCTGGGCTGGGTTGCGGCCCATTCTGGCGCAACATACGTTGGCGGAACATCAGGCTCTCCAGAAACATGCCGGCGGGCGCAAGCAAGTCGTTGAAATCGGAGTAGCCGAGGGCGCCTCGGCAATCGCGCTTCGCGACGGGATGGATCCCGGCGGGAATCTCTATCTGATCGATCCTTATCACTTGTCGCGGGTGCGCCCTCTCAATTTTCTGCGTCGCGCGGCTAAACGCGCCGTCAGCGTGCAAGCGCGTCCTGCAATTCACTGGATAGAATCGTTCAGCCAGGAAGCGGCTAAAACCTGGAAAGCGCCGATCGATTTCCTGGCGATCGACGGCGACCACGCGGAAGACGCCGTTCAAAAAGATTGGGAAGACTGGCATCCTTACGTGGTAAATGACGGCATCGTGGCTTTCCATGATGCCCGGCTGTTTCCTTCGGGTTGGACCTCGCCGGCATACGGCCCGGTGAAATTTATCAATCGTTTCTTCCGCGACTCTTCGCAGCCGGGTTGGGCCATCATCGACGAGGTGGATTCTCTGGTTCTACTCCGCAAGAGTCGCGGCACAATTCCAACGAAAGCTGACGCCTGACGCACTTGCTTACGCTCGGCATAAATTACTCGCAGATGCATGATTCCTCCGCGTGCATCGTTCGCGACGGAGAATTGCTTTTTGCTGTCGCGGAAGAGCGCCTCAGCCGGATAAAACACGACGCCGGTTTTCCGCGCCTGGCGATTCAAGCCTGTCTCGATTTTGCCGGAGTGCCGGCGTCGCAATTGGACGAGGTGTGTTTTGGCTGGCCGGTTGCTGGCGCCACTCTTCGCCACGACCTGAAATGTTTTGCCACCGGAAAAATGGCGGCCGATTATCAGAACGGTTTGCACTCCGTTCTACATTTTCTCAGCATGTGGCATCAGCGCGGTGGCGCAAAGCGGTTCACGCAACACTTTGGCAGGGTAAAAGCGCGCATGCGCTTTGTGGATCACCATCTCGCTCACGCCATCAGCGCCTACGCTTTCTCCGGCTTTGCGGATTCAGCCGTCGTAATCATGGACGGGCGCGGCGCCTCGGAGGCCACCTCCATCTGGCACGGACGCGACGGCCGGCTCGAACATATTTCAACCATTTCATTTCCCGATTCCGTCGGATATTTTTACAGTGAGTTCACCGAATATCTCGGCTTTCAACGCTACAGCGACGAGTGGAAGGTCATGGGGCTCGCTCCTTATGGCCAACCCGGAGTGGATTTAAGCCCTTTCATCGACCCGCTGGCTCATCCATATAAAGTGCACACCAGCCGTCTCGTAGCATCAGGCGCCGATCCGTTTGCAGCGATGACCAAGCTGTTAGGACCGGCCCGCGTTCCCGAAAGCGAAATCGACGACCACCATAAAAATATCGCCTACGCCGTGCAGGAAGCATGCGAAATCGCCATGATGAGCGTGGTGAAGATGGCCATGCAGAAAACCGGCAGCCGTAATCTGTGCATGGCCGGCGGTGTGGCCCTCAATTCAAAAGCTAACGGCAAGATCGCGACTTCCGGTCTCGTCGACAAACTTTTCGTTCAGCCCGCGGCTTCCGACGATGGTGTGGCGCTCGGCGCCGCGCTCGCTCCTTATCTTGAC
Source organism: uncultured Acidobacteriota bacterium (assembly GCA_963819625.1). Taxonomy (GTDB): domain Bacteria; phylum Acidobacteriota; class Terriglobia; order Acidiferrales; family UBA7541; genus Acidiferrum. The sequence continues at coordinate 238,116 of CAWFWY010000011.1, forward strand.
GGCGGCGGAAAACTGCCGATTCGCGAGATGCGCCACGCCTACCTGGGCCCGGCCTTCGAAGACGGCGCCATCGAGTCCGTCCTGCGCACCTATAAATTGCGCTACACCCGCCTGGATGATGCGGCGGTGCGCGTCGCCGAGCTTCTCTCCCAGGGAAAAATCATCGGCTGGTTTCAGGGCCGCATGGAGTTCGGTCCCCGCGCCCTCGGCAGCCGTTCCATCCTCGCCGATCCGCGAGATCCCGAAATGACCGCCAAAGTAAATAATGCCGTCAAATTTCGCGAGTGGTGGCGGCCCTTTGCTCCTTCCTTCAAGAAGGAAGCCGCGGCCGATTATCTGGAGAGCGCCGTCGATTCCCCGTTTATGATTCTTACCGCACAGGTGCGCCCGGAAAAACGATCGGTGATTCCCGCGGTGACCCATGTGGACGGCAGCGCCCGGCCGCAAACCGTCGAAAAAGAAACGAACCCGCTTTACTGGCGACTTATCGACGAGTTTGGTAAACGCACTGGCGTGCCGGTGATCATGAACACCTCGTTCAATCTGCGCGGCGAAGCCATCGTGCACACTCCCACCGATGCCGTGCGGACATTTTTCAGTTCCGGCATGGATTCACTTTGTATCGGCAGTTTTCTGGTGGAGAAGTAGTTTGACAACTTCATCAGGCCGCCTTGGCAGAGCTTTCCTGCGTTTCGCTACGCCGTTCGTTAATTTAAGACGGCTTCCTCTGATTGGCCCGTGCCTGCGTTGGGCCAGTGCCAAGCTCGTTCCGCGCGAGTCTTTGACTTGGGTACAGGTTCAAGACGGCGCCGCCCGGGGAGTTTGGTTGCGCCTTAATCCGCGCACTGGCCGCGATTACTTTCGCGGAAATGTCGAACCGGAAGTGCAAAGCGTATTACAGAAATATTTGCGGCCCGGTATGGTTTTCTACGACATCGGCGCGAACATCGGCTTTTTTTCTCTGCTGGCCGCGCGCCTGGTGGGCTCGCAGGGCCGTATCGTGGCTTTCGAAGCCGACCCGGAGATCGCCTCGCGCCTGCGGGAACACGTCACGCGCAATCAGGGTGCAATGATTTCCGTCGAAGAAAAAGCGATGTGGTCCTCCTCGGATTCGGTGAGCTTTGCCCGCGCGGACGCAAGTACATCGCCGGATCGCGGCCTCGGACATGTGGTCGCGCAGGAAGGTAACGAAACGCCACGCGGCACAATTCACGTCCAGGCGGTTTCGCTGGACGAATACGCAGCCGGATCCGTCTCGCCCGATTTTCTAAAGTGCGATGTGGAGGGCGCCGAAGTGGAAGTGTTTCGCGGCGCGCTCAAGCTGCTGACGGAAAAAAAGCCCGACATTCTGTGCGAGATGCACAGTGACGAAAACCGGCGCGTTCTGTTGGAGCAATTGGCGGGTTTTGGATATCGCTGTGAACCCTGTGGCACAAATCATGTTTTCGCGCGGGTGGCACGGTAAAGCCGACTCAGCCGAACGCCGGCGAAATTTCTATCACCACTTTTTTGCCAGCACCGCGACAATTTTCCCCAGCGCATCCAGGTCGCGCGTGTCGATCACTTCTCCCGGCGAATGCGCGTAGCGCAGCGGCCAGCTTAGCGGCACGTCGACAGCGCCATAGTGCACGAACACCGCGCCATCATTCCCGCCGCCGGTGACGCCATATTGCACCGGGATTTTATTCTCCTGAGCCAGTTTCACCACACGATCCACATATTGACGCGGCGCGATATTCGAATTGTCCACTGCGCGAATCACGAACCCTTTGCCGATTTCCGCGTCCGCGAAACGCTTGGACTCGATGGGAGAATCGGAGCTGACGAACGTATCGATGGCGAAAACAAAACCAGGCGACGTGCCGTCCTTGGCCATGCTCTCCGCCGCGGTCGCGGCGCCTTTCAAGCCCACTTCCTCTTCTGTCGACCAGATAAATGTCACTTGGCGGTCGCCCACGTCGGGGCCCAGCGCCGTCACCGCCTCGATCAATGCGGCGCAACCCACGCGGTCGTCAAAACTTCGCGCGTTCGCGCGTGTGCCGATCAGCGGGCGATATTTTTTCGGAACGGTCGCCCAGTCTCCGGCTTTGATCCCCAGTTTTTGTGTCTCCTCCGCGGAATGAGTGCCCACATACAAATGCACCGCTTCGTCCATGGCCTTCGGTCCATGCGGCCACTCGAATGCAGGTTGGTCCCATCCCGAAGGAAGTTCCAGAACACCGGCGATGGACCTGCCATCCGCTTTTTGCAGCAGCATGACGTGCCCGAGAAAGTACTCGGTATATCCGCCGCCGAGCACGTCCATCAGCAAACGGCCATCCGGCTCGATAGAGCGCACCTGGTAACCGATCTCATCCATGTGCGCAACAAAAACCAGTTTCGGCGCGCTGGAATTTGCTTTCGCGCTTCCCAGTTTCAAAACTAAATTTCCCGCGGCGTCCGTTTCCGGCTTGGCCCAGCCGGGCAACAATTTTTTAACCTGTTCGCGAACTCTTTCTTCGTGTCCGCTCGCCCCATACGTTTCAGTTAGCGATTTGATCAAGGGGATTTCGCTGAGCCCGCTGCCGACGCCTCCGCCAGATCCCGCACCGCTTTCAGGACCAGTGCCCGCCGCATAGCGGTACAGCAGAGTTTCGAGCGCGGCGACGTCGCCGGTGCTGATTGTCTCCGCCGGAGTAACTGGATAGAGGCTCGCCACTCCGAGATGCGCGAACTGCGCTGGCAACGGTGTCGGCTTGGCATATCCGGCCATCGCTGGAGGCGTGGCCAGAACCAGTTTGATCGTCAAGTGCTGCTCAGCGCCCATTTTTTTTAAATCGGCGGCCAACCCGGTGAGCGCGCTGGAAACATCGGACACTCCAAGCAGAACTCCCGCGCCGGGCGCCGCAACGGGACTCGCGGTGGCCGCGCCCGGTTTCGAATCTTCAATTCGCGGCAGCGTGACGCGGGCCACATAAATCATTTCGTCGGGATGCAGCTCGTTGAGCAGCCGGTCCAAACCGCGGCCGCCTGTCCATTGTTGCGCTGCAAATGCCACGGTAAGAGTTCCCTTCAAGTTGCTGGTATGCCCGTGCAGCATTCGCAGCACATCGGCCAGCGCTTCGCATCCAAAGCGGTCTCCGATGGCGGGCGCGGTACGTTCGTCGCCGCCCAGATTTTGCAGCGTGCGGCTCAGCGCGATGGGATCCAGCAGATCCACTCCCGCGGCCCGCACTTCCTGCGCGCTGGTCGCGCCAATATCAACGTACATCTCGTCGGGATGCGCCATGGTCGGCGCGTTCTTGCGGCCTGGTTGGAGATGCACGGAAAGCCCGGTAAACACTCCCGGAATTTTCTTTCGCTCTCGCGTCATCACCCACACCGGCTGGGCCGCGTGCAGCAAATCGAATACTGCGTTGGGCGCCCTTTGCGGCAGCCGCTGCACCCGCAAATATCCGTCGGAGGTAATTTCGCTGACCACGTATCCCGGTTCGTCCATGGGCGTGACGATCAAACGGTGGGGCGCTCCTGACCCCAACGTCACGATTACGTTTCCGACATTGTCGATTTGTGGTGAGAAATCCTTGAGCGTTCCGCGAATCTCGGTGGCCAGTTCCTGTTCATATCCGCTCACTGCTGGCGTAGTCAGAAAAGTTTCCGGCCCGGAAACGTGGACATCTTGAGCTCGCGCCGGTTTTTCGAAACTCAAGCACAGCAGCAGTCCGGCTATCCCCGAGACATAGCCCAGGCGTTTGGTCATAACCTCTCCTTCCATTCAAACTATCGGCACAACGCTTCGATCAGCGTCTCTTTCTTTTTTTCCGCAAACTCACTCAACGGTTGCAGCGACGCCAGGTAGCCCCCGAGAGCAGCCGCCGCCAAAAATGCAAACGCTTCCGCGGCCAGCCACGGATTGCCCGTCAGCCTCGCCGTCCACAGCACCAGCGCCGAGATGGCGCCCATCACGATCTGCGCGCCAAACATCAGCCAGACCGACACGCCCGATTGCCGCTGGCCTTTCATGGAGCCAAATTCCAGTTTGCGCGGAAAACTCAGCGAAGCCCAGTTGGCAATAGGCAGTTGCGCGGCCACCGTAAACGCCAACGCGAACAACGTGGCGACCAGCGTCGGAACCGACGGCCAACCAATACGCCAACCAAGCACCGTGCTGCAAATCACTACCTCAATGGCTATCGTAGCGGCCATCACGATATTTTTGCCGGCGAAAACATCCGCGAACTTCAGCGGAGCCATGAAATATGTCTGAATCCCCCGGCTCTCGTAGGCAAACGCATTGTACGCCGGGCCCATCAACACCAGGATGGTGTACGCCATCATTCCGGGAAACAGGAAATCCGTGCTGAATCCCTTGCCTCCGAAATGAAGAGGGCCCTTTCCTCCAAACTGCGAGCTGAACAAAAGAACCTGTGCCGGCGGAAGAATCAACAGGAGAAATGCAAAGCCGTTTCGGCGCAGGTAAGCAAGTTCCTTGCTCACGACCGCGCCGATCTTCGGAGGCAGGAATCCGCGGACGCCTTCACCCGGCACGCTTACTATTTTTGCGCGCGAACCTCGTGGCTGTGCGGCGCGTTGAGGCGCAGCCGATTCGCTTAACTCCTCTCCGTGGTACTGCGCAGCGAACCTTTGCCACAACAACGCGGTAAAAAACGCGGTGAATGCCGCCAGCCCCCCGAGGCCGACGGCGATATTCAGGCCGTTATGCGCCATCAATCCGGCGATTGCCCGGGCCGCCAGCGAGGGAGGAAAGGGCGCCAGGTATTTCACCAACCCCAGCAGCGCGGCGGGATTCCCGCCTCGGGCCAAGCGGCTCTGAATCGGTCCGATAAATTGCAGCGAAAACATCGAGAGGATAAATAACGCAAAAAATATTTCTCGTGTGCGCCTGCGCGCCAGCAACCTCTGCAGCCACGACCCGATCAGCCTTTCCATCGTGAGGTTCAAAAGAACAAACATGGGCACAACGACCAGCAGGATGGGCAGCGCGCCGGGTCGCGCTACCGTTGCACCCAGCGACAGCGATAGCAGCCAGCTTACCGACGCCAAGGCTGGAAAATCGGCCAGGCCGTACGCCAGTCCGATGAGATAAAACGCGGTGCCGTCGAACGGAAAACGCAGCAACGACCGAAAATCAAAACTCGTGCCGAAACCCACCGCGAAAACAGGAATGATCTGCCAGAAAATAAAAATTGCCCAGAAGGGCAGCGCCAGCAATTGCAGCCGCCCAGACGACACCAGCGAGTGGCCCGCGAAGCCAAACAGGAAACATGGCCCGATCACCAGCATCGCCCCAAACAGGGACACAAAAACCATTCCTATCAGATCGAGGGCCTTATCTTTCTTACGGACGCTGTTGACCAGGATGCGCCAGCGAAGTTTAGCCACCAGCCGGATTTGGTCCGCGAGACTGACCGGGTGGGTTACATCAGCCATGACAGCTCATCGACTTGAGGTTCCGTACCACTCTTCCCGACGATCGAAAGAAAAATCTGCTCGAGCGTTTTCTTCTCGCCCTCGTCGCTGGGAATGCCTGCGCGCAACTCATCCAAAGACCCTTGCGCCACCAGGTGGCCTTTGTGAATGATGGCCACGTGGCTGCACAAGCGCTCCACAATTTCCATCACGTGCGAGGTCAAGAAAATCGTTACGCCGCGCTCGGTCATTCTTCCCAGCAGGGCTTTCAGCGCACCGGCAGCCAGCGCGTCCACACCTTCGAAGGGCTCATCCAAAAACAGAATTCTTGGGCCATGAATGACCGCGGCAGCCAGCGCCAGTTTTTTCTGCATGCCGTGGGAATAATCCGCAACCATCGTTTTCGGCCGGTCCGCCAGTTGCATGAAATCCAGCAACTCTTCCGCGCGCTGCTCCGTGGTTTTTTGATCCAGCCCGTACATGCGCCCGACAAAGCGCAGGTAATCTGCGCCGGTCAGGCGTTCGAACAGTCCCATGCCTTCGGGCACTACACCGATCTGACGTTTTACCTCCACGGGGTGGGCGGCAAAATCCAAGCCCAGCAGCTCGACGCGCCCCGACGTCGGCGCCAGCAATCCCGTCAGCATCTTGATGGTGGTGGATTTCCCTGCTCCGTTGGGTCCGAGAAATCCGAAAAATTGGCCGGCGGTTACCTCCAGATCCATGCCGTCAACAGCCACCAGGTTTCCGAAACGTCTGCTGAGTTTCTCCGTGCGGATTGCCACATCCGTCATGATTTCTCCATCCCTGTGTAGCAGAAAACTCTAGCATGACCATGACGCAAGCCCGAAGTGACGTATTTTTCAGCTTTCGCCGCGAATATCTTATTGGGATTGGGAGTACCGTCAGGTTTTTTCGGCAACGCTCGACTTATCAGCCACGCCCGCGAGTTGCAATTCTTTGGAAGGCAAAGTGGCCAGCACCGCTTCCAACTCCACACGGAACACTGCGCCGCCGCGTTGGCCGTTGTAACAGAAGATCTTTCCGCCGTGCTCCTGCATGATGCCGAAGCAGATGCTCAGCCCGAGGCCCGTGCCTTTTCCGACCGGCTTGGTGGTGTAGAACGGATCGAACACCCGGTGCGGTTCCTTCATACCCGGCCCGTTGTCGGTGAAGAGCACTACAACATTGCCGCGATGCCGCATGGTCTTGATGGTCAGCGTTCCACCCTCGGCCACTTCCATGGAGTCTACCGCGTTGCTGATGATGTTGAAAAATACCTGCATCAATTGATTTCCGTCTCCGCGCACCGCCGGAAGCACCGACTCCAGCTGCATTTCGATCTTGATTTTCGTATCGTGCAGGTCGAGGGTCCGGAGTTGCACCGCATTGGTCACCACGGTGTTGAGGTCCAGCAGCGTGCGCTCCACCGGCACCTGCCGCGCGAAGCTCAACAAATTTCCCACCAGCGTTTTGGTGCGGCGCGCCTGATCCCGAATCTTCCCTGCGGTGATGCGTGCTTTTTCCGAAAGACTGGGGTCGTCGGCCAGCAGATCGGAAAATCCCAGGATGGCCGTCAGCGGATTATTGATTTCGTGAGCTGCTCCGGCGGCCAGTTGGCCCAGCGACGCCAGCTTTTCCGATTGCACGATTTGCGTTTGCAGCCGCCGCAGATTGACTACCGACTGTTCCGCTTCGTCGAGCAGTCGCACGCGATCGGCGTCCGCCAGGTGGGTACGCATGAAAACGAGAATGGCCAGCGGTATCGCGGCGGAAAAGGTAGCCATCAGCCGGAAATCGCGAACCGCCGGCCCGTCATTCGAGAATTTTACGGTGTAGATGGCGAAAAGCGGAAGTGAAATCACCGCGGCCATAGCCATGCGTGCGGCCCACACGCTTTCACCGCGCGTTTCTTTCTCCGCTTCGCTTTCAGGCGACGATTCATCCAGTCTTGCGCGATTTTGGTAAGCGATCACGCCTGCCAGCGCAAACCACAAAAATGAAGAAATCAGTGGCAGGTCGTACAAGCTGCCGGTGTAATACGCTCCCGTGTCGGCGCCTACGTTGATGGCCAGGGAAGACAACATATACAGCGTTGCTCCACCAAACAGATTGGCGTAAACGGTTTTCCACGCGCCGTTCGTGCGCAGCCACAAAATTCCCAGGCTCGCTACCACCACCATGTTCTGGATATTGGTCACGATGTTGTAGGTGTAGTTGTACAGGCCCAGCGATGGAGACGCGTACATCCACGGCAGCACCACGAAGACGTACAGAAAAGTCCACCAGATAAACAGCAAGACAAAATCCAGATACCCAAAACGCAGGCGCAGCTCTTCCCGTCTGCGATGCGGGCGCAGCGCTAGCGCCGCCATCATGGGAATGCCGCGCAAAAAGAAAACAATGTCGCCGGGAAATAAGCCAGGCAGCGGCTTGTGCAGGTACACTTCGTAGTACGTCCACGAAAACTGCCCGATCATCCACAACGTGCAGCCCAGCGCTAGCAGCATCCAGAACGCGTTGCGCCGCCAGACCGGCGTACCGGCGTTGGCCAGCAAGCCGGCGTTGGCGATCAGCGGAACCAGGCACTGCACCAGATCTCCGAAGGTGGTGAGCGACTGGTGCCCGCGCGGCACGCTCAGCGAAAATGCCGCGTAGACCACCAGCACCGCCAGCCACACACCCACCATCCATCCGATTTTTTTGGAAGAGGCCATAACCATTGGGCTCTTCCAGTTTAAAGAACCGCGACGGTGCGGGACATCTCCAATCGATTTTCAATGGCCTAAGGATTAATGATAACTACTTCGCGTGTCGCCCCAGGCACCATTGAAACGACCATAACCCCCGTCATGCTCTACGGCGCAGAATTCTTCAGTCTGGTTGAGATTCCGGAGATGTATTTTCTATCGAATTAGCGCCGTTTTTGCGGATTTCCGATGCTCCGGTTCGTCGGCGCAGGTACAATAAAAAGCGGAGGAGTGGGTGAGCGGTTGAAACCGGCGGTCTTGAAAACCGTTAGACCCGAAAGGGTCTCGGGGGTTCGAATCCCTCCTCCTCCGCCAGTCAGTCTTTGTACGGTCCGAAGAGATCCTTTACAGAACGTTCCGAAGACGTGGTTTACACTTAGGGCCAAAAGGGTTGTTTAGTGGCTGCAAAGTTTTTTCCTCTAGATCGATGTAACCAAGATTGTAGTCCATAAAAGTCACCAGCCTAAGGCCGGGTGGAAGGTTTATAGACGTTGGCGGGGCACTTCATATCGAGAGCTGCGGCGATAAGGCGACGCGGTTCTTGCAGATGCTTCATGAACATCGCGGTGTTGAAACGGCGCGGATTTGCTCCACGCTTCCAAGGTCTCAGAAGGTTACATTGCATTATGGGAACGGAAGCGGCTCGATCTGACAGTCGAGGCCATTGTCCTAGCACCGGAATGGCACTCTCTATTTCCCGAACAAGAGCGTGAGATTTCGAAAACGCGACTGGCCGAGTATGGCTATGAAATTGGCGCCGATTCCGAAAGGTGAAATGATCTACAGGCAGTTGATTCCCATTCGCGTCGGGCCACCTCCCCCAAAACTTGGAAGGAAATTAAATGGCAATTAAGAAATCCGAACTCTATAGCTCTCTCTGGCAAAGCTGCGATGAATTGCGTGGCGGCATGGACGCTTCGCAGTATAAGGACTACGTCCTCGTTTTGCTGTTCGTGAAATACGTCTCCGGCAAATATGCGGGTTAGAAAGACGCGATGGTCGAGGTCCCCAAAGGGGGAAGTTTCTCCGACATGGTCGCGCTCAGGGGCGACAAAGAAATCGGCGACAAGATCAACAAGATCATTTCCAAGCTAGCAGAGGCAAATGACTTGAAAGGTGTAATCGACCAGGCAGATTTCAACGATCCAGCAAAATTGGGCACTGGCAAGGAAATGGTAGAGAGGCTTTCTAATCTGGTAGAGATTTTTGGGGTGTTCTTGTTCCACCACCCGCTTAACAATTTCGACGGACCGAATGTCTTCACTTGAGCGCGGAAAATCGGAAGCGATTCACAACCTCGTCCTCTTCCGTGGTTAGTTCTCTTGGCGAACCGGCGTCGACGGCCAAAACATAAAAGCCCGGCTGCGGCATCCCGCACCTAGCGGCATCAATCAGGGTCGGATGCTTATGGAAGCAGCGGCGGTGAACCCAACTGTCGGTCCAGGCGGCTTCATAGTGAACGCCGTTGAGGGACGCGTAGCGATGACGCAAGCCCGTCATGATTTGAGCCAGAAGTTGGATTGGTGGTGGGTGCTGGGCTGCTGGTTTGAAATTCGGTTCCATGCGGCTCCCAAGAAAAAGGCGACAGGCTCTCCTTGAAGAAGTCTTTACTACATTAATTGGGAGGGTGCAATACGCTCAACCCGATACGGTCTTCCCACCTTACTTCCCGCAAACCAGATCCGGCAATCCCCACTTGCCAATCAGCGCGCGGAGCTTCCGGTGCATACGAGGGTAGGTGCGTCTTGCCAAGATTGAATCGACAAGCATAAGCTGCGGCGGGGTTCGGGAGAGCAATCGTGGCGGGAACCAATCAAGTTCGAGATTCAGTCTTACAAGCAATTGGGAATACGCCGGTGGTTCGACTGCGGAAGATCGTATCGCCCTCGATGGGCGAGGTTCTGGTCAAGCTGGAGTACTACAATCCCACTGGCTCTTACAAAGATCGCATGGCGTTGGCAATGATCGAAGGGGCTGAGGCGCGTGGAGAGCTGAGGCCGGGCATGCGCGTGGTTGAATGGACGGGTGGAAGTACCGGGTCTTCGCTGGCGATGGTCTGCGCGATCAAGGGATACCGCTTCACGCCCATCTCCTCGGACGGATTCTCGGACGAAAAGCTCCGCACGATGCGTCTTTTCGGCGGGGACCTGGAGATTTTCCCGGCCGAAGGCGGCAAGCTTGTGCCGGAGCTTTATCAGACGATGAAACGACGTGCGGAAGAATTGGCACAGCAGCCAGGCACGTTTTACACAAACCAATTCAACAACGCGGATGCGCTCCGGGCTTACATGGGAATCGGCAAGGAATTAGTCGAACAGGCGGGCACCAGCATAACCGCGTTTTGTGGCGGAGTTGGCACGGCGGGGATGCTCATGGGGGTGTCGCGCGCGCTGAAGGAAGCTGGATGCAAGGCGCGTATCGTGGCGCTTGAGCCGGCATCTTCGCCGGTGCTCAGTTCGGGAAAAGGAGGCGCACACCGCGTCGAAGGGATCGCCGCAGGTTTCCGGCCCCCACACTTGAAAGACGGCGAGTACGATGAAGTGCGCACGGTGGAAGAAAGTGCCGCACGCGAGATGGCGCGGCGCCTGGCTAAGGAGGAGGGAATATTCGCAGGGACGTCCTCGGGGCTGAACGTCGCCGCCGCGGTGCAATTGGCGCAAGAATTGGGGAAGGGTAGTACCGTCGCAACGGTGGCGGTCGACACCGGCTTCAAGTATCTCGCAGGGGATCTATATCGAGAGTAGCGAGCACTGAAGTCTTTTTGCGCAACCCAAGCATTTCATAGCGTAACCTCCGTCATCGGCCCATCGGTTTCACCAAAATCTCGTGGTATGAGCGTTCCGCTCGTCAAGCTCCTGGTTTAGGACAAGCTGTCACCGTCTCGAAGCGATCACCAAAGTACCGCCGATTGATCCACAGGGCGACATTGACCAGTGAGATCAGGACGGGTACCTCCACAAGCGGTCCAATAACGGCAGCAAAGGCCTCTCCGCTGTTGATTCCGAACGTCACGATGGCAACAGCAATCGCCAGTTCAAAGTTATTCGACGCGGCCGTAAAGGAGAGCGTCGTGGATTCAGCATACGTTGCGCCTACTCGCGCGCTCATCCAGAAAGAAACGAAAAACATCACGACGAAGTAGATGGTGAGCGGGACAGCGATTCGAACGACATCGAACGGCAATCGAACGATCATTTCTCCCTTAAGCGAGAACATCACGACAATGGTGAATAGAAGGGCGATAAGGGTAATGGGGCTGATCTTTGGGATAAAACGGGTGTGATACCACTCCTTGCCCTTCGCGCGCGTGAGCACGAACCGCGTAAGAAATCCCGCGAGAAATGGAATGCCAAGATAGATTAAAACGCTCCAGGCGATGTCGCGAATGGAGATGTTCACTCGGATCGCATTCATCCCTACCAATCGCGGCAACACGGAGAGGAAGAAGTAGGCATAGGCGGAGAAGAACAGAACTTGAAAAATTGAATTGAACGCCACCAGTCCGGCAGCGTACTCACGATCGCCCCGGGCCAGGTCGTTCCAAACGATCACCATGGCAATGCACCGCGCAAGCCCGATAAGTATCAGTCCCGTCATGTATTCCGGCTTGTCGCGGAGAAAAAAAACTGCCAGCGCGAACATGAGCAGCGGCCCGATGACCCAATTCTGAATCAACGAGAGGACCAACACCTTCCGGTGGCTGAATACCCGTCCCATTTCTTCATACTTCACCTTGGCGAGTGGCGGATACATCATGAGGATGAGCCCGATCGCGATGGGGATGGAGGTCGTTCCCACGCTAAAGCGGTTTAGAAAGGGAACGATTCCTGGCACCAGGAAACCCGCCGCGACACCCCCAATCATCGCCGCGAAGATCCATAACGTCAGAAATCGGTCCAGGAAAGAAAGGCGGGGAGCACTCTGCGCATTTGCCATCTTGTTTCGGCTAATCCTCCTTACCATTCAATCTGGCTTACAACATCTCCTCCAATACGGGTTCCGCGAGCCATCTGATCCTGCAGTTCAGGCCCCACAGGAGTCTCAATTTTTCCGGGAATTCGTCGCCCGAGTCAGAGACTTTGGTCTGACGCTTACATTGGACGTAATTTGCTCCGATGATCGAAACTTACGTGATCGCGAGACCGCTGTCCCCCTTCGTGTCAGGTACGGCTTCCATTCGCTGAGTGTGCAGGAACCCGTCTCGACTGCTTGTTTGAGCCGCTTCCGGTCAGCCCCCAGCTGTGCTTCGTCCCTATAAGCATCTTGCAGAAACTCAAATAGACGCTTCTTCATCCCTTGCTTCGAGTCAACGAGCCGGTAGAAGATTCGGTAGCCATCCCGGCGATCTAAGACAAGGCCCGAGTTCCTCAGATACGAAAGATGACGAGAAACGTTTGGCTGTGACGCTTCCAAGACATACTGGATATCGCAGACGCATAACTCACCATGCAGGAGTAGGTTCAAGATTCGCAGCCGGTTTGTGTCAGAGAGTGCCTTGAAGTATTGTTCCAGTTCTTTCATGTGTCCTTCTCTTCACGTTAATACTGCTGCTTCTGCAATTTGTCGCAATCGCTCGCTCCCAATGGGATCTTCGATCTGCCAGGGAATCAACGCTACGCGACTGGCTAGAGTATCGCTCACTTCGGAAATGTAGCGGTGTTCAAGCCGGCCGCGGGCAGCCAGCACGGAGTCTTTTGTGCCAGTGGCGCCAAAGCTTTGATTGATCACCCAAGCATACGGAGTGATTCCCGCACGCTTTAAATCCTCTTGTAACCGTGCCGCTTCATGCACGGGCGTTGCCTCTGGCAACGTCACCATGAGAATTCGCGTGAAATCGGGATTCCGAAGTTGCGGGAGCAATCTGCGGACGCTATCGGGAATATAGCTCAAGTTGCGTGCAACATCGCGGTGATAACCCTCCGCCGCATCGAGCAACAGTAGCGTATGACCTGTCGGAGCGGTATCAATGACAACGAAACCCTGGTTGCCTTCATCCACGCTGCGGGCAAAGGCACGAAAGACGGCGATCTCTTCTGTGCAGGGAGAACGGAGGTCCTCTTCCAGTAAGGCCCGCCCCTTCTCATCGAGATCGCGTCCTGACTCGGCCATCACTTCTTCGGTATAGACCCGCGTCTCGGCTGCAGGGTCAATCCGTGTGACTTGCAAGCCAGAAACATTTCCATTCAGCGTCATCTGAATATGAGCCGCTGGATCAGTCGTGGTCAGATGGACTTTATGACCCATCCGTGCCAGCTCGACGGCGATTGCAGCCGCCACCGTGGTCTTACCGACGCCGCCTTTCCCCATCGCCATGACGACGCCTCTTCCGGGAGCGGCGATTTCAACCAACAGGTCAGCAAGTGGCGGCGGAAGAATCGCAGGCGGAAAGTTCGCGGCTTCCCTTGTAATTGTCGTTTGAGAATGACCGGTAGCCAGTTGGCGAAGCGCATTCACTCCAATCAGAGCGTTAGAAACCAACCGAACCTCATCGTGCGAAAGCACGCGTAATCCTTGCGGCATTTCAGCTAAGGCCTTTTTGCCCCTCGATTCCAGTGCGACAGCGACAGCATCATCTTTGCCGCTTGCGTGAAATACTCCGTTCAATATCAATCGTTGATTCCTTATGCCAAGAGCCTCCAGCTCATTGCGAGTGCGTTCCGCCTCGGCGAGCGCCGCGTGATCCAGGCGGCTGACAAGGAAAACTGTTGTGATTATTGGGTTCGAAAGCGCTTGCAGCGCATTTGAGTAGAGTCCCTTTTGAGCCTGAAGACCCGCCAGCGGGCCAAGGCACGACGTTCCGCCCATGTTGGATTCGATGAATGCCGTCCACGCTGCGGGCAATTGGAGAAGTCGCAGGGTGTGGCCGGTGGGAGCCGTATCGAAAATGATGTGGTCGTATTCAACCGTTGCGTTCCGATCTCCCAATAGTTTTGCGAATTCATCGAAAACTGCGATTTCGACAGTGCACGCACCGGACAGTTGCTCTTCAATGCTGTCCACCGCCGACTTGGGAAGAAGTTCACGATAGGGCTCTACAACTCGTTCGCGATAGAGACACGCGGCCTCTTCCGGGTCTACGTTCATGGCCTGCAGACCGGCCACCTTTGCAATCGGAGTAGGTCGTACGCCAAGAGGTGTTTCCAGGACTTCGTCGAGATTTGAAGCTGGGTCCGTACTCACCAACAGGACTCGCTTCCCGCTTTCTGCTAGTGAAACGGCTGTGGCACAGGCGATAGAAGTCTTACCTACGCCGCCCTTGCCCGTGAAAAGCAGATTTCGAGTCGGATTTTGAAGTGGGTTCATGACTCACCTGCCGCCAGACTTGTCCGGCCCGACAATCGCCATGAGAGGCTGCTGCGACTTCACCTGCGTAATGACCGGCCCAGGTTCGAATCTCGCATGCGTGACTCTCGCGAGCTCTTCGCGTGCCGGATACGCACCTTCAAAAACAATCGTTCCATCCAGCAACAGGAGGGGTAGACACTTACTGCCTCGACTGTTCAGTGCTGCCTTGACGACTGGGTTGCTCGTGAACGCGGCAACCTCTTGCGCGAGGTTATGGCGCTCGACTTCGAGGCCCTTGCTTTTTAGCCATTCGAGGTCCGCTGAAAACCTTGGCAGGGCAGGGTCAACACTCGGCCCACAGACGCCCGTCGAGCAACACATCGCAGGATCATACACTTGTAGTTTGGGCATAACGTTTTCCCCTAACTGTATATTCGCATACATGCATAGACTTATGCTAATCTTTCCGCGCCACTGTATTGTAACCGGCAGCACGAGTGACCCACGCTCTCGCGAAAGTTACGAAAAAGCGCGAAAACGCCCCAAGGAAAGGTGATCGTCATGCAGGGACATCACAACGTTCTCTTCGTATGCACGGGAAACTCCGCTCGTTCCATCATGGCCGAAGCGATACTCAACCGTAAGGGAAGACCCGCTTTTACTGCCTATAGTGCGGGAAGCCACACCACCGGGCGTGTTCACCCACAAGCACTGCGACAACTTGAGCTAAGCTGCCTACCGATGGGCACGCAGTAGAAATTGGCACGAATTCGCCAAGCCCGACGCCCTCACTTGGATTTCAACAAATTGAAGAAGGGCGCCGCGTCTCTTTGTGACTTTCACAGGAAGCGTTCTTCGCTGCTGAATTTTGATACGTCAACTGCATTGATCCACCCAAGGTCATCCGTGAAAAAGTCGGAACCTCGACCGAGAGAAGTTGGCCGGCTTGCTCATGTTTCAAATCTATTAGAACTAGCGCGTTCAGGGTTTCCCTGTTATTCCCTGTTCCCAGGAACTGCCGCCCGCATGACTTGGCTCGTAATTGGTGCTTGGGCGGACAGTTCAAGAGCGAACTTGGCTATAAAAACAACGTACTGAGCGGAATTTCCCTGTATATTTCCTTGTTCTTGGGTCCAGCCCGGACACATGGGTGACACAACGTACCTAAGACATAGGTAACACTTTTGGGCCGAACGGATTTTTTCGCGGTTCGAGCACCCGAGTCTCCCCGATCGAAGTATCCCAAATCATAATCCATAAAACTAACCAGCCAGATATCGTCGTGCACTTCTTTGATGCCGACGGCTTGGCCGGCAAAGACCTGGCTGAAATTGATTTTCTTTTTGCCCAAACAGATGCGCCCGCAACGGGTGACCACGATGGTTTTGTCGTGGAGCGGATAGTCGATGTCCGGCAGTCCGGTATAAGGACGCGTGGACGGCTGATAGACTTCGGCCGGACACTTCATGTCTAGGGCTTCGTGAGGACGTTCGTTGTTGAAGGCCTCGATCGCGTACCGCTCTGCCTAGGGAAATTTTATTTTTTCTCGGGTAGGCGAATCGCGATGAAGGACATCTGCTCGAGGTCCGGGTAGTGGCCTTCATCATCGGCGGTGCGTTTGCCCGCGGATATTTGCTGCAGCAGCGTTTCGGCCGGCACTGGGGACTTGAAATATTCGGCGTAGACTCTGTGGAATGCGTCGGAGTCTGCGAGATCGTCGAGATACACCGTGGTGTAGACCACCTGACTGAAATCCATCGCCGCTTCCTCGAGATTGTCGAGTTGATTGCGCATGGTCTGGCGCAGTTGCGCCGCGGTCGTTGCGCCGTAAACGCCGCCGTGCGGCCCGGGGATGAATCCACTTTTCGCGGAACAATATAAAGTGTCGCCGGCGAAGACACAGGGGCTGGCGGTCGGGCTGGGCGGCATATTTTGGGGGCGAATCGAATGGCGCAGACTTAAATCGCGCACCGCTACGCCCGTGTATTCGATCTGTGCGTTGCGGGGCAGCGCGGAGACTTCGATGGTGGCGCGCGCGGGAGTATTGCCAAACTCGAAGCGTTGCGCGTAGTGCTCGTTCATGATCTTCGTGGGAATTTTTTCCGTGAGATAGGGATTCACGAAAACCATGTTAGCGAGCTTGAGTCCGGCGGCTTCGACGACGGCTTTCACGCCATCGAGCGCGAGATCGGTTTCCGCCGCGGGATCGTCCGGGACGGCCCCGGATTTCGGATCGCGACCCTGCATGGCGGAAACGAACAAACGATCGCGGGTGAGGATGCCGGGAGAAAATGGCTCTGTCGAGTTGTAATTTGCGGGCGTGACGACTTTTCTTTCCGCGAGATCGCGCACAGCCACGGCGGTGATCTCGATGGACCCCTGAGGCACTTTCGCGACTCCCAGGACTGCGCGAGCCGGCGGCGTTTTCGCGAAATATTTTGTAAAGACGGCGTTGAGGCGATCGTAGTTGTTTACGTCTTCGAGATACACCTGCACGTAAACCACGTGGTCCAGATTCAATCCGGCAGCGCTGAGGATCGATTTGATATTTTCGAGTGACTGGCTGGCCTGGGCTTCGAAATCGGGCGGAACAGTGCCGTCGCTTCGTTGCGCACCCTGACCGGAGATATAGATGTAGTCGCCGGCGTCGATGGCTGACGAGCGCAGGGGAGTTTTTTCGCTGAGGCCGGGGTTTTCGACAGCACGCACTTGAGCGTTAGTGGCGGCAGCCGTCGCCAGGAAAATTCCGAGGAAAAAAGGATTCACGAGCGCAGGTCTCACCAGCATCGCGTCGCTCCGGAATTTTTCGCCAAACCAAATGTAAGGATTGCCATAGCGTTCAAGCCTGCGGCGCAGCTTTCCGCGCGGCGCTGAGCAGCTCACGAATGCGTTGGCCGACAATGAGCGTTTCGGAGGGCTGAATCGTGGAGGCCACCAGCTCCAGCTTACGGCGCTGGTTTGCTTCCATTTCCTTGGTGCTTTGTTTGGGATTGCCTTCGCGGACCGCGGTAACGATGCTGGGATTGTCCGCGCCGGCCACTTCAATCACGGGATCGCCGGAGCGCAGCTGCTGCACGCAATCTTTCACAGTATAGCCCCATTTTTGTTCGTCCCAGAAAATATGCAGCGTTGGGTAGCGATTGCCGTCGGTCGGTATGGAGATTTCCGTTTCCACTCCCGGAACAGTTTTCACCAGCTTCTCGATACGCGCGACGCGATCGTTCCACTCGCGATTCAGAACGTTCAAGTCCTTCTTCAGCCAGGTTTCGACGGCGGTGAGCAAGCCAATAATTTCTTCCTTGCCGACTTTCATGGCCCGGCAGACGGCGCCTTCCCACGGGTTGGTGTTCAGCATGGCCGCTTCGATCAAATCTTTTCTGCCGAGCAGCAAGCCGCTGCATTGCGGGCCACGCAAACCTTTTCCGCCGGAAAAGGTGTACATGTCGATGCCCATCTGCGCGTAGAGCTTGATGTTTTCGATGGGAGGAATGCCGGCCGCGTCGTCGAGCAGCATGGGAACGTTTAATTTTTTCGCAGTGGCCAACTCGGCGCGTAACGTGTCGTCCAGATGCGTGGTGTAGACCATCGCCGTCTTGTCGGTGACGGCATTGGCCATTTCTTCCGGCGAATGCGCCAGGACCAGCTTGGCTCCTGTCAGGCGAATGGCGTTGTCGAAGGCACTGCGTCCGCCCATCATGATCACTTCGTTTTTCAGTCCGGTGGTGTCCGGGAGTTGCCAGATATTTTTTGGATCTCTTCCGGCCATGCACGCCGCGGTGGCCGAGGCCATCGCGCCGGCGGCGCCGGAAGTGACCATCCCGGCTTCAGCGCCGGTGAGTTCGGCGAGCCGGCGGCTGGCGGCGTGCTGCAGTTCGAACATATTCACGAAATGTTCGGAAGCTTCGCGCTGCGCCACGGTAACTTCGGGGAATTCCAGCGAGCCGCTTAGATAGGTCCAGGTGCCGCGGCAGTTGATGATGGTTTTCAGGCCCAGGCGGGTGTAGACATTCCCGCGCATATCCTTGCCGACCGCCGCGGCTGCACTGGCGATAGCATTTTTCGCGGCAATTTGGCTTAGCAACGGAGCTGCGGCAGCGAATCGCAGAAACCCTCTACGGCTGAAACCAGACATGAACGACATGCAGAAGCCTCCGTGTGTGCGGCAAGTGCCCGCGCCGGGGCGGTAGCGGCTCCAAAATTTCCGCGTCCGGGCATATTTATCACAAGTTGCTTGACTATGAGCGTTTTATTTTGTTTCATTACGAATCGTTTCGAATTGGCTCGACCCGGTAAATGACAAAAACTTCGCTTCAGTGGGGTTTTGCCGCCGCGCTGCTCATGGAATTCGCGGCGCCGGGAACTTTTGCGTTGCGCGCGCAGCAGAAGCCCGATGCCCCGCCGGCGGCGCCCGCGCCGGCAAATTGCCGCGTCGAGCCGGTCAATTACAAAGGCTGGCAGGCCCAGCAGGTTTCGAATGCGTGGCTCAAATTGATTTTCGTGCCGCAAAACGGCGGGCGATTGATGCAGGTGATCTTCGACGGCCATCCGTATTTGTTTGTGAACGAACGCTACGCCGGAAAATACCTGCCGCCCTCGAACACCCAGTGGTTCAACTATGGCGGCGACAAGTTATGGGTGTTGCCGGAAGGGAATGACGACGAACGGCACTGGGTGGGCAACTCGGACGTGCTTGATGATGCACCTTTCGAGTTTCAGATGCGCTCGCAGGGCCCGCATTGCGAAGTCGCTTTGAGCGGTCCGGCCGATCCGCAGACCGGTTTGCAGTTCACGCGCACGGTGAGCCTGGATGCCGATTCGACCAGCATCAAATTTCACGCCGTGGTCAAAAATGCCAGCGGCCATCCGATCGAATGGTCAGTGCAGTCGGTGTCGCAATACGACACCGGCGGACGCTACGGATCGCGCGCACCACAACAAAAATTTCTGGGGATTTACGAAGACGAACCCGTCGAGCAGTTACCTGAATCAGTATCACGTGAGGTTTGGCCCGGCGGAAAATACCGCGGCGCAGGTTCGTTCGAATGGACTTTTCGCGGTGCACTACAAGCCGCTGGCGGCGGAGTTGTGGATTGATTCGAAAGACGGCTGGCTGGCCGTGGTGGATGGCGATACGCGCTACGCGATGGTCGAGCGATTTCACTACGACGAGACGAAGCCGTATCCCGGGAAAGGCCTCGGTCATATTTTGGACCAATGGCGCGGAATTGCATCAGCATCCGGACGGCACCACCACGTTTGGCGATTCTCACGACGACCCGCCGGCAGATCTACATGGAGGCGGAACTGAATTCGCCGATGGTGCGGCTCGAGCCGGGCGAGGAGTTCAATTTCGATACGGCGTGGTTTCCCACTAGAGCGAACGCGAAATTTGAGGGCGTGACGGATGCGGGGGTGGTGCTTTCCCCGCTTTGTGCAACACCAGGCGCGGGCGGCAACGAAGTGGCGCTCAGCGGTTCCTTTGGAGTTTTCTTTGCCGGCAAATTGGTGGCCCATCTTTACGACGAGCATGGCGCGGCGACCGGCACGCGAGCGCTCGATACGGTAGACCCCAGCAAGCTGGTTACTCTGCGGGCGAACTTAACCGGAGCTGGGCGCACAGGCAGAGTTTCCCTCCATGTAGTGGATAACAACGGGGTGGATCGGGGAGCACTCGGAGAAGTGGCCGTCGAAGCGGCGGACAAAAACGAGTGACGGGCCAGCGTATGGAGATAAGTGAAACAAATGTTGCAGTGAGTACGAGTACGAGCGAGCATGAAAATGCAAATCGGACACAAAAAAGGTTCGATAAAGATTTTGTACTTGCTTGTGTCAAATGTTTTGTGACATGGTACGCGGATTCTTGAAACATTGGGGGGGCCAATGTTAAATCGCTTTAACCGTATTTCCATCCTGTTCATTTGCGCGCTTGTTTTCACCGCACAAACTCTTCGAGCGGACGTTACCGGCTCGGTACTTGGGCGTGGTCCACGACAGCAGCGGAGCCGTGGTGGGCGGCGCAAAGATTGTAGTCACGAATGTGCAAACCAATTTCAAACAAGAAACAGTTTCGGCAGCGGACGGCTCGTATCGCATCCTGGCGCTGCCGGCGGGAACTTACAAGCTCACGGCCACGGCCGCCGGCTTCCGAACGTTCACCGTGACCGGTATCGAGGTACAAGTAAACGACCAGTTGCACTACGATGTAACGCTCAATGTAGGCAGTGTGTCTGACCACGTCGAAATCGTGGCCAACGCGGTGCAGGTACAGACCGAAAACACCCAACTGGGCGACGTCATCGACTCCAAGAAAATGCTGGCGCTGCCGCTGAACGGCCGCAGCTTCGTCGACCTTCTGGGCTTGCAGGCCGGCGTCGCGCCGGGCACCGCCCAAACCATCCAACAGGACCGTCCGGTATCCGGCATTTTGAATTCCGGCAACATCTCGGTGAATGGCCAGCGCGAAACGGCCAACGCCTATTTGGTGAACGGCGGAGACGTCAGCGAAGGACGCAACCTCGGCGCCGGTCTGGTTCCCAACCTGGACTCCATCGAGGAATTCCGTCTGATCACCAACAGCTTTGACGCCGAATATGGAAAATTCAGCGGCGCGGTCGTCAACGCCATCACCAAGTCGGGCACCAACGGCTTTCATGGGGACGCCTTCGAATTCCTGCGCAACGACAAGCTGGATGCCACCAATTACTTTGCGCCTTCCAAGTCAGAATTGCGGCGCAATCAATTTGGCTATGCGGCGGGCGGGCCCGTCTGGAAAAACAAAATTTTCTGGTTCTCGGACTACCAAGGCACCAGGCAGGTGCAAGGTGCGGAATCCGGCTTGGTTACGGTACCGACGGCAGACCAGCGACTAGGCAACTTTGACCCAGCGCTCTTGACCGGTACGATCGACGGGCCTTACTGGGCGCAAGTGCTTTCGCAACGTTTGGGCTACACCGTGACACAGGGCGAAGCTTACAGCTTCCCCGGCTGCGGTAGCACGGATCCGGTAGCAGGGTGTGTTTTTCCTGGTGGCGTGATCCCGCAGGCGGCCTGGTCAGCGCCGTCCGTCAAGATCCTCCAGTATATTCCCGCTCCGACTCTTCCGGGAGATTCACAGAATTATTCGAATAACAGCGGGAGAAACATCGCCAACGACGACAAAATCGGGGAGCGGGTGGATTTCAACAACCAGAAGACCGGAAACTGGTCGTGGTATTACCATTTTGATCGCTCGAACGTGCGGAGTGACCTCGACCCGTCGACCGGCTTCGCCAATGTGCCGGGCTTTCCGACGGTCTCGCCTTCGCGGGCGCAACAGTTCGTGATGAGCAACACCAAGCCGCTGGGAGCGACGGCAGTCAACGAGGCGCGGCTCAGCTTCTTCCGTACGGCCCTGCACTTAAATAATCCGGCCGGGAGTTTCGCGGAACTGTCGGACCTGGGTTTTATAACTGGCGAGGGCACCCTGGGCATTGTGCCGCTGGCCGGATATAAGCAATACCTGCCGCAGACCAGCTTCAGCAACATCGGCTTAAACATTGGCGTGCCCACGCTGAATACCTTCCAACCCAACACTACCTATATGGTTAGTGACGTATTTTCAAAGACCCAGGGCAGGCATACCTGGAAGGTGGGAGGGGAATTCCGCTACCTGCAAGTGAATGAACGGAACTTTGCCAATCCTCATGGGGGGTTCACATTTGACGGCACGGTTACGGGAGCCGATTTTGCGGACTACCTGCTCGGCGCGACCTCCACTACCAACGCGCCTTACACCCAGGCCGCCGAACAGTTTCTTGATTCGCGCACACGCTATGGCGGCGCCTTCGCCCAGGACTCCTGGAAGGTGAAATCCAATCTCACGCTGAATCTGGGATTGCGCTGGGAAGTGAGCATGCCGTGGTACGACACCCAGGGAAAAATTCAGACCTTCAATCCTGGGCAAACCTCTACGCTGTTTCCGCTTGCGCCTCCAGGCCTGGTATTCCCCGGCGACCCGGGTATTCCGAAGACACTCGCACCAACGAAATACAACAACTTCGGCCCACGATTGGGACTGGCGTATTCGCCGGGATTCTCGGAAGGAGTTTTGGGCAAGATATTTGGCGGCCCGGGAAAATCCAGTATCCGAATGGCCTACGGCCTTTATTACACTTCGGTCGAGGACCTGAACCTGTTCTACGAAGTAGCGGATGCGCCGTTCGGCCTCTATTGGACCTCGCCGGTATCGGTCCTGTTTGAGGAACCGTTCCGGATTCGAGCCACCGGGCTGTCGTTGACACAGCGTTTTCCGTTCACCGCGCCCGTTCCTGGCGCCGCTGCCAACAAGACACTGGACTTCTCGGTTTACGAGCCCTTCAACTATTTCCCGGGCTATGACATCCACAACAAGCTGCCTTACGCGGAGCACTTCAATCTCTCCATCCAGCGCGAGCTAAGCAAGTCAACGGTGCTCACGTTGGCTTACGTCGGGACCGAGGGGCACCGCCTCATCACCCAGCGGGACTCTAACCCCGGTTCCGCGGCTCTGTGCCAGCAACTCACGGCGGCAGGGGCGATAGACGTGACCGCGGGAGGAACCGCCGGCTGCGGTCCAGGTAATGAGAACGACGTTTTCCAGCTTCCTACCGCTACCGTTCCGTGTGACACGCCTAGTACGACGCCGCTCGCGGGATGCGTTTACAGCACCAGACAGCAACTGTTAAATCCCAATTTCTGCCCCGGTGGAGTGCAGGTGTGCTTCGGCTCCAACAATACCAATACGCTTAACAGCGCCAATTCCATCTACAACTCCGCGCAAATCTCGGTGGAGCGCAAGGCCAACGATTTTACATTCCTGGCGGCCTATACCTTTGCGAAAGGCTTGGACGATTCTTCGGCGTTCAACGACTTGGTGAATTTCCAAGATACCAGGTTGAGCCGCGGGCTGTCTTCCAGCGACGTGAGACACAATTTTGTGGTCAGTTACGTTTGGGCTATCCCGTTCGACCGGGCGTTTCAAAATTTGCCTAAGCGGCTGACGCAAGGCTGGCAGATGCAGGGGATCACACGCTTCTCGACCGGCTTTCCCGTGCAGATGAACCAAAGCCAGGGCGATGCTTCGCTGGCCGGCAGTTCGGCCACGGATATGCCAAATGTTGTCGGCCCGGTGAAGATTGTCGATCCGCGCAAGGCTTATCCCGCTTGTCCGAATTCTGTCGATCCAAGCCTGCCCGGAACGGGCTGTTACTTCCTTCCCGATGCATTTGCCGAGAACACCGATCTGGGCACTTTTGGTACCGCCAATCGGCGCTTCTTCCACGGCCCGGGATTCAACAACACCGATTTTGGGTTCTTGAAGAAGACCCAAATTAAAGAGAATTTTGCGTTTGACCTCCGTATCGAATTTTTTAACATATTCAACCACGCGCAATTTACGAATCCTGGCGGGGACTTCTCCGGCTCGAACTTCGGAATTGTCACCAACGCGCGCGATCCGCGTATTGGGCAGGTCAGCGCGAAGTTCTACTGGTAGTGAGCGTGCCGGCATTTCGGCGGCATGCACAGCGAGTCACGGGAGGCTTCGGACACGATTCTTCCTGTGACCTCGCCTGCCGACCGATTAAAATCACGTCATACTGTGTTGATGAATGATTCTGCGGCGCGCTCGTCATTCCCTTCTGCCAGGGTGGGTGTCCTTTTCCTGTTTTTCGGCGCCTTCATCGCGGTGGCGGCGTTTGCGCAGACGGCCGAAACGTACCGCCAACAGGCCATCGAGCTTTCCAAAAGCAAATCCTGGGACGAGGCCATTGCCGCATACCACCGGTCTCTGGAACTCGCACCCAACGATCCTCTTACGCACTACAATCTGGCGCTCACCCTGGGATACAAAGGCGATACCAGGCAAGCGGTTGAAGAGTTTCAAGCCGCGTTGCTACTCAAGCCAAAGTGGGCCGATGCCCATTACGCTTTAGGCGCCACTTTTTTCGAGTTGCAGGACCAGGCTTCCGCGCTCAAGGAACTCCACGCGGCCGTCACGATCGATCCGGCAAATGTTCCGGCGCAGCGCCTGCTGGCGCGCATTTACATGCAGCAGAACGATCCCGCCGCGGCGGGAAAAGAGTTACGGCACGCGCTGCAGGTTAAGCCCTCCGCCGAATTGCACTTCGAACTCGGCCTGGTCGAAGGGCAACTCGGCAATCTGGATGCTGCCGCCACCGAGTTTCGCACCGCGATCCGGCTGAACTCGCGATTCGCGCCGGCCCACTCCATGCTGGGCGTCACGGTGCGCCGCCAGGGAGACCATAGCCGCGCGCTTGCGGAATTTCGCAAAGCGGTGGAGCTCGATCCCCAGGATGCTGAGGCGCAGTACAACCTTGGTATGGAGCTGAAAGCCGGCGGAGATTCGCCCGGCGCGATTGCAGCCTTCCGAAAAGCCATCGAGTTGAAACCTGAACTCGAAAAAGCGCACTACAGCCTGAGCATTGCCTTGCGCGCGCAAGGCGAACGCGGCGCAGCGCAAAAGGAATTGCAGGATTTGAAAGAGCTGCAGGAGTTTCGCGCGCATCTGGCGCAGGCGAAACTGCTGATCGTGCGCGGCGTGGACGCCTTGAAGCAAGAGAAATTGGACGAAGCGCTCGAGCTTTTCCAGAAGTCGGTGGAGCAAAGCCCGACGTTGCCGACCGGTCATTATTATCTGGGCGTGACGTGGGAGCGCAAAGGCGATGCGGCGCAGGCAGTGCAGGCTTACGAAAAAGCCATCGAGCTCAAGCCCGACTACGCGCGCGCACAGTCAAGCCTCGGATTGCTGCACTGGCGGCAAAACGACCGGGAGCGGGCGATCCAGGAATTTCAGCAGGCGGCCATGTCGGATCCCGACCTTGCGGAGGCGCACTACAATCTGGGGTTGGCGCTCGCGCAGATGGGGCAGCTCGAGGGAGCCACGCGCGAATTGAATCAAGCCATCAGCCTGGATCCGCAATATACCGACGCGCGCATACAGCTGGGCCTGGTGCTCGGCCAGCAGAACGACAGCACCGGCGCGGCCAACGTGTTTCGTGAGATTTTGCGGCGCGATCCGAACTTCGCGGAAGGGCATAACAATCTCGGCTTGGTGTTTTTGCAGGCTGGCGATCTCAACACCGCGGAGAAGGAATTTCGCGAATCGCTGCGCCTCAAGCCGGGCTACGCCGAAGCGCACTACAACCTCGGGTTGGCGCTGCACCAGGACAATAAAGAGGAAGAGTCGCGCGCGGAGTTTGAGAAAGCGTTCGAAATTGCTCCGGAACTTAGAAATGCTGCGCGGCCATGACAATGACTCTTTATCGCAAGCCTGATTATTTTTATTTTTCAGTCTGGTCGAGGTATGGGACGAATCCTTTGGCGGAAGTTTCCAGCTTGTAGACCGAGGTAGTAGCGGTGATGTACAGCGTGCTGAGTTGCGGGCCGCCCCAAGCGAGATTCGCGGGTTGTTCGGGCATCACGATGGTGCCGAGGAGGCGGCCTTGCGAATCCCAAATCCAGATGCCACCCGGTCCGGTGATATAGAGATTCCCTTTGCTGTCGAGTTTGATCCCGTCAGGCACGCCGTCGTCTTTGGCTCCCGTTTCTTCTCCGAAGATGCGGCCGTTGGAAATGGTTCCACCGGCGTGAAAATCATAAACGCGAATATTGCGCTGCTCGCTGTCGTCGACATAAAACTTTTTTCCGTCGGGAGAAAACGCCAGCCCGTTGGGCTGCGACAGCTCCCTGGTCAGCAGCGTGACTTTTCCTTTGGAATCCACGCGGAACACCCCTTGAAACGTCAGTTCCTGCTTTTCTCCTTTGGGTAAATCCAGCGTCGGGTCGGTGAAATACAAAGCTCCATCGGGACCGAGGACCACGTCATTGGGGCTATTGAATTTTTTTCCATCGAAACGATCGGCCAGGATTTCGTACTTGCCGCCCGGGCTGATGCGGATGATAGCGCGCAGCACACTGGCGCAGTCGATTAAGCGGTGTTCGGGGTCGTAGGTGCTGCCGTCCGGGTCGCCGAGGGCGATGAGTTCCGATTTCTTTCCGTCGAGCGAAAGTTTATAGATCCTGTTTTGTTCTTCATCGCTGACGTACAGAAAGCCCGCGGGATCCCAGACCGGTCCTTCGGTGAACCCGAAGCCCGTGCCGACGGTGTCCAGCCTGGTGCTCTTCGGAATCAGTTCCCAGAACTGGGGAGTATCGGCGTGCAGGGAAAATTCTCGAGGCTTTTTGTTTTCTTGAGCCGAGGAGATGCTACCGGCGAGAACGAGTCCAACGGCAAGTGTCAGCGCGATTTTCAAGAGATCTCCGGGATGTGGTGCTCATGTGAATGCGAAGTGATCGCCACTACGTACAACGCCAAAAAATTAGTCAGTTTGATGCTTTCGTATCGCCGGGTCCTTGGGCGGCTCATTTTCCGCTATGTGCATCAGGTAGCTCACCAGATCGTCGAGTTGGCCGGGCGTCAGAGTCTTGCCGTAATCCGCGTGCACCACAGGTTGCTCCGAAGGCTTGATCGCGGAGATTTCCGACTTTTGCACCAGATGAAATGTGCCGTCCAGAGATTGCAATTGCAGCGAGAAATTATCTTCGTTGCGGACTACGCCTTCCTGTGAACCTCCGTTTGCGAAGGTGATCACTACCTTGCCGCGATTTTGCCGGCCGTCTGGCGCGGGATTCACGATGGCGCGCCGGACGTCCGCCGGCGAAATGCCGGCGGCAAAAGTGGAAAGGTCCGACGCGATGAAGCCGCCGGCGCCCCTGGCCATGTGGCATTGCGCGCACTGCGCGGTGCCGCCGAAAAGAACTTCGCCCTTGTGCGGATTTCCCGGCATTGGTAACGGAGCGCTGGCGCCCTGAAGAACGCGCAGGTAGCTGACCAGTGCTGCGATTTTGGCGTCGCCCAGAAACGCAAAATTAGGCATGCCCGTTTCGGAGATGCCGTTGCGCACCGTGCGGGTCAAGAGTTCGTCGGAATGTTTCTGAACCTGGCGAGACGCGATGTCCGGACCGCGCTCGCCTCCGTGCCCATCGAGGCCGTGGCACGCGGCGCAGGTTACCGAGAAGGTTTTGCCGGCTTCGGCGAGTCGAGCGGCGTTTGACGGATCTGCCGCGGTTGGAGATGGCGAGGTCTGGGCCAGAACTGCCGCCGCGTCAACCATCAGCGCCATCGAGAAAAGCGCAGTCGCCAGGGATAGACCGCCAAAACCGCGGATAACCGGCCGGATTGCCCGGTGAAATCGGCAATTCATAGCGCGATCATCGCACAAAAACCAGGATTCAGAAGCGCACAAAATTTCATCTCAACAATCTTTTTCTAAACGTTCGATGGTGATACAGTGCACGTTCAAAGCGGAGATTGCCCATGAAAAATCGATTTAATAGCCGCTCGTCCAGGTTGTGGCGCGTCGCGGTCGCGGCGCTGCTGGCCGCGGGACTGGCGTCCGTAGCGCTGGCGGTATATGCCAAATCGCAAAACGGAAATTCCGGCGCGAAGAGCGACGCCGAACTGCTGGATGGTTTCCGTCATGTCGAGGCCGCCTCGGTTTCCGACGCCATCGAGCAGATAACCGGAAAGAAAATGTACATGTCGCACCGCATGCGGCCGATCTTCCCCGCCAAGTTTGCGGGCTTCGCCCTGACCGTGACGCTGAAGAAAGAAGCCAACGAGGATCCCAACGCGCTGCAGGGCATGCTGGCGGCCATCGATTCCGGCAGCGCCGATTCGGTTTATGTCATGTCGGTAGAGGATGGGATCGATATCGCGGGAATGGGTGGGCTGATGGGCACGGCCATGCGCGCGCGCAATTTTTCGGGGGCGGTGATTGACGGCGGAGTCCGCGACGTCGCTTACCTGAACAAAATTGGTTTCCCAGTGTATGCGCTGGGCATCGTGCCATCGACATCGGTACACCATTACCGGTTTGCCGGGGCCAATGTTCCGGTGCGCTGCGACGGAGTCGATGTGCACGGCGGAGATATCATCGTGGCGGATGCGGATGGTGTGGTGGTAGTGCCGCGAGCGGCCGCTGCGGAGGTTTTGGCCGTAGCCGAAAAGATGGATTTCAACGAGCATTCCATGTACGCCTATATCGAAAAATTGAAATCGATTACCGAAGCGGTGAAGAAGTTCGGGCGGCTGTGATTCTTAGCGAAAACGGGCGAGATTTTCGGCGGGTTGTTTGTGTCGCGACTTTGCTCGCGGCTGGATTGCTGATTTCTCATGCGACGCAGGGCCAGGAACCCACAGTGCAGAAATCATCGGTGAGTGTGGACATCAATGTGAAGGCCGCCGAGCTGGCCACCTTGCCGGTGGGCAAGAACTGGCCGTCCTATAACGGTGATTATTCGGGGCAGCGCTTCAGCAGCCTGGATCAGATTAACGGAAAAAATGTTGCATCGCTACGCGCCCAGTGGACTTTTCATGCGCCCAATTCCGATTCGCTGGAAGTGACGCCGGTGGTGGTGGACGGAATGATGTTCGTGACCTCGGCGAACGATGCGTGGGCGCTGGATGCCCAGACCGGGCGAGTGGTGTGGCATCACGCGCGGCCGATCACCGAAGGCCTGATTGACGATGCTTCGCAGCATCACAATCGTGGCGTGGGCGTCTGGGGTTCGTCAATTTACATGGAGACCGACAACGCGCATCTGTTGTGCCTGGATGCGCGTTCAGGACATTTGCGCTGGGACGTGGCCTACACCGACGGAAATCGAAATTATGGCGCGACCAGCGCGCCGCTGGTGGTAAACGGCAAAGTGCTGGTGGGAACTTCGGGCGGCGACGACGGCGTCCGCGGTTTCATTTCGGCCTATGACGCCGAGACCGGCAAACTCGTATGGAAATTTTGGACGATTCCGGCGCCGGGCGAGCCCGGTTCAGAAAGTTGGCCGGGCGACAGTTACCTGCACGGCGGAGGCACCACCTGGATGCCCGGCACTTTCGATCGCGAATCCAATACCGTGTTCTGGGGCACCAGCAATCCTGCCCCGGATTTTGACGGCGCCGTGCGGCCCGGTGACAACCTTTATACCGACTGCGTGCTGGCGCTAGACGCCGACACCGGAAAATTGAAATGGTATTTCCAATTTACGCCCCACGATTTGTTTGATTACGACGCGGAGGAAACTCCGGTGCTGATCGATACCATGTGGCAGGGCCAGCCGCGCAAATTGCTGGTCGAGGCGAATCGCAACGGGTTTTTATACGTCCTCGATCGAACCGACGGGAAATTTCTTTCTGCGGTGCGCTTTGTTGAAAAGATGAACTGGGCAAAAGGAATTGATGAACACGGGCGGCCGATTCGCAGCGGCGTGCAACCCACTGCCAACGGCACACGGGTCTGCCCGGGATTCAGCGGCGCAACCAACTGGTATTCGCCATCATTCAATCCCTCCACCAAACTGTTTTATTTTCTGGCTTCGGAAAATTGCGAAATCTTCCTGGTCAGCGCGGAGAAATTTACGCCCGGGCAAACTTATTATTCGACCGGCGCCCGGCGTAGCCCCGGTGATCGCTCCAAGAAGATTCTGCTGGCTTTCGAATTGGGCACGGATCAACCCAGATGGGCATATCCGCAAGTGGGCAATGGCCAATCGAGCGGCGGCACGATGACCACCGCGGGCGGACTGGTGTTTTTCGGCGATGACAGCCAGTCCTTCGAAGCGGTGGACGCCAGGACGGGCACCGCGTTGTGGCACTTCAACACCGGGCAGGAGATTCACGCGTCCCCCATGAGTTACGCGGTGAATGGCAACCAGTACGTGTCCATCGCGGCCGGCAGCAACGTGTTTAGTTTTGGTTTGCCTTAGAGAACGACGCATTTAAATCTATGTTTTCCGGAGGAATCTCGCATGTCTTCTACACTCAGCAATCGCAGGACGTTTGCCGCGCGGCTGGCATCGCTGTTCGCGGGAGTTGGTGTCGCTGGAGCGCTTTCCGGCACAAACGCGCAAGCGCAAGGCGCGGGCGGCGTCCAGAAGATGGACTATGACGGCAAACCAGCGGGCACCGGATTTATTACGCCGTTGATTATGCATGGCGGCGTGATTTATATCGCCGGGCAAGGCGCGCACTCGCACGATTCAAAGAGCGAATTCCCGATGGACATCGACACCCACACGAAAAAGGTGATGGACAACGTGAAGACCCTGGTGGAAGCCGGCGGCGGCGCCATGGACAGCATTCTGCAACTGACGGTTTATCTCACCAAGATCGACGATTACGATGGGATGAACAAAGTGTTCAAAACCTATTTTCCGAACGGCGGGCCGGCGCGCACGACCGTTGCGGTTGCGGCCTTGCCGGGGAATTCCCTGGTGGAGATCAATTGCACCGCGGCCGTTGTGGGCCCGGCGAAAAAAGGAGCGTGAGGCATGTTTTTTAAACGAGATGCGAATCGCCGGTCATTTCTTGGCACTTTGGGCGCGGCGGCCGGCGCGCTCTTCGCTCCAGCACGCCTGTTTGCTTACAGCAATAGCGAAGCAGCGACGGCATCGCCCACACCGGGCGGTGTGACCGGCTTCGGCTCGACCGGAAATGTTTACGACGAGCTGGGCGTCACCACCGTAATCAACGGCGAAGGCACTATGACCGTGCTGGGCGGCTCGTTGATGCGGCCGGAGGTTGAAGCGGTCATGACCATGGCCGGCCGCCACTTCGTTCCGATTCTGGAGTTGGAAGTCGCGGCGGGCAAACGCATCACGGAATTGCTCAAGCTTCCCGGATGGCTATGGCGCGATCGTAACGTCGGGCGCGGCGGCGGCCATGCAATCCGGGCTCGCGGGAATCCTCACCGGAAACAACGAAAAATTTATTCAGCAACTACCCGATCTCACCGGCATGAAATCCGAAGTAATCATCCAGAAATCACATCGCAATCCGTTCGATCATCAGCTTCGCTCTACCGGCATCAAGCTGGTGGTGATTGAAACCCGCGATGAACTGGCGCGGGCGATTAATCCCAACACCGCGATGCTGCATTTTTCCAATTTTGCCAATGCCGCAGGCCAAATCAAGGTAGAAGAGTGGGTGAAAATCGCGCACGAGCACAATCTTCCGGCGTTCATCGATGCCGCCGCGGACACCCCGCCGGTTTCGCACCTGTGGGACTACGCGAATATGGGTTACGACCTGATTGCCTTCAGCGGCGGCAAAGCTATTCGCGGGCCGCAATGCGCGGGCTTGCTGATCGGCAAAAAAGATCTGGTCGATTACGCGCTGCTCAATAACAGTCCGCACGAAGACACCCTGGGCCGCAGCCAGAAAGTCGGCAAGGAAGAAATCGTCGGGATGGTGAAGGCTCTGGAACTTTACCTCGCGGACGATCACGAAGCGTTGAACACCGAGTGGCAGCGCCGTCTCGAATATATTTCGAGCGCGGTCAAAGCGATTCCCGGCGTCTCCACCGAGTTCAGCGTGCCCGATGTGGCGAATCATGTTCCGCACCTGCGCATCACCTGGGACACCCAGCGCATTTCAGCTACGCCGGCGCAAGTCAGCGCCGCGCTGAAGCAATCGAAGCCCTCGATCGTCATTGGCGCTGCCGAGCAGGGCGGCGGCTTGTCAATGAATTCTTTCATGCTGAAGCCTGGCGAAGAAAAAATCATCGCCACGAGCCTCACGCAAATTTTGAAAGCGCGCGCTGCTTGATGCGCCACAGCACATTCGAGAAGACCGCTGTGGTGTTTTTTGCGGGCGCGACCCTCGCGGCTGGTTCTTATTGCTCCGGGATTCATGGCTGAGCAAACCGTTTCGCGCGTGCGCTGGTTTCTGGTTGGATGGATTTTTGTATTGAGCGCGGTTTCCTACCTGGATCGCGTCAACATTTCCATCGCGGGAAGCACCATCGCCGCGGAGTTTGGCTTGAGCACCGTGCAGTTGGGCACGGTGTTCAGTGCGTTTCTATTTGGCTACGCCTTGTTTCAAACCGCGGGCGGCTGGCTGGCCGACCGCTACGGACCACGTCGCATTCTCACCGCCGGAGCGTTGTGGTGGGGCGTGTTTACATCGCTCACCGCGTTCGTGTCTCCCAAGGCCGGTTCCGCGCTGCTTCTATTAATCACCGCGCGTTTTCTGTTAGGCGCCGGAGAAGCGGTCATGTTCCCCGGTTCGAATCAATTTGTTTCCCGCTGGATTCCTGCGCAGGAGCAGGGCATTGCCAATGGCATCGTGTTCGCCGGCGTTGGCGTGGGCGCGGGTGTGACCCCGGCGCTGATCGCTTACGTGATGGAACATTACGGCTGGCGTTGGTCGTTCTGGATCAGCGCAGTTTTAGGTTTGCTGGCGGGAGCGATCTGGTATCTCGTGGCACGCGATACCCCGGAGCAGCACAAAATGGTGTCCGCGGACGAGCTCGCCTACATTCGCGGCGTCACGCACGACAAAAGCGGAGCGACAGGTTCGACCAACGCCGAGCGCATGGTCACCAAGGCGACAAAAGTTAGCTGGCACACTATTCTTCGCAGCAAGGAAGTCTGGGCGATCACGCTGGCGTATTTTTCTTACGGCTACATCGCGTGGATTTTTTTCGCGTGGTTTTTTACTTATCTCGCCAAAGTGCGCGGGTTGAATTTAAAAACCAGCGCCTTTTACACCACCCTTCCATTTATCGCCATGGCGATTTGCAGCCCGCTCGGCGGCGCCATCAGCGACAAGCTCGTGGCGCGCTATGGCCAACGTGTTGGGCGCTGCGTGACGCCCGTTATCGGGCTGGTGCTGAGCGCGATTTTTCTGGTGCTGGGGGCGCGTTCCGCGCAACCGCGCATCGCCGGAATTGTTCTAGCGGGAGGAGCCGGCGCGCTGTATCTGTCGCAGAGCTCCTTCTGGGCGGTTACCGCTTCGATTTCGCGAGGCTCCTCAGGCTCCGTTTCCGGTTTCATGAATATGGGAAATCAATTCGGGGGCATGCTGACCGCGCAGATTACGCCCATCATCGCCTTGCGTTGGAACTGGAGCACGCCCTTTTTCGTGGCGGCCGCCTTCGCTATCGTGGGAGCGACGGCATGGCTGTTCATCGACCCCGCGCGGACATTGAAGCCTGAGAAACTTTCGGAGCGACCGGAGCTGTGAGGCTGGCCCTATGAAAATCCGCAACAAAGAAGAATGTCGATGGGATCTGGTGAGCCTGGGAGAAGTGATGCTGCGCCTCGATCCCGGCGACAGGCGCATCAGCACCGCGCGCGAGTTTTGCGCGTGGGAAGGCGGGGGCGAATACAACGTGGCGCGCGGGCTGCGCCGCACCTTTGGGTTGAAGACGGCGGTGGTTACGGCGCTCGCGGACAACCCGATTGGCCGGCTGGTTGAGTCGCTGATGTTGCAGGGTGGGGTCGATCTCGAACATGTGCGCTGGGTGAAATACGACGGCATCGGCCGCACCGTTCGAAACGGATTGAACTTTACCGAGCGTGGCTTCGGCGTGCGCGCAGCGTTGGGCTGCTCCGATCGAGGAAACACGGCGGTTTCGCATCTCAAACCAGGAGAAATAAATTGGGGCGAAATTTTCGGCGAGCAGGGAGCACGCTGGTTCCACACCGGTGGGATTTTTTGCGGACTTTCTGAAACCACCCCATCGGTCGCCGACGAAGCGATGAAGGCCGCCAAGAAATGCGGTGTGACTATTTCTTACGACCTGAATTATCGGCCTTCATTGTGGCAAGCCGTCGGCGGGAAATCCAAAGCGCAGCAGGTTAATCGCGCGCTGATGCCGTATGTGGACGTGTTGTTCGGCAACGAAGAAGACTTTACCGCGGCGTTGGGATACGAAGTCGCAGGCACGGACGAAAATCTTGCGCACCTGGAGCATGCCGATTTTCAAGCGATGATCAAGAAGGTGAAGTCCGAGTTTCCAAACGTGGCGATCGTGGCGGTCACGCTGCGCGCCGCCAAATCCGCGAGCAGAAATGATTGGGGAGCCATGGCCCTGGCCGACGGCGCCATTTATGAAGCGCCCGCGCGCAAGGACTTGGAGATTTATGATCGAGTGGGCGGCGGAGACTCTTTTGCGTCGGGCTTGATCTACGGACTCCTCGAAGGACGAGAAATCGGCTGGGCCGTCGAATGCGGCGTGGCGCACGGCGCGCTGGCGATGACCACCCCGGGCGACACCTCGATGGCCAGCGCGCAGGAAGTTTTCGCCATGATGAAAGGTCAGAGCGCGCGGATTTCGCGGTAGAAGTAGAAGACTACGCGAGGATTTCATTTTCACGGAAAAAAAGATGAACGCTCAAGAAGCCCTCAACGCCATCCACAAAGCAGGCATCATCCCGGTAATCCGCGCCGCCAGCGCCGCCGAAGCAATACTTGCCGCGGAAGCCATGGAAGAGGGCGGTATCCCGGTAGTGGAAATCACCATGACGGTGCCGGGCGCGATCGAAGTGATTCGCAAAGTTCGCGCCGAATTTGGCACTCGAGTACTCGTGGGCGCAGGCACGGTGCTCACCGAACGGCAGGCCAAAGAATGCTTCGACGCTGGAGCAGAATTTCTGGTCAGCCCGGGGCTGAGCCTGCCGGTGCTGCAGGCGGCCGCCGCCGCCGGCAAGTTAGCGATTCCAGGCGTGCTGACTCCGACCGAATTAATGG
The DNA here is from genome assembly GCA_963819625.1 of uncultured Acidobacteriota bacterium. Lineage (GTDB taxonomy): Bacteria > Acidobacteriota > Terriglobia > Acidiferrales > UBA7541 > Acidiferrum. Next base: position 273,129 of record CAWFWY010000011.1, read on the forward strand.
CCGCCATGGAGACAGGGGTCTCCGCGATGAAGGTGTTCCCCTGCGGAAACGTCGGCGGGCCAAAATACATTAAAGCGCTGCGCGGGCCATTTCCCAACGCATCCCTGATTCCCACTGGCGGCGTGAACTACGAAAATGCCGCCGAATACTTCGCAGCAGAAGCCTTCGCCATCGGAGCCGGCGGCGAACTCGTGAACCCCGCCGCTCTGCGCGATGGGCGCAAGGCCGAAATCGCCGCCGCCGCACGTGCACTCGCGACTATCGTCAACGTAGCGCGCAAGGTCTAAAAATCGACATTCGTGCGCCGGACTTAATTCTCGGAAGAATAGCCATTCTCTCCAAAAAGTATCTCAATCGTTGACAACGATTTCTCAGTACGCCAGCCGGCCGATATCATGTAACAGGCAAGCGCATCTAGGTTTTACCTTCGCATTCGTCGCAAACTCACATTAATTAGGCCTAAACCCGGGACCGGCATCCATAATCCACCCTCCAGGCATCCATGCAGAAAAGATTTAGTAATCAAAACTCCGGGATTTTCGTATAAAGGGTAAGAGTGGCCTGTCTACCGGCGAGGTGTGGCTATGACAATCGGTGATTTGGCTCAGAATTTCTGGTCTGATGTGCGGTTGGGAACCCGAAGTTTGTTGAAAAATCCGGGGTTCCTGGTGGTCGTCATTCTGTCCCTGGCGGTGGGCATCGCGGCGAACAGCACCATCTTCAGCGTATTGAACGCCTTATTGTATCGCCCCATGCCTTTCCCGGATCCGAACAGCCTGGTGGTCATCTGGCAGATCGAAAAGACTCACCCTGAATCGCGGCAAGGGCCTCCGATCGCCGAAAATCTGGATTGGAAAAAGCAAAATCGCGTTTTTACGGATATCGCTCTAATCAGCAACAACGATTCGGCCGTGGTCAGCGGTATCGGTGAGCCGCGCCCGCTGCAGGTCTTGTACGCCACGCCAAACCTTTTCGATCTGCTGGGAGCAAAGCCGGTCCTTGGGAGGATATACTCCACGGACGAAGCACAGGACCTGGTGCAATCAATTGTGATCAGCACGCCGTTCTGGAAGCAGCAATATCACAGCGATCCGCAGGTGTTGGGGAAAACCATCACCATCGAGGGCGTCGTTTCGACGATCGTCGGCGTCATGCCGGCGGGCTTCGCACCTTTTTACGGGCAGCATCTGGACGTCTGGATGCCCATCAATCCAGGGAACCCACGATATTCGGCGCGCATCGATCACTGGCTCGCGCCCATTGCGCGGCTGAAGCCGGGAGTGACCATCCAGCAAGCGCAAACAGAAATGGATGTGATCGCGCAACGGTTGGAGCAGCAGTATCCCGCTACGAACAAAAACCTGAGTGACAAAGTGGTGTCCTTGCACGAAGACCTGTTTGGTTTCGCCCGCGGAGTCCTTTATCCGCTACTCGGCACCGTGGCGTTTGTGCTGCTGATTGCCTGCGTGAACGTCGCCAACCTCATGCAGTTTCGTACCGAGACGCGCCGCAAAGAATATGCGTTGCGTGTTTCGCTGGGCGCGCGCCGCGGAAGATTGATTCAACAATTGCTCACCGAAAGCGCGCTGCTGGCGTTCAGCGGAGGGCTGCTGGGCATTGCGCTTACCTACGCGGGCATAAAACTTTTTCTGTCGCTGGCGGGAGATTTTCCCAATTCTTCCACGGTCGTGTTGGATGGACCGGTGCTGGTTTTCACTGCAATCGTGTCGCTGCTGACGGCGTTTCTGTTTGGGCTGATGCCGGCCATCCAGGCGTCCAAGCCGAACCTGAATGTGATGTTGCGGGAAGAAGAACGCAAGATGACCACCGCGTCGAGCCGCTTTGCGAGGCACGGTTTGGCGGTGGCGGAGATGGCGCTGGCCATGGTGCTGCTGGTTGGCGCCGGACTGATGATTAACTCCATCATGCAACTGCAACGCGTAAAGCCCGGCTTCGATGCCACCAATGTGTTGACCGCGGATTTTCAAATGGCCGAAGGCGGAAAAAACGTCCAGCGGATTCCCGGCGGAGACATGGAAAGAGTGACGCCGGCCGTTTCCGCGTTCTACCAGCGCTTGCTGGAAAAAACGAGCGCGCTGCCGGGCGTGGAATCCACCGCGTTGATCGGCGCTTTGCCGATGCGCTGCTGTGCGCAACAGTGGTCTTTTTCGATTCTCGGGCATCCCGCCCCTGCGCCGGAAAACCGGCCACAGGCTGGATACACGGAAGCCAGCGCCGGAATTTTCAAGACGCTGAAAATTCCGCTGCTAAAAGGGCGCTACATCGACGAGCACGACACGCCAAGCGCGCCATGGGTGATCGTCGTCAACGAAACATTCGCGAAGAAATTTCTCCCCAACCAGGATCCCATCGGGCAACAGATTTTGCTCCGTTATGACCCTTATCCCGTGGACGAATCGCGCCCGCGACAGATTGTCGGCATAGTCGGCGACGTAAAACATTTTGGACTGGGCAACCAGACCCCTCCGTTTATTTACGCTTCGTACCTGCAGCAACCGGAAGTTTTGCCTGGCGGGGCTACCCGGGCGCACTTGCATCAAGCTCTGGTGATACGCGCCGCGTCCGGTTTGTTGAGAGGCGGCACCAGCCTGGGCGAAACGCTGAAGAAGACCGTGGCAGAAGTTGATCCCGACCAGCCGGTAACCAATATTCTGACTATGAACGACGTGGTGTCCTCGTCGGTGGGAGATTCGCGATTCTTCATGCGCATCTTTGCGATTTTTGCCGGGGTGGCGGTGCTGCTGGCGATTGTGGGAATTTACGGGGTGATGTCCTACTCGGTGAACGAACGGCTGCATGAAATCGGCATTCGCATGGCCCTGGGCGCTCAGAAGGGCGACGTGCTCGGCTTGGTGACCAGGCTCGGCCTGAAATTGACGGGCATTGGCGTGGGAATAGGAATTGTCCTGGCCTTTGCGTTGACCAAATTAATTTCCAGTTTGCTGTATGGCGTGAAGCCGTCGGATCCGCTGACTTATGCGGCTGTATCGATCGGACTGGGGCTGGTCGCCATGCTGGCGTGTTTAATTCCGGCGAAGCGGGCCACCAAGGTCGACCCGATGGTGGCGTTGCGCTACGAATAGCCTCTCGTAAGCATGTTTGTTCAGTGCGTCGTGGTCGGTGCGTCGACCAGCGCTTTCCATTTGCCGTCGGCTTGTTTGCCCCACACCACCACGTATTTTGCTTTTACCGTTTGCGGCTTCCCTTTTTTGTCGTTGGTAGTCATCTCGTAATCGCCGACCTCATAGGCCAGGTCGCCTGAGCGCGACACGGTCACCTTGGCCGGCGCAAACGAAAGCGCGAATCCCGGTGTGGCCAGCATTCCTGCCCAAGTCTTCTGGATTTCCGTTTTGCCACTTGCCAGGGGAGCGCCAGGCGCCATCAGCACACCATCGTCTGCATAGTAGGAACTGCTTTGTTGCGCATCCTTGCTTGCTACGGTTTTCACCCACTCGGCGTCAATGTTGCGGATCAACGCTTCGTCCGCTGCGCGTGTATCCGCAATTGCCGCTGGTTGCGTCGGCTGCTGGTTTCCAATGTTGCAGGCGTAGAGAGCGGCCACTGTCGACATCAACACCAGCGCACAACCAGAGCCTTTCAGAAATCGATGCGTCATTAAAATTCCCTCCCTTGAATTGACTTTAGGAGCCGAGAATTGCCAGCGCGCCGACGATAGTTGCCGCTCCAAATTCTGTCAAGTCCGCTCTCGTTGACCCGCTTCCATTGCTCTTCCCGAGGTGGCAAGCCGCCAATTACTGTTAGCTTTCTCCAGACAGAAAAAGGCCGCTTCGGTGCTCACGTTTCACGTTGGTACAACCTAGAAATTCACTTCGCGCCGCCCCGTCTCGCTAACACCCTTGTTTCCCCCAGTTCTTGCTGATTTCACCCTCAATCTCAGAAACACCTAATGAGGCCAGCAAACTGCTTTATCACTGGTGTGTTCTGGTCTCATCTAAATTCAAAGGAGTAGTGAAAATGCGTAATAAACAAAAGGGTTTTTCTCTTATCGAGTTGCTGATCGTTGTGGCGATCATCTTGATTATTGCCGCGATTGCGATTCCGAACTTGCTGCGCTCACGTATGGCGGCAAACGAAGCTTCCGCGGTTGGTTCAGTTCGTACTCTGAACACTGCTGAAGTGACGTATTCGACGACCTACGGCACAGGTTTCACCACGCTGGCCCAGTTGGGTGGCGCGGCTCCTTGTGTGGCAGCTCCGGCTACGGCTTGTTTGATTGACCCGGTCTTGACCGTGGGCACCAAGTCTGGCTATACGCTGGCTGCTGTTCCTAACACTGGTGCAGGTACGGTTCTTGCTCCGTTCGTTGCGTATGAAGTGAACGCGACGCGCGTGTCGGCTTCCACCGGTACTCGTGCGTTTTGCTCCGACCAGTCTGGTGTGATCCGTTACAACACCACCGGCGCCGCAATCGGCGTTGGCGCTGGCGCTTGCACGGCAATCCCGACCATCCTCCAGTAAGATCGGTGGATATGGTTATGGCGGGGAGGAAGGCAACTTCTTCCCCGTTTTCTTTTTCACTCCAAGTAGTCCGTTTTTCCAGACTTTGCCGCACCGTTACGCTGCCACAACTCCCCACGTCCAATTCGCGCCAGTTTTCGTACTATAGATATGTAGAGCGGCGGGCCTCACGCTGCTGTTTGGCCGCCTTGTTGTCGAGGAGTAGTTATGCTGATTCGTCCAACTAAGTCTTCTTCCGACTTGACCCACGCCGACGTCACACCGAAATCCGTGTATACCAACCGCCGCGTCTTCTTGCGGGCCATGGGGATTACCGGAGCAGCCGCCGTAGCGGGAGCCGCCTGGTGGAAGTTTGGCGTTTCAGAGGAAGTACACGCCACCAGCAAGCTGACCATCGTTTCGAAAGGTCCCTTCAGCACCACCGAGAAGGAAACGCCTCTGAACGATGTGACCCACTACAATAATTTTTATGAATTTGGGACCGACAAGACCGATCCCGCAAAAAACGCGCAGAATTTCCGCACTTCGCCCTGGACTGTTTCGGTCGAAGGCGAAGTAAAAAAGCCGCGCAAGTACAGCATGGACGATATTCTGAAGCTCGCCCCGCTGGAGGAACGCATCTATCGCCATCGCTGCGTGGAGGCCTGGTCGATAGTCGTTCCCTGGATCGGGTTTCCGTTTTCGGCGCTCGCCAAGCTTGCCGAACCAACTCCCAAAGCTCAATTCGTCGCCTTCGAAAGCTATTTCGATCCCGGACAAATGCCCCAGGCAAAATATTCCGGCTTGGATTATCCCTACGTCGAAGGCCTGCGCATCGACGAGGCGATGAATCCTCTAACGCTGATCGCCGTGGGCATGTATGGCGAAACGCTGCCGAATCAGGACGGCGCACCGGTGCGTATGGTTATTCCCTGGAAATATGGTTACAAAAGCATCAAATCGATCGTGAAAATCCGCTTCGTTGAAAAACAGCCGCCGTGCCACCTGGAATCGCCTGGCGCCCGACGAGTACGGCTTTTATTCCAACGTGAATCCCAATGTGGACCATCCCCGCTGGAGCCAGGCCAAAGAACGGCGCCTGGGCGAATTCACCAAACGCAACACGCTGATGTTCAACGGCTATGGCGATCAGGTCGCCAGCCTCTACAATGGAATGGACCTGAAAAAATTCCACTGAAACGGTACCAGGCCTGGATGCATTCCATATTGAACAGCAAGTGGAGCAAACCGGCAGTCTTCCTGATTTGCCTGCTGCCCCTGGCGATGCTGGGTTGGCGCGCGCTTCACCACGATCTGACCGCCAATCCCATCGAGTTCATCACTCACGCCACCGGCGATTGGACGCTGCGTTTTCTGATCTTCACCCTGTGCATTACGCCCTGTCGAAAAATTCTGCACCTTCCCGAGCTCATCCGTTTTCGCCGCATGCTCGGCTTGTTTGCTTTTTTCTACGCTTGCCTGCATTTCACCACGTACATCTGGCTGGATAAATTTTTTGACCTTTCGGAAATGTGGAAAGACATCGCCAAGCGCAAGTTCATCACCGTGGGATTTGCGGCGTTCTGTGCTGCTGATTCCCCTGGCCATCACGTCGACGAGCGGGCTGGGTCCGGCGGCTCGGCGGAAAGCGCTGGCAGACACTTCATCGCCTGATTTATTTCAGCGCGGTACTCGGGGTGATTCACTACTACTGGCTGGTAAAGTCGGCGGTGATCAAGCCGCTGTTCTACGGCGCAATCGTCGGTTTGCTGCTGCTGTGGCGTCTGCTGAATTTCATTTCGAAGAAGAATCAGGTTGCCGCCGGGAGCCCAGCGCCGCGTCCTGCCCCATTACGCGTTTGAACTGCCGCTTGGCGGCGGCTCGTTAAACTCTAGTCCCCAGAATCTCGGCGCCGGAGTGAGAAATTCCACGCCCACTCGCTGCCCGCGATCGCCCAAGTTCTCCCAGGAAAACTACCCGGCACTCCTGCTCTTCCAGCGTCTCCGGATTGGTCAGCACCAGCATTTCGCCGTTATCGATCTCATGCTTCAGGACCAGCAAACCGCCGTGGCCGTTGACCACCACCGTTTCGCAGGTTTCCCGGAATTTCTTGCGATTATGGGCACGGCCTTGCACCTGCACCCGCGTCTTATGGAATACGCGGCTGCTGCGGCGTTGCGAACTGGTGGTCACTTCGCTCATAACCAAGTTTCGAACGCCCCCGCCCCACCGTCAATCACACCTTAGGGGCGCTGTGCCGGAATGGAAACCGGTGGGCGCCCGCCTTGAACCAAAGTGGCCAAGCACCATAGAATAGTTCAGGCAGCCATTGGATTATGTAGCTCACTTCCGCTAGCCTTCCTTGGCCCATATTCGCTTTTATAGATTCGGATGATCGAAAGGACTCTTGCGCCCTGAGAACCTCAATGAAGCTTGCTGAATTTATCGAGAGTCACCGCGACGAACACCTCGCGGAGCTGTGTTCGTTTCTGCGCATTCCCAGCGTGAGCGCCAAGAGCGAGCACAAGCAAGACGTCGAGCGCGCCGCGCAATGGGTGGCCGATCACCTTCGCTCGGCCGGATTTAAAACGGTTCAAATCATACCTACTCCCCTTCATCCGCTGGTTTACGCCGAGTCCCTGGAAGCCCCGGGCAAGCCCACGGTGCTCTTTTACGGGCACTACGATGTGCAGCCCGCCGAGCCGCTGGAACTGTGGACCTCGCCGGCCTTCGAACCTACGGTCCGGAATGGGAATCTGTACGCTCGCGGCACCGCCGACGACAAGGGCCAGGTGCATATCCACCTGAAAGCGCTCGAATCTTTGCAAAAAGTTGACGGAAAATTTCCGGTGAACATCAAAGTTCTTATCGAAGGCGAAGAAGAAGTCGGCAGCGTGAGCTTGTGGGATTATGTGCAGGCCAACAAACAAAAACTGAAAGCCGACGCCTTAGTGGTTTCCGACACTTCCATGCTGGGGTCAGGCGTTCCTTCGATTACTTACGGTCTGCGCGGCCTCAATTATTACGAAATTGAATTGACCGGGCCGGCGCGCGACCTTCACTCCGGCGTTTACGGCGGAGCTGTTCCCAATCCATTGACGATCCTCACCGAGCTTTTCGCCAAGCTGCATGACAAGGATTTTCGTGTCACCGTGCCGGGCTTTTACGACGACGTTGCCCCGGTATCCAAGGCCGAGCGCAAAATTCTGAACGCCTTGCCGTGGAAAAAAAGAGACTTTGAGAAAGCGGTGGGCGCTCCCGGCTATTTCGGCGAGAAGGGCTACACCACTGTCGAGCGCTTGTGGACCCGTCCGACGCTCGAGCTCAACGGCATCTGGGGCGGCTACAGCGGCGAGGGAGCGAAGACGGTCATTCCCTCGAAAGCTTCCGCGAAATTTTCTACCCGGCTGGTCCCTGATCAGAATCCGACGAAGATCGCCAAGCTCGTTGAGAAACACGTGCGCAAACTTTTGCCCGACACGGTTACCTGCAAATTTGAAGTGCTCAGCACCGGCAAGCCGTGGATTGCTTCGTTTCAGGCTCCGATTTTCAAGAAAGCGCAAATCGCCCTGGAAAAAGGCTTTGGCAAAAAAGCAGTGTTCATCCGCGAAGGCGGGTCCATCCCTTTTGTTACGCAGATGCACGACACCTTTAAGGTGCCTTGCGTGCTGATTGGATTTGGCTTGCCGGACGAGAACGCCCACGCTCCCGACGAACACATTTCTCTGGAAAATTATTTTGGCGGGATCCGGGCCATCGCTCATTTCTACGCCGACCTGGCAACCTTGTAGGCGCCGGACGAATTGGTCGCTGCCTCGTGAATCATCCGAAGACTGCGCGTTGCGACTCTATGCTGTCGACAGCGTCTCGCGCCGACCTTTGGCGTAATCACTGAGAGCTGTGTTAGCGCCAATCACCACGTCCAGCGCTTCGGTGACCGCCACAAGATCCTTACCGCGTAAGACGAAATACATTTGATCTTCGCCCAGCCCCGTGTACGTGCGGTTCCCGATGCAGCCCAGGCTGAGAATCGCCCCATGTTGCAGCGAAGCGGGCAACGCCATGCACGTTGGCCTTCCGAGCGCGGGAGCGCCGCTGGCCACGCCTGCGCGGTTCGCTGCTTCATTCAGCAACATCGCCGCTCGCGGCTTGCACGCGAACAGCACCACATCGGGAGCCACCGGAACATTGCCCAGCGGCGAGTACACCACCACCGCCGGCGCTTTCGCCAGGCGTGGAATCTGCGGCACTTCTTCCGGCTTCACATAGCCCAGCTCGAACATCATCTGCAAGGTCAGCCTGGTTTCCGATTCCCGCTCCGGCGAAAGCGTAATGTTGTGGGTGTATGCGCCCACCGCACAGTTGAAGTGATTTTCCGGCAAGGTGTAGAACGTCCGGCCATCCGCGGCCAGACGCCAGAAGCTGCAACCCGAAGGCTCGCTGCCTTCAAAACGTTCCACCCCCTTGGGAGCGGCGTCCAGATACGCTACGGCGACGGGCCTTCGCTCCATCGCCACTGCGCCGGCGAATTTCGTTTCCAGCGCCTTCCAACTGCTTGCTTCGCTCATCGTGCAACTCCTCCTGAACCTGGTTGAACCAGGTTTCGCAGCATAACACGGCGTCAATTTCGTTTCGGGCCGGTCCCATACGCTGGGGAGCCTTATTTTATGCGGTTATTCACATGCGAAGTGGAAAAAACGGCCTTTTTACCTGCATATTTGGAGGTTACCCCTTGCGTTCTGTGAACAGCTTGGCTATAGTGCCCAGCGGCCCGGACTTTTTTCCTTCGTAGCAACAGGATAGAAGGCTCGCGGCTATTCCCGATTTATTCGGGAAGGAACGAAAAATCAGGAGGATAAGCAGACTAGATGGCAGCCAAGCCTTTAAGCAAGACGAAGATCGTTTCACACATGGCCGAGAAGACCGGCACTTCAAAAAAGAACGCAGTGCTCTTTTTTGATGAACTTTTCAAACTCGCAGTCAAGGAAGCAAAGGGCGCCGCCGGCAAATTCGTAATCCCCAACATCGGCCGCGTGGTAAAGGCTCACCGCAAAGCCCGCCTGGGCCGCAATCCCCAGACCGGCGAACAAATCAAGATCAAGGCGAAGACAGTGGTTCGTTTGCGCCCCGCGAAAGCGTTTAAAGACGCCGTCCTGAAGTAAGGCCCCGTTTTTTTGGGCCTGTTCGGGCCACGTCTGTAGCAGTGGGATTCGGCCGCGCCCTCGTTTCCTGCGGCTCGTATTTAATCCTACGGGAATCGTACTCGGCCAGATTTTCAGTGGAAAAGAACCTCCGGCAAAGTGGCCATGCGCCACAGCCGGAGGTTCTTTTTTTGCCCCTCTATTATTTTGTGAGTACCCGCCTTGACCGTTGGAGTGCAGCAGAATAACATCGCCCGGTCATGACAGGCTCCGATTCCCGCATTGGACAGACCATTTCGCATTATCAAATAACTAGAACGTTGGGCAGCGGCGGCATGGGCGTGGTGTATGAAGCGCAAGACACCCGGCTGGGCCGCCGTGTAGCCGTAAAATTCCTGCCGGAAACAATGGCGCAGGATAACCAGCTGATCGAACGCTTTCAACGCGAGGCCCGCGCCGCGTCGGCATTGAATCATCCCAACATCTGCACCATTCACGCGATTGAACAGGATGGCGGACAGCACTTCATCGTCATGGAGTTGCTCGAAGGGCAGACCCTTGGGCAGTTGATGACCCGCCAGCCGTTTGGCATGGAAAAATTGTTGCCCATGGCCATTCAGATCGCCGACGCGCTGGAGTCAGCGCACTCCAAAGGAATTGTGCACCGCGACATCAAGCCCGCCAACCTTTTCGTCAGCGACCGTGGCCAGGTGAAGGTGCTGGACTTTGGGCTGGCCAAAATCGAAGCCACGGAAATTTCTCCCGGCCGGGACGACGCCATCAAAACTGGACACCATGGTCGGCGGAGGACTCACCTCGCCGGGCGCGGCGCTGGGCACCGTAATGTACATGTCACCGGAACAGGCCCGCGGACAACTGGTGGACGCGCGGACGGATCTTTTTTCGCTGGGCACCGTGCTGTATCAGATGGCCAGCGGGAAAATGCCGTTTCAAGGCGACACGTCCGCTGTGATTTTTGACGCCATTCTGAATCGCGATCCCGTGCCAATGTCTGAAGAGAATCCCACGGCGCCGCCGGAATTTGGGCGAATTCTGTCCAAGCTTTTGGAGAAAGATCGCACGCTACGTTGCCAGTCAGCGACTGAGTTGAAGACCGACCTGAGCCGCTTGAAGAGAGACCTGGAATCGGGAAACAAACGCGCCGTGGACGTGAGCGAAAGCAAAAGCGGTACGACCCCGAAAGCGAGCTCCAGCACGCAAGTCAGTGGCGGTGCTTTATTTCGAAAACTTAAGCAAGGTCTCGGAAGACGAGTACCTGCGCGATGGAATCACGGAAGACATCATCACCGAGTTATCGAAAATTCGCGGGATAAATACGTATTCGCGGCCGACGGTGCTGGCCTTTCGCGACAAACAGGTGACTCCGGCGCAGGTCGGCCAGCAACTGAAAGCGGCATTCGTCTTGACTGGGACGCTGCGTCGCTCCGGAAACCGTTTGCGGATCACTACCCAACTGGTGGACACCACCACGGACTTTCCCATCTGGAGCGAGCGCTACGACCGCGAAATGAAGGACGTGTTCGAGGTGCAGGACGAAATCGCGCGCAAGATTGCGGAAGCATTGCGCGTGACCCTCTCGCCGCAGGAATTGGAAGCGCTGGCCATCAAGCCCACCGAAAATCTGCAGGCCTACGACCTATATTTGCGTGGCAAGCGCTACGCCAGACGGCAAACCCGGCAGGACCTCGAATTTGCGCTGCAGATGTTTGAGAATGCGGTGCAGATTGACCCTAGTTTTGCATTGGCGTACGCGGCCTGCGCCAACGCCTGTGCAATGTTTTATTGCAATTACAGCCGGGACGCGGTGTGGGTCGAGCGGGCGCGCGACGCCTCGGGCAAAGCCGTGGCCTTGCGCTGGGACTTGCCCGAAGTACAGGTGAGCCAGGCCTGGGTGTTGTACGCCACTGACTTGCACTCCGAAGCCGTGCGCATGGTGCAGAAAGCCATTGAACGGAAGAAAGATCGCGAAGGCGCATACTACCTGTTGTGCCGTGCGCTATTTTCCGCCGGTCGTTACCGGGACGTGGCCGACGTGGCTGAGGTAGCGCTGGAAGCCAGCGGCGAAGATTACAACGTGTATGTGCCGATATTGAACGCCCTCGGAGCGCTGGGGAAACACGAAATCCGGAATAATATCCAGATGCGTGCAGTTGCGGCATTTGAAAACCACCTCAAGCAAGTTCCTGAAGATGCACGGGCGCGCATTTTGGTGGCTGGGTATTATGCCGAAGTAGGCCGCGTGGACGATGCCATTCGCGAAACCACCATGGCCATGACTCTACGGGCCAATGAGGCTTCCATTCTTTACAACGCGGCGTGCGTCTTTTGCATGCTGAAGAGAAAACCCGAAGCCCTGGACGCCTTGCGCAAAGCGTACGATGCCGGATTCAAAGATCCCAACTGGGCCCGGCGTGACCCCGACCTGGCGCCGCTTCTGGGCGAACCTGAATTTGAACGCCTGTATCCTGCAACGGAAACTACCAGCTAGTCCCTGATTTCTGAAAAAGTCCGTCAGGCGTCCTATACCAGATCGTCCAGCTTGAGACTGGAAGGTTGGCCTTTCCAGGAACCCTTCTCAGTTATTCCTTCCTGGAATTGAATTGCGACGATTGGTTGCAGCTTATTTCAAAAACACACCACTTGCCAACTACGGCCGCTGTCTCAAGACGGTGGTTAAACATTATTCTGCACATACTTTGGAGTAGTATTTCGAAGCTCGCAAAAACGGCGGCTGACAGCCATGAACCGAACAAGGCTGCCGTTCGATTTCTCAATTGACGGAGAGGACCATTCGATGACCACTGACGAAAAAAAGACCGCAGAACGGCAGGTTTCACGACGACAACTGCTGAAGACCGGAGTCGGATTAATCGGCGCGGGGCTTTCCATCGGCGACAAGCCGGTATTCGCGTCGGAGCCGTCTGCGCTTGCCCCTGCGGAAAACGAATCGGTGATCGGCATGAAATTTGAGCCGCAGGAAAACGTGCGTATCGGCATTATCGGCGTCGGCGGGCGCGGCACCGGCATGCTCTCCAATTTCCTGGCGATTGAACATGTGCAGGTGAACGCCATTTGCGATGTAGTGAAGGAAAAAACACTGCACGCCCAGGCACTGGTGGAAAAGGCCGGCGGAAAGCGGGCGGAACTTTACAACAATGGAGAGCACGACTTCGAAAATCTGTGCAAGCGCGACGACCTGGACTTTATCTACATCGCCACGCCGTGGGATTGGCACGCCCCGATGGCCTTAGCGGCCATGAACGGGGGAAAGCATTGCGGCGTGGAAGTTCCGGCGGTCAATACGCTGGAAGAATGCCAGGCGCTGGTAGACGCCTCGGAGAAGACCCGGCGGCATTGCCTGATCATGGAGAATTGCTGCTACGGCTACAACGAACTGCTGGTTCTGAACATGATTCGTGCCGGCCTGCTGGGCGATTTGCTGCATGGAGAAGCCGCCTACATTCACGATTTGCGCTCCGAAATTTTCGGTGACAAAGGCGAAGGACTGTGGCGGCGCGTCCCGCACACTACGCGCAATGGCAATCTTTATCCCACCCATGGCCTCGGCCCGGTTGCCAATTACATGGGCATCAATCGCGGCGATCGCTTCGACTACATGGTCTCCATGAGCTCGCCGCAAAAGGGGTTTGACGCTTACCGGGCTGCAAATATCCCGAAAGGAAATCTTAAGTGGAATGAAAAATATGTTTGCGGCGACATGAACACTTCACTCATCAAGACCGTCAATGGCTTGACCATCGTGTTGCAGCACGACGTCAGCAATCCGCGGCCGTACGACCGCATCAACCTGATCAGCGGAGTCAAAGGCGTGTTTCGCGACTATCCGGAGCGGATCTACCTGGATGGCCAGGCCGGCGAAGAAGCTTTTACGGGAATTGAATCTTATAAGGAAAAATATGCGCACAAACTTTGGAAAGAACAAGGAACCGCGGCGGAGGGACGTGGCCATGGCGGGATGGATTTCATCCTGCTGTATCGCTTGGTGCAGTGCATGAGAGAAGGACTGGCTCCAGATATAGACGTTTACGACGCGGCGAGTTGGAGCGCGCCCGCTGCTTTGAGCGAAAGGTCGGTGGCGCAAGGCAGCACTCCGGTAAAGTTTCCTGATTTTACCCGCGGACGCTGGCAAGAACGAAAGGGAGCGTCTATCTGATGGACGTGGCACCCCCTGCCGGAGCCAGCACTCCCCGCAACGTCGCCATCGATGCGTACCGCGGATTCGTGATGCTGCTGATGATGGCGGAAGTGCTGCGTTTTTCCCAAGTGGCCAAATCTTTTCCAGGGAACTGGTTCTGGAAAGTCTTGAGCTACAACCAGAGCCATGTGCCGTGGGCGGGCTGCTCGCTGCATGACACCATTCAACCCTCGTTTTCATTTCTGGTGGGCGTGGCCCTGCCGTATTCGATTGCCAGTCGGCTGGCCAAAGGCACGAGCTTCGGCAATCAGTTGGGACACGCGAGTTGGCGCGCCCTGATTTTGATTCTGCTGGGGATTTTCTTGCGCTCCATGTACCAGCCGCAGACCTACTTCACGTTTGAAGATACGCTCACTCAAATCGGGCTCGGTTACGTGTTTCTTTTCTTGCTGGGCTTCGTGGCGAAGGAAAAATGGTTGTGGGTTTCGCTGGGGGCGATTTTGTTTGGTTACTGGCTGGCTTGGGCGCTCTTTCCGGCGGCCGGCCCCGGATTCGACTGGCAGGCGGTGGGTGTGCCCTCCGATTGGACCCCTCACTACAATGGATTCATGGCGCACTGGAATAAAAATGCAAATTTTGGAAACGCTTTCGATCAGTGGTTCTTGAATCTGTTTCCGCGCACCAGCCCGTTTGTCGCCAATGAAGGCGGCTACCTGACGCTCAGCTTTATTCCCACGCTTGGCACCATGATTCTTGGATTGATTGCGGGCCGCTGGCTGCGCGCCGCCACGCCGAATATTCCGTTCCGACGGCTGCTGATCGCTGGAGTCGCGGGCATCGCTTTAGGCTTGCTGCTGCACGTTTCAGGTGTCTGCCCGGTTGTGAAACGCATCTGGACGCCGAGCTGGACAATTTTCAGTGGTGGTATTTGTTTTCTGATGCTGGCGGCATTTGAATGGATCATCGAGGCCAAGGGTTATCGAAAATGGGCCTTCCCTCTGGGGGTCATCGGCATGAATTCCATCGCCGCATATATGATCGCGCATCTTTTGCCCGATTTTCTGATTTCCACTTTTCGAATTCATTTGGGGCGCGGCGCCTTTGCGTTCGCAGGGACCGGTTTGCAGCCGCTGTTCGAAGGCGCCGCGGTGCTGCTGGTATGTTGGCTGATTCTGTTGTGGATGTACCGCAAAAAACTCTTCTTGAAGATCTGAATTCCGGCATGCAGTCAGTTGCCGGCGGCTAGAGCGTCCTTACGTACGCCACCACGTCTTGGATTTGCGGCGTTTCCAGCACTTCTTTAAACGGGGGCATCAGCGTGTCGCCGTTTTCGATCCACGTTTTCAACGATTCATCGGTCACTTTGTTCTGATTCACCGTAAACGTTCCGCGCTTGGAAATGCCTTTCAGCCCCGGACCGATTTTCTTTGCGTCGCTGTCCGCGAAATGGCAAACCGCGCACTTTTTCTCAAACACTTCTTTGCCGCGCGCTACGGCGGCCGCCGAATTCTTCGCTCCGCCCGCTTTCTTCGGCGGCGTCTTCTCCTGCGCGAATCCCAGGCTGCTCAATGCCAGGGCCGATATTCCCAACAATACATGGACGCTTTTCACGCGCTCCTCCATTTAAGGCGTACAAACTCCGCCCATATTCTACCGTTATTATCGCCATTCCACCCGCTCTACTCTAAGGTACCCGTCACAAAGTACAGGTTGTCGATTCGAAGGGTCTAAAACTTTCGTACTTTTGACGCTCTACTTTCCGTGTGCTAACAATCGTAAATGATGAGTCAGGAATCCCTAATGCGTGCGTGGGAAGTTCTTCAGGATGCCTATCAGGCCCAGATGGAAGGCGATTACGACCGTGCTGTCGAGCTTTACCGCGCTTCTCTGGAGCTGCATCCCACCGCCGAAGCGCACACTTTTCTTGGATGGACCTATCATTTTCAGGGCAAGCTGGATGAGGCCATCGCGGAGTGCCGCATGGCCATCGACATCGATCCCGAATTTGGAAATCCCTACAATGACATCGGCGCTTACCTGATCGAGCAGCGGCGCCTGGACGAAGCCATTCCCTGGCTGGAGCGCGCCATCGAAGCCAAGCGCTACGAACCCCGGCATTTTCCGCACTATAATCTTGGCCGCGCGTATCTTGGCAAAGAGATGTACGCGCGCGCGGCACGCTGCTTCGAGGAAGCTTTGGAAGTGGAGCCACGCTACGCGCTGGCGCGTGAAGCCCTGGATTCCTTGCGCCGCATGGTCAACTAACAACTTGAATCAGTTCGCAGTAGCCGCGCCCGGTTTCACGATGCGGTCGTATACATACAACAGCAACGCGGTCAGAATCCCGATCCCAGTGATTACCCACCAGATGCGTTGAGGCTGATGTTGCACTTCGCCGAAACGATGCAGCAGCATTCCGCCGAGCGGTCCTGCAATCAGCGAGCCGATGCCTATAGGTAGGAACGCAAATCCCATATAGGTTCCCTGCTGGCCCGCGGGCGCCAGCCGCGAGATGTATTCGTAATAGCGCGGCGATTGAATAATTTCTCCCAACGACACCGCGAACAGCGTGGCGATAACCATCGCCGGCGTGGGATGCACAATTAAAATAATCCACGCTAATCCAGAGACCAGGGTTCCGAGGGTGATGGCCCGGAACGCCGCAACTTTTTTCATTAGGAAACTCATCACCAGTTGCAGCGCAATCACCGTGAGCGGCCCGGTGACCAGCATCAACTCAGTATCCATGCCGGAGTTCACGTATTCGTGCACGTAAATCGGCAGCACGATGAATTCCTGCCAGAACACGATCCAGTATCCTGAAAAAATCAAAAGAAAAATCATGAATCGCGGATTGCCCAGCACGGTCATGAAATTGCGCCACGCCGCGCCGGTGCTGGCCGTTTTCGCGTCGTTGGAACGCCGGGGCTCCTTGAACAGCAGCAGCACCGCAAAGAACATCAGGAACACGCTCAGCGCCGCTACGCGAAATACACTTTCCACGCGCATGTGCTGGTGCACCCAGGAAGCCACGTATGGCCCCGCCGCTCCACCAATGTTCACCAGCGTGTAGTAAATCGAGTAGCCGATGGAGCGCACATTTTCTTTCGAGGCCCGCGCCGTCGTTCCCACCACGCAGGGCTTCACCAGCGCTACGCCGAGCGCCGGCAGCGTCAGCACAAATCCCACCAGCAGCCACAACGGCACAACGCTGCGCACCGGCGAAAGCCACGGCGAGCCCAGCGAGCCGAGCAGAAAATACGAAACGCTTAAAATAAAATACGCCAGCGAAAGTGAGCGGCGGAATCCCAAACGGTCCGCCAGTGTTCCGCCGAACGCGGCCAGAAACCAAACCAGCCCGCCGAATAATCCCGTCAGGCTGCCGGCTTGCTCGGCGGGAAAGTTGAGCGTCTCGTGCAGATAGCGGGCCAGCGATGCAAACGCCGCGTAGTACGATAGGCGCTCGAACAATTCGCTGAAGTTCGCCACCCAGAACGGGCGCTCGAATCCGTCGCGGATTTCCTTCATCCGCTCGCCAAAACCCATCGGTCCTCCCGGTATTCAGCAACTGCGTCGAGGCAACCGCCGGCCGCGCCGCGATTCTAATGTAATCTAGGCGGTTTTACACTGCGTTTAAATCGCGGCACAATTCGCGGCAATTGGAACATCGAGAAACCTCCGTAGGAATCTGTATTGGCGCATGCCCACGCGCTGGCGCATCATGGACTTGAAGCAGAACCCGAAAGGAGACCGCCAACATGCGACATTACGCACTCCGCAAGGCAGCGCTCGCCGCGACATCTTTTTTTGCGTTGTTCATTTCATTGGACGTCGCGACCCTACGCGCCCAGAACCAGGTGATGGGCGAAGTGAAATTTGAAGGCACGACGAAAGTGGAGAAAGAAGCCGGCGTGTGGATTGACGGACAGTACGTCGGCTACCTGAAGGAATTGAAGGGCAACAAGAAAATCATGCTGCTTCCGGGCCAACACGAGATCGCTGTGCGGCAGTCCGGCTATGACGACTTCACAAAAACAGTGGTGGTCGAGCCCGGCTCGACGCAGGTCGTGAGCGCCGTGCTGCTGAAGAGCCCGCGCGCCACCGCGCCGGAAATCACCGCCACGCTGAAATTGAGCATCGAACCGAAACGCGCGGCGGTTTTTCTGGACGACAAATTCGTAGGCCACGCCAGCGAATTCGGAGGCAAATTCCGCTCCATGTTGATCAGCCCCGGCAAGCACCGCATCAAAGTGGAGCTTCCCGGCTATCGCACCTACGACACGGAAATCAATTTGCTGGCCGGACAAAAAACGGAAGTGAAGACCGAGCTGGTTCCGGGCAGCATCGAACAGGCCGGCCCGCTCATCAAGAAGAAGCCCTGAGTTTGCTTTCCCAAACGTTTTGAGGAAATTTACTTCGCTTCAAACAACAGGCTGGAGCAGGTAAGCCCCGATTCCGCTTTTTGCAATTCGGAAATATCCAGCGGCATCACTTCGAACCCGCGCGCCTCAAGGCGCGCGCGTGTCAGCGGAAAGGACGCCGGCAGAATAATGGTATTTCTGAAGGCCAGCGCGTTCGCCGCGTGCGGCTCTTCCGCCGCAACATCGATCCAGTCGAAGCCTTCCATGCAGGACGAATCAAACCACGCGCGATTGGCCAGCAGCATATTTCCGCCCAGCGAGGTCACTGCAGATTTCAGATGCAGGCAACCGGTTACCGGCACGGCCGTCACCTGGTAGCCGTGCGGTTCCACGAAAGCTTGCAATTGCCGGATGCCCTCCGCGTTGGTGCGTTTGGAAAGTCCGGCAAAAATTTGCCGGCCAATGCGCAGAAGGTCGCCGCCCTCCATCGTGCCGGGCAGGCTCACATATTTCAGCTCGCGATAAGGCAAAAGTGCTTTGGCCAGCGACTCCGCTTCGGCACGCCGCGACTCCGTTCCCAGCGGAAAAACAATTGCCAGTTCGTCCAGCACCAGCGCGGGATCTTCGACGAACATCGAATCCGCCAGCGACGGTTCGGCCGGTAATGACACAATGCGCGCGCCGAAATGCTGCAGCGCTTGCTCATACGCAGCGTGCTGTTCGACGGCTTTCGTGAAATTGATTGGCGCGCGCTGCACGAAAGTCAGCTCGCAATTTACGATGGCAGGGCTCACTCCGCGCGTAATCGCCGTAAGCATTTCACACAGGAGTTTACACGCAATCGAAATTTCGAAGGAGTGCGGGACAGAGAACTACGAACGACGTGGAGAAACCATCCTGCCTACGGCCAGGGTGAAACCGGAGCGATGTGCGCAAGCCAAACACGCGTCAGCCCGGCGCCGAGCAACATGCCGGCCAGGATCAGCCCGATCACTCCTACGATCATCCAGAAATTGGTCATCGAACTCGTGCTGCCATCCTGGGATGGCTGCCCCGCTACGGCTGCGCGGTCGGCCGCCTGCGACTTCAGACGCGCGGCTACTATCGGTGGTACAACTCTGGGCGTCTCGGAGATCTCCGGCTGCACCAGCAGGCAATAGCCCTTGCGCGGGATTGTCTCGATATACAGGGGCTTTTCCGACGAGTCGCCCAGGACCAGGCGCAGCTTGTTAACAGTGGTGTTAACGTTGGCGTCGTAATTGACGTGGGTCTCGGCCGGCCACAGCCGCACCCTTAATTCCTCGCGGGTGACCACGCTGCCGGGCTTTTCCAGCAGCGCCATCAGCACCTGGTAAACCTTGCCCTGCAGTTTCAGCCTCTCGCCGTTCCTGGTGATTTCCTGGCGCTGGCGGTCAATTTGAAACGGTCCCAGATAAATGTAGCGCCCGGACGAGAGAGGGTGGCCTACCGCGCTCGTCGGATCGTACGATTCCTGCATGGTGACCACTCCCAGTGTCATGGACATTCCCCTTATGACCTATAGACGCGGATCCATCCATTGCGTTTTCTTTAACTACGCGGGAATCTGCAGAACGTTCCAGAACCGGCGAGCTTTTTATGTCATTTGCGGCGTGTAACAGGAATTCGAGCCAGGAATGGGCAGGAACTCGTTCAAAGTAACCTAAATTTAGAAGAGTATGTCATGGGGTCAGCGATTCGCGCTCTCTCGGCCATGATGTCCCGCCGTCTAAGCTCAGGATTGCTTTGCAGGAATTTCACCACCTGGCACGAACTCCTACATTAATTGGAAGGATGCTATGCCCAATCATCAGAAACCTCATCTTAAGAAATTGCTCATAGTCATCTGCTTTATACTCGGCTCGGCGGCCCATGTCGCCTCCTCTCCACGTCATTCTTTGCCGCAATTGCAGGCCGCCCCGGCCGCCGACATTAACGCGGCAGCCAACGACGCGTATCAGGCCAAAGATTGGGGGACGGCCGCCCGACTGTACGGGCAGATCACCGCACAGCAGCCTGGCAATGGCCGCGCATGGTATCGCTTTGCCGTTGCGCTCGATGGACAGGGCCAACAGGATGAGGCGGTCGAAGCATTCCAGAAATCAATACAGGCCGGTGTTCCGGCCGGTATCGGCGAATACGGCATCGCGCTTTCGTATGCTTCGAGACGGGACCACGAGCTGGCATTTGAATTTCTGACGAAAGCTGCGCAGGACGGCTTCAGCGATTCCGCCCGCCTGGCCGCCGACGCGGAGCTGGCGTCGCTGCGATCCGACTTGCGATTCGCCAAGGTCACGGAGCAGGTGAAACGCAACGCGAAGCCGTGCGCTTACAATCCGCTGAATCGCCAATTTGATTTCTGGGTTGGCGAATGGGACGTGGTTGCCACCGATGGCGCCAACCCCGCCGGCAGCAGCAGGATTGAATTGATACTGGGCGATTGCGTGATTCAGGAAAACTGGACCAGTGGCGGCAATACCGGCTACGAAGGCAAAAGCTACAACATCTACAATCCCGACCTGCGTCGCTGGGAGCAATTCTGGAACGACAATGCCGGAGGCATGATTCATTTCTACGGCGAGCTGAAAAACGGAGTGATGGATTACTGGACGGATGAGATTCCGCAAAAAGATGGGACGAAACTGAAACGCCACCTGCAATTCATTCCGTCCGGCGCCGATAAAGTCCGGCAATTCAGCCAGGGCTCCACTGATGGCGGAAAAACGTGGCACGTGGAATACGATTTCATCTACAACCGCAAGAAGTAAACTGCATCCGTTAATACGCTCTCAGCCAATTCCTAAGGTTGTATTTTAACTTTGGTTCCCACGGAAACTGAGGCCCAGATTTCCTCAATCTCCGGGTCAGTTACAGCGATGCAGCCGTCAGTCCAATCCATCTGCCGATGCAACCCGCCGACCCACGCATACTTGCTTCCCAAACCGTGAATTTCGATATTGCCGCCGGGTTTGACCTTTAATTTCCGCGCTCTTTCGCGGTCCGCGCCATTGGGATATGAGACGTGCAAGGCGAGATGAAAGCGGCTATGCGCGTTTTTTGAGTCAATCACATATTCACCCTCGGGGACTCTGTGGTCGCCTTCTTGCTCCTTTGCCCCTATCGGTTCGCGACTGAGCGCGACTTTATATGTTTTCAGAATTTTATCGCCGCGCAGCAACGTCATGGATCGAGCCGATTTTTCAACAACGATGTGGTCTGCTTGAGGAGTTGGACTCTCGGTAGCGCAGGCGCAGGCGATAAGCAAGAACGCGATTGCCAGACTCATGCCCGCCCGGAAGCTCCGATTTTTCACGCGAACAAACCTGTTCATCACTTGTGTATGGCTAGACTGCTCGGCAAAACCGAAATCTCTACGCTCGAGGGATATCTCCTGGAGCGGTAGATGTGTTGCGTGGCCTTCTGATAATCGCTCTCTTTCGCCTCAAAAATGTTTGGCACGAATTTTTGGGGGTTGCGGTCGTACAGCGGGAACCAGGTGCTTTGCATCTGCACCATGATGCGGTGGCCTTTTTTGAAAACGTGATTCTGGGTGTGCAGGTCAATGGTGAATGGCGTAACCACTCCGGCCTGCAGCGGTTCGGGCTTTTCCATCGATTGACGGAAACGTCCGCGGAAAATTTCGTCGGAGATCATCAGCTCGTAACCCGATAGTTTCCAGTCCTGCGGATATGTTTCGGGGTACACGTCGATCAGCTTGACGACCCAGTCGCTGTCCGTGCCGGTGGTGGAAGCAAAAAGTTTGGCGGTTACATCTCCCGCCAGCGTCAGGTCTTCTTTTAGTTCGCCGGTTTGCCAAGTGGCCACGTCGGGGCGCTCGTCCACGAACCGCTGGTCCTGCACCAGCCAGGTGAACCAGCTCCCGGGATGATCCGGCGGATAAGTGGCGTCCACCGGGCGGTGGCGATAGGGGACAGGATGCGCGGGATCGCTAACGTAACTGTCGAAATCATTGGCGGAATCGGACTGCGGCGCGTCGAAGGACAACGCGCCGTCTTCACGGAAGTAAAGATTTTGCAGCTTGGCCTGCTTCGGCGGCCAGGAATCAAACGACGTCCAAACGTCGCTGCCGGTCTGGAACAACAACGCTTCCTTGAGCGGCAAGGTGCCCTTGCCCTTCAGCCAGTAGGCGAACCACGGGGCTTCCACTTTCTGGCGGAAATAAACTCCGGTGTCGCTTCCAAACGGTATCGCGCCGAGCGTGTTCCCTGGACCGTACGCCCACCCGCCATGATTCCACGGACCGACGACCAGGTAGTTCAGATGTTTGGCGTCGGATTTTTCGAGATTGGCGTAAGTGAACATGGGGCCGTAAAAATCTTCCTGATCCCACCATCCGGCCACATTCAGATCGGGCACCTTGGCTTCTTTCAAGGCGTAGGCCACCGCGTGTTTCTTCCAGAACTCGTCATAACTGTTGTGCGCGATGAATTCGTTCCAGGAAGGAATCGCGCCGTGGAAATATCTGGCGTTGACGTTGGAGAGCGGCCCCACGCGCAGAAACCAGTCGTACAGGTCGAATCTGTCGTAGGCGAAATGGAAATTCTCGTTGGAACTTTCCGTCAACGCCGAATATTCCAGCGCGTAGCTCAAGCGGAACGCGCCATTGTGAAAAAAATCGTCGCCCAGAAACGTGTCGCCCATGCAGGCCTGCTCCGAAACGGCTTTCAGCGCCGGATGCGGATTGATCATGCCCATGGTGACCAGAAAACCGTCGTAGGAAATTCCGTCCATGCCCACGCGCCCGTTGTTGTGGGGCACATTCTTCACCAGCCAGTCGATGGTGTCGTACGCATCGGTGCTTTCGTCCACACCCTTGGCGTCCGCCGGATCGTGGATGGGCCGGTTCATCAGGAATTTTCCCTCGGAACCGTAGCGGCCGCGAATGTCCTGAAAAGCAAAAATGTAGCCTTCGGGAATCATGTCGTCATAGCGGCGCAGCATGGTGCTGTAGCCCTTGTCAGGGGCGGAAATGCCGTAAGGCGTGCGCACGAAGATAATGGGGAGCGGCTCGCTCGACTTTTTGGGCAAATAAATCTCAGTGTGCAGCTTGATGCCATCGCGCACGGCGATCATTACTTCGCTTTTGTTAAAAACGTCGTCGTAGCCCGCCGGTTTGGCCTCTTGCGCTCGCAAGGTAAACGGGCCGGAAAGCGTGGCCAGGCACAGCAGGATACTTGCAGCGAAGGAGGTGCGTACAGACGGCATGAAGGCTCCTGGTTGGCGAGTGGAAATGATGCACATGAGTGGCCGCAAATTTTAGCACGTAAAGCGGGTGATTTTGGGGCATTCCAAAATGTCGACGCGCCGACAATTAAAATATTACTTTAACAGTATATACTTATTAGTATATGAGTTAGCGTTCGAATACCACTTATTGCCCCTTCGCGATATTCGAATACCGATTTCCGTATGGGGCTACCGAATTTGTCCGGGTTCCAATGAATTGGGCTGTTTGTTTCACGTGAAACAAACCTGGCTGGCGGCCGCTCGGCAGGGGGATTTGTCGGCGCGGCGACCTTTGATCGGGTGAAATGGTGGCGTTCGAATGCCCAGGCCGGAATGCGGCTGAGACGGCCAAAAAGCCTGTTTCAGGCACTTATTGCTGCGGGAATGCTGGTTACATTGAGTGGGGTCTGCTAAACTGGAGTCGCTCGACCACACCTGAGAATTGGAGAACCGTCCGGGCTGCTGGTTGTTACAGCAGCTATTTTTGTCTTTACTGCCTGGCCGCGCCACGGGCAATCGACGCTAAAAATTTATGAGTGAAAATATTCGCAATATCGCGATCATCGCGCACGTAGACCACGGCAAGACCACGCTGGTGGACGCCATGCTGAGGCAAAGCGGAATTTTTCGCGCCAATGAGGCGCTGGTCGAACGAGTAATGGATTCCAACGACCTGGAACGGGAACGCGGGATCACCATCCTGGCGAAAAATACCGCGCTATTTTTTCACGACACAAAAATCAACATCGTGGACACGCCGGGACACAGCGACTTTGGCGGGGAAGTGGAACGCGCGCTGCGCATGGTGGACGGCGTGCTGCTGCTGGTGGATGCCAGCGAAGGTCCCTTGCCGCAAACACGCTACGTTTTGCAGAAGGCGCTGGCCGCCAAGCTGCCGCCGGTGATCGTGCTGAATAAAATCGATCGGGTGGACGCGCGCGCCAAGGAAGTGCTGGACGAGATTTACGACCTGTTTATCGACCTGGACGCGACCGAGGACCAGCTGGATTTTCCGGTGATTTACACCAACGCGCGCGATGGAGTGGCGCACCGCAAGATCGGCGACGATTCCAAGGATTTGCTGCCGCTGTTTGAGACCATTGTGAAGTCGATTCCGTCTCCGCCGGGCGACTCCGAAGGCGTGCTGCAGATTCAGGTGATGAACCTGGATTACAGCGAGTTTCTGGGGCGGATTGCGATTGGGCGCGTTTTTAACGGGACGCTGAAGCGCGGCGAAGATGTAGGGATTTTCAAGCTGGACGGAAAGCTGATCTCCACGCGCATCACCAAGCTGTATACGTTTCGCGGGCTGGAGCGCGACGAGGCGGACAGCGTCGCCGCAGGCGACCTGGTGGCGATTGC
Source organism: uncultured Acidobacteriota bacterium (assembly GCA_963819625.1). GTDB lineage: Bacteria > Acidobacteriota > Terriglobia > Acidiferrales > UBA7541 > Acidiferrum. The sequence continues at coordinate 297,914 of CAWFWY010000011.1, forward strand.
CGGAGTGGAAGGCATTCAGATTGGCGAGAGCATTACGGACCTGGCGGCGCCTGCACCTCTGGAGCCGCTGCTGATTGATGAGCCCACGCTGGCGATGATATTTACGGTGAACAGCAGCCCGCTTTCGGGCAAAGACGGCAGTTACCTGACTTCCCGCGATTTGCGCGACCGATTGCAGAAAGAACTGCTGACCAACGTTTCCATTCGCGTGGAGGATACCGAGACGCCGGAATCTTTCCGGGTGCTGGGGCGCGGGGAACTGCAACTGGCGATTTTGATCGAGACCATGCGGCGCGAGGGCTTTGAGCTGATGGTGGGCAAGCCGGAGATTGTGGTGCGCAACGATAACGGCAAGAAAATGGAGCCGCTGGAGCGGCTGGTGATCGACGTTCCGGAAAATTTTATCGGCATCATCATGGAAACGATTGGCAGCCGGCGCGGCGAAATGCTGAAGATGAGCAATCACGGCTCCGGGCGCGTGCGCATGGATTTCAAGATTCCTTCGCGCGGGCTGATCGGGTTGCGCAGCCAGCTTTTGACAGATACGCGCGGGACAGCGCTGATTCACTCTATTTTTGAGGGGTGGACGGATTATGCCGGCGAGATGGCGCTGCGTCCGACGGGAGCGTTGGTGGCGGATCGCAGCGGTCCATCGACGGCGTTTGCGCTGTGGAATATTCAGGAGCGCGGGGAACTGTTTATCGGGCCGGCTATCGATGTGTATGAAGGCATGATCGTGGGCGAGAATTCGCGCGAGCAGGACATGGATGTGAACGTCACTAAGGAAAAGAAGCAGACGAATATGCGTTCATCCAGCGCGGATGAAGCGATTCGGTTGATTCCGCACCGCGAGTTGAGCCTGGAGCAGGCGATTGAATTTATTGCGGATGATGAGTTTGTGGAAGTGACGCCCAAGTCGATCCGGTTGCGGAAGAAAGTGTTGCAACAGAATCGCAGGCCGCGGCGGTGGCAGGAGATTCGGGCTAGCCAAGAGAGCTGAGAGCTGGCTGTAGTCGATAAAGGGATACTCCCCTGTCGCGATCGTTTATCAGCAACGCGGCATCGGTAGTAGGACGGCTCACATGTTGCCACCGACCCTGGGAACGATTGGCGGCCAAACCCAATCTGACGACGAAGACTGGGAGGTAGTAAAGTCGAACGCATTGATTCGACTATGTTTGTGGCGCAGGCGCGCCGTCTATTCTGTCATTTCGTTCGTGGCCGCCTGCTGTCTGGTCTTTCGCTTCGTTGACGGGCAGCCATGGCATGCCTACGGGGAGCCGATAGGAAAATTCTAATCGTGCTCGCGATGGCTGGTTTGATTGCTGCTCTCTACATGACGCTTTCTGTGGTGGGGTGCGTGGCGCCCTCTTCGCGACTTAGAACAAATCCGGCACGAATAAATCGCAAGCAGGCGGTAGCCTGAAACATACACCGCAAGGGCGAAACACGAATGCGGACGGGGCGCTTCACCTGCCGATGGTTGATGCTGTTGCCAAGAGCAGCGGAGCAAACCAAAATTCAAGAGCGAAAACGTAAAGAACCAGAGTCAAAAACCGCACCCGTAGAAAAGCACAAAGTGATGCGGCACCCCCCTCTTTGAGGGTTAATTGTTGGCCAGCCAACATTTTTGGCGGCGAGAACACCTACCGTAGAAAAAACAGAAAATGCAGCCATTTTTGGCGAGAATGCGGTAGAGTCTACCGCTTGCAACTCACGCCACTGAAACGATGCATCTGACAGAACTGTGTTCTATGGACACGGGAAAAGTGTCACAAAACGTGCCACACTAGTGGTTACAGGCCTACAGGGGACCTTTTGAGCGACAACGGGACAGAAAAGCGGGCTTTATCCGGGCACAGCGTGATTGCCGCGAGCGCGACAGCTCTGCCGCCGCACACCATTACGCGCGATGACGTGAAGTATTACATGGGCCGGGTGTTTGACATTCCCGAGCGGAAGCTGGAAGCGATGATGAGCATTGTGGACAACGCGCGGGTCCACAAGCGGCACGCGATTTTCCCCATCGAATATACGGTTGAGCCGCGGGCGCTTTCCAAGACCAACGAAGAGTACATGGAGCATGCCATTAAGCTGGGGCGCGAGGCGGCGGAGAAATGCCTGGAGCGCGCCGGGTTAAAGCCTACTGACATCGACCTGATTATCACCGTGTCGTGCACGGGCTTCATGATTCCGTCGCTGGACGCGCACCTGATTCACCTGATGGGCTTCCGGGCGAATGTGCGGCGCATGCCGTTCACGGAGCTGGGATGTGCGGCGGGCGCGATGGCGCTGGGGCGCGCGGCGGATTACCTGAAGGCGGAACCCGGCGGGAACGTGCTGATCATCGCGGTGGAACTGCCTTCGCTGACTTTTCAGCGCAAGGATATTTCGCAGGCCAACCTGATTTCTTCGATTTTGTTCGGGGACGGTGCGGCGGCGGTAGTGGTGAGCGGAAAATCGGCGGCGCGCGGGCCGAAGATCCTGGTTTCGGAAACATATACGTTTCCGGATTCGCTGGGCGCCATGGGATTCGATTTGCGCGATTCGGGATTTCACATTTTGCTGGCCAAGGACGTGCCGGAAATGATCGGCGCGAAAATCAACGAGCTGGTGGATGGATTTCTGGAGCGCTGCGGGAAGAAGCGCGACGACATCAAGGGATGGATCCTGCATCCGGGCGGGGCGCGGCTGCTGGGCAACGTGGAAACGCAGCTGGGGCTGACCACCTGCCAGACGCAGCCTTCCTGGGACATTCTGGCAAACGTGGGAAACCTTTCGAGTGCGACGATTTTATTTATTCTGCAGGAATGGCTGGAGAAGCGGCCGCTGAAAGCAGGCGAACACGCGCTGCTGGCGGCTTTTGGGCCGGGATTTAGCGCGGAATTTTTGTTGCTGCAATGGACATAACGGTCATCGCGTTTCTGGCGCTGCTGGTGGCGGTGGCGGCGCTGCGGATCGTAGAACTGCAGATTTCGCGGCGGCACCAGCAAAGCATGATCGCGCGCGGGGCTTCCAAGGTGACCGAGCCGCGCTTTGGCTGGATGGTGGCGCTGCACACGGCAGTGCTGGTGGGCGCGGCTGTTGAAGTGGTTTTCCTGCACCGGCCATTTATTCCCATTCTTGCGGCGGTGTCGTTCGCGGTGTTCCTGGCGGCAAATGCGGTGCGCTGGTGGGTGATTCGGACGCTGGGCGAGCACTGGAACGTGCAGGTGATGGATTCCACGCGGCTGGGCGTGATTGTATCGGGACCTTTTCGCTTCGTTCGGCATCCTAACTACGCAGCGGTGTTTGCGGAAATGCTGGCGCTGCCGCTGATTCACACGGCGTGGATCACCGCGCTGGCCGGTTCGCTGGCGCATATTGCGGTACTGGCACAAAGGCTGTCGACGGAGGAGCGCGTGTTGTTCGCCGACCCGGATTACCGATCGGCTATGGCGGGAAAGCCGCGATTCTTGCCCGGCTTGTTCTAGGGCGATACTGGCGATACTAAAGACCACTATGAGCGGCAGGACCACACCATTCATGCGGCGCTATTTTCTGTTGCCAATGCTGCTGGCGGCATGCCTCGCTGGGGCCATCCACGGCGAAGAAAACATGGGCGGCGATGAGAGCACCCCGGCGTTTACACCGATTCCGGAACTGACCGAGGGTTTCCACGCGCTTTACGCGCAAAATTTTACGGGAGCGCGCGAAAAGTTTTCGGATTGGGAAGCGCAGCACCCGGATCAGCCATTCGGCGAGGTGGCCATCGCAGCCAGTTACCTGTTCGAGGAATTTTACCGCCAGGGAGTATTGACCAGCGATTTCTTCCTGAATGAAAAGAAATTCTTGAACGGGATCGACGGCAAACCGGATGCGGTGCAAATGAGCAAATTTCAGGATGCGCTGGGAAAGACCAGAGTGCTGGCGAATCAGCGCCTGAAAGAAAATCCCAAAGACCAGGAGGCGCTGTTCGCGCTGACGCTGGCGGCCGGGATGGAGTCCGATGCGGACATGATCCTGCGCAAGGAACGGCTGGACGCGCTGAAGCTGCTGAAACAGGCCAACGAGTACGCGAAGCTATTGTTGCAACAAAGGCCGGATGCGGACGATGCGTACGTGGCGCTGGGCTCGGCGAATTATATTATCGGGAGCCTGTCTGGCGGGATGCGTTTCCTGCTGACATTTGGCGGGGTGCATGGAGACAAGAAACTGGGAATGCAGCAACTGGGAAAGTCGGCGGACAGCGGGCGCTATTTGAGACCGTTTGCGAAAATCATGCTGGCGCTGGCGGCACGCCGCGAAAAACAGAATGTGCTGGCGCAGAGACTGTTGCATGAATTGAGTGAGGAGTTTCCTTCGAGCCCGCTGTTTGCGGCGGAATATGCCAAGGCCATGGGCCAGCCGATACCCGCGACGATTCACCCGTAAATCAGACGGTTCACTTGCAAATCAAATCGTCAGGTTAGAAGTGGAAGACCAGACCGGCAGCGGCCTCGCCATTGTTCTGCCATTGGCCGAAGAGCCGGGTACGGACATAGTTAAGCTCGAGCCGGAGAGAGAGGCGCGGCAGAAAGCGATAGTCCGCGCCGCCGCCAAGTTGTACGGAGAATCCATTCTGGCTGTGTCCCGCGGTTTGCGGAAGGGCGTGGGCGCCGCCAACCAAGCCGTGAACCCAAGGTTCCCAGCGAGGACGGCGCCAGGCGATTCGCGGTCCTGCGCCATAGTTGACCAGCTTGATGTGCTCGCCGTTCCAGATGGACGGGGCGAAGAAGGTGGAGACGTTGCCTTCCACCCCGAACCAATCGTTCAGAAAATAAGAAAGGCTGGTGTTGGTGCCAACGGCGCTGGCGCTGTAGATGGAAGAGCGGAAGCGTTCGAAGGATACACCCAGGCCAAGCTGAAAGCGGTAATCGTCGCGGTCGCTATAGATAAACCTGGGCTTGGGTTGCGGCGCGGCTGCGGGCTCGGCGATGGCGGGATCGCCGGCTTCCATCGGAAGGCTGAGCGCGGTTTCTACCACGGCGGGTGCCGCAGGGGACGCGGGATCGAGAGCGTCCGATACGAACAGCGGCGCGGCCTGGGGAAATGGCTTGATGAGAGGAACGCGCGCAGCGGAAGTAGTGTTGAAATCGGCGGCCACATTGGCCGACGGCAGGCCGGCAGAAATTGTTTGCTGCGCCTGGAGGGTGCTGGCGCCGATAAACAGCAATAGTGCAAGAATTAGCAGCCTCTTCATGATCTCCCCTTGAGGGCTGATCCCACGCCTGGAATCAGACCACTACGCTACGTTAAACAACACTGTGGGCGTTTGTCTACGGTTTAAACGCGCTCAGAAGCGGCTGAACAGCTGCGCCGGGTCCCTTTCGAGAAAGGCCGAGAAACGCTGCCGGGGGTTAGCGGCCGTGCCGGAGATAGTCATCGGTTTTGTTGAGCCAATCTTCGCGCGGCGGGGCGAACACGTCGAGGTCGATGGTGTCTTCCTGGGCCCAGGCTTCGTGGGGCATGTTGGGGGGAATGCACAGAACTTCGCCGGCGCGCACGACGATTTCCTTGCCGCCGACGTTGAACTTGAGGGCGCCTTCGAGGATGTAGGTGACTTGTTCGTTGTGATGATGGTGGAGCGGGACGTGCGCGCCTTTTTTCATGAGCACGCGGGCGAGCATGATTTTGTCGCCGACGACCATTTCGCGGTCGATCTGGGGATTGAGGTGTTCGCGCTCGACGTCTTTCCAGGCAGTGTATTTCAGCTCGGGGGTAGACATTTTATTTGTTGGCTCCGTAGAGATTAGCGGCGTTGTCGTGCAGGTACATGCGGGCAAGCTCGAGGGCTTTGGGCTCGGTGATGGCGTTTTCAGCGACGAGTTCGGCCAAGGCTTCGGCGACGGCGGTGCGGGCGGAACGGACAGCGAGCCAGAAAGTTTCTTCGGCACCGACGGCGTCATTGAAGGGGAAAGCGTCGGAGCCGAACATCATTTTTTCGGGATAGAGCGAGATCCATTGCTTCAAAATGTTTTTGAGCTCGGAGGGATAGACGTAATAGCCCATGAGCGAGGAGTCGGTGTAGACGTTTTTGGCGGCAGTGAGCCAGATCATTTCCAGAGTGTGGGGATAGCCGCCGTGGATCAGGACGAAGTTGACGTTTTTGTAGCGCGGATCGCGGAGAACGTTTTCGAGATTCAGAGGATTACCGTTGCGCAGGCTGAAATAGTCGCCGATGCCGACGGCGCTGTGGAAGTGGACGGGGAGATTGAGTTTGCCGGCTTGATCGATGAGCACGCGGAAGATGTAGTCCTGAAACGTGCGGTATTCCTCTTCGGAGGGAACGCCGCCGGAGTGATATTTCGCGTAGATGGCTTCGGCCTTTTCGCGCGGTGGATCGCGAGAAATAGAGGGAGCGGAAGTAAGCGACTTCAAACTTCATGGCCACGGCGCCTTTTTTCTGATTGTCGGCGAGGGTCTGGCGGACGAAGGATTCGTAGCCGGCGAGATCGGCGGGAATGGCGGAGATGTTTTCCTGCTTTTCGTAACGCTGCGAGAACTTTTTCCTGGAGGGGAATGTACACGCCCAGGTCGCCATTTTTCCCGGTCTGGTCGTGGTTGTCGAAAGGGAAAAGGAAGGAGTCGACAAAGAAGACCCAGTGGAAACGCCGGGGATCGAGATAGGGAGCGAGGGCTACGCGATTGGCGAGGCAGGTTTCGATGTTGAGTTTGTCGAGGATGCCGTCCCAGTAGGCGGTGCTGCCGGAGGCTTCGGCGGCTTTCTTTTTGTCGATGAGCCATTTGGCGTGTTCGGGTGAAAAATCGTTGTAGGGATAGCCGAACAAGGGATTTGGCAGCGGCGACAAATTCGGGATTGTCTTCGCGGAGACGCATGACGCTGCTTTCACCGGGAGGAGCGGCCTGGGCGTCCATGTCGGAGTCGTCGGGAAAAGTGGCGTGGGAGTGATTGTCGTAGATGGGGATTTTGTCGATCTGCGGGAGCAGGCGGTCGTAGAGCTTGGCGATATCGGATGGGGAGGCGGCGGGTTTGGCCTGGGCGTCTGACGACGGCGCGATGGCGAGTAGGAGGCCGACGGATATTGCCAAGTGAATCAAATGTTTCATTCTGTAATTTCCCTTCGAAACTGCGGACGCTTTTGCTAGACGGAGCACTAGCGTTCGTACCGGCGGCGCGCCAGCGCGTTGAGACGCGTTCGATGCGCACTAGAGCTTCTTCGAGTAGGTTGACGAGCGCTGACAAGCGAGAAACGAAGATAATTCTTTCCGGCGGCGACCGAACGCACGCACCGGCGATTCCAGCGACGCCAGCTTCTTCGAGGAGCAATGCGGGCTACTTCTTCGGCGGGACAGGCCAGTGTCTTCGACGTTGACCCAGGCGTAGAAGGAGCCGTCGGGTGACTGGCAGCGGAAACCGGGAATGCGATTGAGGCGAGTCGACGAAGAGGTCGCGACGCTTGCGGTATTCGGCGACCATGGCGTCGACGGCGTTGGTGGAATCGCGCAGCGCTTCGATGGCGGCGACTTGGGTAAATTCGGCGACGCAGGTGAAGGTGTTGAGGACCAGCATGTCCATGGCGTCGATCGACGTGTTTGGGAGCGACGGCATAGCCGAGGCGCCAGCCGGTCATGGCAAAGACTTTTGAGAAGCCGTCGATGATTACCGTGCGTTCGGCCAGGCCGGGGAGCGCCCGGATGGATTGAAATTCGCCGTTGAAGAGGATGCGGGCGTAGATTTCGTCGGCGACGACCCACAGATCGTGTTTGATGCGCGAGGGCGGCGAGCTGCTCCAGAGTCTGCGTTGCTGAAGACAGTGCCAGTGGGATTGTTGGGCGAATTGAAAATCAGCACGCTGGTGCGCGGGGTGATTTTTGCGGCGATTTCGCGGAAGGTCGGGCTGAAACTTGTTTTTCTCTTCGAGGCCAAAGGGGACGGCTTTTGCGCCCAGGCCGCGGGTGAACGAAGGATAGATCGGGAAGCCGGGATCGGGATAGAGAACTTCGTCGCCGGGCTCGATGAGGGCCATCATGGCGAGAGAGAGAGCCATCTTGCAGCCGGGCGCGACGAGGACTTCTTCGCTGGAAACTCGCAAGCGGCGAGTGCCGCTGCAAATATGTGGCGATGGCTTCGCGCAGGGCGGGAATGCCGCGGGTGGAGACGTAGCGGTCGCGGCCTGCGGCGACGGCATCGCGCAAGGCATCGACGACTGGAGCGGCGGGATGAAAATCGGGCTCGCCAAGCTCGAGGTGGATGATCGAGCGACCTTCGCGCTCGAGTTCTTTGGCGCGGGAGAAGACGGCGAGGGCACCTTCGCCGGTCAGTTGAGAAACGCGCGTTGCAAGTGGACGCATGGGGTCGGGGGTTCCGTGAGGAAGTTTATCACTTCGCGGCCGGCGGCGGAGTGACGGGAATACGCAAGCCGTCGATGAAGCGAGGGAACATTTCGAAGGCCGCGGCGGTGAGAAATAATTCGACGATGGCGGCGGGGGCGAAGACTTGCTGGAGCTGCTGGTAGAAAGCGTCGTCGATGGCGGATGCTCCGCGGTGCAGGCGATCGGCGAGGCGAAAACCCAGCTTTTCGGTTTCGGTGTAGGGGCCGGATTCAAAGTCATGGATGCCGGCGAGCTGCGCTTCGGAGGCGCCTTTTTTTTGGGCGGAGATGGTGTGAGCGCGGATGGCGTATTCGGATTGGCAGAGGATGGAGATGCGCACGGCGACGAGTTCTTTGTACCAGCCGGGGAGCGGGCCGTCGCTGAGCAGCGGCTTTAAGAAACCGGCTACGCCCTTGGCAACGTCGGGCGAGTAGGCCAGGGCTTTGAACATGTTGGGGACGACGCCGCGTTGGGCGAGGAGGGCGTCATAGATGGCGGCGGCTTCGGAAGTGACGGCGTCGCGTTCGAGCAGTTTGATGCGGGTGGACATGGATGTTCTCAACTTTTCGTTTGGTTTTCGATGATCGAGAAAATCCCCATGTGCGACTGCGGCACATGGGGCACCCGATTTTGTCTCACATGATTTCGACTGCGTATGGTTCGATACGTTTTTTTCGCTGCGACTGACTAGAAGGCGTAGCGCAGGGAGAACTGGATCAGCCGGGGCGTACCCACGGTGGAAAAAATTTTGCCGAACGCCGGGTTGGAAATGTCGGTGAAGGTCGGGTTGGCAAAGTTGGCGTGATTCCAGATGTTGAAGAAATCCGTAGTGAAGCGCAGCTGCTGGCGCTCGGTGATACGGAAATTCTTGAGCAGGGAGAAGTCCCAATTTTGCTGGAACGGCCCGCGATAAATGTTGCGGCCGAGGTTGCCGAAAGCGGTGGTGCAGGCGTCGGCATCGAGTGCGCAGCCGGCAGGATCGGCGGGCGGCGCAAAAGTGAAGTTGTCGATATTGAGATAGCCATTGTCCACACGGGAATGAATGTCTCCGTGGGTGTTGCCGGCGTTGATGGTGCCGCCGTCCACCAGCTGGGCGCCCGAAGTGGGAGAGCCCAATCCGCCGCCAATGTAGGCGCTGCCTGCGGAGCCGTCGAGAACCGAGAACGGCGTGCCCGACTGGAAGATGGTGATGCCGCTGAGAGCCCATCCGCTGAGAGCCGCGCGCTTCCACCCTTCGGCATCCTTGAAAAATGGAAGCTCGTAGCGATAGCTGACGACAAAGCGGTGAGTGCGGTCAAAGTCGGACAGCCCGCGTGAATCGTCCAGGGTGACTTCATTGTTGAATGCGGTATTCAACGCGGTATTGCCGCTGGAAGTGGCATCGGTGGAACGCGAAAAAGTGTAGGCAGCCTGAAAGTATCCAGCGCCCCAACGGCGAGAGGCAGTGGCCTGCAGAGAATGATAATGAGAGTAGGCGTCGTCGGCAAAAATCTGCATGCCGTTGTAGAAGTTGATGCCCGGATTGGGCGAGCGCGCCGGGCCGTTGGCCACGGTGCTTTCGGTAATGGTGTAGGGCGTGCCATCCTGGGCGACGACCGTGAGCGGATGATCGGCGGTGGCAAGCTGTGCGCCGAAGGTGCGGGTTTCGCGCAAGTGCACGGCGTGAGTACCGATGTAACCTACTTCGAGAACCCAATCGTGTCCCAGTGAGCGCTGAATGGTGAGGTTCCACTGTTGAGTATTGGGCGCGACGAATTTTCTGGGAACGACCAGGCCGAAAAGGAATTGAGAAGGTATAAGTCCCGGACCAGTTCCGCTACAGGCGTAGTCGGGCGCGCCGCTGGTGGGTCCTGAGAAACCCTGGAAAGCTCCGAGGCAAGGAACGAAATTTGGATCGAGCGTCCCGGCGGGAGGTAGAGCGTTGCCATTCGGATCCGGGCAACCGGGCAGCGGCGTAGATGAGAAAAAGGAGCCCAGACATCCAGCCTGACCGGGACCAAAAGCGATCGGCAGAAAGGGGCCCTGGAAAGAGAGCTGATCGGCGGTTCCTACGTCTTCACGCACGTAGTAGATGCCGTAGCCGGAGCGAATGGTGGTGTTGTGATGGCCAAAGAGGTCATAGGCCAGACCGATGCGCGGTCCCCATCCGGAGGTGTAGTTGTTCTTGTAGGTGGTGTCGCTTCCGGTGGGGTCCAGCCCCGGAAGATTCAGTTTTTTCACGCATCCGCCGTAGATGAAGGGGTATTGGCCGTTGGCGGCCAAATCCTGGTCGATGTTTCCGATGTGGCAGGCGCCATCGCGGAAGGCGCCCAGTTCTTCGAGGCGCAAGCCAAGGTTTAGAGTGAGGTCGGGACGAATTTTCCAATCGTCCTGCGCGAAGACGGCGAAGTCGTTGGTGCGGTAATGGTGGTTGAAAACGCCGCCGCCGCCGAAGCTGCCGTCGGGCGCGCCTTCCAGAACTTTCTGAAAATCGGTCAGGCCGCCGACACTGGGCAAGGTGGCCGTGGACGGAGAACCGGGCGAATTGAAGAAAAACAATTGGCCGTTAAAAACTTGAGGGAAAAGCTTGTCGAGATTGATGCGTGTGTATTCCCCGCCGAAACGGAAGATATGCGCGCCCCTGACCCAGCTGACGGTATCGAGAAAATTGTAATTGTTCTGGGTCTGAAATTGATCGGCGGGCGGCGTGGGGCCAAATTGAAAACCGGCGGAGCCAAACTGAGTAAATTTGTAAATGGAATCGGTGATGTTATTGGTGGGGCGGTCGATGCCCAGATCGTCGGCGGTGACCGGGGCGATATTCAAGAGACTGTAATTGATGCGCACGTAGCCGAAGCGGAATTCGTTGACGAGGGCGGGCGAAAACAAATGGGTTTCGGCCACGCTGAAAAATCTGCCGTGCACGGGAAGGTCGAAGGGGAAGTTCAAGTCCGCGGCGCTGATGCTGCTGGCCAAAGTGCCGCCGAGGGAAGCCTGCAAACCTCCTGCGCCGAAAGGCAAGAAGGATTCGGCATCGGAGAAAAAGAAGCGGGCGGAAAGTTTGTCCTGACCGCCGCGGAATTCGCGGTCCCAATTAGTGGTGAACTGGTCTTCGGTGTATTTGCCGGGGCGGCTGATGATGAACGGTGCGGTATTCAAGCTGACGGAGCAGGTATCGGGATCCACCACGACGCCGGCATCGGCAGGATTGCCAACCCCGGGAAACAAGAATCCGTTGGGATCACCGAACTGATTGCTCTGGAAATTCAAGAGGGACTGGATTACGGGGTCGACGGCAATGGGAACGGCGGGGCAACCGCCGGGATTCGCCACGGTTGGAGCGGTGGCGGGAGTGCTGAAGACGGCAGCGAGATTCCCGGCAGAACGGTCCGTCGGCAAAATCGGGAGAGCTGGGTTATTGATTTGCGTGCCGGGAGAGAGGGCGCTGCGCTGGCGAGTGCCCTGGTAGTTTACAAAGAAGAAACCGAATTTTTCTGTTCCGACCGGGCCACCCACGCTGGCGCCGAAGATGTTCTGCTTTACGGGGGGACGGGGCGCGCCGACGGCGTTCAGGAAATATTCGTTGGCGTTCAACACGTCGTTTCTAAAATATTCGTAGACGTCACCGTGGAGTCCCTTGGAGCCGGAACGCAAAATAGCGTTGACGTTGCCGCCACCGTTGCGGCCCTGGCTGGCGTCATAGAGGGAGGTTTGGACTTTGAATTCCTGAATGACGTCGGGATTGGGAAGCGGGACGTTGGTGGATTGCGAGACGTTGTAATCGGTGGAGCTGATGCCTTCGATCAAGTAGTTGTTGTTGTCTTCGCGCTGGCCGTTGACGATGATGCGCACGTTTCCGCGGCCGAGTTGGGCGGAAGCGTTGAGCTCGCTGCTGGTGCCGGAAGAGAGCGACAACAACTGCTGGTAGTTCTGGGTGGCCAGAGGAAGTTCGCGGACCGTCGCGGTGCCGATGGATTCGCCGGTAGTGGCGTTGGTGGTCTCGACGTTAGTGACCTGAGCGGAAATCTCAACCCGCTCGCTGACTTCACCGGGTTTCAGAGTGATGGTGACGCGGGTGGTTTCCGTGACGCGCACCTCGATGCCGTCGGCGCGGGCTTGTGAAAAGCCGGATTTGTTGGTTACCACGTAGTAGGCGCCCGGAGGCAACAGCGTAGCGGCGAACGCACCGTCGGAGCCGGAGGACAACTTGCGAGCCAGTTGATCGGTACGGCTGTCGATGATCTGTACTTCGGCGTCGGCGATGCTGGCGCCGGTGCTATCGACGACGACGCCGCTGATGGCTCCGGTGGCACCGCCTTGGCCGAAGGCACGGCCGGTAAAAAGGCTGAACAACAACACTACGAGCGCAAACCTGGACGCACTTCGCATCGGAACCCCCTCAGATGTAGGACTGTGCCGGAGGACAGAGGTAAGCAGGCTCTAATGTCAGGCCTGCGAAATACTGGAAAACACCCCGAACAGCCTACCCCGGCGGACAATTCCCTAATTGAAACTAACGTTACAGTTTTGCTGTGTCAAGAATTCTGGGATTAAAAGTTCTGATGGGCGGTATTTGTGGCAGGGAGTGGGATGCGAATAGCGATTGGGTGCAGCGTTTGCCATGGACAACTGGGTTGCTCGCACAGTCACAAACCCACACGTAAACCCGACGGGTGGGGCACCCGAATGGAGATGACGGTGACTTTTTTGGTGTGGCGTCTTAGGCGCCGATGTAGCGGGCGTAGAGGGAGCGGGCGATGGCGGGGTCGGTGGTGCCTTTCAGGATGGCGCGGCCGTCTGCGAAAACGGTCATTTCATAGGGAGCAACGCGAAAACGGAGGAGGAAGTCGTTGTGGCGAACTTCGGGGATGGTGCGGGTGAGGCGTTGCCGTAAAGCGGCGAGGTCGAGGGCGCGATGGTGTTCGTGAATCTGCACGGAATCTCGGCCGCACATGGTGATGTGAGGCTGGGCCTGGCCATGCAGATAGGTGAAGTCTTTCTGAATGCAGGCCCGGCACTGAGTGTTGCGCTGGACCTGCACGGATTGAAAATGGCCGGTCCAGACGTTACAGGAGATGAGGCGGCGATGGAGAGCGTCGCGTTTGCCGGAAAGCAGCTTGATCGCTTCGGTGGCTTGCAGGGAGGCGATGAGATTGACGACCGGGCCGAGGACGCCGATGGTGTCGCAGGTTTCCTCCATGCCCGCGCTGGGGTCGCTGAGGAGACACGCGAGGCAGGCGGTGTCGCCGGGAAGGACGGTCATAGTCAGGCCGTAGGCGGCGACGGCTGCGGCGTAAATCCACGGGCCGCCGGATTGGACGGCAAAATCGTTGACCAGAAAGCGGGTTTCGAAATTGTCGGCGCCGTCGAGAATGATGTCGAAGCCTTGGAGCAAATCGGCGGCGTTTTTAGGATTGAGATCGGCGACGAGGCCTTCTACGGAGACGGTGGAATTGATGGATTTGAGTTTGCGCTCCGCAGCGACGGCTTTGGGGAGGGCATCGCGGGCATCGGACTCGTCAAAAAGAGTCTGGCGCTGGAGATTGGAGGGCTCGACAAAATCGCGATCGAGAATTCGAATGCGGCCGACGCCGGCGCGGACCAGCAGGCTGGCGGAGGCTGCGCCAATGGCTCCGCAGCCAACGATTACGGCGCTGGAAGCGAGGAGGCGCTGCTGGCCCTGGAGGCCGAGGCCTGCAAAAAGTATCTGCCTGGAATATTTTTCCTGAAGAAAATCGTCCACGACTTTAGGGGCCCCGGCGGGTTCCGCGAAAGGGCCCGCATCTGCGATGATAGCGCCAAACACGACAGAACAGGCAACGCCGCTGTGCTACGCTTCGTCTGAGACCGATAGGACATGAAATCGTGCTGGGGGAATGGGTTGCGAGGAATTTTGGCGCTCGCGCTCCTTAGTGGAGCCGCGACGGCGCAGGCGCAAATTCCAGCGGACGGCCCCGCCAAAGAGGCACCCGGCAATTCCGCTCCGGTAGTGGTGGCGACGCGAATTCTCACCGAAGCCGGGAAGGTGGTGAGCGAGCCGGCCAAGGGTGTCAATGTAGAAACAGGAAAGCCGCTGGAGCGCGCGAAAGTGGCGCAGAGCCTGCGGTTGCTTTACCGCACCGGAGACTACGCGGATGTGCGCGCAGTGATCACCCCGGTGGAAGGCGGAGTGCGCCTGGATTTTGTGGTGAGCGAGAACCTGTTTTTTAACCAGGTGCTGATCGAAGGGCTGACAGCTCCGCCGAGCGACGCTTCGGCGGCGGCGGCAACGCAACTCAACCTGGGTCAAACGTACCGGAAAGAACTGGTGGACGAAGCGCTGGAACGGTTGCGGGAAACGCTGCGGCAGGAAGGGTTGTATACCGCGGAGGTCAGGGCCGAAACCGTGCCCTATCCGGATACTCACCAGATGGATGTGATTTTTCACGTGAAGCCCGGGCCGCGCGCGCGAGTAGGAAGCGTGCAGGTGAAGAACGAGACCGAATATCCGGACGCGGAAATTCTGAAGCGGCTCAAGATGAAAGAGGGGCGCGAGGTTACTTCCGCGCGGCTGCAGAGCGGGACGGATCGAATCCGAAAATTTCTGGTGAAAAAGGGGAACTTGATCGCTCACGCGGTAGTGCGGCGAGGCGCGTATGACGCGGCAAAAAATACGGTGACACTGGACCTGGAAGTAACGCAGGGACCGAAAGTGAAACTGACGGTGGTGGGGGCGAAATTTTCGAAAGGGGAACTGCGGAGGCTGGTGCCGGTTTACCAGGAAGGCGCGGTGGACGCGGACCTGCTGGAGGAAGGCAAGCGCAACATTCGAGAGCGACTGGAGCGCGAAGGATATTTTGATTCGGGTGTGGACTACACGACGGAGACTTCGGCGACGCCCGCCAACCCCCAGGGCTGGAAGGGGACGGAGGAGACCATCACGTATCACGTGAAGCGAGGAGACAAGCACAAACTGGTGAACATCGGGCTGGCGGGCAATCACTATTTCAGCGAGGAACTGCTGCGCAGCAGATTGCAGATATTCCGCGGAGCGCTGGGATCTGCGGGACGGTTCAGCCGTCGGACGGTGGAATCGGATGCGCAGTCGATGCGTAATTTGTATCAGGCGAACGGGTTTCTGGATGCGAAAGTGGATGCTGTGGTGGCTGACGACTACAAGGGCAGGAAGGGCGACCTTTCGATTCAATTCAACATTCAGGAAGGGAAACAAACGCGGGTAGCGGCGTTGACGCTGGATGGCGTGCACGCCTTCACGAAGGATGAATTGCTGGGAGACCTGGCTTCCACGCCGGGGCAGCCTTACTCGGATTTTAACGTGGCTACCGACCGCGACGTGATTCTGGCTTTGTATTACAACGATGGATTCCCGGAGGCTACGTTTACGTCGAAAGCCGATCGAGTTGCCCCGGAGGCGGGCGGCGAAGGCGAGAAGAAAGCGGAGAGCGCAAACGGTGCGGGCGAGACAGCGGGTGAGAAAGAAAAAGAAAGGGAAGGGCGCAAGAAAGCCGGCCAGGGCACGACGGGTATTCCGCAGGCTGAACCGGTGCGACTGACATATCACATCGAGGAAGGGCCGCAAACCAAAGTGCGGCGCATTCTCTATTCGGGCTACGAACATACCCGCCTGAATGTGATTCGACGGGAAGTGGAAGTGAAAGCAGACGCGCCGCTGCGCGAAGGGCAGGTGGTGGAATCGCAGCGGCGGCTTTACAACCTGGGAGTTTTTAACCGGGTGACGATTGAGCCGCAAAATCCCGCCGGCACGGACCGGGACAAAGATCTGGTAGTGCTGGTGGAGGAAGCCAAGAGATATACGCTGGCGTATGGCGGCGGATTCGAAGTGCAGCGGCTGGCCAGCACGTCGAATCCGGTGGCGGGCGAGGTGCAAGCGGCGCCGCGCGGCATCCTGGAAATCTCCAAGCTGAACCTGACGGGGCGAGCCGATTCGCTGTCGCTGAAATTGCGGGGCAGCACGATTGAAGATCGCGCGCTGCTGGCGTATTCCGACCCGAATACTCTCGGACACAAGGACTTGAGTTTTCAGGCGACGGCGTACACGGAAAAAACACAAGACATCAATACGTTTACGGCGACGCGTTACGAGGGGTCGCTCCAGTTAACGGACCAGGTTACGCCGCGAACCACCCTTCTTTATCGTTATGTATTCCGGAAAGTGCTGGTTTCCAACATCAACGGCACCATCAATCCCGTGGCGATCCCGCTGTTCCAGCAGCCGACGCTGGTGTCGCAATTCGGGGTGACGTGGGTGCTGGACCGACGAGATAATCCCGCGGAAGCCACTAGGGGAAGCTTTAACAGCGCGGATTTTGGAGTGGCGGACGGGTACATCGGATCGAGCGCGAGCTTTCTGCGATTTTATTATCAGAACTCCACCTACTATCCGGTCAAGCGGCGATTCAGTTTTGCGCGCTCGATTCGCTTTGGCGCGCTGGTTCCGTACCGCGACACAGTTTCCTTGACGTTTCCTCCGCCAACGACACCGCCGTTGCCGACCGTGATACCGCTGCCGGAGCGTTTTTTTGCCGGCGGGGGGACATCGCTGCGTGGGTTCGCGCTAAACCAGGCTGGGCCGCGTGACGCGCTGACGGGATTTCCTGTGGGCGGGCAGGCATTGCTGGTGTTGAACCAGGAATTTCGTTTTCCAATGCGCTTGCCTTATTTCGGGACTTCGTTGGGCGGAGCGATTTTTTACGATGGCGGGAACGTTTTCAGCCGGGTGAGCCGCATCACCTTTCGAACGTCGATGCCCAAGCCGACGTTCGATACCAGCGATCCGGCCAATGCGACCTGCCTGACGCACTGCGACAACGAGCTGAATTATTTCGCGCACACGATTGGATTTGGAATACGGTACGGGACGCCGGTGGGGCCGATTCGAGTGGACTTGGGATACCAAATCAACCGGCCTTATTTTGTGGTGCCTTGCACGGACCTGACCGGGGCGATTCCGACGTGCCATAAGGCCAGCCGGCTGCCGGGCTTTCAGATATTTTTCAACCTGGGGTCGAGTTTCTGATGCGCGGGCGGCCATTTTTTGCCAGAGCGCGGGCGCTGGCCTGCGTTTTCACGCAATTTTTTGCGGTGACGATGATTGCGACTGCGATTGGTGCGGGGGGCGCGGCTGCGCAGGAGGTAATCGATCGCGTCGCGGCGCGGATAGAGAACGACATCATTCTGCTGAGCGATGTGCAGCAACTGGGGCGCTACCAAAAACTGGTGGACGGAAAATCGGAAGACGAATCGAAACTGCTGGATCGGCTGATCGACCAGTGGGTGGTGCAGAACGAAGCGGATGCGTCGCGATTTCCTCATCCTTCTGACGCTGAAATCGAGCAGTCGCTGGCCACACTGAAGAAATCCTTTTCTTCAGCGCAGGAATACGAAGAGCGAAAGAAGCAAAGCGGTTTGAGCAATGCGGAAGTGCGCGACAAAATCGCCACGCAGCTGTACCTGACCAATTACCTGGAATCGCGGTTTCGGCCGGCGGTGCAGGTGGATGCCAAGGCCATCGAGGAATTTTACAAAACGGCAGTATTGCCGAGGGCCAAGGCGCGCGGGCAGGAGCCTCCTTCATTGGAAGCGTCTCGCGACGTCATTCAGGAAGCGTTGATACAGCAGAGCATCGACAAACAAGCGGACGAGTGGCTGAAGGAAAGCCGCGCGCGAATCCATGTGGAGCGTTTGCTGGAAGAAGGAACGAAATGACGCAGGCCAGCCGGAGAAAAAAACTTCGCTGGTTGCGCCACGTGGCGTGGGTTTTGGCGGTGACCGTTTTTCTGGTAGTTGCAGCGGGGGTATTTTTTTTCGGAAGCGGGCTGGGAAACCCATTGATTCGGCGCGCGGTGGTGCGGCGACTGGAAGCATTGACCGGCGGGCGAGTGGAATTGCGGACTATTTCGATCCATTGGCTTTCGTTGCGAGCCACGTTGAAGGGGCTGGAAGTTCATGGACTGGAACCGGCGGGAACGGAGCCGTTGTTTTCAACCGAGGAAGTGCAAGCCGGATTGAGGATTGATTCTTTCTGGGGGCGGAAAGTTTCGCTGGACTCGCTGGTGGTGAAGCAGCCGCGCATCGATATTCGAGTGGGGAAAAACGGAGCGTCGAATGTGCCGAGTCCGCGACGGCCGCGGTCGGCCAAGCCGCTGGGACAAACGCTGCTGGACTTGCATATCCGGCACGTGAAACTGGAAAACGGCTGGATGCTGTACAACGACGTAAAGTCACCGCTGGAGGTGGAGGGCGACAACCTGCGGCTGGCGCTGGATGCCGGCGGGCCGCTGGATCACTTGGTGTACGTGGGAAATCTGGACTGGCAAAACATTCGATTTGTGGCCAAGCGATTTCTGCCTGTGCCGGTGAGTGTGGCGGCGAAATTTTCGGTTTCGCGCGACGGCTTTACGCTGGAGCAAGGAGTGTTCCGCGCGGCACATTCTCACGTGGATGCCCAGGCGGAAATGACGAATTTCGCCGATCCGCGGTGGAGCATGAAGTACCGCGGGTGGCTGGAACTGGTTGACCTGCGCGAAACGTTTCGGCAGCCGCTGGTGCCCACCGGCCGAGCCGATTTTCGCGGGGAGGGAACGCTGGCGGGCGGGCAATTTCACGGAACGGGAAGTTATTCGGGACGCGACATCGCACTGCCTTATGACGATTTCCATGCCAAGGGTCTGACCAGCCACGGTAGCGTTCAGATTAATAATGATGGGCTGGTGGTTCCCGACTTTTATGCGGGGGCGCTGGGCGGCACGGTGAAAGGCCGCGTAACACTGAAATTTGCCGGGTTGCAATTTCACGCTGAAAACCACGTAGAGGGCGTCCGACTGGCGGCGCTGCTTCCGGACATCGAGCACCGCGGATTTCCGGTCGACGAACTGCACTGGGACACGATCCTGACTGCCGATACCCAGGAAGTATGGACCGGCGCTTTCGAGCATTTTGGAATTTCCGCGAAAATGCAATGGATGCCACCGGAAGATCCCGCGCCGGGGCACGAGCCGGTTTCGGGAGACTGGCAATTCCTGTACCGCTACGACACGAATTTGTTCACAGTGGTGTCCGGAACGTTTCAAACGCCGTCTACTCACGGGAGCATTTCCGGATTGTTGAAGCCGCGAGATTCAACGATGGACCTGAAATTTGAGACCAGCGCGCTGGAAAAATACAAAGACTTCATCAACGCTTTGCGGGACGCGGCGCCCGGTTCGGACGACGCGAACCAGCCGTTGTCGGGAGCGGTGAGCTGGGACGGGAAAATCAACGGGCCGTCCGGCAAGCCGACTTTTTCGGGACATGTTCGCGGCGAACATTTTCAGTACAGCTCGATCCTGCTGGATTCACTGGATGGCGACCTGGTGTATTCGCCGACGGAATTGTCGCTGTCGCGCGGGCACTTGCGGCGAGCGGAGACTTCCAGTTCGGTTGAGGCCAAGTTGGAGCTTACGGACTGGAGCTTCCTTCCCGAAAATGAGTGGTCGGCGGATGCCAGCCTGGAAAAAACTTCGCTGGAGGGATTGCAGCATCTGGCGGGATGGTCTTATCCGGTGCGGGGAACATTGACGGGAGAATTTCATGGGCGGGGGACGAGGAGCGAGCCGACAATAACCGGGCTTTTCGATCTGGCGGACGGAAATGTTTACGGGTCATCTTTTAACCGGTTGCGAGGACAATTAAACGCCAGCCGCGAGGAAGTTCGCATTAGGGACGCAGAACTGCGATTTTTTCCAGTGGGGGCAGAAAAGGGTCGAGGGGCTGGCATTGTGACGGGAAGCGCGGGGTATCGTTTCGCGGATAAGACGATTTCGGCGGATCTGGTGGGCGCGGCGCTGCCGCTGGAAAGCCTCGAGAAGCTGCAGACCATGATGGCCGTGGGCGGACAGGTGAATTTCCGGTTGAAGGTGGATGGCCCGGTCGAAGCTCCGCTCGGAAATGGAACGTTCCGGGTAACGGACCTGCGGATTGGGGAGGAAGTCATCGGAAGCTTCGACGCCGATATAATGTCGGACGGAAAAATCGCACGGTTAACGCTCGGATCGGCGATGAGCACTGGGGAAATTTCGGGGGGTTATACGCTGGGGCTCGCGAGTCCCTTTCCTGTGGAAGGGAAAATCTCCATCAAGAATATCGATCTCGATCCGTTTTTGCTGGCAGCGCTGCACTTGAAACAATTCAGCGGGCACGGGAAGGCGGACGGCGATATTTCGCTGAAGGGCGCTTTGAAGGAGCCGCGCGGCATCCAGGTGGAAGCGGATTTCTCGCGATTGTTGCTGAACTACGCGAATGTGCAACTGGAGAACAGCGGCCCGGTGCGATTCCGTTCTTCGCGAGAGAGCCTGGAGATCGAGCCGGTGACGCTGCACGGCACGAATACGAATATCAAAATTGACGGAAACGTGCAGTTTACCGGCCGCCGCAGCGTGGCGTTACATCTGGACGGGTCGGTGGACCTGCGACTGATTAATGCTTCAGTACCGGACATGGACGTACGTGGTGTGGCGCAAATCAACGCGGGAGTAGAAGGGACGCTGGAACATCCGCGCCTCACCGGACGGGTACATATAGATAATGTTTCCGCAAGAGCCGCCGATTTTCCGACCGGGCTGAGCGCCGTCAAGGGCGATTTGATTTTTGACACGACGCGGATGTTTCTGAACAACGTAACGGCGCAAGTGGGAGGTGGCACGCTGCAACTTTCGGGTAGCGTCAACTACGGCGAGGGGGGCATGCGGTACGACCTGAGCACCAATTCTGATCGCGTGCGCATACGTTATCCCGAAGGGATGAGCTGGCTGGTAGGCGGTTCGCTGCGGCTCACCGGAACTACGGACGCAGGGCTGGTGTCGGGACGCGTGACGGTACAGCGAGTGACATTGAACCAGGGGCTGGAAAGCGCCGGGGCACTGGTCTCGTCCAAAGAAGGAATTTCCGGGCCGACGACGAATTCTTCGTTTTTGCGCAATTTGCAATTCGACATCGAAGCAGGGTCCAGCCCGGATGCGCGCATGGAATGGCCGGGCGCCGAGCTGGAGGCGGATGCGAGCTTGCGGGTGCGGGGAACGTGGGAGCACCCGATTCTGTTGGGACACATACACCTGTTGTCGGGAGATTTGTATTTTGCGGGAAATAGGTACCGCGTGGCACGCGGAGATGTGAACTTCGCGAACCCGTTTCGATTGGACCCGGTGTTGAACGTGGAAGCTTCGACGACGATTCAACAGTACGAGATCACGCTGAATTTTAACGGGCCGGCGAGCAAGCTGGCGCTGTCGTACCGCTCCGATCCGCCGCTGCCGGGGAATGACATCGTGACACTGCTGGCGCTGGGGCGAACCAGCACAGAGGCTACCGGGCGCGCGGCGGGGACCACGCAGGGAGCGTCGTCGGGCGCGACGGCATTGCTGTCTGAGGCAGTGACCAGCCAACTGGGCGGACGCCTGCAGCGATTGTTTGGAATTACGCGGTTGCGCGTCGATCCAGGGCTGGCAACGGTGGCGTCGACCGGCTCAGAACAGAATGCCGGCGCGCGAGTGACGGTGGAACAGCAGATTGCGCGAAACCTGACGATTACTTACGTTTCGAATGTGAGCTCAACGCAGCAGCAGGTGATCCAGGTGGAATACGCGGTGAACCGGAATGTTTCCATTGTGGCGCTGCGCGATCAGAACGGGACGTTCGGTATCGACTTAAAAATAAAGAAGCGCTTCAAGTAGAGCCTGCACGACGTCGTAGGGTTTTACGGCCGTTGTGAAATTTCCTTCATCTGATCCTGGATCGTGACTGAGGCTTGCGGCCGGGCGTGGTTGCCCGGGGCTGCGGCAGTGTCGCTATTGGAATCCTGCGATTTCAGCTCCTGCACAGACTCGCGCGCAGCATTGGCGGCGACTGTTCCCTGCACAGCCGCGATTTCTTTGGCGATTTTGGGAGATTCCGCGGCAAACTTTCGCCCGAGCGGGGATGAGAAAAAGTCCAACAAGCCTCTTACTTCGTCATCGCTGTAGTGTTTGTCGTAGATGCCGGCGATTTGCTGCAGAGCGCGCTGGCGATCGAAATTTTTCTGGAAATTAGCGGAAGCACCGGTAATGAGCGTCTGGCGCTGAGAATCATTGGGGAGCTTCGCGGCGCTGCTGAGAAGTTTTTCGCGATATTGGGCGGCGGAGTCACTGACCGCGGCCTGCAACTGATCTCTGGCGCCGACAAATTCCAACAAAGAGCGAATGTCCGCCTGCTTGCCAGGATCAATGGATTTGGATGCGGCGGCGATCTCGGAATCGGGAGCAGAAGCCTGTACGGGATTCTGCGATGCCCCCTGGGTGGCGATGATGAAAGTTACGACGTAAATTGCGATAAGTGCCAGAACCGCTTTCATGCTTTCCTCCGTGCCGAGCGTGCCGCTCGTCACAGATCAATTGTTGGGGAGCGGGGGTGTTTCGCCCAGATTACGAGAGGACAGTCGTGTGATGGGACTCACCGTCCTTTGGTGCAGGAGCGGAAGCCAGCCATAAGTGTCAGTGGGTAAAAACGCGCGATGCGGCGCTGATGGCGGTGTTTCAGAGAGCGTGGGAAAACGCTACGACTGGGGCAGAGTCTGTTAGGATGCCGCTCCATGGATGAGATGCCGCAGCATCACGAGGCGCCGCTGACGGGGCCGGAAGCGAGTGCCGACGCAATCGTTGATCGCGAAGCCGGGTTACACCGGAGCCTGACAGCGGGCCAAGTGGCGATGATTGGGCTTGGGCTCCACGATTGGCACAGGACTTTTTCTGGGGAGCGCCATCTCCGTGAAGCTGGCGGGGCCCGCCGTGATCATAAGTTTTCTGCTGGGCGCGGTGATCACCGTGACGGTGATGTGGGCGCTGGCGGAAATGGCTGCGGCGCACCCTGCGGCGGGCTCTTTCGGATTGTACGCGGAGATGTATGTGCATCCGTGGGCGGGGTTCGCGATTCGCTATACGTACTGGTTGTGCCTGGTGTTTGTGGTGGGCAGCGAAGTGGTGGCGGCGTCGATTTATTGCAGGTATTGGTCAGCGCTGCCGGCATGGGTGTGGATCGCGGGATTTTCAGTGGGGATTTTGTATGCCAATACCATCAGCGTGAAAAGTTTTGGAGCGTTCGAATACTGGTTCGCGATGATCAAGGTTGTGACCATTGTGGTGTTCCTGATATTGGGGGCTGCTCTTTTGCTGGGCGTGGGATTTCCGCGGATCGGATTCGCGAACTACGCGGCGCACGGTGGATTTTTTCCGCATGGGTGGAGCGGCGTGGGGCTGGGCGTGACGATGGCGATATTCAGCTTTCTGGGACTGGAGATTGTGGGAGCGACGGCGGGAGAAGCGGCCAATCCGGAAATTGAAGTACCGCGCGCGTTGCGGCGGACGCTGGCGTTTTTGGTGCTTTTTTACCTGGGCGGGCTGGCGATTGTGGTGGGGATTGTTCCGTGGAACGAGCTGGGGCTGGGGGAAAGTCCTTTCGTGCGAGTGTTCCGGTCGGTGGGGATTCCCGGCGCCGGTAACGTGATGAATTTTGTGGTGCTGACGGCGGCGGTTTCCAGCGCGATGTGCAATCTGTATTTCACGGCACGGCTGCTTTTTTCGCTGGCACGCGGCGGGTACGCGCCCGCGTCGCTGGGAAAATTGAGCAAGCGAGGAATGCCGGTGGTCGCGGTGATGGCTTCGGGATTCGGTATGCTCATCGCGCTTTTTCTGTCGCACTATTTTGAGCAGACCGCGTTTGTGTTCATGATCGGAGTGGCATTCTTTGGCGGGCCGTTTATCTGGATCATGATTCTGGTGACGCACCTGGCTTTCCGGCGAGCGAACGAACGCGCGGGGAAAGAGGTGATGCGGTTTGCTCCGGCGGGGCCATGGAGTTCCCTGTTTGGGCTGGCGGCGCTGGTGGCGGTGTTGATTTCGACGTGGTGGGTGCCGGGATTTCGAATCACCATGGTGGCGGGCGCGATCTGGCTGGCGTTCATTACGGTGTGCTACGTGGTGTGGTCGCGGGTATCACGCGAAAGGGCAATTACCTAACGTAAAATGCGGTTATTGTGGAACTCCCATGACTGACCTTCTTGAATGGCGCAGTGAATTTCCGATTCTGGAAAATTCCACGTACATGATCAGCAATTCGCTGGGCGCGATGCCGCGCGCGGTTTACGAGAGCATGCGGGCGTATGCAGACTCGTGGGGCAATCGCGGAATACGCGCGTGGGAAGAGGGCTGGTGGGAAATGGCGGTTGGCGTGGGGGACAAGATCGCGCCGCTGATCGGCGCCGGCGCCGGAGAGATATCGCTGCACCAGAACGTGACGATTACGCAGGCGGTGATCAGCTCGTGTTTCGATTTTGGCGGCGCGCGAAACAAAATCGTGATGGTAGAGCAGGAATTTCCTTCGGTGCAATATTTTTACAACGAGCAGCGGCGGCTGGGGGCGCGGATCGAAATGGTGACGAGCGCGGATCCGATTCGCATCGATCTGGAGAAGTTGCTGGCGGCCATCGATGAGACGACGCTGCTGGTGCCGATTTCGCAGGTTTTGTTTCGTAGCTCGTACATCGTGGATGCGCTGGCGATTGTGGAACAGGCGCACCGCGTAGGCGCACATGTGGTGCTGGATGTTTTTCAGGCGACGGGCACGATACCGCTGGATGTGAGAGGGCTGAATGTAGATTTCGCGGTGGGCGGCGTTTTGAAATGGCTGTGCGGTGGGCCGGGCGTGGCGTATTTGTACGTGCGTGAAGATTTGCGCGCGAAATTGCGGCCGGCGCTGACGGGCTGGCTCGCGCACCGGCGTCCTTTTGGATTCGAGACCGGCGCGATTGACCGGCGCGAGGATTCATTTGGTTTTCTGAACGGCACGCCGCATATTCCGGCGCTGTATGCGTGCCAGCCGGGGTTGGAGATCATCAACAAAGTGGGGATAGCGGCGATTCGCGAGAAATCGCTGCGGCTGACGGGGCGACTGTTGTCGGGAGCGAAGGCGCGCGGCTGGCGGGTGAATACGCCGGAGGATGCGGCAGAGCGCGCCGGTACGGTGTCGGTGGAGTGCCCGCATGCCGCGGAAGTTTGCCGCCAACTGGTGGCGCGGAATGTGTTGGTGGATTACCGGCCGAAGGCGGGTGTGCGGGTCTCACCCCATTTCTATAACAGTGAAAGGGAGTGTGATTTTGTTTTGGCGCAGATGGATCAAATTGTGGCCGGCATCGAGGGGCAAGGGCATCGAGCAGGGACCGCGGCGAGGGGTTCTACGGCCGAATGACAAGCGTCCCTCCTGATCTTTCCATTGTGATTCCGGCGTACAACGAAGAATTGCGCTTGCCTGCTACTTTGGAACGCCTGGCGGAATATCTGCCGACGCTGGGATTGCAAACGGAGGTGCTGATCGTCGATGACGGGTCACGTGACCGCACCGCGGCGGTGGCGGAGACTTTTGCGGGGAAGATCTCGGGGCTGAGGGTGCTTTCGAATGGAACGAATCGCGGCAAAGGCTACAGTGTGCGGCACGGGATGCTGGAGGCGGCGGGAGAGCTGGTGCTGTTCACGGACGCGGATCTTTCCGCGCCGATCGAGGAGTCCGACAAACTCATTGGCGCGTTGAAAAACGGATACGACGTGGCCATTGGATCGCGGGCGTTGAATCGCAGCCTGATCAGCACGCACGAATCGCCTTTCCGCGAATTCGCGGGTATTATTTTCAACAAAATTGTGAGGGTGGTTCTGTGGCTGCCGTTTGTGGATACGCAATGCGGGTTCAAGGCGTTCCGGCGGGAGCGCTGCAGAATTATTTTTGAATTGCAGCGTATTGAAGGATTTGGATTCGATCCCGAGCTGCTGTATCTGGCGCGGCATTACAGATTGCGGGCCATCGAGATTCCGGTGCGCTGGGGACATTCGCCGGACACCAAAGTGAGCATGCTGCGGGACAGTTTCAAAATGTTCATCGATATATTTGTGATTCGGTGGAATGCGCTGAGCGGGAAGTATGCGCGGTCGCGGGCGACCTCAGCTTTATAGTACCGCCTCTACTTTATATTATAAAGTACTTGACAACCTGTTGGGACCCTGCTAATTTGCGGGCATGCTGAAGAGCAGCTCCGCGCCAACGCCCAGGCCCGGCCCGATTCCTATCGATGCGCGGGCCGCCGATCATCTTCGCTATATTCGCGAAACCATGGAGTCGGCCGCGGAATTCACCGCGGTGCCCGGCTGGGGCGGGGTGGCCATGGGCATCACCGCGCTGGTCGCGGCGCTGGTGGCGTCGCAACAGAATACGCCGCGGGCGTGGTTTGGAGTTTGGCTGGTCGAAGCGGTGATCGCGGTGGCGATTGCGGGGCCGGCTTCCGCCCGGAAGGCGCACCGGGGCAACTCAAAACTTTTTTCCGGGCCGGGACGGAAATTTCTTTTCAGTTTTGGGGCGCCAATTATTGCCGGTGGATTGTTGACATTTGCGCTTTTCAGCGAAGGTTTGGTTGGAGTGTTGCCGGGAGTGTGGCTGCTTTTGTACGGAGCGGCGATTGTGACCGGCGGGGCGTTTTCCGTGCGAGTGGTGCCGGTGATGGGCCTGTTGCTGATGGCTCTGGGCGGCTGCGCGCTATTCGCGCCGGCGGCTTGGGGGGATCTGTTCATGGCCGCGGGATTTGGAGCGGTGCAAATCGCATTCGGCATCTGGATCGCACTGCGGTACGGAGGTTAAACGAAAATGGGAAAATCTGCTGTAGTTCCTCAGGACCGCGGGGCGCGTTCGCGGCAGCGCGAAGATTCGATCGCGACGGTGCGGGAACAGACGCGCGAGGCGGTTTCGCCGGATCTGGACCGTTTGATTCACGAACGCATTCGATTGGGAATTGTGAGCGCGCTGGCGGTGAACCGTTCGTTGACGTTCAACGAGTTGAAGGCGCTGCTGAAGACTACGGACGGAAATTTGAGCGTGCACGCGCGAAAGCTGGAAGAAGCGAATTACATTGTGTGCACCAAGTCGTTTGACGGGCGATTGCCGAAGACGGAATACCGGCTGGCGGGAGCGGGACGGCGAGCGCTGGAACGTTACCTGAACCACATGGAAGCACTAATTCGGGCGACGCGGGAGAAGTAAACGACTCGCGATTTGGTGGCGGGTCTTTTTTTGGTGCATTCCCTTTGCGATATAGAGTAGTTTGTGAGTCTTGAGACTTGGAGAGTTGGCCATGCCATCTTTGACCTCGATTGAGTCGGCGAGTACTTCTCGGCTTCCCAAGGCTGGTGTTCACGTGGCGATTATTTCTGATGGGAACGGGAGGTGGGCGACTTCGAAGGGCCTGCCGCGATCGGCGGGGCATCGAGCGGGTGCGGAAACGGCGCGCAACATCATTGCCGCGGCACCGGGGCTGGGGATTCACACCTTGACGCTGTTCGCGCTGTCTTCTGCGAACTGGCAGAGGCCGGCGCATGAGGTTGCAGCGATTTTGCGGCTGCTGCATGAGTATCTGCTGACGGAGACTTCGCGGTGCGTGGAGGAGGGTGTGCGGCTGAATGTGATCGGGCGGCGCGACCGCTTGCCGGTCAATCTGCGGCAAACCATCTGCGACGCGGAGACCGCGACGGTCGGCGGCGAACGGCTGCATCTGCGGCTGGCTATCGATTACTCGGCGCGCGAGGCGATCTACCTGGCGGCTTGCCGTTTTTACAAGGTTACCGAATTGTCCTGCGAGGCGTTTGGGAGAGTGATGGCGGAGTTCAGCCGCGGCGGATCGACGGACGTGGACCTGTTGATTCGAACGGGCGGGGAGCAGAGACTCTCCGATTTTCTGTTGTGGGAATGCGCGTTTGCGGAATTTGTGTTTGTTGAGAAGCGGTGGCCGGATTTTACGGATGCGGATTTACGTGGGGCGGTGGAAGAGTTTGGGCGGCGAGAGCGGACGCGGGGGAGATTGCCGGAAGCGATTGCGGGGTAGCTTGAGTTTTTTCGACGAGTATTTAACATGACGCGCCTGGGTGGTTTGGCTGGGATGGTTACCAAGATCACGCGAAAATCTGCGAGGCTAAAGCGATAGATCGAAGAGCGATTCCTCGGGTGCGTGGCGCGGCTCGTTCGCACGAGCGAACGAGGAAGAAAAAGCCGCCCCACTCCACTCGAAATGACAGGTCTGGGCTGTTTTGCCGAGTTGGTTGCCAATATGAAGAATAATCTACTGCGTCGAGGGTTAGCTGCGAACGCGGTGCATGGCGAAGGCTTTGTGCAGGATGCGCAGCGCGGTTTCGGTGAGATGGAAGCGGGCCAGGTCGTCTTCGCCCGCGAATTCCAGGTCGGTGACGTCGCTGGCGGCGGCGTGTTCTCCGCTGATGCGCTCGCAAAGATAGTCGGCGATCACGAAGTGGTAGCGAGGCTTGATGATCTTGCCGCCGGGCTCGGACGCGGCGGGTTCAGGGATGATGCGTTCGAAAACTTCTATGAGGTCGAGCACGCGAACGCGCAGGCCGGTTTCTTCGAGTAATTCGCGAGCGACTCCTTGCTCCAGAGTTTCGCCCAGCTCCAACATGCCGCCGGGAATGGACCATTCACCGCGCAGCGGCTCGCTGGCCCGGCGGATCAGCAGGGCGCGGCCGCCGTCGATGACCACTCCGCCGACACCAACGATGGGGCGTTCAGGATATTCCCGGGAGGAAGACATTTTTCAGGAGGACCGGATTCAACCAGCAACAGGTGGACGCGACACGTTTGATGCCACACAATTGTTTTTACACACGCGGCCTACCTACACAGTTGACTTCATACTACGGAGTATATAATACGCTTCACGGCAGCCGTCGGGCTTCGCGATGCTGCCGGGCTAACAACTTGATGGAGGATGGAGACGTGATTCGCTGCCCTGAATGTTCGACCGAAATCGATGTCGACGAAGACGAAGTGGAAGAAGGCGAGATCCTAAGTTGTCCGGAGTGTGAATCCGAGCTGGAAGTTTCACAGATTCACCCGGTTCATCTGAACATCATCTCCGACGACGAAGAGGACGATGACGAGGATGACGAAGAGGAGGAGGCGGCGGAAGTAGCCGAAAACGGCGACCTGCTGGAGGAGGAAGAAGAAGAGGAAGAGCTCGACGAGGAGTGATGAGGCTTTACTGGGCGGCGAGGTGTGCATCTCGGGCGCTGGTGGGGTCATCTAAGGTAGCAGCAAGTAATGAGGCAAGAATCGGGCGACCATCTGGCCGGTGGGCCATTGGAGAAAAAGGTGATGCATCGAAAGCGGTGGATCATCAGTCTCGCGACAGTGGTTACAATCTCAACAGGCGCAACAGCATCGATATTTTCTTCCGCGCTGGCCGGGCAAGAGCCAGCCGCCACGCAGGAGACAAAACCTGCGACATCTGAAAGTTCCTCGACATCCAAAGCGAAACACAGCCATGCGAATGATTTATTGATTCGTGGAACGGTTTTCAACGAGCACGGGTTGTCCCTGCAGGGAGTGAGATTGCGCATCCAGCGGGCGGACGCGAAAAAACCCCACTGGGAGACGGCTACGAACTTTCGAGGAGAATTCGCTGTGCGCGTGCCGCAGGGCGCGGATTACCAGATCGCCGCAGAGATAAAAGGGTTCGCCAAGCAGTTCCAGGCGGTGAATGGAAAAGACGGCGCCCAGGAAGAAAAAGTTATTTTTCATATGGAACCGGTCAATGGAGGCAAGGGAGGCAAGGGAGGCAAGCCATGAAACTTCAGCGACAGATAGCCGGGCTGGCTTTGGTGTTGTTTTTTCTTGCGGCAGTGGCAGGAGCACAGGACGCCAAGCACGAATCGCAACTGCGCAGCGTGCACGGAATCGTCAGCGATAAGGCGGAAAATCCCATGCCGGGTGGAGTGGTATTCCTGAAGAATACCAGGACGAACGCGGTGCGCAGTTACATTGCCGAGGATGGGACCGGCAGTTACAAATTCAGCGGACTGGATCCCAACGCGGATTATGAGATACATGCGGAGAAGGACGGAGCCAAGTCTTCGACGCGTACGATTTCGAGTTTTGAGAGCCGCAAGGAGATTGTGGTGAACTTGAAGATCGATACGAAGAAGGGGTAGGCGGGCTGGTTCATATTTTGGGGAAAGGAAACGCGCCGAGTTACGGCGCGTTTCCTTTGTTGTGAGTGGTTGGCGACCGGTAAAACAGACAAATTCAAAAGCCGCACCCTTTGAAAGGCGCAAAGGATGCGGCACCCCTTCTTGGGGTTTAGTGATCACCCACAACCCTCTATTGCTGGGGTGGGGTGCCGATTTGGGTGCCGATTACTTCGCCGCTGACGATGATTTCGACGCGGCGATTTTTCTGGCGTCCGGCGGCGGTAGCGTTATCGGCGATCGGAGTGCTTTCGCCAAGGCCGGCCGCGGAGACGGAAGCGGCGTCGACACCTTGCTGAACGAGATAATCGCGTACGGCGCCGGCTCGCTCTTCAGACAGCTTCTGGTTGAACTCCGGGGTGCCTACCGAGTCGGTGTGACCTTCCATTTGCAGCTTTAGTCCGGGATAGGCCGAAACGATGCCGGAAAGCTTGGCGAGGGCTTCGCGTGCGGGACTGCGTAGAGTGTATTTTCCAGTGTCGAAAAGTACGTCGCCGATGTTCACGACTAAACCGCGAACGGTGTCCCGGGTTTCGAGGATGAGATTGAATTGCTGAAGGAGCTTGGCGCGGAGTTGCTGCTTGTCTTGTTCAGACTGAGCAGCGAGCTGCTGAGCTTGTTGAGCCTGCGCCTGGGCTTGTTGAGCCTGCGCCTGGGCCTGCTCAGCCTGGGCCTGAGCGTCCTGGGCCTGCTGAGCTGATTGAGCCGCGGCTTCACGGGCTTGCGCTTCTTGCAGCATGGCGGCTTGGCGCTGGGCATCGGCTTCCGCGCGGGCCTTGGCTTCCTGCGCGGCGGCTATTTCCGCCTGCATTCGCTGGCGATCAGCGTCGGCACGGCGCTGGGCTTCGTCTTCTTGAGCGGCGCGGGCACGCGCAGTTTCAGCTTCGGAGGCGCGCTGGCGTCTGGCGATGCGCTCTTCGTCCTGGCGTTTTACGGCGATGTTGCGGGCGTCTTCCGCGGCCTGAACGGCGTCTCGTGCGGCGGTGGCAACCGCTTTATGTTGTTTCCGCAATTGGTAATCTTCCGCGCGCTGCAGGGCGTCTTCCGCTTTGGTCCAGGCTTCGCGGGCGTAACGCGGAGCTCCTTGAGTCTTGGCGATGCGTACGGCATTACGCGCTTCGTAAAGGGACAGGGGAACCTTGGAATCCGACATGTAGCGTTCGAGGTGCATGTTGTCGTAGACGCCGCGCTGCAAAAGATCGAATCGCGCATTCACGGTGCTGACGGAACCTTTGGTGTCGCCGCGTACGACATTTTCCAATACTACAATTTCGCTGGGAAAACTTACGCCAAAGTACGGCTCAGCGGTGACAATCATGGCGAAGTTCTGGAGATTGGTAGTGACTTCAAGCTTGCTCTTGCTGCCGTCCAGAATGACCTCGCCGAGATTATTGGGACTGCCCTGGGGAGAAATGGCCCACAGCACATAGGTCAAATAGGCCGAGCCGAAAGTGGAGGCCGGCTCGAGGTATTCGAATTCCGCTTTGATGGCCACGCGGCCGTGTTTGGCTTCGATTTCCGCTTTGCCTTGGGCGCGGGACATGAGAGCGGTACCCTGAAAATCAATTTTGGTGGAGGAGTTGTCGCGGTAGTTGACAGTCTCAGTGGTGCGGGAAACGTGGATATTGATGAGCGAATCGGAGTCGGAATCTCGCCGATGGCTGTCTTGCGGCAGGGCATGAGAAGGCGGGACAGAGAGCAACAACAGGGCCGAGGTGCAAAGTAGTCTGATCATATTGCCTCGATTTTCGGAATTTCGGCGGATCGGGGAGGGAACTCAATCCAGGCGGTAAGTGTAGCCGGTACCCAGGGTATGGCTATCGGGGGAAGACGGTATAAGTAAGAACAGAAATGGTATCCCGTGGGAGAAATTAAGTAAGTTTGATGCCGTGGATTAACTTATTCGAATGGTATGCTCCGGCGTAATTAGGGGCCTTTTATGGCTACGGTCTCGACGAGAACGCTGCGGATCACTTTATTCTATTTTTTTGTGATGATCTCAGCTGCAATGGCGCAGCAGCCTGGTGATAATCATGCAGGAGCCAATGGTGGAGTGGCTCGCGCCGGAGTGAATGGAGTGGGTGCGCCGGAATGCATTTTCTGTCCGCCACTCAGCTACACCAAGGAAGCGCGAAACGTGAATTATCACGGAACAGTTTTGTTGGACGTGACGGTGACTGCTGAGGGAAAGGTTATCGATCCCAGAGTGATCAAGGGTCCGGGCCTGGGCTTGAATGAAAAGGCGCTGGAGCAAGTAAAGAAATGGAAGATGAAGCCCGCGCGTGGCCAAGATGGAAAACCTGCAGATTGCCGGGTACAAATCGAAGTCACTTTCCACAGATACAATTAGCCATTGGGTGACACAGAGTTAAGAGGCGTAGGAACCACGATCAGGCATTGACTGCATCGCTCACCGGACTGGGAATCAGGGCTGAGAGGAAGTTACTGCGGGATTTTTGCACTGGTAGAGCAAGCGCAGGGCTTCGAAGAAGGGCTTGGCACTGGCATCGACGGCCACCTCGCCGGAATATGTGATTCCCTCCAAAGCATCCAGATAGACTTCAACGCTGCGAGTATCATCGGCGCGAAAATGGAGCGGCAGCGGCGCCGGAGTTGTTTTGTCGCTCAGGGACACAAACTTTCCGTTCTCACAGGCGTAGGACTTGGCCCACAGCGAATCAAACAGAGCCTTGGCACTGTCCTGCGGCGGCAGGTCACCGGAATAAAGGATTCTCGCGGCATTCCACTTGAGCATCCCGTTTTGGCCTTGATGGCCGTGGAAATTGATGGAATGAGTAGCGCTTTGCGGTGAGGAAGGGGCCTGGCCAGTATCCATAGCAGCCTGGTTCGCGCCTTTTTCCGGATTGGTTGAAGAGGCGGTAATGATCGGCGCAGGAAAGGGAAGGTCCACGGAGCCGATCATACCGGTGCGCGTATCGCAGATGAGCAATCGAATGCGCGCGATGTTCGGTTGGGGCACCAAAGAGATTGAGTGCGAAATGCCGTGCGCTAGTGCGGATTGATACTCGGCTTCGGTGAATTTCTGCCCGATACTCTGACGATTGTACTGCAGCGGCACTCCGCGAGCATCGAACATGCAAGTGGCAAGCTCAATCTGCGTATCTCGCACGCCGTCAACCGGCGCTCCAAAAGAAAGAGCATTGGGGTCGACGACGAGAAAATATTTTGATTGGTCCGGTTGATCGGGAGGCAGAGCGCTGGCTTCGACAACGATCGAGGTGGCGGTCAGGAAATCGTTGCATGCGGCTTGAGCGATATGCGCATCGGTGTCTTTGGTATTTCCCGCCGAAATCGTGGCGTCAGCTTCGCGCGCAAAGTAGCCTTGACGAAAAGAGAGATGCACTCCGGGCCGGGTAGTTTTCACGGAAATCCGGCGAAACTCCCCATGCCAATTTTTGTCGGCAGGGTAATAGGTCAACTCATAGTAAGACGAAGAATCGTCGATCGCTCTTTTCACGCATTCCGAGAGATCGTTGTTGTTCAGGCAAACCTTCCCGCCGGTTTGCTGTGCGAGGTCCTGCATGGAATCTTCCGTCAGGAAGCGCTGGTTGCTCTCGCGGTTTAGGGTAGCTCCTTCCGAGAAAGGATTGGTCTTGCCCTTCGACTGCGGGTCGAAGAGCGCCTGGGTTTCCAAACCTCGGGGATCAACTGGATAAACGGCGATCTGGGCGTCGGTGAGCGCGCTCGCCGCAGCAGACATGTCAGTGCCGTAGTCGCGGATTCCGCTGAACCTGGCCAGCATGGTGAGATTTGCATCCGGCGTGATGGCCAACGGAAATGCGGACGACAACCAGATGAGATTTTTCCTACCGGGGTATCCGCTGACGTGCCGGGCAATCGCGCGCAGAGCCTCCAGAGTCAATTTCACGCGGATGTCCATAGATTCCGCGTATTGCTCTCGCTCAAATCGTTGGAGTTGCAAGGCGCGCATGGCCAACAGTCCGCTGGAGCTACTGGCTGGGGGCGGCCCGCCGGGAATGTCGCTCTGGCCCTCAACTCCGGCCATCTGTTCCAGCAGCGACGAATGACTGAGAGTATCGTCACGAGCATCCTTAGCCTGTAGATTGGTGGCCTCCAGCGACAGGGCCCGTTCGGCCGCAGAATGCAGCAATTTCGAGTCGGTGGTAAATCCTTGAAGCAATTGCAGTTCCCTGCCGAGCAGGAATACCGCCATGGGAACTTCGCTGGGAGCGGAGGCTAGCAACTGAACCATTTTCTGTCTGACCTGCAATTGTGTGGTCGAATCGGTGTTCAGACCATCGACCAACAGAATAGTAGGCGGCGCGGACAAGTTTTTAGTGGTTACGAGATTGGTGTACACGCCGGCAGGGAGTTGGAGCGCAGCTCTTTCCGGGTCAGGAGTCTTTGCCAAGGAACGGTCCAGCAGCCGGAAGGAAGCAATTTGTTGTGGGCCTTTGTGTGAACCTGTTTGCTCGGAGATCTGAAAATCGTTGGCGGTGAGGTCGCGTACGGGATTTCCGTGGTGGTCTCTGGCAACAACATCGACGGTCACGAGGCGGGTGGTCACTTTCAGAACTGCGGGAGGTTCCTGCTGGGAAGGCGGAGGCTGCTTCTTTTGCTGGGAATCCACTGCGGCGCACTGGAAAAGAAATAGCGCCGCGATAGAAAAGAATCGGACCGCCGTTCGCATGGGCAAAGAACACGAAACATTCATTCAGTCACCGTCCCACTCTTCAAAAGGTGCAGGGCACCACGAGACCGGAAATCATTTTGCCAAACTGACGTTTTGCGTTTGACAGAGCTTTCGGCGTTTTCATTGATCATATTTCGAGAAGCAGAAATTCGTCGCGTGCAACTAAAGGTAGTTATCGGACGGCGCGAGGATGAAGCAGGTTTCACAAGTGATTGGTGCCGGCGGGGGGAATCGAACCCACGGCCTAGGGATTATGAGACCCTCGCTCTCCCACTGAGCTACGCCGGCACAGGACAATCATGCTACGGATTCGTTGACAAGGGTGTCAAGCCGCGCGCGGAGAGCGAGGGGCCCCGGTGAAGCCTGGAAATGTGACGTAAGAGCTATCCGAGTGAGTCCTATAGATAGTGGTACCAAGGTACCGTTGACCCTAGTGGTGGCGGAACCTACTCTTCGAGTTGCAAGACCATAGGTGGCTTGTGCGCAGGCGAAAGCCAAGCGAAACAAGCAGCCGTGGAAGTGTGTACTACTTTGGCACAGTCAATACTTGACTTTGCCGTGGTAATGGATAGAGTGCGCCCTGAGGTTAACCCTCGGAGGCACTATGTCCCGCATTTCAACGGCAGTACTCTTGGCCATGTTGGTTTTGGCCGGAGCGATGGGCTTGAAAACAGTAGTGACCACGCACGGAGATGGTTCCGTGTTGATGGCCAACGGTACGGCGCCAGTTCCGCCGACACCGTGGAGAAACGGCACGGCACCGGTTCCACCGACGCCGTGGAAGAACGGCACCGCACCAGTTCCGCCGACACCGTGGAATGGGACGGCTCCGGTTCCGCCGACACCCTGGTAATAGGTAGCTTCACAGCGGTTTAGTCCGCTGGTGCCAGGGCGTCAGAAAGTTGAAGACGTGCCTGGCACATTCGAATACATCATCTGGTTCGTAGGCGCTCTTTTAGAGGCCTCCGTGGTGGTGTGTTCGCTGCTTCGCGGTCCCTTCCGGCGGTACTTCACACTAAACCTTTATATGTCGACGTCGGTGCTGGTGAGCGTCGGCCGATACCTGGTGTTTTCGCGGCACGGATGGACGTCGCCCGAATACACGTATTTCTACTACTACTCCGATGCGATTCTAACCATCTGCCTGTATTTCGCGCTTGATGGGCCTGTATGCCATCGTGTTTGAAGAATTGAAGGCTACGATGCGGCTGCGCGTTTTCATGATGCTGCTGTTGATCGGAACGACGTTGTTTTCCTACAGCGTGG
Source organism: uncultured Acidobacteriota bacterium (assembly GCA_963819625.1). Classification (GTDB taxonomy): domain Bacteria; phylum Acidobacteriota; class Terriglobia; order Acidiferrales; family UBA7541; genus Acidiferrum. The sequence continues at coordinate 334,283 of CAWFWY010000011.1, forward strand.
TGCAACAGTCGGAATCGCGGATGCTCACCCATTACGTGGTGGAAATCTCGCAGAACCTTTATTTCGTGGGGCTGATTTTGACATATGTGTTGTGGGCGGCGCTTTTGAAGTTGCGTGAGAGCCGCGTGCGGGTGATTCAGATCGTGCTGTCTCTGGGCGTGTATTTCAGCATCAACGCGGCGAATTATGCGCTGCACAACGCGTATCCCAACCTGAGATTCATCTGGGAGTATCTGCCGCCGGCGCGGGAATGCTTCTGCCGATCGCCTGGATTTACGCGTTTATGCGATTTGACGACGAAGCGCGGTTGACTCCGGGACGACTTGCGGTGGTGCCACGATGATGGCAGCACTGATATTTGTGTTTTCGTTTGCAGCGCTGCTGCAATTTTTTGTGTCGTATTGCCGGTCGCTGATAGCGGCGTCGGCACGCCGGGCGCTGTCCTTGGACGTGCAGGATGTGATCGGAATCAGCAGAAGTGCCGACGGGCGACGATTTTGAGCGAGTGATGCAGTTCCTGCACCTGTGCCCGGAACGCCGTGAAGATCGCGGCGGAATTCAGGCGATCGGCGCTTACTTCCGCCTGCTGGGCGTGGCGAGCAAGACCATCGGACTGGTGGTTCCGTCCCTGCGCTCGTGGGTGGAAACCGAGCGTTCGCAGTGCGCTTATTTCGCCGCCGTGGCGTTGGACCGGCGGATCGCTTACAGCCGAGATATGCTCGCGGAGCAAATGACGGCGTAGTTCTCCCAGCTTCTTTGCCGCTTTCAGCGCTTACAATTCCTCAGTCTCTCCGACTCCTTACAGCTTTTCCCGCTGCCTGATTCGCCACAGGACTACTACTTTCTTGGCGGCAATAAATCCGGCGTGATATTCTGAGGGCGTTCCCTCCTCACCGGAGTGGATGCGTCCGCAGCGCAAAAACAACCGGTGACTAAAACCTGCTTGCAGTGTGGCGCGATATTGCCTTCGGGCATATCCGCTTGCCGTTTTTGTGATTCTATTTTTCAAAATAAATTAGCTGCGCCCGAAGGAGCTTCGGTGCTTTCGCGGTGGTCCGCCGATACGACGGCTACTGATGAACGGCCGAAAGACGGCGTCATTCGCATGGCGGCCGACGACGTTCCGACAGTCGCCGATGAAAGACAGCCAGGAATCTCCACATGGCGTGGGGAACTGGCAAATCGCGTGGAAGCCTATCGGGTGAGGCGCCGCAAGGTGGCGCCCGACGCGGCGCAATCGCAATCGCGATTGCCATTCGCCGAACCAGTTGCAGCCATGGCGCATGATGAAATTTCTGTGGGGGTCGATGGAACCACCTTCAGAATGGCGAGGAGGATTTCGCATTCACGATCGCGATCGGACGCGTCGCTGCGGAGCGGCCCGTCGACGGGCGCGTGAGTGATCGACGTTTCGATGCCCGGCAGACGCGGAACGTGCGCCGCTGGAAACGCGAAGAGCGCAGGACGACAGGCTTATATCCGGTGGCGCCGCTGGCCAGACCGGCGCGTTGCGGGAATTATCGATGCAGTGTGCCTGCTGTTTGCGTGCGGGGGATTTCTGGCGTTGTTCGGCTCGCTGGGCGGGCAATTCACTTTGAGCAAGATGAGCGCCGCGGTGTACATGGCGGATATTTGCAGTGGTGTATCTGCAATATTTTGCGCTGTTCACGGTGTTCGGCGGAACGACGCCGGGAATGATGTGCCGCGGCTTGCAGGTGGTGAGTTTTTCGGGAGAGGAGCCCACCCCACGACAAATGCTGTTGCGCAGCGGCGGCTACCTGCTGTCGGCGGGGACCTGCTTTATGGGTTTTCTATGGGCGATGTGGGACGAGGACGAGCTCACCTGGCATGACCGGTTTTCGCGAACGTATTTAAGCTCGGCGCAAACCTATGCGGAAATCGAGACGCACACAGCGGCGCATCCGCATTAGCTCCGCATTACAGAGATTGCAAGACAGGGAACGAGAAGTGCCGGCACGATGACCGTAAGAAACCTGGAACTTAGGCGCGGATTTTTGACTACCGCTTCGTCCGAAGCGATTTTTCCGTCGCGAATAAAAATAATACGATGGGCATGCTGCGCAATGTCATGCTCGTGGGTGACCAGGATAATGGTATTGCCCTGGGCGTGAAGATTTTGAAACAGCAGCATGATTTCGTCGCCGGTTTTCGAATCAAGATTGCCGGTGGGTTCGTCGGCCAGCACGATGGACGGTGAGTTCACCAGGGCGCGCGCGATGGCCACGCGCTGGCGCTGTCCGCCGGAAAGCTCATTGGGCTTGTGGTTCATGCGGTCCATGAGGTCGACGCGCTCGAGAGCCTTTTTGGCTTTTTCGAGGCGATCTTCCGCCGGGGTGCCGTTGTAAATCAGCGGAAGCTCGACATTGTGGAGGGCGGTGGCGCGAGGCAGCAGGTTGAAAGTCTGGAAGACGAAGCCGATTTCCTTGTTGCGGATGTGGGCGAGTTCGTCGTCGTCGAGATCGCTTACGAGCCGGCCAGCCAGCCAATATTTACCGGAGCTGGGAGAGTCCAGGCAACCGATCAAATTCATCAGCGTTGATTTACCGGAGCCTGACGGACCCATGATGGCGACGTATTCGCCTTTGCGAATTTCGAGGTCGACACCGCGCAAGGCGTGCACTTGTTCGGAGCCCATCTCGTAAACTTTGGCGAGTTCATGCGGTTTTGATGACGATACCCGCGGTCACCAGGTCTTCGCGGTACGAGTCCACCGATAGTGTTTCAACAGCCATAGCGCATCTCCTCGGATGGGGACAATTTCTTAGCTCTGCCCTTCTTCGGGCTTCTTGGGAGCGGAATTATCTACTTTGACGCTGGAGGCCGGCTTTAGCGTGCGCAGCGCTTTGTAGCTGCCGACCACGATCTCGTCGCCCTTGCTCAAGCCTTTGGTGATTTCGATGTCGGTTACGCCGCTGATGCCGGTTTCAACCGGACGGAAAACCGCTTTTTTGCCGTTGACCACGAAGACGCCCTGAATTTCTTCTTTCTTGGGATCACCGGGAACGGGCGGCGGAGGGGCGGCCAGCGTTACGCTTGAATTGCCGTCTTTCTGTGCATTCTTGGCCGCTTCTTCCAGGTCTTTGCGGGTGCGCACGGCCAAAGCCTGAATGGGAATGGCGAGGACGTTTTTCTTTTCGGCGGTCTTGATTTTTGCGGTAGCGGAAAGTCCCGGGCGCAAGTTGTCAGGAGGTTCGGCGAGAGTGACGACCACCTTGAAGTCCTTAGCTTCCTGGGTACTGGTGGTGCTCTGCGTGGTGGCCAGTCCTGAACTGCGTAGGGTGGCCTGAGAGCCGATTTCGGTAACTTTTCCCTTGAAGACTTTGCCGGGCACGGCGTCGATGGTGACGTCGGCATCCTGGCCAATTTTCACGTTCACGATATCGGTTTCATCCACTTTCACTTCAGCGGTGACCACGGACATATCGGACAGGGTCATCAGGAAACTGCCGTTCGAATTTTGAATGCCGGGGACGACATATTCACCGAGGCGAACGGGCAGATAGCTGACAATGCCGTTGATCGGTGAAATATAGGCGGTCTTGCTCAGGATGTCTTTATCGCGGACTAGAACAGCGCGATTCTGATTGACCATCGATCGAGTCTGGTCTAACTGGGCTTTCAGCGACTGCATGCGAGCCTTGGAAGAATTCACGGCAGCGAAGGCGGCATCGTAAGTGGATTTACGCTGGTCGAACTCTTGCTTGGCAATCAGTCCATCCTTGAAGAGGCCTTGGCCGCGTTCCCAATCGAGTTTGGCCTTTTCAAGGTTAGCCTGCTTGCTGGGCCAGGTCGGCTTGAGCGGATCGAAAGCTGGCATCCGCGGCTTGCACTCCCATTTCGGAAGAGTTGATGGCGGCCGCTTGAGCCTGAACGTCGGCGTTGGCCTGGACGTCTTCCTGCAGGAGGAGGCGGTCGCCCTTTTTGATCTTGTCGCCCTCTTTGACGAGGATCTGCGGTGATGCGGCCAAATCCCTGGGCGGTCACGTTGGTGTAGGTGGTGGGCTTGATCTCGCCGGAGGCGGTGACCTGTGAAATGAGGGTGTCCTGCGGGGCGACTTTCGGCGGTTTGGACGGTTGTAACGCCCTTGTTGGCCTGATTGATGCTGAACAGCACGATTCCGCCGAGAACGACAACGCCGCCCATTCCGAGAGTCACTTTTTGCCAGGTCTTCATTATCGTTTCCTTAAGATGGTCTGAGTTGGCGGATGGCCCGCGCCGATAACCATAAACGCTTTATAAGCTCTGGATATACTGTACATACGCCAGCGGTGGTCAAAATGTTTCAGGCCACCTGGTCTACGTTACAGAGGATAACTGGCCACTCCGCGTGGGTGTGGAAGCAGCTCCGCCAGAACGGGTTAACTTATGCACTATTTTAGGTTTAAAGCATGCAAAAGGGAAGAACGCTCCTGTGGCTATGGGCTGGCGGAGTTGGGCGCGGGAGTGGGTCGGGTCCTTCATAACGCTTAAATGCTTTGACGTACACAGGGGCATTCCTGTTCGCAATTTTGTTTGAAATGGACGGGAGGAGTTGGCGAGGATCCTGCCCGGGCATTACCAGCCACCGTGTGCCCGCCACGTTTTCGGGTAATGCCGGCCGAAGCCTCAAGCGTCAGACCCCTTGAGCGAATTGACCTCACCGTTGTCCTGGATTTTGGTAATTTGCTCTTGTCGCCCAGATGCAGATTTTCAGACGCCTTGGTACACCAACAAGATAAATGAGGCTGGGTTTATGAAACCCTGGCCCCATTCTTCATCTGTTCGAGCGCCGGGCTTGGCGGCGACAATTTCTTCCAGCGATCGGCCCTGCTTCTTGAGTGTGGCGACTTTTTCGCGGATATCCACCAGGACATCTCGAAACAAAACCAGGTCGGCTTGGGTGCTGATTGCTCCATGCCCGGGAATGACGATCATCTTGTCGGTTACTTTCGCGAGATTTGTTTCCGCGGCGCGAATCGCTCCGTCGATACTGCCTCCGGTGGAATAATCGATGTAGGGGTAATTGCGGTTCCAGAAAGTGTCTCCGGTATGAAAAATATCGGCTTCGGTAAAGTGCACGGAGATGTCGGAATCGGTATGCGCGGGTAAGTAGTGCTTAAGAACTAAAGTGGAATCATTGGCGTGCACGGTGTGATCTTCCTTGAAGACGGTCGAGGGGATTGCTCCCGTGGGCGCAGCCGGAAATGTGTATTTCCAAACCAGTTCGACGCGGGTGTCTTTGCGAAGGTGCTTGCGGGTGTTCTCCTGCGCGAGAATGCTGGCTCCGGCCTGGTGAAGCCATTCATTGCCACCGGTGTGATCGAAGTGCCAGTGGGTGTTAATGAGTTGCTTGACCGGATCCGCGTTGATGCTTTCCAGAGCTTCAACGACCTGTGGACGCGCGGTGACGATTTCCGCATCGATAAGCAACTTGCCATCGGGGCCAGTGAGGACCGCGATATTTCCACCAGCCCCCAGCAGCGCACTGATATTGCGGCGGAGCGGTTGGACGGTGATCTTGGCGCGCGCGGCTTCGTGAAAAGCGTGAATGACGAGATTGTCGTCCTGAGCGAAGAGATTTCCAGGCGCGAGATACGCCGCGGCCATAGTCATTCCTCCGGCTGCTAGGAACTGACGGCGGGAAGTTTCGATTAGCGATTTGGGGATCATGTATAGCTCCTGGTTTGTTCAGGCGTGCCTGCACTGTACTACTGGCTTGCCGATCGAAACACTCTCAGAATCCGAGGTCACTGAGTCCAGGATGTTCGTCTGGACGGCGGCCGAGCGGCCAGTAGTATTTGCGGTCGGATTCTTTGATGGGGAGATCGTTGATGGACGCAAATCTCGACTGCATCAGTCCATCTGGATTGAACTGCCAATTTTCGTTCCCGTAGGATCGAAACCAGTTTCCGGAGTCGTCATGCCATTCGTAGGCGAAGCGCACCGCGATGTGATTTTCGGTGAAGGCCCAGAGCTCTTTGATGAGGCGGTAGTCCAGTTCTTTCGCCCACTTGCGGGTAAGGAATACGACGATATCCGTTCGTCCAGTGACGAATTCGGCGCGATTTCTCCAGCGGGAATCGACGGAGTAAGCCTGGGCTACTTTTTCGGGATCCCGGGAGTTCCAACTATCCTCGGCCAGTCGAACCTTGAGGACGCCGGTTTCGCGAGAAAACGGAGGCAACGGTGGACGCGTACTCATCGTTTCTTCCTCTCAGCCTGTTTTTTGTGCAGGCGCACGGGTGAAATGTTTCGCAGATCCCTTAAAGGTCGAGCACCACATCGCTCCGCGGCTGGGCGCAACAAATGAGCACATTACCCTGCGCCGCCGGCTCAAGCGGTTCGGGTTCGTAAACTACCACTCCCGAAATCAAACCACTCTCGCAGGTGTGACAGACTCCCGTGCGGCATGACCAGCGAACCGGCACGTCGCACGCTTCCGCAAAGTCGAGAAGACTGGAAAATTTCGGGTCCCAAGGCACGTTCAGATTACTTCGCGCGAACGACACACTTGGGCCGGGGCCGACTGCACCTTGCGGCGGGTGAGGCGGTGGATGCGGCGCTTCTTCGATGCCGGGCGTAATCGGTTTGCCCGCGCCGAAAATCTCGGAGTGCACCCGATCATCGGCTACGCCCCACGTTGCGAGCCCGGCCGTCACATCGCGCAAGAAGGCAGCGGGGCCACACAAATAAAATTCGGCGTCGCGGGGCACGCCAAGCTTGTCGAAGTCCTTGATCGAAATGCGGCCGGTGGCGTCGAAGTCTGTGCCGGAACGATCTTGTGCAGCCGGGCGGCTATACCAAACGCGACTTTTGCCCTGAGGTAATTGTTTGACCAGGCTACGCGACTCTTCCGCAAAGGGATGGTCATCGCGATCGCGCGCACCGAATAACCACCACACTTCGCGGGCCGAAATTTCATTTGCCAGCGCGTGGAGCATGGCTAAAACCGGAGTCGCTCCCACGCCTGCGCTGAGGAGCACCACGGGATTCGTGCCGGGCCTCAACGTGAAATTGCCGCGCGGGGCTGCGACATCGAGTAAATCACCTGGACGAACCTGGGTGTGCAGGTACGTGCTGGCCGCACCGTTCACTTCCTGCTTGATACTGACGCGATAGTGATCTGTAGACGGCAAGTCGGAAAGCGAGTAGTTGCGCAACAAGGCCGGGGCGCCAGGCTGCGGCACTAGGCGCAAGACAACAAATTGTCCCGGCAGGGCGGCGGCGAGCGGGCGGTCGTCGGCCGGGGCCAGCGAAATGGAAATCACGCTGCTGCTTTCGCGTTGGATTTGCGACACACGCATGGGCCGAAAACCGGGCCACGCTGGAGGCGGACCGCTGGCCGGAACCAGTCCCGGATTTCCCGTCGCGGCTGACCGGTTCGCATCCTCTTGCAAAAGCGTTTTGAAAGATTCCTGCCAACCTTGGCTCAATGCCGGAATGCGCAAGGCACGATCCAACTGGTCCCAGGTGTGGCCGGGAAGATAGAGCAGCGCGTCGACTTTGGCGATGGTCATGCGCTCGGGCCCGTCCGCGATTTTTACAATTTCATCGCCGGCTCCGACTTCGCCCTCTTCCAGCACGCGAAAATAAAAGCCGGGCCGGTGATGGGCAACCAGCTTCATGGCCATCTGCGGTTCGTCCATGCGAATGCCCACCCGGTAACAGGTGACGCGTGGCTGTGAAATTTCGAACAGGGCGGTGCCGATTCGGTAGCGGTCGCCGACACAAACTTCGGCGTCGGCCAAACCGTCGACGGTGAAGTTTTCGCCAAACTGTCCGTAAGATAAATTGTTGCGGCTGAGTTCGCGTTCCCAGTAACGGTAAGAATCCGTCTGATAAACCATAACGGCGCGATTCACGCCACCGTGGCCGCCGAGGTCTCCCTGTCCATCGCCGTCGATATTGAGCCGCCGCACCATGACACGGGCCGGCGCCGGGTTTTTCCAAATGCCGGTATGGACAGTCTTGCCGCGCCAGGCAATGTCGCGCGGGAGTCCGATGTTCACGGATAGAAGCTGCGCTGGCAAAGCTGCTCCTACTCTCGACTGGGCTTATCGGTGTTCGCCTTGAAACTATCACAATCCATGCGAAAGACTTAAAACGGTCGCCGGACCGCGAGGCGTTTTAGACCGCAGACTGCGAAGCGCGAAAATACCATCCGGTCACTGCGTCGTCTGCCACACGCCGCAAAAATCCCAAGACTTCACGTTTTCAACTCACATTCCCCTGAGATCGGCTTTGAGGTGCGATTTCCCTGGCACAGGAAACTCTGCGCATCAAATAAATCAGGGCAATGTGATAGGCTGTTGAAAGCACGCCGCGGAGAGGTGGCAGAGCGGCTGAATGCGGCGGTTTGCTAAACCGTTTTCAGGGAATAAACACCCTAACGGGGGTTCGAATCCCCCCCTCTCCGCCACAGCTAAAATCATCAATAAACATGGGGCGAATTGCGCCTTGCTACTACTTTTTCTATGATAACTACAATTAAACTAGCCGATGTGTAAATATCACCGCTTGCGCTCATTCGCTCCCTGTTTAGGCAGTCTCGATTTCCAAAGAAAAAACCAAGCTGAGCAACGTTTTCTGCCATTAACCGGTGTTGGAACAGAATGAGCCAATGATGCTCACGAGGTTCCGGCTCCATCTGTCGTGCATCCCGGCGACGATTGACATCCCGCTGTCCCTTCCTAAAGCTGCTTATCTTCCGGGACCGAACGCTAAGGCAGGGAGCCGGTCTTTAAGGGAATTACATTCCGACTTGGACGTCCGTATAATCCGAAACAGACGAAGGATGGGTTCTCCATTGACTTCTCCAACCACAATGCTCTTCCCAAGATTCGCCGCAGACCGAGTAAGAACTGCGCTCAAGGACACGCCCGTCGTGATGGTCAGTGGTCCGCGTCAATGTGGTAAAACAACGATGGTCCGACAGTTCGCCAGCAAGAATCGGACCTACATCACCCTGGACGACGATACCGTACTGGAAGGCGTTCGCAATGACCCCAGCGGATTCGTGCGCAGTCTGGACACGGCGATCGTGGACGAGGTTCAGCGGGCTCCAGACCTCCTGCGAGCTATCAAGAAGTCCGTCGACACTGACCGTCGTCCGGGACGTTTCTTGCTAACGATCTCTGCCAACGTCCTGACGTTGCCGCAAGTTTCTGAGAGCCTCGCAGGACGAATGGAGATCATCACCCTTCTGCCGCTCGGCCGCTCCGAGGTGCTCGGCAAGCCCCCTACCTTCCTGGAGGATGCCCTGGCCGGTAAGACGGCCAAGCCAATGGAGACCATCGTCGGTGATGAAGTGAGAATTAATTCGAGTTTATTCGGCAAAGGACTTTTGATGGGCAAGACATCTCCAAGAACCAACCGTGCATCCATCTGACCCAGATGCAGACTAGGCAAGCAACTATTGTCTCGCCGGACGCTCAAGCGGCTTTCTCGAACTACGAGGAATACGTTAACCCACAGTGGGTCTCGCTCCTCAACCTCCTCGAAATGAACGTCGAGTACGAACGCTGTCTCGGCTCTGAATTGTTTACCAAGGACGGGGGGCGCATCCTGGATTTCGTGTCAGGCTATTGCGTTCACAACGTCGGCCACAACCATCCATACATCATTCAGGCATTGAAGGATGAACTGGATAAGTGTGGACCGGCGATGCTGCAAAGCCACGTTCCCGAGATTGCCGGTGAGTTGGCGCGGCGCCTGTGCAACTTGGCCGGAGGGGGTCTCGAGAAAGTCTACTTTGGCAGCAGCGGGAGCGAGGGAGTGGAGGCGGCGATCAAATTTGCCCGTGCCTCGACCGGACGCGACGGCATCGTGTATGCCAAGAGCAGCTTTCACGGGCTGACCGCCGGCGCCTTGTCACTCATGAATGATGAGTTCTGGCGCGAAAGATTCGGCCCCTTGTTAGCGGACACGTATGGAGTGCCATACGGCGATATTACGACGCTCGAAGGCGCCCTTGCGGGTAAAAGGCAGGCTGCCTTTGTTGTGGAGCCGTTGCAAGCCGAAGGCGGAATTCATGTTCCGCCCCGTGAATATTTAAAGGAAGCAGAGAAGCTGTGCCGCCGAACCGGGACACTTTTCGTCTTGGACGAAGTGCAGACAGGAATGTATCGCACTGGAACATTTTTGGCCGCCCACCAGTTTGGCGTTCGGCCCGATATGGTTGTATTAGCAAAAGCGCTCAGCGGTGGTTTGATGCCGGTGAGCGCCCTGCTGATGACCAACAAGATCTACCATGCCGTGTATTCCTCTTTAAAACGAGCCATCGTCCACACCTCGACCTTTAGCGAAAACAGCCTATCGATGCGAGCGGGACTCGCAACCTTGGACGTCCTGGAACGCGAGCAACTCGGCCCTCGAGCGCAACGGTTGGGCGAAACGTTTCGCGTGCAGCTGCGGCAGAAGCTAGCGGGTTTCGACATGGTAAAGGATGTTCGCGGCGTGGGGCTCTTGAATGGCATCGAATTTGTCCCGCCGAAGAAACTAGCGTTTCGCGCGCTTTATGAGGCATTTCACCACGTTCATCCAGCGATGTTCGGACAAATTGTGGTGATGTGCATGTTTCGCAACAAGCGAATCCTCACGCAGGTCTGTGGGAACAACTTCATGGTGCTGAAAGCATCCCCGCCCCTAACGGTCGCGCAAGAGCACCTGGATGAATATGTGAGTGCGATCCACGACGTCGTCGAATTCGCCCAGACCTCGCCGGCATTTTGGACACAGGCCCTGGGCATGGCTCGGCGGGCCGTCAATATTTGAGATCTTCTCTCCCTTGCGATTTCGTTTTCGCTCAACACTAAGTGATGCGGGAGCACGTGAGGCAGCGGTGTCGGGAAAGGCGGGCGAGTGGTGCGTTCACAGGAGAGTACAGACGTCTTTGTGATCGGCGCAGGTCCTGCGGGGCTTGCCGCCGCCATTGCCGCACGGCAAAAGGGATTTGAGGTGGTGGTTGCGGATGGCTCTGCGCCTCCGATTGAAAAGCCTTGTGGCGAAGGGATGATGCCGGAGACTTTGGCGGGCCTGCGCACCTTGGGCGTCGAACTTGGTGCGGCAGAAGGACACAGATTCTCGGGGATATGTTTTGTCCAAGAGGGCGCCTGTGTGACGGCGGATTTCCGGCAAGGTCCAGGGATCGGCTTGCGCCGATCCATTTTGCATGGGCGGATGGTCGCAAGAGCGGAAGAGTGTGGCGTACAGCTTCGATGGAAAACGCCGGTAGTAAATATCGATCAAGAAGGCGTCCATCTCGCAGCGTGCAAAGTGCGTGCTCAGTGGATCGTAGGAGCCGATGGGCAGGGCTCTCGAGTGCGCCGCTGGGCCGGACTGGACGCTGCCAGGCGCAACCGAGTGCGATTCGCCAGCCGCCGACACTATCGTGTGAAGCCGTGGTCGAGTCACATGCAAATTTGGTGGGGCCAACAGGTGCAAGCATACGTGACTCCAACTGGCCGCGAGGAAAACTGCATCGTTATTATGTCGGAGACTCCCGGGGGCTCGTCTTTCGATGCCGCGCTTCAGGAGTGGCCCGAACTTCGCGCACGGTTGGCGAACGCGCAAGTGGCGAGCCGAGAACGCGGGGCAGTCACTTCCATGCGCTTACTGCGCCGTGTGCAGAACGGGAACGTCGCTTTAGTGGGTGACGCTTCAGGGAGCGTCGACGCTATCACGGGTGAGGGACTTCGCATGGCGTTTCAACAAGCGACCGCACTGGCAGAAGCGATGGTAGAGGGGGCCCTGCAGCCGTACGAGCAAGCGCATCGAGCGTTAGTGCGGCGCCCTATGTTGATGGGCGATTTGATGCTGTGGCTGGGACGCAATCCGCGCATTCGTCGTCGAGCGGTCGGCGCCATGAAGAGCAGGCCTGACCTGTTTGAACGTTTTCTGGCGACTCATGCGGGAATGACCGCGCCCAAGAGCCTGCTGTCGGCCGGCGCGCAGCTCGGTTGGCAATTACTGCATGTTTGAGGGAAAAATGAACAAGCTGCATTTGCAGATTGGCGCCGCGGCTCTCGCCTTTACGTCGCTTCTTTACGCAGTGCCGTCCAGGCCTCGACCACAACTTCCGAATGCGACTGCATCCGAGATTGTCCTGGAAATCGATCCCGCGGAATCCAAGCTACATTGGACCGTGGACAGCACTTTGCACACCGTGCACGGCACATTTGCGCTGAAGAGCGGTTCGCTACGGTTCGACCCCGGCACAGGACGCGCCAGCGGAGAGATAGTGGTGAACGCTACGAGCGGAGAAAGCGGAAACAAATCACGCGACGCAAGGATGCACAAGGACATACTGGAGACTGCAAAATATCCTGAGGTCGTTTTCAGGCCGACGCTACTGGAGGGAAAAGTGGCTGTGTCCGGCCCATTAGACTGCAAAGTTCGTGGCATATTTTCTATTCACGGTGTTGATCACGAGATCTTTGCGCCGGTGCATGCCGAGATCACCGGTGGTCACTGGAAGGAGACTAGTCAATTCGAGGTGCCGTATGTGAGTTGGGGAATCAAAGACCCCAGTAATTTCTTTCTGAAAGTTAAACCCACAGTAATCGTAGAGCTGGAGCTGTCTGGTGAAGTCAAGAGTGGGAAATAAGTTTCCACTCACCTTTACCGAGTAGCCTCTGACTTAGCCAGGATCACTGCCGAGTTCCGAGCGGCCACTTCGTAATACCGCACCATTCGTTGCGGTTCCTCCGCCTCGTAAGGTGCCAGATCATGCGCCCACCGAAACCCGATGGGTTGAAACCAAAGTACCGCGTCCACTTTGAAAGGTCCGGTTGCGTTCCCGGTCGACACCACATACCGCACGGAGCTTCCAGTGTCTGTGAATCCCGTATCGTTGGCCGCGTCGCCCGTCACCGCGATATTCTGGTCTGCCGTGGCCTTATCGAAGCCGTGCGGCAACAGCCGATTGTCTTTCAAGTACCCGACAGCATGGAGCAGACCGGTCGTAATCTTCCTCTCCCAATCCTTCAGGATCGGTTCGTAAATTTCCACTTCCTGTGAACTCGTAATCTCGCGATAATGCGGCTCGAACTTCAGAGGGTCGTTGTCGTTGCCTGCAATCGACCCGTCTGGATTGAGCGCGCCCGACTCAAACACCACATGTCCGTTGCCGTCCCTCACCACAAAATGTAGTCACGCTCGCCGCGAAGGATAAGCTGTAGGCAGCTTATACCCGCCCAGATTCTCCACGTGCACATCTACCGCAAGCCCATTCGGCGCTAATTTTGGTCCATTTGAGGCTCTTCAGACGCGCTTAAACACTGCCCATTTCTCCAAATCGTGATGCTGCATTGAGAACAAGAGGCATACCACACTCACCAACCGTCACTCCTTCTCAACAACAACGGTTACAATCCCCCCCTCTCCGCCAGATTTGTTTATTTTTTCCCCGCCTGCAAGATCCGCCATACCGCGGAGCCATCCTCACTAAAAGACTTCTTTCATAACTGCTCGCTCGAGCCGGTTTACTCGGGGACGTGCTGACGTTGATGGAAGTGGCGTTAGTTTGCAAAGAGGCGGGAGTGGAAGGCCAGAGATGCGGGGAGATGTTCGGCGAAGTAGGCGGCGTCGTGGCGGCCAGGGTAGATGTGGAATTCGTGCGGGATGTGGCGTGAGGTGAGGACTTTGTCGAGGGCGGTGGCACCGGATTCGAAACCAAAGTCGTCCTGGTCGCCGCAATCAAAATAAATTTGGAGGCCCGCGAGATTTGCTTTGTGTGCCAGGGCGATGGGGCTGTTCTGTTCCCAGAAAGCTGGATCGGGCGGGTCGCCGAAGACGCCCCCCAGCACGCGTGAGCGCGGGGATTGTGGCGAACGGGCGCCGAGAAAAATCGGGAGCTTGTCTATCAGCGCGGCGCTGTGGCCGCTGACGGAAGCAAAAAGCTCGGGATGGCGGAAGGCCAGATGCAAGGCTCCGTAGCCGCCCATGGAGATGCCGGAAATGGCGCGGTTGCGGCGGCCGGGTGCGACGCGATAGTGCTTTTCGATGTACGGGAAAAATTCCTGCAGCAGGAAATCTTCGTAGCGCTCTTTACCGTCTTTCGAATTGATGTAGAAAGTGGAGCGGGCGTCCGGTGTGGCGATCAGAAAATCCTTGACTTCGCCTTTTTCGCGCATGTCTTCGAGGAGATTCCACGCGCCGGTGTGCACGAAAGATTGTTCGTTGTCGCCGAGTCCATGGAGGAAATAGAGGATCGGAAAACGGCGGGCCTGGTTGGCATCGAACGAGGGCGGGAGAACGACGCAGTAAGGGACGCGGCGCGCCAGGGTTTTGCTGGGAATGGAGTTGCACTCGACTCGGCTGCTGGCAGCGACGGTGCTCGGCACGACGGCGATCAACGCGAACGTGAGAAAACAAATAAGTGCGCGGACGGACCTATTCATAGCGCAGGGCGTCGACGGGATTGAGCTTGGCGGCGCGAGAAGCAGGATAAAGGCCGGCGGCGAGACTCACAAGTACGGCGAAGGCGAGAGCAGAGAGCATCAGCCACACGGGCACGGAAGAAAGCTTGACGGGATTGAGATTTTGACGGTGGAGATACACGTTGGTGCCGAAAGTGAGCGCGCGGCCAAGAAGCCAGCCGAAAAGTACGCCGACAATTCCGCCGAAGAAACCCATCACGCCCGCTTCCACGAAGAAAAGTCGCTGAACGTCGGAATCGGCGGCGCCGAGTGCTTTCAAAACACCTATTTCACGGCGGCGTTCGAGGATGGCCATCACCAAGGTGTTGACAATGCCCAGCGTGGCGACGGCCAATGCGAGGCTGCCGAATATTCCCAGGAGGAGATCGAAGACAGAGAAGAAGGTGCGCAGGGACTTGGAGGCGTCCAGCAGAGAGAATGCGTTGAAGCCAAGATTTTTGATGGAAGCTTCGAGGACTTCGACCTGCGAGGGAGATTTGGCACGAACGGAAAGAGAGGGATAAGTGTTTTTGTTGGCGTTCGAATCGCGCACGATGTCGCGCAGATCGTTGACCTGTGCGGCGCGAAGCGTGGAGGCGGTTTCGAGCGGCATGAGCAGACGGGCATTGCCATAGCCGCCGTAGCCTGCCGCGGGTTCAGTTTCCACCACGCCAACGATATTCAAACGCAACTCTTTGGGCACGACCGAGAATCCGCCTGATGTTTCCTTTGAATCGCCGGGCGCGTCGGCGACGGAATTCGCGGTGAGTGCCTGGCGCTCGGCGTAGCGTAGAGTCAACTCTTTGCCGATGAGGGACTCGGGTTTGTCGGAAAGTTCTTTGGCGAATTCAATCTGCAGGATGGCTTCGTGCGCGGCGGGCGAGGAAAAGAAGCGGCCCTGCATGCCATCGAAGGAACCGGAATTTTTGGAAGAAGCGGGCATTCCGGCGACGACCGTAGCGTACGGCTTATTGTTGAAGCGCACTTCGGTGAAGAAGCGGACCTGCGGGTAAACTTCGATGACGTTGACGAGTTTTTCGATTTCTTTGCGGGCATCTTCGTCCAGCGCGCGCGGAGGTTTATCGGATTGCACTTCGCGTTGCGGGCGGCCCATACCGCGGAAATTATTTTTGGGCGTCACGAAAATGGTATCGAAGAGGCCGCTTTGCGAGAGGCGCTCGGATGCAAGTTTCTGAAGTCCCACGCCGAGAGAGAGCATGGCTACGAGAGAGGCCACGCCTACCGCGACGCCGAGGGTGGTGAGCACGTTGCGAAAGATGGCTTCGCGGAGATTCCGGAAAGCAAGATCGGTGAGGTCGCGAGCTTTCATTGCGCGAGCCCTTTCGCCTGCGAGATGGACTGGAGTTTGCCGTCAACCATGATGGCCAGGCGGTCAGCGAATTTTTCGGCCAGCGCGCGCTCGTGGGTGACCATGACGATGGTCATGCCGAATTGCGATTGCTCGCGCAGCAGCGTGAGGATGGCCTCGCCCGTGGCGGAATCGAGATTGCCGGTGGGCTCGTCGGCGAGAAGAATCTTCGGGCGATTGACGAGGGCTCGAGCGATGGCCACGCGCTGCTGCTCGCCGCCGGAAAGTTCAACGGGGCGATGGCCCATGCGGTGAGCGAGGCGAACGCGCTCGAGAACTTCGCGCACGCGCGCGGGACGCTCGGCGTGGTCCACTTCGGCGAGGCGCAGAGGCAGCTCGATATTTTCCTCGAGAGTCATGCGCGTGAGGAGATTGAAGGACTGGAAGACCATGCCGATGGTGTTGCGGCGATAGCGCGCCAGCTCCAGCGAGGAAAGCTCAGCGATATTCTGGCCGTTGGCGACGATGGAGCCGGAGGTGGGACGATCGAGACCGCCGATGAGATTCAGGAGCGTGGATTTTCCGGAGCCCGAAGAACCGAGGAGTGCGAGAAATTCATTTTGATGGACGGAGAGAGACAGGTCATCGACAGCGCGCACGGTGGCGCCACCCATGGAATAGTGACGGGAGAGGTGATCGAGGTGGATGGCGGGGTCGAGAGGCATGATTTGTGAGTCAATTGATAATACGCGGGAGCGGGGTAAAAACTTTCATGGCAAGTGGGATGCGACCGGGAGCCACAGCGTTGATTGGATTTCGTTCGCCGCCATCTAGTGTTTTGTGGCAGCTTTTTGTGGTGCGCTCTGGATAAAAATGGCGGCGGTCAAAGAGCTAGCCAGACCGAGGATGGCAGCGATCCACACCACGATACGGTAGCCGGCCACAAAGGATTCCTGAATCGCCTGGCGTCCGCCGGCGTCGGAAGTTTCCTCAGCGGCAAGTTTTGGCCTTTGCAAATTGATTTGGGTGCGAACCGCGGGCGAGAGCGATAACGAATCCATTCTGCGGTCGAGCGAGTGGTTGAAAACCGAACTCAAGGCTAAGCCTAGAACCGCGATGGACAACAAACCGGCTACCCGCGAGACGGCATTGTTCACTCCCGATGCGATGCCAACATGCTTTTCGTCGACGGCGGTCATCACCACGGTGGTGAGGGGCGCAACGCTGATGGCCATTCCGAAACCGAGAACAATTACTGCGGGGAAAAAGGTGCTCCAGTAAGAGCCGCCGATTCCGGGCCTGGCGAAAAGCGCGAAACCGGTGGCGGCGATCAGAGGGCCAATCACCAACAGTGGTTTGGAGCGATAACGCTTGAGAAGTCCACCGGACCAGCGTGATAGCAGAAACATTAGGAGGATCAACGGGAGAAAAGCCGCACCGGCTTGCGTGGCGGTGTAGCCCTGAATCTGAATCAGGTCGAGCGGAAGGAAAAACAAAACGGCGCTAATCGCTCCGTAGAGAAAAAAAGTCAGTAGGTTGGCGCCGCTAAACGTTGGCGAGCGAAACAGCGCGAGGGGCAGCATCGGCGCGCGCGAGCGCGCTTCGACGAAGAGAAATATCCCGAGCGCGACGATTCCCGCCACGCCAAAGACGGGTGCGGACTCAACAAATGCGTACACGACGCCACCAAGGCCCAGCGTGGCCAGAAGAGAACCGGCCCAGTCGAGTGCCGGGCCTTTTTCCTGCGTGCCGCACTCGGGCACGCGCCAGATCACCACGACGATGGCGGCGAACGCGATCGGAACGTTGACAAAAAATACCCAGCGCCACGAGGCATGCTGCACAAGCCAACCGCCGGCAACCGGACCAATCGCGGTGGTGATGGCGCTGAAGCCGGACCATGTGCCGATGGCGCGGCCGCGCTCCTCGGGCGAAAACGAAGTGCTGATCAGCGCGAGGCTGTTAGGCACGAGCAGTGCGGCGCCGACGCCTTGAATTCCGCGAGCCACAATGAGTTGTGTGACGCTGTGCGAAAGTCCACAGGCCACGGACGCCAACGTAAACAGAATTACACCGCCCATGAAAATATTGCGGCGGCTATATAGATCGCCGAGCGATCCACCGATCAGCAGCAGCGCGGCAAGAAACAGCGCGTAGGATTCGACGATCCACTGGACCTGGTTGATGGATGCGCCCAAATCGTGCTGCATGGCGGGCAGCGCAACATTGACTACCGTGCCATCGATAAACGCGAGGCTCGAACCGAGAATGGTGGCGACGAGGACCCAGGCGCCGCGGGTGGTTCGCGCATTTTCGGAGCGACCGCTTCGAATGGCGGCTTCGTCGCAGGGAGATTTGCCCAGGTTTGACATTAAGGGGACGCGATTTCGGTTAGCGCTAGTGTGCCTTAGATTTGGACACGCGAGCGAGCGCGTGGGTTACTTTATTTTGGGTCGACAGAGCAATCGTTTCATGCGAGAAAATAAGTGATGGCGACTCCGGGTATACACGCGGTGCAACTGATCCTGCTGCTTCTGCTGCTGTTTGTGGTGGCTTTTTCCACGCTGGCGCTGAGGCTGAAGACGCCCTACCCCATTGTTTTGGTTGTTGCGGGCCTGCTTTTGGGACTTGTACCGGGCATCCCCAAGGTGGCGCTCGATCCCGAGATGGTCTTTCTGGTGGTGTTGCCGCCACTGCTCTACGCGGCGGCGTGGGTCACGTCCTGGCGGGATTTTCGCGAGAATCTGACGAGCATCGCGTCACTAGCCATTGGCTTGGTGGCCTTCACTGTGTTCAGTGTGGCGGCGGCCGCTTCGTGGCTGCTGGCCGGGTTCGACTGGCGCGTCGGCTTCGTGCTCGGCGCCGTGGTCGCGACGACTGACGCGATCGCGGCGACCTCCATCGCCAAGCGCATTGGAATGCCAAAGCGCATCGTGGATATTCTGGAAGGCGAAAGCCTGCTGAACGATGCCACCGGTTTGCTGGCGCTGGAATTCACTACTGCGATGGTGGTGTATGGCGAGACGCCGACGATTTCTTCCGCGATTTTGCGGTTCCTGTACCTGATCGTGGCGGGTGTCGCGGTGGGATTGTTTCTCGGGCGCCTGGTGGAATGGTTCGAACATCGCATCGACGACGGGCCGATCGAAATTGCGGTGAGCCTGCTGGTTCCGTACGCGGGCTACCTAGCGGCGGAGGCGATTCACGGGTCCGGCGTGCTGGCGGTGGTCAGCAGCGGACTCTATCTGAGCCGCAGGAGCTCGCGTTTTTTTTCGCCGAGCGTGAGGCTGCAGGCGTTCGCGGTGTGGGATTCGCTGACTTTTATTCTAAATGGGCTGGTATTTGTGCTTATTGGCCTGCAGTTGCCCTATGTGTTGGCGGGAATCAAAGAATTGCCGAAGGCCAAACTTTTTCTGGGCGGCCTGCTGTTCAGCGCATTCCTGATTTTTCTGCGTCTGTTATGGAGTTTTCCAGGAGCTTACGTCGGGTACCTCTTGCGCAAATACGTATTCGGGCAACGCGCCAGTTGGCCTGGCGGCCGGCAGGTGTTTGTGGTGGGCTGGACGGGGATGCGCGGCGTCATCGCCTTGGCTGCGGCGATTTCACTACCGCAGACTATCGCGGACGGCAGCCCATTTCCGCATCGCAACCTGATCCTGTTTCTGACTTTCAGCGTGATTTTTGTGACGCTGGTGGTGCAGGGCCTAACACTTGCGCCGCTGGTGCGCGCGCTCGGTTTGGCGTCCAAGCCGGGATTCGATTGCGAGGAGTTGGAAGCGCGCCGGCTGATGCTGGAAGCCGCGCTGGCGCAAATACAAAATCGCGACCCGGCCAAGGATTTACCCGATTCGGCAGGGCTGTACGATGACATGGCGAAACATTACACGCAGAGATTGGCGACGGTCCGGCGGGACGAAAATAGTGATGTTCGCCCGGAACTTTACGCGCGTTATCTGGAAGTCTCTCGCGAGTTGCTGGATATCGAGCGCGATACGGCCATACGGCTGCGCGATGAAGGGCGCATCAACGATGAAGTGCTGCGGCAACTGGAAAACGAGCTGGACCTTAGTTATACGAGGTTAAATGCGGGCGCAAGAATACAGGGAGAATCGGCTTATTGATTCAAGGATTGTGGATTCGCTCCAGGCAGTAGATTCGACTGGCTAGTTCAGCAGCCCCTTAACGCGGTTGCCAATCATCTGTTGCGCGCTCTTCTCGTCCACGAAGCGATTGAACATGCCCAGGTCCACGTCAATGGTCAGGTCCTTGTCAGTCACGTCGACAGTGCCTTTGATGGGTGTGCTCATGATTCCCATTTTGGCGGTAAGTAGAAAGCTCATCGTCGAGCCTTGCCAGCTTCTCTGCTCCACGACCAGCTTCACGGGGAGGGCGCCGGCTTCCTGGAACAGCTGGTTGAATCCGCGATCGATGGATTGAATAACGTCTTCTTTGGAGCGGTTATGAGTGATGGTAATTCGCACTGGGGTCCTCAATCGCTTAAGATTCGAAGTATATCGCTTGCTGGGAGCATGCGATGCGCAACACTAATATAGCTATGTACAGGGCGTCGCGCATCAAATGCTGCCTAACAGGAGTAAACCAAGATGAGCACCATAGCAGCTAATCTTTCACCGCAGCGCCGCGAGGAATTGTTTCCCAAGCTCGCGCCTGCGCACATCGAGCGCATTGGGGCGGTGGGCCGCAAGCGCAAAGTAAACGCCGGGGAAATACTGATCAATCAGGGCGATACGAAGATGCCCTTCTTTGTGGTCGTTTCGGGACGAATCGACATTGTGCAGCCCACTGAGCAGGGCGAGTTCACAATCGTGCAGCACGGCCCGGGCGAATTTACCGGCGAACTGGCCATGCTGACGGGACGCCGCTCGCTGGTGAACGCCCGCATGGGAGAAGGCGGAGAGGTCATCGAGCTTCATCCTGAAGAATTACAAAAATTGGTGCAGACGGACGTGGGACTGAGCGACGTGCTGATGAAGGCATTCATCGCGCGACGGCTGGAGTTGATCGCGGCGGGAAAAGGCGACGTGGTGCTGATCGGGTCGCCTCATTGTGCGGGCACTTTGCGCATCAAGGAGTTTCTCACCCGCAATAGTCATCCTTATACGTATCTGGACCTGGAGAGCCAGGAAGCCGTTCAGGAGTTAATGGACAAGTTCCACGTGAGCGTCGACGAAATCCCTGTGTTGATCTGCCGCGGCAAGACGGTGCTGCGTAATCCGAGTAACCAGAAGGTGGCGGATTGCCTGGGCTTAAATCCGAAGATCGATGAGAGCCGGCTCCGCGACGTGGTGGTTATCGGCGCGGGACCGGCAGGATTGGCGGCCGCGGTTTACGGCGCTTCCGAAGGACTTGATGTGCTGGTTATCGAGACAAGCGCGCCGGGAGGGCAGGCGGGCTCAAGCTCGAAGATCGAAAATTATCTTGGCTTTCCGCTGGGGATATCGGGGCAGGAACTGGCGGGACGCGCGTATACGCAGGCGCAGAAGTTTGGCGCACAGATGATTATCTCGCGAGCGGTAACCAAGGTGAGCTGCACGCGGCCTTACTCCATCGAGCTTGACGGCGGCCACAGCGTCCTAGCGCGCAGCATTATTATCGCCACGGGGGTGCAGTACCGCAGACTTCCGATCGATAACCTGGCGCGTTTTGAGGGCATGGGAATTTATTTTGGCGCGACAAACATGGAAGCGCAGTTGTGCAGCAACGAAGAGGTCATTGTGGTTGGCGGAGGGAATTCCGCCGGGCAGGCTGCGGTATACCTGGCCGAAACCGCCAAGCATGTGCACATGCTGGTGCGCGCCAGCGGGCTGGCGGATTCGATGTCGCGGTACTTAATCCGCCGAATCGAGGGCAATCCAAAAATCACGCTGCATACCGGTACGCAGATCGAAGCCGTCGAGGGAGAGATGCACGTAGAGCGGGTGCGCTGGTGCACAAAGCCTGACAAGCCAGAAACACGCGCTATCCGCCACATTTTTGTAATGACCGGCGCGATTCCCAATACGCGGTGGCTGAAAGGCTGCGTGACGCTCGATGAAAAAGGATTTATTCGAACCGGGCCGGATTTGAGCGATGAAGTACTGCAAACGACTGGATGGACGATGGTGCGTCATCCCTACCTGCTGGAGACCAGTTTGCCGGCGGTGTTTGCGGTGGGCGACGTGCGAAGCGGAAACGTGAAGCGGGTGGCCTCAGCGGTGGGCGAGGGATCGATCTCCATTCACCTGGCGCATAAAACACTGGCGGAGTAAGCGCGGCGTTTCGTCGGGCCGTTAGTTTAATCCTTCAATATTCCTGCACTTCATCGCTGACAACGCGAAAACTCATCAGCTTGGCGCGGCCGAAAGAAGTGGTGATGGCGCAGTCGGTGGCGTCGCGGCCGGTGGCCATTAATACGCGGCCGATACGCGAGATGTTATGGCGCGCGTCGAGAGTCCACCAGCGGCCGCCAAGATAAACTTCGAACCACGCGCTGAAATCCATGGGACTGGGAGCGACGATTATGCCGATGTCGCCAAGATAGCCGGTGGCATAGCGCGCGGGAATATTCAGCGCGCGGCAAAAGGTAATGGCCAGATGCTGGAAGTCACGGCAGACTCCGACGCGTTCGGTGTAGACGCCGAGTGCGGTGCGGGTGGGATTGGCGAACTCATATCCGAAGGTGACCTTCTTATGCACCCAGGTGCACACTTCCCTCACGCGCCGCCAGCCCTTGGGAACGCCGCCAAAAAGTTCCGATGCGGTATTGGATAGCAGGTCGACCTCGCAGTAGCGGCTGTTCATCAAGAAAGGCAAAACCTCGTGCGGAAGGTGCTCGATGGGAATTTCGGGTGCGTCGACACCTTCAATATCCGGCTTGCCCGAATCTTCAATCAGCGTGGAATTGTGCAAGCGGATTTTCCCCGGCGGAGCGACCAGGCGGCAACCATGATTGCCGAAAGTGTCGTGGTAGTTTTCAATGTTCACAACCGGGTCGGTGTGCAGGAAGTCGGGCTCACGCAAATCGTTTTTGCGGGACGGGTGAACGTTCAGAAGGGTGACGATAGGCACTTCCGAAGGGGTGTCGAACAGCATGTCGTAACCGAGGCGAATCAGCATAGATTTCAGGGGTTCCCGGTGGAAGTAGCCGCTTGGACACGTGAGATGCAGAAACTATCACGGCCGGGTGCGGAAGCTCTTACATTCTTTTTTGATGCCAAGCATTACAAATTCGCGGCGAACAATCGTGTATCATGCGGTAGCTTCATACATCTTATTACCCTGAGGACCTGAGTGACATACTGTCTGGGCATTATGACGCAGGAAGGGCTGGTGCTGGCATCCGATTCGCGTACCAACGCCGGATTCGACCAGGTGAATGTGTGCCGCAAAATGCACAGCTTCGTGCATCCGGGCGAACGCATGTTCGTGATTTTGACCAGTGGGAGCCTGTCGATCAGTCAGTCGGTGGTCACTTTGCTGCGGGACGATTTCGACGCCGGGAAGGGTCTGGCGCAAGCCAACTCGCTTTACGATGCCGCGCGTATCGTGGGCAGCTGTGTGCGCCGCATCTCGGAACTGGATCGCGCATCGCTGGAACGCGATTCCTTCAGCTTCAATGTGCACTTGCTGCTGGGAGGGCAGGTGCGGGGGCAGGAACCCAACCTTTATCTGATTTATCCACAGGGCAATCCCATAGCAGCCACGGAGGACTCGCTCTATTTGCAGCTCGGAGAGTGCAAGTATGGCCGGCCAATTCTCGACCGGGGGATTCAGCCCACTACCTCGCTGGAAGTCGCGGCGAAATATGCGCTGCTGTCGCTGGACGCCACCATGCGTTCGAATGTCACGGTGGGCCCGCCGTTTGACTTGTTGCTGTACAAGAAAGACAGCCTGGAAGTGACCCGCTACCGCCGTATCTGCGCGGGGGACGAGGATCTCAATCTGATTCATTCCAGCTGGGAGCAGTCACTGAGACGTGCGGTGGAGCAGTTGCCCGATATCGAGTTCCCGGGGAAAAACGGACACTCTTCAGGTCACGCCAAAGAAACCGCAAGATACGCGGAATAGGTCTACCACGGGGCTAGTACCACTCATTCAGCGCTTTTTTCAATCCATCTAATAGGTATTCCCGATGATCGGCGACGGCGCAATGAGCTATGCTGACAGGGCTTGCACCCTATGGCTACCGCCGCCCCAAAAATGGAACCGCCGGACGATCAAAGTGCCGGAGCTGCATTCCGCCGCTACGAATTGAACGGCTCCTACGACGAGATGTTTCGCTCCGCGGATGTGCCGCGGAAGCAGTACCGGCAGCTGTATACGCAGCTGCTGAACCTCGGGCCAGACGAGCTGCGGCGAAGCAAACAAGAGGCCGACCAGTCATTTTTCAATCAAGGCATCACTTTTACGGTTTACGGCAGCGATAAGGGCACCGAGCGGATTTTTCCGCACGATCTGTTGCCCAGAATCATCACCGCAGCGGAATGGGAAACCATCGAACGGGGACTGACGCAACGAATTACCGCGTTGAACCTGTTTCCTGAAAGATGTGTATCACGACGCGAAAATTATTGAAGACGGCGTGGTGCCCGCGAAAATTGTTTACACCTGCAAACATTACCGGCGGGAGATGCGCGGGATCAAAGTGCCGCGCGACGTGTACGTTTCGGTGGTGGGAACGGATTTAATCCGCACGCCGGAAGGAAATTTCGTCGTTCTGGAAGACAACCTGCGAGTGCCGAGCGGCGTGTCTTACATGCTGACCAGCCGCAGGGTGATGAAGCATATTTTCCCCGCGCTGTTTCGCAAATGCCGGGTGCGGCCCATCGAACAATACAGCCAGGTGCTGCTCTCGGCCCTGAAATCGCTGGCGCCGGAGGGCCGGACGGAACCGACGGTGGTGCTGCTGACCCCCGGTTCGTACAACTCCGCATATTTTGAACACACCTACCTGGCGCGGCAGATGGGTATCGAGCTGGTGGAAGGCCGGGATTTGCTGGTGCACGACAATATCGTGTACATGCGCACGACGTTCGGTTTGCAGCGCGTGGACGTGATTTACCGGCGCATCGACGACGATTATCTGGATCCGCTGGTCTTCGAGGGGCATTCGGCGCTCGGGGCGGTGGGGCTGTTCAACGCCTACCGGGCGGGAAACGTGGCGTTCGCCAATGCGCTGGGCACCGGAGTAGCGGACGACAAGGCCATTTACGCTTACGTACCGAAAATTATTAAGTATTATCTGGATCAGGATCCGATTTTAGAAAATGTGGAGACGCTGCTGATGTCCGATGCGGCGCAGCGCGATCACGTCTGCCAGAAGCTGGACGAATACGTGGTGAAAGCCGTCGGCGAATCGGGCGGCTACGGGATGCTGATCGGGCCGCACAGCACGGAAAGCCAGCGTGATGAATTTCGCGCCAGAATTCTGGCCGAGCCGCGGAACTACATCGCCCAGCCCACCATTAATCTTTCCACTGCGCCCTGCTTTGTGGACGGAACGATTGAGCCCCGTCATGTGGATCTCCGCCCTTACGTCATCTATGGCGATAACATTACGATTGTTCCCGGCGCCCTCACCCGCGTGGCGCTGCGCAAAGGATCGCTGGTCGTGAATTCCTCGCAAGGCGGCGGCTCCAAAGACACCTGGGTTTTACAAAATTAAGATTTGTGGAAGTGAGTGACGATTCTCCATGCTTTCGCGGGTAGCCGACAGCCTTTACTGGATGAGCCGCTATTTCGAGCGGGCTGATAACGCTTCGCGCGTGGTGGAAGCCACCTACGGCCTGATTTTGAATCCCGCAAAATTTTCGACCGACGAGCGCTGGTTTCGCGCGGTCTCTTCGCTGGCCCGCGGCACTACTTCTTCCGACATCGATCCTCAGCATGCGCTGTATCTGCTGGTCGCCAATCCGGAAGGGGCTTTCTCGATTATGAAGTGCATCGGCGGGGCGCGAGAGAATGCCCGACAGGTGCGCGAGGAAATCAGCTCGGAGATGTGGGAGCAGCTGAATCGGCTGTTTCACGAAGTGACCGGAGCGGAGCTGCAGCCCGACGACGATGGCGGCGCGATGCGGGTGGTTAACCTGGTGCGCGAAGGCGCTTACCGTTTTCACGGGATCACCGACACGACCATCAATCACGGCGAGGGCTGGCACTTTATACAGCTGGGAAAATACATCGAGCGGGCCTGCAATCTTTCTATTCTGCTGGATGCATATTTTTCAGTCGACAAGAATGCGGATGATCTGGATTGGGTGGGGTTGCTGAGCAGTTGCGCGGCGTTCGAGGCCTATTGCAAAGTTTGCACCGCGGAATTGCGGCCGGAACGGATTGCGGACTTCATCCTGCTGCAGCCGGAATTTCCGTATTCGGTGCGTTACTCTCTGGACCGCATGCACCATGCGCTGACGTCCATCAGCAATCGCTCTTTGAGCCGCAGAACCGGAAAAATCGAACGGTTGATCGGGCGCTTGCGGTCGGCAGTGACCTATGTGCAGATCGGGGAAGTGATTCGCGGGGACTTGCACATGTATCTGGCGGCCATTATCGATCAGTGCCGCGAACTGCACGCCGCGGTGCACGAAGTTTATATCGAATATCCGATTGAGGTCGCTTTCGAGTCCTAATGTTCTACGCCATCCGACATTTTACGCGCTATCGCTACAGCCATCCGGTGTGGCAAAGCATGATGGAAGTTCGCATGCATCCGCGGAGCGAGGGCAATCAGCGCTGCTTCATTTTTCAGCTGTCGGTGAATCCGCGCGCGCGCATTTTTGCGCACACCGATGCGCGCGGCAACCTGGTACACCACTTCGACCTGCCGCAACGGCATCGCCAACTGACCATTATTTCGGATGCGCTGGTAAATATCGACGCACCGCAAAGCATTCCGGAAACCATGGATTACGCAGCATGGGACGAATTGGATCAACTGGTCGAAAAGAAAGATTACTGGGACATGCTGATGCCCAGCCACTTCGCGCGGACGTCACCGGAACTTCAGGAGCTGGGTGAGGAAATCGGAGTGACGTGAACGTGACGGGCGCAGCCCGCTGGCTTTCCTGCAGGACGTGACGTCCGGTGTGTATCGCAGTTTTTCGTACGTGAAGAAGAGCACCGCGGTGAATTCGCCGATCGAACATGCGCTGAAATCGCGGCAGGGGGTGTGCCAGGATTTTGCGCACATCATGATCACCCTGGTGCGCAACGCCAACATTCCGTGCCGCTACGTGAGCGGATACCTGTATCACAGCGCCGAAAACTCGGATCGTTCGTCCGACGGAGCTACCCATGCGTGGGTGGAAGCTGTATTGCCGGGGCTAGGCTGGATGGGGTTTGATCCAACAAATAATATTATCGTCGGCGAACGGCATATCCGCACTGCGGTGGGCCGCGATTATGCGGACGTGCCGCCCACCATGGGCACCATGAAGGGCAAAGCCGAAACCGAATTGCAAGTGCGCGTGCGAGTGACGCCGTCGCAAGCGGTATTGCCGCCCGATGAAGAGTTTGCCGCGGATGAAGAGTGGTCGCAATTCCTGGAGGAAGACTACCAGGCGCAGGTGATGCACGCGCAACAGCAGCAGTAATCCTCGCAGGATCATTTTCCCCAAATTCTTACTCAATCCTTTACCAGCTCAAGAGATTTAACATTCATGGCTTGGTAACACCGGCCGGGTTAGGATAGCCGCATCCTCCATGAAGATTTCCAAGGGATCAACGATGAAAAACACACCTGGATTCGAATTGTAGCCGTGGCGCTATTGATCCTTTCAGCCGGCGCCGGCGCGATTGCAAAGAACGAGACCGGCAAAGCAGCGGGCAAAACGCGCAACGTGGTATTGATCGTCGCGGATGGATTGCGATGGCAGGAAATTTTCACCGGGGCGGATCCCTCACTGTTGAACTCCAAGGACGGTGGTGTGTGGGATAAGCCGGAAGATTTGCGGAAAGAATTCTGGCGCGAAGACTCCGCGGAGCGCCGCGCAGCCTTGTTTCCTTTTTTGTGGGGCACGGTGGCCAAGCAGGGCCAGATATTCGGGAATCAGAACAAAGGCAGCGTCGGCCGAGCGACCAACGGAATGGCGTTTTCCTATCCGGGATACAACGAAATGTTGACCGGATTTCCCGATCCTAAAAACAATTCGAACGAGTTTGGAACAAATCCGAACGTGACGGTGTTCGAATGGTTGAACAAAAGCCCGGAATTTCTCGGCCGGGTAGCGGTTTTCGCCACCTGGTACACGTTCAAGGACATTTTTAATCAGCAGCGAAGCCAATTGGCGATTCAAGTGGGATGGGACGAACCTTATCGCGGCACATTGACGCCGCGGGAAGAAATGTTGAATCAGCTCTATCGGGAAACCATCAAGCTGGATTCTGAAGATGTTTATGATTCGTTCTTGCAGCCGCCGCTGCTCGATTTTGTGAAAGCCAAGCATCCTCGAGTTCTTTTCGTGGGTTATGGAGAAACAGATAATTGGGCGCATGCAGGGCGATATGACCTGGTATTGCACAGCGCGCACGAGTTCGATCGCTATGTTCAGCAATTGTGGGAAACGATGCAGGCGATACCTGAATATAAGGACCACACTACCTTCGTGATCACCACCGATCACGGGCGAGGAAGCGGCTCGGTGGAATGGAAAGATCACGGAGTGGATCAGAAGGGGTCTGAAAATATTTGGGTGGCGGTGCTTGGACCGGACACCGAGGCACTGGGAGAGCGGACGCGGACCAATCCGGTTACGCAGGCACAGATTGCAGCTACGCTGGCAACACTGCTTGGGAAAAGTTATCGCAGCACCGTTCCGGCTGCGGCGCCGCCGATTGAAGATGTTCTGCCGAAACATGCTGCCGCTGCCGCGCAGCAACCCTGAGAAAAATCTTGATTTGTCGGGCGGCGACCTAGTCGTAGGAAGTGATGGCCAGCCCGGCGTCGTCGTAGACGTCAAAGATATTAAGGATGCGAACCAGTTTGAAGGTCTGCACCACCATTTTGGTGGGGTTGAGAAGTTTGATCGAGCCGCCCTTCTGCTTGGCGGCGGTAAGAAAGCGAACTAAAAGTCCGATGCCGCTGGAATCCACCATGGGAACTTCTTCCAGGTCCAGGATGAAACGGGAATCTCCCGCGCCAAGGAGATCCGAAAAGGTGGCGCTGAGTTTGTCGACTGGCTCGCCGAGAACCAGCTTGCCGCGCAGCTTTACGATTTTGACTTGAGCCTGGGTGCGTACTTCGATGTCCAATCTGTTCCTCTTTCCAAGAGCAGGGCCTAGCCGAAGGTGCAAAGGGCCGCGTTGACACTGTGGAAATCGTCTGTTAGAGTCCCGCTCAACTTAGAAGAACCGTAGAGAATTTGCAAGAGAAGAAGGCTAACACCAGCTTCCGGGCCCGGCGTGGGGAGCCTTCTCCTGCGTTGTGGTGGGCCAGGGCACTTCATTGAACCTCGATATTTCAGAATTTTCGGCGCGACTTCTGGTGGATCAGGAAGTCCATGCGCGGGCGCGCACCTGCGCGCGAGCGATCGCCGAATTAATTCCCGGAACGGCCGTGAGCGTGTACGTCGCCGGACGCCTGGACGGCGAAGAAGTGTGGCTGGCCAAAGCCTCAGTTGGAGAAGTTTCGCCGCATTCGGCGGCTGTGCCGATGGACTCCGGCACTCTCGGCGAACTGGCCGCTAGTAAGACTCCCATCATTTTTTCCGGCAAAGACCTGCCGCGGGAAAGTTACGCGCACGTGGACACTCGGAAGACTGTGGTGTCGCTTGCGTACCTTCCGCTGCTGAAGGGTTCAACCTGGATCGGCGCTATCGAAATTCTGGCCTATGAAACGGAAATAGAAGAGGACACGCTGGAGGAGCTGGCGCCTTTCGCGCAAGTCGCCGCTGCCGCGCTACTGGGCGCCACGACGTACGAAGCGGAGCGCAACGAATCGCTCATCTCGCTTACCAGGCTTTCGCAACTCTACGACATTGAAAAAATATTCTCGTCCACGCTGGAAATGGACGAACTGCTGGTGCTCATCGGCACCAAGCTGCGCGAAGTAATGGAATGCCAGGCCGTGAATATCTGGCTGTTGCAGCCGGACGAGACCGTGCAGCTTTCGCACCAGTCGGGGTCCGATCCCTCCGTGCGTGCGGGCAGTTCGCAGGCGCCGGGCGAAGGCCTGGCGGGCGGCGTTTCCGATACCGGCGAAGCGCTACTCATCGCGGATATAGAGGATGAGAGGTTGATCCAGCGAAACGGCGATGGAGAAGGACGCGTGTCGTCCATCGTAGTGGTGCCGATTCTGGATAACGGAGCGCTGGTCGGGGTCATAGAAGCCGTCAACAAAATGGATGGCACGCCTTTCGACGACGACGACCAGTTCGTCTTGACTAGCATGGCGGAGTCGGCGTCGACGGCGCTGCACAACGCCAGCCTGCTGATGGCCGAGCGCAAAGTAGAGATCCTGGAAACGCTGGTCACGGTTAGCCACGAAATCACCTCGACGCTGAATCTGGAGCGCATGCTGCAGACCATCGTGAACGCCCCGCAAGCCGTGATCCCCTACGAACGCGCGGCCATCGCGCTGGAAACGCGCGGCAGATTCAAGCTGAGCGCTGTGACCGGCCTGACGCAAGTGAACGCCGATGCTCCAGACATCGCGCCGCTGAACGACATCCTGCAGTGGGCGGCGCTGGCCGAAGAAGTGATTCACGTGCGCCAGGTGGGCGACGCGGTCGATGCCGAGCGCGAAGAAACCCGCGCGAAATTCGAAAAATATTTCAGCGAAACCGGCATGCGCGCTTTTTATTCCATGCCGCTCAGCGATGACACCGGGCGCGTGGGCGTTCTGGGGCTGGAAAGCCGCGATCCCGATTTTCTTTCTACCGCGCATATCGAGATTCTGCAGGTGCTTGCAGGACAGGCCACTGTGGCCTTGCGCAACGCGCAGATGTACAAGGAAGTGCCGTTCATTTCGGTGCTGGAGCCGGTGCTGGAACGAAAACGCAAGTTCATGGCCATGGAGAAGAAGCGGCGCACCGCGATCTTGACCCTGGCGGCCGCCGGTGTGATTTTTCTGGGAATTTTTCCCTTGCCGCTGCGGGTCGATGGAGACTCCACCGTGGCGCCGGCTCATCGCGCGCAGGTACAGCCTGAAATCGAAGGAGTGGTCGGAAAAGTTTTCGTACGTGAGGGCCAACAGGTTTCTCGCGGGCAGGTGCTGGCGGAAATGGAAGCGTGGGATTACCGCTCCGCGCTGGCCGTGGCGGAAGCCAAATATCAGACTTCTGTTTTGCAGGTTAACCATTCGCTGGCTGGGAATGACACCGGCGAGGCGGGCGTGCAGCGGGTGCAGGCGGATTACTGGAAAACGGAAGTCGATCGCGCGAAAGAATTATTGGATAGAACGCAGTTGCGCGCCCCTATTGACGGCGTGGTGTCCACTCCGCGAGTAGAAAATTTTGCCGGGCGCCGGCTGGTGCACGGTGAGAGCTTCGCTGAAATCATGGACAGCTCGCAGGCCATCGCGGATGTGGCGGTGGACGATGTGGACGCCGGTTTGCTGCGCCCGGGATTGAAGGCGGTGGTGAAATTGAACAGTTATCCGACGCGGACGTTTCGCGGCGTGGTGGCTATCGTCAGTCCCAAAGGCGAAATGCAGCATGACGAGCGGGTATTTTTCGCGCGCGTGAAGCTGGATAATCCGGATGGCACGATCCGCGCTGGCATGGAAGGACGGGGGAAAGTTACCGTCGGGTGGTATCCGGCCGGGTACGTATTATTCCGGCGGCCGGTGCTGTGGGCGTATTCGAAATTGTGGTCGTGGTTCGGGTGGTGAGGATGCGCGAGAGGAATCGCAGGAGTAAAATGATGCGAAATGCGTGGATTGCGGCGGTGCTGGGCATCGCCGCGGCCAGCGGCTGCAGCGACAGCAAGAAGAATGATGCGGTCGCATCGGCAGCAACCTCGCCCGCCAATTCGCAGGTAAATCCAGCCGCCCCGATCGTGGCGGCTGAAAACGAAAACTTTGTTACCGTTTCGGGACCGCTGATCGTGGAGCATCAGGTGGAGATCACCGCGCAGCGCGATGGGACGCTGGCGAAAATCAGAGCCGATGCAGGAACCAGGGTCAAGGCCGGGACACTGCTGGCCCAATTGGACGACCGCCAGCTCAATGCAAATCTGGAAGCGGGCCGCGCAAAATCCCGCAGCATCGAGAACGATCTGAAGAACTGGCAAGCGGAGGCCGAAGTGGTGAAGTACGATCTGATCCGCGCGCAGCGGCTGTGGGACTTGGGGCTGATACCCGAAGACCAGTTACAGCACGCGAAATTCAAAGTGGAATCGGAACAGTGGGACGTCAAGCGCGTCACCGAGATGCTCAACACCTCGCGACAGGAAGAGCGCTCCTTGGAGCTGGAACTGGAAAAAACGAGGATTACCGCGCCGTTCGACTGCCTGGTGGCGCGGCGGTATGCGCGGGAAGGCCAGAGTGTGGTCCGGGGCGACAAGCTTTTCTGGGTAACTGCGGAGGCACCTTTGCTGCTGCGGTTTACGCTGCCTGAAAAATTTATGGGCCACGTCACGATTGGACAGGAACTGGAGTTGACGTCTCCCGATGCTCCGCAGGAAAACCACACTGCAAAAATCAAGGAAGTGAGCTCGGTGATCGACCCCTCGAGCGGAACTTTCGACGTCCTGGCGGAAGTTCCCGGAGGGCGCGGAGCCTTGCGGCCGGGAATGACCGCCAGCGCGCGCTTGCCCATTCCGCGATGAATATCACCGAAGCCCTGAACGTAGCGCTGCCGGAAATTCCAGCACGCACGGTTGCGCAGCGATACCCACGCCTCGACCCCGGAGTGACCTTCAAAGAGCACGTCGAGGAGGGTGAGCGGCTGATTCGCGTGTATGTGCCGAGCGAACAGTCCATGTACAAATTCTCGCTGGCCAACTGGGCGCTGATTCAACTTTTCGACGGAAAGCGTTCTTATGAAGAAGTTGCGGCGCTGTATCTGGAACAAACCGGCGTGAAATACCCTGCTGAAGAAATCCGCGAATACGCGTCGGAACTGGAAGCCGGAAATTTCTGGTATCGCACTCCACAGGAAAAAAACATTCTTCAGTTGCAAAAAGGTGGTGAAGAACGCCAAAAGCGAGTGAAGGCCAAGAGCAAGTACGGCGACATTTCGTTGATTCTGTTTCCCGCTTTCAACCCGGACAAATTCTTGACCTGGTTGTATGCACGCACACGATATTTCTACACCGCCTGGTTTACAGCGCTCACCTTGCTGGTTTTTGCTTTCATGGCGTGGGTGACCGTAACCCGCTGGGGAGAAATCGGGCGTGACACTCTCGAATTTTATAACTTCTCACACAAGACCTGGGGAGACGTTATTCTGTTCTACTCCCTGGCCATGGGTATCTTGGCCTTTCATGAGTTTGGACACGCCCACGCCTGCAAGCACTACGGCGCACGCGTTCCAGCAATGGGCTTTGCTCTTATCTATTTGACGCCCGCCTTTTACACGGACACAACCGAGGGCCTCGTGCAGGCCACCCGATACCAACGACTGGTGATCTCCGTCGCCGGTGTTTGGGCGGAGTTGATGGTTTGCGCGGTTGCCACGCCGATCTGGTGGGGCACAGCACCGGACACTGCGCTTCACACCGCCGCCTATGACGTGATGCTGATCACCGGAATCTCGTCCGTGCTGCTCAATTGGAATCCGCTGATGAAGCTCGACGGCTATCACATGCTCTGCGAGATCATCGGGATTGCCGACCTCAAGGAAGGATCGACAGCGTACGTATCGTCGTGGGTAAAGCGTCATGTCTGGCGCTTGCCGGTCGAAGTTCCATATGTGCCAAAAAGACGGCGGCTGGGTTTTGTGGTGTATGCGCTGCTTTCCGGCGCGTATAGCTACACTGTCCTTTATATCATTGCCCGCTTTGTGGGCAACGTGTTTCGCAACTTTAATCCAGAGTGGTCTTTTATTCCGGAGTTGCTCACCGCGGGTCTTATTTTTCGTTCCAGAATTCGTACTTTGGGGAACTTTATGAAATTTGTTTATCTGGATAAAAAAGATCGTGTGCGCGCGTGGTTCACTCCGCGCCGCACGCTGGCTGCGGCCGGGCTCGTACTGGTGGCGCTGTTTTTGCCGCTGTGGCACGAGTCTGTGAGCGGAAGGTTTCTGCTGGAGCCCGCGAATAGTGCGGCAATCCGCGCGGTGACGCCGGGAATCGTGACCGCCGTGTACGCCACGGAAGGGAAGGCGGTCGATGCCGGAACGCCGCTAGTGCAGCTGCGCAACGTTTCTCTGCAATCGAAGCTGGCGTTGAGCAAGGCCAACTATCAGATGGCCACCGAACGCGCAAATTCGGCCGTCGTGCATTTTGACAATGTCGGCGGAATGATGCGGCAACGAGATATTTCGCAAGCGCAAAATACCGGATTGAGCGCGCAAGCGGCCAAATTAAATCTCGCGAGTCCCTTAGCGGGTGTCGTGCTGACGCCGGGAATGGAGGACCGCGTCGGCAGCTATGTCACGGAAGGTACGGAATTGGCAGAAGTCGGTGATCTGCGCACCATGCGTGCACGAATCTATATTTCCGAATACGAAATGTCGAAAATCAAGATCGGCTCCGATGCCCGCCTGGAAATCGACGGGGTGATGAGAAAGTGGAGCGCCCGAGCGGAGCTGGTTTCTGCAACCTCCTCGGAAATTGATGAGGGACTCGCAGATCGCGCGCAGTACAAAGGATTAAATCCCCCGCACTTTTACCTTGTTGACCTGCACATCGAGAATGCTGACGGTCGATTGAAGCCAGGGATGGCCGGGCTGGCTAGGCTCTATGGTGGTCGAAGAAGCGCCGCGGGTTATTTATGGACTGAAGTGAGTGATTTCTTCGGGCGGAAGCTCTGGTAAAAACAGAAAGAGACTGCCAAGTAGCAGTCTCCTTCGGCCATTAGGGGATTTGGCTAAGTCTGACGCGTAGAAACCTATTTTATAGCTTCTTTCCCAACGACGCGCCCTTCACGCCGCCCAACGACGCGCCCTTCACGCCGCCCATTGACGCGCCCTTCACGCCGCCCAACGACGCGCCCTTCACGCCGCCCAACGACGCGCCCTTCACGCCGCCCATTGACGCGCCCTTCACGCCGCCCGCCGATGAATGCCTGATGCCCAACGAGGTACCCTTTTTGCCGGCGCTGGTGTCGACGCTTGAACTGGCAACATTGGCTTTCTTGGTGGTTTTCAGTGCGCTGATCAATGATTTCTTCTGGATAGACATTTCAAAGGCTCCTTTGATTTCTTTCAATCTAGAATTTTGTTTCCGTTCGACGGCATACCTCAATGCAGATGGCGTGCCAAACCACGGCGGCGCCGCGCCCAGTACCGGAGCTATTTAAAATCAATGACTTAGCGGCGAAGGGC
This sequence comes from uncultured Acidobacteriota bacterium, assembly GCA_963819625.1. Classification (GTDB taxonomy): domain Bacteria; phylum Acidobacteriota; class Terriglobia; order Acidiferrales; family UBA7541; genus Acidiferrum. The sequence goes on from CAWFWY010000011.1 coordinate 369,434, forward strand.
CTGCGAGTAGGGGCGGCACTGCGGTGAAAAAAAACCTGACGGTTAATTTTTAACTACCTATGGGTTAATTTTTACCCGTTTCCAGCTTCAGCTTGCGGCACAGGTACTTCATGCGCTGTGGATCCACCCGCAGCAGCGCCGCGGCCGCCGATTTTTTGCCGCCAGTTCGCTTCAACGCGGCCTTCAGGTAGGCGACCTCGATGCGTTCCATTTCGGCATCGAAATCCACTCCTTGCTCCGGGATCAGAATGGCTTCCTGGCTGGCGGCGCTGGCATACAACAAAGCTTGCGGCAGGTGATCGGCCGTGATGGTCGCGCTGTTGTTCATGATGACCAGGCGCTGAATCACATTTTCCAGTTCGCGCACATTTCCGGGCCACGGATAGTCTTCCAGAATTTCCATGACATCGTGCTGCATGATTTTTGCGGGCTTCTTTGCCGCGGCGCAAAAAATGCGCAGAAAATGATCGGCGAGTAGCGGCAAGTCTCCCGCGCGGTCGCGTAGCGCCGGAACAAAAATGGGAACCACGTTGATCCGGTAATACAGGTCTTCGCGGAAGCGGCCCAGGCGGACGATTTCTTCCAGGTCCTCGTTGGTGGCGCAGATAAGGCGGAAATCGATCTTCCGCGCAGAGCGAGCGCCCAGACGCTGCACACTGTGTTCCTGCAGGGCGCGCAAAAGTTTGCTCTGCAAATTGGGAGTGAGCGTGGTGATTTCGTCGAGGAACAACGTGCCGCCCTGCGCCGTTTCAATCAGCCCCGGCTTGGCGCTGTCCGCTCCCGTGAACGCTCCTTTTTCATAGCCGAATAACTCCGACTCCATCAGCGTATCCGGCAACGCGGAACAATTCAGGCAAACAAACGGTTTTTCGGCGCGATTCCCAGATTGCACGATAGCCTGGGCGATCAGCTCTTTTCCGGTGCCGCTTTCGCCGCGCAGCAGCACGGTGGTATTGCTGTCGGCCACCGCTTGAATGGTTTGATACAGCTTTTGCATCGCATTACTACCGCCAATCATGCCCCAGAAGACCGAGCGACTTTCCACTTGCTCGACGAGCCGTTGCCCCTCGAGCTCAAGGGCGCGTTTTTCCACGGCGCGAACGAGCACCAGATGCGAGCTCCACAGGATTTGGCGGAGAAAGAAAAAATTCGTCGGCTCCGGCACGACTGGCCATCACCGGAATGCTGCGCTGGCTGGAGCTGCTGAGCGCCACCAGCACGATATCTTCGCGGAGCGCGCGGATTTCCTGCAGGACCTCGACGCCGTCTTTCGGGCCGTCGCCGATGCTGTCCAGATCGAAAATCATGGCGCGCAATTCCGGTTCGTCGACAAAACCCTTGATCAGATTTTCACTGCCCGCTTGCACGATCCTGAAATTCTGGGCGAGGGCATGGGAGATGCTGGAGTATTCCTCATCGTCGATAGTCACCAGGGCAACCAGCAGGCGGGATGCGCTGGAAGCCTCGTTTTCGGCGGTGGTGGGCATGATTCGGGTATGTGAATTATAGGGGATGCGGCGGGCGGGACGGAAGGGAATGTCGGGGAATCGGCAAGGCTATCAAAATGCTTTAGATAAATAGCTTTACCTTGTCCCTGTCGCGTCTGCTTTAAGGTGCCGATTCATAGAACGACAAAAGGCCTTTCCTTTCAAGGAAAAGGCGCGTCCTTCGGGCGGGAGTGCCTGCCCTGAGCAGGCCGTTACAGGATTTATGTGCAAACATTTTCCGCGAGTTGTAGGACCAGAAGGGCACACTTGGACAACCAAATGGTGACGTTGGGGATGTTCGGAAGTATCCAGTATTTCGTAGGACGCGCGCCGCAGATCACCACCGCAGCAAAATCCACGAATAGCGCCAAAGCCAGACCCAACGTGCGGCGAGTCTCTCCTGTATTCCTCGCGATTCTATTCCTGGGGTCCCTGGCGTTTACCAACACTGTTCGGGCTCAGAATGTAAGCGCCCTGGTCGATCCCAACGACACGCAAAAAGCAATTGTGGGAATCGCTGTAAACCCCACCCAGAACTACGTCTATGTCACCCAAGGAGACGGCAACCTTACGATTCTGAATGCGGCGACCAACCAGGTGGTCGTCAGCTCCGCGGCGGGAACAAATGGCGCAGGCGGAATGGCCACGTATTTTAACAATGTGTTTGTGGCCAATGGCGCCGCCAACAGCATCAGTGCGTATTTTCCAGTATCGCCGGCGGGACCAAATAGTCAGGCGTTTCAGCAGACTTTCAACGACCCCAACGGGATAACGCCAACCGCGATCGTGGTGGACCCCAGCAGCACGGGGAAATTGTTTGTCAGCAATTCAGGAAGCAACAACGTTTCGGTCTTCACGGTAAACAGCGACACGGGAAATTGGGAAGTGGTGGCCAATCTGCCTGTAGGCTTGAATCCGCAGGCGATGGCCATCAATCACGCGACGCATAAGCTTTACGTCGCGGACCTGGGCGACAGCAAGGTATGGATCATCGACGCCAGCAACAATGCGGTGTTGACCAGCGTCACGGTGGGAAGTCAGCCACGCTCCATCGCAGTGAACGAAGTCACCAACAAAATTTACGTGCCAGGATTCGGCTCGAACAACCTGACGGTCATCGACGGAGTAGAAGACAGCACGCAGACTGTGACCGGCATTGGAACCGGGCCCGGCGCCGTAGCCGTGAATCCGCTTACCAACCAGATCTTTGTCGCGAACATAACCAGCGGAACGGTTTCGGTTGTCAACGGTCTGGACAATACCTTTTCCAGCCCTAGCGTGACGGTGGGTGACAATACCAGCCAGGCCGCCATCGTTGTCGATCCCCAGACCAACGTCGCGTACGTGTCCATTAAGGGCGGAAACCTGACCGCCGTTGATGGAACCTCACTGGTGACCACCAATATTCCGATCGGCGCGGGTGGTCTCTCTGCACTGGCGCTGAATCCCGTGACCCACAAGGTGTACGCCGCGGCCACGAATCCGTTGACGGGCACAAATGAAATCGCCGTGGTGGATGGCGGAACCGACGCGAACCAGGCCCTCTCGGTTCAGAGCACGCCCTGGTCCGTGGCAGTGAATCCCGCGACCAATAAGATCTACGTCGCAAACAACGGCGAAAACAACGTCAGCATTATCGATGGGAACACCAACACCGTCACCGCAACGGTCGACGCGGGAACTAATCCTTACGCACTGGCCGTCGATGCCAGCCGGAACTTGATCTACGTGTCCAATCTCAACAGCGCTTCGGTCACCATCATCGATGGCGCCACCAATAACACCAATACGCAGCCGGTGGGCAGTCCTTCTTCGCCGGATTCCCTGGCGGTAAATCCGGTATTGCAACAGGTCTACGGAGCGGCTTCCGGGCAAAGCGTTGAATTCAGCTTTCAATCGAACTTCAATCCCGGTAACAGCAGCTGGGGGAATTCGAACACAGGACCGATTGCGCGCGCCACGAACCCCGCAACGGGAATGGTGTACACCCTGTTTTCCAGCCGCAAGATGGATATCGATGATGGAGCTGCGCCCCATAGCTTCGACATCGATGTTTGCGGAAACACTTCCAGCGCGCCGACATCCTTTGATGTCAACACCCAGACCGATACCGTGTATGTCGCGTGCGCGGGCGGCGAAGTTGACGCCATTCAGGGCGCCACCGGTTTTTTTGGCGGAAACCAGATCGCTATTCAGGATCCCGCCGCGGTGGGGCCGGTAGCGATCGCCGTCAACTCAGTGACCAATCAAATTTTTGTAGCCAATGCCGGCACCCAGAATAGCAACGGCAGCGTGACCATAGTCGACGGCGCGACCAATCAGTTTGTAAACGTGCCCATCACCGGCACGCCGGTCGCTGTCGCCGTCAATATCGCCAACGATAAAGTTTACGTGCAAACGCAGACCGGTCCGCAGTCGAGCATCGTGTTCGTGATCGATGGAATTTCGAAAAAAGTTTTGGATTCCGTCACTTCGACGGGCACGGGGAACTACAACGGCCAGATTGCCGCCAACCCGGTGAACAGCAGCGTTTACGCCACGGATCGCGATAATGGCACGGTCCTCGCTATTACTGACCATGCTTCGACGCCAAACGCGCTGGCTACCACCGTCCAGCCGTTCAGTGGTAACACGACGAATACTTCGCTCCCGACCTTCACCTTCACCGTCAATAATCAGCTCGATAGCGTGGGACCCTACGTCGTTTATTACCAGATCGATTCTCAGCTGGGGGTGTGGGATTTCGCGGGTAACACAGGACCCAATACATTCGTGGGGGTCCCTCCGAATCCAATCACGCCCGGATTCCACATGGTGTACGCCTACGCCGTAAACGGGGGAGAAACCGGCGCGTACAGTTCTGGCAGTTCGCTGGGCAATCAACATAATCCGCAGGTGGGAGCGATTGCGTCGTACGGATTTCTGGTGGCGCCGCCAATTGCCGGCGTGCCACATTACCCCGAAGATTTTGGCACCACGCAAGTGAATGTGGCCACGTCCACGCATGAACCGATTCTGGTGAATGACGGCGGCGCGCCGATGACTTTTTCCTACAGTATTACTGGCCCAAACGCGTCGGATTTCCAGGAAGTCGCTTCCAACGGCGACGGAACGGCGTGTAATACGCTGCAAGGAATTCTTCCCGCGGGATCGTATTGCATCGTGTTCGTGACGTTTAACCCGGCGTCCATCGGAACAAAAAACGCTTCGATTACTTTCATAGATAATTCTCTCGGCGCGGAAAGCGCGCAGGGCGTGGCTTTAACGGGCGTCGCTCAGGCAGGCTCGAATTCCAGCTTGACGGTGAATTTTACTGGAACCGGCTCGGGCAGCGTGGCTGACGGCAACGGCTTCACTTGCGGCTCCCCGGGGCCGTGCACGCACTCCTACAGTTCTGGAGCTTCGGTGACCTTGACGGCCCCCGCGCAGGCCGGTTCGATCTTCTTGGGATGGACGGGAGCGTGTACGGGCAGCGGGCCGTGCGCGCTGACCATGAATTCCAATCAGGCGGTTACGGCCAAATTCTCGCCAGCCGGGGCTTCGGGTTGCGCGCCTGGGGATTCCATCTGGATCGGTGGCGCGTCCGGCAACTGGAGCGTAGCTGGCAATTGGAGCACCGGCGTAGTGCCCAACGGCGCCGCGCATGTCTGCATCAACAACGCCACGTCGCCGGTTTCCGCAGTGATCCTGAATACCAGCGTTGCCATCGGGGGATTGACGATCGATCCGGGCAACAGTCTTACAATCGCCAATGGCCAGGAATTGAATGTTTCGGGAACGATTTCCAATGCCGGCGAGATCGTCGTCTTCTCCAACAATGGCAACACCCTGCTCACCTTAAACGGAGCGGTGACCCTCACGGGCGGTGGAACGCTGACGCTGACGCAGATCGTTAGCAATGGCCAACCCATTTTGCGCAACGCAAGTAATGGGACATTAACCAACGTCAACAACCTGATTCGCGGGGCAGGCCAGATCGGCAACAACGGCCTGCTCATCAATAACCAGCCGGGCGGGGTAATCAACGCCAACGGAACCTTCCCCTTGCAGTTCAATTCCGGCACGGTTACGAACACTGGGTTGTTGGAAGCCACTGCCGGCGGAAAGTTGAACGTGAATGTAACGGTGGTGAACCAGAACGGCACGATTACGTCGACGGGCACAAACTCCGCCGTCCAATTCCTGTCGGGCACGACCGTTCAAGGTGGAACGGTGAGCAATGCGGCCGGCGGCGTCATCGGCAATCCGGTGAGCAACACGGCCACGCTCGACGGCACCGCCGGCCACGGCGCTGTGACCATCGCCGGAACGTACACGGACGACAACGGCGGCGATGCAATTTTGTCCGGCACGATCACCAATACTGGCGTGATTCTCGTTATTTCAAACAATGCCAACACTTTGCTCGACTTCAGCAGCAACGTAACGCTGAACGGCGGCGGCACGGTGACTCTGTCGCAAGCGATCAGCAACGGCCAGCCCATCCTGCGCAACTTGAATAACGGCGTACTAAACAACGTAAACAATTTGATTCAGGGCGCCGGACAGATCGGCAACAACGGCTTAATCATTAACAACCAGCCCGGCGGCGTGATCAATGCCAACAGCGCCTTCCCGTTGCAATTCAACGCCGGTACGGTCACCAATCAAAATCTCATTGAAGCCACCGCGGGCGGGACGTTGCAGGTTTTCGTGCTGATCATCAATCATGGCGCCACGCTGTTGTCGACCGGAGCCAACTCGGCGATTCAACTAAAGGGCGGCGCGAACATTCAAGGTGGAACGCTCAGTTCTCAGACCGGAGGATTTGTCGGTGGCCTGACCACAGTGACGCTGGACGGCTCGACACAAGGCGCGCTAACTATCGCCGGAACGTATGTGGTTTCCAACGGCACTGACACCGTCCTTGTGGGCACCATCAATAACACCGGCGTGATCCAGGTGCCGGCAAACAATGCCAACACTATCCTCGACTTCAGCGGCCCCGTAACTCTGACGGGTGGCGGCACTATAACCATGCCGCAATCCATCAGTAACGGCCAGCCCATCCTACGAAATATAAATAACGGCATCCTCAACAACGTCAATAATTTGATTCAGGGTTCCGGGCAGATCGGCAACAACGGCCTGATCATCAATAACCAGGCCAGCGGCGTAATCAATGCCAACGGAGCTTTCCCGTTGCAATTCAACGCCGGTACGGTCACCAATCAAAATCTCATTGAAGCCACCGGCGGCGGCACGTTGCAGGTTTTCGTCCTGGTCATCAATAATGGCGCCACGTTGTTATCGACCGGAGCTAACTCCGCGATTCAACTACTGGGCGGCGCGAACATTCGGGGTGGAACATTCAGCGCTCAGGCCGGTGGATTTATGGGCGGCCTGACCACAGTGACGCTGGACGGCGCAACCTCAGGCGCACTGACCCTCGTCGGGACGTATGTGGTTTCCAACGGCACTGACACCGTCCTTGTGGGCACCATCAATAACACCGGCGTGATCCAGGTGCCGGCAAACAATGCCAACACTATCCTCGACTTCAGCGGCCCCGTAACTCTGACGGGTAGCGGCACCATCACCATGCCGCAATCCATCAGTAACGGCCAGCCCATCCTGCGAAATATAAATAACGGCATCCTCAACAACGTCAACAATTTGATTCAGGGTTCCGGGCAGATCGGCAACAACGGCCTGATCATCAATAACCAGGCCAGCGGCGTAATCAATGCCAACGGAGTTTTCCCGCTACAGTTCAATGCCGGTACGGTCACCAATTTGAATCTGATCGAAGCCACTTCCGGCGGTGTTATTCAGATTTTCGTCACCGTAATTAACAAAAACGCCACCCTCCTATCGACCGGAGCTAACTCCGCGATTCAACTACTGGGCGGCGCGAACATTCGGGGTGGAACATTCAGCGCTCAGGCCGGTGGATTTATGGGCGGCCTGACCACAGTGACGCTGGACGGCACAACACAAGGCGCGCTGACTCTCGTCGGTACGTATGTGGTTTCCAACGGCACTGACACCGTCCTTGTGGGCACCATCAATAACACCGGCGTGATCCAGGTGCCGGCAAACAATGCCAACACTATCCTCGATTTCAGCAGCACAGTAACTCTGACTGGTGGCGGCACCATCACCATGCCGCAATCCATCAGTAACGGCCAGCCCATCCTGCGAAATATAAATAACGGCATCCTCAACAACGTCAACAATTTGATTCAGGGTTCCGGGCAGATCGGTAACAACGGTTTGATCGTGAACAACGGCCCCGCCGGAATTATCGACTCCAACGGTGCGTTTGTATTGCAGATGAACGCCGCCAACTTCACAAACCAGGGGTTGCTGATCGACAACGGCGTACCTAGTCCGGGAGTGATACCGACTACGAATTACAACCAGGCATCTACAGGACGACTGGAAGTGACGATTACTGCGGCCCCGGGAGGTCCTCAGCCTTCTGTTCTGCAAAATTCCGGCACCGCAACTCTGAGCGGCAATCTGGACGTGGTGTTCCACAGCGGATATGTGCCCACGCTGGGCGACCATTTCACTGTACTTACTTCGGGCGCCATCAGCGGACAGTTCGCGGCCATCAATTCGCCCGGGCTTCCCGGCGGATTGGGATGGAGCGCCACGTATAGCGCGACTTCCGTGGTGATTACCGTCGTTACCGCGGCCGGTGGATCCGCCACATTAACGGTCACGGACTTGGGAGTGGGAAGCGGCACAGTCACCGATGATCTCGGGCTGATTAGTTGCACGAGCACAGGCGGAGTGATTTCTGGAACGTGTTCCGCGAGTTATGGAAACGGATCGATTGCCACGTTGACGGCAACCCCGGCGGCGGGTAGCGACTTTACCGGCTGGAACGCGTGCGCCGGAACCGCGCAATGCAGCGTCACATTGAACGGGAATCAAAGCGTATCGGCCACGTTTGCGCCGACCGGATCAGGTACCACTCTGAATGTTTCGTTGATTGGCACGGGCAACGGAACGGTTACCGATAATTTCCAGCAGATCAATTGTACAAACACCGCGGGCGTCACTTCCGGAACGTGTTCCGCAAGTTATCCTCCGGGAACGGTTGTGAATTTGGCGGCATCGGCAGCGCAGCCTTCTACCTTTGGCGGCTGGATGGATGCCTGCACCGGCACCGGCGGTTGTAGCGTGACGCTGAACTCTTCGCAAGCGGTCACCGCTTCCTTCGTGCCGCCGCCGCAGATCCTCACCCTGCCGTTTTCGTCGGGCACACCCACGGGAATGGCTACGTTCAACTGCCCATCCAATCCGAATCCCACTCCCGAGAATCCGTGTCTTGATCCCAATGCGCATGCTGTTGCTCTCGGCATCACGCAAGTCAACACTCCGTTCACGTTGACTGTGCAAGCGACGGAAGTTCCGCCTAACGTCGCCGATGGGTTGTGTCCCTCGGGCGCGACGCCTGCGCAGGATTTCGATTGCCGGTTTAAATCGTTCTTCACTTACCAGACGCTGAACAACGGCGACACCATCGTGCCGCTGTGCTACCCATTCGCGAATGGAAACTGCGTGCACTACACGGTCTTCTACCAGAATCCTGGGACGGAACCCGATCCTTCGTGGTACACCGGCCCGGTGAACTGGACCATTACCTGGAACAACGACCATTTCGTTCCGCCCGCTCCTTACACTGGAGGCACGCCGCGCTTGTATGACGATCCCGACGGCTTTGTCATGCCGAATTCGCCTTACGGCACCGATTGCAGCACACCGATGCTGATCGGCAATCCCGGAACGGCCACGAACCCGGCGATCTTCTGCCAGTTTGTGTTCGACATCACCACTTTCTACGATCCGAATAAAAAAGTGGACGCTGGCATCGGCGGCAAAACGAAAGTATTCAACGATGTGGTCGTAGCCATTCCGCCGGCCAATGCGGGGTTTGTGACCGTGACGAGCGCCCCGGATAACGCGACCGTCACGGCCGGCAGTCCCATCGGCTTCACCATCACCATCGCCAACACGTCCGCTGGAACCGCAACCAACGCCACGTTGAATGATTTGCTCCCGGCCGTACCTGGTTTGGGCTGGAGTATCTCTCCGGCTTACACCGGCCCGGGCACTTGCTCCATCACGGGCGACGTCGGCAATCAGGCTTTGAATTGTTTGTTCGGAAATGTGGCGGCCAACACGCCGGCATTCAGTATCCATATATTGAGTCCTTCTTCATCGGTCGGGCCGGTCACCAACTCCGCCACCGTCGTTGCGGCAAATCAGCAGGTTCTTTCGATCGCCAGCGTCACTGTACAGGCCGTGACCGCCGCGTTCAGCGGATTGACGCAGTCGCAGTCGATCACCGTGGGAACGAGCGCCGTTACGCTGGGCGGAATTATCGGCAACGGCAACTCGTTCCCCGCGCCGGGTGAAACTGTCTCGGTCACGATAAATGGAGTCACGCATCCCGCTACCATCGGCAGTGGCGGCGTCTTCTCGCTTTCGTTCGCGACCTCCGCCATTCCCGCGTCGGCGACGGCTTATCCCATCACCTACAGCTTCCCGGGAGACTCGACCTTTGGTCCCGCCAGCGATAGCAGCACCGCGCTGACCGTGAACCCCGTAGTCGGAAGTTTCTCGCTAACCGTTACGTTGATCGGCACGGGCAACGGCACGATTACCGATAATTTCCAGCAGATCAATTGCACGAATACAGCGGGAGTCACTTCTGGAACGTGTTCCGCGAACTACACGGCAGGGACGGTTGTGAATCTGACTGCATCGGCAACGCAACCTTCCACCTTTGGCGGTTGGCTGGGAGCCTGCACCGGCATCGGCGCTTGCAGCGTGACGCTGAACTCTTCGCAAGCGGTCACCGCATCTCTTGTTCCGCCGCCGCAGATTCTCACCGTGCCATTTTCAGCCGGCACAACCTCCGGCATGGTGACCTACAACTGTCCGTCCAATCCGAATCCCACTCCGACCAATCCGTGTCTCGATCCCAACGCGCACGCGCTCGCTCTCGGCGTTTCGCAAGTCAACACGCCGTTCACGATGTCCGTGCAAGCCACCGAAGTTCCGCCCAACGTTGCCGATGGACTGTGCTCTTCAGGCGCGACACCTGCCCAGGATTTTGATTGCCGCTTCAAATCGTTCTTCACCTATCAAACGGTGAACAACGGCGCGGTCGTTCCGCTCTGCTATCCCTATGCCAATGGAAACTGCGTGCATTACACGGTCTTCGATCAAACACCCGGAACCGAACCCGATCCTTCGTGGTATACCGGCCCGGTCAATTGGACCATCACCTGGAACAACGACCATTTCATTCCGCCCGCTCCTTACACTAGCGGAACGCCGCGCTTGTATGACGACCCCGACGGCTTTGTGATGCCCAATTCGCCTTACGGTACGGATTGCGGCACCGCGATGAAAATTGGCAATCCCGGAATAGCTACGAATCCGCCGATCTTCTGCCAATTCGTCTTCGACATCACCACGTTCTACGACCCCAATAAAAAGGTGGATGCCGGCATCGGCGGCAAAACGAAAGTCTTCAACGATGTGGTTGTGGCCATTCCGCCGGCCAACGCAGGATTTGTGACGGTGACGAGTACGCCTGACGCCGCGATGGTTACCGCCGGAAGTTCCATCGGCTTCACGATAGCGATCGCCAACACTTCCGCGGGAACAGCCAGCAACGCCACGCTAAGCGATCTGCTCCCCGCGGGCACCAACGTCAATTGGTCAATCAGTCCGGCTTACTCCGGCCCAGGTACATGCTCCATCGCGGTGACTGCCGGAACGCAGACTTTGACCTGCTCGTTTGGAAACGTCGCGGCTAACGCGACGCCATTCAGCGTCCACGTGCTGAGCGCGTCGTCCTCCGCCGGAACGTACATCAGCGCGAGCACGGTAACCGCCGCCAACCAGCAGATTCTCTCCATCGCCAACGTAACCGTACAGGCGCTGGCGTCGCTGACGTTCAGCACATTGACGCCTTCGCAGTCGATCACTTTCGGGACCGCTACCATCACTCTGGCGGGCAAGCTCAGCAGCGGGAATTCTTTCCCCGCGTCCGGCGAGAAGGTGACCATCACCATTGGGACCGCGAGCCAGCAGGCCACCATCGGCAGCAACGGAATGTTCACCACAAATTTCCCTTCAGCAACTATTCCGGTGTCCGCTACCGCATATCCCATCACTTATAGCTTCGCAGGCGACACAAGTTTCGGGCCCGTAAGCGATGCCTCCACCAACTTGACGGTGACCATCGCGAATCAGACCGTCACATTTGGAACGACGCCAACCACGGCAGCGTATGGCAGCACCTTCTCCGTCAGCGCCGCGGCCAGCTCCGGTTTGCCGGTGACCATCGGCGCCTCCGGCGTATGCACGATCAGTGGCGCCACCGTCACCATGACCGCCGGCGCGGGTTCCTGCACACTGACCGCAACCCAGGCGGGGAACACCAATTACAAACCCGCTTCGGCGATGAAAGCGGTAGCGGCCACTAAGGCCAACAGCACCGCCACGATTATTTCGAATACTCCGAATCCCTCGACCATTTCCCAGGCTGTTACGATCAGCGTCAGCGTTACGGGTGTAACCAAGCCGACTGGCACAGTATCTGTCAATGCGACAACGGGAGAATCCTGCAGCGCAATTTTGTCTGCTGGAAATGGGAGCTGCACACTGACGTTCCTCACCGCCGGCTCGCGTACTATCACCGCCTCCTACCCGGGCGATGCCAACTTCAATCCCAGCACATCAGCCGGAGTAAGCCAGACGGTTAACTCAGCGACCACGTCCGCGCTGACAATTTCGCCCTCCAGCGTCGATTTCGGCCAGGTACTGGTCGGATCGCTGGCCGTGAAGACCGTAACCCTGACCAACACCGGCACGACCAGCATCAAGATTTCGAACGTGGCCATCAACAATCCCGGCTTCAGCGACAACAACAATTTCTTTGCTTTGCCGCTGTGCCCGTCAACGTTGGCGGCCAAGAAAACCTGCACCGTGTTTCTGACTTTCATTCCGTTCAGGAATCAATCCGGGCCTGCTTCCGCGTCGCTGGTGGTTACCGACAACGCGGCAGGCAGTCCGCAAAAAGCTGCGTTGACGGCCACGGCCATCAATCCAAGAGTTTCGCTGAACCCCGGCTCGCTTTCTTTTGGCACGCAGAAGGTGGGAACGACCAGCGCAGTCAAGAGCGTCACGCTTACCAATAGCGGCACCACGCCGTTGGTTCTCGGAAGCCTGTCCTCAAACGGCGATTTCTCCATCGTCAACACTACGACGTGTACCGCCGGCCTCTCGATTGCGCCCGCTCACACTTGCAGGATCGATGTGAAGTTTGCGCCGATGAGCAAAGGACCGCGCTTCGGATCCATCACCATCAAAGACAACGCGCTGTTCAGCCCGCAAAACGTACTGCTTTCGGGCCAGGGAAACTAAGTAGCGCGGACAATTATTCGCCGACGCACAATCGGCGAAAAACAATTCGACATTTAACTCTTGGTGGTTAGCTCTTGGCGCTGAAGATGGGCGCGAGGTCGGATCGTCTACTCACTTGGTCCGTCTGCGCTTCCTTCTGCACTTCGTCGGCAGCCCGGCGCGCCTCCTGGTAATGACCAGCCGCGTCGCTCGCTTTTCCAGAAAGTTCAAATGCCCGGCCCAGTTGATACTGGCTCAACGCCCGCAGCACCCGCAGACCCAGTTTGTCGCTGCGCAGTGTCGCGGTGTTCAAGTCTTTTTCGGCGTTGGCATAGTCTTTCAATCCATTCAGCGCCTGCCCGCGCAGCACCAGGCATTGCGTCGAAAGATATTTCAATCCCAGTGAATCGGCCTGTTCTCCCAGAGTTTTCAGCGCAGGCGCAGCCGCGGCAAACCTTCCTTGCGCTACCGCCAGTTTCGCGATGTTGATCTTCGTCAGCAGAATCAGGGACGCATCGCCGGTCTTGGCCGCGGTTTGCAACGCCCCGGCGTAATCACCGGATGCGGTGCTCAGATCGCCGCGATACATGGCGTTGTCGCCCTGGTAGCTCAGCGTGGTGGCAATTTGTGGCTGACTCTTATCCTCCGCCGCGGAGTTCAATGCTTCGGCGAGCTTCTTGTTGGCTTCTTCGCCGCGACCCGCCTGCGCTAGCGCATGGCCATAGGCGATCAGCACCTCGGTGGACCAGAATCCTTTTTCCTTCGCATCGCGCAACCCGTTGATCGCTTCTTCCTGTGCGCTGATCGCCGCGCCAAACCTGCCCTGGTAGCCGAACAGCACGCCCAGGCCCGACGATTCAATGGCGGCGCCACGCTTGTCGCCCGCGGTGCGGCGAATCTCCAGTGCTTTCAAGTATTGATCCTGAGCCTGATCGAATTGCCCGGTGCGCATCGAAGTTTCCGCGAGGTTGTGCAATGTGTCGGCAATGTCCGACGGGACTTTCAACTTCTCGCGAACCTGCAAAGCCTGCGTAAAGTAGATCCGCGCGTTGTCAAAATCGCCTTTGGCCAGATAGGTGTTGCCGATATTGTTTACCACCTGCCCTTGCATGGTGTCGTTGTGGACTTCGATTTCCGCCTGCAGCGACTGCTTGAAGAGCGGCAAGGCCTCGTCGTATTTTCCGCGCTCGACGTAAAAATCTCCCAGGTCGCTCAGCACATTGGCGGTGCCCTGCTTGTCGCCGATCTCGCGTCTAATTTTTAGCGACTGGTTGTAATTCTTCAGCGCCAGGTCTAGTTTTCCCGTTCCGTCATAAATGGAGCCCATCATCTGCAGGTTGTCCGCCACACCCTTTTTGATGCCCAGCCGGTTGTTGATCTCCATGGATTCCTGAATGGTTTTCAAGGCCTCATCCGGCTTCTGCAGCGAGGAGTACGCAACGCCCATGGCCTGCAGCACTTTCGCGCGCCCGGCCTCATCGCTCAATTCGATGGACATGGCTTGCGCGCGGGTAAGAAATTCCAGCCCGCTCTGCGTGTTGCCGCTTTCGATTTCCACGCGGCCCAGCGCCAGAAGACCTTCGATGCGCTTGGGATCCAACTTCACGACTTTGGTGAAAAGCTCTTTGGCCTTGTCGTAATTTCCGGCGCTTTCGTAAGCCGTGGCCAGCTCGTATACGTAATCGGCGTTGTCCGACGCCACCCCCACCAGATTCTGGTAAGCCTCGATGGCTTTCGGATAATCCTTCAGAATCCGGTCGCGATTCGCCTGGATCAGATATTTTTCCTGCGCCGGCAGCGCACCGCTGAGCGACACCGCTTTCTGGGCGTCCTGCTCGGCTTCGTCATCCTGGCCGAGTTCGGCTTGGGACTGCGCGAGCTTGGAATAGGCCAGCGCGAATTGAGAGTCTTCGTCCAATGGCGGCCTGAAAACGCGTGACGGCGTCGAGGTAATTGCCGTTGCGAAATTTTTGCAGGCCCTGATCGTATTCGCGTAGCGCAGCTATGGAAGTGGTTGAAGGCTTGAACGCGTGCTCCTGCAGCTCTTTCTGCAGGCTCTTTGAAACGGAAAGATTTGCGCGGATTTGCGCCGCCAAACGGTCGACTGCGGGCAAAATCTCTTTCTCGCTGGCAGCGTCTTCTTTCACCGTGGCGGTGCGCCCATGCTTGAAATCCTGAATGGTCGCGTCGATGCGGATGTGGTCGCCGAACTGCGCGTACTGGCCCCACACCACGGTGTCCACATTGCTGAGATTCGCAACGCGCCCCACGGTGGGAGCGTCGAGGCCTGATTGCGGCGTAATGTGCAAGTCTTTCAACACCTGGCCGACCCGGTCAGTGGAAACCATGCGCACGCTGGCTGATTGACCAACGTCGGTGCTGAGCATTTCCGCCATGC
This sequence comes from uncultured Acidobacteriota bacterium, assembly GCA_963819625.1. Classification (GTDB taxonomy): domain Bacteria; phylum Acidobacteriota; class Terriglobia; order Acidiferrales; family UBA7541; genus Acidiferrum. The sequence continues at coordinate 384,734 of CAWFWY010000011.1, forward strand.
TGGAGCCCAGCCAGTCCAGCTTGGCGTCCGAGGAAGCGTTGTGAAAAGGCAAAATCGCCAGCGAATTCAGCGCCGCCGCAGGCGTGGCGCTTGCTCCGGCAGGCAAGAAATATTTCTTGCCAACAAACGCTCCGCCAACCGCGAGGAGCAAGGCTGCTGCCGCCCACAACATTAGCGAGGTGCGCGATTTTGGCGGCGCGATTCTCTCCGGCTCGGTCGTTACGGGAATGTCGATGCGTTTTGTCGAACCGCCCCGCCAAGCATCGATGTCACGCTGAATTTCCAACGCGGTCTGGTAGCGCAGTGACGGGTCCATCTGCAGGCACTTCGTGGTGATATCGCTGAGCACCACCGGGATGTCGGCGTTTACTTCCACCGGACGCTTGGACTGCTCGCGGGTGCGCTTGAACATTGCGGCCTGCGCGGTGTCCGCCTTGTAGGGCAACGCGCCCACCAGCAACTGGTAAAAAATAATTCCCATCGCAAACAGGTCGGAGCGCGCATCGACATGCTCGCCCATCACCTGTTCCGGCGACATGTAATCCGGCGTGCCGATCAGCGCGCCGGTATTGGTCATGCCCGCGCCAATCTCGGTGGTGCGCGCGATGCCGAAATCCATCACGATCACCCGGCCGCTCTTGTCCACCATGATGTTCTGCGGCTTCAGGTCGCGGTGCACCACTCCTTCCGCGTGCGCCGCATCCAGCGCGGTACAGGCTTGGTAAATGATGTCGGCGCTTTTCTCATAGCTCAGTTTTTCCTTGGCTAGGGAGCTCAAGTCCTGCCCCTCGATAAACTCCATGGTGATGAACTTGACGCCGTCGACTTCGCCGAGATCGAAGATGCGAATCACATTTTTATGGGTTATTTTGCGCGCCAGGATGAGCTCTTGCTTGAAGCGCCGCAGAACCTCTTCATGCAAGGCGAATTCGGGGCGAATGACTTTCAGGGCTACAAAACGATCGAGTTCCAGGTCTCGCGCCTTGTACACCGAGCCCATCCCGCCTTCGCCAAGCATCAGCACAATTTCGTAGCGCGTGCCGAGCCGCGAACCGTTGGGGATGCGACCGCCGCGAAATGCAGCAGCCGTCGGGCGGGAAAGCGGCTGCGACCAGCCTTGCGCGCCGGACAGATCGGTCAGGTTTCCAGGATTGGGGGCGTCCGGCGAATGCGTAGCGTCATCGGCCGCGATATTTCCAGGATTTTCAATAAATGTCGCGTCGCTGGCAGGAAAGGGAGTGGCGCAAGCAGTGCATTGCGACGCAGAAGAATCATTGGTCGCGTGGCAATTTGGGCACTCTCTGAGGTCCGGCGCCATAGATATTCTTGTATTTCCGCGGCTTACAGCTTCTCTGGCCTCGGATGCACTCGGGGGACATTGCGATTTTACATCACGGCGTGATTGCAAACATCGCAAACATCAGAGGAAGTGGCGCTTCGGTTAGAACCGCGAGACGATAAAAAGACCGCCGCCAATGGCTAGGGCATCTTCGAGGAACGCGATCACGAAATCCGGAACCTTGAGAGCCCGGACCAGGCCGGTGCGGGCCGCGTGACCGCCATACGTGCCCACCAGGCTGCCGGCAATCCCCAAAACAGCGCCGAGCGCCAGCGATTGCACTCCGGCGGCCGCAATGCCCGCACCAGATAGTCCACCGAGAAGGATACGAGCAATCAGCCCAGGAGGTTTAGTACGACTGGGAGTAGAAGGCAGCTGATCGGCGACCAGTTCACCGGCGGCCAGCAGGAAGAAAATGACCACCGCGGCGGTCGAGGCCATGAAAGAAAGCGGCGTGTTGTGAAGGTTCAGCCAGTTTCTGTGCGCCGCCCATGCTAAAACGGCAGGCGCAGTCAAAGACCGCAGGCCCGCTACGATACCGATTAAAAAGGCGAGAAGGAATACTTCGGAGGCGCTCATTCAACATTCCTTTCGTGTAACTCCGCGAATACCGATGCGGCATCCTACGCCAATCACCCTTCGCCAGGAACGTCAAAATATCGCCGCCTCCGTTTCCGCCACAGTTAGATCGCCGGGTACGAGGTTGCGATTTATGATGCCTGGGACCGGCTGAACTATCTGGTATGCGCTGTCTCGTTGCGCCAAGCGGTAAGTAAACAGGCGCAATTGCGCAAAAAAATTACCAAGGCTGGGTCGCAGGTCAAAGCAGTCAAATAAGACGCGCTAATTCAATAAGATAGTTCTCATGTTTTGGGGCGTTATTGGGCCAGCGAATTGCTCCTCCAATATCCCGAAGAGAGGTGTCTATTTATGAAGACTTTAGCTGCTATTTTTACCCTGGTTTTGCTCGCCACTTCCGCGGGAATCGCGCAAGCTGATAGCATTCCTCCTGGGGACCCGAAGATTATTTTGGCCGGCGCTGGAAACAGCACTCCGGTCGGGGAAACGTTCTTCTTTGGTTCGGATGATTTTCAGACTCCCTCGGAAGGGAATCCGTTCATCGATTTCCAGAATGTCAGCGGCGTAAATTTCGACAGTCTGACGATCACCATCCTGAACGCGGCCTTCCCGGGCGGCGACTTGACCTGCGGGGTAACTGCATTTTTCTCCAGCTGTACTGCTGACCCCGACGGTAAGTTCGTAAAATACTTCGGAACGAATGGCGACAATTTTAATGGTATCGGTTCGGGCAACTCGAATCCCGATTACTACTCCGCCGCGTTCGTAAACGAGGGCGGCAACTCACATTTTCAATTGCAGTTTGTGGGTTTCGAACCGGATCCCAACAACCCGCTCGAGTTCCAGGGGCAGGCCAATGTGCCTGAACCGTCAGTCGCTCTTTTGTGCGTCGTAGGGCTGCTTGGTCTGGCGGTGTTTAGCAAGAAGCTACGCCCGGTTGCGACTGATCGCGCCTAGTTCGATTTACTGAATTCTTTCATCAACTCTTCAAACGCCGGGAGCTTGTGCAACGACTCGAATTCCGGGTCGTTGCGGCATAACGCCGCCGGATAGCCCTTCTGAAACGCTGTCCGCAAAGCCGCAATCGCCTCGTTCGGATGGTTTCCCAAAACCTGCACCAGCGCGTTGGTGTATAAAATGTCGACATCGTTGGGGTCGATAGCCAGTGCGCGCTTCATGAAATCCTGAGCCTTAGCCATATCTTTTTTCTTTGCGTAATAATTCCCCAGATTTCCCATCGTCGCCGCGCTCCGCGGATTCACGCGTAGTTCGCTATAGCACAAGGAAATGGCCTTGTCGTACGTGGCGTCAGCTTTGGCAGACTGTCCCGACCAGCGGTACGCGTCGCCCAGGTTGCCCATGGTGACTTCTTCCTGCGGGTTCATCTCCACAGCTTTTTCAAACATCGTCACCGATTCTGGATAACGCTTCAGATAAAAATAGGTAGTGCCCAGATTCGAATAGGCGGTGAAGTGCGGGTGAAGTTCCAGCGCTTTCTGGAACGGCGCGAGCGCTTCCTGATATTTTCCCTGCTGAGTGTAAACCGAGGCGATGTTTACATAGCCGAACGCGTTATCGGGCTCCAGTTCTGGGATGCGCTTGAAGGCCTCCAGCGCTTTGTCGTACTGCCCCAGCTGAAAATAAGCCTGCCCTATAACGTTATAGTTCACCCAGAAATAGGGATTTATTTTCACCGCGTTTTGATAAGCCTGAATGGCCTCCGCGGGCCGGCCGTCGGCGAGATAAGCGCTTCCCAGTCCGCGGTACGCTTCATCGGAATTGGGAGCCAGTTGCAGCGCGCGCTTCAACTCTGAAACCGACTCGGCATTCTTGCCGGTCATGCGATACACGTTGCCCAGCGTAAAATGCACTTCCGGCAGGTTGGGATTCAGCGCTTGGGCCTGTTGCGCGGCCGCCAGAGCTTTCTGCGACCAGAAACTGTCTTTGTTCTGGTGATACATCAGCATGCTGGCATCCGCGATTCCGGAATAGGCCAGCGCAAACGCGGGATCGTTCTGTTTGGCTTGATCAAAGAAGTCGATGGCCACCTTAAGGCTCTTCACGTCCTGCTGGCTCCGCATGGCGTTTCGCCCACGCAGGTACAGGTCATACGCATCGACCTTTTCCGTGGGATGGGCGCCGGCGCGCGCCATTTCCTCCTGGCTGGGCTTGATTTTCAGCGCCTCAACCATGCCGGCGTAAATTTGGTCCTCAAGCGTCAGCAGGTCTGCGGGAACGCCGGAAAAATCCTTGCTCCATAACCGCCGTCCCCCGGCCACGTCTTCCAGGTTCACGATGATGCGGATCTTGTCTCCGCCGGATTGCACCATCCCATCCACGACCAAATTCACTCCCAAGTCGCGCGCGATTTTTTCCATGCTATCTTTCTGCCCGGCTTTTTCCACGCTGGCCGCCGATGCCAGCCGCACATCCTTCAGCTGAAACAATTTTGAGGAAAGCCCTTCCGCCAGGCCGTCGGCGATATACCCGAGGGTGTTCTGATCGCCAATCACTTTAAATGGCATCACCGCCAGGAATTTTCCTTCGGCAAGCGACGGAATCGTATTGGAGGCGGTACCCGAGTTTTTCGATCCCGAGTGCCAGAACAAGTGCCTCACTCCCGGAATGGCCAGTGCCAGCGAGATCAACGCGATGGCCGCAATGCCACCTAAGATCCATCCTTTCTTGCCCGGCAACGGCAGCGAAATATTCACGGTATTCGCGCGTTCCCGCTGCTGCGGCGCATGGCGGGCTTCCAGGTCCGCGAGAATGGCTCCGGCCGTTTCGTAACGTTGCGCCGGGTCCTTCTCCAGGCACTTCAAAATAATTGCCACTAGATACTCGGGCAGGTCCGGATTCAGAGACTTGGGATTTGGCGGAGTTTGCTTCACATGCTGGAACATGATCTCCAGCGCCGAGTCTCCCTTAAAGGGCATGGCGCCGGTTCCCATTTCAAACAGAATCAGGCCTACGGCGTACAGATCACTCTTGTGGTTGGCGGGCTTTCCTTCGATCTGCTCCGGACTCATGTATTGCGGGGTGCCCAGAAAGGCGCCGGTCCGCGTCATGCCGGTAGCATTGGATTCGAATGACTTCGCCAGGCCAAAATCCGACACGTAAATCTGGCCCGTTTGATCGACCAGAATGTTCTGCGGTTTCAGGTCGCGATGAACCACGCCTTCGACGCGCGCGGCCTCCAGTGCCCTACACAACTGCTCGCCGATCGCGGCGATGCGATCCGCAGATAGCCGGCCTTCCTTTTGCAAAAGCTGGTGCAGATCGCAGCCCTCCACAAAAGCCATGGAGATGAATTTGACGCCGTCAACGTCTCCTAGATCGTGGATGCGCAGAATATTTTTGTGAGAGATTTTGCTGGCTAGCAGCAATTCCTGCTTGAAGCGTTCCATCGCTTCAGGTTCGTCAGTGAATTCCTGCCGCAAGACCTTAATCGCTACGTTGCGATTCAGTTCCTTGTCGTAGGCCTTATAGACACGGCCCATTCCGCCTTGGCCGAGCTGCGAATCTACCCGGTAGCGCGTTCCGAAATCCGTGCCCACCAAAGTCTGGTCGGCCTGTGAGCCGCGAGAGGACTTGCTGCGCGATGCGGGGGTGGGAATCGGCGACAACACGCCGGCGCTGGTATGCACTCCGGGTCCGGCCGCGGAAGTCTCCGCCGATGCCGGACCGCTGCCCATGAAGGTATCCGCCGGTTCGCCGGCGCCCAACGCAGTTCCACAGCGCACACAATGTTGCGCGTGCTCGGCATTTCCCGTTTGACAGCTTGGGCAGTTCATGAAGGGCGTCCGAACGAACCGCGATAGACGAGACAAATCCGCGCTGATTATCGGGCAAATTCACTCCGCTCGCAAGCGATACGCCGCTCGGCCTTTAGCAGAACGTCAACGCAGGCGCTTTCGTTCCGGCGCAATGAATTGAAAGAAAATTTAAGGAGTTACTCAGGAAGATTCAGGGATTTTCGGCGGCGAACGGCTCCCACTCAAAAAAAGAATCAACTCCAGGCTGAAGTCTTTTTCCAGTTGCAGCATAGCGCTTCGCAGATGGAAAGTCCCGGAATCGGCTTGTCATCACTCTTGGAAGATTTTGCCTCGCCCTTGCCCGCAAAAAAAGTTCCGCACGCGAGCAAGCTGTCGATGGCCGCTACCAGATCCCGTCCGGCCTGCGACTTCTGCACGTAGCCACGCGCGCCGACGGCTCGCACATCGCTATCAATCCGCTTCGATTCGTGCATGGTAAAAATCAAGATGTGGAAAGTTGCCGGGGAGCTTCGCAATCCGCGCGGCGGCTCCGAGCCCGCTCATTTTTGGCATGGTGATATCCAGAATTACCACGTCCGGTTGGAGCGCCTGGGCAGCCTCGATCGCCTGGCTCCCGTCGCTGGCTTCACCGCAAATTTCCCATTGGGGGCGCGCGTGCGCCAGCACATTACGCACACCCTGGCGCACCAGTTCGTGATCGTCGACGATTAAGATTCGAGCGCTCACTTTATTTCGCGATTTTTTTGAGGACGATTCCAAGAATCTTCCTAACGGGGCCAACTCGAAATGAAACCAGCTTCCGGATGAATTTACAGGCAGGCGAGCCTCGCTCTGACCGTCGTCCCGCTGCTGCTGGAGACCACTTCCAGTTCCCCCCCCAGTTGCCGCATGCGTTCCGTCATTCCGCGCAATCCAACGCCGGTAGTCTCGCAGGAATCCTGAACCGACTCCGATACCAGAGAGGGTATCCCTTTCCCCAAGTCGTTGATCTCAATCAGCAGTTCGCCGTCATTCTTTGACAGGCGTACTTCCGCAATCGGACTCTCTGAATGACGATGTATGTTCGTCAAGCTCTCCTGCAAAATTCGGAAAATCGCCAGTTCCGCTTCGCGCGGTACCCGCCCAACCGGCTGGGGCATTTCGAGCTTCGTCTGCACACCGCTGCGCTTCGTGAATCCATCCAGGTACCACGAAATCGCCATCTCCAGTCCCATCTCTTCCAACATCGGCGGATATAGCAGGTAGGACATGGTGCGAACTTCGGTGATCGATTGGTCCACCAGTCGCAGGCAGTCCATGAAGCGCCGCTGCTCGGCATCACTGGCTGGAGCGGCTTCCGCCTTCAAAACTTCCAGTTCCATCTTCAGCACCGCCAGGTATTGTCCGACGCTGTCGTGCAGTTCTCTGCCTAGATGCCGACGCTCCTCGTCCTGCGTCTTCAGCAGGCGGCCCGACAATTCGCGGAGCGAGCGCTCCGAGGCTCGCAGCTTGCGTTCCACTTCCACGCGCTCGGCGACTTCCTCTAGGAGTCTGGTTTTTGTTTCCCGCAGCGCGTCGTGGGCCTGCTCTTTCTGTTGCAGCAGCGCGATGTTGCGATGGCGATCCCGCTGATCCCTCAAGCTTGTGTAGCTTTCCGAAGGAAGCACTTCCGAATGTTCGGAACAAATCTGCATGAAAGGCGCGCCGGAATTCTCTTGTGCAAAATCCTTGATGCGATAGGCGCAGTGAAGAAAAAACGCATGCTCGCGGCCCAGTTCATTCCACAACTGCTCCACGCGAATCGCTGCGTCGTATTTACCTTCTTCCCACAACAGCGCCACCATTTCTCCGAATGCCACCACCCGCGAACCGGGCTCCGTCGCAGAGCGCGCGCGAACCAGCAGGCTCCCGATGGTTTCCCGGAATCGCTGCGCGTCGGGAAATCCTTCCACCATAAATTTGCTCAGCGTCTCCTCGGCATCGGCAACGAAGTACCGCCCCTGCTGCGTGGCGTCAATGGTATTCAATCCGCGGGCCTGCAAGCTCTCCTCAAGGCCTTCGCGGTGACTTTTGGTGGCGATAACAATCGCTGCATCTCCAGCGCCCAGAGCGGTTCCCACCAGGCGGGTTACCCCGTCCATCAAGAAAGAATCTTCCGCGTAAAACTGCACGCTATGGCCGCGATGATCGTGATCGCCGGAGAAGTGAGCGAGTGGGGGAGGTGGTTGCAGCGAAGTCAGCCCAGGAATCTTGGCGGCGCTCATTTTCGTACTCCTCTGCTCCATCAGCGGTAAAAGCCAAGCGTCACCGCTCAACGCCTTGATATTAAACCTTTTAAACAGGCGATTCTCGCGAGCCGCCAAGTTTGACAATTCTAATGTCCGTGGGTCAATACCCGGAACCCGGTACTGCTACCAATTCGTCACCGCCCAGCGCTCGATGCTATTATATTCTGCCGCTCTGGCGATTTTAGGCCAAGCCGCCGAGCCCATAGACAGAGGCGCCCTAACCTTGACGCAACAAAATCCCGGAACCAAGCCCGCCTACAAGAATCCGATTCTCTATTCGTCTCTCGTGCTCCTGGCGGTGTTTCTGTATGTCGTTTGGATTTTCTTCTCACGGTGGCAGGAAAGCAGAGCGTTTCAGCGTCGCGCCCGGGAGGAAAAAACTCAGCAGCAACTCGCACGTGACCGCGAGGCCATCGAGCAATTTGGCGGCAAGGAGCTGGCCATCCAGAGCTTTTACGCCAGTGCGGGCGAAATTCACCGCGGCGAGAAGCTGCAGCTCTGCTACGGTGTGGCCAACGCCAAAACCGTCAAGCTCGAGCCGCAGGACAATCCCGTCTGGCCTTCCTACAGCCGCTGCGTGGAAGTTTCGCCCAGGAAAAATCGACCACCTATACCCTGACCATTCAGGATGCCGCGGGCAATACCCAGACCCAGTCCATCGATATAAAGGTCCGTTAACTGCCAGTCTGCAACTTTTGGCCCCGCGGCGTGTCGCGAATACTTACCTTGGTTTTGGGCTCTGTAAACCCTTGTGGCCGCAATTCCACCCCATCTATAATCATTGCACACGGGGTCCGGCACCTTCGGACTCCGCGGTCTTTTTAGAGGGCGCAAAATAAGCTGTCAGACAACGACCACATGGTCGACCCACTCGCCAAAATAAAACAGAAACTGCTGGAAGAAATCGACCAGCTCTCGCACGAGTTGAATGTCGATCTCCCCAAGGAGATTGCCGTCGCGCGCGCCCACGGAGATCTTTCCGAGAACGCCGAATACAAATACGCCAAGGAGCGCCAGGGATTCGTGAATGCCCGCATCGGCCAATTGAAAAAGCGCCTGGGCGATCTCGGCATGCTCAATTTGACCAATATCCCCAAGGACCGCGCCGGCTACGGCTCCCGCCTGACCGTGCTCGATACCCAAAGAGACGTCAAAATCGAATACAAGCTGGTGAGTACCGAGGAAGCTGACGCCGAGCACGGCCTCATCTCCACCACTTCGCCGATCGGCAAAGCGCTGCTCAATCGCAAGGTGGGCGACGAAATCGAGGTCGCCACTCCCGCAGGTAAAAAGGAATTCGAAGTCGTTCGTCTGGTGACTATCCACGAGGACGCGTAGGTAACCATTCAGCTCTTTTTCGTCGTCGTATCGTTACGACGTGTGTTGGCCACCTGTGAGGTTCTATGTACTGGGGCGCAGGCCCAGAACTTGGGCTCTTGACGATTCTAGGCTATCTCTTTTTTCTCGCCGGAGCCGCCACCATGTGGCGCGGCCGCGAAGATGTTTCCGTGTGGTTGCACAGCGAAGTCAGGTGTCCTTCGCCGTGATCTTCTCTCGCGCTACACGACCGTTGGTCCTTTCTACAGCCCCAGGGAACAGTCGCGTTTGAAGCTGCTGCCCGGCTGTTTTGTCGGCTCGTTCAGCCGTATGCCCCGGGCTCTTACGTATCGCAGCGCCGCGCTGCTGCTGATTGCCCCTCTCCTCGTAGTGCTCGATTTTTTCTTCTATGCCTCTCGACCGCGAGTGCGGTCGCAGCTTAGCCTGTCGGTTTCGCACCTTAATAAACCCATCGCGTGGACAAAGCCTGCACCGCTTTGCCATGCTCATTTGCGATGAAACCTTCCTCAACTGTTCATGGCGGCGCCTGGGACATTCCCGATTCCGCCGTTCCCGCCTGTAAATCGGGCTGCGAACGAGCATTGACCGCGGGCTGGCGCATCCTGCAAGCCGGTGGATCGGCGCTGGACGCCATTGAAGCGGCGGTCGTAATTTTAGAAGATGACCCGGTATTCGATGCCGGCTACGGCTCGCACCTGAATCTCGATGGGCGCGTCGAATGCGACGCCATCGTGATGGATGGCTCAAGTCTCCGCGCCGGAGCTGTCGCTACTCTGCAACACGTACGCAACCCCGTGCGCCTGGCGCGCAAAGTCCTCGAAAATTGTCCGCACATGATGCTCGTCGCGGAAGGCGCGGAGCGCTTCGCCCACGAACAGGGCATTAAGCTGTGCGCGCCCGAGGATTTAATTACCGACGCCGAGCGCGAAGCCTGGTCCAAATGCAAGATCGACAAGCATGCCGCTGCGTTCCACCGCGGCCATGAACAAGGTACCGTAGGGGCGGTGGCCGTGGACCGCGACGGCCGCCTTTTTGCCGCCACCTCAACCGGAGGCACGTGTTGCAAACTTCCCGGCCGCGTCGGCGATTCGCCGCTGATCGGTTGCGGCTGTTACGCGGATTCCGAAGCAGGCGCCGTCTCCTGCACCGGTTACGGCGAGGCCATTATGAAAATTGTTATGGCCAAGACCGCGGCCGATATTCTTCGCAGCGCGACACAGGCGCCGGAAACCGATACGGCCGTGGCCGCTGCCCGCCAGGCAGTACAAATCCTTGCCAGCCGCACGCACGCCACCGGCGGTCTGATCCTTCTCGACCGCGAGGGAAATCCCGGCTGGGCTTTCAACACCCCGCGCATGGCCTACGGCTACGTGCAAACCGGCGGGGCCATTTTCACTGCGGTGTAAGCGCGGATATCTTATGGCCGACCGGAAAATCATCGCCTTTCACCCCGACGAACAGGGCGATTGGGTCGCTGAACTGGAATGCGGCCACCAGCAGCACGTTCGCCACTCTCCTCCGTGGACCATTCGGCAGTGGGTCACTACGCCAGAGGGGCGCCAGCAACACCTCGGACACGGCTTGTCGTGCGCGGAGTGTGAAAGCAATTCTTCATCAACAAATGGCGACTCCTGAAATTGACCTGCTCGGCGCGTACTCTTACCATTAGATGGGGATGAGTCGCTCTAACCGCATACTGCTGCCATGAAAATCAAAACCCTTTGCATTACTGCTCTCTTATTTCTTCCGCTGGGCGCCTCCGCTCAGACCGCCGACGAAATTGTCGTCAAGGTGCTGGCCGCGCGCGGCGGCTTGGCCAGAATCAAGGCCGTGCACTCGCAACGCATATCCGGAACCATTGATTTCGGCGCTGGCGCGCAAGGGCCTTTTCTTGTTGAGCTGGAACGTCCCGGCAAGATGCATATCGAAGTCACCGTGCAGGGCCAGACCCTGATTCGCACTTTCGATGGCAAGTCCACCGGCTGGATCCTCAATCCCTTCACTGAAAATAAAGGCGTGCAACCCATGTCCGCCGAAGACCTCTCTAATATCGCCGATGAATCCGATTTCGACGGACCGCTGGTCGATTACAAAGAGAAGGGAAATAAAATCGAGCTGGTCGGCAAGGAAGACTTTGAAGGCAAACCGGCGTACCGCCTGAAACTCACCAGCAAAAAGGGCGAAGTGCGCAGCTATCTCTTCGATGCCGCTGCATTCCACCTGGTCAAGTGGGAAGGAACGCGCAAGGTGGGCGACAAAGAAGTGTTGTGGGAATCGCTGTTTCGCGATTACCGCGAAGTGAACGGTTTGCAATTCGCTTTTGAAATCGATTCTGACGCGGTCGGCACCGAACAATCGCAAAAAATTATCGCCGACAAAATTGAAGTCGATCCGCGCATCGACGAATCGCGCTTCGGCAAGCCGCCCACTCCTCCCGAAGCTCCGCCGGCGGATGCGCCGCCCGCTCCGTCCAATCCGCCCGCTCCGGAAAATTAACCCGTCACATTCCCATCAAGGCTTTCGCTTCTTAGGTATACCGCGGTGCGCGCGCCTCGCTACAGTTTTCCGTTCAAAATCGGGGTTGCGCGGTGGACATGGTAGAGATCGGCGATCGAATACGTCACCCCGGCAAAAAATGTGACTCGCGGGAAGCTTCCATACACCGCGGTATATTCGCCCGCGTCCAGAATGAGCCGCGACGACGCGTTGTACGTGGCGGCCAGCAACAACACCATGGAAGCCGGCGTCGCCGCATTTACTCGGCTGAATCCCGCGATCTCCACCGCGTAGCCCCACTTTCGCGGCAGTGGGTGCGCATAGTCAAAAGCCGTGAAGTAATTGCGATCGTACCCGCCAATTCCAGGCCGGCCCAGAAAACGGACGCCCTCGTTGAAATCGAAATGGTGTTTGCCAAAATCTTTGCTCACTAGAATGTCCACGCCGTGCCCCGTCGCTCCGATTCCCGGCGTGCCGGTGCTGGTAGAGAACGACGCCGTATACAAAAGTGACAATGTAGGCAGCAGGCCCTTCTGGGAGATGATCCGATACTTGAATCCCGCGCCCGAGTCACCAAAACCGCCCACGCCGTCGTCGCGCTCAAACGGATTGTTCGCAAATCGCAATTCCAGGTTTTTGAATATCCCGAATTTAATCAGCCCGTTGATGTTCTGGTGGCCGTCGGCGGCCTCAATTCCATATTCCACTTCCAATACGCCGCGCTGTACCGCCTCCGCCGTGGTGGAAAACGTAGGCCGGTTCGGCACCGCGATGATTTCATCTACGCTCAGGTTCTGACTTTGATTTTGACTTTGGGCCGCGCTGGCGGGCGGATCGCTTACACCGGTCTTGTCTGGCGGCGAACTATTTTCCTGGGCGATTAAGTTGTCTGCCGCTGAAAGGACAAAAAGAAGGATCACAACAGAATTTAACAATATCTGGTTGTAAAGACATCGCATGTGGAGTCGGGCTGGCTACATTCTATCAAGTCTTGTGAAGGATGTTGTGCTTCAAAGTCCCCTGTGCAAAGCCGCTGCGCTATCCTGTAATCATGGAAGAGCCGGGCAACCCAATGGAGCGCGATTCGAACGTGGGATTGTGCCCCGCCTGCCTCCATTCCCGCCGCGTTGAATCGGCTCGAGGTTCTACCTTTATACTCTGCGAACTCTCCCGCACCGACCCCCGCTTTCCCAAGTACCCGCGCCTACCGGTGCTGTCCTGCGCTGGCTACCAGCCGGCATACGCAACCGCCTCCGAAGAATAGAGTCGGGCCCTCCAGCGATTCATTTGCTTTGTTTACTTAGTAGATATTATAACTCAGTGGTATCATGGATGCCGTGCGCCTCTTTGCTCTTCAGCGTCACCAAGGGAATCGTCGGTGCCGTCGGCCGCTTCGAAGCCGCCGGACCCGGCACCTGGATTCAGACCGACGCCCCCAACTCGAGCAGGTCGCTGGCGCTGCGGGCGAAGCCGATGCCGGTGACTTCGCCGACGCCCGCAACGCTGCGCATCACCGAAGGACCGCACAACCTGGTCGTCAAATCCGCGAATCACACCGACTGGAACCGCTCCATCACCATTCTGAAAGACGGCACCGTAATCGTAAAAGCCACCCTGGAGCCAAATTAGCCGCCGCGCAGCGGTCCGCCGGTTTTCCTCGTTCGGGCAATTGCCGCCGCACAATCGGGTGTGCTAGCATCCGCCCGGTTGACCGCTAAGCGGCCAGCCAACTGAAGAGCAGACCAGCAATTCGATTCTTTTTCGCCTCGTTGCGATCGAGCAAATCGGCGAAACCAGGGGCCGCGCTCTTCAGCTCATTCAACTCGCCAGGCGCAGGCCCGCGCCCTTCTCTTCGAGCACGGACCTCGCACGATGGAGGTCTACATGAAGAGCTATCTCACCAGGGACATTCGCAACGTTGGCATTGTCGGCCACGGCGGCACCGGTAAGACGCAGCTGGTGTCGTCGTTGCTCTTCACCGCGGGCGCTACGCCGCGTTGGGGAAAGGCTGCGGAAGGAAGCACCACCACCGACTGGGACGAAGAAGAAATCGCGCGCAAGCTTTCCATTCAAACCGCGTTGGCCCACGCCGAGTGGCCCACCACTCCCGATCCCGTGACTCACGCGGGCGGCGAAAAGGTCAAAATTAATTTCCTCGATTTACCCGGCTACTCCACCTTCATCACCGAATCGAAAGCCTCGCTGATCGCCGCGGACGCCGCGCTGATCACCGTCGACGCCCACGTCGGCGCGCAAGTCACCACCGAAAAAGTTTGGGATTACTGCGTGGAGTACGACATTCCGCGCGCCTTCGTGCTCACCGGAATGGACCGCGACCTCGCCAGCTTCGAGCGCTCCATGGAGTCGCTCGAGCAGATTTTCGGCCGCAACGTCGTCGCGCTGCAGTTGCCCATCGGCCACGAACGCGCCTTTCGCGGCGTGATCGATCTGGTCGCCATGAAAGCGCATTTCTACCAGCCCGACGGCGACGGCAAAGCCACCATCGAAGAAATTCCCGCCGCGCTCGCCGACGATGCCAAGGAAGCGCACGAGAAGCTGGTGGAAATGGTCGCCGAAGGCGACGACGCGTTGATGGAAGAATTTTTTAACGAAGGCACGCTGCCGCTGCCGGATCTGATCGCCGGCTTGCGCCGCGCCATCGTCGGCGAAAAAATGATCCCGGTGCTGATGACTGCCGCGCTGCACAATATCGGCAGCGTCAGCCTGCTCAATTTTATCGCCGATGTTTTCCCGCACCCCGACGAGCATTCCGTCGTGGCCTATAAGGATGCCAGCCGGCAAAGGCGAGGCCATCCCCCGCAAATTCGACGACGCCCAGCCGCTTTCGCTGTTCGTCTTCAAGACGCTGGCCGATCCTTTCGCCGGGCGCATCAACTATTTCAAGGTGATGAGCGGCGTGCTGAAAAATGACGCCACGCTGCTGAACTACAATCGCAGCTTGCCCGAACGCTTCCAGCACACCCAGGTCGTGCAGGGCAAGCAGCTCACCGAAGTGCCGGAACTGCATGCCGGCGACATCGGCGCCATCGCCAAGCTGAAAGAAACCACCACCGGCGAAACCCTGGGCGACAAATCCACTCCCATTTTTTACAAGCGCGCGCCGCATCCCCGAGCCTTCCATCACTTTTGCCATCGAGCCCAAAACGCGCGCCGACGAAGACAAGATTGGCGTCTCCATTCACAAAATTCTCGAAGAAGACGCCGCGCTGCATTTCTCGCGCGATCCGCAGACCAAGGAGTTTCTGCTGTCCGGCTCCGGCCAGCAGCACATCGAAGTGGTCGTCGCCAAGCTCCACAAGCGCTACCACGTGGACCTGACGCTCAAGCCGCCCAAGGTCGCCTACCGCGAAACCATTCGCGGCCGCGCCGATGCCGAAGGCAAGCACAAGAAACAATCCGGCGGCCACGGCCAGTTCGGCGTCTGCCGCATCAAGATGGAGCCCGCCGAACGCGGCAAGGGCATCGAGTTCATCGACGACATTTTCGGCGGCTCCATCCCCAAGAACTGGATTCCTTCCGTCGAGAAGGGCATTCGCGACGCCGCCGCGCGCGGCTACCTCGCCGGATTTCCCGGTGGTCGATTTCCGCGTGAGCCTGTACGACGGCAAATATCACGACGTGGATTCGAGCGACATGGCTTTCAAAATTGCCGGCTCGCTGGCCTTCAAGGAAGCCATGAAAGCCGCCAAGCCCGCGCTGCTCGAGCCGGTGATGCACGTGGAGGTTTACGCTCCCGATCAATACTCCGGCGATTTGATGGGCGACTTGAGCTCGCGACGCGGCCGCATCGCCGGAAGCGAAGTGCGCGGACACAACGTGGTTATCAAAGCTCAGGTGCCCTTCGCCGAAATGCTCACCTACGCCAACGACCTCATCTCCAAGACCCAGGGACGCGCCACTTACACTATGGAATTTTCCCACTACGACTACGTCCCCAATGAGCTGGCCGAAAAAGTAATCGCTAGCCACAAACCGCACGGCGACCAGCACGCCGACGACGAAGCTTAACAGCGAGTTCCATAGCTGGAGGAGCGCGCTGATGGCAGAGAAGTTAATGAGAGCTACGGCGGCCAAACTTTTGAGCTGCCTCCCGACTTGCCCGGTATGCAACGTTACCGCCCGAGGACATCGTTTCGCTATCATCGCAACTGTGATAGTCACGAAAGACGATAAGCGCGCATCACTGAACTGATTTCCAACCTGAGGAAGCACGACTGGGACGCCTTGCATTTGTTTAAGGAATGGAAAGCCATGTGTGACGATGCAGTGGTGTTTAAGATCAAGGGCCCGCACCAGGAAATCGTAAACTCTAAGGACTTGGCAGCAATCTCCGAACTTGTTTTGCCAGAGGATTGGCAGGGGCCGTAAGCGGAAACATCCTTCGCCCACGCCAGGCGCCAAAATGGTGCTTGCCCGAATCGCGGTTAAGACCAACAATTCCCGCACCATGAAAAACACAGGCACGCACAAATGGGGCCCGCAAACGCGCTCCGTTCACGCCGGTGAACCGAACAAGCACGGCGTCGGCGCTCCGGTGGGCACGGAGATTTGCCGCTCCTCAACATTCACATTTTCGTCCACCGCAGAAATGAAGCTGTGGGCCGAAGGCAAGAGCAAAGCCTACATCTACACGCGCTACGGAAATCCCACGCTCACCGTGGCCCAGGGAAAAATCGCCGCGCTGGAAGGAGCGGAAGCCGCGGTGGTCACCGCAAGCGGCATGGCTGCCATTTCCTGCGCGCTGCTCAGCGCGCTCAAGAAAGGCGACGAGCTCATTTCCACCGCGCAACTTTACGGCGGCAGTTACCGCCTGATGCGCGACATTTTCCCGGACATGGGCATCCAGGTTCACCACGTGGAAACCGATCTGGCCGGCCTGGAAGAAAAATTATCTCCGCACACCAAGGTTCTGTACGTCGAGACGCCCACCAATCCGATGCTGCGCCTGGTGGATCTGCACAAAGCGGTGGCCTTCGCAAAAAAACACCAACTTACATCTCATCATCGACAACACCTTCGCCACCCCGATCCTGCAGAATCCCATCGCCATGGGCTACGACATGGTGGTGCACAGTGCCACTAAAGCCCTCGCCGGCCACTCCGACATCATCGCCGGAGCGGTGGCCGGCAGCGCCGCCTGGATGAAGCACATCCAACACATGGTGATTTCCCTGGGCGGTTCGATGGACCCGGAAGCCGCCTTCCTGCTGATTCGCGGGATGAAGACCCTGGGCTTGCGCGTGGCGCGGCAGTGCGAAAATGCCATGGCCGTCGCGAAATTTCTGGAGAAACATCCCAAGGTCGCGCGCGTACACTACCCCGGCTTGAAGTCTCACGCCGACTACGCCATCGCCAAAAAACAGATGCGCGGATTCGGATCCATGCTGGCGTTCGATTTGAAGGGCGGGCTCGCGGCTGCGCGGCGTTTCGGCGATCGGGTGCAGCTTTTCCTGTTAGCCGTCAGTCTCGGCGGCGCGGAATCTCTGGTGGCCCTGCCGCTGTACACTTCGCACTACAACATGAGCGCGGAAGAGTTGCGCCGCGCCGGAGTGAGCCCCGGCACCGTGCGCGTTTCCATCGGCGTGGAAGATGCCGCAGATTTAATCGAGGATTTGAAACAGGCCCTGCGATAGCGGCAGTGTAGAGCGGTTAAATCGACGCCAGCGGCACAGGTATATCCCAGCCGGGCTGCTCCGGCAGCAGCGACCTCACAATATCTTCAAGTTCGTGCGCGCTGTGCACCTGCTCCGGATAGTTGTAGCAATTGATGTCGTACGAGCCGCCGAATTTCGCGCGCACCACTTGCAGCTCTTCTTGCAGTCGCAGCGCCACCCGCTGGGCATTGACCGTATCCGTTTCCGGCAAGACGAGCGCGAACAAATCCGTCGACAGACGGTAGATGGAATCGGTAGGGCGCAACTTCCGCGACATGGCCTTGGCCGCGTCACCCCACGAGGCGGGGTCCACGCCAGTCTGCGTCCGGCGGTTTGGCCCGGCAGGGCTTTCACCAGCAGCAACGACAAAGTTTTCTCCGTGGCCACCGCGCGGCGAAACTCCATGGTCAGCCGGTCCCAGAAATGATTGATGTCCGGCATGGAATGCAAGATGTCCACGCTGGCCTGGTGGCTGCAGTTCCACGTTGCGTTCCAGTTCTTCCAGCAGGTGCTGCTTCAGCTGGCGCACCATGCGCTGGCGATCGACCAGGTAGCCCACGAAGAGCAGCGTCAAGGCGCAGAAACCGAAAAACGCCACGCGCAGGGTCCACTTGTTTCCTTCGGGATGCACGAACACCAGCGGGTACATGAACGCCGCCAGGCCGGCGGCCAGCACCAGAACAAACACCGCGGCGAGAACCGTAAGTTGCAGCTCCCGCCGCTCCAGATGATCCAGTTCCGCGCGGTTCAGCTTCGACATAGTTCCAGCGGCCCCTGAGTCCGCCCGATGCCCGTCGTCGACCGTTGGCCGACTTAATGCATCGACTGGATCCACCTTCTGGTTCAGTTTCACGGCGGAAATGGTGGCGGACAATAGCCCACGCAAAGCAGGCGTATCGCAAATACTATTGATGTTTTGCCGTCAGGAATCGGAAAGGGGAGCCTTGCAGCTGGGTTTGGCCTTGCACCTACTTGCAGCCGGGAGGCTGCCTCACGGCCGAATTGAGCAGGCACAAAAAAAGAACGGCGCACCGAAGCGCGCCGCCCTTAGCTGATTTTGTGAAGTGGATTAGAGGGGCTGGACGTTCGAGGCCTGCAGGCCCTTGGGTCCTTTGGTGACTTCGAATTCAACCGCTTGGCCGTCATTCAACGACTTGTAGCCATCAGCCACAATCGCGGAGAAATGAACGAAAACATCTTCTCCACTCTGGCGCTGGATGAAACCGAAGCCCTTGCTGGCGTTAAACCACTTCACTGTTCCTTGTTCTTTACTCACTGCTTTACTCTTTTCTGTCAACCGGGTTGCGGCTGAGCATAACTAAATTGAGCTATCTGGTGCCTTTCCAAGCCCCTCTCAGAGCTGGCCGTCTTCGGCCGTATACAAAAAAAGGCCGCAAGTGTGACCTTGCGACCGCTTTCTTCACGTTCCAAAGGCGATACAAGAGCATCAAACGCGACCAAAGAGTACCACAAACCGTAGCCCATGCCAAGCCATTTTTAAGCCATTTCTTATGAGCATGTTCCAGTCAGTCCGGGAACGCCGCTGCAACCAGGCTTGCGCATCTGCGCGTTCGGATCTCGCTCTCTGCGGTTCAGCCGCTACAAGCTGCGTCTTTTCGCCTGTAGTGTGAACGCCAACCCCATCCAACCGGAAAGCGTTGACCCCGGCGGCGCAGGGTCCTTACCATGGATGAATGCCGCGGCTACGTTTTACCGGGATTCGATCCGTCTTCGTGACCGCGCTGCTCCTTTCGTTTTTCATCGTCACTGGAAAGCCGGCGGACAAACCGCCCGCGTCAACATCGCAGGAAATTCCCGCACTGCCGCTCGAGAATCCCGCCCATCGCAACATCATCTGGCTAACCTCGCCGGCCCCGGACGCCCGCCAGGCTTTGATTCAGAAAGTCGAAGCAAAATTTGCTTCCGGCGAGCAGAACTACAAGGCCGGTCACCTGGAAGCGGCCCGCAAGGATTTCGACGAAGCGGTCGACTGGCATGCTGCAAAGCGGCTACGACCCCAACTCCGACCCGCGACTGAGCGAACTTTTTCACCGCGTGGTGGACACCGTCTACACCGACGAGCTGCAGGCCTTCCGCGCCGGCGACGGTTTCAACGAAGCCCCCGCGGTCCCCGCGCCCATCGACGAAGTCGCGGAGATGACCTTCCCGGTCGATCCCCGCCTGAAAGCCCGCGCCGAAGAAGCCGCCAAAAATATCTCGCACGACTTGCCGCTTACCGTGAACGACGAAGTGCTCTCCTTCCTGAATTTCTTCCAGACGCCGCGCGGCCGCGCCATCGTCGAAACCGGTCTGCGCCGCGCCGGCCGTTACCGCGAAATGATCGCGCGCGTCCTGGGCGAAGAAGGCGTGCCGCAGGACCTCATCTACCTGGCGCAGGCCGAAAGCGCCTTTCAGCCCACCGCGCTGTCGCGCGCCGGAGCCCGCGGCATGTGGCAATTCGTGGCCTATCGCGGGCAGGAGTACGGTTTGCGCCACACCTGGTGGCTCGACGAGCGCCAGGATCCCGAAAAAGCCACTCACGCCGCGGCGCAGCATCTGCGCGATTTGTACAAAATGTTTGGCGACTGGTATCTGGCCATGGCCGCTTACAACTGCGGCCCCGGCAACGTGCAGAAAGCCATCGAGCGCACCGGCTACGCCGATTTCTGGGAACTGTACCGCCGCAACGTGCTGCCGCAGCGAAACCAAAAATTACGTGCCCATTATTCTGGCGCTCACGCTGATCGCCAAGGACGCGCCGCACTACGGCATACAGGCCGAGCCGGAATCGCCGGTGCCCAGCGATATCGTAAAGCCCGGCCGGGCCATCGATCTGCGCCTGGTGGCCGAAACCATCGACGTGGACGTCGACACCTTGCGCAACCTGAATCCTTCGCTGCTGCGCCTGGCCACTCCCGACGATCCCGCATTTGAATTGCACCTGCCACCTGGCTCGGCGGAGAGGTTTTCCGCGGAAATCGCCGACATTCCCGCCGACAAGTGGGTGAGCTGGAGGCGCCATCGGGTGGCCGGCGGCGAAACGCTCACGTCCATCGCCAAGAAATATCGCGTTACTCCCAAGGCCATCGCCGATGCCAACAATCTGGAGCATGCCGTGGCGCTCAACACCGGCGAGAAATTAATTATCCCGGCGATTCAGCCGGCCGCGGAGAACAAGCGCCGCATGGTGAGTTACCGGGTGCGCAAGGGCGACACCTTCCTGGGCATCGCCGATCGTTTCAGCGTGGAACCCGAAGACCTGCGCAAATGGAATCGCCTGGCAGCCAACAAGGTTCGCCGCGGAATGGTGCTGCGGGTGTACACCCTGGACAGCACCACCGAGCGTTACTCGCGCGCGCCCGCCAAGCCCAGAAAAAAATCGTCGCGCCCGGCTTCCGTGGCGCAGAATCGCTCTTCCTCCGCCGCCCGAAACTGATTTCGTTCTCCACCACGCTTGATCACCCTGAAAATCGGCCTCCGGACGCAGAATACTTGACAACGCTCCGCGAGTACGATAACAACGGCTGAAGGATGAATCGCGTCCAGTCCTCGCCCGCGCGGCTGGACGGGTTCGAATCCGTATTCGCTTCCGGGAGGATGGCATGGATTTCGAGAAGGATAATTTCGAAGAAGACAATGAACTGGCGCCCCTGGAAGAAGAAGAGGCAGGGGATGTGGAGGAAGTGACCATCACCGAAGTCGACGAGCTGGGCTCGGACGACGATGCGGAAGAGGAGGCCCCCGCTCCCAGGCGCGGCTCGGGCGAACCGCAGCGGGCCACCGTGGGCGCGTCCGCGTCGCGCAAGAAGGCCGCCCGCAGGCCGGCCAAAAAGGCCACGGCGAAAAAGGCCAAGCCGGCTAAATCCAAGGGCAAAAAATCTAAGGCCAAGAAATCGGCCGGTAAGAAAAAAGCAAAAAAGCCGACCAGGAAAGCGTCTCGCGGCAAGAAAAAGAGGCGCTAATCGTAGCCACAGGGCGGCTAGGTGGTCAGTGATTTATCGGGAAGGCCCGCGAGGTTTGCGGGCCTTATCCTTTTTTGGACTTCCTTCTCGCGGCGATTCCCTAAATTATTTATCTTCTCGCGCCCGACATCGGGACGTTCCTAACTCTCAACTTGGGGATTTCTCGTCCAGGCCCTTCTCTCCGGCCAATCCATCTTACCTCTTCGAATAAGTACCGCTACCATTACCCCGCATGCCCAAGGCGCTGGAGCAGATACGGCGGATGCGAGGCAGAGCGCAATGTCATTTGATGCGCTGCTCGGACGGCCACTACTACGTGGTCAAGTTCCAAAATAACCCGCAGCACCGCCGCATCCTGGTCAACGAACTGCTTGGAACATGCTTAGCCGCGCGGCTGGGTTTGCCCACCGTGCCGGTTGCAATTATCGACGTGCCGGAGGAACTGATTCGCCTGACGCCCGACCTGCAACACCAACGGACGGCACACGCTGTTCCTCGGCCCGCTGGATTCGCCATGTGACCAGCCCCGCGCGGGCTACCGCACCATCATGATCGACCAGGATTTCTGTTTCAGCGCCGGAGACTGGCGATTCCCCGACGCTTCGCTGCGCGGTTTGTACGCGCAATCGCGGGTATGAAGGCGTGACCGGCATGGAATCGTTCGGGCCCTGGCTGGAGCGCCTGGAAAAACGCATCACCGAACGCGTGCTGGACGACGCCAGCCGCAACATCCCTCCGGAATGGTATGAGGACGACTACGACGAACTGCTGCGCCTGCTGGAACAGGTTTACCGCCGCCGCACGCGCGTGCCCGAGCTACTGCTGGATGCCAAGCGATGCAACCGGCAACCTTTTCCAAACTGGGTGTAAACCATGACTGAAACCGCTTCGCAATCCGCCTGCCGCCACTGCCGGTGAAAATGACTGCGCTTACCGCGTGCTGCGTTACACGCCCAACCTGGTACGCGCCGAGTGGGTCAACATCGGCATCCTGCTTTTCAATCCCGCAACCGGAGAGCGCCGCCTGCGCCTCATCGAAGACGAAGAGGAATATCGCCGCGTCCGCCGTCTGCATCCCCACGCCGATGAGCCTCTGTTGCGCGCCTTGCGCAACGATCTGGAAGACCGCTTTCAGACTGCGGGCTCCAGCGAGTTCCAGGCCGCGAACGGCGGCGCCTGGCAGCAACTGCTCGCCAAATGGGACAACACGCTTTCCAACACCCTGCGCCTTGCGCCGCAGAAAGGCGTCTTCACCACCGACCTGGACGCCGAGCTCGAGCGTCTGCACGCCGATCCCGTCGCGTTACAGGCCGCGCCCGGCCGCGTCGGCTTACCCGGCAGCCGCGCCCGTGTGCGCTCCTATTGCTCGCAGGTTTTCCGCCAGCCCACCTCTGGGAGCGCATCGAAAAATCCCTGCGCGCCGAACAATGGACCCTGCCCGGCGATCCCCTGCGCATCGATTACAGCTACCGCCGCAACGGCACGCGAGGCTTCGTGAACACTCTCGCGGTCACGCGCGCGCCGAGAGATTTCAAGCAGCTGGCCTACACCGCCGAACGCATCCACGCCAAGGAAAAACTCAAAACGGAATTTGCCGCGGTCACCGACGTTCCGCTGGTCCTCGGCAGCAAGCGCGACGATTTCGTGGCCGCCTCGCTGCGCGAAGTAGGCGTCGAGCCCGTGCCCATGGAAGGCTTCGCCGTGTGGGTCGCCAAGCTCAAGCCGCTGTTGCTGCAGTAATTCTACGAAGAGGGAATGTGCAAGAAATCGCCACTGATGCTGCCAATAGCCGCGACTTTGAATGGTCTGTGGTACGCAGTGATCGGCCGGCTACTCTGGCTTCTCCGGCAAAAAAGAAAAACGTTTACAGTAGCGGCTCCGACCAGTTTTCCAGTGACTCTTTTACCTTGTGCAGAAACTGGTGCGCGATGGCGCCGTCCACCACGCGATGATCGTAAGACAACGTCACATAGCACATCGACCGGATGGCGATCGAATCGTTGATCACCACCGGCCGCTTTTCAATCGCGCCCAGGCCCAGAATCCCCACGTTCGGCTGGCTGATTACCGGCAAACCAAACAGCCCGCCAAAAACTCCGGGGTTGGTAATCGTAAAGGTGCTCTCCTGCACCTCTTCGGGCTTCAATTTCTTGGAACGCGCGCGCTCCGCCAGGTCGTTCATGGTGCGCTGGATGCCCAGAATATTTTTCTCGTCGGCATGCTTCACCACCGGCACCAGCAGTCCCCAGTCCAGCGCCACGGCGATCCCGATGTTGATCTCCTTGTGCAGCACCACGTTGGTGCCGTCCAGCGAAGAGTTCAGCGTGGGATAGGCGCGCAGCCCGGCCACCGCGGCCTTCACGAAAAACGGCATGAAGGTCAGCTTGGTGCCGTTGCGCTTTTCGAATTCGTCCTTGGACTTGGCGCGCAGCGCCGCCACCTTGGTCATGTCAATTTCGTCCACGGAATACACGTGCGCCGACACGCGCTTGGAAGCCACCATGTGCTCGCCGATGCGCTGGCGCATGGCGGTCATGGGCTGCACTTCGTAATCGCCGAAATAAATCTTCTCGCGCGGCACCGCCGATTCGAACGCCGGGTGCACCTGCCCGCCATGTTGTGCCGGTGGTGGAGGCATCGCAGGAGCCTGTCGCGCCGGTGGAGCTGCAGCGGAAGTACCTGCAGAAGTTCCAGTGGACGTGCCGTTGAACGCCTCTTCCAGCTCATCTTCGGTTTCGCTGCTGCCGTCCGCTTGACTGCTTCGTCCCGCAGCACGGCCGCCGATCGCCTGCCCGCCGCCCGCAATCATCGCCTCAATGTCCTGCTTGCTGATTCGTCCGCCCGAGCCCGTTCCCGCCACGCCGCTCAGATCGATCCCATGTTCCTTGGCCATGCGCCGCACCAGCGGCGAACTGTGGATGCGTCCGCCTTCCTTGGCACCCCCGCTGGCAGATGTGGCGCTGGAGCCCGCTCCCATCGCCGCCGAAACAGCAGGGGTAGCAGCGCCGGCCGCTCTAGCCGGCGCTTGTGCCGGCACCGCTGGTTTGCCATTCGCAGGCGAAGCCGCACTCAGAGCCGGAGCAGACTTGGCCGCCGGCGCAGAACCTTTCGCCGCAGCCGCGGGAGCCGCTGGTTGCGCCGCGCTCGCCGCGCCTGCAGCCTCAATCACGCCCACCACCGTCTGGATCGGTACGGTTTTTCCCTCCGCCACCTTGATCTCTTTCAGCACACCCGCCGAGGGCGACGGAATCTCCGCATCCACTTTGTCGGTCGAAATTTCAAACAGCGGCTCGTCGCGCTCCACCTTGTCGCCGGGCTTCTTCAACCACTTGGTGATGGTGCCCTCGAAAATACTTTCGCCCATCTGCGGCATTACGATGTCTACGGCCATTCGCGTTCTCCTGTGAAAAACACACTACGATTTCGTCGCAGCTCTCAGACATTGCTCGTGCCAATATCCCGGCAAGCGGCTAAGTTTGTACAGCGCATCACCACCGTGGTAGAAAGCGACGCTCTCGACCTCAGCTGTTTTTCCCGCGAACTCCACTTGCTCGCGCTGGAGAGGATGATGGTATTTCCACGACCGCGCAAACTCTTCCAGCTCGATCCCATCGAGAATCTTAACGCCGGAGCCAACTGGAAACTCTTCCTTGTAAGCTCCCATGCTCTGCCTCAGTAGCGCGCCAGCTCCTTTGCGGCATCAAAAACTTTCTTCGCGTTGGGCAGAAAATATTCTTCCAACGGCGGCGAATACGGCACGGGGGTGTCCAGCGCCGTCACCCGCATCAGCGGCCCGTCCAGGTCCCCGAACGCCTTCTCGCAAAGTATGGCCGCAATCTCTCCGGCGATCCCGCCCGTCTTGGTGTCTTCATGGACCACCAGGCAGCGGTTGGTTTTCTTCACCGATTGCAGAATGGTCTCTTCATCCAGCGGCAGCAGCGTCCGCAAATCGATCACTTCCGCGTCTATTCCTTCTTTAGCCAGCGCCTCCGCGGCCTCCAGCGAAGTATGCATCATCGCCGCGTAGGAAATAATGGTCAGGTGCTTGCCCGGCCGCCGCACGATGGCCTTGCCGATGGGCACGGTGTAGTCGCCGACCGGCAATTCTTCCTTGATGCGCCGGTACAGATACTTGTGCTCGAAAAACAGCACAGGATTATTGTCGCGTATCGCCGCCTTCAACAGGCCCTTGGCGTCATACGGCGTGGACGGATAGATAACCTTCAGTCCCGGGGTGTGCACGAAATACATTTCCGGATTGGCGGAATGAAACGGCCCTCCATGCACTCCGCCGCCCGACGGCCCACGCACCACGATGGGCGCCGGCGCGTTCCACAGGTAATGCCCCTTGGCCACGAAATTGGTCAGCTGATTAAAGCAGCAAGCGATGAAGTCGATGAACTGCATCTCCGCAATGGGCCGCAGCCCCAGGTAGCTCATCCCACAAGCCGCGCCGATGATGGCGCTCTCGCTGATAGGCGTATCGATCACTCGCTCCCATCCAAAGCGTTGCAGCAATCCTTCGCTGGTCTTGAACGCGCCGCCGTACACGCCCACGTCTTCGCCCAGCAGCACCACCGCCGGGTCGCGCTCCATCTCTTCAAACATGGCCTGCTTGATCGCTTCCAGAAAAGTAACCGGCTCGGAGCCGGTGGCCGCGCCATTTACTTTTGGTTTGTCCGCTACCGTTGCGTGGGAATCGGTCATGACTATCTCCTCTTCCCTTGCGGTGCCGCAGCAGCCTTCGGCGGAGTCTTAGTCGAGGTAACGCGAGAACCGTTTCTTGCGACAGGCGCTGCCGGTTTGCCCTTGCCGTTCGAACTCTTCCCATTCGCACCGGCAACTTTCTTCTCCACCGTTTTTGCCGGAGTTTTCGGCGCCAGCTTGCTTTCGTTATCACTCAGTTCCGGCGACCCGGGAG
Source organism: uncultured Acidobacteriota bacterium (assembly GCA_963819625.1). GTDB lineage: Bacteria > Acidobacteriota > Terriglobia > Acidiferrales > UBA7541 > Acidiferrum. The sequence continues at coordinate 411,087 of CAWFWY010000011.1, forward strand.
TGGTATCCCCGAAATGTATCGGCGCATTTTTCCCGCCCGATCCTTTGCCTTCGCCGAATCCTTCCACCGACCACACCGCCGCGATGCTCGATTTCGGCGGCGTTACCTCCGCCCTGGGCCTCTCCCATTTCGGCGCAATCTTGTGGCATTCATCTCCCGTGCAGTACACGCCCTCGGCGGCGAACCCCGCGGGCGGCATCGGCGAGCTTTCCGCAAAATCGCGCTCCTTGGTCAACAGCGTCTCGATGCGCTCGTCAATTTCCTTTTTGCCTTTGGCGTCCAGCAATTTCGCGCCGGTCAAAAACTTTTCATACAGCGCGATGGGATCCCGCTGCTTCCAGTATTCGAACATCTCCTTGGGCACATACTCCGCAGGATCGTGCTGCGCGTGTCCGCGCATGCGCATCGACTTGGCCTCAATCAAGATCGGTCCTTCGCCCGCGCGCGCGCGGTCCACCGCTTCCTTCGCCGTGGTGTACACCGCCACCACATCGTTACCGTCCACGATGTAGCTATCGATTCCATATGCCTTGGCGCGGTCCGCCAGGTTCTTCACCGGCACTTGCCGCTTCACAGGGGTCGAATACGCCCACTGGTTATTTTCCAGGATCAAAACGAACGGCGCCTTCTGCGACGCCGCGAAATTCAAGCCCTCGTGAAAAACTCCCGTGGAGCTGCCCCCGTCGCCGATCCATGTCATGGCCACAATTTTCTGTCCCAGGTAGCGCCCCGCCATAGCCACCCCGGTCATCACTGGAATCAGATCGCCCAACATCGAAATCGGCGAAACAATGTGCAGGTTTTCCAGATCGCCGAAATGGCTGGTGCCATCCTTACCCCGCGTCGGCGAAGTATATTTCGCCATGTGCTGCGTGAAAATATCCCGCGGCGGCACACCCTTCACCAGCAGCGCACCGATGTTTCGAATCATGGGCGCCAGCCAGTCCTTTTTCTCCAGCGCATACGCGGTGCCCACCGAAATCGCTTCCTGGCCTTCGCTGGAATAAAGCCCCCCGACAATCTTGTTCTGGCGGAACAGTTTCACCATGGTGTCTTCCACGGCGCGGTTCAGGCGCATGTAGTAGTACAGGTCCAGGTGCTGCTGCCGCGTCAGTTCCTTCTTCATCGCGCTCCATGCCCTTTAGGAAGAAAACGTTACAAAAAAATCGATATGACGAATCACCATCCCTACGACAAAACCGCGGCTGCGTGTGCATGTTCCAGGTTGGCTTCGCCGGCCGGTGACTGCGCCGCCAGGCGCGCGAGCAAATCCGCAAGAGATTTTTCGCGCATCTCCAGCCCGAACACCTCGCCAAAATTCCGTACCACCGGTTGCACTACCTCTGTACGCGAAACCGCGCGGCCCAGAATTTTCTCCAGCGACGTCGCTTTCCGCCTGCTAATCCCGCAAGGCACGATCAAGTCAAAATAGCGCAGGTCCGTCGACACGTTGTACGCAAAGCCGTGGGAAGTCACCCAACGGCTGATATGCACACCGATGGCTCCCAGCTTTTCTTCCGTCGCTTCCGTGACTGGTTCCGCGCCCTGCACCCAGATGCCGGTCTTTCCCTCCACCCGCCCGGCCGCCACCGCGAATTCCGCCGTCGCGCGAATCATCGCTTCTTCCAGCATGCGCACGTACCACACCACGTCTTTGCGAATCGCGCCCAGATTCAAAATCGGATACCCCACCAGCTGTCCCGGCCCGTGGTAGGTAATGTCCCCGCCGCGGTTCGAGGCATAAAACTCCACGCCCTTCTGCCGCAGTACCTGCTCGGACACCAGCAAATGCTCGCGCTTGCCATTGCGCCCCAGCGTAATCACGTGGGGATGCTCGCAAAGCAGCAGCATATCCTCAATCGCATCGATCTTGCGCGCGGCCACCAGGCGCTTCTGCAGCTCCCACACCTGGGCGTAGCCCATAAGGCCCACATCGACGCTGTGGCAAATCTTCATTACCCTATTTTCACCGCGTCACACATTGATCTGCAGTCCCCGCACCGAAGCGAACGCGTCGCCCATCCCCTCCCACACCGTGGGATGCGCGTGCATCATGTTCATCATATCGTCGATAGTGCCTTCCAGATGCAGCACCGTCGCGGCTTCCGCCAGAATTTCCGTGGCCAGCGGGCCGATGATATGAATCCCCAGCACCTCGCCGTACTTCTCGTCCGAAACCACCTTGATGAATCCGCCGTGGTTCCCCAGAATCGTCGCTTTGCTGTTCCCCACAAACGGAAACTTGCCGGTCTTCACCGCGTAGCCCGCGTCGCGCGCCTGTTTTTCCGTCAATCCAATCGACCCGATCTGCGGCTCGCAATACGTCGCGTTGGGAATGCGCGTCTTCACGATCGGCTGCGTCGGTTTTCCGGCGATATGGGTCACCGCCACGATTCCTTCCATCATCGCGGCGTGGGCCAGTTGCGGCAGCCCCGCGACGATATCCCCGATAGCATATAATCCCTTCTCTTCCGTCTCCATGTGCGGCCCGACCAGGACAAATCCGCGGTCCATCTTGGCCTTGGATTTCTCCAGTCCGCAATTTTCCGTCATCGGCTTGCGCCCCACCGCCAGCAGCAGTTTCTCCGCTTGCAGCGTCTGCTTCTTGCCGTCTTTGTCGGTGAACGCCACGGTCACGCCCTTGGCGTCCTTCTTCACCGACTCCACTTTGCTGCTCGTGTATATCTGGATATTTTTCTTGCGGAACGCCTTGTCCAGCTCCGCGGAAACTTCTTCGTCTTCCACCGGCACCACCCGCGGCAACGCTTCGAGTATGGTCACTTCGGTCCCGAATGAGTTGTAAATGGACGCAAACTCCACGCCCACCGCCCCCGCTCCCACCACAATCAATGTTTTGGGAATTTCCGGCAGCGCCAGTATCGAGCGGTTAGTCAAAATCGTCTTGTGATCCGGCTCGATCCCCGGCAGCGCCCGCGCTTCCGACCCGGTAACAATCAAAATATTCGACGCCTCGATCTGCGCCTTTTTCCCGTCCTTCTCCACACTCACGCGCCCGGGCCCTTCGTACCGTCCCCAGCCCTGCACCGATTCCACCTTGTTTTTCTTAAAAAGAAATTCGATGCCCTTGGAGTGCTTCTTTACGATCTTGTCTTTGCGCGCCAGCACATTCGCCCAGTTCACTTTCAGCCCGCTAACTTCAAATCCCAATTCCGCCGCGTTCTTGAAATGATCATAAATATCCGCGTGGTGCAGCAGCACCTTGGTGGGAATGCAACCAACGTTCAGGCAGGTGCCCCCCAGGAATGGGTCCTTCTCCACCACGATGGTCTTCAATCCCAACTCACCGGCGCGAATGGCCGCCACGTACCCGCCCGGCCCGCTCCCGATGATCGCTACGTCGTACTTAGCCACACTGCTCTCCTTCCGCGGGCCTCGGGACCGCGGCGCCACGCCCGACTACTGGCACGCCCACCACTTCTGTAAGGGTATTCGTATTTAGGCTACCGCGGAACCCCGCCGCTGGAAATGTCGCTGAATCGGTTCATCCGGTACGGAGAAAAGCCGCCCGCACCTCCGGTGGACGCGGCTGGGTACCTGCAAACGGCCAATTTTAACAGCCCAGTACCACGCCCGCAACCCGCCTGCTCCAGCCCGTAAACCCGGATTTCTACCGGCGGCGCTCACTGCAAAACAGCGTTACCCCCTCGCGGGATGGCCTGTTGGCTTTCCAAGGAGTTCATAATTGTTTACTTTATTTATAATTACTGAATTGTATATTCACGCAATGTCCGCTAACGCCCAAAACATCGCGAAATACCTGGATATGCGGCAAAGCCGGTGATTTTCCGCGCCGGACTACCAGCGTCTTTTCGGCCCTGGGCGGCTTCCTGGCCATGCTGTTTCTCGGTGTAGGAATCCGTTTGCTGCAGGAAGCCGTCGTCGTTCCGCTGCGTGCCCAGCCTGTCAGGTTGATTGCTGGAGCTTTTGTCCTGGCCCTGGCCACCATGCTGATCTATTTCATTTTCTCGTCGGTGTCAAAATCGCGCAGCGGCAAATCCAGGTACCGCGCTCACTCGCGTAGGGCGGTCCGCACCATCATCGTGGCCGCCGCTTCCGAGCCAGCCTCCCGTACGGAACCTGCCAAAGATTTGGCGCAGCACGCCTAGAAAAACACAGCCATCTAGGCCCGCGGAATCGCCGCGAAGTAGCGCTCTTCGAGAATCCGCTGGTGATGCAATTCGTGTCCGGCGATCATGAACGCCAGCGCCCGCACGCTAACCTCTTTACCGCTGGCCGTTCCCCGCCGCGCCCAAGCCGCGTCGCTCAATGAGTGGAACAACGCAATACTGGCACTGCGCACCGCGGCAAATTCCTCCGCCAGGTCCGTCAACCGCCGCTCACCAAATCCGCCGCTCTTTACGTAATCGTTCTGTTCGAATCCCGCCAGCGGCGTCTTATCCCCGCGCGCGATACGCATCGCCCGATACGCAAATACCCGCTCGGCATCCGCAAGATGACCCACCACTTCCTTTACGTTCCATTTGTCCGGGCCATACCTGAAATTGCCTTCGCGCTCGCTGCGCGCCGCCAACATCTGCATCATCTGCAGCCGCTGGCTTTCCATCGCGGCCACTGCATCGTCACCGGGAACCAGCGCAATGTATCCCTCGTAATAGGGTGCGTACTCGCTTGCGTCAGGCCGTCCTGGTTTCATTGCCGCCCCCTGCTTCGTTCACGCCGATTTGATGCTGCACCTGGCGCCGGAATTCCTGCGGATGAGAGATCTGGTAGAACGGCTCCGGAGTACCTCCCGTTCCGTGCACGATCACGTCGCCATAACCCAACATGCGCCCCCACACAGTTTCCTCGACACCAATGCTTTCCACTCGCGAGAGCATCAGGTCCAGCGTCCTTCGGCTGCCGATTCCCGTTTTGATCAGCACCCGCCGGTTGGTCACCGCCATTTCCGTCCTGTTGCGCTTCGCCATTCCCCAACCAAGGGTGATTAGCGCAATCAACGCCATTACGGCTCCCACGACAAGAATCGTCTGCGTACCTCCCGGCACCTGCGTCGCATATTGATTCATTTCCGGACGCTCTCCCATCCCCACCCACACCAGGAACAATCCCGGCAAACCCAGCACCAGCGCGATCAGCAACGGTCCGATCAGCACGATCCAGTGATGCCGCGTCTGATACAGCAGCGCCTCGCCCGGCACCAGATTTTTCTCTACATAACTCATCTCGTCCTCACCGCCCGCTCCCGTTGTTTTCCTGCACTCCGCGAAATCATACTTGATACTCTAGGCCCATCAAGCGGCTGGCGCTACTGCGCCGGGGCCGCAGCCCGCTCCGGAGGAGCATCAGCATGGTACTCCACATCGACCGAGTGGCATTCCAGGGCGAGCCCGGCGCCTTTAGTGAAGCGGCGGCCGTGCAGCTCCTCGGTGACTCCATCACCACCGTGCCGCGCGCCACCTTTGACGCCGCCTTCGCCGCCATAAAAGACGGCTCCGCCGCCGCGGTGCTCGTCCCCGTGGAAAATACTTTGGCAGGCTCGGTCGTGCGCGTGTTCGATCTGCTCCTCGATAGCGAGTTACAAATTGTCGGCGAAACCATTCTGCTCATCGAGCACCATCTCATCGGCTGCCCGGGCGCCTCGCTCGCCGATATTCGCGCCGTCGCTTCTCATCCCATGGCTCTCGCCCAATGCGAGCGCCTGTTCAATGACCATCCCTCCTGGAAGCGCGTTCCCGCGGAAGACACCGCCGGCAGTGTGCGCGAAGTTCTGGCGCGCCAGGACAAATCTTTCGCCGCCATTGCCGGACAGCGCGCCGCCGATCATTATCGCGGCGTCATCCTCGCTCCCTCCGTGCAAGACAACGCCGAAAATTTCACCCGGTTCGTCCTGCTCGTTCCCGCCGCCGAAGCCGCAACACTCGCTTCACCAGACGCCCACAAAATGTCCATCGCCATGCGCCTCGCTCACCGCCCCGGCGCCTTGCTGGCCTCACTCGAGCCTTTTGCGCGTCACCAAGTGAACCTGCTGAAAATCGAAAGCCGGCCCATCCACGGCCGCCCCTGGGAGTACCAATTTTTTCTGGACGTGGAATCCGATCGCCCCGGCTCCCTCGAAGAAGCCCTCGCCGAACTCCGCAGCGCCACCGCCGAAGTCCGTATCCTCGGCGTCTACCCCGCCGCCAAAATCGTGTGAATCGCCATCACGGCTTTTGCTTTTTATTAGACGAATGCAGATCGCGCGAAAGTATCAATTTCAAAGTCACTTTGTCGCTCGCCCCGGTCAAGCCGAAGCCTATGCCAGCTTCGACATTCATAAATTTCGTGGTGTGGTCCACCACCCCGTATATCTGCTGCGATTGCTCGCGCCCTGAATAAAAGTGGCGCAATGGACCGAAGTCAGCGTATTCCTCCACCGCCAACGCCCACCTGGAAGAATAGTTGTATGCCACGCGGGTCGCCGGCGCGAAGTCCAGTCCCTTAAACCCGCCGGCGTAAGAGTTATCGAGAATGGGATTCACGATGATGTCCACCGGATGCAGGTGCAGTCCGATGATGGGCCGAATCTCGGATGTGTAGCTCCGCGAATCCCAATGTTTGGCGTTGTAACTGAATTCGAAATTTATGCCGTAAAAGAAAATATGTTCGGCGGCGCGCGGCCTCACGAAAAGCAGACGTATCTTTCCCCCATTAATGGTTGCGCCTCGATCTTTGGAGACGCTGTACAGCGGCAAATAAAGTCCCGCCTCGAACCAGTCCGTCACGCCGAAGGCCCATTCAGGCACCCCGTTGAAAGACTTATCAGGTATCAGGCCCCCAGGGAACGCCGGGGTTTTTAGGCCGATGGGAGTAAAGTTGTTGTGCCACGTGAGATTGAGCACCCCACGTTCTGCAATGGCCGCATCGTAGACCTGGATCTCGTCGGTTTGCGCCAAGGCCACTACGGGTAGCGCAAGCAAAGCCAGGATGATTATTACAACTGCGCGCATTTTGAATCGTTCAACCGTTTTCATGCGATTCTCGTGCGGACCGGGGAGAGCGCAGGTCGGAAACCCGAAGGTTAGAGATCACCACGATTATAAAGCAGCCTTAGCAACGCGCATAATGTTGCCCGCCGCGAGCGAATATGATCGTTTGATGAATTCTAATCTAAGTTCGATTTATGTTGATTCGCGGGAATATGCTTTCGACTGTCGCCGGAAGGGGAGCAGCAGCAATCCGCCAGCGTGCAGCTTGCTGCCATTGCCGATTTCCGCCAGGCCATAACGCACCTGCTCCGCTTCGGCCCCTAACTCGCCGTTGTAAGTTCCAAACAGCCGGTCCCATATGGAAAAAATTGTCCCGAAATTCGTGTTCTGCTCCGGCACATTTTCGGAGTGATGCAAGCGGTGCATCCCCGGAGTAATGATCAACAAACCTAGCCACCGCTCCGCAAAATCAGGCACCCGCAGATTCGCATGGGTCAAAAAATTCTGGATGATGATCGTCAGCCCCGCCAGCGCTACCGCCGCGGGCGGCAACCCCAAAACCGCAATCACCGCCAGCAATAAACCCTGCACGAACAGCGCTTCCACAGGGTGAAAGCGCAGCCCGGTGGTCAAGTCGAGATCCGTTTCTGAATGGTGCACGCGATGCACTCGCCAAAGTGGGGCCGTCGCGTGGAACGTGCGGTGCGAAATGTATGCCGTCAGATCGACGACCGCGAAACCAATCACAAAGCGCACCCAGTACGGAATCGCAACGTGGTTCACCAGCCCGCGCGAACTAGCCGCGGCCGTACTCGCCACCGCGATGCCGGTCAGTTGGTAAGCGCACACCACCAAGACGCTCGAAATCGCTAACAGGATCGAATTGCTGGTCCAGCGTCGAGACGTTGAACTGGAAAGGGAATAGGCAGGCAAAAATGATTCAGCCAGAGCAATGGCCACAAACGAGACTGCAAACACGTACCACCATGTGCCGCCGCGCATGTGTCTTGCACCTAGAATTTCTGAAGCGGGCTCGGTTCGTTACTTGCGGAACCGGCGAACCAGCGCGATCGCGCCCACTCCAGTGGCCAGCAACGCCAGCGTCGCGGGTTCGGGCATCGCTGACGGAGGATTAACAGGCGTCCCGGCAAACGCGGGAAGCGACAAAACAGCCGTCGCCGCAATCAACGTCGCAGCTATGATGAGGGTTTTCTTCACGGGGGTATCTCCTGTAATGCCTAATGCCGGCGGGGGACTGCCAGAGGCCACTTCATATCACCCGCGAGGCAAGCCTGTCAATCATTGCTCCGGCCGTTCCGCGATTCTCTCAAGGGGCTCAGCGGCGCAAAAAAAAGGGCCGGCTGGATGCCGACCCTCGAACCATTTCGCTTCTTGGAAAAGCTTCAGCAGTAGCTGCAAGCCTCGCCGCCCATCATCGCCGGACCCTGCCCGTCTCCTCCGACGTCGGCCACATTAGCTTTAATGCGCCGCAGCCGCCGGCCCAGCCGTTCTGCCAGTTGGTGCCGCGCGCGCCACAACCGCGCCTTCAGCGTGTTCTCCGTTACGCCGAGTTTCTTGGCCGCTTCGCCGGTGGAGTATCCCTGCACATCCCGCAGAACAAACGCGGTGCGCAGCAGCGGTGAAAGCTCATCAAGGTTTTCGCTGATGATCTCGCGAAGTTCCGTGCTGGCCGCCACCTGCTCCGGGTTCGGTCCCCGGTCGGCAAATCGCTCCGACGCCGGCAGCTCGTCTTCACGCGGTGTTTCGTCCAGCGATACCGCCGGGCGAGCCTTCGCGCTTCTCCGCCTCATCAGCGCCGCGTTGATCACGATGCGCGTCAGCCAGGTGGAAAATTGCGAGCGCCCTTCGAAGCGCTTCAGGTTGCGGTATGCCGACAGCAATCCGTCCTGCAACGCGTCTTCGGCGTCCTCGGCATTCCCGAGCACCCGCAGCGCGGTCTGGAACAGCGGCCGCTGGTAGCGGCGAAACAACGCCTCCACCGCTTGCGAATCGCCTCGCTGCCCCGCGCGGATCAGCTTTTGTTCGTTCCACTCCGCGCCCGCCAATTGCGCGTTCGCCAGTGTTGCCGTTGGTGTCACAGTTTGTGTGGCCATCTCACGCCCCCATTCAATAGAATTTCTTTCTTCGTCACTTAAAAATCTCGTGCTTAGTGCACCGGTACGCCGCCCGCCGGCACTCGGGGCTTTTTCATCAGCAGCAAAACCGGTATCACCGCGAAAAACACCACTCCCAGCAGTTTGAAATTGTCGACGAACGCCATCATCGCTGCCTGCCGCTGCACGGTGTTGTAAATCATCGTCTGCGCCTGCTGCGTCGCGTGCGCCATGCTCGACCCTGCGGCCACCAATTTCATCTGCAAACCGCTCAACATGTTGCGATATGCCGGGCCATAGTCATTCACGCGATCCATCAACTGCGCCTGATGGAATTGCGCCCGCCGCTGCAGCATGGTCGTGACCGTGGCTATCCCCACGCTAGCCCCGATATTTCTGGCCAGATTGATGATGCCCGTCCCCATGTTCGTCTTGTCTCGCGGCACGTAGGCAAACGCCGCCACATTGATGGGGATAAACAGAAATGCCAGCCCGAAACTCTGCAGCATGCGCGCGCGTACCGCATGCCCGTAGTCCAGGCCCAGGTCCCAGCCAGCCATTACAAATAGAGCGGAAGCCGATACGATGCACCCAAACGTAATAAGGATGCGTGTATCCACCCTGGACACCAGCAAACCCACTATGGGCATCATGCACATGATCACCGCTCCACCCGGCGAAAGCGCCTTTCCCGCCATCTCCGCCGAATATCCCAGCAGTTGCTGTAAAAGCTGCGGAATCAGCACGGTGCTGGAGTACAGCACGAATCCCAGAAAGAACATCGCCAGCGTCGAAATAGCAAAATTCCGTTCCTTCAACATCCGCAAATCCACCACCGGGTCCTTCTGCCGTAACTCCCAGATAATCCCGGAGATAATTCCCACCAGCATCAGCCCGAAAAACACCCTGATAAAGTTCGACGAAAACCAATCGTCGCGCTGCCCCTTGTCCAGAATGATCTGCATGCTGCCTAACCCCAGACTGATCAGCCCGATACCGATGTAGTCGATCCGGAACCCGCTCCTCAAGCTGGCCCGCTTCATGTGCGGTGGATCGCTGACCAGAAAGCTGGTCAGCAGCAATGAAATAATCCCCACCGGCACGTTGATATAAAAAATCCATCGCCACGAAAAACTATCGGTAATCCAACCACCCAGCCAGGGCCCGATCGTCGGCGCCACCACCACGGCCAGCCCATACACTGCAAAGGCCATACCGCGCTTTTCGTACGAAAACGTGTCATTCAGGATCGCCTGCTCGCTCGGCTGCAACCCCCCTCCGCCGGCGCCCTGCAAAATCCGGAAAAACACCAGCACGCCCAGGCTGGGTGCCAACCCGCACAGGAACGAACTCACCGTAAATAGCGCCACGCACGACATATAGAACCGTTTGCGCCCTATCAAACTCGAAAACCAGCCCGATAGCGGCAGCACAATGGCATTCGATACTAAATACGATGTCAGCACCCAGGTTGATTCATCCGAACCTGCAGATAAATTACCGGCGATGTGCGGCAGCGCCACGTTCGCAATCGACGTGTCCAGCACCTCCATGAACGTTGCCAGCGTAACCGTCACCGCAATCACCCAGGGGTTGATCGAGCCGTCCGGCATCCGCAATTTCGATAAGATTTTTTCGCGCATCGCTTAACGAACCGTCTAATCCTTTTCGTTGCTACCGAACCAGGCCCGCATCGAGTCCCGCACCGCTAATCGGTAATCACCGTCACATCCACATTCATTCCCGGCCGCAAAATCGCCTTCTGCTCTGGAATCGGATCCACGATCACCTTCACCGGAATGCGCTGCACCACTTTTACGTAGTTGCCCGTCGCATTCTCCGGCGGGAGCAAACTCAACACCGCTCCGGTGGCTCCGGCGATGGAGTCCACATGTCCGCTGAACGTTTTTCCGTAGGTATCCACTTTCACTTCCGCCTTTTGTCCCGCGTGCATCTTTTTCAGTTGCGTCTCTTTAAAGTTGGCCGTCACCCACACGTCCTGCAGCGGCACCACCACCAATAATCCCTGCCCGGCCTGCACGATCTGTCCCGGCTCCACCTGCTTGTGCGTCACCACTCCATCCCGCGGCGCCACAATCTGCGTGTAGCTCAAATTCAGCTGCGCCGCTTCCACCATCGCGCGTGCCTGGTCGACCTTCGCCAGTTTTCCCTGCACATCCGCGGTGCGCATGCTCACCTGCTGCACATCTGCACGCGCCGAAGAAACTCCCGCTCGCGCCTGCTCCACTCGCGCTTTCGCAGCGTTCAATTGGGCTTGGGCAATTTCAATATTGCTTTGCGCTTGCGCGATTTTTTCCTGCTCTGCTTTTAGCGCGCTGGCCGACGCTTCCGCGTTGGCTTTCGCCGCATCAAACTGCTGCTTCGAAATTTCCCCTTTGTCCATCAACGGCCTGTAGCGTTCCAGGTCTGCCTGCGCCAGTTGCGCATTGGCACGGGCCTTTTCCACGTTGGCCTGCGCGTACGCCAGATCCGAATTCTGCGCCTGCGCATATGCGGCTTGCGCTTGCGCCAAGTCTGCTTCCGCCCCCAGCAATCCCGCGCCCGCGCTAGAAGTTCCACTCGCCACGTTTTCCCGCGTGCGGGGAACGTCCACCTTGGCCGACTGCGCTTCGCTTTCCGCCAGCGCCAGCACTGCCTTGGCGTTATCCAGCGCCGCCTGGTAATCGCGCGGATCGATCTTCACCAATACTTGTCCGGCCTTCACCGGCTCGTTGTCGCGCACCATAACTTCCGCGACGCGGCCGGAAATCTTCGCCGCGATCGGCGTAATGTGCCCGTCCACCTGCGCGTCGTCCGTCGACTCGCGATTGCGGTAATAGAGGAACAGTCCGACCACCACAGCCAACACCACAGCTCCGCCCAACATCAGCAAACGCTGCACTTTCGGATTTCTGAATCCTTTTGGATCTGACGCAAGCGGAAGCTCCTCCACCTTCGCCCTCGGAACTCGCGCCGCGTTCTCCAGCCCGACTTCGATTTCAATACTCATCGTTCCTTCACCCGTCCCTTACTTCGCGTACACCCGCTCCATCTGTCCCACGGACCTCGCCAGGTCCGCGCGTGCCTGGTTAAACCGGTAAAGCGCTGCAATCTGGTTGTCGTTCGCTCGCGCCAGCGAATCCTGCGCCTGGATCACTTCAATGTTGTTCGCCACCCCCGCTCGGAAGCGGTCCCGCGCCTGGTCCACTTCTTCCTTGGACAATTGCACGCCGAGATTCGCCACTTGCACCTGGCTGCGCGCGGACGTCAGATTGATCAGCGCGTTCTTTACATCTAGCCCGATTTCATTTCTCAAATCCGCTTGCTGCTGCTGCAATCTGCGTATTTCGAGATCCGCCTTCACGGTCTCTGCCCGGATGCGTCCGCCCGTAAACAGCGGCATGCTCAGCGCTACCTCGTAGTTGTATGTCGGAATCCCGTTATTCAGCCGCGTGCCCTGATAAGCCCATTCACCATCCACGTGCAGCGCCGGCAGCCGCGTGTCCCAGGCCTGTTTCTTTTCCGATTCCACCGCCTTGATCTGATCGTTCAGTGCCTTCCACTCCTGCCGTTCCGACAGGGCCTGCTCGATGCTTTGTTCCACTTCGGGCTGCGGTGTTTCGAAATAGCTCAGCGAGTCCCCCAGTTCAATCTCTTGCCGCGGATCCAGATTCAAAAGCCGGCTCAACGCAAACAGCGAAGTGTCGCGGTCGGCCTGCGCTTCCAGCAATCGCTGCTTCTCGTTTTGTAGTTCCACATTGGATCGCAGCGTGTCGATCCCCGTGCCCACGCCTTCTTTCTGCAAATCCGCCGCTTGGTTATAAAGCGCTTGCGCCAGCTCCACTCGCGAACCCGCGGCCTGCACCGTGGCAACAGCACGCAGCGTTCCGATGTATTGCGATACCACCAGCAGAATCACCTGCTCGCGCGTCGAAAGACTCGTCGCTTTCGCGGCTTTGGCAATCGACCGTTGCGCCTGGTAGCGCCGCCACAACGTCAAGTCAAACACCGGCGCGGAAAACGAAGGACCAGCCTGAAATACCTGGAACGGTCCGATGTGCTGCGGGAATCCAGGAAACGGCCGGCCAAAATTAGCCTCTAGATTCGACCGCACAATCCTGTCACTCGACTCCAACTGCGCCTGCGGCAACAGCGCCGCTCTTGCAACATTCTTGTCCTGCACGGCTTCCGCCGCCTGAATCACGGCGATCTGTGCCGTCGTGTTTTGCTTCAACACCAACGCCACCGCCTGATCCAGCGTCAGCCGCAACACTTGTGTCGGAGGATTTGCAGGAAGTCCGCTGCGGCGTTCCGTGGTTTGAGCCTGCAGAGAACCTGCGGCCACCGAAAGTCCGAAAAACAAAATATAGAAAATGATTGGGGTACGCTTTGACGCCTTCGGTGCGTTCTCCTCTGTGGACCCGTTTTCTTGCCTGGCGATTTCGCGCACGATAGCCTGGTTTAAACACCCCTCAGCCACCAGCTTGCCGCCCTCTTTGTAAATCGCCTTCAGCAGCGCTTTGCCCGCCACGTCGATGAAGCTCACGCCGCATAAGTTCACGCTTAGACTCTGGCCCGCTGAATTTCTCCGCAGATCTCCCCAGCTCTGCTCCAGAGCCGCAACCCATGGACCCGCGAGCTTCCCCTCTATCGTGAGGCTGATCTTCCCGGGACTCTGATCGATCGTTATGCGTAGCATGATAGTGTCCGCCCGCTGGGTAGTTGCAGGGCGCACACCAATTCGTGTCAAACAAATTTAATGCTATTTTGTTGTTTTTAAAGAAGTTATACTTGATTGGACGTACATGAAAACTAGCAGAGTGCTTATATACGGGCTGCTGCCCACTATTTGCCTAATTTAGTCGCCCACATATGGGCATGTCGTCGATGACCCTACCTCTTAACCGCTATGGCCTGAACCTCAAAATGTCCGCCCCTCAAAAGAGAAGCCGCACCGATAAACTCACGCGCCGGCAAATCCTTCGCATTGAAATAGCTGCGATAAGCAGTATTGAACTTGTCGTACAAGCTCAGGTCTGTGCACGCTATTTGCACGTACACCAGATCGTCCATCGTCATTCCCGCTTCGGTAAGAGTGGTCTTGACGTGATCCAGCAATATCCTGATCTCCTCATTGACGTCCGCCGGCGCTTGCCCCGTTTTCGAATCGAGCCCGATCCGCCCGGAAAGATAAAGGGTATTCCCCGCCAGGATCGCGCCGCTGAAAGGCAGCTTGGGGTTATCGTCGGGTAGATTGATTGCCCGCCGCGTCATCGCCTGCGGCGTAGCCTGCGAAAAAGCGCCGCGCGCTACAAAAACTCCACTAACCAAGAGCGCGACCACGAAAATCAGTACACGTCGATTCACAATTGCCTCCAAGAAATCAGAATTCTCCCGGACCAGGAACGAGAGTGTAGTATCCGCCACTCCACGCCGCAAGCTCACAACAAATTTCTTTGCAGTCGCGTCATCACTTGCCCGTCAATACGCTCGATCAATACGACCCGTCGATGCGTCCGATCAATAGGAAATAATCCGTGCGCGAATCAGATATAGCGTCGTCGTCGCCACCAGTATCCACAACGCCACGCCTTGGAACATCGGCCGCCACCCCACACTTTTCACCGTGGCCACCGAAATTCCGCTGCCGATCAGAAAAAGCGTAGCCGTAAGGCCTAGCCGCCCCGCGCCGAACACCCAGCCGTCAAAACGTGCCAGTCCTGCAACATAAGTATTCAACACTGCCGCCAGGCAGAAAAACAAAATAAACCATGGCCAAGGCACCTTGGCTCTGCTGCGTTTCACCGCCGCGGTCGCCAGCGCCAGCGGCACAATCCACAGCGCGCGCGCCAGTTTCACTGTCGTGCCAATGACCAGCGCTTCTTTCCCATACTTCGCTGCCGCTCCCACCACCGAGCTGGTGTCATGAATCGCCAGCGCCGCCCACAGCCCGAATTGTGATTGCGTCAGGTGCAGCGCATTTCCAATCGGTGGAAAGGTAAGCAGCGCAATCGAGTTCAAAATAAAAACTGTCCCCAGCGACACGGCCATCTCTTCGTCATCCGCGTGCAAGATCGGCCCGATCGCCGCAATCGCGCTGCCCCCGCAGATAGCCGTTCCCGCAGTGATCAGGTACGACGCGTTCCCGTTAATTCGCAACATTTTACCCAAGGCCAGGCCCGCGGCCAGCGTAAAGAAAATCCCCAGAGCCGTGTAGACGATTCCGCTGCGCCCCGCCTTGACCACTTCGTGCAGGTTCATCCCAAAGCCCAGCGCCACCACGGAAACCTGCAACAGGGTTCTCGCCGCGCTGCGGCTCAGTTCCGCGCACGGGTGCCGCACGCTCAACCCGAAAATGATTCCCGCCGTCAACGCTACCGGCGGCGAAATCCATCCGCTGAAGCACAGCAGTAGCGCCACGACAAAAATTATCTTGGCGGCGAGAACCATTTAGTGGGGCAGAGCGGCGAGCGGAGCAGCTTGCGCAGGCGCAACGTTCTCTTTCGGCGCGGGCGAAGGAGCAGCGCCGGCGGCCGTCTCCGCCACAATTTTGGCCGTTCGCTCCTTGCTTATATGACACGCGGAATCGTAAATCCGGCATTGCGCCAGCGTGTACTTGCAGCCGCACGTGCACGTTTCTTCATTCATGCGGCGCAACGCTGCGCTTTTCTTCTCTACGGTAAGCCCGCTCAGGTCCACGCCGGGCAATTCGCTGGCGCGATTCGCATGCGCCAGAAAAACTTCGCCGGTATCCTCGAAAGTCTCGACTCGCGCATCGATCGGCAACCCCAGCAGCGCCCGAATTTCCAGCTCATACAGCACCGGGTCGCGGAGCCCGATATGTTTCTGCACCACCCGCCCTTCCGCATCAATAATAAATGTCGTCGGCAGCGCCGGAACGCCCCCGAACCGGAAGCGCGCTTCGTTCGTGGCCATCGCAATCGGATAGTTGATCGAGTAGCGCTTCGCAAACGCCCGCACCGCATCCTGTTCTTCGTCGTCCACCACCAGCCCGATCACTTGCAGCCGGACCGGATATTTCTTCTGTAGTTCCACCAGGTCCGGCACTTCCATGCGGCACGGCCCGCACCACGTGGCCCAAAAATTCAGCAGCACCACCTTTCCGCGCGCTGCCGCCAGGCTTACCGTGCCTCCATCCAACCCTTTCAAAGAAATTGCCGGCGCCGCATCCGGCTCCCGTATAAACCGGATCACTCCTGGCTCACTCTCGTGCTCCTGTTCCTGTCCCCGGTTCCCCGGGCGGCTGCCATTCGCACTCCCCATATTTGCGCCGCCCATCGCGCACACGAATACCAGCAGTCTCACCACCCAATGCCAACGCAGCTTGGTCGTCTTTATCGTCCGCATCGTCGCATCTCTAGAAGACCACATCCCTTTTACCCCGCCAAGCGCTTGCGGGTGCAAGCGTCACTACTTCGCTCGAGCGAGCAGCTCGGTATACAACTCCAGGTAACGCCGCGCCTGGATCTCCAGTCCATAATTCGCCACCGCGTATCGCCGCCCCGCCTCCGACATTCGAACGCGGGCATCCTTGTTTTCCACCACGGAGGTAATTGCCGCGCGCAGTCCCGCTACGTCCTTTGCCGGAACCAGCAGCCCGGTTTCACCTTCACGCACGATCTCCGGTATTCCTCCCACATCAAACCCCACGATGGGAACTCCGCAGGACAATGCTTCCAGCCCGGTATTCGGCAAATTATCCTGCAGCGAAGGAAGCACAAAAACATCCGCCGCGCTGTAAACCCAGGACAATTGTTTTTCTCCGGTCAGGTAACCCGTCGTAACCAGTTGCGGCCCAAGGTCGTGAGCAGGTAATTCTCTGCCGGCCGCCAGCAAATACACCCGCGGATCGTTCCGAAATGGTTTGAGCGCCTCCACCAATAAATCGAATCCCTTGCGCTTCTCACCCGCCCAGTCGGCCAGAAATAAAATCACCGCGCTGTGCGCCGGAATCCCCAGCAATTTTCGCGCTGCAACCTGCTCGCGGGGCTGAAACTGCTCGGTGTCCAGCGCGTTGGGAATCACCGTGCAGCGAAATTTTGACATCAGCGTGCTCTTGCTCACCTCTCCCTGCAGCCACCGGCTCGGCGTCACCAGGTGAACGCCCTCCGCACTTTTCAGGGAAGAAAACGCCTCTCGTTTGCGCTTCCACACCTGTGCTGACAGATCCTCCGGATCGTTCGAACCCAGTTGCGGGCATGCGCCGCATCTTTCCGCGAATTTCCCGCACCCCCCATCGAAGTGGCACCCTCCCGTGAACGGATTCATGTCGTGCAGCGTCCACACCACCGGCAGGTGGGCCGGGAGCTTACGGAAGAATTCCCGGTAATCAAAGAATCCCGCCACCCAGTGCAGATTCAAAATATCGCTCGGCGGAAGTTGTCCCAGCACATCTGCACTGTTCGGGCTGCGATCATCACTGAACAACGAAGAGCCTTGCGGCCGCACAATACTCGCCTGCGCACGCCTCAGATATCGCTTCTTGATTCCGCGCCGTAATTTAATGAAGGAACTCTTCGGCGGCTGAAAACAAGTCACCAGCGGATCGGCGCTCTGCCGGCTCTGTACCAGCATCCGCGACTCCTGCCCAATTCCGCAGAGCCCGGTGTGCAGCCGGTATGCAGCTCGAGCTGCCCCGCCGGCCACATCGCAATCAGCAAGGTGCGTAATTTTCAAGCGCGGTCCGCTTCCATGTACAGCGAATCCGGCTTGTACACCCGGCCATCCGGCTCAGTGTCCAGATGCCAGCCGGCCCAGCCCTCGATCGAGCTCTCGGCAGGCCCAACAATTCTCGGCGAAGAAAATCCCGCCTCCAAAAGAGCGCGCGTCAGCGAATAACGGTCATACATATTTCGATGCACTTCTCCAGACTCGCGGAACGCGCCAATCGCTTGCGCGCGCATTCCTTCCCGGCCCACAGCCAGGCGGACCAGTTTGCGGCGTATCCAGTTCGCAGCCTCACTTATCTTTTTGCGCGCGGTGCGATCGTGACGCGAATGGCGCCGCGTGGCCGTCATGGAGTGAAACTCGCGGCCGATGCGCTCGATCACAAAATCGCGATCCGCAATCGATTCCGCTCTCACGTAGGCGAGCATTTCGCCACCGGATACATCCCGCACCGCCTGGTCGTACATCTCCAACAAAATCCAGTCGTAGCGATTCTTCCAAACTTCGTCGCCTGCCAGGCAGCCATCCAATGCCTGCAGATAGATGCGCGCGATGCGCTCCAGGTCCGGCACCACCACCCGAATGATCCCGCCACGGCCAAGAACACGGTAGCAGCGCCCCAGCAATTTCTGCCCATCACTGCGCGAAAAATGCTCCAGAACATGCGAGTGATAAACCACATCGAAAGAGCCATTCGCGAACGTCAAATCGCCCTGCAGATCCCATTTCTTCACCTCCGGCGCAGCAGGAGCAATATCAAGATTCACCCACTCAGGGTGAAACCGCGTTCCGCATCCAAGATTCAGACATTTCATCGCGTAATCTTAAGTCCGTTCATAGCAAACATAGATACTTTGACCTCTGAGCATTCGCTGTAGCCCTGACGCCCGCACAACCCGTGCCAATCGAGATTGAATTCCCGGCGCCGCTGCAAATCCAACGCCGGAGCGCGACAACACACCCGTGTAGGCTTCCACGTAGGCATCCACATGGTAGTTCGCTAACGGCTCATAGCAGATTCGTCGAATTTTCAATGGGAACCATCGCTCCACCTGTTGCAGCACCTTAGCAGTCCATCTCGTCACATGGTGCGGCGGCATGTCCAGAAGATTGAACTGATAACGCAAAAAACTTTGCGCGTTTGGAAGCCCAAGAATCAGTCTGCCCCCGGAACACAATAGCCGGCACGCCGCATTTACAAATGATCTCGGGTCTGGCACGTGCTCGAGCACCTGGAAGGCGCAAAGCGCAGCATAATTCCCCGGATGTGCCTCCGCCAGGTCCTCCAGGCTCATCAGCTGAACGGGAATTCCTTTTGCGCGCGCAATGCTAACCGCACTGGGATTTTGCTCGTAGCCTTCAAACACGATCGCCGGCTTTTCTCTCCCCACCTGCGCCACGAATTCTCCAAACCCGCAGCCCACTTCGATTCCATTCTTGCAACCCGTCAGATCTTCCAGCGCAACTCCGTGCTCCCACTTTTCGCGCATGTAATACCACTCAAATTTCTCCAGACTTTCATACAGGGCCGAGGACCCCGCCAGTGAGCCGGGTTCAAAGAATTGCAGTTTGCAATCCTGGCACTCCAGTAGCCGAAATTCAGCAATGCCGTGGAACTCAGCGGAAACATCCATGTAAAAGGTTCGCTGCCACGCATCGATAATCCTGTCGCTCTTGAACTCCTGCTTCGTCACCGCGTTCGCGCTTCCGCACAGCGGACACAATTCCTGCTCGCTCACAATTTCTGGAACCATCGCGCCGTATAGTCAACTTCCTGCAGCGTATACTCCAGCTGCCGGGCCGCGAAAAACTCGTCAACGGCTCGGCGGCAACCTGGCCAGTGGCCGTAGTCATCGATGGACACAAACCCTCCAGGCACAACACGGTCGTAGAATGTCTCAAGACACAATTTCACGGACTCGTACCAGTCTGCGTCAATATTCAGCAGCGCGATCTGCGAGATAGAAACCGTTGGAAAAGTGTCTTCAAACCAGCCTTCTACAATTTTCACCCGTTTGAGGTCGGCGCCCGCCTTGTGAAGCAATTCCCGGACCCTTTTTGCGCTGCCTAATACTTGCCCGACATATTCTTTGGCCTCGGCTCCATCCACCTCTGTCGTTTCTGGCATCCCCTGAAACGAATCTAACAGCCAGAGTGTGCGGTCCATACGCGAATGAGTGGCCGATCGCGCCATGACCGCTGCCGTCCCGCCGTTGCACACCCCGCATTCGATAACGTCTCCCGGAATTCCTTCCGACTCGATTCGCAGCGCCAGCGTGTGCAGATTTTTTATACGCTCGGGCCCGACCAGAGTATAGGGCCGCACCATCCGTTCGATTCGCCCGGACTCAAATCTCGAACGAATACGCCGCATCAGGCTCATGTTTTCATAGTACCAAGCCCAAGAAGCGCAGCAATCTTCTCGGCGTAGGCGTGAATTGAAAATTCGCGCTCAAATCGGTTCCATCCGCATTTTACGCAACGCGTGCGCAGTCTCTCATCATTGGCCATGGTCTGGATTGCTGCTGCCAGTTCTTTGGAATCGTTCTCCGGGACAATGATTCCACAGTCTCCAATCACTTCCGGAATAGCGCCACTGTTTGATCCGATAACCGGAACTCCGCATGCCATCGCTTCAGCCAGTACAAATCCGAATTGTTCCATCCATCTCGTCGTCGTGAGCGAAGGCAACACAAAAACGTCCAGCGCGCTGTAGAAACTCGACATACCGGTCGTATCCAAAACGCCGAGGCAATGAACGCGCGACTGCAAACCTGGCGCTTCACAACTCTGACGCAGGTGCGCTTCTTCCTCTCCGCCTCCAGCAATTAGGCACTTAAAATTCTCTGGAAGCTGCGTCAGCGCCGCTAATAGCACCCGCCAACCTTTAGCGGCGGTAATGCGCCCCGCAAAGCCCACAAAAAAATCGCCCCGCTGCTTTCTTGGCAAAGGGAAACTGTCCGCATTCTCTGTTGGCCTTTTGCGGGGCAAATTGGGCGCCCAGGCTATAGAAATAGGCACGCTCGCAGGCATCCCATAATTGCGGATCGCTTCGGCTGATTTCGTGGCGCACGCCAGCACTCCGTCATATCTGCTCCAAAGACGGCGGCGGCGAAACTTGGCCCAACGTTCGCGGTAGCCGCCACCTGCGTCCGGCCAGATGTTCTCGGCCAGATAGACGATGATGCGAGGTTGCCGATCATTACGAAACCACCCCAAAATCTGATTCACGAACAAGTCGTTTGGTTCTTCGTGAACCCATATAAAGTCCGGCTTGATCTCTTGGATTTTCCGTTTCAATATCGTGGATTTTTCTTCTACCGCCAGGTTTTTCGGAATCACCGTCGCGAAGGTTGGTAGCGTCATCAACCCCGCCGATTCATGTGTCAAATATCCGGAAGGAGAATATACCCTCGGCACTTCGGCTCGCTCGTGGGCGATCACATGACCTTGCAACCCGTGCCTTGAGCACAGCTCTTCAAAAACTGAATAGAGTTGCGGCAGAAAAGCATAGCTGGAATAAAACAACAGGCGTTTTGCTTGTCCCATTCGATTATCCGGCTTGACTGGAGTCGGGAATCGATGGAGCCGGACCTGACGGTTTTAGACCGAACGCGAGCGTGCTGCAAGACCCTCGATTAACAAGCTTTTGCTTCAGAACCTTGTTCCATGCATCGTAGACTCCTGGCCAGGTGTCCACCACGTCGTGAAAAGCAACCAATCCGCCATCAACTACAAAAGGAAAAAATCCAGCAAAGTCGGCCAATACGTCCTCGTAGCGATGTGATCCGTCCACAAACAACATTTGGATGGGCTCTTTCCATGTCTTGGCCACCTCTGTGCTTAGCCCCACTGTCGGCTTCACGAAATTCGACAACCCACAGCGATTGATGTTATGCCGAAACTCCTTCAAGAAATCGCGTTCAGGAAAATCCCAATCATTTCCATTGAAGGAATCGACCGCGAAAATTTTCTTCTGGCTTCCTCTGCATCCGAACCCGAGACAACAGGTTGATCGCCCCTTGAAGCTGCCGATTTCCACAATGTTCGAGCCTTCCGGAAGTGCGCGTGCCGCACGAAAGAGCCATTGCTCTTGACCACTAACCAGGTGCCCTTCCACCGAATCGATGAGTGGCCAGATCCGCCGAAACTCTCTCTCCTCAGGGTCCAGCATTCGCAATATCTTGCGAACCTTGAAGGCGACGCGGACAGTGAGTTGAGCCATTTATTCTCCGTCGTGTTCAAATCGAGTCGGAATGTTCAAGATTCCGTTCCACTCGTCCAGAGGATGCGTGTGCAATTCGGTGGCTACATTCATCTCGGGGACGCAATCCCACAGCTCCAGTAGTGTGCCGTCATCGTACAAGCTCACTTGCCACTGGTAAGGCCCCGGGCGAATCGGAAGCGCTGGAAATGTATGTCTGAATTGATGCCGCCCTCTGCCCAACTGGAGAGTTTCGCTGGTCGCCCAGGCCCAGATCAATTGCCGGTCCTGATTTCGCAATGAAATTCCGTGAAATCCCGCTTTGATCGGTTGATCCACATCTACTGTGATTTTGATGCTGACCGTGCCCTTGCACGTCAGGACATGTGGTTCGCCTACCGGGGATTCATCGATTTCCCATTTTATGAATCGCACTCCGGCGCTCCCACCCGACGAGCCTCGCGTCTCACTGGTGGCGCAGCCAGCCATCGCGCTTTCGTAGGAACTTACCACCTGGTGAGCTGGTCCATCTTGCTGCACCGCGCCGTCCTGGATCCACACCACGCGATTGCAAAGCCGCCGGATCTGATTGAGCTGGTGGCTCACCAAGACCACTGTCCGGCCGGCCTTGGCTACATCCCCCATTTTCCCCAGGCATTTTTTCTGAAAATTGATGTCGCCGACTGCCAGCACCTCATCCACCAGCAGAATTTCCGGGTCCAGATGCGCCGCCACCGCGAAGGCCAGCCTCACATACATCCCGCTCGAATAGTGTTTTACCGGCGTGTCGATGAACTTCTCCAGTTCCGCGAACGCCACTATTTCGTCGAACTTTCGCGCCGTCTCGCGCCTCCCCATCCCCAGAATCGCCCCACTGAGAAACGTGTTCTCCCTGCCCGTCAGCTCCGGATGAAAACCGGTCCCCACCTCCAGAAGGCTGCCCACCCGGCCATGAATCTCCGCCCAGCCCGTCGTTGGCCGGGTGATGCGCGACAGAATCTTCAAAAGTGTCGTCTTGCCAGCCCCGTTTCGGCCAATCAGCCCAAGAACCTCGCCTTCACACACCTGCAGGGAAACATCTTTCAACGCCCAGAACGTCTCCTGCTTTCGCCGCCGCAGCGCGGACATCGGCGAACGCAGGAACCGGTCGAGCGAGTGCCTCAGCCCGGAACGCTGGTCCAATCCACGCCGGTAGCTCTTGCCCAGGCCTTCGCCTATAATGGCTGCTCGATTCATCGCGGCTCTCAGTTTATTCTATTCAGGCTGGGCATGCCTCGCCAATCCCCGGCCAAGGCAAGACATTTCTCGCTTCGCTGTGTTATTAACATCCGGGGTTGGAGCCGGAAAAAACAATGCTAAAAACTTTCTTTTGGGGCTTGGTCGTCGCCTGCACAATTGTATTCACCTTTGGTTGCGGTACCGTAAGCATGCGCCAAGTCAGCAGTATTACTGTCTCTCCGCAGTCGGCGTTCGTCGGCGCCGGCCAAGTCGCGCCATTCACAGCCAATGTCACTGGAGGCTCGCCCGGCGTGGCTTGGTCCGTCAATGGCATCGCCGGCGGCAACTCCACCGTAGGCACCATCGACTCCGCGGGCAACTACACTGCCCCCGCCGTGACCGCCAATTCCACTGCCACCGTTACCGCCGCGAGTACTGCCGACCCGACCAAGTCGGCGTCTGCGTCTGTGACCATCGTGGCGGCCGGAATCGTGGCTCCCACTACCAATGTCCAGGTGGCGACCTACACCATCACTCCGCCCTCAACCGCCAACGTCAGCATCCAGTTCGGTCCCGACACCGCGTACGGTCTCACCACCTGGCAGCAGCCCACTCCAGCCGGTGGCGGCCCGGTCAGCATTTTTGTCGCGGGTATGCGCATCAACACCCCCTATCACATGCGTGCCGTACTCAAGTTTGCTGACGGCAGCGAATTCGACGACGTTGACCACACCTTTACAACGGGAGACATCCCTGTCGCAAATCTTCCGACCGTTTCATCCTCTACCACGCCGGGCGCCACTCCTCAGCCCGGAGTCGAGTTGCTGGATTTGGTGGGTGGCAAGGCCCAGCGCACTGTTGCCGTCACAGACTTGGCCGGGAATGTCATTTGGACCTACGATACGGGCTTGGCAGAAGCCTTCGTTGCCAACCCCGTCAAAATGCTGCCCAATGGACACTTTTTGATAAATTTGAGCGTGGGCGCTCCCGATGGTGCCAACTCCATCTTGACCGAAGTGGATCTCGCCGGAACTACCATCTGGCAAATGAATTCCGGCGACCTCAACAAGTCTCTCGCGTTGGCTACCTGCCCGGGCTGCAAAATTACCGTTGTCGGCACCCATCATGATTTCGCGGCTCTCCCCAACGGCCATATTCTTGTGCTCGCCGCTGAAATCTTACCCGAATCTGGCCTGACCGGCTTCCCCAGTCCCGTGAATGTAACTGGTGATGTCATCATCGATCTGGATCAGAATCGCAAACCCGTATGGGTCTGGTCGGAGTTCGATCATCTCGACCTGAACCGGCATCCGATGGCCTTCCCCGACTGGACTCACACCAACGGCATCGTCTATTCCCCTGACGATAAGGCCCTGATTATTTCGGTTCGTCATCAGCATTGGGTTATCAAAATTGACTACAACGATGGTCAAGGAACCGGCGATATATTGTGGAAACTAGGCTACCAGGGCGATTTCACGTTGCAGAACGGCACTGATCCTCAAGACTGGTTTTACGCCGAGCACGACATCAGTATTGCCAGCCCTAACAGCTCTGGTATTTTTCAGATGTTGATGTTCGACAACGGCAATCAGCGGGTATTGGATTCCAGCGGCACCATCTGTGGAACCACCGTACCCTGCGAAAGCCGCGTTCCCATCCTGCAATTGGACGAGACTGCCAAGACCGCAGCTATTGAATGGGTAGATGACTTGGATCCGCTGTTCTCCATATTTGGCGGCTCCGCCCGCCTGCTCGCCAACGGCAACGTGGAGTTCGACGAGTGTGCCCCAACCGTGACCGGCACCAACACGCTTACGAGCAAGGGAATAATTACCGAAGTAACAAAAACTACCCCGCCGCAAACCGTCTTCCAAATGACCGTAACGGGCCAAAACGTCTATCGCGGTTTTCGCATCCCCAGCCTGTATCCCGGCGTGCAGTGGTGAAAATGAATTCAACTGAAACGTCGCAATTGGGGGAACTAAGATCCACGACAGTGCGCGGCGGTCTACACCCGATCCGCGATCTCCCCTTCCATCTTTTGGAAGAAAAACAACCCCCCAACCAGCAGCGCCACCACTCCAGCACTGGACGCCAGTAACAATATCCCCGGCGCCTGTCCGTGCCCGGTCATCGCCCAGCGAAATCCATCGATCACCCCGGCCATCGGATTCAATCCATACAGCCACCGCCACCGCGCCGGCACCAGCGCGCTGGGATACGCCACCGGCGACGCCAGCATCCAGAATTGCACCAGGAAGGGAATCACGTAGCGCACGTCGCGATACAGCGCGTTCAGCGCCGAAGTCCACAATCCCACGCCCAGCGCCGTCATCACCGCGAGCAGCACCAAACCGGGCAACCACAGCGCGGCCAGCGTGGGATGAAAACCATATGCCAGCGTAAAGATCACCAGCACCAAAAATCCAATCGCGAAGTCCACCAACCCCGAAAGCACTGCCGAAATCGGCAGGATCAGCCGCGGAAAAAACACTTTGGTGATTACCCGTTGATTGTCGACCACCACGTTGGTGCAATTTTGCAGCGCGCCCGCGAAATACATCCACGGCACCACCGCCGCGAAATAAAAAATGGGATAAGGCAAGCCCAGCGACGGCAACTTGGCCAGTCGCCCAAAAAATAAAGTGAACACCAGCATGGTCAACAGCGGCTGCAGAATCACCCAGACCACGCCGATGGCCGTCTGCTTGTAGCGAACCTTTACGTCCCGCCACACAAAGAAATACAGCAATTCGCGATACTGCCACACTTCTCCAAGCCGCAGCTGCAGCCACCCGCGTGGCGGTTCGATACGCACTGTTGCCGGCGCGTTGGCCGGCGCCGCGAGCGGCGGTACAACTGGTTGCGATGTGGTCCGGGAAGCCATTTTTTCGATCCGAGTGGCCGAACTTTACTTACGCGGCCCGCTCCTCAATGAAATGATGCGGAACGTTCTGTCGATGCCGCCATCTTCACGGTACCGGAGCCTTCTTCATCTCCTCGATGTCCCGCTCCTCAATCTTGCGCATCTCATCCTTACGCCTGAATAAGTACGTCCGCAGATGTCCTGCAAATTCCCGCGGCACTACAAACACTTGATTGTGCATCATCTCCCGAAACGAGATTGCTCCCCGCACCGGCACCAGATGCTCTCCCCACTGAAATATAAACCCGGCATTCCATACGGTCAGCACCGCCACCAAACCCGCCCCGGCAACAAACGCTCGCCCGCCGTCCCGAAAATACTTGCTGCAATGTTCAAAAAACAAAGCCAGCCCGAAGACAAAAATCGACGTAAGCGAGATCAGAAAGCGGTTCCCGAAAGACGACATCCCATCCCAATACGGGTAGCACGCGATTACATAGTAAAACGCCGCCGCTCCTACCGCCAGATACGCGGCCAGGGCTCTGGCATTCCGGGGCGGCGCCACAAATCCCGCTAGCGCCAACGCCAGAATCGGTGTCCAGCTCAATGCTCCGTGATCCGCGGAGAAAAGCACCTTCCACAAGTGCGGCGCTCTCCAGTCCCACGGATATTCCGTATACGCTCCAAAGCGGAACAATCCCCCATAAATAATTCGCCGCGTGATTAATGTTGGCAACAGCGCCAGTAATATCGAAAATACGAACGCTGTCTCGCGCAGGAGGATTTCCTTTTGCGCACCCCACTGGTGTTCCACCTTCCAGGCTGAACGATGCGCCAACAGCGCCTCTACCATTGGCACCAGCAAAAAAACGCCATTCGGAAAATAAACTGACACCATCAGTCCGCCAGCCAGTCCCAGTAAAATCCATTGCAACATCGCGCGTGACCGTCGCGTTCGTTCCCAATACCAGACAAATAACGCTACCGTGAATGCCGAATGCGCGTGCGACCACGCCGGATTGAAATACATGTATACCGGCAGGGAACTGGCCAGCCAGATACCCAAGGTAGCCAAAAACGCCCAGCGATCCCGAACATATTTCCTTGCCAGCAGGAAAGAAAATAAAAGCCCCAAGAAACCGTAACATGCTGTTCCAACCGCCATGGCTATCAGATATGGTTTTGAAAATCCGTCCGCCGTAATATGCCCGCCCAGGGCATTCCATGCCAAAACCGTGAGATGCGCAAAAATCAGAAACGGTGCCCATAGCATGCCGGGCCCGACGGTAAAGTGATTTTCCACGTGGCCCGTGGCCGTGTATTGATTGGGGTTCAGCTCTTCGTCGGCCAGAAGTCGGGAAGAACTGAAATATTTGTTCGCGTGACGCCAATCTTCTTCAAAACGTAGGTTGTGCTGGATCAAAGTAGCCCGCGCGTAGGCGTAATAACCCACTCCGTCGCCATGCACTTCGGGATTTACAAGCGGCAGAGACAGCACGAAGAACACCAGCAGAATTCGTTGATAGGGAATGTCTCGCCGCGCTGCAGCTGGTGCGCTCCCGGGCCGACTCGAGACCGAAGCGCTCATGTGGTTGGCGGGTGATCCTGAATTCCAGCTCCGGCCATTGCTGTGCCCTGCGAATTCTTACGCAGGTCCGCACTG
The DNA here is from genome assembly GCA_963819625.1 of uncultured Acidobacteriota bacterium. Taxonomy (GTDB): domain Bacteria; phylum Acidobacteriota; class Terriglobia; order Acidiferrales; family UBA7541; genus Acidiferrum. The sequence continues at coordinate 438,790 of CAWFWY010000011.1, forward strand.
GCCGGTTTCCTGGCCACCGCGATCAGCGACAACGGTGCCCACGGCAGAAACTTGTCGATCCGCCGAAACACGGGTGTCAAGAAATTCAGCGTCATGATTTGCCCCAGGCCAAACGTTCGCCGCCGCAACACTGTGCCGTTCAGCCACCAAGCGATGACGCCCGCCCGGTTAAATTCCAGCATGCTTTCCAGCTTGAATTCCGCTTTTGTGACCAGCTCTTCCAGGCTCTTCCGCGTGTACCTGCGCTGGTGTCCAAGAACTTCATCAAGCGTCCCATACAAACCGGGTCCGCATGGCACCAGGATAATCGCCCGCCCGCCGTCTTCCAGCGCCGCTCGTATATTCATGAGCGCACCTCGATCGTTCACCAGGTGCTCGACAACATTCAGGCAGATTACCGTATCGAATTTCTGGTCTTGCGGGTAGGACTCTGCCGTTTCCGCATCGGTAAAGCCTACCCTCATGTACGGGCGATTGCGGCCCACATTTTCCAGATACATCAGGTACAGGGGATTGATATCCGTCGCCCAATATACAACCCGGGGAATTAACTGGGCGGTGAGATTCCCTGTTCCCGCGCCTATTTCCAACACTTTCTGCTTTATATACGGCCGTATGGTATCCGCCATCCACGCCGTAAATCGTGGCGCGCGATTCAGGCGCCCCAGTATCTGGCTGCCGTATTTGTCCTGCACATAAATTTCATCCGACCACGCAAATCGCAGGATAGCTGTTACCGCGCGTAGCCCGTCCCTCCATCCGATTTTTTTGCCTTCCTGATAGGTTCTCCCCGCGTAGCGAATCGGCACCTCAAAAATTCGCGCTCCGCGCTTGGCCAGCTTGATCGCGATTTCCGGCTCCAACTCGAAGCCTTTACCCGTAAGCGGAATACTCTTCAGCAGCGTGGTGCGCACCATTTTGTAGCAGGTTTCCATGTCGCTGAGATTCAAATCCGAAACCACGTTGCATAGTAAAGTCAGGAAGCGGTTCCCCACTTGGTGCCGGAAAAACAGCACCCGCCGGTACTCGCTGGCCATAAATCGCGAACCGAATACCGCATCCGCCTGTTCCGCCAGGAATACTCCCACCATCTTCACCAGGTCGCCGGGGTGATATTCAAGGTCGGCGTCGTGAATCACCGTTAATTCTTCCGTCGCTGCCGATAACGCGGTATGGATCGCCGCCGCTTTGCCTTTGTTTTTCTCGTGGCGGATAAACAACCAAGTCAATTTCTCCTGCGTCACTTGCGCGAGTGACTCCTTGAATCGCGAAATCGCCGCGCCGGTGCGATCCGAAGAACCATCATCCACCACGACAATCTGCACGTGCTCCAGCAGTTCCGAATCAGCCAGACACCTCAGGCGTTCTAAACTCGCCGCCACCAGATGCTCTTCGTTGTAAACCGGCACCAGAACCGAAAGTGTAGTGATCGATTTCATGCTGGATTGTTTTAGCTGTGTATCAGGCGAGCTGTCTACGACAAAAGTTCGCTGCCCTGCCGGGCGGCGTTGGCCTTTGCTTGCGGTTGGAATTCCGTGGGCCGTTCCTGCTTGGCCTGGAATGATAAAGCCACCCTGTCGATGATCTCCGTCAAGCGCGTCTCCGGGCGGAATCCCGTCAGCGCGAAAAGTTTGTCTACCGACGGCACTCGCCGCATCATGTCCTCGAACCCCGGCTCATACGCCTTGTCATATGGAATATATTCGATCGCCGACGTGCTCTTGGTCCGCTCTTTCACCTGTTGCGCCAGATCTTCAATCGTAATTTCTTCCGTGCTCCCCACGTTGGTCACTTCGCCGACCGCGCGCTCCGTATCCATCAGCCGCATCAACGCTTCCACCGTGTCGCGTACATCGCAGAAACATCGTGTTTGTTTGCCGTTCCCAAAAATACTGATCGGTTTGTTTTCCAGCGCGCTTTTCACAAAATTTGGCAGCACCATCCCGTACCGCCCGGTCTGCCGCGGCCCCACGGTATTGAACAGCCGCACCACAATCACCGGTAGTTTCTTTTCCTTCCAGTAAGATAGCGCCAGGAATTCGTCCAGCGCCTTCGATGCCGCGTAGCTCCAGCGCCCCTTGGTCGTCGGCCCCAAAACCAGATCGGCGTCCTCGTGAAACGGCACATTGGTGTTTTTTCCATATACTTCTGAAGTGGACGCGGCCAGCACCAGTTTCCGCTTGCGGCACGCCGCTTCCAGTATCATCTGTGTCCCGTTTACGTTGGTTTCAATCGTGCGTACCGGGCTTTCCACGATCAGCTTCACGCCCACCGCAGCCGCCAGGTGCACCACCACGTCCGCGTCGTCTACCAGTTCCGCAACCAGCTGCCGGTTTTCTATCCCGTCGAGATGGTATTCCATCCGCGGCGAGGACTTCAGATGCCGTATGTTTTCCATGCTTCCGGTAGAAAGATTATCGAGCAGCACCACGTGGTCGCCGCGATCCACTAATCTTTCGGCCAGATGTGAGCCGATGAATCCGGCGCCGCCGGTTATCAAATATCGCAAAAAGCCTCCTAAAGTGCCTGGGAGTCCTCGTCTCGATCGCGGGACATGCTTTCGCTGACGGGTTCGGAATCTTCTTCGTCTTCCCGGTGTTCCCCGGTTTCCTGCGGGCCGTATCCATATGAATATGGATAGTACCGGTAAGAGTAATAATAATCGGGTGCGCTGGCGTCCACGGCGTTCAGCACCACGCCCAGAATGTTGCACTTCACGCTCACCAGCAGATCGCGCGTTCTGGTAAACGCTTCTTTCGGTGTCTCGCCGCTTCGCACCACCAGCAACACCCCGTCCGTTTTCACCGATAAAATTACCGCATCCGTCGCGGCCATTACCGGCGGCGAATCGATGACCACAAATTTGAACTTCTTCCGCAGCTCCGCGATCGCATCCGCAAGCTTGTGCGATGACAACAAATCCGCTGGGTTCGGCGGCAAAGGACCTGTCGGAATCGCCCACAGATTAGGTATCGTCGGATGCGGCACGGTCACCAGGTCGAGGCTCGATACTCCCGCAAGATAGGAACTCAATCCCGCATAGTTGCCGCCGCTCATATTCAGCAGCCGCCCGACTCCCGGCTTGCGCAGGTCGGCATCTACCACTACCGTCTTGTCGCCCAGCTGCGCCAGGGTTACCGCCAGATTCGTCGCTGCAGTGGTCTTGCCTTCGCGTGGCAGCGCGCTGGTAACCAGGATCACTTGCGGCGGATGTTCCGCGCGCGAAAGTAACAGCGATGTCCGCAACGCACGGAAGGCCTCCGACATTTGCGACTTCGGCAGGTGTTCCGCTACCAGCTCCATCCTCTTGTCATGTCCATTCGAGGACAGTCCCAATAATCTCTGCCGCTTGCCATTTCCATTTTGATGGGACGATGCGAATTGCGGCACAACCGCCAGGGACGGCAAACGTGCCAGCGTCTCGATGTCATCTGGAGTTTTTACCGTGTTGTCCAGGTACTCGCGCATCAGCGCCAGCCCTATCCCGCCCACCAAACCCACCAGAAACGCCAGCGCCACGTTGCGCGTTTTCGCCGGACGCGCCGGACTGGAGGGCACCATCGCCGGGTCCACCACTCGAATATTCTGTGATCTCAGTCCCGCCGATACTCCCGCTTCCCTCAGCTTGGTCAGCAATCCGTCGTACAGTACCTTGTTCGCCTCTGCTTCCCGCTTCAGAATGTTGTACTCCACCATCTTTCCGGCCATCTCGTTTACTTCCGACTTTTGCTCTTCCAGCGCCTTTTCCAACAGCCCTTCTCGGCTCGCTGCTTCCCGGTATTCGCTTTCCAGCGTATCGACGATGTTTTGCTTTTCCTTCTCGATGTTGTTGTCTATATCCTGAACCTGTTCCTTCAGACGCTGGACTTTCGGAAAGTTGGGGCCAAATTGCGCCTGCGCTTCCTTATATTGCGACACGATGTCTGTTTGTTTCCTCTGCAACTCTGTTAGTGCTGCGTTCGATTGGATTTGCGGCACCGCGCTGAGGTTCCCGGACTTCGCGAATTCGTAAAGCGATTGCTTCTTCATGCGCTCGCTTTGCGCCAGCATCAATTCCCGGTTCGCATCGGCGAACCGCTGCGTCGTAATGCTTTGTTTGTCATCCAGCGTCCAGATTTGGTTTTGCCGCTCATACGCGATCCGCGCATCTTCCGAATTCTGTACTTTGGTCTTCAGATCGGCCAATTGACCTTGCAGCCATGACGTAGCCCGTTTCGTCGCTTCGAACTGACTTTGGAAATTTCGCAGTACATACGCTTCCAGGTGCGCGTTTACGATTCGCGCCGCTAATTGCGGGTCCGTCGATTCGAAACTGACGTCCATCAAGCGGCTGTTCGGCACGCGCTTCACGCTTAAACTTCCCAGAAACGCCCCAAGTTCCGGCGGCCTCTTCTGGTTGGCAAGGCTCCCGGTGGCTATCGCTTCCGATACCCCCCCGGGTGCGGAAAACTCGGGTCTCGCCGACAATCCGTTATCGCGGATGGTTTGCAGCGCCAACGATTCACTGGTTAGGATCTTTGCTTGCGTCTCGATGTAATTATCACTATCCATCATTACGTCGTAAGGGTCCGTGCCTTGAAACGGCAGAATGTTCGAATTTTCCCGATCGATCTCGATGCGTGCGGTCGCCACGTATACCGGCTGCATCCGGAAAGTAGCGATCGCCACGATCGTCACCACCGAAAGCATGAACGACAGAATCAGCCATTGGTGCTTCCGCAATATCAACAAATAGTCGTAGAGATGCGGCTCCCGCGGAGACAGCTCCCATGCCGGCAGGTTTGTAGCTACCGGCACCAGCTCTACCGCCCCATTCGATCCGTTCTGGTTCCCGCCGAATTTGTCGTCTGTCATGCTCAACGATACGCCACCCGATACAACGCTATTCCCGACGCCAGTGCCAGCGCCGCCTCCGACGCTCTGTAAAGCACCTGCTTGGCCTTGCTATCCGGTACATATAGGATATCGCTGGGATCCAGCCGCACATCCTCCGCTTTCCTCTCCACGATCTGTTTAAGGTTAACGATTTGTTCGTGCTGCTGCCCCTGCCTGTCCCTGCGAATAATCACCGCGTGATCCGACTTGGCGGTCCGGTTAAACCCGCCTGCCAGCGCTAACATCTTCAATGTCGTCATGTGGCTGCGATCGTTGGCCAGTACATATCCTCCTGGCTTGGTAATCGCCCCCAACACGTAAACGATTCCAGCGTGCGGCACCGTGACAATGTCCCCCGACTGCAAAATTATGTTGTTCGTCGCGTCTCCGCTTTCCATCAGGTCGTTTAGATTCACCGTGATGGTGTTCGACAATCCCGGCGCTTCCGTAGGAATGGGCGCATCCTTCGCAGCAACCTTGGAATCGGCCCCGATGTTGGGGATTGCAGCGCTTACAGGAGCACGGCTGGAAATCGGTCCGGCTGGCGCGCTGCCGGCCGCCGCCGTCGTCGTCCCTGGCTCCGTGGGAGGCGGTATTACATCCTCATTACTGATCGCTGGTCCTTCCGCAGGATTTTCCTTGTCGTTTGGGTCCCCGCTCGGACGTGTCACGATGGCCGTATCGCCGGCATCGTTGGAAATTCCCCCGGCCTCCGCCAATATTTCCAGCAGTGTCGTCGGCCGCTCCGCCTGATATACCAGCGGGTGCTGCACCGCCCCTACCACCGTGATGGGCTTGCTCTTTCTGTCCTTTACCGCCACGCTCACTTCCGGATGGCTCACTAACCCGTTCGCTTGCAGCACTTCGGCGATCTTTTGTTCCGCCTGCGTTTCCGTCAAACCCTTCACGTGCAACCGCACCGGCACTAGTGGCAACCCGATCGTCCCCGTTTGGCTTACCCGCACGTCCCGGCTCAATTCCTTTACATCAAAGACATCCACAGTCAGCGTGTCGCCGCTGCCGATGATGTAGTCGTGAGGCGTAATTCTCGCCGCGAACGACATCTCTTTGATCCGCTCATTCGTTTCTTGTGGGGTTCCGACGACGGTCTGGCCGCGCGCAGGTGTCCCTGCCACCATCGACACTAGAAGCCCGGCAGCCGCAAAACACCACGGCCGCGCACCCAGTTTTCCTGGCTGCATCGATAGATGTCCCCTGTCGTAGTATACAGGTTGACGACGCGCCAAAGTCAGTGTTTTCGCTTTCAGTGACCCCCTCTGGAGGTTTCATCTCGCGCAACTTTTCCCGTTTTAATCGGCGAAGTCGCCAGCGTCGCCATCAACAAAAATAGCAGCGCATTCGTCGGCAGATGCAGATTGAAATCCACGACGCTGTGCGTCAGAAACCCGGCGCAGGCCACCAACCCCGACAGATTCAAGACCGCAACAAGCGAAGCTTGGCTCTCCGATAATTCCCTCAGCGAATGGAACAACAGCATTCCCAGAAACAACGCGCAGCACAACCCACCCGCTATGCCCGTTTCGGCCAGCGCCTCCAGATAGTCGTTATGCGCATGGTTTACGATTCGCCCGTCATAGTCCGTCTCGTACGGCGGATAAACCACCTCTAAGGTGCCCAACCCGGTTCCCGTCCACGGATTATCCTTAAAAATCCGCCAGGCGCCCCGGCGCATCGAAGCGCGCTTTCCAGTGGCCACTTCCTGCGCTTTCATCGTCGAAAAACGCTGGGCTATCTCTTTTACTCCCAGCAACGACACCATCAGCACTGCCGCCGCCAATACCGCCGCTCCCGCCAACACCTGTTTCCTGCCCGTGCGGCGCACGCTCATCCACACCACGATGATTGCCACTTCCACCACAAAACTGATGATTCCTCCGCGCGATGCGGCCAGAAACAAACTTCCGATAGACACCACCGCGAACAACCCTACGATGAACCAGCGCTCCCGCCGCACTTTACCAAGCATCAGCGGTACGAGCGCCATGGGAATAAACAGTTCCGCAAATCCCGCGAAGTGATTCCGGTTTACATACGGCCCGAAGGGAATTCCTCCGTAATGCATGGTCCGGAACCAGTACAGTTTCCCGTTGAACGTCAGGTGTTGCAGGATTCCAAAAATGGACACCAGGAATCCGAAGATCATCACGAACCAAACAAATACCCGCCACTCCTGCAGCGTTCGAAACGCCTGCACCGCCACGAAGATCACCAGCACATCCGCCAGTAGCAGCCCGAATTCCTGTCGCGTGTCATAAATCGACGCAGTGCGCCTGAAAACGATCTGCCCCAGCGCTACCAGCAATAACCCGGCAAGCGGCGGCAATAAAGGAGAAATCTCCGCACTCTGTTCTTTTCCCAAATAAACCCGTACCGCCCATCCCAAAAACAGCAGCGCAGCCCCGGTTTCAAAAATTGCCCGTGCCCAGTCTTCCACGCCACCGTGTGCCGCTACCCCGATCGCGATCAGCGAGCAAATTCCGATGCGCAAAAATCTCATCGTTTATCGCCGCTCTTGCCTGTCGGTGTCAGCGCCACGTCGTCCACCCACACCGTTCCGCGAATCTTATTGTCTTCCTGCTCGCTGGCATCGCGCCGCAGGCAAATCTCCACGTCCTGGTCCGCTGCTTCGCCCTCCCAGACTGCCGACACCCGCGTCCATGGCTGTGTCCCGCGCACCTCGGCGGTATTCGCTATCGGCCCGCCGGGAAGCGTTGGCCGCACCTCCAGTCGCACTCCCTTGTCCGTCGTCAGTTCCTTCGTTTGCATCCATCCCGACAACTCGTACGAGGTCCCTCCCTTCACCGGAACCGTCTCGCACACGTCTCGAAAAGAAATATCGGAACTGCCGTCGAACGACACCCGCAAAGACTGTTTTCCGGAATGTTTTTCTTGCCCGTCGACCCCGATTTGTACCCCGTGCGCGCCGGCCGCATATCGCCACGCATAATCCGCACCCGAAACTCCCGATTCGAATCCGCCATCCCACACCAATGAGTTCTTCGGACCTGGCAGACTCCCGAGCCCCGCGCTTTCCGCCGCTTGCATCCATAACAGGCGGGCGTCCTGCAACCGCCCCATCTGCCTGAGCATTGACACCAGCGTGAAGACTTCCTGCATCGGAATTTCGGTGTGCATGGCTGCCAGCCGCTTCCAGACCTTCAACGCATTGTCCACCTGGCGATCCCCGGTCAGATCGTGCATCACCGCGATGTATACGTCGCGATTTGCGGGTATCATCCGGTCGAGGACAACGTCAGCGTCCGGTTCTATCCGTACACACCGCGAAAAAGCCTCCGGGGCGCGGAACGGATCGCTCTCCACCGAATGCCGTATCTCGGGAAACGCCTGCTCCAGATCTCCATGACGCAACAAAAAATTGCCATAGCGCCACGCAACTTCCGCGGACGATGGATAGGTTTTCTTTGCCTCCAGGAATGCGCTTCGCGCCGCGCGGTCGTTACCTTCGGTTTCGTACGTCGCGGCCAGGTCCAGCCACGTCACCGTCGCCCGCGGATCGATCCGCAGCGAGGTCAAATAACTGCTGATGGCTCGCTCTGGATTTGCGTCTTCCAGGCTGTATTGCAGGTAGCGTCCCAGCAGGTACCAATTCCGGGCGTTTTCGGGCTCTATCTGCGTAGCCCGCTGATATCCGTACAGCGTCTCTAATCCCGTGTAATACGTCGCCCGCGCGGTGCGCACGCTGAAGTAGGTGAGGTAAATCCCCACGGCCACCGCAATGAAAATTAGCCCACCGCGTTTCGCTGGGCTCGAGAGGTTTACGGTCATTCGCTGGTACTCTGCCTAGCTCGTTTCAAACTTGCAACGTCAAATATTATCTTCGAAAAAGCAGCGCGGTGTCCGCCCGCGCGGCGCATTCATCTTTTTTGCATGTCTTGACGGGTTCCCACAGGTCGGCCGAAAACAAAATCGCAGCAGTAGCGTTCGAATCTACCTTATTTGCCCAAAGTCGCCGAGAACGTGTCTTCCCCGCGCCCGCGTCGCCGCACATCGATTCCCAGCCGCTTGATTTTCTGGTTCAGCGTCGACAGCGGGATCATGAACCGTTCCGCCGCTTCCGTCTGGTTCCACGCCGTGCGTTCCAGCATATCCATGATGATGCGCCGCTCGATTTCATCCATGATTTGAAACAGTGACGGCTGTGAATGGTCAGCTCCCGCCCGCGATCCCGGCTCACCCGGCAGCGGCGGCAGAAATTCCGAAAGTTGCAGCCGTACCCCGCGCACAATCTCTTTGCTGCGGATGCTTTCCGGCAACAGGTCGGCGTCCACGCGCTCCTGCGTCGAGAGCACCACTGCGCGCTCCACCACATTTTCCAGCTCGCGCACGTTGCCCGGCCAGTCGTAGTCCATCATCAGCTTCATCGCGCCGGGGGTGAATTGCCTTAGCGGCTTCTCATTTTCCGTGCAATAGCGTTCCAGAAAATGCGCCAGCAGCATCGGCACATCTTCGCGGCGGTCGCGCAGCGGCGGCAGTTGCAGGTGAATCACGTTCAAGCGGTGATACAAATCCTCGCGAAAGCGGCCTTCGCGAACCAGCGTCAGCAAATCCACGTTGGACGCCGCCACGATGCGCACATCCACTTTCAATTGTTCCGTGCCGCCCAGCCGCATGAACTCGCGCTCTTGAATCACGCGCAGCAGCTTGGCTTGCGTCTCGGGACTGATGGTCGCAATTTCGTCGAAAAAAATCGTGCCCTGGTCCGCCACTTCGAACAATCCCTTTTTCGAAGCCACCGCGCTGGTGAACGCGCCCTTCACGTGCCCGAACAGTTGCGACTCCAGCAAATCGACGGGGATCGATCCGGTGTTTACCGGCACGAATGCTTTGTCCGCCCGCGTCGATCCCGAATGAATGGCCTTGGCGATCAGTTCCTTGCCCGTCCCGCTCTCTCCGCTGATCAGCACCGTCGACCGCGAGGGCGCCACCTGCGTCACTAGGTCCAGCAGCGTGTGCATCTTGTCGCTCTTGCCGATGATGTTTGGAAAGTTGAAGCGCTGCTTCAGCGCGCGCTTCAGCTGCACGTTCTCTTCGCGCAGTTGCCGCGATTCCACCGCTTGCGCCACTTGCGCCAGCAGTTCGTCGTTCGACCACGGCTTGGTGATGTAATCCATCGCGCCGCTCTTGAACGCGGTGCGCGCCATTTCAATCGAGCCGTATGCGGTGATCAGTACGATGGACAAGATGTGGATCGCGCTTGTGAATTTCCTTCAGCAGGTCCAGGCCGTTGCGGTCCGGCAGGCTCACATCCAGCAGCAATAAATCGAACGGGTGTTCGCCCAGCTTCACCAGCCCGGATTCGCCCGTCTCCGCGATGGATACGCCGTAACCTTCACCGGTGAGCAGCAGTTCCAGCCCTTCGCGAATCTCCGATTCATCGTCGACTACCAAAATCGAGCCCTTAGACATGAATCGCTTTCCTCACTGCGGGGAACTCCACGTGAAACGACGTACCCTTGCCGGGCGTCGACCGCACATCGATCTTCCCGGAATGTTCCTTGATAATCCCGTAACTCACCGACAGTCCCAACCCCGTGCCGCGCCCGCTCGCCTTGGTGGTAAAGAACGGATCGAAAATCCGGTGAATGTGTTCCCGCGCAATTCCCGCCCCGGTATCCGCGATTTCCACTTCCACGCTGCCGTTGTGCGCCGCCGTGCGCACTTCCAGCATTCCGCCGCCGGGCATGGCGTCGCGCGCATTCAAAAACAGATTCAGAAACACCTGCTGCAGCTTGTTCGCCGACCCGCGCACCGCGGGCAGCGTCTCCCCGAATTGCCGCACCACCTGTATCTGTGAAGTCTTCAGCGGGTGCGCTACCAGCGACAACGTCTCTTCCACCACCCGGTTCACATCGATATCCGCTACTTCCGCTGCGCCGGTGCGCGAAAAATTCAATAAATTGTTCACAATCTCACTGGCGCGAAACGTCTGTTTCACGATCTTTTCAATAATCGCCTGCTTCGGATCGCCCGTCCGGCATCTGCTTCGCCAGCATCTGTATGTAATTGGAAATTACCGCCAGCGGCGTATTCACTTCATGCGCCACGCCGGCGGCCAGCAATCCCAGTGACGTCAGCTTTTCCGTCTGCGTCATCTGTTCTTCCAGGCGCTCGCGCTGCGTCACATCGTCAAACAGCAGCAGTCGCCCTATCCGTTCACCAGACTTGCTCACCAGCGGCGTGATCGAAACGTTCAATGTCAGCGTCTTCCCCAGGTGCTGCAGCCGCTGCTTGTAAATTCCGGTAATCAGCTCTTCATCGCCTCGCGCGGTGATTTCTCGCGCCAGCTCTTCCGGCAGCAGGGAATTCAACGGCCGCCCCAGCGCTTGTTGCCGCGCCACTCCAAACAAGCTTTCCATGCGCGTGTTCCAGGATTCCACCAGTCCTTCCAGATCCACCGCCAGCACGCCGACGTTCAGCGACTCCACGATGTTTTCGCTGAAGTCTTTCAGCCGCGCAATTTCGATGGCCTTCTGTTCCAGCGAGGTGTAAAGCTGCGAATTATCCAGCGCGATCGCCACGTAGCCCGCGATCGTCTCCACCAGCTCCACATCGTCGCTCGAAAGAAAATCTCCATCCACGGTCTTGCCCAGGCCGAGCACCGCCACGGTATGCTCGCGAATCCGGCAGGGCACAAAATAATTCAGATCCAGTTGCTCCAGCGTTCGCCGCACGGTGTCGCTGACGTCTCTCGCCGCGCGGGGCGACTCAAAAAAGAGCGCCCCACGGGCGAACTCGGGCCGGGCCGGCTCGAGGAAACTCAAATCCAGTGGTTCGGAAAGTCGTACGCCCATCGACCTCGCCAGCCGCATGTGACCCGGGCGCGCGGGGTCTTCCTGAAAAATCGCCAGCCGGTCCACCAGCAGCGTTTGCGAAACGCGATCCATCACCGAGCCCAGCATCGGCTCCAGCCGCACTTCATTTGTCAGCGTGCGTCCGAACTCAATCAGCGTCCGCCGGTAATCCAGCCGGTCGCGATAGAAAAATCTGTCCAGCCGCGATTGCGTCCACTCGCGGAACGGTTGAAACAAAAACGCCGCGATCACGATGGCGATCATGCCGCCCACCGGACCGGTCGTCTGCGCGTGGAAAATTTGCGCCAGCAGCGCCACCAGCGCGAAGTACACCGCCGCCACGCCCGCTGTCGCCGCCGTGTACGCCAGGCCGCGCTTGAAAATAATGTCCACGTCCATCAACCGGTAGCGGATGACCGCGTACCCGAAACACAGCGGAATCAAAACCAGGCTCACCGCCGAAAATTGCATCCACGCGCGCGGCCCGGCATCCGCCACGAACGGCACGATGTACAGGAACGTAAACGGCAAACTCCCCGCCAGCGTTCCACCGGTCAGCCACTTCAGCTGCTGCCGCAAAACACCCGATGGGGCGACCCTGAAATTTCTGTAAAAACCCAGTCCCGCCGCCAGAAAACATGCGCCCAGATAACTCAGCTCAATCTTGTCCAGCAAAATGCGCGAGCCCAGCCACGGCACAAATCCCAGCGTGTTTCGAGCTGTGCTGATATGCACCAGCAGCAAGGCCAGCGGCGGCAGATACACCGTCAGCAGCTTCGATGAAGAACGAATGGTCGATTCCGTGCGCCCCGGAAATACCAGCGCGAAGTGCAGCAGCAAAGCCGGCGCCAGCAACCGCGCCACGATATTCGCCCAGTACACTTCCTGGTCAAACGCATCCAGCTTCCCGCTGTAGTGGAAGGAATACAGAATGAACGACACCAGGCAGAACACGTAAAAATGCACCGCCTTCGGGGCGTTCCACCGCCGCGCAAAAATAAATAATCCGATGAAGAGGTAAAGGAGCCCTACCACCCGGAGATAATTTTCAATCGAAGCAGGTTTTTCCGCGGGCGCGGTAACCAGAGGGGTCTCGAATTCCTGTCCTTCGCGCGCCAGCTTATAGCGCACCTGCGTCCACAGTCCCGCGCGCGTCAACCGCATGGTGACCTGTACGGCTCGCGCTACCGGCACACTGTCGATCGCCATCAGCCGGTCGCCCGGCCGTATTCCCGCCAGCGCTCCCGACGACCCCGGGCTGACCTTCCAGGCCTCCACACCATGGTCGGTGTCCAGCCAGGCCACCCCGTCGTCCACCAGCTCAAATCTGCTTCGTTGCTGGAAGTTAATGTAGGCGAAAATCACCGCCGCCAGCGTTGCCAGCGCCAGTACCACCGCCCCGAGACTTACTCGCAAGTTCTGTTTCATAACCCGGCCCGGCAGGGATACACCTTCCCGCTGATAATCCGGTGCAAATCAGAGACCAACTGCACCTCCCGGCATCGAGTGCTTAAATCCTTGCATATCTATAGTTCTAGCGACAAAAAAGAGGGTGCCCGGGCAGGATACGTTATTCGGAAGAGCAGATATGGCTTTCTAAAACCTTAATTGTCAAAACTGTACGCTTAGGCCGCCCCGGAAACTTCGAAAAGCCGGTATCAGGTTCGTCCTGTCCGTCGCGCGTGCTCAGCGCCACGGCACCTTGCGCCAGCAGATTATCGCAATCCGCGACCGCTTCCCAGCGTCCCAGCCCGAACTTTGGCAGCGGCTGCCTTATGCCCACGTGCAGGTAGGGGTCGAGTCGATAGATCGACTCGCCGTATTGATCCACTCGCGAAACCGCTACTCCGCTCACCCACTTATAGCCGGCTTCCAGCTTGGTTTTCGCCCGCGGAACCTTCGCCGTAACGCTCGCTCCCAGCGAATGCCTCGGAGCGGTCCGCAGAATATCGCGCAATACTCCGTTGAGGTCCTCGCCCGGTGCCAACGCTCCAGAGAACGCGTACACCGCGGTAACCTCTACGTCGTCATCCAGTTTTTCGCGCAACGCCACGCGCGTCCCCCAACTGCTCGACGATCCGCCGTCGTACACAAACCCATTCGAGAAATACATCCTGGAAATAATCGCCCGCTGGCAAGGCATTCCCGCGCCCGAATACCGCCACATGCCGGTTGTCGTCGTGGAAGCCCGCCACCTGCACTTTGCCTCGTGTCCCCAGCTTCCGCTCCGCGGCTATTTCCTCGTGAAAGCCGCCTTGCAGTACCGGCTTCCCTCCGCGCCACATTAACGTTGGAAATCCGTCCAGTTCGTTCAGCGCCGCCGCCAGCGCATCGTTGCCCGCTTCGCCCCTCGTCGCTTCCAACGGACCTGGCCCGTTCGGAACGGACGTAAAAATCAGCGTCGCGTTCCAATCGTCCGAAACCAGCACATCCAGTTTCGCTCGCGGCCGCAGAGAAGACGCCGCCGCTCCCAGTCCCACCAGCACATATTCTCCGCCGTAGCTCAATATCGCCCGGTCGCCCAGCGCCAGCGCTCCGCCTTGATCGATGCGCACGCCCCGGAAAGTCTGTCCATCCGTTCCAAGTTTCGCTTCGCGCAACACCAGCGCGGTGTGCGGGCCCGCGCCCAGCGATCCAGTTGGCAGCCATACCGTCGCAACGCTTCCCGCCGGAGCATCCTGGTCATAACTCATCTGTCCCGCAAGGATCAGCCGGCTCGCCCCGCCCAGCCGTTGATCGTAGGCAAACGCGGTTGCCGGCGCCGACACCAGGTTCGAACCCGAACCCGGGTGCCGCGCTCCATCCGTAAATTCGAGCCGTGCTCGCGGCAGCGCGGTCTTCCGCGATCCCTGCTCGCGTCCACCGACACGATTTGCCCGTCGCCCATCCACTCCAGCACTGGCCGGGTTGCTGAGGCCGAACGCAGTACCCACTTCCAGTCGTCGCCTTCCACCGGGATGTTCACCGGCTGGCGCCGCAATTGATCCAGCGAAGCGAACATCGACTCCAGTTCCACGCGCACCACCGTCGTCACGTTCGGAACGATGCGTATATGTTTTTCCAGCGTCGGCAGGAATCCCGCCAGCGTCACTCGCACGGTATACAGTCCGGGCGAAAGTTTCTCTCCGCGAAAAACTCCCTGCGTGTTGGTCAGGAAATCGCGCCCTACGGTCACCGCCGACGCTTCCGCCAGCAGTTCCACGCTCGCGCCCATCTGCGGCGTGCCGCTTGCATCCAGCACCACCCCCGCGAGCTTGCCGGGCCCGGACTTTGCTCCGGTCCTCGTCTGTGCTCCCGCCGGATTTGCCGCCAGCGACAGCATTCCTGCCGCCGCCAACAGCAGGGCCCCCGAATTTGCCGGAGACTTCTGTGCTTCACTTTGTGCTACCTCCCAGGCGCGACGTTGGCCGCGGTCTTGGTTTCTGTCGGAGTCTTCACCGTGAAATCTGCTGTCCGCGAAATGCTCTGGTTCGAAAGTGTATCCGTGGCATGAATTTCCAGCGTGTACTTGCCCGGCGTCAGCGTGGACAATGGCAGCAATCGCTCAATCGTAATCTGATCGCCGGTCTGCTTCATTTCGGCCGAAGTTTCGTTGAACTGCAGCACTTGCTCCGCGCCTTTTTTCACCGTGTATTGAAATGTGGCGCTCGACTTGTGCGTCTTGTCGTCCGGCTTCAGGTTGTACACCTGCATGTAAATTCCCAGCTTGTCCGCCGTCGTAAAGTCGCCTTCCAGCCGCGGGCGCACCTTCGACGATCCCAGCACGAATTGCCCCGCGCCGATTTGCTTCGCGGGCACGTGCTCGATCTGGTCCGCGAGGATCAGCGAACTCGACTCCAGCTTGTCATCCTCGTACCGCGGCACTTGCAGCCGGGTATTGATCACTCCCACGTTTCCGCTCTGCACATCCTTGATCACCAGGTCCAGCCGGTAAAGGCCCGGCCGCAGCGGCACCGCTTTTTGATAGATGGAATGCAATTTTATCGATTGCTGGAACAGCGAATCAGGAAAATCCCGGCTCACTGAATCTTCAAATGTCTGCACCACCCGGCCCGTCAGTGTACTTACCCGCCCGAACACGTTCAACGTCGCGGAGTGTATTCCTTCTTTCGACTGGAACGACAGTTGGCTGTTTGGAACTTGCACGGTCACCGGCACCAGCACCGTGTCGTTCGTCACTTTCAGGAAATCTGTCCGCCACGTGAAGTGCACCTGGTCCCGCACGATGCGCGACGTCACCAGTGCTTCCAGATCTTTGAACTTCACCGTAGGTGGCTTGAACGCATTGGCATACGCTTCCAGACGCGTAAATTCGTTCATGCTCGCGGGCGTGCCCGCCCAGTGACGTCGGCAAATGTGTGCCGTCCGATCTTGTGAAGCGGTCTGTCTTCGACGCCAGGCCCATCTGTTCCAATTGGCTCAATCCCGCGCCCGGCACGTGCAACAACGCATCCTTCTCGGAAGGATCCATCGTCAGGTGATATTCGCCCGATCCACTGGGATCGACGAACTCCATGATCACGTTTTCGCCCATGCCCTCGATGTATCGCCACCGCCAGGTTTCCCAAGGATACGTGGATGTCGAACCACCGCCTTCTTCCATCGGCCGGTCATACGTTCCACCCGTCGGATGGCTTTCAATCTCGTCCGGCGGCCCCCACACGATGTACATGTGACCGCGATCCGTTTTCCATCCCGGTATGCCCGACGCGTAATGCTCGTTGGCATAGGCGATTCGGCGGTAGTGCTCTTCCTTGAATTCGTTATCCGGCAAATCCGGATTGCTGCTGCGCCGCAGCCAGAACTGCTCGATGAACTGTTCCCGCTCTTCGTTGGTGGCCAGTTGCCCGAAAGCGTTGCGCTCTTCGGGCGAAATGATGTAAACGTCACATCTTCGTTCAGCCACTGCTTGTAAGGCGTATCCAGCTCTTTCAGCGACTTCTTGATCTTCTTCTTTTGGGCTTTGTCCAGCTTCTGGGCTACGGTGGGATCTTGCGGTTGGGCCTGGCGCTGGCCTTGGGACTCCTGCTGGGCGCGGACCACCGGCACCGCTAGGGCGAGAATCGAAACGGATGTTAAAAGGGCGCGTGCTACCCTGGGCATGGAATTACACCTCAAATCTGGTAAGTGAGGATTCTAACTCCGCCAAACGCTGGCGTCAATTCCGTAATCCCCTTCATTATGTGACACTTGTCCCCGTTTCGCTTAGAATCGCGGCTTTCAAAATTAGTTGCCTGTTATTTGTCTCACCTGTCACGAACGTACAGGTCTACTTGGAGGATTTGGTACCGAGGCAGTTACAACCGAATGGTATTTGGGAGGGTACCGCCAATCTTCTCGACTAGTCTGATTGGCGTTGATTTACTGCAGCCGCCGGTTTTGCAGATCCGTACCTACTAGGTTATCGAATATCGCCAGCACGTGCCGCCGGTACTCCACCATCCGCGTGAAAATGTCGCGCAATTCCGGTTCGCGCTCCGCTTCGTGATGCCACTTCAGCAGCACCGCCTGCGGCACTTCAATATCCCGCCTCAATTGTTCCGCAGAGTGTCCACGCAGAAATAACCCGTAGAAAAACGCGGCTTCGCGCTGCGGCAGGTCGAAATCCTGCAGCACCACGGCAGGTACGAATTGAGTCATCGCGGCCATAAAGAAAATGCAGTTTACCCAAAAGCGGCTCCGCGTCAAGTAGGACTACCGGTTTTATGCCGCTTCCCAGTCAACTCCCCCCCTGGATGGAACGCTCCCCGTGTTCAGGTTCTGCTTCCATCCAAGACTTCCAATCGCTCTAAGATGCTGCCCACCAGGCCCCGGATACCTCCGCCACCGCAATCCCGTTCTCGCGCGCGACGGGCGGTCAAAAGCTTAGCCCTCAACAGACGGTGCGGCATCCTTTGTGCTTTTCAAAGGGTGCGGTCTTTGAATTTGAATTTTCTTTCCGCTGATCTCGCCAACCCCACCACCGCCGTCCCACACGACCTCCCGTCCGCCCCTACTGGAATTTTTCTCCCGTCCGCCGTACAGTAATAAGCGGCTCAACCAGCCGCTTTCATGCTTGCGTAGAAAAACGGAGTCCGCCAAATGCGCCTGATTCAGAAATCTTCTGCCTTGCTCATCCTTTTTGCCGTCGCGCTCGCGTTACTCTTGCTGCCGCAAAAATCCTTATCCCACGCTCCCGCGCAATCCGACGCCGACGACGCCACCCCGGCCTTCCACGCGCAACCTCCCACCGGCGCGCTCCCGGCCACCATGAGCCCCGACACTTTTCCCGATCCGGTCGTGAAGAACGCCTACGCAACGGCCGCCCGCGTCAAAAAAGTTCTCTACCAGGAACCTTGCTATTGCCACTGCGACCGCAGCCAGGGACACGCCAGCCTGCTCGACTGCTTCGTCAGCAAACACGGCTCCGGCTGCCAGATTTGCGTTCGCGAAGACCTCTATTCTTACGAGCAGTCCCGCAAAGGAAAAACTCCCGCGCAGATCCGCGACGGCATCATCCGCGGCGAATGGCAATCCGTCGACATCAGCAAATATCAAACGCCGCCTCCACCCAAGTGAATATGCGCAAACGTTGAAACTTTCTGGATTCCCAAAATTCTCTCAAGGTGGCGCGTGAAAAATAATCTCTTCAAATTTTCTGTCCTGCTCGCTGTTCTGTGTCTCTCCGGCATTGGCGTATTTCTCCTCGCGGACACTCCTTCCCCCTGGGGATTTGCCGACTCCAATCTCGATAAATCCTGCAAGCCTTGCGACGATTTCTACCAGTTCGCCATGGGCGGCTGGATGAAAAACAATCCCATCCCCCCCGATCGTCCCGCCTGGAGCACCAGCGCCGAACTCCAGGAAAAGAATCTCGCCGAGCTGCGCCAGATTGCCGAAGACTCCGCCAAGCCCCGCGACGGCCGCGGCCCCAATGAACAAAAAGTCGGCGACTTCTACGCCAGTTGCATGGATACCGCCGCCATCGAAGTCGCCGGCATCAAGCCGATCGCCGCGCAGCTGGCCGCCATAGACGCCCTCAATGACCGCGCTGCCTTGCTCTCCGAAATTGCCGACCTGCACAACGAGAACGTCCAGGCCGTTTTCGATTTCAGCTCCACTCAGGATTTTGCCGACAGCACCAGGGTCATCGGCGACGCCGACCAGGGCGGCCTCGGCATGCCCGACCGCGATTACTACCTGCGCGATGACGACCGCTCCAAGCAGTTGCGCACCGATTACGTCGCCCACGTCGCGAAAATGCTTCAGCTCGCCGGCGACTCCGCCGAAAAATCCGCCGCCGAAGCCCAGACCATCATGAATATGGAAACGGCTTTCGCGAAAGCTTCACTCACCCGCGTGCAGTTGCGCGACCCCCAAGCCAATTACCACAAGCTTTCCGCCGCCGAATTGAAACAACTCACTCCCGACTGGTCACTGGGATTCCTTCTTCACCGCCGTCGGCCTGCCCGGCCTCCCGGAAACCAACATCGGCCAGCCCGATTTCTTCAAGGAGATGAACCGCCAGCTCACCGCCACCCCGCTCGCCGATTGGAAAATTTACCTTCGCTGGCACTTGATCCATGCCGCCGCTCCCATCCTCAGCGACGCCTTCGTGCAGGAAAATTTTAATTTCTACGGCAAACGTCTCTCCGGCACCACCGAACTTCAGCCCCGCTGGAAGCGTTGCGTGCAATCCGTCAATCGCAGCGTCGGCGAGGCTCTCGGCCAGGTCTACGTCGAAAAATATTTTCCGCCGGCCGCCAAAGCTCACGCTCTCGAAATGGTTCACAACCTCCTCTCCGCGCTGCGTTCCGATATCCCCACGCTTTCCTGGATGAGCCCGGAAACCAAAAAGGCCGCCATCGAAAAACTCGAAGCCTTCAACGTCAAGATCGGCTATCCCGATAAGTGGCGCGATTATTCCAAGCTCAAGATCGATCGCACCTCCTATGCCGAAAACGTTCGCCACGCCTCCACCTTTGAAAATTCCCGCGAGCTCGCCAAGATCGGCAAGCCCGTTGACCGCAACGAGTGGGGCATGACCCCGCCCACCGTCAACGCCTACTACAACCCGCTGATGAACGAAATCGTCTTCCCCGCCGGCATTCTCCAACCGCCGTTCTACGACCCCAAGGCCGACGACGCCATCAACTACGGCGGCATGGGCGCCGTCATCGGCCACGAAATTTCCCACGGCTTCGACGACCAGGGTTCGCAGTTCGATCCTCACGGCAATTTGCGCAACTGGTGGACTGGCGACGATCGCAAAAATTTTGACGAGCGCGCCACCTGCGTCGAAAAACAATTCGACACCTACGAAGTCGAGCCCGGCCTGCACCAGAACGGCAAGCTGGTCCTCGGCGAAAGCATCGGCGATCTCGGCGGACTGGCCATCGCCTATGCCGCCTACGAAAAATCCCTGGAAGGGAAGCCGCGCCCGAAAGATATCGACGGCTTCACTCCCGAGCAGCGCTTCTTCCTCGGCTGGGCCCAGGTTTGGGGCACCAACCAACGACCCGAAGCCGCGCGCTTGCAGGCCAACACCAATCCGCATCCGCTGGCCCGCTTCCGCGCCAACGGCCCGCTATCCGACACCGCCGCCTTCGCCCAGGCCTTCGGCTGCAAAAAAGGCGACCGCATGGTCCGCGAACAAGCCTGTAAAATTTGGTAGCACGATAGGTTAGTACGACAGGTTTTCAAGCCAAAGGTTTTGGGGTTTGGGTTTTGAGTTTGCAGGACTGAAAAAAAAACAGCCACCGGGTGCCCCACACGCCGCAGTTGCGTGTGGGGATTTTACAAATAATCGAGCACCGCTGATCCACTCTCGAGGTGCCGTCTTGTTTCAGAAAAATTTACTGTCTTCCAAACGAATCTTCCTCACCGGAGGCGGCTCCGGACTCGGCCGCTCCATGGCCCTCCAGTTCGCCACCCTCGGCGCCCACGTCTTCATCATCGGACGCCGCCCCGAACCCCTCAAATCCGTCTGCGATGAAATCAACCAAGCCGGCGGCACCGCCGCTTACGCCTCCTGCGACGTCCGCGATTACGCGGCCGTCGAAGCCGCCGCCCAGTCCGCCGAAAAAGAAATCGGCGAAATCAACACGGTGATCAACAACGCTGCCGGCAATTTCATGGCCCGCACCGAAAAACTTACCCCCAACGCCTTCAACGCCGTCGTCGGCATCGTCCTAAACGGCAGCTTCCATTGCACCCAAATCTTCGGCAAGCGCTGGATCGAAAAAAAGCAACCCGGCCACGTCCTCAGCATCGTCACCACCTACGCCGCCGCAAATTGCGGCTCCGGCTTCGTCGTTCCCTCCGCCTGCGCTAAGGCCGGAGTCCTCGCACTCACCCGCTCTCTGGCCGTCGAGTGGGGCAAATACCAGATTCGCCTCAACGCCATCGCTCCCGGCCCTTTCCCAACCGAAGGCGCATGGTCGCGCCTCATGCCTTCCTCAGAAATGGAAGAGCACCGCAGAGATGCCAATCCCCTGCAAGCGTTTCGGCCGCCATGAAGAGCTCACCAATCTCGCCGCATTCCTCATCAGCGATTTGTCGCCCTACATCAACGGAGAGTGTGTGGTGATCGACGGCGGCCAGTGGCTGCGCGGCGCTGGCGAATTCAACGACCTGGCCATGCTGCCGGACTCAGCCTGGGAAGCCATGGAATCCGCCCGCCAGAAAAAATTCTGAAGATTTTTTGCAGAAGTTTGTTGGGATTTGAAATCTTGCTAATTCTTACTGCGGCAACGCCCGCTTCCGCAATTCCACTCGCAATTTCACCACTCCGACAGACTTCCCGCCCGATTCCGCGCGCACGGTAATCTCTTGCAACTCGTTCTTCTTGCCGGCTTCTGCCGGCAAACTCACTTCCACCCGCGCCGCCGAGGTTTGCTTCGCGCCAATCGAAAATTTCCCGGCACCGCTCTGTACTGTCCAGCCCGCCGGCAAATCCGCCGACAATGTAATCTCCTGCGCAGCCGCAGTCTGATTCCTCACCCACAACGGAATCACCAGGGTCGTCCCCGCCTGCAACGCAATCTCCGGCGGCTCCGGATGCGGCAGATGATTCAGTCCATGCGCCCGCCGAAATTCCGCATAAAAACTCCACGGCCCGGCCAGCTCCACCGCCAGTTCCGCGCGCTGCGGCTCCGCCGCAACTTCCGGCCGCGCAAACGCAATCGGATCGCCGCTCACATTTTCAAAAACATCGCCCGTCGCCGCGCCACCCACCAGCGACTTCCCGCGCACAAAACGTAGCGCCTCGCTCCAATATCCTTCCGACGTCATCAGCTTATCCACCTGCGCCTCGCTCATGCCCTTCAGCGAATCGGCCATCGACCTCGACTGCGTCTCATGGGCCAGGTAGCCATCCAGTGCAATGCGCCAGTAAGGCTGCTTCTTCGTTTTCGATAAATCCTTCACCGAATATTCCGGCCCAAGCCCGCGAAAAATATCTTCGTTGTCCGCATCCGGAAAGTAATAAATCTTCTTCGGCTGCCACGGCCGCAGATTATCCAGCAGCGGCTCCAGCCGCTTCGTCGGCCCCGCCAGCTGCTCGGGATACGCCGCCGCATCTCCGCTCAAATCAAACGCCTCCGTCGCCAGCACGCCCGACGCCTCGTGATCGCCGTGGTCCTCGCCAACAAACGTCCCCGGCAAAAACGTCAGCACCACTTCAGGCCGCGTCAATCGCATCAACCGCACCAACTGCTGCAGTGCTTCGCCATGATCCCAATTCGAAAGCGACTGCAGCACATTCTGCGAGGCGGTATCTTTCCCGTCCAGAAACCAGACATTCTCAATTCCCAGCATCAACAGCGCGTGCCGCGCTTCAATTTCGCGCACGGCCCCCAGCGCCGCGGCCTGTTCCGCGCCCACTTCATTCGCTCCGCTGCTCCCCCGCGTGCCATACACCACCGCCACGCGTTTGCCTTCGTCAATCGCCCGCGCCAGGTAAGCCGTCGCCGCGCCCTCATCGTCGGGATGCGCCACCACCAACAAAATGTCCGCCTTGTACCGCGCATCCGCCGTCTTCAACGGCGTAGCCTCCCGCGCGCCCGTCTTCTCCTGCGCCGCGACCCCCACGCAAAATTGCAAGCCCAGCGTCAGCAAAAAAATGCACCTGAAAGCAAACCCACTGCGTCGCTTCATCATTTCCTCTAAATTTTCCCCATCCCAAGCTCAGACTTATCCGTTCGCCCAAATCCCCCGGCTGGGTGCCCCACCCTAGGTTTTTGAGGGGCACTTTTAACGTGGAACCACCCACCCACTCCGGCAAGTACAGCTCAACGTCGTCCCCAAAAAAAACTCTCAGGGCTGACCAGTCAAATCTAAAATGTCGGGAGTTTACTTAACTTCAGCAGCCGCGGCAGCCTTCGGCCCACCGTTAGCAGGAGCCTCTTCACGCGCCGCCCGCTTGATGCGCGCCGCTTTACCCTTCAGTTCGCGCAGGTAATAAAGCCGCGCACGCCGCACCTTCCCGCGTCCCACCACGTCAATCGAGCTGATCGACGGCGAATGCAGCGGAAAAATACGCTCGATGCCCACGCCAAAACTCACCCGCCGCACCGTAAACGTCGCGCCCGATGCGCGTCCCTTCTTTGAAATCACCACGCCCTCAAAGGCCTGCAGGCGCTCTTTCTCCTTCTCGCCTTCGCCTTCCTTCAGCCGCACGTTCACACGCACGCTGTCCCCAGGACGAAACTCGGGCAAATCTTTGCGCAGTTGCGCTTCATGCAATTTTCGTATTATCGGATTCATTGTCGTATTCCCTGCAGACCCGCTCAGGCGGAGCCAGCACACCAAGCCCAATCCACAATTATAGCCAATCCAGACACCATCTCGCCACCCATTTCAGTCTAACGCCTCTAAAATCGCAGTTTCCCGTAGTTTCACACGTTATTTAGGCACCGTTCCGGATATTTGCGCGCATACGAGCACCAATAGTGCAGCAGTCCTAGGTCGCCGCATTTCTCGCATATCGCCCACATTCGTTCATTCAATGGGTCTACTTTCGATTGAATTCCTATCTTTTCAAGATACTCATGCGGATCCTCGATCTCCCAGCTTTTCGTTTTGATTTCTCCAAGGTGCGGTTTCACAATTTCCCATGCCGAATGAAAGAGTTCAGCCACTTCGACAGCCCCAAGCTCCAGCAGACCCTGCTCTGTCTCGCGAAGGAAACGTTCGTCATTGTGATTTCCGAAATGCCACGCAAGATCATCCAGAGTCATACTCACGTCGAGATCATGTATTCCAGCCATGGCCCGCAAACCCCGCGGGGCTGCGCCCAATGCAGCCAAAAGGCGATCTACATCACTTTGTATGTCTGGTGTAAAACGTTCCGCGAGAGCCCGGGACAGAAGGTCGACCAGTTCTGTATCATCTTTCGCTTCTTCAATCTTTGCCGCACTCAATTCCATATTGTCGCTCCCCAATGTTCGTCTAACCGCGAGGCTCCAGATCGGGTCGATTGCGCCGCGTTTTTTCCGTTGCCGCCTCGCGCCGCCACGCAGCCACTTCCGCGTGATTCCCGCCAATCAACACATCCGGCACCTTCCACCCGCGATATTCCGCCGGCCTGGTGTAATGCGGAAAATCGAGCAACATCCGGGTGCCCCACGTGCCGATTTTGCACGCGGAGTTTTTACCGTGGGACAACTCACCAGTATCCTGCGCAGCAATCTCTGCCCCAGCACGGAACGACTCATTCTGCGAAGACGCCTCATTCCCTAGCGACCCGGGCAGCAATCGCGTCACCGCATCCACAATCAACATCGCCGGCAACTCCCCGCCGCTCAACACAAAATCCCCAATCGATATCTCGTCGGTAGCCAGATGCTCCGCCACCCGCTCATCCACACCTTCATACCGCCCGCAAATCAAAATCATCCGCGACAAGCCCGCAAACCGCCGCGCCGCCACCTGATCAAATCGCTTCCCCGAAGCCGACAACAAAACAATCGCGGTCCCCGCATCCAACGGGCGCTTCTCGCCAGCGTCCCCAACCGGCGCCCCCAGCAAATGCTCCACCGCCTCAAACAACGGCTCCGGCTTCAACACCATCCCCTCGCCGCCGCCAAACGGCCGGTCATCCACAGTCCGGTGCCGGTCCTTCGTAAACACCCGCAAATCCTGCACGTTCACTTCGACAATCCCGGTCTCCCGCGCCCGCCGCAAAATCCCATGCTCCAGCGGCCCCGCAAAAAACTCCGGAAAAATCGTAATCAAATCAAATCGCATCAGTAAATTGATCCGGCTCTCTCGTTCTCTGTCACAAAACTAAATCGTCGAGCACCACTCCAACACGCAACGGGGGTGCCGCATCCTTTGCGCCTTTCAAAGGGTGCGGCTCTTCCCCAGCCACGCTGCTAGATTCGCCCGCCAAGCGTGTCGTCCGCTTGCAGAGCGTTGGCATCCCGAACGCGAAGCGGAGGGACCTGCTTCTTCTTGTTTCTCCCTACTCCAAATTCAAATCTCGCAAACCCTCAGGCAACTCCACCTCAATGCGCCGCGCCCCAATATCAATCCTCTTACAAATATCCTCAGCCAACGGAATCAGCAACTCCCCCCGCCCCGTCTCCACTTCCAGCACCGGCGTCCCGCGAACACCCTCCCCAGGAAACTGTACATCGCTCACCGTACCCACCAATTCCGGCGCCGTACCCATCGCGCACGGTGAAGACGCCATCACCGGCTCGCCCTTCACCTCAAACACCGCGCACCCGATCAAATCCGCCACAAAATATTGCCCCGCAGGCAAAGTCACTCGCTGCTCAAACGGCAGCAACACATCCAACCCGCGAAATTTCTCCGCCTCATTAATCGACTCCACGCCCGCAAAATGAATCACACCCTGCCCACGATGATTCTGGCTCAACCAGCAGGATTTTACGCCAACGGCAGCAGGCTCCGCCGCGCCAAACACGCCCACAAATCCCGCACCGAACCGCCCGCCCCAGATAAACTTCTTTCAGTTGAGTCAGCCGCCCGGGGAAATCCGTGAGCAGCTCCACCGCTACTTCGCCTTTATTTCCGCGCGGCCGCAACACCCGCGCCACCACGATCCACCCAGGCGCTCTCTGAATCTCGCCGCTCAATCTTCCAGTATTTCCAGCGTGAACCGCTTCCGCAATTTCGTTCCCGCCGCGCTCAACAGCGTGCGTATCGCTTTCGCCGTGCGCCCTTGCCGCCCGATCACTTTCCCCAGGTCTTCCGCGTGCACCCGCAGTTCCACCACCGTAACCTGCGCGCCGCCCCCCACCGTCCTCACCTGCACTTCCTCGGGACGGTCCACCAGCGCCCTGGCGATCGTCTCGACCAGTTCCTTCACGTGAGCTCCTGGATACATCCGTCACTAGGGGGACTAAGTGCCGGGCCGCCGGTAACCGGTTGGCTTCTAACCCAACCCGCGCGCCGAAGGAAAGTTTTTCAATTGCAGTAGCCGCTACCAATAACTAGGCAATTTTTTGCAGCTTCAGAAAACTCCGCACCGTGTCGCTGGGCTGCGCGCCCACGCCCAGCCAATACTTGATGCGATCCGCATCCAGCTTGATCTCCGCGGGCTTCTTCAGCGGGTCGTACGTGCCCACCAGTTCCTTCACGCGGCCGTTCCGCGGCCTGGTCCTCTCAATCACCACCACGCGATAAAACGGCTTCTTCTTCTTGCCATACCTTGCCAACCGAATAGTCAACACTAAGTCACGCCTCCGTAAGCCCTCAATCATAGCCTGCCAACCCACCACGCAGCAATCGCAGTTTGCCCACTCGAAAAAGTCGCGCCTCAGTTGTATCCGTTGCCAAAAATCCCACGGCGGGGCGCCCCACCCTAGGTTTATGAGGGTGGGGATTTTAAGGTGGGGCCACCCGGACCCTAATCGGGCGGATTTAGGAAACGGCTCACTGCAACCGGTTCAACCCATTAAACGCCGCCGTCTTATAACACTCCGCCAGTGTGGGATAATTAAAAACCGTATTCACAAAATAGGTCACTTTGCCCTTCAACAAAAATACCGCCTGCCCGATATGCAACAGCTCCGCAGCATCTTCCCCAAAAATGTGCACGCCCAAAAGCTCCAGCGTCTCCCGGTGAAACAACAGTTTCAACCGCCCTTCCGTGTGCCCGCTGATCTGCCCGCGCGCGATTTCCCGGTAGTACGCCACTCCCACTTCGTACGGAACGTCCGCCTCGGTCAGCTGCTCCTCGGTCTTCCCGATAAACGAAATCTGCGGAATGGTGTAAATCCCATACGGATAGCCTTCCGGATCGCTGTGCACCGGCAACCCAAAGGCCCGCGCGCTGGCAATTCGTCCCTGCTCCATCGACACCGACGCCAGGCTCGGAAATCCGATCACATCTCCCACCGCAAAAATGTGCGGCTGGGAAGTTCGAAAATCGGCGTCGACCTCGATTCTTCCGCGGCTATCCGCCACAATATTCGCTGCTTCCAGATTCAGTTCGTCTACATTTCCCGAGCGCCCGACCGCGTATAACAGCGCGTCCGCGATCGCCCGTTTCTTGCTGACCAGGTTCGCCGCCACCTTGCCGTCCGGCAGTTCTTCCACGCTTTCCACTTCTTCATTCAAGCGCAATGTCGCGCGGTGATCGCGCAAGTGATACATCAGCGCTTCCACCATTTCCGTATCCGCAAACTCCAGCAGCCGCGGCCGCTTCTCCACAATAATCACCCGCACGCCCAGCGTGGCAAACATGCACGCATACTCCACCCCAATCACCCCGCCGCCCACCACGATCAGCGTTCTGGGAATCTGCGGCATGCTCAAGATCTGGTCGCTGCTGATAATGTTTCGCCCGTTGATCGGCACCCTCACGTTCACCGCCGGCTTCGTTCCCGTGGCCAGCACGATGAAATCCGCTTCAAATTCCCCGATGCTGTTGTGGTTTTGAACTCGAATGTGGTGCGCATCTCGAAAACTTCCCGTGCCGTGAATCAGCGTCACTCCATTGCGCTTCAGTTGGTCCTGGATCACGCTGACTTCATTTTCCACCACGTGTTGCACTCGGAAGTTCAAATCCGCCATGGCCACCGGCTCGTTGCCGTTGTTGTGGCTGACCCCGTAAAAATTCTTGTCGTAAAACCCCGAAAGATGCAACACCGCCTCGCGCATCGTTTTGCTCGGAATCGTTCCCGTATTGATGCACACCCCGCCCACCGACGACTGTTTCTCGACAATCGCCACGCGTTTCCCGGCCTTCGCCGCCTGAATCGCCGCGCGCTGCCCGCCCGGCCCCGACCCAATCACAATCAAGTCATACTTCAAACGTCACCCCTTCGATCCCGCCCGATTCGCTCCCCCGCGCCTCGGCGGACCGAAATAATAGCGGCTTTTTTCGCGGCCCGCTCGTTAAATTATTCACATTAAAATAAGTGCATACCCGGGGTGGTTACAGACAGATGAACGACAAGTAGGACGGTGTTACGCTTTCCGTCCAGCAAAAGAGCCAGCTGTACAGCCAGTTCTTGGCTTAGGCTACTTCAGCAGCGTGAAGGATTTCCATTCCGCCGATGCCGCAACAAATCACCACACCCGCCCGGCTGGCGATACTATCTCTGGCGCTCTTTGCCACCGTTTCCATGCTAAAAACCCTCACAGCGGGCGCCCAAATCGACCAGCCAACGCAATCTCCCCAGCAATCTGCGGACCTGAACAACCTTCAGCAAAAAATCAACGCCGTCATCGCGTCCCTCGTCACCGAACATTCTCCCGGTGTCGCCGTCCTGGTCATCAAAGACGGCAAAAAACTTTTCCAACGCGGCTACGGTGTCCGCGACTTCCAATCCGCCGCAAAAATCGACGCGCACACCAATTTCCGTCTGGCCTCCTGCTCCAAACAATTCACCGCCGTGGCCATCATGCTGCTCGTCCACGACGGCAAGCTCCGCTACGACCAGACCCTCACCGAAATTTTCCCGGATTTCCCCGCCTACGGAAAATCCATCGCCATCCGCAACCTCTTAAATCACACCGCCGGCCTGCAAGACTACGAATCTCTGATGGACCAGGCCGACGCCCCCAATTCCACCTACCCGTTCCCGCATCAATGGACGGGAAAAAACCAAATCCAGGACGCCGAAGTTCTCACTCTTCTCGAGCACACCGATCACGCCATGTTCCCGCCCGGCACTCAATGGTATTACAGCAATTCCGGCTACGTAGTCCTCGGCCTCGTCGTCGCCAAAATTTCCGGCCAACCATTCAGCGAATTTGTGAAACAACGCATTTTTGCCCCGCTCAAAATGGATCACACCGTCGCCTACCAGCGCGGCAAAAACCAAATCACCCATCGCGCCTACGGCCACACCAAAGAAGGAAACACTTGGCGGCAAACCGACCAAAGCTCCACCTCCGCCACGCTAGGCGACGGCGGCATCTACTCATCTCTCGAAGATTTAGCCAAATGGGACGAAGCCCTTCGCACCAACCAGCTTCTGAGCAAAGAGGGATTGCAACCCGCGCTAACTCCCTTTGTATTTCCCGACGGCCAACAACCAGTCTGGCCCTCCAACTCCGACCGCCCCGCTGGCAGCCCCGCCCTCTACGGCTTTGGCTGGTTCCTCGATCCCTACGAAAATCACTCCCGCATGTGGCACTACGGCGAAACCCAAGGCTTCCGCTCCTACATCGTCCGCTTTACAAAAAATAATGCCGCCACAAACAACACCCTTGCCGGCACAACCGTCATCATCCTCTGCAATCGCACCGACCTCACGCCTGAATCCCAAGCCCTCCAAATCGCCGACCTTTTCTTGGCGGGAGCAAAATGATGACGCAACTAAATCTGAGAGATGGCGACGCGCCAGATATCGAATCCTCCAAAGCTCCGTCACGTGCCAGGCAAACCGCGATCGCATTCTTGTTGAGTCTGATTTTTCCAGGTTTAGGGCAGGTCTATAACCGCCAGCCACGTAAAGGTCTCGCGATGGCACTCGGCATTCCACTGATAGCTCTGATCTCTGGAACGAGACTGCCGCTCTTTTTCTGGGGCTTGATGCTTTTGCTGTTAATTTCTATCGGGTGGCGAATCTATATCGTCGTCGATGCAATTCGGTTTTCCTGGAAAGGACGTAAACCTGAGGCCAGCTTCAAGCGGCCGGGACTGTCTGTCACTTTAGTCGTGCTAATCGTACCTTTCTTCAGCATTCTTGTTAGTACGGACCCATTCCTCCACTCGATTCCAGTGTTCAAAGCTTTCTCCGTTCCTTCCGACTCGATGTGCCCCACAATTTGCGCTGGCGAACGAATCGTGGTCGATATGAACGCCTATAAGCGCCGCAGCCCGCAACACGGCGATTTGGTTATGCTTGCACACGGACCAATCGAAAACTTGATCACTAAGAGAGTCATCGGCGTGGAAGGAGATTTGATCGAAACAGACGAACATGGCCAAATTTCAGTGAATGGAGCCATACTCACAGCGCCTGAACTATGCGGGCATCCAAATTCCCAGGCAAATCAAAATGCGCAAACGCCGGCCTTCCCGCCAACGAAAGTGCCGCCTCGCACTTTTTTCGTCATTGGGGATAATCTTTCAAACAGCTACGATAGTCGATTTCCCGAATTCGGGTCAGTTACTCCTGACGAAATACGCGCGCGACCTGAATATATTTATTTTTCCCATCAATTTTCTCGAATTGGCTGCAAACTGCGATAGGACGAAGCTTCACGGTTTTCGTTGCTACTCGCGGCTATGTCTCCACCACAAAATCAACCCAACAACTAACCCAAGTCCACCCGTCCCCAAGATAAATAGCCGTGCCACCGGAATCGCGATCCACGCAATCACCACCAACCCAATCGAAACAATCGCCCCCGCCCGCGTCCCCGGCACCGACACAGTGCCAAACGTCCGCATCGGTTTCAATCTCCTACTTTCGACTGTCTCAAACATCTATTCCCCTACGACATCCCCGCTAATTTCCCCAACCCCTTCATCTTGCTCCGCGCCGCCATCGCCCCGTACTGCTTCATCATCTGGCGCATCTGCATGTATTGCTTGATCACCTGGTTCACGTCCTGTACCGTCGTCCCGCTGCCCTTGGCGATGCGCTTCCGCCGCTTGCCATCAATCACGCTGTGGTCCCGCCGCTCCTCGTTCGTCATCGAGCCGATAATCGCTTCCACCTGCTTCAATTTCCCCTCGTCCACCTTGGCGTCTTTCGGCAAACTCTGCAGCGGCCCGACTTTCGGCAGCATATCCACCAACTGCTCCAGCGGCCCCATCTTGCGAATCTGCTTCAGCTGATCGCGAAAATCTTCCAGCGTGAACCCTTCGTGCCGCAGCTTGCGTTCCAGCTCCGCCGCGGCTTTTTTGTCCACCGCCTGCTCGGCGCGCTCGATCAGCGACATGATGTCGCCCATCCCCAGCACACGCGACACGATGCGCTCCGGATAAAATCCCTCCAGCGCATCGTACTTCTCGCCCAATGCCCACGAATTTCACCGGCGCGCCCGTCACTTTCCCGATCGACAGCGCCGCGCCCCCGCGCGCATCTCCGTCCAGCTTCGTCAGAATCACGCCGGTCAGCCCCAACCGTTTGTGAAATTCTCCCGCCGACCGCACCGCGTCCTGCCCGATCATCGCGTCCGCGATAAAAAGTATTTCGCTAGGATTCAATTCCTTCTTCAGCGTGCTCAATTCGTTCATCAGCGAATCGTCGATGTGCAGCCGCCCCGCGGTATCCACCAGGATCACGTCGCTCGCGGAAAGCTTGGCCTCTTTGATTGCGCCTTTCACAATCTCGATCGGCTTGTCCGTCCCCGCGCCCGGCCAGATCGCGGTGCCCACGGCCTTGGCCACTTGCGCCAGTTGTTCGCGCGCCGCGGGACGATACACGTCCGTCGACACCACCAGCGGCCGATGCCCATGCAGCGCCAGCCATTTCGCCAATTTTCCGGTCGTCGTCGTCTTACCGGAACCCTGCAAGCCCACGATCATCCACACCGAAGGCGGCTTCGACGCAAACAGCGGCTTCGCATGTTTGCCCAGCATCGTGGTCAACTCGTCGCGCACCGTCTTGACCACTTGCTGGTCCGGCGAAAGCTGCATCATCACTTCGCTGCCAATCGCTTTTTCGCGGATGTTCTTCAGCAGCTCGTCGGCCACGCCAACGTTCACGTCGCCTTCCAGCAGCGCTTCGCGAATCTCCACCAGCGCCGCGTCCAGGTGCTCCTCGGTCAGCTTCCCCTGCCCGCGAAGATTCTTAAACGTGCGCTGTAATTTTTCCGTTAAATTTTCAAACATTTTTCCCGCTCGGCATCAAATTGAACTACTCGAATTGGACAACTAGAAGTGGACAGCGCAATCGCGCCGCATCATCACCTCTCGATTCTAGGCGACGCTGCAAGGAGGGTCAAACACACGTAAGAGTGAGCGGTGAATCCAGCAACGCGCAACACCAGCGGCCTGGCACCGGGATTCCGGCCGAAGCAAGCCGACCCATTCAACCAGGAATAAAAACCTCATTTCGAGTCATTCCGAATCCCGCGCGAAAGCGCGGCTGAGGAATCTGCTGTTCCGCTGATCTCGGCAACTAATCAGCTGTGGCCCAGATCTGTGACGATCCCTACAAATGCGATTGCACATACGGCTCTCGAGGCCGCTAAAACGTAATCCGAAATCCCACCTGCGCCGCAAACGGAATCCCCACCGTCGTCCCCGGCCCAAAAAAATCCCCCAATCCCCCCGCCGGCACCAGCAACTGCTTCGCATTCGTAATCGGCTTCGTCTGCGAGCAATCCGCGTTCAAACAAAACGCCGTCGCATTCGACAAATCATTCACAGGAGTCGGCAGCGCGCTGATGTCCGTCACATAATTCGCCCCCGGATTGTTGCGATTAAACAAATTAAAAAACTCAATGAACGGCGTTACCGACCACCGCTCGTGAAACGTAAACGGACGGCTCACCCGCAAGTCCGCCTGCACGTAAGGCGTCCCGCGAAATTGGTCCAGCTTGGTCTGCACTCCATTGACCACCGCGCGATCGTCGCCCGGATCGCCCAATCCGTTCACATCCACCGGCGTCGTCAAAGTAATCGGCCGCGCGCCCTCTGCCTGAAACAGTAAACTCACTGCGAATCCCACCGGCGCATGAAAAATCCCCGCTACCACCACGCGGCTCCCGACATCTTCCCCCGACGGCCCATAATCGCCCGGACCGAACGGGTTCAGCGGATTGCAAACTCCGTTCACATAATCGGCAAGCTCCCCGAGTATGCAGCCCCACGTCTGTGCCTTGGAATACGAATAGTTCGCAATCAGATTAAGTCGCCGCGAAACGTTCCCCTGCACATGCACCAGCAGCGCTTCGTAATTCGCGCGGTTCCCCGAATGCGCCACAGTTACCGCGGGCACGAACTGCATCTGGTCCGCCGTGTCGTTCGCAGGAAACAGCGGCGTAAACAACGTGAACCCCGGCGTGTAACTGTAATTCTGGTAGCCATGCACGCTTTGCTCGTGGACCCAGCTCGCTCCCCCCGTCCAATTCGCATTGAACGCGTGCTCAAATCCCACGCTGGCATGTATCGAGTACGGAGTTTTGTAATGCGGATCGATCAGCGCTCCCGCGCCGCCCACCGCCGCTCCCGGCACGCAACCCGGATCGGGTGTGGCGACCAACCGCATTCGTACACGGCAACGGCGCCGCGTTCACCGACTGAATGGCGCCCACCCACCCGTTCTGCGCTAGGTCTCCGTAATACATACCAATGCCCGCGCGAATCACGTCGCGGCCCGACGACCCCGGCGAGTACGCGATCCCCAATCGCGGCGCCACCGCCGCGCGGTAATCATGCGGCGCTCCGTACACCAGCGGAATCTGCAGCGCCTGCAGTGTCAGATACGCCGGATTTTGTAGTTGGCTGCGCCCTGAGCCGCTAAAAAGCCCGAACGTCGTGTCGTAGCGCAATCCATAATTAACCGTAAGGTGCCGTGTCACCCGCCACGAATCCTGCGCATACAACCCCAACCGCCGCACGCTCTGCGAAAAAGTTCCATCTCCCGCGGGTATCGGCGTACAGGTAATTCCCGACGCCGGATCGGGCTGATCCACGCAACCGGGGCTGAAGAAAAACTCCGACGGGTTCGCCGCGTAAAAACTCGGATCCTGCGGATAAGCCAGTACCGTATCCGCGGTGCCCGACAGCGCCCCGCTCAACACCGGCTCGTGAATAAAATTAATTCCAAAACTTGGCGCGTGCCGCCCGGCGGAGTGGCTCATGTCATAGCGAAACTGGTATTTCTCCTGGTTCCTCAGCACCGGAAACGCGGTGATCGCCGTCGCAAATTGATTGTCGCCAAACGTGTCCAGCCCTGAAATCGTCCGGAAGCTGGCGCTGAACGGAAAATCCAGCGTGAATCCCAGCGTAGCGTTCCGCTCTTCCGTGCGATGCAGTGTGCTCGCCCCGAATAAAAACGATCCCACCCACGTGGGACTGAACGTGAATTGTTCACCGATCGCCAGGTTGAAATAGTTCGAATGCGAAGTCGCTCCCGTCGATGGCAGCGTCCCCTGCTGGATCAAATCGTTCTTCGTCAGATAGCTGTCCGCCGACGCCCGCAGAAACCACTGCGACCGCGACGACTGCTTCCAGTCCAGCCGCGCCATTCCCAGATAATCGTTAAACGGCACAGGAGTATTTTTCGGCACCGCAATCGAATCCACTCCCGGAATCAATCCCTGCTCGGCCAGCGACGCGAGCCCGGCGAATTCATCCTGGCTGCTCGGGCTGTACGCGATGCTGGCGTTTTCGTGCACGTATTCAAGCGACGAAAAAAACCACAGCTTCCCCGGCTTGATCGCTCCGCCCAAATCGCCCACATAATTTTGCCGTGAAAACGGCTGCTTCGGGTCCGGCGCGGGGTTTTCAATCGGAAAGCGCGCGTTCATCGCCGCCGCGCGCTCGTAAAACGCAAATTCACCGTGCAGCTCATCCGAGCCCCGCCGCGTGGTGATCAGTACCGATCCCGCCGTCGTCCGCCCCGTATCCGCATTCTCCTGCGATGTCCGGAACGCAAACTCCTCGATCGATTCCGGCGAAAAATTCTGCAGAAATCCGCCGATATAGTCGTCCGAATTATCCGCGCCATCCACGGAAAGCTCGTTGTTCAACCCCGAGCTTCCCCCAGTCGACACCGCGGTGATGCGCGCCTTCGAAGGATCCGACGGCTCCACCGGTTCCGTTCCCGGCACCAGGTACGCAATATTCGCAAAGCTCCGGTGCGCCAGCGGAATTTCGTGCAGGTCGTTCGCCGTCAAGATTCCTTGTTGCACGGTACTCGACACATCCACCGGCTGCGTCGTGATCGACGACGACTCCGCGCTCACTTTCACTTCCTGCCGCACGCTCCCCGGTTTCAGCGTCACATTCACGTCGCGTGCCGAGCTCAGCTGCACTTCCACACGCGATTCCACTGGCTCGAATCCTTGTACGTTGATGCGCACAACGTACCCGCCCGGCAATAAATCATCCACGCGAAACTCGCCGCGGTCGCTGGTCTCCACTTCGCGTTCCGTCGATGCATCCGCCGACGTAACCATCACCTTCGCACCGCTGATTCGCCCGCCGCTGGCGTCCTGCACCACCCCGCGCAACGCTCCACGGGGGTTCTGCGCTGTCAGAAAAGGCGTCATCGCCGCGCACAAAAATAAAACCATCAGCCATCTCGCCGCGAAAGTCATCTTCCATCTAGCCGCTACGGTCATATCTCTCTCCAAAGCAGGTTCTCTAGCCTATTGAATTGTTCCTGGAGTTTCCAGCCCCGAATCCCTCATTTCAAATGCGCGTCAAACCATCCCAGCGTGCGTTCGATCACGTCCCGCTGGTGCGCCGGTTTCGCGAACATGTGCCCTTCATGCTCGTAAACCACCAGCTGCGTCTCCACTCCCTGCGCTTTCAACGCGTGCCAGAATTCATACGACTGCGGCGTAGGACACTCCCCGTCGCTGTCTCCCACAATTATCAACGTCGGCGTTTTAACTTTCTTGATGAAGTTCAGCGCCGACGCCTTGGCATAAATCTCCGGATCGTCGTACACCGACTTGCCGAAAAACGGAATCATCCACTGATCAATCAGATTTTCTCCATAGTAGCTCTGCCAGTTCGAAATTCCCGCTCCGGCCATCGCCGCCTTGAACCGGTTGGTCTGCGTCACTCCAAACATGGTCATGAATCCGCCGTAGCTCCAGCCCGTCAGCCCCAGCCGGTTCCCATCAATCGGCGCCACGCGCATCGCCTCATCCACGCCCGCCAGAATGTCCGCCAAATCTCCTCCGCCAAAATCCCGAACATTCGCCCGCGTGAACGCTTCGCCTCGCCCAAAACTCCCCCGCGGATTCGGCCGCAGCACAAAATAGCCAGCGCCCGCCAGCGCCGACGCATAGTCATGCGGCGAAGGCCACTGCGAAAACGCCGCCCAGCTCGGCCCTCCGTGCACCGCCACCACCAGCGGATATTTTTTCGCCGCATCAAAATCTTTCGGGTAAACCAGCCAACCCTGCACTTCATGCCCGCCGTTCTTCCACTCAATACTCTTCGCGTCGCCCCACTCGCGCGTCACTCCCTCATTGCGGTGCGTGATCTGTTTCCACGCGCCCACCTGCCCGGCCCAAACTTCCGGCGGCGCCGCATACGACTGCCGCACAAACGCCATGGTCTTCCCATCCTTCGCCAGCGAAATCGTCGGGCAGTAAACTCCACGGTCCGCCATCAGATATTCGCCGCCCCGCCACAACACTTCGATCTCCTGGCTGTCCGGATTGACGGTGGCGATCCCCGAATCTCCCCCAATAATCGCGCCCACCATCAATTTCTTTTCGGGAGTCCACCCGATCCAGCTCGCCGATCCCTTCGCCTCGGGAGTCACGTTCTCCGCATTCCCTCCCGCCGCCGGCACCGTAAAAATATCCCCGCCCGTCAATCCTTCATCGCTCATCAATCCCTCGATGAACGCCACTCGCTCCCCATCCGGCGACCACACCGGATTCGCAATCTGCAGGTGCGGCTTATAAATCGCCTTCATCAAGCCGCCCGCGCCTTCCAGCGTGTACAGCTCCGCGATCCACCAGTTGTTATCCCCATTCCCCAGCGCCGCCGTCACCGCAAAGCGCAATCCATCCGGCGACCAGTCGTACTCATATATGTAAGTGTCCGCCGGCGATATCTGCCGCAGCTTCCCCGACGCCACGTCCACCACCGCCAGCCGCTGCTCGTAAAACGCATCCTTTATCTCCCCCGTCTCGGGAGTCTCCGCCACCAGCGGCCCCGAAGCCCGCGTGGCATTCTCGGTAAATAGCACCGCAATCGTCTTCCCATCCGGCGACCACTTCGGCGCCGCCAGGTACCCTTTCACGTTAGTCAGTTTCTTTGCCACACCACCCGACGCGCTCATCACATAAAGTTGCCGCTGCCCCGCCTTCGCCGCATCCGACAAAAACGCAATCCTCTTGCTATCCGGCGACCACGCCACACCCCCCTCTTCGTGATCGCGCTGAATCTTGCCGCCCGCACCCACGCTCAGACGCTTCGCCGCCCCCTTGGTCTCAATCTCCGAAACGTAAATCGCCGCCTTCCCCGAAGGCGCCCCATCCTTCCCAATCAACATCTC
Source organism: uncultured Acidobacteriota bacterium (assembly GCA_963819625.1). Taxonomy (GTDB): domain Bacteria; phylum Acidobacteriota; class Terriglobia; order Acidiferrales; family UBA7541; genus Acidiferrum. The sequence goes on from CAWFWY010000011.1 coordinate 476,108, forward strand.
CACCCAGCCACCCGCTTCCCATCCGGCGAAATCACCGCCTGCCCAAACTGGTGCGTCGCAAACAACGTCTTCTCCACCTCATGAATCGCCGACTCCGCCTTCGGCTTCTCCACCGCCTTCAACCGCGCCTCCACCGCCTGCTTCGTCCCCGCCTTCGCTTTGCCCGTCTCTGTCTTCGCGCCGGTCTTTTCCTGCGCGCTCGGCTGTTGTGCCGGAGCCTGGTCCTGCGCCATCAACCCGCCACCCACCCACAGCTCCGCACTCGCGCCAATCAGCGCACTGACAACCCACAATCTCCGTTTACCCGTCAACGTCATCCCTCACCTCGCGTCGTAAATCGGTTGCGAATGTTACCTTATCGCCTTCCAAATCAGTACGCCTGCTTTCTTGACCCTAACATCCACCCTCGAATACACTTGATAATTCAAGTCCAGCCGCCTCCGCGGTCTGTAGTTCGCTTTCTTCCGCTTAACGGGTTTGCGAACGCATCAATAGCTGGCCGCTGTCTGGCCACGCCTTAAAGGAGAATTGTTTTGCCTAAGCGCACATACCAACCGCGCAAACGACGCCGCGCCAAAACGCATGGCTTCCGCGCACGCATGAAAACCGCGGGAGGCCGCAAGGTCCTCGCCGCTCGCCGTAAAAAGGGCCGTCATCGCCTCACGCCCGTATGAAACTCCGCGCCTGAATTTTCCGCGCGACGTGCGCTTGGTCCGCCGCGGAGATTTCGACGCCGTCTATCGCGCCGGACGGAGGCGTTCCAGTTCTCACTTCACTGTTTTTTTTCGCGCCAATCAATTGCCCCACAGCCGCTTTGGCTTCAGCATCAAAAAGGCTCTGGGCGGCGCGGTGGTGCGAAATCGTATTCGGCGCCGCTTAAGGGAGGCCGTTCGTTGTCATCGTTCGGAAATACCGTCGGGATGGGACATCGTCATTCACCCGAAAAACATCGTCGCCAGGTCCGAGCACTCCATTCTGACTGCCGACCTGCTGCGCCTGCTGCTGAACCCGTGATCGCCGCGCATTCACAGAGCGCCGGCGTCAACGCCGCTCTCTTCGCCATTCGCTTTTACAAGTCCTACTTATCTTTTCTCTTCGCTGGCAATTGCCGCTTCGAGCCTTCCTGCTCCAACTACACCTACGAAGCCATCCAGCGCTTCGGTGTAATAAGCGGCATCTGGCTCGGCGTCAAGCGGCTCGCCCGCTGCCAACCCTTCTCCCGCAAATTTGGCCACGACCCCGTGCCCGAACAGGTGCATTCGTGAGCGCCACACCAAAGGGCCTGCAATCCCCAGAAATGAGAATTCTGGGCGCCTCGCTCCTCTCCATGCTGGTCATTCTTTTGTGGGTGAAGTTCTTCGCCCCTAAGCCGCCTATCAATACGCCGCAATCCAAGCCCGCCATCACCGAGCCGCAATCGCCCTCCACCGCTTCACCCGCAACTCCCGGCAATCCCGCCTCCGAAGCATCGCCCTCTACCAAAAATTCCGCGGCGCCCGCGCCAAACACCGCGCCCGTCGCCGTCCCCGTAAAATCCGACAGCACAGAACATCCCGTCGTGGTGCAAAACGATTTATACCGCGTCGAATTTTCCAATCGCGGCGCCATAATCAAAAGCTGGCAGCTCTTGAAATATATGGACGACAACAAACCTCAGCGCGTCCTCGACGTCGTTCATCCCGAAGCTGCCCAGCAAGTCGGCGGCTGGCCCTTTTCTCTGGTCCTCGATAACGCCGACCTCGAAAAAGCCGCCAACAACGGTCTCTATCAACTGTCCTCTCCGGGCACCTCCGTTTTCCAGGCGCCCGCCGATCTCGAATTTTCCTGGAGCGATGGCCACCTCGAAGTCACCAAGCGCTTCCATTTCGACCACAGTTACGTCGCGCATGTCGACGCCACCGCCAAGCTCGATGGCAAACCTATCAAGGCCGGCATCGCCTGGCTCGGCGGATTCGGCGATCTCACCGTCACCAATCCCGCGCCCGTCGAAACCGTCACCACCTACTATTCCGAAAACGGAAAAATCACCAATTTCCCCTACAAAAAGCTCGATGGCCTCGATCATTGGGGACCGGGCGTTTGGCAGGGTGGGAAAGATTTCACCGGCATAGAAGACCGCTACTTCACCGCCGCTTTTCTTCCGCCCAACGGAGCCGCTCCCGGCACGCTGCAAACGCGTTACTGGAAAGATTTTCATCCCGCACTGGTCAACGGCCAGCAAACCGCTGAACCCGTCCCCGAAGTCGCCTCTGCCAGCGGCCCGCAAACTCTCGCCCTGCGCGTCTACGTCGGCCCCAAGGATTACGACGACCTCAAACGCATGAATCCGCCGCTCCACGGCCTCGTCAATTTCGGCTGGATGGAGTTTATCGCCGACCCGCTTTTCCACGCGCTCAAGTGGATCTACAAATACATCCCCAACTGGGGCTGGGCCATCGTCGTTCTCACCATCGTCATCAATATGGTGCTTTTCCCGCTGCGCGTCTCCAGTTACAAAACCACGCTCAAAATGCAGCGCGTCGGCCCGGAAGTCAAAGCCATCCAGGAACGCTTCAAGAAATACAAAATGAACGACCCGCGCAAAGCGGAAATGAATAAAGAAGTCATGGCCGTCTACAGCCGCGAGGGCATCAATCCCGTCGGCGGCTGCGTTCCCATGCTGCTGCAGATGCCCATCTGGTTTGGCTTGAACAACGCCCTGCGCTTCGCCATCGAAATGCGCCACGCCCGCTGGTTTGGCTGGATCACCGATCTTTCCGCGCGCGATCCTTACTACATCCTGCCCATCATGATGGGCGTTTCCATGTATCTCGTTTCAAAAATGACGCCGGTCACTTCCACCGACCCGCAGCAGCAGATGATGATGAAGGTCATGCCCGTGGCTATGGCAGGCATCTTCATGATTTCGCCTATTTCCAGCGGCCTGGCAGTGTATATTCTCACCAGCAGCGTCGTCGGCATTGGCCAGCAGTGGTATTTAAACCGCCACCATCCCGTGATTCCGGCAGCTGTTACAACAAAACCTGTTCGTGGTAAAAAATCCTGATTGGCATGATCAACAACGACCGGCCCGAAAGGTCCGATCGGCAAGATCGGCCTTATAGAAAGGTCACGAAAGCACGCGCACCGCTTCGTTCCAGCAGCCTATGATCCCCAACCTCATTCGCGACGGCAAACTCGATCGCACCGCCACCGCGGAAGCGCTGCAGAAATTTCTAGACGACAGCGTGCGCGCCGCAGGCCTGGAGCTCAAAGTTGACGTCCGCGCCGTCCCGCCCGAAAACGCCGGGATGGAAGGCCACGCCGAAGTCATCGCCGACCTCGACGGCCGTGACAAGGAAATCCTGCTGGAACGAAACGCCGAAGTCCTCAAAGCCATCGAGCATCTCGCGTTCCGCGCCCTGCGCCTCGAACCCGCCTTCCACGAAAAAATTCACGTCGATTGCGGCGGTTACCGCGCCCTGCGCTTCGAAGAATTGCGTATGACCGCCAAAGTCGCCGCCGAACGTGTCGAAAGCTCCCGTCAACCCTTTCGCCTCAATCCCATGTCCTCGCGCGAGCGCCGCATCGTGCACCTTGCCCTAAAAGACATCCCCGGCATCCGCACCGAAAGCATCGGCATGGGCGAAGAACGCCAAGTCGTAATCCATCCCGCCGACAAAGCCGCCAAAACTCCCGCCTGAAATTATTCTCGTGAACGCGCGGCCATTTCCGCTCACGAAAGCGGCCTACGACAAGAAACATAATTTCTCGCCGCCCCTCGCAAACTTTATCCCCCAGAGCTGGCACGAAGTAATCAAAAGGTGTAAGTACCTCGTTTGTTTGGCTACTGACTTTTTTTCAAACGACGATTGTTTTCCGTTTGCAAGACTTCTCCCGTCGTGTTCTATTAATCCGCCTTGGGACCCAAGCAGGTTGGAGGAATCGTCATGAAGCGATGGGGTATCTCTCGTTTTCCTATTTTGCTGTGCCTCTACCACCCTCGCCCAGTCCGTTGCTGCCCTGCGCGGACGCGTCACCGACTCTAGCGGAGCGTCGGTCTCCAGCGCCAAAATAAAACTCACCCTGGCGAATACTGGGGCAATCCGCGAAGTCCAGTCCGACTCCAACGGCGCTTATGAGTTCGTGCAGCTGCAACCCGGCAGCTACACGCTGGAAGCCAGCGCGGAAGGATTTCAATCCATGCGCCGGGATGCGCTGGACCTGTTGGTGGCCACGACTTCCACCGTCGACGTAACCCTCAGTGTTCGTTCCGTCAAACAAGAGGTCCTCGTGTCCGGTGAAGGTGGCGTCACCGTGAACACTTCCGATGCCACTCTCGGAAACGCCTTCAACGAAACACAAGTTTCTTCGCTGCCCATCGAAGGCCGCAATGTCGTGGAGTTGCTCAGCCTCCAGCCCGGCGTGACGTTTCTCGGCAAGTTTGCCGGCAACGATGATGGCGATTCTCGCAGCGGTGCCGTCAACGGCGCCCGCAGTGATCAATCGAACGTCACTCTCGATGGCGTGGACGTCAACGATCAGAATAAAGGGTTATGCCTTCAACAGCGTCCTGCGCGTCACTCAGGATTCCGTCCAGGAATTTCGCGTCACTACCTCCAACCCCAATGCCGACGCCGGTCGCGGCTCCGGCGCGCAAGTCACCCTCGTCACCAAGAGTGGCACCAATTCCTTCCACGGCGGGGCCTACGAATACAACCGCAACTCCCTCTTCACCGCCAACGACTACTTCAACAAGCAGACCCAGCTCGAAAACGGTGAGCCCAACAAGCAGCCTCAGCTCATCAGAAATATTTTTGGCGCTGCGGTTGGCGGACCTATCCGCAAAGATCGGCTGTTTTTCTTTTTGAATTACGAAGGCCGCCGCGATGCCGAGGGTGATGTTCAGACTCACACCGTTCCCGGAGCGGCCATGCGGGATGGCGTGGTCCAATATCTTTGTCAGACCAATCCCGACGGCTCGCTCGAATACTTCCGCCTGTCCGGGCGGAAGTATTCAAGGCCTGAGCCAGCAATTCTATTCTTTCGCTCCCGGCTACAACGCCCTTGGACCCAACGAAATTCAAATCATGGATCCCAAAAGTGTGGGATTGAACCAGCCCATGCTCACCGTTCTTAATTCCTATCCAGCCGCCAATGTTTTTACTGGAGTCGGCGACGAACTGAACACCTTGGGCTTCAGATTCGTGAATACCCTGCATCGTCGCTACAATACCTACATCGCCCGCCTGGATTACAATCTCAACAGCAACAACATTCTCTTCTGGCGTGGAAATCTGATGAATGACGCTGAGCCCGGCAGTCCCCAATTTCCAGGCCAGCCCGCCGCAAGCAGCTTCCTAACCAACAACAAAGGCTTTGCGGTGGGTTATACCGCTATTCTCCGTCCCACTCTCATCGGCAACTTTCGCTGGGGCTTTACCCGCCAGGGCGGCTCAAACTCCGGAGCTTCTACCCAGTCTTCTGTTGGCCTCCAGGGTCTCGATTCGCCCCAGGCCTTTACACGCACCAGTGCATTCCGCATTCCCGTTAACAATTTTGTGGGAGACGTCGCTTGGACCCGCGGAAATCACAGTTTTTCGTTTGGCACCAACTTGCGCGTCATTCACGACGCGCGCGTCAGTACGGCTAACTCGTTCCCGGGCGCTTCGATCAATACCGGCTGGCTGGGGCCCTCATCCGCTGTCGCCAATACTGGCCAGCCCCTTGATCCCCCGGCCTCCGGCTATGCCGCCGTCGATCCATCCGTGGGCTACAACTACGACAGCACCATCATGGATCTCGTCGGTGTGGTCACGGAGGGCGATGCCATCTACAACTACAACAAGAGCGGCGATGCTCTAACTCTCGGCGCTCCAGTTCAGCGCGAATATCACTGGAACGAGTGGGACTTTTACGGCCAGGACACCTGGCGGCTCCGCAAGAGCCTCACCGTCACACTCGGTCTAAAATATTCTTACCTGCAGGTCCCCTCGGAAATTCACGGCTCGCAGGTTGGTCCCTGCGTGTTGAGTGGTTCTTCCTGCCAGCCGTATGCTCTGGGCGCTTTTTACAATGCCAGCGGGCAGCAGGGTGCGACGGGAGGTTCTGCGAGCGCCGTTCCGACCGTTTCCTTCGATTTGAATGGACGCTCCAACGGGCGACCTGATTTCTGGACCCCCGACAAAAAAGATTTCTCTCCGCGCATCGCTCTCGCCTGGTCTCCCTCCTCCGATCACGGTTTGCTCGGCGCGCTCTTCGGCGGCGCCGGTAAGAGTTCCATTCGCGCTGGCTACGGCCTCATTTACGATCATTTCGGGGCCGCCATCGTCAACACCTTTGATACATCCGGTTCCTTTGGGCTCTCTAGCAACATCTCGAATCCGCCGGGCTTTCTCAGCACCACGACTGCCCCGCGCTTCCAAGGCATCTCCGAGATCCCGGATGGTTTGCTGCCCGCAGCTCCTGCGGGAGGCTTTCCCGCCACGCCGGATACCGGTCTGTTTGCTATCAGTTGGGGCATAGATAGCAAAGTGAAAAGCCCCTATTCGCATTTGCTGGATTTTTCGGTGACTCGCGAACTCACCCCTTCCACTTCCATAGAAGTTTCCTACGTCGGTCGTCTCGCTCACCGCCTGCTCGTGCAGGAAGACGTGGCCATGCCCCTGAATATCAAGGCCGCCGGCACTGATTACTTCACCGCGGCTGCTGCGCTTTCCAGGCTCGGGTACGCGGGTACCGATGTAAGCCAGATTCAGAATTCCCCTTACTGGGAAACTCTGTTCGGAGCCCTTGACGGTGCGGACATCGGATTTGGTCCGCTTTCCGCTACCCAAAATGTGTACGAGCTGTTCTTGAATAATCTCGGCAATGAAACCTACGCTCTATTCCAGCTGGATTTGCCGGATTCGCAGTCCGGAGCCGGAGTTAACACCGGCAATCACACCTATCCGAGCTATCGCTTTTACCACAGCCAATACTCCGCCCTCTACGCCTGGCGCGCCATCGGAAAGTCATACTACAACGCCATGCAGGTGGTCATGCACCACAAATTTAGCCAGGGTTTGCAAGCCGACCTGAATTACACCTACTCCAAATCGATTGATTGGACTTCTCAGGCTGAGCGCCTGGGAACTTCAGGCGGCAACAACAGTGCGCAGATCATCAATAGTTGGCAGCCCGATCAGTTGCGGGGTGTCTCTGACTTCGACATGACCCACCAGGTCAATGCCAATTATCTTTGGGATATTCCGGTCGGCCGTGGCCGGCGTTTCGCCAACGGCTCCAATCGCGTGATTGACGCCCTGGTCGGTGGTTGGCAGCTCACTGGCATCGTTCGCTGGACGAGCGGCTTGCCTTTCGCCGTGGACGATGGCTCGCGCTGGCCGACGAACTGGGACATCGAAGGATTTGCTACCCAGACTCAGCCAATTCCCGTGAGCGCCACCAAGCGCGGCTCCGGACCGCAGATATTTGCTGATCCCAACGCGGTCTTCAACAGCTTTCGCATCGCCCTTCCCGGTGAGTCGGGCACGCGCAATCCTCTTCGCGGAGATGGCTATTACAGTTGGGATACCGGATTGGACAAAACTTTTTCTCTCACCGAACGCGCTAAGCTGCAATTTCGCTGGGAAGTTTTCAACGTAACCAACAGCGTGCGCTTTGATCCCCATTCCATCAGCGCCAACCTCGATAACCAGTCGTCCTTTGGCTACGCCGGCAGCACTCTGACAGACAAACGCGTCATGCAAGTCGCCCTGCGTCTCGGGTTCTAAATCCTTGGTTCTCGGACTTGGCGGGTGCCCAACATTTGAGCGCCAGGAGGAGTTGCCGCATCCTTTGCGATTCAAACGGTGCGGTCTTTGCTGTGTCAATCGCTTTCGACAAACAAGCTGGCGCCTTTCCCAGGCCGGTGAGGAATCTGCTTTACCCTGAGCCCGCATCGGCGGGTGGCGCTGCTTCGTCGCAAGTGACCGTCCTCGGTAGCCTACCTTTTGCGATTTTTCAAAAGGTGGGCTCCGCTGCACTTTTTTCTTAACCACGACCTTCTAACGACTGCTTATCGTCGCTTGAATCTTTCTCCCGGTCCTTGCCGCGCTTTTTCTGCAGATCACTCATTCTAATCCCCGTCACTTCATTCTTCTTGTTCTTCAACTTGCAGTCGTTCCCTAAGGCTGCTCTTCTGTTTTTCGTTGATGTCCATCGCAGCAGTGCCTCCGCTTCAAAATTCCCACTTTCAAGGCTCTAAATGAATCGGATGTTTTACTTACTTTGCAAAACGCTTCCCCTATCCTTCCCTAGCCGCATGCCGCCTCTCAAAGGGTCTCAGTTGACACTTGGACAACCGCAACCATTCGCGCCCTCATTCCAATCAGTCGCGCGTAGCATCAAAGATGTAGCGCCATCGGATCCAACCGATCGAGGACCCCAGTTGTCACTAGAAATCGAGCAAATGCCCAAGCCGGATCGCCCCGAGGAAGCAAATCCTAACGAATTACACGTGGATGAACCGCGCTCCGACGAGCCACGCCCAGCGAAACATCTGCCAATGAAAACGGACCGAAGAAAATTGCTGGCAACGCCGCCAGCAAAGTAAAGCGCACCTACAACTGCGACCACAGCTCGTCGAGCATCCTCAACAAACTTGACGAATTCACCGGCCGCGCTAACCAGCACGATGACATCACCTGTCTGGTCGTCAGCCGCTTCTTCCCCTCCACCATTTAGTCGCTAACACCGCCCTCAAGGTTCACGGCACTCGTCAATCGTTGAGACGCTGAAGTTTACTTGGACCAACCTTGCTCCAAGACGTTTCCGCCCGGGCCAATGCGCACGCGATACGTGAACGGTGGCGCATGCCCCCGGCGTGTTTGTGGAAAGCGCATATCGCAGAATTCCACCACAGAGTCTCCGCCTTCCTGGTGAAAACGCGTCACCGGAAAACGGTCGAACCACAAAACTTTCTGCACCGCGGGAAGCTCCTTGGCGGCCTCGATGAACACATTCGGGTACGCCTCGGGATAAAACCGGTACTCCAGCGGCAGCTGTTCCGCCGGATTCGCCGCCCTCGATTCATAAGGCGATTTCTCGCTCAAATCCATCCGCAATTCGTAGACGCCGCGCGGCGTGCGTACCAATCCATCCCAGCGCCACAACGAAGGAGGAAACGGCAGCGCCCCCATTGACGCAACCTCCAGCTTCTGAAGCGTAGCAAAGTGCTTTACGCGCGAAAGCGCGGAATGATGCGCAACCACCGCCACCGCAATATACGCGCAACCGCACACCAGTCCCGCGCGATTCCACCGCCGGAAATTGTTCTGCCCGTTTCCCGGCGCATTTTCCGGAACAGAATCTTTCTGGTCGGAATCGGCGCGCTGTGTTTTCTTCTGCCCACGCGCTGGCAATTTTTTATTGCTGCGCAGCGGAATTAAAAACAGCGCCGCGAGCATCACGTCGAAAAGAAAAACGGTCGAGGTGGAAATCGGCGCGCCAACAGCGTTGCCAATCGCCTGCACCGCAAAAACCGCCAGAATAAAAATTGCCAGCGACACCAGCGCCTGCCGCCTGCTTTTTTCCGGACGCTCATGGACCCACGCCAAAATCTGCGGCAGCAGCAAAATCCCGGTAAACGTGAAATCCACGATGAAAATTAAATCCCATGCCGGCCGCGACCATTCCAGCGGCGACCACACCATGGTTCCAAAACTGGTGATCAGGTCCATCAAAATGTGGCTCAGAATTCCGACGGCGTAGAGTCCCGTCAGCGCGGCAAACGATGGCGCATCCCATTTTCTCCAGTGCACAATCCAACGAGTGAGCGCCGCGAGCAGCAGGGCCCAAACAGGCAAGCAGAGCAGCGAATGCGTAATGCTGCGATGCCCGGTGATCACCAGCAGCTCGTTGTGCGACAGCATGTCGCGGAAAGTGTCGGCGTCCGGAAAAATCGCGCCCAGCATCGCCGACCACGTCACGATGCGCCGCCGATTCATGGGACGCATCGCAAACAAATCGTCGCCATTGAACAGCGCCTTTCCGATCAAGGCTCCGGCGATTCCGTGGGTGATGGTGTCCATGAATTTTGGGGTGACTGATTTATTTGGCAATCAAATGGTAAAGATCATTTCACAAGCAGTAGCGGCGAGCGCTTGGCGACGACGTGGCCGATTTGGCGGGCTTCGACGCCGTGGCGCGCCAGCGTTGCGATGCAGTCGGATGCATATTCCGGAGCGATGGCGACGAGCAGGCCGCCGGATGTTTGCGGATCGAAGAGCAGATCCTGAAACTCCTTCGGCACATTTTCCGCAAAGGCCGCGCAATCGGCTACGAAAGCGCGATTGTTTTTCAGTCCTCCCGAGAGATGGCCGGCGCGCGCGGCGTCGACAGCTCCTGGAAGATAGTTGAATGCGGAGTGATTCAACTCGAATGATGTGGATGCGATGCTGCGGGACGCATCGCCTAGCGCCATCTCGCGGGCATGCCCCAGTACGCCGAAGCCGGTCACGTCGGTGACTGCGTGAATTGGCGACGCCTCGCCCGCGCTGCCCGCATTTACTTTGGCGGCCAGCTCCAGCAGCGCGGCGGTGGTGGGGCGATTGAGGGTGGTCATCGCAGCGACAGCGGCTTGCAGGGATTGCGACGTGGCTTGGTCCTTTTTCAGCGCGGTGGTGATTACGCCAGTGCCGACGGGCTTGGTGAAAATTAGTGTGTCGCCTGACTGGGCTCCCACGTTGCGCCAGATTTTTTGTGGATGAATCGTTCCGGTGACCGCGTAGCCGAAGAGCATGTCTTCGGTGCGGATGGAGTGGCCGCCGAGGACGCTGCAATTGGCTTCATTCATTTTTGAGAGGCCGCCGCGAATAATCTGCTCGAGAATTTCGGGATCGGCGTGGTCCGGGAAACCGACGATGGACAGCGACGAAATTGGCTGGCCGCCCATGGCGTAGACGTCACTCAGGGCGTTGGCCGCGGCGATCTGTCCGAATAGAAATGGATCGTCGACGATGGGCGTGAAGAAATCGACGGTCTGTACCAGGGCGAGATCTTTGTTGAGGAGGTACACGCCGGCGTCGTCATTGGTGTCAAAGCCGACCAGGACGTTTGGATTGGTCTGGCGCGGAAGCTTTCTGAGGACGGCTTCGAGTGTGGCGGGATTCAGTTTCGCTGCGCACCCGGCGGCTTTGGCCATGGCGGTGAGTTTCAGTGCGGAAGCCAATCGTCACCTCTCGTGAAGAGGCTTGCCATTATAAGGATGCAGAGCCGCGATTGGTAACAATCATTCATTCCGGATACACCGCGTCCGTGAAAGAATTTGAATTGGTTGCGGGAATTTTGCGGATGTGTTTTCATGCGGCAGCACGCACACCAAATTTTTTCTTACATGAGGAGACCCGCCCTCCATGTCTTTGATTCAGCCTCCGTCCGCATCTACCGTTAGGAAAGCTTTGAGCGAATTTGAAATCGAGGCGGACGAGAACCAGATCGATCAGATTCGCGAGTACATAAAATTGTTATTGACCTGGAATGAGAAAGTGAACCTGACGGCCATTCGGGATCCCCAGGACATTCTTTACCGGCATTTTTGCGAGAGCATGATGGCTGCGCAGGTTGTGGACATGAGCAGAAGTCGACTTGCCGACCTTGGGACGGGTGGCGGGTTTCCAGGGCTGGCTTTGAAGATTTTGTTGCCGGATGCTCAGGTGATCCTGGTGGAGTCGAGCGTGAAGAAGGCAACATTTTTGGCCGAGGTGGTTCGAGCGTTGGGGCTTGTCAATGTGCAAGTGCTGGTCAGCCGGTATGAGGAACTCGGCGAGGAGATCACACCGCTGGATTTTGCGTGCGCCCGGGCGCTGGGGGAGTTTGCGACGTTCCTGGACTGGGCGGGATCGGCAAAGGTCGACGCTAAGCAGGTGGTGCTGTGGCTCGGGGAGCGGGATGTGGCGGAAGTTCAGCGGGTAGGTGGCTGGTCGTGGAGGGCGCCGATTGCGGTGCCGCAGTCGTTGCGGCGGGTGATTTTGGTTGGGGAGAAGGTCGGGGCCAAGGCTTAAGTGGCGTGGTTGTCGGCGCGACGACATTTTGCCTGTTTCACGTGGAACACACGCTTTCTGCGTCCTTGTCGGCCACCAGTTTCACGTAAAATAGCGATTTACAGCCCTCGGAGGTCGACTCGGCGACATTTTTTAGTTCTCTTGCAGAAACTAAGACTCTGTTTCACGTGGAACAGCCAATCCCCTACCGTTGTGTTGGTTCCACGTGAAACGGCATTATTTGGGCAGTCATGGAAAAGGATAGAGGCGTGAAATGTCGGAAAGTCGACATTTTTGAGTATTTTACGTGAATGGCTCGTCGTGTTTCACGTGGAACGAGGTTTTGGGCTGGCTTCGATGGATTTGTTTCACGTGAAACAGACCGCCAGAGCCCTTAGTCTTCGGAGCGGCGACAATTCGTGTTTCACATGGAAACAGACTATTCGGGCGGTCTGCCACCGGTCGCCGTTTCACGTGGAACAGACATTCTGGGTGAAACAGCCCGAACGGCACTCTTAGAACTCCCTATCGAGTAGTTGCTTGTTTCACGTGAAACAGGCATCTTTGAACCAAATCTTCTAGGAACCTCGAAATCTCTGTTTCACGTGGAACAGGCCCCCCGATCATTCAGAAGTCGGTTCGTCAACAGTTCGCCTGTTTCACGTGGAACAGCAAAATTCAGATCTAGCCGATAGGGTGTTTCACGTGGAACACGTCACCGGACCCCCACATGACCGGATCCCGTTCGAATCCTCGGTCGTTCAAATGAGTGCCGTTCGAATCGAACGAAAAAGGTATAGGCCGCCGCATTGGACTAGACGGAAGTCGGCGCGCCGACATTTTGGCGTTTCACGTGAAACAATGAGCGGAAAATGGCAATTTGGCGTGAATATTGTTGCAAGTGGGGATGGGCTTTGTTAAATTTCGCGTGGGGAAACATTTGGCGCGAATTATCGCTTGTGCAAACCAAAAAGGCGGAGTCGGAAAGACGACCACCGCCGTGAATTTGGCCGCATGTCTAGCGGCTTCTGAACAACCTACTCTCCTCGTCGATTGCGATTCTCAGGCAAATGCTACCGCAGCTATCGGTTTTGCAAAGGATCCTGCGCGCAAAACTCTCTATCATTCGCTGATTCTTGGCGAGCCATTCGACAAAATCGTTCAAAAATCGCAAGTCGACGGGCTGGATGTAATTCCTGCGGACAAAAACTTGGCTGGCGCGGCGGTGGAACTGGTTACGGCGGAAAATCGCGAATACAAACTGCAAGCGGCACTCCGTGGTTTCCAGGACCGGTATCGGTTTGTGGTGCTGGATTGTCCACCGGCTTTGGATCTTTTGACCTTGAATGCGCTGGTCTGTGCGAGCTCGGTGCTGGTACCGATCCAGTGCGAGTACTTGGCTTTGGAAGGCGTTTCGGAGCTCCTCGATACGCTGATGAGGATTCGTCGAACGCTGAATCAGAAATTGGAGATTGAGGGCATTTTGCTGACTATGTTTGATGAGCGGACTACTTTGTCGAGGCAAGTGGCTACGGATTTACGCAGCTTTTTTGGGACCCAGGTATTTCAAGCGGTGATTTCCAGAAACGTGCGCCTGGCGGAAGCCCCTAGTTTTGGTAAGCCTATTATATTCTATGACATACACAGCAAAGGGGCCGAGGGTTATACACAACTTGCGCAGGAGGTAATAGCCAATGACGAGAAACGCGTTGGGAAGGGGGCTCGGAGCGCTCATTCGGGAGCCTGAGCCACAGATTCCACCTCAAGTTACTCCAGGGCAGATCGATCAAGCACAAGCGACGACGTCGAGTGGGGCGGCGGTTGCGCCCGCAAGAGATTCGGGGCAAACGCTGCATGTTGATATTGACCTGATTGAACCAAGCCCGCACCAGCCACGAACAACATTTCGGGAAGCAGCATTGGAGGAACTTTCGCGCTCGATTTTGGCGAGCGGGATTATTCAGCCGCTGCTGTTGCGCCCGATTGGAGACCGCTATGAATTGATCGCCGGCGAACGGAGATGGCGGGCTGCGCAACTGGCGGGACTGACGAAGGTGCCGGCCATTGTGCGGGAAGTGCCGGATGAGCTGGCGCTGGAAATGACGCTGGTGGAAAACATACAGCGTGAAGATCTGAATGCGATTGAAGCGGCGCGGGCGTTCGATCGATTGATCACCGAATTTCAGATGACGCCGGAAATGGTGGCGGAGCGCACCGGCAAGGATCGCACTACCGTGGCGAACTCGATACGATTGCTGAAGCTGGAGTCGACGATTCAGGAATGGATTGAAGAAGGGAAGCTGACCGCTGGGCATGGGCGCGCTTTGCTGTCGGTGGCGGAGTCGCCATTGAGAATGCGTTACGCGCACCGGGCTGCGCGCGGAGGATTGACCGTACGGCAGATTGAGCGGCTGGCATCGCGACGGTCGCGCGCGCGGGCGGCGGCTTCGGTGGAGCAGACGGATCCGAATACGCGGTCGGCGATTGATGAGTTGCAGCGGAGCCTGGGGACGAAGGTGATGTTACGGCCTCATACCAAGACGCATCCGGGGCAGTTGATTATTGAGTTTTATGATGAGCCGCATTTGATGAGGTTGTACGATCAGTTGATGAAGTAGGGGCCGACAGGACTTACTCGTAGACGAACCTCGGTGGCTTGCGCGATCCATCGAAGAGAGAACCCTCCGCTGCGCAGCCGGCCGGTCGCTTCGCGGGTGAGGATAGAGGCCGGCCGCTCAGGTCGAGATGACACATGCAGGTGGGTTGACTTAAGTGGTTGCAGAACCATACGAAAATCAGAGTCAAAGACCGCACACTTTGAAAACCGCAAAGGATGCGGCACCCCCTCTTGAGACTAAAGCTTTTGGCAGCCTGGCCGAGTTTGTCGTCGCAGACTAATTCTTACGAGGTGGCCGTCCAGCGGTGGCGTATGGCGGCTAGGAATTTGGGTTTGTCTTTTTGGATTTGGCGGATGAGGGACTGGTTTTCTACTTTTTCGTGGGCGGCGGCCCAGAGGACCATTTCGGTGAGGACCGGGGCCAGGTCCATTCCTTTGGCGGTGAGGCGGTAGATTATTTTGCGGCCGTCGGCGGGGTCGGGCTGGCGGACGATAATTGTGTTGGCTTCGAGCTTGGCCAGGCGGTCGGCCAGGATATTGGTGGCAATTCCTTCGTAGGAATCCAGAAACTGCTTGTAGCTGTTGAATCCCCGCAGCATCATGTCGCGAACAATCAATAAGGACCAGCGATCACCCAGGATTTCAACGGAGGCATTCAAGGGGCACAGGGAGCGCCATGATAAGGATGTGGTGTGTCGCCGACCGGAGCGCGGCGCGGGAGGGCGCTGCAGGCGAGGGCTGCTGGTGGGCATGAATAAGGATGGCATTTTAACTTGCAATTTGCAAGTAATATATGCAGACTGTCGTGCGTTATACATTTGAGGTCAGGCGTCCGGAGGATGAGATGAGCGGAGTACGGGTTCTGGTAGGCACGCGCAAAGGAGCGTTTGTGCTGAGTTCCGATGGAAAGCGGGAGAAGTGGAACATCAGCGGGCCGCATTTTGCGGGCTGGGAATTGTTTCATGTGAAGGGCTCGCCGGTGGATCCCAACCGGCTGTACGCGTCGCAATGCAGCGGGTGGTTCGGCCAGATGATTCAACGCTCGGACGATGGAGGGAAAACCTGGGCGCCGGTTGGAAATAAATTTGTGTATGACGGGGTGCCGGGCACACACCAGTGGTATGACGGCACGGCGCATCCGTGGGAATTCAAGCGGGTGTGGCATTTGGAGCCGTCGTTGACGGATCCGGACACGGTTTACGCGGGGGCGGAAGACGCGGCTTTATTTCGCTCGACAGACGCAGGACAGAACTGGGAAGAACTTTCCGGGCTGCGTAAGCACGGGTCGGGGCCGAAGTGGCAACCGGGCGCGGGAGGAATGTGCCTGCACACGATTATTCTGGATCCCAAGAATCCGCAACGAATTTTTATCGCGATTTCCGCGGCGGGGGCGTTTCGAACGGATGACGGCGGCAAAACGTGGCAGCCCATCAATCGCGGACTGAAATCGCAATATATTCCGGACCCGGAGGCGGAGGTAGGGCATTGCGTTCATCACATTACGATGCACAAATCGCGGCCGAATGTGCTGTTCATGCAGAAACACTGGGACGTGATGCGCACGGATAACGCCGGGGATTCTTGGACGGAAGTGAGCGGGAATCTGCCGACGGACTTTGGATTTGCGATCGATGTACATGCGCACGAGCCAGAGACGATTTACGTGGTGCCGATCAAGAGCGATTCCGAGCACTACCCGCTGGACGGGAAGCTGCAGGTGTTCCGAAGCAAAACGGGCGGGAATGAATGGGAAGCGCTGACGCGCGGGTTGCCGCAGAGCGATTGTTACGTGAACGTGCTGCGGGATGCGATGGCGGTGGACACTTTGGATTCCTGCGGGATTTATTTTGGAACGACGGGGGGACAGGTGTACGCGTCGAAGGATGCGGGAGATAACTGGACGCCCATCGTGAGGGATTTGCCGGCGGTGCTGTCGGTGGAAGTGCAGACGCTTACATGATACGGGTGGTGCTGCCGGCGCATTTGCGGACGCTGTCCGCCTGCCAGGGCGAAGTGCAGCTGGAAGTGCAGGGGCCGGTGACGGTGCGATCGGTGCTGGACGCGCTGGAAGCACGGTTTCCGATGCTGCAGGGGACGATTCGCGAATATGTGACGCAGCAGCGGCGGCCGTTTTTGCGTTTTTTTGCTTGCGAGGAGGATCTTTCGCATGAATCGCCGGATGCGCCGTTGCCGGAGGCGGTGGCGACGGGAAAAGAACCGTTGCTGATTATTGGAGCGATAGCGGGCGGGTAGGATCTTGGCCAAAGGGGAAGTTCATGGTGGGCGAGAACCAGGTGGTGGCGCCATCGAAGAAAATGATCTGGGCGGGACGCGCGATCAGCACTTTTGTTGTGCTGTTTCTAGTGCTCGACAGCACCATGAAATTAGTGAGATTACCGATGCTGCTGGATGCTTTTAAGCAGCTGGGATACTCGCCGGATCTTTCGGTGACGATTGGGGCGCTGCTGCTGGTCTGCACGGTCGTGTATGTGATTCCGCAGACTGCGGTTTTGGGCGCGATTTTGTTGACTGGTTATCTTGGTGGAGCGGTGGCGACGAATTTGCGGATTGGTGCGCCGTTATTCAGTCACATTTTGTTTCCGGTTTATATGGGGGCGATGGTCTGGGGAGGGTTGTATTTGCGCCATGGGCGGTTGTGGGAGTTGGTGCCGGTGAGAAGCTAGAGGCGAGGGGCAGAAAAAAAGTTCAGAAGCGAACACGGAAAAACCAAATTCAAAGACCGCACCCTTTGAAAGTCACAAAGGATGCGGCACCCCCTCTTGATGATTGACTGTTGCGCTCGCGTTGGTGAGCTGGGGGACTGGCCGGTGGGTCAGGCGGTGCATTCGACAACCTGGGCGGGAGTCGCGTTGACTTGCGCCTGCGCAAGGCTAAAGTAGAAGAGTCTCTCCCAGGGGGCTTTTATGGCCTGGAAATGGCCCAGTTCGGCGAAGAATAATGTAACGGAAGAATGGACCGGATTTATCGATCAGGGCGTGACTTTAGAAGGCACGCTGCAACTGACCGGGACGTTTCGCATCAACGGGAACGTGAAGGGGAACATTATTTCGGAGCAGACGGTGATTTTGGGGGAAGGCGCGAAGGTCGAAGGACAGATCGAAGGGAACCGCGTGGTGATTGCGGGGCGGTTTGACGGCGTGATTTTTGCGAAGGGGCGGGTGGAGATTCAGGCCAAGGGCGTGGTGACCGGCGAAGTGCACTCGCCGTGCATGGTGGTGGATCCGGGTGGGATTTTTGACGGGAGATGCCACATGCTGGCGTCGTCGGATGCGACGTCGGGAGTGACGATACCGATTCGGGCGCTGGGGCGAGCGTAAGTCGCAGCGCGTTTTTTCTTCTTTGAGTTTGCACGGATAAATTCCCTACAGAAAAATTATGGTTTTGGATTTGCGTCTATAATGGCGATGGAAATTGGTGTGTGCGAATGCGGGAAATGAGGGTGCGGGCATGAAGGTGTTGTTGATTGGCGGAGGCGGGCGGGAGCACGCGCTGGCGTGGAGATTGAAGCAGAGTCCAAAGGTAGAAAAAATCTGGTGCGCGCCGGGGAATGCCGGGATTGCGGCGGAAGCGGAATGCGTGGCCGTGGAGGCGGGCGATGTGGCGGGGCTGGTGCCGCTGGCCGAGAAGATTCAGCCGGATCTGACGGTGGTGGGGCCGGAATTGCCGCTGGTGAACGGGATTGCGGACGCGTTCGCGATGCGGAAGTGGGCGATTGTGGGTCCGACGCAAGCGGCGGCGCAACTGGAAGGGAGCAAGATTTTTTCGAAGGAGTTTGTGGCGCGGCACAATATCGCGACGGCGGAGATGTATGGGGCGTTCGAATCGGCGAGCGAGGCGTACGCGGCGTTGCGCGGGGTGAAGTGGCCGGTGGTGATCAAGGCAGATGGATTGTGCGCGGGGAAAGGTGTTTTTCTGGCGCCGGATGAGGCGGCGGCGAAGGGTTTTATTGCGCGGGTGATGGAGAAACGGGAATTGGGCGAGGGCGGGGCGCGGATTCTGCTGGAAGAAACGCTGGAGGGCGAGGAGCTGTCATTTATTATTTTGACGGATGGAGAGCGGTTTGCCGCGCTCGCGCCTACGCGAGATCACAAGAGGGTATTTGACGGGAATGCGGGGCCGAATACCGGCGGGATGGGGGCGTATTCGAACGACGAGCTTTTGCCGGAGGCGCTGCGCGAAACGATTGTGGCGAAAATTGTGGAACCGACTTTGCATGGGCTGGCGGCCGACGGGATTCGCTACCAGGGATTTTTGTATATCGGCGTGATGCTGACGAAGAGCGGGCCGAAGGTGCTGGAATTTAATTGCCGGCTGGGCGATCCGGAGACGCAGGCGATTGTGGCGCGCATGGATTTTGATCTGGCGGAAGTGCTGGCGGATGTGGCGGCGCGGCGGGTGGACGCGGCGAAATTGAAATGGAAAGCGGGGGCGAGCGTTTGCGTGGTGATGGCTTCGGGGGGCTATCCGGGGAAATTCGAGACTGGGAAGGTGATCAGCGGATTGCGCGAGGCGGGAGAAGTGCGCGGCGTGAAAGTGCTGCACGCGGGAACGAAACGCGATGGGGAGAAAATTGTGACTAGCGGCGGGCGGGTGCTGGGAGTGACGGCGGCGGGGACTTCGCTGGATGAGGCGCTGGCGAGCGCGTATGAGGCCGCGGGGAAAATTAAGTTTGAGGGCGCGCACTACCGGAAAGATATTGGGGCGCATGCGAGTGTGCGTGCGGCGGGAGACTAGCCGGCTGCGGCAGTCAATTCAGGCTTTATGGATTTGGTTTGCGGCGGAGTGATGGGGCGCTGGGCGGGCGCGATTTGTCGTCGGTTTTTTCCACGGGTTCATCGGGCGGGACGATCCATTCGAAACCGTGTTGTTCTTCCATAGTGCCAAGAAAAAATTTGTGGCCGCCGGAGATGAGCGGGAGAGCGGCGCGCAGAAAATCGGCGGCGTCGGCGGAGGGGACTTTCTGGGCCTGGCCCTTTTCGATGCTGTCGAGGTCTTTGGCGAAACGCTGGTCGCTGGAGCGCAGCCGGGCGATGGCGGGGTCGCCTCCCTGGATGAGGGCGAGGAGAGGCGGGTCGTTGTTCTTTTTCGCGGATGCGGGCGCGGCGGACTCGGCTGGATAGCGGAGCTCGATGAGGGTGTGCGGGCCGTGCTTGCCGCCTTCGGGCGGGTAGAGTTGGGTGAAGCGCGGGCGGAGAATGCGCGTTTGCCAATACTCGCCGCGGGCGGCAATTTGCTGCTGTTCAATGCGGTATTCGACCTGCCAGACTTCGGGGCCGTAATCGTGCGCGAAGCCGATGATGATGAGCTGGAAGAGCGGCTCGTCGGGAGGAAAATCGAGCTTGTGATGGAGCTGGGAGACGAGGGGGCGGAGTTTTTCGAGGAAAGCGACGCCGATAGTTTCGAGGTCGGGAGCGGCTGCGTCGGGGAACTGGTCGTAGTGCTGGTTGGGGGTGCGGGGAATAGCCTGGAAATCGCGGTCGAGGCGGACGGGCGTGGGGGCGGCGGGGACTTGCCACTCGGTGGCGCCGAGGATGATGCCGACGTGGCCGGCGTCAAGCTGCAAAAGGCGGGGCGGGACGGAATTGGCTTCGATGGGCTGGTCGATGGCGGCGAAGACGATGACGTCATCGCGGGCGACTTGAATAATGATGCGGCCGCCGGCGAGGCTGGCGACGATTTCGTCTTCGCGCTGGGTCGTTTGCGCGAAGGTGGGGACGGAGAGAAAGGATGCGACGGTGAAGGCGGCTAGAAGTGAGAGACGGCGCACGATAGAGTTCACGTTAGCACAGTGATGGAGACGGAGGGCTCCGGAGGCGGCCCGGGAGTACCGTAAAAGAGGGGATTTCGGTAGAGTCTTGAGTGGCAGGGCGCAAGCTGGCTGGGTAAGCAGAGGCGCTTTGCGCGAGCGTTGCGCGATAGACAGGCAAGCGAGGGCCAAGGGTATATGGGACTGAAGAAGACGAAGAGCATCACGCACAAGGGGAAGAAATTGACGGAGATCCTGGAGGCGCACGAGCGATTTTTTCGCGGGCATGACGGCGGGGTGCGCGCGGATCTGGCGGGGGCGGAGCTGTCTGGAGCGGATTTGAGCGGGGCAAATTTGAGCGGGGCGATTTTGCGGGAGGCCAATCTCGCAGGCAGCGATTTGCGGAAGACGAAGCTGCCGGGGGCGGATTTGTCGGGCGCGCGGATGCATAAGGTGGACTTGCGGAGTTCGGATTTGACCGAGGCGATTTTGCCGGGGGCTGATTTGTCGGAGGCCCAGGCGAGCGGGATCGAGTTTTTTAGGTGTGATTTGTCGGGTGTGAATTTTGAGAAGGCGATTCTTAGGAATGCGAATTTTCGGCTGGCGAATATTCGCGGGGCGAAGTTTGCCGGGGCGGATATGGGTGTGGCGATTTTGCGGGAGACGGATTTGGAGGGCGTGGATCTTTCGGGAGTGGATTTGGCGACTACGTTGATGCCGAAGGGTTATGCGGGGGCGAAGGCGAAGAGGGCGTAGAGGGATGGGTGAGTGGCTTGCGCGACAGATCGAAGAGAGATTCCTCGACCGCGCAAGCCGACTCGTTCGCACGAGCGAACGAGAGGAAAAGGCGTCGGCCCGCTCCGCTTGAAAAGCGCAAAGGATGCGGCACCCCCCCTTGGATGGTGCAATGTGCGCCCGGACGTGAACAAGGCAGACGGGCGCGGGTTTGACTGAAATTCGATAGACACGTGAATTTGGTGGCGGCGACGTCGGCACAATTCGAACGGTCGATGGTGCGCGAACGCGTGATTGAGGAGATTCGCGCGTTGTTGCAGGAATTGGGGAGCGCGGGCGCGATGGCGATGCTGGGCGGGTCGTCGCATTTGGAGCGCGACCTGGGGTTGGGGAGCCTGGAGCGCGTGGAATTGATGGCGCGGCTGGAGAATGCGTTCGGAGTGCGCATTGCCGATCAGGATGCTACGGAGGCGAATACGCCGGATGATCTTGTTGCGGCGGTGTTGAATGCGCCGGAGATGAACGCGCCTGAAAACGTGGCGGACGCGGCGGGGACTTCGGCGTTGCGGGCTTCCGTTAAGGTGCAGCAGCTTCACCGCAAAGCGGAAGAAATCGGGATTTTGACGGCGGAGACGCTGGTGGATGTGTTGCGTTATCGCGCGGCGCATGATACGGAGCGGGCGCACCTGGAAATTACGGAGGACGTGGAGGGGGAAGACAAGAACGTAACTCTGACGTTTGGCGAGCTGCATGCCGCGGCGGAGCGTTGCGCGGCGGAGTTGGCGCGTCGAGGAGTGAGCGCGGGGAGCCGGGTGGCGCTGATGCTGCCGACCTCGCGGGCATTTTTTGTTTCGTACGCGGGGATTTTGCTGGCCGGGGCGATTCCGGTTCCAATTTATCCGCCGTTTCGCGCAGATAGGATTGAGGAATATGCGGCGCGGCAGTCGGCGATTCTGAATAACGCGGGAGTGGTTTTGCTGCTGACGTTCCGGCGCGCAGAAGCGGTGGCGAAATTGCTGAAACCGCGGGTGAGTTCGCTGCTGGCGGTGGCGGATGCGGAAAGATTAATTGAGGCCGCGGATAAAGCCCCCGCGCCTTCGCCGGGCGTGCGGCCGGTGCATTTGAGCGGGATGCGGGCGCGAACGGGAAACGATATTGCACTGCTGCAATACACTTCGGGATCGACGGGCGATCCCAAGGGAGTGGTGCTGACGCATGCAAATCTACTGGCGAATATCCGATCCATTGGTGAGGCCGTGCAGATGGGGCCGCAGGATGCGGGGGTTAGCTGGCTGCCTTTGTACCACGACATGGGATTGATCGGGGCGTGGTTGACGCTGCTGTATTACGGGATACCGTTGGCGGTGATGTCGCCGATCGCGTTTTTGACGCGGCCGGAGCGATGGTTGCGGGCGATCCACAATCACCGCGCGACGATGAGCACGGCTCCTAATTTCGCGTACGAGCTGTGCGTGAGAAAAATCGCGGACAAAGATCTTGAGGGGCTGGACTTGAGTTCGTGGCGCATTGCCATGAACGGAGCGGAGCCGGTGAATCCGGGAACGCTGGAACGATTTGCAGCGCGATTTGAGAAATATGGATTTCGCAGAGAGGCGCTGCTGCCTGTTTATGGATTGGCGGAGGCTTCGCTGGCGGTGACTGTGCCGCCGATGGGACGCGGGCCGGTGGTGGACCGCATCGAGCGAGAAGTGTTCGCCTCGGAAGGGCGAGCAGTTGTTGCGCAGGCGGGAAATGAAAATGCGATTGCGTTTGTTTCGGCGGGAAAGGCGATACCACGGCACGAAATTCGAGTGGTGAATGATGCGGGAGCGGAAGTGGCGGAACGCTCGGAAGGGTTTCTGTGGTTCCGCGGGCCGTCGGCGACTTCGGGCTACTACCAGAACAAAGCGGCAACAGCGGCGTTGTTTCCCGCCGGGACTGCGCGGGACGGGGAATACGCGTGGGTAAATTCTGGCGACCGGGCGTATTTGGCGGATGGCGAACTGTATGTGACCGGGCGAGTGAAGGACATCATCATCAAGGGCGGACGGAATTTGTATCCGCACGAAGTGGAAGAGTTGGCCGCGAGGGTGGAGGGGATTCGCAAAGGATGCGTGGTGGCGTTTGGAATGAAGGACCAGGCCAGCGGAACGGAAAAAATGGTGGTGGTCGCGGAGTCGCGTGAAGCGGATGCGGCGAAGCGCTCCGCGATGGCGGCCGCGGTGACGCAGGAGGTATCGCGCGGGTTGGGATTACCGCCGGACCGTGTGGAATTGGTTCCGCTGGGTAGCATTCCGAAGACTTCCAGCGGGAAATTGCGGCGCGAGGAGACCAAACAGTTGTATCTGACGGGGAATCTGACGGCGGGAAAGGCGCCGGCGTGGCTGCAAATCGCGCGGCTGGGAGCGGGCGGGGCGTTGAGCGCGACAGGACGCGGGATTGTGCGCGGAGTGAAGCGCGGGCTGGAGGTGATGTACGGCGTTTACTTTGTAGTGGTGTTCTCTCTGTGGATTGTGCCGACGTGGATGATCGTGCAGCTGTTCACGGATCATAAGGCGGCGGGGCGGTTTACGAACGGGGCGTTGAAGATTTTGTTTTTTCTGATCGGATGCAAAGTGACGGTGACGGGCAAAGAGTATATGGAAACGCCGGGCACAAAAATTTACGCGTCGAACCATACGAGTTATTTCGATGTGCTGGCGCTGATGCTGGGGCTGGGAGTGCCCTACCGGTTCGTGGCCAAGATGGAAGTGGCCAGCATGCCGTTTATCGGAACGTTTTTGCGGCAGATGGGGCATTTGTCGTTTGACCGCACGGACGCGGGGTCGCGCCTGCACCAGGCGGAAGAGATGGAAGATTTTCTGCGGAAAGGCGAGTCGGTGTTTGTTTTTCCGGAGGGGACGTTTACGCGGGAGCCGGGAGTGCGGCAATTTCAGCTGGGGGCCTTTAAGGCGGCTGTGGAGACTGGCGCGCCGGTGATCCCGGTGTCGTTGCGCGGGACGCGGGAGTTTTTGCCGGATGGAGCGTTTTTGCCGAGACCTTCGGATGTGACGATTACTTTGTCGGCTCCGATTTTTCCGCGGAAGACGGATGGTGGGACGGTGGCGGACTGGCATGATTTGATTCGGATTCGGGATGGGGCGCGGGAAGCGGTGGCCAGGTATTCGGGGGAGGAGTTGTTGTAGGGGCGGCGGCTTCAGGGGCTGAAGCCCTTTCATGTTCGATTGCTAATGTCGCGCCTGAAGGCGCGACCCACAAAGCGGGTTATTGGTTGAGTGGTTGCGAAGGGCATTAAGACTCAAGGTTAAAAAGCCAAAAACGAGAAAACCCTAATTCAAAAACCGCACCCTTTGAAAAGCGCAAAGGATGCGGCACCCCCTCTTAACCCTTCGACTGTTGCACCCGTCAAAAATCAAAACCCCAAAAACCGATCTTAGTGGTTCAGTTTGTAGATTACGGTGATGTGAGTGTCGACTTCGACGGGGAGACCGTTGAGGAAGGTGGGTTTGTAGCGCCACTGGCGCACGGCATCGAGGGCCGATTGATAGAAGAAGGCGTCACCTTCCACGACTTGAAGAGAACGGATTGAGCCGTCGTTGGCGATGATGGCGTGGAGTTCGACGGTGCCCTCGCGGCGGATTTGGCGGGCGAGCGGCGGGTAAGCAGGCTCGACGCGTTGAATGAGCAACGCGGGATCAATATGAGTTACGTGTACGATGCGGGGTGTGGGACGGCGCGGGATGGCGGGTTGTGGATGAGCGGTGTCGAGTGGGATGCAGCCGGGGCACTCCGGGCTCAGATTAACAGGGTCAACGCCGGTTGGTTCTTGGATAGTTTGTGCTGAAGTATTCGAGTTGGTGTTGGGGGGCGGCAGTGCTGGTGGACAGGTGAGGCAGATACTGAGTCTGCGTGTTGGCGCATTCGGGAGTGGACGTTGAGTGGGATGGGCGGGGCTGGCGGGGCGATGGTAGGGCGGCATGGGCATGACGATGCCGACGGGGAGCGGTTCGGTTTTTGACAAGAGTGGGACGAGGACTAATGCGGTGAGAACTGCGAACTGGAGGATGACGGAGAGTAGCAGGGAGCGGCGGCGCAGGCGGCGGTTGCGGGTGATTTGAGCGGGGTCGCCTTCGACGAGGCAGGAGCTTAAGGATCCGAGATTTTCTTCTTGGGAATTTTCTTTGGCGTTTGAGTTTGAATTTGAAGACACCACGGGCCTCCTTTGAAAATGCGAAGTTGTGGAATTGGCGGCGCCGGTTTTACTGACTAGCTGTTTCAGTTAGGCCGGCGCCGCGCTCGCAGGGATGTGAGGCTCGCGCGTGCCTCACTTTGTTGGACACCGTGGATGGGGGGAAGTTCCCGGGTGATGGGCTTGGTGTTGCGAAGAACAGCGGAAAAAAAACGAGAAGGCCCACGCGATCAATCGAAGAGAGATTCCTCCGCTGCGCGACGCGACTCCTTCGCAGGAGCGAAGGAGAAGAAAATGCGTCGCGTCGCTTCGGTCGGAATGACAGGTTTGGGCGGTTTGGCGGAGATGGTTGCCAAACCAACGGAAAGCAAAGGTCAAAAGCGGAGACCCAAAAACCAAAGTCAAAGACCGCACCCTTTGAAAGGCGCAAAGGATGCGACGCTCCCTCTTTGTGACGGACGACTGCCGTTCGCGCCTTTGCAAAATCCCGTACGCAAATTCGGCGTCTGGGGCACCCGCGAACCTTCCCCCAACATCGGGTCCGGGCCCTAAAAGGGGCGAATGCTACGTAAGTGGCTTTTATTGAGTCAATTGCGTGGCTGTAATCGTGGCTGTAACAAAGTGGAGGGCTGGCGCATCACACCTCATGTGGACGTGGATCCCAAGGAGGGCAATGCCATGGACCGGCGTAATGTGGAAGTAGTGGGTGTGCGCCGAACGGGCTGGGCCGCTCTGGACCGCGATCCGCAGCGCGACACGGTGGAATATACCTGCCCGCACTGCGGTGTGCGAGGCCAGAAGAACGCCCGGCGCGAGCGCGCGCAGTATCATTTCACGGATGGGTTTTTGCAGGATTTGCAGGGTGAGGCGACGCGGTGCCGGAGCTGCAACGGTTCGTTTCGGGTCGTGCCGGTAGTGTTGCTGCACGATCAGGACGAGACGCGGCGGTTCGAGGCGGTGTTTTCGGAGGAGTTGCCGGAAGTTCCGGTGGCCACGGCGGCGAGTTCACGACGAGCGGCTTGACATAACACTTAAATCAAGAAACAGCAGCGGGCGCCTGAAATAGGCGCCCTTTTTTTTGCGTCCCCGTCGCGCCGATGAGAAGAGATAAAAAAGGCACAGCCGAAACTGGCTGTGCCTTTTTGGCGATGCGCTTCAATTTGTTTTACGGGTGTTCGTGATAGTGCTCGTGATCTTCATCTTTCCAGTCGCGATCGGTGTGCCAGGTCTGCGAATCGTCATCCCACCATTCGTGGTAGGTGGTGTAGCAGTGCTCGCGGGCTTCTCGAAGATCAACACGGGCGTGCGCGGCCTGGGAGCTCTTGTAGCCGTGGTGCTCGATAGCTTCGTGGAGCTTGTGATCGGCCTTGGAAATTCGCTTTTGACAATTAGCGTTGTGGTCGGCGCGGCTGGGGGGTGCGCCTATGGTGGCAAAGGCCGTGAGAGCGGCTGCCAGAAGTGCGGCCTTACCGAGATGATGGGTCCAATGCGGCAGGTTCATGTAGTTGTCTCCTTGTGAGGAAATCCTCGACCAAGGGAGGGTACTTTTGAGAGGCGGAGTGGAGCTATACAGCGATGCACCTAGAGGCGCTTAGACGATGTGGTAGGCGTTTGGTGCGCGATTGGGCATCAGGACTGAAGAAATGAATCAACTTTCATGTGATATTTCTCGAGTCCAGTGCGGATGTGGTTGAAGGCTTCGTCGACGGTGTCGGCGAACTGCAACATTTTAAATTCGCTTTCATTGATGGTGCCGCGGTTGACGAGAGCTTTCCAATTGAGGACTTCATCCCAATATTTGCGGCCGTAGATGAGGATGATATTGTTCTCGGCGAGTTTATGCGTTTGCATGAGGGTGAGCATTTCCATCAGCTCATCGAGAGTGCCAAAGCCGCCGGGAAAAACGATGAGGGCTTTGGCGATTTGCGCGAACCAGAGTTTGCGCATGAAGAAATAGTGGAAATTAAAGCTGAGCTCGGGGCTGATGTAGGCGTTGGCGAATTGCTCGTGAGGCAGCTCGATCGAAAGGCCGATGGATTTGCCGCCGGCTTCGGTGGCGCCGCGATTGGCTGCTTCCATAATGCCAGGACCGCCGCCGGAACAGATGACGAAACGGCGCGGGCGCGGGCCGAGAGTCATGGACCAGGCGGTGATGCGGTGAGAGAGCTGGCGGGCTTCCTCGTAGTAGCGGGACATCTCGAACAAACTTTTGGCGCGATGAATCGCGGCGCGATGTTTTGCGCGATTGTCGGGCTTGATTTTGTGCGCCGGGGTGTCTTTCAGGCGATTGTAGCGGGCGAGAGCCAGGTCGCGCGGAAGAATGCGGGCGGAACCGAAGATGACGATGGTGTCGGCGATGCCCTGTTTTTTCAGCTGCACGTAGGGGTGAATGTATTCGGCGAGGATGCGCAGCGGGCGAGCTGGAGTGCTCTGGAGAAATTCGGGATCTTCGTGGGGCGCTTTTGGCGCGTGGCGGGGTTTGAGTTTGGGTAATCGCGCAGGCATGACTTTTACTCTCTCCAATGCGTACGACTAATTGTTTCTAAAACGGGGGATGGCCGCGGCAACCACTGCGGGGTCGAGCGCGTCGAAACCGACAGTGCGGCGCTACTAATCTCTACTGGTATTGTGTGCTGGCTGGGGACGCAAAAGAAGCGGAGAGTAAGAAGAGTGTTACATGGCGGATGGAGATTGTTCGTGGCCGGGCGGACGGTGGCGCGGTGGGGGATGGCGCTGGTGGCGCTGAGTTGCGCGGGAGCGGCGGGACTTGCGCAAGCGCCCGAAGGGCCGATTCCGCCTAAACCGGGGGCGGAGGTGCAGCAGGCGCCTCCCGAAGTGCGGGCGCGGTTGAAGGTGCGCGTGGCGCTGGTGAATACGCCGGTGACGGTGCGGGACGCGAGCGGGAAGATGGTTCACGACCTGGATGCTAAGAACTTTTTGGTGGCGGACAACGGAGTGGCACAGCAGATTACGCACTTCGACCTGGGCGGGGATCCGCTGTCGGTGGTGATACTGATCGAGACCAGTTCACGGATCGATGCGATATTTCCGGAAATTCGCAAGACGGGGATTTTGTTTACGCAGACGGTGATGGGGCCGAGCGGCGAGGCCGCGATTGTGGGATTTAACGACTCGGTGGACAAGCTGCAGGATTTTACCGGGGACAGCGAGGCGATTGAGAAAACGATAGGCGGGATGCGGCAAGGGACGTCCGGGTCGCGGCTGTATGACGCGATGGCGGTGGGAGTGGAGATGCTGACGAGCCGGCCGCAGGCTAGCGTGGATAAAGAGGGACGGCGCAGAGTGTTGTTTATTTTGTCGGAAGCGACGGACGTAGGCAGCGGAACGAAACTGGGCGAGGTGCTGAGGCAGGCGCAACTGGCGAACATCACGATTTATAGCGTAGGGCTTTCGACGACGCGCGCGCAGTTGCAGGCAAAACCGGATAAGCGGAGGATTTCGGCGACGCCGCCGGGGACTTTTCCGCAGCCTCCCTTGCCGGGGACGGTGCAGACGCCGACGAGCGAGGAGAATCGCTATGGGGATATTGATTTGCTGGCGCTGGCGGTGTGGGCGGTGCAGCATGCGGAGAATCAGGTGAAGGATCATGCGCTGGAAGTGGCGGCGACGGCGACGGGCGGGGCGCACCTGGCCACGTTTCGGGACCGGTCGATTGAGAAGGCGATTGATGAAATTGGCGGGGAGCTGCACGCGCAGTACAGTTTGAGCTATACGCCTGCGGGGACGGGCGGCATGGGGTATCACGAGATTAAAGTGAGTGTGGATCGCGCGGGGATGAAGGTGCGGGCGCGGCCGGGGTATTATTTGGCGCCGTCGGAAAACTGATCGGAGCTTCGAGGCTTACGGCTGGGCGTTTCCACGTTAAAAACCCCACCCTCAAAACCCTAGGGTGGGCACCCACAAGCTACGTTCAACTGTTGATCGCGGCGGATACGCGTCGCTCATTGTGAGTTATGAGATTTTTTTCCAGAAGGTGGATTCGCGCGCAGCTAGGAGTGTGTCTTTGCGGGCGTTCCAGCGGAGGAAATGTGGGGTGCGTTTGTGGTTGGCGTGAGCTTCGCGGCTGGCCCATATTTCATAAAATAAAAAATCGGTGGGGACGTCGGTGGAGCGGTGGAGATCGTAGAGGATGCAGCCTTCTTCTTTGCGCGTGGGGCGGATGAGGGCGGTTAATTCCGCTTGCAGGAGTGGCTCCTGGCCGGGCTTGGCGTGCATCATGACGACGAGGGCGACAGCGTCTTTGGGGAGCTTGCTGGGCTTTTGCGAGCGGGATCGCGATGATTTGCGGGGGCGTGGCGATTTTCGTTTCGCTTTTATTGAGCGGCGAACAGGCTTACGTTGTTTGCGTCTGGTCATGGCGCGGGATTGTACTCCAATGGCGGGAAGAAACGAAAGTGACGGCTGGGACTCCAATCCGGTCGTGATACGGACCGGCTGCGATTTTTGTTAGCCGAAAGAGCCGCACTAGAACCATGTTGCTGCTTTGTATTGGCGATAGGCGTCGCCAAATTTTTGCTCGAGGACGCGGGACTCCCCTTTAGCGCGCCAAGTCTGCAGGGCGATCAAGGGGAAAAGAAGAAGCAGGAGGATTGGCTTATCGATGTAGAGGAACAGGCCCGAAAGGCCGATCGTTGAGAAAACATAAATCGGGTTGCGTATGCGGGCGTAAATTCCGGTGGTGACAAGTGCGGTGGCCTGCGGAGTGACCGAGAAGGAATTTCCGAGATTGATGCGCGCTACGGTGAGCGCGGTGAAGCCCGTTGTCATCAAGACCAAACCTACTATTCGGGACGAGGTCCAAGGCAAGTTTGCAAACATGATTGTCAACGCAATGACGGCCGCGATCGGGACTACGGTCACAAATCTGGCGCCGCGTTTCATGGCCATGCAGCGCATGGTAGCGCAAAGTTCGTGGCTGAGAAAACGGCGCCTACTATCAGTTGGGCGCGGCGCTGATGTTTAGTTGGCGGAGGTGAAGACGATGTCGACGGGGGCGGGGACGGGAGCGGGTTGGCCGATGGAGGTGAGAGCGCCGGTGGAGAGGTTGATGCGGAAGACGACGATGTTGTTGGACTCCTGATTGGCGGCGAGGAGGAAATTGCCGGAGGGGTCGAGTGCGAAATTTCTTGGCGTTTTGCCCTGGGTGGAGAAGTCGCCGGCGGCGGTGAGTGTTCCTTTGGCGGGGTCGATGGCGAAGACGGCGATGCTGTCGTGGCCGCGGTTGGAAGCGTAGAGAAATTTTCCGGAGGGATGGACGACGATTTCGGCGGTGTCATTGGGGGCCGTGAAATCTTTGGGGAGCGTGGGGAGAGTTTGAAGAGTCGTGAATGTTGCGGATTTGGGATTAAAGGCGAAGGCGGTGACCGTGGATTTTACTTCGCTGAGGACGTAGGCGAATTTGCGGTTGGGACTAAATGCCAAGTGTCGGGGGCCGGAGCCAGGAGGGAGATTGGCGTAGGGCGGATCGCTGGGAGTGAGCGCGCCGGTGGCGGAATTGAAGCGGTAAATGACGACTTCGTCGAGGCCGAGGTCGACGACAAAAACGAAGCGATTGTCGGAGGAAGCTTCGATGTAATGCGCGTGGGGGCCTTCCTGACGTTCTTTGTTGGGGCCGGAGCCGGTGTGTTGAACGAAAGCGGAGGCGGGGCCGAGGCGGCCGTCAGGCGCCACCGGAAACGTGGCGACGCTGCCGCCGGTATAGTTGGCGACGAGCAGAAATTTGCCGGTGCGGTCGAGGGAAACGTAGCAGGGATCGGCTCCGCCGGTGGGGAGCTGATTGAGTTGCGTGAGTTTTCCCGATCTGCGATCGAGAGAGTAGGAAGTTACGGCGCCGCTGCTTTTGCCATCGAAGGTGGAGAGTTCGTTGACGGCGTATAGATATTTTCCATTGGCGGAGATAGTGAGGAAGGAGGGATCCTGTGCCGGCGCGGCGAGGCCGGTGGAGGTCAGCTGGCCGGTCGCGGTGTCAAAGCGGAAGGAGTAGATGCCTTTGCTGTCGGTCTTGGCGGTGTAGGTGCCGATGAAGGCGAGATATTGAGACGGCGTGGAGTTTTTGGCGGGAGTCCGCGCGGCGGAGAAGGCAATGAGCGGCGCGGCGATGACGAGGAGTGCGGCGAAGAAGCGGCGAGTGATTTTCATGGGGGAATCTTACACGGGTTTGTGATTTCATCGATACAGAATGCAGAGAGGAAGTTAAGTAATGGGCCAATCAGAAATCTTAGAAAGTTTTCTGTCGGGCCGGGTGCGGGTATTGACAGGAGACATCACCAAACAAGATGTAGACGTGCTCGTCAACGCCGCAAACAGTACGCTGCTCGGCGGAGGAGGTGTTGACGGCGCGATTCACCACGCGGGCGGGCCACAAATATTGGAAGAATGTCGAGAAATCCGCCGTACGCGCTTTCCGAAAGGCTTGCCAACCGGGGAGGCGATATTAACTGGAGGAGGTCGCCTCACTGCACGGTACGTAATCCATACCGTAGGGCCCATTGTAAGAATAGGAAGCAAGCCTGATGCCGCGATGCTTGCTTCCTGTTATCGAAATTCACTGACCTTGGCCGCTGATAATGGGCTGCGCTCGATCGCGTTTCCGGCCATTTCGACAGGGGCCTTTTGCTATCCACGGGAGCAGGCTGCGCGTGTCGCGTCCGAAACAATCGAAGCAGTTTTGGCTGTTACGGCGATTATAGAGCGGGTGCATTTAGTCTTCTATGAAATGCAGGATGCGCGATCATTTCTGAAAAACCATAACTTTGATGAAAGGTAGGCGTGGATGCGAGATGGTTTCGCCGGCGCTCTACGTCGCAATTCTAGTCGAATAGTTCCCCGGCGGCTGCACAGCGTAGACGGGGTGCTATTGGGCGGTTGGGTTTTGACTTTCGGGATTTCGATGGTTCCTGACGGGGCGTCGATAACTGCGTTTGCGAGGCGCTGATTCGCGGCGCAACGATTTTGAGATAGACTCCGTGTCCAGCAAAGCGTCGGAGGGACATCCGTATGGCGTCGGCTGTTCACCTCTTCGAATGAAACTGGCAAGTTCCACGGACCCTTTGGTGTACGCATTCGGTTAGTTGTCGACCAATCGAAAAGATTGAAGAGACAGCAAACCGCTTGCAGGTCAGCGCTCTACGTGGATTCCACAAAACGGTGAAAGTGCAGGAGAACGCCATGAGCAGGTTGCGGATTTATTTTTCATTCAGCCTCATTATTCTGCTTCTTTACGGAGTCGCGCAAGCCCAAGCTCCCACTTCGAGCGACGACACCGACCGGGCCAATGCGCTGCTAAAGCGGATGACCACTGAGGAGAAGATCGGACAACTGAACCAGCCCTTTTACTTGAAGCTCCCGATTCCGGGTATGAAGATCGATCCGGTGCCTTACGAAGACCGCGTGCGGCGAGGCGAGGTCGGCTCATTTCTGTTCCTCACCGATCCAAAGGAAATAAATCGATTGCAGAAAATTGCGATGACCGAGCAGCGCTTGCACATACCGATTCTTTTTGGCTTCGACGTGATTCACGGCTTTGACACAGAATTCCCCGTACCTCTGGCCACGGCGGCATCCTGGGACCCATCGATGGCCGAGCAAGCGCAAGCGATTGCCGCCGAGGAGGCGGGCCACGCCGGCGTGCGTTGGACCTTCGCACCAATGTTGGACATTGCCAGAGACCCGCGCTGGGGACGCATCTCCGAAGGAGCAGGTGAAGACCCCTATCTTGGAGCGGCAATGGCACGGGCGCAGGTCCGAGGCTTTCAAGGGACGCCAGAAAATCCGCGACTTTTCATGGCGACCCTAAAACATTTCGCCGGGTATGGGGCCGCGGAAGGTGGAAGGGACTACGACGCGGCGTACATTTCGGAAGAGCAGATGCAGAACATTTATCTGCCTCCCTTTCGTGCGGGAGTTGAGACAGGCGCGGGAACGGTCATGAGCGCTTACATGGACATGAACAACGTGCCGGC
This sequence comes from uncultured Acidobacteriota bacterium, assembly GCA_963819625.1. Classification (GTDB taxonomy): domain Bacteria; phylum Acidobacteriota; class Terriglobia; order Acidiferrales; family UBA7541; genus Acidiferrum. The sequence goes on from CAWFWY010000011.1 coordinate 509,400, forward strand.
GAGCGGCAACGTTCACCTGCTGCAAGAGATTCTCCGGAAGCAGCTAAATTTCAAAGGATTCGTAGTGAGCGACGCCTTCGCTGTCGGCAACCTGGTCACGCAAGGATTCGCCGAGAACGGCAAAGATGCGGCGCGGCGCGGCGCAACAGCTGGAGTAAATATGGACATGGGGAGCGCAACCTATCTGGAGCAGATGAAGTCGCTCGTTGACGAGAGGCAGCTGACGGAATCGCAGCTCGATGACCTGGTCCGCCCGATACTTGCTGCGAAGTATCGGCTGGGACTGTTCGAGAACCCGTATGCGGATGCCACGGAGCAGACCCATTCCGAAATGCTGGCGAAACATCGGCAGGCTGCGAGAACCGCAGCGGCACGTTCTGCTGTTTTGCTTCGGAACGAAGGCGCTCTGCTTCCGCTAGCGAAGAACGTCAAGCGAATCGCAGTCATTGGACCGCTGGGGAACAGCAAGGGTGACATGAACGGGCCCTGGAGTCTGACCGCAAAAGAAGAAGATACCGTTTCTGTCTTCGAAGGGATCCGCGCAAAGTTTCCTGATTCGAAGGTGGAATTCGTGGAGGGAGTGCAGATAGCCAAGACATTCCCTTCCTCATTCGATGACCTGATCGGGCCCAAACTAGAGAAACCCTGGAGCGCCGAAGAGGCGGATCGCCAGATGAAGAGCGCCCTGAAACTGGCCGGCAACTCTGACGTGGTGATCATGACCCTGGGAGAGTTGAGTGTCATGGATTTTGAGTACGCCTCGCGTTCGTCACTCAACCTTCCCGGAAAGCAACAAGAGCTTCTGGAGAAGATCCAATCGCTGGGGAAGCCAGTGGTGCTGCTACTGTTCAGCACACGACCGCTCGATCTTTCCTGGGCAGCGGAACACATCGCAGCAATCATGGATTGCTATTTCGGGGGCACGGAAACCGGGAATGCCGTCGCGGACCTTCTGGCGGGCGATGGCGTGCCCGGTGGAAAGCTACCGGTCACCTGGCCGCGCAGCGCTGGGCAGATTCCAATTTATTACGCGCACACTAATTCGCATAAACCCTACGATTCCGCCGACTTCACCTCTCGCTATTGGGACCTTTCAACTTCGCCTCTGTACCCCTTCGGGTATGGCTTAAGCTATTCGACCTTTTCCATTTCCGCCCTTCACCTAAGTGCCAAGACCTCTCCGTTGGATGGCTCGATTGCGGCGACGGTGACGGTTGAGAATACCGGTACAAGAGCAGCTGATGAGGTCGTCCAACTATATCTGCATCAGCGTTTCGGATCGGCATCCAGACCGGTTCGGGAGTTGAAGGGATTCCGTCGTGTCACCCTGCTGCCAGGTCAAAAACAGGAGGTCAGCTTCACGATCGGTCGCGAGGAGCGAAACTACTGGAGCGCTGCCAAAGGTGATTGGGTGGCAGAAGCTTCCGATTTTGACGTGTGGGTCGGCAACAACTCGACGGCCACCTTGCACGACACATTCTCGGTGGTGCAGTAGGAGTTGGCTGGAAACAGTGCGGCGGCAGTGGCTGCCCTAGTTTGGAGTTGAATTACTGGATTGAGGCTGAATTGTCTTTCAGGACTGGGCCGCCATTGATTTGGTAATCCTGGTAGGTGATGGTCAGGGTGGCGCGACCTCCGAGGCGCAAGTTTGAAACGCTTTGGTTTTTTACCGGAAGCCAAAATTCCCCGAATTTGTGATAGTCGTGATGGATCTCCGTTTTTATGATCCAGAACGAGGGGTTCTTAGCCGGTTCGGCTTCGATTCGACATACTGCAAAGTCCTGGTCATCTACCCAAATTCGGCCACGGTAAAGAAACTTACTCGCCACTTTGGGCTGGATCGCGAGAAGGTAGGAACAGCCGCCGGCGCCGGCCTGAACTTCGAGCGATGTAAAATCGTAGTTGCGGGAGTTGAGTTCAACACTCAGCCTGGTCGCTGCTCCCTGAGCCTCGGTCTCCTCGTCCGTCAAGCGCTTGAGAACCCGTTTGACGATCCACTTACTGCCGCTCTCGGACAGAATCTTGAATTCTTTTTGGGCTGGAGCGATATAGGTCATCTCCACGACCATTTCTGCGCGAAGCTGCTTGGGAAAGCCATTGTATTCGAGCTGGTAGATACGCTTGCCGCGATAGCTTTCAAGGGCCTTGGCCCGTTCCGCATTTTTTTGAACCAGCTTTTCAACCACTTGGGAAAGAGTGAGCCGCGGCTCAGGCATGGTTTCCAGCGGGGCTTGTGCGGAACTAATTGTGTGCGACCACGCGATCAGCGAGATAAGAGCGGCGATGAGCGAAAAGCATTTGCGTCCAAGAATTACCATCGACTCTTTTTGTTCTCCTGCGTTTCGAGACCCACTCTTCGCAGTCTAGAGGAAATCAGAAAATTCAATCACAACGAAATCGGAGGCGAACGCCACGCCGCATCGAGTGACCACGAACCGCCGCCCACAAGCAGCAGGAAAACTAGGGCGAGCAGCATGCTCACGTCGGTGCGGGCCTCGTGCAGCGTGCCCCAGAATCCAAGTTTTGCGAACGTGACGATCTTGGTGGAGTACAACGCGACGGAGATCACCCCGAGCACGGGAATCACCGCAACCCTCGTTAATAGACCCACCAAAATCAGCGTGCCGCAGAGGATTTCCACCGTGCCTACGAAGGGAGCCATGACATGCGGCCAAGGTATGCCGATCTTTACGAAGCGTCCGACGCCGAGCGTTTCCGGGAATAGAAATTTTTGAATGCCTTCTGAAAGGAACACCCAGCCAACGAGGACGCGAATCAGCAGGATGGCCTTGGCAGCGCGAGTGGTCCAGGCCGATGATGAGTCCTCGGTCACGCAGTCCCTCGTTCCCTGGCGGTTATACGTAATCAAACAATGTCATAAAACCAAAATCCATGTGCAATTGCTGATGGCAATGAAACAATGTGAGGCCGGGATTATCCGCCGTGAAATCTACCTCGATTTCCTGATAGCCACCAACCATGACGACGTCTTTTAGCACGCCGGCGCACGATACTCCCGCAAGCCTGGTGAGTTCAAAACTGTGGCGGTGCAGATGGATGGGATGAATATCGTCGCTGGCATTGCGCATCCGCAAGCGGTAACGCTTTCCCCGCTTCAATTGGAACGAGGCCGGCGCAATTCCCTCAGTCATCGGATACGCGACCCCGTTGATGGTCCAGCGGTTGAATCCTGCCTCGGCGGCATTCTCTTTTGCGAAGGTCATCTCGAAGGTTTCGTCGGGAGCAGGAGCCGTTGCGCCACTTCTTGCAAAATCGGCATAGTTCCAATGAAACGGCTTCGGCGGCGCCCAGAGCGGCTTGCCCTTCTGTCCCGCATATTCCACGACGACGCCCATGCCATGGGCGCGGTCATCGTCGGCAAGGTCGCCGAGGATCCACACACCGGGATGATTCATCTCCACGACCGCCGAGATGCGCTCGGCGGTTCCGAGCCAGAGCACCGGGACTTCCACGGGCGCCGCGATGGAATTGCCGTCGAGGGCGAGTACCTGGAAGGAATGCCCCGGCAATGCCAGGCTGCGAATCTCTGTGGCGCTGCCATTCAGCACGTGAAAGAGGACGCGCTCGCCACGCTTGACGCGCAGCGGCTCGCCGTGGCCCAGCATGCGGCCGTTGATGGTGAAATAGCGGTAGCCGACTTCATAGCCGTGCGGCATGTCCTTCGCGAGCGATGCTTTCATGGAAGATTCGCCCGCCGTCTCCAGTTCCTTTGACTTGGCGGAGGGGGCCAGAAAATTCTGGGCCATGTCGCCGCCCCGACTGAAAGTTGGCTCAAATTCCTTGAGCACAAGAAAGATTTCTTTGTCGTAGCTGCCCGGGTCGTGCTTTGGTTCGATATACACGGGTCCAACCTGGCCGCTGTACTGCCCGGCGTGGAGATCGGCGCCCGCTCGATTGTGGGTGTGATAGAAACGGAAACCGGATGGACGCGGCGTGAACGCGATGCGGCGCATGCCGCGCGCCGGGATGAAAGGAGTGCCTTCTTCCGCAGCACCATCGACGTCAGTGGAAACCATTTGGCCGTGCCAGTGCAGTTGCTCGGGACTGTCCGTGTTGTTGTGCACTTCGACCGTCACGGGCTGGCCCTCCTTGAAGCGCAATAGTGGTCCTGGAAATTGACCGTTGTAAGTAATGGTCGAGACGATTTGCTTGGGAGCGATTTCGATTGGGGTTGCGCCGATGTGCAAGACGTAGTCTGGGGCTGAGGCGTCAGACAATTGAAAAACTTTGGGCAATCTAAGAGCGAAGGAGGCTCTGGGAGGCAGCGTGGCAGCACATGCGATGGCCCCGGTTATCCGAAGAAAGCCGCGACGCGATGTAATGTTCGTGGGCGATCCCATAGCAGGTAATTCTACTGCTATGGGGATGATTCGAGCCTCTCATCTCTTGTTGCGGAACTCGCGGTAAATCGCTAAGCGGGATAATCGACGTGGATTGCTTCGCGCACGAGATGCGGAATTGGATGAACCCTGTCGCACAGCAAAGGTCATCCAAGAGTGGAGGGGAGAGCGCGATGAAAATTACGGAGTTGTTGCTGGCGGAACTGGATCGCGAAGCGGTGGGGAGCCCCAAGACGCTGGAACGCGTGCCAGAGGGAAAGAACGACTGGAAACCACATGAGAAGTCCATGCCACTGGGTTATCTCGCGACAATTGTGGCCACGATTCCCGGATGGCTGGACATGGGTCATCAACATGGATGAGCTGGATATCAATCCGCCGGGAGGATCGAAATTCAAGCCACAGGAGTGGAAGACGCGGAAGGAGTTGCTGGAGCAGTTCGAGAGCAGCCGGAAGAAAGGGCGCGGGTTTTTGCAGAAAAACTACCGACGATCGGCTGTTGAACACCACTTGGCGCATGTTGTCCGCGGGCAAGTTGATGACGGAGCAGACGCGGTATGAGGCGGTTCGAGGATCGGTGCTGAATCATATGGCGCAGCATCGGGGGCAGCTGACGGTATATCTACGGCTGAACGACGCGAAAGTGCCGGCGATTTACGGACCTTTGGCGGATGAAGGTAAAGGTTGGGAGAGCGGCGCGTCACCACCGATGAAAATGTCAAAGCTGAATTTTCAATAATAATAGGGGATTTGAGGCACTTGCTGCGAAGCGTCCAGCAGGAAGCAGTAGTCACCTTGGGGGTGAGCCCAGAAGTCGTTTGTATCTTGAGTTTGAACGTTTCGGCTATCGGTAACGAATGTGGCGCAGAGCTCGTATTCGCCGCCTGATTTTGGGCGGTAGCTAAAGGATTTGTTTGTGGCAGGATCTTGCCTGGCAGATTCGGGAAACTTTTCCAGATCAGTTGGAAGTATCTTGCCCGAACTATCCCATCTGAATTTGATCTGTTGAGCGAGGTTCCCGACAGACCTAACGGTGCGAAGGTCGGATTGAATCAGGCGCTGCTTTCCAGGGCCTCCGGTGACATGCAATCCTAAGATAACAACGGCGAGCACCGCCACCGTCGCAACTATCGCCGCCCAAGTATCTCTATTCATCGGGAAGCTTTCTGACAAGTGGCCGTTTAGCCAAGGAGCCTGTGTAATACCAGAAGACGCCGCCAGCGATCACGAGCGCAGTAAGGACTTTTGCCACGAAGCGAGCTGTTAATTCACCTCGCAAGAAATAGGTCAAGAATGTGATTAAGTCGCCGACCACAATCCCGGCGGCGATGAGGAGAGCTAGGTAAGTCAGCCACTTTCTTACCGCCGACTCAAGCTTTTCGGGATGAGTATCGAGCTGTCGGGTGATATAGCGCATGGTCAAAAGATAAACAGGAAAAGCGACTATCACGCACGCAAGGGAGTCAGCCATTTGGTAGTAGCTGCCTGCGTAGGGATAGCTTGTGCTGAGAGGATCCTTGATCCAGCGCTCGATTAGCGAGAAGACGACCGAACCAAGACCAATGGTCCAGGTCGCCAGGGTCGAAAAGCTGAGGAGATATAGAAATGCATCCTTTGCGGAACCGGAACGCTTGTAGACCGGAACGAAAATGCCGCTCCGGATTTCAAAATGGTCGGCAAGTGCCCGATAGACGTCTTCCTCAGGCCAACCCCGGCCCCTTAGAAGCCCGACGATGACTTCGTCCGATGCTCCGTGACTCTTCGCCGAGTCAAGGAATTCTTGAATCTCGCCACGGGATTTCATGGATAGTTAATTGTATAGCATGCTGATAGTGCGGCGGCTGGGAAACTTTCCTCGGAGCAAACTTAGCGGTTATTTCTTTTCTTCTTCTGATTCTTCGGCGAGGCCGGCGGCGGCGGCGACGCTATCGTCGGCGTCGAGGCGGAGCAGGCGGACTCCCTGAGTGGAACGGCCAGCTTCGCGGATTTCGTTGGCGTGGACGCGGATGACTTTTCCGTTGTGGGTGATGATCATCACGTCGGACTCTTCGGTGACCTGCAGGGTGGCGACGACGTAGCCGTTGCGGTCGGTGGTTTTCATGTTGACGACGCCTTTGCCGCCGCGCGAAGTGATGCGGTATTCGGCGAGCGGAGTGCGCTTGCCAAAACCTTTTTCGGCGACGGTGAGCATGAGGGTCATCAGGGAATCCTTGATGTGCTCGTTTTCCAGCTCTTCGAGATTCTGGGTGGTCTGCTTGTGTTCTTTCTCGATGATGGAGAAGTCGGGCTGCACGGCGTCCATGCTGACGACGTAATCGTCTTTGTCGAGGTCCATGCCATTCACGCCGCCGGCGTTGCGGCCCATGGGGCGAACTTCAGTTTCGCGGAAGAGAATGGCCTGGCCCTCGTGGCTGGCCAGGAAAATCATCTGCTTGCCGTCGGTTAGCTTGACGCCGATGAGCTCGTCTTTGCCGTCGAGATTGATGGCGATGATGCCGGTGGAACGAGGGTTGGAAAATTCGACGATGGCGGATTTTTTGACGGTGCCGCTCTTGGTGGCCATGAAAACGTAGCGGCCGACTTCTTCGAGATCGCGGGCGGCGACGAGGGCGGTGAGTTTTTCATCTTCCTGGAATTTCACCAAGCTGGAAATGGCTTTGCCGCGTGTGGCTGCGGCGGCTTCGGGTAGTTCATAAACCTTCAGCCAGTAGACCCGGCCTTTCGAAGTGAAAATCAAAATATAACTGTGCGCGGACGCGATGAAGAGGTGCTCGACGAAGTCCTCTTCCTTGGTGCGCGCGCCGATGCGGCCTTTGCCGCCGCGTCCCTGGTGGCGATAGGTGTCGGTGGAGGTGCGCTTGATGTAGCCGGCATGGCTGACGGTGATGAGCATGTCGGTGTCGGCAATGAGATCTTCGAGCTTGATCTCATCGACCTTGTCGACGATCTGGGTGCGGCGCTCGTCGCCGTAGGCTTTGTGGACTTCGCGGAGCTCGGCGGTGATGACCTGCTTGAGTTTTTTCTCGCTGGAAAGAATTTCTTCCAGCTCGGCGATGAGCTCGCGGATGGATTTCAGTTCCTTGAGAATTTCGTCGACGGAAAGCTGGGTGAGGCGGTGGAGCTGCAGCTCGAGGATGGCGTCGACCTGGACTGGAGTGAGGCCGAGAATGGCGCGGCCGGCGGTGTCTCCTTCGATGGGGCCGAGCTTGTACTTGCGGCCGTCGAGCTTGACGCCGGAAAGTTTGCGGGACTTGCCGTTTTCGGTGATGACCACGTCCTGCTCGGTGAAAAACTTGAGCAGGTTTTCGCGAGCGTCGGTGCGATTGCCGGAACCGCGGATGATGCGAATGACGTCGTCGAGATGGTCGAGAGCGATCTGGTAGCCGACCAAAATATGTTCGCGCTCGCGGGCTTTGCGTAGCTCGAAGATAGTGCGGCGGCGCACGACTTCGACGCGATGCTCGATGAAAAGCTTGATCAGCGGGATGAGGCCGAGCTCGCGCGGCTGGCCGGCCACGATGGCCAGCAGAATCATGCCGAACGATTCCTGCATCTGGGTGAACTTGAAGAGATTGTTGAGAATGAGCTGGGATTCTTCTCCGCGCTTGAGCTCGATTACGATGCGCATGCCTTCGCGGGAAGATTCGTCGCGGACGTCGGCGATGCCTTCGAGTTTTTTGGACTGCACCAGCTCGGCGATGCGCTCGATAAGGCGGGATTTGTTGACCTGGTAAGGGATTTCGGTGATGACGATATTTTCGCGGTCCTTGGTGGCTTCTTCGATGGCGGCTTTGGCCCGCATGATGAAACTGCCGCGGCCGGTCTTGTAGGCGGCTTCGATGCCTTCGCGGCCGGCGATGTAGGCGCCGGTGGGAAAATCTGGGCCGGGCACGATCTTCATAATTTCTTTGAGGGGCGTGTCGGGCTTGTCGATCAGCAGAATGGCGGCGTCGACAATTTCGCGCAAATTGTGCGGCGGGATATTGGTGGCCATGCCGACGGCGATGCCGCTGGCGCCGTTGACGAGGAGATTGGGGATGCGGGAGGGGAGGACGACGGGCTCTTCGCGGGTCTGATCGAAATTGGGAATGAAGTCGACGGTTTCTTTTTCGAGGTCGGCGAGAATGTCTTCGGAAATTTTGGCGAGGCGCGCTTCGGTGTACCGCATGGCCGCGGGAGGATCGCCGTCGACGGAGCCGAAATTTCCCTGGCCGTCGATAAGCGGGTAGCGCATGTTGAAATCCTGCGCGAGACGAACGAGGGCGGGATAGATGACCGCTTCGCCGTGAGGATGATAGTTGCCGGAGGTGTCTCCGCAGATTTTGGCGCACTTGCGATAGCCCCGATTGGAAGCCAGGCCGAGATCGTTCATGGCCACGAGGATGCGGCGCTGCACGGGCTTGAGGCCGTCGCGCACGTCGGGAAGAGCGCGGGCGATGATGACGCTCATGGCGTAGTCGAGGTACGACTTGCGCATTTCGGTTTCGATATCGATGGGAAGAAGGATTGAAGTGTTTTTCTCGTCCGCCATTGGTCCTCGCTGTTACAGGTTTCGAAACGTTTTGCTGGATTGCTTGCCTGGCTGCGCTACATCCGCTAGCATCGCCATATGACCTATCGATTCCCTGTTCTGATCACCAAAGAAGAGCAGTTTTACGTCGCTCGATGCCCAGAGCTGGGCGTGACTTCGCAGGGCAGCGACGTTGAAACCGCGCGCGGCAATCTGCGCGAAGCCATCGAGCTGTATCTGGAAACCTGGGGCGCGCCTCAATCTTTATAGCCTCGCTGACTGTTCCAAAATAAAAGCTTTGACGGTGTCGAAGGCGTCGGCGGCGTTGCTAAAGCGTTTCGCCGCAAAATGCGCTTCGAGTTTCTGCATCAACGTGTCGCGCTGCGCTTCGCTGCCAATTTCGATAGCCACACCGCGCTCGTTATCGGGTTGTGCTGCCGGCGTGGCGCGGAAATCGCTGCAAGCCAATCCACGCAAGCCGGGTAAAGTGCTCCATCCGAGTTGGTAAAGCATTGCGAAATTAAATATCCAGGTTCACGACTTCAAGCGCGTTTTCCTCGATGAACTTGCGTCGCGCTTCCACGTTTTCGCCCATGAGCGTAGTGAAAATGTCTTCGGCGGCGACGGCGTCTTCCAATTTAACTTGCAGCAAAGTGCGTGTGTCGGCGTTCATGGTGGTGTCCCAGAGCTGCTCCGCGTTCATTTCGCCCAAGCCTTTGAAGCGCGTGATGGTGAAATCTTTTTTGGCATCTTCGACGACGTAGTCGAGGACGTCGCGGGCGTTGGCCTTGGTGACCTTGTCGCCGTTGCGGGCGATGGTGAAAGGCGGATGATTGAATTCCTCGATCTGCTTGGCGAGGCCGCGGAGGCGCTTGTATTCGGCGGTGCTGGCCACAGCCCAATTGATTTTCTGGCTGTGCGGCGGGCCGAACTGGATTTCGTAAAGGCTGTGCTCTTCGTCGAAAGTGACTTTGCCTTCGAGCTTTAATTTGGATTTCTCGATTTCTTTCAGCAGCTTCTCAAGGCCTTTTTTGTCTTCGAAGTCGGTTTTTTTCTCGAGGCGGCTTTCGGAAAATAGTTCGACGAGGCCGGGCTCGCGGAGGCGGCGGCCGAGTTTGGCCGCGGCGGCCTGGTACTCCTGCACATTCAGAAGAAATGTGGTGAGGCCCGCGCCTTCGAGGTTCACGCCTTCTTTGGCTTTGACGACGTGGTCTTCGGTAGCACGCTTCATCAACTCGTGGGCAAATTCGCGCTCGTCGCGGATGTAGCGCTCGGTTTTCCCGCGCTTCACGCGATAGAGCGGCGGCTGGGCGATGTAGATGTGGCCGCGCTCGATGAGTTCCTTCATGTGCCGGAAGAAAAAAGTGAGGAGCAGGGTGCGGATGTGGCTGCCGTCGACGTCGGCGTCGGTCATGAGAATGACTTTGTGATAGCGAAGCTTGCCGGCGTCGAAATCGTCTTTGCCGATGCCGGTGCCGAGGGCGGTGATGATGGCGCGAATTTCTTCGTGGCCGAGCATTTTGTCGTAGCGGGCTTTTTCCACGTTGAGGATTTTTCCCTTGAGTGGAAGGATGGCCTGGAATTTGCGGTCGCGGCCCATTTTGGCGGAGCCGCCTGCGGATTCACCCTCGACGACGAAGAGTTCGCAGCGCGCGGGATCGCGTTCCTGGCAATCGGCCAGCTTGCCGGGCAGGCCGCTGGAATCCATAGCGGATTTGCGGCGGGTGAGCTCGCGGGCTTTGCGGGCGGCTTCGCGGGCGCGGGCGGCTTCGATGCATTTGCCGACGATGCGGCGCGCGACGGTGGAATGCTTGTCAAACCACTCGCCGAGTTTTTCATTGACGAGCTGCTCGACGTCGCCCTTGATGTCGCTATTCAGCTTGCCTTTGGTCTGGCCTTCGAACTGGGGCTGAGGAAGGCGGACGCTGATGACCGCGACGAGGCCTTCGCGCACGTCATCACCGTTGATGGTGACTTCGTCTTTCTGCTCTTTGAGCATGCCGGTGGAGGAAGCGAAATTGTTGATAGAGCGCGTGAGCGAAGAGCGAAAACCGGAAAGGTGCGTGCCGCCATCGACGGTGTTGATGGTGTTGGCAAAGGCGAAAACATTTTCGCCGTAAGTGTCGTTGTATTGCAGAGCGATTTCGATCTCGACCGTGCCGCGCTTCCCTTCCATATAGATGGGCGAATCGTGAAGGGTGGATTTGCCGCGATTGAGATGCTTGACGAATTCAGCGATGCCGCCGGTGAAGCGGAACTCGGCGGATTTTTCAGTGCGCTCGTCGGTGAGCGTGATTTTGAGGCCTTTGTTGAGGAAGGCGAGCTCGCGAAGGCGCTGGGAGAGCGTGTCGAAGCTGTAGACAGTCTTGTCGAAGATGGTGGAGTCAGGATGAAAAGTGATTTTGGTGCCGGTTTTGCGGGACTTGCCGGTCTGCTTGAGCTTGGAGGTGGGCTTGCCTTTTTCGTAGGTCTGTTCCCAGACGGCGCCGTCGCGGGAGATTTCGAGTTCGAGCCAATCGGCGAGGGCGTTGACGACCGAGACGCCGACGCCGTGGAGGCCGCCGGAAACTTTGTAGGTGTCGCTATCGAATTTTCCTCCTGCGTGAAGGACGGTGAGAACCACTTCAGCGGCGGGACGCTTTTCGGTGGCGTGCATGTCGACAGGGATGCCGCGTCCGTTGTCGACCACGGTGACGGAATTGTCGGCGTGCACCGTGACATTGATTTCGTCGGCGTAGCCGGCCAGGGCTTCGTCGACGGAATTGTCCACAACTTCCCAGACCAGGTGATGCAAACCCATTTCGCCAGTGGAGCCGATGTACATGGCGGGGCGCAGCCGAACGGCTTCTAGGCCGCCGAGCACTTTGATGGATTTGGCGTCGTACTTGTGGCCTGGCGCCGCGCCGCTGACCGGTTCTTTATCTTCCATGGATACTCCGGAATAAATTTTGGCTTTTGGCTAAAAGCAAATCTGGTTTCTTGGCGAACCCCAACGTTCGCAAAGAGGCCGAGAACGCGTGTTAAGCGTTCAAAAAAATTTGCAGCAAAACTTTTTGAAGCGAGGAAGGCGTGCTGGCGGAATATTCCGTACGTCGCCTCACCCTTTGATTTCGACCGCACTGGCGATCGAAACTCGTAAGGTTTCCTGCTCCATCCCATCTCGCGCAGCGAGACGTGGCGAAGACTGATAACTTTCCAAGCAAAATAATTTTGGTTTCTGGCGCGAAACCAAAACCCGAATTTCACCTGGCCGACGTGCCGATTTGGAGGAGTCTACAGCGAATCGACAACAGGGATATTGTAGCGGATCAGGGGCTATTTCTCAAGCCTTGCAAGTCTTTGGGTGGGGCGATAAGCCTTTGATTACCAGTAATTTACAGCTTGGCGCGGTAGATCGACGGCTGCGAAAAGAAGAGTTGTACAGAGTTTTACAGGGAGGGATTTTGCGTGAATCGAGAGCGCAAAATTAGATTTCAGCGCCGACCAGATCAGATGCGCATGGGCATGATGATGTAGCGGTAGCGGTAGGATTCGTCGGCTAGGGGGCGCATCTGGCCGGCGGATTGTTCGTCTTTGAGCTCGATGCTGATGGGGCCATCGGCGGCGGCGGCGAGGAAATCGAGCATGTAAGTGGAATTGAAACCGATGGCGATGGGATCGCCGGAATATTCCTTCTCGATATTTTCCTTGGCTTCGCCGTACTCCGGGCTGGACGCTGAAATTTCGATGCCTTCGTTGGAGACTGCGAGTTTGACGGCGTGAGAGCGCTGATCAGCGAGTTGTGAAACGCGGCGGACAGCGTCGCATAATTCGCCGCGCTCGATGACCACGGTCTTGGAATTGTCGCGCGGGAGCACCGCTTCGTAATTCGGAAACTGGCCGGTGAGGATGCGGGAGATCAGCAGGCGGTGGCCGGCCTGGAAGAACAGGTGGCTTTCGTCCTTGGCGAAATCGAGTTGGGCGTCGGAGCCGGCGGCACTGGAAAGCTTTTCGACCTCGTCCATGGCTTTCTTGGGGATTAAGACTTTTACTTCGCCGTTGAGGCCGGCGAGTTTCTGGGTGGTTTCGGCGAGGGCTAGGCGGTGGCCGTCGGTGGCGACCATGGCGATGGTGTCGGGCTTGAGGATGAGCAGGCCACCGTTCAAGGTGTAGCGGGACTCCTCCATGGAAATGGCGAATTTAGTTTTGGCAATGAGGCTTTCCAGGACCGCGGCGGGAATCTTTACAAGAGCGTGAGGCATAGCCGGGAGGGCGGGGAAATTTTCCCTGGCCATGCCGACCAACTTGTATTTCTTTTTGTCCGCGACGATCTCTACCCATTGATTTTCGAGGAGGCGGAATTTGATTTCGCCTTCGGGCAGGAGACGGACAAGTTCGAGAAGTTTTTTGGCGGGAATGGTGCCGGCGCCTTCTTTTTTAATTTTTACTTCGCAGGACGTGCGGATGCTGAGCTCGAGGTCAGTGGCAGTGATGGTGAGGCGGGAGCCTTTGGCTTCGACGAGGAGGTTGGAGAGGATGGGGATGGTGGTCTTGCGTTCGACTACACCTTGAGTGGTATTCAATTCGTTGAGTAGGGTGGATTTTGTGACGCTGAATTCCATCGCTTGATGATCCTCGCGTGCGGTGCCGGGTGCGGTCATTGGACTCCCTTGTCAGTTGTGCCGCTGCGGTACTTTACCCGTTTTCACTGGAAGTATAAAGCGCAATAGGGTTGTGGGCGCTGTGGAAATGCACGGATAAAAGATTTTATAAGCATCAGGGTTTTGGATTTGATTGAAGGAACTGTAAAGATTGTTGTGGTGATGAATGCTGTGGATTGGTGGAAATCGTGGGAAGCGGATTGGTGTGTGTGAGATGAGTGCGTGGGTGTGCGAGTGGGCCAATGTGGGAATGTCGGAAAAGTGGTGGGCTTGGTGAGTTGAGCATAAAGACTTCCTCGGGCTTGAACAGTTTATGCAAGGCTTTCGCTGTGGTTGTCCACATGGTGTGCGACTCGGATTTGTACAACAGAGCTCAGGGTAAAACAGATTCCTCACCCGCCTGGAACGGCGGCGGGATTCGGAATGACGGGTTTGGACATTTGCTGAGTGGTTTACTACTGCAAGGCGTCCATCAGGCGGGTGATGGTGCGGTTGAGGTCTTTGTCGGAGCGGCGGAGTTCTTCGATTTTGTGGATGGAGTGGAGGACGGTGGTGTGATGTTTGCCGCCGAATTGGCGGCCGATCTCGGGGAGCGAGGCGGTGGTCAGCTGTTTGACGATATACATGGCCACCTGGCGCGGGAACGCGATGGCGCGGGTGTTGCTGCGGACTTTCAGATCCTGTTCACGCAAATTGAAATGTTCACTGACGCGTTTTTGAATCAGGTCAATGGTGACGCGCTTTTCCTGGGAAGCGATGATGTTGCGCAGAACCTGCTGGGCGGTGGAGAGCGAAACAGTGACGCCGGTGAGCGAGGCGTAGGCCATCAGGCGAGTGAGAGCGCCTTCGAGCTCGCGGACATTGGATTTAATGGCGCGGGCGATGTATTCGGCGACGTCATCGGGAAGCGAGAAGCGATCATTGTCCGCCTTTTTCTGGAGAATGGCGATCTTGGTTTCAAGATCAGGCGGCTGAATGTCGGCGATCAGACCCCATTCGAATCGCGAACGCAGGCGCTCTTCTATGGAGTTGATGTCTTTGGGAAGGCAGTCGCTGGAAATAACGATCTGCTTTTGTTGTTCGTAGAGCGCATTGAAGGTGTGGAAGAACTCTTCCTGGGTGCGCTCTTTGCCGGCGATGAACTGAATGTCATCGACGAGCAGCACGTCGACGGTATGAAAGCGGTCGCGGAAGCTGATCATGCGGTCGAAGCGAATGGAATTGATGACTTCTATGGTGAACTTTTCCGCGCTGACGTAACTGAGGCGCATGGCGGGATTGCGTTTCTTGATGGTGTGCCCGATGGCGTGCATCAGGTGAGTTTTACCCATGCCCACTCCGCCGTAGAGGAACAGCGGGTTGTAGGCCTTGAAGGGCTGCTCGGCGACGGCGCGAGAAGCGGCGTGGGCGAACTCGTTGGATTTGCCGACCACGAAGCTGTCGAAGGTGTAGCGTAGGTTCAGCTGATGGTCGCTGCTTTCGAAGTCGAGCTTGGACTGCTTGATGCTGGCCACGACCGGCGCGGCGGGCAGGGGCTCGTCTTCGCTGCAGAGATAGTGGACCTTTACGTTGGGAGTGCCGATCTCGTGGAAGACGGCTTTGACGATTTCGCCGTAGGTACGGGTCAACACCTGGCGGAAAACGGTGCTGGGAATCTGCACATAGAGGGTCTCGCCTTCGGCACGATCGAGGCGGGTAGGCTGAAACCAGGTGTTGAAGGTGTTGATGCTGACCCGGGACTTCACGCGGTCGAGAAATTTATCCCAGGAATTAACGGATGTGGTCATCGGTAGAGAATAGAAAGCCCATGCTATTTCCACAGATGTGAAAAAGCTGTGGAAAGCAGGCCCAATTCATCTTTCTTAAGTCTTCGGATTCGTGCCCGCGGCAGCGCCAGTAATTCGCCCCTGCAAACCGTCCGCGTCCTTTTTGGAATTGCCGGCCCTCGAAGCACCGGGAAGCGACAGCGCGGGATTGTCGCCCATTCGAGTGCGGGGGGCAAGGGAAAAGTGAGCGCAGGAGTTTGGGAACGTTCACACAGCTTGCACAGGATTTCCACAAGAGTGATTTTAGAATTTAGAAATGGATTTGTGAATAGTTGGCGGGAATTGTGGGAGTTTTTTGGGGGAGAGTGCTGGCAATTTATTTTTCTGGCGAGAAATGGGCTGTGAAAAAGTTGTGATGTGTGAAGATTATTTTTTGTTGAAGAGGGAACCCATGAAGGCGAGTCGGGGATGGAGTCGGTTTTAGCTTGTTTGCCGAGCAAAATCCCCACACGCAAATTCGGCGTGTAGGGCACCCAGGTTCGGAACCCATGAAGTGGCGAACGGGGCGAGACGGTAGAAAGGAAAATTCAAAGTCAAAGACCGCACCCTTTGAAAACCACAAAGGTTGCGGCACCCCCTCTTGAGGCTCGATTTGTGGCCACCCGTCAAAGTGATGAGAAAAATTATTGATCGAGTTTGGTGTCGGGGCGTTCGAACTCGAAGACGCCTTGGGGATCGCTGCCGATCAAAATGCGGTCTTTTTCGATGAGGATCGTGTTGGCGTCGAGGCGCGTGCCCTCGGGAGTGTAGAGCTGATAGGTGGCTTGGCGATTGCCATCCTTGTCGAAACGCAGAAGGCGGTTATGCAAGGCGATCCAGACTTCGCCGGTGGGAGCGACGCCGACGGCGGTGAGAATAGGTTTGAAGACAGGCTGTTTTCCTTTGCGTTCCTGGCGCTCAATTTCTTTTCTGGCGGCCTGGGCGGAAGCGAAGGCGTCGATTTCGGTGAACTGAATGGTTTGCGTGGCAAAGCCGTTGCGGTCGAACTGGCGGACGGTTGGTTCGGGAACAAAGATGAAGCCGTAAAAAATATCGCCGCGAACGTCAGAGGCCAGGTAACCGGTATTCAAGTAGCGATTTAAATCGGCGCGGTCAGAAATGTCTTCGAGCTCGCCAAACTCGCGAATTTCCCGGCCGTTCTTGTCGAAGACGGTGACGAGGTGCGGATCGCGCAGAGTGGCGACCGCGACTTCACCGTTGGGGAGGGCGGCGATGGAAAGCGGAGCGTTCACCGGGAAAGAGCGGAGGCGTGAGCCTTCGGGGGAATATACGGCGATGAGATTTGCGGCGCGGTCGGCGACGTAAATCTGGCCGGAGGCGTCAACATCGAAGTCTTCGGCGAAGGTTGGGGCGGGGGGAGCTGTTTTGGAGGCCGCGGGTGCTGGTGCGGGCGCCGGCGAGCCGATAGCCCGCAGTTTTTGTTCCTTGGCATCGAATATCAGCAATCCTTGGGAAGCGAGAACATAGAGGAGGCCTCCGGGGCCCACTTTTACGTCGCGGAGACCTGCGCCGAGTTCGGGGAAGAGGCGGCGTTTGGCGGTTAGTTCGCCTTCGTACTGCGCGGAGGCGATCGTGGCGGTGGCGGCCAGTAGACACGCCGACACAACAAATCGTAAAGCAGTTTTCATGCTGGGTTCCTGAATGGTCAGAGTTTGGACGGAGCGTGGGGGTTGCCCGTTACGCGCGCGACACCGGCGAGCGCCATGTGTGCCTTATGTGTCGAGACAGAAGCGGAGGCGTTCGATGGAGCGGGCGCGCAGGCGGCCGGCGGTGTTGCGCGGGGCGTCGTCATCGGTTTCGATAAGGACGGTGTTCATCTGCACGTCGCCTTCGGCGACTTCAAAGCGGGCGGGCAATCCGTCGAGGAATTTTTTGATGATGCCCTGGCGGTCCATGCCGATGACGCCGCCGTGCGGGCCGGTCATGCCGACGTCGGTGATGTAGGCGGTGCCCTGGGGCAGTACGCGCTCGTCGGCGGTGGTGACGTGAGTGTGGGTGCCGACTACGGCGGTGGCGCGTCCATCGAGATACCAGCCCATGGCAATTTTTTCGCTGGTGGTTTCGGCGTGGATGTCGACGAACACGAAGGCGACATCGGGAGAAAGCGTGGCGAGTTCGGCGTCGGCTTTGCGAAACGGGTCGTCGATGGCGGGGAGAAAAGTGCGGCCTTGCAGATTGAGGACTGCGTATTTGACGCCATTTTTGGCGGTGCCGGTGTAGAGGCCGTGGCCGGGAGCGCCATCGGGAAAATTCGCGGGACGCAGCAGGCGCGGCTCGTAGGGCAGATAGTCGAGGATTTCGCGACGGTCCCAGCTGTGATTGCCGCCGGTGAGGACGTCAATGCCGTCGTGGAGGAATTCGTCGGCGAGGCGCGGGGTGATGCCGAAACCGGAAGCGGAATTTTCGCCGTTGGCGATGACCAGATCGATTTTCTTTTGGGCGACGATGTCGGCAAGGCGGTCGCGGACGATCTGGCGTCCCGGGGAGCCGACAATGTCACCAACGAAGAGAACACGCATGCAGGGAGTTTACCGTTGAAGGAGGATGGTGGAAAGGAATCACTGGGTGAGAGATTCGATTATGCTGTAGCGCCTCGCAGGAAACATCAGGGATGGCAGGGCAAATTCTTTGAGGGCGCTATTTAAAAGGAGATTTTATTTCATGAAATACAGGTTCGCGGAACTGGCGCGGACGAAATTGACGATGCCGGTGCTGTCGATCGGCGGCGAGAAGTCATTGGGGAAAGAATTGGGAGAACAGGCGAAGTTGGTGGCTACGGATGTGTCGGTCGTGGTGCTGCCGGACACCGGGCACTGGATTATGGAAGAGCGCCCAAAGGAAACGATGGATGCGCTGGTGAAGTTTCTGTAGGGAATTCAGGCAGGCGGACAGCTGTAGGCAGGCCGGGGCGCGTGCGGGCAAAAAAATAGAGCGGACTGCTGGGCCGTGGGGAGCTAGGCCGTGAACCTCTGAATTAGGTGGGCACCACGAGCCAACCGTTAGGCTTTCCTGCCCCGCAGGGTCGTCGTCGCGACTGCTTGCGATGGTGACGAGCCAGCGGGACAGGCCGTGCACACAGGCTGTCTGTCCGCAGCGCCTCAGAGATTCGTCATTGGTTCAAACAGCTTTCGCTCCCGCACCTGCTTCGAAGAACCGCTCCAGTGGATATTCTAGCAGGATGAGCGGGGGCAGGTGGAAGCGGCCGGGAGTGACGGTTCGGAGGCATGTGTTCGGGCAGTCACGCGGAGGCGTAGAGCGACTAATGTTTAGCCCACGCCCAGCCGGTCATGCGCCAGGCGCCCTCGCTTTTTTGCAGCGCAATGGTAAGCGTCGAGCCAGTCTCTTGAACCACCTTGCCGTTCTGCTTGAACTTGTAACTGGCGGGAACGACGACGTAAGCGCGGTCCGCGGTGACGTCGACGTGCCGAGGGGCGCCGAGGGCCACTCCGCCATCGGTGATTCCGTTCTTTTTGGCGTCCGCGCTGTAGTCATCCGTCCACTTTGCGCAGGCGCCGGCACCGTGCCATTCGTAGGGAGGGAATTCGTCGATGATCGAGGCTTGATCGGCGCAAGTCGCCGCCATCGCCTTCAAGTCGCCCTTGTTGAAGCTCTCAACGAATTTATTCACAGTGGCGACCACGTAGGTCTTGTCAGTTGCGGCAGCCGGCAAGGTGGCTACAACGGTAAGGGCGAGCGCGAACAAGAATTCAAGAAAATGGCGGTGCTGCTTTCTCGATAGGACGGCAAGTGGCGAGGATTTTGTGTACGAATGGGCGCAACTGAACATGGCGAGCTCTCCTGGTTTGCTGGTTGTTTGTTGCTGGTGGTGTCGCGGGGATTCTGCATTAAATCCATGGATAACTCAAATCGGCCTGCGGAAGGGTCGGACTTGGCGAGGGCAGTTCCGAATCGAAACCCGGTTACCACTGACCTACTTCCTGGAGTACAGAGTTGTTGCGGCATGCGGTTTGCGGGGCTACAGTAGGGGTAGGTAACGTGGATGGACGGGGTCGCGTTTCAGGCCTCGCAACCATTCGGGCTTAAGCTCCGTCTTACTATGCACATGTCAGTGAAAGCCCGGCGAATCCGCATTCTTGCGCTGCTCCTGGCGGTAATCTTTCTGGGGGCGCAGTTTCACTATTGCGCGGACTTGAGCTCGGGACCATCGAGCACCCACATCTGCCCGCTTTGTTCCGCGGTTGGCGCCGTGGTGGTACCGCATTCTCCTGGCATTTCGATTGGTCACGCCGCTGACCGGCTGGAAATCTTTGCCGCGATCGAGAGTATTTCGATAGAAATTCCGCACGCGACTTCTCCGCGCGCGCCTCCTCACCAGTAGTCGCTCCCGTCTCTACCTCGATCCACCCGTTTCGCTACCCATTGGTCGGGTTTCACCCTTAACGACAGGTCCCTCGCAACGGGACTCGTGAGGAGCATCCATAATGAAGAGAGGAATGGCCCTGGCCACGACGCTGGCGCTTTTGCCAGCCGTGAACCTGGCACAGCAGAATCCGCCATCCCTACCGGCGACCGTACTGCCGCGCGTGGACACTACGCAGCCTGCCGCTGTGCGGGTTTCGCTTGATGAAGCCATTCGGCTGGCGCTACAACGCAATCACGCGCTGCAAGCACAGCGCACCATGATTCTGCAAAATCAGGCGCAGGAGATCACCGCGAATCTGCGGCCCAACCCGGTGATTTCGTGGGACTCGCAGTTTTTCCCCCTGTTTAACCCCGGTCAATTCAGTGCGAGCTATCTGGAGAACCAGGCGCAATTCGATTTCGGCATCGGGTATCTGTTTGAGCGCGGGAAGAAACGCCAGCATCGCCTGCAGGCCGCCAAGGACCAGACAGCGGTGACCCGCTCGCAGGTGTCGGATGACGAACGGCAATTGATCTTCAACGTGTCGCAACAATTTGTGGCCGCGGTGCTGGCCAAGTCGACGCTGGAGTTTGCGCAGCAGAATATGGACAGCTTCCGACAGACCGTGGATATCAGCCAAGAGCGGTATAAGGCCGGGGATATGAGCCAGGGGGATCTGCTGAAGATCAAGCTGCAGCTGTTTCAATTTGAATCGGATCTTGCCGCCGCGCGGTTGGCGAAATCGCAGGCGCTGGTGGCGCTGCGACAGCAACTCGGGTTTGAATCGGTTCCCGATAATTACGACATTGACGGCGAACTGGACTATCAACCGGTTAAAGGCAGTGTGGAAGATCTGGAAGCCCTGGCGTTGCGGACGCGTCCCGATCTGCAGGCTGCACAACAAGGAGTGGTTGCCGCGCGCAGCCAGGAAGCGCTTGCCAAGGCCAACGGAAAACGCGACCTGAACGCCAGCTTTGCGTACACCCATACGGCGGGAATCAGCAGCGGCGCGTTCTTTTTCAATATCGATCTGCCGATATTCGATCGGAATCAGGGCGAAATCGCGCGCACCCGGTACGCCATCACGCAGGCACAGGAAGAGCAGAGCGAAGCGGCGCAACAGGTTTTGACGGACGTGGTGAACGCTTACCAATCGCTGCGCATGAACGAAGACATCATTCGTCTGTACCAGGGTGGTTATGTGGATCAGGCCAAAGAATCGAAAGACATCAGCGAATATTCGTACAAGCGGGGCGTGGCCAGTTTGCTGGATTACCTGGATTCAGAACGCACCTATCGAGCCAATCAACTGGCGTATCGCCAGGCACTGGCCGGTTATATGACGGCGCTGGAACAGATGCGCGAAGCGGTGGGAACGAGGAGTCTGCCATGAGAATTGTTCGGTGCTTTCCTAGACGTGTTCTGGCCGCGGTTATTATGGCTGGCTTCGCGGTGGCGGCGTCGGTCGGCTGCGGAGGTGCCGGCGAATCTGAATCCAAGATGACTTCGTACTCCTCGGATGAAGCCAAAGGTGACACGGCAGAACTCTTCACAGTGCCGCAGGACCAGATGGCGCATGTGCAAGTGGCGCTGGTGCAAAAATCGCGATTGCCGCGCGTTTTGCATCTGACCGGGACGGTGGCCTATAACGCTTTCAGAACGACTCCGGTATTCAGCGGAGTGGGTGGGCCGGTGCAGGAAATTCTTGTCGCGCCCGGACAGACGGTGCGGCGTGGGCAAACGCTTTTGACGGTGAGAAGCCCCGATTATTCGGCGGCGCGTTCGGCGTATATGAAGGCGCGTTCCGCGCAGCTGCTTTCCGAAAAGAATTTTCAGCGCGCCACCGACTTGTATGCGCATCACGCGATTGCCGAGAAGGACCTGCAACAGGCGGAATCGGACCATGCGGCCGCGCAGGCGGACTTGCAATCCAGTGAAGATGCGTTGCGGGCGTTAGGGCTGAAGGATCTCGAAGGACTGAGTAAAAGTTCGGCGCAGACGGCGTCGGAGATTCCCGTGCAGGCGCCCGCCGGTGGCGAGATTGTGGAACGGCTCGTGGGACCCGGGCAATTGTTGCAAGCGGGAACCACGCAGTGCTTCACGATTTCGGATATGAGCAGTGTGTGGGTGCTGGTGAACGTTTACCAGAACGATTTGGCGTACGTGCACGCGGGCGATGCCGTGGACATCACTACCGACGCGTATCCAAATGTTTTCCACGGGAAAATTTCCTACATCGCCGCGGCGCTGGACCCGACGACACGCACGCTGCAGGCGCGCATCGTTACCGAAAACCCCGGTGACAAGCTAAAGAAGGATATGTACGTAAATGCCACGGTGCAGGCTGGGGCGATGAACAATGCGCTGACTGTGCCTGACGCGGCGGTGCTTCGCGACTCGGAGAATCAACCGTTCGTGTATGTGCTATCCGGTTCAAACGAATTTGCGCGGCGCCAGGTGAAGATCGGAGACAGCACTGGAGGCCGCACGCTGATTGAAAGCGGACTGAAGGAAGGCGAAAAAGTGGCCGGCGACGGGAGCCTGTTCCTGCAATTCAAGAATTCGTTGCAGCACTAAGCGGCAACGGAGCGAGGCTCGTAGAGAAATTATGATTCATCGTATCGTCCAATTTGCCCTGCAGCAGCGATTTCTGGTGCTGATGGTGACGGTGCTCATCATCGTGGCGGGCGCAGTTTCTTTTCAGCGCATGCCGGTGGATGCGTATCCCGATCTTTCTTCGCCGATGGTGGAACTAACCACCCAGTGGCCCGGCCACGCCGCTGAGGAAGTGGAACGGCTGGCTACCTTGCCGCTGGAGCTGGCGATGAATGGGACGCCGCACCTGACGGTGATGCGGTCGATTTCTCTGTACGGGCTTTCCGATGTGAGGCTGACGTTTGATGAGAGCGTTGATCCGTACTTCGCGCGGACGCTGGTTTTTCAACGTTTAAGCGACGCGACGCTGCCGACCGGCGTTACTCCCAGCATGGCTCCGCTGTTCAGCCCGAGCGGTCTGGTGTATCGCTACGTGCTGGAAAGCCCGGACCGGTCCCCTCAAGAACTGAAGACGTACGAGGACTGGATCATCGAGCGGGCGTACCGCAGCGTGCCGGGAGTGGCGGACGATTCCGGGCTGGGCGGGCCGACGATGCAGTATCAAGTTTTGCTGAATCCGGCGCGGCTGTACAACTATCACCTCACCGTGGTGCAGGTGGTCAGCGCGCTGACCGCCAACAATTCGAACACGGGCGGCGGTTTCTATTCGCAGGGCGGGCAGTTTTATTACGTGCGCGGCCTGGGCCTGCTGAAGAGCACTGACGATATAGGGGAAGTGGTGGTGGGGAGCAATAACGGGATTCCCGTGCGCGTGAAAGACGTGAGCCAGGTGGTGATCGGCAACGCGCCGCGGCTTGGTATTTTCGGTTTTCAGACCAAAACGACGAAAAACGACGACGCGGTGGAAGGCGTGATATTGATGCGCCGCGGCGAGCAACCGCAAACCGTGTTGCGAGGCGTGGAGAAAAAGACCGAAGAGCTGAATCGCAGCGTGCTGCCACCGGATGTGAAGATCCGGCCGTTCTACGACCGCAGCGACCTGGTGCGGGTGACCACCGACACCGTCGAAGGCAACCTGCTACGGGGCATGGTGCTGGTTTTGATTGTGCTGATTTTTTTTCTGGTCAGCATCCGCGCCGCGGTGATCACGGCACTGACGGTCCCGCTGGCGCTGCTGTTTGCCTTTATTTTTCTGCACGCCACGGGCGAAGCCGCGAACCTGCTGTCCATCGGAGCCATCGATTTCGGGATCATCATTGACGGCACGATCGTGATGGTGGAGAACATTTATCGCGAACTGAGTCTGCGGCACGGTCAAAGCTACAAATTGAACGAAGTGATCCTGACGGCGGCGCGCGACGTGGACCGGCCGATTTTTTATTCGGTGGCGGTGATTATCGCGGGGTACTTGCCGATTTACGCGCTGACGGGGCCGGCGGGAAAGCTTTTTCATCCGATGGCGGACACCATGGCATTCGCGCTGATCGGCGCGCTGGTGCTGACGTTGACGGTGGTTCCGGTGCTGGTCTCTTACTGGTTCAAGAACGGGGTGGAGGAAAAGCGGAACAACATTTTTGACTGGGTACGCGATGTTTACGCCACGTGGCTGGATTGGTGCCTAAATCATTCCAAGATTACGCTGACTGTTGGCATGCTTATTTTCGCGGCCTCGTTGCTGTTGGTGCCCATCATCGGGGGCGAGTTTCTGCCGCATCTGGATGAAGGAGCGCTGTGGGTGCGGGCCACCATGCCGTATACCATTTCGTTTGAGGATTCGAGCAAGTTTGCTCCGAAGATTCGCGATTTGCTTGCGCAGTATCCGCAGGTCACGGTGGTGGGTTCCGAGCTGGGTCGCAACGATGACGGCACCGATCCGACGGGCTTTTTTAACTGCGAGTTTTACGTGGGATTGAAGCCCTACAACGACCAAGCCTGGAAAACGGGAGCGATTCATTCGAAGGAAGAATTGGTCGAGGATATTGAGAAGAAACTGCAAGCTTACCCGGGGGTAATTTTTAATTACACGCAGCCCGCAGAGGATGCCGTCGATGAAGCCCTCACAGGGTTGAAGAGCGCGCTGGCGGTTAAAATTTTCGGTCCCGACCTCAGCGTGCTGGAGAAAAAAGCGGTTGAGATCAAGAACGTTCTTGGCAAAACTCCCGGTTTCTCGGAGCTCACGGTGGTTCGCGAACTGGGGCAGCCCAGCCTGATCGTCGAAGCGGACCGGCAAAAAATTGCGCGCTACGGCATCAACGTTTCCGACCTGGAAGCGGTAGTGGAAGCGGCGGTCGGCGGGCAGACGGCCACGCAGGTGATTCAAGGCGAGAAATTATTCGACCTGGTGGTGCGCATGGAGCCGCAATACCGCTCGAACGCGCACGATATCGGCGCTCTGCTGGTGCCTTCGCCCGCCGGACAGCAGATTCCGCTGTCGGAACTTGCTTCCATCAGTGAAGGGAGCGGCGCATCATTTATTTACCGGGAGAATAATTCGCGTTATATCGGGATCCAATTTTCGGCCGAGGGGCGGGACCTGGAGGGCATCGTCAAGGGCGGGCAGAATGCCGTGCGGAAAAATGTACAGCTTCCGCAGGGGTACACGCTGGACTGGGGCGGTGAGTATACTTCGCTGCTGGAAGCCAAGGCACAGCTGGCGATCATCGGGCCGCTGGCGATTCTGCTGATTTTTCTGATTCTTTTTGCGCTGTACGGAAATTTCAAATTTCCCATTACCATCGCACTGGGCGCGGTGATTACTCAACCAGTCGGCGCGCTCGTTGCGTTGAAACTTACCCACACGCCGTTCAGCGTCTCCAGCATTCTGGGTTTGCTCGCGCTGCTTGGCGTGTCGGTGCAGACGGGCGTGATCCTGGTGAGCTACATCAATAAGCTTAGGTTGGAGGGTAGAAGTATTCGCGAGGCTACGCGCGGAGCTGCGCTGCTGCGGCTTCGGCCGATCATGATGACCGCGCTGGTGGCCTGCCTCGGGCTGCTGCCTGCCGCGATGTCTACCGGCGTGGGGAGCGACACGCAGAAGCCGTTTGCGATCGTGGTGGTGGCCGGGCTGCTGTCGAGGTTGCTGCTGGGATTTTTTGTGAATCCGGTGCTTTACGAAATGGTGGCACGCGAAGGCGATGTGTTGAAAGTGTGAGCTTCGAAGATTGAAACAAATGCGCCACACGCCAAATTCGAGGAATTATTTAGCCAGGACGCTGGCGGTGGCGCTGGCTTGCTGCCTGGTGCTGTTCGTGGTGCAGGTGGTAGTCCACGGACACGAAAAAGGGCATAACGAGGCGGCTTGCCGAGTTTGCCACGCGGCGCACTTAGGCGCGGCGCCGGCAGTTAATGCGTTTTTGCTGGCTGCGCCTGTTCCGTCACGTAATGGCGTGCGCGAAATCGCAGTACAGTTTCACAAAGAGCTTTTTGCTCACGATGCTCCTTCCCGCGCACCGCCTGCCGGATAAAAATCCACGAAAAGATAATTGAGGGCTCTCGTCGCACTGCTCCGGAAATTTGAGGTAGCGGCGCACCGCTAATTCTCCAAGCGGACACTGTAACCGCGGTGACACATCCCGACCGGGCCAAGGTCGAAGGAGACGGAAATGATTTTGCGAAGGATTACGCTTTTGGCGTGGGCTTTAAGCATGTTGTTGTGTGTGGGGAGGATTTCGGCGCAGTCAGGAAACGCCGGATCGGTGGAGGGAACGGTGAAGGATCCATCGGGCGCGGCGGTGGCGAATGCAACCGTGGAGATTTCGAATCCGGTGAGCAGCTTTGAACGTTCTGTGGTCACTGCGGCGGATGGCAGTTTTCGGATTACGAATGTGCCGTTCAATCCGTATCACATGACGGTGACTGCGGAGGGATTTGCGGCGTATACGCAAGACGTGGAGGTGAGGTCGACGGTGCCGACGGGCGTGCCGATCGGGCTGAAACTCGGGACGGCGGCGACCAGCGTGACGGTGGAAGCTAGCGGAGGAGATTTGATGGAAACGGAGTCCACGTTCCACACCGACGTGGACCAGGGACTGATCAACCGGCTGCCGCTGGAGAGCTCTTCGTCATCGGTGACTTCGTTGGTGACGCTGGTGTCGCCGGGCGTGGCTGCGGATTCTAACGGAAACATGCACGGACTTGGAGATCACGCGCAAAATTCGTTTTCGGTGGATGGGCAGGCGATTACCGACCAGACCAGCAAGGTGTTTTCGAACCAGATACCGGCGGATTCGATCCAGTCGCTGGAAGTGATTTCAGGAGCGCCTCCGGCGGAATTTGGAGACAAGACCAGCCTGGTGATTAAAGTGACTACAAAATCAGGGCTTGGTGTGAAGACGCCGACGGGGAGCGTGACGACTTCGTATGGAAGTTTCGGGACCGCGAACGCGGCGTTCAACCTGGCTTACGGCGGAGACAAGTGGGGGAATTTCATCACCGCAAGCGGGCTGAACAGCGGGCGATTCCTGGATCCGCCGGAATTTACGGCGATACACGACAAAGGCAATGAAGGGAATTTTTTCGACCGCGTGGATTACCAGATCAACCATAAGGATTCGCTTCATGGAAATTTTCAGTACACGCGGTCGTGGTTTCAAACGCCGAATACGTTCGACAATTTGAATGTTGTCGACGCGGACGGCAATCCGGTGGGCGACACGGACCAGCGTTCGAAGATCGGGACGTTCAACATCGCTCCGACTTGGACGAGATTGATCGGCACGAAGGCGGTGTTCACGCTAGGCGCGTATGTGCGGCGAGACCAGTACAACTATTATCCCAGTGATAACCCGCTGGCGGATTTCGGGCCGATCAATTCGGAGACCATCGCGCAAGACCGCAATTTGACCAATGCGGGAGTGCGCTCGGATATTTCGTATGTGAAGGGCGCGCACAACGTGAAAGCCGGGGTTACGTACCAGCATACGTTTCTGAACGAGAATGACCGGCTGGGAATTATCGATCCGAGCCTGCTGCCGTCGCTGACGGATGCGGGTGGCGCGCCGTGTTTTGTGAGTGGCGTGGCGCTGGATGCGCCGTGCACCACGCTGCTGCCGGTGGACCTGACACGCGGAGGTGGATTGTTTACGTTTCGCGGGCACGCGGACGTGAAAGAGCTTTCGCTTTATGTGCAGGACACCATCACCAAGGGAAACTGGTCCTTCAACCTGGGGATTCGCGGAGACGTGTACAACGGATTGTCGGCGGCTAGCCAGGCGGAACCGCGAGTGGGCGTGGCGTACAACATCAAGCCGAGCAATACGGTGCTGCGGCTTTCGTACGCGCGAACGCTGGAGACGCCGTTCAACGAGAACCTGATCATTGCCACGACGGGATGCAACGTGGACGTGATTGCGGCTTTGATTCCTTGTGTGCCGGCAAATTCCCCCGCCGGAGTCAGAAATGAATTTCATGCCGGCTTGCAACAGGCGTTCGGAAAATACCTGGTGGTAGACGGCGAGTACATCTGGAAGTACACGCACAATGCGTATGACTTCAGCGTGCTGGGGAATACACCGATCACCTTTCCGATCGCGTGGAATAATTCCAAGATTCCCGGATTTCTGCTCCGTGCCAGCGTGCCGGACTTCCACGGATTTACCGCGCTGGTGGTGATGTCCAGCGTGGCGGCGCGTTATTTTCCGCCGCAAGTGGGCGGATTGGGCGTGACCGTAGGGCAGGGCGGGTCGGTGTTCCGCATTGACCACGACGAGAAGTTTAACCAGACGACGCACCTGCAATATCAACCGTGGCGGCGAGGACCGTGGGTGGGATTCAACTGGCGGTACGACAGCGGACTGGTGGCCGGAGCGGTGCCCGATTATGCGACGGCGCTGACATTCGACGGCGATCAGCAGGCGGCGATTGGATTGTTTTGCGGGGCGACGTTTGCCACTTTAAATGCGCCGATTACCAGCTGTCCAGATGGAGTGGCGCACGGGGCCACGCGGCTGACGATTCCCGCTGACGGGACCGAGAATGACGACAAGAATCCGCCGCGAATCGCGCCGAGGAATTTGTTTGACGTGAGCGTGGGGGACGACGATTTGTTACATGGCGACCGGTACAAGTGGAGTTTGCGATTTACGGTCATCAATTTGACGAACAAGGAAGCCCTTTACAATTTCCTTTCTACGTTCAGCGGGACGCATTTTGTGAGTCCGCGATCGGAGTCTGTGGAGTTGGGGTTTCATTTCTAAATGGGTGAGTTTGGGAGTAGTGGACGGAAAAATCCCCACGTGCAAAATCGGCACGTGGGGCACCCAAACCAAATCCAAACCGGACCCTAATCGACCCGTGGTGTGCGAGCGTGCGGCTGCAGGTGCGCTACGGTTTGGGTTGAGCTGTGGGTGGCAAGATGCCGGTCAGGCGGAGGTAGATGGCTTGCGCGCCGTAGTGATCGTTCCAGCTGTCGCTTAGGCCGATCAACGCGCCTGCGCGGGAAGAGGGGCGACTGCCGAAGAGGACCATCGAGTCGCCGAGGTGAGAATCGTCGACATTGGCGAGGGCCGTGGCGCAGAAATCAAAAGAGGCTTTCAGGCCGGCGACCAACTGATCTTTGGTGTCGGTTTCGGCGGACTTGGCAGATTCAGGAGCGGCCGCGCCGGAAATTTTTGCGCACAGCAACGTATTGGATTGGGTGATGTGCATGGTGAGATGGGCGAAGGTGTTCATCTCGGGAGTGGGCTTGAAATTATATTTTTCGGGCGGCATGGCTTCGGCGGCAGCGACCATAATTTTGGTGAAGCGGGTAAGCTGCTGCTTGACGGTGGAGCTTACGGGATTGGCGACGGGTTCGGTGCCGGGAGTTGCTGCGGCAGGGGCCTGTGGTTTGGCATCTTGAGCATTTGCAGCACCGACAATCAACAGGGCCACTACGACGAGTAAGGTAAATCGCGCGCGTATCATTCTGAAATAGCCTCCTTGCTGAATTTCTGTGAACGGAGAAAGCATACTCCGGTGTGGATGGAGGCAACAAGGGTCGGAAATTCGGGCGACTACGACGTGGACGGGGAGCCGGCTTTGGCGGGCGGCGATTTAGGCGCTTTCTCCGGGAATAGGCGTTCGAATTCGGGGTCTCCGTGCAGGAAGGTCACGTCGGGGTCGCGGCGCACCCAATCGACATCCCGGAATCCCGCCTCCCAGCACTTTCGCAGCGCGTCGATGGCTTCGGGTTTGCGCTTCAAGGAGCTGAAGACGCAGGCGGCATTGTAGAGAATGGTGGCTTCGCCGGCGCGCAGAGTGATGGCCAGATTGGTTTCGCGCAGGGCGTCTTCCTCGCGGCCCATCTCGGCGTAGTCGCCGGCGAGAATAATTCTGGCGCGGGCATCTTCGGGAACCTGCTTCAGATGATTTTCCAGTGCCGCGCACTCGCGCTGGCGGACGTTGCGGGCGGTTTCCGTTTTGCCCAGGGCCAGCAGCGAATTCAGTATGGGCACGTAAACGTTGTAGTCTTCGATTCCGGCTTCGAGCGCGGCATCGGCGATGCTGGCAACTTCCTGATAGCGTCCCGCGGCAAAGAGCGCGCGGCACAAAAGATAGTAGGCGCCTTCGCAATCGCGCTTGCGCTCGATGGCCTGCCTGACGATGCGCACGCTGGCATCGTATTCGCCATCGGCGTATTCGATCCAGGCCTGGCCGACCAGAACTTCAGGGAGCTCGGGGCGCAGGGAAACGGCTTTGCGAGAGGCCACCATGGCGCGCTGCATCCAAACGGCGTCGCGTCCATAGTTGTAGTGATTTTGCGAGCAAACGTTGGCGATGGCGGCGTAGGCCAGGGCGAAATTGGGATCGATTTCTACGGCGTTTTCAAACATGCGCAGGGAAAATTCCAAGTCCTGGCGAGTGAGCCTGCGGGCATAGCTTTTGCCGCGCAGGTACAAATCGTAGGCTTGCAAACTCTCGGTGGGTTTGATGGCGATGGCTTCGCGTTCCTGGGGCGTCAAGGTGATGCGCAGGGCTTCAGCAATTTTTCGCGCGATTTCGTCTTGGACTTCGAAGACGTCCTTCATTTCGCGATCGTAGCGTTCGGACCACAGCGGAAAATCGGTGTGGGTGTCGACCAGCTGGGCGTTGATGCGCAGGCGATTTCCGGCGCGGCGCAGGCTGCCGGCCAGCACGTAGCCAGCTTTCAATTGCTGGCCGATTTGCGCGGGGGTTACCTGTTTATCGCGGTAGGCAAGTACCGTCGGGCGCGAAAAAGTATTGAGGCCTTTTATTTTGGATAGCTCGGTGATGATGTCTTCGGTGATGCCGTCGCGAAAATATTCGTCTTCCTTGACGCCGCTCAGATTTTCGAAATAGAGGACGGCGATGGATTTCGTAGCCTGTTTTTGCTCGGCGGTGGAGGACTCGCCATCATCGGCGTCGCGCTTGTTGCCGGAATCGAGGTCGCGCTTGAGGCGGGTGAGGTCGGTTTTTAATTCCGTGGCGGTCTGGCAGCGCAGGTTGCGGTCTTTCTCCATGGCTTTGCTGACCAGGCGGCCAAACTCCATGGGGATGGAGGAATTGATTTTGGAGATGGGAGCGGGATCGCGATTGAGTATGGCGTCAAAAACTACCGCGGAAGTGTCGCCCTGGAAAGGCAGAACTCCGGTGGCCATTTGATAGAGGACGGTTCCGAAGGAAAAGAGATCGGTGCGCGCGTCAACCAGCTGGCCGCGGGCTTGTTCGGGAGACATGTACGAGACGGTGCCGACGGCGGAGCCTGGAGAGGTCAACTCTTCGCCGGGGAGAAGCGTATCGGTGAGCGCGGGAGCGGAGCCGACTCCGGGGAGGGAGCCGGATCTTTCCATTTTGGCGAGGCCGAAATCGAGAATTTTTGCCTGGCCACGCTGGCTGACGAAAATATTTGCGGGCTTGATGTCGCGGTGGACGATACCTTTGGCGTGCGCGGATTCGAGCGCGTCGGTGATCTGGATGGCCAGGGCCAGCAGTTCATTGATTTCGAAGGGTTGGCGTCCCAGCATCTGGCCGAGAGTCTGGCCTTCGAGCAGCTCCATGACGATGAAGTGCTGGCTCTCGTACTTTTCGATGGCGTGAACGGTGCAGATATTGGGGTGATTTAGGGCCGAGGCGGCGCGAGCTTCGCGCTGGAAGCGTTCGAGGAGCTGGGAATCCTGCGCCATAGCCTGGGGAAGGAATTTGAGAGCTACGCGGCGGCCGAGATTGGTGTCTTCGGCTTCGTAGACCACTCCCATACCGCCGCTGCCGAGCTTGCGAGCGATGCGGTAATGAGAAAGGGTTTGGCCGACTACGGGTTCCGAGGCTGGCATGGAGGCATTGATACTAGGCTGAGCAATGAAGCGGGTCAAGCGGGTGCGGAGATTGGGCGGTGGATCAGTTTCCGATTACCTGAGCTATCAGTTCTTGGCACTTTAGCTCGACGAGTTGTGCAAGAAAAGTTCTCCCGAGCGTTCAATAATAGGTGGAGATGAATAGCGGTATGACAATCCGCTTTACGAAAAACCCAGCTTTGGTAGTTGCTTCCTTACTGTTACTCGCAGTTTTTCAGGTCCCGGGCCAGGCTTGTAGCTGGGCGATAGGTTATTTCTATCAGGTCACCGAATTGAAGGGGCGCGTTGTTGGTGCGCACTCGCGTTACTTTCCGTGGTGGCTCCGACAGTCCTTTGCCAGGAAGCACACAAAACTTACTCTCTACGAATATCGTTGGCCACGAGCTGGAAATATCCTGCCAATTGTCAAGGCGGTCGAAACGGACGACCGAGGAATGTTTGATTTCGGCCCTGTCAATACGGGCCACTACACTCTCGTCATCGGCGACAGAGATTCATTTGACGTTGAACTGAAGGCGAATCCAACGCGGCGAACGGAAACTCTCCTAATAGATGTGTCTCCCGTCTTCCCCGACTGCACGGGAGGACATGAACTTATCGTCAAGACCGAGTGAACAACGTTTGATAAACGCTGCCCTATCGGAATCCGATCCAGTACCGGAATTTGTGTCGACAAGGACGAGTTATATGGAAGCTGCGCGCCCGCGCGGCTTACTCGTAGCGGAGGGCGATCATGGGGTCGACGCGCATGGCGCGGCGCGCGGGGATGTAGCAGGCCAGGAGAGCGACGGCGATGAGCAGCAGGGCTACGCCGATGAAGGTGAGCGGGTCGGTGGCACCGACGCCGTAAATTACCTGGGAGATCAGGCGCGTGAGGCCGATGGCGGCGGCGATGCCGAATCCTACGCCGATGAGCGTGGTGCGCATGCCTTCACCGAGGACCAGGCGAAGAACGTCCTGGCTGGAGGCGCCCAGCGCGACGCGCACACCGATTTCGTGGATGCGCTGGCCAGTGAGATAGGAAATGACTCCGTAGATGCCGATGGCGGAAAGCGTGAGGGCCAGCGCGGCAAAAACGCCGAGAAGCAACATGGTGAGGCGTTGCGTGGAGATGGATTCGGAAACGATTTCCTGCATGGAAGTAACTCCGAAAATTGCCGCGCTGCTATCGGCTTTCGCGATGGCCTGGCGGATGCCATTCAAAATGCCAAGCGGGGCGCCCGAGGTGCGCGCGACGTATCCGCTGCCATTGGCGAAAAGCGGCCAGAGTTTGTCGGGGACCTGCCAGACTGGCAAGTACAGCTGTGACTGAAGAGTTTCATGGCCTTTGGCACCGAGTCCCCAGTGTTCCACGTGTCCGACCACGCCGACGATCTCCGGCTGGATATCAAATAAGCCGACGTTGAGGTGCTTGCCTACGGGGTTTTCGTTGGGAAAATATTTGTGCGCGAAGTTGGCGTCAATGACGACCACGGCGGGAGAGTGTTCGTCGTCGCGGTCGGTGAAGAAGCGGCCACGCTGGACAGGGATGCGCAAGGCTGGCTGGTATCCCGGATTCACGCAATAGAACAGCGCGAAGGGCATATCGTTTTCGTTGGCAGGCTTGGCTTGACCTTCGAGCCAGAAAGGCACTTCGGAATCGCCGGTCATGGGTAAGGATCCCGCAATCAAGGAGGAGGACTCGATTCCGGGGACGGCTTGCAATTGACGCAGGCTTTCGCGGTAGTTGGCGCGTAGTTGCGTGGCGGTGACATCCTTGGCGGAGTTGAGCGAAGTATTAAAGGAAAGGACATTACGGGCATCAAAGCCCGGATCGATTTTGGCGAGGGCCACGAGGCTGCGAATCATCAGGCCGGCGCCCACAAGCAGGACCAGAGCCATGGCTACTTCCACGATAACGAAGACGCTTTGGGTGCGGTGACGAGTGCCGCTGCCGCCGCGGCCGCCTTCTTTTAGCGTTTCGTGCATGTTGGACTGCAGCGCCTTGAAGGCTGGGGCGAGGCCGAATAAGACTCCGGTGAGTATGGAGATGCCGGCAGTAAAGAGAAGAACGTGCCAGTCCATATTGATTTCGTCGGCGCGCGGCAAGGCATCGGGAAGCGCGGCAATGATGGCGCGGGTGCCCCACTTGGCCAGGAGTAAACCTAACGCGCCGCCGGCTACGCCGATCAGAACGCTTTCGGTGAGGAGTTGACGAATGACGCGGCCGGGACTGGCGCCGATGGCGGAGCGGATGGCGAATTCGCGAGAGCGGCCGGTGGAACGGGCGAGCAAGAGATTGGCGACGTTGGCGCAAGCGATCAAGAGGACGAAAGTGACGGCGCCGAGAAGCACCAGAAGGATGCCGCGAACATTTCCGACCACGTCGGTCTTTAGAGGTACAAGCGTGATGCCCGTGCCCTTATCGGCATCGGGGTAAGAGGCGGCGAGATTCTGGGCCACGGAATCGAGATCGGCGCGCGCTTGAGTGAAGGAGACGCCGGGCTTGAGCCTGCCGATGGAATTGGTGCCCATGCTGATGCGGCGGTCGCGGAAGGTCGGATCGTCCCACTGGCCGATCGGAGTGTAGATGTCGCTGGCGCTGAAGATGGGCAAGCGGCCGGGGAAGACTCCGACGATGGTGCAGACCTGGCCGTTTAAAGCGATGCTTCTTCCGATCACGTCGGGCGAGAGGCCAAATTTACGCTTCCACAGGCCATCGCCGATGATAACGACGGGACTTGCGCCGGGCTGGTCTTCCTCGGAGCGGAAATTGCGGCCGAGGATGGGAGGAATTCCAAGGGCGGGAAACATGTCAGCGGAAATCATGTGGCCGTGGAGACGCTCCGGTTCACCCGCGCCGGTAAGGTTGACGTTTTCCGAACGGAAGGCGCTGAGGATGGAGAAGGAATGATTTTGCTTTTGCCAGTCGATAAAGTTTGCGTAGGAGATGGAGGACTGATCGAATGCGGTGGTCTTGAAATAGAGCGCGTAAAGCTGGTTGGACTCCGGGAAAGGGAGCGGATTGAGCAGTACGCCGTTGACTACCGAGAAGAGGGCGGTGTTTGCGCCAATGCCCAGAGCGAGGGTGAGGATGGCGATGATGGCGAAACCGGGATTTTTTGTGAGCATGCGCAGGCCGAAACGCAGGTCTTGCAGGAAATTCATCATGAGACACCCCCGGTTACGTAAACGCGAGTAAGCGCGAATTGTTTCAGTGAGAGGTACGGGTTTGGGCGGGATTTGTTCCCTTTGTTGGAGTGAGTGCAGGCTTCAGGGGCTGAAGCCCATTTTAATTTGGTTCGTTAATGTCGCGCCTAAAGGCGCGACCCACCAGGCGTACATCGAAGAAAGATTCGACAAATCGTGCATCGAAGCGAGATTCCTCTTCTTTCGCCGGCGGCGCTAGTTGGAGAGTGGGGCGCGGGCGGGGCGGCCGGGGAAGACGGCTTCGACGAGCTGGCCATTGGCGAGGACGGGCGTGCCGTTTATCAGGACGAACTGGATGCCGTCGGAATATTGAAGGGGATTTTCGAAGGTGGCTTTGTCGATGATGCGCTGGGGATCGAAGACGGTGATGTCGGCGTCGGCGCCGATGCGGATGCGGCCTTTGTCTTTGAACGCCGGGGCGCGATTTTGCAGGCGCTGCGCGGGCATGAGAGTCATCTTGCGGAGAGCGGTCATGAGGTCGAGGGCTTTTTCTTCGCGGACGTAGTGGCCAAGGACGCGAGAAAAAGTGCCCTGTCCACGCGGGTGCATTCTGGGGTCGACGCCGGGAATGCCATCGCTGGCAATCATGACCATGGGATCGGCGACGGCTGCGCGCGCGGCTTCCGCGGGGATGGAAAAGATGACCACGCTGCCGCCTTGTTTGCGGAATTTGTCGAAGGTTTCCGCGGTCAGGCGCTCGCCGGTGGCGCTCCACTGAAGATCTTTGAAGGTGATGCCCTGGCGCTCTTGCCAGCCGGGATCGAAGATGGCGGATTCGAGACGGGTGCTGGCGGCGATGTAGGGATAGCACTCGGTGGTGACATCGAGACCGTGTTTTTGCGCGCCTTTGATTACGGCGAGCAGTTGCGGTGTGTTTTTCAGACCAACGCTGGTGATGTGCACGATGTGAAGCGGTGCGCCGGTGGAAGCGGCGGCGGCGATGACTTCTTCGATGCCGACCAGGCCGGTGGCGGGCTCCTGCATGCCGGCGTAGCGGACGTGAACGTGTACGCGGGGCGTTTTGCGCGGCGGCGATGCGGAATAGTTCGACGATTTCGTCGTGAGTGGCGGCCGCGGTGTAGTTGATGCCCAGGCCGACGGCGAGGGCGCCGCGCTGCAATCCTTTGCGTATGCCGCTATTGATTTCAGCGAGTTCCTGCGGAGTGGCTTGGCGATGAGCGGCATCGCCGGTGGGCAAGAAATTTCCGGGGTCGTGCATTACCTGCATGCGGACAGGAATGTGGCCGACGCTGACGCCGTAGTTGATGAGGGATTTATTTTCGCGGGCGGCATACCAAGCGTCGACGTCGTCGGTGCCCACTTCTAGCTCGAGCGAAGTGGTGACGCCGTCGTGGGCTTGAAACTGGTAATTGCGCGGCGCCTGGCCGTGCTCGTGAAGATCGATGAAGCCGGGGGCGACGACCATGCCTTTGGCGTCGAGCGTGGTTTTGGATTTCAGAGGACTGGTGGACAGCGCGCGGATTTTGCCCGCGGTGATGCCGACGTTGCGTATTTCGTCGAGGCCGGATTCGGGATCCATGACCTGGCCGTTGGCGATGACGATGTCGTAAGTGGCGTCATCGGGAGCCGGCGGCGTGGTGGTGCGGGCTTTGAGGGCGATGGCTGCGATCAAGACTGCTACGGACGAAATTACAATTAGGGTCTTCACGCTGCGCATGGAAATGCTCCTTTTTTCGGGCACCGGGATTGTCCACTTGGGAGTGCGTGGAGTCAAAGAGAATCAGTTGATTCTGGCGCGGAAAAATGTGGACGCTATAATGGACGGCTCTGGTTGGAAAGGAAAGCGATGAACTATCGGCGATTTGGACGGACGGGATGGAATGTGAGCGAGATCGGCTACGGCATGTGGGGAATGGCGGGCTGGACGGGATCGGAAGACCGGGAATCGTTGGAGTCGCTGCAGCATGCGGTCGATCTGGGCTGCAATTTTTTCGATACGGCGTGGGCGTATGGCGAGGGGCACAGCGAAAAGTTGCTGGGGAAAATTATTCGGGCGAATCCGCACAAGACGCTTTATGCGGCGACGAAGATACCTCCCAAGAACCGGAGATGGCCGGGGCGGCGTGAATTTTCGGTGGACGATTGTTTTCCGCCGGACTACATCGAAGAGTATGTGCACACCAGCCTGGAAAATATGGGGGTTGCGAAACTGGATTTGATGCAGTTCCACATCTGGGAAGATCACTGGCTGGACGACGACCGCCTGTTGAAAGCGATCGATAAGATGCGGACGAGTGGCGCAGTGCGCGCGGTGGGGATCAGCTTGAACCGCTGGGAGCCGTGGAACGGAGTGCGCGCGGTGAAATCGGGGCTGGTTGATGCGGTGCAGGTGATCTACAACATTTTCGATCAGAATCCCGAAGATGAATTGTTTCCCGCGTGCAGGGAGAAGAATGTGGCGGTGATTGCGCGTGTGCCGTTTGACGAAGGGACGCTGACGGGGACGCTGACGCGGGAGAGTACCTGGCCGAAAGGCGATTGGCGAAATACTTATTTCGTGGCGGAGAATCTTAACAGACGAGCGTGGAGCACGCGGATGCGTTGAAGCCGCTGCTGCGCGACGGGATGAGCATGCCGGAGATGGCGCTGCGATTTATTTTGAATAATCCGAATGTGAGTACGATTATTCCGGGGATGCGCAAGCGCACGCACGTGGCGACGAACCTGGCGGCCAGCGATCGCGGTGCGCTGCCGGGGGCGCTGCATGCGGAGTTGCGGAAGCACCGGTGGGACCGGACGCCGACTTCGTGGTCGCAGTAAAGAAGGCCTCTAAAATCTAAAATCGGCGAGGCTCGCGCGAGAGATCGAAGAGAGATTCCTCCACTTCGCAGCGCGGCTCGTTCGCAGGAGGGAACGAGAAAAGAAAAAGCCGCGCCGCTCCGGTCGGAATGACAGTTGGTTGCTTGAACGCTGAAACAGGACCGTAATATTATGCCGATTGTTTGAGGGCGCGTTCGACCAGGGTGAGGCAGCGCTCGGCTTGTTCGCGTAAGACGTCTTCGCGGTAGCCGCGCTCCCGCTGGGCGCTGTGAAGGTCGTCGGCGATGGCCAGGGCGGCGAGTACCGCGATTTTCTGGGTGTCCACCGTGGAAGTGGCATCGGCAACTTCGCGCATTTTTTCATCCACGTAGGCTGCCAATTTGAGGACGTAGTCGTCGAGCAGTTCCCCGCCGATGGTGTAGGTCTGGCCGAAAATTTGAGCTTTGACAGACATTTGCGCGAGACCGCCGCCGTGGCGGTGACTCGGGCCAAGATAACACAGTCATCGAGGGTTGGCACTGAAGAGGCGCGAAGGGTTGAGGAAAAGTTAAGCGGTGCGCAACTGGGCGCCGAGTTGTTTTTCGAGCGCGGAGACGATGCGCGAGGAGATGTCGTTGATTTGCGCGTCGGTGAGGGTGGCTTCGCGGCTCTGCAGCGAGATTTTTACCAAGCAGAGAGTATTTGCCGGCGGGCACATTTTTGCCGCGGAAGAGGTCGGCGGCTTCAATGGAAGCGATTTCGGGAATATTCAGCGATGAGATGGATTTGGCGACGCCGGAGAAGCGCGTGGCGTCGGATAGCAGCAGGGAGAAATCGCGCTCGACAGCTGGAAAACGCGGGATGGGCTGGTAGCGGCGGGAATTTTTGACGCCGTAGAAAGAGCAATAGAAGGGGCCGAGATTTATTTCAGCGAGGTAAACGTCCTGGCGGAGTTTCAGGCGCTCGGCGATGCGCCGGGAAAGCTGGCCGGCGACGCCTAGCGGTTCGGCGTTGAGGAAAAGCGCGCCGCGACGGGCTGGATTCAACCACTCGGTGGCGGTTTCTTCCCAACGCAGGCCTCCGGCGAGCGCGCCGACACTGTCGAGGTCGCCTTTTAAATCGGCGAATGCGTAGTCGCTCGCGGCGTCGTGCAGGCCTTTTTCGCGGGCGGCTCCGGTTGCGCCGATGGTGAGCACGCGCGTTTCGACGGACTGGGTGCCGTTCAACCGATAGTGATGGGCGATTTCGAAAAGGCGGACGTTGCGCTGACTGTGATTCAGATTCCATTCGAGTGCGGCGGCCATGGTGACGATGCCGGTCGAGCGCAGCACACCGGCTTCCTCGGAAAGAGGATTGGCGAGGCGCGTGGGCCGGACATCGGCGGGGCGGAACAATGCGTCGCGCTCTTCGGCCACGTGGGGGATGGTGAGGATTTCGCGGTAGCCCAGGCCGATGAGTCGTTCGCGCAGGCGCGATTCCGCTTCGTAATGTGGGAGGCGAGCGGCGCCCTGACGAGCGGCGGGCAGGCGCGGCGGAAATTTGTCGAGGCCGTAGACGCGCGCGATTTCTTCGATGAGATCGATTTCGCGGGAGACTTCGGCGCGCCAGGACGGTTGGGTGCATTCCCAGACGGCGAGAATGGAGCCGGCGGCGCCGCGATGCTGGTCGACGCGAACGGGAGCGAAGCCGAGTGCGCCGAGAATGGATTCGATTTCCTTGTCGGGAACGTCGGCGCCCATGACGCGGAGGAGTTCGGCGCGAGTGACCTGGATTTTTTTCGGGGCGAGTTTGCCGGGATAGATGTCGACCACTCCGGCGAGCAATTCGCCGCCGGCAAGCTGCAGGATCAGTTCGGCGGCGCGCCGCGACGCGAGCTCCGCCATTTCCGGGTCGGCGCCGCGGCCGAAGCGGGTGGAGGCTTCGGTGTGCAGCTTTAGGGAGCGGGTGGCGCGGCGAATGGCGATGGGATCGAACCAGGCGCACTCGATCAGGACATTTTTCGTGGAGAAAGAGATTTCGGTTTCGGCGCCGCCCATGATGCCGCCGATGCCGACGACGCGCGAGCCATCGCCGTCGCAAATGACGCAGGTGCCGGGATCGAGCTGGCGCTCGAGGCCGTCGAGGGTTTTTACTTTTTTCTTTTGCGGCGAGCGCGCACGACGATGGAGTGGTCGCGGATCTTGTCGTAGTCGAAAGTGTGAAGCGGGTGGCCCAGCTCGAGCATGACGTAGTTGGAGACGTCGACGACGTTGTTGATGCTGGCGACGCCGCAGGCTTCGAGGCGGTCTTTCAGCCACGCGGGAGACGGCTGAATTTTTACGCCGCGAATGACGCGGGCGGT
Organism: uncultured Acidobacteriota bacterium; assembly: GCA_963819625.1. GTDB lineage: Bacteria > Acidobacteriota > Terriglobia > Acidiferrales > UBA7541 > Acidiferrum. The sequence goes on from CAWFWY010000011.1 coordinate 549,236, forward strand.
GAAGCGGCCGCACAGTTCCGGCGAACGAATTTCTACTTTGACGGCGTCGGCGGCTTTGGCGGCGGATTCGGCTGGTTTTGCGGCGAATTTGCTTGAGCGGAAGTTTGTAAAGGGCGCCAACTTCGCGCGCAATGCCGTAATGGCTGAGGCAATCGGGGCGATTGGAGGTAACTTCGGCGTCGATCGACGGCGCCGTGAGGAACGTTTTCGATGCCGGCGACGTTCGTTCCAGAAAGCGCGAGGCGCGAGGCGAGTTCTTCCGGCGAGGCGGCGACGGCGACGAAGTCCTGGAGCCAGTTGTAGAGAATTTTCATGACGTGCGGCCGCCGGGATCCAGTTGGCCGAGATAGGCGATGGTGCGAAAATTCCATGCGCACGCGGCCTTCGTGCTGATGTTCGTAAAAGAGATTGTCGAGCTCGGCCATCATGGGCGCGAAATTCGGGTGGCCCTGAACTGGCGCGTAGGAACTGCTGCGCAGGCGGCCGCGCAATCCATCGAGATCGAAGATCTGATAGTTGGGAATTTCACGCGTGAGGAATTTCTCGTGTTCAAAGAACGCGCGGATGTCTTTCGCTGCGGGTAGGAGTCTTTGACGCGAGCGTAGTCGGTGCCGAAGCGCTGGAGCAGATCTTCGTAGGCATGCGGCGAAGCTGGTTGAAGAGGTGCGAGCGGTCATTCCAGACGATGGCGACCCAGCCGTCGGGGCGAAGGATGCGAACAAATTCGCGGCGAGTAGCCTCGGGCGCGAACCAGTGAAACGCCTGGCCGGCTGCGACGAAATCGATGCTGGCGGCGGATAACGTGGTGGCTTCCGCGGATGCGTTGATGCTGGTGAAGCGCGGATAAGCGGCAAGATATTCTTCGCCGGCCTCGCGCATTTCCTTGTTGGGCTCGACGCCGAAAACGACGTTGCCATTTTTCAGGAAGAGTTCAGCGAGAAATCCCGTGCCGGAACCGATGTCGGCGATCGCGTGCGCGGGAGAAAGCCCGCTGTGCTCGCGCAAAAGTTCGAGCACGCCGACGGGATAGTGCGGGCGGTAGCGCAGATAATCGGCCACGCGGCTGGAGAAGCGATTTTTGGAGTCGGCAAAAGTCACGGCGCGAGAAGCCTCACTCATGGAAATTGCCGCAAGAAGCGAACGTCGTTTTGAAAGAATACCTGAATGTCGTCGATGCCGTACTTCAACATGGCCAGCCGGTCGATGCCGATGCCGAAGGCGAAGCCGCTGACTTTTTTCGGGTCGTAATTGACGAAGCCGTAGACGGCGGGATCGACCATGCCTGCGCCGAAGAGCTCGATCCAGCCGGACCCTTTGCATTTGGAACAGGTCGCGCCGGAAGCGTTGACACCTTTTCCGCCGCAGAAGACACAGCTGGCGTCGAACTCGACGGAGGGCTCGGTAAACGGAAAATAGCTGGGGCGGAAGCGGGTTTTTACGCCGGAGCCGAAAAATTGCTTCACAAAATATTCGATGGTGCCAGTGAAATCGCAGAAGGTGATGTCGGAATCGACGGCCAGGCCTTCGATCTGGTGGAACATGAAGGAATGGGTGGCGTCGGGATTGTCGCGGCGATAGACCTTGCCGGGCACGATGACGCGGACGGGCGGCCTGGTTTTTTCCATGGTGCGAATCTGCACGGGAGACGTGTGGGTGCGCAGCAGCAGGCTGGACGGCGAGGATTTGCCGGGCGCGCCAGGGACGTCGAGATAGAAAGTGTCCATGTCATCGCGCACGGGATGAAATTCGGGAATGTTGAGCGCTTCGAAATTGTAATAAGGACGTTTCGATTTCCGGGCCTTCGGCGACGGAAAAGCCGATGGAGACAAAAATGTCTTCGATTTCCTGGAAGACCTGGCGAATCAGGTGATGCGAGCCGATGGGACGGATGACGCCGGGTAATGAAAGATCGACGCGTTCGCGGGTGAGCGCGGCAGATTCGGCGCCGGATTCGGCGGCGGCGCGGAGCTCTTCGATTCTGGATTCAACGCGGGCGCGGAGCTGATTGAGCGCAGCGCCGACGGCGGGTTTGAGAGCAGGTGTCGCGGGCTTGAGCCAGTTGTCGGTGATTTGGGTGAGGACGCCGGATTTGCGTCCCAGCCAGGCGTCGCGGAAAAGTTTCCAGGAGGCGTCGCTAGTCACGTTGACGGCTTCAGCGTCGAATCGCGAGCTTACCTGGGCGAAAAGCGGCGGCACCTGATCGGGCTGGGTGACGCCGAGATCAGCGAGTTTTTTCGCGGTGACGTTTTCGGCAGTGGTCATGATCGAAAAAGACGGCCAAGACCCAGGCTCGTGAACCAGCGGCGAACCTGGGCACCCTCCCAGAAGTGTTGCCGACCGCGGAAGTTTGCGCCCGGCAAGAAAATACTACGCGCTCTTCTTTTTCTTTTGCGGCGGCGCGGCGGCTTTGGCCTGCTCCGCGAGCAAGGTGAATGCGGCGGCGTCCTTCACCGCTATGTCCGCCAGGATTTTGCGATCGAGATCGACACCGGCAGCCTTGAGGCCATGAATCAACTGGCCGTAGGTAATGCCGTTGAGGCGCGCGGCGGCTCCGATGCGTTGAATCCACAGGCGGCGATACTGGCGCTTCTTTACGCGACGGTCGCGAAAAGCGTAGCGATCGGCGCGATTGGCAGCTTCCTGCGCGGACTGGTAGAGCTTGCTCTTGGTGAGAAAAAAACCTTTGGTGCGCTTGAGGTACTTCTTACGCCGCGCACGGCGTTTGGTGCCGCGTTTAACGCGTGGCCATCTGGGTTTCTCCTTAGTTAAATGGGAGACAACGGGTTGCGCGAACGCGCAGGAACACGCGTGCGGCAACGGGTTTGTCTCCGGTATGAATTACTGCCGCGCGATGTTTCGCCGTGAGGCGAAAATATTTGCGGCTCATTATCGGCCGGCAGGCACCCGTAAAGCGCTGCCTGGCTCGATGATCGTTTCGCCTTGCGGCGTAACGACGCGGGCTTGCGCCCGACTTTTTGTTGCAGGTGCTTCAGTTTCGATGCGGCTGAAACTGAAATATCGGTCTTAATCGCAAACTCAAGCGTACGGAAGCAACAGCTTCACGTTGGCTTTGTCGGCGGCGTTCACCAGCGTCAGCTTCTTGAGCTTGCGCATGCGGCCGGGAGCCTTGGTGCCGAGCAAATGGCGTTTGCCGGAGTGCATGCGAAGAATTTTGCCGGTGGCGGTGACCTTGAAACGTTTTTTGGCGCCGCGGTGAGTCTTCAACTTCATTTTGGGATTCGAACGATTTCTTGGCATTGCGTAAATCCTCTCGTGATGAATTCCTATGTGCCGCTGCGCGATGCAAGCGCTACTGCGACTGCTGGGCGTTGGCGGGTTGTCCCGCGGGCTTGGTTGCCGGAAGGCCTTTTTTGGGCGCCAGCAAAGCAACCAGAACGTTACCTTCCATGCGCGGCATGGTTTCCACCTGGCCGTTGTCGCCGATCTCACCGAGCAGGCGATTCATCTTGGCACGCCCTACTTCCTGGTGAGCCATTTCACGGCCACGATGAAAAATCATGGCGCGAACTTTGTGGCCTTCCCCGAGAAAGCGAATGATCTGATTCTTGCGAACCTGATAATCGTGTTCGGCGGTAGCGGGGCGAAACTTTACTTCCTTGAGCTGCGAACCGCGGCTGCTCTTGCGCTGCTCGTGCGCTTTTTTGTTGGCCTGGTAAAGATATTTGCCGTAGTCGGTGATTTTGCAAACCGGCGGGTCCGCGGTGGGCGAAATTTCCACCAGATCCAGGCCCTTATCCTTGGCCATCTTAATGGCTTCGAAAGGCTGCATGACGCCGAGCTGGCCGCCGTCTTCATCAATGACCCGGATTTCGCGCGCCCGGATGCGTTCGTTAACGCGAATGCGGTCGCTCTGCCGGAAAGTACGTTCTGCGATATTTCCCCCTAATGCCGAGAAGCGCCGTGGAGTTCGAAAGCCACAGAGCCCGAAAATAATAAACCGGAGCCGCATAGCGCAAAAGCGCTATGGGACGGGTTTCAAAGTATAGCACGCAGGCGCCGCGCTGGGACAAGGCCGAAAGCACGGTCCTACTCGGTGGCTAAAGGAGAGTTTTAATCAGGAGCTGAGTTGCATGGTGCGGCCACCCGGTCCGGTGATGCGGGCGAGAAGTTGCGGTTTTTCGCCGTGCTCGACGCGAAAATCGAGATCGAGTTGAGAGCAGAGGCGTTGCAGCTCGACATCGCGGGGGCTGGAAAGCACGAAGCGATCGATTTTGCAGCCATAGGGCGCGTCGGCGGAGGGATGAATAGTTCCGGAGCTCCATTCGATGAAAAATGGAAGCACACCGTGCTCGTCGTTTTTGAGTTCTAGAGTTTTCCATTGAAGGAGGAGGCCATCGGGCCGTTTTCGAGATCCCGGTGTCGGGCCCTCGAAGGCGATGCCATCGTTCTGGAGATGAGCGGCGAACTGGGTGATGTCGCCCGGATGGGCAGCCCAGCCTATGAGGCGCGGCTCAGTTAATTTCAGCAGGTCGCGGGTGTCCGGCGCTCCGGGTTGTTGCGGGTCTGGTGCAATTATTTCGAGATAGTGTTTTTCACCCAGCGAGAGAAGAGCATTGCGGGTGCCACGGCCGGGATGAACGCCACCAAATGCGGCGCGTACGGCGGTGCGCTCTTCTACAAAAGCGATGCCGCGGTCGAGATCGTTGCAGCCGAGAAGGATGTGATCGAGCACGGTGGGCGGATGAACCTCTGCGAACGAAAAATTGGGGGAGACGAGAGCGCCTCCGGCCAGGGTAAGAAAAATTCGGCGCGGAATTTTTTGCGACATGCGCTCCCCGATCGCGAAAGTTCTTCAAACTGGCGGACGCTATTGAGATTTGGATTCCACTTCCTGTTTCAAGGCGTCGATGACTTCGGGGAGGGGCTTGGGGCCGAGGTCGCCCTTGGTGCGGTGGCGGACGGAGACGGTGCCGGCTTCGGCTTCTTTGGGGCCGACGACCAGCATGTAGGGAATTTTCTGCATCTGAGCGTCGCGAATTTTGGCGGGGAGTTTTTCGTTGCGGTCGTCGAGATGGACACGCAGGCCGTGGCGTTTGAGGGTATCGGTGACGTGGTTGGCGTAGTCGGCGACTTTTTCGCTGACGGGGCAGATTTCCACCTGCACGGGAGCGAGCCAGAGCGGGAAGGCTCCGGCGTAATGCTCGATCAGGATGCCGAAGAAGCGCTCGACCGAGCCGAGCAGCGCGCGATGAACCATTAGCGGCTCGTGTTTGGCGCCGTCTTCGCCGATGTATTGCAGGCCGAAGCGCGCGGGCAAATTGAAATCGAATTGCACGGTGGTGAGCTGCCAAGAGCGGCCGATGGCGTCGATGAGCTTGACGTCGATCTTGGGGCCGTAGAAAGCGGCTTCACCTTCCATTTTTTTGAAGGGGACGTTCATGCGGGTCATCGTTTCGGCGAGGGCGGCGGTGGCGCGTTGCCAGTCTTCGGGCTTGCCGGCGTAATTTTCCGGATGCAAGACGTCCCAGTCGGAAAGCTCGACTTCAAAATCGTTGAAGCCAAAAGTTTTCATCACCGCGAAAGCGAAATCGATGCAGGCTTCCACTTCACTTTCGATTTGCGAAGGCATGCAGAAAATGTGGGCGTCGTCCTGGGTGAAACCGCGCACGCGCAGCAGGCCGTGCAGGACGCCGCTGCGCTCGTAGCGATAGACGGTGCCTAGCTCGGCGAGGCGCACGGGCAGCTCGCGATAACTTTTCATTTTTGATTTGTAAATGAGGATGTGGCCCGGGCAATTCATGGGCTTGAGCTGGTAGTCGTTTTTTTCGACTTCGATGGGGCCAAACATGTTTTCGCGATAGAAACCGGTGTGGCCGCTGGTCTTCCAGAGGTCGAGAAGCATGATGTGCGGGGTGTAGACGAGATCGTAGCCGCGGCGGAGCAGCTCGTCGCGGAGCCAGTCTTCGATGATTTTGCGAATCAGGCCGCCCTTGGGATGCCAGAAGACGAGACCTGGGCCGGCTTCTTCCTGAATGCTGAAGAGGTCGAGTTCGACACCGAGTTTGCGGTGATCGCGGCGCTTGGCTTCTTCGAGGCGATGCAAATATGCGTCGAGCTCTTTCTGGGTGTAAAAAGCCGCGGCGTAGATGCGCTGCAGCTGGGGATTGCCTTCCTGGCCTTTCCAGTAGGCGCCGGCGACGTTCATTAATTTGAAGGCGGTGATGCGCTTGGTGGAGGGAATGTGCGGACCGCGGCAGAAGTCGATGAATTTTCCGGTAGTGTAGAAGGAAACCATGGGCTCGGTGGCTTTTTCTTCGACCAGCTCGCACTTAAAAGTCTGATTGGTTTTCTTGTAGAGCTCGATGGCTTCGGGCTTGGGGAGAAGTTTGCGCTCGTTGGGCAGGTCTTGCGCGGCTAGCTGACGCATCTTGGTTTCAATTTTGGCGAGATCGTCGGGAGTGAACGGCTCTTCGCGGAGAAATTCGTAGAAAAAACCTGTGTCGATCGGAGGACCGATACCGAGTTTTACGTTGGGGAAAAGCTCCATGACCGCGGCGGCGAGCAGGTGCGCGGCGGAATGACGGAAAACGTACAGGGCGTCGGCGTCTTTGTCGGTGAGGATCTGGAGCTTGACGTCGTGTTCCAGCGGGCGGCGCAAGTCGATGAGTTCGCCTTCGGGTGAGGTGCCGGCATCGCCAGCTGGCACGCCGTTGGTGGCGGTGATGCGCGCGACGAGCGCAGCGTCGGCGAGACGGGGAGAAATTTTGCGCGCGATGTCGGCGGGCGTGGTGCCCTTGGGCACTTCCTGAACTTTACCGTCGGGCAATGTGACGTGAATCTGGTCCATTTGAACTGTTCACCTGAAGGAGAAGAACAAGCTTATCGGCGGCTAGCACGGCGGTCAAGGCAAGTACGCGGAGGGTAGTGGTTGGTTTTCCGATTACCCGGCTTGTCAGGCAGGCTAAACAATTCGATATAGTAGACACTTCCGATGGTGCGAGGTAACTAGAGGTGCTTCTTGGATAGCGAGCCCGTTTTAGTAGCTCCCGCTTAGAGAAACGTAGAGGAATTATTTCGCGGCGGCGATTTCTTCCACGATGGCGGCGGCTGCGGCGCGCGGATCGGAAGCGGCAAGAATGGGGCGGCCGACCACGATAAAATCCGCGCCGGCGCGGATGGCCTGCGTGGGCGTAGCGGTGCGCGACTGATCGTCACGTTTTGAAGAGGATTTGTCGGCGGGGCGGACGCCGGGAGTGACGACGAGGAATTCACGGCCACATGCTTTGCGGATGGCGCGCACCTCGTGGACGGAAGCGACGACTCCATCGACGCCGCATTTTTTTGCAAGACGCGCGAGCTTGGTGACGCGATCGACGGAGGGACCAGTGATGCCGACTTCGCGCATGGATTTATTGTCCATGCTGGTGAGGACGGTGACGGCCAGCAGGCGAGGGCGATCGGCGCCCATGGCTACCCCGGCGCTGACGGCCTGCACAGCGGCTTGGAGCATCGCGGTGCCGCCGAGGGCGTGAACGTTCAACAACTGAACGCGCGGCATGGAAGCAGCGCAGAGTACCGAGCCAGCCACGGTGTTGGGTATGTCGTGGAACTTGAGATCCAGGAAAATGTCGACGCCGAGTGCTGCGATTTCTTTTATGGCCGCGGGTCCGGCAGCGGTGAACAACTGGCTGCCGATTTTGAACATACCGACAAGAGGTGAAAGTTGGGCTGCGAACTTCAGCGCGGTTCGTAATGAATCGACGTCCAGGGCTACGATCAGGCTGCTTCGCGGGTGGGCGTCAAAGGTCACGTTTTAGTGGCCCCGACGTTTGCCGGGGAAATTTATGGGTGCTGCGGTAGTTGCATCAGCTCGAGCCGGACTTTGCTGACTCCCGAGCTGGTCAGGCCGATCTTGCGAGCCACGCGATAGGATACATCAATTTCGCGGCCCTCCTGATAAGGACCGCGGTCATTGATGCGCACGACTTCAAACTTGTGATTCCGTGGATTCACCACGCGGACGATCGACCCGAACGGCAGGGTGGGGTGGGCTGCGGTCAGGGCTTCGGAATCAAACTCCTCGCCGCTGGCGGTTTTCTTGCCGTCAAAGTCCTCGCCATACCAACTGGCGTTGCCGACCCAGGTCTTTATGGGCTTGACCGGTTCATTGGAGCGGGCGACCAAGGGGGCGTTCATCGCCTGAGCGGTGAGGAACATCACCGGTACCCACAGGAGGCTGGCCCAGAGGATCTGGATAGATCGCTTCATAGTGTGTCTTTTGCGCAACATCATACCGAAAAGTGTACCAACCTGGCCGCGCCCTGTCAATTGAACTTTAGTACCAATTTCGCTTTTAACTCGTTCATATTGCTATAGTTATGTTCTTCAGCACGGTACTGGAGGTTGCTTGCCAGCCGCTCGGCGGCATCCGGGCTGACAAAATTGGCCGTGCCAACCTGTACTGCCGTCGCCCCCGCTGCCAGATACTCAAGCACATCGTCCACCTTTTCGATGCCTCCCAGGCCGATAACTGGTATGCCCACTTTCTTGGCAACTTCCCAGACTAAGCGGAGGGTGATGGGGCGAATGGCAGGCCCGGAAAGGCCCCCGGTGGGGCACCCGAGACGCGACTTGCCGGTGCTGGGTTCAAGCGACATAGCTGGGTAAGTGTTGGCCACGGTTAATCCATCCGCGCCGGCTTCTTCGGCTGCCCGGGCGATAAGCCCAATGTCTGTAACGAGCGGGGAAAGCTTGGCCCACAGGGGACGCTTCGCCGCAGCCTTGCGTGCCAGGCCGACGACCTGGGAAACCATACCCGGGTCGGTGCCAAATTGGATGCCGCCCTGCTTTACATTGGGGCAGGAAATATTCAGCTCGTAGCCGGCCAGGCCGGGGGCGTCTTCGAGGATACGGATCACTTCTGAATACTCGTCGTAGGAATAGCCGAAGACGTTGGCGATCACGGCGGTATCAAAATTTCTTAGTACCGGAATTTTTTCCGCCACGAAGGCGCGAACGCCGACATTTTGCAGGCCGACGGCGTTGAGCATGCCGGAAGGAGTTTCACAAAGGCGCGGAGCGGGAGAACCCTGGATGGGTTCGAGAGAAAGGCCCTTGGTAACGAAGCCACCGATTTTATTCAGGTCGAGGAGATGGGCAAACTCTACGCCGTAACCGAAGGTGCCGCTGGCGGCAAGAATGGGATTGCGAAGACGCAGAGCGCCGATGTTAACGCTGAGATCGACAACGCCGGCAGGAGTCACATCGCGGGAAGAATAACACGAAGCGCGAAGTGGAGCGCGGCAAATTCGCGCGGGGACGACGCGCGCCTGTGAAGAAAAATTGCGGGGAAATTTATCGGCGAGTTTGGGAAAGGAGCGCTTCGCTCAGCACATGGCTGTCTCGGGTCGCGAGCGTGATTCCGCAGAGCGCTGCGAGTGTCGGCGCAATATCCGCGGGCGTTGCGTGGCCAAAATATTTCCCCGGACGGATTCCCGAGCCCATGAGAATTACCGGAACACGCTGATCGTAGTAATAGGGCGTGCCGTGAGATGTACCGCCGCGAGACGGCTGGCCCGGCGGCGAATAATCCCAAATCCAGTATGGCTTCGGAACGATAAGCAAATCGCCGCTGCGAGGCTGCAAAAAACCAGCAGCTTCCGCGGAGCGAATCGGATTTTCTGTGGCGGGTCGGTCTACCACTTCATCGGCGGTGTATACCTGTAAAACTCCGGGCACGCTGTGTATGGCGTCGAATACGGCCTGCATGGCGCGCGGGTCGGTTTTCAGTTTCGCGTAAGTGCCGGGAGTGAAGTACACATCGGCGCCCCCAACGTCGGCGACAGCGGGCTTGGCGTAATGCAAATTTTCAAGAGCCTGCTCGATGCGTTCTTTCACTTCGTCCACGTTGAGGCGTCCGGCGTCGATTCCCGTTTTGCGCAGGTCTTCGGGGATCGGAGCGACGCCGTGATCACCGGTGATGGCCACGACATATTTTCCGCGACCGACGGATTTATCGAGGTGCGCGAAGAAGGTTGCGAGATCGTGATCCAGGCGCGCTAGCTCATCTTGAACTTCCCAGCTGCGCGGACCGAAAAAATGGCCCACGTAATCGACGGAAGAAAAACTGATGGCCAAAAAATCGGTGCCAGAGCGCTGACCGAGATTGAGTTTGTCCACGGCCGCTTCGGCCATTTGCGCGAGATAGGTTTCCGCGTAAGGACTGGTGGCCCACTGCAGATAGAACGATGGATCGGCCTTGGTGCTACTGGTGTTGCCGCGCAACGGATGCGGGAAAGCATTGCCATATCCGGCAGGCGGGCCGGTGCCGGTAGCGATTTTTTCATACAGATAGGCGGTCTCTGGGAGTAACGGAGCCCAGGTCTTGCCGAAATCGGCTGCGACGGGATGAGCTTTCGCGAATTCGGCTACGAAGGGCGCTTGCGGATACGCGGTGGAAGTCAGCCATTCGCCGGTGGCGCCGTCCCACCACGTCACGGCGTCGCCTTGATGGCCGGCCATGGTGATGGCCGCGCGCGCCTTCAGGGACATGGTTACGATGCGGGTTTCCGGGCCGGACTGAAATTTCAATTCTTCGGCAAAAGCGGGAACGAGCATTCTGACGGCGCTGTCACCTGGCGCGGGCGTCGCAGTTGTGGGAGCGTTCGGCGAAACGGGCGTGCCGGAATCGTAGGGAATGTTTTTTACAGATGCATCGTTCGTGCAGGTGATTTCCTTTTGCTGGTCGCGATCCCACCATTCATTGGCGATCATGCCGTGGGTCGCGGGAAGAGCGCCGGTGGAAACGGTGGCATGTCCGACACAAGTTTCCGTCGCGGCATAGGGATAAGCGGCGTCGTGAAACCACGCGCCCTCGCGGACGAGGCGCTTGAGGCCGCCGGTCCATTGCGACTGAAATTTGTCGATGTAGTCGCCGCGCATTTGGTCGATGACGAGGACGACGACGAGTTTGGGCTTCGTGGCGTCGGCGGTGGCTTTGGTCACCTGTTGCTTGCCCGAAGGAGAATTCTGCAGTTGGGATTGCGCGTGCGACGGTAGCGCAATGAGTATCGCCATACAAAAGATCATCGACAATATTGTTTTCGCGGAACGGGAAGAAACGCTTGCAGCGGCAGCCATTCTGAAGACCCTCGTAATCACCCGGGCAGTCTAGCATGAGGTGTTTTCGCGCCCCAGAATGCATTCGCGCGGTTCGCGGCCGGAATGATAGGATTACGCGGAACCATGAACATCGTCGAAAAGTCCCAGCTGATGTCGCCGTCGGAAATCGACCGCACCATCCAACGGCTGGCCCACGAAATCGTGGAGAAGTCGGGCGGCACCAAGCACCTGGCGCTGATCGGTGTGCGGCGCCGAGGCGTGCCGCTGGCGCAACGAATCGCCAAAGCGATGCGCGGGATCGACGGAGTGGAAGTGCCGGTGGGGACGCTGGACATTACGCTGTATCGCGACGATCTTTCCAAGGTGGCGTCGCACGCGGTGCTGCAGTCTTCAGATATCACCTTCGACGTGGACAACATGGACCTGGTGCTGGTGGACGACGTGTTGTACACCGGCAGAACGATTCGCGCGGCGATGAACGGGCTGTTCGATCTAGGACGGCCGAAACGCGTATCGCTGTGCGTGCTGATCGACCGCGGACATCGCGAGATGCCCATCGAGGCGCAATATCGTCGGGCGCAGCGTGCAGACCAGTGACACGGAAATTGTGGAAGTGCGGCTGCGGGAAATCGACAGCGAAGAGCGGGTGGTGCTTGTCGATCGCGTCGAGGCCTAAGAGAATTTGTAAAGTTGAAGAGCTTCCCTTTTTCGATGTGCAAGGAGCCAGGAAGCTCGGACGGTAACTCCAAAGTGACGATGTGACCTATCGCTTTCGCGATCTGCTGGCACTCGAACCGCTCAGCGCGGACGAATTAACTTTTTTGCTGGACCAGAGCAAACTGTTCCAGGAAATTCAGCGGCATCCCCTGAAAAAACTGGCTACCTTGCGCGGAAAAACCGTGGCGCTGGCGTTTTTTGAAAATTCCACGCGCACGCGAATCAGTTTTGGCACCGCGGCTTCGCGGCTGGGCGCGGACACGATGAATTTGCAGGCGGAAGCGTCCAGCCTGAAAAAAGGCGAGTCGCTGCTGGATACGGTGCACACGCTGAACGCGATGAAGCCGGACTGCCTGGTGATGCGGCATGCGGCGTCGGGAGCGGCGGACTTTGTGGCGCGCAACCTGGATATTCCGGTGATCAATGCGGGAGACGGCACGCACGAGCATCCGTCGCAGGGGTTGCTGGATGCGCTGACGATTCGCGACAGGCGAGGTTCGATCGAAAATTTGAAGATGACGATCCTGGGCGACATCCAGCACAGCCGGGTGGCGCGTTCGAATATTCAGCTGCTGGGAAAATTCGGCTGCGAGTTTACGTTGTGCGGGCCGGCGATGTGGGTGCCGAAGGAGCTGGAGCAAATCGGGCGCGCCGGGCACGGTGATTCGCCGAGTGTCGCGCATCGAGGAAGGCGCTGGAAGATGCGGACGTAATGCTGGTGCTGCGGGTGCAGACAGAACGCATGTACGAGCCGACGCTTTCCGCGGAAGAATATATTTTGATGTACCAGCTGAACGCCGAGCGGCTGCAGCTGGCGAATCCGGAAGCGATGATCCTGCATCCCGGGCCGATGAATCGCGGAGTGGAAATTTCGCCGGAAGTGGCGGACGGCCCGCAATCGTGCGTGCTCGAACAGGTGACGAACGGAATCGCGGTGCGCATGGCGCTGCTGTTCTTGCTGATGCCGGCGGTCCGACGGAAGCAGCGGCGGCGATGTCTCTGGCGGAATCGCGGACGACGAGCGGCTGACGCTACGTCTACCGACGCGAAAGAAAAGGAATCCACGCATGCTGCTGATTAAAAATGGACGGGTGATGGATCCGGTCGGCGAAGACGGATGCAGCGCGCGACGTGTCTGCTGGATGGAGAAAAGATTGCAGAGATTGGCGCACCAGGGAAAACTTGCGGCGCGCGCGAAAGATGCGGAAGTTTTTGACGCCAGCCGGTTTGATTGATTGCGCCGGGATTCATCGACATGCATGTGCACCTGCGCGAGCCGGGGCAGGAATCTTCGGAAACGATCGAGACGGGCACGCGAGCGGCGGCGCGCGGCGGATTTACCGCGGTGTGCTGCATGCCCAACACGAAGCCGGTGAACGACAACGCGTGCGGTGACGCGGTTCATAGTCGATCGCGCGAAAGCGACCGGCAGCGTGCGCGTGTGGCCGATTGGCGCGGCGTCGGTCGGCAGCAAAGGCGAAAACATCGCGGAAATCGCGGCGATGAAGCAAGGCGGGCATCGTGGCGGTGTCCGACGACGGGCGGCCAATTGCGACAGCGAAGCTTGGCGCGGCAGGTGATGGATTATTGCCGGTCGCTGGATCTGCCGGTGATCGAGCATTCCGAAGATGTTTCGCTGGCGCATGGCGCGGTGATGCGCGAAGGCGTGACGTCGACGCGGCTGGGACTGCGCGGGAATGCCGGCGGCGGCGGAATCGGTTTGCGTCGCGCGCGACGTGCAACTTGCGGAACTGACGCGGCGCGCGATCTGCACATCGCGCATCTTTCGGCGCGCGGCTCGCTGGAACTGGTGCGTGGCGCGAAACAGCAAGCGGATTGAAGGTGACGCTGCGAAGTTACGCCGCATCACTTCACGTTGATCGACGAAGACGTGCAGTACGATTCGCGATTACAAGATGAATCCGCCGCTGGCGGCGCGCGAGGATCGCGATGCGTTGCTTGCGGGACTGGCCGACGGCACGGTGGATGCGATCGCGACGGACCACGCGCCGCACGAGCCGGCGTTGAAGGATGTGGAGTTTGACCGCGCGCCGTTTGGAATTTTGGGATTTGAGACGGCGATCGCGCTGGCGCTGGAACAACTGGTTCACAGCGGGAAGAATTACGCTGATGCGCATGGTGGAGTTGTTTCACGAGCGGGTCCGGCGCGCGTTTTGGGAATGGAGCGGACAATCGCGCCGGGCGAAGCCGCGCGACCTGACGATTTTTTCGACCGACCACGAGTGGACTTACGACGTGAAGGATTCGGCGAGCAAATCGCGGAATTCGCCGTTCGATGGGCGAAGCTTCAAAGGCGCGCCGATGGCCACAGTGGTAGCCGGTCGCGTAGTTTGGAAAAGGTAGATCCTTCCTCGATTGAAATTTTTGACAAAATTAGTGGGTGGGTTCGGCGGCCGGGTGCATGCCGTGCTGCGGTACTTCGTGGATGCCACGCGTCGGCGGTTCGGCGCGCAGGCGATAAAAGTGATCGAGCGGAATGCGGCCTTTGCCGATCGGGTAGCCTTTTTCGATGGCTTTGGTGACGTAGGCTTTGGCGAGCATAGCCGCTTCGGTTAGCGTGCGGCCGGAAGCGAGCAGTGCGGCAATCGCCGAAGCGAATGTGCAGCCGGTCCCGTGATTGTTGTCGGATTTGACTTTCTCGCCGCCGAGTTGAGTGATTTGCTCGCCGTCGAAAAGAACGTCGACAGCTCGCTCCATGTGGCCGCCCTTGACGATCACGGCGCGGGCGCCCAATTCGACAATTTTTCGCGCGGCGGCTTCCATTCCGGCCGACGTCCTTGATGGTCAAGCCGTCAAAACCTCCGCTTCGGGAATGTTGGGCGTGATCACGGTGGCGCGCTTCAAGAGCTCGGCAATCACAAATTTGATGCCCGCGGCATCGAGGAGCTCCGCGCCGCTGGAAGATTTCATCACCGGATCGTGAACGACGTTCCCAAACCTGTAGGTATCCAGAAATTCGGCGACCACGGCGGCATTTCCGCGATTGCCGAGCATGCCGATTTTCACGGCGGCAATATCGCAATCTTTAGCCAGTATCTCGAGTTGTTCGCGCAATTCGGCGCTGGGAGTGTTGTGCACGGCCTGCACGCCTTCGGTGCTCTGCACCGTCAGTGAAGTGATGGCCGCGACGCCGTAACAACCGTGAGCTGCAAAAGTTTTCAGGTCGGCCGCGATGCCCGCGCCGCAAGATGGATCGAATCCGGCGATGGTCAGCAACATCGGCGGGGCCATATTCATGTGATTAGACATTTTTCTTGCTTAGTCCTTAGCCCTCGGACGGTGAGGGCGCGAAACGTTTTCTCCGTGTCGCGAATAAATCTAAAATCCGCGCCACGTTTTTCGCGCCAATGCCGTATGAAACCGGTATCAGGCGAAAATTGCCGGGCGTGTTTGTGAAAAACCAAAAACGCACCGGCAATTGCGAATGTACGCGCGCAAGTTGCGTGGCGCAAGAAAAACTTTATGAAAATATGGAGAGTGTGAGTGCTGCAAAGCTTGACGGCGGAAAATTCACAACGCCGCAGGTGACAGGAAGAAAAATTATGGGAACAGGCCGCGAACCAGAGTAGCTTCGGCGACGCGGCCGACGGCAAGAATCATGGCGCCGGCGCGCGGCGGAACGTGATGCTTGCGCATGGTCTCCACCATTTCGTGGAAGGCGCGCACGATGGTTTTTTGCAGGCGGGCGTTCACTTCCTCAGCGTCCCAGACCAGGCCCTGCTGATTCTGCACCCACTCGAAATAGCTGACGGTCACGCCGCCGGCGTTGGCGAGAATGTCCGGCAAAACGGTAATCGCCACGGCGCGCGAGAATTTCGTCGGCGTGCGGCGTGGTCGGTCCGTTGGCGGCTTCGGCGACGATGCGCGCCTTGATGGCTTCGGCGTTGTGCAGGGTGATGACGTTTTCGAGCGCCGCGGGAACCAGGATGTCGCACTTCATGGTGAGCAATTCGTCGTTGGAGATGCGCGAAGCGCCGGGCATGCCGACGACGGTGCCGGAACGCTCCTTGTAGCGCAACGCTTGCAGCGGATCGATGCCGCGCGGATTGGTGACGCCGCCGCGGGTGTCGCTGATGGCCACAATTTTCGCTTTTTTCTCGGCAAAAAGACGCGCGACAGCTGGCGCCGAAGTTGCCAAATCCCTGAATCGCGACGGTCGCGCCGCGCAACGAAATTTTTTTGAGCTTGCAGGCTTCTTCGACGACGGCGATCAAGCCGCGCGCCAGTGGCGTCGTCGCGTCCACTGGAACCGCCGATCGAGACGGGCTTGCCGGTGACGACGCCATGGGAGGCGTGGCCGACGGTCATAGCGTAGGTGTCCATGATCCACGCCATGGTCTGCGCATCGGTGTAGACGTCCGGCGCGGGAATATCGAGATCCGGGCCGATGAGCGGAAGAATTTCGCTGGCGTAGCGCCGCGTCATGCGCTCGAGTTCGCTTTTCGACATGCGCTTGGGATCGCAGATGACGCCGCCCTTGGCGCCGCCGAACGGAAGATTGACGGTGGCGGTTTTCCAGGTCATCCAGGCGGCGAGCGCTTTCACTTCATCGAGCGTGACGTTCGGATGGAAGCGAACGCCGCCCTTGGCCGGGCCGCGCGCGACGTTGTGCTGCACGCGATAACCGGTGAGCACTTTCACCTGGCCGTTGTCCATCTTGGTGGGGATGGAAACTTCCAGGACGCGCTTCGGGGTGCGCAGAATCTGGCGCAGGCCGGGATCGAGCTTCAGAAATTCCGCCGCCATG
The DNA here is from genome assembly GCA_963819625.1 of uncultured Acidobacteriota bacterium. Classification (GTDB taxonomy): domain Bacteria; phylum Acidobacteriota; class Terriglobia; order Acidiferrales; family UBA7541; genus Acidiferrum. The sequence continues at coordinate 565,803 of CAWFWY010000011.1, forward strand.
TCAAATTGAATCTGCGCGATGCGGAATGGATTCAGATCTTCGCGCGGCGCGATGCGCGGAACCATTGGCGGCGCGCCAATCTGGTCTCGCTGGGGCTGTGGGTTTTGCGACCGTGGCCATCGGCTCGGGTCCTTTCCTCAAGTCGGTCTTAATCCAGAAAAACGTTGCTCAACTTGTTGCGGGAATTATTTCCGTCACGTTATCCATTCGCCGCCAGTTTTCGCGATGAGCTCGCAGATACTGCATCGCGGCAAGCGGGCGAGCAGAAATGCACCACTTCGCCATTTTCGCGCAGAGGAATGGCGAGCACCTCGGCAAGGTGCACACCGCAAACCGGATCGCGCACCAGGAGGCGCGCAGCCGGCGGCGTGTGCGAGATCGCGAGCAGGCTCCGCTGGTTCCTGCGGTGGAGCGCTTCGCAGCCAATCGGACAGCAAACGGCCTCATGCAGGCGAAAGCCCCACGAAACGATCACCACCCAGAACAGAAACCTGATAATGCGAGCAAGAAAGTTCATCGGCTTTCTGCGAATACAGAATTTGTCGCGACTTCGAGCTACAGATGAAGAGCAAGAATCACATCGACGCCGAAGTAATTACCGCGACTCGTCGCCCAGGAACTCGCCGTAGGACGCGGTGAAGGGAGTGTATGCAAGGAGAAAAGGGCGCGTCAAACGAAAAGGAGTGAATTCAATAAGTTGCGGGAGACCGGAGAGGCGGGATAGGCGGCAAAATCGGGCGTGGATGCCATAAATGCATCTTTATTTTCAGTAACTTAACGGTAGCGTGCCGAAGGTCGGCATCGCCCTAACCGTTTGGTGTCTCGGGAGCCGGAATTCGGTCGATGCCCATGTATGGGCGCAGGACCTCGGGGATGAGGATGGAGCCGTCTGCCTGCTGGTAGTTTTCGACGATGGCGATCCAGGTGCGGCCGACGGCCAGGCCCGAGCCATTCAGGGTGTGCACAAATTCGCTCTTGCCGCCGCCTGCGGGCTTGAAACGGATGCCGGCGCGCCGCGCCTGGAACGCTTCGCAGTTCGAGCAGGACGAAATTTCGCGAAATTCGTTGGCGGACGGTAGCCAGACTTCCAGGTCGTAGGTTTTCGCGGACGCAAAACCCATGTCGCCGGTGCAGAGCAGCATGGTCCGGTAGTGCAGGCCGAGCTTTTGCAGGATGGTTTCCGCGTTGCGCACCAACGCTTCGTGCTCTTCGTAGCTCTTGTCCGGGTGCGTGAATTTGAAAAGCTCGACCTTTTGAAATTGGTGCTGGCGCAGAATCCCGCGGGTGTCTTTGCCCGCCGCGCCGGCTTCGGAGCGAAAACAAGCCGTCCAGGCGGTGACGAAAAATGGGCAGGTGGTCTTCGGCCAAAGTTTCGTCGCGATACAGATTGTGCAGCTCGACTTCCGACGTGGGAGTGAGCCAGAAATCGGTGTCCTGAATCTTGAATAGGTCGGCAGCAAATTTAGGCAGTTGGCCGGAGCCCATGAGCGAGGCGCTGTTCACCAGGAAGGGCGGCAGAATCTCGGTGTAACCGTGCTCGCGGGTGTGCACGTCGAGAAAAAAATTCGCCAGCGCGCGCTCCAGGCGGGCGCCCCAGCTTTTGTAGACCGCGAATCGCGCGCCGGTGATTTTCGCGGCGGCGGAGAGATCGAGAATCCCGGCGCGCTCGCCGACTTCCCAGTGGGGGCGTGGCGTAAAGTCGAATGTCGGCGGCGTGCCCCAGCGGCGCACTTCGACATTGTCCGCGCGCTGGAACCCAGCGGCACGCTGGAATGCGGCACGTTGGGAATGGTGAGCAGAAACTCACGCTGCGTCTCGTCGAGTTGCGGCGATGCGCTCGTCGGATTGCTTGATGAGCTCAGAAACCTGCTTCATGTCCGCGATGATGGCGTCGGCGGACTGCTTTTCTTTTTTGAGGCGGGCGATTTCGTCGCTCGCTTTGTTGCGCTGCGCCTTGCGCTGCTCGTTCTTGGTGATCAGCTCGCGGCGTTCTTTGTCGAGCGCGCGAAAAGCGTCGAGATCCAGCGTGGCGCCGCGCTTGGCGCCATTTCGGCGAACACATCGAGGTGGTCGCGGAAGTAATTGAGGTCATGCATGGAGTGGAAGAATAGCGTATCGCGGTAGGGAGTGGCGAGAGGCTGGTGGAGAGTACCAAGGTACCGCGGAAAGAGTACGGGGGATGGCGCGGGGAGTACCGTGCGGGATGGGACGAGCGGGCTATCGACCGATATGCGGGTGGGGAGCACAATCGCAATTGTAATCGGGAGTTGGTCGCGGATTCTTGGAGCGGATGACCCTGCTCCGGTGTGACGTCCTGCTGCTCGCGAGCGCAGCATAAACGATCGGAACCGCACTGGCTTCAGATTGCGTTTCCCTCCATCCCCACGCCCGAGCGGCCGGTGCCCCCACCGGCCGCTCATCTTTTTAGCCGACTATTTGGTGTACTTCGATGAGCCCCTAAAAAACTTGACGGGTCGGAACTGGGATCGATTCGAGCTTCGGCAGGCTACCCGCTGAGGGTTGAGCCGCAGGTTCAGTTGTTCTTTGTGGGAGTCGACGGCGGAGCCAGGCAGGGATCAGAAATTCAAGCCAAAAATGAAAAAAGGGGGCTGGTGCAAGCCCCCTTTTTAGAATTGACGCCCCAAAAACCGGAAACCGAGTCGAGGTTCGGATCCGGCCACCCCGGGAAGCCAATCTCGTTTAAAGTTGCCAGAGAGAAGAGCAAGTGATGTGCCAGTACGGGCATATGGACAAGGCGGCTGGCAGAGTTGATTGCACGGGAGTTAGCGCGAATTAACAAAGTAACATGCGCCCTGGGAATTCTTGAGCCTACAAAATCTCACAGAATCTGGATGTGCTTCTATGTGGTTTGGGAGCATTGGTCGAGGATGGAAGAAAAGGCGTCACGACTGACGAGTTCGACAATAACGATATTGTGTTTTGACCCTGAGAGCATCTCTCGCTTGCTTGAATCGCGAACAATGAAATCGTTCGCACAGAATTCGAGGCTGGAGCTGAAACACAGCAGTGCGAAGCAAGAGCAGACGATAAGTTAAGCGCCGATCGAAGCGCGGAGGGCGTTCGCGAGAGATTCGCTGTAGCGCTGCACGTCGGAGTCGTGTTCGGCCTCCACCATGACGCGCGCGAGCGGCTCGGTGCCGGAGTAGCGAAGCACGACGCGTCCGGTTTCGCCGAGCGCGGATCGTGCGTCGGATAAGGCGCGGGCGACTTCGGGGAGCGAATCGAGCGGCGGCTTGGAGCGAACTTTTACATTCACGATGGTCTGCGGGTAGTCCTTTAAACCGTCGATGAGGCTGGCGAGCCCGCCGTGCATGGAAACGAGCGAGGCGATCTTGACGGCGGTCAAGAGGCCGTCGCCCGCCGGGCTGTCATCCAGAAAAATAATGTGGCCGGACTGTTCGCCGCCCAAAGCGCTGCCGCTCCGCAGCATTTCTTCCAGGACATAGCGATCGCCGACGTCGGTGCGCGCTAGAGCGATATTTTCGCGGCCAGAACCCGCTCCAGGCCGAGATTGGTCATGGATGTCCCCGACCACGCGGTCGCCTTTCAGCTTGTTTTGCGATTTCAGGAAGCGCGCGGCGGCGAGCATCACGCCATCGCCGTTGACGATGCGGCCGTCTTCGCAGACAAAAAGAGCGCGGTCGGCGTCGCCATCGAACGCCACACCGAGGGTGACGTGATGCTCAACGACGCATCGGCGGAGCGATTCAAGATGCAGCGAACCGCAGCCGGCGTTGATATTGCGGCCGTCGGGAGAAACTCCGATGGAAATCACTTCGGCGCCTAGAGAGCGGAACAGCTCGGGGCCGAGTTTGTAGGCGGCGCCATTTGCGCAGTCGAGGGCGATGCGGAATCCGGTGAGCTTCGCGCCGGGAATGACGCGGCCGCGGAGGTAAGCGAGATATTCGGCGTCCAGGGATGCGTCGGCGGCCAAGGGAGGCGCGGAACCGATAGACGAAGAACTTGCGTCGCGATGCTTGAGGATGTCGAGTTCGAGGGCTTCTTCAGTGGAGTCTGGAAACTTCATGCCCGCGTGAGAAAAAAGCTTTACGCCGTTGTCATGAAAAGGATTGTGGGACGCGGAGATGACCACGCCGGCTTCAAAATCATTCTGGCGCACCAGGCAGGCCACGCCGGGTGTGGTGATGACTCCCGCGAAGGCGACGGACGCCCGAGCTTGCGACAATCCCGCGGCCAGGACAGCAGCGATATGCGGGCCGGATTCGCGGGTGTCCATGCCGATAAGCACGCGGGCAGCGGAATGTTCGCAATGCAGATAAGCACCCAGAGCGTTTCCGGTGGCGAATAATGTGGCGTCATCCAGTGGCGGTGTGCCGGGAACGCCGCGAATGCCGTCGGTACCGAATAGAGATTTGGGCATGAATACGTTCAATCACGCGATACGAAGCTAAGAAAAAAAAGGCAACGCGGTTTCCGCCGGAAGCAACCAGCAAAAAAGTTTAGCACGACGGGCACAGAGCGGTTGAAACGCGATACGTGCGTTGTTTCCAGTGAGTAGCGTGTCCGCCGGTCGATATCGGCACTTCGCATAGCTGTTTGGGCGACGCCGGTCGCGCAAAGCGAATTGAACTGACGCGAATATGTTACCGTGTCGTGCATGGAACCGGTGATATCGGCACCAGAACCGCGACGAAGCCCGCCAATTTCCAGCAGCAACGTGAGCCTGAAGCTGCTCGCTATAGCGCTAATCCTGGTCTTCCTTTATTACGCCGCGGGCGTGGTAATCACGCTGCTGCTATCGATTTTGATCGCCTACTTTCTGGATCCGGTCGTGGAGTTGCTCGAGCGACTGCGCATGCCGCGAACCCTTGCCGCGATGATCACGGTATTGGTGTTGATCGCGTTTTTGGGAGCGGTCGGTTACGGACTGGCGTCGCGCACGACGGACTTTGCGGACAACTGGCCAAAGTACAGCGAAGTACTAAGGAAGGTGGTCGGCACCGTAGAAGCGAAAATCAGCGGCCTGGAACGGCAGGTGACCCAGACTTCTCCCACGGACGAAGCGCATCCGCGCGCGGAAGCCGGCGCGGAGAATGCCTTCCGGGCGTTGCTGGTGCGCGTCGTCGGCTCACTGTACGCGCTGGTGCTGGAGGTCACCTTCGTACCTTTTCTGGTTTTTTTCATGCTGGCCGGGAAACAGGAAGTCTGGCACGGAACGCTGCAACTGTTTCCAGCGTCGCGAAGGACGGCAGTGAAAGAAACTTTGGAGGACTTGCGGGACGTGCTGCGCGATTACCTGGTGGGCATGTCGCTGGTCACGTTGGTGGTAATGGCCGCGAGCAGCTTGTTCTTCTGGGCCATGGGACTGGACTACCCGATATTGACGGGCATGGTTTCCGGGCTGTTGAATATGGTGCCCTACATCGGTGCGGTGTTGGCGTGGCTTCCGCCCTTTGTGATCGCACTGGCGAAATTCAAGACAGTTGGTTCTTACGCACTGATCGCCGGCGTGCTGATGGCCATCCACATGTTGTCGAATAATTTGCTGGCTCCCGCGCTGGTAGGAAAACGAGTGCGCTTGAATGCGCTGTCCATCACCATCGCGCTGCTTTTTTGGGGATGGCTGTGGGGCGGGATGGGATTGCTGCTGGCGATTCCGCTGACCGCGGCGTTGCGCGTGATTTGCGATCACACGGAATCGTGGAAGCCCGTGGGACGCTGGATGAGCGCCTGAGTCTCAGTGACCGTCGGCAGTAACCCTGCATGCTCTCTCAATCGTTGTGAATCGTCACCGGGAACCTTCATGTGCGCGCCGTGGTCAGGCTTTTGCCATACCGTAGGACGATTATGCCGACAGCGAGCCATAGAGCAATCGCGTAGACCCCATACCATTGTGTTTCAGCAGCGGCGGTTATTCCAGCGGGACTGAAAATAACCAGGGCGCCCGTGGAACTTATGTGCATGAGCTGGGACAACAACACACTTTTCGTATTTACATAAACCCAGGCGATCAAAACCCGCATAGCCGTCATGGCCACGGTAAACGCGAGAAAATAGCGCAGCCAAAACGCTCCGTGGGGAGTCGCTGTGCCCAGGTAATCGACTACCGGCAAGTGCCACGCTCCCCACAGCAACCCGAGCATGATTGCCGAGGTGAAAGCACTATGACTGCGACTCATTTTCGGGAACGCATATCCCATCCACCCGATCTCCTCGAAGAACCCGGCGGGAATTCCAAACAAAATACCAATCGCAAAAAAGTTAGGCGTAAAGATCGAGGAAGCGAAAGTTTTCAGACACAGTAAAACGGCGAGAATCAAGACGGGTGGGAGAATAAGCGCCAGGTACCAGGCAAAAGTGCGAGGTAGTCTCCGCATCCTTGAAAATAGTTCTTTGATCCCGATTTTCCCGTCGACGATTCGCGTCAAAACGATTCCAGCAACGCTGGGGCCGAGAAGCATGATCGGGAACATTAACAAGCCGTCGAGCTTAGGAATGGCTTCTTTGTGGATGAGCTTGGGGGCCACCAGCAAGAATGCTCCCGACCAGGAAATCGCATAGGCGAGAAGAAAGTAACTGGCCACTGGATGGCGGGTGACAAACCCGTTGCGGGTATCGTTGTCTTGAGGCTTGGTTGACACAGGCGCAAGTATATATACGAACTCGAAATTGCTCTCGTTCGCTGGATTGCAATAATGATGGTTCTTATCTAACGAGTTGTCTTCGGAGCAGGTGAAGCATCGCTGGTGTGCGCAGGCGCGCCCAGCGACTTGATGTAGGTGACGAGTTGCCAACGCTGCGGCTCGGGTAGTTTTGACCACACCGGCATGCCGCGCCGCACAACTCCGTTGGTCAACAACCAGAACAGCGCGCCGGGAGTAGCGGTCTGTACCGGTTCTTTGAGAAGGCTGGGACCTTTGCGCGAACCTTCGCCGGTGTCGCCGTGACATTCCGCGCAATGCTGATCGAAGAGATTCGCTCCGGCGGCGATGGCATCAGGGTCCGTCGCCATGGGATTGCGCTTGGCGCGGGCTTTTTCAGGAGCTTTGGCCAATTCGGCGTAAACCAGGGCGTTGTCCTGATATTTGTAGCGGGATGCTTTTTGCGGTTCAGCCGAATTAGGCGCAGGATGCGCAGCAGCGGCGGCCGCCAAAGCGAGCGCGAGCGACGCGAGAACCCCGAAGACGCTTGGAACTTCCCTTTTATTTCCCAGCGATAATTTCATCGGTGACCGCCAAATAACGCGCTGACCATCGAGCCGAATCCGGTGATTTCCCGGGACACTCCCCAACGCAAGAGAAAACGGGTGCTTTGGTCGTTCAGGCCAAAACCGGGAGAGAGACGCAACGTCCAGCCAGAAGGCAGATTCCAGGCCGCTACGGGAGCGAGATAGTGTGATGTGTGTGCAATCCGAAACTGTAGCGGTCGCCTAGGCCGCCGTACATTTCCGCGCCGACAATAAAGCTTTCTCGGCATAACGTGCAGCGATTCGCGGAAGCCTTCAAGGCCAGCGGCCGGCTGGCGCCCAGGGCGTAGCCAAATTCCCACGGCTCGTTGGAAAGATTCTTGGTGGCAATCGTATTTTCAACGAAGTTCCAGCCCTTGTGAGTGCTGGAGAGTAGAAGTTTGAACTCCAGCTCATGTTGATGGTCCTGCCTGGCGATGGCGTTGGGATCGAGCCTTTCTTCTTCGACATCGTGGCCTTCCACTTCCTTCAGAATTTTGTCGGCGCCGTTAACGTTTTCGTATTCCACGTAGAGGACCGGATTGATGAAGTGCTCCTGCTTGAGCGGGCGAAAGCGATTCTCCCAGCGAAACCCGGTGAAAAGAGTGCTGTCGTTAAATGTGGTCTGGCCGTCGAGGTACACCTCGGTGGTCCACCAGGCGGTGGCCCCGTATTCGAACTCCACCCAGAAAGCATGGTAATCGTTGCCGCCGCGCTGGGTTCCGAAGGTGGAGAAATATTCAATCTCGAGGTTGCCGGGTTCTTCGAGGTAGTGATCGTAGGCGACGATGTAAGGATTTTCCTGAGCGCGAGAGGGTGGAATGACGAAAGAAGTGCAGCAAAGGAAGAGAATGAGAAGCAGGGATGAGCGGCGCAAGGATTCTCCTTTGCAAATGGTTTGCAACAATAGAAACCGAGACTAAACTGGTCCTGATTAAAGTGCAACTCATTTTCAACTAGGTTCGCCTCCCAGGTTCAGGCAAGTCGAGATCGAATAGCAGGACGGTCATTGACCGGGTGGCCTGCGCGTGTCAACGCAAAGTAGAAATGTCCGGTTTTTCGCCAGATAGAAATGTCCGGGTCCATGGTTTCCTCCAAGGGTGAGCGGCGGGCACATGGTATTTGGGTTCGATTTTGTCTAATGGTTTTGCTCTTCGCTCCGCGAGTCCTGGAGGCCGTAGGCCGGAAGGACTCGCGGAACGAAGCGGTGCGGGGCAGTGCTGCAAGCGGAGATAGCGGCCGCGGAAGCGCAGCCAGTGGGAACCATCCAGACGCCGTTCGATTTCTACCTGCGCACCTCGCAGCCCGGCGCAAACTTCTTGGCGTGGCACGCCCCAGTGATTTCCATCCCAGCTCACGGTGTGATCGTCGGCCACCGTGCGTCCCACGCGCACGCTGAGGATTTCCTCCAGACGTTGGCTTCTATCCAAGGGTCGATGGGCATTGCGCGGGTTGCGCGGCGCTACGATGAAAAGCTGTTCCCACTGCGGAAGAAAGCGCGTCTGCAAAAAGTGATTGGCGGCGGCGATGCTGTCGATGCCTGCCAGACGCATTTCTTTTACCAGGCGGTCCTGCAGGGTTTCAAACAGTCGCTCGATGCGCCCTTTGGCTTGCGGACTGTGGGCCGCGATCCATTCGATCCCCAGTTCGTGGAGCGCTCGTCCGAACTGCGAACGTAGTTTTTCTCCCCGCAATTGTTCCCGCAGCAGCATGGCATCCGACCTGCGAAAGATGCTGTTTTTATCGGTGTAATGCGCTACCGGACGTCCGTAGCGCCGCAACCAGTCCCCCAACGTGCGCAAGTTCTCTTCGGTGGTGTCCTGTTCTGTGAAACGCGCATAGAAACGGCTGGTGGCGTCATCGATCACCGCAATCAGCTGACAGGCCGGCCCGCGCTCCTCCAACCAACGGAATGGGGAGCTATCCTGCATCACCAACTCTCCGAAACGGGCGCGGCGTTCCCGCCACACATGGATGATCTTTACCCGTTGCGCGCGGGGTCGCCACAAGCTGGCCTGCACCATCCACTTGCGCAGCGTCTCGCGGCTCACCGGCCAACCCTCCTGCGCTAAGTGCTCGGCGGCCAGGGTGGGCCCGAAGTCCGCATAGCGTTGCCGCACCCGGGTCAAAATCTGCTCCTGGAACCGCACTGCTAATCTACGGTTCGAGGGCCGTCCGCGTAATCCATGGAGCACCGCCCGGTCCCCTAACTTTCGAAGACGTATCAGCAACCGACGGATGTGCCGATCGCTGATCTTCAGCCGCTGGGCCGCTTCGATCTGACTGATGTGCTTCCCCTTGATCTCGTGTAGCACCCGCAGCCGGTCCCGTTCTCGTTGGTTCAAGGTAATCCGCTCCGTTTCCATGGGCCCCTCGGCCACCTATGAAACCGGACATTTCTACTTTGCTCAAACCGGACATTCTCATTTTGCAGCGACACGGGTGGCCTGCGCGTTGACTTGCGGGTTAACAGCGGCCTAAGATGCGCGCAGCGTTTTAGCAATCGCAAAACTTGCCCGAGTCGGCCGCTGGTGGCCGTGCCGGTCCTCCGTGGCGGTGTTTGTGCCGAGCGCCTTGGTGTCGCATTACCGTCTACTGGAGCCATTGGGCAGCGGCGGGATGGGTGTGGTGTACCGCGCGGAAGACACCACGCTGGGACGCACCGTGGCGCTGAAATTCCTCCCTCCACAAATTGTTCATGATCCCAAGCAAGTGCAGCGCTTTCGAGAAGAGGCGCGCACCGCGTCGGTCTTGAACCATCCGAATATCTGCACCATTTACGAAGTAGCCGAAGAACAGGGCGAGTTGTTCATCGCCATGGAATTTGTGGAAGGCAAACCACTGTCGGAATCCATCCGTGAAGGCGGAATGCCGGCGTCGAGCGTGATCAGGTATGGGCGGCAAATCGCCGGGGCCCTGGAGCATGCGCACGCACGCGGCGTAATACACCGAGACCTGAAACCGCTCAACATCGTGATTACGCCGGATGGCGATGCGAAAATTCTGGATTTTGGGCTGGCGAAAAGGACCGACCCCAACGACGTAAATCGCAAAACGCTGCAGGCGGCGACGGCTTCATCGGTCGGCCTCGCTGGAACAATGCCGTACATGGCGCCCGAACAGTTGGAAGGACAGGAAGCGACGGCGCGAAGTGATATCTGGGCGTTGGGAATCGTGTTGTATGAGATGGCGTCGGGGGAGAGGCCGTTCAAGGGCGATAATCTTTATCGCTTGTGCACCGGAATTATTCAGGAGGCCTTTCCGCCGCTGGCCGAGACAGTGCCCCTCGGATTGGTGACCGTCATCGGGCGCTGCCTGGAGAAGGAACCCGCGCGAAGATACCAGCGCTCCGGCGAAGTTCGCGCGGCCTTGGAGGCGCTGGAGCCATCTTCGGCGGTCGGAATCATAACCAGGCCAATGGGAGGAAAAAAACGGGCGCTTGTTGCCTGGGTGCTGGCTGTTGTCTTTCTGGCGGTCATCGCGGCTGGAACGATATGGCTGGCGAAAAAATATTGGAAAACGCCGAGAGGCATCGCCGGCGGCGAACGCGTGCAACTGGCGGTATTTTCGCCGGACCCCACGGGGCAAGCAGACGAAGGGGCCTTCGACAGCGGGCTAGTGGAAACGTTGACATCCAGCTTGACTGGATTATCCGGACGGCATCCGCTGGCAGTAATACCGGCCAGCGAAATGCGCGCGCATCACGTGCAGACGCTGGAAGCTGCGCGCCAGGAATTCGGCGTGAATTACGGGCTGATGTTGAACATTCAACGGGCCGCGGGGCAAGTTCGGGTGAATTATTCGCTGGTGGATGCGCGTTCGCATCAGCAGATTCGCGGCGGCAACGTGACCGCGTGGGCGGCCGATCCATTTGCGCTGCAGGACCAGGTTTCAGCGCGGGTGGCGGAAATCCTGGAGCTGGAGCTGGAACCGCGGGAAAGGAAAACGCTGGCGGCGCACGGCACCACCGAGCCGGCGGCGTATGACTTCTATCTGCAGGGCGTAGGTTACTTGCAAAATTACGACCGGGAAGAAAATATCGACAACGCCATCAGCGTATTTCAGCGCGCTTTGGAGAAAGACAAGGAGTTTGCCGGCGCGTACGCCGGATTGGGAGAAGCGTACTGGCATAAATTTGAACAGACGCATGACAAGCGATTCGTCGATGAGGCCACGAAAGCGTGCCAGAAAGCGGCGGCGAAAGAAGCGGAACTTGCGCTGGCGCATACCTGCCTGGGTCGGGTTTATCAGGAAACCGGAAAATACGAAATGGCGGTCAACGAATACGAAAGAGCTTCGAAGAGCGAACCGACGCTGGACGGCGCACAAGCCGGACTGGCGCGGGCGTACGAAAGTTTGAACCGGTTGACCGAGGCGGAGCAGTCCTACAAAACGGTAATTGCGCTGCGGCCCGATTATTGGGCGGGATACAACCGGCTGGGGACTTTCTATTTGCGCCACGGAAAGTTCGAAGAAGCGGCCCAGATGTATCAGCAGGTAATCTCGCTGGTTCCGGACAGTTTCACCGGCTACACCAACCTGGGCATCACGCGCATCCAGCAAGACCGCTACGCCGAAGCTATCGATCCGCTGGAACGTTCGCTAGCCATTCGCAAGACGGGAAACGCCACGTCCAATCTGGCGATGGCATATTTCCAAACCAAGCGGTACGGCGATGCGGCGCACATGTTTGAACAGGCCACTACCCTGGATACGCAGAATTACGAAATCTGGGGGAACCTGGGCGATGCCTATTACTGGGCGCCCGGAATGCGCGAGCGCGCCCCCAGCGCGTACCGCAGAGCGCTGGAACTGGGCGAGGAATTGCGGAAAGTGAATCCGCGGGACGCGCGCATGTTGAGCTACCTGGCGGGCTATCACGCTATGCTGGGAGAAAAGGAAAAAGCGCGGAAACAAATCAGCGAAGCGGAAAAGCTGGCGCCGCGGGATCCGGAAGTTTTGTACTACGCGGCCATGGTGTATGTGCAGGCGGGAGAAAAAAACAAAGCTGTGGAGGAGTTGGAGCGCTCGGTGGCGGCCGGATATCCGCCGGCGACCGTGCGGGACACGCCAAATTTTTCGGTATTGGAGAATGACCCACGTTTCAAGGCCCTGATTTCATCGACGAAAAAGTAAGAGAGGAAACCTCAATGAAAAGACACAGAGTTTTTCAGATGGTTCCATTAGCCCTTGCGATGATCGCGCTGTTGGTTGTGTGCGCCGGGTGCGAGAAGAAGAAGGGCGGTGACGAGCGGACTGATAGCAGCCCGGCCAGAACGCACGCGCACAATCTGAAATTTGTGAAGTGCAGCAGCCAGAATGGCGAAGGGGAAAATGTGACGATCGAAGTTACCGCCGCGACCCAGCTATTGCAGCAAGCGGACGACCGGCTCGTTTTTGTCTGCCCGGGCGAAATGCTGACGTGGCATACCTCGAGCCCCAACACAACCATCGAGGTCCATTTCAAGGACAACAAACTTTTTAAATCACACGATACCGATATAACGTCGCTGGCCGGTTCTGGCGGAGACGCCGCGACAGCGCCCGAAGAAGTCGTGGACACGGCAAAGGCGGATTCGACGCACGGTTACACCATCAAAGTGACGAAAGGCAGCGACGTATTTGAAATGGACCCGCACATCATACCGGTCGGAAATTAAGATTCAGGAGCGGGCACGAAGAGCTCGCACCAGGGATGGCAGGTAGGCGGTTTCCTGAAACAAACGGATGGCGGCGATGCCTGCGGCTCCTGCAGCGAAACAGGCGGCTGCATTTGCGCCAGTGACGCCGCCGATGGCGAGCACCGGAATGTTTACGGAGCGGCAAATATCTGCGAGCAGCAGGAAGGCCTTGGGGCGCACCGAAAGCTTTTTTTGAAGGCGTCGTAAAGACCGGACCAAAAAAAATGTAGTCTGCGCCGCTTTGTGCGGCGGATACAGCGCTTTCCAGGGAATGGCAAGAGACTCCTGCTAGAAAATTCCCCCGCGCAGCGTGGTCGGGCTGAGCATTGAGCCATTCCCGAACTTCCCTAACTGGCAGAGACTGTTCTCCCAAGTGAACGCCGGCGGCGCGCTGAGAAAATGCGATGTCCAGGCGGTCGTTGATCATGTTTTGCGTCGCGAATCCGGCGCGCTGATTTGCCCGGCTAGTTTCCGCGAGAGCTTTTCGGGTGAGGGAGGAGAGTTCCTTCACGGATAAATCTTTTTCTCGAATCTGAATCCAATCCACGCCCGCCGCCGAAGCGGCCGCTATGCGCTTGAGCAGCGTCTCAGAGCGATCGTCGCTGCGATCGCCGGCGCTAATAGAGGCGAGGCTCTTTCCGTCGGTGACATAACAAAGAATCGGCATGGGAAAGGATTTACCGCGATGGGACACGAGGGGAATCCGGGCGGGGGTGGATCAAGCCAAAGGCCAGAAAAATATCGAGCACTCCGATTCCGCTGACCAGCCCGCGGACAGAAGGGTGCAACAGCACCGGCAGGAGCGACGGGAAGTGGCTCAGAAAATAATTTTGTTCCCAGAAGCCGGTCCACGGGAGATACAGGAGCAGAGCGCCCATCTCAAAACATAGAATGATCGACAGTGCACGAAATACGCGATTCATGAATGCGAGGAGCTCCGCCTACTGGAATGTCCAAGCGTCAGCGGCGGCTAGGCTTCTGAAGAGCGGCGATGCGTTCGGCCACGTCGCGATAGTCGATGTTCATCGCGTAAACCTTGGAAAAACTTTTCAGCGCCGCTTCTGGCTCGCCAGCTGATTCCTGGGCAATGCCCAGATCATACCGCAAGGCGAGGATGCTTTCCGGTTCAACACCGGGAGTCAGCAGCGCGCGCTCATACCAGATGGCGGCGATGGCCGGCTGGCCCTTTTCCATAAACGCGAGGCCGAGGAGCGTGCAGCACTGCATGGCGTAGCGGAACGGGCGGCCACGCTCGTTAGCCTTGGCCACTTTCTGGAATTCGCTGATGGCTTCCTCGAGCAATCCCATTTCGCGGAACGCCGTTCCGAGATTGTAGTGGGTCTCCAGGTCTTCGTCGTCGGAACCCATCTCACCGAGTTCGGCGCGAAAATCGTCAAAAACTTCCTTGAGCGGGCCGGAATCGCTGAGGTTCGAAGTGTCAATTATTTTTACCGGGACTTCCGCATTGGCGGTGGAGTAGGAAGGCGTAAGTCCGCCGTTACCGAGATGCTCTATCTCGCTGGCGAGATCGGCCAGGAACTGATCCGAAGCAAAACCGCTGCCCGCCGGGGGCGCTGAGGAATTTCCCGAGGCGTGTACGGGTTCGGGTTCAGTCTCGTGAGACTCGATCAAAACATCCGGGGGTTTCTGATCGTATGCGGGAACCAACGGCTCAGACTCAAGAATGAGCTCGTAATCCTGGTCGAGCTCAAATTCAGGTTCTTGCTGCGGCGCCACAGTTTTTTCCGGCGCGCGGCTAAGTTCCACCGGAGCCAGCTCCGGAATTTCTTCCTTAGCCTCAGGAGCCGCGACTTCCTCGAGTGCCGGCAATTCATCGACAACAGGTTCCGCAGGCAACTCATACGCCATTTCATCCACTGAGGCAGTGCTGATGGGTTCCGGCGTTTCGACGGGAATTTCCGCGATGAACTCTTCGACCACGTTCGGTACAGCTTCCTCGGGCGCGGCAACTTCAGATGAAGCTACCGGCGCTTCGGTGATTGGCTCCTCGATGTCCGGCGCAGGAGCTTCGGGCATGACCTGGAATTCCGCATACGCGGGCATGTCAGAAGGCGGCACAAAAGGCGAAGAGGAATGCACCGATTCCCAATGCGCTGGAGCGGGGGATGCATTTTCGACCGGCACCGGCTCGGGCTCCGGGGCGATCTCGAATTCCGCAGCGGCCTCGGGTGCGTCCGCAGTATCTGCGACAAGTTCGTGGACAACGGGTTCTGTGGCAGCCTCTTCGGGAGCAACTTCCTTGAGCACGGACAACCATTCGTCGGACAAGTCTACTTCGTGGACGTCTTCTGGAACGGCAACGGATGACCGGGCCGCAACCTCAGCGGGAACGGGCTCGGTAGTGGCCGGAGTTTCAGCAGCGGGAGAATCCGGCGCTACTTCGAACGCAGCGAGTTCTTCACCTTCGGCGATATCTTCGCCGGCACCGGCTACGGGGAAGTGTTCCCCTAACGCAGGCCCGCTGGCGGCGGCCAGGTCGGCATCGGAAAGGCCGGCGGCACGCTGGAAGCGGCGGCGCAACTCCGCGAATCGTTCCGCGGTGCGCTGATCGCCGCGTTCGCCGTGAATTTTTTCAAGGCGGGCAGCAAGTTCCGCAGTGCGGCGGTCATCTCCAGCACCCAAAACGAAATCCAGAAGTTTTTCGATGGTGGGCGTATGCCGCGGCGCGCGCCGGAGAATCGCTTCGAGCAAACCGATGGCTTTCTGGGTGAGGCCGTAGCTGGCGAAGAGATCGACGTCGGTGAGCGATTGGGAAATAAATTTTTGCGTTTCTTCATCCAGCGAAACAGAAGCGTCGCGAGTTTCGGCATCGGCTTGCGACAAATTCTCGGCCGCTGGGGCGTCCAAATCGGGGCGTAGCTTGGGCGTCTCGGGCGGCTGCAGGTCGGTCTTCAAGTTGTCGTCCGAAGACGCGTCAACCTCGGGCGTGGCGATGCCCATTTTCTGGAGCAGATCGTTGAGTTTGCGCCTGGCGGAATCACTGTCGGGTTCGCGGTCAACCAACTGTTCGAAAACTTCCTTGGCGCGATCGAGCTGTCCATCGGCCACCAGCGCGTCGCCCAGTTGCGCAAGGGCATCGGGCAAACGGAAAGAATCGCTGGTACGACCGTAACTGTCGACTAGCCATTCATGAGGCTCGATGCGGCCCGGCAATTTTACGACCAGCTCATTCAACAGGCGCGAAATGGCTTCGTGCTCGCCGGCGTCGAGCATGGGGATGCGCGTGCGCTCGATGATGGCCATGGCTTTTTCGCCCTGGTCCGATTGCAGGAGAGCTTCGGATAGCTTTTGCGTTAGACCAAAATTCTTTTCGTCTGCTTCAAAAATGCGCAGCGCGAGCTGGGTGGCCTTTTCCCAATTCGTACTCTTGATGTACAGATCCAGAAGCAACTCGGCTTGTTCGCCGCCTTTTTCAAGGTTGGGAACATTTTCAAGAGTTTCGGCGGCCTGGCCGGCGTTGCCACGCGCGGAATATGCGCGCGCTTTGACAATGACGGCGGCGAGATTGTTCGGATCGAGTCTCAGCGCCTTATCCGCCAATTTTTCGCATTCGGCATGGTCGCCACGAGCCAGGGCGCGCTGGGCGGCGGATACATAGGTGTCCATGGCCTCTTTGGCCTGGCCCATGGCCTGATACAAATCGGCGAGGCGTACCTGGATGCGCAAGTTATCCGGCTCGGCGAGCAGGAGTTTTCGCAGCAGGCTGACCGCTTCCGGCTGGCGATTGTTCTTCAGGTGGATTTCAGCGAGCTGCAAAAACAGCGGGCGAGCCTCGCTCATTACGCCCTGTTGGACGTAAAGGTCGGCTAGTTTTTCGAGCGGGCGAATTTCTTCCGGAGCCAGCTTGGCGATGCGTTTGTATACGGCGATAGCCTTGGTGAGGAATCCGTCGCTGACGAAAATCTGCGCGAGGCGTTCGAAATAATCGATGGCCTGAAACGTTTCGCCCTGGCGAATATAAAGTTCGCCGACGGTCATCAGGGTGACCTGATCGCGCGGCTCGAATTTCAAAATTTGTTGGTATTCGGCGATAGCCTGGGCGACTTTGCCCTGGTTCAAAAGCTTTTGCGCGGCCTCGACGAATTTGCTTTTGTTATAAGCCATGCGCCAATCGGGACAGCGCGAGCGCAAGACCGCAGGGCGGGTAGGTTCACCGCAAACGGGGACTCGCGGAGTCTGTCCGGGACAGTTCTCCTCAGTTCGCCGCGGCTCGAACAGAGCCACAACGCTACTCTGTTACGCTAGCAGGCGGGAAAAAGACAAGTCAATGAAGGCAAAGTCACGTGTGAGCATGCAGTTATCCCCGTTCATGACAGGAAACTTCGCTGCGAATATTAAGCGAAGCGCGGAGGAACTGTTTTTGAGACGCGCCTACGCATTTTCTAACGGGGCAACGGCGGGCTCGGCCGCTTCCACCTCGCCAAGGAAAGATATCTGCGTGGCTCCCACTGCCCAACAATTCGATTCTCGGACGGGCGCGAAGGAGTGGCGATGCAGCGGAGTAGGTCCGTGGCGGCGCAGAGCTTCCAAATGGTCGGCAGTAGCGTACCCTTTGTGGCGAGCCAGGCCGTAGAGCGGATAGACGGCGTCCCATTCTTCCATGCGCGCGTCGCGATGGGTTTTCGCGAGGATGGAAGCGGCGGCGATGGAAACGCTGCGGGCGTCGCCGTGGATCAGGGATTTTTGCTCGATCAGAACATCCAACTTGATCGCATCAAGCAGGAGATAATCGGGCAGAATCGAGAGCTGGTTGAGCGCGGCGGTCATGGCCTGGCGGCTGGCTTGATAGATGTTCCAGGCGTCGATGCGCTGGGCGTCAATTTCGGCGACGGCCCAGGCGAGCGCGTGTTCGCGAATACGCGGGGCCAGCTCGCCGCGGCGCTCGGCGACGAGTTTTTTGGAATCGTCGAGTCCGACGATGCGGCGCTTGGGATTCAGAATGACCGCGGCGGCGACCACCGGGCCGAACAGCGCGCCGCGGCCTGCTTCATCAAGCCCGGCGATGCGGGACCAGCCCAGTTTGCGGGCGGCGCGTTCGAAACGCGTGCAACAGAGGCGAGTCATAGGGACGCCGCGATTCTAACATGCGCGATGCCGGTGTTTTAAAAGGAAAGCCGGGCAGGATGGATGAGAGTTCGCCAGATATGAGGGCAAGTATAAAAAGCGTGATCGTGGGAACGGCGGGGCACATCGACCACGGCAAGTCCGCGCTGGTCGAGGCGCTGACCGGAACGCATCCGGACCGCCTCGCGGAAGAAAAGCGGCGCGGCATCACCATTGACCTGGGTTTTGCGTTTCTCGAAGAGGAGGGCGTCCGTTTTGGTTTCATCGATGTGCCGGGACACGAGCGGTTCGTCAACAACATGCTGGCGGGCGCGGTGGGCATCGACCTAGTGCTGCTGGTGATTGCCGCGGACGAATCCATCAAGTCCCAGACGCGCGAGCATTTCGATATCTGCAAGCTGCTGGGTGTGCAGCAGGGCGTGGTGGCGCTGGCGAAAAGCGATCTCGCCGACGAAGGCGCGCTGGCGGTGGTGCAACTGGAAATTGAAGAATACCTGCGCGGATCGTTTCTCGAGGGCGCGGCGATTGTGCCGGTCAGCGCAAAAACCGGCGCGGGAATTGCAAAATTGAAGCATGCATTAAGCGCCGCGGCGATGGAGGTGCACGGGAAAGATGCAACGCGGGCTTTTCGTCTGCCCATCGACCGGGCGTTTGCGATGAAAGGATTCGGCACCGTGGTTACCGGCACGCTGGTTTCTGGAACTGTAGGCGTCGGCGATGAAGTGGAGTTGTTGCCGGGCGGCGAAAGATTGCGTGTCCGTGGATTGCAGACCGGCGGCCACGTCGTTGAGCGGGCGGACGCGGGTCAGCGAACAGCCGTGAACCTCGCCGGCATCGACCACACCGCGGTGATGCGCGGGATGTGTCTGGCGGAGCCTGGAAAGTTTCGACCGACACTCAGAATCGACGCGCAATTCACGCTGTTGCCGGGAACGCGCAAGTTGAAAAACCGCGAGCGCGTGCATTTCCACGCCGCGGCCATGGAGACCACAGCGGAGATTTTTCTTTATGGCGCGAACGAGCTTGTTCCCGGCCAAACCGCGCTGGCCCATCTGCGGCTGGAGGATGAAGTGGTGGTCGTGGCCGGCGACCGCTTCATCGTGAGGCAATTTTCGCCGGTCACCACGATTGGCGGCGGTGTGGTACTTGATCCTTTGGCGCGGCGCCCGCTTTCGCGCGACACGGGTAGAGCGAAATTTCTGGAAACGGTGCGCGATGGCGGGCGCGATGCGGTGCTGGCCGCAATGGCGGCGCGCGCGCCGATGGGATTGCGTTATGAAGAGATTAGCTTACACACCGGATGGCGGGAGAACGAAATCGGGGAGAGCATGAAAAGCCTGTCCACGGCAGGCGTGCTGAAAATTATTGGCGCGGATCACCCGTTATTGATTGGCGGCAGCGTGTTTGAAGACGTACGCGCGAGGATGTCAGAAAATGTGACACGATTCCAGCGCGATAACCCACTGGCACCGGGCATCACGCGCGAAGATCTGCGCTCCAGCCTGGGCCGCAGGGTAAAGCCGGAAGTATTTCGAGCGGCGCTTGCGGAATTAGCGGCGGAGAAAAAACTGGAGCTGCAAGGCGAGATGGTTAAGCGCGCCGGTACGGGCATCACCCTGCAAGCCGACGAGCAGGTAGCCAAAGACAAGATTGAGGGCGCATTTCGAACCGCAGGCTTGGCGGTGCCCTCGGTGAAAGAGGTGCTTTCCGGGCTGGCGGTGGAGGCCAAGCGCGCCGAAAAGCTGCTGCATATCCTGTTGCGCGAAAAAAATCTGATGCGCGTCTCGCCGGAACTGATTTTTCATCACGTCGCGCTTGCTCACCTGAGAGAGCAGCTTTTGACGTATAAGAAGAGCAAGGGAGAACGCATCTCCGTGCCCGGATTCAAGGACCTGACCGGCATCACGCGAAAATATGCGATTCCTCTGCTGGAATACCTGGACCGCGAGCGGGTGACCCGTCGGATGGGCGACGAGCGTGTTATACTTTAGCTTCCGATTGGGTGCAATTCAGGGCCTTTTTGACGATTATTAGAGTAGTGGGAGGCGGCTATGGAATTTCCGATGCACTGGCTGATTATTCTGGTGGTGATTCTGGTTCTGTTTGGCGGACGCAAAATTCCGGAATTGATGCGCGGTATGGGTGAGGGCGTTCGCGGATTCAAAGAAGGCATGCACGGAGCGAATCAGTCGCAATCGCAGACGGTTACTCCGCCGACGCAAGCCCCGCTTCCTACAGAAAAGCCGGCCGACGAGAAAAAGCTCGGGTAAAGCCCGGGTCACAAAATTTTGATGGGATGAAAGACGGCCAATTGTCGGCCGCCTTTTCCTTTTGGCAATCACTCTCAGATAGAGTTCATTCCCGAAGTTCTTCTGACCAGCCTAGATCGACAAGCTCGTGCCAGAGACGCGCGAGCGGCAGTCCCACCGCGTTGAAGTAACAACCCTCGATGCGCGTGATGTAGCGGCCGGCCCGTCCCTGGATGGCGTACGAGCCGGCTTTGTCGTAAGGCTCCTCGGTGGCGAGGTAGCGCGAAATCTCTTCGGCGGAGAGGGGACAGAACTGCACGTGGGTGGTTTCCACAAAACTCCGGCGTTCGGCATCCGGCAGGCGAATCAGCGTGACACCGGTCAGAACGGAGTGCGTATGAGAAGCCAACTGTTCCAGCGTGTGGCGGGCGTCTTCGGTGGAGCGCGGCTTGCCGATGATGCGGCCGTCCAGAGTAATGACGGTGTCGGCGGCAATCACAATGGCGGGTCCGACGGCGCGGGCGGCCACAAGCTCGGCTTTGGCAGCGGCAAGGCGAAGAACATGCTCGTGGGGCGATTCATCGGGGAACGGCGTTTCGTCGACTGCAGAAGAAATGACCGAGAACGAAATGCCGGCGTCGCGAAGAATTTCGGCACGGCGAGGCGAGGCGGAGGCGAGGATCAGCTTCATGAACGGCAAAGAATACTACACAGAGCGGGGATAAGCAGGGCCCTGTTGAGAGCGGGTAGTGGTTGAGAGCGAAAAGGCGGCGCGAAATCTAGATGACGACGGATTCCTGGTACTCGCCGAACACGCGGCGCAGGGTGTCGGAGATTTCGCCGACAGTGGCGTTGTTTTCCACGGCCGCCAGGATGGCGGGCAAAAGATTCTCGGCCCCTGCCGCGCGGCGCGCCAGTTCTTCCAGCGCTGAGGTGGCGCGCGCGGAATCTCGTTTCAGGCGAAAAGCGCGCAAACGGACAACCTGGTCGCGTTCGATCTGCTCGTGGACGCGGAGGATGTCGATGGGCCGCTCTTCCTCGATCTTGAAATCATTTACGCCCACGACGATTTGCTGATTGCTTTCGACCGCGCGCTGAAATTCGTACGCCGCTTTCTGAATTTCGCCCTGGATAAATCCGGATTCGATGGCCCGCAACGTGCCATCGAGCGGTCCGCCCAGGGCGTGGATTTTGTCGAGGTAGGCCTGCGCGCCGGTTTCGATTTCGTTGGTGAGTTGTTCGATGGCGTAAGAGCCCGCGACGGGATCGATGGTGTTGGTTACGCCGGTTTCGTGGGCGATGATCTGCTGGGTGCGCAGCGCGATCAGCGCGGCATTTTCGGTGGGAAGCGCCAGAGCTTCATCCAGCGAATTGGTGTGCAGCGACTGGCATCCGCCGAGCACCGCCGCCAGCGCCTGAATCGCGACGCGAACAATATTGTTTTCGGGCTGCTGCGCGGTAAGCGAAGAGCCGGCGGTTTGCGCGTGAAAGCGCAACAGCAGCGAGCGCGGATCTTTGGCGTGAAACTGGTCGCGCATGATGCGGGCCCACAGGCGGCGCGCGGCGCGAAACTTGGCGATTTCTTCGAGCAGATCGTTGTGAGCGTTGAAGAAAAAGGAGAGCTGCGGCGCGAAGTCGTCGACGTCCAGCCCGGCATTAATGGCCGCCTGCACGTAGGCCATTCCGTCGCCGAGGGTGAAGGCCACTTCCTGGACAGCGGTCGAGCCGGCTTCGCGAATGTGATAGCCGGAGATGGAAATGGTGTTCCACTTGGGAAGATTGTCGCGGCACCACGAAAATATATCGGTGACGATGCGCATCGCCGATCGCACCGGATAAATGTACGTGCCGCGCGCGATGTACTCCTTGAGAATGTCGTTCTGCACCGTGCCGGAAAGGTTCGCGAGGTTGGCGCCCTGTTTTTTGGCGACGGCTACGTACAAGCAAAGCAGAATCGCGGCGGTGGAATTGATGGTCATGGAAGTGGAAACTTTTTCGAGCGGAATGTGGTCGAAAAGAATTTCCATGTCCTCGATGGAATCGATGGCCACGCCGCCTTTGCCGACTTCTCCCAGCGCGAGGGGATGATCGGAGTCCAGCCCAATTTGCGTCGGCAAGTCGAACGCCACGGAAAGCCCAGCCTGGCCTTTGCCGAGCAGGTAGCGATAGCGCTCGTTGGATTCGGCGGCGCTGGCGAAGCCCGCGTACTGGCGCATGGTCCAGAAGCGGCCGCGGTACATGGTGGGATAAATGCCGCGGGTGTAGGGAAATTCGCCGGGGTAGCCCAGGGATTCTTCCGGATTCCACGCGCCTAAATTTTCCGCGGTATACAGTCGCTCCAGCGGCAAGCCTGAAAGCGTCGTAAAGCGCTCGTTACGATCGCGTTCGGCAGGTTTTTTTGGCTCGGAAGGTGACATGAGTCATTTAATCAACGGCAGAAACTCAAACGGAGCACATATCTACGGCCTGCGAGAGAGACGAAACGACGTGAACGCAAAAAACAAAAATGAAGCGGCCACTACCGCGGCAATGGCCACCAGCCAGTAAGCAGCGTCGCGAGTCCACGCCCGAATGGCGGCATTGAGCCACGCGAACGCCAAAACCGCGAAAATCGCTGCGGTAACCTCATGGAAAAGTTGCTTGAGGGTGTGCCACACGCGGCGGAAACCGCCGCGCCTCGCCTGCGCGCCCGGCACACTTGCAACGGTGGACATACTCTTATCTTAACTTAAAAGGATGAGCGGAATTGTCGATGGCACGCACTGGTGCTGGCGGACCAACTCCAAACGTGCACCAGGAGGGCGCCAAAGGGCTGTGAACGGATTGGAGACAACGGGCCGAAGGTCTCTTGTATCCAATGTAGCGTGGGCCTAAAATGGCCCAAGCGTAGGGAGATTAGCCTTGCAACTCGACGATCACCTGAAGAACCTGCTCCGTGAACTAGGACACGCGATCAATGACACGGTGTCCGACTCCGACCGCATCACCGGCGCGATTGCGGGAGTCCGCGCACACGGCTACGACATCGTGTTGAAGCTGGACGCGACCATCGGACTGGCTAAGCGCGACGCGGCGTCGGCAGAGGCTGCAGGGTTGACCACTCAGGATCGGCGATTTCTGGAGTCGTTGCGGATTCAGGTAGATCAGGATTCATTCATGGAAGAAAACGACGGCAACAAGAAAGTGCCGGCGCGGCTGGCGATGACGCCGCAGGATGTGCGATTTCTGAAATCGTTACGCATCACCACGGACGAGATGGAATGAAGCTGCTGCTAAAATTTGCGGGCCTGGCGTTGCCGGTGGCGATGGTGGGCACGTGGTGCGCTCCCGCGCAAGCGCAGAGTCCGGCCACGGTGGCACCCATCATCGTGGACACCGCGGTGCCGATCATCATCAACACCATCAGGCCCAAGCCGTCAGGACTGACGAAATTTGAAGGTTTTGTGATGAACGCGAACACCGCGCAAATCACCGTGCGCGCAAAGGGCAACGATATGACGGTTCGAACGTTCACCCTTTCAGAGCAAGCCGCGTCAAAAATGCAGACGATCGTAGACAAGGGCGGCTACCAGTACGGCGACAAAGTAACGGTTTTGTATGACCCCGTCAGCCTCAAGGCGGTGAGGCTCAAAGGAAAACCCTCGAAGTCCCTGTAATCCACGGAGCAGCACATGCTTCGTCTCCCCTCTGTAGCAGGCAGTTTTTATCCCTCTGATCCTGCGGAATTATCCGCACTGATTGCCGAATACACCAAGCAGAGTGGAGAACTAAACGTTAAAGCCAAAGCTTGTTTGGCCCCTCACGCCGGCTACGTGTATTCGGGACCTGTGGCCGGAGCGGTGTTCGCGAAAATTCACCTGCCCAAAAAAATTGTGATTCTTGGCGTGCGCCACCGGCCCCCAGGTTCGCCCGCGGCGATTATTTCGCAGGGCGCGTGGCGGACGCCGCTGGGCGACGCGCTGATCGACGAAGCGCTGGCTGCCGCGCTGCGATCCGCGTGTCCTCAATTGAGCGAAGACGCCGTCGCGCACAGCAAAGAACACTCGCTGGAAGTGCAAATCCCTTTTCTACAGGTGCTCGATCCGGGTTTCACTTTCGTTCCCATTGCGCTGGGAACGCTGAACTTTGAAACATTGGTGAGCGTGGGAGAAGCGATTGGTCGGGTGCTCGCGGCAGAAAAGCAAGACGCGCTGCTTCTCACCACTTCCGACCTGAACCACTACGAGGACGATGCGACCACTCGGGTGAAAGACGGCCAAGCTATCGATCAACTGTTGAACATGGATGCGCGAGGGTTGTTCGATCTTTGCAGGAAAGAAGATATTTCCATGTGCGGACTAGGCCCGGCGGTGGCGATGCTCACCGCGCTGCAGGTGCTGGGAGCTAGTAAACCTGAATTGGTTCGCTATGCCACTTCCGCCGATACGTCAGGCGACACAGAAGCGGTAGTTGGATACGCGGGAATGATTTTTTCCTGAAAGCGTCGAACGGCGCGGCGGGGCAAAAAAAGACGGCCCATGTTGCGGACCGTCGATGGAATTGTTCGCTGTCGAATAAAACTAGTGTGAACGTGAAGTGGACGACGCGCGTGGAGCAGCCGCTGGTAGCGAGCGAGCTGTGCTTCCAGTCTGTGTCGTGGCGCGCGAACCCGCAGATCTTTCACTGCGCGCGCCAGAACCGCCCATGGAGGTTCGAGACACCGGCGGCGGAGGCGCAACGCGAGATGATGCGGACGGCGGCGAAACAGCGCGCGCTTGCCTGGTCGATACAACAGAGCGTCCCGATGTGCCCGATGCGGATGTCGCGGCGGGAGCGCCTGAAACGTTCGCAGTTCGCCCGGCTACCGCGGCATTGTCTTTCCCCTCGCCCGCTGCTGAAGTTTTTGCCGCAGCGCCGGCTGGCGCATTCCCATTTACAAAACGATGTTCTTTGGCGTCGTACACAATCGCAGAGCCCGCGGCCGAAGCAGCGGCGGCGTTGCTGGAATTTACCGTGCGCGTCAGACGAGCAGGCGCGGTCGAAGCGCTAACGTGCGAAGACAGAGCCTCGCGCGGCGGTTCCTTCACGACTTTCCACTTGGTATTGGCGGCGAGAGCGGTCTGATCGACGCCCGCGCGAGTGGTAACCGGCATGATGCCGTGCGCCAGGTTCAAAGGCGTTTTGCCGTGACTATCCAGCGGATGGCTGGGAACCATTGCCACAGTATTTCCGGAACGCACAAATGTTGCCGTCACCGGATGGAATTTTACCGGCGGCAAACCGCGGCCAAATCCGC
Source organism: uncultured Acidobacteriota bacterium (assembly GCA_963819625.1). Taxonomy (GTDB): domain Bacteria; phylum Acidobacteriota; class Terriglobia; order Acidiferrales; family UBA7541; genus Acidiferrum. The sequence goes on from CAWFWY010000011.1 coordinate 591,300, forward strand.
TGGGTGCCCACAGCCAGCCGATGCCTGGTTCAAAAACCCAGCCGCCGTAGTGATAGGGCAGCCAGCCCCACGGTTGATTTCCGATAAACGACCATCCGAGGCCATTCTGGAAAAACCAGTTCCCGGAATCGAAAGGCGACCAACCGATGCCAACTCCGTACGGTTGCCAGCCATAGCCAAAACCGGAAAGCGGATAGAAGCCGCCATAAGAATAAAGATCGCCGAAGCCCGAGCGATACGACGAGGAATCGGAATATTGCAGCGCGGCGTTGGTGGCTGTTACCACGCTGTCTTCGCGGCCGGAAACCCAGCGATCGAAGTCGTCGCTGTCGGGAGCGCGGCCGATCACCACAGTGGAATCGTCACCGGCATGTATGGTGAGCGATTGACCCTTGTTCAGAATTTCGGAATCGTCCTTGCGCACCACGGAGACGCGGCCCTTGGAGACGGCAATGGTGCTGCCGTCGTCGAAATTGTCCATACGGAAATTCACGCGGCTGCCGGCTTCGGCGGTGAAATCGCCACCAGTGACGCTGAAATAATCGGTGCTGGACGGGTTGGCATAAAACGAGGCGGTGCCCTGGCGAAGAACCAAGCGGGTAGTGAACGCGCCATCATCGAGACTGAGATCAAAAAATTCCAGCACGGTATTTTCGTTGATAAAGGCCATGGCGCCATTTTCGAATTCAACTTCCGCGCGGCCATTATCGGTAGCCAGCACGTCATGCTGGCGAATGGGAAGATTCAGCTCGGCGCGTTCCCAGGTGGCCTTGTCGTTGGCCAGCGGATCGCCCTTGGAATCGTGAAGGATGCGCACATCGCCCTGCACCAGACTCAATCGAATGATGCGAGCGCTGCCAGCCTCGGTGTAAACGGGTTGAAGCGCGGCGAAAGACAGTGCAAACACAAAAATAATGGCGAATCGAAGATAAGAGCGGAGAGTCATGGATACCCCAACCCGGCCTTTACGCCGGAAACTAAGGCTATGTTCTCTCCTGGGAATGGGGGCGTCAAGGTCGCAAAACGCAGGCAAAACGGGCGGTCCGCGCCTGATTCAGTCGTCGTGAAGCGGGATTCAGCGCAGCTGGCCGGAGCGGCCGAAGGAGCTTCTCATATTTGCGCGATCCAGGTTTTCACGCAGGTTCATGAGCGTGAGAAAGGTACTGAGGATGCGCGCTTTCAAATCGTCGGTAAGCGGCAGGCCGCTGGTGCCGACGCGCGCCAGGTGCTCGCCGTGTTCGGTGATGAATTTCATGATTTCGTGCTGGCGGTCGTGCGGAGCGTTTCCCAGCGCAGTCTCGCGGCGCATGCCGGCGCACTTGTCTTCCACTGACAAAGTGAAATGCAGCACGCACAGATGATACTCGGCGAGTGCCGGCGGCACTTCGGCTTTGCATCCCTTGATTTCGCAAGCGGCTGTCATGGTGCGCCCAGAAAGGCGTGCATGATAGGTAGCATTCTCCGCTTCTAAAATCCAGCAACGCGTCGCTTCATGCGGCGAATGCTACACCAGCGCTGTGCGGCCGTCCGCGTTCGAACGCATTTTACAAAATATGGAATTAATACATTGACATGCTTGGATGACGACTGTATAAAAATACAGAAGACTGTATATTTGCTTTTGAGGACAACAGTGGGCGCGCGAAAAACATTTCGTCACGGACAAATCCTGAGACTGGTCACCGACGGTTCCATCGTCAACCAGGAAGATTTGCGACGCCGCCTCGCGACGCAGCGCCTGCGAGTTACGCAGGCGACACTGTCCCGCGACATTCAGGAACTGCGGCTCGTTAAAACCCATGGCGGATACAAATCGGCTTCGAGCATTCCGGAAGATTCGGCTCCGCTTCCGCGCTTGGCGCGAGCGTTGGGCGAATTCCTGCAAGACATCCGCCCGGCGGAAAATCTCCTGGTGCTGAAAACTCCACCGAGCGGCGCGCAACCATTGGCGGCCGCCGTGGACGCCGCAAAATTTCAGGAAATTGCCGGAACCATCGCCGGCGACGACACGGTGTTAATCATCACTCCAAACAAAAAAACGCGTGAGTCGCTGCAACGGCGCATCGAAGCTTTGCTGAAATGAGAAAACTAAACCACATTGCGGTAGTGGGTGTGACGGGCTACACCGGGTTTGAGCTGGCGCGCATCCTGGTGCGCCATCCCGGCGTGGAAGCGTCCACCTTTTATATGCGCGACACGCAAGGAGCCAAGTGTCTAGACGAATTGTTTCCGCAGTTGCGCGGGCGCGGCGACGCTCCGCTGCGCACATTTTCAGTGGACGCCATCACTGCCAGCAGCTCGGGCACCACGTTTCTCGCGACTCCTCATGACGTCTCAGCGACACTTGCGCCTTCGTTGATCGAAGCGGGAATGCGCGTGGTGGATTTGAGCGGCGCATTTCGATTCCGGTCCGCGGAAACCTTCACGAACTGGTACAAGTTGGCCGCACCCCCTGCTCAACTACTCGCCGAGGCGGCTTATGGCTTGCCCGAAATTTACGCCGACAAGATCAAGGATGCGCGAATCGTGGCCAACCCGGGTTGCTATGCGACCAGTGTCATCCTGGCGCTTCGCCCGCTGACCGACGCGGGGTGGATTGCGCCGGGCAGTGGCGTGGTCTGCGATTGCAAATCCGGAGCGAGCGGTGCCGGAAAAGAATTGCGGCGCGATTTGCAGTTCGTCGAGGTAGACGACAATTTCAAAGCCTACAATCTGTTTTCGCACCGGCATACGCCGGAAATTCTGGAGCACACCGGCCTGGCCGAGACCCAGGTGATTTTCTCCACCCATTTGTTGCCGATTAGCCGGGGCATCCTCTCCACCGTTTACGTGAATCTGGAATCGCAGCAGAGCGGCGAAGCAATTGAAGCGCTGTATCGCAAATTCTATGCCGGGCGCGCGATGGTGCGTATCTGGCCCGCCGGCTCGCTGCCGGAGCTGCAGCATGTAACGCACACCAATTTCTGCGACATCGGTTTTGTTCTCGATAAAACGGGACGACGGCTGGTGATCGTTTCCTGCCTGGACAATCTGGGCAAAGGCGCCGCCGGGCAGGCCGTTCAGAATTTTAATCACATCTTGGAGATAGAGGAGCACACCGCACTGCAATGAAAATCGTGATCAAGTTTGCCGGAGCTTTGCTGGAAGACGACGCCACTGTGCGTGAGCTGGCGCGGCAAGTCGCCGCGCTGGCGCAGGACGGGCACCAGATCCTGGTGGTGCACGGAGGCGGGCGCCTGTTTACCGCGACGCTTGCGCGCCTGGGAATCGAAAGCAAATTTGTGGGTGGCCTGCGCGTCACGGACCGCGAATCACGCGACGTGGCGGTCATGGTCTTCGCCGGATTACTGAACAAAAAAGTGGCCGCAGCGATTTCTGCGGAAGGCCAGCCGTCTGTGGGAGTTTCCGCCGCGGATGCGCAGTGCTTTACCGCCGAGCCGATGATGGTCAACGAAGTGGAAGGCGGGCTTGGTTTCGTGGGCTACCTGACGGGCATGAATACGCGATTTATCGAATCGCTGTGGGGCGACGGCTTTGTGCCGGTCGCGCCGTGCCTCGGTTTGGGCGCGGACAACGAGCTGTACAACATCAACGCCGATCATATGGCCGCGGCGTGCGCGGAATATTTAGGCGCCGACCAGTTGATTTATCTGACCGACGTTGCCGGCGTGCTCAACGGCGAGCAGGTGCTGTCGGTTGTCAGTTGCCAGGAGGTCGAGCGGTTGGTGCAGTGCCGAGTCGTTTCGGGCGGCATGGTCTTAAAGCTCGAAGCCGCCAAGCGCGCCATCGAAGGCGGCGTGCGCGAAGTTCGCATTGTCGGCGGAACCGGGCCCGACGCGCTGCTCTTGGCTTCGCGCTCCACGGAAACCCGGATCAACGATGACGCTACCGGCATACCCGGCACGCGTGTCATCCGTGAGCCGGTGACCAGGGCGCAAACCGCTCTTTCGGCGGCGTGATGCGCGGCACTGCCAAGAAACGCTCCGCGGAAAAATCTCCGGCGGCGCACTTTTCCAAACACGGGCGAATGAAAACCATAGCCGCGCAGGTCGATCCTCGCGTCCATGAGGCCGAGAAATTCCTGCTGCCGACCTACAAGCGCCAGCCGTTTCTCCTGGAACGCGGCCGCGGCTGCTATGTCTATGACGCGGACAGAAAAAAGTATCTCGATTTTCTCGGGGGAATTGCGGTCAACGCGCTGGGCCATGCGCACCCGCGCATAGTAAAAACCATCCGGCGCGAAGCGGCGCGCGCGATTCATTTCTCAAACCTTTACCACAACGCCTATCAGGGTCCGTTGGCCCGCAAACTTGCCGAATGGTCGGGGCTCGACCGCGTCTTTTTCTGCAACAGCGGTACGGAAGCTATCGACGGGGCCATGAAGCTTGCACGGCTGTGCGCGCGCGCGCCGCAAGAGGCGGCGTCACGCCCGCCGCGAAAGCATCGCTTTCTGGCGCTGGAGAATTCTTTTCATGGCCGCACCTTTGGCGCCATCAGCGTTACCGCAACGGAAAAATACCGCCTTCCCTTCGCGCCCGTCGTTCCGGGCGTTGAGTTTGTGCGCTTCAACGATGTGGCCGACCTGGAATCGAAGTTCGACGACTCTGTCTGCGGCATGCTCCTCGAAACGGTTCAAGGAGAAGGCGGCATCTATCCCGTGAGCGAAGCATTCTGGAATCGCGCCCGCGCGCTGGCCACGCAGCACGGCGCGTTGCTGATTGCCGACGAGATTCAATGCGGACTGGGGCGCACCGGGCGGCATTTCGCGTACCAGCGATTCGCGTCCAAGCCGGACATTGCCATCATCGCCAAGCCGCTGGCAGCAGGACTGCCGCTGGGAGCGATTCTGGCCACCAATGCAGTCGCCGCATACATCTCTCCTGGTTTGCACGGCACCACATTTGGCGGCGGTCCGATGATTTGCGCCGCGGCGCTGGAATTCCTGCAAATCGTCGAAGACGAAAAACTCCTCCAGAATGTCCGCACCCGGGGCGAGGAATTGCGCGCCGGATTGCAAGCTTTAGCCAAAAAGTTCGATTTTATCCGCGAGGTGCGTGCCGAAGGCCTTATGGTCGGCGTTCAGCTTGCCGTGGAAGGCGCGCCCTTCGTCGTGGAAGCGGCCAAGCGCGGTCTGCTGATCAACTGCACCCACGAGTACACCATTCGCCTGCTGCCGCCTTTTATCGTCACGCGCGCGCAAGTGCGCGAATTCCTTAAATTGTTTGAATCCGTACTGGCCGCCGCTTCGGCATCGCTTTCGTCAGCGAAAACCGATGCGCCTGTTGCTCAATGGCTCCACAGTCACGCTACTGCGAGGTAAAAAGAATGACAGCTACCATGCTTGCTGCACCTATTTTGTTGTCGAACGACCTGCTGACCGGCGCCGAATGGAATCCGCCGCAGACCCGCGAACTGCTGCATCTCGCCGCGGACATCAAGGCGCATCCGGCTCGCTATGCCTCCACGCTGCGCGGCAAATTCATCGCGCTGATTTTTGAAAAGCCCTCGCTGCGCACCCGCGTGACCTTTGAAGTGGGCATCCAGAGCATGGGCGGCGCGGTGATTTTTCTGGATCACACGCAAGCGCGCCTGGGCGAGCGCGAATGTATTTCCGACGTGGCCCGCAACCTGGAGCGCTGGGTGCACGGCATCGTCGCGCGAGTTTACGAACAGCGCGTCCTGGAAGAACTGGCTGCCAACACCGAATTTCCGGTGATCAATGCGCTGTCCGACAAATTCCATCCTTGCCAGGGACTCGCTGATTTTCTGACCATCGAAGAAAAAGTCGGCTCGCTGCGCGGATTCAAACTGGCCTATGTGGGAGACGGCAACAATGTCTGCCATTCGTTGATTTTTCTTGCGGCGCGCCTGGGCGTTCATCTGCGCATTGCCACGCCGCCGGGTTACGCTCCGCTGCCGGAGGTAATTCAGGAAGCCAAGCGCGTGGCCCGCGAAACCCGCGCAAAAATCGAGCTGTTCATCGACCCGCGCGAAGCGGTGGCCGGCGCGCAAGGCGTGTACACCGACGCGTGGACCAGCATGGGTTTTGAAGCGGAAGGGGATGTGCGGGAAACCGTGTTCCAGCCTTACCAGGTGAACGCGGAGCTGATGGCGCTGGCTGCGCCGGACGCATTATTCCTGCACTGTCTTCCGGCGCACCGTGGACATGAAGTCACCGCGGAAGTGCTCGACGGGCCGCAATCGGTGGTGCTCGATCAATCGGAAAACCGCATGTACGTGCAGAAAGCCATTTTGCAGACGCTCTTCAGTTGATCGCGGCCGCCCGATTGGCATTGATCTCGCGCCGCGCAGGCGCAGGTACAATCACAGCTACAGATTTTGCAGTATTCGAGCGGTCCGCGATATTGGTGTGCATCGCGCGCCGTCTGCGGCAATAATGATCATCATCATTTCAAGAGAGGAATCGTGAACAAAGAGAAATTCAAACCAAAAAAGGTCGTGCTCGCTTATTCCGGCGGACTCGACACGTCCATCATCATTCCCTGGCTCAAGGAAAATTACGGTTGCGAAGTCATCGCGGTGATCGGCGACGTCGGCCAGCAGGAAGATCTGGAAGCGGCGCGCAAGAAGGCGCTGGCCACCGGAGCGTCCACGGCATTAGTCGAAGATCTGCGCGAAGAGTTTGTTCGCGACTACATCTGGCCTACGCTGCGCGCCGGCGCGGTCTATGAGCACACCTATTTGCTGGGCACCTCTATGGCGCGCCCGGTGATCGCCAAGCGCCAGGCGGAAGTAGCCTTGCGGCTGGGAGCCGACGGGCTTTCGCACGGCTGCACCGGCAAGGGCAACGACCAGGTGCGTTTCGAACTGGCGTACAAAGCGATTGCGCCCGACGTGCAGATCATTGCGCCATGGCGCGAGTGGGATATCGATTCGCGTGAAGACGCCATCGCCTACGCGCAGAAACACAATGTCGCGGTGGAGCAGAGCAAGAAAAATATTTACAGCCGCGACCGTAATATCTGGCACCTCAGCCACGAGGGCGCCGAGCTGGAAGACCCTGCCAACTCGCCAAATGAAGCCATGTGGCAATGGATTGCTTCTCCGCAAAACGCTCCGGACAAGGCCGAAGAAGTGGAGATCGCATTCGAAGCGGGCTCGCCCGTTTCGGTGAATGGTACGAAACTCGGCCCGGTGGATTTGCTGAACACCCTGAATGAGATCGCCGCCAAGCACGGAATTGGTCGAGCCGACATCGTCGAGAATCGCCTGGTGGGCATGAAGTCTCGCGGCGCGTATGAAACGCCCGGGGGAACGTTGCTCATTACCGCGCACCGCGAACTGGAAACCTTAACAGTGGATCGCGAGACGGCGCACTTCCAGCAGGCCCTGTCGCTGCGCTATGCGGAGCTGGTGTATTACGGATTGTGGTTTTCGCCCTTGCGCGCCGCGCTGGATGGATTTTTCAGCGTGTCGCAGCAGCGCGTGACCGGCACGGTGGGATTGAAGCTCTGGAAGGGCAATCTCAACGTAACGAAAAGAGTCTCGCCCTTCTCGCTGTATCGCACCGACCTGGCCAGCTTCACCATGGGCCGCTATAACCCGAAAGACGCAGAAGGATTTATCAACCTCTTTGCGCTGCCGGTTACCGTGAGGCCAAAAGCCAAGGCGGAAGGCGGAAATTAAGCAGCACAGATCTTGATCGCAATGGAAATAGCGGAAATGACTGAACGGAAAGATGATCGCTTGTGGGGAGGCCGCTTCGAACGCGCGCCAAACGTGGAATTCGATACGTTCCAGCGATCGTTCGCGTTCGACCGCCGGTTGCTTCCGTATGAGCTGGCCGTGGATCGCGCGTGGGCTAAAGCGCTGCAAGACGCGGGCATATTGCAAGCGGATGAAGTGCAGAAAACGCTGGAAGCACTGGACCGCATTGAGGAGCGCGCGAAAAAGGAAAAAGCGTGGCTCGATGCTTCCGATGCCGAAGATGTCCATCACTTTGTGGAAAAGTTGCTGGTTGAAGAACTGGGCGCGCTTGGATGGAAATTGCACACCGGACGAAGCCGCAATGAATTGGTGGGCACCGATTTTCGAATGTTCGTCAAGCAAGCGGCCGCGCAGACTAAGGCAGCTCTCGCCGATCTGATCGGCGCGTTTGTCCGCCTGGCAAAGTCCAATTTGCATCTGCCCATGGCGGGCATGACCCACATGCAGCACGCCCAGCCAATTTTGCTTTCACACTTTCTGCTGGCGCACGCGGAAGCCTTTCTGCGCGACGTTTCGCGCCTGGAAAGCGCGGCGTCCAGCGCAGACGCCTGCCCGATGGGCTCCGGAGCGCTGGCCGGCTGTTCGTTTGCTGTCGATCGCGGAGCCATCGCGCGCGAGCTCGGCTTTGCCCGCATCACTGCAAACAGTCTTGACGCCGTCAGCGACCGAGATTTCGCGCTGGATTATCTTTTCGCGCTCTCCGGAATCGCCACGCATCTTTCGCGGCTCTCCGAAGACTTCGTGCTATTTGCGTCGCAGGAATTCGGCTACGTGCTGCTCCCCGATGAATATTCCACCGGCAGCAGTCTGATGCCCCAGAAAAAAAATCCCGACGCATGGGAACTGCTACGTGGCAAAACAGGGAGAATCACCGGAGCGCTGGTTGGACTGTTGACCACGTTGAAGGGCCTGCCGAGCGGTTATCAGCGCGATCTTCAGGAAGATAAGGAATCGCTGTTTGCCGCCCACGATCAAATCGCAGTGATGTTGGCCATTGCGACGGGCGCTTTGGCGGCCACCAGGTTTAACGAAGAAAAGTTGAAGAGTGCCGCCGCCAACGACGCGTTGCTGGCCACGGAAGCTGCGGATTACCTGGTGCGCAAGGACGTGCCATTTCGCCAGGCCCACGACATCGTCGGAAAGCTCCTTCGCGAAGCGGAACGTCAAAACAAAAAGTGGACCCAACTGCCGCTTGAAGAACTCAAAAAACTTTCGCCGGTTTTCGAAAGTGATTTCTCGAATGGATTGAACGTGGAGTCCGCGCTGGCCGCCAAAGCCGTTCCCGGCGGCACTTCGCGCGAATCCGTCCAACAAGCATGCCAGCATCTTGAAAAGAAATTGACCAAACTCTAAGCAAAATGGGAGCCAATCATGAAAGTCACATCCAGCACTGTTCAGCAAACATCTGCCGTCGCAGCGGAGGATCGGAGGCCTCTTCCGTGAGCCACGCGCTCACGCAGCGGACGTCCCCGCGATGAAGCACGCCCTCTCCGAAGCCTCGCTGCCGCATGGATTTCGCTTCGCCGCAACCGCTTGCGGCTTGAAAAAAACAGGCGCGCTCGATCTCGGGCTGTTGTGCAGCGATTTTCCAGCGTCGGCTGCCGCGGTATTCACGCAAAACCTGGTGGTCGCCGCGCCTGTCGTCATTTCCAAAGATCATCTGCGAAGTTCCAGGGGACGCATGCGCGGCGTGGTGGTGAATGCCGGCAACGCCAATTGCGCCACCGGGCCGGCAGGCTACGCCGCAGCGCAACGCACGGTCGCGGAAGCCGCCAAGCGCCTGGGTTGCCGCGCCGAAGAACTGTTGGTCTGCTCCACCGGGGTCATCGGCGTAACGCTGCCGCTGGAAAAAATCCTGCGTGCCCTGCCAGTGATTGCGCGTCACCGCCGCCCGTCTGCTCGTTCCTTCGCTGAACTCTCTCTGGCGATTTGCACCACCGACACCCGCCCGAAAACGGCGTCGTCCTCCTTCAAAATGGGCGGCAAGCGCATTCATTTTGTGGGCTGCGCCAAAGGCGCGGGAATGATTCATCCCAACATGGCCACCATGCTGGCTTTTGTAATTACTGACGCGGCCATCGCGCCGGCGCTTTTGCAAAAGACGCTGCGCGAAGTCACGTCGAGAACCTTCAACGCCATTTCCATTGACGGTGACACTTCCACCAACGACACCCTGCTCGTGCTGGCCAACGGAGCCGCGGGCGCTCACAGCATTAAATCCGGCTCCGCAGCGCATCGCGCATTTACCCATGCACTCGAAGAAGTTTGCCGCTCGCTGGCGCTGCAAATCGTCGCCGACGGCGAAGGAGCGCAGCGCGTGATTGAAATTGAAGTTCGCGGAGCGAAGAGTGAACTTGCGGCGCGGCGCATTGCCGAGACCATCGCTACTTCTCCGCTGGTAAAAACAGCCTTCGCCGGAGGCGATCCGAACTGGGGTCGGATTTTCGCGGCCGCGGGACGCTCGGGAGTGAAGTTTGATCCGTCGCTGGTCGAGATAACCATGGCAGGCGTTCCAGTGTTGCGTCGCGGCAGGCCGCTGGACTTCAACGAGCGCGCCGCAAGTAACCGTCTTCTCGCCAAGCACGTCCCCATCATCGTGAACATGCATGCCGGTGGAGCGACAGCCCGTTACTGGACGTGTGATTTCACCGCAGAGTATGTGCGCATCAATGCCAGCTACCGCACATAGTCGGTTATCGAACGTAGGCCAGCGACCGAACTTGATATAGGGAATCGCCTCAGCCGCGCCAAAATCATTTCCGGTTGCAAAACAGCTTATTATTCGAGAGGATTTCACTGACCGCTGAAGTCACGGTCTGCGTCCGCGGTGGCTCGGCCCCTCGACTGCCCGTACTCTCAGATGTTTCTTCAGTGCGCTCCGCGACTCGCAGTGGGGTTCCGGGCAGAAGGAGTGCGCAGGTGAAGAAGCTCTATATCGGTAATCTCCCGTTTTCCGCAACCGAAGAACAGCTCAACGAGTGGTTTGCTCAAGTCGGTGTAACTCCCTCAGGTGTAAATCTCATTCGTGACCGTTTCACCGGGCAATCCCGTGGATTCGCATTCGTGGAAGTGGCCAACGATGAAGATGCCGATCGCGCCATCAATTCGCTCAACGGTCAGAATTTTGGAGGGCGCAACCTGGTAGTGAACGAAGCGCGGCCTCAAGCGGAACGTGGAGGCGGCGCGGGCCGGCCGGGCGGAGGCGGTGGCGGTGGATATGGCGGTGGGCGCGGAGGCCACGGGGGTAGTGGCGGCGACCGCGGCGGAGGTGGTGGTGGCCGCGGTGGAGACCGTGGTGGAGATCGCGGCGACCGCGGTAATCGCTGGTAGCCGAGGCTGGTTCACGCGATATTTCTCGAGGTAGCCTTCAACAGTTTTTCCCCGTGGTACTTGCGGCAAGCTTGCTCGTACGCTCGTCCGTCCTGAATGAAACCTATCCTCTTGAAATAATGGAATCCGCTGCGGCCTGAGCGGACAGATCGCATAGTCCTCTTCCATAAGTTCGCCGGCCCAAACCGGGGTAACACGACTGTTAGTCCCTATCCTCCGGTACCGGGTACCGGTGCGAAACAAAAAGACTAATGACGTGTTTGAAACAATGCAGGAAGAAAGTGTCTTGCGCAGCGAAGATTGTGAAGTATATCAGTAGCTCGCGGTGTTTCTGGAGCACTCGTGAGAATGAGTGAACCTAAACCGCGAGATACGCATCCAATGTTTCGAGCAGCGCGTATTTGCCATCTGTGGTAACGAACGGCACGGTAGTTTAGCTGAGCAGAAGCACATGACGACCTGGCACAAACGCGATTGGAAACAGTTTTACGAGCTGGCGCGCCGGCCCTGGCAGCGTCACCGTCCTCCCCGGCCGATCTATCCGACGGGGATCAATCGTGTTCTGCCTGCAGCGGGATTCAGCCTGTCTGAACTGGACGATGCCGGCCTGGACCTGGATCTGGCCGAGAGCCTGGGCTTGCCGGTGGATGCCGGGCGCATCGGAGCTTACGGGCCAAACGTCACGACTTTGCGCGATTTCGTCCGCTCCTCGCGGCAACCGCTTTAAGCGTCAGCCGGATTCCCACGTCTGATCTTCACCTTGTACGTTACTGCTGCTCGTCACCCAGGCACGCGCCATTGGCGCTTTGCCACGCAGCCGCGTAAAATAAGTGCCTGGATCAACCCTGATGGCTGCTCCTTTTAACATACTTTCAAATACGCCCGCGCCTCCGGCTTTCCCGGTGGGCGCCCATCCTCGCCCCGAATGGTTGCGCGTCAAGTTTTTTGGCGGCGAGCGCTACCAGGATCTTAAGCGCATCATGCGCACCCTCGAACTGCACACCGTATGCGAAAGCGCCCGCTGCCCGAACATGGGTGAATGCTGGGAACACGGCACCGCAACGTTTATGATCCTCGGAGATATCTGCACGCGAGCATGCGGATTCTGCGCCGTGCCCTCCGGCAAACCGGCCGGCCCGCCGGACGAAAATGAACCCCTGCGCGTGGCCGAAGCAGTAGCAAAAATGGGTTTGCGGTATGCCGTGGTCACTTCCGTCAATCGCGACGACCAGCCTGACGGTGGCGCCCAGATTTTCGCGCGCACCATCGAAGAAATCCGCCGCCGCGTTCCCGGCTGCAAAGTGGAAGTACTGATCCCCGATTTTCGCGGCAACTGGGACGCGCTGAACCTGGTGCTGGCTACCCGGCCCGACGTCCTGAATCACAACACCGAAACGATTCCCCGGCTCTATCGCGAGGTGCGCAAAGGCGCCCTGTACGAGCGCTCGCTGGAGCTTTTGAAGCGCGCCAAGACCGCCCACCCAGAAGTGCCGACCAAGACAGGATTGATGCTGGGACTCGGCGAGGAAAAAGACGAAGTGCTTGCGACCATGCAGGATCTGGCCGCCCAAGGCACGAATATTCTGACTCTGGGCCAATACTTACAGCCCACGCGCGAACATCTTCCCATCGTCCGTTACGTTCATCCCGATGAGTTTGCGGAGTTCAAAGTGCGCGGCGAGGCCATGGGCTTCAACCACGTCGAAGCCGGCCCGCTGGTTCGCTCTTCGTATCACGCCTTCGAACAAACCGAAGCCGCACACAAGTAACGCAGCTTACAAAATTCCAAGCGATGCCTGATTCGTTAAAACACTCACGCCCCCGAACGGGAGCGCGTCATAGAATTCAATTCAAAAGGAAAATTAGGCGCGACTTGCTGCGGCAGCCGCGGCGGCTTTCTTCGCGGCTTTTGCTGCGGTCGATGCTTTGCGGCGGCGCTTGGTCTTGGGAGGAGTTGCAGGAGCTTCGCCGATCAATTCCGCGGTCATGATGCTGGTTACGAACAACTTGGGTCCGTGATCATCGAAATCGACCGAGGTGCGGTCCATATCCGACGCGGTCACAATTCCGAGGCCGTAAACGTCGTGCTTGATGGTCTGACCTTCCTGCATCGATTGCACAATGCCCTCCTTGGGGGTCGGTTCGAATGGCTTGGTTCGGAGATCCAGATGCCTGAACCAGGTAGGCTGAAGACTGCTTCCTCGAAGCCCAGTACTGAAACATCGGCCGAGGGACGAACTCGAGTACCTAGGCATATTACTACAAGACGTGCAGTTTGTCTAGAACCCGGCTCCGACGGTCAGCGTCCATGCCTTCTTCAAGTTATTGATAATGCGCTGGTTGTCTTGATCAGAGCCATTTCCAGCTTGGCCGAACGCTATTCCAGGGCTTCCGGCCGAAGGTTCAAATCACCCTCGCCGGCGGCCTTTTTCTCCCAATATTTGCGGATCCAGGCCTCCCAGCTTTTACCGGCAGCGGTGTCCCGGCCGGTAAACGCCAGCGCCGAAATATCGGCATAACAGGCCTTAATGCGATTGTTGGAATCTTTGGGCAGAACACGCACAAAGCTGGTCGAAAGCGATGACCCGGTCACGCGATCAAAAATATATCCTTCGATCTTGGTGCCGTCTTTCATCGTCAGGGTGACATCGCCGCGATAGTCGAACGCTTTTTCAAGCGCGATGCGAAGATCGTCGTCGCTGGCTAGTTCCGGTACCCAGCCTTCGATGCCTTCATGCACCGTGCCGGGAGCGACTTCCAATTTGTCGGGGTTGTTATCCACAGTGCCGGTCGAAGTGGCAGACTTTTCTGTTTCTCGGGCCGCCGATTCGCCGGAAAAACTCAAGCCCGCGTCTCCGTCAACTGGCCCTTGTTCGAATCAATCTGCACCAGCGGATTGTAAGCATGCACCGGCTTGGCCGGCTCATTCAACATGGCGAGCGCATCGGCGTCTTCATATTTCCCGGAAAAAGTAGCTTTCGCGGTGGCCCACAATCCGCGCAACCCGCTGAAGGTGTGATCCACGGCGGAAGCTTCGTATCCACTGTGCACCATGCAATTGGCGCATTTCGGATTGCCGGATTCCGTCCCGTAATTCTGCCAGGCGGTGGTTTCCAGCAATTCCTGGAAAGTGTCGGCGTAACCGTCCTGCAGCAAATAGCACGGTTTCTGCCAGCCGAAAACATTGTATGTGGGCATGCCCCAGGGAGTGCACGCATAGGTGCGCTTGCCCATCAGAAATTCCAGGAAGAGCGGCGACTGGTTGAATTGCCAGCTGGATTTGCGGTTCGACAAAATAGCGCGGAAAAGCCGCCTGGTGCGCGCGCGGCCCAGAAAATGCCGCTGGTCCGGGGCTTTATCGTAAGAATATCCCGGCGAAAGCATCATGCCTTCCACGCCCAGTTCCATCATTTCATCAAAAAAGCCGCGAACGCTGTTGGGGTCGGCGCCATCAAAAAGCGTGGTGTTGGTGGTGACGCGGAAGCCTTGCTTCACGGCCTCGCGCACGCCTTCGATGGCCAGGTCGTAACCGCCTTCGCGGCAGACCGAAAAATCGTGGTGCTCCCGCTGCCCGTCCACGTGCACGGAAAACGTCAGGTACTTGCTGGGCTTGAAGAGATGCAGCTTTTCTTTCAGCAGCAGCGCGTTGGTGCACAGGTAAATGTATTTCTTGCGCGCTACCAGGCCTTCGACGATCTTGTCGATCTGCGAATGCATCAGCGGTTCGCCGCCGGGGATGGACACCATCGGCGTGCCGCACTCGTCCACGGCCTTAAAACACTCTTCGGGGGTCAATTCCTTCTTCAAAATGTGGGCTGGGTACTGGATCTTGCCGCACCCCGCGCACGCCAGATTGCAGCGGAAAAGCGGCTCCAGCATCAGCACAAAGGGATAGCGCTTGCGTCCCTGGATCTTCTGTTTCAGAACGTAAGAGGCTACCGTCCACATCTGTGAAATAGGTACTGGCATCGTTGTGCTTACACCTTACAGGTTCTGGATACGCGCAATTTCACGGTTCTGCGCAACCTCTATTGTACCCGAGATGCCGCGATTTCTGGATACGGCTTTCCACCGGAGCCATGCCCGTTTTCCAAGTCCATGGCTGGGCAGGGCGTACAATTGACGCGTGGCAGAGTCACCGCGCGTGCCGGATATGCCTCGAGAAAACCTTCTCTCGCTGTTCCGCGAGTTCGAAACCTCTCGTAACGATATCGCCGTAATCCAAAAGCGAGGCTACCGCCGCGAAACCTGGACCTACGGTTCTCTGGCCGCCTCCGCGAAAGTCTGTGCCGCCGCTCTAAAACAACGTGGTGTAAAAACCGGCGACCGAGTCTTGCTGTGGGCGCCCAATAGCGCGGAATGGGCGGTTGTTTTTTGGGGCTGCCTGTTGCGTGGGGCGGTGGTGGTGCCCATGGACGACGGTGGAAGCCCGGATTTCGTGGCGTGTGTCGTCCGCGACGCCGGAACGCGATTGATTTTGACGACACGCGAGAGGGCTCTGGCTGCTTCGCGCATATTCGATACTGCGACGCAGGTGATCGCAATTGACGACTTTGCGGGTTCGCCGCAGGGTTCCAGCGGCCACGAAGATTGCGAATCGTTCTCCGACGTTCCCCTGACGCGAACTCATGTGGCGCAAATTTTGTTTACTTCGGGCACAACATCCGAGCCGCGGGGAGTGGTGCTGACCCACGGCAATTTTTTGGCGAATCTCGAGCCGCTGGAAACGGGAATAGCTTGGTATCGAAAATATGAGCGCTGGTTTCATCCCTTGCGGTTTGTGACGCTCGTGCCGTTGAGCCACGTATTTGGCCAGTTCATGGCCCTGCTGGTGCCGCCGCTACTGGGGGCCGGCGTCGTGTTCGAACCGTCGGCCAATCCGGCCGAAGTCATGCGCACGATCAAACGCGAACGCGCCACCGCGCTGATCGCTGTGCCGCGCATGATCGAATCATTGCGCAATGGAATCGAGCGAGATATGGCGGCCCGCGGCCGCGCAGATTGGCTGGCGCGCATTTTCAAAGCCGCTGAGGGCCAGAAATTTCTGCGCCGCGCGTGGATGTTTCGCCGGATTCACCGCCGACTCGGCTGGAAATTCTGGGCCTTCATCTCCGGCGGTGCCGCGCTGGCAACCAGGGATGAGGAATTCTTCAAGCGCCTCGGTTACGCCATGGTGCAGGGTTACGGAATGACCGAAACCGCTTCGCTCATCAGCTTGAACCACCCGTTTCGCGCCACCGAAGGATCTATCGGCAAAGTCTTGCCGGGCCGCGAATTTCGGCTGGCGGAAGATGGCGAAATCCTGGTGCGCGGAGAAAACGTGTCCGCTGGATATTGGGAGGCGGGCGCGCTGCGTCAAAAGGAAGCAACCGACTGGCTGCATACCGGCGACGTCGGCGAACTCGACGCTGAAGGCAATCTCCGTTTTCGCGGCCGCAAGAAAAACGTCTTGGTCACGCCCGCGGGACTCAATATTTATCCCGAAGACCTGGAAGTCGCGCTGCGCAAACACCCGGCCATTCGCGATTGCGTGGTTTTGCCCATCGAACGCGACGGCAACGCTCAGCCTTGCGCTGTCCTGCTGCTCAACACCAGCGACTCATCCAAGTCAGTCTCCGAAAATATCGCAGGCGCCGCCATAGCCGGCGCCAACTCTACGCTCGCCGAATATCAGCGCATGCACACCTGGGTTCTGTGGCCCGAGCCGGATTTTCCGCGCACTTCCACCGGAAAGCCGCGACTGGCTGTAATTTCAGCACGCGTCGCGGAGCAGTTATCCGGCGGCGCCGGCGCACCTGGCGCCTCACAAAATTCATCCCGAGCGCCAAACTCCAGTGAAAGTCTAGACCAACTGGTGCATCGTTTCGCAGCACATTCTGAAGTTCCATCTTCGAATCTGAACGCGCTGGAGCGCGATCTCAGTCTCACTTCGCTCGATCGCGTCGAGCTGATGAGCGTGCTGGAAGAAAAATTTCACGTGGAACTCGACGAAACCGCTTTCTCAAACGCCAAAACCGTCGCCGACATCCAAACGCTGTTGAAGCAGCCTTCCGCGCAGCGCACGCAATGCAGCTATCCAACATGGGCGCAGACCTCGCTGATTTACGCGGTGCGCCTCATCACCTATTATCTCCTCATCTGGCCGGCCACAGTTCTCCTCGCGCATCCCAAAGTCATTGGCCGCGAAAACCTGCAGTCATTGCGTGGCCCAATTCTCGTGGTTTCCAATCACGTGACCCGCCGCTCCGACATCGGTCTGATCCTGAAAGCGCTGCCCCGGCGTTACCGCCACAATCTCGCGACAGCGATGGGCGGAGAAACTCTCCAGAACATGCGCCATCCGCAGCGCAACTGGGTTTTCCTAAAACGGTGGGCATACCCGCTTGGCTATTGGCTGGTGACTGCGCTGTTCAATGTTTTCCCGCTGCCGCAGCGTTCGGGCTTCCGTGAAAGTTTTCGATTTGCCGGCGAATCCGTGGATCGCGGCTACAGCATCCTGGTATTTCCCGAAGGCGAAGTCACCAGCGACGGCAGCATGGCCCCATTTCAGGCCGGCATCGGTCTGCTGGCAGAAAATCTGGGCCTCCGGTGCGTTCCAATGCGCATGGACGGCGTGTGGCAGATGAAACGCGAGCATCGCCGCTTGGCCCACCGCGGAGAAATCACCGTCCGCATCGGCGCGCCAGTCCGTTTTTCTCCCGGCACCGATCCAGAGCACATCGCGAAGACGCTGCAAAGTCTCGTTCAATCACTTTAAACATAGAAAACACCGCCGTGGCACCTTCCGGCAGACCTGATTGATCTGTGGCAAAATAAAGATTGACCCATGGCACTCAGAACCACTCTCGAAGCAGAACGCCCTGCGAAATCGCTGAAATCCCCGAAGAAAACCGGCGTTTCCGGCACCGGGAAAAACGGTGGCGTGGGCGACAGGGAACGTGTCTTTGACGCCTTCCGCCGCTTGGGTTTCTACGAAGCGAACCTCGATCCGCTCGGTTTCCTCAAGCCGCAACCGCACCCGGAGCTGAACCTCACCGGCGCTGCCGCCGAAACTGCTCGCGCGATTTACTGCGGAACTATCGGCGCCGAGTTCATGCACCTGCCCGAAGCAGACCGCCGTCAATGGATTGCGGAACAGATGGAAAGTGCCGCCGCTGCAGTGGACCAGCGTCACATACTCGAGCGCCTGATTCGCGCCGACCTTTTCGAGCAGGTCCTGCAGGCGCGCTATCTTGGTGCCAAGCGTTTTTCGCTGGAAGGCGATACCGCGCTCATCCCGCTGCTCGATTCCCTGCTGGAAGTTGCCGGCGAAAACGGAGCCGAGGAATCGGTGATGGGCATGAGCCATCGTGGACGCCTGAACGTGATGGCGCACACCGCGTGCAAACCGGTGCATCAGGTTGTTTCCGGTTTTGAAGACGTCGACCCCCGCAGCGTTCTTGGAGCTGGCGACGTGAAATATCACGTAGGCGCGACAGGCGTATTCGAAACCGCGTCCGGAAAAGATATCCGCATCCACCTGGTTTCGAATCCCAGCCACCTGGAAGCCGTCGATCCCGTGGCCATGGGCCGCGCGCGCGCAAAACAGACCCGTGCAGGCGCAGACAGTGCCAAGAGCGTAGTCCCGATCGTCATGCATGGCGACGCGGCGTTCGCGGGGCAAGGCATCTGGGCGGAAACTCTCAATCTTGCAGACCTCAAGGCTTACACTGTCGGCGGCACGATTCACATCATCGTAAATAATTTGATCGGCTTCACCACCCGGCCGGTGCAGGCGCAGTCGTCGCGTTTCGCTTCCGACATCGCCAAGCGCCAGTCTGTTCCGGTGTTTCACGTGAACGCCGAGGATCCCGACGCCGTAGTGCGCGTCGGACGAATCGCCGCGGAATATCGGGCAAAATTCGGCAGCGATGTGGTGCTCGACCTCATCGGATACCGCCGCCACGGCCACAGCGAAGTCGACGACCCCACGATTACCCAGCCGCTGCTTTACGAAAAAATCAAAGCCCATCCGCAGCTTTGGAAACTGTATGCCAAGCAAACCAACATCGATGCCGCGGGAATGGCGGAAGAAATTCGTGCGGAATACGAGGGCGAGCAGACCAAAGCTCAGGAGCTGAAGAAAACTCCGCGTCTGCGCAAGCTGCCGGACTACTGGTCGCCCTACAAACGCGGGCGTTACGACGCTTCTTTGGAAGTCGATACTGGCGTGCCGGTCGAAAAACTTGGGGAAATAGCCGATGCGCTCTGCAGCACGCCCGAAGGCTTCCACGTCCATCCCAAAATCGTGAAATTACTCGAACAGCGCGTGGAGATGGGCCACGGAAAGCGCGCGGTAGATTACGGTTTCGCGGAAGCGCTGGCGTTTGGCTCGCTTCTTCTCGAAGGCAATCCCGTTCGGCTGACCGGCCAGGACACCCAGCGCGGAACCTTTAACCAGCGCCATGCCGTACTGGTCGACACGCAAAATGAAGAGGAATATCTTTCGCTCGCGCATCTCGCGCCGGAAAACACTTTTTGTGAGATCGCCAATTCTCCCCTGTCGGAAGCGGCATGCGTGGGCTTCGAATACGGCTTCAGTCGCGACTACCCGGAAGCTCTAGTGGCCTGGGAAGCGCAATTCGGTGATTTTGTGAATGGCGCGCAGGTCATCATCGATCAATTCATCAGCGCCGGCGAAGACAAATGGGACCTCCCTTCCGGGCTCGTGATGCTGCTGCCGCACGGCTACGAGGGCCAAGGCCCGGAGCATTCCAGCGCGCGCATCGAGCGCTTTCTGCAACTCGCGGGCGAAGACAACATCCAAATCTGCCAGCCTTCCACCGCCGCGCAATATTTCCACATGCTGCGCAGGCAAGTGCGCCGTCCTTGGCGCAAGCCGCTTATCGTTTTCACTCCCAAAAGCATGCTGCGCCATCCGGATGCCAGTTCGCCGATTGAAGATTTCGCCGCGCCGCGTTTCCTGCCGCTCGTTGCGGATCGCGAAGTGCTTGACGCCAAACGCATCCTGATCGCCAGCGGCAAAGTCGGCCACGAACTGCGCGCCGAACGCAAGCGTCGCAATGACACCGAAACCGCCATCTTTTTTCTCGACCAGTTTTATCCCTTGCCGCGGTTGGACATTACCGCCGCCATCGCCGCGCACCCCCACGCGCGCGAGGTTCTCTGGGTCCAGGAAGAGCCGCGAAACATGGGCGGGTTCTTTTATGTGGTGCCGCGCCTCGAGCGCCTGGTGAAAGACCTGGGATTACGGCTGCGCTCCGTCAAGCGCTCGACCAGCGCCAGTCCCGCGACGGGCTCCGCGAAAGCGCACGAGCTGGAGCAAAAAACTCTTTTGGCCCTGGCCTTCACCCATTCCTGAAGTAAGTAGACGTCTCCTCACTCGACACGCGCTGGCGTTCATCTGGTATTCATCTCCACGTCATCCATAATTCACAGCGGCCCGACGATAATGAGTTATGACCGTACAAATCCCAACCGACAAAAGCCCGGTGAACGGCTATCGCAACTCGCCGCTGTACGATACACTTTCGCCCAGCCGCGGCGCGGCACCCTCGCCCAGCATGAAACGCATCCTGATCATCGAAGACGACCGCGACATCGTTGAATTAGTCCGTTACAACCTGGCGAACGAAGGTTTTCAAGTCACCGCCGCCTCTGACGGCAGCGCCGGCTTGAGCGCGCTCAAGAAAACTCCGCCCGACCTGCTGCTTCTCGATCTCATGTTGCCCAAGTTGTCCGGACTGGATATCTGCCGGGAAATTCGCCGCGACGATTCCCTGAACCGCTTGCCTATTTTGATGCTCACCGCGCGCGGCGATGAAGCGGATCGCGTGGTTGGCCTCGAAATGGGCGCCGACGATTACGTAACCAAGCCGTTCAGCCCGCGAGAATTGATCGCGCGCGTCAAAGCGCTGCTGCGCCGCGCCGAGCCGCCCAGCGACGCGCCGCGCATCATCGAAATCGGCAAGCTGGCCATCGATCCCGCCTCTTACCGCGTCAGCCATTCCGGAAAAGCTGTTCCACTCAGTACGCTGGAATTCCGTCTGTTGTATTATCTGGCTTCGCGCCCGAACCGCGTGTTCACCCGCGACCAGCTGCTCGATGCCGTCTGGGGAACCGATCGCTTCGTCACTCCCCGTAGCGTCGATGTTTACGTCCGCCGCCTGCGCGAAAAGATCGAACCGGACCCTGAGCACCCGATGCACCTGAAGACCGTTCGCGGAGCCGGATACCTGTTCGAAACCCGTGCGGCGTAATCTTTTCGCAAAACTTGGCCTCACTTTCCTCGCGCTGCTGGCCGGCGCGTTACTGGCGGTCGCTTACTTCGCGGAACATACTTTGCGCCGCGACTACGAAGCCACCGCTTATACCCAACTAACCGCCGTGGCCGGAATTGCCAAGGCTCGCGCATCCGCCCTTCCCGTCTTGCCCCCATCGACTCCCGAAGCCGAAGCGCGCCTGAAGGAATGGATTTCTCAAATCGCGGCCAGCGGTTCTCGCGTAACCATAATTACCGCCGACGGCCAGGTGCTGGCCGACTCCCAATCCGATTCGACCACCATGGAGAATCACGGCGGCAGGCCCGAGGTCCGCGAAGCGCTGGCCAGGGGCAGCGGCCGCGCGACGCGCCACAGCGTCACGATCAATCGCGATTTGCTGTACTACGCCACTCGTTACCAGCCGCCAGTGGGGACGAGTGTTATTCTTCGCTTCGCCTTACCCATTCAAACCGTAGACGAAGCGCTCCAATCGTTCCGCCGCAGCCTGTGGTTTTCCTCGTTTCTTATTTTGCTGCTGGCTGGCGCAGCCGCGCTGCAGATCTCCCGGGTCTTCACCCACCGAGTGGAGCGCCTGAAAGAATTTTCGTGTCGCGTCGCCGCGGGCGATTTTCGGCCCATTCCCGCGGACAGTTCCGGCGACGACCTGGAGGCCCTGGGTGCCTCCATGAATCAAACGGCCGCGCGGCTGGATGAAACGATTCGCACGCTCACCCAGGAACGCAATCTCTCTACCGCCATTCTTGGCAGCATGGTCGAAGGCGTGGCGGTGGTTAATGGTTCCGAGCGGTTGCTCTTTGCCAACCAGGGCTTCGCCGAAATTCTGGGCCTGCAGCCGCCGCTGAAATCGGGCAGCGCGTTCGTGGAAATTGTGCGCCAGACGGAATTGATTGAGGCGGTGCGCCACGTTTTGCGCGGTGAAGCGCGGGTCGAGTCGGAGATTGCCACCGGCACTCTGCGTCAGCACTTTTTTGCAGCCACGGTGGCTTCTGTGCGCGCGGGCGATACCCTCGGCGCCGTTGTTGTCCTGCACGACATCAGCGAATTGCGCCGGCTGGAACGGGTGCGCCGCGATTTTGTCGCCAACGTGTCCCATGAGTTCAAGACCCCACTTACCGCCATCCAGGGTTTTGCCGAAACTTTGCTCGCGGGTGCCCTCGATGACCAACAAAACCGTGAGCGCTTCCTGGGAATTATTTTGGAGCACGCCCGTCGGCTGTCTCGTCTAACCGACGACTTGCTCCGCCTTTCGCAGATGGATTCGGACCGGTTGGAGATGGAAATTGACGAAATCAGCGTCGCGCAGATTGTAGACATTTGCCTGGAGACCGCCCAGCATCGCGCCGCGGAAAACGGCCTGCGCCTGAAAGTGAACACACCTGCAAAATTGCCCCAGGTCGCCGGCGATCCCCGAAGGCTTGCCGAGGTTTTGCAGAATCTGCTCGACAACGCGCGGCAATATACTCCTCGAGGCGGCGAGATCGAACTCAGCGCTGAGGTGCGCGGACCCGACGTAGTCTTCACCGTGTCCGACACCGGCATCGGGATTCCGCAGACCGATCAATCGCGCATCTTTGAACGCTTCTATCGCGTGGACGCCGCGCGTTCGCGCGAAGCCGGTGGAACCGGTCTGGGCCTGGCTATCGCCAAACATCTCGTAGAGGCCCAGGGCGGACGCATCTGGGTAGAGAGTGAAGTTGGGCAAGGCTCCCATTTTCATTTTTCGGTCCCCATTTTCGACCCGCAACGAGTCACCCACCGCACCCCTTCGAACGCGACGACGCGCACCAACGGCGGTCGTATCCCTCCCGTTTAATCCCACTTACCTGATTTCCGGCGCAGCATGCCGCGTATTGCCAATCGAAAGATAATTACAAGCATTCATCTGCATGTGAACCCGCTGTAACACAACTAGCGGCACACTTTGGCTGAACTCTGATTTGACTATGGCGTATTTCGTGGTTTGCAAGGAGGCCAAGATGGCAAGCGCCGCAAAAATAACTGGAGTGGTGCTGTACGACACGTTGGTCAACTATTTAGTTTCCATGTCGCGCACGGTGGAAGGCGCGATGAACCGCGCGCTGGACGCGCTGATAAATATCGAAGATGAAAGAACCGCAAATCTGCCCGGAGAAGTCTTCCTGCTGGAACCGCGCATCAACGAAATGGAATTGGTCATCGACGAACACGCCATCCGCCTGCTGCGCCGCTCGTCTTTCAACGACGATGAGATGCGCCTGATCGTCGCCGCGCTGAAAATCACCAACGATCTCGAGCGCATCGGCGACTTGGCCGTCAATCTCGCCGAATGCGTCATTTCTTTGAGAGAGATGCCCAAAATCGCGGCGATACCTGAACTGGCTCCCATGACTTCTGCGGTGCGCGTTATGGTCAGCAAAAGCCTCGGAGCGCTGATTTTCAAAAACGTCGAAATGGCCCTGCAGGTTTTGGAGAGCGACGATGTGGTGGACCAGTATCGCGACCGCATCTTCGAAGAACTGCTCCGCGGCATGATGCAGGAGCCGACACTGGCCGGGCCCAGCCTGCAATACGTGCTGGCCACCCGCCATCTGGAACGCATCGCCGACCATGCCACGAACATTTCCGAGGACATTATTTTCTGGGTGCGCGGCCTGGATGTGCGCCACGGGCGCGGGCTGTTAGTCACCCGCGATCAGGGCAATCAGGGTGACGACGGCGGCTCCACCACAGCTTCGCGTGTTACCGAAAATTCACTCCGTTTTCATCCAGAATCCGCGGCAGAAGTGCAAGATTAGGCCGTACGACCTTCTACTCAAGTCCTACCTGGGGACCAGAGCACCCCTGGCTCTGGTCCCTATCTCCCCTGCACAGCCGTAAATTCCTAGCCGCCTGATATGGCGAGCAGCGAACGATAGCCTTGCACAACAGAACTTCGCGTTTCGGAGTCATCGCCACGGTCGTCGCGAGCGCATGCGAACTGTGCAGCTGTTCTAAAGAAAATCTGAGCAAAAAAAAAGAAAGGGCAGCCCAGGGGGAGCTGCCCTTCCGCGTCCCTTGTTAAGGGAGGCGCCCCGCCGGAATTAAGGCAGGTAGTACCGGAACGAAGTCCACACCATATTGTTGACCGCCTTCGGAGCGATGCCCGGATTGGTCAGCACGTTGTTGTTCCCAGACCATGCGCTCTTGGTGAAGTAAGCGTACTGGATGCCCCACTGAATACGCCCCTTCGGTCCGCTGTAGATCTTGTGCCAGAAGCCCGCGCTTCCCTCGATGAT
The DNA here is from genome assembly GCA_963819625.1 of uncultured Acidobacteriota bacterium. Classification (GTDB taxonomy): domain Bacteria; phylum Acidobacteriota; class Terriglobia; order Acidiferrales; family UBA7541; genus Acidiferrum. The sequence goes on from CAWFWY010000011.1 coordinate 615,895, forward strand.
GTTGCGAATGTCTCCCGCGCAGGTGCCACCGGCACTGGGAGTGTTCTGGTTGGCCGGAACCCCTTCAGTGTTGCAACCAGAATTGTTGGCAAATGGCGAGCCGTAGCCTCCGATGCCGCTGCTGGAGGTAGTCACCGTCGTCGTGGTGGTGACCGGATCTCCGGGCGCCGCACCGGTGAGTGTGTTGGTGGTGAGTTTCACAGACTGGTAGCCGACATAGTCTGTGCGAGCGGCGTATTCATCCCCGAAGTACGCGTAAAGGTCCAGTTTAGACGTCGGATGGAATTCAAACCGCGCCAGCGCATGGTACGCGCGAATCGGCGCCAACGTGCCGTCCGGACGGGCCGTCACGTCGGCCAGCTGCGCGGATCCAAAACGGCCGGTCCCGTCGCCGATTACGCCCTTCAGGCCAAACTCAAACTTCTTGGGGATGATGGGCACGAACAGGCTGGCTCCCACCCCGCCGCCAATGCGTGTGTCGTTGAACGCGCCTGCCGAGGAAGGAGTAGTGGCCGCGGGGTTCGCAGCGCAGCTGATCGGGTCGCCAACCAGGGTCGTCGTCGGGGTACTCGCAGCAACGCTGACCACCGCGCAAGGATAAACTCGCGAGCGGAAGGTGCTGAGCATACCGAACAATTCGTAGTGACCAAATCCTGGATCGACCGCGACTTTTGCGATCAGATCGGGCGCCTTGTTGGTCGTGTAGCCAGTCGAGTCAAATGCGTTGTAGAGACCGCCTCCATTTCCGGGAGCGTTGATAAAGAAGTTTTGCGAAGTCGCCGCCGCAGCATTCGTGTAGGTGCTGAATCCCCGTCCGCCCAGCGTTGTTTGCGGTCCCTCGACCGCAATCGCCAGCGCCAGTTTGTTGTCAAGCAGGCTTTGCGCCACGCGGAAGCCATAGGCGCGCTGCCACGTGAATCCCACGATGTATTGCGGATCGATTTGCAGCGGGAAGTTCTCCTGCCGGTTCAAAATGCCCTTCTTGTTTTCCGTCGCCAGGCTCCACATTTGGCCGCCGGTTACGGTAAGGCCGGTCGCAAATTCTACCGACGCAAACAGCTGCCGCTGCCGAACTACGTAGCTGTTGCTTTGGCGATTGTTGGACGTCGTTCCGGCGCCCAGGAAATCGGCTTCGTAGTAGCCGCTGACTTTCGCGCTGCCGATGTGCGTCTCCGCGAGCAAGGTGGCGCGGCTCTGCCTGGCCGTAAAGTTAAACTCAGACACTCTGCTCAGGTCATTTCCCGGGAAGGGAATGCCGGTGAAAGGAGTGTTGATGTCGGCGCTCGTAGCGCGAGTCCGGAAAATCGTTTCTGCGGCGATGAATCCGCCGGGTGTCAGGCTGATGCCTTTAAATTTGATAGATGACGGCCCGTCTTCCGAGGCCTTCGCCTTGGCATCCGCCTGTGCTGTCGTGGCGATGGGATTGCCCATATCGGCTGCGTTATTGCTGATCGCTTCTATGGCGGGTTTGGCCGCGACACTGGCGGTAACCGCCTCGGTGGCTTTCACGTTCGCTTCGGCCGCGCGAGAATTGGCCGCCGCGGCCGCTTCGCGAGCTTCGTCGATCTGCCGGTCGCGTTTGTGGAGCTCTTCTTTCAGCAATTGCAGTTGCTCCTGCTGAGATTGCAGCGTCTGGCGCAACTCCTCAATCTCGGCGGCAATCGCGGAATCCGCATTGTCAGTTTTCTTGGCTTCCTTCGCTTTCCCCGGCGCGCTTTTGGCCGGTTGAGCGTCGGCATCCTTGGGCGAATCAGCGAGTGCTATTCCGGACGTGAGGAATAGAGATAGTGTGAGTGCAGCTAGTTTTTTCATTGCCTCTCTCTTTTAAATCTAAAGTTCAAAATGTACCGGAGTATACGAGTCGCGTGGAGCAGAACGGTAAAGGGTTCGTCTTACGGTGGCGTCAATCCAATATGAATATCGTGTGACACACCGACGCAGATTGGCACTAAACCGTAGTTGGAATGGAAGTTACGAAAAGCGTTGTCGGCTTCAACAGCAGGCAATACAAACGGAGATAAAAATTTGACGGCGAGCCGGAATGATGGACTGTTGCTGGGGCCGATAAGCCATTTTCGTAATCTCCAAGTGGCCTCTCACCTTCTGCACCACGGAATAGCTTACTTCGGTGCCGACATGGTAAAGGCGAGCACGATTTGGGTCAAGCGATATCGATATTCGGCGTCCGTAGCCGTGATTTCCGCCTCGGTCTTTTGCAGGTCCGCCTGGCTGAACTCCACGATCGAACCGAGCCCTAGATTGTAGCGGGACTGCGCCAGGTCGAATGCCAGCCCGGCTTGCTCGCGAAGCTGCCTGGTCAGCGACAGCCGTTCATAAGCGCTGTTCGTGTCTTGCCAGGAATTGCGCACGTCGCGGGCCACGTTGTTGCGCAGGTCGGCCAGCTTCTGGCGATTTACTTCGGTCTGCAAGTCGGCGGTTTTCGCCCGCGCGTTAAACAGAAAACCGTTGAAAACCGGAACATTGATATTCACTCCCACCGCTCCATACCAGCTTGATAGGCGGCTGTCCCGCACGGGGGCCAACCCCGCGGCCCCCAGGGCGCTGACCGTCGGCTTCCACAGATCGTGCTCGGCGTTACCGAATTTTTCTGCCGCGGAAACCTGGTCCTCCAGCGCCAGTATTTCCGGGCGCTGCTGCAACGCCTGCATCACCAGGGGATTCACGTCCGGTGCCGGCGGCACAGCTTCTTTCACTTCCTCGACAGGCTCAAAATTCTGGCGGTCCTGGTAACCCAGAATAGCGGAGAGAGAATTCAGCGTCGCTTCGTAATTATTCGCAGCCTCCAGCGCCAGCAGCTTTCCGCGCGCCAGGTCCACATTGGCAAAGCTCAGGTCCAGGTCCGACTTGAGTTTGGAGTTGGTCAGTGCCTGGATCTTGTCCACCAGCGTTTGCCGGGTGCTGACGGCTTGCCGGGCTACGCCAACCAACGCTTTAGTTTCCAGAGCGTTAAAAAATGCTTGATCCACCGCCAGCGTGACCTGCGCTGCCGTGGCTATGGCCAACTGATCCTGCGCCTTGGCCTGATACTCCGAACCGGAAACAAGATTGTTGGTGCGCCCGAAATCGGTGATCAACTGGCTGACGCTTACTCCGGTTGCGGCGCGCTCAAAGATGATCGGATTATTCAACCCACCTGCCGATATGCGGCTGCCAACCTGGGAATCCACGCCGGTAACACTGAGATAAGCGGTAGGCAACAGCGCCGATCTCGTCTCGCGCACCCCCTGCTGGGCGACGAGCGCCTGCAATTTGCCGATGCTGATTTGCGGATTATTTTTCAGCGCGATCGCTTCCGCTTCACGCAGGGTCAACGCGGGTCCTGGTGGTGCGGCGACCGCCGCCTGGGCCGTGGGATTCGGTTCGCTCTGCGACTGCGCCGCCGCGCAGCAAACCAGCACAAATGTCAGCAGCAAAGATAAACGGTGAATCACGCGAGGCTCTCTTCAGGGATTTGTTTGTCGTTGCGATGCGCCAGAATGTAAGCGGCCGGCACCAGGTAAACGGTAATCACCACCGATACCGTCAGCCCTCCAATGATGGCTCGAGCCAGCGGCGCATAAGCCTCCGACCCCGTGCCGAGCTTCAGCGCCATCGGAATCAATCCCAGAATGGTGGCTAGCGAAGTCATCAGGATCGGGCGTAAACGCACCCGGCACGCCGTGCCAACCGCTTCCTTTAGAGGCGTTCCCTCTGCCCGCAGTGTGCGGGTGAATTCCACAATCAAAATACTGTTGGAAACTACGATGCCGACCATCATGACCACGCCCATCAGCGACATCACGTTCAACGTCGTGCCGGTGAGCAGCAACAATACGATCACCCCCGTAATTCCCGGAGGAATGGCCAACAGAATGATGAAGGGATCGACGAAGGACTGAAATTGCGCCACCAGAATCAGATAGACGAGCGCAACGGACAGAATCAATCCGAATCCAAAACTTGAGAAAGACTGATGCATGCCCTGAACCGATCCGCGAAGATCGACGTGCACGCCTTCCGGAAGTTTTGCATCCTTCAATATTTGATTTATCCCTTTGGTGACGCTGCCGAGATTCTCCGTGGCCGGCGCGACGTATAAATCAAAAACGCGCCGAAGCTGGTAATGGTCGACCTCGGTGGGAGATTCCACCGGGGTCAGCTTCACCACTGAGTCCAGCGGCGTCGGGTTTTTTGAGTTGCCGCCGCGAAGGGGAATCTGTTTCAGGTCGTTTAGCGATTTGATTTGATCTTCGCGGTACTGCACGGTGAGCAGATAGTCGTTCCCGCTGCGAGGATCGACCCAGTAGCTGGGTGCAATCATTCCGTTGGAATTGAGCGCGGTGATCACGTTGTCCACCACTTCCTTCTGGTCCAGTCCCAGTTGACTGGCTCGTTCGCGATCCACATCCAGACGCATTGCCGGGTAGTCCAGATCCTGCGGAATCAATACGTCGTTGACTCCCTTGATTTCCCGGATTTTCCCGGCCAGCTCCAAAGCTGTTTTGTCAGTTCCCTCCAGATTCGATCCACTCACCTGGACGTCAATCGGCGCCGGCAATCCAAAATTAAGCACCGCGTCCACCAGCCCTCCCGACTGGAAATAGGTGCTGATTTGGGGAACGTCGTCGGCCAGCCTTTTTCTTACGCGGTCCATGTATTCGTAGCTGCCGGTTTTGTGCCCTTCTTTCAGTCCCACTTGAATGAACGCGGTGTTCTGGCCGGAGTTGCTGGTGTACATGGAAGAAAACCCAGGGGTGACTCCCACGTTGGAAACGATCATCCCCAGTTCCTGGGGAGGTACGACCTGCCTGATCTCGTCTTCGACTTTGGCCACGTATTTTTCCGTCAGCTCAATGCGCAAGCCCGGCGGCGCTTTTAAATTGATCATGAATTGCCCGGGATCGGTGCGCGGAAAAAACGAAACGCCCAGCAAGGGATAAAGCGCAAGGCTCAGGAGAAAAACTCCGAGGAGCCCGGCTACCGTGGCGACCGGGCGCGCGGTGGACAACCGCAGAGTGCGATCGTATACACCGAGCATTTTCTCGAAGTGGCGGTTGAATTTTTCAACCACGCGTCCAAGCACGGATACTTTGTCGCCATACAATTCTTCATCCGCTTCGTGGCGCCCCATCCACTTCGCGCAGAACAGCGGCACCACCGTCATGGCCACCACATAAGAAGCCGCCAGCGAAAGCACCACAGCCAGCGCCAGTGCCGTAAACAAAAATTGGCTCACGCCGTACAAGAACGTCACCGGGAAAAACACAATCATGGTCGTAAGCGTGGCCGCCAGCACCGGCATGGCTACTTCTTTTCCGCCTACTTCCGCAGCCGTCGCCGAGTCTTTGCCCATTTCCAGATGCCGGAATATGTTTTCCAGAACAACCACGGAGTTGTCGATCAGGCGGGAGAAAGCCAACGCCAGCCCACCGAGCACCATGGTATTAACGGTTCCTCCGCCCGCGGAAATGGCCATGAATGCCGCCAGCGCCGACAACGGGATCGACAATAAGACCGCGACGGTCGCGCGCACGCTGCCGAGAAACAGCAGGATCATCACCGCGGTCAGCACCAGGCCTATTCCGCCTTCGTGCAGCAGGTTTTCAATCGCTTTTTTTACAAACAGCGATTGATCGAAAACTACGCGGGCCTGCAATTGCCGCGGTACATCCGTGAGCCCCGCTATGGCTCTCTTCACACCGTTAACTACCGCGATGGTGTTGGTGTCCCCGCCCTGCCGAAGCACCGGCAGATAGACCGAGTTTTGACCGTCCACACGAACGATATTGGTCTGAATTTGTTGCGCGTCCTGCGCCGCTCCCACGTCCGCTACCATCACCGACGCGCCACCCAGCGTTTTTAGCGGAACGGAATTGATGTCTTTCGTGGTCGGCAACTGGCTGTTGGTGTACAAGTTGTAATCCAGATTGCCGATGCGCACATCTCCCGCTGGCAGAATCAGGTTGCTGTTGTTTACCGCGCGCACCACGTCCATCACGCTCAATTGGTTGGCTTCCAGCTTCAGCGGGTCCACGTAAACCATGATTTGCCGGTAGCGCCCGCCAAATGGCTGAGGCACGGAAGCTCCCGGAACGTTGGCAACCTGGTTCCGCACGTCATACTGGCCCAGGTCGCGCAGTCGCGTTTCGTTCAGATCTTCGCCCTTTAGCGTAATCAGGCAAACCGGAAGACTCGATGCGTCAAACTGCAGAACAACTGGCGGAAGCGTCCCTGGAGGAAGCTTGCGCAGGTCGGCCATAGCCAGATTGGAGATGGAGCTCAACGCTGCATTGCCATCCATCCCCGGCTGAAAATAAATTTTGATCAGGCTGACGCCGGGCAGGGAGCGCGATTCAATATGATCCACTCCGCTCGCCAGCGTAAAAAATCGTTCGAAGCGACCGGTAATGTCGGTCTCGATTTGTTCCGGCGGCATGCCGTTGAAAAATGTCGCCACCACCACTACCGGAATCTTGATCGGCGGGAACAGGTCCACCGGCATACGCACCAGGGTGGTGACGCCCACGATGCCGATCATCAAACACAGCACAATGATCAGGTACGGATATTTAAGAGCGAATCGCGACACTTAGTTTGCCATCTCCACGGACTTGCCGCCCATCTCTTTAGGTCGCACTTTTTCCCCGGAGTGAAATTGCGACCGGTTTCCGATTACCACGCGATCACCTTCCGCCAATCCGCTTAGCACCTGCACGTAGCTCTCGCCCTCGAAGCCCAATTGAATGCGGCGCTCTTCGATTTCGTTCTGTTTGTTCAGCGTCAAAACCGTGGCTTGATTGTTATTTCGTGACACCGCCTCGGTCGGGGCGCACAGCTCGTTGGTATCTTTTGAAAGCGACAGCATGGCCTCCGCATACATCCCCGGGATCAGCCGCCCGTCTTTGTTTGCAAAATCGATTTCCGTTTCCATCGTGCGCGTCTGCCGGTCCAGCAAATCCGAGAAGCGCGAAACCTTGCCCTCGAAGTCTTGACTCAACGCCTGCACCCGCGCCTTCACCGGGTCGCCAAGGTGAATCTGCGATGCCGCCGATTCCGGTACCGGCAACACCAGCCGAAGTTTCGAAACCTCGGCTAACCGGACCACTGGCCCGGCGCCGCTGCTCGCCGATGTGCCGCCCTGGATGAGCGCGCCGGTGTCCGCCATCCGAGCCGTGATGACTCCCGCAAAAGGCGCGGTGATACGCGAATAATTTGCCAGCGCGTTGTACTGTTTTTGATTGGCTTGGGCCATTTCAAGTTGCTGGCGCGCAGCGGAGAGTTGCGCCTGCGCGCTGGACACTTGCGCTTCGGACTCCAGGTCCTTGGCTTGCGCGTCGTCGATTTCCTGCTGGGCCACTAGTCCCGTTCGCGATTCGGAAGCTTGCTTCAACCGCGCGTAGCCGGAATGCGTTGCCGCATGGGAAGATTGCGCGCGTATCACGTCGCTTTGCGCGCGGCGGATTTCCTCTTCGGAGCGGCGCACCGCCGCGTCCGCGCCGGAAAGTTCCGCGGCCAGTTCGGGAACCTCCAGGATTGCCAGCACCTGGCCTTGCTTAACGTGATCGCCCACGTCGACATTGATGTTCCGGATGTATCCGGCGACCTTGGCATGCACCTCCACGTCCTGAAAAGGTTTGAACTCGCCGGCAATCGTCAACGTGTTGCCCAGCGCCCGCCGCTCCACCCGTACCACCGCGGCTTCGGTGACGGCAGTGTCGCGCTCGGAACGATCCGGGTCAGCGGCTTCGCTGGGAGTCCGCCCGATCCATCGCCAGGCCAGCAATGCGAAAACGGCTGCCACCGCGCCGGTAATCCATAACGTTTTTTTGATCATGCAAGAAATCCTTTGAAACGGTTGTTCGCGAAAACGCCAGAATTGTGGCGATTCGTTTCGAGAAATCAAACCGAAGAAAAAGAAATAACTGCTCTACTGACAGCTGCTACCCAGCGGGTTGTAAAAACGGGGAACTAGATTACGGGAGGGGGCTTGAACCACAAATCAGCGCACAGAATCTTGCAGGCATACGAATCAGGTGTGTTCGCTTCGATACGCTGCTCCGCGGACGAATTCAGCGGAGATTCAAACCAGTCAAAAAGAATTGCGATTTGCGTCGTGAAAGTCTTTCGCCCATCTGTCGGGCTGAAATGTTGCAGTTCAGAGGAAGCCACTGTCGCGCGATAGCTGGCGGTGTGCCGGACGTTTAAACTGGCCGACGACGGGGTCGCCACCAGGTAAGGGTTGTACAAAAACAGCAGCGCCAATAGGAAGCACAGCCAGGCCTTTGGCCTCCATCGCGACTCGAATTTGTGGCCCGCGCTCATACTCTCGACATCTCCCTCGACAATAATGTGAAGACAATAATGTGACGCGAATGCCTCGTCAATAGATGCATTCTGTTAAGTGCTGCCACAACCTCGGGTGCGATCCGGCGTGTACTGGCTTATACGGACGTAAATCACACTGTTGTAATCACTTACGTGCAACTCCGGATTTTAATAGATTAACTTCCGGTTGTAACAATCCCGTAACACAAGCCAGACAAACTGACGCGCTCCTATATCTCACCGAGTTTGTATGGAGAAAACGCATGAAGCGAAGTGCATATTTACTATTGGCTGTATTTTCACTGGCCGCCATTGTCGTGGCCGAGGGCACGCTGTCCATCAACGGTGCCGGCGCGACATTCCCCTATCCGATGTATTCGAAATGGTTTGATGAGTACCACAAGAAGGACGCCAACCTACAGATCAACTATCAGTCCATCGGTTCCGGCGGCGGCATCAAGCAGGTCACCGAAGGCACTGTCGATTTCGGCGCCTCCGACGGACCAATGAACGACGAGCAACTGAAAGCCTTCCAGGATAAGCACGGATTCCCCATTCTTCATTTCCCGACGGTCATGGGCGCCGACGTTCCCACCTATAACATTCCGGGCGTCGACGTGGAGTTGAACTTCACGCCCGAAGCTCTGGCTGGCGTTTTCCTCGGCAAGATCACCAAGTGGAACGATCCCGCGATCGCCGGCCCGAACAAGGGCGTCAATCTTCCCGGTAACGACATTGTCGTCGTGCACCGCTCCGATGGCAGCGGCACAACCTACATCTGGACTGACTACCTTTCCAAGGTCAGCGACGAGTGGAAGAACAAGGTCGGCAAAGGCACCTCGGTCAACTGGCCGGTCGGTCTCGGCGGCAAAGGCAACGAGGGCGTCGCTGGCCTGGTGAAGCAAACTCCCAACTCTTTCGGATACGTCGAGCTGATTTACGCGATCCAGAACAAGATGCCCTACGGCAAGGTCAAGAATTCTTCCGGCGTTTTCGTCAAAGCCGATCTGGCCGGCGTTACCGCCGCTGCCGCAGGCGCCGCCAAAGATATGCCGGATGATTTCCGCGTTTCCATCACCAACGCTCCCGGAAAAGCGGCGTACCCCATCTCCAGCTTCACCTGGCTGCTGATTCCTGCGAAGTTTTCGGACGCCTCGAAACGCGATGCCATGAAGGGCTTCATCAAATGGATGCTGACCGAAGGGCAGACCCAGACCGAAGCGCTCTCCTATGCCAAGCTGCCTAAAGAGGTGGTCAGCAAGGAAATGAAAGAGCTGAACACCATCCAATAACGCGTTACGTTTCATCCTAATGATGGCCACTACAACCACAACCGTTCCGAGCGCGGGTCCAGTATCGGGCTCGCGCTCTTTCGTCAGCCGCCTCCGCAATGGAGACGAAATCGCCCGGCTGATTACATTTCTGTTTGCCGGCTCTGTCGTGCTCATCACCCTGCTGCTCGTTTACGAGCTGTGGCAGGGTTCCTATCTGCCGCGCCATAAGTTCGGCTTCGCTTTCTTCGTTACCTCCGTCTGGGATCCAATTTTCGATCACTTCGGCGCGCTTCCTTTCATCTACGGCACCTTGGTAACTTCCATCGTGTCGCTGCTGATCGCCGTTCCCCTGGGTATCGGCGCCGCAATTTTTCTGGCGGAGCTGGCCCCTGCGCGAGTCTCCGACACGCTCCAGTTTTTTATCGATCTTCTGGCAGCGGTCCCCAGCGTCATTTACGGTCTGCTCGGCGTCTTCATCCTCATCCCGCTGATGCGCGAATACATTCAACCCGCGCTTAAAAACACGCTCGGTTTTCTTCCCTTTTTCCAGGGACCAGCATATGGCGTCGGCTTTCTCACCGCGGGAATCGTTCTGGCCATCATGGTGATTCCCTATATCATTTCTGTTTCCCGTGAGGTTTTGCTCTCGGTTCCCCGCGATCAGCGCGAAGCGGCTCTCGCGCTCGGCTCCACGCGCTGGGAATCTACCTGGAAAGTTGTGCTGCCCTTTGCGCGCACCGGAATCATGGGCTCGATTTTTCTCGCCTTGGCCCGCGCGCTGGGAGAAACCATGGCCGTCACCATGGTCATCGGGAACACTCCCACCATCAGCGCATCGCTCTTTTCGCCCGGCTATTCCATCGCCGCTGTCATCGCCAATGAGTTCACTGAAGCCACCGGCGACCTCTATCTCCAATCACTCATCGAGCTCGGCTTGGTGCTCTTCATCCTTACTTTTCTGTTAAACGGTTTGGCGCGCCTGCTGATTGTGGTCACTTCCCAGCGCGGCAGCGGAACGGGGCAGGCATGAGCCACCGCCTCCGCTGGCGCAAATTTGTCAGCCATTTCATGCTGACCATGACCGGGCTCTGCGCCTTCGTCGCGGTCGCGGTCCTGTTTTTCATTCTCGGCTACCTCGTCTATCACGGCGGCACGTCCGTGAATTGGAACTTCTTTACCAAGCTCCCCGCCCCCGTTGGCGAAGCTGGCGGCGGCATGGCCAACGCCATCGTGGGCAGCGCCAAACTGCTAATCCTCGCCTGCTTGTTGGGCGTGCCGATTGGATTTTTTGGCGCCATTTACCTCGCGGAATTCAGCGGCGGCACCGTCGCCTTCGTGGTGCGCTACGCCGCCGATCTACTGAATGGCGTGCCCTCCATCGTAATCGGAATATTCGCGTACAGCCTGGTGGTCCTGCCCTTCAAGCACTTCTCCACGCTGGCCGGCGGTTTCGCGCTGGGGCTGATGATGATTCCCATCACCCTGCGCAGCACCGAAGAATTTCTGCGCGCCGTGCCTCGCACCTTGCGCGAAGGCGCCATGGCTCTCGGCGCCAGCAAATGGAAAACCATCGCTTCGGTCGTAGTGCCTGCGGCCTATCGCGGGATCCTGACCGCCGTCCTGCTTTCCTTTGCGCGGGTCGCTGGTGAAACTGCGCCGTTGCTCTTCACCGCCTTTGGCAATCGTTTCTGGAGTCCCGGCTGGGAGCAACCCACCGCCTCCCTGCCCGTCATGATTTTTACCTATGCCATCGCGCCTTACGACGACTGGCATCGCCAGGCTTGGGCCGCGGGACTTGTCCTGCTCGGCTTGATTCTGGCCATTAATATCGTCGCTCGGGTTATTCTGTCCCGGGGCGTCGCAGTTCCGAGGACTTAATCATGCACGCTTCTGTGAGGTCGGCAGTGTCCGTAAACATCACACCACCTGTCAGCACTCCATCGAGTCGCGAACCGCAAGCGCCACTGGTCATGCGCATGACCATCGACAAGGTCAATTTTTTCTACGGCGCGAAGCAGGTATTGTTCGACATCAATCTCAATATCGCTTCGAACAAGGTGACCTCGCTGATCGGTCCCTCTGGATGCGGCAAGTCCACCTTGCTGCGCACCCTGAATCGCATGCACGAAACGGTGCGCAGCTCTCGTCTTGAAGGCGAAATCCTGATCGATAACCAGAATATCCTTGCCCAGGACGTAACCGCGCTGCGCCGCCGAGTCGGTATGGTTTTCCAGCGCCCCAATCCATTTCCCAAATCCATTTTTGAAAATGTGGCTTACGGCTTGCGTATCAACGGCACCAAGGGCTCTATCGCCGACGCCGTCGAAAAAAGCCTGCGTCACTCCGCGCTTTGGGATGAAGTGAAAGACCAGTTGCATAAATCCGCGTACGAGCTCTCCGGAGGCCAGCAACAGCGCCTGTGCATCGCGCGGGCCCTGGCTGTCGAGCCAGAAGTTTTGCTGCTGGACGAACCCTGTTCCGCGCTCGATCCCATCAGCACCGCCAAAATCGAAGAGCTTCTCGTGCAGTTGAAGGATCTCTGCACCATCGCTATCGTCACTCACAATATGCAGCAAGCCGCGCGCGTCAGCGATTTCACCGCCTTCCTGCTTACCGGCCAGCTCGTCGAATTCAGTCCCACGCCGCAGCTTTTCACCACGCCCGGCGATGCGCGAACGGAAGCGTATATCACCGGACGCTTTGGCTGAGACGCATGAACGCCGTTGGATAAAAATTTGCAACTCTTGCCCCAAGGGGACGTATGGAACGCCATTTCGAAAGAGATTTGAACGATTTGAAAGAGCGGCTGCTGTGGATGGGCAGCCTCGCCGAGCGCGCCGTGCATCAGGCCGTGCACTCCGTGCTCGATTCCGACGAGGCCCTCGCCAATCGCGTGCTCGCCGAGGAAGACGCCATCAACGAGCTGCAGATAGAAGTTGACGACCGCGTCGTTCAATTGCTGGCGCTGCACCAGTTGATGGCTGTGGACCTGCGCTTCGTTCTGGCCGTTTCGCGCATCAATAACGATCTAGAACGCATCGGCGATCAGGCCGTAAATATCGCCCAGGGCTCCTTGCGCATCCTCCGTCACCCCCGCGTCAAGCCTTACGTAGACCTGCCGCGCATGAGCGAGCTAACCGAAGAAATGGTTCGCAACGCCTTGAACGCCGTGGTGCGCCGCGATGTCGAGCTGGCGCAAAAAGTTTTGGCCAGCGACGACCAGGTCGACAATTATCGCGACCAGATTTTCCGCGAACTGCTCACCTACATGATGGGTGATTCCAGCGTGGTTTTTCCCGCGTTCGAGCTGATTCTTGCCGCCAAAAACCTGGAACGTATCGGCGACCACGCTACCAATATTGCCGAGGACGTTATCTATATCGTGCAGGGGCAGGACGTCCGGCATCCCACCGTCGATCGCCGCTGAGTTCGCAGGCGATTACGTTCGCTCTCTGCTGGCAAAAAAAAGCAAAACCGCGATCAGCATGCTGGCAAGCGTCACTGCCGCGCCCGCGGTGCGATCCGACGTGCGCGTGAATCGCACGACCACATGCGATGATCCCGCCGCCAGTGGCACCACCATCTCATTGTTTTCTTTCGTTTGCTCCGGAATCACCACCGCATCATTAACCTCTACCCGCCACGCCGGGTAATTCAAAATACGCAGCGCCACGCGTATTGGCTCGCGAGTGGTGACCCGTATTTCTTTCCTTTCCGCAGACCAGCGTTCCACGTGAATCCTCAACTGCTGCGCAGCAGCGGCTTTCTGTGCGGCGTTCAACAACTTTATCCGCGCAGATTTTTCCGGCAGATCCGTGTGATCGTCTCCCTTAGGATCATATTCATCCACGCCTTCAAACCCTTCGTCGTGGTCGATCGCTTCCCGTAACAGCGGTATATCCTCCGAATCCCACCATGTGCGGCTCACCATCCACGTGGCCGTGCACCCCAGCACCGCCACCAGTACGGCAGCCAGTAGTACGGCCCAATATCGGCGCATCGTTTTACGCGCTATGGTTGCGGCGATAAAACACGCAAACGGGATCGCCAGGAGCGACATCCACCGCCAGGGAAATTGCACGAAGCGCAACTTGGGAAGCAGGGTCCAGAAAATACCGCTGACGCGCAGCATCATAAACGCCGCGGTTACCGCCAGCACCAACAACGTGCTCCAGACCGCCCTGGTTACGGGCTCTGAGCGCGTTTTTTTGTCGCGAGGAAACGCGATGCAGGCAAATATTGCGGTAAGCGCCATCATTAGCACTGCCGCGCCCGACGCGACACGGTTGAACGCGTTGTGCTCCTCGTCGGCGATCATCGCATAAAGAAAATTTTGCGCCGGCTGCAAGCCGGATGCCAGCGCCTGCGAAATATTTACCCAGCGCTGCTCGTAAGCTGCCGGCAGCAGATAAAATCCAATAAGCCCAAAACCCAGGGCCAGTCCAGCGCTTCCATTGAGCAGCGGGCGGCACGATTTTGTAGCCATCGCTCTCCAGATAAAGAAGACTGTCAGGCCATAACTGGCGATTACCCCGGCCGGGGCGTTCGTCAGCCACACCGCGGCAAAAACAATGGCCAGAAAAACGATTCGGCGCGGCGTACCGAGGCTTGTTTGCACTGCGCCCGTCGCTTCTAGCGTGGCAAGAATCAGAACAGGAAAGAAAACCAGCGCCAGTTGCTCTGCGAAATCGCTGCGCATATATACGATGAGCAGGGCATAAGGATTCGCCGCGTAACAAACCGCGCAGAGAAGGGCGCCGCGTTGCGGAAATAAACGCCGCCCCAGCGCGAACGCCGAAAGCCCTGCCATCGTCTGCGTCAAAACGATGAATACTGCCGGCACGTACAGCCACGGCACGACAAAGCTGAGCGCCGCGCCAAACATCCACGACAATGGCGGATAAAAAATGAATCGCGGTTCGCCGAATCCGAAATTCGCGCCATCCGCCCATCGCGGATACAAAATGCCGTCGCGCCACTGCGCGGCCGCGTCCATCCACGAAGCGGCGTGGAATGAAAAGTCGTGGCCGGAAGCGTTTCCCTTCCAGAAATACGGCGAAATGATCGCCAGGGCGGTAGCCAGGGAAACGACCAACGCCAGCAACCAGTCGCGTCCGCTCGAACTGCGCGGGTTCGGAGGACTTGTGGTTTCCGGCGAAACTGTCATCCAGGATTCACGCGATTCTAATTGGCTGGGGCGCAACGCCGCCCCGCCAGAGTCTCGACGTGTCAGTGTGCCACAGCGTGCTCGTCTTTGTAGACCACGCCTTCTTTCATCACGAAAACGACATGTTCCGTCTGCCGGATATTTTCGACCGGATTGCCGGGCACGGCCACAATGTCGGCGGTCTTTCCCGGCTTCCAGCGTACCAATCTTGTCGGCCAGTCCAAGCAAGTCGGCGTCCGCCGAAGTCCCCGCCTTCAAAGCGTCAATCGGCTTCATGCCCAGATCCACCATCTGGTGAAACTCTTCGGCGTTTCTTCCGTGGGGATAAACCGCTGCGTCCGTGCCCAACCCGATTTTCACGCCCTTGGCCAGAGCTTTTTGAAACGTCTTGTGGAGAGACGTCATGGCCAATTCCGCTTTGGCTCGAATCGCGGGTGGTATGTACATTCCCGCTTCCATCTGCTCCGACAATCCTTGCAGCGCCATCAATGTGGGCACGTAGTACGTCCCATGCTGCTTCATCATGTCCAGCGCCTCGTCATCCAGAAACGAACCGTGCTCTATGGAATCCACTCCCGCGCGAACGGCGCGCTTGGCGGCCTCTGCGCCGTGCGCATGGGCCGCAACTTTCCTCTTTAACGCGTGCGCTTCATCGATGAGTGCGTTCAACTCTTCCTGCGTCAGTTGCGGCGTGTCCACGTCGTCGGTCAGCGACAAGCACGCCACCCGAAGCACAAATCTTGATGATGTCCGCTCCATATTTGTGCGCCAGGCGTACCGCGTAACGCATCTGATCCGCGCCATTGGCCACTCCGTCTTCCGGACCCGTTTCCTTTCCGAAAACGCCGGAGCGAAAACCCGTGTCATCGCAATGCCCGCCTGTAGTTCCAATCGCATGCACGGAAACCAGCATGCGCGGACCCGGCACTTTGCCGTTGCGGATCGCGTTGCGCAGCCCGACATCGATGAAATGACGTGAGCCCACGTCTCGCACCGTGGTGAAACCAGCCATCAGCGTAACTTTTGCGTTGGCGATGGAGTCCAGAGTTTGCTCCGCGATGGTTTTCTGTAATCCATCGAGCGCGGCCTGTTTGTAGTCCGTCGTGTACATCATGGTCAGGTGCGTGTGCGCATCGATGAAGCCCGGAAGCAGCGTCGCGTCGCCCAGGTCAATCACCTCCGCTCCTGCCGGTACATTCGCATTGGCGCCCGTCGCCGCGATTTTTCCGTCGGTGACGACCACCATTCCCGGTGTCACCAGCGCGTTGCCCTTGCCGTCGAACAACCGCGCGGCTTTCAGCACGATCGTCTTGGCTTCCGGCTTCGGCGCTTGAGCAAAAACCGGTCCCGCAACGATCAGTGCCAGCAAAAAAGCTTCAGTTGCCCAATGCCTCATGATGTCTCCTCGAAGTACCGAACGCCGAAGATAGCCCGGCCCTGAGAAATGTCAAGTCCTGTTGGTATTGCCGACCGTGAACGGTCGGGTATGCTTCTGTCGTGGTTCCCAAGATTCGCATTCAACTGTGCAACAACGGCCCAGTGAGGTCCAAGAGCGCCTACGTTCTTTACTGGATGATTGCCAATCGCCGGCTCACTCACAATTTCGCGCTGGACCGCGCGTTGGAGCACTGCCGGGAACTGCGTAAGCCGCTGGTAATTCTGGAAGCGTTGCGTTGCGGCTACCAGTGGGCGAGTGACCGCATACATCGCTTCGTCATCGATGGCATGGCGGACAATGCCGAAGCTCTGCTCAAAAGTTGGCGTTCGCTATTATCCCTACGTTGAATCGGCTCCGGGCGTAGGCAAAGGCCTTCTCGAAGCGCTGGCCGCCGACGCGTGTGTCGTCGTCACCGACGAGTTTCCCATGTTTTTTTCTTCCGGCATGGTGAGCGCCGCGGCCCGCAAATTGACCGTCCGCCTCGAAGCGGTGGATTCCAATGGTTTGCTCCCACTGCGCTCCGCCGATCGCGCGTTTACCCGGGCATTTGATTTTCGCCGGCACCTGCAAAAGGTTTTGCCTGCTCATCTCGAGGAATTTCCTTCGGCTGATCCTCTCTCCGATGGCGATTTGGCTGCGCCGCCACTCATCCCCGCAAACATAACCGGCCGCTGGCCCGCTGCGTCCCAAGCGTTGCTGAACGCCACGCCCGGCACGCTGGACGCTATTCCGATCGACCACCTGGTCAAGCCGACCGAAATGCGCGGCGGCCATACCGCGGGGCGTAGCCAAATGACAGAGTTCCTGAAAAGCAAGTTTCCGGCATATAGCGTAGAGCACAATAAGCCGGAGCTCCGCGCCACGAGCCAACTGTCCCCTTATCTTCACTTCGGTCACATCTCTACTCACGAAATTTTCGCCGCAACCGTTGTCCTGGAGAACTGGCGGCCAGAAAAGCTTGCTCTCCGCAGCAACTGGAGCGCGAGAAGGCTGGTGGAACATGAGCGCGTCCGCTGAGAATTTTCTGGATCAACTTATCACCTGGCGTGAAGTGGGTTACAACTTTTGTGCGCACCGGCGAAGATTATGATCGCTACGAATCGCTGCCGCCTTGGGCGCAGAAAACTCTGCAAGAGCATGCGCGGATGAACGCCCAATCGTATACGCTCTGGACGAATTTGAAGCCGCCGCCACGCATGACCCGCTCTGGAATGCCGCGCAGGACCAGCTCCTTCACGAGGGTCACATTCACAATTACATGCGCATGTTGTGGGGCAAAAAGATTCTGGAATGGTCCGCTCTCGCCGCAGGTAGCCCTGTCCATTCTGATTGAGCTCAACAACAAATATGGCCTCGATGGCCGCAATCCCAATTCATACAGCGGAATTCTCTGGTGCCTTGGGCCGCTATGACCGCCCGTGGGGACCGCAGCGTCCCGATGTTCGGCATGGTCCGCTACATGAGTTCGGGAAACACGGCGCGCAAGTTTTCTGTGAAGAATTACGTTCAGAAATTCTCGCGCTCAAAACAAGAGGCGTTGCGTTTCTGATCCGGGAAAAACCGTTGCGAATTCGTTATGAAACAGGTGTTTCTGTTATACTGATTCCGATTTTAAGCTCCTCCGTCCCCACCTGGCCCCGTGAAAAAACCCAGATTTTTGTGTGTTGTAGTTTGCCCATTTTCGTCCGGTTGTCGATGCCGAGAATTGCTGTTTTTCGGAATCAACTGACCCATTTAATGGGCAACCATTTCATCTTCATCCGGGTTTGAAAGCAGAACAGCTACAAGGCGGTCAAAACTTGGCGAAGTCTACTTTCAAAACTCTTCAGAAACAGCTCAACACCGAACGGGGCAGCGCTCTGCGTGGCCGTCGCGGCAAAAGGCTGCTCACCAATATCGCCATTATCTCCGTTTTTAGCGCCATCACCGCCTTCGTCATCACCCGCCAATCGGGAGGTAGCGCGTTTTCTCTTCCACGCATGCACGGTAATGCAGCTCCCTCCACTGTTGCCTCAGCGGCGGATGGCACATTTTATCCCGAAACCAAGCCCAAAATGGCCGCGAACGATCCAGCAACCGATGGTTACAAGCTCGAAACCGGACCACTGGCCGTGACCGAGGTTCCCGACATCGTCGTACATGACGACGCCCGCAATAAGGATTTGCACGTCCGCATTTTTTATCCTGTCACGCAGGGCAAATATCCGGTGATTGTGTTTTCTCATGGCGCAGGCGGGTCGCAGAACTGCTGCGAATCCCTGACCCGCCATTGGGCCACCTACGGCTACGTCACGTTGCAGTCCACCCACGACGATTACATCGTTCAGCGCCGGAAGAGCGGCGACGAAGCTCTTCGTTTTACCCAAGCAGTGCGCGAGGTGTTGAAAAATCCTGCGCTATGGGAAAGCCGGCCGAAAGACATCTCTTTTCTTCTGAATGCGCTTCCAGATTTGCAAAAGCGGGTCGGCGGTCTAAGTGGCAAGCTGGATCTGGATCACATCGGCGTTGCCGGCCATTCCATGGGTTCCTATACCGCAGAGGCTGTCGGCGGCGCGCTCGTCGATCTGCCGGGTCATCCGGCGACCAGTTTTTCCGATCCTCGAGCGAAAGCAATTCTGTGTCTCTCGCCACAGGGACCGGGCCAGTTTGGCTTGACGGCGCGCTCGTTCGACACCATCGGCGCGCCATTCATGGGCATAACCGGCTCGCTCGATAGCCTCGGCCCGGTGGCCAGCCCCGCATGGCACAAAATTCCTTTTGAGCGCAGCCAGCCGGATGACAAGTATGAATTGTTCATTACGGGCGCGAATCACATGTCCTTCATTACCGCGGAAACAGGGCTCCCAGCCCGTTCTTCTCAGGCTGCGGCCATCCTCGGATACACCAACTCCGCTTCGCTGGCTTTCTGGGACGCCTACCTGAAAGACGATCCCGCCGCGAAACAATTTCTTCAGTCCGATGCCATGGAGCGCTCCAGTCACGGAAACGCCAAGCTCTCCCGCCGCTGATTTCATTTACCCATCCGCTGCCTGAGCCGCAACGTATCATTAGCTTGTGAGCGAACTCTTTGTTTACCGCAGCAGGATGCCCGCATCCGCAGCCGCTGTTTACGCCTGGCACGCGCTTCCCGACGCGCTCACGCGTCTGACGCCGCCGTGGGAAAATGCGCGGGTGATCGAGCGCTCTGGCGGAATCGATCAGCCCGGATCGCGCGTGAAAATATGTGTCCGCGTTGGACCGGTCACCCAAATATGGACCGCGGAGCATACCGAGTGCCAGCCCGGCCACATGTTTCGCGACGTGATGATCTCCGGTCCGTTTCGCCGCTGGCAGCACACCCATTTGTTCATTCCTGAAGGAGGAAATAGCAGTTGGCTCGAAGACCGCGTCGAATACGAATTCCCGCTGGGGTGGTTCGGCAAATTACTTGGCGGAGCGTACACGCGGCGCAGGCTGTCTCGCATGTTTGCCTGGCGTCATCGCGTAACCGCCGAAGCTTTGGCCAATGAATCAACGAGCTCAGGAAATGGTTGAGCAAAGTCGGAACAACTCCAGCATTCCGTGAACGATTCGTCTGTTTCACGGATTTCCACATGACTTCCGGCGGGGAGCACTTCCGTACTATTGACCATATTTATACCCACCCATAAAACTGATGGAGTATGGCGCGTTACTCAGCCTACCTCGGCCTTCAGGTTGAGGTTCAATATCGCGCAGGCGATATCCTTTTGCCTGCTTCAGGCACTTTCGTCGGCGATACCGGCCGCTCGATCTTCCTGGAGCAGAGCTTTGAGCAGCGCGGCCAGCACCGGCAATTTCGCTGGGAAATCCCCTATCAATACGTGGTGCGCTTGAGCAAAAGGGGAAGTACTGCAACGCCCGCAAGCTCCTCAACGCCCCCACCGCTGGAAATCCAGGAGACCGAGATCGCCACACAATTGTCGACGGACCAAAGGGCCCAGGAACCCGGCGCTGGTGCAGTTAGCGCTAATGACGTTAGTGCTGATGACGGTGTGGAAGACCGGGAGCCCGAAAACGCGGCTGCCGCAGTAGCCGGTTGTGGCTCGAATGTTTCCGTGATTTTTCCCTGCCCGCAACGATCCAATAGCTAACCTCGCGTGTTCGTTCCTTGCGCTACAATTGATCGCGTGACCGCGCTGGCCTGAACGCGGCGCAAATCCAACGCAGCTTTGGAGCCACTGTGAATACCCCTATTGGACCCGATACAAAAATTGGTTTGATCGGACTGGGGCTGATGGGCCGGCCCATGGGCATGAATCTGCTGAAGGCCGGATTCGCGCTCACGGTGTGGAACCGCACCCCGGCGCGCGCCCAGGAACTTGTTGCCGCCGGCGCCCACCTGGCGGCGTCGCCCAGCGACCTGGCCGCCAAAACCGAATTTGTGATTTCCATTGTCAGCGATCCGCCGGCGCTCGAAGAAGTGCTGTGGGGCGCCGATGGAGCGATGCAGTCTTTCCAGCGCGGCAGCGTTTACATGGATTCCAGCACCGTGTCTCCCGACCTGGTGCGCAAAATAGCCGCAGCCTGCGTGGAGCGTGAAGTGCGTTTTCTCGATGGGCCAGTCACCGGCGGCGATTGGGGAGCGAAGAAGGGGGAGTTGCTTTTCATGGTGGGCGGCGACGCGCAAACATTAAAAGATGTAGAGCCAGTGCTGCGGGTGCTCGGAAAAAAATGGTTTCACTTGGGGCCGACCGGCGCGGGCCAGACCATCAAGTTGGCAATGAACCTCATTCTCGCGTTGCAGGTAGACGCGCTTGCCGAAGCTCTGGCGCTGGTGACCGGCGCAGGCCTCGAAGGTGAAAAACTGATTGAAGTATTGCAATCAAGCATGGCGCGCTCGGGCGTGCTCGATGTGAAGGCGCCGAATTTGTTAAAGGGCGAATATACGCCGAGTTTTCCCCTGCGGCTGATGCACAAAGATTTGCGGCTGGCCTTGGAGCTGGCCAAAGAAAAACAAGTAGAGCTTCCGGCGGCAGCCGCCGCATACAAAACCTATTCCGCGGTCAAAGACGAAGCGAAAGAAGATCTCGACTACTCCGCAGTCATGAAATTCTGGAAAAAATAACTCTGCTGTGCGATCCAACTTGGCGATCCAGCTTCGCGTGCTAAGGGCGAGCGCTGGGTGAGAAAAACCCGATGGGCAGATCGCGCGCGGTACGCAGTCCTGCGGGAGCATCGAGAATTACCGGAATAGAATTCACCACCACGGAAGCGGTGGCAATGTCTCCGGGCGAACCACCGGGAATCACCAGGCTGATATTCGGGTGGCCTTTTAATTCCAGAGTGTCGGCCGGTTCTTTCGCTCCCACGTACATCTGTAGCTCCAGATAGATCAATTCTTTGCCCCCGGAAAGTCCTCGCGCGATTTGATGAACGCCCGCAGCCTGTCCGGGTTCCACGGTCAGGAATTCGGTTTGCACGCGTTCGGCGGCAACCACCGGTTCGATCGTTTCGGTAATTTCGTCCACCGCCAGATTCAAGCTGTCGGCCACCATGGCCACCGATTCGGGAAGCCCGACGTGCTTGATGGTTCCGGCGGCAACTTTTTCGCGAAACTCATCGAGCGAGATGCCTGCGCCGATTTTCTTTTGCAGCGGCTGCCGCCTTTTGCTGGCGTCGACGATGCGCAGTCCACCGACGTGGTCGATACGCTGCGACTCGGCGGCCAGCGTGACCAGCAGTTTGTCCAACACGAATCCAGGATTGACGCCGGTGCCGACCAGCGCGACTCCCCAATCTTTTGCAGCGGCGTCCAGTTTTGCGGCCAGCTCCGGATACGTGCGATACGGATACGACAGCTCTTCGCACGTGGAGACCACGCAGGATTCGGCTTCCAGGCAAGCCAGCAATTGCTCCATGACCTTGGGCAGCGCCGAGGAAGTAGAATGAATGACCACGTCGGCGGCCTGTCCCAGGACATCGGCGGCATCGGCTGAAATCTTCACGCCCCAAGGAGCATCAGCAGCGCCCAGGAATTCTCCGAGGTCACGGCCGACCTTTTGCGGATCGGTATCGATGGCGCCGATAATTTCAATAGCCTGCTTCTCGCGCATCAGCTTCACGATGGACGCGCCGATGGGACCGACACCATACTGGATGGCGCGAATTTTCTTTTTCACGTCGAGTTTGCCTTTTTGAGCGGCAGAAGCGCACACCGCGCATTTTGACCGGGAACGAAACCCCTACGATAAAGGAATTTGCCAAGTCAGGCAACGCAAAACCGGGGCACTGTCGATATTGCCGCAGTACCCAAGCGGCCGCATAATCGGTGGCGCGGAGGAATGGAGAGTGGCGATGCCGGCTAAGAAGCTTAGTGATGGGGAAATTACGGAGCGGATGGGGCAGATACCGGGGTGGACTGTTACCGGTGGAAAATTGCATCGCGCGTTTGAGTGCAAGGACTTCGTGAGCGCTTTCGGGAACATGACCCGCGTGGCGCTGGTAGCGGAGTCGATGAATCACCATCCTGAATGGTTCAACGTGTGGAATAAGGTG
Organism: uncultured Acidobacteriota bacterium; assembly: GCA_963819625.1. Taxonomy (GTDB): domain Bacteria; phylum Acidobacteriota; class Terriglobia; order Acidiferrales; family UBA7541; genus Acidiferrum. The sequence goes on from CAWFWY010000011.1 coordinate 638,615, forward strand.
GTGATCGATTTGAACACGCACAGCGTTGACGGGATCAGCGAGTTGGACTTCAAGCTCGCCGGGAAGATCAGCGAGATCTTTGGCGGACAGGTACCGGGAGGGAAATAGGGCCCGCGTGAGGCTTGACTCTTCCGTGCAGTGCGCCACAATGAATTCCCCCTTTCTTTTCGTCGTCTCCAGAGGACTACCTCTCTAGTCTCGTCCATCACGGTTGTCGGGATGCCATTAACGCGTACCCTGAGGTTTCGGCGCCGGCTGTTCATTGCCGGCGGGGCCCTCGGGGCGATTCTGCTGCTGGCGTTTTACCTGGTGTTTCACAGCACCAGTCAAGCGGCGGGGATGAACCTGTGGGTGAGGCACTCGCAGGAGGTGCTTAGTATTATCGCGCGGGCGCGGCTGGAGCCTGCGGGCCTGCAAAACCAGGTGGGGGCGTATCGTTCGGCTCACGATCCAGAATTGCCGCGTCATTTTCCTGTTTATCTGCAAATCCTGGCGGACGATATTCAGAAATTGCGCGAGCTAACCACCGACAATTCCGCGCAGCAGCAGCTGCTGACGGAGCTGACGCCCATTCTGAACACGCAGATGTTATCGCTGAGGCAGGCAATGGAGCGCGCTGCGTCCGCTCCGGAGCAACGCACCGATTGGGCCTTCGATTGGTCGCTCCCGACGCAGCTCTCCCAACATGTACAAAGGATCTTCGATGCGCTGGAAACCAACGAGCGCGCGCGGTTGGCGCTGCGATTGAACGCGGTTCACAACAATGCCCGCAATACGAATGTGATTCTGTTGAGCGCCGCGGCGCTGACCTTTGTGATCCTGATCCTCGCAGGGGATCTGATATCGAGAGAATTGGCGACTCGCGCAGAATTACAGGCCGGGCTTGGCGAGGCGCAGGAACTTCTGGGAGTCAAGTATGAAGAGCAGCGCGACGAACTGGGCCACGCCATCAAGGATCTGAATACCCAGATTCGCAAGAGGAAGCACGCGGAAGCGGAGCTGCGGGCGCTGAACAGCGAACTGGAAAAGCGGGTGAGCCGGCGAACCGAGGAATTGCAGGAAGCCAACAAGGAGCTGGAAACGTTCAGCTACGCGGTGTCCCATGATTTGCGGGCGCCACTGCGGCACATGGAGGGGTTCACACACTTTCTACAACACAAATATGGGCCGACCTTGCCGGAAGAGGGGCAGCACTATCTAAACCGCATCAGCACGGCGGCGACGTTCATGTCCAAGCTAGTGGAAGGCCTGCTGCAGCTTTCGCACGTCGGGGCGCAACTGCCCAATATGGCGCCGGTTTCGCTTCGCGCGTTGCTGCATGACGCCCGCAACAGGCTGCAGGTCGAGTGCAAGGGGCGCGAGATTGAATGGCGCATCGGTACGCTGCCGGACGCGGAAGGCGATGCCGTGCTGCTGGGCCAGGTTTTTACTAATTTGCTTTCAAACGCCATAAAGTTCTCCAGCAAGAAGGGTCATCCGATTATCGAGATCGGAAGCTGTGAGCGGAATGGGGAGCCGGCAATATTCGTTCGCGACAACGGGGTGGGCTTCGACCCGCGATATGCCGACAAACTTTTCGGAGTGTTTCAGCGGCTGCACCGGCAGGATGAGTTTTCCGGAACAGGAATCGGGCTGGCCACGGTGCAGCGCATCATTCACCGGCATGGCGGGCGAATCTGGGCGGAATCCGCTCCGGCCCAGGGCGCCACTTTTTACTTCACGCTGCCGGGCTCCACAAAACCAGGCGCGCAAACGGAGCATTTGATCGGAGCCTTGGCATGAACAAGCCTGAATATGAAATCCTGCTGGTGGAAGACGACCCAGGCGACGCGGAGCTTACCGTGCTGGCGTTGCGGGAAGCGGCGTTCGCGCATCGGGTGGTGCTGGCGCGCGATGGCGCCGAGGCACTGGACCTGCTTTTCTGCCGGGGGCCGCATGTCCATCGCCGCTTCGAAAGTCCACCTCATCTAGTTTTGCTAGATCTAAAACTACCGCGGGTCAGCGGCCATGAGGTGCTTCGGGCCATCAAGGCCGACGAGCGTACCCGGCCGATCCCGGTGATCGTGTTGACATCCTCGGACCGGGACCGCGATTTGATTGAGTGCTACAAGCTGGGGGTCAACAGCTACATACAGAAACCCGCCGAGCTCCTCAAATATCAGGAAACAGTTCGCCATTTCGCGCGGTACTGGCTGACGGTGAATCACATGCCGCCGCCGGAGACATTCAAAGGCCAGGGATTGGGAGAAGCTTTGTGACCCCGCTGGCGCTGGAAGAAGTATCCACGCTGGTGATCGCCGCGCCGGTGCAACTGTTGATCGTGGAGCACTCCATCGACGATGTCGAATTGATCCTTTTGGAGCTGAAAAAAGCCGGAGTGCAAATTCACCAGATCACGGTGGAGGATAAGGAGCAATTTCACGCCGCTTTAGCGATGCAGACGTTCGATGCGGTGCTTTGCGATTTCCGGTTGCCGAGGTGGACGGGCATGGATGCGCTTCGGGAACTACGCGCCATCGACAAGAACACGCCGTTTTTGCTGGTGACCGGAACGCTGGGGGAAGAGGCGGCGGTGGAATGCATTAAACAAGGCGTCAGCGATTTTGTGCTGAAACATCACATGACGCGCTTGCCGCTGGTGCTGCAGCGGGCCATCGCAGAAAGAAAATTGCGGGAAGAGAACGCCAAGACGGTGGCGGCGCTGCGGCTTTCGGAAGCGCGGAACCGCGACCTGGTGGAGCACTCCATTCTGGGGATTTGCCGCGTGGATGCCGGTGGGTCGATGGCAGACTGCAATCCGGCGCTGCTGAAGATTATCGGTTGCACGTCGCAAGCCTTGCCGGCGCTGAACTTTGAGAACGATCTCTTCAGATTACCGGAACAGTACGCGCAGATGATGACCAGTTGCCGCGAGACGGGCACGCTGCACGGAGCGGAAGCGGACTGGAGGCGGTGCGACGGGCGGCACATTATCGTGCGGCTGCATTTGCGTTTTCTCTACGACCCCAGCCGACGACGCGCGATCGAAGTGATTGTAGAAGATGTGACGGCCTTTCGCGCGATGGAGCGGGAATTACGGCAGGCGCAGAAATTTGAGGCCATCGGGCAACTGGCCGGAGGAATCGCGCACGACTTCAACAATGTGATCGGCGCAATATTGGGATGGGCGGAACTCGGTTTCGATCAAAACGTCAAGAATCCGCAGACCGCGGAGCGCTTCCAACGAATCCGCGAACAGGCGGAACGCGCCGCTGCGCTGACGCGGGAATTGCTGGCCTTCGCGCGGAAACAGGTTTTGCAACCGCGGGCTGTCGATCTGAACGCGGTGGTGGGCGGTTTGCTGAGTTTCCTCGAAAAAGTGATTCCGAACAATATCGCGTTAAAAATCATCAATGGGCCTCTTGAGCCGGTAAAGGCGGATCTCACGCAAATGGAACAGGTCCTGATGAACCTGTGCCTCAACGCGCGGGATGCCATGCCACATGGAGGACGGCTGTTGATCGAAACGGAGATGGTCGAACTGGATGAGACGTATTGCACTTTTTATTCTTACGTTACGCCGGGACGTTTTGCGGTGCTGTCCGTATCGGACAGTGGAATCGGCATGGATGTAGCCACCAAAGATCACATCTTCGAGCCGTTTTTCACCACCAAGGAACTGGGCAAAGGAACCGGACTGGGACTGGCTACGGTGTACGGCATCGTCAAACAACATGGCGGATTTATTCATGTGTACAGCGAGCCGCTGCAAGGATCGCTATTCCGGGTCTACCTGCCGATTATGGAGAGTACGGCAGGAGTCAACCCCCAAAAGCCGGCAATGCCGCAGTTTGGCAATCTGCGCGGGACCGAAACGATTTTGTTCGCCGAGGATCACGAATCCACTCGCGAAATGGCCTGCCAGGCACTGAGGGGCCTGGGGTACCACGTGCTCGCCGCGGTTGACGGAGAAGACGCTCTGCGGCTGTGCGAAAAAGAAAGGCCCGCAATCGCCATCCTGGATGTAATCATGCCCAAACTTGGGGGGCCCGCCACAGCGGCCAAGTTGCTGGAGCGCCTCGAGAATCTGCCGGTGGTGTATACCAGCGGGTATTCGCCACAATGCGATAATGCTGCGCTGGCGGCTTCGAATGCGCACTACCTGCAAAAACCTTATCGTCTCAGCGCTTTGAGCCGGCTGGTGCGCGAAATTCTGGGCCAGGCAAAAGCTTCAGAAGCGCATTATTGAGGGCGGGAGTTGGAGTGGCGGGATGGTTTGCGGGTATCGCGAGTAGATACGGGCACGCTGAAAAGCCCAGCATTAGTACCTTTTATAAGTTGACATCGATTATGGCAGGTGCTAAAAACGCAATAACGACAAGCCTTGGATGGTGAGTCTCCAGACGCATAGTTTTAATTAGTACGCGAATGAGGCTGTGGTCCTGCCGGGCAGGGCAGGCTACTGCACTACCCCAGGGTATTTGTCATGCATCACCCCACCCCGGGAGGTGAAGACTTCACGTTTTCACCTCCTTTTTATTTTGCCCGCTTTGTTTACAGCAAATGGATAAAATGAAATTGGCCGCGCGGTGCGGCGCTTGCTTTCGCGAATGAATTCCTCCCCAGCGCTTCTCGACCTTAGACATGTGACGGTTTTTCGCGGGCATGCGGATGCCGCGGAGCAGGAACCGGCGCGGCCGGCGCTGGAAGATATTTCCTTGCGTATAGAAGCTGGGGAGCACGTGTGCATTCTGGGACCGAATGGGTGCGGGAAGTCGACGTTGATCAAGACCATTACGCGGGAATGTTATCCGCTGGTCCGCGAAGGATCTTCGATTTCCATCCAGGGGCGGGAACGCTGGAACATTTTTGAGTTGCGTTCGCTGCTGGGCATCGTGTCGCCGGATTTGCTGGGAGCGTGCAGCACGGAGGCCACCGGGCGCGACGTGGTCCTTTCGGGATTTTTCAGCAGCACGCGGATTTTTCCGCATCACCATCCGGATCCGCAACAATTGGCGCTCGCAGAGCGGGCACTGGAACGCATGGGCGTGGCGCACCTGGCCCATCGCGCCGTGGCGCGCATGTCTTCGGGTGAAGCGAAACGCACCCTGATCGCGCGGGCGCTGGTGCATGATCCGCGGGCTTTGCTGTTTGACGAGCCCAGCAACGCGCTGGATATCGCCGCGCAAAGGCAGCTGCGCACGGCCATGCGAGAGTTGGCGCAATCGGGAATCGCTATCCTGCTGGTCACTCATCACGTGTCTGAGATTATTCCGGAAATTGAGCGGGTAATCTTATTGCGGGATGGGCGTATCGTGGCGGATGGACCGAAGGACGCGATGCTAGCGTCGGAAAAAATGTCGGCGCTGTTTGGCGTGCCGCTGCGGGTGACCCAGCAGGACGGTTATTTCCATATCGCGGAGTGATCCTCGCCGGACGACTACAGTTCTGTGTGTGGTTCGTTGCTACTGGCAAGATTGAATTCGATGAGCAGGTTGTCGAGCAGGCGGGTTTCTCCGAATTTGGCGGCGAGCACGGCGTAGGACGAGCGGGTTACGTGCGTGAGCGGTAGGAATGTGCGGGCGTCCACGATTTCCGCGTAATCGATTTTGGCGCCAGGCTCCTGTTGCAACGCGCGGCGCATGGCGGATTGCAGTTGCAGCGCGTCGCGCGTGCCTTGGTGCAATTCGCTTTGAACGGCTTGTAGCGCGCGGTGCAAAACTGTGGCGGCCTTACGATCGGCGGCGTTCAGATAAACATTGCGCGAGGACATGGCCAGGCCGTCGGGTTCGCGGACGATCGGGCAAACGACAATTTCCGCGTCGAGATTCAAATCGCCGGCCATGCGCGAAATGACGGCAGCCTGCTGGGCGTCTTTTCTGCCGAGGTACGCGAATTGTGGCTGAACAATCTGAAGTAATTTCAGGACCACGGTGCTGACGCCACGAAAGTGACCCGGACGGGTGCGGCCTTCGAGGCGTTCGCTGATGCCCTCGACGTTTACGTAGGTTGAAAAATCCGGCGGATACATTTCCGCGGGTTCCGGAATAAACACGCACTGAACTCCGCTAGCGGCGAGCTTTTCAGTGTCGGCCTGCTGCGAGCGGGGATATCCGGCGAAATCCTCGGCGGGTCCGAACTGCTTGGGGTTGACGAAAATTGAGGCCGCGACGGAAGTGCAGTCCTGGCGCGCTCTTTTAATCAGGGAGAGGTGCCCTTCATGCAGCGCGCCCATGGTAGGAACAAGAGCGACGATGCGATTGACGGCCCGCTCTTGGCGCGCAAACTCTTTCATCCACGAGACGGTTCGAATGATTTCCACGAGTAGGTGCGGTCAGGCGCTCGCGGCGCTCGAATGCTCGCGATAAAAATGAATCAGGTCGCTGGAAAGCGGCTTGGCGTTCAACTGCCGAAGCATAGTAGCAATCTGGCCGCGATGATAAGTGCCGTGATTGACCAAATGCTGCATGGATTGCCAGAGCGGATTTTTGTACGCGCCAAAATTGAGGGTGCGGTACTCATGGACGCGGTACAGGTCCTCCTGCGGAAGAGCAATTACAAATTTGTGCAGGCGCTGCTGATCCTGCTGCCAGCGTGACTGCAGTGAGGGAAGGTCATTGAACTGTCCAACCTCTGGCAACGATGTGGGAGAGACGCCCTGGAAGCGCTCGAGCCACAACCACTCGGCGCCCCAAATGTGCGCCAGCGTATCGCGCACGGAAGAAAAGCTGGAGCCCAGCGGTTTGATGAAGTCTTCTGTGGTAAGCGCAGCGGCGGCATCCAGCGAACGCTGGTTGGCCCAAGCGTTGTAGTCGAAAAGCTGGCGAATATCATCCGGCGACATCGGGACCTCCAGGTGAATGGCGGTGAAGATGATAAATCAGCGCGCGATGGAAATGGTCTTCCGCGTTTTGCCGGTCTGCGATGCGTGATAAGACTCAGCGTCGGAAGGAAACGTGGAGTCTCGGACATCGCTTGTGTATTCCCGCACGGCGTTGGAAATAATTTCGCCTACGTTGGCGTAGGGGCGCGAAAATTTTGGAGTTTGTCCGAAGGTTAAGCCCAGCATGTCGCTGAGCACCAGGATCTGGCCGTCGCAATCGGGGCCCGCGCCGATACCGATGGTGGGAATGCGAACTTCGCGGGTGATCTGCGCGGCCAGCTCGCGGGGCATGGCTTCCAGCACAATTGCGAAAGCGCCGGCAGCTTCGACGGAGCGGGCATCGCGCAGCAACTGGTCAGCGGAAGCCGGGGTTTTGCCCTGCACGCGATATCCGCCGAGGGCGTTCACGGATTGCGGCGTGAGCCCTACGTGGCCCATCACGGGAATTTCGGCTTCGGTGAGGCGGGCGATCAGCTCGAGTCGGCGCTCGCCGCCTTCCACTTTTACGGCTTCGGCGCCGGCATCTTTGATGAAGCGCATGGCGTTGCGCAAGGATTCAGCAATATCGCCGTGGTAGCTGCCGTAAGGCATGTCGGAAACGACGAGAGCACGGTGCGCGCCGCGGCGAACCGCGCGAGTGTGATGCAACATTTCGTCCATGGTCACGGGAATGGTGCTGTCGTAACCGAGGACGACCATGCCAAGAGAGTCGCCGACGAGAATAACGTCCACACCGGCGTCATCGAGCAGCCGAGCGGAGGGATAGTCGTAGGCCGTGAGGCAAACAATCTTTTGGGAATTTGTAGTGGAATCCGCAGGGCGGGATTTGCGCTGCTGGATGTCCGGCACGGTGATTTTTCCGCCGCCGGCATTGGGAACAAAACTCATGGTGGCCTCCGGTGCCGCTCCTTGAATCCAGGATGCAGCCCTGTACCTTGCAGAGCGCAGAATAACAAAATTTGGGGTAAAGCACTAGAACCGGGCGGCTAGGCGGTTGGTACCACGCAGGACGATTGCAATCGATCAGGCTTTTGCGGCCTGCAGGGCAGCAGCGCGATGGATGGCTTGGCGAATGCGCTGATAGGTGCCGCATCGGCAGATATTTCCGCTCATGGCATCGTCGATGTCGGCGTCGGTGGGCGAGGATTCTTTGGCCAGCAGGGCGACGGCGGACATGATTTGGCCGGGTTGGCAGTATCCGCATTGCGGAACGTTCGTTTCCATCCAGGCTTGCTGCACGGGGTGGCTCGCGTCGGACGAAAGTCCCTCGATGGTGGTGATTTTTTTCCCGGCCACCGCCGAAACGGGCGTGACGCATGAGCGTGCCGCGGCTCCCTCGATGTGAACGGTGCAAGCGCCGCACAAGGCCATGCCGCAGCCAAACTTTGTGCCAGTCATGTTGAGGGTGTCGCGCAGAACCCAGAGTAGCGGCATCTCGGGGCTGACATCCACGGACTGCGGCTTGCCGTTCAAGACAAAAGTGATGGCCACCAGAACCTCCGCAGCAGCATAGGAAGGCGGATTATCGCACAAATTCGTAGCCGCGGATGCCGCAACTAATTACTTCGCTTTTTCCTGAATGGAGATCAGCTCGACTTCGAAGAGGAGCGTGGCGTTCGGGCCGATTTCGCCTCCCGCGCCGCGAGCGCCATAGGCCAGGTCGGGCGGAACGAAGAGCTGCCACTTTGAGCCCACGGGCATGAGCTGCAGAGCTTCCGTCCAACCTTTAATAACTCCATTGACCGGGAAAGTGGCTGGTTGGCCGCGCTTGTAGGAGCTGTCAAATTCCGTACCGTCCAACAGGGTGCCGCGGTAATTGCAAACCACGGAGTCGGTTTCGGCGGGTTTCGGTCCGGTGCCCGCGGTGATGATTTTGTATTGCAGCCCGCTGGGAAGTGCGACGACGCCCTCCTTAGTTTTGTTTTCAGCCAAGAAAGCTTCTCCTGCTTTCTGGTTGGTTTCACCCGCCAGGCGGGTGGCGTCGTCCTGCCGTTTTTTCAACTCGCCCTGGAGCTCGGTCAAGACCGCTTTCAATTCTTCGTCGGTCAATAAAGGTTTGGCGCCGGTGATGGCGTCTTTTACGCCGCGAGCGAAAATGGCGGAATTCACGTCCACGGAATCCTTGCGAAAGCTTTTGCCGATATTCAGGCCGATGGCGTAGCTGACCTTGTCCTTTTGCGTTTTGAGCAATAAGGGAGCGCCGGTTTTCGCGGCGGCCGCCGTTTTCGGCGTTGCAGTGGAAGAGGTGCCGGGAGTTTTCTGAGTTTTCGGCGTTGTCGACGGCGCCGCGGGTTTGGGTTTGGGCGGCGGAGCATCCTGCGCGCGCAGGGTGCCGGCGACCAGGAGCGCGATCGCGGCGGGTTTCAATGTGAGCGAGAAGATTTTTTGCATATGGACATTGTCACATTCGCGTGCATTGGGCGCAAATGCCTGGGCTGACCAGCTAGGCCGTTACGGTTCGAGGAGGCGCTTGCGGAGCGCGAGGTGCATCCGGGGGCAAGTGCGGTTCAACGCCGCGCCATCCGACCGGACGGCCGCTCACGGCTTCCTTCACGGAACGGAAAAGTACCACGTACATCAGCTGGCGGTAATAGAAGCGCTGTAACAGCACGGGAATCAACAGGGTCCAATCCTCCTTGCGCTCCAACGCAAAGGCGACCATGCAGGTGAGCACGTCGATCAGCAGAAATCCCACAAAGAAAAATATGGATCGCTGGACATCGGCGGTGGTCCAAAGTTGCGGAAGGCGAGCGATGTGCAGCTGACCAACGCCCCAGAGAAGCAGCGAACCGAGAAACATTAAATCGATAATCGGAGAAATCAGCGGAAGGACCAGCTGGAACACGAAGATATTCGGGAGGGCGATCCAGCCGAGAGTGCCGTACCTGGGGCGCAACAGAGTGTCGCGATGCTTCCAGAAAGATTGCAGAGTGCCGAAGGTCCAGCGAAATCGCTGGCGAATCAGAGCGCCGGCGGTTTCGGGCGCTTCCGTCCAGGCAATGGCTTCTTCATCGTAGCTGATGCGCCAGCCCAGCCGGCGAATAGCGATGGTCAGGTCGGCGTCTTCGGCCACGGTGTCGGAAGAAATGCCACCGGCAGCTTCGATGGCCTCTTTGCGCCACGCGCCTAATGCACCGGGAACGACAGTGATGCAGTTGAGAAGATCGAACGCGCGCTTTTCCATGTTCTGGCTGGTGATGTATTCAAGGGCCTGCCAGCGGGTGAGCCAGCGAGTGCGGTTGCCGACTTTTACATTTCCGGCTACAGCACCGATACGCGGATCGGAAAAATGGCGCAGCAGCTTTGCGATGGCGTCGGGCTCGATTTCGGTGTCGGCATCGATGGTGATGACGATTTTGGTTTGCGCGTGGGACATAGCCAGACTGAGCGCCGCGGACTTGCCGCGATTGACTTGATGAATGATGTGGACGCGGGGATCGGAACCGAAATGCTGATCGAGCAGTGCACCGGTTCCGTCGGTTGAGCCGTCATTGACAACTATGATTTGCAAATTGATGGTGTCGGCGGCCAAAACGGATTCCACGGTTTGCACGATCACAGATTCTTCGTTATGCGCGGGAATGAGCACAGTGACATCGGGTGGCGGATCGGAAATGACGGTGTGGTCGGGCCGGAGTTTTTCAATCAGCGCCAGCACCCCGATGACGATGGCGCGGCCACTGACGAGAATGATGCCGACGATGAAGATGGTGGCGAATCCCACACGAAACCAGCGATACATGCTGAAGATGAACCCGTCGGCACGGGCTTCGAAGCGCTCTTGCGGAGAAAGCGGCAGCATCATCGATGCGCGCGTCTTGCCCAGCAAGTCCGGGACGGAAACAAACTGGTAACCTTGCGCGCGCAGTTGGTCAATTACCTGGGGCAGAGCCGCGACGGTCTGGCTGCGGTCGCCGCCGCCATCATGAAAAAGAATGATGTTGCCGTCGGTGGCCTGGCTTGCAACGGCGTCGACGATTTCCGCGGCGGGGACTTGCTTGCCGCCGGGCTGCTTCCAATCGTGCGGATCGATTTTCTGGCCCACGATGATGTAGCCCATGTCTTGCGCGACCGGCAGTTGCACCACTTCTTCGGCATATTCCGGCTCGTGATCGATGCCGTATGGCGGACGGAACAGAATGGACTTCACGCCGAGGGTGCTTTCGATCAGGCGTTGGGTAAGGTTGAGCTCCCAGCGCAACTGGGTGCGCGAGATGTCGTCAAAGTTCGGATGGGTGTAGGTGTGATTTCCAACTTCGTGCCCCTCGGCATATTCGCGCTTCAATAATTCCGGCGACTGCGTGCCGGCGATACCGACGATGAAAAAAGTGGCGGGGACGTGTTTTTCCTTGAGGATGTCGAGAATTTTGGGAGTCCAGCGGGGGTCCGGGCCGTCGTCAAAGGTGATGGCCAGTTTTTTCTGGGCCGCGCCCAATTGATCAATGTGATAGGACAACGGATATTGTTCGTACTTTTCGCCGGTGAAGAGATCAGTGGCGGCGTCGTAGGTAAAGCTGCGGGTTCCGTGTTTGGGCGTGTCGATGAAACGCCAGACATCGCCGTCGCCTTCGAAAATCAGATCGGGGCCGGGAGGAACGTCGGTCAGTTTCTGACGAATAGCGTCGGTTGGACGTGTGGCGTCCCAGATGGGCCATATCGAACTGTCGGCTGAGCCGAGGCGCCACAGGGCGGTTCCCTGCACGCCGATGCGTTCGTTGGTGCGCAGTTCGTTGTAGGCGGTGAGGGCATCCAGCATCCAAACCTGATGCACGTGATCGTGTTGGTCGTTGTAGGAGTAGTGCGGATTTAATGACGCGGGATCGAACTCGACGGCCGTTTCGGATTCATAAGCGCGCAACAGAGCGTCCTGGATGGTGAGGGATTCGGCGGCTTCCGGTTTGCTTTTGGGCGCCTGCGACCAGTCGTAGGCGTAGTTGCCCACCGCCACGATAATTTTTTGCGCGGGAACGACATCGAGTACCAGGCGCACATTTTCGACATACCAATCCTGCGAGGCAATCGGTCCGGGCGGCGAAGTAAGCCAGTGCTGGTCGTAGTTCATCAACACTACGGCATCGCATTGTTTGCCGAAGAACGCGTAATCGTAGGCGTCGTCGCGCGCGGGCAGAGCGACCATCAGTTTGAGGCCGGCGGAATGCAAACCCGCGGCCAGCTCGGCGGCAAACTTTCGGAAGTGCACCTGGCTGGCGTCGGGAACTTCCTCGAAATCGACGACGATGCCCGCCTCGTGAGACTTGGTGGCGTATTCGACCAGCGCGCGCTGCAGGGTGTGACGCGCGGCGGAATTGCCGAGCATCTCTCCAAGTTCTTTGATGCGCCAGTTGACGCCGTCGTAGTTGTTCACCAGGCCCATCATGGGGATTTCCACATTCACGGACTTCATCCATTGATGGAGCTTGTCGTCCTTGATGATGGCGAGTGCCTGGTCGGCAGTGACCTGACCGGTTTTCTGCCCGTTTTCGTAATCGATGGCGGTAATTGCGCCATTGGGGGTAACGGAGTGAAGCTGCTCGGGGATGAGCAGGTCGATGTCTTTGTAGTGGGCCTTGAGGGAGGCCATGCTATTGGGATCCCAACTGACGAAGAAAGCCGCGCGCAACGGGTCGTAGCCGGCGGGAACCGTGCCGATATTGGCGATGCGCCTGCGGCGGCCTTCGCGCACAGGTAAAAGCTTGGCTGTGGGCTTGAGCTTCAGCGGGCGAAAGGCGGACTTGGTATCGGGAAGCAAACCGGCGGGGAGATCGACACTGACGGCCACGGTCACAAAGAAATAGGCCAGCGAAACGGTCAGCAGGATGGCGGTAATTTCCATGACCCGCCTGGTGCGTCGCCAGCGCACACGCTCCGCGTCGTAGAATATGGGTCCGCGTTCCTTCATGAAGCCTTTCAAGCCAGCGGCACGGAAGGGTGGAAATCAGGCCCCGGTGTCGGGGCGGAATGCTCGATTCCGTCTGCTCTATTGTAAGATGCGTTGCATTCCATGATGCGAAATTTCTCGAATTCGATTGTGGCGCTGGCGGCGGGAGCGTGCCTGCGATTTTTCTTTGTGCTGAAGTACCCGGCGGGTTCGGGCGACACGGGCCTCTACGAGCAAATCGCGACAAACTGGCTGAAACACAATGCCTACGCAATAGACGTGGGCGGCGTGCTGACAGCCATAGACGTACGCATGCCCGGATATCCGGGATTTCTGGCTGCGATTTATTGGCTGGCGGGCAAAACGGGGCCGGAAGCGCGATTGTGGGTGATGAGTGAACAAGTGTTTGTCGATTTGCTGACCTGCGTGGTGACTGCGTCGCTGGCGGCAACCCTGGTTTTCCTGGCGTTCGAAAGCGTGCGCCCGCGACGAGTTTTTGCGGCGGCGCTGTGGCTTGCTGCCCTTTGCCCCTTTACGGCGAACTATACTGCGGTGCTTTTGACCGAAACGTGCGCAACACTTTTCACCGCGCTGGCGCTGTTGCTGATGGCGCTGCAACTTTTGCGTTTTCGCGGCTCGACGTTTTGCGTGGATGGGGTCACTGTGAATCTGGGTGTCAGACCGGAGTGGTTTGGCGCACTGGCGGGATTTGCCGCCGGGCTCGGCACGCTGTTCAGGCCGGAAACACCGTTACTGCTGATGGTGGCGTTGGCGGTGCTGGGCTGGTATCTGCTGCGAGGACGGCAATGGACCAGGATGTTCCGCTCGCTGGCATTTATGTGCGCGGGATGCGCGGTGGCGCTTGCGCCCTGGGCCATACGCAACGCGGTGACACTTCACGAAGTGCAGTTTTTGAGCCCGAAGTACGCGACGTTGCCGGACGAACTGGCGCCGACGGGTTTTATCGCCTGGGAAAAAACCTGGCTATTTCGCATCCGCGATTGTTACCTGGTGTCGTGGAAGCTGAACGAAGAGGCCATCCACCTGGAAGACATACCGGCCCAGGCGTTTGATACCCAGGAAGAAAGAGATCGCGTGGCAATGCTGCTGGAGCCTTACAACACGGGCCTGACGCTGACGGCGGAAGAGGATGCCGGCTTCGCGCAACTGGCGAGAGAGCGCACCGAGCGGCATCCGCTGCGGAGTTACTTGTGGATGCCGGCAGCGCGCGCGATGACCATGTGGCTGACGCCGCGAATCGAATTGCTGCCGCTATCGGGGAAAGCGTTTCCGCTGGCCGAAGCGTGGGAAGACGATCCGATCGACCAGGCGGTAACGATCGGATTTGTGACGCTGGTTGTTGTGTATCTGTTGCTGGCGGCGTGGGGAGCGTGGCGTTTGTGGCGGCAACCGGGCGCGCGAGTAGCTGTGGCCCTGCTCGTTGGATATATTCTGGTGCGCACGGCGTTTTTGTCCACGCTGGAAACTCCGGAACCGCGTTACGTGCTGGCGTGTTTTCCGGCGCTATTAGCGCTGGCGGCGCAGGTCTTTGCCGGGAAGGGAGCGGTCAGAACCGCGGTGGCGCGGGTAGAGTTGAGCGCGGAGCCATTAGGAACACCCTAGCGGTCCTCAAACGGCTCCGGGTGGATGGTGACGCGATGAATCTGCGGAAATTCTTCCTTGACGCGATCCACCAGTGCGCCAGTCACGTCATGAATCTTGGTGATGGGCAGCGCGCTCTTCATCGTGCAGTGACAGGAAACCAGGATGCGATGCTCGACCTGGCGAGCGAGGACATCGTGGCAATTCACCAGTTCATCGTATTCCGAGGGCAAAGAGTTTAAGAACTGCTCGACCGCGGCGGCCAACTGTTTCATTTCGCCGAGTCCGGCATCGGGCGTGGCGATATTGGTCCCGAGAGGCTCGATGTGAATGTTCACTTCGGTCGGGACACCGCGCAGCTTGCGGATGCCTTCCTCGAGCTTGGTGGCCTGGCGATGAGCGTCGCGCAGGCTGAGGTTTTCGTCGACTTCCAGATGCAGCTCGATAAAAAGTCTGCCGCCCTGTTGCAGCGCGGTTAAGTCGTGAATGGCGAGACCCAGGCGCTGGGCGAGGGCGCGAATGGATTCGAACAGGTGCTCGCCCTGGGGAGCGCGCGGCTCGGCGTGAACCATCACGTCGGAGGGCACAATTTCGCCGATGCGTTTTTCGATGGCGTCGCTGAGCTCGTGGACTTGTTCCAGACTGGCGGTGCGCGCCACGCTGACAGTGGCGTCGACAAAATGGCGATTGCCGGCGCGGCGCACGCGGACGCGATCGACGTCCAGCACGCCCTCCATGCGGCCGACGGCGCGGGCAATTTCCTGGCGAAGGCCCTCTGGCGCAGCATCGACCAGAGCGTCGAGGGTGCGCTTGCCGAGTTGCGAGCCCACCCACAAAATTACGCCGGCGACGACCAGGGCGGCGAGGGAGTCCGCGTAAATGAGCCAGGGAAGATGCCACGTTTCGCCGGCCCACACGAGAGCGATCCCGGCGATGACCACCATGGTGCTCCACACATCCGTTGAAAAATGCAAAGCGTCGGCTTCGATGGCTTCGCTGTGATATTTGCGGGCAACATGGCCCAGCGCTTTCGCGCGGGTCACATCGATGGACAGGGCTACCAGCAGGATGGCCACGGCGATCACGCTGGGCTGGATATGCACGTGGTGAAAAAAGAGGCGGTCCAAGCCTTCATAAATGATGAAGACCGCGGTGATGATGAGCAGCGCGGTTTCTACAAAAGCGGAAAAATTCTCGAATTTGCCGTGGCCGTAGGGATGGCCTTCGTCGGCGGGCTGGTCGGACATGCGCACGGAGAGGAAAGTGATTACCGCGGCGAGCAGATCGAGGCCGGAATGCAGCGCTTCGGACAAAACGCCAAGGCTGCCGGTGCGCACCACCAGGAAAGACTTGAGGGACAGCAACACAACGGCGGAGCCTACGCTGAGCAGCGCAGCACGCTTCTTTTCGCGGACTTCCTGAGTTTGGCGCAGGGCCAGCACGTGAGTTTAGACTATCCTAACTTTAGGCGGTTATGCGGGCCAGCTTGCGAAGTGCGAACAAGAATTGATTACGAATTGCGCGGGATAAAACGGAGCGCGGCGGAATTCATGCAGTAGCGCAGCCCGGTGGGGCGCGGTCCGTCGGTAAAAACGTGGCCGAGATGTGCGTCGCACAAGGCGCATTTTACTTCGTTAGAAACCGTTCCCAGCGACACGTCTTTCTTCTGGGCCACGTTTTCTTGCGCGACGGGCTGGAAGAAACTGGGCCAGCCGGTGCCGGAATCGAACTTGGTGCTGGAATCGAAGAGGGCGTTGTCGCAATCAATGCAGCGGTAAAGCCCCGCGCGGTGTTCCTGATCGAATGCGCCGGTGAAGGCCCATTCCGTCGCGGCGCGGCGGGTTACGTCAAATTGTAGAGTGGTGAGTTGAGCTTTCCACTCCGCCGGAGTCTTGCGAACTTTGGTAATCGAAGACGCGCCCAGCGCAGTGCCATCGTCTTTGAATTTCACAATTTTCACCGGGCCGGTATCGACGCTGGACTCAATACCGTCGGCAAACGCGGAGGAGCAGACGCGCTCCACTCCTACGAGCACGCCGTAGCCGGCAAGCGTGGCCGCCGCATAAATAAAACCGCGCCTGGTAAAGTCCTTCATAAATTTATTTCGCCGCGGTCATCACCGGCGCGGGAATCAGCGGGAGGCGCTTGGGTTCGCCGCGCGCGCCGCGAACTTCCACTTCTTCGAAGAGCAACGAGGGCGCCACGATGGACGCGGGCAAACCATTCTGCGCGGAACCGAAAGCGCCGAGCGCAGTGCCGGCAAAACCGTTGATCTGGCTCTGCATGTAGTTGTACACCAAGTCGTCGTTGCCGATGCCCGCAATGTTGCGAATAGCGCGGGAGTTCAGCCCGATGACGCGCGCTCCGCGGATAATTTCTTCGCGGCCATCTTCCGGGTAGACGCGGTAGACCACCAGCGGGAGGCGGTCGCCAGTTCCCGCGCCGCCGCCGTAGCTGGCCAGCAAGGCCTGAAAATCATCCTGGTGCAGCAAGCTGATGGTGGGGTTGTCCATTTCGCGGACGACCAGGCAGTAGGCCAGTTTCTGCTCGCGGCAACTATCGAGGAATTTCTTTTTCAGGTCGGCCGGGGACATCGTTTCTTTTGACGTGAAGAAGAGATTGCTCATGGTCGGGCGGGCATCGCTCAAAAATGCGGCGCGGCCGTGGCCGTTGGACTGATCGAAATCGGGGCCGGGGCGGCGGGACATCAATTCATTTTTGAGCGTGCCATTTTCAACCAAGGTAACTTTTTGCGCGCGGACGCCTTCGTCATCCACCGCATAGGCGCCCAGCAGCGGCGTGCCATGAAATTCTTTCGCGCCGGGGTCGTCGACAACCGTGACGGAAGCCGGCAGGACGCGCGCGCCGATGCGGGTGATCCAGTCGCTCTTTCCGCCGAGGCCGCTGAGGAGTTGCTCCATCACCGGGGTAAACGAAACCGGCGGACGCGCGCCGTTGACCGCGGGGCCAAGAATCTGGGCCAGCAGCGGGGCCGCGGCGCGGGCTTCGAAGAGCGCGGGGCCGGTATAATCCTGTGCGGCGGGAGCGGAACGCAGCGCCATCAACTCGCTGCCAGTGACGTTCAGGCTCTTTCGAACCGCGTCGGGTGCGGGCAAATCGGCGGGCCGCACAGCGTACGTCGCATAGAAATCGTTGACGGGCATGCCGTCGTCGGCCAGCGCGTTCATTCCGGACTCAATGGCGGCGAAACTGCGATTGGTGCGGATTTCGGTGCCTTCGCTGGTAACCAGATATTCAGTGGCGAAAACTAGATAGTAGGTGACGCGGCCTTCGTAAATTTGCGGAAAGGCGCGCAGCGCGCCGGAGGTTTCGCGGACTTCTTTTTCCCAATCGCGATTGCTCCAGTCGGCCATGACCAGCGGCTCGATTTGGTGAACGGGCTCGGTCTTGGAGAAATCGTTGATGTCCGACTGGCGCGCCAGGCTGCTCAGATAAGCCTGCTTGCGGGAGTAGGTCTCGACTGCTTCCTTGAAGGCTTGATCGGTGGCGATCCACAGGTCCTGGCGCAGCGAATCGTAGTCGCGGTCGATGCCAACAGAACCGGTGGAACCGATAAAGCCGCGGAAGCCGTCGTCACTGATGAAATTGGAGCTGTCCAGCTTGTAGCTTCCGACGCGCGCTTCGACGTCCATGAAGCGGCTGCGTGAGTGGTTGGTGTTGAGCAGCGCACCGAATTCTCCGCTGATTTCGCGAAAATCCAGATCGAGCAAACGGTATTCCACGTAGTAGGGCCGGACCGGTGTATCGTTGCCGGGAATTTTCAGTTCGAGGCGAGTTTTGGCGCGAGCCATTTCATCGCGCATAGCGCGCAGGGTTTGATCGTTGTCCTTGGGATTTTTGGTGTCCTGCCCGGCGGCGCGGCAATTGGACGTTGCGGCCAGCATCATCGCCGCAAGAATAAACGCGGAGAAAATATTGGAGATTTTCATCGCTGGCCGCCTGTCTTTGCCTGGGTGGCAACCGGATCATGCGCCGGCGCGGGCAAAATAGGCGGGCGGTCCGTGGAGCTTTCCTTTTTCTGAACTTCCAGTTCAGAGGTCAGAATCGCGGGAGAGGCGGCGGAAACGGGAACGGACCCGGATTCAGCGCCGCAGTATCCGTTGAATACTTCGGTGGTATCCCCGGTGGCGACAATTTTCGTAAGCGCCGCGAGTGGCGTGCCGACGATGTCCACTCCGCGCACGAGCTCATCGGGACGGCCGTCCGCGAATACTTTGTACACCACTAGAGGCAAAACCTGAAAAGCCTGCGGCTGGCCGCGCCCGGTGAAAGTGAAGCCGCCGGCGATGTCATCAATCAGCAGGCCGTAAGGTTTGTTCTGGGCCTTGATCAGCTCGATGAGTTTGGCGCGAAGCTCCGCGTTAGTGACGGTTTTGCTGCTCTCCACGATCAGGTTGCCCTGGCGCGAAACGGGCGTGGCGCCGAGCTGGCGCCGGCCATGTCCATTCGAATGCGGGAAATCCGCCAGCGGCGAGCGCGACATCTCAAAATTCTTCAGCACGCCATGATCCACCAGAGAGACGCGCTGCGCCGGAACGCCTTCGTCATCGAACTGGTAGTAACCGAGCAATTCCTGCGAACCAAGCCGCTTTTTGGTGGTGTCGTCCACAATGCTCAAAAAGCTGGGGAGGATCTGTTCGCCGACCTTGTTTGAAAATGTCTGGCCTTCGGTGACATCTTTCTGGCGATGACCTTCGTCGCGGTGTCCAAACACTTCATGGAAGAAGACGGCGGCGGCGCGGCCGGTCAGTAAAGCGGGGCCCACGGTCGGATCGTTGATGGGCGCGGCGACCAGGCCTTCCAGCTCCTTGCGCATGGTGCCTTCGGCGGCGTACACCGCTTTGTCATCCGGAGCGTCTGTGGGATTAACCCAATCAAAATTGTTGTAGCGGTTGATGTCCATGCCATCCGGGGCCTTGCCCTGAATAAACAATTCCAGGCGATAACGAATCTGGCCGAATTGCAGTTGCGTGCCTTCGCTGTTCACCTGATAGGCGTTTTGCGCCTGGGCGCTGAAGGTGACGATGGAATTGATGATGGCCTGCGAATCGCGAAATGCTTTCGTATAGGCGCGAACTTTTTCTTCCCAGGGCTTGCGGTCGACGGAAATGGAAACCTGCTGGCCGATATAGGTGTGGGGCTCTTCGTGAGAAAAGTCGGGAGCCTTGCCTTCCGCGGTTTCGACTTTGACTTCCTTGCCGGTTTTAATTTTGATCAGCGCCTGGGAGGACGCCGCATATTGCTTGTTGGTCTCCAGCCAGATGGCGCGGTGCAGCACTTCAGCGTCGTCGTCGGTGGGCACCGGAGTGCCCGGGCCGCCATTGGCCTGCTGGCGCTCGCCTACCTTGTGCGTATCGTCCAGCGTGTAGCTGCCGGTGCGCACTGACACTTCCAGCCAGCGGTTGCGGCCTTCCGTGCTGCTGAGCAACGCGCCGTTCGAACCGGAGACATCCGCGCGCTGCGTATCGGTAACGGTGTAACCGATGAAGTAGGCTGGCGGGTCCTGCGCTTTCAAAGCTTTGAAGGAGCGGTCCAGCTCGGATTGCAACGCTGCCAGAATGGTGGATCGCTTCGCGGGAGCATCAGCAGGCCCGGCGAGTACTGCGGATGCGCCGCAACAGAGGATGGTCAGCACACAAAGAACGTGAATCCATCGACTACGCATGCATAAGATCAAAGGGAGCCTCACAAGCGATTAGACGGGAATACGGATTAATCAGTGTACCCGAGCGCCGCGCGACGGCACAAACGTTGAGAGCCTGGGCTACAAGCTATTGGATGGGTTGGCGGCCTATACCGTTGCACACGGCGGAAACGGGTGGCCTATCCATAATATGGGCGGCGGCGTGGCCTGATAGGGCCGAACTGGGATCAGATCGCCGAACGGCTAGCCGCAGTTGGCGCCGGTTTGCGGATTACAGATCGGTTTGCTGGGAGTGGTCTGGCTGCTTCCGTGAGTGACCACCGGAACGACAATGATGGGGATGGCGGCGATGACTCCCAACGTGATGGCCGTGCCCTTACCGATGTGATGAGCGGTCTGAATGGGGCCAGCCGTTGGGCCGCCCACGTCGGTACTCTGGACCGCCTGGGTCAGAACATCTAGCGTGGCCTGCGCGGGATTGAGCGGTGGAGTGGAACCGGAACTGGAGTTGCGCACGCTGGTGGTTTGTCCCGCTTTCACCTCGACGCAAACGCCCGCTAGGTTGCACACGCGGACGAGACCCTCGAACACGATTACGTTCATAGTGTCATTGCCATAGTCCACGTAAAAATCAGTGCCTACCACGCCGGCGACTCCAGCGGGAGTGTGTACTTCAAATTTGCCGTCGGGCTTGGCGATTTTTTGCGCCTGGCTGCGCAGCTTGCCGTAGCTCAGCTCCAGCTGGGTCTGCTGCGTTCCGGCATCGTGCTTGACTACGTGCATCGAAGATTCGGAACCTATGTTCAACACCGAGCCGTCGTCCAGCGCGATGCGTGCGCGGCCGTTGACCTGGGTATTTACGAGATCCTGCCAGTCCACGACCGATTTGGTGGAAGCGGTGATGGTTTTCGAGCCGCGCGCAATGCTGACGGCGGGAATGACGCGAGCCACTTCGCCGGCGCGCGTGTTGGCAGATTGCGGCGCGGCGAAAATGTCGGTGGGGATGGCGATGCACAGAGAAAGAAGCAGCGTCAGCGCAAAGCACTGCGGGGACTGGGACTTCGTTTTCATGGAAAGGCGCTCCTTCGGCCAAGTGTTATCTACCGTTGTTACGCAGAGTCCGCGAAGTGTCAATTAAAAAGGCCCGAGGGTTGCGCAGTCACTACAGGGAGCGTGAAAACCTTCAGGGAGTAGAGTCCGTTTTGCGTCGTGCGGGTAACGCAGCGGCTGAAGTTCCCCGCCTTCCTTCAGCGTTGCAGCTGAAAGATCGCGGCGGCCATGTCGTCGTGCTGACGAATGACATGGGTGAAATTGTTAACGGCTGAGAAGATGCCAGCCAGCAATTCTTCTGGAGGTAGGTGTGCGCCCTCGTTGCAGATGGCTATCAAGCGCTCGATGCCGAAGTCTTCGTAGCGGGCATTTTGGGCTTCCGTGATGCCATCGGAGCAGCACACGATGGAATCCCCCGGCTGCAATGTGATGGACACGGCTTCGTACTCGGAGCCGGGAAACAAACCCGAGGGAATGCCGGACAGTTCGATGATGCGGCAGCCTGTCGCCGAGAAATGCAGGGGGCCGGGCATGCCTGCGCTGGCCAAAGTCATTTCTGAGGTCTCCGGATTGAAGAGCCCGTACAGAATCGCGGCGTGACGGCGCAAGCCGCCGCGGCTGGTGAGGCGTTGGTTAAGAATCGACAGCACCTTGCCGGGCGACTGGCCTGTTTTGTGAATGCCGCGCAGGATTCCGACGGCTAGCGCGGCATACATCGCGGCGGGTAGGCCTTTGCCGGATACGTCGCCAACGTAGAAGCCGACGCTGCTGTCGGGCAGTTGAAAATAATCGAGGAAGTCGCCGCCTACGGTTTCGACGGGCTGGAATTCATAAGCAACGGTGACTTGCCCCACGCGGAGAACGTCCGCGGGCAACATGACGCTCTGGATGGCGCGCGCTTCTTCAATCTCCTCGCGACGGAGTTGTTCAATGGCTCGGGCCTCGAGAAGCGATGGAATGGTGAGCATGTTTGAATTTGGAACGTTGCCAATCGCGAAAGGGGGTTCGAGCGGCAAGTAAAGTTTATCAAAGCAGGCAGGCGCGGTCCCGATAAAAGGGAGGTTGTTTCCTGCGTACCTGCGAAGTACGGAAAACTTGCCGTGACGCGGCGGGCAGGCGAAAATCCGGGCATGAGAGCTCTGGCTGTTTTGCTGGTGGCGGCGGCATTGCTGGTAGGCGCTTATTATTTTTATGTGAAAGAGCTGCCCACTACGGATGAGGGCACGGCGTCGACGCAAGCGATCAGCCTGACCGGCGTGCGCGGCGACCTCTTGCAGATCGCGCAAGCGGAACGCGCGTACATCGCGGCGAATGGAACGTGCGCGACGCTGGCGGAGCTGACTTCGTCGAATTCGCTGGCCATGGCTAAGTCTGGACGCGACGGGTACAGCTATGCGGTGGAATGTTCCGGCGGGGATTTCAGCGTGATTGCCCGCCACGCCGCGGCACCCGCTGGTTCGGCGCTGCGCTACCCCAACCTGGCGATCGACCAGAGCATGCAGGTACACGAAGTGAATTAAGCTTCCCGCCTCAGTTCCCGCTAAATTCGCGGAACTTTCCTCGTAATCCTCCGTACCTTTTACCATCAAGGGTACCGACAAGTAGGTTGCGACATCGACGGATGAGCGCGTGAGGGACACGCCGGTGCGCTGCTGAATGAGGAGAGGATATGAACGATATGATCGGATTGGTGGCGGTGATTATGTCTTTGGGGATTCCGCTGGGCGCGATGTACACCTACTATCACGTACGCAAATTGCGCAGTGAAGAGCGGCTGGCGGCCATCGCGCGCGGAGTGGACATTCCGATGGAGCCGGAGCTTTCGCAGGGAGCGCGTTCGCGGCGCTGGGGCATTTTGCTGGTGACCGGCGCGATTGGTTACATCGCCGCCTTCGGGCTGGTTGCCAGACTCACCGAGCCGGAAGCGTGGACGGCGGCGGCCTTTGGCGTGATTCCGCTGGCGGTAGGCATGGGATTCTTGCTGGACTGGACATTGATACGGCGGGATCTGCGGGCTTCGAGCTAACGGCGTCGGCGGCTTACAGTTCATCGGGGTGCCCCGGGGCACGGGCGAAGCGCCAAGTGCAGCCGTGTTAGAATCGTCTGAATGCACCCGGCAATACCTCACTTGATCGAACTGCAGCGGGTTGACCACACCATCGGCGCGTTGCGCGCGGAAATCGACAGCTATCCCAAACGAGTGCAGGAAGCCGATGCCAGGCTGAGCGGCGCGCGCGCCGCCGTGGCCGCCGCGAAACAAGCGCAGACCAACGCGCTGAAAGAGCGCAAGAAATTCGAGCTGGACGTGGATCAGTGGAAAGACCGCGCGAAAAAATATCGCGACCAGAGCGGCGCGGTAAAAACCAACGAAGCCTACAAAGCGCTGCTGCATGAAATTGCCAACGCCGAAGCGGAAGTAGCCAAAGCCGAGGACCGCCAGCTGGACGTGATGATGGCGGGAGAAGAATTCGAACGCCGGGTGCGCCACGCCGAAGCGGATTTGAAAGAAGCAGAAACCAGCGTGGCGAAGGACCGCAAGGAAATCCAGCAGCTGCACACTGAAAAACAAAAGCAAATGGCTGCGGCAATGGCGGAACGCGCGCGCATTGCGGTTCCCGTGCCTGAGGATCTGCTGGAGCTGTACACCCGCATCGCGAAAAGGCACAACGGCACAGCCATGGCGCAGGTAAAAGACGATCAATGCCGCGGGTGCGGCATGCGGGTGCTGCCGCACATCGTTCAGGAACTTCGCCAGGAACCCCACGAGGAAATTTATCGCTGCGAAATGTGCGGGCTGATTTTGTATTCGCTGGAGCCGATTCCGGCGGCAAAGCCGGCCAGTGATGAGGCGAAGAGCGCGGCGACGCCTTCCGCAAACTCCTGATGGCCACGCGCCGTTCACCAACCACCCACTCGAACGGTTTATTTGCAGACGCGGAAATGGAAACGAAACCCCGCCCGGCCGCTTATCAGGCCAACATCGACGGAGGCTCGCGGGGGAATCCCGGGCCGGCTTCCTATGGCGTGGTGGTGCGCAATGAAAGCGGCGAAATCGTTGCGAAATTAAAAAAATACATCGGGCGCATGACGAATAATGTCGCCGAATACTACGGATTGATTGCCGCGCTGGATTACGCGCAGTCGCATGGCGTGCGCGCGCTGCGGATTGAAAGCGACTCCGAGCTACTGGTGCGGCAGATGCGCGGGCACTACAAGGTGAAGAGCTCGGACTTGAAGCCGCTATTCGAGCGGGCCAAGAAAATGTCGCAAACGTTCGAATCGTTTCGCATCGATCACGTTTACCGCGCGCAGAATTCCGAAGCGGATGCGCTGGCCAACGAAGCGCTGGATGAAACGGCCGGACGCAGCAAAGCGCCGGTAGCGATGCAGAAGAGCGACTCGCTGGCGGAAGTGCCGCGCAAGCTGCGCGCCCATTACCGCAACGGCGGACTGCAGCTGCTGGAGCCGCTGGATTTGCCGGAAAATACCGAACTGGAAATTCTGCTGCGGCTCCCGCCGAAGCGTTCGTAATCGCCGATTATTTCAGAGAGTAGGAACGGTACAGCGTGTCGCGCTGCGCGGGCACGAAGCCGGCGTCGGAAATAATGCGGCGCAACTCGGTTTCATTGGTGCGATTTTTTACTCCCGCGGCGAACACCACATTTTCTTCGATCAGGATGCTGCCCACGTCGTCGGCGCCAAACTGCAAGCCCACTTGGCAAACTTTCACGCCCGGCGTCAGCCAGCTCGATTGAATGTGATCGAAATTGTCGAGATACAAGCGGCTGACCGCGAGTGTTTTTAGATAATCGACGGCCGTGGCTTCCGGAACTTTTTTGCCGAGCGGGGTATTGTCGGGCGCAAACATCCAGGGGATAAACGCCGTAAAGCCGCCGGTGTCTTCCTGAATCCTGCGCAGGCGTTCAAGGTGATTGACACGATGGCGCAGCTCTTCGCCGCAGCCGAACATCATCGTGGCGGTGGTGCGCAAACCGAGCGAATGGGCGACGCGGTGCATTTCTTCCCAGTCATCGCTGGTGCATTTCAGGCGGGCAATTTTGGAGCGGATTTCGTCGTCGAGGATTTCGGCGCCGCCGCCGGGGATGGACTGCAATCCGGCGTCCATCAGCCGTTGGATGGTTTCGCGGACGCTCAACTCGCTGACTTCCGCGATGCAGAGAATTTCCGGCGCGGAAAAACAGTGCAGATGCACTTGCGGGTAGCGCTGCTTCAGCGAGCGCAGCAAATTTTCGTAATAGCCGATCTGCAGATCGGGATGCAAGCCGCCCTGCAGGAGAACGCCGGTGCCGCCCAACTCCAGCATCTCGTCGATTTTTTCGTAAATTGATTCGAAGGAGAGGATGTAGCCGTCTTTCGCGCCGAGGGGG
The DNA here is from genome assembly GCA_963819625.1 of uncultured Acidobacteriota bacterium. GTDB lineage: Bacteria > Acidobacteriota > Terriglobia > Acidiferrales > UBA7541 > Acidiferrum. The sequence goes on from CAWFWY010000011.1 coordinate 664,060, forward strand.
CGGTAAAACGCGCAGAACGAGCAATACTCGGTGCAGAAATTTGTGTAATTGATGTTGCGATCGATCTGGTAGGTGACCACGCGCGGATCGTTTTTCTGCAGACGCATCTGGTGTGCGGCCATGCCGATGCCCAACACGTCATCGGATTCCAGCATGTCCAGTGCTTCTTGTTTTGTCAGGCTCAACTAAGTCCTTCTTCCAGAGGTTCCGCAGTTACTACCCTTATTCTATCGGATGACGCCCTGCAAATCCGAATCCGCCCTGTGCCGCAGCCACGCGCCGTCAGCCTTGGGCGGCGCGCAATTTGTCGTTTCTGATTTCGTGGCCCCGGCTGGCCCATTCAATGGCGTTGGCTTTGGGAATCAAACCCAGTTTGGCGGCCAGGCAATAGTAAAGCTCGAGGCCGCCCAGATTTTCGCCGCTCAACGTGTAGTCGATATTTTCCCGCAGGTAGGTCAGCAGTTCTTCGGCGGGCAGATTCAGGTCGTCGGCTGCTCGTTCGGCGATTTCCTCGAGATGCGCGACGCCGTAAGCTTTGGAGGCGGCGAAATCGGCGGCTACTTTCGGCGTGATCGCTTCCGGGTGCCCGGCCCACATGGCGAGAACGGCGGGTAGCCCGCTGAGACGGCGCCATTCCTGAACCACATCATATATATGTAGAGTTCCGGTAGCGTTGATGCCGGCTTTGTCGGCATTACACAGCAATTCGCCGGCAGCGCCGAGCGTGGCGTACTTGGCGATGGCGATAGCGAGGCGCAGCGCCGGATCGCCTATCAGCAGTGTGGCGTCGGCGTGATCGAGCATGGACGGCGTGCTGAGCGTTTGCTCGGAAAATTTCGGCGCGATGTGCCAGTGCTCGGCGCACAGAATTCGCGTCAGCGCCTGGGTGCTGCGCGAGCTGCGGTCCAGCGCGATGCTGGTTACTTCCTGGATGGGCTTGCGGGAAACGATCAGCAGGCTGCGCACGCGTCTTTTTGCGGCGATGGCCAGATCCGGCAGCATCACCAGATTCTCGATGCGCTGATACTCGATGGCGGGAATAATCGCCACGTCGGCGAGGCCGTCGCGCAAATCGTCGGCGCATTTCGACGGGATGGTAAAGGAAAGTTCGTATTTGCCTTTTAACGGGCCGTAAACGAAACCGTGCACGAGGGGCGCGGTGTTTAAATACTGCACTACCGATATGCGGAGTTTTTTCAAAATGGCGGGTGCTCGCGGCTGTTTCAGTATAGCAGACGAAAATTTCCGCCGGGCGAAGCTACTTCTGTTGTAAAACGTTCGGGACCATCGGAGGATTCGAAAATGAGGAAATGTTCCCGCGCCGCCTTGCTTGTATTGCTGGCCCTACCCATTGGCGCGCTTGGCGCTGTCCCGGGGCCTCCCGACACCGCAACAGCTGCGGCCGCGACGATTTCCGAGAAAACGGCTGGCACGCAGAAGCTGGCTGGCTACTTCAATCTGTATTGGGACGCGAAACAGGGCAAGCTGTGGCTGGAAATCGACAAGTGGAACAGCGATTTTTTGTATCAAAGCGGATTATCGGCGGGGATGGGTTCGAATGATATCGGGCTGGACCGCGGCCAACTGGGGGCCACGCGGATTGTGCGGTTCGAACGCAGCGGCCCCAAAGTGCTGCTGGTGCAGGAAAATCTCGACTACCGCGCCGTGAGCGAAGATCCCGCCGAAAAGCGCGCGGTGCACGACTCTTTTGCTGAATCGGTGCTCGCGGGATTTACGGTGGCGGCGGAAGAGAAGGACCACGTGCTAGTGGATGCCACAGATTTTTTCTTGCGCGACGCGCACGATATTCCGTCCACGCTGAAGCGCACCAAGCAGGGCAGCTACCGTCTGGATGCCACGCGCTGCGCGATTTACCTGCCGCTGACGAAGAATTTCCCGATGAACACGGAAGTCGAGGCAGTGCTGACGTTCGCGGGCGACGAACCCGGACAGTGGGTGAAGCAAGTAACTCCTTCGCCGGATTCGATCACCGTGCGCGAGCATCATTCCTTTGTGCAGCTTCCGCCACCGGGATATAAGCCGCGAGCTTACGATCCGCGTTCCAGTTTTTTTGGCATTTCGTATATGGACTACGCCACTCCGGTGAGTGAACCGATTGTGAAGCGCGTTATTTCGCGGCACCGTTTGCAGAAAAAAGATCCTACGGCGGCTTCGAGCGATCCAGTAGAGCCCATCGTTTATTACCTGGACCGCGGCGCGCCGGAGCCGATCCGTTCGGCGTTGCTCGACGGGGCGCGCTGGTGGAATCAGGCGTTCGAAGCTGCTGGTTACAAAAACGCGTTTCGCGTGGAGTTGCTGCCGGAAGACGCTGATCCGATGGATCTGCGCTACAACGTGATCCAGTGGGTGCACCGAGCGACGCGCGGGTGGTCTTATGGTGCGGGCGTCGTCGATCCGCGCACTGGTGAAATCATCAAGGGACACGTGTCGCTCGGTTCGTTGCGGGTGCGTCAGGATTACTTGATCGCCGAAGGCTTGCTGGCTCCCTACGAGCAGGGCAAACCCGTTTCGCCCAGGATGCTGGAAATGGCCTTGGCGCGATTGCGGCAACTTGCGGCGCATGAAGTCGGCCACACGTTGGGGCTGCAACACAATTATTCAGCGAGCACGGTGAACCGGTCCTCGGTGATGGATTATCCGCCGCCGGTCGTCACGCTGGGCGCCGACGGCGTTCCCGATGTTTCGAACGCGTATGCCACGGGAATCGGCGAATGGGACAAGGCGTCCATCGCATTTGGTTACCAAGACTTTGCCCCGGGCGTGGATGAACACGCCGAGCTGAATAAAATTATTTCGAACGCGCTGAGCCGCGGGTTGCGATATTTGACCGATCAGGATGCGCGTCCGCCGGGTTCTTCCAGCAGCCTGGCGCATCTCTGGGATTCCGGATCCAACGCGGTCGACGAATTGAATCGCCTGATGAAAGTGCGCGCCGCCGCGCTCAGCCGCTTTGGCGAAAATAATATTCGCGTGGACGCGCCGCTGAGCACCATCGAAGACACGCTCGTTCCAATTTATTTGCTGCATCGCTATCAGGTGGAGGCCGTGAGCAAATTGGTCGGCGGCATGGATTACACCTTTGCTTTGCGCGGCGACGGGCAAACGCCGACGCAGATTGTCGCTCCCGCGGAACAACGGCGTGCGCTGGCCAGCGTGCTGGCGACGGTGAAGCCGAGCGTACTCGCGTTGCCGGAGCCGCTGCTGAAAATGATTCCGCCGCGCGCTCCGGACTACGAACGCGGGCGAGAGGATTTCAAAATACGTACCAGTCCTGCCTTTGATGCGCTTGCTCCGGCCGAGGCGGCGGCGGGCCATACGCTGGAGTTTTTGTTTAACGCGGACCGCGCTTCGCGTCTGGTGGAATTTCATTCTCGTGATGCTAAGAATCCAGGGCTGGACGAAGTGCTCGATACCATTTTGAGCGCAACGTGGAAATCCTCGCGCGATGCGGGTTATCCCGGTGAAATTTCGCGCGTGGTGGATTACGCCGTGCTCTATGACTTGATGGCGCTGGCCGGGAACGATCATACCTCTGCGCAAGCCCGCGCGATTGCGGCACTGAAATTGGAGGAGTTACGAGCCTGGGCTCATAGCGCCGGAAGTGGTGCTAAAGACGGGGAAGAGCGTGCCCATCTTTACTTTGCCGCGCAGGAAATCGCCCAGTTTCAGAAAGATCCCAAGTTGATCCCGATTCCCGCGCCCGCAGCGCCGCCTGACGGGCCGCCCATCGGCGATGACGAGGAAACCTGGCTGCCGTAGGCCCCCGGCATTCGTCCATTTGCGGTGCATTCTCGACGGAACTTTTGGCTTCAGCCTTCGTCTATTCTTGCAGGGGAAACCTCGGATGAAACTGCATATTTCTGTGGCCTCGCTTCTGGTGGCCGGCACGTTAGTGGGCTCGTCGGCCGCACTTGCGGCAACGTCTGATCATCATTCCATCAACATATCCAGCGACGAAGATGGGCCGGTCGGGGACTGCTCCGGTTGGCACATCCGCTTCAACGACCGCGCCGCGGTGATGAGCTCGGAAGAACGCTCCATTGCCAAGTCGCAAGCGCCGCTGCACGTGGAGTCGGAGGTTAACGGTGGAGTTCAGGTGCAAGGCTGGGAGAAAGACACTTACTCGGTGACCATCTGCAAGGCGGTGGATGCTTCCAGAAATAATCCCGAGCAGATTTTTTCGCAGATCAAACTTTCGGTTGAGAACGGCAAAGTCTCTGTCAGCGGACCTTCAAGCCACGACGATTGGGCGGTTTACCTGCTCGTTCGCGCACCTAAAGCTGCGCAGCTCGATTTGTACGCCCAAAATGGGCCGCTGGGCATTTATGATCTCGATGCGAAGCTTACGGCGCGCACGCAGAATGGACCGGTTTCCTTGCATGGCTTCTCGGGCGATGCGGACATCTCCGCAGTGAATGGCCCGATCAGTCTTAGCGGCAATTCCGGCAAATTGCGATTGCAAACCGAAAATGGGCCGATATCCGTTTCGTTGAATGGCGACGCGTGGAAGGGCTCGGGGCTGGAAGCCGAAGCGAAAAACGGGCCGCTGACTTTGCGGGTGCCGAAAAATTATCAATCCAGCGTGCTGGTGGAGTCGGCCGGCAATTCTCCCATGAGTTGCCAGGCCAGCGTGTGCGATGGCGCGCGCAAGACCTGGGATGACGATCACCGGCGAATCGAGTTTGGCCAGGCTCCGGCGGTAATTCATCTTTCTACCGTGAACGGACCGATTGCGGTGAGACAATCAACCGACAAACTGTAAGGCGCGATCGTAACTGACGGCTTCATTCACAAGATCTGATTACGCGGCGAAGGCAGATGGACGGCCTTCACCGTTGTAGTTTAGATTTGTCGCATGCTTCTCGAGTCGCGCGTGGCTCATGCTGTTTCGGCGGAAGAAGCTGCGCGTTTAGGGCGTGAACTGTACGGTCTCGATGCCGCAGCGAATTCCTTGCCGGGCGAATACGACGATAATTTTTATTTGATTTCGAGCGATGGGCGGGAATTTGTCCTGAAAGTGATGCACCCGGCTCGCGAGCGGTCGTTTATCGATTTGCAATGCCGGGCGCTGCGGCATTTGGCAACACGGGCTGAGAACATTTTACTTCCGCGAGTGATTACCAGTCGTGGCGGAGAATTTTTCAGCGAGACCACTTGTGCCGACGGCTCGAAGCGGCTGGTGTGGGTGCTGACGTTTGTACCGGGGACGGTTCTCGCCGAGGTGCGGCCGCATAGCGAGGAACTGCTCAAGAGTATTGGACGGCTATTGGGCGAGATGGACTCCGCGCTGCATGATTTCGAGGATCCGGCGGCGCGGCGCGAGTTGAAGTGGGATCTTTCGGCTGTTGGATGGATTCGTGACCACATTCACGAGATCGCGGATCCGGCCCGGCGCGCGCTTGTGGAACAATTTCTTGCCCTCTACGATGCAGAAATTGTTCCGGCGCTGCAGCATCTGCGCCGCAGCGTGATTTATGGTGACGCCAACGACTGCAACGTTTTAGTGAGCGGTGCCTGGCCGTTGCCGCGAAAAGCTGTGAGCGTCATTGATTTTGGAGACATGCACTATGGCGTGACTGTTTCGGAAGTGGCCATCGCGGCTGCTTACGCCATGCTGGGAAAAGAAGATGTGTTGAGTGCAGGCGCTGCGGTTGTGACCGGATACCACGAGACATTTCCGCTTGAAGAGCGCGAACTCGCCGCGCTGTACGCTCTGATCGGCATGCGACTGGCGGTCAGTGTCACGAATTCGGCGCATCGCAAGATTATCAAGCCGGACGATGCGTATGTGACAGTGAGCGAAGCGCCCGCTTGGGAGGCGCTGGAGCGATTGGCCAAAATTCATCCGCGATTCGCGCACTATACCCTTCGCGCTACATGTGGACTTGATCCCGTGCCGCAAAGTGCAAGCGTTCAACGATGGCTTGAGAGCAACGGCCGGCCGGCGGCGTCTCTCTTCGAAACGGAACTGCGCACTGCGCCCAGTGTCGTTTTCGATCTCAGTGTTGGCAGCCAAATGCTAGGTGGCGATCCGCGATACTCCGACAAAACTGTGTTAACGCCGCGACTTTTTGATGAAATGCGCCGGGAGAACGCCACCGTCGGTGTTGGCCGCTACAACGAAGCGCGATTGCTCTATATTTCGCCACTATTTGGCGCGGACGCAGGTCCGCTGGAAGAACGGAGGACCATTCATCTGGGAATGGATTTTTTTGTCGAGTCTGGCACCGTAGTTCAAGCGCCGCTCGAAGGCGTGGTGCATGTGCTCGCGAATAACACGGCACCTCTCGATTACGGGCCGCTGGTGATTCTTAAACACAATGTCAAAGACGACGGCGAGTTTTTTACTCTTTACGGCCACCTCGCGACTGACACTCTCCCGCATCTGAAGATCGGTCAGCGCATCGCGCGCGGAGAAAAATTCGCGCGTATCGGCACGGTCAATGAAAACGGAGGGTGGCCTCCGCATCTTCATTTTCAAATTATTCTGGATATGCTCGATCTGGGCGCGAATTTTCCCGGAGTGGCGTTTGCGTCGCAGCGCAGGGTTTGGACCAGCCTTTCACCCGATCCGAATCTGCTAGTAGGCATTCCCAAAGAACGATTTCCGGCCGAGGAGCGTTCACCGCGGGAATCGCTGGCAACTCGCCGTGCTGTGCTGGGAAAAAATCTCAGCGTCTCTTACAAGAAGCCCCTGAAAATCGTGCATGGCTGGATGCAGCATCTCTACGATGAAACAGGGCGCGCGTTTCTGGACTTCTATAACAATGTGCCGCTGGTCGGCCACACTCATCCTCGCGTGGTACAAGCCGCGCAGAAACAGTTGGCGCTGCTGAATACCAACACGCGTTATCTGCACGATTTGGTGAATCGCTATGCCGAGCGCCTCACCGCCCATCTGCCAGAACCTTTGCGGGTGTGCTTTTTCGTGAATTCCGGCAGCGAAGCAAATGAGCTGGCGTTGCGGCTCGCTCGCGCGCACACCCGACGCGAAGACGTCCTCGTGCTCACGCACGCCTATCACGGCAACACTTCCACGCTGATCGATATCAGTCCTTATAAGTTTGACGGGCCGGGCGGCCGCGGGCGAAAGCCGTGGGTTCACGTCGCGCCACTTCCCGATGACTATCGCGGACAATACCGCCGTGATGACGCCCGAGCCGGAGAGAAATACGCCGCGAGCGTCGGCGAACTTCTGGGAAGCATGCGCAAGGAAGGCCGCGACGTGGCCGCATTCATTGCGGAAACGCTGCCGAGCGTGGGCGGGCAAATTGTTTTTCCCGCTGGCTACCTGGCAGACGCGTATTCGCGCGTGCGCGCCGCGGGCGGAGTGTGCATCGCCGACGAAGTGCAAGTTGGCTTCGGCCGGCTAGGCGCGCACTTCTGGGGCTTCGAAACGCAAAATGTAATTCCTGACATCGTGGTACTCGGAAAACCCATCGGCAACGGCTTCCCGCTGGCCGCGGTGATCACCACGGCGGAGATTGCCGCGTCATTCGATAATGGCATGGAATTTTTCAGCACGTTCGGCGGGAACCCCGTCGCCTGCGCTGCGGGGCTGGCGGTGCTGGATGTTCTGGAAGAAGAGCAACTGCAAGCCCGCGCGTTGCGTGTCGGCAGCTATCTGAAAAATTCCTTGCATGCTTTGCAACAAAAATTTCCGATCATCGGCGATGTGCGCGGCTCGGGCCTATTTCTGGGCCTTGATCTAGTTCTGGATCGCGAGACTCGCGCGCCTGCGCCGCTGCAAGCTGGGTACGTGGTGAACCGGCTTCGCGAATGCGGCATTCTTACTGGTACTGATGGCCCGCATCACAATGTCATCAAGCTGCGCCCGCCGCTGATTATTTCTGAAACTGACGCAGACCTCCTGACTACGACACTTGAAAATATCCTGGCGGAAGATTCCGCACAGCCGCGCACCGGCAGCGACCGCTAATCGTGCCAGTAACATATTGTTACTTAACAAGTAGGTAAACAACGCCTACACTCGATTCGCGATGGAGCTAGACGCATCCCGCTCCTGGCTCGCGCTGGCGGCGCTATTAAAGGTAGAGCGCCCCGAAGCCGAGCAGCGAAACCTGCTCGCCACCGCAGCCCTGGGGGCCTCAGAAAAAAAACTGTATGAGCTGCTAAATGTTGAAGAAACGAGACACATCGACGAACTGGTAGAAAACTCGGGCTTGAACTCTTGCGAGGTTCTCGCTACGCTTTTCGATCTGGAGATGAAAAGCGTGGTTCGGCAACTGCCGGCCAAACAATTCAGTAAAGTAATGCTGTAGCGGGATTTAGAAGTGATTTTGCGGTCAACAACGCGTCGCGCGTAGTGGGGAAAAAGCACCCGCAAGCGCCATCTGCGCATCTGCATAAGGTAGCGAGAAGGACACACCCCCCTGCGGTCAACCCTTCCTGCAGAAGATTACGGAGTTACAAAGGCAACATGGCTCGTTCGCTGGTAATTGTGGAATCGCCGGCTAAGGCGAAAACAATCAATAAGTATCTGGGGCGCGAATACACCGTCAAAGCGTCGCTGGGACACGTCCTGGACCTTCCCAGAAAGACGTTGGGCATCCTTTTGCCCGGCGGTGAAAACGGAAAAAAGAAAAAGAAGAAGCGGAAAACGAAGGCCAAGGGCAAAGAAGGCGAAAAGGTCGACGAGAAGAAGCCGCCAAAGCCGGTGGTGGTGACGGCGGAAAACATCTTCGAGCCGACGCTGGAGATTATCCCCGGAAAGATTAAGGTTATCGCCGACCTGCGCAAGGCGGCTGACGTGGCCCCCAATGTGTATCTGGCGACTGACCCGGACCGCGAAGGGGAAGCCATCTCGCAGCATTTGCTCGATACGCTGGCGACCAAGAAGTCGGACCGCGCCAAGTATCGCCGGGTGATGTTCAACGAAATTACGCCCAAGGCCATCAAGGCGGCATTCGCCAAAGCCGGCGACGTGAATAGCGACCTGGTGGATGCCCAACAGGCCCGCCGCGTATTAGACCGGCTGGTGGGCTACAAAATTTCTCCCATACTTTGGGACAAGGTGCGCCGCGGGCTTTCCGCCGGACGGGTGCAAACCGTGGCGCTGCGGCTGATCGTCGAGCGCGAGATGCAGATTCGCGCGTTCGTGCCGCAGGAATACTGGAGCATCCATGCGATGCTCGACGCCGGTGACCCGCCGCTGTTTGAAGCCAAGCTCTTCAAGCACAAGGGCGAGGACCTCGAGGTTTCTAACCAGGAGGCCGCCGACAAGATTGTTGCGGCTGTCAGCGATGCCAAGTGGCAGGTCGCCAACGTCACGCAGCGCGAGAAAAAGCGCAATCCGCCTCCGCCGTTCACCACTTCCAAGCTGCAGCAGGCCGCTTACAACCGTTTGCGTTATACCGCGAAGCGCACCATGTCTCTGGCGCAGCGTTTGTACGAGGGCGTGGAGCTTGGCGAAGAAGGCTCGGTGGCGCTGATCACTTATATGCGCACCGATTCGGTGAATGTGTCGGCCGACGCGCTGGCGCAGGTGCGCGAGATGATTCCCGAGCGATTCGGCTCGAATTATCTGCCCGAGAAACCGAATTATTACAAATCGAAGAAAGACGCGCAGGAAGCGCACGAAGCGGTGCGGCCCACCGACGCGATGCGTGCACCGGAAGACGTCCGCAAATATCTGGAAGACGATTTATTCAAGCTGTATCAATTGATCTGGCAGCGCTTTGTGGCTTCGCAGATGATGTCGGCGATTTTCGATCAGACCACCATCGATATCAGCGCCAGCGATTACACTTTTCGCGCCAACGGCTCGGTGCAGAAATTTGATGGTTACCTGCGGGTGTACCAGATTCCCACAGCGGTTGCCGACCGCGAAGAAGATGAGAAGGACGATGACGGCGAAGGCAACGCCCTGCCTCGTGTAGCCGAAGGGCAGGTATTGCGGCTGGACAAAATTCGTCCCGACCAGCATTTTACAGAACCGCCTCCGCGTTACAACGACGCGACGCTGGTGAAAGACCTGGAAGAAAAAGGGATTGGCCGGCCGTCGACCTACGCCTCGATTATTTCCACGCTGGTGGATCGCGAATATGTAAAGAAGGACCAGGGGCGCTTTAATCCCACGATGCTGGGCGAGCGCGTCAGCGTGCTGCTGGTGCGCAGCTTCGAAGATATTTTCGACGTGACCTTTACCGCGCGCCTGGAAGATGAGCTGGACGAAATTGAAGAGGGCAAGCTCGGATGGCGCGCCGCGGTCGGCGAGTTCTGGGACAAGTTTGTAATCGATCTCGATAAAGCCGGCGACGAAATGCTTTCCTACAAAGCCGGCATCCCCACCGGAAAAAAGTGCGAGAAATGCGGCCAGGGAGAATTACTGGAGCGCATCAGTCGCCACGGATTTTTCCTGGGTTGCTCGCGCTATCCGGATTGCGATTTCATCGAGGACCTTTCGCCGGAGCTGCCGGAAGCGAATCCCGGCGACGAAAACAAAATCGAGTATTGCGACAACTGCGGCAAAGAGATGGCCATTAAGCGCGGGCGCTTTGGCGTGTTTCTGGCATGCACCGGTTATCCCGACTGCAAAACCACGCGGCGCCTGGTGGAAGGCACGCGCACGGCGCGCCAGCCCGACGAACCGCTAGACGAAAAGTGCACGCTGTGCGATTCCGGGCTGGTGAAGAAACACGGGCGCTTCGGCGAATTTATTGGCTGCTCCGGTTATCCGAAGTGCAAGTACACGCGGCCGATCACCATGGGCATCAAGTGTCCCAAGTGCGATCAGGGCGAATTTGTGCGCCGCGGCAGCGCTGGAAAAGGCGGCCGCGGGCGGCCGCGCATTTTCTACGGTTGTTCGCGTTACCCGGATTGCGATTTCACTACGCCGCACATGCCCATCGCCGAGCCTTGCCCGAAATGCGGCGCGCCGTTCATCGTGGAGAAGCGCTCCAAGATCGGCACGGTGCGCACCTGCATCAAGGAAGGTTGCGACTGGGAAGTTCTCGCGCCCGAAGGGCAGCCGCCGGTGGTCGCCGCGGAAGAGCCCGTTCCCGTGGCGGCAAAATAAAGTTTAACGATTCCCCTCCCGACCGGGCATACAGCCACGGAGTTTCGTCCCCACATCTAAGTTTTTAGTATGATTTTTACAGGGAGTTGTAAGCCCATGAAACAAGCCATCGAAAGTTACCTCGAATATCTTGTTTCGGTTAAGAACTCTTCCCCGCACACCATTTCCAATTACGGCAAAGATCTGCGCCAGTTTGTGGATTTTTTGACTCCGCCGGGCGCGGCGTTGCCGGCGCTCACGGCCATCACCCACGGCATCATTCGGGAATTTGTGGCTCACCTGCACGACCAGGGGCTGGAGAAATCGTCCATCGCGCGGAAGCTGGCGGCGTTGCGTTCGTTCTTCAAGTATTGCGTGCGCGAGGGCATGATCAAGGAAAGCCCCGCACGGCTCGTGCCTACGCCAAAATTGCCGAAGCGTATTCCTTCGATTCTTTCCGCGGAAGAGATGAATGGTTTTCTGAATCATCTGGCGGAAATGGGCGGCTCGCTTTCCTGCAAGAAAACAGGGTCGAAGAAAAATTGGCCGGCGATTGACGCCGTGGCGCTGCGCAGCGAACCGAAATTGCGCGAAGAAGGATTGTTGCTGCGGCGCGATCGCGCGTTGCTGGAGCTGCTTTACGCCGCCGGGCTGCGCGTCAGTGAATTGACCGGCCTCGATCTCGTCGACATGGATCAAAAAGAGCGCGTGCTGCGCGTAACCGGCAAAGGCAACAAAGAGCGCATCGTGCCTTACGGCGGCAAGGCGCAGCAAGCGCTCGAAAAATATTGGCCGCTGCGCGAAGAGTTGTTGCTGCAGACGTCCGGTGGCTATGCCAGCCGCCGCGCCACTCCGCACAGCGAAGCCGTCTTTCTGAATTACACCGGGCGCCGCCTGACGCAACGCTCGGTCGGGCGCATCGTCAAAAAATACGTGCGCCTGGTGAACATGAACTGGGATCTGCATCCTCATTCACTGCGCCACGCCTTTGCGACGCATTTGTTAGCCGATGGCGCCGACCTGCGCGCCATTCAGGAGCTGCTCGGCCACCAGTCACTCTCTACCACACAGAAGTACACGCACGCCTCGATCCGTCAGCTCATGGATATCTACGACAAGTCTCATCCCCACGCTTAGAATCGCGTTACCGTATTGCGGGGATACCCCACCTCCTGTTTTTGCAAAAGAGGCCAGAAAGTGTTGAAAACAAAGACAGTCGATTGCAAGAAGAGGGCAAAGAGACACTCTGTTTGTGTAGCTATGGCCGGGGAATCGAGGGGACGGAGAGAAATTAGGGTACAGGAGGATGCTACGGACAAGGGATATCCGGGTCGGGTTGCGCCAGTCATAGACAATTATACTTGTTGTATATACTTATTATAAGTTAATAAAAAGACAGGTTCGGACCTGTCCTAAGCGGTAAACAGAACCGGGGCACTTGCCGCCGTTCCAAAAACATAAGAAAACGTCCCGTCGTGCGTTGACGGGGTTGGCGCGCAAAACGTATAATTGTGGTTTGTCTTTAGAAGGCGGAGGCTTATGTACGCTGTAATCAAAACCGGGGGCAAGCAGTATCGGGTCGCGCCGGGCGATACCATTCGGATTGAGCGGGTTAGCGGAGACGTGGGCGAAGCGGTGACGTTTGGCTCCGTTTTGGCGGTGCACACTGAGGACAAGAAGGTGCTTTCCGGGTCGCATGCTTCGAAAGCCAAAGTGACTGGCAAGATCGTGCAGCAGGGGCGGTCGAAAAAAGTTACGGTGTTGAAGTTCAAGAAGACCAATCAATACAAAATTTCTCGCGGACACCGCCAGAATTACACGGCGGTACAGGTCAGCGAAATCACGCTGTGACGGCAGAATTAGGCTGCAACGGAAAAATTAATTTGGTTCGTTTAATTTGATTCGGCGGGAACTTTCTCAAGCTCCCCGAAAAGGATTCCATCATGGCACATAAGAAAGGCGGCGGCTCCTCTACCAACGGCCGCGATTCACACGGACAGCGGCTGGGCGTGAAGCGCTTTGGCGGCGAGTTCGTAAACGCCGGAACGATTTTGATTCGCCAGCGGGGCACCAAGCACCAGGCGGGCGTGAACGTGGGGCAGGGCAAAGACGATACGCTTTTCGCGCTGGTCACCGGAATTGTCAGCTTCGAGGACAAGGGCCGCCACGGGCGATTCATCAGCGTGAAGCCGGCCGACGAAGCGAAACCCGTCGCGAACTGAAGGCATGGTTTTATGAATTCAGGCGGACTTCGGTCTGCGATTTTTTGCGGTCCCGGTTAGCCGGGACCGTTTTGTTTTTTGAGATGTGTTTTTCGCTGAAAAGGGAGAATGATTTTTCGTGTTTGCCGATGAAGCCAAAATATTCGTGAAGGGAGGCCACGGCGGCAACGGCTGCGTGGCGTTTCGCCGTGAGAAATTCGTTCCGCGCGGTGGCCCTTCCGGCGGCGACGGCGGAAATGGCGGCAGCATTTTCCTGGAAGCCAACATCAACGACAACACCCTGCTGCGCTATCGCTATAATCGCGAATTCAAGGCGGACCGCGGGCGTCACGGCGAAGGTTCGAACTGCACCGGGCATTCGGGCGACGACATGGTGCTGCTGGTGCCGATCGGCACGGTGATTTTCGACGGAGTAACTGGAGAGACCATCGCCGACCTGGCCGCGCCGGGACAACGCGTGCTGGTTGCGCAGGGCGGACACGGCGGCCGCGGCAATCAGCATTTCGCTAAGCCGTGGCACCAGGCTCCACGCGAGCATGAAGAGGGCCGGCCCGGTGAAGAGCGACATCTACGGCTGGAATTGAAATTACTCGCGGACGTGGGTCTGGTGGGCTATCCGAACGCGGGCAAGTCTACGCTGATCTCGGTGATTTCCGCAGCGCGCCCGAAAATTGCGAATTATCCGTTCACCACGCTGGAGCCTAACCTTGGCGTGGTAAACGCCGATGGCGGCACCGGTGCGCACGGAACGGAACTGGGGCGCACGTTTGTGGTCGCCGATCTTCCCGGTCTGATTGAGGGAGCGCACGAAGGCGCGGGGCTGGGCATGCGTTTCCTGCGGCACATCGAGCGCACCCGGCTGCTGGTGCACCTGATCGACACCAGCGATTCGAATGAAGACGATCCGGTGCATTCGTATGAAGTGATTGCCGGCGAACTGAGCGCTTTCAGTGCAACGCTGACGGAAAAGCCGCTGATCGTGGTGGCCACCAAGCTGGATGCCACCACCGATCGCACGCGTCTGGATTCGCTGCGGGATTTTTGCACGAAGAACAGATTGGAGCTTCATTCCATCTCTGCAGCAACCGGTGAAGGTGTGAAAGAGCTGGTGCGCTCCATTGCCGATGCGCTGGATAAGATTCCGCGCGTGCTGCCGCACCCGGATGCAGATGCGGATGCAGATGCGGATGGAGGTGCCGCGATGCATCCACCGGCGGCTTCGGCACATCACAAGGCCGAGGACGAGGCGCACCTGCCGCTGGTGAGCGGCGAAGAAGAATCATGAGAGAATTGCAGTACGAATTGCAGCACGCAGGCTGGGCGGCAAGCAGGCCGCCGAGTTCATTTCCGGAGAAGCATTGACCACCGCGCAGGCCCACCGCACCGCCGCAAAGCACCATCCGCGCCGCATCGCGATTTTCGGCGGCTCGTTTGACCCGATTCATAACGGCCATCTAGCGATTGCGCGCTTGGCGGACCGGCGATTTAATTTCGACGAAATTCATTTCATCGCCGCGAGCCGGCCGCCGCACAAGCTGAAGCAGCACCTGGCGCCCTTCCCGCACCGCTTTGCGATGGTTTCGCTGGCGTGCACCGAGCATCCCCACTTCGTTCCTTCGCTTGCGGAAGCTGGAGAAGATTTCAGCGGCGCGCAGTTGCACTACTCGGTGGATACCGTGCGGTATTTCCGCCACGCCTATAACGGCCACGGCGACCAGATTTTTTTTATTATCGGCGCGGATGCGTTTCTGGATATTCCCATGTGGAAGGAATACGAGACGCTGCTGGGCCTGTGCGATTTCATCATCGCCAATCGACCGGGTATCCGCCCCGAAGCGCTGCGGCTGGTGATTCCGCCGGACTCCATCGCACGCCCGGACCCAAAGAAAGAGACGGAGGCGGCGCACCCTTCGCAGGTGGTGGCGCATCTGCATCGCAGTACCGTCTATTTGCTGGAAAATGTGAACAGCGAAATTTCGGCCACGGATATTCGGCGGCGCGCGCATCGCGGCCAATCGATTCACGGACTTGTCTCCGCGCGTGTGGAGGAATACATTTTGAAACAAAGGCTATACCAGTGAACCTAGAATCGTTTCCAAAAGGTGTGCAACTGGCCGTGCAAGCGGCGCAGGAAAAAAAGGCCGGCGGGATCACCGTGCTGGACCTCAGCGGCATCGGCGCGTTCACGGAATATTTCGTGATCTGCACCGGATTCAGCACGCCTCAGGTGCAGGCCATTTGCGGCGAGGTTGAAGAGCAGCTGTATAAGGAGGCGCAGCGTTCGCCGCGGCATCGCGAGGGGCAACGCTCCGCCGAGTGGGCCTTGCTGGATTTCGGAAGTTTCGTGGTGCACGTTTTCAGCGAACAGGCGCGGCGTTATTATGATCTGGAGCGGCTGTGGCGATCCACACCGAAACTGGAAATTCCGGATTCGCCGGAAAGCCTTGGTCACGACAGCGCGGTGCGCCGCGCGGCTGAAGATCCCAAACATTTCCCGGGTGAAGCAGTTTCCTGATGGCCGCGGAGCGATTGCCGTGGATTTTCGCGGACCCCGCGTCGCTTCGTCTCTTCCAACTGGCCGAAAAAGTAGCGACCGTACCGACCACTGTACTGATTTCGGGAGAAAGCGGCACCGGCAAGGACTATCTTGCGCGGCTGGTGCACGAACTCGGGCCGCGGCGCGACGCCCCATTTCTAAAAATTGATTGCGCCAGCCTGCCTCCGCAATTAGTGGAAAGCGAACTTTTTGGCCACGAGCGTGGAGCGTTCACAGGAGCGGTGGAGCGCAAGCTGGGGCGCTTCGAGCTGGGCGGCAGCGGCACGATTGTTCTGGACGAGGTTGCCGCGCTGCTGCCGGTGACGCAGGGCAAATTGCTGCGGGTGTTGCAGGAGCGCACTTTCGAACGGCTGGGCGGGACCGAGACGATCAGCATCGATGCGCGGCTGATCGCGCTCAGCAATGTCGATTTATCGGCGGCGGTGAAAGCCGGCGCGTTTCGCGAAGACCTGTATTTTCGGCTGAACGTGCTGGCACTGGCGGTGCCGCCGTTACGCGAACGCCGCGCGGATATTTTGCCGCTGGCCGAATACCTGCTGGCTTCCCTGGGCGCGATGCACAACCGGGCAAATTTGAAGTTGAGCGACGCGACTCGCCGCATGCTGGTGGCGTACGGGTGGCCGGGCAACGTGCGTGAACTTCGCAACGTGTTGGAGCGGGCCGTAGTTTTTTATAGCGTCGATCCCGAGGCTTCGAGCGCCGCGGCTGAAATCTTGCTGCTTGAGCCCGCAAACTTTCCCGAACATCTGCGGGCGCTGGTTTCGGGGAACACGGCGGGGCTGCGACCGCTGGAGCAGATGGAGCGTGAAGTGATCGCCGCGACTCTTGAGGCCATGCACTACAAAATCAGCCAGTCGGCCGCCAGTCTGGGCATCAGCCGCAAGACCCTGCTGGAAAAGCGCAAAAAGTACGGTTTGAAATAATGCGTTTGCGACTGGTGATGCTGGGCAAGACGCGCCGGCCGGAAGTTCGCGCCATCATCGACGATTACGTAAAGCGCATCAGCCGCTCCGCGCCGATTGAAGTGACCGAGTTGCGCGAAACGGAAGCGGCCCTGAAAAAACTGGCTTTCGAACGGCCTTCTACCATCGTGCTGCTGGACGATGCGGGGAAAAATATGGATTCGCGCGCGTTTGCCAAATGGCTGGGCGAACATCGCGATCGCGGCACGCGCCAGCTGATTTTTCTGTGCGGGGGCTCGGACGGCTTCCCGGAAGAAATTCGACGCCAGGCGTATCAAAAGTTATCACTCAGCGCCATGACGTATTCGCACGAACTGGCCCGTGCTATGCTCGCAGAGCAGCTCTACCGCGCGTTCGCCATTCTCTCCGGCAGCGCTTACCCCAAATAGCTGGCATGCAAGAGGCAGCGACTATGTCTATTCGCGTGATTGCCGATGAAAACCAGCCGTCCGCTACCATCGAGATTCCTCTCGAAAAACCGCTGCCCGATTACGACCTGAATCAACTGGAGCACCCTACGCCGCGCGATATCGACTCGGTCCTCGTGTCGCAGGGATTTCGCGACCTGGTTGACGATGCGCGGGGCGTGCTGATGGATTTGCTGGATCATCCGCCATTTCAGGCAGGCTCTCCCGAAAATGCGAAACTGGACTTTACGCATTCAACGCCGCTCCCGCTCGAGCTGGTGCAACTGACGGGCGCGATTTGCCCGGGTGATGACGAAGTGTACCGGCCGGGATTGTGGATCGTGTTGTCCGATCCGCACGCGAAAACAAAAACCGCGCTGACGGCGGCCACGCAGGACCGCGTTCATTGCATTGCCGATGAGCTGGTTAAACGACTGCAACTGCTATAGACGAACCAGGCTGTGCCTTCTTGACGTTTGCGACAGCAATCCGCACACTGCTTTGCGTTTCGCCAACCACCGCCGCGAGCTGGATAGGACCGACCGCGTATGCCGGAAGAAAAAGGTTTGCTGATCGTGTATACCGGGCCCGGCAAGGGGAAAACCACCTGCGCGCTGGGAACCGCTTTTCGAGCCGTCGGGCAGGGGATGCGTGTTTTGATGGTGCAATTTATCAAGGGCTCATGGCACTACGGAGAACTGGACGCCGCCAAGATGCTGGGCGACGACAAGTTTGAGATTCGACCGATGGGGCGCGGCTTCGTGAAAATTGGCGGGGCGGAAACCGATCCTGAAGACATCAAGCTCGCACAAGAATGCTGGCTGGCAGGGCGCGACGCGATTTACAGCGGGAAATATGATCTGGTGATCCTCGACGAAATCAATTACACCATCAGCTACAAGATGCTGGACGCCGGCGAAGTGGCGGAGGCGTTGAAAAAACGGCCGGAGCGCGTACATGTGATTTGCACCGGCAGAAACGCGCACCCGCAGCTGACTGAGTTGGCGGACCTGGTCACCGAGATGCGCGAGGTGAAACACCCGTACACGAAGGGTATACTGGCACAACGGGGAATCGACTACTAGGCGACGCTTTTCTCTATGACCTGGTTCAAGCGCGACAAAAAAGCGATCGAGCAGACTACTCCGCCCGAAGAGCGCCGGGTGCGCACGGAAGGGCTGTGGGTGAAGTGCGAGTCCTGCCGGACGATTGTTTTTCGCAAAGACCTGGAAGTGAATCTTTTTGTCTGCCCCAAGTGCCAGTTTCATTTCAAAATGAACGCCAAGAAGCGGCTGGAGATGCTACTGGACGGGCGTTACACCGAGCATGATGCGGGCATGACTTCCACGGATCCCCTGCAGTTCACCGACACCAAGCCGTACGCGGCGCGTTTGAAAGAAGCGCGGAAAAAACTGGGGATGAATGATGCGGTGATCACCGCGGAAGGCCAGCTCAATGGGCGCCCGGTGGTTTGCTGCGCGATGGAGTTTGGATTTATCGGCGGGTCGATGGGCGCGGTGGTGGGCGAAAAGGTGACGCGCGGAATTGAGCTGGCAATTGAATCGCGGCAGCCGTTTATCGCGGTGTCCTGCTCCGGCGGCGCGCGCATGATGGAAGGCACCATCAGCCTGATGCAGCTGGCTAAAGTTTCCGCGGCGCTGGCAAAACTGGATGACGAAAAACTGCCGTATATTTCTCTGCTGACCGACCCCACCACCGGCGGCGTTACCGCCAGTTTTGCCATGCTGGGCGACTTGAATATCGCCGAACCCGGCGCGCTGATCGGATTTGCCGGACCGCGGGTGATCGAGCAGACCATCGGGCAGAAATTGCCGGAAGGATTCCAGCGCTCGGAATTTCTGCTGGATCATGGCTTTCTTGACGCCGTCGTTCCGCGCAAGGATCTGAAGTCCTTCATCAGCACTTCGCTCGATCTGCTGGTCAGCTGAAGCCGCGCTGAAAATGAATTACGCTTACGCAGTGAACTACCTGCTTTCGCTCGGCAGGGAGTTGGCTGCGCCCACGCAGGCGGCCGCCGCGAAATTCAACCTCGAAAATATTGCCGTGCTCGATGAGCGGCTCGGCCATCCCAGCCGCGCTTATCCGACCGCGCATATCGCTGGAACCAACGGCAAAGGATCGACCGCGGCATTTCTCGAATCCATCCTCCGGCGTGCGGGATTGCGCACCGGGCTGAACACTTCGCCGCATCTGGAAAGAATCAACGAACGCATTCGCGTCGACGGCGCAGAGATTGGCGATGAAGCATTTGCCGCGCGTATTTACGCGCATTCACGAAAGTCATCGAGGAGCTGCTCGCCGACGGGCAACTGCGCGCGCATCCTACCTATTTCGAATGTGTGACCGCCATGGCGTTCGAATACTTCGCGCAACAGCGGGTGGACTTCGCCATTTTCGAGGTGGGACTGGGCGGGCGCCTCGATGCCACGAATATTCTGTTGCCGGCGGTCACGATCATTACGCCGCATCGATTTTGACCACGAAAATTTTCTGGGCCATTCGCTGGCGGAAATCGCCGCGGAAAAAGCTGGGATTCTAAAGCCCGGAATTCCGGTGGTCGTCGCGGAACAGCATCCGGAAGCGCGCGAAGTCATTCTCGGCCGCGCGCAAGGAGCTGGCCTGCCCGGTGGTCGAAGCCCTGGTGGCATATCAAATTCACGAGAAGGCGCGCGCGGCAGCCCCGGCGCAGAAAACCCAGGCTCGCCGGCTTGTTCGCGGCGAACATTGTGGAAACGGCGTCGGGCTGGTCGTTGGATATCGCGCCGTCGCTGCCAGGGCGTTTTCAGGTGCAGAACGCGATCAACGCACTCGCGGCCGCGCGCCTCCTAGCTGAACGGGGGCTAGCCATTACCGACAACGCCATCGCCGCCGGAATCGCCGGCACGGTGTGGCCCGGGCGCCTTGAAAAATTGCAATCCAGCCCCGACATTTACCTGGATGGCGCGCACAATCCTTCGGCCGCGCGCGAGCTGGCTGCTTTTCTGTCGGAAAATTTTGCAGGGCGCAAAATCTGGCTGCTGTATGGCGCGCTTCGCGACAAGTCCGTCGACGAAGTCGCCGGGCAGCTGTTTCCTCTGGCCGCGGAAGTGGTCATCACCGAACCGCGCACACCGCGGTCGATTTCCGCGCAGCAGTTGGCGGAGATCGCCGGCCACCACGCGCAACATTCCCAGACGATTTCTGATGCCGAACGAGCTTTGGACCACGTGGTAGCGAGCGCCCGGCCCGAAGACGTGATTTTCATCACCGGCTCTTTGTATTTGGTGGGCCAACTACGCGGCTACTGGAAAACCCGCGCACAGGTCGCCGCAAACTCCAAAACACCGTAGAATATCGGCCTCACCAGACGAAACGTTGGAAACGACCGGATTCGCAGCAGATTCTCAGGCGGGATGATTCGCAAGATGCCTCGTAAAAAATCCAAGCCGCGCACAGCAAAGAGTAAGCCGAACAACCGGCCGCTGGTGGGCGTGATCATGGGCTCCACTTCCGATTGGGAGACGCTGGAGAACGCGGCGAAAACATTGGCGGAACTGGGCATTCCGCATGAAAGGCGCGTGGTTTCCGCGCATCGCACGCCGGACTTGCTGTTCGAGTACGCTTCCAGCGCGGAAAAGCGCGGAATCGAAGTAATCATCGCCGGAGCGGGCGGCGCGGCGCATCTTCCGGGCATGACTGCCGCAAAGACAGTGCTGCCGGTCCTGGGAGTGCCCGTCGAGTCGAAGGCGCTAAAAGGACTGGATTCTCTTCTCTCCATCGCGCAAATGCCGGGCGGCATTCCGGTGGGCACGCTGGCGGTTGGCAAATCTGGCGCGATCAATTCCGCGCTGCTGGCGGCGGCCATTCTGGGCATCAAGCACCCTGCCATTCGTGAATCGTTGCGCAAATTCCGCAAAATGCAAACCAATCGGGTCCTCGCCGCTCCCGATCCCTCGGTTGCTGCGCGACCGAAAAAGCACCGCGCCGCACGCCCCCGCAAGAGGAAATCGGCGTGACCATCGGGATTCTGGGCGGCGGCCAACTGGGATACATGCTGGCGCTGGCGGGCTATCCGCTGGGATTGCGCTTCCGTTTTCTCGATCCTTCGCCGGAAGCGCCGGTGGGGCGCATCGCGCAGCGGGTCACCGCCGATTTTGGCGATGAGGCCGCGCTTGAAAAATTTGCGGCAGGGCTGGAGCTGGTTACCTACGAATTTGAAAACGTGCCAGTGTCCGCCACCCGGTTTCTTGCGGAGCGCGTACCGGTTTTTCCGCCGCCCGCCGCTCTGGAGATTGCGCAAGACCGGCTGCAGGAAAAGGCGCTGTTCCGCAAATTGGGAATCGCCACCACGGAGTTCGCGCCCATCCACAATTTGGCGGCGCTCGATGCGGCCGTAGCGAAAATCGGCTTGCCTGCCGTGTTGAAAACCTGCCGCCTGGGTTATGACGGCAAGGGCCAGTGGATGCTGCAGTCCGCAGCCGACGTCGCCAAGCTCAAGACAGAAATTGGAGAGGTCTTCGCCGGTACAGCTGGCTCCAACGGAGCGGCTGGCGGGCGCGAAACCGCGCCGTTTATCCTGGAGCGATTTATTTCCTTCACGCGAGAACTCTCCATCCTGGGCGTGCGCGCCCGCAATGGCGACACGGCGTTCTACCCGCTGGTGGAAAACCGCCACCACGGCGGAATCCTGCGGCTTTCCATTGCTCCCGCGTCCGCGCTGGATGCTGCGCTGCAGTCCCAGGCCGAAGAGTTCGCCAGAAAAGTACTGGAATCGCTCGGCTACGCGGGCGTATTGGCTATTGAGTTTTTCGAATGCGACGGCCGCCTGCTGGCCAATGAAATGGCGCCGCGTGTCCACAACTCGGGCCACTGGAGCATCGAAGGCGCCATCACTAGTCAGTTCGAGAATCACCTGCGCGCCATCCTGGATTTTCCCCTGGGCTCGACGAAAGCCACCGGTTTTGCGGCCATGCTCAATCTCATCGGCGAAACTCCCGCCATCGCAGAGATTTTGGCCATTCCGGGTGCTCATCTGCATCTTTACGGCAAATCGCCGCGGCCGGGCCGCAAGCTGGGCCACGTCACCCTGTGCGCCGGGTCTTATGAGGAGCTTTCCTCCAACCTGCGCGCGTTGCCAGCGTTCTTCCAACAGCCTGAATTCTGCCTAGATACTGATGGCAGCCCGCAATGCGCAGGCACCAGCCAATCCCGCACCGCTTAAACAGGTTTTCCACGCGCCAGTCCAATTTGGCCTGCCCGCAAACACCCCGGGTTGCTGCCCTTCTCGCCGGGATGCTAGGATTCAGTGGCTCCACATGCCTCCCCAAACATTACAACGGCCCCGCGTAGGCATTCCCTGGCGAACGTCCGCGGAGCAAGCGGAAAACAATCGCGCCAAGGTAAAGAATTATGAGGATGCCGTCAGCGCCGCGGGAGGCGAGCCGGTGCTGCTCTCCCTGGTGGACCCGGCCCAGCTTCAAAAGGAATTGCCGACCCTGGACGCTTTCGTTTTGCCGGGCAGCCCCGCCGATGTGGCGCCCGCCGAATATGGCTCCGTAAATCGCGGCAAATCCGCGCCGCCGGATGCGCCGCGCGAAACGACAGATCGCGCCATCCTGAAACACGCTTTCAGCGAGAAGAAACCGGTGCTGGCCATTTGCTACGGTTGCCAACTTTTAAACGTCTATCTGGGGGGCACGCTGATCCAGGACCTGCGCGAGGAAACCGACACACCTATCGCGCACACCAAGCACGACATCGTCCCTGAGCCTGAAGCTGACCCGATTCATGGGGCGGTGCTGGACCACGCCAGCCGGCTGGCCAAAATTGCAGCCGGAGTAGAAACCCAGGTGAACAGCTCGCACCATCAGGCCGTGGAGCGCGTCGGCAAAGGTCTGCATGTCACCGCGCACGCGCCGGACGGCACCATCGAAGCAGTGGAATGGACGGGCGATTCGAACTGGGTTGTGGGTGTGCAATGGCATCCGGAGCGGATGTTCGGCGACGCCTTTTCGGAAAGCCTGTTTCGCGATTTCATCGCTTCGTCGAAGCAATCGCGGAACGCGGTGGCGCACAAAGTTTAGATCAGCGAATTCAGGCCGGACACGATCTTTTGCTTCAGGTTTAATTTGGCGGGGGACAGATGATCTCATTGGCGGGCAAAGCGGCACTGATCACCGGCGGCTCCAGGGGCATCGGCGCCGCGGCGGTAAAACTTTTCGCGCAGGCCGGCGCGGACGTGGTTTTCAATTACAACAAAGCCAAAGAACCCGCGATGCAGGTGGAGACGGACGCCAGAAAGCACGGCACGCGCGTGGAAGCCTTCAAAGCCGACGTGGGCCGCCATGCCGACAATAAAAAACTGGTGGATTTCGCCATCGCCAGGCTGGGGCGGCTGGACATTGTAGTGCCCAACGCCGGGGTATGGAACAACGACGACCTGCCGATTGAAAAAATGACCGAGAAGCAATGGGACGAGATGATTCGCGTCAACCTGACCAGCGTGTATTCCATCATACATTTTGCCGTGCCGCACATGATCAAGCAGAAGTCGGGGAAAATTATTCCCATCAGCTCCACGGCGGGGCAGCGCGGCGAATCGTTTCACAGCCATTACGGCGCGTCGAAGGGCGGAATCATCAGCCTGACCAAGGGGCTGGCCAGTGAGCTTGCGCGCCATAACATCCTTGTTAATTCCGTGGCGCCAGGGTGGGTGGCTACCGACATGTCCAACGCCGTGTTGGAGACCAAAGCGGGACAAAAAATGGTGGCCGCGGCGATTCCGCTGGGCCGCGCAGCTACCGCGGAAGAAATTGCCGGGCCCATCCTGTTTTTGGCTTCGGACCTGGCCAACTTCATGACCGGAGAGATCATCAATGTAAATGGAGGTTCGGTCTTGTGCGGCTGAAGTTTCCCGGTGTCTCGGCTAGCCTCGTATGCACGATTGTTCTTTTGAGTGCGCCTTACCTGTTGCCAACCGTAACACCCGCCACCACCGCTGCATCCCTGGCGCAAAATCCGGACACCATGATGCCGGAGCAGAACGTCGCCAAGGCCCGCGAAATTCTCAATCAATTAGTCGACGCTCTCGGTGGACCAGCCTATCTCGAAGTCCGCGAGCGGGAATGCGACGGCCGCCGCGCGAAAATCGGGCACAGCGGCGAGATGGAAGGGTATATCGATTTCTACGATTACTGGCGATACCCCGACAAGCATCGCATCGACTACTCCAAGAAACGCAACATCATCGACCTCTACAGCGGTGACCAGGGCTGGACGATGGACCGCGCGGGCGTCAGTGAGGCGCCGGTGACCGCCGTCTCCGATTTTCAGGCGCTGATGACCAACAGCGTAGATAACCTGCTGCGCCGCAGGCTTCTCGACCCGGCTCTAAATCTGCATTACGCCGGGCGCGGCATCGTGGACATGCTGGAGGCCGACTGGGTGGAAGTGCCCGGACCCGACAGCACTCTGCGGCTGGCGGTAGCTCGTTCTACGCATTTGCTGCTTCGAAGTGTGGTGAGCAGCGTCAACCAGGAGATGAACGAACGCACCGAAGAAACTACCATCTACACCAACTACCGGCGAAAAGACGACGTGATGGTGGCCATGCAGGTTTCGCGGGAACGGGACGGGCGCCGCTACTATCAAGCTTTTTATGACACGTGTACGTTTAATCCCAATTTCCCAGAAGACACGTTCACCAGGGCCGCGCTGGAAAGGCGCTATGCGGAAGTGGGCAACAAGAAAGATCGCGAGAAATATAAGAACGCCCGGGACTGACCGTCGCTGCTCGCCTCTTTGGCTGCTCTTCCTTTCGAATCGTCACCTCCATTTGTTACTCTGTCGCTCCCGATGAAATTGACGCTACGCCAGCAGCGCTCGCTGCAAGCTATCTGTGACACCTTTGCGCCTGCTGCGGACGGTTGGCCTTCGGCATCGGAGCTTGGCGTTCCAAAAGCCATCGCCGACGCCATGGACTTGAATCCGCGCCTTGACGACCGCAAACAATTTCTGCAGCTGCTCGATTTCTGGAACTCGCCGCTGCACACCTTATTTTCTATTGGCCGTGCGTCGCGCTTCACGGCGCTTTCCGAAGAGGCGAGGGTCCGCGTGTTGCTGTCCTGGGCAGAGAGCTCGCTTGGCCGGCGGCGCGCCGCTTTTCAGGCTTTGCGCAAAGCGGTTTCCTACCTGTATGTAATGCTGCCGCGTTTGAACGGCGCGCCGACTCCGGTGTGGAGCAAGATTGGTTATCCCGGCCCGCCGCGAATTCAAAGAAATACTTCTTCGCCCGCGTTGACCGTCAACATTCCTCGGCAGGACACACAGCTTTCTTGTGAAGTTTGCGTTATCGGTTCGGGAGCGGGAGGCGGCACTGCGGCCGCTGTTCTGGGCGCAGCTGGAAAAGATGTGATCATCATTGAAGCCGGCGGATATTACGACGATGCCGATTTCGATGGCGCGGAGCTGGGTGGCTACCAGCGCCTGTATGCCGAAGGCGGCGCGGCGGCAACGGCCGATCACAGCGTCGGCTTGCTGGCTGGAGAATGCCTTGGCGGCGGAACGGTGGTCAACTACACCACTTCATTTCGAACGCCGGACGATATTCGCGCGGAGTGGGCCGCCGCGGGGGTCCCGTGGTTTGCGGGCAGCGAATACACGAAGAGTCTCGACGCGGTGTGCGAGCGGCTGTGCGTGAACCGGGATCACAATCGCGTTTCTCACCGCGAACAAATTCTGGAGCGCGGCTTGCGCTCGCTTGGCTGGCACGTCGACGCCATGCCGCGCAACGTGGTCGGCTGCGAGCAAGGCGTAATTTGCGGCTACTGTGGCGTGGGGTGCCCGGTGGGCGCCAAGCAGTCCACCACAAAAACCTGGCTCGCCGACGCGCAGAGAAATTCCGCACGGATCTTTACCGAAACGCGCGCGCAGAAAATTCTGATCGAAGGAGGACGCGCCGCTGGCGTTGCGGCTATTTCGAAAAGCGGCCATAGCGTTTCCATCCGCTGCAAAGCGGTGGTGGTGACCTGCGGCGCGATTCACTCGCCGGCGCTGCTGCTCCGCTCCGGCCTCAGCAATGAACACATCGGCAAGCATCTGTATCTGCATCCGGTTTCCAACGTGTGCGGAGTGTTTGACGAAGACATCCGCCCATGGGAAGGCACCATGCAGGCCATTTACTCTGATGAGCATCGCTCGCTTACTGGAAATTATGGCGTCAAATATGAAACCACCGCGCTGCAGCCAGTGATTGCCATGGCTGCCTTGCCCTGGCGCGACCCGGCGCAGCACCGTTCTTTTTTGCAGCGGCTTTCGAACACCATGGGCATTGGTGTTCTGCTGCGCGATCGCGACGGCGGCAGCGTCACCATCGATGCGCAGGGCAATCCAGTTGCGCATTATGCGCTGTCGCAATTCGATCGCGGCCACCTGCGGCACGGGTTCATTTCCGCTGCGCGCATCCTGGAAGCCGCCGGCGCCCGCACGATATTTTCGCCGCATGCCAAGTGGTGCGCGTTCGAACCGGGCCGCAACGGCTCGATCGAATCCTTTGCGCAATCGATGGATTCAGCGGGCTGGGATTCCGGCCGCGTCGCGCTTTTTGCGTTTCACATCATGGGGTCGGCGCGGCTCGGCGATTCCTCAAACAACTCGGCGACAAATCCTGAGGGGGAAACCTGGGAGGCGCGCAATATTTGTGTGATGGACGGATCTTCGTTCCCCAGCGCTTCCGGCGTGAATCCGATGATCACCATCGAGGCCATCGCCCACCGCAATGCTTCCGCGCTAGCAGCACGGTTATAAGTAGACGATCTCTCAGCGCATGCATTCTTCCAACGATCACGATTTTAGGGAGCGGAAGGTGGTCAGCGGTATAATGTCGGGATGCCGAATTCACAGGGGACCCCACGGATGCACGGAACTACCGTTCTGTGCGTGCGCAGAGAGGGTAAAGTGGCGCTCATCGCCGATGGACAGGTGACCATGGGCGATCACGTGATGAAACACACCGCGCGCAAGACTCGCCGGCTGTACAACGATAAAGTCATCGCTGGTTTCGCGGGATCGACCGCCGACGCCATCACTTTGTTCGAACGCTTTGAAGGCAAGCTGCAGGAACATTCCGGCAATCTGCAAAAAGCCGCGGTGGAACTGGCTAAGGAATGGCGCAAGGACCGCGCGCTTCGTCATCTGGAAGCCTTGCTGATCGTCGCCGATACCAAGGGCACTTTCATTCTCTCCGGCAACGGCGATGTAATCGAACCTGACGACGGCATGGTGGCGATCGGCTCCGGCGGTTCTTACGCGCTGGCCGCGGCGCGGGCTCTGGCAAAGCACTCCAAGTTGAGTGCCAAGGAACTGGCGCTGGAAGCCATGGGCATCGCCAGCGAGATTTGTATCTATACAAATAACAATTTCACCGTCGAGGAAATCTAGCAGCGCGAATCTTTGACCGTAATCGGTCGTACTTGCATCCAATCAATCGGGCCATTTCGGATGCGGATTGGCGAAAAGATAGAATCAGGGAATAGAAGGAATTCGACCAGAAGGATTTGATGCCGTCAAAATCAGACAAAGAAATCGTATACATTCCAGGCGCCAACGGAGCGGTGCCAGCCGGGGATCCGGAGTTGCTTCCCGCGCTCGACGACATGACCCCGCGGGAAATCGTGGTCGAGCTGGATAAATACATTGTGGGGCAAAATGCGGCCAAGCGCGCCGTAGCGGTGGCGCTGCGCAATCGCGTGCGCCGCCAGAAACTTCCACCGGAAATCGCCGAAGACATCCTGCCCAAGAATATTCTGATGATCGGCCCCACCGGCGTGGGTAAAACGGAAATCGCGCGGCGTCTGGCGCGGCTGGCCGGCTGCCCGTTCGTCAAGGTGGAAGCCTCGAAATATACGGAAGTCGGTTACGTGGGCCGCGATGTGGAGTCCATGGTTCGCGACTTGGTGGAAACTTCCATCGACATGATCCGCGAAGAAAAACTCGACGAAGTGGCCGACCGCGCCGAGCACGCCGCCGAAGAACGCGTTCTCGATCTTCTGCTTCCGCCTTCGTCGGCTCCCACGACTACAGTCAGGGAAGCTGATACCGCCGCAGCGCGGGAACAAACGGAGCGCACCCGCGAAAAATTGCGCGTCCAGCTTCGCGAAGGAAAACTGGACCAGCGCATGGTCGATATCGAGGTTCGCGAGCGTTCCACGCCTTCCTTCGAGATTATTTCCAATCAAGGCGTGGAGGAGATGGACGTCAATATCAAGGACATGCTTTCCGGCATGTTCGGGCAGCAGAAAAAAAAGCGCAAAATGTCGGTGGCCGACGCTTTCGAATACCTGATCCAGGAAGAAGAAAACAAGCTTCTCGACATGGACCAGGTGACGCGCACGGCGGTCGAGCGCGCCGAGCAGATGGGCATCATCTTCATCGACGAAATCGACAAGGTTGCTGGGCGCGAGTCCGGGCATGGCCCCGACGTTTCACGCGAAGGCGTGCAGCGTGACATTCTCCCCATCATCGAAGGCACCACCGTCAACACCCGCTACGGAATGATTCGCACCGACCACATTTTGTTTATCGCGGCGGGCGCGTTTCACGTCAGCAAGCCGTCCGATCTGATTCCTGAGCTGCAAGGCCGCCTGCCGATTCGCGTGGAACTGCAATCGTTGAAGGAAGAGGATTTTATCCGCATCCTGACCGAGCCCAAGAACGCGTTGCTCAAGCAATCCGTGGCGCTGCTCGAAACCGAAGGCGTGAAACTGGTTTTCACCGACGATGCCGTCGCGGCCATCGCCCGCTTTGCCACTAGCGTCAACGAGCAGACCGAAAATATCGGCGCGCGCCGGTTGCATACCATTCTGGAAAAAGTTCTCGACGAGCTTTCTTTCGAGGCGCCAGACCTAAAGAAAAAGAATGTCAAGATCGACGCGGCGTACGTCTCGAAACAGCTGGCCGACATCGTCAAGAACCAGGACCTCAGCCGCTACATCCTTTAGTTCAACTTGACTCCCATACGGAGACTCCATCGAGTGAGCATCCCGCCCACGAAACTCTCATGGCCAGTGAGCGCGAGTTTCGCAATCGTTCTCTCAATGAGTCTGGCGTTTCTAGTGATTGCCGGTTGTGGCGCTCCGGGAGAACCAACGGCCCGCTCGCCACTGGTCACCACCACCATCAGCGACCTCGCCGCGCACCAAGCTGGAGATGGAGTGCAACTCACGTTTACCATGCCCGCCAGGTCCAGCGGCGGCGATCGACTGGTTTTCAACCCGGCGGTTGAGATTCTCCGCGGCGCGGTGAAACCCGGCGGCGCGCCGGATTTGAAATCGCTGCGCGTCGTGGACACCATCCCCGGCTCGCTGGCTGAAAAATATATCGTCGCCGACAAATTTCAATTCACCGATCCGCTCTGGCCGCAAGAAACTAGAGCGCATCCTGGAAGCATCGTCACCTACGCGGTCCGCACTCGTATGTCGCAAAAACGCGCCTCCGCGAATTCCAATGTAATAACTGTCCCGGTGTTTAGCGTGCCCGAGCACGTCGCCGCCATCGAAATTCACGTCACCGAGACGGCGATTAACCTGAGCTGGGCAGCGACAGATCGCACCTCGGCCGGCGAGCCGCTCGCAGGCTCGCCGCGATACGACATCTACCGCGCGGAACTGGATGATGTCACCGCGGAAGCCGCCAGGCGCGACGTTTCGCAGTTGTCCCTGACCGGCAAGCTCCAACTGCTCGCTTCCCAGGCGGAAAATTCCTACTCCGATAAAGCATTCGAATTTGGCAAGACCTATGCCTACGTTGTTCGCAGCGTGATCAACATCGATGGCGCGCCGCGGGAATCCTCGGACTCCACTCCGGCCATCGTCGAGCCTCGCGACACGTTTCCGCCGGCGGTGCCGCAAGCGCTGGCGGCCGCTGTGCTACCGGGAGAAACCGAAGGCGCGCTGCTTGTTGATCTCTCCTGGTCGATCAACGTGGAGCCGGACTTTGCGGGATACCGCGTCTACCGGAGCGAGCAGCAGGACACCAAGGGACACCTGCTCACACCAGACTTGTTGCCCACACCGGCGTATCGTGATACCTCTGTACAGCCCGCGCATAGCTACTGGTATACAGTTGCGGCCGTCGACCGCGCTGGAAATGAAAGCGAGCCGAGCCCGCCGGTATCGGTGGAAATCGTGCAACCTTCGCCGTAATTTGGGGTTATATAGCTGGGTCATTTTTCGTCATGTTGACTCGTCCGCAAATTCGCACGCATCAACCGCTGCACATGTTCAGTGATTCGGCCGTGCGTACCGGCGTGGTCGTCGGCGTGGGTTTGTCGCTGGCGTTGAGCGCGTGGACTTATCTGGCCAACAGTCTACGGATTTTCGACCATATCTCCATGGAGCGGAATCTTGCGGCCGCTGCAATTATCAGCTTCCTGGCGTTTTTGCCGGTCTTGCGCTTCTTCCGCGAGCCGGGAAATTTGCTGATCTCCAGCCTGCTGGCCTGGAGTATTTTCAGCCTCACCTACCGGACATTGAGTTTGTTTTTCTGGACTTTGAGCGACTGGTACAGCACCTTCCAGGTTTTCATGATCGGCGCGGTGATTTACCTGATCGTCGCGACGCTCTCCTGGATTGGAACCTGTATCTGGAAAGCGCGCGCCGCGCATTTGCCACCGCCGCGCCACTGAGCGAGTTGAATCCCGAATGAAATTTTGCCGCTTCGTTCCCAGCCGTTCCGCTTCCTCGGAGCCTGTCTCTGCGCTTTACGGATTGATCGACGAAGAACACGTTCGTGAAATTTCCGGAGCGCCGTGGGGCCAATGGTCGCAAGGCACGCGTATCTGGCCGCTAGAGGATGTGCGCCTGCTTTCGCCGGCCGAGCCCGGCAAAATCGTGTGCATCGGCCGCAACTATGCCGCGCACGCGGCGGAGCTTGGCAATGACGTCCCAACAGAGCCGCTGTATGTTTCTGAAGCCTCCGTCATCGGTGATCGGCCCTGAAGACCCCATCGTTTTGACGCTCTATTCGAAACAGGTGGAACACGAATGCGAGCTTGCGGTGGTGATGGGCAAGCGTTGTTCTCAAATTGGCGGAAGCTGTCGATCCTTCCGACTACGTGCTGGGCTACACCTGTGTGAACGACGTGACCGCGCGCGATCTTCAAAAAAGAGATGTGCAGTTCACGCGCGCAAAAGGGTTTGACACGTTTTGCCCCCTCGGACCGCACATTGAAACCGAGATCGATCCCGCCAACGTCGTTGTGGAAGCCTTCGTGAACGGCGCGGTTCGCCAATCGGCCAATACCTCGCAGATGATTTTTCCAGTGGCATTTCTGATTCGCTGGATTTCGCAGATGATGACCCTGGAGCCCGGCGACGTGATCGCCACGGGAACCCCCGCTGGAGTTGGTCCACTTAATACCGGTGACGTGGTTGAAGTGAAAGTCGGTGGTATTGGTGTGTTGCGTAATCCGGTGCATGCTCCTCAGCCGTAATTTCGCGGCACACGTCGATTCCGGTTAAAATACGCGCGTGAGGGTTATCCGGCGGTGGCCGCTGTGCCGCTGCCATTCATCCTGTTACCGTGGATACCTCGGATCCCTGGTGAACCTTTGGTAAGCGGAGTTAACGCGTTGAGATTTCTGTTTCTTGACCTGAATGTGATTCTTGCGATGGCCGTCGCCGCTGTGGCCGCGATTGCCATGATCGGTTACGCATTTTTTCGCCCCGCAGAAAATCCCGAGGCCACCGAACGCAAGCGCCGCCTGCATTTGAATCAAATCGGGCGCATCACCGAAGGCCAGGTCGTGGAGCTTGCCGAGCACGCGCCTGAGCCGGTGGCGGAACGCAAAGCCCTGTTCGGTTCGAAAGCGGCTCCGCTCGCTGACAAGCAACGGCGTCATCTGGTCTCGTATAGTTACGCGATATCCGGGGTCACCTATCACACTGCGCAGGACATCACCGGCCTCGAAGGGCAAATACGTTTCGAACGGCTGGTTGCCGGCCAGCCCGCCAGTGTGAAATATGACCCTGCAAATCCTACCGATTCCATTCTAGTGGCCGACGACTGGTCCGGACTGCGCTGAACTTGCCTGCTTCAGAGTATTGCTGAGTGTGTTCTCCAGATGCATCGCCAAAGCCTCAGATGCGGCTAGTTGCGTTATCCTTGTGCGTGTGACGCCTGAAGCAAATTCCATCCCATGAAAATGATTCTCGCTTCCATTTTTACTACTGTGCTGATCGTGGCCATGAGCCTTGGCGCGATGTTTATCCTGGTGCAGACCACGGTCTACATCACCGCGATTGCTTCTCCGGTGCAGCGCGCCGTCGCGATTACTGCGGAGTTGCTGCTCGGTGTGGTGCTGTTGTTAGGCACGGTGTGGATGGCCACGCACCTGGCAGTTCGCATTTTCGGCAAAAAAGGAACCGCGCTCGCGGGAGGGCCGCTTGCCTGAGAAGAAAAAAAACCTTCCCAGTTCTCAGATCCAAACATAACGGCCGCATGGAAGAACTCCGCAAATTATCCGCCGAAGCCGAAGCAGGCGGAGGCGCGGAACGCCGCGAGCGCGAACATAAAGCGGGCAAACTCACCGCCCGCGAACGCATCAACCTGCTTCTCGATGAAGGCACGTTTGAGGAGCTGGACAAATTTGTGCGCCACAACTGCGTCGATTTTGGAATGGAAGAGCAGCGCCCGCCGGGCGACGGCTTCGTTACCGGTTTCGGTCGCATCGATGGGCGGCTGGTTTATGTTTTCGCCCAGGATTTCACCGTCTTTGGCGGTTCGCTTTCGGAAGCTAACGCTCGGAAAATTTGCAAGATCATGGAGCTGGCCATGCGCGGCGGCGCGCCGCTGATTGGCCTCAACGACTCTGGCGGCGCGCGTATTCAGGAAGGCGTCGCTTCACTGGCCGGTTATGCCGATATTTTTCTGCGCAACACACTGGCCAGTGGCGTGATTCCGCAGATCAGCGCCATCATGGGTCCGTGTGCAGGCGGTGCGGTGTATTCGCCGGCCATCACCGATTTTATTTTTATGACCCGCGAAACTTCCTACATGTTCGTCACCGGTCCCGACGTGATCAAGACCGTCACGCACGAAGAAGTTTCCAAGCAGGAATTGGGCGGAGCGTTGACCCACAATGAAAAGAGCGGCGTTGCCCACTTCATTGCCCGCGATGACGCCGATTGCCTGGTGATGATCCGCGAGTTGATGAGCTTCTTGCCGTCCAACAACCTGGAAGATGCCCCGCGCCGCGCTTCTAACGATTCGCCCACACGCCGCGACGAATCGCTCAACACTTTGGTGCCCGACGATCCGCAACAGCCTTACGACATCAAGGACGCCATCCATGGCATCGTCGATGACGGATATTTTTTCGAGGTGCACGAACACTTCGCCAAAAATATGGTGGTCGGCTTCGCCCGCCTGGATGGGAGGCCCGTGGGCTTCATCGCCAATCAGCCTTCTTTCCTCGCCGGTGTGCTGGACATCAACGCTTCGGTGAAAGGCGCGCGCTTCGTGCGTTTCTGCGACTGCTTCAACATTCCGTTGATCACGTTTGAGGACGTACCGGGTTTTCTTCCCGGCACTCAGCAGGAGTTCGGCGGCATCATTCGCCACGGCGCGAAACTTTTATTCGCTTTCGCGGAAGCCACAGTGCCGAAGATCACCGTGATTACCCGCAAAGCCTACGGCGGAGCCTACTGCGTGATGGCCAGCAAGCATCTGCGTACCGACGCAAATTTTGCCTGGCCCACCGCGGAGATCGCGGTGATGGGTCCGGAAGGCGCCGTGAATATAGTTTACAGACGCGAGTTTGATAAAGCTCCCGAATCAAGCCGCGAAGCTTTGCGGCAGGAAAAAATCGAGGAATTCAGGGAGCGCTTCGCCAACCCCTTCGTGGCCGCCGAGCGCGGCTACATCGATGCGGTCATCGAGCCCGCCGACACCCGCGCGCGCATCATTACCGCGTTGCGTGCCCTCAAAAATAAGCGCGACATCAATCCGCGCAAAAAGCACGGAAACATTCCGTTGTAAGCGATAGGCGCAAGAGAAACTCACACATCGCAAACGCGTTCGCTACTTCAGCAAAAAGTCTTGCAAGAATTCTATCGTCGTATAAAACTGAAAATCCTGATTCTGCTTCTTGCGGAACCCGTGGCCCTCATCTTTGGCCATCAGGTACCACACCGGAGTGCCCTGTTTTTTCAGCGCTTTCACGATTTGCTCCGATTCCGTCACCGGCACGCGCGGATCGTTCTTTCCGGCCACCACCAGCATCGGCTTTTTGATCTTCTCGGTGTTGTTCATGGGCGCGATCTTTTCCAGGAACTCGTGCATCTTCGGATCGCGCTCGTCCCCGTACTCCACCCGCCGCAAATCCCGGCGGTAACCTTCCGTGTGCTCCAGGAACGTCACCAGGTTGGACATGCCCACCACGTCCACCGAGCACCGTATGCGGTCGCTGTAAAAGGTCGAAACCGCCAGCGTCATGTGCCCGCCGTAGCTGCCTCCCGTCACCGCAATTCTATCGGCGTCCAGATCCGGCCGGGTTCCCACCCAGTCAAACAGTGCGTTGATGTCCTTGTAGGTGTCTTCGCGCTTGAAGCCGTTGTCCATCAGCGAAAAGGTTTTGCCGTAACCAGTCGAGCCGCGCACGTTGGGATAAATCAGCGCAATTCCCAGCTCGTTCAAGTAATAATTCCCGCGCCCTAAAAATGTTGGCTGCGATTGCCCCTCGGGTCCGCCATGAATGACCACCAGCACCGGACGCTTGCCTGTAAACCTGGCTGGCGGTTTATACAAGAACCCCGAGATCATTTTTCCGTCAAAACTTTTCCAGCGCACCAGCTCCGCCGCCGGAAATGCATCGGTCTTCACCGCCGACTCGCTGTTCGTCCAGCGCTCGACTTTATCCGTGGCGACATCCAGCGAGTAGCAATCGCCTGCGCCTTGCGCATTGGTCAGCGAGAAAGCCAGATCATGCCCGTCGCGATGCCAACGCAGGCCGCCCATTACGCCTACCGGCAACTTCGGCAATTTCATTTCCTTGTGCGTCGCGGTGCTCATCACGTGCAAAACACTCAGGCCCTCTTCATCGGTGATGAACGCCAGCCGCTTTCCATCGTGAGTAAGTTCGAAGTCCTCGACGTCCCAGGGAATATCGCTGGTCAGGAATTGCGGATTTTTGCCCGAGCTGTCCAGTAAAGCCAACCGCTGAAATTCAGAACCCAGGTCGGTGGTCACGTAAATGCCCTTGCCGTCGTTGCTGAAACGCGCTGAGCTGTACGCCACCTTCTCGTTCGTACCGTGCGGAGTCAGCTCGGTCTTCTGGCCCGTCGCAGTATCCACCATCCACAAATACGATTCGTTGATCGACACTTCCTCCAGCAGCAGAATATGTTTGTCGTCGGGAGACCAGTCCATCGGCTCCCAGCCGCCACCTTTCAGTTGCGTTAATAAATGATCGCTCTTCGGGTCCGCGGGATTCATCACCCACAAATCGGTATCCTGCCCGGTGCGCCGCGTGGAAACGTACGCAATCTGGTCGCCGCTCGAAGACCATGCGCCCAGTATGTTTCGGGATTTGCCATCGGTCAGCAAAGTCACGTCGCCGCTGGCCACGTCGTAGCGGTACAGCTGAAACCACTCGCCGCCGCCAATATCCTTCATGAACAAAATGTAGTCGCCGCCATTGGGATGAAAACGCGCGGTAGTCACCGAATCCGGATAAAAGCTGATTTGCTGACGCGCGCCTCCAGGCATCTTTACCACGTGCAGTTGCGGCGTATCTCCGAACCGCGTGGCCACCAGCATCTCGCGTCGCGCCGGATTCCAGTCCGCAAGAATCGCGGAGCGATACGAACCGTATTGGCCCGCTGTTTCCACCAGCGATGCGGGAATTTTTGGCACGCCTTCCACCACCAGGTTATCCGCGGGAGTGATCACCACTTCCTGAGCGCTACCGTTCAGCGCCACCGCAAAGATAATCGCAGCCAAAACCGGCAACATACGTTTATTCACGACCTTCTCCTCTCGATGCGTGGAATCCCTCGAAACGATTGGACACCTTCACCTAACGCCAAACTTTGGCCAGCCGCACCACGTGCTAAAATTCGCCGAATCGCAACCCAGCTATGTTCAGCAAGATCCTGATTGCCAATCGCGGCGAGATCGCCGTGCGCATCCTGCGCGCCTGCCGCGAACTGGGCATCCGCTCCGTCGCCGTTTTCAGCGAAGTCGACCGCAAATCGCTGCACGTGCGGCTAGCCGATGAAGCTTACCCGATAGGTCCCGCGCCGTCAGGCGAAAGTTATCTGCGCATCGACAAACTGATGGATGTGGCGCGCCGCGCGGGATGCGACGCGGTGCATCCCGGCTATGGCTTTCTGGCGGAAAACCCCGCTTTCCCGCGCGCCTGCGCCGAGGCCGGCGTAAATTTTATCGGTCCCTCCGCCGAAGCGATGGAAGCCCTCGGCTCAAAAACGGCCGGCCGCCAACTGGCGAGGCGCTCCGACGTGCCCAGCGTTCCTGGAACGAATGATCCGATGGAGACGCCGGAGCAGGCGCAATCCATCGCGGAAAACATAGGTTTCCCGGTGCTGCTGAAAGCGGTGGCTGGAGGCGGTGGAAAAGGCATGCGTCTGGTCAGCCGCGCCTCGGAGCTGGCCGCCGCGTTTCGCGACGCTTCTTCGGAAGCGAAGAACAGTTTTGGCGATGGCCGCGTTTACCTAGAGAAATATCTGGTGAAGCCGCGCCATGTGGAAATCCAGATACTCGCCGACAAGCATGGCCGGGTGGTTTCTCTCGGCGAACGCGAATGCTCCGTGCAGCGCCGCCACCAAAAAGTCGTCGAGGAAGCTCCCTCGCCCATCATGACGCCGGACCTCCGCAAGAGAATGGGCGACGCCGCCGTGACGCCTGGCGCGCGCCGGAGGCTACACCAACGCGGGCACCGTGGAATTTCTAGTCGACGCCAATCTTGATTTTTATTTCCTGGAAGTGAATACCCGCCTGCAGGTCGAGCATCCCGTCACCGAACAGGTTACCGGCCTCGATCTGGTGAAGCTGCAGATCGCCATTGCCGCCGGCCACCGACTGCCCTTCGCGTGGGAAACCATCACCCCGCGCGGTCACGCCATGGAAGTGCGCCTCTACGCCGAAGATCCGGAGAACAATTTCTTTCCCTCGCCGGGAAAAATTCTTTCACGCCACGCGCCCAGCGGTCCGGGCATTCGCCTGGACGAAGGCGTCTACGAAGGCTGGACCGTGCCCAACGACTACGATCCGCTGCTGAGCAAGCTGATCGCCTGGGGCAACAGCCGCGAAGAAACCATCGCGCGGTTGCGCCGCTCGCTCGAGGAGTACACTGTTACCGGCATCAAAACCAATGCCGCGCTTTTTCGCCGCATTCTTGCGGAGCCGGATTTCATCCGCGGCGAAATTCACACTACCTGGCTCGATGAGTTGCTCCAGCGCCCGCATTCGAACGGCGCCGAACAGGGCAGCGAAGACGCCGCCGCCATTGGCGCCGCCGTGTGGCAGGCCACGCAAAACGCAGATGCTTCGACAATAAAGTCCGGCGACGATGCAACGTCGCGGTGGAAACTCGAAGGCCGCCGCCAGGAACTGGATCGCACGCCATGAAATTTGAAGTGGCGCTCACGTGCCCATCGGGAACCAGAACGCGCGCGGTGGAACTGGAGCGCGATGGTGATCGCTGGCGCATCACGCTGGACGGTGAACCTGTCGACGCCGACGTCGTCGAGATAGCCCCCAATACCCTGTCGATCCTGCTCCGCGGAGAATCCCACGAGATTCGTGTCGCCCGCTCTCCCGGCGGCGCGCTGAATATTCAAACCGGCCTTCGCGAATTCAGCGCCGAGGTCAACGACCTGCGTTCCTGGCGCGGACGGCGACTCAGCCACGTGGAAGTCGAAGGCCGACAGCAAATCGTGGCTCCCATGGCAGGCAAAGTAGTGCGATTGCTAGTGAAATCCGGGGACCAGGTGGAGGCTGGCCAGGGCCTGCTGGTGGTAGAAGCCATGAAAATGCAGAACGAAATTCGCTCCCCGAAATCAGGGTCAGTCGAACGCTTGCTCGCTACAGAAGGTCAACCGGTAAACGCGGGGGAAATACTGGCGTGGATTAGTTAAGAAAAACGCAGTGGCTTCGTTGGGAAATTTCCAGTCCGCCGTTTTCTCGCGATAAAAATTTAGTGTGCGGGCGGCTTTACGGCGGCTGGCTCGGTGTCGGCGGGAAGCTTGCCGGCCGATTCGATCACCTGTTGGGCCAGATAATTCGTGGAGTGCGCTTCGTCGCGCGCCACGGCGAGGTATGCTGCGCGCAACAATTGCTCTTTGCGATTTCGCAGCGTGTCCCGAATCGTCTGCTGTACCTGCGGTTCAGCCAACCCGCGTAGTCCGGGAGACTCACGCGTGATCAACTTGAGAATTCGAATGCCTTCCTTTAATTGGATAGGCTGGCTCACCTGCCCGGGCTTGAGTCCCATCACCATTTTCTTCAGCTGCGGATCAGACTGATTCAGCGCCGATTCCGGCACATATCCCAAATCCCCGCCGGTGGCCGCCGAATTCATGTCCTCGGAATAATCCATTGCCAGTTGCCCGAAGTCCTGGCCGCTGTTCAGCCGGTCCATCAGCATCTTTACTTTGCGCTGCGCTTCCGCTTCGTTGGTGGCGTCGTCATTCTTGCGGTTGCGGATTTGCGGTTCTTTGCGCGGGGTGACTACGATCTGGGCAATACGATACTGCGGCTCGGCCACGTTAAACTGCGCCTTGTTGGCGTTATAAAATTCCGCCACATCCTGATCGGTGATGGAGATCTTCGACACCACTTCGCGGTTCAGCAGTTTCTGGATGGAAAGCTGCCGGCGCAGGTCGCGCTTCAAATCGTCGACCGAGACTCCGCGCTCTTTCAATTGGCGCTGGAATTCGTCCTCGGTATAGGGGCTTTTCAACTCCGTGAACTTGTCTTCCACTTCGCCATCGCTGGCTTCCAGGTTCAATTTTTTGGCGCGTTCGATCAAAATCTCGTTGTTGATCAACTCATCCAGTACATTCAGCTTCAGCGAGAGGGCTTCTTCCTGCGAAGGCGCCTGGCCTTCCGGATTTATCCGCGTACGGTAATACTTCTCGACTTCATCTTTCTTGATCTCTTTGCCATTCACCACCGCCCAGACATCTGGTGAATGCTGCGTCTGCCGGTTGCAGCCCGGGATCAACGCCAGCGCTGCCAGGACCACGAGCGCAACGGTGGGCGATAAAGCTGTGGAAAAGCGCGCACGGGTTCGCCCGCTAGCCGCACCTTGCGCGCGCGAGTGCACCGCCAGTTGCAACGGATTGAGTACTGGATGAATGCTAGGCAGCCTTTTTGACTTTGCCCGCGCGGATGCAAGCGGTGCACACGCGCATCTGCTTGCGAGCGCCCGACACCAGCGCGCGTACCTTCTTCAAATTGGGATTCCAGCGCCGCCTGCGCGTATTATTCGCGTGGCTGATCACGTTGCCGAAATGCGGACCTTTGCCGCATATTTCACACTTCATTGCCATTGTTATCCCGCTTCTTCGGATTGTGCGAAAACCGATAGGTAAACAGTCTAGCAGACCCGCTCCTGTCGCGAAAGGCTGCCCCAACATACACGATTTCACTGATGCCGTTTGTGGGTTTTTAGCCGAAAAATCACCACTGAGGTTACGGACCTCTCAACTGCCGCCCGTGAGCGTGCCGGCTGACGAAAAAGTCATGCGTAAGCATCGATACACGAAATCAGACTCACCCTTAGGGAGTCCACTGGATGGCTGCCCCACCATCGCGCCTTTAGTTTGAATGCGCGTCTCAATTCAGGAGGACCTCATGGAACACAACGCTCTTAAAGAACTATACGTCGACGAACTCAAAGACATTTACAACGCCGAGAATCAGCTGGTCAAAGCCCTCCCCAAAATGGCCAAGACTGCCACTTCTGACGAACTGCGCACCGGCTTCGAGGAACATCTCGAACAGACCCGCGGCCACGTGCAGCGCCTGGAACAGATCTTCAAGGCCTTGGGCGAGAAGCCGACCGGCAAGAAGTGCAAAGGCATGGAAGGTCTGGTTGCCGAAGGCCAGGAAATGATGGACGAGGATTTCGAGGACGACTTGATGGATGCGGCCCTGATTTCAGCCGCCCAGCGCGTCGAACACTACGAAATCGCCGCCTACGGCACCGTGCGCACTTATGCGGAGCTGCTTGGTGAGGACGAGGCCGTGACTTTGCTCGAACAGACACTCGAGGAAGAGAAGGAAACCGACCAGAAGCTTTCCGACCTGGCTAGTGACATCAACGTAAAGGCCATCGGCGATGCGTCTGAGAAGGATTCCTCTTCTGAGGAGAGCGACGAAGAAGAGCCAACGCCCATCCGCAAAAAGGCCAGGACGGCGAGAGCCTGACGATCATGGACGGCCCTGAGTCGGAAAAGAAGCGGCGCTTAACTGAGACCGATGTTGATCCTAGCGGCGATCTCACTTCCGGCGGGTCCGGTGATACTGAAGATCCGGGAACCGGCCGGCGTGCGGACAATCAACCGGCCGAGAATCGCGAAAATCCGACGCGGTCGTCAGCTAACGACGGCGGGAATCGCGATAGCGAAAACGCTCCGAAGCCGGGCCACGAAGAATAAGTAGACCAAACCAAGCAGGATCGGGCTCGCATCGCACCACAAAATGCGAGCCCGAATTTTCTTTAGCTCGTATAATCCGGAAATGGCTCTCAACGAATATCGCAAGAAGCGGCACTTCGGCATTTCACCGGAACCCTCCGGCGAACAAACTGCGCCCCAAAATCCCAAGCCATCACTGATTTACGTCGTCCAGAAGCATCGCGCCACGCAGCTGCACTACGATTTCCGGCTCGAATTTCGCGGCACGCTGCTTTCCTGGGCCGTGCCCAAGGGTCCTTCGCTCGATCCTTCCGTAAAGCGACTGGCCATGCAAGTCGAGGACCATCCCGTCGAATACGCCAGCTTCGAGGGAGTGATTCCCGAAGGCGAATACGGCGGCGGCACGGTGATGGTCTGGGACACCGGCACGTGGACTGCGGAAAGTCCCGATGTGGCCGCTGCGCTGGAAAAAGGCGATTTGAAACTTAAGCTGCACGGCAAAAAATTAAAAGGTTCGTGGGTCCTCGTTCGAACTCGCGGCTTTGGCAGCAGCACAAAAACTTCGTGGCTCCTGATCAAACATCGCGATGAATTTGCTTCCGCTGTGGACATCACACTGGAAAAACCGCGTTCAGCGATTTCCAACCGTCTGCTGGCGCAGATCGCGAAAGACGGCGGCGGAGATGTTGAGAAAGCCGCGACCGGCGATCCGGCGCCCGCGAGCCCGGCAACCAGCCGCCAAAAAATGAAGCCAGCGGCGGCCAAAAGCGCGCGCCAGAAGACCTCCGCCAAACCTGCGAGCGGCCGCGGCCAAAAGCGCCGCAAAACATCCAGCTGAACGCCTCGCGTTCGAGCTCATCGCCTTGCCCAACCGAATCCCATTTCGCGTTCAACCCATGCTGGCCACGCTGGTGCGTGAACCGTTCCACAAACCCGGCTGGGTCTATGAGGAAAAGTACGATGGTTATCGCATCCTGGCCTACAAAGAAGGCTCGCGCGTTCAGCTTTTTTCCCGCAATGCCATCGATCGCACCGATCGCTTTTCCGCCATCGCCTCGGCCATCGGCGCATTGCGGTCCACCACGCTTTTGCTCGACGGCGAAGTTTCCGTGTTCGACAGTGAAGGCGTCTCCCGTTTTCAATTGTTGCAAAATCTCGGAACCGGAAAATCCGTCTTCGCGGTTTTTGATTGCCTGTATAAAGACGGCAAAGACCTGCGCGCTCGTCCGTTGTCCGAACGCCGCGTGGCCCTGGAAGAATCCACCGCGCGCAACAAGCTGATTGTTCCTTCCCGGCGTTTGGCGTCGAACGGACTGGTAGCCTATCGCCTGGCCACCGAGCGCAAGTTCGAAGGCCTGGTTGCCAAGGATCTCGCTTCCCGCTATGTCGAAGGCCGCTCCACTTTTTGGCTCAAGGTTAAAGTCCATCAGGAAGACGAATTCGTCATCGGCGGCTTCACCGCGCCTTCCGGCGCGCGCAATCATTTTGGCGCGCTGCTCCTCGGCGCCTACGATCGTGGCAAGCTCCACTTCGTCGGAAAAGTGGGAACCGGTTTTGACGACGAGACGCTCGCCATGCTCTTCAAAAAATTTCGCCCGCTGGTTCGCCGGCAGAGTACTTTTGCTAATCCTCCCCGAGAACGCGACGTTACCTTTCTCGCGCCAAAACTCGTCGCGCAAATCTCCTTCCAGGAGTGGACCTCCGACAAAAAGCTTCGCCAGCCCGTATTCTTAGATCTGCGTGACGATAAAAGTGCGCAGGAAGTTCGCATGCCGGAGTTTGCCGCATGAAATCCGCAAAAAAAATCGTCAAGCCGCCTAAAGCCAAGCCAGTCAAACCTTCCGCTGGGCCCGCAAAGGCTCTGCCCATCCACGTTTCCAATCCGGACAAAGTGTTCTGGCCCGAGGAGGGCTACACCAAGCTCCAGCTGATCGAGTTTTACGCGGCAATTTTTCCCCAGCTGCAGCCTTACGTGAAAGACCGCATCCTTTCTCTGGAGCGCTGCCCCGACGGCATGCGCGGCGGCTGCTTTTACCAGAAAGAAGCTCCTTCAAGCATGCCGCCTGGCACGCTCACCAAAAAGATCGCCCATGTGGGCAAGTCGTCCAAATCCACGAACTATGTTGTCGGCGGTTCGCTGGCCACTCAACTCGCGTTGGCCAATCTCGGTTGCATCGCGGTTCACGTGAGCGGCAGCCGCGCGTCTTCTTTGCGCCAGCCGGATTGGGTTTGCTTCGACCTCGATCCTCAGTCCGGAAAATTCAGCGATACCGCGCGCGCCGGCCTGCAGTTGAAAGAAGTCCTCGACGTGCTGAAATTGGAATCGTTTCCTAAAACTTCCGGCAGCCGCGGCCTCCACGTTTTCATTCCCATCCGCCCCGGCCCCGATGTCGACGAAGTTTTGTCTTTCGCTGAAACGTTGGTAGCCCGCCTCGCGGCGCAGCATTCGAAAGAGCTCACTGTCGAGCATTCCATCGGCGCACGCGGGCAACGCGTTTATCTCGACGCCTATCGCAACGGTTTTGGCCAGACTGTTGTGGCCCCGTACTCGGTTCGCCGCCGCCCGAAAGCTCCGTTTTCCGCGCCGCTCGCGTGGTCTGAAGTCCAGCCCGCGCTCGATCCTTCCACTTTCAATATCGGCAATTTTGAAAAGCGGCTTCAAGCGCGCGACCCGTGGCTGGACTTCTTCAAGAGCCGGCAGCCTCTGGCGGCGGCAATAACAGCGCTGAAGAAAATCTGACCTAACTGGAAATCAACGAAGCCGAAAGAAACCCCCACTATCGCATGGAGTCATCACTCGGCAGCGAAAGGTAGGGTTCGGTGGTGGGCGCAAAAAATGAGCACAGTGACACGCACGGAGGGAAGCCTGGGTTGTCCGGCACAAACGATAAGGATGATAAGGACACGCCTACGTCGCCATCGGGATCGTTTTATTTTTCGCTTTTTAACTTTTGCGTAGCTTTTAGCGCACAGTATTTCTCATCAGCCCAGAAGCCTAGAGTTTGCAAGGTTGTTGCGGGACTGACGATCACTTGCCGGTGCTGAGGATGCCACAAAAATCGGGCGGGGCGATGAACCTCAGCCAACGTCATACTTCAGATGTTCCTGCCCTCTACAATTGAGATGTAGCGATCGGGCGAGACATTTGTGAATCTTTGCACCGTCGTCGATGGCTTCGGCCAGCGGATTTCCAGCCAATCGACCCTCGTGGCGGAACCGAGTCCCAGCACCTGCCGCGGATCATGAGAAGAAAGGTAGCTTCCGCCGCCATTTCTAAAGCGCGAGCGCTGCTTACCGCCGGCCGACCAGCTTACTTGCGCGCCAATCGCGTCACGATTGCAGGTCACGCCTTGCAATTTGATTCCCAGCCAGTGATTTGTCGCGCCTGCCTGATTTTGTAGCAGCACCGGCGCGCCGCCATTCACGCCGACAAGCACATCCAGCCGGCCATCGTTATCAATATCCCCCACGGCCAAGCCGCGCGCGGCAAAATCCTGCGCAAATGCCGGGCCCGCATCAGCACTGACGTTGCGGAAGTGTCCATTTATCTGTTCAAACAACAACAGCGGCTCGCGGTACTTTACCGTCTGAGAACGCTGCGCAACCATGTCGTCGGGGTGCCCGTTGGCCAGAATCAAATCCAACTCTCCGTCGTTGTCGTAATCAAAAAAATGCAGCCCCCAGCCGCTCAACAACCTGGTGGCCTGCCCGATGGATTGCGAGGAGGCGATGTCTTCGAACGTTTCATTCTTCAGGTTGCGGTACAGCGAAAATTTTTCCTGATCGATATTGGCCACAAATAGATCTTGCCATCCCCGGTTGCCCAAATCGCCCGCATCTACTCCCATGCCGGACCGAGCTTGGCCGTTTTCGCTGAATCCGACTTCCGCGGAAACCGATTTTTCTTCCCAACGATTGCCGCCGCGGTTTACAAACAGGAAATTCTGAACCGTGTCGTTGG
Source organism: uncultured Acidobacteriota bacterium (assembly GCA_963819625.1). Lineage (GTDB taxonomy): Bacteria > Acidobacteriota > Terriglobia > Acidiferrales > UBA7541 > Acidiferrum. The sequence continues at coordinate 708,864 of CAWFWY010000011.1, forward strand.
CGACGAACAGATCCATGCGGCCGTCGTTATTTATGTCCGCAGCGACCACCCCTAGTGCTTTGCCGGGGCTTTTGCCGATGATGCAATTTTTTCCGACCTCGGTGAAGGTTCCGTCTCCATTGTTGTGGAACAGATAACTGACCGTGGGATGGAACGCGCGGGGGATACAGTAATATTTCTGACCGGTGCCGTTGTCGCCGCAGGAAAGCCGGTCCTCCGGCAGGTACCTGACGAAACTGCACACGAATAAGTCCAGGCGGCCGTCGTTGTCGTAATCGAACCAAACAGCGCTGGTGGTCCACCCGCCGATTTCGAGCCCCGCCTTGACAGTGACGTCCGTGAAAGTACCGTCACCATTATTTCGATACAGCAAGGAGCGTCCGTACGCGGTGACGAAAATATCGGGGTAACCATCATTGTTGAAGTCTCCCACCGCGACACCCATTCCAAATGTTCCGCCGGGAACGCCGGCGCGCTCGGTGACATCAGTAAATGTTCCGTCGCGATTGTTTTTGTACAAAGCGTTACGGATGGGCTGCGACGGTTGAAAAAAATCAGCAGGGCCGCTGTTCACCAGATAAATATCCATCCAGCCATCGTTGTCGTAATCCAGAAAGGCGCAACCGGGACCGAGGCTTTCCGGCAAATATTTTTGCGTCGACATGGCGTTGTCATGCACCCAGTGAATTCCACTTGCGGATGGAGCGATTTCTCGAAAAAAAGGAGTCTGCGCTGGGCCTCGCCCGAGCAAAGCCATACCACCCGCTCCTCCCAGACTCCACAAAAATTGGCGCCGGTTGACCATAGGCTCGTGATCGGACAGTTTTTCGGACTGTCTCAGACAAAAATCCTGCCGCCACGCAACGAGTGCGCAGCAACAAGCCAGATTAATGGGGTATCCCCGGGTTAGGCAACGCAAATCGGGGGCCAGGCAGGGCGGCTTAAGACGAAAAAAAGGATTTTTCTATCTTCATGTTTACATGAAAAAAGCCTTATGGTAACGTTTGCACCACTTGAGGGGCCCTGAACGCGTTGTTCAGATAAGGGGGAGTGCTACACCATGCAAAATCTATTGCGTCGCGCAATACCAGCCGCAGGAATCTTGGCCGCCGTGCTCGTGATTCTGCTTTTTCCTGGCTTCGTTTCCGCCCAAATTGACACCGGATCGATCGTCGGCGTGGTTAGCGACCCGAGCGGAGGAGCAATTCTCGGCGCTACCGTCACGCTTTCGAACGAGGCTACGGGTGTGTCCCGCTCAGTGACCACCAACAGTGATGGCAGCTATCAGTTCAGCGCTGTCACTCCGGGAACCTACACCGTAAAGGCCGAGGCTGCTAACTTCCAGTCCGCCGTGCACACCAATCTTGAGATTGACGTGCAATCGCGCCCGGCAGTGGATTTCACATTGAAGGTAGGCTCGTCTACCGAGACCGTTGAAGTCTCCTCCGCGACCCCGGTGCTTCAAACCGAGTCCGCAGACCTGGGAGGAGTGGTGCAGTCCGAGCAGATTAATGACCTGCCGCTCAACGGGCGCCGTTATTCCGACCTGGCGCTTCTCGAAGCGGGCATTCAACGCAACCTGACCAATACAAACAACACCGCGCCGGATCGTTTCAGCTCCAACGGCAACCTGGAAACTCAGAACTACTTCTCACTCGACGGCATCGACAACAACTCAGGGTCGACCAACCTCCAGGAAAGCTCCGTGCAGGTAATTCAGCCGCCACCCGACGCGTTGGAAGAATTTCGAATCCAGACGCGCACGTATTCATCGGAATTCGGCACCTCAGCAGGCGCGGTCATCAACGCCAGTATCAAGTCGGGCACCAACCAGTTTCATGGAGACTTGTGGGAATTTCTGCGCAACGATGTGTTCGACGCCAATCGGTTCGAAAATAAGTCGAGCCCTAGTAATCAGACTTCGCGCGGGCATTTCACCCAGAACCAATATGGCGCGACGGTCGGCGGACCGATTATCAAGAACAAGACCTTTTTCTTCGGCGACTTCCAGATTTTCAGCAGCCGCAAGGCCGCGACCATCTTGTCCACCGTTCCCACGCCTTTGATGAAAGAAGGCAACTTCACGGAATTTCCCTCGGCGCTGAATGATTCTCCGGTAGCCGGTCAAGCCGGCTGTGTGGTGGCCAATGTCATTAATCCCGGTTGCATCGACCCGACCGCTGCACAATTGATTGCCCTTTTCCCGGATCCGAATTTTGGCAACCTGGCGAATCTGGGCCAGCCAGGGAGCTGGACAGGCGGCGCGAATTATTTGTTTCAGGCTCCCGTTCCGAACGACACCAAATCGTTCGATGTGCGCATCGATCACACTATCAACAACACCAATCACATCTTCGGGCGCTACAGCCAGTTCATCATCAAGCGCCAAGATCCAACCTGGACTTCCGATCCGGTCGCAGGCAACGGAAATTTCGCGACTGCATACAATATCCACGAACGCTCCGTAGCCTTGTCCTGGGACCATACGTTCAGGCCCAGCCTGCTGAACGAAGCACGCTTCGGGTTCAACCGTGATTATGCCCACAGCGACCCTGTTGGGCTCACGCTTGGCAAGTCTTTGGCATCGCAGTTTGGACTTAGCGGTGTGCCGGACGGCGCGAACAGCGCGGGCATTCCACCGATCGAAATCAACGGCCTGCAACGGCTGGGTTCCTCGCCGTGGCGCCCGCAATTTCAAATCTCGCAGGTCTGGCAGTTTCTGGATAACTTGAGCTGGCTGAAAGGCAATCACAGTTTCAAATTCGGCTACGAATATCGCCGCATGTCCGACAATTTCCTGGACATTCGCGCGCCGCAAGGGGACATCGCAGTCAATGGCATTTACACCGCAGGCGGCAGTTTTGGAGTTCCGGACTTCCTGCTGGGCAATGTGGATAGCGTGCTGTTCACCACACCTACGGTGGTGCATAACTATGTGAGCGGAAACAGCCTGTATGCGCAAGATACCTGGCGAGTGCGGCCGAACCTTACCGTCACTTACGGGCTGCGCTACGAACTCTTTTCTCCTCTATTGAATCGCCAGAACGAACTCAGCAATTTTAGTCCCGATAATGGCGGGGAAATCATCACGGCGGACCCGAACGCTTCCGGGTGGTACAACCGTGCGCTCGTACATCCAGACAAGAACGACTTCGCGCCGAGGCTGGGCTTTAGTTATCACCCGTTTGAACGCGTTGTTCTGCGAGGAGGATACGGCATCTTCTACCAGCACACCGTTCGCATCGGTTCGGAAAGCATTCTGGCTCTGAATCCGCCGGCAGTAATTTCTTACAGCTTGTCCCAGTTAAAGGGCAGCAACACGCCGGAATTTCAGCTTCAGGATGGATTCCCTATCGACAAGTTCACCTCCACCGACGTGGTGCTCTCCCAGATTCAAATTCGCGCTCAGGATCCGAACGAGCGGAGTGGGTACGTCCAGCAGTTCAGTTTTGGGCCGGAAATTCAGCTGATGAAGAATACTTCTCTGGACATCGGCTACGTCGGCAATCTGGCCAGAAAAATGAACCGGCTGCGGAATGCCAATCAGGGCTTTATCACCGGAACAGACGCGGGCGGTAACCCCATCGTGGATTTCCCTTACCCAAATCTGAACGATGCGACGACCGGCAACCATTCGTTTTTGGAACTGGCTACTAATGACGGAAATTCCAACTACAACGCGCTGCTGGTATCGCTGCGGCATCGTTATAGTGGGGGACTTTCATACGGTCTCAGTTATACATGGAGCCACAACATCTCGGACTATGTGGACAACCTGACCGGCGGTGCGTTCCCTGAGAATTCCTATAATTACGCCGCGGAGCGCGGCAATTCCATATTCGACGTTCGTCACCGGATCGTCGGGTATGTAACGTACGCATTGCCTTTCGGACACGGCAAGAAAATGATGGACCGCGAAGGCCCGATCAATTACATCCTTGGCGGATGGCAGGTGAACTCCATCGTTACGGCCCAGACGGGCACCACCATTCAACTTAACGCTGTCGACCAGTCCGGTACGGGAGCTTTCCTAGCGCGTCCGGATTGCATAGGCGATGCGCGCTCCGGCGCGTCCGGCGATCCCCGCAGTGGCGCCTGGCTGAATGCTGCCGCTTTTGCAGTCCCGGCTACGGGGACGTTTGGCAATTGCGGGGTGGGCAGATATCACGGCCCGGGCTTGCGCAACGTGGATTTGAGCATTTTTAAGGCCTTCCCTATCAGGGAAGCCATGCGCTTCGAATTCCGCGCCGAAGCGTTTAACGCTTTCAATCACGCGAATTTCACGAACCCCAATTCCTTCTTTGACCCTTCCACGATTGGGCCGGGCGGATTTGGCTATATCAGCGGCACGGTGGGCGACCCGCGTGAATTCCAGTTCGCTCTGAAGTTTTATTTCTAGTTCCCTGTCGATTTCCTCGCTGCTCCGGTATTCACTTCGAGGCGGAGCAGCGAGGACGCGGTCGAACGCCGCCCGCGTGCTGAACCGGGTTAGCCAACTCCGAAATGTGCATGCATTCAATAGTTTCTCCACGAGGACAACCATGAAACGCATTGTCTTTGCCTTGCTATTTGTGTCGTTACTCTCGCCGCTGTACGCGCAGACACCTTACGATGCTTCGATCAAGCCGGCCGTGGCGCCGGTGAAGCTGCCGATTAATCGCGGATACACCGGGCTGTGGCAGAGCCTCAAAAAACTGCACACCCGCGCCAGCTTGATTATGGTCACTGCGCACCCCGATGACGAAGACGGGGGCATGTTGACCTACGAATCGCGCGGCCAGGGCGCTCGCGTGACGCTGCTGACGCTGAATCGTGGCGAAGGCGGCGCCAACGTAATGTCTTCGAATTATTTCGACGAGCTGGGACTGGTGCGCACCGAGGAGTTGCTTGCGGCGGACCGTTACTACGGAGTAGACCAGTACTGGACGCGCGTGATCGATTATGGATTCTCGAAAACCAAAGCCGAATCGATCAGCAAGTGGACACATGATCGCGTGCTGTACGACGTGGTGCGGGTGGTGCGCTTGACTCGCCCGCTGGTCATCACTTCCGTGTTTGTGGGCGGCCCCACGGATGGACACGGCAATCACCAGACTGCCGGCGCCATGGCCCAGGAAGTATTCAAGGCCGCGGGCGATCCGAATGTTTTCCCCGATCAGATCGCGGCCGGCTTAAAGCCGTGGACACCTCTAAAGGATTACGCCAGGACTCCGTGGTTCGGCAATGACGACGGAAAACTTGCCACGAACGTGGAGATTCCCGAAGGCAACTACGATCCGGTGCTGGGCATGTCTTACGTGCAGATTGCCCGCGAGGGCCTGGGCTTTCAGAAATCGCAAACCGGCGGCGGGATGATTCCTAAGGCGGGAGCTTTGAGCACCTCTTATCACCGCTACGGTTCCGTGATGCCTGCTGAGGAGAAGGAAAAATCTTTTTTTGATGGGATAGATATTTCCCTGATGGGCATCGCTACGCTGGCGAAAGGCAACGATCGCGATTTTCTGTTGAACGGATTGAAGCGCGTAAACCAGCTAGTAGAAAGCGCCATGGCGGATTTGTCGGCCGCTCATCCGGAGAATATTGCCCCCCAATTGGCTCAGGGCTACAAGGAAACAGAAAAACTGATCGAACAAGTGAAGGACAGCAAGCTTTCCGCCGACGAAAAATACAATGTCACCTTTGAGCTGGAGACCAAGAAGGCGCAGTTCAACAACGCTTTGGCCGAAGCGTTGGGGCTTTCCGTCGCAGCCACCATGGCGCCGGACAAGGAACCCAATCCTTTGTGGGCCATGTTCATCGGGGATCCGGACACCACCCGAGTCATCATTCCAGGCGAGAAATTGGGTGTCAAAGTTCACGTTGTGAGCCAGAGTCCTGTGGCGGTCACCTTGAAAAATGTGGAAGTCAAAGCCGCAGACGGCAAGGACTGGGGAATTACAGGCTCGATCAACGCTCAGCCTCTGGCTGACGACAAGCCCGTGGATGCGCGCTTTGACATGACCGTTCCCAAAGACGCCACCTTCACCCAGCCGTATTTCACCCGCCCGAATATCGAGCAGTCCTATTACGATATTTCCGACGAGCGCTATCTGAACCATCCCCTTTCACCTTATCCGCTGGCAGCCTGGGCAGAATTTGACTTCCAGGGTGTGCCGGTACGCGTGGGAGAAGTGGTGCAATCGATCAAGCGCGTCAATGGATTTGGCGTGGTTTCTGAACCGTTGGTAGTTGGTCCAGCCATTTCGGTCACTATTAATCCGCGAGCCGGTATTGTGCCACTCAGCGGGAAAGATTTTGTAGTCACCACCGCGATACGCAGCGATGTGAAGGGGCCCGCGAAAGGCACCGTCAAGCTCGATCTGCCCGCCGGCTGGAAAAGCTCTCCAGCGTCGGCCGAATTCAGTTCCGTTAACGACGGCGACGAGCAGTTCGCAACTTTCCAGGTTACCCCGGCAAATCTTGCGGAAAAGAGCTACCAATTGACCGCCGTGGCGGAATACGCGGGAGAGCAATACAAAAAAGGCTATGTGATAGCCGGATATCCAGGATTGCGGCCGGATTACTTGTATCGCCCAGCAGTGCTGCGTGTCTCGGGCGTGGACGTGAAAGTGGCGGAAGGTTTAACGGTGGGCTACATCACCGGAAGCGGCGACGATGTTCCGGCTTCTCTCGAAAATCTTGGCGTACACGTAGCTTTCCTGGCACCCAGCGATATCGCCTCCGCGGATTTGTCGCGCTTCAGCTCCATCGTTCTCGGTGTGCGCGCCTACGCGGCCCGCGACGAACTGAAGACCTATAACAGCCGCTTGCTTGACTACGTGAAAAATGGCGGCGTGCTGATCGTGCAATACAACACTCCGGAATTTGACCACAATTTTGGTCCCTATCCTTATGAAATGGGCTCGAATCCCGAAGAAGTCACGGACGAGGCTTCGAAAATCGACATCCTCGTCCCCAAGAACCCTGTTTTCCTGTGGCCCAACCAGATTACTTCGCGTGATTTCGAAGGCTGGGTGGAAGAGCGTGGCTCCAAATTCCTGAAGTCCTGGGATGCACATTACGAAGCGCTGCTTTCCACCGCGGACGAAGGACAAGATCCGCAAAAAGGCGGCTTGCTTTACGCCAGGTATGGTAAAGGTGTGTACATCTACAACGCCTACGCTTTTTACCGACAACTGCCGGAAGGCGTCCCGGGAGCTTTCCGCCTGTTTGCAAACTTGATCAGCCTTCCAAAAAATCCGAATCTGAAATGAACGCGGCAGCCGCCCGCAACCAGAGGGTTTTCATGCGGCAGTCGCAAGCGTTGATTTCTCTTGAGAAAGCGCCGCGATATCACCATACTGCGGGCCGTTCGCGCCAGCACACTTTTTGGAGAGCGCCCTGAAGTCTTTTATGATTCGCTCCGTTCTCAGCGACGTCCATTTCTGGGTGCCCGTGATTGTCCTGATCCTGGGTTCGTGGCTGCTGATCGTATTCGCGGTCAACCCATGAATGAAAAGCCTGAAGCAGTCACCAGGCTTTCCAGCCGTTCCCTGCACACTCTCGGAGTGATCTGCGGGCTGGCGGCCGTGCCTGGCTGGCCGCCGCCGAAGCTCCCACCAAGCTCGTCACCGCCGGATTCTCACCCTTCGTCATCTCGCTCGGCATGGTGGCCGGCGTGTTCGTGGCGCGCTGGACGGTGCCCGTCGCGTTGAAGGGCACGGGCTACGTGTGGGCGGATCTGCGCGAGAAGCCGCACCTCATGGTTTGGGCCGTCGTCGCGGGAATGCTGTGGGCAGTGGCCAACACGCTGACCGTTTTCGCCATTCGCAATGTCGGGCTGTCGATCGCGTTTCCTCTCTGGAACATTAATAGTCTCGTCGGCCTGTTCTGGGGCTGGCTGCTGTTCAACGAATTGCGCGGCGCTGGATGGCGCAGGCGCAGTGGTGGCAGGAGCCGATCGCGATTGTCGGCGGCGCCTGCCTGCTGGCCTACGCGACGTCGCAAAAGACCTCCGGCGCACCGGGCGGCGCGGCCCTCGGTATCGTCGCGGCGGTCACTGCCGGCCTGCTCTGGGGCACGATGTACATCCCGTATCGCAAGGCTTACATCAGCGGCATGAATCCGCTCTCGTTCGTCACCGTCTTTACCTTCGGCGAGTTGGGCACCGTGTGGGCGCTGGCCGTGATTTTCGACGGCGGCGTGCAAGGCGTGATGGCGGAACTCAGCGCGGGCCAGGCCCGCGCTGTTCTGGCTGTTTCCTCGGCGGATTCTGTTGGGTGATCGGCGACTTCTTCCAGCAATACGCCGCAAAATACGTCGGCATTGGCGCGCGGCATTCCGCTCTCCAACACCAATCAGCTTTGGGGCCTCGCCTGGGGCGCGTTGGTCTTCGGAGAATTGGCGGGATGGACTCCGGCCCGCGCTGGATGGTGATTTGCGGATCTATAGTAATGATTCTCGGCGCGATCGCCATCAGTTTGGCCGAAGCACCGCTTTCCGAGCAGGCTTCCTGGAAAAAGGCCATGGAGCGCGAGTGCCGCCGTTACGAGCCTACAGCCAGATCGCGTATCGGCCATATCGCAGGGTGATGATCCGGTTTCGAGGGAGACGTCGAAGCGCAGTCTGTGGGAGCTGCTAGTAGCTGCGGGTGCGCTGGGAATTTTTGTCTGGTTGGCTTTCGAAGCCAAGCGTCAGCCTATAGCCTTTAATATTTTCTGGATGGTTGTCTTGAGCTCCGCCATCTTGGGGTCGCTGATCGTTTGCGGCGGCATGCTCTGGAAACGCACGCGCTTCTCCTGACCGGGCGCGCGTCTTCGCATCAAGTCGAAACGGTGGAAGGCTGCAGCTTCACCACTTCGTCCAGGCGCACCGGCCGGCGCTCGTCGTACGATCTCCGCGCCGCCAGCCCGATCACAACCGCCGCCCGTCCATCAATGCCACCTACCTGCGTCGCTTTATCTGTCAACACCGCCTCGGCAAACGCCTGCATTTCTCTTACAAAACTTTCCGTGTAGCGTTCCATGAAGAAGTTCAAGCGGCAAATCCCGGCGAATCTCGGTCGCAGTGCTAACCACCGCCTGATTTGGAAACCAGTTTCCGGTGGAGATCGCCCCGGCGCTGCCCCAGAATCTCTACTCGCTGATCGTAGCCGTACACCGCCTTGCGGCTATTGTCGATGGTGGCGATCACGCCGCCTTTGAATTGCAGCACGATGAGCGCGGTGTCCAGGTCGCCGGCCTTTCCGATTTCCGGATCGACCCGCACGGCCGCGGCGGTAAACACGCTTTCCACTTCATCGCCGATCAGAAAGCGCGCCATGTCGAAATCGTGAATGGTCATATCCAGGAAAATGCCGCCGGAAACCTTGATGTAGGAAATCGGCGGCGGGCCCGGATCGCGGCTGATGATGTGCATCAGGTGCGGCGTGCCGATTTCGCCGCTGGTCACGCTTTTGCGCACCCGCGCAAAATTTGCATCGAAGCGCCGGTTGAATCCGACCTGGAATTTGACGCCGGCTTTTTCGACCGCGGCCAGAGCACGATCAATTTTGGCCAGACTGTGATCGATCGGCTTCTCGCAGAAAATATGTTTCCCGGCGTGCGCCGCCGCGAATGATCAGATCGGCATGCGTATCGGTCGGGGAACAGATCAGCACCGCGTCGATTTCGCCGTCCGGAGAACAGCGTCCGCGCTTGCCAGTACTTTGGGGATTCGATAGCGTTCGGCGACATCCGCGCCGCTGCAGGATTAATGTCCGCGATGGCTGCCGGGACCGCTCCGGGTGCGCGAAAGCCAGCGTTTCCGCGTGCACCTTGCCGATGCGCCCTGCGCCGATGATGCCGACGTTCAGTGTTTTTCCGCCAAGCAAGACTCCTTTTAACAACTTCAGGCGAAACAATGTTCAATGGATCTGCAGATATTCACGATTACGCCGGGCGCTCTCTTTCGGCATACCCATTCCCGGCAGTACATCCTGTTCCACCAGAATGTAACCGTCGTAGTGTGCGCTGTGCCAGCCATCGAAGCACAGCCGGAAAATCCACGCAGCCTCGTCCCAGTTCACAGAAAACTCCGTGACGCAATGACTCGAAATAGTCCCAGCGTTGCGCGCGAGATTCGCGGGCAACATCCGGGTGGCAATCCTTCAAATGCACGTACCAGATGCGATCCCGAAAGCGTTCCAGCCCGGCAATCACGTCGCACTCGCCCGCGCCAAACACGTAGTGGCCAGTATCGAAAACCAGGCCAATCATCTTTGGATCGGTCAGCTCCAGGAAAGCGAGCGATTTCGTCCGGAGTCTCGACGTAGCCAGCACAGTGATGGTGAAACACCGTACGCAATCCGGTCTCTTGGTGAACTGCTTGCGAAATTCTATTTGCGCCCGAGGCGAAGATTTTCCACTCCGCGGGACTCAATCCCATCTCCGTGGTGATGCGCCCCGCATTGCGTGTTCGCTCAGGTACGGCGCCGTTGTTGTCGGCCAGCACGAGGAGAGGCGTTTGCTGCGCCTTTTGTTCCGGCGCAACGGCGGCCAGCAACTTCGCGGTCTTGACCGCCGCGGCAACGCCGGCCTCATGGGCAGCTGCATCCTTTAGCGCTACAGGCACGAACGCGCCCAGCATCACCACTCCACGCTTGCTCAATTCCTGTTTCAACGCCGCGCGGTTCGTTGGGCATGTAGCCCCAGTCGCCGAGTTCGGTCCCGGTGTAGCCTGTTTCCGCCAACTCGTCGAGCATTCGGCTGTATCCGATCTGCTCCGCGGCAATTTCCTTGAATTCCAGAGTACCCCAGGAACACGGGGCATTCCCTACGCGCATCACCGGCATGGCGACTCCTGAAGATTCTTGTTCACAGGTGATACCGTTCTTTCTGCCGCGTTTTTTCGTACCTGGAACGCGCTTCCTGTACGCTCTTGCTTTCAGATACCTCGGCAACCGCTACGTCCCACCACGACTCGTAACCCGGCACGCGCACTTCGCGGTCGGTTTCCACAACGATGACGCTGGTTTGGTGTGAGGATTTCGCATGCGCCAGCGCTTCTTTCAGCTCGGCCAAGCTACCCGCTTTGGTCGCTTGCGCGCCAAGGCTGCGGGCATTCGCGACGTAATCCACCGTCAGGTTCTTCCGTCCAGTTGGCCGGTCGCGCTCGAACGTTCGCGGTAGTGTGTCCCAAATCCTGCGCTGCCGATCGATTCGCTCAAGCCTCCGATGCTCGCAAATCCGTGATTGTCTACCAGCACGATGATGAGTTTTATTCCTTCCTGTACGGCGGTCACGATTTCCGACGGACATCATCTGATACGTGCCGTCGCCGAGAAACACAAATACCTCGCGGCTGGGGTCGGCCATTTTTGCGCCGATGGCTCCGGGAATTTCGTAGCCCATGCAGGAGTAGCCATACTCCATGTGATAACCATTCGGCGAGCGGGTGGGCCAAAGTTTGTGCAGATCGCCCGGATGACTGCCGGCGGCTGAAACCAATACGTCGCGCGGGCCCGACGCTTCGAACAGCGCGCCAATCACCGCACTCTGCGCCAGCAGCGGACCGTTCTCCAATTGAAACAGCCGGTGCATCTCCCTGGTCCACTCCTCGCGAAGAGAACTTATTTTTTTCGCATATTCAGATGAGACGCGATAGCCGCGAAGCCTCTCGGCCATTTCTTCCAGTGCGACACGCGCGTCCGCTACTACGGCGATAGCGGAGACCTTATAGGCGTCAAACTCCGCCACATTAATATTGACGAAGCGCACGTTTGCATTCTCGAACGCCGTCATGGACGCAGTGGTGAAATCCGAATAGCGCGTGCCGATTCCAATCACCAGGTCGGCCTCGCGCGCCAAACGATTTGCCGAGGAAGTTCCCGTGGCGCCCACCGCCCCGACACACTGCGCATGGTCGTAGGCCAAGGAACCCTTGCCTGCTTGCGTTTCGCTGACTGGAATCCCCGTCAGCTCCGCGAAATTCGCCAACGCTCCCGACGCTTCGCTGTAGAGCACGCCGCCGCCGGCCACTATCAACGGCTTACGGCTTGCGCGAATAGCTTCGACTGCCCGCGCGATGGAAACTTCGATCGGGCGGGGGCCGGCGAACTGTCCATACCCGTTTGCGAAACAATGCTTCGGGAAAATCGTAAGCATCGGCCTGTACGTCCTGCGGCAATGCCAGCGTCACCGCGCCGGTTTCAGCCGGAGAAGTCAGCACACGCATGGCCTCGGGCAGCGAAGTAATAATTTGCTCTGGACGGTTGATGCGATCCCAGTAGCGGGACACCGGCTTGAAGCAATCATTGACGCTGACATCCTGGGAATTAGGCGACTCCAGTTGCTGCAACACCGGTGCTACCTGGCGGCGCGCGAAAATGTCTCCCGGCAACAACAGAACGGGCAGGCGATTGATGGTGGCCAGCGCGGCTCCGGTGACCATGTTGGTGGCCCCCGGCCCGATCGACGACGTGCACGCAAAAGTCCGCAGCCGGTTGCTCATCTTGGCGAAGCCGGACGCCAGATGCACGGAGGCCTGCTCATTGCGCGTCAAAATATACGGGAATGCTGACTGTTGCAGGGCCTGGCCGATGCCCGCAACATTTCCATGACCAAAAATTCCCAGCATGCCGGCAAAAAAAACCTGCTCTTTCCCGTCACGTTCCACAAATTGATTCTGCAGAAAAGTGACAATCGCCTGTGCCGTGGTCAGACGCCTGGTATCCTTCATGCACTGTTCTCCTCAATCTTCACGGACGAATTTCTGCTCCTGGCGAATGCACTTTTCAAATACGGATTGTCGGCTTATTTCTTGTCGGGATCCGGCAACATGAAATCGCGCACGAAGGCCAGCAGTTCATAATACGAACCGATGAACGCGCGCAGCGTTCTGGCCGTGGCTCCGAAGTTGTCAAACTCCGCGATCTTCATTCCGTCCTCGTCATAGCCCCGGCGAAAATCGGGAAATTTGCGGTACAGTTCTGCCACCACCTGTGGATCGACCGCGTTCTGCATGCGTTCCTTGACTTCCACATCGCTATTGTTGAATAGCACCTGCCACTCGTGCGGAATGGTCATGGCGATATCGCCGCCAATCAATTCCGACCAGTGCATGTGATGGCGGTACGCGGCGGCCAGAAGCCGGGTGCGATACCCGCGTTGCCGGAACAGCCCGTAAGCTTTTTTGATGGCGGCTATGCCTGCCCAGTCCAGATGCCCGGGCGTAATGACGATGTTCTCTTTCTTGGCCACAATCTTCAGCCAATCATCCAGCCGTCCGATCATGATGGTGCACATCTGCGCCAGGCCGCTGTTGTCCTTCTTCTCTTCACTTCGGCGGCGCATGCCGCGCTCCACAGCTTCCGCCACCGCTAATGCCTGGGGCACTGTAAAACACACCGTGGCGTTCACATTTATTCCGCGGTAGGTTACTTCTTCAATGGCGGTGATGCCCGCAGTGGAAGCTGGGATTTTCACTTGAATATTTGGCGCCAACCTGTCGAAGCGTATTGCTTGCTCCACAATGGCGTCGGAATTGCGATAAAAAGTCGGATTGGTCTGCAGCGAAATTCTTCCCTTGCGGCCTTTTTCCCGCTCGAAAACCGGCATCAGCAAAGCTGCCGCTTTAACTCCCATCTCTTCGATCAATTTCCACGCGACATCCACTTCGCTCCAGGCAGGATTTTCAGAAATAATCTGCAAAATCCTGTTTTTCCACGTCGGCAGCTCTTTCTTCAACACCGCCAGTACGATGGTGGGATTGGAGGTGGCTCCGACAGCCCCATTTGCGATGGCGTAGGTAAGTTCTTCGATGGAACACGAATCGTTCCAGTAGTCAGTCGCACCGATCCCCGCCGTTTGGAGTAGCGGGCTGAGATGGTGAGTTGTCGCCATCGCATTCATCCTTAAAAGTTCTTATTCGCGACTCGATCTCCGCTGCAAGCCATCGCGACGAACAAGTTAATCTAGCCTGCTCACTTCACCAGCGGCAGGCGGCTATCCTGTTCCGTCCACGACTTGCGCACCCACGCGTAATCCGGATCGTCCGAGGCAGCCATCGAGCGCGCTGAACCCGCCAGCACGTTCAAGTAATAAATGTTGTAGCCATGCGCGGCCACCACCGGGTGGTATCCCTCGGGAATCAACACCAACTCGCCGTCGCGCACCGTAATCGTCTCGTCCAGCTTCCCGTCGCGCGAGTATACCCGCTGGATCGCGTAACCTTCCGGGCGGTCGACGCGGTAGTAATAAATCTCTTCCAGGTCCACTTCCCCGGGCGGATTGTGCACATCGTGTTTATGGGGAGGATAGCTCGACCAGTTTCCACCCGGAGTGTAGACCTCTACGAGCAGCAAGCGGTGCGCAGGAAATTCTGGAGTCAGAATGTGATTGATCTGGCGCGTGGCATTGGCGCCCCCGCGAATTTCGATGCGAACATCCTTCGGAGAAATCAACGCCGGCGGATGAGCCTCTTCCGCGCGGCAATAACAAAACGCCAAGTCACAATCCGTGAGCGCCGTGACTGTGAATCGCGCATTCACCGGCAAATACAATGCCCACGGCATGCCGCTGAAAACATTGGCGCGGCCGCCTACACTTTCCCAGCTTCCCACTGATGACTGCGCACTGAAGCGCCCGCCCAACGCCACGATACCGAGTTCGTTCGAATCCGTCGCGCCCTCATGGCTCTCGCCCGCCTTAAGTCGCTGCACCTCAAACGTCAGATAATCGAACCCTGCCGGTTCCGAACCGATTTCCATGACCGTACCGGACCACTTGGCAATCTTTTTTGCAGGAATCAATAATTTACTGGCCGAGTTCATCTGCGGTCCTTTCGAGGCGGCCCGCTGGACTCGCGAATAACCAGTTCTGCTGCCACGGTGATGGCTTGCGAGGGATTCTGCCCGCGCATCAACTGCAAAAGACTTTCCATCGCCAGCAGCCCCATCCGTCGTCTCGGTTGATGAACGGTCGTGAGCGGCGGGTCGGTATAGCGAGCAATAAACAAATCGTCAAAACCCACCACGGAAATATCCGCGGGCACGCGCAGGCCGTGAGCGTGGAGGACCCGCATCACTCCCAGTGCGGTCATATCGTTGTAGCAAAAAATTGCCGTGGGCGGTTCGGCCACGCGCAGCAACGACTCCGTAGCGGTCATCGCCTCTTCCGATTTTCCGTCGCCGTGCACTACCAGTTCCGGGAAAAACGGCAGCGCCGCACCGTCAAGAGCCTGACGGTAACCCGAAAACCGTTCGGTATCCGACTGGTGGCCAAACCGGTCGCCCAGATAAGCAATCCGGCGATGCCCCAGTTGAATCAGGTGATTGGTGGCTTCCCGGCTGCCCTGCACATTTTCAATCATCACCGAGTGCACGAATTCGCCGGGATGCTGATTGTTCACCAGCACGATGGGAACACGCATCTCCGACAGCAACGGAATATATAGCGCGCCGACGCGCGAAGAGGTCACCACGATGCCATCCACGCGTCTTTCGGAAAACGACTGCACAACTTTACGTTCGCGATCCGGGTCGGCGTTGGAGTTGGCCAGAAACACCGAATATCCGTGCTGGTTGCAACACTCTTCGATCCCGTCCACCACTTCACTCACAAAGGGATCGGCGATGGAGGTCACTACCACGCCGATGGTTTTAGTTCTTTGCGTTACCAGGCCGCGAGCTACGGCGCTGGCTCGATAACCCGATTCACGCGCAATGCGTTGAATTTTTTCCGCGGTGCGACGGCTGATCAGTGGGCTATTCTGCAACGCTCGAGAGACAGTGGAAAAGGAAACGTTAGCCTTTCGGGCGATATCCTTGATCGAGGTAGGGCGATGTACGGGATTTGAAGCCATTGTTTGCACACGTTTGCAAGACGGAAATCATACTGTAATTCCCGTCGTGCCGCCTGTCAATGCCGAGGACCTCTTCTAACCCGGCTCCAGATAACCGAGAAATTCCGGGTCACTACTCGTAAACTTTTCCCTCAAATCCGCCGCAATTTCCCATTGTCCAACGATCGGATATTCGAGCATGGCCAGTTGCGCAAGCGCCCACGATTTCTCAACCGCGGCGCGGATCGCAGTGCGCTCGTAAGCCTTTACCGCCAGCACCAGCCCGCGCACCGATTCCGGCAACCGCCCGGCTGGCAACGGCGTGACTCCCGTCCGGCTGATTTCGCAAGGTATTTCCACTACATCGTCAGGGCCCAGGTCTTCAACGCTGCCGCGATTGCGGACGTTTACAACTACTTGCCTGGGCTTTTCGGACAGCAGCCCGGTCATCACCTCGATGGCAATCCGGTGGTAGCCTGTCGCAATTTCAAACGGGTCGATTTCCTCCCGATCTTCGCCGAACGCCGAACCTGCTTCCCCCTCCAGTCGCATGTAAGAAGAGTTGCGCTGCATCAAATAATTCCGGTAAGTATTCAGCCCCTGGTGCGGCGTTTCCGATCGCAGTTGGGTAAACAGTTCGCCGTTCAGGCGCAGCAATTCTTCGCCGCGACTGGCGCCGGCGCGCAACTGGTTGCGATACGCCTTTCGCTGGCTGTAATAGAAAAATAAATATTCGGAAGGAATCAACTGCAAGGTTTGGATCAGCAGCGGGTCGAACAAATTGGCATGATACAACTGCCGCAACGATTCCGGATTCGCGAGAAGTCGGGCGGTCACATCGTTGCCGCCGACGCTAACACGCCGCACCCAGCCCAGGTGATTTAGCCCTGCGTATTCGCATTGCGTCTCCGAAGGCGCCACACCCAGCGCCTGAGCGATGCGATGAAACAACTCTGCCGGCGTATCGCAAATGCCCACGACGCGCAACTTGGTGTGCTGATTCAGAGCCTGGGTGATGAGACCCGCGGGATTTGTAAAATTAATGAACCACGCTTCGGGGGCCAGCCGTTCGACCACCCTCGCATGGGCGAGCGCGATGGGCACGGTGCGAAGCGCCATGGCCACGCCACCGGGGCCGGTGGTCTCCTGGCCCGCCAGTCCGTTTTCGATCGCCGTGCGCTCATCCCGCGCGCGGGCGGCCATGCCGCCGATGCGCACACTGCTTAAGACAAAGGAACTGCCCTCCACCGCCGATTCCAGCGAAGTTGTGGTGCTCAATCGAATTTCTACGCCGAACTTGTTGGCGATTTCTCGTCCCAGCGCGGCCATGATTTCCGCGCGTTCATGGCTCACGTCGAAGAGCGCGATCTCGCTGACCTTTAGAATCTCTTGCGCTTGCAAAAGTCCATGAATCAGCAAAGGAGTTCGTACTCCTCCACCGCCGATAATGCATACCTTACTCATCTTTGTGCTTCCAGTTCAGCGACGGTGGGGAACCCGGCGATCCCACCCATGCTCCTGGTGGAAAGTGCTCCGCAAATCGTTCCAGTTTTGAGGCAATTCTGCGGATCATCTCCGCGCAGCCACGCGAACAAAAATCCCGCGTCAAAGCAGTCTCCCGCCCCGGTGGTATCTACCACTTGCACTGGGATAGGCTCGCAAAACAGAATTTCTTTGTCGTGCAGCAGTCCGCTTCCCAGCGGACCTAATTTCAAAGCAACTCGCTTTATCCCCATTTTGCGAAACGCCTCAAGAATTCGCCGCGGCTCGGTTTCACCGGTCATCAGCGCCGCTTCCCGCTCATTGGGCAGGAAAATATTCACGTTGCGAAGCGCTTCCTTGCATCGCGGGTCCGAAAGCCATTCGGGATGCCAGCCTACATCCACAGACAAGCTGCAACCTTGCTCGACGATGCTCAGAAATAAGTTTGCTGCTGCAGCCGGTTCTGGCGCGCTGGCCAGGTGAAGGTGCCGCGCCTTCGCGAACTCACCTCGCGATGCGCATCGTTGCAGCATAGCCGGCAGCTCGCGGTTCGCTCCCATGTAGGTCAAAAACGTCCGCTCGGCTGCGCTGGAAACGCTGAAGGTAACCGCCGTAGGCTCGTGCGTGCTCTGTTCGATCAACGAAGTGCTCACATGATTCGACCGCAACCTGTCCAGCACCCATTGTCCATCGACTTCGCCAACCACGCCCAGCACTCCCGCCTTGGCCCCCAATTTCGCCAAGCCGCAAGCTGTGATGGAGGCGCCGCCACCCGCTTCCTTATGAAACCGGTCAGCAAACACCTCTTGCCCGGGACTTGGTGGCCACGAAGCGAACCCGCTCATCACCAGGTCTACGAATAAATCTCCGGCCACCAGCACGTCCAGACGTTCGCCGCTCATACGGCCGCTTTACCTTCTGGAGGTGCAAACGGCCATTCGGCCTGCACGCGCGCTCTCCACAGGTACGCGGCAACGCCGACTCCAATCAAAGCAATGCCCCAGAGAATAAATTTCAGTCCGCTGGCTGCGAGTATGAACGCCCATCCTGCAAAAGCGATGATGCTGGTTACGGGATAAAACCACATCTGGAACGGCCGCTGAATATCCGGACGATACCTCCGGATCATGGTTACCGCCACCACCTGGGCCATGAACTGTACCAGCACCTGGATCACTACCAGCGCGGTAATCAGGTCCGACAAATTTAGCAGGCTGGCGATTCCGGAAGTAATCCCGATGAATACCAGCGAAAACCACGGAAAATTCCGGGTGGGGTGCAGCCGCCCGAACATGGAGAAGAAACGTCCATCCACCGCGGCCGCGTAAGGCACGCGCGAGTAACCCAGCAACACCGCGAATAGCGACGCGAAGGTGGTGAACAGCACAAACCCGGTCATGATTTTCGCGAGAGCCGATCCATAGATGCGCTGTATCAGGTCCGACACGATAAAATTCGAATGCATCGCTTCCCGCCAGGGGATCACCCCGATGATCGACACATTCATGGTCAGATACAAAATTCCCACCAGCAGGATAGAGATCAGAATCGAGCGGGGGATGACATATTCGGGGCGCTTGATTTCTCCACCAAAAAAACAAGCGTTGTTGTAGCCCCCGTAGTCATACATCGCCAGCAGCGTGGCGCCGCCCAATCCCACAAAAAATTGCCGAGACAGCGTGAACGCGTGCGGCGGAAAATCGAGCACCCGGCTCAACTGAAAATGCGAGATGCCCGCGGCGGTAACCGCCAGCGCGGTGAAGATCACCACAATCCACAAGACAATCGAAAGCCGCCCCACCGATTTTATGTCGCGATAAAGCAGGATGGTGATCAGCACGCAAACGCCTACCGCCACCAATTTGCCTTCCCACCAGTTCATGCCCGGCCACAGGAATTTCGTATATTGCGCGAAACCCACCGCCCCCGCTCCGATCGATAGAGGCGCGAGGCATACCGTCTCCCAGATGAACAGAAAACTCATCAGTCTACCCAGGCGTTTGGGGCCAAAGGCCTCGGAGAGATAGCGATAAGGTCCACCGGTTCCGGGCATCGCCGCGCCGAGTTCCGCCCAAACCAACCCGTCGCAAACGGCCACAAGCGCTCCCAGCAACCAGCCGAGCATGGCTTGCGGTCCGTTCATCGTAGTCAAAATAAGGGGGATAGTGATGAACGGACCGACGCCGATCATCTCCAGCATGTTTGCCGAGGTTGCTTCCAGAAGTCCAAGCCGGCGTTGCAGATGGAGGGAGAATTCTGGCCAGGCACGGCGGGATTTTCTCACACGTTTGCATAACGTCGCAAGGTAAGATGAGTCTGTCATGCTCGTGCTGCGGGTCTTCCTTTTTCCCTGGATTATTTGCCTGCTCGCCGGGAGCGTCTGGGCACAGCAGCCGGTTCAAGGCGATCCCAACGCCGCGCTAAAACAGGCCCTCCAGTTTGCTCGGGAACATCGTTACTCGGAAGCCGAGGCCGCCCTGAAAGGCGTCCCCGCGCCGGCAAATCCCGCTCAAAAAATTGCCTTTTACCGCTTGAACGCTGCCGTTGCCTCGGGCCTCGGGCATTTCTCGGCCGCCGCCGAAGATATGGACAAAGCTGCTGCGTTAGCCCCTGAAAACCAAGACTTACGCGTCGCCGCGGGCATCGCGCGACTGGAAGCGCAGGTCGAAAACCACACGGATCCGGCGCAAACTCTCAAACGTTTACGCAACGAAACACTGCCGCCGCAACAAGCCATCGACGTTCGCCTCCACCTGGCTGAAATTCTCAGCCGCGCCAGTCTGTTCTCCGAAGCCACTACGGATTTTGCGGCGGCGAGCGCTCTTGCTCCCGGCCGCGCTGATTTGCTCTACAACTTGGCCCTGGCGGATTTCCGCAGCGGCCGCCTGGACCATGCCCTCGTCAGCGCCGAACACGCTAGAACTCTGGAAGACGGCGCTTCCATCGAAAGCCTTCTGGGAGATATTCAGGAAAAGCGCGGAGACTCGCTCGCTGCAGCTCGCAGTTATCAGGCGGCCGTCAATCTGCAACCGGCGGAAGAACGCTACCACATTGCGTTAGCCCTGGAATTGCTGCGCCACCAGACCTTTGATGCCGCCCTGGTCGTCTTAAATCAATCGGCCACACTCTTCCCGAAATCCGCTCGCGTAAAAATACTCCTGGCCCTGGCGTACTTCTTCGTTGACCGTTCGGCAGATGCGGTTCACTCGTTGTTGGAAGCTGCTGAACTCGACCCACAAGACGAAACCGTGGCGCGTTATCTCGGCGAGATCACCTTGCTGGACACTTCCACACCGAACTCGGCCGCGACCGAGCAGGAATGCAAATTCGCTGATGCGCACCGGCAAAACAAAACCGCCGATGCGTTTTGTGGGGCTATCTTGCTTCGCCTCGCTCGTGACAGTGATGATGTTTCGCGCCGGGCGGAAATTTTCCGCCGACTTCAACACGCCGCTCGAATCGCGCCGAGAGAGCCGGTAGCCCGGTGCCAATTGGGCAAGGCTTTCGAATGGACCGAGCAGTGGAGCCAGGCCCGGACCGAGATGGAAGCATGCGTGCGTCTGGACCCCGGTTCTCCCGACGGTCATTACCAGCTATCACGGATCTACCGCCGTCTTGGTTTAACGGAGTTGGCTAAGCGGGAAACCTTGCTGCAAGAGGCCGCCGCGCAGCGCCAGAGCGAAGAAAGCGTTCGCCGCACGGAAACCGTGACCAAATTTTTGGTCCAGCTCGAACACTAAAATTGCATTTCAGGCTGGATCAGTTTGGTGGGGGCTACTCGCCTAGGCAACTCTTCCTGGGTGACAGAGCGGCGACGGAGACCGGTGGCGATGCATGAGTGCTTTGCTTTTCACGACGACCAGGATAGATCCGCACAAAATCGGGCACACCGAAATCAGGTCGATTCGAATACGTCCGCACAACCGCAGCTAACTCAGTAAATACAAAAGAGAAATATGGTGGACGTGACCGGGATCGAACCGGCGACCCCCTGCTTGCAAAGCAGGTGCTCTCCCAGCTGAGCTACACGCCCACAGTGGGAACTATCTTTGATTCTAGAGCATTTGCAGCTCTTGAAAAACTCCGAAACACGATTTCACCCTCTACTGTGTCAGAACTCTTCATTTCGTTGACGCGGCCGAAGGCCTCGACCGCACGCAAAACGCTAGTCCGCACACCACCAGCAATGCTCCCCACCAGACATTGGCATGCAGGTGGTAGAGCACTACTTTGAACGCCGGCGGATGCGACAGTTCATACAATCCCGCGGCCAGAATCAACAGCCCGTTCACCAGCAGCGATATGCCGATAAAGAACCAGATCGAAATTGCGCCATCCGTTTTCATAGGCTCACCAGAAAACCACTTGGAACATCAGAAAGACAACGGCCACCGCCACGGCCCAGAACGCCGGCCGGTGGAATAACGAAACCTGCTCCTCGGAGGGAATATCGGTCACGCCCATCACCAGCCCGTTCAGCTCGCTCACCGGTTTGGGCGTGGTCATCAAGCTCACTCCCACGGTGACGATCACGCAAACCAGCCAGGACCACAGCCCGCGATACATATTTTCAGCCATATCCCTGGCATGGCTCGAAAGCGCCACGTACCGCAGCGCCGCCGGGTCCAACTTCACCAATGCCCACATCGATATGGACGACACCGTTCCAGCCAGCAGCCCCCAAAACCCGCCAGCCGCAGTAGCGCGTTTCCACAGCATTCCGAGGATGACCGTGCCAAACAGCGGCGCGATAAAGAAACTGAACAGCGCCTGCACGTAATCCATGATGCTCAGAAACTGCATCACCAGGTACGCCGTTCCGATGCTGATCAACACACCCACCACGGTCGACCACCGCCCCATGCTTACATAATGTTTGTCGCTGGCGTTTTTCTTGATCAGCGCTCCGTAAATGTCGTAAGTCCACACCGTGGAAAACGCGCTGACGTTTCCGGCCATGCCGGACATAAATCCCGCGATCAGCGCGGTAATTCCCAGCCCGAGCAAGCCCGGCCCGCAATAGCGCGCCAGCATCAGCGGCAACACTTCGTTGTAGCTGTGCCCGCCACTCGCCACCGCAGCCGCTTCGCCGGTCAACTTCACGGGCAGCACCGCCAGCGCCAGCAGTCCCGGCAAAATCACAATGAAGGGCACAAACATCTTGAACGCCGCGCCAATAATCGGCGCCATCTTAGCCGAACGCAGGTCCTTGGCGGCTAGCACTCTCTGCACCACCAGAAAATCCGTCGTCCAGTATCCGAACGAAACCACGAACCCCAGACCAAAAACAATTCCAGTCCAGTGAATCCCCATGGGGTTGTCGCTGAACGAGCCCAGTGTCGACCACAAATGGGTGTATTCCGCCGAAGCGTTGGCGGTCACCTGCGCCTGCAGCTGCCTCCACCCGCCGGCCTCCACCAATCCCAGAATCGGAATCAGCAGCGCCCCGGCCCAGATCAAAATAAACTGCAGCACCTCGTTAAAAATCGCCGACCGCAAGCCGCCCAGCGTCACATAGACCGCCACCGTCAGCGAAGACACCCAGATGCTGAAATTAATATCCCAACCCAGCACCACTTTCATCACCAGCGCCATCGAATACATATTGATGCCGCTCATCAGCACGGTCATCAGCGCAAACGAAATTGCCGAAAGCGCGCGCGAAGCCTCGCCGAAGCGCAGCTTCAAATAGCCGGGAACCGAGTGCGTCTTGGAAATGTAGTAGAACGGCATCATCACGATGCCCAGAAACAGCATTGCCGGAATCGCGCCGACCCAGTACCAGTGCGCCGCCAGGATTCCGTACTGGTAAGCGGCCGCCGCCCAGCCCATCAGCTCCAGCGCGCCCAGGTTGGCGGAAAGAAAGCTCAGTCCGGCGATCCACGCGGTCATTTCCCGCCCGGCCAGGAAAAAATCTTCGGCGGTGTTGGAGCGGCTCTTCAGGTAAAACCCGATGGCCAGCACCAGCACAAAATAAAAAACGACGATGACCAGGTCAATCGTCGAGAGATGTACAAGCCGTGGCGCCGAAACAAGAGCCGAAACAAGGGCCAAAACACCCGTCATCGCTTTCTCCTCGCTTCAGATTCTTTTTGCCAGGTGATAGTACACATCATTCCACCACAGTTCCTTCACAAAGTTCTGGACCTTGTCCCGCCGCCGATGCGCAGGCATTCTATACCGGCTATGTCCGCAAAATCCTGCAAGATGTTCGGCGGTCAGTGATTTTACTGAGCGCGCTGTGATGCGAACCCCTGCTAGAATCCACGTGGTGGCGGCCACCTTAGGATTCGGCTCCGCAACCCAGATCGCCCGTGCGACGGCAGCTTGCGTAGCGCTTGCTCAGGCCGAATCGTGTTCACTCTACTTAAGATCAGGCGGAAACGGTTGCCCAGCTGGCATCAACGAAATTTAGCCGGCTACGGCACTTCGAAGTAAAGTGAGGGCGTTCGATCAAGCATCATGATTCAAAAACTCCTCGGCATTGACGTTGGAACCGGCGGTACCCGCGTCGTTCTAGTTGGCTCGGACGGGCGCGTTCTCCACTCCGCAACCACCGAGCACGCCCCCATTTTCTCCGCGCACATTGGCTGGGCGGAACAGGAGCCGGCAGACTGGTGGCGCGCCGCGTGTGCTTCCGTGCGCGCGTGCCTCAGCGAATCAAAAACAAAACCGAACGAAATTACCGGCATGGGTCTGAGCGGACAGATGCACGGCCTCGTCTTGCTCGACGTCAACGGCGAGGTGCTGCGTCCGTCCATCATCTGGTGCGACCAGCGCACCGATGCGCAGTGCAAAGCCATCACCGAAAAAATTGGCGCGCGGCGCTTGATTGAGCTGGCTGCCAATCCTGCGCTCACCGGATTCACGCTGCCAAAGATCTGGTGGGTGCGCCAGTTCGAGCCCGAAATCTGGTCGCGCGTGCGCTCCATCATGCTGCCCAAGGACTACATCCGCTTCCGCCTGACGGGCGCGCGCGCCATCGACATGGCCGATGCATCGGGAACGCTGATGCTGGACGTGGCCGGAAGGAAATGGTCCCGCGAAATTCTTCAGGCCTCGGACGTAGACGAAGCCCTGCTTCCCAAACTTTTCGAGTCGCAGGAAATCACCGGAACAGTCACCACTGAAGGCGCGCGCGAATCCGGCCTGGAAGCGGGAATTCCCGTTGTCGCCGGCGCGGGCGATCAAGCGGCCGGCGCCGTTGGCATGGGCATCGTGCGGCCCGGCTCGGTAAGCGCTACGATCGGCACATCCGGCGTCGTCTTTGCCGCGACTTCGCGGCCGGTCATTGAGCCGCAAGGCCGCATTCACACGTTTTGCCACGCCATTCCCGAACGCTGGCACGTCATGGGCGTCACCCAGGGCGCCGGTCTTTCTCTCCGATGGTTTCGCGATCAGTTTGGAGCTCACAACACGCAGGGTCGAGATCCCTACGACGCGCTCGGCGAGGAAGCTGCCCGCGTTCCTGCCGGAGCCGATGGCTTGCTCTGGACTCCGTACCTCATGGGCGAGCGTACTCCACATCTTGATCCCTACGCGCGCGGAGCGCTGGTCGGTTTGACCGCGCAGCACACCCGCGCCCACGTAATTCGCGCCATTCTCGAAGGCGTGGCCTTCAGCCTCCGCGACACCTTCTCGATTTTCGACGCGCTCAAAATCCCCGTCGAGTCCATTCGTCTGGGCGGCGGCGGAGCTCGCTCTCCGTTGTGGCGCCAGATTCAAGCCGACGTCTACGGCAAAACCGTCGAGTTGATTGCTGCTGAAGAAGGCGCCGCTTACGGCGCTGCAATCCTTGCCGGAACAGGAACCGGCGTGTGGCCATCCGTCGAAAAAGCATGCGACTCGGTCGTCAAGGTTGCGTCGCGCGTCGAGCCCAATGCCAAAGACTCGGCAACCCTCGATCGCCAGTATCATCTCTATCGCCAGCTTTATCCTGCGCTGCGCGAGATCTCGCACGAACTTGGCGGGGCATCCGTCTGAAATCAGGCGGTCCAGACCAACCGAAAACTTGAATTACCCGATAGAATCTGACTCCGAGGTGCCAAATGGCCAGCGACAAATACCAACCCAAACCTGAACACAAATTTTCTTTCGGATTGTGGACCGTCGGCAATCCCGGCCGCGATCCATTTGGTGAGCCCGTTCGCGCGATTCTTCCTCCCACCGAACTTGCTCGCTTGCTCGGTGAAGTTGGCGCGTGGGGCGTAAATCTTCACGACAACGATTTGGTTCCCATCGACGCAACTCCCGCCGACCACGACCGCATCGTCCGCGAATTCAAAGCGGCTTGCCGGCAAAGCGGACTGACTGTGCCCATGGTCACCGTCAATCTTTTTACCAACCCGGTTTTTCGCGACGGCGCCTTCACCGCCAACGATCCTTCGGTGCGCGCCTACGCGGTGCAAAAGACTCTGCGCGCCATGGACCTGGGCGCTGAGCTGGGCGCAAAAATTTTCGTTTTGTGGGGCGGCCGGGAAGGCACGGAAACCGACGCCTGCCGCCGTCCCGATGAAGCAGTCAAGCGCCTGCGCGACGCGGTGAACTATCTCTGCGAATATTCCAGCTCGCAGAAGTACGGCTACAAATTCGCTCTGGAAGCCAAGCCCAACGAGCCACGCGGCGACATCTACATGGCCACCACCGCGGCATACCTCGCCTTCATCGCCACGCTCGATTACCCCGATCGCGTGGGAGTAAATCCGGAAGTCGCCCACGAACAAATGGCCGGTTTGAATTTCCTGCACGCCGTCGCGCAGGCCTGGGAAGCTGGAAAGCTCTTTCACATTGACCTCAACGATCAGGTCGTGGGCCGCTACGATCAGGATTTCCGCTTCGGCTCGGCGAATCCCAAAGGCGCGTTCTTTCTGGTCAAATTTCTGGAAGACGTCGGCTACTCCGGTCCTCGCCACTTCGACGCCCACGCCTACCGCACCGAAGACTACGAAGGCGTCAAGGATTTCGCGCGCGGCTGCATGCGCACTTACCTGATCCTCAAGGAAAAAGCGGCGCGTTTCGAGAAAGACAAGGAAATTCAGGCGCTGCTGAAAGAAATCAACGCCGCGCGTCCCGGAACTCCTGCTCTCGGTCGCTTTTCAAAGAAGAAATCCCAGGCGTTGCTCGCGCACACCTTCGACAAGGCCGAAATCATGACGCACCGGCTGCCCTACGAGCGGCTCGACCAGCTCACTATGGAAATTATTTTTGGAACGCCCTAGCAGTCATCCGATTGATGCCATGGACCTGGAGGCTATTTGCTAGGCTGATCCAGGCGCTCACCGGCTCAATCACGCGCCGCGAAACCTTGCGACATAAAATGCAACGTCGAACTGTCATACGAATCCTCTCCGGCGCGTTTCCCGCCCTACGAATATCGGAAGCGATGAAAGCGCTTTGTCCCGCGATTGACAGTCAATCGCCGTTTCAGGCAACTCCCCAATCGCTGCAAACCTACGAGATTCCAGAGTGGTTTGCGGATGCGAAATTTGGCATCTGGGCCCACTGGGGACCGCAATCTGCCGCGGAACATGGCGATTGGTATGCCCGCAACATGTATATGCCGGGCTCGGAACAATACAAATTCCACCTGGAACGTTACGGTCATCCCTCAAAGTTCGGCTTCAAGGACATCATCCCCACCTGGCACGCAGATGCTTTCGATCCTGACTATCTGGTTGGCTTATACAAAAAGGCCGGAGCGAAATATTTCGTTAGCATGGGTGTGCACCATGACAATTTTGATCTTTGGAATTCCAAACACACGCGCTGGAACTCCGTCAAAATGGGTCCCAAGCGGGACATCGTGGCGGAATTCCGCAATGCCGCGCGCAAGCATGGCTTGCCTTTCGGTGTCAGCGATCATCTGTGGATCAGTTACAAATGGTTTGCCGTGAGTCATCTCAGCGATAAAGAGGGCCCACTCGCCGCGGTGCCCTACGACGGCGTTAATCCCGAAAATGCGGACCTGTATCACTCCTACAACGGTCCGGAATTACTTACCGACAAGCTGGAGTGGGACGAAAGCGGAATTCCGGAATCCTGGAAAGCTCACTGGTCGCTCCGGATCAGGGACCTGATCGAACAAGCCGAGCCGGATTATTTGTACAGTGACGGTCAGTTGCCATTTGGCCGGCGGGGTCTGGAAATGGCCACCTATCTTTACAATCTCAGCGCCGCGCGGCACGGTGGACGAACCCAGGCTGTGTATCTCAGTAAAAGAGCCGCAGACTGCGCTATCGGAACCTGTGTGCTTGATCATGAGCGCGGCGTCATCGATGAAATTGCCGCCAAGCCCTGGCAAGCCGACACCTGCATAGGAAACTGGCACTACTTTCGCGGAATTCAGTACAAGTCTCCAAAATTCATCATTGACATGCTGCTGGACGTCGTTAGCCGCAACGGCAACCTGATGTTGAATTTTCCCCTTCCCAACAGCGGGATGCTCGATCAGCAGGAGCTGCAAATCCTGGAAGAACTCACCCAATGGATGCAAGTAAACGGGGAAGGCATCTATGCCACCCGCCCGTGGAAAATCTCAGGAGCGCTGCCGCAAATCGCTTCCACTGCCGAAACTAACTTCAATGAGAAATCCAGAAAGGAGCTCACCGCGGACGACGTCCGATTTACAACCAAGGGAAAGGTGCTCTACGCCTTCGTGATGGGGATTCCGGCGGAAAAGGCGCTTATTGCGCCTCTTGCAAGCAATGGCCCTCACAATGTCAAAAAGATTTCTCACGTGGAACTTCTAGGATTTCCGGGGAAAGTCGCGTGGCGTCAGGATCATGTTGGCTTACACGTGCAGCTCCCAGACCGGAAACCTTGCAGGCACGGTCTCGTCTTCAAGGTGCAAGGCGCGATCTGATGCGCGGTAGCGTTTCTGCGGGTCAAGAACTAGCGCTAATTTCAGCGCAGACGTTGTTAAAGTATTGAAAAATGTTGACAAGCCCGCGAGCCCAGTGGGAAAGTCCCGCTGGAGAAATAACGAAAAGCACCGTAAGCGCTTACGGCAACTCACCATGCTGACTCCCATCCCCTTTCGCAGGCTTTCGGCGGTCCTATCGCTATTTTCTCTTGCCCTGGCGTTCGGGCCATTCCCTGCACAGGCGCAGTGGCTCCCCCGCGACCCTGTAAAGGAGGTTCTGGCCCAGCCCGATGGTGCGCTGTTCACCCTGCAGTCCGGCTGGCTCCGCTTCCAGGTCGACTCCGATTCCATCGTGCATGTCATCTATTCGTTGGAGAAGGAAGTGCCCGCGCGCCAGGACTTTCTGATCACAAAGACGTCGTGGCCGAAAACTGATTTTTCCCTTCATACCGAAGACGCCAAGGTGGTGACGATAAGCACCTCGCGATTGAAGATCGAAGTCACTCGCGCCGACAGTGCCATCATTTTCTATGACGCAGCCGGACACAAACTTGCCCAGGAAAACACGCGCTCCCTGACCCCGATCGAAGTGAATGGCGAAAAAACCTATCATTCCGAACGCTTCACGAACATGTGGGACACCCAGGAAGCTTTTTATGGACTTGGGCAACACCAGGCTGGGGTTTGGAACTATCGCGGCGAGGCGGTGGATCTTTCGCAGGACAATACCAACATTTCAATTCCCATGCTGCTGTCCAGCAATGGCTACGGAATTTTTTGGAACAATGGTTCGCGCAGCCGCTTCAACAATCGATTTGTTCACGCTCTCTATCTAAGCTCCGAAGTTGCCGATTCGGTCGACTATTATTTCATTTACGGACCGGACTTCGACCAGATCATCTCCGCATACCGGGACCTGACCGGCACAGCTCCCCTGTTTGGCAAATGGGCGTATGGATACTGGCAGTGCAAGAATCGCTACAGTTCTCAGCACGAGCTTGAGAGCATCGCGCAAAAATATCGCGATCTGCACTTTCCCCTCGACAACATTGTCCAGGATTGGTTTTGGTGGAACGTAATGGGCGATCCGGTGTTCAACAAGAACTATCCCGATCCTCCAGCGATGGTCGACAGTCTGCACAAGAACCATGTGCACCTGATGATCTCCGTGTGGCCGTATTTTCGTCCCGGTTCACCTGTTTACGAGGACATGGACAAACACGGTTTTTTCATCGATCGCACCAAGGCTAGCGGTTTTCATCCGGCTGGCATGGCCCTTTATGACGCGTTCAATCCAGAAGCGCGAAAGTATTACTGGAACTTGATGGACAAGGCGCTTTTCAAAATTGGCGCGGACGCCTGGTGGCTGGATACCACAGAACCAGAAACCGAAGGACGCGAAACCAATATTCTGGTGAACAACAAAGTAGCGATAGGCAATGGGGCGCGCTACGCAAACGAATTTCCGCTTCTCACCACCACCGCGGTCTACCAGGGCCAGCGCGCGGCGTCCGACCAGAAGCGCGTCTTCATTCTGTCGCGCTCGGCATATGCCGGAGAACAGCGCAACGCGGCGGCGGTCTGGTCCGGTGATGTCGATCCGAATTGGGAGACCTTTAGAAGGCAGATCCCCGCCGGGCTGAACTACTCCGTATCCGGGCTCCCATACTGGACGACCGACATCGGTGGGTTCGTGTCGGCGAATCCGGACGACGCTGGATACCGGGAGTTATACGTTCGTTGGTTCGAGTTTGGCGCTTTTTGCCCGATCTTTCGCGCGCACGGCACACGCACAACCAATGAAAACGAACTGTGGTCTTACGGCCCCGAAGCGCAGAAAACCCTGGTCGCCTATGACCGCCTGCGCTACCGCCTCATGCCATACATTTATTCGCTGGCGTGGATGACCACCAGTGAGAACTACACCATCATGCGGCCCCTGGTGATGGATTTCCCCGCCGACACGCGCGCACAAGATATTGGCGATCAATTTCTGTTCGGTCCCGCCCTTCTGGTAAACCCGGTCACGGAGCCGGCCGCCACCTCACGCCACCTCTATTTACCGTCAGCGCTTTGGTATGACTTCTGGACGGGGGCTTCGCTTCAGGGTGGCCGTGCGGTAGACGCTCCAGCACCAATTGAGCGGATCCCTTTATACATCCGAGCAGGCTCGATAATGCCACTTGGACCGAACCTCGAATACGCCGCGGAAAAACCAGCCGATCCTATCGAGTTGCGGGTCTACCGCGGCGCCAACGGCTCGTTCACCCTATACGAGGACGAAAACGACAACTATAACTACGAAAAAGGCGCGCACGCAACGATCCCGCTGTCCTGGGACGATGCCAATCACGTTCTTACCATTGGAGATCGCATCGGCACCTTCCCGGGAATGCTGCAGGCTCGTACCTTCCGCGTTGTGTTCGTTACTGAAAAGCATGGAACTGGTGGTGAACTCTCGGCCAACCCGGACAAATCCGTACAGTACTCCGGAAAGAAAATCACGGTCGTTCCATAGCGAGTCTGAGTATTCCTCGAACGCCTTCAGGAAGAGGGCCGCTCCATTGCACACTGAAAAAATCGGGGGAAGAACGGAAATCGTAGAACGAGCCATCTAAATTCCGCGGATTCATCCGCATCAAATTCGCAATGCTTGCCGCAGCGCTTCCTTTTTCTGCTCCGTCAATTTCTTTCCGCGCGAGGTAACGTAAAACACATCGATGGCCTTCAGCCCTTCCGTATCGATCAACGCCACCTCAATATTGCATTCTTCCTTAACCAGAGCCGATCCGATCCCATACAGCAACCCCGGCCGGTCCTGCGTCACGATCTCCAGCAGCGTGCTGTGCAAAGAGGACGAATCGTCGAACGTGATTCGCGTGTCCACAACGATCTTCGGAGGTCGCGCGCGATTCGCGCTTTCCCGGCTCTGTAGCAGCGGTTCCAAAGCGGCCTTCCCATTGACCACGTCCGCAAGGTTCTTCCGGAAACGCTCGATTTCACTCGGATTCAACTCCAGCGTATGGTGTAGATCCGAGAATTGAAAGGTATCCAGCACTACTCCCGCGGAGTTCGCAAAAGCGTCGGCCTTGATAATGTTCATTCCCCAGCCTGCCAGCACTCCGGCGATAGTGGCGAACAGCGCCGGCCGGTCCGCCGTCAACAGCGCCAGCGAAAAGCCGTGCTGCGTCGCTTTCACCGCGCTTTGCATCGGCTCTTTGCTCAGCTTTTGATACAGCGCAAAATGTTCGGCAATTTCCGCCGCGGGATAGACCGCCAGGTACCGCCGCGGGAAGCCTTCCAGGAAATTTTCGATCTCGCCTTCTTTGGCGCCGCGCGTTTGCGCCCGCACTTGTGAAAGCAAAGACACTTCTGTCGACGCCTGCAGCCGGTCGCGGTCCAGCGTCCGGCTGAAGTGATTCGCGGTGGCCACAAACAGCTGCCACAACATTTCCGCTTTCCAGGGAGTCAGTGCTTCGGGATTTACGGCGTGGATGTCCGCGTAGGTCAGCAGCGTCAATCTCTGCAAGCGTTCCAGCGTTCCCGCCGTTCTCGCGAACAAACTCACTGTGCCCTGATCAAAAATGTCCCGGCGCTGCATCGTCGCGGACATGTCCAGATGATGCGCGATCAAAAAGCGCACCTCATCCTCTTCTTCCGGCGCCAGGCCCAGCCTTGTCGCCGCGCTTTCCAAAGCCTGCAAGCTCCCGGTGACATGGTTGTCCACCGGCATGCCTTTGCCGACGTCGTGCAGCAGCATGGTCAGGACCAGCAGGTCGCGGCGCTCCAGCGTCTTCCACAGCGGCGAAAAATTCGCCCCCAGCCCATCCCTCGCGTCGCCCAATTCCTGCAGGTGCTCGATGGTCCGCAACGAATGCTCATCCACCGTGTAGCGGTGATAATAATCGCGCACCACCAGCGAATCGATGGCCGCGAATTCCGGCAGCGCTTCGGTCAGCAATCCCAGCCTCTGCATGGGCCGCAACGCCACACCAGGATAATCCGCGCCGAGAATATCGCGCAGCGTCGCCCAAGAGAGCTCCGCGTTTTGCGCCCGCACTTCCGGGTGCGTCAGAATATAAGAAATGGTCCGCTCCGCTTCGCGGCTCAATGGGACCCCGGAGTCGGCGGCGGCGGTAAACAAAGAAAACGTAACCGCGCGATCCGAAAGCTCTCCCGGCGCGATCACTTCAATCAATCCATCGCGTACCGCGAAAGGCTTGGCTCCTCCAGGCTCAATTTTCGGAGCGCGTGTCGCGCTGAAGATGCGCTCCTTCAGCGACAACGCCGTCGCCGGCGTTCTCTGTTCCATGTTTCGCAGCAGCCTGCGATTCAGGATCCGCGCCTGGCGAAAATACATCCGCATCCATCCCGCGGCTTCATGCCCGCTGGCACGTTCCGACGCCAGCGCCAGCTCCGCCGCTTTATCTTTCGCCGGTCCGTCGGCGATTCCCAGCGACCGTGCTGCCGCCGCCGCTTGCAGCTCGTAAGTAAGCGTGTTGTCGTTACGGCCGTTGCTGTAATGCAAAAAACATCGAATCTCGCTCAAGAAATCTACCGCTTTCGCCACCAGTTCGTCTTCCGTGGTGATCGTCGTTCGGCCATCCTTACTCTCGCCTCGGATAGTTTGCAGCCATACAGTCGCCTGGTAATCGCGCAGTCCTCCGGGCGACTCCTTCACGTTGGGCTCCAGGTGGTAAATGGTGTTTCCGTATCGCGACAATCTGTCTTTGGTCAGCCGGTGCAGCTGGGCCAATAGGAATGGCCGCGCCTGCCGCTCCGAGCCCGGCAATATTTTTGTATCCAGCCGTTCGAACAGGCTGCTGTCCCCGGAAAGGAAACGCCGGTCCAGCAGCGCCAGATGAAATTCCGCGTTGTCCTCTTCTATGCGTTTACATTCGTCGATCGTTCTTCCCGCCGAGCTGACCCGGAAACCCAGGTCCCACAGCACACGCGAAAATTCTCCGATCAGCGGCCGGAACTCCGCTTCGGCTTTCTCGTTGCCAAAAAGAAACAGGATATCCAGGTCGGAGTACGGAAACAGATGCCGCCGTCCGTAACCGCCCAGCGCCAGCAGACAAAGCCCCTGCGCGTCGCCGTTATGGACGCGCAGCACCTCGCTGAAAACACGCTGGATGTTCCGGTCCGCCAGCTCGCACAAAGCTCGCAGCGTTTCGCTCGCGCCCGCGCCCACTTCGAATTGCTGACGGATTCGTTGCCGCTCGCTCTCGGCTTCGGGGCCAAGTTGGGACAGGGGAGTTATAGGTCCTGGCATCTCTGTGTGAGATCGTTTGCCTGAGTCTGGATACAATCCGTAGCGAGCGGCGGTCATGATTCTTTTTCTAGAGCGCGCTTTCTCCACGCTCCGCATTGCGAATCCGAATCGCATCGCCCACTGGCGAAACGAATATCTTACCGTCTCCTATCTTACCTGTCTTGGCCGCCTCCACAATTGTGTCCACAGCCTTATCCAGCAGCGCGTCCGGCAGCACCATCTCCAGCTTGACCTTTGGAAGGAGATCTACGGTATATTCGCGCCCGCGATATACCTCGGTATGGCCCTTCTGTCTCCCGTGCCCTCGCACTTCCGTCACGGTCATTCCTTCGATGCCGATCTTGTATAGCGCGTCCTTTACCGACTCGAAGCGCGAAGGCTGAATGATTGCTTCCACTTTCTTCATGCCTTTCCCCCTTTTTTCTTGAGACGAGAACCCGAATACCCAGGATGGAACAACTGCGGCACAAATGTCGGCGGCCGCGGTGCAGTAATAATGCACAGAGCTAAACCCGAGGCCAACCAAAAATTTTCTATTTAATCAATAGAAATTTTATGTTGGCTTTCCCAAATTGCCATAGGTACAGTCTGCGCCCAAGTGACCAGTAGTGTCCTCTTCGGAAGTACCCAGGTCGCAAGGGACCGGGCAGACGTCCAGGTAAAGGCCTAAGGAGAACGAAAGTGCGCATGCCCTCGAAGTGTTGTTCCGGTTTCGTGCTGGCTGCAGTGTTGTGCATTCCTGCGCGGGCTCAGAACTCTTCCTCCCCGGACCATTCCGCTCCTCCTCCTGCCGCGACGCAAAACCCCGAGCCCAAAGGTCAACAGGTGGTCCGCACCGAAGCAGACATTCGCGAGCGCATTCTCCTCGACCGCGTCGAAATGTTGGAAAAGCGCATCGAGGAACTCGAAGCCCGCAACGCTTCCGCTGCGGCATCTCAAGCGGTCGCAACCACTGCGCCCGCCGCCGACTCAACTTCCGCTCAGTCTGCCGCTCCGGCCGCGCAGACTCCGGCAGCCGCCACCGAACCTGCGGCTGCGCCGCCGTCGCCAACCTGGTCCGTGGGACCCATCGATTTCAGCGGCCTGGTCGACGGTTACTACAGTTTTAACGCCAATCACCCCGCCGATTTGGGTTCCTGTAATTTTCCTGCCGCGTGCGGCAACCAGCTTTACAACTTCGATGTGCAGCCCAATCAGTTCAGCTTGAATATGGCCAAGCTGAGCCTGGCGCATTCTCCCGATCCCGTCGGCTTCCAGGTTGATTTCGGTTTCGGCCGCGCTTTCGACATCATTCACGGCGCGGAGCCAAACAACGGTCCAGCCATCTTCCGCAACATTGAGCAGGCCTACGTGAGCCTCAAGCCCGCCAAAGCCAAGGGCCTCGAGATCGATTTCGGAGAATTCGTCACCAGTGCAGGCGCGGAAGTCATCGAATCCAACGCCAACTGGAATTATTCCCGCTCCATTCTCTTCGGTTGGGCCATTCCCTATTACCACTTCGGCCTGCGCGCCTCCATCCCCATCGGCAAATACTTCTCCGGCGGAGTTCAACTGGTGAACGGCTGGAACAATATTGAAGACAACAACTCCGGTAAGACTCTGGGATTGACCGGCGCCTTCACCACCAAAAAATTCGTCTGGACCAACAACTACTATGCCGGTCCTGAAAACGGCGGCACCAATAGCGGATGGCGTCATCTCTACGACACCACGCTGCTTCTCACTCCCACCAGCAT
This sequence comes from uncultured Acidobacteriota bacterium, assembly GCA_963819625.1. GTDB lineage: Bacteria > Acidobacteriota > Terriglobia > Acidiferrales > UBA7541 > Acidiferrum. The sequence continues at coordinate 744,016 of CAWFWY010000011.1, forward strand.
CGTCAACGCCTACATCAATTTTGACTACGGCCAGAACTCCAGCCCCTCGCCCGGCTCATTCACCAGCAAATGGTATGGCATCGCCGGCGCTCTCCACGTGCAAGCCACGCCTAAAGTAGCCGTCACTCCCCGCCTCGAATGGTTCAAGGACCGCGACGGTTTCTCCACCGGCACTTCCCAGGACGTCAAAGAGTTCACCATCACCGGCGAATACAAAATGCTCGAAGGCCTGCTCGGCCGCCTCGAGTACCGCCACGACTGGTCCAATCAGCCATTCTTCAACCGCGGCCTGGATCTCGCCGTCACCAAAACCCAGGACACCGTGACCGCCGGCTTCGTCGCTTTCTTTGGGCCCAAGCGCTAGCCGTCTCTGGCGGCGTGAACCTGCAGCAAACGATGCTCATGATTTTTTTGAGGGGAGGAAATGCATGGCAGCAAATTCTACTCAGGCTGTAGGGGTCAGTACTTTTTTGTTGGGTTTCACGACTCTATCCGGGGCCTTGTACAAGGGAGGGAGCATCCTGCTCTTTCTCGTGACTGCGGTTTTTCTGGGTATTTCCGTGGCTGCTTTCCAAAAATGCAAGCCGCTCGAAAACGCGGAGAATTGAGGAGATCACTATGGTTCTCGTAGGACTGGTCGTAACCCTGCTCGGTTTCATCATCGCCATTCTCAGTCTGGCTCTCCACTCTGTGGGGATGCAGCTGGTTGTTGTCCTGCTTGGTCTGGCCGTCAGTTTGTTTGGAATCATGGGAATTCTTAACAAGCACTACCTCAAGACCGCCATCTGGAAGAAGGGATAAGTCGAGGATGAATACGATGACAAAAAGATTGTCACTGCTGGTCCTGCTGCTCGCGCTCTGTCCGCTGCCGCAAATATTTGCGCAGACGGCCGCTCCCGCCGCAGCCGCTCCCGCGCCGAAACCGGTCCCCATCACCGACGCCGAGGTGGCCGGCGCGCCTGTGCCAACTACCGATGCGCGCGCCAAGGGCGACCCCGACGGCTCACTCACCGGAACCGCCAGCGACGTTACCGTCACCGATCCCAAAAAGGGCGTAACCATCGGCGATCTCGTCAATCAGGTCGGCCAAAACAAAATCGCCGTCAACTTTGTCTGGACCCTGGTCACCGGCTTCCTGGTCATGTTCATGCAGGCCGGTTTCGCCATCGTGGAGACCGGTCTTTGCCGCGCCAAGAACGCCAATCACACCATGATGATGAATTTCATGGTCTACGGCGTCGGCATGTTGGCCTACTGGCTGATCGGCTTTGCCATTCAAATGGGCGGCGTAGGCGCGATCGCCAACTTGGGCGGCACGCCTGCCTTAAGCGCCGAGCACGCCATCACCTTATTTGGCAAACCTTTCGGACTGTTTGGACAGAACGGTTTCTTCCTCGTCCATCACGGCACGTATGACGTCGTCGTCATGGTGCTCTTCCTGTTCCAGATGGTCTTCATGGACACCGCGCTGACCATCGTTACCGGAGCGGCTGCCGAACGCTGGAAGTACGCGGCGTTCGTCGTCTCTTCCTTCCTGATGGGCGCGTTCACCTACCCGCTGTTCGCCAACTGGGCCTGGGGTGGCGGATGGCTCGCCAATCTCGGCGCCAACTTTGGTTTGGGCAAAGGATATTGCGACTTCGCGGGCTCCGGTGTGGTTCACGCCGTCGGCGGCATCACCGCCCTGGCGCTTTCCATGATGATCGGACCGCGCATCGGCAAATACACCCGCGACGGAAAGTCCAACGCCATTCCGGCCATGACATCGTCATCGTGCTGACCGGCTGCTTCATTCTCGCCTTCGGCTGGTTCGGCTTCAACCCCGGCTCCACACTGGGCGCTTCCGGCAACGGCGGTCTGCGCATCGGTTCTATCGCCGTCAACACCATGCTCGCCGGAATGGCCGGCTCTTTCGGCGCCATGCTTTACATGTGGCTCCGCTACGGCAAGCCCGACGCCTCCATGACCGGCAACGGACTTCTTGCCGGACTGGTGGCCATCACCGCTCCGTCGCGGATTCGTCAATCCGGTCGGCTCCGTCATCATCGGACTGATTGCCGGCGTTCTGGTCTGCATCTCGGTGGAATTCGTCGATCGCGTCATGAAAGTGGACGATCCGGTCGGCGCCATTTCCGTTCACGGCACCAACGGACTCTGGGGCGTTCTTTCGGTCGGGCTTTTCGCCGACGGCAAGAGCAACTACGGCGGTTCGTGGAACGGTGTGACCGGCAAGGTCACCGGATTGTTCTACGGCGATAACGCCGGCCAGCTCGTGGCCCAATTAATCGGCATCGTCACCCTGCTCGGATTTATTTTCACTCTCAGCTTTGTCTTCAATTTGTTCGTGGATTGGCTGGTTGGCCAACGCGTCTCTGCCAAGACCGAACTTGAAGGCCTGGACATCCCCGAAATGGGCGTTCTCGGCTATCCCGAGTTCGAGCTCAAGTCACAAACCTAAATGGAGACTGCCGACATGTCATCCACCATTTCCGCCACGCTTACGGTCAGGCCGGGAGTTCTTGCTCCCGGCCCGTCCGTCACTCAACTCCCGGCTATGCCCTGGCGCGATCCCTATTCCGTTCCACCGGAACAACTGGCACTGGTCATCGCCGCACTTCACGAAGCTTGCTCCCTCCACCCGGACAACGCCGAGCTGCGCATCTGTCTCGGTATGGCTCACGCCATGAATTACGATCCGTATCAGTCCATGGACGCTCTCGAGGAAGCGCGCGTGCTCGCGCCGCAGAACTTTCTCGCCCAGTTCAAGTACGCCGAACTTTTCTTCCGCCTGCGCGCTCTCGAACGCGCCCAGCAGGAAACTTCGGCCGCACTCGAGCTGGCCGGAAACGCCTGGGAACTCTCCCAGGCCCGCCATCAACTCTCCGAAGTCCGTCGCATGCTGCGTGAAGGCACCCAAAAACCTGCCTTCACGAAATCCTTGACCGTTCCCGTCATCGGTTTGGGATTGATGTTGGCGGTCGTTTCCATTATCTTCATGGTCTTCCGATGATTCTTAAATGGAGCTTCTTCTTCGGCGCCGTTGTGATGGCCGTCTACATGTTACTCTCCAGAGGCGTTCCCCTCGTGCCGGTGCTCGCGGGCTGTGCACTCGCTGCGCTCTTCACCTGGCGTAACGTGACGCGTCGCGCCGCACAAGGCCGATAGGCCGTTAACTTCAAATGCATGGTCCGCTCCCGCTGCCTCTTGCTCTGCTGATTATTTTCGGCGCGGCCAAGCTGTTCGCGGAAATTTGCGAACGCCTGGGCCAACCCGGAATCGTCGGCGAAATTCTGGCTGGCGCTGTCGTCGGCCCCGGTGTGCTCGGCTGGATCAACCCCAACGAAACTCTTACAGCTCTGTCCGAACTCGGCGTGATGTTTCTGCTCTTCGGCGTGGGCCTGGAAGTAAAAGCCTCCGAGCTTCTAAAAGTCGGCGGCAAAGCCACCCTCGTCGCCATCATCGGCGTCATCGTTCCGTTTTTCGCCGGATGGGGAATTCTTTCGGCCTGGGGCGCCCCTCAGGTAGAAGGCGTTTTTGTGGGTGCCGCCATGGTAGCCACCAGCGTTGGCATCACCGCCTCGGTGCTTTCCGCGCGAGGCCTGCTCCACGAAATAGCCAGCCAGATCATCCTCGCCGCCGCGGTCATCGACGACGTCCTCGGCCTCATCGTATTAGCCATTGTCAGCAGCCTGGCCCGCGGCCGGGTCAATTTCCTTGACATTGCCTTGGTCGCCGGCCTCGCCACCGCCTTCACCGTGGTCATGGCCGTCTGGGGCACCACCGCGGTGAAAAAAATCCTGCCCATCTTCGGTTCACGCGCCCGCGCCGATAACGCCGAATTTCACATCGCGCTGGTATTTCTTTTCGCTATGGCCCTGCTCGCGCAGTACACCGGCGTCGCCGCCATTGTCGGCGCGTTCCTTGCCGGCCTCGCGCTGTCCGACAGTGCCGATGCGCGCGTGCGCACTCTGACCCGCGGCGTCAGGGAACTGCTCGTCCCATTTTTCCTGGCGGGCATCGGCCTGCATTTGAATTTCTCGGTCTTTCGTTCGCGCTCCACCATCGCTCTCGCCCTCGTCATCCTGGCCGCGGCCATCGTCACCAAACTCGTCGGCTGCGGTTTGGGCGCCATCTCCCTTGGCTGGCAAAATGTTTTGAAGATCGGCCTCGGCATGGTGCCCCGCGGCGAAGTCGGCATGGTCGTCGCCCAGATCGGCCTGGGCATGTCGGTAATCAGCAACGAAGTCTATGGCGTAGTCGTTTTCATGGCCGTCGCCACCACCCTGGTCACCCCACTCCTCCTAAAAATCGCCTTCCGCACCCCCGCCCTCGTCCCCGCAGAAGTCTAGCCCCCGCTCTCCGCCCGCTCCTTCCTCGTACTGGCATCTCTGTTTTACATATGCCGCGCAGTGCCGTGTTTACCGTTTCGGACCGCGCAGACCATATAGATTTCAGGCATCGTCACTCGGTGTACAATGCCCGCTGCCCGTCAGCGCACATCATCAAGGCTTGGGTGGATATGTCCGACCCGCTCTCAAAGTGTTTTCGTCTTGTCATCCTTTGTGGGACTTCCTGCTTTACTCTTGCCAATTCCTCAAGCCAGTCTTTACCAAAGCCGGCCGACGCCAAGCCGCCGGATTCAAAGTCGCTAGAGACAAAGCCGGATTATTCCGCAGAGGCATTCATCACCGAGCAGGACTCCACCAAAGTTACCTTCGAAAATGACGGCTCGTATCGCCGGGAGACCACCACCCGGATCCGTATTCAATCGGTCGCCGGTCTTCAACGTTTTGGTGTGCTGACTCTTCAATATCAGAAGTCCACGGAGGCCCTGGATATCGACTACGCCCGGGTGCGGAAACCGGACGGCTCCGTGGTTGACACTCCGGCCGATGACATACAAGACATGCCGTCAGAAGTCACTCGCCAGGCTCCCCTATATAGCGACCTCCATGAAAAACATATCGCCGTCAAAGGACTCGGCATAGGGGATGGGTTGGAGATCCACGCCACTTGGCGCTCTACTAAGCCCTTGGCCCCCGGCCAATTCTGGTTTGCCTATAATTTTTCCCGAGACTTTATCAATCTTCAGGAACAGCTGCAGATCAGTGTTCCCGCCGCCCGCGCCGTCAAATGGAAAAGCTCGAAGTTAAAGCCAGTCATTACCGAAGATGGGGGTCGCCGAATTTTCACCTGGAATCACTCTCAGCTCGAACACCAATCCGCTGAGAAAGAGAAAGAAAACCAGGAGTTGGCCACCTACCAATCTTCCAGAAATAAAGCTTCACCACCCGAAATTCAAATGTCCAGCTTCCAGAACTGGCAGGAAGTCGGCGAATGGTACAACAGTCTGCAAGCAGACCGCATCAAGCCGTCTCCCGAAATTCGCGCCAAAGCTGCTGCCCTGACCGTTAATTCGCCCGACGACGACGCCAAAGTTCGCGTCATCTACAAGTACGTCAGTACCGAATTCCGCTACATCGGCATCGATTTTGGTGTAGGTCGTTATCAGCCTCATTCCGCCGCCGCCGTTCTCTCTAATCAGTATGGAGACTGCAAGGATAAACACACCTTGCTCGCGTCCCTGCTTGGCGCTCTCGGCATTAAAGCCTTTCCGGCACTCATTAATTCCACGCGTGAAATCGATTTGGGCGTTCCGTCCCCCGGCCAGTTTGACCACGTCATCAGCGTCGTCTCCCAAGGCGATCACCTGACCTGGTTGGACACCACCCCGGAGTTGGCGCCCTTCGCGTACCTGCTCAGTGGACTGCGTGATAAAGAAGCCTTGATAATTCCCGGCGACAAGCCTGCCGCTCTGATCGCCACTTCACCGGATCCCCCGCGTCCGGCCTTGGTCTCCTTCAAAATTCAGGCAAAGTTGGACGACAACGGCACGCTAACTGGAAAAATCGCGCGCACGATCCAGGGGGACGATAACGAAGTGGTTGTCCGAACCGCGTTCAGAAGTGTGCCTGCTCCGCAGTGGAAAGAACTCATTCAACGGATCTCTTACATGTCCGGTTTTGCCGGTGACGTAAGTGAAACCACTGCTGGCCAGCCGGAAAACATTGATGAACCATTTCCCTTTGCCTATAACTACTCCCGTAAGGATTACCCCGATTGGTCCGACCGGCGCATCAGTCCGCCTTTGCCTCCCATCGGTTTGCCCGCCGGCCCGGATGACGACCGCCCGCCCTCCTACCCGATTTGGTTGGGATCACCATCACAGGCTCATCTTGAATCTCAAGTTCAACTTCCAGCTGGCTACAATCCGCAAGTTCCCAGAAATGTGGATTTAATCGAAGATTTTGCCGAGTACCACGCGTCGTACACTCTGAAAGATGGAGCACTGGTCACCGACCGCCGTCTGATCCTGAAACTTCGGGAGGTTCCCGTTGAAAAATATCAAGCCTATAAGAAATTCAGAAAAGCTGTCAGTGACCCGAGGACCTATATCACGCCAACACCCTATCGGCTTATTGGGACACTCTTGGTTGGGTACACTTCCGCATGGGAAATTTCGACCAGGCGGAAAAATACTTGGATTCCGCCTGGAAGCTCTCTCTAAGCGGAGCAGTTGCCGATCATCTGGGCCAGCTTTACGAACAGCTGCATAAGAAGCAAGCCGCGATTAAAATGTACCGGCTTGCTCTCTATAGCTATTCCTCTCGAACGCCTCATGTGGGCGACGCGACCCGCAAGTGCCTCGAGCGCCTTTCTCCCGGAATCTCAGATTCTCGCCAGCGTTTAGTAGACCTCACCGACGAGATCAATGACATCCGTACCGTCAGATTGCCGCGCGTGGTGCCCGGAACGGCTCACGCCGATTTCTTCCTGGTTTTTACTCGAGATGCTAAACGTTCCTTCGGCGAAGTGGAAGAGGTCAAGTTCATCAGTGGCTCGGAAGATCTTAAATCCGCCAACACCACCTGGAAGACCCTGATTTCCAAAGTCGCGATTCCCGGCGGCGGCCACCCCCATATCCTGCGGCGTGGAACCCTGGGTTGCTATCCGGACTCCGGTTGTTCGTTTACTCTCTTCCTCCCGCGCGATGTGCATTCACTTAACTGAGCCAAAAAATGGCTGCTTCAGTTTCATCGTTGCTGACAGGAGGTTTGAACTACCGCCCTCATCTCCGGCCGGTTTCGTCGCGCCGCAATCGCTTGTAGTCCGCCCGCGCCTTCATCGTATAATGCACGCCAAGGAAAGGCCGCCACCCTCCCGCGGATTTTCGCTGACGGAGAATTTGTCCCCATGACTGACCACGCTCCAATGGAAATTGAAGTTCGCGAAAGCGGACCCGTCTCCGTGCTCGACGTTCACGGCCGCCTGACCATTGGTGAATCCAGCGAACAGCTCCACGACGCGCTCGAATCCGTGATCAAGCATGGCGCCCGCAAAGTGGTGGTCATCCTCAATGGCGTTCCGCAGATCGACAGTTCCGGCATCTCCACGCTGGTGCGCATTTCCATCCAGTTGGCCCGCGAAGGCGGCACTCTTCGCCTGGTTTGCGGCGCCGGCCGCGTGCGCGACGCCCTCACCGTCACCCGCCTCATCGACGCCATCCCCGCATTCGAAACCGAATCCGCCGCCCTCGCCAATTTCGCCTGAGCTGCTAAGCGCGCCACACGCGCCCCTCGGTGTCGAAGTTGACTCTGGGTGCCCCACACGCCGAATTTGCGTGTGGGGATTTTGGTACTGTAATGTCGCGACTTACCGAACAAGAAAACCCGAACGATCCGTATTCAACTCACCAATCGTTCGCAAGGGGGAGCTACAGAACTAACGAAGGTTTATCCAACAACAAAAAAAAACTACCCGTTCTTCTTCAACTCCGCCAAAACTAATTTCGCCACTTCCTTCAACGTCTCAAACACGCCCTGCCCCGTCACCGCCACGCCTTCGAGCACCGGTTCGCCCTTTTGCTGCAGTTGTTTTGTCAGCTCCGGCACGCTCATCACATTCGGCAAATCGCGCTTGTTCAACTGCAGCACGTATGGAATCGTCTCGAATTTCAGGTTGTGTTCTTTCAGATGTTCCTGCAAATTTTCCATCGTTTCAAAATTAGCGTCCAGCCGCTCTTCCTGCGAATCCGCCACGAACACCACGCCATCCGCGCCCTTCAAAATCAGCTTGCGGCTGGCTTCATAAAACACCTGCCCGGGCACCGTATATAAATGAAAGCGCGTCTTGAATCCGCGCACGGTCCCCAGGTCCAGCGGCAGGAAATCAAAAAACAATGTCCGGTCCGTTTCCGTGGCCAGCGACACCATCTTGCCCTTCTGGTTCTGCCCGGTATGGTCATACACCCATTGCAGGTTGGCGGTTTTTCCGCCCAAACCTGGACCGTAGTACACCAGTTTGCAGTTAATTTCGCGCGCGGGGAAATTGATAAACGGCACTGTTCGTCAACTCGAATCCGGCCAGATGCGTGCAGCCCAGGCTACACCGCGGCCAGTCTTCGGACCTCCATCTCTCTTCGGTTCTCTTCCTTATTGTTCCTGCATGTACACCCACAGTTTCCGCGAATTCCCCCCGAATCCCATGCTCTATTTTCTACCCATGCCTCCGGTAGGTAACGTCACACATAGGAATCACCCGCCAACGGTACGTTCGAAGGGTTGAGCTCCGCCTAAATTCTGGCGGCCAGGCGCCTCAGAACTAAAGGGGTTAAGGAGATTTCAATCAAGGCCTGGGGGTCCGACATTTCCGCAAATGTTAGGCCCCACTCCCCGCCAAGTCAACGCATCACGTTCCTTCGACCTCGGGAGGTGGTAGGCCGTACGTCATTATGAAAATGCTGCGGATGGGCGATTCAAGATCGGATTAGGGAATCACGGTGATGCTGGTCACGGGATGGATCTCATTCCACTGTCCGTGAAATGTATCCTGCACATATCTTCCTACAATTTTGACATGCGCGCCCACCGGCGGCAGCGTTACATGGTCGGTATAACCCTGACATGACGTTTTGGCATCTGCCTGCGTGACGGGAAATCTGCAGATAATCTCGAAAACCAGGTTCCCGCCCTCGTCGTTCAGATTTCCCGCGTTCAGCAGATTTTCAAATACGGCATCAACTTTGAGCCACCCGTGCGTATCGCCATCCCCCTCATGGCGCGTTCCGTCAGCATGGTGCGTCTTCTGCGGCGCCGTGGCATCCACAATGGTTCCTGTTACGGAAATACATTCTTCCTTAACGATCAGGCGCTTGGGATGGTAAACGTGCGTCGAAATAGTGGCGTCGCAGCCGCCTGTACTGGCCACTGCGGGAGCGGTCACCGCAGAAATGGTCACAAATTTCGCAAACACCCATCCCACTTGATCGTCCTCGGTTCTTACATGATAAAAACCGCTGCTCGGCGCCGCGTCCACTAGCGTCAGCCTGGTTCCATCGGGCAGATGCGCCAGCGGCGGGCTCGTTGTCGCCGGATCACGGCGAAGAATTACGTTGTGGTTCACCACCGCTTCCTGCGCCCCAATCGCAGTCGAGCAAACAGCAAAAAACAGTATCGCTATAGCCGTCCGGAGCAGCGCGCTCTTCATGCGTCCTCACAATCTTCTTCGCGGGATGGCCCGCCCACAGCGGAATTTGTTGCATATATAACATATATCTAATTCATTAGTACAGAGCCGCGCCTGTCTCAAGCCCTAGATTACCCTTGCTCGCCAAACCCCTCAGCGGTAGCTTGTCTGGCATTCACATCGAGGACAAAAGTGCCCTTCAAGTTCCGGACAATTCTCATCGCTCTCGCGATTTCTGCCATCGGATCTACAGCCGCGAAACTGACCGCTTCTCCGGCCCAAAACCAGCCCGCGAACGCCGCTTCATACCGGCAAACCGGTTGGCCCGCATACGGCGGCGGTCCCCTCAACGACCACTACTCCGCCCTCACCCAGATCAATCGCTCCAACGCAAAGCTCCTCCAACTGGCTTGGACCTTCGACACCGGCGAAAAGGGCGGCTTACAGGCCAGCCCCATCATCGTCGGCGAAACTCTCTATGGCATAACTCCGTCCCAAAAAGTTTTTGCCCTCAACGCCGCCACCGGCAAACTGCTGTGGAAATTCGATTCCGGCATCAAGGGAACTCAACCCGACCGCGGCCTTTCCTATTGGACCGATGGCCATGACTCGCGAATTCTCGTCGGTGTCATGAATTTTGTGTATGCCCTCAACGCCTCCACCGGAAAACCCATCCTCACTTTTGGCAACTCCGGGCGCATCGACCTGCGCGAAAATCTCGGCCGCGCCCCGATGGAGTCCCTCTCCGTTTACCTGACCAGCCCCGGTTTGATTTACAAAGATTTGTTCATCGTTGGTGGCCGCAATCCCGAAACGCTCCCGGCTCCCCCGGGCGATATTCGCGCCTACGACGCCCGCTCCGGAAAACTGCGCTGGTCATTTCACACCATCCCTCATCCGGGCGAATTCGGATACGACACCTGGCCAAAAGATGCGTGGAAGTCCAGCGGCGCCGCCAATAACTGGGCGGGCATGTCGCTCGATCCCGTCCGCGGCATCGTCTATGTCCCCACCGGATCAGCCGCCTTTGACTTCTACGGCGCTGACCGCATCGGCGACGATCTGTTTGCCAACTGCCTCATCGCCCTCGACGCCGCCACCGGGAAAAGAATCTGGCATTTTCAGGGCGTGCGCCACGATCTTTGGGATCGCGACTTTCCATCGCCCCCCGCGCTGCTCACCGTCAAGCGCGACGGAAAAGAAATCGATGCCGTCGCGCAGACCACCAAGCAGGGCTTCATTTATCTCTTCGATCGCCAAAGCGGCGCGCCGCTCTTTCCCATCGAGTACCATCCGTTTCCGCCCAGCAGCATTCCCGGCGAAATCGCCGTCGCAGAACAGCCTCTTCCGCTTCGCCCCGCGGCCTTCGCTCGCCAGCTCCTCAGCGAGCAACTCCTCACCGATCGCACTCCCGAAGTCCACAAATGGGCGCTCGATAAATTTAAAACTTTTCGCAGCGAAGGCCAGTTCGTTCCCTTCAGCCTTGGCAAAGACACCGTCGTCTTTCCGGGATTCGATGGTGGCGCGGAGTGGGGCGGCCCCGCGGTCGACCCCTCCACCGGGATCATCTACGTAAATTCCAACGAAATGGCCTGGACCGGCGCTCTCGCCGAAAACACTGCGGGGAACGGCCCGCAACAGCTTTATCTCAGCCAGTGCGCCGTCTGTCACGGCGACAAGATGCGCGGCTCGCCCCCGGCCATACCCTCGCTCATCGGCATCGAAGACCGTCTTAAGCCTGCGCAAATCGCCGCCACCGTAAAAAATGGCAAAGGCCGCATGCCCGGCTTCCCCAACTTATCCGACGAGCAGATGTTCGCTCTGGTCGACTATTTCGCCGGCGGCAGCAAGGAAATCCTGGGCTCCACTCCCGCCCCCGCAGCCATGAAATACCACTTCACCGGCTACAAAAAATTCCTCGACCCCGACGGCTATCCCGCCATCGCTCCTCCGTGGGGCACCCTGAACGCCATCGATCTCAACACCGGCGAATATGTCTGGAAAATTCCCCTCGGCGTCTATCCCGATCTTGCCGCCCAGGGACTCACCAATACCGGCACAGAAAATTACGGCGGTCCCATCGTCACCGCCGGAGGCTTACTCTTCATCGGCGCCACAAACTACGACAAAAAATTCCGTGCCTTCGATAAATCCACCGGCGCACTCCTCTGGGAAGCCACTCTCCCCTTTTCCGCCAACACCACTCCCGCCACCTACGAAGTCCACGGCCGTCAATACGTCGTCATCGCCGCCGGCGGCGGCAAAGACCCCAAATCCCCCACCGGCGGCGTCTACGTCGCCTTCGCCCTCCCGCAAGAAGATCCTGATCAAAAGTGAGTGTATGCGTGGCCCAATCTCGATCCGTAAGATCGAATCGGCGGTGTACACGCGTACGTTCGTAGGTGTCCCACCGGTTTTACTCGCCTCCGGTGGACGAAACATCATTTGTGGGTAGCTATCCGGTATGCGGAGCTAAACCCTGTGCGCGCAGGCATGCGTCGGAAAGCCAAATCCGGCCATGGTCCAGTGCTGCAGCGCACTGTGATGCGGGTGAAGTTGGACAGTTGTCTTTTCAGACAAAGTGTCTCTTTGCCCTTTTTTCGCCATCGACTTCTTTGTTTTCAAGGCTTTCTGGCTTCTTTTGCAAAACCGGGGGGTAGGGATAGGCTTCGCCACTTCAACTGAACAATGATGCAGTTCGCCAGGTGCGACTGTGCGCGCTGATTGCATTTTACTTCTTGACGGCGCTAGCTCAGTGTATGCCGGATGTGAAATGGGGTTAGGTAGCCAGATCCGTCGCATTTGGGTGGAAGCAAGCAGAGTTCGAGTGGCGAGCGGGGAGCGAGCCGCTCGAGATTTAGCGCCAGGGGCTCTGATTTTGACACTTTGTGGGAGTTGGGGCGGGCAAGGTTGAAGTACAACTGGTAGGTGTGCACTTTGGCAAGGAACTCGCCGCGGCTGGAGACAGTCTTCGAGATCGAAGACTCGTCTTCTTCCAGGCGATGCACGGTTTCAACGTCGGCTCGGTAGGTGTGCGCGGCCGGCGGGATGCGCACATGCTGGCTGTCGCCGAGGGCTTTTGGAACAATCGCCTTTGCAACTCGCCGCCGTTGTCGGTTTGCCAGACCAGATCGCGCAGCGAGACGCCGTAGCGATCCAGATGCCGCTGGATACGCGCGGCGAACACCGCACTGGCCGAAGCGCTGCGCGCTGCGCGAAACGACCAGAACAACAGGCCGCTGCGAATTTCTCGCGCGGTGTACTGCACCACCGGCAGATGCAGGCGCTGGGCCTGCCGCCAGTAGCGCGGGATATCGTCTAAATCCTTGGTATCCGCGCTGATTTGCTGGAACAGGGCCCACTGCGCCTTGATGTGCGCGAGATCCTGCTTGCGCTGGTATTTGCGGCGACGTTTTTCCATCAGGCCGTGCTCGTGCCAGATGCGATCGAGCGCGTTGTGGCCGATGCGCAGATCGAATTCGCGGATCAGGCGGCGAGAGCCGAAGGTGGGCAGGGTTTTGCGCAGCTCGAGCACCTGCGCTTCGACGTTGGGAGGAGTCTTGTGGGGTTGCTGCTGACGTGCCCGGGATTGCTCGCGCAGGCCGCAAGGGCCGTGCTGCTGGAAGCGACGCAGCCATTTGCGAACCGTGGGCATGGTGGTGGTGAACAGCCGTGCGGTCGGCTTAATGCCGATGCGCTTGGCGCTGCATCCACCGAGCCGCAGGCGATGGTTGTAGGCGTTTTTCATCTCACGCACCAGATCGAAATAGCGGACGGAAGTAGGCATAACGCGGCGATTGTACTCGCCGCGCGCCGCCCGGCTCTTCCCCCAGCCGGGCGGCGATCTCCTTCCGCCTCTTATCGCTCACACACTTCAACCTCGCTAGGGGGATACGATGTGACAGGGCTCTGAGCCCTGCTAACCTACATTGACGCGCCTTAGTACCTCTGCTAGCATGCCCTTCATGGCAAAAGCACGTAAGCCAACTCGCGCTTCCTCTTCCCACTCCAAGAGCGCGGTCCGTTCTCGCTCCAAGTCAAAGAAACAAAAGAACTTACCGCCACCACCGCCCGCGCAGCGCGGCGGCGTCGAACTCGTCGATCCCCGCGTCCAGGCCCAGCTTAAGGTCTACGACGAGGCCTTGGCACTATTTCGGCAGCAGAAATTCGCCCGCGCCAAACAGGAACTCGAAAAAGTCGTCGACGGCCCCAGCAAAGAACTGGCTGATCGCGCTCGCATGCACGTAAAAATCGCCGAGCAGCGCATGAAGCCCTCGCACGATCAGAATCCCCGCACCGCCGATGAACACTATCAGCGCGGAGTGGCCATGATGAACGTCGGCCGCTGGGATGACGCGCGCGAAAGTCTCGACAAAGCCCGCCGCGCCGCCCCCAAAGCCGATCACATCCATTACGCGCTGGCCGCGCTCGATTGCCTCACCGGTGAAGCGGACTCCGCCATGGCCAATCTGAAAGTTGCCATCCAGCTGAAATCGGAAAATCGCTATCACGCGCGCAACGACGAAGATTTTGCCTTTCTCCAGGAAGATCCGCGCTTCACCGAATTGCTCTACCCGGAAAAAGACGGCACTGCCGGCTGAGATTTCGCAAATTCCGCTGTCGATCTTTGCGCGCTAAAATTTATTTCCGCCGTCTCCCCCGCACGTGAAAAGAAATCACGCCAAGCCCAGAAATTTTCCCCGCGGATTTCGCATCGTCGCCCTCGGCGGCGGCACCGGTTTATCCGCGTTGCTGCGCGGCCTCAAACAACACGTCGTTCGCGGCGACGATAAAAATCCCAACGCGGAGCGTCCCATCTCCGATCTCGCCGCCATCGTCACCGTTACCGATGACGGCGGCAGCTCTGGCCGTCTGCGCCGCGAAAATCGCATTCTGCCTCCCGGCGACATTCGCAATTGCATGGTCGCGCTTTCCAAGGACGAAGCCCTGCTCGGCCGCCTGTTCCAATATCGCTTTCACGCCGGACGCGGGCTCATCGGTCACAATTTCGGCAACCTCTTTCTTGCCGCGCTCACACACATCACCGGCGATTTCACCGAAGCCATTCGCGAAAGCAGCAAAGTCCTCGCTATCCGCGGACGAATTTTTCCCTCGACACTGGCCAACGTGCATCTCGTCGCCACCCTCGCCAATGGCCGCCGTGTGCGCGGTGAAACGCGCATCACCGCCAGCCGCGTGCCGATAAAAAAACTGGAGCTCTCGCCGAAAAACGTTCGCCCCCTGCCTCTGGCCATCGAAGCCATTCGCAAAGCCGATCTGATTCTTCTCGGACCCGGCTCGCTTTACACCAGCGTGCTCCCCAACATCCTGATTCCCGAAGTCGCTTCCGCCATCGCACACTCCAAAGCCCCGCGCGTGTACATCGCAAATTTAATGACCCAGCCGGGTGAAACTGCCGGCTACGCACTGGCGGATCATCTGCGCGCCATTCAGATTCACGGCACTTGCAAGCTAGTCGACTACGTCGTAGCGAACCGCCAGCCAGTTTCATCCAAAGTTGCAAGACGTTATCGTGCGGAAGGCGCCGAGCCTGTACTCGTCGATCTCCCGGAGCTTTACAAGTTGGGCTGCCGGGTTGTTTTGGATAATCTGCTCGATGAGCGCGGCGTCATACGCCATAATCACAAGCGCCTCGCGCGCCTGCTGCTCCAGGAATTTTGCTGCCCAGCTCGCAAACGCACAACAAGCAAGGCTTCAACGCGCGGCAGTTAGGTACAGCGAAATATTTTTACAAATCTTCTTCTGGAGAAATCATGCCTACTTTCCCATTGATTGAATACAAAGACGCCAGCCCCGAAGTTCGCGCCATTTACGACGACATCATGGCCACGCGAAAAATCGACTGGATCAATAATTTCTGGAAGGCCATCGCACACGATCCCGTCACCTTAAAGCGCACCTGGGAATCGCTCAAGCAAATCATGGGTCCCGGCGCGCTCGATCCCCTCACCAAGGAATTGCTGTACGTGGCCGTAAGCGTCACCAACAATTGCAGCTACTGCATCGCTTCGCACACCGCCTCGGCGCGCAAAAAAGGCATGACCGACGAGATGTTTCACGAATTGCAGGCGGTGATCGGCATGGCCAACGAAACCAATAAAATGGTCACCGGCTATCAAGTCGAAATCGACGAACAATTCAAATCGCCGCTTCCCCCTGTCCGCTAGTACAGGTTTTTTCGCTCAAAAGTGCCTCCCGGAAGCGCCTCGGGTTGTCTCTCAGCGCAAAATCGCACACCCTTAGTACGCCAGTACTATAGCTAGCAAACTACCTGGGGAACACCATGGGTGTAGTTCCGCGCGATCTCTCTACTTGGGCGACCGGAGCAATCTGCTTTTGCGAGAGTGCGCCATGTCTACAGTTGTCAAAGAAAATCAAATCTTAACGTCCGTTCCGGAGGCCGCGGCGCGTCCACAGCCCGTCGCGCTGGAAGTTGCCGTCACCGTGAACGGCGCGCGTACCGTTGCCGGCAGCGACAAGCGCGAACCATTTTCAGAATCCACCAAAACAGTGTTGATTTTCGGGCACGGCGCAGTCGTTCGCCTGACTTCTTCAGTGGCCCCCGGCCAGTTGCTTTTCTTGACCAACGAGAAAACAAAAAAGGAAGTGGTCTGTCAGGTCGTAAAATCAAAAAATTATCACAACGTCAGCGGCTACGTGGAGTTGGAATTTACCGAACCAGTCGCTGGTTTCTGGGGCATGCGCTTTCCTGCCAGCGGCGCGGTGCCATCTTCGCCAAATCCCGCGGGAGCAGCGCCCGCTGTAGCAGCACCTCCGGTTGCAGCGGCGAAGCCGGTTTCAGCGCCGGTACTCCCGCCCACGGAGCAGAAGGCTCCCGCCAGTTCGCCGGCGATCGAGTCTCGGCCAGCAGAAGCTAGCAAGGTGGCTCTGCCCGATGCAAAATTTGCGGCTCCAACTTTGTCGAGCACTCCAACACCCACGTACATGACACCGTCCGCTTCATCCACTCAATCTGCGGCTCCATTGCAGAAGAACGTGCGTCCGGCGTCATCGACTCCGGCAAGTGCGACGTCTTCCGTTGCTTCGTACGGATCGACAATTTCAGAAAACGCCAAGACCTCCAAGGTAGTCGAGATTTCAAGAACTAAACCCGCTGCCGAAGAACACCTTTCATCCACAAGAAGTTCGACCGCCTCCTCCAAATCGATCCTGGATTCCGACGAAGTCAAAATGCCGTCATGGCTCGAGCCACTGGCGCGCAACTCCGCCGCTTCTTCTGCCGCGGCTGAAGCCGACGCGAAAGAACAACTCGAGCATCGCAACGACGTTCTGGAAGATCCAGACCTCGCGATTACCGAAATCTCCGAGGTTCCCGAGGCGGCGAATGTCGCCGTCGCGGCGCCGTCGTTCGGCAGCCGCCTGTTGACCGACGAATCCGACACCCTCTCCACCAGCATCGGCAGTTCCAGCAGGAAGGGCCTGATCATCGGAATTGCAGCTGGCTTGCTATTGCTGATTGGCGGCGGCGCCTGGTATATGCGCCAGACGGCTGGCGGCCCACAAGCGCCAGTCTCCGCTCCCGTGCAGAATACCGTTGCGGAAAGTGGCAACTCCTTACAGACCCTGCAATCGCCGCAGGCATCCGCGCCTTCTCAATCGAATCTTTCGGGAACGATCGCTACCACCGCTGTGCCCGTTCCGGCAGCGGCAGGCAGGACGGTCGCATCGTCGGGTAGCCCATCGACCTTGCCTGAACCGGTGAGTGCCAGCTTGAAGACCAAAGACGTAGCAACAAACCTCGTGCCCGCCATTCCTGCTCCGCACGCGAAAAGGCCAAAGCTGGGGGAAGTCAATCTTTCCGCACCGATCGTGAATAGCGCCGCCGGCGGACAGCCCACCGCGGCAGAAGGATTGAATCTCGAACCGTTGAGCCAAGTAGGGTCCACGGGAAACTTATCTTCGGGGCTGTCGGTGTCCAACGCGAAACAGCCGGTTGCGCCGCCTATTCCTCTGCCCGTCGGCGGGGATGTCAAATCCGCCCGGCTGATTTCGTCCGTTGCGCCGACTTATCCGGTCATTGCAAGAAGCCAGCGCATTGCCGGCAACGTGATGATTGATGCGTTGGTGGATGCTACCGGACAGGTCACGAGCATGAAGATCGTTTCAGGTCCCCCACTGTTGCAGCAATCCGCCACGGAAGCGCTGCGTCACTGGAAGTACGAACCCGCGCAACTGGACGGCAAACCGGTAGCGACGCACCTTACCGTAACCATTCAATTCAAACTTCAGTAGCTCTTTCATCGCCAACGCATCGTCAGCACGCGCAGTTCGGGTGCCCCACACCTCAGTTTTACGTGTGGGGATTTTGTAACTGTACGAGCAATCCATTATTTCGTGGCAACCAACATTTACGGTTTGGATCACAGGACAACAGACTGAGGGTTGCTCGGCGGACCGTCTTGCAGTGCAGCGGAAATCATCGGGCAAAAATGAGAGCGGCGGCCGAAGTGCATGTATAAGCACTGGCCGCCGCCCGGGGTCTACACGCGATGGCGTCCCCGGAAGCACTTTTGCTCCGGCATCGTGTATATACCACCAACATCTTCGTAAAATTTATCGCTTCCTCACCTACCCCGTCTGTCCAATATTGAACATTCCCGATGTTAATTTCCCGCTGCGATAGACCCCATATTCTTGCCCGGGCATCGCATCGCAAGTGCTTTCAACCGCTGCATTCCGATGGACTAAGCGCCAGTTCCAATTTGAACCATCGCATGGCAATCCCGGCCACGTCTTGCTTGCGGCCCGGTGTTAGGGTTCGTATACTGACGCCCAGCCAGTCAAAGCGCGGGTGGGTAGCCCGCTATTTCCTACTTTCATTGGCCTTCAATTCAGCTCGCGCGAACTCGCCTTTTCATGGAGCGATTCGCGAGCGCATCAGCCGCGGTTTGGATTTTTTTGCACGTTGAGGAGAGCTTTGCATGCCGCACGGTCCCGCACCCGAAGAAATGAATGTGTACCAGAACGCCGAAGCGCGTTTTGAAGTGGCCGCCAACAAATTGGGACTGGAGCAGGGCCTCTATCGCTATCTCAAATATCCCAGCAAAGAGATCACTCTCTATATTCCGGTAGGAATGGACAACGGCCAGCTCGAGGTCTTCACCGGCTACCGCGTTTTGCATTCCACCGTGCGGGGTCCCGGCAAGGGCGGGATTCGTTACGCACCGGATGTTTCTCTCGATGAAGTGCGCGCCCTGGCCACCTGGATGACCTGGAAATGCGCGGTCGTGAATATTCCATTCGGCGGAGCAAAAGGCGGCATCATTTGCGACCCGCGCAAAATGTCCCGCGGCGAACTCGAACGCATGACTCGGCGCTACACCGCCGAACTGGCCAACTGGCTCGGTCCCGAAAAAGATGTGCCCGCGCCCGACGTGGGCACCGGCGAACAAACCATGGCCTGGGTCATGGACACCTATGCGATGCATCTGGGGCAGGCCACCACCGCGGTAGTCACCGGCAAGCCCATCGAACTGGGCGGCTCCGCGGGACGCCGCGAAGCTACTGGACGCGGCGTAATGATCTGCTGCGACAAAGCGCTCGCCAAAACGGGGATCCGCAAGCAAGGCTGCCGCGTGGTCATCCAGGGATTTGGAAACGTGGGCTCTCTCGCCGCCGACCTCATGCAAAAAGCCGGCTACAAAATTGTGGGCCTCGCGGATATCGGCGGCGGTCTATACAACGAGAATGGTTTTGATGTTCCCAAAGTCATCGAGTGGGTATATGTTCAGAAAAAGGCGCTGCACGATTTTCCCGGCGGCGGCGCGAAAATGACGGCCCGTGAGGTGCTCTTCCAGCCTTGCGAAATCGCCATTCCCGCGGCCATTGAAAATCAGATCACCGCGGAAAACGCAAAAAACGTGCAGGCCAAAATCCTTTGTGAAGGCGCCAACGGTCCCACCACCTGGCAGGCCGACGCCATCGTCGACGCTAAGGGGATTTTTACCGTTCCGGATATTCTCGGCAATGCCGGAGGAGTGACCGTCAGTTACTTCGAATGGGTGCAGGACCGCCAGGGTTTTTTCTGGCGCGAAAGCGAAGTGAACGAACGCCTTGCTCGACGTCATGGAGCACGCCTTCGACGGAGTGGTGCGCTACGCGGAAGCGCACAAGGTAAACAACCGTATTGCCGCGTACATGCTGGCGATTGACCGGGTAGCCAGCGCACTCAAGCTTCGCGGAATTTACGCCTAGCATCTTGTCCAGACTTGTATTAGGCTTCTCATCCTTTCTGCGCGTCCCGCCAAAAAGGCATTCCTCTGAACGCCCTGGAGGATGTTTGGAGATAGTGATTTCTGGACTTGCGCGAAAATTCGACGCGAGGAAAGGGCCGGGCCATGACCTCGGACGCACTTCTACCAGGTTCCGCAAAAACTGAAGAGCAGCATCGCCGCGACATTTGTATTGCCGGACGGTGGCTGTACGAGCGCGGCTACATTGTGGCCTGCGAAGGCAATCTTTCCGTGCGTCTCGACGACGGCCGCATCATCAATACTCCCACCTGCATGAACAAAGGCACCTTATCGCCGGAAGATCTGGTCGTCACCGATCTCAACGGCGTGCACATTTCCGGCAGCCGCAAAGTTTCTTCCGAAGTGGCCATGCATCTTTTGTTTTATCGCATGCGTCCGGACGTGCAGGCCATTTGCCACGCGCATCCTCCTACCGCCACGGGATTTGCTGTCGCCGGCCGCGCGCTGGACCAGGCCCTGTTGCCCGAAGTGATTATCGGCCTCGGCCAGATTCCGTTGGTGCGCTACGCCACTCCGGGCACGCCGGAATTAAGCGCGGCCATCGAACCCTTCGTGCCGCACTACGACGCGCTGCTGCTCGCCAATCATGGAGCCGTCACCTGCGGCCCCGATCTGCTCACCGCGTTCTTCCGCATGGAAACCATCGAGCATTGCGCGAAAATTACTATGGCCGCCGAACTCGTTGGCGAACCCACTCTGCTTTCCAGCCGCGAAGTAGCCAAGCTCATGGCCGCCCGCGCCAGATATTTCGTCGCCCCGCCTCCCGGCGGCGGAGCCGACCTCCCGCTCACCAGCGACGGCGGCGAATCCGCCGGCGACCACGTCTCCCTCACCCGCAGCGAGCTCGGCGCCCTGATCGACGAAGCCGTCCGCAAAGACCGCACCCGCCGCTGACTCCGAAGGTTTGGTGCATCACAGAAACAAGGGGCATAAATTCCACCAGCCCGCTTTCGCAGAAGTATCAATGTGCTTGGGCCGTCATCTGTTCGCAGAGATCAACGTACGAACACTTATTCGGAGGCCGGCCTAGTCAGAATGGCTGGGCACCGCCTTTGAGAGATCCTTCCACGAAATAAGTATGAAGCCCTGGTCCTTCAGGAATTTTTGAAACTCCGGGCTGCGCACCACATCGAAATCATTCTGCCGCCATTCCGCGCCCCAGTCGGGATGATCGGACGTGGCCCCCTGCATCTCGGCGTCGTTGTGCGCCAGGTGCACAATTAGTTGGTATGTGCCAGGCGGAAGCGGCTGCAACATTTTCTCGTACGCCCTTAGCCACTCTGATTTGGAAACGCCAGGCATGATTTGCAACAGGCTGTCGAGAAAAATCGCGTTGGGATCTAAATTCGGCAGGTTGGCGGCCCGGTCGGTCGGCGCGCGAATCAGCAGCGCTGGAATTTTGTACGTTTGCGCGGTCCTCAGATAAACCTTTACCAGCTCATCGGTGCTGACGATGGTGCCCATGTGCGTGTCCACATGCGTAATGTGGATGCCGGCGGCCTTGGCTTTGTCCACTTGCGCGTGCGTCTCCACTTCCACGTCCGGCATCTTCGCGTGCGTAGCGACATACTCGGTGGTCAATGGAAGATAGCCGTCCGCGTCCAGCAGGCTGGAGCCCGTAGGTTGCGGAGAAACCGGCGGCCAGCGATAGCTGGTCCAATCGGAATTTAGAGCCAGATGGATGCCCAGGTCCGCTTCCGGATGTGCCTTCGCCCACTGCGCGACTTCAGGAAACCACGGACATGGCACAAGAATGCTCGCCGAAGTGATCCAGTGATTCTCAAACGCTTCCTCAATCGCCGTGTTGACCGAGTGCATCATTCCAAAATCGTCGGCATGAATGATCAGCAGTCGTGAGTTGGCAGGGTACCCCAGCCGCTCCACCAGAGTTTTCGTGGGTTTCGGCGGCGCTTGCTGCGCCAAGAGCGGTGCCACAAAAACCAGCGCCAACGCAGAAACACATAAAGCACGAATAGTGCGAAGCATAAACCCTCCGAAGTGACTGTCGAGGCAGTAGTATGCGCCCGCTAAATCGTTTTGTGAAAGGTTGCAGAGCCATATGATTGTTTCATGACGTGTCCCGCACCATTGATCCAGGTTTTTCTCTATTCCGTGTTATCCATTCTCTTTGCACAAGCGCCGCCGCAAAGCGCTGCTCCCGCCTCCCAGTTTCAGCGCCTTCACCTCAAGCAAGACCAACTGGGTTGCTATGTGTCGAACTCCGAAAACCCCATTCGCCCAAAGGAAGCACGGCGCGCCCACACCGAAGGAGTAATCAAGCTCATCCTGGTCATTGCCGATAATGGCTCAATCGCCGGCGTGCAATCCGTTTCTGGTGATCCGCTGCTCATTGATTACGCAATCAGGGCCGTTCGCCAGTGGCGCTTCCAAGCAATCCTGGTGAACGGTCGTCCCGTAGAAGCCGAGGTTCCCCTCACTTTCACCTTCACCATCCAGGATCCGCCCAAGCCGGCATACTTGCATCTCGCCAATAAAAAAGTGATCCGTACCGATGAAGTCCGCGAATTCAGTGACAGAATCGAATGCACTGTCGGCCGCCGTACCTTCCTTCATCGTCCGCGCCATCCCCTTGCTGCCCGCCGAAAAAAGCCTTCATTCTGAACCATGACTGGCCAGCCGCGCGGCACACGCGCGTTGTTTACTATCAAATTGAGTTGTTGTACCGAATGAAATTAGCGTTCAGGCACTTGTCCAGTTACCCGACCAAAATTTCTTCTCTATTCGCGATACAGTTAACTAAAGGTCTAAACGAAAGGTGTGCGTATGAATCGGGCCCGCATGGTGATTGTGCTGGTCATGCTGATTGTGCTGGCCGTCACCCTGGCAGGCGCGTTCATGACTCGCGGGGTGATGGCGTATCTTCCGTTTTTGCAAGCCCAGGAAGGGGAACTGGACGGGAGCCTACGTACCGCACGGAGTTGTGGATCAACGGCCCTGGCAGACAGCGGCAACTCTGGCGGCCTTGGCACAGTCGGCGGAGGAGAAAGAACTCGCCCGCGAGGCCGAGCGCCTTGCGGATCACGAAGTCGACCAGGCGTTCTCGCAGTCACTGAGGCAGGCAAGCCTTGAAAAACCAAATCTAAGCGGCAAAGCATTGGCATTGCAGCAAAGGGTCACCGAGCTTCAGGAGACCATCAAGAACGACCAGGCTCGGATCGCATCACTCAGCTGCAGGCGCGGGCACGAAACCAGCGGGTGCAGTTTCCAATGGCAGCGACTTGGAGATTGCGAAGGCGCAACTTGGCCTCGACCAAAACGAGCTGGCCGATTCGATCGAAGACCTCGCCCGCGAAAGCGGAGATCAGCGAGTCAAGCTTCAGCAGGAACTGGCGGCACGCCAAGCCGCCATGAAGCAGTACAGGGATAGTGCCTCTAAGGACGATGGGCAAACTGCTGTCGCCTCCGCCGAACAGTACAAGACGTTCGCACAGCAGCTATCCACGTGGCGATCCCTCCGCAACAGGAAACAACTGATTGCGCAGGCTGAGCAGTTGGCCAGGGCCGACGTGGCCGCGCTGACAGCCGATCAGGCAGGGCTGAAGACAGAAGCGCGCTGGCCTTGGCGATAAAGCGGCTGGCAGAATCAAGTTCCGAACGAATCGACCGGCTGCGGCAGATAAGCGCTCAGCAAAACATCCAGAGCATCCTCAACGATCGTCTGGGAGCGCAACAGCAGCTTGTGGCGCTCTACGGGCGATGGGGACAGCAAGTCGAGATACAGCAAAAGATCGTGGTTCACCTGATATTGCGGTCTCTGGCTTTGATTGCAGCGATCTGCATGTTGGTGATCCTGGCGGGCTGGGCTCTCCAACTGGCATTGGAGAAGATGGTTCACGATCCTCGCCAAAAGCAGACGTTGAAAACAGTTCTAAATCTGGGAACGCAACTGGTCGGCCTCTTGCTAATCCTGCTGATCATTTTCGGTGTGCCACGGCAGATGCCGACGATCCTGGGTCTGGCGACCGCAGGACTGACCGTGGTCTTTCAGGATTTCATCCTGGCCTTCTGCGGTTGGTTTGTTCTGATGGGACCAAACGGAGTCAGGGTTAGGGACTGGGTAGAGATCGATGGTGTCGGCGGCGAGGTGGTACAGCTCGGTCTGTTCCGCACCTGGCTGCTGGAGACGGGAAACTGGACTGCCAATGGCCATCCCACGGGAAGAAGAGTCTCGTTCCTGAATGGCTACGCCATACGCGGCAAGTATTTCAACTTCTCCACCGTAGGACAGTGGATGTGGGATGAAATTAAGGTAAGTGTTCCTCCCGGCACGGATATTCATCCTCTGATCAAGGGGATTTACGAAGCGACGGTGAAGACAACGGAAGCGGATGCGAAAATGGCGGAAGCGGAATGGAAGAGGGTGACGCACGAAGAAGGATCGCCACAGTTTAGCGCCATGCCGTCGGTCAATCTCAGGCCGGCGGGAGCTGGTGTCGACATCGTGATTCGCTATATCACTCGCGCCGGAGTCAGAGTCGAGACCCGCAATCATCTGTTCGCGATGATCGTTGAGCTGATGCAGGGTGCGTCAAAAGAGGATCGGAATCTTGCCCCACTTTCCCGCATGGGAGACTGAAAGGTAAACGCCTCACGTTTGTTGACAGGCCCGTGACCGTCGTCAATACTTTGATTCCATGATTGGCCAGTTGCGCGGAAGGCTCGCCGAAAAAAGACCCAACCAGGTGCTGGTGGATGTCGGCGGCGTGGGCTACGTCGTACTGGTTCCTCTTTCTACTTTTGCCGCGCTGGGCGATCTGCACACGGAAGTTACCTTGCTGATTCATACCCACGTGCGCGAAGACGCGCTATCGTTGTATGGATTTGTTTCTTCGCGCGAGAAGCATCTTTTCGAGCTGCTGATTTCGGCTTCGGGCGTAGGACCCAGCCTGGCGCTGAAGATTCTTTCGGGGATGAGCGTGGACGAACTGGTGCCGGCCATTCGCGGAAACGATCTGGTGCGCTTGACGAAAATTCCCGGCGTGGGCAGAAAAACCGGAGAGCGCATGGTCGTGGAGTTGAAAGACAAGCTCGAAGCGGTGGTGGTGATGGAGGCGGAGCGCCCAGCGGCGAGTTCACCGGCTGGCGTGGAAGCGGACGTGGTTTCGGCGCTCATTAATTTGGGCTACGAAGCGCGCGTCGCCGAGAAAACGGTCGAGGAAGCGCGCAAAGAATCGGGCGCGGCTAACTTTGAAAAATTGTTGCGCACGGCGTTGCAGGCCCTGAGCCAGAGCAAGGGCCGCGCGGCCAGGACTTCCTGACATGGCGGACGGAACAGCGAAACGAATGGCGGCGCAGAAAACGGCGGAGCGCATTGTCTCCGCGCAGGCCTTTGACGAAGACGCGCGCATTGAAGCCAGCGTGCGCCCCAAGCGCCTGGCTGACTACATCGGCCAGAAACGCGTAAAAGAAAATATCCAGATCGCCATCGAAGCGGCGCGCAGCCGCGGAGAAGCGCTCGATCACGTGCTGCTCTACGGTCCGCCGGGATTGGGCAAGACGACACTCGCGCAGATTATCGCCAACGAGCTGCAGGTTCCGATTAAAACCAGCGCGGGGCCGCTGCTCGAGCGCAAAGGTGATTTGACCGCGATTCTTACTTCGTTGGAAACCAAGGAAGTTTTTTTTCTGGATGAAATTCACCGCCTGCAGCCCGCCGTCGAAGAAGTCCTCTACCCGGCTATGGAAGATTTTCGCGTCGACCTGATCATCGGCCAGGGGCCGGGCGCGCGCATTCATCCATTTCAGCTGGGCCACTTCACGCTGATCGGCGCCACCACCCGCGCGGGATTGATTACCGCGCCGTTGCGTTCGCGCTTCGGCATTGTGCACCGCCTGGATTTTTACGAGCCCGCCGATTTGCTGATTATCATTACGCGCTCTGCCAAAATTCTGAACATCGAAATGGACGAAGCCGGCGCCGAAGAAATCGCCCGGCGCTGCCGCGGAACACCGCGCATCGCCAATCGCCTGTTGCGGCGCGCGCGAGACTTCGCGGAAGTGCGCGCCGATGGCCGCATCACCCAGGCGGTGGCACAGGAATCGCTGGCCATGCTGGGCGTGGACGAGCAGGGCCTCGATGAAGTGGACCGTAACCTCATGCTGGCGCTGCTCGATAAATATGGCGGAGGCCCCGTCGGCGTGGGCACTCTCGCGGCCGCGCTCAGCGAAGAAGAAGACGCCATCGAGGAAATTTACGAGCCGTACCTGATGCAGATCGGCATGATCGACCGCACGCCTCGCGGCCGGGTCGCCACTCCCCGCGCGTATGAATATTTTGGCCGTGACTTGCCGCGCCGCCAACCGCGACTGTTTTGATTTGCGGCAGCGCGCTGCTTTTCAAAATTCGCCAAAACGTCTCGGCAAAAAATTACTTCATGACATTTTCAAGCAACGGACCAATCCCGGCGATATTCTTGACGAGTTCCTCCGGGATGTTATGCCGCTCCTTCAGATATTCGGGCGAATTGTAGGAAACCCAAACTTTGCCGCCAGCGTCTTCCCAGACCAGCGCCTTCAGCGGAAGATCGATCGCCAAAGTGGGAGACGCCACCATCAGCGGCGTGCCGGCCTGGGGGCTCCCGAAAATGAGCAACTGCGTCGGATTCATTTTCAGTCCGGCTTTTTCGGCTTCGCCGCTGTGATCCACTCGGCAAAATATCGCCAGGCCTTTGGACTTCACAGCAGACTCCAGTCGCAACAGCGTTTCAGGAACCGAGTAAGGACTGCCAAGGTGCACGATTCCGTTATTGATACCGTTGTTGAGCGATTCGGTCATAAGCGTCACCCGAGAAAAGATGATAATCCAATAGCGGGCGACGAGCCGAGCCGACGCACCAGTGGAAAATAAACCAAAACCCGGAGTCGTTTTCCTGTCGCTGGGCTCCAACGTAGGAGACCGGCAAGAGAATCTGCGTGCCGCAATTGCGGCGCTGCCCGGCGCAGGAGTAGACGTAAAGCGCGTTTCCTCAATCTACGAAACCGAGCCGGTAGATTTGCTCGAGCAACCATGGTTTCTAAATTGTGTGGTGAAAGGAGAAACCACGGTGCCCGCGGTGGAATTGTTGCGCGCGCTGCGAGAAATCGAACGACGCATGGGCAGCAAGAAACTAATAGCCCGAGGCCCGCGATTGATCGACATCGACATTTTGCTCTATGGGCAACAGACCATTGACGCCCAGGAATTACAAGTCCCCCACCCGCGCATGCACCTGCGCCGTTTCGTCCTTGTGCCACTGGTGGAGCTTGCTCCCGAAGTTAAGCATCCGTCGTGGAGCGCCACCGCGGCCGAGCTCCTCGATGCCAGCCAGGACAAGAGCCTGGTAACGCGAATTTGAGATGGCTACGTTGAGCCCACCCCCACCCCCCTGTTTTTGCAAAAGAGGCCAGAAAGTGTTGAAAACAAACAACACGAACGTGCAAAAGAGAGCAAGGAGACAAAAAGAGACACTGTAGGAGAGGGTGGAAAACGAGGGCCAAGCCTGCCTTCGGCAGGTAGAAGACAAAAAGAGACGCTTTGTTTGCTTGGGCAATCGCCCGGGGGAATCGAGGGTGACGAAGACAAAATGGGCGGAAAGGGTTGCTACGAACGAGGGGCATCCGGGCTGGTTTGCGGCAGTCATGGGCAATTGGGTCGCCGGGACCATAGGGTGTGCCACCTGCCACCCAGGACGGTTTGCGCCGAAGGGTGCGCCACCCGCTGACATTGTTTTATTTACCGGGATTCGGTAGATGCTTCAAGGCCACCCGCCGTGCCACCTTGTTGACGGGCGCTATTTTACAGCGATGCAGCCGTGATCATGATTGCTGTATTCCTGCTGCAAAGCGTAACGATGTCCGTTGGCGATAATGATGGCCGGGTCGGAGAACGCGGGCGGAATAAAAAACACGCACTCGTCGGCAATCTCCTCTCCATATAGAACGATGTCGCTGCTGTTCCACCAGCCTGTTCCGTCGGGATCGGTAATGGTCTCTATAAGTTCATGCGAAATAATGCTGTCAGTGGAATCGATCAGTGACCCATTCGGCGATCCTGGCCGAACTTGGCAGCCCAGCACATCGGCAAACGGCTCTACGGTGTAGAGCACGTGCCCGATGTCCTGGAAAGTGGCGCTGCTGTGGTAAGCGCAAAACGCGTTGGAGGCGCATACCTGAAATGTGGCGTCAAGGCACTCGTCCTGCCCGGGCGGCAGAAGCACATGATAAATGTGGTGCCGGCCGGTCTGTCCGGTGACGGCGGCGACGGCGTGCACGACGGCAAGCATGTCGTCATCCGTGAAGGGGTCGCTTGGAGGAGTGTAGGAAAGAGAAGCGCTGTCGCCGAGAGTATAGCGGTTGGAAGCATGTTGGCCTACGTATTGATCGGTTACATGGATGAACTCACTCTTCCCGATATCCCGCAGAAATCTTTCCGGATCGCCCCAGCACTTGGAAATCGGACATTTCCCGTTTGGCAACAAATAAATAGCGTGCGATTCCGCGGTTTCCACAACGTGACCGTTGTGGAATGCCAAGTCGCCAGGGAAACGGATTTGATTATTCTCGCCGTCACCGGCATCCTGGGCGACCGCTGGACTGGCCGCGCGTGAGTCGTGAGCTACAAGTTTTGACTCGGCGGGCTTCTTGATCTTGTTGCCCGCCCAGGCTTTCAGAAAGCCTGCGTCGGCATGGCCGGCCTCGATTTTGTCAGCGTCGGTAAGCTTCACGGCGATGTGCTTCACCGGGGTGTCCTGCGCGCGGGTTGGAACACCAGATAATTGGAAAATAACAAAACTACACAGCACCGCAATGAATGGAAAGAAACCAGGTCGTGTTCGCATGTGTTGACTCCCGAGTTCTGGAAAAGGTAGGTGGAACATTCCGGCGGCCAGGTTCACTTGAGAAGTAACCAATGCGTCATTCCCGGAGACGCCGACCAGTCGAAACCCGACAGACCTTACTCCAATCGGCTGGATTACCACAATATGTTATTTGCAATGCAAATTTTCAGCGCGGGTGGCGCACCTTTTGTTCGAATTTTTGCGTGCGATGACACGCTCCCGCGCCGAAGATTAGCACTCACCGGTAATAAGCCGTTTTTTGGATGAACTACCGGGGGACTGGGTCACCGGCTAGCTGCTAGGTGGTGCGGTGGAGGAGGAGGCGGTGGAGGGTTATGGTTTTGGGCTCCAGCGATTCCAACTCGATCTGGGCTAGTTGGCCTTGGGTGATTTCGCGCCAACGGTAGACGTTGGGTTCGCTTTCGATTTTTTCGGTGCCGTGCAGGCGGCGTAGAAATTCGCGGGCGTCTTCGCGGGAGGCGACTTCGCGGAGAGTTGGGCGCGCGAGGGCTTCGACGGCGTAGCTGCGGAGGAGTTTGGTCCAGTAGTGCTGGAAGAGCTCGCTGGAGGCGAAGATGTCGCTCCAGGCAACTTCTCCGCCGTAGGCCACGACTACTCCGACGATGTGTTCGCCTTTTGCGGGGCCGCTTGCGCCACCCTTTTCGCCGCCCTTTTCTCCTGATGTAGCGCGCGTGAAGCGGCGTTGGACTTCGTCGACGAAGGTGTCGACCGACGCGCCGACGGTGCTCTCCTGATACATTTTTGCGTAAGACTGGGTGGGCGCGTTGGTTTCCATCGCAGCGGCTAAGTCTGAGCTGGCGATGCGCGGAGCCGGCGCAGCGGCGGCACGCGGCGCGGTGGTGCCGGCGCGAACGGAAGCCCACACTTCATTCTGGTTTTGCTTAAGGGCGGCTTGTTCGCGGACGCTGGGGTGCACCATGGTTTTGGCGGCACTGAATTGCGAGCCGGAGGACCAGCGTCCGTGCTCGACACAGAAAACGTCGAGCGGCAACGGGTCGGAGCCGGGGGCGACGATGCGGTCCTTGGCGATGATGCGGTCCTGCTTGCCGCCGCTGACGAGTTCGCCGGCGAGGAGCAGAACGGGGCGCTTGCCGCGGTTGATGAGCACCAAGCGATTGACGGACGCGCCAGTGCTGTATGGGCTGGCGCTGGGGCGGCCATCGCGGCTGCGCGTCATGCCATCGCCGCCTTGTTCGCTGACGACTACGTCGCCGGTGGAAAGTCCTTCGTCGAGGGTAAGAAATGCGGCGGTGTCTTGCGAGGCGGAGCTGACCACCGGAAAGATGGAGATATTTTCGTAGGTGATGGGATCGAGAAGGTGCCAGTCGCCTTCCGATTTGGGTTGCGGAGCCGGGGTGCCGGAGCCGGCCCATACAAAAGCCATAGTTCCCAGAGTGCTGAGTCCGAGCAGAGTGCCCGCGAGGGCACCGAAAATCGAGCGTTCCATGTGAATCCTCCCGTGCGTAAGCGCACGGAATTAGAACGGGGATGGGGAAGAATCTTGCAGGGTGGAGTGGAAGTTTCGGGTGGAGACGGAAACCGGGGATACCGAGGAAGCTATTTGTTGGGGTCGCCGAGGTTGGTGCGCGGCTTATGACGCTTGCCGGAGGCGCTTTCCTGGCGCTCGTACTCCGCGACCTCTTCTTCGGTGTAGGAGTAGTCACTGCGAGAGGCAAACATGCTGCTGGCGCGACTGGCTTCCGCTTTCTTTTTGCGGACTCCGCCGAATTCATAGCTGACTTGACGAAGCGGCACGGCGATGGCGTGCACTTCAAAGAGCAGGTCGCTGACCTTTTCGAGGAAATCGTGGAAATGGAAGGGCCGGGTGACGTAGGGCAAGCGCTCCCGCTCAAGGGTTTTCACGTAGGTGCTGCCGGTCATTTCCGGAACGATATAGAGGACACGGATGCGGCCGCCTTCTTCCGGAGGAACGGCGGCAAGTTCGCGCAGAGTCAGGAAAGCCGCGCTGTCCATGCCGGTTACGGCAACGTTGGCGACCACCAGGGCCCATTCTCCATGGCGCAGCTCGGAAAGAAGAAGATCCGCGTCGGGCACAATGTTGACGCGCCAGCCTTCGGAATCGAGCAACTGGCGAACCGCGGCGGCGTTCTGGGGATTTTCCTCGAGGACGAGGATGCCCACCTGGCGAGGTGGCTGGTCCGGCGGTTTGGGGGCGCTTTTCATACTTTCAGTATAGGGCTCGGAGAGAAGTTGCAATTTCGCGGAGGTACAGGTGCGGCGTATCGGCTAATAAAGAGGGACGATGGTGCGGGCAACGCGCCGGTTAGCAGAGCGCGAGTCGGCGACTAAGGCTGGCTGGGCGGATTTGCAGGCGGCGTTGCGGCGGGCGGATTTGTGCCGGCGCTTCGAAGATGGCAGCCGGCGGCCAGCGATTTGTTGCTGCCGGATTTGGAGGAGCGTTCGAGGGAGCCGACTTCATCCTTGTTGCGCCACACGAGGGATCCGTCGGTATATTTCTGGCCTTCGGCTTCGTCGACCTGCTTCATGTTGTAGGTGTGGCCCTTGAAGATCACGCGGGCGAGCTTAGCGTGAAGATTTACGACGACTTTGGCGTCGCCGTCGCAGGCATAGGTTAGGCGCCGCCAGGTACGCATCAGGTGCGAAGACGGAGAAGCGCCAGCCGCGGGCGCTGCGGGCGTCACCGGCGCGGTGGGTGCGTTTGGAGAAGCTGGCGCGGGTTGCGAAGGCGGAGGGATGGGATTGGGGTCGGGTTGCTGCGCGCGAAGTGAGGGCGAAATGAGCAGTGCGGCGGCGAACGCGGCGTATGTGAGTGAATTTTTTGCTGCGAAAGTGCTCCAGCGATTTTTGATGATGGCCATAATTTTTCTCCTCTTGCACTTTCTCACGTGACGCTATTGACCCCTATTGACCGACGACCAGCTCGGTTCCGTCCAGATACTTGCGCACGCCGCTGCCGTCCCAGAAAACGCGATAGGTGAGCGACGAAGTGGCCGACATGCGGCGGGTATAAAAGATTTGGATGCCGTCGCGGGACCATTCGCCATGGGCGGCCCACTGCTCCGGTGGATTGAGCGTGACGCGGCGCTTGGACTTTATTTCGTAGAGGAAAACGCCGGATGCGTCGGCTGGAGCGTTGGCCGGCGGTACGACATATTTCGCGGAGACCAGGAGCAGATCCGCGTTCACAGGATTGACGCGAATGGTGTCGGAATCCGAAACGCGGAAAGCGGTGCCGTAGATTTCTCTGAGAGGCGCGGATTGCTGCGGGCGGTCGTCGCCGACCCGGTAAAGATTTTGCGCGTCGGCGGCCAGCAAAGTGTGGCCATCGAGCCAGCCGTCCAGCGAATCGACGCTTCCGGTCTGGAGCGGAGTCGCGGTTTCCGGCGCACTGGGCGCAAAAGATAAGATTCGCCACTTCTGATCCTGCGATTGCAGGTAGGCGACGCGCGAATCGTCGGGAGACCAGAAAGCTTCGCGAACGGTGCCATGAACCAGATCTTTGGAGCGGCCGGAGTCGAATTCATAGAGGACGATGGTGCGTTCGGAGCCCATTTTGGCGTCGTTGCGGGTGAAGAGAAGTTTTTTGCCGTCGTGAGAGAGTGAGAGTTCGGTGCCGGTGGCTGGAACGATTTTTTTGGCGGTGCCGCGGCTGACAACAATTTTTCCGGCGGGATTCAGGTAGGCGACGGCTGTCGGCGTTTTGAAGTTTGTGACGGTGGCGGCAGGACGGTTTTTTCTTGTCGGCATCGTCGTCGTCGTCCGCGCTTTGATTCACGATTTTCGGGAAAAGCTCGGCGGCGATGCGCGCGCAGCCGCGGAAGGTTCCGACCTGGGCGTGTTCGAGGACCATGTGGAAGGAATTTTTGGGCGGTGGAGCGGACGCAGCCGAAGCAGGCTTGCTGGAAGCGGCCTGCGGCTTGGACGCGAGGTCAAGAGCAGTGCTTCCGGGCGCGTCTATGCAAGCTTCGCGGGTGAGGTGAATGGTGACGTCGGCGCCGGTCGCGGAATCCTTCGCGTGATAGGCCCAGGTGTCGGCGGCGCCTTCACCGGCGACATTCACGGCTTCGAGAGCCATGGGCGGATAGTTGAGGCGATCAAAACGCTCCGGCCCTTTCTGGCCGATGAGCACGCTCCAGGGCAAAGGGTCGGCGCCGTGTCCGAGGAGCAGGATCGGGTAATGCGTTGATTGGGGAGAGGGCGGCGCGGCAGGAGTCTTGGATGACTGAGCCTGGGAGGCGGTTTTTTGTGTTGGTTTAGCCGCAGTTTGACCGAGCACTAGCCCGGGTGTGGCTGCTGCAAAAAGAAGGAACCAGCAGACTAGCAACAACGAACGCTTTGACATACGCGGTTTGAGGCTCCGTGATGCGGAAACATTTCGAAAACGAATCTTGGGCTAGGGCAGAATACTCTTCGAAGGCGAGGGAGGCAATGCGGGGTGAAAGGTATGGGACATCGAGGTAACTGGAATTTTATGGATTTTCGGGGTCACGAACAAAAAGCGAAAATAAGTGTTGACGCAGCGAAGAAAAAGCGAAATACTGCAGGCGTGCTACGAGGTGGGTTATGTCCCCAGTGCTGTTCCCCTCGCCGGCGAGATTTTCCGCTCGCAGGCGCATCGCATCACCAACTGCACCATCACTCTTTCCTGATTGCCCTGACACGCATAGCCCAAAGAATGGGATCGCGGACCTTGCCCCGGTCGACAGCGATCCACGCAGCAGCAACACGGGTACGAACGTGGCGGATTGCCCCCCGCCACAAGCGGTTTCGCCGGATCCCCAAAATCTGGCAGAAACCGGTACCCGTGCTGCTGTTGCGCAACCGGCCAAGGGCGTTCACGCGCCGCTGGTCGGGATAGCCCGCCTCGCAGCACAATCTTCTCCGGCGGAGACGCGCCGGACCTCGGCGGAACGGCCGGAGTATTTTCTGCTGCCGGTCAAATCGATTCTGAACCGCTGCGATTCGCAGCGTGTGCCGTTTGAGTGGACGATTAATCCGTATCGCGGATGCGAATTCGGTTGCCACTACTGCTACGCGCGGTATACGCACGAGTACATGGAGCTGGACGGCGGGGAGTTCGATAAAAAGATTTTTGTGAAAAAAGACGCGGCGGCGCTGCTGGCGTGGGATGTGTCGCGCAAATATTCGTATCAATCGCAGGCTTCCGGCGGGCAGAGTCCCGATCACATTGCCATCGGCACGGCGACGGATCCTTACCAGCCGGCGGAGAAAGAGCACCGGGTGACTCGCGCGTGCTTGGAAGAGCTGGCCAAGAAGCAAGGGTTGAGCATTTCGGTGATTACCAAGTCCAACCAGATTGTGCGCGACATCGATGTGTTCAAGCGCATCGCGGAGCGGTCTTCGCTTTCGCTGAATATTACCATCACCACCTTGCGGCCGCGGCTGGCGCGATTGCTGGAGCCGCGAGCGCCGCGTCCGGACTTGCGAGTGGCGACGGTGAAGCAATTGAGCGACGCTGGGCTGGCGGTGGGAGTTTCGGCTTCGCCGCTGATTCCGGGAATCACGGATCGCGAAGGGGATCTGGAGGCTGTGGCTGCCGCGGTGAAGAATGCTGGCGCGCAGTGGTTTTTTTCCGGGGCTTTGTTTCTGATGCCGTCGTCGGCAAAACAGTTTTTGCCGTTTGTGCGGGAGAAATTTCCGCGGTTGGCGAAGCGGTATGAGGAGTGGTACTCGAAGAGCGGATATGCGCCGGAGGAATATCGGCGCAAGGTGTCCGAGCGCGTGGCGAGGATACGCAAGGAGTACGGATTTTCAATGCGGCCATGGGAGGAGCGGAACAGAAGCGGACCGTGCTCGCAAATGTCGCTGAAATTGAATGGCGATGTCCAGGTCCCAGGTAAAACGATTTCACTCAGTAAGGCGAGTTAGAGGGCTTACATTTTCTCTTCAACGGGAGCAAAGTCAGAAACCCCATGTGCAACTGCGGCACATGGGGCACCCGGTTTGGCAAATTTGTGAAAGTTTGAGCCTGTGCGGATGTTGGTCAGGCCATGATGACTTTGTTTTGGAAGCGGCGGGCGGCGAGGACCAGCAGGATGGTGCCCATGGCGAAAAGGGCGAGGGCGTCGATCCAGAGATGTTGAATTCCGGCGCCGCGGAGGATGATGCCGCGTGTGATGTTGATGAAATAGCTGGCGGGGACGAAATAGCTGAGAATGCGGAAAAAAATCGGCATGGTTTCGCGCGGGAAGATGTAGCCGGAAAAGAAAACGCTGGGCAGGATAGTGACGAAAGAAAGCTGCATGGCTTCGCCCTGGGTCCCTGCTTTGCTGGAAATGAGAATGCCGAGCGACAGCGACACGAAGATATAGGGCAGAGAAAGAAACGCGAGCAGCAGCACGCTGCCGTGAATGGGCACCTGAAAAATAAAGCGCATGCAGGTGAGAATCAGGCAAAGCTCCGTAAATCCGATAAAAAAATAGGGAAGCAGTTTACCGAGCAGCAAGCCGAAAGGCCGCACCGGGGTGACGAAGAGTTGCTCGAGAGTGCCGCGCTCTTTTTCACGGACGATGGCAAAGGCGGTAAGGAAAGTGGTGACGTTCAGCAGCAGGATGGCGGTGAGGCCGGGCAACAGAAAATTTGGCGAGCGCGAATCGGGATTGAAGAGCAGCTTGGGGCGCATGTCGACGGCCATGGCGCTGCGGTCGGTGAGCACCCGCCGCAGGGACTCGTCGAGGCCTATGGCGGTGGTGACGTTGATGGCCTGTCCGGCGACGGAAGAATCGGAGCCGTCGATGAGGACCAGAACCTGCGAGCTCATTCCGTGGATGAGGCGGTCGGAGTAATCGACGGGGATTTTGACGCCCACTCGCGCGCGTCCGGCGATGATGGCGTCGTTGAGGGCTTGATCGCTGGTGCACGTAGTCGATGATGTGGAAGGTGTCGGAATTTTTCAGCCGGTCGATTAATTCGCGGCTTTCGCGGCGGCCATCGCCGTTGAAAACCACGGTGTTGATATTGCGGACATTGGTGTCGATGCCAAAGCCGAGCACGAACATCTGAATCAGCGGTATGAATAAGGAGAAAAATAAAGTGGCGGAATCGCGGCGGACGTGTAGAACTTCTTTGTAGAAAATTGCGCCGAAGCCGCGAAATAGGTCAGCCACGAGTTTGCTCCAGTTGCGCCTGGTGCTTGTAGGTCAGCTCGACGAAGACGTCTTCCAGGCTGGGAGTGAGCGGGCGGATATCGCTGACGGTAATGTCGTTTTTCAGTAGCTGGGCGCGCAAATCGGGAAGATCGAAGCGGTCTTCGACCAGGGCGTGAATGGATTCGCCAAAAATGGTGGCGCTGCGGATGCCGGGGATTTTGCGGGCCACGCGCAGGGCGCGGGTGACTTCGGGCGTGCTGATTTCGACGCGCTTGGTGCCGGCCGGCTGCACATCGGGAATTTGTTTGAGCTCCGCGGGGGTGCCGTCGGCGATGAGCTTGCCGTAGTAAATGTATGCGACGTGGCTGCAGCGCTCCGCTTCGTCCATGTAATGAGTAGTGACGAAAAAAGTGATGCCGTGGCCGGACAATTCGAAAAGCAAATCCCATAGCTCGCGGCGCGCCACCGGGTCGATGCCCGCGGTGGGCTCGTCGAGAAAGAGTAATTGCGGTTCATGCAGCATGGCGCATCCCAGCGCGAGGCGCTGCTTCCACCCGCCGGACAATTTCGCGGCGAGGCGGTCCATGTAGGGCGCGAGGCCGTTGAGCTGGACGATTTCCTCGATGCGCCGCTTCATGCGCGCGGGTTCCAGGCCGTAGATACGCCCGTAAAATTGCAGATTTTCCGCCACGGTGAGGTCGTCGTAGAGGCTGAATTTCTGGGACATGTAGCCGATGCGCTCGCGGACGGATTCCGCATCGGTGCGCACGTCGAGGCCCTCGACCCATGCTGAGCCTTCGCTGAGCGGCAACAATCCGGTGAGCATTTTGATGACGGTGGTTTTGCCGCTGCCGTTGGGGCCGAGAAAGCCGAAGATTTCGCCCTTTTCAACGCGAAAGCTGACGTCATTGACCGCGGTGAAATCGCCAAAGCGGCGCACCAGATGTTCAGCGGAGATGGACGCGCCTTCCGGAGGTTGGCTGGCTGGAGGCATAAGTTAACTTGCGGGCTTTAACTTCACATCGGCGGCCATGCCGCTGCGAACGCCGCCGGTAGTGTCGTTGACGCGAATTTTTACGCCGATTACCTGGTGGACGCGTTCGCTGCGGGTCTGCACATTGCGCGGAAGAAATTCGGCCTGCTGATTAATCTGTTCCACGACACCGTTGAAAACTGTTTTGGGGAAAGAATCGACGCGCACTTCCGCCTGCTGGCCCAGGCGCACGCGGCCAATTTCGGTTTCGGGAATATAAATGCGGATGTAAATCTGATCGCGCTCGAGCAGCGTGGCTACCGGAACATTGGGCGCGATGAGATCGCCGGGGCGAACGTCCAGCACTTCGACGGAGGCCGCGGAGGGAGAGACTACCTGGGATTCGCGGGCGCGGGCTTCATCATAGCTATAGGCGGCCTTGGCCAGGTCGATGTCTTCGGAACGGTTGCCGCGTTCCATTTTTTCCTGCATGGCCTGCATCTGGCGATAGCGCGCTTCGGCGGCAGCAATTTCTTCAGGACGATAGCCGCGCTGCAGCTCGGCAAGTTTTTGTTGCGCGTTTTTCTGCTGGGCGGCCGCGACTTTCCAACTGGCTTCGGCGGCATCGCGCTGCTGGCGCGAGACCAGGTCTTTTTTGGCCAGCGCGTCGTAGCGGTCGAAGTCGTTGTGGGTGCGAACTTCCTCGGCGGTGGCGCGATCGAGGTCGGACTGCGCGGCGCCAATATCTTCACGGCGGTAACCGTTCTTACGCTGCTCGTATTCGGCTTTGGCTTCTGCGGTGGCGGCGCGCGACTGAAGAATGTCTTCCGGCCGCGAACCGGTGTGCGCTTTCTGCCATGCGGCGCGCGATTGTTCGAGGGCGGCCTGCAGTTCCTTGTCGTCAAAGGTGACCAGGACCCGGCCGGCTTCAACCTTGTCGCCTTCGCGGACGAGGACTTTGTCGATGCGCCCGCCAACTTTGGAGCCCACGCGAATGTAGCGCGCTTCGACGGTGCCGGAGCCCTGCAACGTTGCGTCGCTGCGGTGTTGAATCCAGCGCGCGGATAAGACCGCGGCGGTGATCAGGACGATTACGATAATTAGGATTGTGATGCGCTTGCCGCTCATGCCGCGACTCCAGGGGAAGGATGCGGGGCCGGAACGATGCGGGGAGACAAACCTTGCCATAAAACTTCGAGCGCGGTTTGAATGCGATTGGCCAGCGAGTCGTCTCCGTACAACGACCAGATCAGCAGCGTGCCGAAGACGGTCTGGCGAAAGACGTGAGCGATTTCTCCCGCGGGGAGATCTCTGCGCAGCTCGCCTCGATCTTGGCCGATTTTTACGAACTCGGTGAGCAGTTCGTGCCCGCGTGCCTGGTTGATGCGCATGGCTTCGCGCACCGGCGTGCTGGATAAATTGGCGAGCAGCAGCGCGCGCACCATGGAAGGATTACGGCCGGGCTCTTCGGTCATGCGCATGCCCAGGGTCCGGAGAAATTGCGGAACGGGTTCGCCGGTAGCGCGCAGATTTTCGATGACGGATTGCAGTTTCGCGAGTTGCATTTCGGCGAAGGCCAGGAGGATGTGGTCCTTGCTGGGGAAATAATTGAAGAAAGTGCCTTTGCCGACGTCGGCGGAATTGGTGATGTCTTCGACAGTGGTATCGGCGAAACCGTGTTTGGCGAAAAGATCGAGGGCGGCGCGGAAGAGGCGTTCGCGGATTTCAGCGGCGTGGCGCTGGCGACGGCTTGAGGAAGATTTGGCTAGAGTGTGGCTCATTTGACCAATACCCATATATGACTATAGGTCATGTAGGGATTGGGAGTCAAGCTTACGGCCAATTGCACGTAGGAGTTACGAGGTTGCTCGTACAGTTCCAAAATCCCTACCCGCAACTTCGGCGTGTGGGGCACCCGAACCGCGTCGTAGACCACAACAATGGGCGACGTATCCCGATGGCTGTTGAGTTTTGGCGAGAAACGCCCGGACCGAATGAATCGGCACGGGCGGATTCGAAAGAAATGCGGCGTCGTAAACCGCGGGGTTGGCCGCTTACTCGTCGTCGCGCAGAGACACCGGATCAGATGTGTTTCGTGGTGAGCGGCGATCGAGATAAGCCATCATGCGGCGGGCGGCCTTGGGCGGCTTTACCGCGTTCCCAAAAATAATGTCGCGAGCGCTGACAGCCTTGTCGTAGACGCGCTCGTTGGCATCGTTATCCGGGCGTACCGTGGAACCGGCTAATGACACTCCCGCGAAGAGTCCGCGCGAGCGCGAGTAGCTGAGAACTTCGGCACGCAGAGTGGCGTCGGTGGAGGCTTCGGCGGTGCGGCCCTTCGGTCCGGCAGCGGCGGAAGCGTCGGCGCCGAGCTTGACGTTGCTCTTTAGAATGGAGTGGGCTCCGCGCGGGTTCATCACCAGCAGAACGAAATCGGTGGCCTGGCCGCCGATCTGGAAGCCGAAACTGCCGCCTTCGAGAGCCATCATGGATGGCGCGCTCCAATGTCCGCTGTAATGTTGACCGGTGCGGCAGGTCATGGCGCCGCGGCCGTAACTGGCGCCGACGATGAAGGCCGCTTTGAGCACGGAGGGATAGACGATGACGCATTCGGCTTTGTCGATCAGGTCCTGCGGGATGTCCTCGGGGATGTCCATAATTTCCTTGAGGACGGTGCCGCAATTCTGAAGGCGTTCAAGTTCTTTCCTATCGGAGCCGGACAGCGGCAGCGAGAGGACGGCTAGTGCCATCAGGGCTGGAATCATTCGCTTCATTTTTAATTCACCTCGTTTTCAATTTTGAACAATCGTTTTTGGATAAGGCGGCTAACGTGGACGCGACCGGCGGTCCTTCCAGTGGGAGTCCCACGCTATACCCGCCGACGCCGGCGAGTAGCTCTAAGGAAGTGATTCGCGGCTCTTCGACTATACTTTCCCAGACAGTAATTTACCAGCGGGAGCGAGATGGGCATAAGGCTAGACCGGAGGAGATATGCGCTGGCGATGGGAATCGCCATGATTGGCGCGACGTTTTTAAGCGCGCCGGCGCAGGCCCAGAAAAAGCGGCATGCCCAGAGTAATGCGCGTGCGGCGGCTCCGGCCACGGCTGCAAACCGAGATACGCTGCGATTTGCGAAGCGGGCGGAGGTATTGCTAGGGGGCGAGCCGGCGAGCAAGGGTGAATGGGGATTGTTGATCGCGGATGCCGAGACGGGCGAGACGCTTTTCGAGCAGAATGCCGCAAAATATTTTGTGCCGGCATCGAATATGAAGCTGTTCACTACGGCGCTGGCGCTGGGAAAACTTGGACCGGAGTTTCGGTTTCATACGACGCTGGAAAGCACGGGAGTGATTGATCCCTCGGGAGAGCTGACCGCGGACCTGGTGCTGGTGGGCCGTGGGGATCCCAACCTTTCGAACCGCAAGCTGCCATTTAATCTGAAAGAGGAATTCGATGGGCCGCCGGAGAAAATTCTGGCGGATTTGGCCGATCAATTGATCGCCAAAGGTGTGAAGAGCATTTCCGGCGACATTGTTGGAGATGATAGCTATTTTCCGCGCGAGCGTTATCCCAACGGCTGGGAAATCGACGACATGGTTTGGGAATATGGCGCGGCGATTTCGGCGCTGGTGGTGAACGACAACACGGCGACGGTTACGCTGACACCGGGATTGGTGGCGGGAGACGCGGTGCAGGCTGAGGTGGCGCCGCGAACGCCGGATTTTATTGTCGATAATCGGGTGGTGACGAGCGCGGCGAATGTGAAAGCGGATTTGACGCTGACGCGGGAGCCGGGCGCGCACCTGGTGGTGGTGAGCGGGACGCTGCCGCAGGAGAGCGCTCCGCGGAAGCTGGTGCTGGCGATTGAAGAGCCGGCGATCAACGCGGCGACGTTATTGAAGGCACTGCTGGAAGAACGGGGCGTGAAGGTTGCGGGCGGATTGCAGGCGCGGCACGAAGATGTCGCGGAACCACCGGGAGTCGCGCCGACGGTTCTTGCCGAGCACGTGTCCATACCGTTGCGCGACTCGGTGAAACTGGTCAACAAAATCAGCCAGAATCTACACACGGAAGTTTTGCTGCGGGCGGTGATGAGGCAAACGGCGGCGACGTGGAGTTCGCCGGATGAATTGATGAAATTCGCGGCGGATTTTTATGCGGGAGTCGGGATCGCGTCTGACGACGTGATTCAGACGGATGGCTCGGGATTGTCGCGGCATGACATGGTGACTCCGCGAGCGGTGCTTGCGCTGCTGCGCTGGGCGCAGGCGCAGCCGTGGTTTGAAAGTTATTATGCGTCGTTGCCGGTGGCGGGAATTGACGGGACGCTGGAAGAGCGGATGAAAAATACTCCCGCGGCGGGTAGAGTGCACGCGAAGACGGGATCGGTGGAGCATGTGAGGACCATGTCGGGGTTTGCGGAAACGCCGGGCGGGCGGCGATTGGTGTTTTCGTTCTTGAGCAATAACCAAGGCGGAAAAAATCACGAGACTACCGATGCGTTGGCCGGCCTTTGCGTGGCGATGATTGAGGAATTCAATGCGGTACCCGCGAAGCGCTCCCGCGAACACAAGCGGCCACATTAGGCGCTAGAAAAATGAAAAAAGAACTGATCGTGACCGTGTTTGGGAGTTCGCGTCCGCGCGAGAACGACGCGGAGTACGACGGAGGCTCGTTTGCTGGGGCGCTTGCTGGCGGAAAAAGGTTTTGCGGTGTGCACCGGAGCGTACCGGGGCACGATGGAAGCGGCATCGCGCGGCGCGAAAGATGCTGGCGGCAAAACTTATGGAGTGACGGCGGACGCTTTTGCGGCAGCGAAAGCGAATGCGTGGGTGGATGTGGAAGTGCGCGTGGCGACGTGGCAGGAACGCTTGTTTGAGCTGATTCGCCTGGCGGATGGATTTGTGGCGTGCAAAGGCGGGACGGGAACTTTGGCGGAGCTGGCGGTGGCGTGGGAAATGATGAACAAGTCGGTGATGGCGGCGAAACCGTTGGTGGCGCTGGGCGAATTCTGGCAGCCGATTATTAAATGTGTGCGGGAAGTGGAGGCGGGGCCGGAAAATCAGTGGGCCGAAGGGAACGCGCGGATTGTTCGGAGTGTGGCTACTGCGTCAGAGGCAGTGGATTTTTTGGCAACAAGTCTACGTTCACGGAAGGAAGTGTAAGGCGAAGATGCCGCGGACGGCGCAAGACGTATTGGAGTTCGACAAACTGCTGGAGTTGCTGCGGCAGAGGACGACTTGCGCGTCTGGACGGAGATTTCTGGACGGGCTGCATCCTGGGGCGGAACGCGCGGCGGTCACGGCGGCGTTT
This sequence comes from uncultured Acidobacteriota bacterium, assembly GCA_963819625.1. Taxonomy (GTDB): domain Bacteria; phylum Acidobacteriota; class Terriglobia; order Acidiferrales; family UBA7541; genus Acidiferrum. The sequence goes on from CAWFWY010000011.1 coordinate 786,071, forward strand.
GCGCTGATTCGCGAGGCGCGGGAATGGCTGCGGGCCGGGCGGCAATTGGGTTTCGGGGCGCTGGCCGATCCAGAGGGCTGGCTGGAACGCATTGCGGGGCCGGGAATGGTGCTGGAGGCGAAGGAATTTCTGGATGCGGCTACCTTGCTGGAGACGTCGGGATGGCTGCGGCAGCAATTCCGCGAGGAAGAGACAGGATTTCCATTACTGGCGGCACGCGCGGCGGCGTTGAGCGATTTTAAAGATACGCAGGCGGTAATTCGCCGGAGCGTGCTGCCGGGCGGAGAGATCAGCGACGATGCGTCGCCGGCGCTGCGAAAGATTCGCGCGAGCATCACGCAGACGCGCGACGCGATTCAGAAAACGCTGAAGCATATTTTGCGCAGCAAGAATGCCGAGGCCGGGGAAGACTACGTCACGTTGCGCAACGATCGCTTCGTGATTCCGCTGCGCGCGGAAAACCGGCGGAGCGTGGCGGGAGTGGTACACGGCGCGAGCGCCACGGGGCAGACGATTTTCATGGAGCCGCTGGAGACGGTGGAGACCAACAACCAGCTAGTGCAGCTGGCGGAAGATGAAGCGGTGGAAATTGTGCGGATTTTGCGCGAGCTTACGGAAAGATTGCAGCGTCTGCGGGAGCCGTTGGTGCTGGCGTCGGAAACGATTGCGGAGCTGGACAGCGTGTTTGCGCGCGCGCGATTTGCGCAGGAGTTTGATGCGACGGTGCCGGAGTTTTCGGGAGCGAGCGAGTTGCGGCTGGAAGCGGCGCGGCATCCGGTGCTGGAAAACAAGCTGCGCAAGGAAGGTCGCGCGGTGGTGCCGATGACGCTGGCGCTGGGCGGCGAAGAGCGCGTGCTGGTGATCAGCGGGCCGAACACCGGCGGGAAAACTGTGGCGCTGAAGACCACCGGGATTGCGGCGCTTTCGGCGCAATCGGGGATTCCGGTGGCGGCGCAGCGTGCGGTGCTGCCATTTTTCGATCGCGTGCTGGTTGATATTGGGGATGAGCAGTCGATCGCGGCGGATCTGTCTACCTTTTCCGCGCACATGCTGAATTTGAAAGCGATGCTGGAGGCGGCGACGCCCGAGTCATTGGTGCTGGTGGACGAGATGGGTACGGGCACGGCGCCAGAAGAAGGGGCGGCGCTGGCAGTGGCGCTGCTGGATGAATTTCGCGCGAAAAATTGTATTGTGCTGGCGACCACGCATCATGACCGGCTGAAGACCTGGGCTTCGACGACGCCGGGAGTGCTGAACGCGGCGGTGGAATTTGACGATGTGAATTTGCGGCCGACGTACCGGCTGATGGTGGGCGTGCCGGGCGGATCGAGCGGGATTGCGATTGCGCGACGGCTGGGAATTGCCGACTCGATTATTGAGCGGGCGCGGGCGTTGATGGCGCCGGAAGCTCTGGAAGCCGCGGACCTGATCGCTTACCTGCATCGCAGCCGCGATGAACTGGACCGCATGCGGTCTCAGATGACCGCGGAACGCCACGCGCTGGAAGAAGAGCGTGCGAAATTGCGCGGCGAGTGGGTCGAGCGGCAGCAGAAGCGCATTCGCGAGCTGGAAGAAAAATTCGCGGAGATGCAGAAGCGTTTCGATGAAAACGTGGCGCGGGTGGTGGAAGCGGTAAAGGAAAGAGAGTTGCGCGGCTCGCTGGAAAAATCAGCGCGGCGCAAATCGCTGGAGGTGCGGGGCGAAGCGCGCGAAGAATTGAATGCCGCGGTGGTGCAGACCATTTCGGAATCGCAGCAGGACCTGGGGGCTCCCGCGGCCGGGAAAGAAGGCGTTGTGGCGGCGCAGCTGGTTCCCGGGGCGCGTGTGCGGGTGCGGGGATTCAGCAAGGCGGTGGTGCTGCGGCGAATCGATGGGTCGTCCGCGGAAATCGAGGCGGGTCCGTTGCGCATGAAAGTGGGAATGGACGAAATTACCGGAGTGGAAGGCGCGGGCGAGGTCAGCACGGCAAAATCGTCGAAAGGAAGTATTACCGTACGCGCTCAAGCGACGGACGAGACTTCGGGCGGCGGCGAAATTAATTTGATCGGCTGCACGGTAGAGGAAGCTACCGGGCGGGTGGACAAATTTCTGGACGAAGCGGCGCTGGCGAATCGCTCGCGGGTGCGTATCATTCACGGACATGGGACAGGCGCGCTGCGCAAAGGGCTGGCGCAATTTCTTTCGAAGCATCCGCTGGTCGACAGCCAATCTTTCGAAACGGAAGAGCGCGGCGGCAAAGCGGTGACGGTGGTGGAGCTGCGGGCATAAATGGCGGAAGCGGGATCATTCGCGGAGCGCGTGAAGCAGCAGGCGGACATTGTTCGCGTGATCGGCGAATATGTGCGGCTGAAAAAGAGCGGGCAGAATTTTACGGGGTTGTGCCCGTTTCATGCGGAGAAGTCGCCGTCGTTCGCGGTGCATCCGGTGAAGCAGATTTATCACTGCTTCGGGTGCGGGGTGGGCGGCGACGTTTTCAAGTTTGTGATGGAAGTGGACAAGGTGGCGTTTCCGGAAGCGATACGCATCGTGGCGGAAAAATGCGGCATCGCCATTCCTCGGCCGAAGGAGCATTCGCCGGAGGAGCGCAAGGAGAATCAGCAGCGCACGCTGCTGGTGGAGATGCACCGCGAGGCGCAGACTTTTTTTGTGCAGCAGCTGGGCGGCACGCTGGAAGGAAAGGCGGCACGAGCGTATCTGGAGGATCGCGGATTAGACAAGGACGCGATAACGAGATTCGGAATCGGATACGCGCCGAGCGGCGGGGACGCGCTGCTGCGATTTTTGAAATCGAAATATAAAGAGCCGCTGTTGATTGAATCTGGATTGGTGTCGCGGGATCAGAGCGGGGGCACGAGGATGTTCGACCGCTTCCGGCGCAGGATTACCTTTCCCATCGCCAATGAGTCGGGAAAAATCGTGGCGTTTGGGTGCCGGGCGCTGGGCGACGACCAACCAAAATATCTGAACTCTCCGGAAACGCCGATTTATTCGAAAAGCAATCTGCTGTATCACCTGGACCGCGCCAAGGAAGCGCTGCGGCGTTCGGATTTCGCGGTGCTGGTGGAAGGCTACATGGATGCAATTGCGGTGGCGCGCGCGGGAATCAGCAACGTGGTGGCCAGTTGCGGCACGAGCCTGGCGGAGCCGCAGATCAAGCTGCTGTCGCGCTTCACCAAGCGGGTGATCGTGAATTACGACCCGGACATCGCGGGGCAAATCGCCACCGAACGCTCCATTTCGCTTTTGCTGGAAAATGATTTTGAAGTGCGGGTGCTGGCGTTGCCGGCCATGAACCTGACCAGCGGCGACGGCACGAAGTATTCGAAGAACGCCGATCCGGACCTTTATATCCGCGAAATGGGAGTGGAGGCTTACACCAAGCTGCTGAAAGAGGCGCCTCCTTATGTGGATTATCTGATCGGGCGGGCACGGCACATGGATCTTTCTACCGGCGAAGGAAAACTGCGCGCGGTGAATTATCTGTTGCCCTATGTGCAGAAAATTCCCAATCGCCTGCTGCGTTCCGAGTGGGCCACGCGCATCGCCCAACAATTGCGGCTGGAAGAGCCGGTGCTGCGGGCGGCCCTGAGCAAAGCGGCCGCGGAACGCCGCAGCGGATTGAAGGTCGCGCCGGAACTGGTGGGCAGGGCGGCCAAGCCGGTGGAGCGGCGATTGATCCGCATGCTAGCGGAGGCGGACGATTTTCGGAAGGAACTGGCGGAGCGGCTGCAAAATGCGCGGTTGTACGAGGGACTGGAGACGGAAAAAGTGTTCGCGGCACTGATCGCGGCCAATCTAGCCGATAGCGCGATGGACGCTACCGCGATTGCAGCGGGTTTGGAGGAACGCGACCGGCGGATGCTGTTTGAGATCCTTTTCGAGGAATCTAGCGAATCAACGTGGGAAGAGGCGGAGAGCTGCATCGAATCGCTGCAAAACCGGCGGGCCGAGCGGGCGCTGGCGGAGGTGCAGAGGAGTATTGAGGCCAACCCGCCGGCAACCGAGATGCGCAGCCTGCTGGAGAAGAAGCAGGAACTGATGCGGCGGCTGGCTGCGGGCCGTTGATCAGTTGAGAATGGGCGGCCGGAAATTCGTGGCATGAACTGTGCCAGCGAGTTATCCTACGATTTCCAACAATTAATACGTTGACGGGGCTGGAGTTAACCGTGTAGCGTAACAGGGTTTCACGCGTAACTGTTTTGCCCTTAACTGCATCCTATAGATGTATTTACAGGCTTGGCAGGCAGGGTTCATCGCGTGGAGAGCGGGCGCCGGGCGGATGAAGCGGCAAGAAGTGTCGTGGGCGCGGTGGCAATTCAAGAAAAATTCGACTGAAATTCAGGGGAGAACCCCGCAGAGCGCGAAGCTGTCTGTCCGCGCGGTTTTTTGCGAATCGCAAGTTTCAGTGGGCGATATTTGGGGAGGTAATTCGTGGCGGTAGCGGGACTGGAAGAAAAATACGATGCGGTACGCCAGCTCATTGCGGTAGGCAAAGAGCGCGGATACCTGCTGTACGACGAAGTGAACGATTCGCTTCCTGCGGAAGTACATTCGTCGGAAGAGATCGACGATCTGCTGACGACGTTTGAGCGCAACGGGATCGAAATCTATGAGGATGCGGCGTCGGCCAAGGCGGCGCGTGCGGTGGAAGTGTCCGCGGAACCGGGCGGCGACCACGACGTAGTGGTGGTGGAAAAAGAGGGCGGGCACAGCGAGGATGGCGACCTGGATTTGACGCCGGGTTCGCTGGAAAAGACCAACGACCCGGTGCGCATGTACCTGCGTGAAATGGGTACGGTACCGCTGCTGACGCGCGAAGGCGAAGTCACCATCGCCAAGCGCATCGAGCGCGGGCAACTGGTGGTAATGAAGTCCATCACGCGGTCGCCGATTGTGATCAAGGAATTGATCGCGGTGGGCGAAGATCTGCGCAAGGGCGCGCGGTCCATCAAAGAGATTGTTGTTTTTGATGATGAAGAGCTCACCGAAGAAAAAATCGCCAACAAGACCAAGCAGACGCTGAAGTACATCGACAAGATCGCCAAGTTGTACGACACGGCGCTGAAGCAGGGCCTCAAGCTGGACAAGACGGCCAAGTCCAAAAAGAAGCCGTACATCCGGGCCAAGTGGGACGTGGCCCGCACGCGCGTGGAAATTTCGGTAGCCATTCGCGCCATTGTTTTTAATCCGCTGGAGAAGAAGCGGCTGATCGACAAGATGCGCGGCACGGTCGAGCGGCTGCAATCGCTGGAGCGGGAAGCCGGGCGGCTGGAACGCCGCGCGGACGTGGCCAAGGGCGACGTGGCTTCCGAGGCGCGCAAGGAATTGCGCAACCGCCGCGGGGAACTGAAGGATATCGAGGAAGCCAGCGAAGTCGGGCTGACCGAGCTGAAGCGCACGCTGACGTTCATCCATCGCGGTGAAGCGGAAGCCGACCAGGCCAAGAAAGAATTGATTGAGGCCAACCTGCGCTTGGTGGTGTCGATTGCCAAAAAATATACCAACCGCGGATTGCAGTTTCTGGACCTGATCCAGGAAGGCAACATCGGGTTGATGAAAGCGGTGGACAAGTTTGAATGGCGCCGCGGATACAAGTTTTCGACGTATGCGACGTGGTGGATCCGGCAGGCGATTACCCGCGCGATTGCCGACCAGGCGCGCACCATTCGCATTCCGGTGCACATGATCGAAACGATCAACAAGCTGGTGCGCACCAGCCGGCAACTGGTGCAGGAACTGGGGCGTGAGCCGACCAGCGAAGAAATTGCCAAGCGCATGGATATTCCGGTGTCCAAGGTGCGGAAGATTTTGAAAATCGCGCAGGAACCGATTTCGCTGGAGACGCCGATTGGAGAAGAAGAAGATTCGCATCTCGGCGACTTCATCGAGGACAAGGCAGTGGTTTCGCCGTCGGACGCAGTGATTAATTTGAATTTGAAGGAGCAGACGTCTTCGGTGCTGAAGACGCTGACGCCGCGCGAAGAAAAAGTAATCAAGATGCGGTTTGGATTGGATGACGGCAGCGAACACACGCTCGAGGAAGTGGGCCAGTCGTTCGCGGTGACCCGCGAACGCATCCGGCAGATTGAAGCCAAAGCGTTGCGCAAGCTGCGGCACCCTTCGCGTTCGCGGAAGCTGCGGGCGTTTCTGGAAGGACCTTCGCGGGACTATCTATAGAAGCAGGGGCGGACCAGCAATCGAGTTGTGGAGTACAACGCCTCCGGTGACCCGGGGGCGTTTTTGTTTTTGGGGTGTGAAGACCACTGCGCCTGGTCTGCCGAAACCAACACCTACAAAAAGCTAGTCTGCGACGCTGCGGGCGCGCACTTCTTCGGAGGTGAGCCCATAGAGCGGCGGCGTGGGCACGCCGAGCAATCCGAGATAGAGATAAATCTGGCCGCGATGATGGACTTCATGTTCGACCATGGCGCGTAGCCATTTGGCGGTTTGTACCTCCACGCCGCCGGGCGTTTTGCATTTGCGGCGCAGATCTTTGTCGGAGAACTTGGCGAAGATTGCCAGAGACTCGGCGTGCAGGCGCTTCATCAATTCCAGAATACTTTTGAGGTCGGCGGCCAGCTCCTTGCCGTGAGTTGTGTAGCGGCCCTGGCGATTCTGAATATTCTCGGCAAACATGTAGCGTTCCGTGACGGCGATGTGGCGCAGGAGATCGCCACAAGTGAACTTTCCCGGGGTGTAGGTCCAGTCGATTTGGTCGGGCGGAACAAGAAGCGCGACACGCATGGTACGTTCACGCACGTTGTCGAAATATTTCAGAAATGGAGCGATGGTGGTGATTTCCATTGCCGTCCTCGGCGGGATTTTCAGGCACCAGTGTAACCGCGAAGTTCGCGTGATTTAAGCCGGGCTTAAGAAGGAGCTTGCGAAGAAGTTTGGGACGCCGATCTGAGCAACTGGCGCGCGTGGAAAGCGGTGAGTGTGGCGCCGGCGTAGAGCAGGGCGAGCAACGTGTAGCCCGCGACGATGCCGGCTCTTTCCGCGATCCATCCCAGCGCAACACACATGGCTAATTGCACGACGGTGGTGACGATGGCCATGGCGGATTGGGTGCGGCCCATGAAATGGCGCGGAACGATGGACATGAGTGAGGATTGGGCGACTACTCCACCGAGCGCGCGGCAGAATCCAAAGAGGCCCTGCAGCACGGTGGCGGCGGCGAGAAAAACAATGAAGGGAGCCGCCATGTGTCCCAGAGCGAGGCAGGCGAAAGCGGCGACGTAGAGAGCGATGCGCAAATCTTCGCGCAACTGCGTGGCGATCAAGCCGCCGATGATAGCGCCGGCGGCCCATCCGGATTCGAGATAGCCCAAGCCGCGCGCGCCGGCATGAAGAATGTCGCTGGTCAAGGCGACGAGGACGACGTTGGCGCTGACGACTCCGGCCATCAGAATGGAATGCGTGACGCCCAGCGCGCGCACTAGAGGTTGCTGCTTGAGGTAGTGAAAACCTTCGCGCAGGTCGGCGTACATGGCCAGAGAAATGCCGGCTTCGGCGACTTCGGGATTTTCGCCCCTGGCCAGAGCTTCAGCGGTAGCTTCGGTGGCTTCGGAATATTCGCGATATTTTTGGCTCTGGCTCTGGCGCGGAGAGACGTAACCGCGGCGCACCTGGTAGAGGCAAAACGCGGAGACAAAATAAGTGGCGCCGTCGATGGCCAGAATGCCGGCGATGCCCGCGCGGTCGTAGGTAAAGCCGACGAAGGCTCCGGCGATCAGCAGGCCGCTCTGCACGCCGATGAGCACGGCGGCGTTGGCGGCGGTGAACTGGCTGGGCGGAATTACTTCCTGCACCAGCGCGTTGACCGTGGCCCAATACATTGCGGAAGCGACGCCAGTGACCAGTGTCATCAGGTAGAGGTGCCAGAGTTGGAGATGGCCGTGCCACGCGACGTACGCGGTGGCCAGGACGGTGACGCCGCGCGCCAGGTCGAGCGCCACGCCGAGATAGCGGCGATCGAAGCGGTCGATCAGCACGCCGCCGATGAAGGGAATGAACAAGCCCGGCAGGGTGACGACGATGACCTGCAGGCTGACTTTCACGGTGGAGTGCGTGGCGGCCATGATGAACCAACTGACGCCGGCGAAATTCATGCCGCCGCCGAAGAGGGAGATGAACATGGCCACGAAGAAATAGCGGAAGCCGCGCTGCGCCCAGATGAGCGTCCAGTCCACGCGATGTGAGTTTGCGGTAGCCACGAATCGAATAGTTTACTATTGCGGCGGGTGCGGGACGGTGGAGGCGCGCGATGCGTTTCCGGAATCACACGCGGGAGATTCTCAATGGGAAACGCAATGAAATGCCGGGCGCGGTCCGGCAAGCGGGAGTCGGAAGGCCAGGCGCTGCTGGAGACGTCGGAGATTATTTTTCGCGGGGATTTTCGCTTGAAGATTCCATTCACGGCGATTCAAGCGGCCAAAGCGGTGAATGGCGAGTTGCGGTTGCGCACCGCTGAGGGACTGACGACATTTGAATTGGGCAAGGGAGCGGCGGAGAAGTGGTGCGAAAAGATTCTGCATCCGAAATCGCGAATCGAAAAACTGGGCGTTAAGGCGGGCGCTGCCGTGGCGCTGATTGGGTTTGGGAAAGCAGACGACGACTCTCTCAAAGAGCTTGGCGAGCTTACCAAGGCGGTAAAGAAGGTTTCTGAAAGCGGCGTTCCAGCGGATGTCGAATGGATTTTTTTCAAGGCGGAAACGCAGAAGGAGCTTTCTGGGATTGCCAAAATTTCCAAGGGTATGCGTGGGGCGGCTGCTCTCTGGGTGGTTTATCCAAAGGGAAATCCGAAGGGGCAGGGGAAAATAACCGAGGGCGATGTCCTGGCCGCTGGTCGTGCCGCGGGACTTAAAGACGTCAAGGTGGTGGGATTTTCCGCTGCGGCTACGGCTTTGAAATTTGTGATTCCGGTTTCGCAGCGCCAATTTAGTTCGCAACGGTTCTGATTCCCACGCGGCCGTCCGCGAAGTAGTCAGCGCCGTGATCAAAGGTTCGCTCCCCTGCGAACTTCCTCAGCGCATTACTGTTCAATAGCTTGCAAGCATTCGCCCATGCGCCGGGCATGTCAGCTATTGAGTGGGGTGTCTTTTGAAGTGAAGTAGGTTTCGAGATAGGGCCAAAGTTCTTTGGGAACAGCGGCTTTCTGTATTAGGCCTTCCTCCAGAGCGTAGTGAACCAGGAATCGAAGATCGAGCCTGCTTGCATAACGAAGGTAAATCTCACGGTTCACTCCGTCGTGAAATTTGTGAATCCGATCGGACAGCTCAAACGAATCAATGGCACCTAACTTCCATGTCTGGAATTCCGCGAACAGGTCTTCAAGCGCTTTGCCTAGCTCAACCTCATGCGCAAGGCCAACGAGCAAGCGCATCGTCTTTTTGATGGGCTTCGGGAGATCTCTTTCCTCCATTTTAATCCTCCTCCCTCTTGAACAGACTCTACAATTTCAGGCTAATTCTCGCTTCTGCGCTTTCATTTTTTTTCTTCAGCTTCCGCGGAATAAGCTCTGTCGGGAGTTCATCACCTTCGACAGGGGCATTTCCCTTGCCTATACCAGCTAGAATCCGGGTGACCTTGACCGGGTCGGCGCGACGCGCGCGTTCATCAAAGTACTCCTCGGTTCGCATGGCCGAAACCTTTTCCGCGAGTGCCAGGGTGATCAGTTGGTTGAGCGCCACCCCTTCCGATTCGGCGGCCTTACGGGCTTCCGCCAACAATGTGGGTGGAACGCGCAAAGCAAAATTGCTTCGTCTCATGATGCACTCCTTCTTCTGCCGTTACTCAGTTTCCTTTGCCAGTCTGCCTACGACTTCGCCTGGCCGCAGCACCAGACAGCGAAAACGCGCGGCAACAGGTCTAAAATCTCGTTCATGGAAAGTAATAATGGCATCGGCGCGACCGTTGATGGCCGTTTCAAAAACCATCTCATCATCCGGATCTCGCAACATTGGCCTCATTCGAATTTCTAACGCGACTCTCTTCCCGACCCGAGCCAACTCGTCCAGTACAGCAGAAACGTCTTCCTTGCTCGCTCCGGACGCCGCAAGATGTTCAGGGCGAGTCAGGACTGCTTCGTATTCCAACATCAAGGGTACGGACAGCAGCAGCTCAAACCGGAGAACCCGGGCTGCTTCGAGCACCTGGCGTGACGCGCCGGCTTCGCTCCGGAAAACGGCGACGAGCACATCCGTATCCATGACATACGCCATCATCCCTAGTTGATGATATTGCCCGCTATCACACGTCAAGCGGAAATCGAGTTATGAATAGCCTCAAACACACCGCGGGCAGGAGAGGTAACTTCTTGTCTCAGGAAGATGCGAACGTGAGCTCCGAGATGTGGTGTTCGTGTCTACACTGTCCGAATGGGTTTGAGGGCGTGAGCGCGGAGCGATGAGCGAACTGCTGAATGTGCGCGGGCTTACCGTGGATTTGCCGACGGCGCGGGGCTGGATTCGCCCGGTGAACGAGGTGTCTTTGCGCATTGGCGCGGGCGAGTCGCTGGGACTGGTGGGCGAATCGGGCAGCGGTAAGACTATGCTGTCGCTGGCGTTGATGGGCTTGTTGCCTCCGGGAGCGCGAGCAAGCGGGAAGGCGATTCTTACGCCTCCACACGCGAAGGAACAGAACCTGGCGGCGCTGGACGAAGCGAGTTGGCGGCGCTTGCGCGGTCTTGAAGTATCGATGATATTTCAGGAGCCGATGACCTCGCTGAACCCGGTAATGCGCGTGGGCGAGCAAATCGCGGAAGCGATTACCGCGCATTTTCCGAAGATGCGGCGCGAGAAAATCCGCGACAGGGTGCTGGAGGCGCTGCGATTGGCGGCGGTGCCGGAACCTGCCGAGCGCAGCAAGCAATATCCACACCAGCTGTCGGGCGGATTGAGGCAGAGAGCCATGATCGCGATGGCGATTGCCGCGGGATTGAGCGATCCCGATAATAAATTTACCGAACTGGAGCATCGCCAGCCTGGAGCGCCTCTGCAACAGGCGCGGTTGCTGATTGCGGATGAACCGACCAGCGCACTGGACGTCACGGTACAAAAACAAATTGTGGAATTGCTGGATGGGCTGCGGCGCAGGCTGGGATTAGGATTGCTGTTTATCACCCACGATCTGGGAGTTGTGGCGCGGGTGGCGGATCGCGTGGCGGTGATGTATGCGGGGCGCATCATCGAAGAAGGGCGCGTGGGCGATGTGTTGCGCGCGCCGCGGCATCCGTACACGCAAGGACTGATCGCCGCGTCGCCGACGCTGGAACGCGGAAAGCTTTCGCCGATTCCGGGGACGGTGCCGCAGCTTACCGAATTGCCGCCAGGATGTTCGTTCGAACCGCGCTGCCCGGTGCGTTTGCCGGAATGCCGGCTGGCGATGCCGTCCTTGCGCGATGCCGGACACAACCATCACGCCCGGTGCGTGCTGGTGGGCAACGAAGCGGCGGTGAAATAACGATGCCGAGCCTGCTTAACGTACGGGGAGTGAAGAAGAGTTACCGGCGCGGCGGAGGCGCGTTCCAGCGCGAGTCCGAGGGCGAGCGCTTTATCGCTGTCGATGAGGTGAGCTTCGAGGTTGCGCGCGGTGAGACTTTCGCGGTGGTGGGCGAAAGCGGGTGCGGGAAGACTACCCTGGCGCGCATGCTGCTGCGATTGATTGAACCAGACGGCGGGAAGATCGAATTCGAGGGGCGCGACCTGCTGGCGCTGCCACACGCGGAAATGCGCGCGCAACGCCGGGAGATGCAGATGATCTTCCAGGATCCGTTCGGGTCGCTCGATCCGCGGATGCGCGTGGGCGAAATCGTCGGGGAGCCGCTGGCGATTCATGAACCGAAGTTATCGAAGGGGGGACGGCTGGAACGTACCGCGGCAATGCTGCAGCGGGTGGGATTGGGCGCCGACGCGCTGCGGCGTTATGCGCACGAATTTTCCGGAGGGCAGCGGCAGCGAATCGGAATCGCGCGAGCGCTGATCCTGCGGCCGAAGCTGATTGTGGCCGATGAACCGGTTTCGGCGCTGGATGTTTCCGTCGGGGCGCAGGTGTTGCTGCTGTTGCGGGAACTGCAGAGCGAGTTTGGGCTTACCTACGTTTTCATTTCGCACAGCCTGCCGGTGGTGGCCCAACTGGCGACGCGCATCGCGGTGATGCATGCCGGGCGCTTTGTAGAAGCGGGCGCCGCGGAACAGGTGCTGTATCAGCCGGCGCAGGAGTACACGCGCGAGCTGCTTTCCTCGGTTCCCGCGCTGCCCAGATCCTAAATTTATTGTGCAACGCGTAATTTTCTGATAAATCCCGACGTAATTGCCTATGCCAGCCCGTGTGAGCTAGACTCTGCGCCGACCGCGGTAGAGCCCTGAGCGGAGTCAGCGAGCCGCACGGCCGCAGCACATCGCGACAAGGAGCATCCATGTCCACTATCCCGGCAGTAACCCCTGAAGGTCAGCCAGAAATCGGCGCGTTGGCGAGAATGACGGGCGTCATCGTAAGCCCCAAGGCCACATTCACAGGAATTGCGCAGCGGCCTACGTGGGTCGCTCCGTTTGTGACTCTGTGTTTGTTGGCCATCGTGGTGTCCGGGCTGCTCGCGCAGAAAACGGACTGGCGCAGCTTCTTCGAACGGCAGATGAGCAGGAACTCGCGAATGGACCAGATGCCGCAAGACCAGAAAGACCGCATGCTGGAGAACCAGGTGAAGTACGCACCGAAATTCAGTTATGTGATTGGTTTGGTGGGCACGATTATTATTGTGATGGTGGTGACGCTGGTGTACTGGGGAGCGTTCAATCTTTTCAACGGGGCGGGGCTGGGGTTCAAGACTTCTTTCGGCATTGTGTCGCACGCGTTTGTGCCGCTAATTATCAGCAGCCTCGTGGCGATTGTCGTTTTGGTGATCAAGCAGCGCGGCGATGTGGACCCCGAACATTTTCTGGCCAGCAGCCTGTCTGCGTTTTTGCCGGATGACGCGCCAAAGTGGCAGGAAGCGCTGGGGCAGTCGCTGGAGCTGTTCTGGATCTGGACGATGGCGCTGGTGGCCATCGGGTTTTCGGCGGCAAATCCCAAAAAGATCAAGCCAGGTAGCGCGTTTCTGACGGTGTACGGGATCTGGATCGTGTGGGTGCTGTGCAAAGTCGGCTGGGCGATGTTCTAGCGGGGCGTGCAACTCGCTGGTACTGCTAAACTGACGAAGTGAGTTTTTCGTTTGCGGTAACCAAAACCGATGCAAGCGGAGCGCGGCGCGGAACGCTGACGACTCCTCACGGGAAAATCGAAACGCCGGTATTCATGCCGGTGGGCACCGCGGCGACGGTTAAAGCGCTGACCCATGAAACGCTCGAAGAGCTGGGCGCGAGCATTATCCTGGCCAACACCTATCATTTATACCTGCGGCCGGGCCATCACTTGATTCACAAACTTGGCGGGCTGCACAAGTTCATGTCCTGGCCCGGGGCGATTCTTACGGACTCGGGCGGCTACCAGGTGTTCAGCCTGGCGGCGCTGCGAAAAATTACCGATGAAGGTGTGACGTTCCGGTCGCACCTGGATGGCTCGGAGCATCTGCTTACTCCCGAAAAAGCCGCGGAAATCCAACTGGCGCTGGGAGCGGACGTGGCCATGGTGCTCGACGAGTGCATCGAGACGCCGGCGCCCAGGGATAAGGCGGAGGCCGCGCTGGTTCGAACCACACTGTGGGCCAGGCGGGCGCGCGAATTTTTCCTGGCGAACGAAGCTTCTTTTGGCGGAACGAAGCAGTGGCAATTTGGAATCGTGCAGGGCGCGACGTTTGCGGATTTGCGGCGCGAAAGCGCGCGGCAATTGTTGGAACTGGATTTTCCCGGATATGCCGTCGGCGGACTGGCGGTGGGTGAGCCGCACGCGATGACCTGTGCAATGACCGGCGAGGTTACTGCGCTCCTGCCCCCGGATCGTCCCAGATATTTGATGGGTGTCGGGCGACCGGAACAACTGGCCGACTATGTGGCGCTGGGCATCGATATGATGGACTGCGTATTGCCCACGCGCGCGGCGCGGCACGCTTGTTTGTACACCAGGGAAGGGCGGGTGCTGATCAAGAATGTGCGTTACGCGGAAGACCAGCGGCCCATCGATCCGCGATGCTCGTGCAGCGTCTGCAAACGCTACACCCGCGCGTATCTGCGGCATCTTTTCGCCGCCGGAGAAATCACCGCGGCCATTCTGGCGAGCCACCATAATGTCCACTTTTACCTTGACATCATGCGGCAAATCCGTGAGGCTATCGAGTTTGGGAATGTGGCGAAATTCTCAGCAGAAATGCAGGCGCGCTATGTTGCCGGTCCGGCCTGAGCGGTAAAACGGGACGAGACATTTGGCGGGTTTTTTTTGGCGGCGGATTTTGGTAGCGCCGGGAACGACCGCGGGAAGTCGCATCGCGGCCGCTAATATCCAAGATCATGGCGGGGTAGCGAGGCGGAGAAATTGCCGCAACGGAGTTTTTGCCTGCTTTTTCGGGTATGCTGGCTGTCCTCGTTTGAGCCCCAGGGCAGGCAGGGTTTCGCGGGTAAAGAGAAGGGATCAACTTTCAGGTCAACATGATTTTAGCTACGTTTTTTCAGGCAAGCGCATCGTCGGGATTTTCCACCTTTCTGATTCCGCTGGGATTGATGTTCGCCATCATGTATTTCATGGTGATCATGCCGCAGCAGCGGCAGCGCAAAAAGGTGCAAGAGATGCTCGCGGCGATCAAAGCGGGCGACCGGGTGATCACCAACGGCGGAATTTACGGCACGGTCAACGGGATTGACGGCGATTCGGTAATTTTGAAAATTGCCACCGACCCACAGGTTAAAATTCGCGTGGCGCGTTCGGCGATCGCCCAGGTGGAGGCGCCGGAAGATGCGAAATAATTTTCGAGGCTCTCCGGGCATGCGTTTCAACCGATAATCATGAACCCCAATCTGAAGTGGAAAGCGCTGTTCATCGTTGCCGTCATTCTGGTGTGCGTGTATGTGTTGATCGGCACGCCGACTTTTCCGACCTCGGTACAACAGGTCAAGGATAATTTCAGCCACCAGATCAAGCTGGGGCTCGACCTGCAGGGCGGAACGCATTTGATCCTGCAAGTGCAGGTGCAGGAAGCCATCGCGCAGGAAACCGACCAGACGGTCGACCGGCTGATCAGCCAGTTGCGAGCGAAGGATATTCACTACGACGAGATCCGGCGGGTGGACGACACGCACATCCTGGTGCGCAATGTCGACCCGACGCAGCTATCGACCTTTCGAGACATTGTCAGCGCGCAATACAGCAACGTGTGGGATATGTCGCCGACGGCCGGCGACCCCAGCGGCTACACCCTAACGTTAAGAACGGGCGCGATTGCGCAAATTCAGGACCAGACTATGACGCAGTCGCTCGAAACTATCGAGCGGCGCATCAACGCGTTGGGCCTGACCGAGCCGACGATTCAGCTGCACGGGCGTAAGGACAACGAAATTCTGGTGCAGCTGCCGGGTGAAGGCGATCCGACGCGGGCCAAAGCGGTGATTCAGGCCGGCGGTCAACTGGAGTTGCGGCTGGTTGAAGATCCGATGACGTATTCGTCGCAGGCGGAAGCGCTGGCCAAGCATGGCGGGGTGTTGCCACCGAATACAGAATTAGTGCCGGGGCGGTCGGAAGGACGTAACGCTTCAGGCGCGCAAAACGTGGCCGAAGCCTGGTACGTGCTGAGTCGAGCGCCGGTGGTGACCGGGCGCGACCTGCGCAGCGCGACGGAAAATCGCAACACCAACAATCCGGGACAATTCGAAGTGAATTTTTCTCTCTCGGGAGACGCGGCCAAGCGCTTCGGACCTTTCACGGAGCAGAACATACACCGGCAGATGGCTATTGTGCTGGAGCATCGCGTTTATTCGGCGCCAGTGATTAATGGGCGAATTGACGACACGGGGGTAATCGAAGGAAATTTTAGCCAGGAATCGGCCCATGATTTGGCGCTGGTTTTGCGCGCCGGGGCGTTGCCTGCATCGATCAAATATCTTGAGGAGCGCACGGTTGGCCCGTCGCTGGGCGCGGATTCCATCCGCCACGGCGTGCAGGCATCGGTGCTCAGCTTGCTGGTGGTGATGGCGTTCATGTTGTTTTACTACCGGATTTCCGGCGGGAATGCAGTGCTGGCATTGATTTTGAACCTGGTCATTTTGCTGGCGGTGCTGGCGCTGGCTGGCGCGGTACTGACGTTGCCAGGCATCGCTGGGGTGATTTTGACGATAGGCATGGGCGTGGATTCGAACGTTCTGGTGTTTGAACGCATCCGCGAAGAGTTGCGCAACGGGAAGGCGGCGGCTTCCGCGGTGGAGGCCGGGTTTGCCAAGGCCTTTCTGACCATTATCGACACGCACGTGACCACCGTGGTTTCGGCGTTTTTCCTGTTCTTGTTTGGTACAGGGCCGATTCGAGGTTTCGCGATTACGCTGACGATTGGTCTGATCGCCAACATGTTCACGGCGATTTTCGTGTCCAAGACGATTTTTCAGTATCACCTGTCGAAGATGGACCGGCAGGCGGAACTCAGTATCTAGGAGCGGTTCTGCTGTACTAGGACCCGTTTACTACACGGTTCGCTGGATACAAAATACGTCGGTTATGGGCAAGACTCCGTTCGACGATTTTGCAGCCTGCCGCGCCGGGAACAAATGGGAACCCCCTGGAGTCTAAGGAAGGGAAGCCAAAGAGCGCATGATCGAGCTATTCAAAGAGCCCAACATACATTGGATGTCCAAAGCCAAGTACTTCTATGCGCTGAGCGGGGTACTGCTGGTGGTGGGGCTGATTTCAGTGATTTCCCAGGGTGGCATTCGCTACGGGCTGGACTTTAAGGGCGGGACAAACGTGGACGTGCGTTTCGCGCGGCCGCCAAACATCGATCAATTGCGCAAAGGCTTGTCGTCGCAGGGGCTGGGCGGCAGTGAAATTCAGACCATCAGCGACATTGCCAATCCCAACGCCAATGAAGTGGTCGTCAGCCTGGCGCAAAAAGGGGACGCCGACCAGGCGCTGGACGTGAGCAAGACGCAAATTTTGAACGCGCTCGGCACCATTTACGGCACCGCGAATGCGAGCAAGCCGGATTTCAACGCGGCGACGCCCGCGAGCCTGGCAGCGTTTCTGACGCAGCGCGATCCGCTGCTTTTAAGCACCAACGCCGGAGACCGGTATGCGCAACTGGCGAAGAAAATTCTGGATTATCGCGACCGCGACAAAAATGGTGTATTGACCAGCTTCGACGATCTTTCCAAGGTGGATGGAGTAACTGCTCCGGTGGCCAGCGCGGTTCGCGACAACTACGCGCTGGGAGCGTTTGCGATTCGCAACGTGGAGATTGTCGGGCCGAAAGTGGGAGCGGAGCTGAGGCGGCAGGCCGTTCTGGTTACCCTCTATGCTTTGGCGGGCATGCTGGTATATATTGCCTTCCGATTCGAGTGGATTTACGGGGCAGCGGCCGTCCTGGCAGTTTTTCACGATGTCTTGATTACCCTGGGATTGTTGTCGCTGCTGCATTTCGAGATATCGCTGACGGTGATCGCCGCCTTGCTGACACTGGTTGGATATTCGATGAACGACACCATCGTGATCTTCGATCGCATCCGCGAGAACAACCGCCTGCTGCGGCGCGAATCATTTGCGGACGTGGTGAACAAGTCCATCAATCAAACGCTTTCGCGAACGATTTTGACCAGCGGGCTGACTTTTCTGACCGTGCTGGTGTTGTTCCTGCTGGGTGGGCAGGTGCTTCGCGCTTTCTCCTTTGCCCTAGTGGTAGGGATTGTGGTAGGAACGTACTCCAGTTTTGGTATCGCCGCGCCCTTGGTGGTGGCCTGGAATCGCTGGCGCGGCCAGGGTCTTGCGACAAGTTCCGGATCTGCAGCCGGTAAAACCCGTGCTGGTGCGGGCGCTTCAGGGCGTCTTGCTCCGGCCGGGAGGAGGTAGGAACCATGTTTGACGAGATGGTGGTCTCGAGTCCGAATCCAAAAAAGACGAATAAGCCGTGGACGGTGGTACTTTCCATGGTTTTTCAGACGGCTTTTTTGGCGGTCTTGATTTTGATTCCGCTGATCTATACCGAGGCGCTGCCAAAGACCATGATGGCAACTTTGCTGGTTGCTCCTCCTCCACCTCCGCCGCCTCCGCCGCCTCCCATCGCGCAGGTTGTGCACGTGAAGCCGCAAGTACATTTGATGGATGCCGGGAAACTGGTCACTCCGAAGGTGATCCCGAAGGACATCAAGATTATTAAGGAAGACGCTCCAGACATGAGCGCGGGCATGACGGGTGGAGTGGTTGGGGGTGTCGCCGGCGGGCAGATGGGCGGCGTCATCGGCGGCGTGATTGGCGGAGTAGGCGGTGCGCCTCCTCCTCCCAAGCCGACGCAAACGAGAATTCGCCAGGGCGGCAACGTTACCGCCGCGAAACTGGTGAACAAGGTGCAGCCGCAATATCCACCGCTGGCACGCCAGACGAGAATTTCCGGAACTGTCCGATTGCACGCCATTATCGGCAAGAGTGGCCAGGTCGAGCAGCTGGAAGTGATGTCCGGGCATCCGCTGCTGGTCCAGGCAGCGCTGGACGCCGTGAGGCAGTGGAAGTATCAGCCGACGCAGTTGAACGGCGAACCCGTGGAAGTGGATACCACGATCGACGTGATTTTCTCTCTTAACCAGTAAAACGGTTTGTAAGCGCCCGTCATGGGGCGGGCGTTGCGGGCCGAGTAGAAAGATTTTAGCAAACACTTTTAAGGAGCATACGAATGGTAGCCACTTTGTACGTAAGCGCGGCCATATTCCTGCAATCCGCCACAGCCAACACGTGGAGCCTGCAGAACATGTGGTCGACGATGAGTACCCTGCCCAGAGTCGTGGTGGGGATTTTGTTCGTGTTGTCGGTTTATTCTTTCGGTGTGATGATCGACCGGGCGTTGATGTACAGCGCGGCACGCAAGCAGTCGCGCGTGTTCGTGCAACAGGTTGCCGGGGCGTTGAAGGAAGGCAAGCTGGATGAAGCGATCGCTATCGCCGAACGCAACAAGAAGAGCCACATCGCCAAGGTGGTGGCCACCGGGTTGTCGGAATTTCAGTCCGCCTCCCAACAGGTGTCCGACTCCGACGTGGTGGAGGCAGCCAAGCGCGGTCTGGAGCGCTCGATTGCTATCGTACACGCCGAAATGAAGCGGGGGCTCTCGGCTCTCGCGACCATTGGTTCCACGGCGCCGTTCGTGGGACTGTTCGGCACGGTGGTCGGAATTTTGAACGCGTTTAAGGGCATCGAGACCAGCAAAGCGACGGGATTGTCGGCAGTAGCCGGCGGTATCGCTGAAGCGCTGGTGACCACTGCATTTGGTTTGCTGGTTGCCGTGCCCGCGGTGTGGGCCTACAACTACTTCACCAATAAAGTGGAAGCCTTCGACGTGGAAATGGACAACTCCTCGATGGAGTTGATCAACTACTTCATCCTGCGCCGCGGCGCGAAGAAGTAACCGGCCATGGCGTATAAACCCACAGTTGGGGCGCAGATGTCGTCGCCCAACGTGATTCCGATGGCGGACATCATGTTGGTGCTGCTGATCATCTTCATGGTGGTCACCCCCATGTTGCAGAAGGGCGTTTCCGTGGACATGGCCACCGCCAATAATCCGCGGGATATGCAGGACGCGGACAAGGACGACGCGGTGATCGTAGCGGTTACCCGGGACGGAAAAATCTTTCTGGGAAATACGGCCATCAACAAGGAAGATATCACCGGGCAAATCAAGGATCGCCTGGCGAACCGCCTGGACAAGACCGTGTACGTAAAGAGCGATTCGCGGGCGAAGTATGGGGACGTTGTAGGCGTGGTGGATGAAATCCGCTCCGCGGGAGTCGATCAGCTCGGCTTACTCACGGAGAGGAGTCACGAACGGGAAACTCCGCCGCCTCCGCCGAATAACGGGCAGCCGTCGACCTAGCATCGAGAATCATGTTGTATCCGTTGGGACCCCGGCAAGCGGTGTAGCGCAGCCTGCCGCGGGTTCTGAATGGCCGGGCAAACGGAGATTTTGCAATGGCAATGAGCGCTGGAGAAAATAAGGGTGGGGCGATGGCGGAAATGAACGTTGTTCCGCTGATCGATATTTTGCTAGTGCTGTTGATTATTTTCATGGTGATCTCACCCTTGATGCCAATCGGACTGGACGCTGCCGTGCCTCAGCCCAGTTCGGATGTGGTGAGTCCTGGGACGGTGGTGGTGCAGGTCTCTCGGAACGGCAAACTGAAGATCAACAATGCAGACACGGATTTCGATCTTCTGGGATCGCGCATGGAACAGATCTTCAAGAATCGTGCGGAGAAAGTTGCTTTCGTCAAGGGCGACGACGACGTACTATTCATGGACATCGCCCGGACCATCGACATCATGCGCGGGTCTGGAATCGACAAGGTAGGTTTGATTCCGCAAGTTAAGGATCACAAAACGAATATTTAAAGCAGTTGGTTTTTGAATGGCCGGGCAGTAACAGGGAGATCTGCAATGGCAATGAGCGTAGGTGAAAATAAGGGTGGGGCGATGGCGGAAATGAACGTCGTTCCGCTGATCGATATTTTGCTAGTGCTGTTGATTATTTTCATGGTGATCACGCCGTTGACGCCGAAAGGTCTGGACGCGCTGGTGCCGCAGCCCAATCCGAACAAGGACCAGAACCAGGAGATGAACGATAAGACCGTGGTGGTGCAGGTGGCCATGAACGGCAAGCTGAAAATCAATAACGAAGACACCACCTGGGACGGTCTCGGGCCGCGCATGGAGCAGATTTTTAAGGATCGCGCCGAGAAAGTAGCTTTCGTCAAAGGCGAGAACGATGTACTGTTCATGGACGTCGCGCGAGCCATCGACATTATGCGCGGCGCTGGAATCGATAAAGTGGGATTGATTACCGCGAAACTCGAAGCAGGTCAGTAATTACCAGGTTGAAAATGCCCCTCGCAGGGCGGACGTGAATCCTAGCGCGGACCGTTTCGGTCGCGCCTTACAGGGATGGATGATTCGATGACTTATGCTTCATCGGTTCGAATCGCACGGCGCGGCTTATCCGCAGCAGCGCTGGTGGTGCTGGTGGCGGCCGGCTCCGGATGCAACAAGCTGAAGGCCCGCGACCTGCTCAACAAAGGCGTCGCGAATTTCAAGAACGGCCAGTACGACAAGGCCGTCGAGGATTTCAAGCAAGCCAAGGATCTCGATCCTGGTTTGATGAATGCGCGTTTGTATCTGGCCACCGCGTATGCCAGCCAGTACATTCCGGGAGCGCCTTCGGACGAGAACGTGGCGCGAGGAAATGCCGCGATCGCCGAGTTCAAGGGCGTGCTGGAAAAGGACCCCAATAACCTGAGCGCCATCGACGGTATCGGGTCGATACTTTTCCAGATGAGCGGGCAGCCTTTCAATCCCGACAAATTCCAGGAATCCAAGTCTTACCACCAGAAACACATCGAGCTGAAGCCCGCCGATCCCGAGCCGTATTACTGGATTGGCGTGATTGACTGGACGCTGGCGTTTCGCGCCAATGCGGAACTGCGCACCAACTACAACAAAGACCATATCAACAAGCAGATTAAAGAAAGCGATGCGCTGCCCGCCTCGGTGCGCGCGGAGTATGTAAGCAAAGACGGGCCGCTGGTGGATGAGGGCATTACCTATCTGCAGAAAGCCATCCAGCTTCGGCCGGATTACGACGACGCGATGGCTTACCTGAATTTGCTGTATCGCCGCAAGGCCGACATGGTAGAAAGCGCCGACGAACGCGCCAGCTACCAGAAACAGGCCGACGACCTGGTCGATAAGGTGAAAGAGATCAAGCAAAAGCGCGCGGAAAATCCGCCGCCACAGCTTTCCTAACCAGTCTGCGACAATTTATCAACCGGATTTATCGAAGGGCATTCTCACGAATGCCCTTTTTTATTTTGTGAGCGACAAATTTGACGGGTAGCTTCAGCCGTGGTTCAGCTCGCGGAAGCGAGCTCGTACAAAAATTCCACGTGCGAACGAGCGGCTCCGTCCATGCCCTGCACTTTAGGGTTGGAAGATTCGATCAGATAATATTCGTCGGGAGCGTGGGCGCCGTTGCCATGGCCGAGCCCGTAGTGGCCGGCGGGCAGGTGCAGCGGGTCGCCGGTGAAGACATAACCGGGCCAGGAACCCGCGAGGCGCGGCAGCATCACCGGGTCGATGCCGTTGCGGCGGTATACCTCGGAGGCGGCCTTGATGATCTGCGAGTCCGCCGGCGTGCTGGTGGGATCGTAGCCGCCGCTCATGTGCACGTCGATGTCCGCGAAGCCATGCTTGGCCAGGTGAGCTTTGAGGGCTGCCAGCGCTTCCGCGGCGGTCATGTCCGGCACCAGGCGCATATCGATTTTGGCCACGGCTTTGCCGGGGAGGATGGTCTTGCCGCCCGGTCCGATGTAGCCGCCGACCAACCCTTCGATATTCACTGTGGGGCGAGAAGTGAGCAGCTCGAGCGCTTCCTGCCAGTCCACATCGTGAACCCAGCGCTCGACTCCAAGAAGCTTTTTGGCCTCGGCTTCGTTCAAACGTTTGGCGGCTTCGGCGATCATTTGTTTTTCCGCGGCGGAAAGCGGGCGGGCTTTGGTTGCGAACCCTTCGATCACCGGATCGTTTCCGTCGGCGGATACGAGAGTCGCGAGCGCCTCCACCAGGTGCCAAGCCGGACTGTCGACTCTGGCCTTGTTGCTGGAGTGAATGTCCTTGCGCGGACCGCGGCCCCATTTTTCGCCGCTGGAGGTGAGTTCGAGCTCGACCACGCCTTTGGCACCCAGATACACGGTTACGTCGCCAGTCAATCCCTGCGCGGCAAAGGGCATGTACACGCCGGTGCACTTGCGTAGCGCGGCTTGCACCTCGGAGCGCCCGACGACCTGGGGAAAATGCGGGGAGCCGATTTCTTCTTCGCCCTCGGCCACAAAAACAAAATTCACTGGAAGCTTTTTACCCGCGCCGCGGATAGCGTGCAGAGCGGCCAGCAAGGTCGCTTCCGGGCCCTTCTGGTTGACCGCGCCGCGCCCGACGAGCACTTTGCCCATGCCGGGCTTGTCCACCAGAGCCGCGTCAAAGGGCGGCGAAGACCATTCGGCGGGGTCGGCTTGTTTGACGTCGTACATGAAATAAAGGCCCACGGTGCGCGGCGCGCCGGCATCGAGTGTGGCGAAAATACCGGGCTGGCCGTCGGTGGAGATTTTTGTGACTTGGCCGAAGCCCGCCTCGCGCAGCATGTTCATGGCGAGCTCGCAGCCTTCGCTCATGCCGCGATTTTCGGCGGCGATGGAGGGCTGGCGAATCCAGGTCTGCAGGCGCTTCACGCTTTCTTCGTGGCGCTTGGTGATTTCTGCAGTAATGGCGTCTAAGTCTCCGGCTGCGGCGCCCCGGGAGGCGTGCGGCCAGCTCAGCGCGGCGGCACCGGCAGCGGCCGCTAGGGACGAGGTGCGGAGAAATGCGCGGCGGTCAACGGAAGTGGCTTGGGGGTCGGATTTCGTTGTCAGATTCTTTTCGTTTGAGTTGGTCACGAGGATCTCCTGGGTTGGCGATCGTAATGTGGAAGCAGAAAGGCAGCCCTTTTTACATCAGAGCCGCTCTTGCGGCAATGCCTTTGGCGCGCTCTGCGCTACAATTATGGCAAGAGGGTAGAAGCTCCCTTTATGCCGTCGCCAAGCAATTTGCCCTTGCACTTCCATCGGGACCGCACCGAGCGGCAGCTCGATGCCCGCCTGGAAGAATTGCTGGAAAAACTTCGCAAGAATCGACCTTCCGAAGATCCCTGGGCGGTTCGCCGCGCTTATGAAATTGCCGCCGAGCGCCACCGCGACCAACTGCGCAGCTCCGGCGATCCATACCTGACGCACCTTCTGGAAGTGGCGCACATCTTGGCGGACATGCGGCTGGACGCCACCACGCTGACGGCGGCGTTGTTGCACGACGTTGTGGAGGACACGGAGTTTCCGCTTTCGCGGATTGAAGAGCGGTTTGGGCCGGAAGTCGCGCGGCTGGTGGAAGGCGTCACCAAAATCAGCCGGCTGAACATGATGGCTCCGGAGGCCCGGCAGGTCGAAAACATCCGCAAGATGTTGCTGGCCATGGTGAACGATGTTCGCGTGGTGCTGGTGAAGCTGGCCGACCGGCTCCACAACATGCGCACGCTGGAATATCTGGAGCGCGAGAAGCAACAGCGCATTTCGCGGGAAACACTGGATATTTATGCGCCCATCGCGCACCGGCTGGGCATGGGCAATATTCGCAACGAACTCGAGGATCTGTCTTTCCGCTACCTAGAGCCCGAAGCGTTCATGGCGCTGCAGAAGCAGGTGGCCGATAAAGCGGAGATCCACCGGAAATTTCTGGAAGAAGTGCAGGCCACCATTCAGACGAAGCTGGTGGAGAGCGGCATTCCGGCAGAGCTGGAAGCGCGCGTCAAGGGATTGTATTCCCTGCATCGCAAGCTGGTGCGGCAGGAACGCGGGCTGGAGCAGGTTTATGACTTGCTGGCCGTGCGGCTGATCACCGACAGCGAGCGCAGTTGCTACGCGGCGCTTGGAGTGGTGCATCACATCTGGCATCCGGTGCCGGGGCGATTTAAGGATTACATCGCCATGCCGCGGCCGAATTTGTACCAATCGCTGCACACCACCGTGCTGCATGGGGGCCAGCCGCTGGAGGTGCAGATTCGCACCCAGGAGATGCACCGCATCGCGGAAGAAGGTGTGGCTGCACACTGGAAATACAAGGGCGGCAAGCCGGGCTCGGAAGACGACGATCAGCGCATCACGTGGATGCGCCAGCTGATTGAGTGGTCGCAGGAGCTGGAAGAGCCGGGCGAATTTCTGGCGACGCTGAACGTGGATTTTGCTCCCGTGGAGGTGTACGCGTTCACTCCCAAGGGGCGTGTGCTGGAATTGCCGCGCGGGGCTACTCCTGTGGACTTTGCGTACGCGGTGCACACCGAGGTGGGGCACCAGTGTACCGGCGCGAAAGTGAACGGCAAGATGGTGGCGCTGCGCCACGAAATTACCAGCGGCGACGTGGTGGAAATACTGACGCAGAAGGGCCACCACCCGAATCGCGACTGGCTGAGCTTCGTCAAGTCCTCGCACGCGAAGAGCAAGATTCGCCATTGGATCAACATCGAGGAGCGCGAGGAAGCTACCGAAATGGGGCGCAAGCTGCTGGAAAACGAAGCCCGCCACTTCGACCGCAGCCTGAAGAAAATTCCCGAAGCGGACATGCTGAAGGTGGCGACCGATCACGGCCTTTCGAAGATTGAAGATTTGTACGCCGCGGTGGGCTTTGGAAAATATTCGGCGCGGCAGATTCTGACCCGCGTGCTTGGCGAGCCGGGGAAAAACGCGGAAGTGGAAGCGCCGGATGCCAAGCCGACGCTGGTCAAGACCGTCAAGCGCATGCTGGGGTTTGGTGAGGCGCCGCTCATCGTCAAGGGCCATGATGATTTGCTCGTGTACCGCGCGAAGTGCTGTAACCCGATTCCTGGCGACGAAATTGTGGGGTACATCACGCGCGGCCGGGGCGTGGCGGTGCACACCCGGACGTGCCCCAACGTGCAGAACCTGCTTTACCAGACGGAACGGCGCATCGCGGTGGAATGGGGCGGCGAGAATGCGGCGACTTTCCCGGTGGAGCTGCAGATTCGCGCGCGCGATCGCGCCGGGCTACTGGCCGACATCACCGCAGTGATCAGCGGAGCGGGTTCGAACATTCGCAACCTGGTGAGCCGTCCGGACGGGTTGAATGCGTGCATTGATGCGAGCCTGGAAATTGTGGACCGGCGCCAGCTGGAAACCATTCTCGTGAATATCCGCAAGATTGCCGCGGTTCACGGGGTCGAGCGGGTTTTGCAACCGGGATAGAAGAGCGATTTCCCAGCGTCAGTCAGGATCCAATGCCCTCGCAGGTCTTCGAATGCACTTCGTACACAACGGAACAGTAATGCGAAGGCCCTGGATGCTTGGCTGCGTTCTATTCGCTCTGGCGCCGGCTGGCTGCGGTCAGTCACGCGATGTAGACATGGAGGCAGCTCGCAAATTGAGTGACGCTTTCATGGCGAATTGGATAGCTCATCGTTCGGATTCCGCTCTCGCCAAGATGAAGCCAGAGTTCATCGGAATGATAATCGTTCCGATTTCGCTCCACAGTTAGACAGACTATCGAATTATTGCGGATGGCCGCTAGATATTGAGTTGAAGGATATTCAAAATGGATTCAAGATTTACAGTGATGGGCACAAGAATCCCACCCGAAAATTCGTCTACGCCGCAACAACCACCCAGTTTCCCAAAAGCCAATGCTATTTCGCGGTCGATATTGTTCCGAGTCAGGATCCTCCCTAAAAGTGACATCGTTTGGACCGCTCAAGGTGACCTCGGGTAATCCATTTCCATAGCGGATTTATCAAGTCCTGCGGGTGCTTTGACTTGTCGATTGAGTCCGCACCCCTACCTGTCCTTCAGGCGGGTATCACCCACTACACACTGACCGCGTGCTACGGTTGCGTCCCCTACAATGAAGTTATGCGCTTTCCCAACATTCTGACCGCGGCGTTAGGAGCTGTGCTTCTGCTTGGCGCCAGCGGCTGCGGGCACCATCCATTGACCGATTTCCGGCCGCTGGTCACAGCGGGCATGTCTTCGGCGAGCATCGAGCAGCTGAAGAAGTTGAATTTCGCAGATGCGGAAACAGCGCAGCTGGTAACCATGAAGCAATCCGGCGTTACGGATGAGACTTGTATCGCGCTGGTCGGCGCCGCCCGCCAGCACCAGCGCGCTTTCACCAGCGCGGATGCGGTGGTCAGCCTGATAGGCGCGAGTTTCACGGAACGGCAGGTATTGGAGATCGCGCGGGCCGACAAGCTTGACACTCTTAGCGGAGATGCCGTGACTTTGCATTTGATTGGATTGTCGGATGCCACGGTGCAGACCTTGCTGCAGAGACATCTTCAGAATCAACCGACGCTTTCGAGCGGCGAGATTGCGCGCCTGAAAAACGCCGGGCTCACGGAAGGCCAAGTCATGGAGCGCATCAACCAGGGCATGACCGACGAACAAGCCGAAAAGGAAGTGGTGGCGCGCGAGACGGCGCGCAATCATTACGGGACCGGTTTCGTTCGTGTGCGTGGCCGCAAGCCTCGATAACCCAGCGATAAAATCCCTGCCAAAATGGCGAGGCGCAATGGTCACCGCCGCGAGACGGCCATCTGTTGCTGGCCCTGAATCCCCGCTACAATCGAATCGTTGAGAGTCCGTACTTACGCGCGCGTCTTACCCTTCCTTGTAGTTTCGGTTGCCGCCATTTTTACCTGTGCGTGTGCCTCATCGTTCGGTCCTGGATATACCGTCGACAAGCAGGATATCGAGGTACATTTTGTGCCGGGCCCGCCTCCGCACATCGCTATCGAAGCGAAATATGAATTGAAGAACACCGGCATTCGGCCGCTTTCCGTGCTGGAGCTTCGGTTGCCGTGGAAGCGCCGGTTCAAATCTGAAAACGTGATTCTCAACTGGGACGGAAATGCGCTGACGCCGGAGCAATCGCCCGAAAACCCGCGAAACGCACTGTTGAAGTTGCCAGGTGAGTGGACGGTGTCGGGCAGTCACACGCTGCGTGTGTCCATGGGACTCGAAACCCCAACCGCCGGCGAATCGTATCTGGGTTTTGCACCCGACGCATTTTTTCTGCCGGCAGAAGGGTGGGCGCCTGAATTGTTGCCGGCGCGAGGCATTTTTGCCACCGGCGGGATTCCGCCGTCGAAATGGGATCTCACGGTCCGGGTGCCCCAAGGATTCATCGTGCACCCCAGCGGCAACCACACAAAAATTTCGAAGCATGGCGGCGAACTTGTCGTTCGAGCCAGGCAGCGGGCCGTTGATATCTACCCGTTTGTAATCGCCGGCCGGTATGTGACAAAGCAAATCGGCTCTGATCGCGACAAAGTATATCTGTGGACTCGCGCTTCGCGAGACGGCGGAGACTGCGGGCCGCCAGCGATTTATTGGTGAAAACGCTGCAGAGTTATGACGCTGTGTTCGGGCAACGGTCCATTCCGCAAGCGCCGGCAGGTCTATTAGGAAGACACCACGCGCAAAACAGCAAGAATGACCCGCCGCTCTGGCTGGTAGAGTGTCCGGTGATACCGGGATGTTTCAGCAGCCGAACTCCGGGAAGCGAAAACGCAGCCGATGGTGATGACGAGGCCAGAGCCGGCGAGATGGTTTCGCTGGATACCGCGATGATCGATATCGCTCCGGGGGCAAATAAGATTGCTTCCGGCGCTGCTCCCGCGCTGGCGGCCACCTGGCTGGGATACGGCCAGAGCCCGGGCTTTTACGAACAGGATGCGCCGCTTTCCGCATTTCCCCGGTTCGCCGCGTCGGTGGGCGACCAGGCGATCAATGGCGCGGCGGCTCGCACGGAGTCGATTCGGCGCGCGCTGGCGTTGGTTCCAAAAGACTTTGTACCAAACGAAAATGGAGGCTCTTCAAACGAAGATCGCCGCGCTTTGCGCGCCAAGAGCCTGTTGTTTTTCTATGGGCTCCAGGATCGTTACGGCGACGAAGTATTTCGCAAAGCAGTGCGGCACATGCTGGGCGCTCGGCGCAACTCCGGTTTCGATCTCGACGACCTGATCGCCGCGTTCGACCAGGAAGCCCGCGGAAACACCGCGGAATTCGTGCGGCTGTGGATGAAACATCCGGGCGTGCCGGCCGATTTTCGCGCGCGCTATGAAAACATTTCGGCTGAACAAAATGCCGCTGCCAAGGAGACTACGCCATGAAAGAAATCGTGCTGACCGACCGCGGACCGAAACCGATCGGGCCGTATTCGCAGGGAGTGCGCGCCAACGGCTTTCTGTTTATTTCCGGACAGGTGTCGTTTGATCCGGCCACCTCGGAGATGACCGGGACGGACGCGGCGCAGCAGACCCAGCGCGTGATGGAAAATCTCAAGGCCATCCTGGAAGCGGCGGGATCGAATTTTCATCACGTGGTGAAGACCACCGTGTTCCTGAAGGACATGAACGATTTTGCGGCGATGAACGAGGTTTACGGGCGGTATTTCACCGCCGCTCCCCCGGCGCGCTCGACGGTGCAGGTGGCGCGGCTGCCCAAGGATGCGCTGGTGGAGATTGAAGTGATTGCCGCGCTCTGACGCCTGGCCGCGTCCGCACGGGCTCGCTTAGTCCGGGCCGTTTTCAACGGTGGAATTTTGGCTGGGGCGGAAGGATTCGAACCTTCACCGTCCTCATTAACAGTGAGGTGTCCTACCAGTTGGACCACGCCCCAGTTGGAGTTGGTCAGAATACCATACGCCCGAGGACTTATCGCCAAGGCGGCCGAGCCCGTTTTGGCACATTTCTCAGAATTCGAAATCATCATCGGCTTTGATGTGGATATCGCGAAAACATTCATCTTGTCTTTGTTGCATTCCAGAATGTTTTAGTGGAAACTAGCGCGTTAAATAACCCGGGCATGCACTTCCCGGCGAGAGTGGTGGCGCTCGGCAATGCTTCGAAGTTGGCGCGCTTCGTCTCTCAAGTGCAAAAATTGACATGGCCCAGATTTTTCATCGCAGCGCAAATTCCATCGCTCGATTCAGTCTTCTATTTGCCGTTTTGGGAGCCACGCTGGGACTTACCATCCTGCTGGGGGCCGCTCGCGCTCCCAATTACACGCGGCAGAACATCGTTCGCGACCAACCCATCCAGTTCAGCCACAAACATCACGCCGGAGACGATGGAATCGATTGCCGCTACTGCCATACCGGGGTGGAAACTGCGGCGGTGGCGGGAATTCCGCCGACCAAGACGTGCATGAATTGCCATTCGGTGCTGTTCAACAGTGCCGCGTATCTGGAACCGGTGCGCGAAAGCTATCGCACGGATAAGTCGATTGAGTGGGTCCGGATTCACCGCCTGCCGGACTTTGTGTATTTCAACCACAGTATTCACGTGAATAAAGGCATTGGATGCTCGTCGTGCCACGGGCAGGTGAATCAGATGCCGCTGATGTTTCAGGCCAAGGAATTGACCATGCAGTGGTGCCTGGACTGCCACCGCGACACGGAGAAGAATCTGCGGCCGCACGATCAGATCGTCAATATGGATTGGGTGGCCCCGGCAAACCAGGCGGAAATCGGCAAGAAACTGGCGGCGGAAAACCATGTCCGCAGCGTGGCTGAGCTGACTAGCTGCTCAACCTGTCATCGTTAAAAGTAAAACGGACGGTATGCGAGAGAACGAAAAATTCGAAGGCAAACTGCACGGCGGCGAAGCTGAGCATGCGCACGAGCACCATCATGCAGGGCATCACGATCACGCCTCATGATGATCATCATGACGAGCCGCATGATGACGTGGTTAAAGAGGGCAATGAGCTGCTGGAGCATCCGCTGGATCTCGCGGCGGTGCGCGCGCAGCTGGCGTCCAAGACCGGCAAGCAGTATTGGCGCACGCTGGAAGAGCTGGCCGGACGACCCGCGTTTTGAGCAGTTGCTGCACCGCGAGTTTCCCAGGCAGGCCTCCGAGTGGGACGAAGCGGTAGACCGCCGCGATTTTCTGAAGCTGATGGCCGCGTCGCTGGCGTTCGCCGGCCTTTCGGGATGCGGCATCGCTCCTGAAGAGCACATCGTTCCGTACGTGAAGCAGCCCGACGGGCTGGTGCTTGGCAAGCCGCAGTTTTACGCCACGGCCATGCCTTTCGGCGCCGACGCGATCGGCGTGCTGGTAGAAAGTCACGAGGGCCGGCCCACCAACATTCAGGGAAACCCGGATCATCCCTCCAGTCTTGGCGGTATTGACGCCTTTGTGCAGGCCTCCATTCTCGATCTGTACGATCCGGATCGTGCGCAGATTCCCACGCACCTGGGAGAGATCAGTTCCTTGCAGGCGTTTATCGACGCGGCGCAGGGCATGGCGTCCGCCGATGAAAATGTTGAATGGCGAAGGATTCCGGATTCTCACGGGCACGATCACCTCGCCGCTGCTAAGCGGCCAGATTCAAGCGCTGCTGAAGCTTTATCCCAATGCTAAATGGCACCAGTGGGAACCTGCCGGGAACGATGGCGCGCGCGAAGGCTCGAAGCAGGCATTCGGGCGTTACATCAATACCGTGTACCGCCCCGAAAAAGCGGACGTGATTCTTTCCTGGACGCGGATTTCATGGCCAGCGGGCCGGGCCACATCCGCTACATGAAGGAATATTATCGCCGCCGCAAATTGAACAACGGTTCGGCAGAAATGAACCGGCTCTATGTGGTGGAGCCGACTCCTTCAGTAACCGGCGCAACCGCCGATCATCGATTGCCGCTGCGGTCGAGCGACGTGGGGCTTTTCACGCGGGCGCTGGCGGCGAAAATTGGATTGGGCGGA
Organism: uncultured Acidobacteriota bacterium; assembly: GCA_963819625.1. GTDB lineage: Bacteria > Acidobacteriota > Terriglobia > Acidiferrales > UBA7541 > Acidiferrum. The sequence continues at coordinate 817,527 of CAWFWY010000011.1, forward strand.
ACGGCGACGCTGCCTTCCGCGGCGCAACATTGGATGGAACAGGTCCGCGCGGAGCTTCAGGCCCATCGGGGCGCTTCCCTGGTGATGGCCGGCGAGCAGCAGCCCACCGAGGTTCACGCCCTGGCCCACGCCATCAATGCTGCGCTGGGCAATGTAGGAAACACGGTGTACTACACCGAACCGGTGGAAGCTACTCCGGTCAACCAACTAGAGTCGCTGCGCGCGCTTTGCAACGATATGGCGGCCGGGCGGGTTGATACGCTGCTGATCCTTGGCGGAAATCCTGTTTACGATGCGCCGCACGATTTTGATTTCGCGACGAAGCTCAAAAAAGTGCGGAGCACCGTGCATCTCAGCTCGCATTTCGATGAGACAGCGGAATATTGCAAATGGCACGTGCCCGAGTCGCATTACCTGGAAGCGTGGGGAGACGTTCGCGCTTTTGATGGCACGACGAGTATCGTTCAGCCGCTGATCGCGCCGTTGTACAGCTCGCGTTCCGCGTATGAATTTCTGGCGGCGTTCAGCGACAAACCGGGCGTTTCGGGGTATGACGCGCTTCGCGATCATTTCAAGACTTCCCATGGCGGCGCCGATTTCGAAAAATCCTGGCGAAAAGCGCTGCACGACGGGGTGATCGCGAACACTACGCTGGCGGCGGTCAGCGTGGCATCGGCGGCGACGTTGCCGGCGACGACTCCTGTGGCTACGGATGAGCTCGAATTTATTTTCCGCCTGGATCCCAGCGCCTACGATGGACGATTTGCGAACAACGGCTGGCTGCAGGAATTGCCGAAGCCGGTTACGAAATTGACGTGGGACAATGCCGCGCTGGTTAGCCCCAAAACCGCTGAATTGCTGAAACTGACCCAGTCCGTCGTTTCACGCGGCGGTGAACACGGCCAGATTCTTTCCAACGTGGTCGATATCTCGCTTTCGAACAGCAAAGTGACCGCGGCCGCGTGGATTCTGCCCGGGCAGGCTGATGGCGTCATTGTGCTGCCGTTGGGATACGGGCGGAAAAAAGCCGGCTACACCGGGACGAACAAGGGATTCAACGCTTACGCGGTGCGCACTTCCGATGCGCTGTGGGCCAAGACCGGCGGCACGGTGAAGAAGACCGGCGACAACTACCCAATGGCGTGCACGCAATATCACTTCAACATGGAAGGCCGCAAGATTCTGGCCACCGGCACGCTGGAGGAATACAAACAGAATCCGGCATTCGCGCACATCAATGACGAAAAACCTCCCCAAGAGCTGACGCTCTATAAAGAGTTTGCTTATCCTGGCTATGCCTGGGCGATGTCGATCGATTTGAACAGCTGCAACGGATGCAACGCGTGCGTGGTGGCCTGCCAGTCGGAAAATAACATTCCGGTGGTGGGCAAAGATCAGGTGATGCGCGGCAGGGAAATGCATTGGATTCGCATCGACCGTTATTATCTGGCGGAAACGGCGACGAACGATCCCAGCACGGACACCAACGATGTGCTGGCCAATCCGCCGACATTTTTCCAGCCGGTTCCGTGCCAGCAGTGCGAAAACGCGCCTTGCGAGCAGGTTTGCCCGGTGGGCGCGACGGTACACAGCGCTGAAGGCCTGAACGACATGGTCTACAACCGCTGCATCGGCACGCGCTACTGTTCGAATAACTGCCCGTACAAGGTGCGGCGCTTTAATTTCCTGCGCTTCCAGGATTGGGAGACGCCGCAATTGAAGCTGATGCGCAATCCGGAAGTGACGGTGCGCAGCCGCGGGGTGATGGAAAAGTGCACCTATTGCGTGCAGCGCATCAATAACGTGCGCATCGAAGCGGAAAAAGAAAACCGGCCGATTCGCGACGGCGAAATTGTTACCGCTTGCCAAGCGTCCTGCCCCAGCGAGGCGATTGTTTTTGGAAATGCCAACGACCCCACGTCGCGCGTGGCCAAGTTGAAAGCGCAGCAGCGCAATTACTCGATACTGGGCGAATTGAACGCGCGTCCACGCACCACGTATCTCGCCGCAGTGCGCAATCCCAATCCTGATCTGGCAGCGCCACCGGAGAAGGCATGAGCGTAGCCCTTCGAGACAGCAATCACCCGGAGATTCCGCACCTCGACCCGGTGCTGGCGGGCGGGCACAGCTACGAGTCGGTAACTGAGCAAATCAGCGCCGCGGTTCTGACGCGTCCTACGACTCTTGGATGGTTTGTAGGGTTCGCGATTGCATTTTCTGCGCTAGGGATGCTGACGATCGCTGTCGGATGGCTGATTATCAAGGGCGTCGGCATCTGGGGAATCAATATTCCCATCGGCTGGGGATTCGCCATCGTCAATTTCGTGTGGTGGATCGGTATCGGCCATGCCGGCACGCTGATTTCCGCGATTTTGTTTTTGCTGAATCAGAAATGGCGCACTTCGATTAATCGTTTTGCTGAAGCGATGACTCTGTTTGCCGTGGCCTGCGCGGGGCTATTTCCGCTGATCCACACCGGACGCCCGTGGATGGCCTTTTATATGTTCCCGTATCCCAGCACGATGGGGATCTGGCCACAATTTCGCAGCCCGCTGATCTGGGACGTTTTCGCAGTGTCCACCTACGGCACGGTTTCGCTGCTGTTCTGGTTTGTCGGTTTGATCCCGGACCTGGCCACGCTGCGCGATCGCGCGATATCCAAACCGAAGCAGATGATTTTTGGATTGCTGGCCATGGGATGGCGCGGTTCGGCGCGGCACTGGCACCGCTACCAGTCGGCGTATTTGCTGCTTGCGGGCCTGGCGACTCCTTTGGTGTTATCGGTACACACCGTGGTGAGCTTTGATTTCTCGATTGCCATCGTTCCGGGCTGGCACACCACAATTTTCCCGCCGTACTTCGTTGCCGGAGCGATTTATTCCGGGTTCGCCATGGTGCTGACCATCGCCATTCCGTTGCGGAAGTATTACCACTTCGAAGATTTCATTACCATGCGCCACCTGGAAAATATGGCCAAGGTAATGCTGGCCACCGGCTTGATCGTGGCCTACGGATATTTCTTTGAATTCTTCATGTCGCTTTACAGCGGACAGAAATTCGATGTGTTTCTGGTGCAGCAGCGGCTGCACGGCCCTTATTCACACTTCTATTACGCGCTGATCCTTTGCAATATTCTGACGCCGCAGTTGCTGTGGATCCGCCGGATACGTACCAATGTCACGGTGCTTTTCCTGATGTCCATCGTGGTGAATATCGGCATGTGGCTGGAACGGTTCGTCATCGTAGTCATCAGCCTTACGCGCGACTTCATGCCGTCGGCGTGGGGCCGCTATTCGCCGACCGTGTGGGACTGGGCCACTTTCATCGGCACGCTGGGATTATTCACCACCCTGATTTACCTGTTCGTTCGCGTGCTGCCGGCAATCTCCATCGCGGAAATGCGCGAGCTGGTGGCTCATAACGAGGAGCACGATTGATGCAAGAACGCTCCCACCTCTACGGCGTAATGGGCGAGTTTGAAACCGCGAAGGATCTTATCCGTGCGGCGGAAAAAACTCGCGAAGCGGGATACCGTCAGATGGATGCGTACGCGCCGTATCCCATCGAAGGGCTATCGGAAGCGCTGGGCTTGCGCCGAAGCTGGGTGCCATTTCTCACGCTCATCGGCGGACTGGGCGGCGGTTTGACGGGCTTCGGATTTCAATACTGGGTGAACGTGATCAGTTATCCCTTGAATATCGCCGGGCGTCCGCTGAATAGCTGGCCTGCATTTATCCCGGTGACATTCGAATTGACGATTCTGGGCGCCGCTTCTTTCGCCGTGTTCGGGATGCTGGCGTTGAACAAGCTGCCGCACCCGTATCATCCGGTTTTTAATGTAGCGCGATTCTCGCGGGCCAGCACCGACCGGTTTTTTATCTGCATCGAAGCGACCGATCCGAAGTTCAGCGCCACGGAAAGTGTGCGGTTCCTGCAAAGCCTGAACGCGCAGCACGTCACTGAAGTGCGCGACGAAGAAGCTCCGCTGGAGCATGGCCATGGATAAAACTTTGTCCATGCTGCTATCGAAACGCATGTTGTGGCGCGCGTGTGCCGTGGCGAGTTTGTTTGCGCTGGCCGGGTGCGAACATCTGCATCAGGACATGGGCAACCAACCCAAGAACCTGCCGCTTTCGCCGTCGGGGTTTTTTGCGGATGGGCGCTCAGAGCGCGCGCCGGTGGAAAACACCGTGCCGCGCGACGCGATGGTTAACGATGACTTGATGGTCGCAAAGGATTCGAACAATTTTCCGCTGCCGGTCAACGAAGCGCTGCTGGAACGCGGTGAAGACCGCTACAAGATATTTTGCGTTCCCTGTCATGGTTTGCAGGGCGACGGCAATGGCATGGTGGCCATGCGCGGCATGAAGCATCCACCCAGTTATCACCTGGACCGCCTGCGGCAGTCGCCTAACGGGTACTTCTTCGACGTGATCACCAACGGGTTTGGCCAGATGTACAGCTACTCGGCGCAGATCCCGCCGCGCGATCGCTGGGCCATCGTTTCGTATGTTCGTGCGCTGCAGCTTAGCCGTAACGCGCACGTTGCGGAGTTGCCGGCCGGCGTGCGCGAAAAATTGAATTCCGGAGGAACCGCGCAATGATGGCGCAAGAATATAAGGCGCCGGATAGCGTAGGGCGCTTGCAACGCAGCGCGCTGGTCGCGGGTGGATTCGCGGTGTTGTTGTGCATTTTTGCGGCGCTTAAATCGCCGCAAATTTTCTTTCCCTCGTACCTGATGGGCTATCTGCTGATTTTGGGCTTTGCGCTGGGTTCGCTGGGCCTGCTGATGCTGCAGCACCTGACCAGCGGGCAATGGGGCATCGTCATCCGCCGCCCGCTGGAATCGGCTACCCGTACGCTGCCCTTGCTGGCCGTGCTCTTTCTGCCTATCGTTTTCGGCATGAAGTATCTTTACGGCGCGTGGCTCGATCCGGAACGCGTGCGCGAAGAGCCGCTCTCATCGTTGCAGCAGAGCTATTTAACCGCTCACGGGTTTTATCTGCGCGCGGTGCTTTATTTCGTGGTGTGGATTGGATTGATGTTCATTTTCAATCGCTGGTCGCGCGAGCAGGACGTGAATCAATCTGACCGGTTGTTGCGGCGGCGCTTCAAGTTGCTGGCCGGGCCGGGGATCATCCTGTACGTTTTTGTGATGACCTTTGCGGCCATCGACTGGGCCATGTCGATTACGCCGCATTGGGCATCCACGATTTATGGTTTCCTGTTCGTGGCCGGACAACTGATTTCCTCCATGTCGTTGATGATCGCCATCGTGGTTCTGCTTTCACGAACTGCGCCGATGGCCGGGCTTATACACAAGCGGCACATTCATGATCTGGGCAAGCTGCTGCTGGCCTTCGTGCTGCTTTGGGCCTATTTCAGTTTTTCTCAATTGCTGATTATCTGGTCCGGAAACCAGCCGGAAGAAATCACCTTTTACCGTTCGCGGCTGTACGGCGGCTGGGGCGTAGTCGCGGTGATTGTGCTGATCTTTCACTTTTTCGTGCCGTTGTTCCTGCTACTTTCGCGCGATCTGAAACGCAACGCGCGTCTACTGCCTAAAGTTGCGCTATGGCTGATCTTCATGCGCCTGGTTGATCTTTTCTGGATCACCCGGCCGGAATTTACGCTCCGCGCGTTCCCGACGTGGATCGATATCATCGTGCCCGTTGCGCTGGTCGGATTGTGGCTGGGATATTTTGCCTTTAATTTGCAGAAAATGCCGTTGCTGCCGCTCGGCGATCCTCATCTACCGGAGGCCATTGCTCAACATGAGCACTGATCCATATCATCGCGCCCCCGGAAGCGGGGAACTGCCGCATCACGACACCGTTTCGTTCGAAACGCGCGACGTGAAAGTGCGCACCATTTACTGGTACTTGGTCGTGCTGACCATCGCTGTGGCAGCGTCTTTCCTGATTTGCGTGTTTGTGCTGCGCTTTACTTCGCACTTTGTGAAGGAATCCGATGCGCCGATGATGCCCGCGCGCGCGGCCATGGGGCCGGACTATCACCCCATGCCGCCGGAGCCCCGCCTGCAGGGCGTGCCGGGCCACGAAACGGATCCGCAGCAGGACCGGCGCGATAAGGTGCAGGCCGATACCGAGGCCAACGAAAAATACGGCTGGGTCGATCAGGGTGCCGGAATCGCGCAGATTCCGGTGAAAGAAGCGATGAAGATTATTGCCCAGAAAGGTTTGCCGGTGGTGCAAGCGCCGGCACCCGCGGCGGAGAAGAAGTAATTCAATGAAGAGACTACGTGCCATTGCGACAGTTGCTGCCCTGCTGCTGGCGGGGTCCGCGGCGCACGCCCAGGCCGTGCCGGGCAATGTGGCGCAAAGTTCCGTGGGAATGCCGGCGCAGCTTGTAAATGTCGGGTTTGAGCCGCAACTGAACGCGCAGATGCCGCTCGATCTGCCTTTTGTGGATGAAAACGGCAATGCGGTTCAGCTTCGCGATTATTTCAAGCAGAAACCGGTGCTGCTGGCGTTCGTGTACTACGGTTGCCCGATGCTTTGCAACCAGGTGGAGCAAGGCGTGGTGGGCGCGCTGAAGATGCTGTCGTTCACTCCCGGGCGCGATTACGAAGTTGTGTTTGTGAGTTTCGATCCGCGCGAATCGCCGGATATGGCCGTGCAGAAAAAGAAAAGCGCGCTATCGCATTTTGGCCGGCCGGAGACAGAGGCCGCGTGGCATTTTCTGACCGGTACGAAAGAAAGTATCGATGCCGCCACCAAGGCGGCGAACTTCCGGTACAACTTCGATACCAAGAACAATCTTTTTGCGCATGCCAGCGGCATCCTGCTGCTGACGCCGGATGGACGCATCTCACGATATTTTTATGGCGTGGAATATCCGGCAAGGGATGTGCGTCTGGGGCTGGTGGATGCATCGGCGGGCAAAATCGGCACGCCCATCGATCACGTTCTGCTGTTTTGCTATCACTACGACCCCAGTTCCGCGACATACAGCGCGTCGATTTTAAAAGTCATTCGCCTGGGCGGAATTCTGACGATTGCGTGCATCGTTGGCGGCATCCTGATTTTTCGGCGCCGCGACACGGAACATCTTAATGTGAAAAAGCGCCAGGCCGCCGGCACTTATCACCAACGAGGAGCTCACTAAGCGTGCAGTCGCAATTGCCACTGTTTCCGGAGCAGGCTTCCAACTTCGCGTCCAGCGTGGACGCGCTAATGCTGTTCATCACCGCGGTGTGCCTGTTCTTTGCGGTGGCGGTCACCGTCGCGGTTGTTTATTTCTTTTTCAAATACCAGCGCAAGACCGCGGATGAAGTCGGCGTACCGATTCACGGCGACATGCGCCTTGAAACAGCCTGGATCGTGATTCCGCTGATTTTGTCCATGTTCATGTTTGCCTGGGGCGCCGAGGTTTACGTCGATTACCGGCGTTCGCCCACGGACACGCTGGACATTTACGTGATTGGCAAGCAGTGGATGTGGAAAGTACAGCAGCCCAACGGACTGAAGGAAATTAACGAGTTGCACGTGCCGGTTGGCCGCGACATCCGGCTGATTATGGCCAGCGAAGATGTGATCCACGATTTTTCCGTTCCGGCATTTCGCGTGAAGATGGACGTGGTACCCGGCCACTACAACACCATGTGGTTCCGGCCCACGGTGGCGGGGCGTTACCGGTTGTACTGCTCGCAGTATTGCGGCACGAATCACGCACTGATGGGCGGCTGGATTACCGTTATGGAGCCGGCAGATTATGCCGCGTGGCTGTCCGGATCGTCGGGAGCGGGCGGCGATCCGCTGCTGGCCGGCGAAAAGCTTTTCACCGAAAAAGCCTGTATTACGTGCCACTTCAGCGATGGAAAAGGGCGGGCGCCCTCGTTGAACGGAGTGTATGGAGCCAAAGTGTTGCTGGCGGATGGCTCGACGGTTACCGCGGATGATGGCTATCTTCGCGAATCGCTGTTGCAGCCCAGCGCAAAAATCGTGGCTGGATTTCAGCCGTTGATGCCCACGTTCCAGGGCCAATTGACGGAAGAGCAGATTGTGGCTCTCACCACGTATATCAAGTCTTTGCAGTCGCTGCCGCCGCCCGCTACCGGGGCGGGTGTTGCACCGGGCACGGGGAAGAAATAAGTATGAGCACGCAAACGTCAACGGTATACGAGATACCGCGCGAAAATTATCTGAATTCCACTTACGGTATCCGTTCATGGCTGCTGACCACTGACCACAAGCGCATCGCCATTCTCTATCTGCTTTCGGTGACGTTCTTCTTTTTTGTGGGCGGAATTTTCGCCACCATGATCCGCATTCATTTGCTGACACCTGCGGGCTTCCTGGTTACCCCGGAAACGTACAACAAGCTGTTCACCATGCACGGCGTGGCGATGATTTTCTTTTTCCTGATCCCATCGATACCCGCGGTGCTGGGGAATTTCCTCATACCGCTGATGATCGGCGCAAAGGATCTGGCTTTTCCCAAGATCAACCTTTTGAGCTGGTACATCTACCTGGTCGGCGGGGGTTTCGTCCTGTATTCCTTTGCCACCGGCGGGCTGGACACCGGTTGGACGTTTTACACTCCGTTGAGCAGCGTTTATTCCAATTCCGCGGTCACTCCGGCGGTGCTGGGCATCTTCATCAACGGCTTTTCATCCATCCTGACCGGGCTCAATTTTGTGGTGACCATCCACACCATGCGCGCTCCGGGCATGACGTGGTTCCGATTGCCGCTGTTCGTATGGTCGCACTACGCGACCAGCATCATTTTTATTCTGGGCACTCCGGTAATCGCCATCACTTTGCTGCTCGTTGGACTGGAGCGCATGTTTCATCTGGGTTTCTTCAATCCCGCGCTGGGCGGTGACCCCATTCTCTTCCAGCACCTGTTCTGGTTCTATTCGCACCCGGCGGTGTACATCATGATTCTTCCCGCCATGGGTGTAATCAGCGAAATCATTCCCACTTTTGCGCGCAAACCGATCTTCGGATATTCGTTCATCGCGGCTTCCAGTATCGCCATCGCGGTGATCGGATTCTTCGTCTGGGCTCACCACATGTTTCTGACCGGTGAATCCGTCTATGCCGCGCTGGCCTTTTCGTTCTTGAGCTACCTGGTGGCCATCCCGTCGGCGGTAAAAGTCTTCAACTGGGCGTCCACGCTCTACAAGGGTTCGATTTCGTACGACACGCCGATGCTTTATGCCCTTGGTTTCATCGGGCTGTTTCTGGTCGGTGGACTAACTGGTCTTTTCCTCGCCTGCCTGGGCTTGGACATTCACATCCACGACACTTATTTCGTGGTGGCCCATTTCCACTACATCATGGTGGGCGGCGCAGTGATGGGCTACATGGGCGGGCTGCATTTCTGGTGGCCCAAGATCAGCGGCAGGCTGTACCCGGAATTTCTTGCGCGCATCGCGGCGGTCGTTTTGTTTTTCGGATTCAATCTCACCTTCTTCCCGCAATTTATCCTCGGGTACCTGGGAATGCCGCGCCGCTATCATTCCTACCCGCCGGAGTTTCAGGTTCTCAACGTGATGTCCACCGCGGGCGCGTCTATTCTGGCGCTCGGTTATTTGCTGCCGATGATTTATTTGATCTGGTCGTTGCGTTACGGCAGGGTTGCCGGGCCGAATCCCTGGCCGGCTACCGGGCTCGAGTGGAAGACCGATTCGCCGCCGATCACGGAGAACTTCCTGGTGACGCCGGAAGTGACCTGGGAGCCATACGATTTCCAGAATCGCCCCGATCTTGGCTTGAGCCCGGGTGTGCTGCCGGCACCGGCTCATGGAGACGACTAAGCTTTTGATGCCAGCTGAATTTCGATAAGAGGAGACCGCGTGCACCGCACCGGCGAACTGTACGGACAATTCGAAACGCTCGAGCAGCAGAAGGAATCCGCTTCGCTCGGAATGTGGGTTTTTCTGTCCACCGAAGTTTTGTTCTTCGGTGGGCTGTTCATGACCTACACGCTTAACCGGCACTATTACGGCCCAGCATTTGGGATCGGCAGCAACACGCTGGATTTGAAGCTGGGCACCATAAATACCGTAATCCTGATTCTCAGCAGCTTGACCATGGCCATGTCGGTATGGGCTTCGCACGTGGGAAAGAAAAAGCAGACCACCGCGTTTCTGATCAGCACATTTGTGCTGGGCTGCGCTTTTTTGGGCGTCAAGGTCGTGGAGTACAAGCAGAAATTCGATCACCATCTGGTTCCTGGATACCACTTTCAAATCGATTACCGCGTGCAGCATCCCGACGTCAGCGACTCTCCCAAGGCCATCGAAGAAGAAAAGGAAGAGCTGGCCAAGGCCTTTGAGAAAGATCCTTACCTGAATTCACACGCGCAACTTTATTTTTCTCTGTATTTCGGCATGACCGGACTGCACGCCCTGCACATGATCGTGGGCGCGGGCATGCTGCTTTGGCTGATCAGGCAATCGATGGCCGGGCGATTCACGCCCACTTACAACACCCCGGTGGAAATGATCGGGCTGTACTGGCACTTCGTCGACATTGTGTGGATTTATCTGTTTCCGTTGTTGTATTTGATTGACCGGCACAGGTAGGAGAGCGGCGTGTCCGAGCACATAGTTCCACCGAAAGTTTACCTGGGAATTTTTGCATCGCTGATGGTGCTCACCGCCGCGACGGTGGCTGCCGCGTTTGTGAGTCTCGGCGAGTTCAACATCGTCATTGCGTTGGCGATTGCCACTCTCAAGGGCTCGCTGGTGGTCCTGTATTTCATGCACGCGCGATATAGCCCCAAGCGCACCCAGCTGGTCATCATCTGCGCGGTATTCTGGCTGGCCATTATGCTGGCGCTGACCATGAGCGATTACAGCACGCGCCAACCCGAGGCTGTGGCGGCCTGGCAGCTGGCGCACGTTATAAACGCCTAGGCGCAATCCTGCCTGATCGGTTCACTCTGGCTCTCGATTATGTGGAATTTGACGCTAAGGGAAATAAATAGGGGGGAATGCGAACCGGCCCAGCCCTCAATCCCCTAAAGGGATCCTCGGCTCGCTTCCCCCACCGCCGTTTAGTGGTGCAAGCAGCGAACCATCTATAAGTCGATTGTTTCCAGTAATGTAAACCTATGCACAGAGTAAAAAGTCGCGGGCCGACCTAAATTTTACAGAGGAAAAAGATTCTCTACAGCACTTACAGTAGGCCGCGAGGCGTCGTTTTCGCCTTCGGTTGACCGCCGCGAATCACCCCTGCTATTGTGAAGAGTTATTGTGGCCCCAATTTTCGTGCTGGGGGCCACGGGCTCCTGTGGAGGGAGCATTCCCTGACATGGGCCTGACGAAACTGGTCATCCGCGGCGCTCGCCAGCATAACCTCAAGAACATCGACGTTGAGATACCGCGCAATTCCTTGACGGTGATTACCGGGCTGTCCGGCTCGGGCAAGTCATCGCTGGCCTTTGACACTATCTACGCGGAGGGCCAGCGCCGCTACGTAGAGTCTCTGTCGGCTTACGCGCGACAGTTTCTGGACCAGATGGAGCGCCCCGAGGTGGATGTCATCGAGGGGCTGTCGCCGTCCATCGCCATCGAACAGAAAACCACCACGCGATCGCCGCGCTCCACGGTTGGCACCACCACTGAAATTTACGACTACCTGCGGGTCATCTACGCCTCGGTGGGAACGCCGCATTGCCCCAATTGCGGCAAGCCCATCACCCGGCAATCCAGCGAGCAGATTGTGCAGGCCATTTTGCATGGCGAGCTTTGCAAGCCTGATGACCGGGTGATGATTCTCGCGCCTATCGTGCGGGGGCGGAAAGGCGCGTACCGCAAAGAACTGGAAAAACTGGCCCAGGACGGATACGTGCGCGTGCGTATCAACGGGGAATTGTTTCCGCTCGATGACCTGCCGGTGATCGACAAGCGCAAAAACCACACCATCGAAATTGTCATCGACCGCTTGCTGGTGAAAAAGGGCATCGCGGCGCGGCTGGAGCAATCCATTTCCACGGCGTTGAAGCTGGCCTCCGGCCTGGTGACCGTGGTGATTGTGGGCGGCAATGAATACGTTTTTTCCGAGAAACTTGCGTGCCCCGATTGCAGAATTTCTGTTCCGCAACTCGAGCCGCGCTCGTTCAGCTTTAACTCGCCGTATGGTGCGTGCCCGGCGTGCAACGGCCTGGGCTCGAAATACGATTTCGATCCGGCCAAAGTTATTGCCGACTGGTCGCGCCCGCTTTTTGAAGGAGGCCTTGGCCCGGGTTCGGCTTCTGCGGGATTGAAACGCACGCTGGAGCTGGGGGCTTACGCGCACGGGTTCGATCTCGAGACTCCGTTCGAAAAGTTTCCTCAACGCATCCAGAATATTTTGCTGTACGGCTACCCGCCTTCCAATAGAGGAAGTTCGTCGGGAGAAAATGCCGGGACGGCTAAAAAAACTCGCGCCGAAAAGGGATTTGTTTTTCCGGGGATATTGAAATTCCTCCAAACTAATTTTGACGAGTCCAATTCCGACTCCTATCGCGAATGGATGACCCGCTACATGTCGGCGACGCAGTGCACGGTTTGCCATGGCAAGCGTTTGCGGCCCGGTTCGCTGGCGGTAAAGCTTGGCGGATTGTCCATCGCCGATTTCACGGGATTGTCGCTGACCCACGCGCGGGCCGCGGTCGATAAAATATTGGCGCAGCTGACGGACCGGCAAAAGGGAATTGCCGCGCGCCCGCTGGAAGAAGTAGCCGAGCGCCTTGATTTTCTGCTGGCCGTGGGCCTGAGTTATCTGAGCCTCGATCGCTCCGCGGCCACGCTCTCTGGCGGCGAAGCGCAGCGCATCCGCCTGGCCACCCAGATTGGCTCGCGGCTGCGCGGGGTGTTGTATGTGCTCGACGAGCCGTCCATCGGTTTGCACGCGCGCGATAACGACCGGCTGCTCGGATCGCTCGAGCAGCTTCGCAATCTGGGCAATACCGTGCTGGTTGTGGAGCACGACGAAGAAACCATTCGCCGCGCGGATTTCGTCGTCGATCTCGGCCCCGGCGCGGGAGACGCGGGCGGCTACCTGGTCGCGCAAGGGAAACCTGAAACCATCGCCGCAACCGCTGCGTCGCTGACGGGACAATATCTTTCCGGTGCCGCGCGCATTGCCGTACCGGAAAAGCGCCGCAGCTCGAACGGAAAAGCCGTTCAGGTTCTGGGAGCGACCGCCAATAATCTCAAAGACGTGGATGTCACCTTGCCGCTTGGCCTGCTTGTGGTGGTCACCGGAGTTTCCGGCTCGGGCAAATCCACGCTGATCAACGACATTCTTTATCGCGCGCTGGCTCAGAAAATTTACCGTTCCATGGAGCCGCCGGCTGCGCATCGCGAGCTGCTCGGCGCCGAACAGATTGACAAAGTGATTGAGATCGACCAGGCGCCCATCGGGCGCACTCCGCGCTCCAATCCTGCGACATATACCGGTGTTTTCGCGCCCATCCGCGATCTTTTTTCCATGCTGCCGGAATCGCGAGAGCGAGGCTACCGTCCTGGACGCTTCAGCTTCAACGTGAAGGGCGGGCGATGCGAAGCCTGCCAGGGCGACGGGCTGCGGCGGATTGAAATGAATTTTCTCCCGGACGTGTACGTGACCTGCGAAGTGTGCCGCGGCCGCCGCTACAATTCCGAAACCTTAGCGGTGAAATATAAGGGACATTCGATCAGCGACGTGCTTAATCTGCCCGCATCGGAAGCGCTGAAGCTGCTCGAGAATATTCCGCAGATTCAGCAGAAACTGGCTACGCTGGTGGAAGTCGGCCTGGGTTACGTGACCCTTGGCCAGTCCGCGACGACTTTGTCCGGCGGAGAAGCCCAGCGCATCAAGCTGGCTCGCGAACTTTCCAAGCGCCAGACCGGGCGAACGCTATATATTCTCGACGAGCCCACCACCGGCCTGCATTTCGACGACGTTCGAAAGCTGCTAGATGTGCTGCAGCGGCTGGTGAGCCTCGGCAACACCGTGCTGATCATCGAGCATCATCTGGACGTCATCAAACAGGCCGATTGGATCATCGATTTGGGGCCGGAGGGCGGCGAAGGCGGCGGGCGAATCGTTGCGCAAGGCCCGCCGGAGCTGGTGGCGCGAAATAAAAAGTCTCACACCGGGCAGGCCCTCGCGCGAGTGCTGGGCATGAACGGTTACGCCGTGGGTTCGGGTCCGAACGGCCATGAGAGATAATTTGATTCCTGCTAAAGTGAACGCGCACGAATGAGCAGCTACAACATATCGCCACTGGCGCTCGGCGCGGTCCAGACTTATCCGCTCTCTTCGCGCAAAAGCAAAGTCAGCGTTGCGGGCTTCGCGAAGCCTGCGGCCGCGAAAATGTCGTTGGCGAAATTTCTGGACTCGCTTCCGCATTTCCTGGCGGCGGAAGATTTGCGCCAATTGCTGGGCGCGATGCATCGCGCGCGGGCGGGCAAAAAGGCAATTTTGTGGGGCATCGGCGGTCACGTCATCAAGGTGGGCTTAGGCCCGGTTTTGATTGACTTGATGGAACGAGGTTTTGTATCGGGGATTGCCATGAATGGCGCGGCGCTGGTTCACGATTTCGAGATTGCCATTGCCGGGAATACTTCCGAGGACGTCGATGCCAGCATTGGCTCGGGCCGATTCGGCATGGCGCGCGAAACCGGCGAGCAGCTCAATCAAATCGCCAAAGATGCGGCGAGTGCCAGCATCGGTTACGGCGAAGCCGCCGGCAAATTTCTCTCCAGTAAAAACGCGAAGGCGCGGTACGCGTCGCGCAGCGTGCTGGCGTTTGCTTATCGCCGAGGCATACCCGTAACCATTCATATCGCGGTTGGCACGGACATTCCGCACATGCATCCCGCCGCCGATGGCGCCGCACTGGGCGCCGCCAGTTTTCTGGACTTCCGGCTCTTCTGCGCGCTGGTGAAATCCATGCATTCGGGCGGCGTTTATCTGAACTGGGGATCAGCAGTTCTTTTGCCGGAGATTTTTTTGAAGGCCGTTTCGGTGGTGCGCAATTTGGGCGTGCCGCTGCGGCCAATTACCACCGCGAACTTTGATTTTATCCAGCACTACCGACCGATGCAGAATGTGGTGAAGCGGCCTACGTTGCCGGCTGGCAAGCGCGGCGGCGTAGAATCGAAGGGTTACGCGCTCACGGGTCATCACGAACTGCTGATGCCGCTGGTGGCTGCGGCGCTCGCTGCCGGTTGGCCTACAGGCGCAAAGAAAAAGAAAAAATGACCCAGCCCGACGATAATTCGAATAACGAGACGCCACTTCCATCCGAGACGCACGTCGCTCCCAAGGCGGCTCGCCCGGAAGAAATACCTGGCCTGGTCGAAGCGCAACCGCCGACAGAGCTGCCGCCGGGTTATTCGCCGCTCGCCGCTGCTAAGCCGCCTGTACTGCCTGCCGACGTTACATTGGCCGGCGACACTCTTGCTGGGGACCCCATGGCCGGGGCTGTGCCGGGTTTCAAACCCAAGCGCATTTTGCCGGAAGATTTGCGCGTCTCATGGTCCTGGCCGCACCTGATTGTTTTCATTGTTTTTGGATTTGCGAGCCTGATTGTCGTGCAGCTCAGTTTTGTTTTTTATGTTTCCGCGAAACGCCATTTGTCGGGAAAACAAGTGGAGCAAGTATTTGCCTCCAGCCCGCAGTTGCTGGTGGGCAGCAACCTGATCTGGTACGCGCTGCTGTTCCTGTTTCTCTATGTGACGCTCGCGGTGTTGCGCGATGCGCCTTTCTGGCGCTCGCTGGGCTGGAGAAAATTGAATCCTGACCCGGCGGCGGGAAAAGGCAGCGCGTGGATGTATTTTTTCTCCGGATGCGGGCTGGCGATCTTCGTCGCAGTGGCCAGCTTCAACATGAAAAACACCGAGCACTTGCCCATCCAGGAAATCTTCAAGAACCGCACCGGGGCGTTGATGCTGATGTCCATGGCGGTGCTGGTCGCTCCGCTGGTGGAGGAAACAGTTTTTCGCGGCTATCTCTATCCGCTCTTCGCCAAATCGCTGGGCGTCTTCCCGGGCATTGTGATCACTGGAGTGCTATTCGGTTTGATGCATGGCGCTCAGCTGGGATGGACCTGGGGCTTGGTTCTACTACTGACTTTTGTAGGAATTATTTTTACCTTCGCGCGCGCGCGCACCGGCACTGTGCTTGCCAGCTTTCTGTTGCATCTGGGTTACAACTCGATGATCGCCGTTTCGTCAATTATCGCCACGAAGGGCTTTCAGCATATGCCCTTGCAGCCCTGAGATCGAAATAACTGCAGAGGTCTTTCAGCATGTACGTTGCGCAACCCATCGAATGGACCGAAAAAGGCGTGGTGATGCTGGACCAGCGCCGCTTGCCGTCCGAGGAAATCAGCTACACCTACACGGATTATCGCGAGGTGGCTAAGGCTATTCGTGAAATGGTGATTCGCGGCGCTCCGGCGATTGGCGTGGCTGCGGCTATGGGCGCGGCTCTGGGAGTGCTGCACTCTTCGGCAAAGTCCGTCGAAGATCTGCGCGAGGAATTTTCTGAGATTTCTTCGGTGCTGGCGAAAACGCGCCCTACCGCCGTCGATCTCTTCTGGGCGCTCGAGCGGATGCAACGCCGGTTCGAAGAATTGTGCGTCAAATCGACACAGCTTTCTGACATCAAAAACGGAATGGTCGAAGAAGCCAAGCTGGTCCATCTGGAAAAAAAGGCTACCGACCAGGCCATTGGAGAATACGGCGCGGAGTTTATGCCGCGCGAAGGCCAGGTCATGACGCAGTGCAACGCCGGCGCTCTGGCCACCGGCGGCATCGGCACGGCGTTGGGTGTGATTCGTGTTGCGCACCAGCAGGGCAGAAAAATCCACATTCTGGTGCCGGAAACGCGGCCGTACTTGCAGGGCGCGCGACTTACCGCCTGGGAATTGCACAAAGGCGGCATTCCGCTGACGCTGATCACCGACAACATGGTCGGGCATTTTATGAAAACGGGAAAAGTGGGAGCGGTGGTTACCGGAGCCGACCGGATCGCGGCGAACGGCGACACCGCGAACAAGATCGGAACGTATCAGATCGCGGTGCTGGCCAAGGAAAATAACGTTCCGTTTTATATCGCGGCGCCGATTTCGACTTTTGATTTGTCGATTCCCGACGGCGGGCATATTCCTATCGAAGAACGCTCGGCCGCCGAGGTAACGCATCTGCAGGGCGTGCGCATCGCTCCCGACGTTCATGCCGCGCATCCGGCGTTTGATGTCACGCCCGCTCGCTACATCGCCGCGATTTTTACCGAACGCGGCGTCGCTCGCGCGCCCTACTCCGTTTCGTTGCGCGCTCTGGCCGAGGGATCGCAGCCGGTCGCCACCTCCGCGCCATAACCCCTGCACTGTATCGCGGTATCGCTGATTAGTTATCTGGAAAGCCGGCTAACTAGCTTTGATGGCGGATGCGTTCCGCCAACGTGCGAGCGCGCTGGCGGGCAATATCAACGAAGCGCGAATCGTTGCCAATCTGGTCCAGCATCGGCAAAGCGGCCTGCGGTTCCGGCAGCAATTTGTGATTCAAGTCGGTTTCAAACTGCAGTAGCGCGTCGTTTATTCCCAGCCGGTCGTAACGCATGCGCCGGGTGAGCAGCATTACGTGCTCCTGCTGGCGCGCCAGCCCTTCAAAAATCTGGAGCAACTGCGTCGCGGCGGTGTTCAGGGTGTAATTAAATTTTACTTCGTGAACTTCCTTACCCTTTTCCCAGGTAAAAGTTTTTTCGCCGAGATTAGCGATCTTCCGGTGGACGTCGAGGTCCTGCCCCTGAAAGCGATTTAATTTTTCCGCCAGGTCGAACATGCGGGCCCGCAGGCCGGCACTCAACTCAAAGGGCAACGCGCCGGGATCTTCATCCAACTGTCGTATCTCATATGTCGCGGGGCGGCCGTCTTCGGGCACAACGATTTCGATGAATTCCGGTGAGCTGGATTTAAAAATGCGGCGGAAAGAGAGTTTCGCGGTCTCGGCCGGAGACGACGCCGAAGGCGAGACACTAGCGGCGCTCTTCGCAGAAACTCTCGGCGATGCAAATAATCCCGGGTCCAGAGTGGTTACCAACGCCATGCTCAATAGCGTCAGTGTGAATCGCGAGAGGTAATTCTTCATCGTGTGGGTACGATGCGCGTAAAGCCAGTGCGCGTTGCGCCAGGGCTGGAGGCCGCCACGGCTTCCAGCACGTTCACATCCCGTTGCACGCGCTGCGGCAAATTCCTGGATTCCGGCAAATTGAATTTTCTTCGTGTCCATTCGCCCTGCAGGTGGCAAAGCGCGACGGCCAGCGCGTCCGCGACGTGGGAAGGCTCGGGAATTTCCGTCATGGTCAGCAGCGCCCGTACCATTTCCTGCACTTGTCTTTTGTCGGCGTGGCCGTAGCCCGCCACCGATGATTTTACTTCACGAGGCGAATAGCTGTGCACCGCAACGTTGTGCTGCGCCGCGGCCAGCAGCACGACACCCCGCACCTCAGCCAAACGCAATGCAGTGCGCACATTCAATGCGGCGAAGACGGCCTCCACAGCCACGGCATCAGGTTGGAACTCATCCATCAGCCGCGAAAGCAGCACGTGCACATCCTGTAGCGCCGCTCCCGAAGACTCCTTGCGGCGCTTGGCGGTGATAGTCAGGCAGCCACAGTGCAGCATCCGGGAGTTTCGTCCATCACTCTCCACCACGCCATAACCCGTCGGGCCCGCAGCCGCCGGGTCCACCCCCAACACGCGAATGAAGCCACGATCCGTGGATTGGCGGACACCGTTCACGGTCACAAGTCTACGGCGTTCGCGGCATACCCGCCAGAATATTTGTGCTGTGCGTTGCACAATCAAGAAGGCATAAAAGAAAAATGACCAGGGGATTCATCCCACTGGCCATCCCGAAACCAAACCGATTATCTTGATTGAACTTTCCTAATTCGCCCCAACCGCTGCCTGAATTTCCGACTCATCGATATCGAAGTTGGCGTACACATGCTGCACGTCGTCGTGTTCTTCAAGGGCTTCGACCAGCCGGACCATCTGCGTGGCCTGCGCGCCAGTCAGCTTGATGTAGTTTTGCGGCACCATGCCGATTTCCGCCGACGTTGGCGTAATTCCCGCCTTGGCCAGCGCTTCCTTCACTTTGTCCAACGCTTCTGGCGGCGTAACGATATACCAGCCGGAGCCATCGTCTTTCAGGTCTTCCGCGCCCGCTTCCAGCACGATGTCCAGCAGCATGTCTTCGCTGGCCGCTTCTTTCGCCACGGTAATTTCGCCCTTGCGGCTGAACATCCAGCCGACCGCTCCGGCTTCGGCCATGTTGCCGCCATTTTTGCTCATCAGGTGGCGAAATTCGCCCACGACGCGATTGCGGTTGGTGGTCACCACCTGGATCAACATGCCGACTCCGCCCGGGCCATATCCTTCGAAGGTGGCCTCTTCGTACTGCTCGCCTTCGAGCTGGCCGGTGCCGCGCAGGATGGCGCGCTCGATATTGTCGTTGGGCATGTTCTCGTTCTTGCCGGCGAGAATCGCGGTGCGCAGACGCGGATTGGAGTTGGGATCGCCGCCGCCGATGCGAGCGGCAATGGTGATTTCGCGAATTACGCGGGTAAAGACGCGGCCGCGCTTGGCGTCAGTAGCCGCCTTTTTGTGCTTGATGGTTGCCCATTTTGAATGCCCGGACATGACACATCCTCTTTAGGAGATCTCTGTGAAAGTTCCCGCATGATCTGCGGGGTTGCCGCTGGGCTAGTAACGGAGCGCCTGCGCCTGGCCAAACATCAGCGCCAAACGATCCTTCGGGTACACGAGCGGAGACTACGGTGAGCCGCTACCCCTGCAAAACTTAGGCAGTTTAGCACAGCCGTGCAGAGGTGGGGAACCCGTTCAAGGTGGTTTAACCAGGCGGTCAGCCAGGCTGTTTTTGCGTCGAATTGCCCTGCCGAAAGCCGGGGTAGCTCTCCCGGAGCGCCTTGGCATACTGGCGCGGCGATTACGCTCCAGGAAAAACACCGCGTCTGTGCCTTGCGGCTGCGCTCCGCAAGGGAAGCGCGGTAAGCCTGGTCACTTAATACCCGCAAGAGCGCGGGCCCAAACTCACTCGGCGCTGTCGCGGGGACTAAAACAACTCCGGCATCGGTGATCGGCGGCGCGGTTTCAGAGCCTTCCTGCGCAATCACCGGCAAGCCGCAGGCGATGCCCGCGATGGCGCTGCCGCGGCGGCTGGATATCTGGCCGCGTACGAACAGGAGCACGTCGCTTGCACCCAGAACACGCACAATTTCTTCTGCGGGAATGAGTCCCAGCACGCTTACTTCTACGGGTAAGCCCGCCAACTTGACCCGCAGCTCTTCTCCGGCCTCGGAATTTCGCCCCATTACGACTATGCGCAGCGGTCCAATTTGCTTTGACGCGTGGCTCACCGCTTCTGAAATCAGGCTGATTTCATACTGTCCGCGGGGATTGCCCGTGATGGAAAAAACCGCGACGCACGGTTTGCTTTCTGCTGGATTCCGAGTCTGGCTCCAGGCTTTCTCGGGTGACGGCAAATTCGCCCCGACCGGAACGAAGACGATATTTTTTGCGCCTGCGGGAACCCAGGAAATTTTTTCGGGCGGCACGGTAAAGAAAACGATGTCGCTCAAGCGCACCAATCTCCGCATCACGCGGTGCTGCACTCTTCTACGGAAACGGTCAATCCATCGATTTCCGGGATAGGCCTCAGCGTCGTGAAATACCACCGCGCAACGGGCGCGCCTCTTCCTTAAAAGTCTGACGATGCGCAAAACACGGGACGGGAACCCCCGCCGTGACCAGGCGAGCGCGGTGTACTGCAACAGGAACCAGGTATTTCTGGTGTCGATGGACGTTTCGCGCAGTTCCCGCAGGCTCGCCCTCCATCCTTTCTCGAGCCATTCGACCCGCACTAATTCCCAATCGATATGTTGGTTCGCCAGCGCATAGCCGAGATACGTGCAATAATCCTCGACGCCGTCGGTTGGCACGTCTCGCTGACCGAGGAGGGCGATGCATCGCGTTGGAGTCATGAGTAGAATTTCGAGCTACGTTGCTCGGAAAAACAAGCCTATCACGAGAATTAAACGAGGCAGGGCCAGCCCTAAGCTGACGAGTATTCAGAGAATTACATTTCGTCTCCGCGGAATCTGTAATCACCAAAACCGGGTATACTTTCGAGCCGAGCATGTGATTGTGTCCGCGGATAAGACGTACGCCGCGTGGCGCAAACCGCGGGCCACGACGCAGCGTAGTGCCAAGTATGGTTGATGACTCCCCAACGCTCACGACTGCCTCGCGATACCAGCCCGCCTCAACCCGGTGGCTGAATCCCAAAGTGCTTAGCGCTTCGGTGTCGGCGCATCTGGACGTCATTCGAAGCGTGGCGGCCTGGGCGGTGATGTGGGGCCACCTGCGCGCTTTGTTCTTCGTCGATTACCAGGAGCTATCTCCCCGCAGCCCGCTATTGAAGGCCGTGTATTTCGTGACCGGTTTCGGGCACGAAGCCGTAATGGTTTTCTTTGTCTTAAGCGGATTTTTAATTTCATCTTCTATCTTGAGAAGCCAAGCTTCGGGAACCTGGTCCTGGGCTGGCTACACCATCAGCCGCTGCACGCGGTTGTATGTCGTGTTGATTCCCGGCCTCCTTTTCGGAGCGTTGTGGGATTTCACGGGCAAGTTTTTATTCGCGGCTTCGCATCTCTACTCCTCGCCGCTGGCAAGTTTTGCCGGCTTGATCGTGCAGAATGCGCTCACTGCCAGAAATTTCTTCGGTACCCTGTTTTTTCTTCAGACCATTGTTTGTAATTCATTCGGCTCCAATGGCCCCTTGTGGAGCATTGCCAACGAATTCTGGTATTACGTGTTGTTTCCGTTGGGATTGTTGGCTGGTTATTCCTGGCTGAAAAAGTCATTTGCGGCAGGGGCATCGCTGGGGGTCGCTGCGTTGTGTATCAGCCTGATTTTGGGGCCGGTCAAAATGCTCGGGTTTATGATCTGGCTGGCCGGGTTTGCGGTGGTTCTGGTGTGGTCGCGAAGAAAGCTCTCGAGCACAGCGTCCCGCGCGGCCTGCTTGCTTTTTTCTTCGGTAACACTGCTGGCTGCGCTGACAGCCGCGAGAACCGGAAGATTGGGTCCCGAGAGTTCGGATCTGGCGGTCGGCTTGGCATTCGCGGCATTTTTATACGGCGTGCTGCAACTGGATCTTAAAGTGTTGGCTGACGGGATCTATCTCCGCGGCGCTCATCTCTTCGCTGGATTTTCTTACAGCCTGTACGTGTTGCATTTCCCTTTTTTATTGTTCTTGCGCGCCTGGCTCGCGCCTGGGAAGAGGTGGCAACCGGATACCCAGCACCTTTTGTACGGCGTTGGGATTGGAGCGCTCGTCCTGGTCTTCTCGTGGCTGGTGGCCATGGCTACCGAATTCAAGACGCGAGAAGTGCGCGAGGGCGTACGGAAACGGCTGCATATATCCAGCTGATTCGAAAGCAGCGCTCAAACAGAGGGATGTCTGAGGGTTTGCGTACTGCTGCCACTCCCGCTGAGGTCTATGGTTAGAAATCGGGCCAGAAGCTAGAATGAGTTGTCCCCCGCGGTTCGACAGCGGGGTGGTTGAAAAGCTAGAGAGGGTCCAGAGAGATTGTGAAGGCTGCATCTAACGTAGTGGCCGGGGATTTTCGTCGCAACCCGATGGGTTTGCTCATCGTCCTGATTCTGTTCGTTGTCGGCGCTTACTTGTTCGCCCAGTACGTCGTTAGCGACAACATTCCTGGCTTGGCTTATATCGCTTTGGCTTGTCTCGGCGCCACATTCCTGGTCGGAATACTCAATAGCTGGCGTAACGGATTGTATTTGTTTATTACCTGGTTGTTGTTCGAAGATTTCGCCCGCAAGTTCCTTGGAAATAATATGGCCATTTACTTCGCCAAGGATGTCCTGATTGCCTTCGTTTACATTTCCTTTCTTATGGCTTACCGCCGTAAGAACGTACAGAGTTTTCGCCCTCCGTTCCTGGTGCCTGTGCTCCTTTTCGTGTGGTTCGGAGTGATGCAGGTTTTTAATCCCGCTTCGAACACCCTTATTTACGGACTCTTGGGAGTTAAAGTCTACTTCAGCTACATTCCGCTGGTTTTTCTCGGATACGCGCTGATCAATTCGGAAGGTCAGCTACGAAAGTTTTTCGTCGCCAATATGTTCTTCGCTCTGATTATTGGCGGCTTAGGAATCGCGCAATCCATTCTTGGCCCCACATTCTTGAATCCCGCGCACCCCGCCGAGGAAATCCGCGAGATGAGCACCCTTTACCGCACCTCCACAGTTACAGGCGTTACTGCGTATCGCGCCAGCTCTATTTTTGTCAGCGCCGGCCGCTATACCGATTTCATTCTCGTTTCCTGGCTGTTGATTCTTGGTTTCACAGGTTATCTTCTGTTGCGCCACCGCCGCGGGCGCGTTTTGGCGTTCATCACTGTCGCGACCATGTATGCGGCCATCATGCTCGCGGCATCACGGGGTCTGTTTATGTGGGGAACCGGCAGCGTCATCCTGATTGCCGCGGCGTTCTTGTGGGGCGCTCCCTGGCGACAGCGTGAAGTATCTCGGGTGCTTCGCACTCTTCAGCGCGCCGGCCTGGCCATAGCGCTGGCGATGGTTTTACTGTTTTTTATTTTTCCGGAAGCGCTTTTATCCCGGCTCTCCATTTATTCGGAATCACTGACGCCAGGCACCGCTACCAGCGAACTTCAATATCGGACCTGGGACTACCCGGTTAGAAATTTCCTCGGCGCGTTTACTTATGATCGCTGGCCTTACGGATTCGGAATCGGCACCTCTTCGCTTGGCGTGCAATATGTAGCGCATATCATGCATGAAAGACCGATGAACATCGGCGTCGAAAGCGGTTTTGGCTCGCTGGTGGTGGAAATGGGAATTGGCGGATTGATTTTGTGGCTGATCATGAGTATCGCGATTGTTTGGTCCTCCTGGCAAGTCGCGAACAAGCTGCGAGGTTCGCCGCTATTCCCAATCGCTTTCATAATCTTCTGGTATGCGTTGATGTTGTTGCTGCCGATGACCTTTACTTCGATGACCATGTACCAGGACTTTGTGATGAATGCCTATCTATGGCTATTGCTGGGAATTTTGTTTCGGCTGCCTACCTTGAAGCTCAGCCCGCAATTCGCAATTGGTGCTCCTCAACCGAGTCGCGGCGCCCAGGCCCGCTGACTTGCGCATCGCGGTAATTACGCCATTTCTGGACCGCCGGCATGGCACGGAAAGATGCGTCATAGAACAGCTGGAGAGGCTTTCAGCCGATGATGAAATTGAGATCCATATTTATGCCCAACGGATCGAGGATTTGCGGGGCGTGGCGCGCTACAAACCGCGAGACCGGCCGCAATCGGGAACACTACTGTTGTGGCACAAGGTTCCGGCCATTGCGGGCCCGCACTTGCTGCAGTACATCTTCTGGTTCTTCGCCAATGCTGTCCGCCGATGGTGGGACGGCAAGTTTCGCAACCTGAAGTACGACCTCGTTTACTCTCCAGGAATCAATGCGAGCCATGCGGACGCCATTGCCGTACATATCGTATTCCACGCATTCTATCGTCAGGTTATTTCAGAGCTGAGTTTTCGCCGAACTCCCGCTAAAGACTGGCCGCGGCTGATTCATCGTAGATGTTATTACCGGTTAATTATGGCGCTTGAAAAATGGGTGTATAAGCAGCCCCGCGTTTCGCTGGCTGCGGTATCGGAATTGGTGGCGCAGCAACTCAAGAGTTATTTTCAATGCCAGGATGTTCGCGTAATCCGCAATGGCGTCGACGCCGACTCGTTTTCCTTGTCTCGACGGCTTACCAGACGAGCTTCCGCACGCCAGGAACTTGGCCTGGTCCCCGCAGATTTCACGCTGCTGCTCATCGGAAACGACTGGAAGAAGAAAGGCCTGGATGGGCTGTTGCAGGCGTTAGGTCTGATTGCCGCGCTGCCATGGAAACTGCTCGTGGTGGGCAGCGATGCCCGCGGCTCCTACGAGAAAATCATCCGCGACCGCAACATCCTCGATCGAGTCTTTTTTTTGACCCCTTCGCCGGACGTGATGCATTTTTACGCCGCGGCTGATGCTTACGTCGGGCCATCGCTGGAAGACGCCTATGGCCTGCCGATTCTCGAGGCCATGGCCTGCGGTTTGCCTGTCATCGCCAGCTCAAAAGCGGGAGCCAGTGAGATCGTTCGAGACGGAACGAACGGCGTCATATTGCGTGACCCGCAAGACGTGCATGAGCTTTCTACAAAGATTCGCGCTCTCGTGGAAAACCGCGACCTATGCGTCAGGCTTGGAGAAGAAGCTTGCCGCACGGCTCAACATCATACCTGGAGAAAAAATGCTCACGCCGCGCGAGAATGGCTAGAAATGGTGTTCCGCTCCATCCACAATCGATGAACAGACTATAAATGAAGCGTTACTTAAAAAATAGGTATAGTCGATCGATATGGTGTTCTTTATTATTATCCGGGCGTTTCCACTTTCATTTCGCCGACACTGATGCTATCTAAACGAAATCATCAAAGTGCCCCCCAGGTGGAAGATTTTGTCGCCGAGGAGCGTCAGAGTACCAGGTAACGCCCTTCGCGGGATTGTGCTTCAGCGTAAGTATTACAGTGAAACCGCTGAGCGCAATGAAAAAATTAACGAGCTGGAAGCGGGCTGCGATCCGGCAGACGTCCATTTCATTATCGCCATGCTGCGGATGTTGCAGGTCCGGACCCTTCTTGATGTTGGTACCGCTTCCGGTCGCATGCTGCGTAATCTAGAATCGGCGGTCCCAGATCTCCGGATCTGTGGCGTTGAACCCGTCGGCGCACTTCTCAATCACGCGGTTATTCGCGGCAGCTCCACGAGCGGGATTCTCATTCAAGGTGAAGGGCAGGCGCTCCCGTTCGCGGACAAGAGTTTCGACGCCGTTTGTGAATTCGCCACTCTCCAGCACGTTCCCGACCCGGCCAGGGCGGTCAGCGAAATGCTGCGGGTGTCGAAGAAAGCGGTGTTCCTGTCAGATTGCAATCGGTTCGGCCAGGGGGTGTACTCCAGCGGTTGTTAAAACTCGCAGTTTACAAGACTCGGCTATGGGGCGTTTTTGATTATCTGCGTACATCCGGAAAGGGCTATCAGGTCGGTAAAGGCGACGGGGTGGCCTATTCCTACAGCGTTTACGATTCATTCGATCAGATCGCGCAATGGGCCCACCGCATCATCCTGGTTCCTGGCGATAAAACAAAGCCGGGAAGCTGGAGGCATCCATTAATTACAAGTGGGAGTGTAATTTTCTGCGTGACCCGCGAATGGTGAGCCCGAATCACCTGGTTCGAATCCGGCGAACGCCTCGCCGCGATCGTCATTTATAGATCAGTTGTGCTGGGAAAGTTTGGCGGGTTGGGTAGCTCGCACACGGCCCCTTGCGGAACCGCTGTCCCCGCGCGGCCCCCAACCCGTTCTTCATAAGCTACAGACCACTGCTGTACGCCTCAATGGGTCCCCCGGCCCAGATCAGGCAGTACTTGGCAACTAGTACCGTCGTGTTTCGTTAGTTGGAACTGAAGCCTGGTCCGCTGCACCTTATTGATAAATATATGTTTATTCTTGTTCAGGGTATTAGCGTGGTTCTACGGCTGAGGCGGCTTCATCGCCGTTTTCGAGACATCTGCACCGGACGTCAATCGCAACGTGATGGTTTTCTGTTCGCCGGAACGCAACATCACATTCTTCTCCCAGTTCGAAAACATCCCATGCGCGGACGCCCGCAAATCGTAGTTGTCCCGCCGCAATTTCGGAATTGAAAAGCGTCCGTGCGCATCGGTGCGCACCGCATGCGGTGTGTCCCCGCCGCCCGACTGATAGGTCACGACCGCGTTCGCCACCGGTTTGCCGCCCGGCCCGACGACCACACCGGAGAGTGTGGCTCGGTGCGCGCGTTGCGGCCCCGCGTACACGCCGGAAACGAGGGAAAGCATCGCGAAAGCCAGGGTCATGGCGATTGGTAGTCGCTTCATTTGTTCACCTCGGAAGGAACTGCGACGAGTGTAGTCCCGTCCGGGGATCCAGCGGGATTACGTTAGCGCTCGTGTGCTGCGGGGACTAACTGTCTATCCGTACAGGCAACAGGCAGCGAATACGCTTCAACTACTGTGACCGGTTTTGCAGGTCTCAATCCCATAAGCGGTCAACGCGGGCATTCCGGAGGCGGCTCATTTCTTAAACTTGTCCCGTGTTTTGTGTAGTTTCCACGCCTCGCGCGCGTGGTGACGGAACTGCCATTCATATAGAGTCATGAATACGACACAGCTCTCGACGCAAGCTTCAATTAGCGACCAATCTCTCACCGCCGCCGCGGTTCGCGCTCGCTGTACGCTGCTGAAGAGCGCCCGCAATGGAGACCGGGACGCTTTAGCGCAACTGGTCATGCCCTATGCCCCCGGTTTATACCGCTCGGGGTTGAGGTTGACGGGCAATTCCTACGATGCGGAGGATGTTCGCCAGGAAACGCTTTTGAAAACGTTCTGCCGCCTTGATCAATTCGTCGGCACACAAACCCGCTCGCGTGACGAGCTGCACGCTTGGGTCTCCCGCATCGCCACGAATACTTCCATCGATGTCATCCGGCGCAGGCGCGAAGGGAAGATTTTTTCTCTCGATCAGTCCAGCCGCGGTTCTGAAGAGTCCGTCGGTTCCCAGATTCCTTCCCGGCTCGCCAATCCGGAACAGGGTTTTCTTCGCGACGAAACCCGGCGACTGCTCGCCGCGGCCATCCTGGAATTGCCGCCCGACATGCGCCGGGTGTGCTTGCTGCTGGATGTTATGCATTTTTCCACTCAGGAAGTGGCGCAGCGCCTGGGTATTTCCACTGTAGCGGTACGCTTGCGACTCTTTCGCGCGCATCGCCGGCTGCGCGAAAAGCTTGCCGCCAAACTGCGGCCATCCCGCCCGGCACTTTCGAAATTGTCGGCTGTACCTAGGGTGTGTGCTGCCTGATCGAATGGCGATTTCGGCGGTTTAAAATCTAAAAACGTATCCGCTGCCCAGATGGAAATTTCCCTGCGTGGTGATGTAGTCGTCGGATAAAACTGTCTGCGGCAATTGACGCGGATCGGGATGGCCAGTCAGGTAGCGCACGAACGTCGTGCCAATGTCGAAGCGGATGGTGGATCGCGACGACGCGTAGTATTCCACCACTCCGCCGGCGTCGAAGGCGAAGCGGTTGGCACTTTCGTAATCCATCTGGCTTCCGGGCACCAATGTTTTCTCGTAATGAATAAAACCTGGCCGCATCGTGGTGAACAGTCCCCAGGAACCTAACGTGCGTCCGATTTTCACGCCTGCCAGAAATTCCTCCGCGCGCGATTTTCCATTCGAGGAGCCCGAACCAGGAAATACGTTCAACTCTGAATCAAACGAAATCAGCTTGGTCAAACGATAGCCCATCGTTGCGCCTGCCCCGGAACTGTGCACCCGGCAGGCCGGGCAGCCTGGCCAATCCATCGGCAGATCGATGTTGGTGTAGTGCAGTCCAGCGCTCCAGCGGTGTCCGTATTTCCATGATTCATCGCTGTCCAGCCGGGGATTGACGGCCGGACCGAAGGCGGCCCTCCTCTCCAGCGCGTCATCGGAAAAACGGAACCACGGCACGCGGCCGGCCAGCAGATTCGCCATGCTGTGCGTGGGGCTTAACATGGACCGCACTACTTTGATGCCGAATCTGGAATCGTCCTGGAAGAAGCGGTCCATGATTTCCCGGTCGAGGCTGTCTTCCAGGATCATCAACCCGGTTCCCATCGTCGGCGTGACGACGAAATCCACCCAGCCGGTATTGTTGGTCGGCGGTTTATAGCCGGGACGGTCGCACACGTAATGTCCACAACCTGGGGTGTAGGTATAGCCGCCCTCATTTCCGATGGCCACTTCGCTCAACCCTGGCCCGATTTCAAAGTAAGCGCTGTACACCGCCGACCACGCCATGGCTTTCATGCGACTTTGCCAGTAGGCGCTGGACTTTCCAAATTTCAGCGCGCGCGCCCGTGGATCGTTCTGAATGTAGATGTTTCCAGTCACTCCGCCCTGCATCGGATGGCCGATGTAGTTCACCAGAAAGTCATCGCCATCGCCCCAGCGGGACATGTCAAACTGTCCGGCGGAAACTGCGTAGTCGTGCCAGAAAGGTTTGTGAAACAGCAGGTAGCGCAGGTACGGATCGTCAACCAGGCGAAAGGCGTGTTCGAACAGCAGGAACTCTACCGACTGAATCAGCGCGGGCGTCCATTGAAAGTTTTGGCCGCTTCGCTCGCTGCTAACTATTTTTTCCGGCTGCACCATCGCCGGCCGCAAGATGTCCCACGTCCGAATGTAAACTTCATCGCTCCGAGTGCTGCATATGGGCGAAACCGGCAAAGTTTCGGCCGGTGAGCAAAACACGCCCATACGGATTGCGTACGGCCCTCCGGGCGCCCCAGCGTCCACCGCATTCTGGGCTGCGGAACAGGAGTGCTCCGCTACGGAATATTTTCCCCCGGGATGCTCGGCAACAAACAGCGGCGTGGCCGCAAGGTGCGAGGCAATACGGTCAATGACTTGGTAGTCCCCGCTTCCAAGCGTGGGCGACGGAATCGACGTTACACAACGGTTCGCAGCGAATCTTCCAAAAGGGGCGGGCCGCCCGAGCCAGGGAGGCAGCAAATCGCCGGCCGGAGAAAAATTGATCGATCGTAGATCAGCGAATGTTTGCGCCCGCGAAGCCGTCGGCAAGCCTGCGAACAGGCCCAACAGTAGGCATGACAATACGATCCGGCATCGAGTGCTAAATTTATTCCAGCGAAAGTTCATCACGAAACCACGACCGGACACATTCAAGGTTCTCCGCGCTCCGCTGGGAACAGCTCTCTTGCGCGACGCAATCCACACGACCGCACCCGGGCCAGGCCTTCTAATTATAAGAAAGGCGGCTGTTGGGGGGAAGGCCGAAACCGAATAGTAAAGTGTCACTGAATGTGACCACGGCTGCATCCGCGACCGGACCGCCTGCGGAGCGCGAGGTATTGCGATTTAGCGCAGCTGGTATGCCGAATTCGCTATCAAGCGCAACGTGATGCGATCACTTCAGCTGCTGCAATTCAGAACGCACCAGCGTCAGCGTTTCGCTTGGGCTTCCGACCAGCCGGTATTTCGAATAAAAAGTGCGTTCGTGCAGCGAAAAACTCGCCAGAAACTTGCGTCCGTCGAAATCGTATTGCGAAAAAGACGGCAACCACAGCCCGGGAACCATCTCATAACGCTCCTGCATGAAATGGCTGCCCTTGTAGACTTTGGCAAGAAATAAACCGAGAGAAATATCCTCCATCACTTCTCCGTCGATGCGCGCGAGTTCGCCGGATGTCTCATCGATCCACACTGTGCCGCGCACCCGCGTGTAGATCGACGTCGCGCGAGAAGTTGGTTTGAAAGCCGGATTGGGAGTCATCCGGTATTTCAACAAGGTGCGGGACTCGCGCTGTTCCCTGGCGATGTAGGTGAAGACGAACGCAGTTCGCGCGGCTCCGATAAGCTCTTCGCGGTCTTTCCTCTTCTTCGCAATTTTCTCGTAGGCCTCGTGTTGTGCGTGGCCCGTTTCCGAAGCCCATACCAGCGCTTTTTCCAGTTTTTCAAGCTCCAGCCGGTACGCAGGGTCCACAGGTTTGCCGTCCGGCCCTACGGGGAGATGGGCTGCCCCCGTGCCGGCAGGAATCACACGCGAAATTTCTGACGTCGTGTGATCTGACCTTCTCCGGTGGTTTTGCGAACCTCGACCCGCTCGATTCGCTCGTAAGAATCCATGGCGGCATCGTTTTTTTTCTGGTTTTCGATGACCCGGTCAAACAGGGCATGGTCCCACTGCTTGTCCGGGGGATGGGGAGCCGTGGCATCTTGCGGGTACTCACTGCGAGCACCTGCGACGATCACGACGCTCGCAAAGATAAGAATGGCAGTGCGCATCGGCTCAGTATGCGAATCGCACCGGGCATATAGGATTCCGTCCTTCTCTCAATTGTTGCACGAGTTTTTGCCTTGAAGGTCATGACGCCGCTTCGATCACACGTGCTTACCAGGCCCGCTCCTGACCGTCCGCCTCGATGTGCCTCCCATCTGTAGGACTCCGCCAGACCCTGATAAGCTACTTATCCAATTGTTTAAACCGGGTTAAAATAGCTGAGTTAATAACGCGTAGGATCCGGTAATAAAAGCCCCGTTTCGTGCGTCTAATAAATAGAGATTTCAGGGAACGATTCCGGCTTGCTTACCGTCTTTCTCAGTGACCCTCGGAGGCCTTTCTGGGTGTAACTCCTATCGACCGTCTGACCGGCTTACCAGTCGTCAAGGTTCCGGCCGGTTCCGTTGCGAAGCGTCGCGGCAGGTTAGCGGGCGCTTTGGTGACCACTTTCGAGACGTTGCGCCTGGCCGTGGATGCCCTGCGCGCCCATAAGTTGCGTAGTTTCCTGACTTTACTGGGCGTGATCCTGGCGGTGGCCACCCTCGTTGCGGTTATGAGCGTTGTCGCCGGGCTCAACTTCTACGTCGCCGACAAGGTCGCCAACCTGGGCGCCAACGTGTACCTCGTCGACCGCTTCGGCATTATCACCAGCCAGGACGCCTGGATCAAAGCTCAGAAGCGCCCCCTGGTCACTCTGGAAGAGTACGAGCGCCTGCGCGACACCATGAAAACCGCGGCCAACGTGGCCGGCACCGAGATCGCACCATGGACGTGCGCTCCGGCAACTATCCTGCTGGAAAGCACCGATCTGACTGGCGTCACTCCCAATTACGCCGACATTCGCAATATGAACCTGTCCCCGGGCCGCTTTCTGACCAGGCGACGAACTCCATCACGCGCCGGTCTGCTTCATCGGCACCGACGTGGTGAAGAAATTTTTCCCCACCGTCGATCCCATCGGCAAGACGCATCCGCGCCGGCACGAAATACCTACGAAGTGGTCGGCGTGGCCGACCGAGATCGGCTACGCGCTTTCGGCCAATCGCAGGACAACTACATTCTGATTCCGCTCTCCACCTACTACAAGGATTGGCACAAGCAGAACGATTGGCTGACCATTTTCGTGCAGGCTCAAAACGCCGAGATCATGGACGCTTCGCAGGACGAAGCGCGCATGTTGATGCGCGCCTGGCGCCATCTCCCTTACGACAAGCCCGAAAATTTTGCGGTGTTTGGCTCCGCATCCATCATGGCCTTGTGGCAGCAGATTACCGGCAATCTCTTCGCCGTGGCGGTGAGCTTGACCGCCGTGTTTCTGGTGGTGGGCGGCATCGTGATCATGAACATCATGCTGGCCAGCGTTACCGAGCGAACTCGCGAGATCGGCTTTGCGCCGCTCGCTGGGAGCCAGGCAGAAAGCACATCGTGCTGCAGTTCATGACCGAATCCGCGGTGCTCGCCGCGGTGGGCGGAATGATGGGCTTGGCTCTGGCGTACGGCATCGTGCGCTTTGGTTCGCGCCGTCACTCCCATTCCCGTGAAGACTCCGATGAGCGCGGTGATTATTTCGCTGAGCGTTTCCACCGCTGTCGGTCTTTTCTTCGGAATTTATCCTGCTATGCGCGCCGCGAAGCTCGATCCTATCGAAGCGCTTCGCGCCGACGGTTAAGGCAGAAATATGGCCCAGTCACACGGCGAAAATCTGAAGCAAGCGATGGATACGCTCCGCGCGCACAAAATGCGCAGCGCGCTCACCGTGTTCGGAGTGGTGCTTGGGCGTCAGCGTCATCATGCTGGTGTCCGCGCTGATCACCGGATTCGACGAACAAATCCAGGAAAATATCAAACAGTTCGGCGCGGACACCGCGTTCGTTTCCCGCTGGGATCAGGGCCCGCACGGCAACAGCCGCCCGCTGGAAGAGCGCTTGCGCAAACCGCTCACGCTCGACGGACGCGGACGCGATGAAGGAAAGCTGCCCGGCGATAAAAAATGTCACCGTATATCTGACTGGTGGGAGAAAACGCACACCATCCGCACGAAAGCCGGCGAAGTCACCGGCCATCGATTTCCGCGGCGTGCAACCGAATTTTGGCGCAGGTCTACGCCAATGCCGCGGTGCTCTCCGGCCGGTTCATCAGTGAAGGCGACGATCTTCACAGCGAAAAAGTCGTCATGCTCGGCGAAAATGTCGCGCCGGTTTTATTCCCGGAAGGCGCCGGCCGTCGGCAAAGACGTCATGATCGACGGATCGGATTTCCAGGTCATCGGCGTGGTCGAAAAGCCCAAAGGCGGTTTTGGCATCGGCGACGAAGACCGCCGCGTCCTGATTCCCTACAACACTTTCCACAAAGTTTATCCCGGCGCTTACGAAAATCAGATTCGCGTCCAGGCGTATCCCAACATGCTCGACCAGGCCGTCGACCAGGTCACCGAAGTTCTGCGCCGCCGCCGCAACGTCGCCTACAACGCCAAAGACAATTTCGCGATTCGAGACCGCGCGAGCATGCAGGTGCGAGCAATTCCACAGCATCGTCGGGATGGTCGCGCTCGCCACGGTCGTGCTCAGTTCCATCGGACTGCTGATCGGCGGCGTCGGCGTGATGAACATCATGCTGGTCAGCGTCACCGAGCGCACCCGCGAAATCGGCATCCGCAAAGCGATCGGCGCGCAAGAGCAACGACATCACCTGGCAATTTCTTGCTGGAAGCCATGACGCTTACCGGAGCAGGCGGCATCATCGCGCTGATCCTCGTCAACGGACTGGTGATGCTGATTCGCATGACGCTGGAATGGCACGGCAGCGTGCCGCTGTGGGCCGCCGCCGCCGGATCTGTCGTCAGCGTCAGCGTCGGATTGGTCTTCGGCGTGTGGCCCGCCATGAAAGCCGCCAAGCTCGACCCCGTCGAAGCTCTGCGCTACGAATAGCCGCCTTACCGATCTACGCGTTCGAACATCGCCCTCTTAAAATTATCGCAGCGCCAATCCACCCGCGGGCTTAAATCCGGGATTGTTCGTCACATCGTCGCCGCGGTGCTGCTGGGCCACACCACTTCCAGGGAAGTCTCGTGCTTCACTAGCATCTTCGCCTTGCGATTTACGCGCACTTGCATATTGTTGGTGCCGTCGGCATGCAGCTCCGAATTGTTTTCTTTGTGCATCAGCACGGTCTTGTCTCCCCGGTATAGCACCACTCGCAGAGCGTGTTCGCCCGCGCTGATCGGGCAATTGAAGCGCAGCGTGTCGCCCAGATGCGCCGGCTGCAACGGAGTTGTCAGCAGCAGTTCGTCCCCGGAATAAATGGCCAGGGTCTGGTCCGTCGACTCCCGAAACGATGTCGATGCGCAGTATGGTCTGCGCCACCGTCGGTGCGCGGAGTTTTCACCAGCGATGGGCTGAGCAGCATGCCTGGGGTAAACACTGGAAGGCTGCTCTTCAGTGCCGCGGCCTATTTCGGCTCGCGATGACGGCTTGGCTGCCGTCACCGGATGGCGTTCGAATGCGGGCTGTCATCATCACGGATGCCGCCGCGATTTCCTCCTGGTGCTTCGCTGAAAGATCCTTTAAGTGCTGTCGCTCGCGGCATCGGTATTGCGCGCCGCGGACTCCAGCGTCTGCGACGAGCTGACATTGATCATCGCTGTGTTCGAAGTGACCGGAGGTCGCGTCGCAGGATTGCTAGCCACCGGACGTGCGGGAATGGCAACGACTGACGTACCGCGCGTCTGATGCGCATGGTTTCGCAACGCACGCGCGATGGGCACCAGGGATATCAAGCACCAAGGCCGCTGTACCCGCGGCCCACAAATCTCTGCGTTGCCAGCGGGCGATTCCACCAGGCGGACTGCGAGCTGGAAGATTCTTGCCATCGTTGCGGGGAAATCGCGTGACGTGTCCTTCATCGACGCGCTCAAGGTCTGCACCGCGCTTGCCGCCCACACTTCGAGTGCGCTGCGATCGGTTGAGTTGATTGCTGAGCTGGCTCCGCGGAAACCGCCGCGGCGCTTCGTTACCGTCCGCCAAAGGGATACAAGGACGCACGCAGCGCTTCGGCCGTGGCATAGCGAGCGGCGGGATCTCTTTGCCAGGCACCGCATCACCACGTGATCGAACGCCAGCGGCAAGCTGGGATTGTGGTGTGAAGGCGGCGGCGGAGTGATCGACACGATTTGCGCGCATACTGCGCTGACCGAGCTGCCGTTGAACGGCCGTACGCCGGTGGTCATCTGATACAGGATGATGCCCAGCGAGAATAGATCGGAGCGCGTGTCCTGGGTTTGCCCCTGAATTTGTTCCGGAGATAGATAAGCCGGCGTGCCCATCAGGCTTCCCGACGTAGAAACCTGCGTCGCGAATCGCGCGATACCAAAATCACCCAGCTTTACCTGGCCGTCTTTGGTGACCAGGATGTTGGCCGGTTTGACGTCCCCGTGAATCACTCTGGCGCGATGCGCGCGCGATAAAGCGTCAGACAGATCCGTGGCCCACATCACGGCTTTTTCCAGCGGCAGCGGACCGGCATCAAGAACCTTCTCCAGCGTCTTTCCCTTCGACATACTCCATCACGAAATACGGCACGCCGTTGGAGTCCGTGCCGACGTCGTAGAGGCCGACGATGTACGGATGCGCCAGACGTCCGATGATTTGCGCTTCGCGGAGAAATTGTTTTTGCACGTCACTGGACCCGAAGCCGTGAAGAAATGTTTTCAGCGCGACGGTGCGGCCGATGCAGCGTGTCGCGCGCTTTGTCCACGCGACTGGTGGCACCGGTGCCCAACGTTTCGATAAATTCGTATCGACCCTGCGGAGTAGTCATTGGTATTTTCGCCAGGCGAGCGAGCGTTCCGCCTTTGCTATGACGGACTATTGCAGGCCTGCACTTTGCGGTTGGAAATGACCCGATGGTCCCGATTTGGAAAGGACTTCCGTACCTGTTCCGCGAGCTAAGTGGAATACCGAGGAAAGAGTTGGACAAGAATCCGTGCGGATGTATTAAGCGGAGCGCAGGAGCTTGGCAGCGCGCGATCCGAAGCTCAACGCCGGCTCATGGGTTGAGCAACCGATCTGCGCGGTCAGCGTTTACGCCGCGCGAAAGGATACAAATCGTTGGCCAGGTCGTCCGCCGACGCATAGACGCGCGCTGGGATCTTTCGCCAGGCAGCGAGCGACCAGTTCGTCAAATCCGGTCGGTAGCGACGAGTTGGCCTGCGAGGGCGGCAACGGCACGGACGACAGCACACGATTGCAAACGCCCTGCAGCGTGTCCGCGTCGAATGGACGCCTGCCCGGTCACCAGCTCGTACAGGACAACTCCGAGCGAGAAAATGATCGGAGCGCGCGTCCTGCGGCTTGCCCATGATTTGTTCCGGGCACCAATAAGCGGGCGTGCCGGAAAGAGAGTTGCCGGCAGATTCGCGGGCCGTCAGGCGAGCCATGCCGAAATCCATCAGTTTTACGCGATTGTCTTCGGTGATCAGAATATTGGCCGGCTTGATGTCTCCGTGAATTACACCTTTGCGGTGCGCGGCACCCAGCGCGGTGGCTACTTCCGCAACCCAGGCGCATGCGCGCGGCATCGGCACGCTGCCTTTTTCCAGGATGCGATCGAGTGGCTGTCCGGCCAGGATATTCCATGACCAAGTAGGCCGTGGAGGTCGATTCTTCAATGCCCATGTCGTGCAGGGTGATGATCGAAGGATGGGAGAGTTGCCCGACAACGCGGGCTTCCTGCAGGAATCGCTGGCGCGCTTCGCCCTCGGCGAATTCCGGAGCGAGGAGCTTGATCGCCACCAAGCGGCCGATCATAGGATCGTGCGCCCGCGCCACGCGGCTATTGGCGCCCTTGCCGATAATTTCCAGAATTTCGTAACGGCCGACTTGCACGGTAGCCTTCCAGGCGCGGGTCCAGGCACGGCTTGCACAGCCGGAGGATCATTCGTCGCGCTCTTGTTCACCGTCAATTACACGACGCGCGTTCGCAGGCGAGAAGGGTACGGTCCGTACTACCGGGAATACCCTGTTCGTCAGGTGCGAAACGAAAGTCCCAAATCGGGACGAGTCTGCTAACACAAGTGTTAGTTGGATTTTGGAGCCGGCACGATGGGGGAAGGTGGTGACTTGGAGTCCTGCAGAGGCCGCCAAAGCCGGTGCGGAGGTTAACCGCGCGGGAAAATCCCGCACGAAGGCCTTCATCGCCGGATGCCAGAAGCCGTTGAAGCCGAAATTGTTCATTTCGCGCATGGCTTGCGTCGAGGGCCACTTATCAACACTCATTCTATAAGTGGCGATAAACACGCCGGTGCGATCTTCACCCAGCAGACAATGCACGAAAATTTTCTGCGGAGGGCCGCTTTGTGCGCATCGCGCACCAGCGAAAGAAATTGCACCACCTCTTCATTGGTCGGCGCCGCAAAACCGGCGATGGGAATATGCACGAAGTGCATGCCCAGTCGTTCGGCTTCTTTCTTTTCCCATTCGGATTTGGGGCGATCTTCCGCGCGCAGATCGATGATGGTGGTGATTCCCAGTTTTTTTAGTTCTTCGAGCCCTTGCTCATTCGGCTGCGCGCCGCGATACAGCTCGTCATTGATTTTTCCGGGATTCGGAATTCCGTTGATCTTCAGTTTGTCTGCCGTACGCCGACGACATCATCGACGGGGTGATCGGTGGTGAGCTTTTCCTGTGCGCGAAGAAACGCCGGCGCAAATAAAATGAATGCCGCCAGCGAAAAGTAAACGAGCTTTGTGCCATAGCTAATTTGATGCACACCGTTTTGGAAGGATGGAATGACTTGTACGCGAAGTTCGCGTGCGTTCACGACCGGCGCAATTGTATTTTTTTTCTAAGTGTTTGAGGCCTATGACGATACCGAGAAACGTACCACTACTTATAGACAGATTAATCACAGTCACTCGAACATTTTGCGACTTTTTTCTTTTCATCTGCTATTTTTGCTTGACACTTATTTCGCGCGGGTCGATACTGCGAATCCAGATTCGGGGGACGTGCACTCCCCAAACGCGCCAAAGTCGAGCGATCACCACGGCGTGTTTGGAGTTGGACGATACCAAGCCGGGTTCACAGAAAAAACCGAGCGCGAAGTCCAGCTCCGCGCCCGTATTTGGGCGCGGTACCTGCTACGCGGGCTGGCGCCGTTTACCAGTCCTCCTGGCAGAGCATTCGCGTTTCACGCTATTTTCGCTGGGGCACCGGCCTCTGCACTGCGAGTTGCAGAGGAGTAAAATTATAGGATTCCCTCCCACGGGAGCCTTACGCGTTGGAGGAACTGATGGCCACTGTGAAGACTGCACTGAACGGCAAATCGCTGCAAACGGGCACAACGACGGGGACGAATTCGTCTTCCGCCGGCAACGGTTTGTTTTTCGAGCGGTACTTCACGGACGGCAAGAAGTCTCCCTTCGATCTGGTCGAATGGGAACAGCGCACCGCCTTGATCGGAAACGAAAAGGGCGTGACCATTTTCCGCCAGGAGGGCGTGGAAGTCCCCAAAGGCTGGTCGCAAACCGCCACCAACATCGTCACCAGTAAATATTTCCACGGCAAGCCCGGTTCGCCGGAGCGTGAAGGCTCGGTGCGCCAGTTGATCGCGCGCGTAGTGGACACCATTGTCCGCTGGGGCGAAGAAGGCGGCTATTTTGCCAATGACGATTCGCGCGACGCTTTTCGCGATGAGCTCACTCACCTGCTCGTCGAGCAGAAAATGGCTTTCAATTCGCCGGTGTGGTTCAACGTCGGCGTGCAGCCCAAGCCGCAATGCTCGGCGTGCTTCATCAACTCCGTCAACGACACCATGGAATCGATCATGGGCTTGACGCGCACGGAAGGCATGCTCTTCAAGTGGGGCTCCGGAACCGGAACGAATTTCTCCAGCCTGCGCGGCAGCAAGGAAACTCTCTCGGGCGGCGGCATCGCTTCCGGCCCGGTCAGTTTCATGAAGGGTTTTGATGCCTTTGCCGGCGTAATCAAGAGCGGAGGCAAAACTCGTCGCGCCGCTAAGATGGTGATCCTCAACATCGACCACCCGGATATCGTGGAGTTCATCGAGTGCAAGCGTAAGGAAGAGCGCAAAGCCCATGTGCTCATCGAGCAGGGCTACGATTCGGCCATCGACGGCGACGCCTATAGCTCCATCTTCTTCCAGAACGCCAATCACTCCGTGCGCGTCACTGACGATTTCATGCGCGCCGCCGCGGAAGATAAAGACTGGTGGACCAAGAACGTGATCGACGGCCAGCCCGCCGATAAACTGCGGGCTCGCGACCTGCTCTTCAAGATTGCCGACTCTACCTGGCACTGTGGCGATCCCGGCATGCAATACGACACCACTGTGAATCGCTGGCACACTTCCAAGAACACCGCGCGCATCAACGCTTCGAATCCTTGCAGCGAATATATGTTCCTGGACGATACGGCCTGCAATCTGGCGTCGCTCAATCTGATGAAGTATCGTGAATACCGGCGGCCAGTTTGACGTTTCCGCCTTCAAACACGCCGTGGACGTCACCATCACCGCGCAGGAAATCCTGGTGGATAACGCCAGCTACCCGACGCCGCAGATCGGGGAAAATTCCCACAACTTCCGCCCGCTGGGCCTCGGTTACGCCAATCTTGGCGCGCTGCTCATGTCCATGGCGCTGCCGTATGATTCCGACGAAGGCCGCGACGTGGCCGGCGCCATCACCGCGCTGATGTGCGGCGAAGCCTACGCCCAATCCGCGCGCGTGGCCGAAAGCATGGGTCCGTTTCCCGGGCTATCCCGTGAATCGCGAGCCGATGCTCGACGTCATTCGCATGCATCGCGACGCGATGCGCGGCATTAAGCCGGACCATGTGCAGACCGAACTTTTCCTGGCCGCGCAGGAATCGTGGGACGCCGCTTTGTCTCACGGCGAAAAATTCGGCTACAAAAACGCCCAGGTCACCGTGCTCGCTCCCACCGGCACCATCGGTTTCATGATGGATTGCGACACCACCGGCATCGAGCCCGACCTGGCCCTGGTGAAATACAAGAAGTTGGTCGGCGGCGGCCTGATCAAGATTGTCAACAACACCGTTCCCGAAGCTTTGATGCGCCTCGGATACACGCCCGAGCACATGAGCGAAATCGTTTCGCACATCGATCAGAACGGCAAGATCGAAGGCGCTCCCTATCTGAAGCCCGAGCATCTTGCGGTGTTCGACTGCTCGCTCGCTCCCGCGGGCGGCGGCCGCTCTATCGCTTGGACCGGCCACGTTCGCATGATGGCTGCCGCGCAGCCGTTCCTGTCCGGCGCCATTTCGAAGACCATCAACATGCCCGAAGAATCCACCGTCGAAGACGTGATGGATGCCTACATCGAATCCTGGAAGCTGGGCCTGAAGGCCGTGGCCATCTATCGCGATAATTCCAAGCGCTCGCAGCCGTTATCCGCGGCCGGCCAGAAAAAAGACGAAAAGAAATCCGAAGCCAGCCCCGTGGCCGGAGTGGTGGAAGCCATGCAACAGGAACTGTTCGCTCGCGCGCAGCGCGAAAAAATGCCTGCGGAGCGCGCCTCGGTCACCCACAAATTCAGCATCGGCGGCCACGAAGGCTACATCACCGTGGGCATGTATGAAGATGGCCGTCCCGGAGAAATCTTCATCAAGATGTCCAAGGAAGGCTCCACGCTTTCCGGCATCATGGATGGCTTGGCGCTCACCGTTTCCATCGGCTTGCAATACGGCGTGCCGCTGAAGGTGTACGTCGACAAGCTGCTCAACACCCGCTTCGAGCCCTCCGGCATCACCGCGAATCCCAAGATTCGCTTCGTTTCCAGCGTGCTTGACTACATTGCGCGCTGGCTGGGCGGCCGTTTCATCTCCGCGGATTATCTGAAGCTGAACGGCGCTGCCGCTCCCGAAATCGTTGTAGCCGCTGCTGCTCCTGCGCCGGTCGTCGCGCAGGCCCTCGCCGCACTGCCGGTGCCGAGCGCTTCCTCAAAACCCAGCAACGCTCATGAGGGCGCTCCCACTTGTTCCGAGTGCGGCATGCTCATGGTTCCCAACGGCGCCTGCTACAAGTGCGAAAATTGCGGCAGCACCAGCGGTTGCAGCTGAAATTAATTTGTCATAGCGGGGTCCCCGGCGAATGAGCAATCCCCCATTGGGATGGGAACAGAGCGCCCACATTCTTCCGGCGCAACCGTCCCCGGTGGAATGCTCTACGCCGCCTTCAAATTCCGGTTCGATTCCAGCCTCAACTTCA
Organism: uncultured Acidobacteriota bacterium; assembly: GCA_963819625.1. Lineage (GTDB taxonomy): Bacteria > Acidobacteriota > Terriglobia > Acidiferrales > UBA7541 > Acidiferrum. Next base: position 858,767 of record CAWFWY010000011.1, read on the forward strand.
ACACATGCTTCTCCCGATACTCTGTTGCATGGCTCGCCTGCGCTGGCAATCTCGCCACCAGCGCCGCCCGCGCGCGGTTTTCTCAACATTGTGCGTCACGGCGCAGGTCTTTCGGCCATCTATGTGGTCACATATCAGCGGCTCGATGGCTCGGGGATCATGCCCAAGCCGGTTCTTGCGGAAGGCGCGCGCCTGTTGATCGAATTACTCGAGCGCCTCGGCGTAAACCTGGAGCTTCGCGAAGTACGCGGCGCGCTCGAAGATATTCTTCGGCTCGGCTCGGCAAATATCCCTGGTCTGTGGCTTAGCGACGAGCAAGTGGCCGAGAAGGGCCTCGTTGAAAGCTTCTATTGATCTTGGCAATATCTCAGCCGCACACTCAAACCTGTCATTCCAAACCGCCGCCTTTTGGCGCGTGAGGACTGCTGTTTGAATCCGCGTCATTCTTCCCGGGCCGCGCAACACGTTGGACACCGGTTTTTTTTGAAGCTCGCGCCAATCTAACGCTGGATTAGCGCGGTCGCATTGGCGGGCGATACGAAGTCAAAGGACGCGGGCGCATCCGAAAGCGCGGCGCCAGTGGTGGCGGCACGTTTCGCAAGGAATCTCCACAACATGGACAGCGGCCCTCATGTGATGTTGCCGCCGTGGCATCCGCGCGCAGCCAATGTCCGCGCGCTTCACACAATTGATTGATACACTGGACCGTGAATCCTGGCAGATATTGCATCATTCCCCCCGGAATTGACTTGGTCCCCTGAGCGCGTCGCTCTTCTATCGAGGAAAATTTTATTTGCGCGGATTTTGCGCCGATAGCGCCTCCGCTGTCAAGCAAAAACACTACTAGATATAGTGGTGCGTTTTCCCAATGTGGAAATCCGCATCCGCGATTGCTTAGAAGCTTTCTGATTTTGTGGTTGCGCTCTTACGGTTGTGAGGGAGTAACTGGTGCTGCTGGTGGGTTGGCCGGCATGGCGGGCGGATTCGCTGGAGGATTCGCCGGCTTTGCGGGAGGCGGCGGTGTTTTATGCAACTCTTGCGCGGCAGCCAGACGCGTCTTCAGTTTGTCGATTTCCTGTTGCTTGTCGGCAATCTGTTGCTGCAATGCGTCGACCTTGGCTTTCCCGGCGGCATCATGTTCGTGATCCGCATTGGACAAATAGGTGTCCTGCTGCAGCGCAAGCTCGCGCTTGCCAAGATCCGCATCTTTTTCGGCGTCGGCTATCTGCTCCTTCAAACTGACGACTTCGGGATCGTCTGAGGGAGCCACTTCGGCCGCTGGTTCCGCTGCGGCCAGCGCTTCCTTAGCAGCGGCCACTGCGCCCGGTGTCGGCGGCTGCGCCTCCAGTTGCGCGGGGGCGTCCATCGTCAGCCCCTGCTGCCCAGGCTTTACACCTTTCTTATCCAGATCGTCGTCAGTGATTACCTTGGATGGTTTCGTGGCGTTTTTCGCCCGTTCGCGCGAGCGGCGAGCTGCCTCGGCGATGTTTTGCGACGGCGCATCAGATGTAGATTGATTTTGTGAAGGCTCATTCTGGCGCGGGACAGCCTGTGCGGACACCGTCGCCCCGAAGAGTACCGCCCCCGCGAAGATTGTCTTCAAAACTCTGCTCATGGATATTCGGCCTGACATTTCTTCACCTCATGCCGGTCAAATCGTTGAAACTCCACGATACCCCGAAGTTCCGCGCGCGCCAATTTTACTGCGCCCCCGCCGTGCGAATCAGGTAACGCCCGTTGGCGCTCGCGGCATCTTATACTGGCAAGGCACAGAAAGCCGCCGCTCCCATTTACGGTTAGGGCGGTCAGGGGTTCCATGTTGAAGTCGGTACTCTTTTCCGCGGTACTTTTGTTTCTCGCCTGCGGCGCAAGCAGCCTCTATGGCCAACAAAATCTGTCGCTGGAAGTGCCGGACAGGACCGCTCAGAGCGTTTCGAATTCCACTCCGAAACTTGACGTCCGATCGGGCGAACACCGTTTCTGGGATCGCGAAAACGATCTGCTGTTTACCGGCGTAGCTGCCTCCCGAACCCTCGATTACTTCTCGACTCTCAACATGCGCCGCCGCGGCCGCCAGGAGATTTTTCTGACCAACGAAGCCGTCGACAATCACGTTGGCTTTGCCTTCATCGAAGCCGGCGCCACCGGCGTCTCCATCGGAGCTGCTTATCTCTTTCATCGCTACAATCATCACAAGCTGGAGCGCTGGACATCCATCGTGCACATCGGCGTCGCCAGCGGCGGAGCGGTTCGCAACTACTGTCTCAAGACCGCCCATCCTGCTGGCGCCGCACTGCCGTAATACTCATTCGCCGCGCTATCCTATTGCAAAACTGCTCGTCCAACTTTCTCTGCGCCCTCTTTCCCCGGCGCTTATTGCGTAACCGGCGGCCGTGCGGCATACTCGCCGCGCGTGCAGGATCTTTCTGCACGGGCTTCATTGTCTTACGCGAGGAGGTCTTATGAAGCGGTGTGTCTGCGCTCACCGTTTCGCCCGTGTATTACTGCTGTCGCTGTGTTTCGCGTCGGCAAGCATGTCTGCGCAGGCCGGCGGCCCCGCTAAACCAGCGCAGAACTCTTCGCAGTCTGGCGCCGCTTCGTCCTCCACATCCCGGCAATCGTCATCGCGCAACCAGGCTGAAACCGAGCAGTACACCCTGTCGCGCGAGCGGTACGAAAAGGCCGTCTCTTATTCGCGCGTTGGATACACTTTATATTTCGTTTCCTATTTTTTGGGGGCTCTTGTTCTGTTGTTAATCCTGCGCTTGGGCGTGGCCGTAAAATTTCGCGACTGGGCCGAATCGGTCAGCGACCGCAAATGGATTCAATGTCTGGTATTTGTGCCCCTGTTGATTCTCACCATTGACCTGTTCGATCTGCCCCTGCGCATCTATTGGCACTCCCTCTCGTTGCGCTACGAGCAATCCGTTCAGCATTGGGGCTCCTGGCTGGTGGACTGGTTGAAGGCGGAAGCATTGGGCGTCGGCCTGGCCATCCTGCTGGTGATGGTTCTTTACGTTGCCATGCGGCGCAGCCCCCGGCGTTGGTGGTTTTATTCCTGGGTGGCGTCGCTTGTGCTGCTCCTTTTTCTATTTTTCATCAGCCCCTGGTTCATCGATCCGCTCTTCAATCACTTTGAACCTCTCGGCAACCAGTATCCTCAACTGGTCGCCTCCATCGAAAATCTCACCCAGCGCGCCGGCGTTCCCATCCCCGCCGATCGCATTTTTCTGATGCGCGCCAGCGAGAAGACCAACGCCATCAATGCCTACGTCACCGGATTCGGCGCGTCCAAGCGCGTAGTCATGTGGGATACCACCATCGCCAAGACCACCAACGACGAAGCGCTCTTTATCGTGGGCCACGAACTCGGCCACTACGTGCTGGGCCACGTAGCCACCGGCTTTGCATTCTTTGGCGTCGCCTTGCTGCTGGCTTTCTACATCATGTTTCGCGCCTTGCACTGGGCCCTGCATCGTTGGGGCGCTGAGTGGAGAATCTACGGCTCCGAAGACTGGGCCTCTCTCGCGGTAATCCTGTTGATTTTTCAAATCCTGACTTTCATCTCTTCTCCGGTGGCTAACGGCTTCAGCCGCATGCAGGAGCACGCCGCCGACGTTTATGGCCTGGAAATTATTCATGGCATCGTGCCCAACTCCGAAGAAGTAGCCGCGCACGGTTTTCAAGTGCTAGGAGAACTGGACCTTTCCGATCCTAATCCGCCTGCGTTCATTACTTTCTGGCTCTACAGTCATCCCCCGTTGGCGGAGCGCCTGGTTTTCGCGCACACTTACGATCCCTGGTCGAAAGGCGAATCGCCGAAGTACGTGAAGCAGGACGTGAAGTAGGTATGTGAAGCAAGCCGCGCGCTGTTTACGTGCAGGTGCAACACCCGTCTCATACTAGAGAAAGACGTTCATGGAGAATCAGCAGTCCACAGCGACGCCCCCCGCTCCCACAACCCACGACGCGCCTCGCGGCGGAATCATCGGCCAGCTCTTTCTGAATGCCGATGGCCTGCGCGCGGGCTGGCGTTTGCTGATATACGCGGCGATTGTGGTGGCCCTTTTCCTTGGCTTGAAAACCGTCTCGATGCAATTCTGGAAATCCACTCCGGGTGTTTTCACCTACGGAAGTATTTTTTTGTCGGAATTGATCGGTTTCGTGTCGGTATTCGGCGCAGCCCTAGCGATGTCTTTTGTCGAGCATCGTGCCATCGGCGTGTATGGCCTGCCGGTAAGCGGCGCCTTTGGAAAATTATTCTGGCAGGGCTGTTTACTTGGAATTGTGGAAATCAGCCTCCTGATGGGACTGATCTCTGCGTTTCACGGCTATTCTTTCGGTCCGCTGGCATTGCATGACGCCGAGATTCTGCGCTGGGCGGTGTTGTGGGCGTTGTGCCTGCTCTTCGTCGGCTTGTTTGAGGAATTTCTCTTTCGCGGCTACTCCTTGTTTACCGTTGCCTCCGGAATCGGCTTTTGGCCCGCCGCCATTCTGCTCTCGCTGCTTTTTGCCTATGTGCATCGGCAAAACGAAGGTGAAACTCCAGCCGGCGTTGCCGCCGTTTTTGTGGTGGGGATGCTGTGGTGCTTCACTCTCAAGCGAACTGGAAATCTCTGGTTTGCCGTGGGAATGCATGCGGCCTTCGATTTTGGCGAGACCTTTCTCTACTCTGTTCCGGACAGCGGTGCGATCCTGCCCGGACACCTTTCCAGCGCAACGCTGCAGGGACCGTCATGGCTTACCGGAGGAAGCGCCGGCCCGGAAGCCAGCGTGTTTGATTTTCTGCTGCTATTTATTTTTTTCTATCTGATTCATCGCCTGTACCCGGCTAAACGGCCGCTCCATCAAGGCGAGCCCCACGCTTACTCCACCAACTCCGACGCAAATACCAGCTTCACTCCCTGAGCCTTAGCCTGCGGCAATGTTTCCTTCAACGCTTCCAGCGTGGACCGATGCGCGTGCCCGATGGCGATCGCCTCGTTTTTCCTTGCGGCTCCGGCGATAGCCATTTCGATCTGCTTGCGAACCGCGCCTACCTCTTCCACATCGTCGAGAAACGGCACGTTGCGGAATCCCGCGCGCACTCCCAGCCGTTGCGCCGTGTCATACGCCACGGTGGCCGCACTGGTGCGGCTGTCTATATAAAAAAGTTTGCGTTCCCTGCAGCACCGGCATCAATTCCGCCATCAACTTCGGGTCCGCGGTGGATTCCGAGCCTTGATGATTGTTCACTCCGACCACTCCCGGGACGTTTTTCAGAAACCCATTCACCAGTCTGGTTACCGCCGCGGCCGACATATTGGAGCGCAGTTCCTGCGCCTCGGGATGTTCTTGCCCCACCGACTGCATCGGCAGGTGCAGCATTACCTGGTATCCGCGGCGATGCGCCTGGTTGGCGATCTCTTGCGAGTGCGGGCGATTTGGCAGGATTGAAATGGTCAGCGGATAGGGCAGCGCGAAAATCGCTTCCGCAGCCGCCTGATCATTTCCCAGATCATCCAGAATGATGGCCAGCCGCGCGGCCCGGTTGTTTGCGGCTGCCGCGCCGGTAGAGGGCTGCCGCGTCTCGTTCATATTTCCAAGATGGATGTGAATTAAATGGGTGATCACTCCGCCATGGCGGTAATTGAAAACTATCGCGTCGCCGTTTTCGGTTGCCGGATCTTGCGTCAAGCCGTGCGTCGTAGCGATGCTGTGCAGCGCCTGCATGACCTTGACGGCGGACGGCGGATACGCGCCGCCTCTCGCGTTTGGCCAACATGTGGATTTCCAGGCGGTCCGCTGAGTTGGCCACCTTGTCAAACGCGCCGACCTCTCCGTGAACTTCCGAGCCCGGCGGCACCACCGAATTCGCCGCCACCACAAATTCATGCGTGATGCGGTGAATGTCTTCCGCACGCAGCGGTTTCTGGCGCGCAGTCTTGCAGCCCGCTAAACAGGCCGACAGCATTCCCGCCAAGATCGCTAATTTGAAGATGCCGGAACGCGTGAACGCGCGGCCGTGTGCTGAGGAACTTCTAGGCACCGAAGGTTAAGCGGCCTTCTTGACCGGAGCCTTCAACAGGTCAAGCGCCTTGTGGTAAATCGGATCCTCCGGCGAGAGCGGCCGCGGACCCTGATCGTCTTTCTTGGGTGTTGTGTCCGGAGTGCTGTCGTCCACGTCAGAATCATCATCCGGCGTGGCGTGCACCACCTCGGTTGGAGCTACCCCTTCTTCCAAAATCGATTTCCCGGAAGGATTGTAGTAATTCGCAGTCGTCAGAATCAGCGCTGACCCGTCGTCGAGCGTAATCAATTTCTGCTCCGACGCCAGCCCGAAGGTGCGCTCGCCAACCACGTTGCCGCGATGATTGGCCACGATGGCCGACGCCAGCACTTCCGCCCCGCCCGAGGTCGTTCCGTCAATCAGCACCGACACCGGAGTCTTCCAGATTACCTGCTTCGGTTCGGCGGAAAAAACCTGCGTCGACGCCGTTTGTCCGCGCAGCGTCGTCAGCGTGCCCGACGGCACAAAAAAGCGCGCGATGGCAATCGCTTCGGAAACCGGCCCGCGCCCGCAATTTCGCAAATCCAGTATGACGTTGTGCACGCCCTGCTTTTGCGCATCCAGCAGCCGGGTGCGCACTTCCTCCGCGCGTCCCGCGTCCAGCGACGTCAGTCGCAAAACAAGCGTGTCGCTGTCACCCTTCTGCACCGTCATCTTTACCGGTGTGAACTTTTCGCGAACCACGTCCACGTCGTCGGGTGTGGCTTTCCCTCTGCGGATCACCGCCACTTTCACCGCTATGCCCGGTTGCCCGGTCAGCAGGTTCTTCGCCTGCCCCACGGACATATCGCGGGTGGTAAATCCCCCGATAGACTCGAAAATATCACCACTGTGGATGCCCGCTTTTTCCGCCGGGCTGTCCGGCAGGATGGAAATCGCAATGATGTACCCGAACCGCTTGCTCAGCGTAATTCCGCTCTCGCCCGTTCCGGCGTTCTGGGTTTTCTTTTTGTATTCGTCGTACTCGCGAGGAGTCAGGTAGCTCGATTGGGTGTCCAGCGATTCGAGCAGGCCATGCAGCGATCCGGCCGTGACCGTGCGCATATTCGGCTCGTCGACATAATCGTTCTGGATCTTCTGCAGCACTTCGCCAAACACCGTCAGCGATTTGTAGGCTTTGTCGTCCGGAGTCCGCCCCAGGACATGACCAATCCCGGCATAGAGGAATATCGCCAGCGATACACAGATCAGGCCAACGCGCGCCGTTCGATTCATCGTTCCACCTGTTGGAAATCCATTAAAGTATAGCACTGCTTTTCTTGTCGTCTAATGTCTGACGCGTGTCGTGAGACAAGGGAAGCCCGCCCAGAATTCTCTCGACATTCTCGCCGATGTTTCAAAATGGCACGTTAAGACACGCCAACCATCGATTTCGATGCCATTTAACCACACCATGTCATTTGTTCACGGTCACATCGCGACTAAACCATTCATTACATTGCACAAAGCTTCTCCGAGTTGGCCTGCAACTTGCTACTCTATACCTGCCGCTTATGTTTCAGACCACCATCGCTTCCTCAGCCAGCACCGAAGGCGTCGGCCTCCACACCGGTGTTTACGGCCATGTGACTTTGACCCCCGCCCCTGCCGAGACCGGCATCGTCTTCCGCCGCATCGACCTCGACAATTTTCCCATCGAAGCCCAGGGCCACAACGTGGCGCGCGTCAGCTACGCCACCAGCTTGATGAAGCAAGGCGTGCTGCTCTCAACAACCGAGCACCTTCTCGCAGCCATCTATTCCTGCGGCATCGACAACATCTATATCGACATCGACTCCATCGAGATTCCCATTCTCGACGGCTCCGCCGAGCCTTTCATGCAGATGCTCGAGCGTTGCGGTATCCGCCGTCTGCGTCGCAGGCGCCGCTTCCTCAAGGTTTTGAAGCCGCTCGAAGGTCATCGAGGGCGACCGCCGCATCGGAATCTATCCCGCTAACGAGTTCCACGTCAGTTGCTACGTTGATTTCCCCCATCCCGCTGGTCGGCAAACAGGAATTTGAAATGATCGTCAACGAGGAAAGCTTCCGCCAATTGCTGGCCCGGGCCCGCACCTTTTGCTTCGAGCGCGACATTCAACCGCTGCGCGCCATGGGACTGATTCGCGGCGGCTCGCTCGAAAATGCCATCGTCTTAACCGAGAGCGGCGTCATGAACGGGCCCCTCCGCTTCCCGGACGAGTTCAGCCGCCACAAGGCGCTCGATCTGATCGGCGACCTGGCCCTGGTCGGCTTGCCGCTTCTGGCTCGCGTCGAGGCCCACAAAGCCGGGCACGCCCTGCACACCCAGCTGGTTAGCCGCCTGCTCGCCGACCCCTCTCTCTGGACCATCACCACCGCGGAAGCCTCGTTACCTGAGCTCGAACCAGCCGCAGACAGGTCGCTCCCGCCGCCGATTAGTACACCTACAAATTAGTACCCCTGATTAGTAATTCGTCGCCAACCCTATCTTGCCGCATTGCCAAATCCTGCTCGCTCCCACACACTGGCTTCGATACCATGAAAAATAAAGATCTTGCCGTAGTTATTCTCGCCGCCGGGAAAGGCACGCGCTTGAAATCGAGCCTGGCAAAGGTGCTGCATCGCGCCGGTGGCCGAACGCTCGTTGAACACGTCGTCCGCGCCTGCGTGCCCTTAGGCGCCAAAAAAACCATCGCCGTCGTCGGCCACCAGGCCGAAGAAGTCACCGCCACCGTAGCCCCGTTTGGCGCAACCGCCGTTCTGCAGCAACCACAACACGGCACCGGTCACGCCATGCAGGTCGCGCGCCGCGCGCTGGGAAATGCCAAAATTGCCATCGTGCTCCCGGGCGATGCGCCTCTCGTTCGGCCCGAAACGCTCAAGGCGCTGCTCGCCACTCATCGGGCTGGCGGCGCCGCTGCCACTGTTCTTACCGCCGTGGTTGCTGAGCCCGCCGGATACGGCAGAATTCTGCGAAAATCCGACACCGCCATTTCCGCCATCGTCGAAGAATCGCAATTGACCGGCGACCAATCCGAAATCAACGAAATCAATTCCGCCATTTATTGTTTCACGCTCGAAAAATTGTGGCCCGCGCTGGCCCAGGTAAAGCCCAACAACAAGCATCGCGAGCTGTATCTCACCGATGCCGTCGCCATTCTCGCCGCCAAAGGCGAAAAAGTCCTCGCGCAGGTCGCAGCCGATTCGCGCGAAGTCCTCGGTTGCAATACCCGCGCCGACCTCGCCGAAGTCGACCGCATCTTCCGCGAATGGAAGCGCGCGGCGCTTATGGATGCGGGCGTAACCATCCAGCTGCCTGAAACCGTTTTGATCGATCCCGACGTGGTCGCCGGCGAAGATACCGTCGTCGAGCCCGGCGTTCAGCTGCTGGGCAAGACCAGGATCGGCGCCCGCTGCATCATTCGCACCGGAAGTGTCCTCAGCGACACGATTGTTGGCAACGACGTCGTTATCGAGCCGCATTGCATGGTGTCGGAAAGCAGGCTCGACGATCGCGTGGTCATCGGACCCTTCGCCCGCTTGCGCGGCGGCACTCATCTGAAAGCAGGCGCGCGCATCGGCAATTTCGTGGAAGTAAAGAAAAGCACTATCGGCGAAGGCACCAAAGCGATGCATCTCACCTATCTCGGCGACGCGAAAATCGGATCTAAAACCAACATCGGCGCCGGCACCATCACCTGCAATTACGACGGCTTCAGCAAGCATCCCACCACCATCGGCAACAAGGTTTTCATTGGCAGCGATTCCGCTCTCGTCGCGCCCGTCCGCGTGGGAGATGGCGCGTTCGTCGCCGCCGGTTCCACCATTACCGAAAATGTTCCCTCCGATGCTTTGGGAATCGCCCGCGGCCGCCAGCTCAACAAACCCGGTTGGGCCTCAAAAAAACGTCGCGAACTCGCCTCTGCAGCAACGGCAGTAAAGCCAGCCAGAAAAAGATCGCGACGCCCGCCAAAAAAACGCCGCCGCTGACTCTGATCCCGCCACCGCCCCAGCTTTTCGCGCGGCTGTGTTAAAATAAGTCTCCCCACAACGCTTTAGGGAGCTGCCCGCGCATGAAATTTGGAGTGGTTGTCTTTCCCGGATCCAATTGCGACCACGACGCGTTCTACGCCATCAGCGAAGTTCTTCACCAGCCGGTTGAATTCATCTGGCATCAATCAGAAGACTTGGCGAATTCTGACGCGATAATTCTGCCCGGCGGTTTCGCTCACGGTGACTATCTCCGCACCGGCGCGATCGCGCGCTTTTCTCCTGTAATGAAGCCGGTGGAAAAGTTTGCCAAAAGCGGCGGACTGGTCCTCGGCATCTGCAACGGTTTTCAGATTCTGCTCGAGGCCGGCCTGCTTCCTGGCGCCATGATGCGCAACGTCGGTCTGCGCTATATCTGCCGCCACGTGCACATTCGCGTGGAAAATACCGCCACGCCCTTCACCCATGCCGCCAAAAAAGGCCAGATCCTCAAAATTCCCATCGCCCACAACGACGGAAATTACACCTGCGATCCGCAGACACTCGCGCAGCTACAGAAAAACGAACAGATTGTTTTTCGCTACACCACGCCCGACGGCAGCGATGACGCCGCCGGAAATCCCAATGGCTCGATGGATAACATCGCCGGCATCTGCAATCGCGAACGCAACGTCGCCGGCCTGATGCCTCATCCGGAGCGCGCCGTCGAGTCCGCTCTCGATTCCGCCGACGGCCTGGTGATTTTCCGCTCGCTGGTGGAGACTTTCATGACTTCCGCGAAGGCCACCGCTTGAGCCGCGCTTTCGCGGTGGATTTATTTCGCATCACGCACGGCTTTATCGTATCCTCCACAGTTCTGGCACGTGATTTCTAGGTAGGAAAATTGGCGACAGCAAGCGCGGAAATTAAAGTCACGGCGGAAATCGCCGCGGAGCACGGCCTCTCGGCTCCCGAATACGCGCGCGTGCAGGAAATTCTGGGGCGCGATCCCAACATCACCGAGCTGGGCATTTTCAGCGTGATGTGGAGCGAGCACTGCTCCTACAAGTCCAGCAAGGTCCATCTCAAGCGCCTGCCCGTCCGCGGCAAGCTCGTCGTGCAGGGCCCGGGAGAAAATGCCGGCGTCGTGGATATCGGCGACGGCCTGGTCGCCGCGTTTAAAATCGAATCGCACAACCATCCTAGTTTCGTGGAGCCCTTTCAGGGCGCTACCACCGGCGTCGGCGGAATCCTTCGCGATATTTTCACCATGGGCGCGCGCCCCATCGCCGTCCTCGATTCCTTGCGCTTCGGCCCCATTACTTCCGAAAAGTCGGCTCCTTCGGTCTCCGCCGAAACCATTGCAAAAAATCGCCGCATCCTCGACGGCGTGATCCGCGGCATCGCCAATTACGGAAATTCTTTCGGCGTGCCGACTGTCGGCGGAGAAGTTTGTTTCGAGCCGTGCTACTCGCAAAATCCTCTGGTCAACGCTCTCGCGCTGGGCATCGCCAAAAAAGAAGATTTGTTTTTCGCCAAGGCGCGCGGCACCGGCAATCCGGTGATCTACGTCGGCGCAAAAACGGGACGCGACGGGATTCACGGCGCATCGCTGCTCGCTTCCGCGGAATTCACCGAAGAGTCGCAGCAAAAACGCCCCAACGTGCAGGTCGGCGATCCCTTCGTCGAAAAATTGCTGCTCGAAGCCTGCCTCGAAGCCATGGCCACCGGCGCGGTCGTCGCCATTCAGGACATGGGCGCCGCGGGACTGACCTGCTCCACCTCGGAAATGGCTTCGCGCGGCGGCACTGGCATCGAGATCGATCTCGCGCGCGTGCCGCAACGCGAAACCGGCATGACTCCCTACGAAATCATGCTCAGCGAATCGCAGGAGCGCATGCTGCTCGTCGCCGAAAAGGGCCGCGAACCCGAAGTCTTGCAGGTTTTCAAAAAGTGGGGACTCGACGCCGTCGTCGTCGGCGAAGTCACCGAAGGCGGCCTGCTGCGCGTCAAAGATCACGGCCAAGTCGTCGCGGAAATTCCCGCGCACCCGCTGGCCGAAGAAGGCCCGGTCTATCAGCGGCCCATCGCGCCGCCCGCGCGACGCGCAGAAGACGTCCGCAACGACTGGTTCGCATTCGCGGCCGCAAATAAAAATCTCACCGAAAATTTCAAGCGCCTGCTCGCTTCGCCGGCCATCGCCTCCAAGCGCTGGATCACCGAGCAGTACGACACCATGGTGCGCACCAACACGCTCGCGGTTCCCGGCGCCGGCGATGCCGCCGTCGTGCGCATCAAGGGAACCAAGCGCGCTCTCGCGCTTTCCACCGACGGCAACGGCCGCTGGTGCCACTTGAATCCGCGCTTGGGCGCGATGCACGCCGTCGCCGAAGCCGCGCGCAACGTCGCATGCTCCGGCGCGCGTCCCATCGCCGCCACCAATTGCCTGAATTTCGGCAGCCCCGAAAAGCCCGAAGTGATGTGGCAATTCAGCGAAGCCATCGACGGCATCTCCGAAGCCTGCACCGCGCTCGAAATTCCCATCACCGGCGGCAATGTCAGCTTTTACAACGAAACTCTCGGCAGCTTCGATCGATCCCACGCCGGTCATTGGCGTTCTCGGTGTGATCGAAGACGCCGCCAATGCTTTGAAATCGGCTTTCGCAATCCGGGCGACATCATCATTTTGCTGGATGGACTGAACGACCCCGCACCTGTAACCGTCGAAACGGGAAGCGCCGACGCTACCGACCTTGCCCGCGAATTTTCTTCCTCGGAATATTCCAAGACCATCGCCGGCATCGTCGCCGGTCAGCCTCCGGCCATCGATCTCGCCGCGGAAAAACGCCTGCAACAAAGCTTTGCTCGCGCTGGCCTCTTCGCAATCCCTTCAATCCGCGCACGACCTCAGCGATGGCGGCCTGGCCGTCACTCTCGCGGAATGCTGTTTCGCAGCCGCCGAAATTCGGCGCATGGATCACGCTGAGAGCACAACGCTCCCGCCGAAGTCTTTCCTCTTCGGCGAACGCGGCGCTCGCGCGGTGGTCTCCATTGCGCCGACAAAGCTCGATGGCATCCTCCACCTCGCGCGCGAACACGGCGTCGCCGCCACCGAAATCGGCCACGTTACCAAGGCGGCATTTTCAGCATCCAATACAATGGAAGTGCCATAATTGAAGAGTCCGTGCGAAGCGCTCCGCGACATCTGGTCCCATTCGCTGGAGCGCGCACTCAAACAATGAAGCCTAAGCTCGCTTTCGCTGACGATCATTTTCACGACCAGTGTGGTGTGTTCGGCGTCTTCGGCCATCCCGAAGCCGCCAACCTCGCCTATCTCGGCCTCTACGCGCTGCAGCATCGCGGGCAGGAATCGGCCGGCATCGTCTCCAGCGACGGCCACGAACTGCATCTGCAACGCGCCATGGGCGAGGTCGAAGAAATTTTTCAGCCCGCCGTGCTGGCCAAACTTCCCGGCACCGCCGCCATCGGCCACACCCGCTACTCCACTGCCGGCGATAACTCGCTGCTCAACGCGCAGCCCATCGTGATCGATTGCAACAAGGGCAAAGTCGCGCTCGGCCACAACGGAAATCTCACCAACGCCGCGGAGTGGCGCCGCACGCTAGAGCATCGCGGCTCGATTTTTCAGACCAACAGCGACACCGAAGTCATCGTCCACCTGATCGCCCGCTCGCAGGCGCGCAATCTGTCCGGCGCCATCGGCGACGCCCTCAACCAGGTCGAAGGCGCTTACTCGTTGCTGTTGCTCACGCCCGACGAACTGTACGCCGTGCGCGATCCTCGCGGCTTTCGTCCGCTGGTGCTGGGCAGACTTCCCGCCACCGACGTTGCCGCCGAAGCCTGGATGGTCGCTTCCGAAACCTGCGCCTTCGATCTGCTCAATGCGCAATACATCCGCGAAGTCGAGCCCGGCGAAATGGTGCGCATCTCCAGGTCCGGCATCGAATCCATCCGCTTCGCGCCGGACAAGCCGCAGCAGCACTGCGTCTTCGAACACGTCTATTTTTCGCGCCCGGACAGCATTATTTTTGGCCGCTCCGTCAACGAGAGCCGCGAAGTGCTCGGCCGCCTGCTCGCGCACGAACATCCCGCCGACGCCGACATCGTGGTGCCCGTGCCCGATTCCGGCGTTCCCGCCGCGGTCGGCTACTCGCTCGAATCAAAAATTCCCTTTCGCATGGGCTTGATCCGCAATCACTACATCGGCCGCACTTTCATCGAGCCTTCCCAGGCCATCCGCAATTTTGGCGTGAAGCTGAAACTCAATCCCGTGCGCGGCCTGATCGAAGGCAAGCGCGTCGTGCTGGTCGACGATTCCATCGTGCGCGGCACCACCAGCCGCAAGATCGTGCGCATGGTGCGCGAAGCCGGCGCCACAGAAGTGCACGTGCGCATCAGTTGCCCGCCCACGATTTCGCCGTGCTACTACGGCGTCGACACGCCCACGCGCGAAGAACTGATTGCCTCCTCCAATTCGCCGGAAGAAATTCGCCAATTTCTCGGCGCCGATTCCCTCGGCTACATTTCCATGGCCGGCCTGCGCCAGGCCGTCAACGACAGCGAAGGCAAATTCTGCACTTCGTGTTATACCGGCGTATATCCCACCGACCTGGTGCAACTGGAAGTTCGCGCCGGGCAACGGCAACGGCGTGGTGGGCGGCCTCAACGGAAATTCTGCCGAAGAAATCGCAACAGAAAGGCCAGTGGTGGTGGAAAGTGAAGGCTGAACGCAAGAAAAAACCGGAAGAAGCCGCACGTGCCCGTGGGCACAAAAATTCAGCGCGAGATTATCGCCTGGTTCTGGGTCGGCCTGGCGTTTCTGCTGATCAACGGCACCATCGGCCAGGCGCGCGTCATTCCTTCCGGCTCCATGGAAAATACGCTGCTCATCGGCGATCACCTGATCATGAGCCGCATCGGCTACGATGCCGGAGTGCCCTTCACGAACTGGCACGTGCCGCTGTGGCGAAATCCCAAGCGCCAGCAGATCATCATTTTCAAACCGCCCTTCGCGCCCGATACCCCCGACTACGTCAAGCGCGTGATCGGTCTTGCCCGGCGACAGTGTCGATATTCACGACGGCGCAGTGTGGGTCAACGGCCAGAAACTCAACGAGCCGTACACTCTCGGGCCCAGCGAGCCTTATGAATTACACACTCCCTACAAAGTCCCCGACAATTGCTATTTTGTGATGGGCGACAATCGCGGCAATTCCTACGACAGCCGCTTTTGGGGTTGCGTCCCGCGCAAGGATATAATTGGTACGCCGGTGATGATCTACATGTCGCTCGACGCGCCTTCCGACGCCTGGGAACCCGGTCAGATTCGCGAGCGCTTTTTCGCTTACGCCAATGCCATCCTGCATCCCGGCAGCGTGCGCTGGAAGAGACTGTTTCACATATTTTTAGTGGCAGCATCGCGCCGCGCCCTCCGCGGTAGCAATCGCTCCTAACCGTGAACTTCGCTTTGCGTAAGTGTGTCCGTGATTTGTTGCGCGAAAGTTTTCGAAGGCAGACAGGGCTTCCATGAAATACGCAGACGCTGGAGTAAACATCGCCGTCGCTGATGACGCCAAGCAGCGAATTCGCCATCACGCCAGCCGCACTTTTACGCCCGGAGTTCTCGGCGGCATCGGCGGTTTTGGCGGCCTCTTCGCTCTGGACACCAAGAAATGGAAAGAGCCCGTGCTGGTTTCCAGCGCGGACGGCGTCGGCACCAAACTGAAAATCGCCATGGCCATGGGCGTCCACTCCACCGTCGGCGGCGACCTGGTGAATCATTGCATCAACGACATTCTGGTGCAGGGCGCCGAGCCGCTTTTTTTTCTCGACTACCTGGCCATGGGCAAGCTCGAGCCTCAGGTCGTCGAGCAGCTCGTCGATGGCATGAGTCGCGCCTGCCGCAAGGCCGGCTGCGCATTGATTGGCGGCGAAACCGCCGAGATGCCCGGCTTCTATCCCGCCGGTGAATACGATGTGGCCGGCTTCATCGTCGGCGTGGTCGAGCGCAAGCGCCTGCTCAACGGAAAAGGCGTAAAGCCCGGCGACGCTTTGATCGCCTTGCCTTCTTCAGGACTGCACACCAACGGTTATTCGCTGGCGCGCAAACTGGTTTTTGAAGTTGCCGGCCTCCGCCCCGATACTTACGTCGCGGAAGTCGGCAACAAAATCGGCGCGGAATTGCTGAAGCCCCATCTGTGCTACGCACCCGCGCTCAAAAACATCGTCGCCCGCGGCTGCGTTTCCGCCCTCGCGCATATCACCGGCGGCGGCATCCCCGGAAATCTGCCGCGCGTCCTGCCCAGCGGCGTGAAAGCGCAGATCGATCTCGAATCCTGGCCCGTCCCTCCGATTTTCAAATACCTCGCCAAGGTCGGCAAAATCGACGGCGACGAGCTGCTGCACTCCTTCAACATGGGCGTGGGCATGATTCTGGTCGTCCCGCCCGCCAACGTGAAATTTGTCGAAGCCGACCTGAAGAAGCGCCGCGAAAAGTTCTACCGCATCGGCCGCATCGAACGCAGCGACTCCGGCAAAGCCCGCGTAGCCTATTCCGGCGCCCTCGCCCTGTAACCAAGATTCATCTATCATCGCTAGCAGTGGGTCAGTTTCCGACGCAATCAGGCAAGCGGAATTGAATCGGTAACATAAGCGCGTTTAGCGTTTATCAGTACCGATCCCGGCAGACTTCCTGCAAGCCTGTGCCGCACTCTCTGCAGGTGCTGTGAGAAAAGTGACTTATGACGACTCTGTTCTGTTTACTGTTGCTTGCCGCCTGAGACCGCTCCCGAGTCGCGTGCGATCTGCAGCGTGTCGAGATATTGCTGGAACTTAACGGCCCGTCCTTCGCGGATTGTCCAGACGTGAGCGACCTGTGCTTTGAATTCCTCAACTCTGCCGCGAAACCTGCCGTGATAGTAGCCGAGAACCACAACTCTTCCGCCCTCGCACTCAAAGATCTCGTCCACGGCGATGAGGAGTTTGTCGAAACCCTTTGTTAATCGATCGAAAATACCCGAACGAACGTCAGCTATCCCGTGGTACGGGCTTCGGTCCGCAAACGGTGAATTGTCGGCCACGATCCAAACGATGTCGTTCCCTAAGTGGGACATCACCGCTTCGTAGTCACGTTCGCCTAAGGATGCGTAGAGTTTTTCTATATCGGGGATGGTGTTCATGCTCAAGAACATAACACTTTACCGCGCAACTCCTGCTGCGAAATCTGTTGATAGATCGCCACTACACCTCATTGACCCTGACGAGTTGGCTTCAAGGGAGTTGGCCGGATTGGTACCGATAAGTCGGCCAATGTTTACCGATGACTTTCGGGAGAGGTTTTCACAGGTCGGGCCCCAACTCCTGATTAACGTTAGCGCTTATCGGGAACTGACCCACCACCATCGAGCGCGCACGTTTTGCCCGCGCAATCGATTGTGCTAACGTTTTCCATTCATGAAAAAACGCATAGGCGTGCTACTCAGCGGACGCGGCTCGAACTTTGAAGCCCTGGCGGATAGCGTTGCCGCCGGCCGGATTCCCGACGCGCAAATCGCCATCGTCATCAGCAATCGCGAAGGCGCGCCGGGAATTGACGCGCGCCGCGGCGCGCGGAATCCCCATCGCTGGATCTGCCTTCCACGGGCCTCGAGCGCGAGGCTTACGACCGCCTGGTCGTGGCCGCGCTTGCGCGAAAATAAAGTCGATCTGGTCTGCCTCGCGGGATTCATGCGCCTGCTCTCGCCTTATTTCGTGCAGCGTTTCCCGCAGCGCATCCTCAATATTCACCCGTCGCTGCTGCCGTCTTTTCCCGGCCTCGAAGCGCAGCGCCAGGCGCTCGAATACGGCGTGAAATTCACCGGCTGCACGGTGCATTTCGTGGACGAAAATCTCGACGCCGGCCCGATCGTGCTGCAGGCCGTCGTGCCGGTGCTCGACAGCGACACGGACGAAACGCTCTCCGCGCGCATTCTGCGCGAAGAGCACCGCATTTACACCGAGGCCGTGAAAATGGTCCTCGAAGGCCACTTCGAATCGAAGGCCGTCGCGTAATCCACTTGGCCAATCAGCCGGTTCACGAATGAACCTCAATAAATGACCGTCCGCAACCTTCAAACCCGTCGACGAACAGCTCGCCTACCTGAAAAAAGGCAGCGCGGAAATCATTCGCGAGGACGAGCTGCACGCGAAGCTCGAACAATCGCTAAAAACCGGCAAGCCTCTGCGCGTCAAGCTCGGCGTCGATCCCACCGCGCCGGATCTGCACCTCGGCCACACCGTCGTGCTGCGCAAGCTGAAACATTTTCAGGAAATGGGCCACACCGCGATTTTCCTGATCGGCGATTTCACCGCGATGGTCGGCGATCCCACCGGCCAGTCCGAAACGCGCCCGCCGCTGACGCGCGAGCAGGTGGACGCCAACGCCGAAACCTATCTCGAGCAGGTCTACAAAATCCTCGACCGCGAACAACACCGAAGTCCGCTACAACAGCGAGTGGCTCGGCAAACTATCCAGCCACGACATGATTCGCCTGTGCGCCCACTACCGCCTGGCGCGCATGCTGGAGCGCGAGGATTTTCGCTCGCGCCTCGACCAAGCATCAGCCCATCTCCATGCACGAACTGCTCTACC
The DNA here is from genome assembly GCA_963819625.1 of uncultured Acidobacteriota bacterium. Taxonomy (GTDB): domain Bacteria; phylum Acidobacteriota; class Terriglobia; order Acidiferrales; family UBA7541; genus Acidiferrum. The sequence goes on from CAWFWY010000011.1 coordinate 877,393, forward strand.
CGCTGCTGCAGGCCTACGATTCGGTCGCGCTCGAATCCGACGTCGAGCTGGGCGCCACCGAGCAAAAATTCAATCTGCTGATCGGCCGCGAAATTCAGCGCGAATACGGCCAGGAATCGCAGGTCGCGTTCACCATGCCGATCCTCGTCGGCCTCGACGGCCAGCGCAAAATGTCCAAGAGCCTCGGCAATTACGTGGGCATCACCGAGGCGCCCGGCGAAATGTTCGGCAAGCTGATGTCCATTTCCGACGAGCTGATGTGGTCGTACTACGAACTGGTCACCGACCGCACGCCGGAAGAAATTTCCAGCGTTGAAAAACGACGTATCCGGCGGCGCCACCCATCCCATGGACGCCAAGATGCTCCTGGCGCGGGAAGTCGTCACCGGATTTCACGGCGAGCCCGCCGCGCTCAAAGCCTCCGAAACCTTCCAGCGCGTTTTCCGCGATCGCCAGGAACCCGAAGAGCCGCCCATCAAAAATTTACCGGTCGGCCCGTCGCAGACTCATCAAAGTGTTGTTGATGACCCTGGGCCTGGCCGCTTCAGTCAGTGACGCCGAACGCCTCGTCAAACAGGGCGCCGTCGAAATCGACGGCCAGCGCGTCGACGACCCCCGCAAAGAAATCGATTTGAGCAAGCCCGGCGATTTTCGTTTGCGCGCCGGAAAGAAAAAATTCGTCCGCGTCGTCGTCGAGTGACGCACGCAACGTGGGTAACTTTCTCTTCTTCATGATCTGGCAATCAACGGGGCCGCCCGTCCAGACGTGTCATTCCGAGCGGAGCAATCCGACGTTTTTTCTTTCTCGTTCACTCCTGCGAACGAGTCGGTTTGCGCAGTCGAGCGAATCTCTCTTCGATCTATTGCGCAAGCCAGTAAGTTTGTTTTTAATCTAGAATCTCGCCGACCATTTCACCCACCTGCAACGCAATCGACGGCGCCGCCGTCAACCCCGGCGAATCGATCCCCACCAGGTGAATCATCCGCGGCACTTTCGCATCGCGTTCAATCACGAAATCCGCAATCCCGTGTTCCTCGCCCGGCCCCATCAGCTTGGGCCGCAACCCGGAGTACGCCAGCTGCAGATCGCTCTCCGTAATCTCCGGCAGCAATTTCCTCGTCCCGGGAACAAAATCAGCGACCGCCAAACGGTCGCGCTCGTAATTATCCTTGGTGTCCACGTAGCGCGCCGTCGGCCCGATCAGCAACGTGTCCCAGATCGTCCGCGTCAAATGCATGCCCAGGCTCAATCCATCGGCATGCGGCAAGGGATACACCAGCCCCTGCACCAAAGAAGCGTGCCGCCCGCGCACCTCGCAATACTCCCCGCGCAACGGATGAATTTTCCAGGAGTGGTTGCGGACCAATGCGGCAACATCGTCGGCATACAATCCCGCGGCATTAATTACGCAGCGAGCTTCAATCGTTTCCCGCGCCGCCGTATCCGCACCCTCGTCGTCCTCGTCTCCAATACGCACGCTCGCGCGAATGCCATCCCCGGCCGGCTCCAGCGAATCCACGCACGCCCGCGTAACAATATTCGCTCCCTGCTCCGCGGCCACGCGCGCATACGCCCGTACCAATTCTTCCGCCGAAACAATTCCGGTGCTGGGAACGTCCAGCGCTTCCACGCTCGCGATGTGCGGCTCGCGCTTGTGAATTTCCGCCGGCCCAATCAGCCGCAAACCCTCAACGCCGTTTTCCTGGCCAAGCTTGTAGAGCGCTTCCAGAGCGCTGCGTTCGCTCTCTTCGGCGGCCACCACTAGCTTCCCGGGTTTGCGATTGGCCACCTGGTGTTTTTCGCAGAATGCAAACGTCATCCGGTTGCCCGCCAGGCAATGCCGCGCCTTCAACGAGCCGGGCGGATAATAAATTCCCGAATGAATCACTCCGCTGTTGCGCGTGCTGGTAGCCATGCCCACGCGCGGCAAGCCGTTCCACCACAAACACATCCTGCCAGCGCCTGGAAACTTCCGCGGCAATGGCGCAGCCCACCACTCCGCCGCCAACAATCAAAATGTTGACTTGATCCATGAGCTCGAATGCCCAGAGTTAAGCGATGTCGCCAGCCAATCTATCTATTATCTCTACGATGGTTCGCTCAGAGGCGCTTCGTCGAAAAACGGTTTCGTTTCCACCAGCCGCGCCTGCGTCCCGTCATGCACCGCGTACACCGCGTGCTTACCCTTATCGTAGCCCGTGCGCCACAGCGAACCGGCCCCGTGCATCCCGTCCTTATTGATCGCATAAAAGAAAATGTGAAAAGTCCCCAGCTTTTTCCTGTCGTTTTTGTAGTTGTGCGCCACGCGCGTCAACGCTTCCATGCATGCCTCTGACGGCGACTTGCCGCGCCGCATCATTTCCACGATGGTATGCCCGCCGGCGATCTTGATGTTCTCCTCGCCTTTTCCCGTCGAGCCCGCCGCGCCCACCTCGTTGTCCACAAAGCATCCCGCACCGATAATCGGCGAATCGCCCACCCGCCCCGGAATTTTCCACGCCAGCCCCGAAGTGGTCGTCGTCGCCGAAATATCTCCGTTGGCATTTACCGCCATGCACGGAATGGTGCCCGTTGGCGGATGCGCGATTACCTGCTGCACGTGCGGCAGCCACACCCGTTTTTCCGAAGTGTCAAAAAGCGCAGCGATTGTTTCGTTGTATCCATCAATCGCCGATCGCTGCACATACTCCGGGCTGTCGATTCCCGGCCGCCAATTAAATGACGTCGAAGCCTTCCACGCCAGCCAAGCCAGCCGAGACGGCTCCGTCAGCAGGTTCATGTCTGCAAATCCTTCGGCAATCGCAAAACGGTGCGCGCCTTCGCCCACCAGCATCACGTGGTTGGTACGCTCCATCACCGTCTTGGCCAGCCGCGAGACATTCTTGATCCGTCGCACGCCGCCAACCGATCCCGCTCGTCCTGTTGGCCCATGCATGCAGCAGGCGTCCAGCTCCACCTCGCCTTCCTCGTTGGGCAACCCGCCGAATCCCACCGAATCGTCGGTCGGATCGTCTTCCACCGCCGAAACCACTGCCACCGCGGCGTCCAGTGTGTCGCCGCCCTTCTTCAAAATGTCCATCCCACGATCGAGCGCGTGCACACCATTCGCACTGGAAATAATCAGCGGCCGCTTGCCTTGCGCCGCCTGTGGCGGGGCGTTTTCAGGAACAGCCGACCGCGAATCAGCCAAACTACCCGCGTTGGCAGAACGCCCCAACAGATTTCCCGCGCTGGCCAGTGCGCTGCCCGCCAGGGAAGTAAGAAAAAACCTGCGCCGTGTCCACCGTTCCATGAAACGCCTCCATTATTTCGCTTTTCAGTCTCGCGCCAGCAGAAACCGCGGCGCATAGTATGTGACAAAACAGAGTCTGCGCGGATACGCAAAATAAAACGAGGTGGGAAGCAGCTATTCCGCGGTGCCCAGCGGCAGAAAATATTGCGTGCCCTTCACGGGATCCTGCAGCCGGCGCAGCAGTTGCTGCAAATCTTCAGAACGCTCCACGAAATCGATTTCCGACGTATTGATGACCAGCAGATCCGACGCCGCATAGTGAAAAAAGAAATGTTCATACGCCCGCGCCACCTCTTCGATATATTCCGGCGAAATCTCGCTCTCGTCGCGCGAAGCCTTCTTCTCGATGCGCGCCCGCAATACTTCCGGCTTGGCCTGCAGGTAAATCACCAGGTCGGGCGCGGGAATCCCGGCCGTGAGCGTTTCATAGTAACGGTCGTAAAGTTTCAGTTCCTCGTCGTCCAGATTCAGATTGGCGAAGATGCGGTCTTTTTCCAGCAGAAAATCGGATAACACCGGCGCGGGAGCCTCGGCCATCAGTGCCTCGCGCACGCGCTTTTGCCGTTCCATCAAAAAAAACATCTGCGTCCGAAACGCCGAACCGGGTTTCTCTTTGTAGAAATCCGACAGAAACGGGTTGTCGTCGCAGTCGTGAATGCGCCGCGCGTGCAGCTTCTCCGCCAGAATCCTGGCCAGCGTCGATTTGCCCACCCGCAGCGGGCCTTCGATCACGATAAAGCGCGGCGTCCTTCGACCCCGTTTTGAATCTGCTCCCGGCGGCGGACTCGGATCCGCTCAAGGCCTCGCTGGCCCATCCCGAAGGTTCGCTGGATTGCAGATGTTCGCTGTTCGAATCGTTGGAAAGCATATCGTCGGACGGCTCGGAAAGTTGCGGGCGCAATTATAGCGCACCTGATTCCAGCGCCACGTTAAGATTTCTGGAAGCCGCGCGAGTCAACGCCCAAAAACACCAACTCCCCGCCGGTTGACACCAACGAGGAGCTTTTTACTTCACCTTTGAGAGAACTCTTTCGCCGCGCAATCAATCCACGCAGCTTAAATTGTCAGCGCACCACTCCCACGTTATGCGCCGCCGTGGTAAACGACACCGCCGCGCCCACGCTCTGCGGCACCCACCACAGCCGCCGCACCCACATGTGTTCGCTGACCATCGCGCGCTTGCCGATCATATCCATCAACAGCGGCGTCACTTGCGTCGCGGCATACACCGCTCCGGAATGCGCAAACGGCCGCATCAAGGGATCGCTTTCCGTTCCATAGTTTCCGGAAAGCGCGCGGCGAGTGGACCACGCATCAAAAGCCGCACCCGCATGTCCCGCGGCCACCAGCCCGTACCAGATTCTCTTCTGGTTGCGATTTTCATACCTGCGTTCCGTCGCCGGCTTCACCGGTTCGAACGCAAACGCTCCCGGCTTTGCAGCGGCCGGCTCTGCCGACGAAGATTCTCCGCTATTGGCTCGCGGTTCCGGCATGGACGGAACAGAAGTCTCCGCGCTAACTTCTGCCACCGGCAATTTTGCGGCATCCGATTTCTCTGAACGCGCCGGGGAAGAAATGTAGTGCGGAGTAGGGGTAGACACAATCGCCGCGGGCTTGGACACCGGCAGGACCACGTCTTCAAACAACGGAAGAGGACTTAATAACAGCAGCGCTGCGAATACCATCCACCACCTCAGTCGCCGCGGGCTCAATAAAGCTCTTATCCGCAACTAAGGCAAGTGTGATGTTCGCTGCCGGACGGGTCACTGGCCTGTCGGGCCTACACGCGTGGTACTTTTCGAAAAATCAATAGTTTCTCGGCGTAGGACCGCCGTACTAGCGGGTATTTCCGTCTGGCAATCACCGGCGAAAAACACGTCGCAGCGATACCCGCCAGGAAAACCAGCCAGTCGGCAACTGTTCGCCGGCCAAGCCCGGCCACATGGCCAAGCCCCGCAAAATATTGTAAATTTAATGTCTGCTTACCGTTCCCCGGTAGCTCAATGGTAGAGCGTTCGGCTGTTAACCGAAATGTTGGAAGTTCGAATCTTCCCCGGGGAGCCATTCTTTCCAGCTGTCTTACCAATCACTTGCGGACTTACGTAGCGACCATCCGAGCGAACGGGTCCAATCAGAACAAAACTATGTCCAATGAGAAGGACTCTTTCACGATTCGTCCTGACTCTCACAGCAATCTCCATTAGCGTTGCTCAGAAACCAGACGGTTTAGCGTACATGCGTCCCCAAATCTTCGAACTCTGAGGTTGGCAGCAAGGCAGCAATCGATTGGCGTCTTGAGCTTTTCTGTCCTGTCTAGCCCGAGCGCCTCAATATTCCAGCGGACGCAGCATAAACTCCGACGGCGGTAGGATTGGCAGTATGGAAAGAGAACTCCACTTGGGCCAGCAGATTCGGTTCGACCGCGTTACGTGCTTAGACAACAGGCTGGGTTTGCTTACTATCAGCGGCTTCTGCAATTTTTCTCCATTCAGGCAAGAACGAAGTGGCGTTGTTTTGCTCCAGCAGCTCCATATCCAGTTGCAGCGAATTTGTACCGCCTGCAACTGCAGTGCGCTCCAAGGCAAGAATATTCGAGACGTAAACGACCAGCACCATGTCGATACCGCCTTGTGGGACACGACGAGGGTGGTGATGGTGAGCGACAGCCTCTACCACGCTGTATGGGAACCCCCAAAGACTGAGCAGGTAGGCCCCAACCTCTGCATGAGAAAGGTGTATGAGGCTCTCCTCAATTTCGAAGAGTGGCTTGCCTTCCTGTTCTGACTGGGCTAGCGCGCGAGCGAAGTGAGCAGGTGTGCGTTCGGCGATAACCAACTTCCCCACATCATGTAGAAGAGCAGCAAGAACAACAGCTGAGCTTATTTTAGTGGTGTGGGCGATTCCAGTAGCGATGCGGGCAGTAAGCTGGGCGTGGCTGTGAAACTCCTCGAGATATTTGTCGCTGATAAATTCGTTGGGGGTAAAGGATCGGAACACCTCCAGTGAAATTACGAGATCGTGAAGTACGGTCATGCCCAAGCAGCTGACAGCGGTTTTCACATCGGTGACGTCGCGGGCCACACCGAAGAAGGCAGAATTTACGAGCTGTAAGAGTTTCGCGCTTACAGCGATGTCTTGCTCGACGATGCCCACGACCTCATCGATGGAGGTCTTGGGATTAGCGAGGGCCAATTTGAGTTCGGTGAAAACGCGCGGGAGGGAAGGCAGATCTCGCAGGGCGCCGACCAGGCTAGTCAGCATGCGGCTATCTAGAACTTTTCCAAGACTGGTAGCGCGGGAGATTCCGGCACGCAACATGTCCGGGTCGCAAGGTTTTAGAAGAAACTGGTGCGCCACTGGCACGGCGCGCAGGGAAGCCTGCAACTCCGTATAACCGGAAAGAATAATGCGTAGCACGTTAGGATGTTTTTCGCGAACTATTTCGAGTAGCGTGGCTCCATCCATGCCTGGCATGCGCATGTCGGTGACAATTACGTCGAACGGAGTAGCGTCCAAAAGAGCCAAGGCAGGTTCGGCGCCGGGAGCGAAGGCCATTTCCCACTCTTGGCGCAAGGGGCGCAACATGCGTTTCAGACCGTCCAGTATGCTTGTCTCGTCGTCCACAAAAAGAATTCGTGTCATCAGGCCAGCGCCTCCTCGCGCACTACGGCTCCGCACAACGGAAGCCGTATATAAAAGGTTGTGCCTTTGCCCATCTCGGTTACAAAGTGAAGTGTTCCGCCGTGTCTATCGACAATAACTGAGCGAGCGAGGGCCAAGCCTTGTCCGGTACCTTTTCCAACCCCTTTAGTGGTGAAGAAAGGGTCGAAAACTTTGTCTCTAGCTTCCTCTGGAATCCCTGTGCCGGAATCAGAAATGGAAATTTCCGCCCAATCGCCATCAACCCGGGTACTCACGCAGATTTTTCCTCTGGTATGAGTGCCTTTTACGGACTCTTGAATGGCATGGGCGGCATTGACGAGTAGGTTCAGAAACACTTGATTGAGATCACCGAGATGGCATACGACTGGAGGAAGTTGTCCAAAATGAGTCTCGACGTCCGCCACATATTTAAGTTCGTTTCGCCCGACGATAAGCGTGCTTTCGATGGCTCGGTTGATATCGCCGGGCGCTTTTTCGTTGCTACGATCCACATGCGAAAACTCTTTCATGCCACGCACAATGGTTGAGACGCGTCCCAATCCGTCAAGCATCTGATCCAGTGCGAGAGGAATCTCTTCCTCAAGGTACAGCCAATCAATTTCAGTGCGCGTCGCGGAAATCTCTGCGAGCAGGGTGGCGTCGACAGCGCCGAGCGTTGCAGCTTGCTGCAGTTGTTCGTATTTGCGAATAAGTTTGACTTCATCCGAAAAGGAGGTGATGAGAAATCTGGTGTTATCGCTAATGAATTGTATGGGGGTGTTGATTTCGTGCGCGATGCCCGCGGCGAGCCGGCCGACGGCCTCGAGTTTTTGGCTCTGATGGAGCTCCATTTCATGGCGTTTGCGTTCCGTGATATCGAGAAATGTCACCACCGCCCCGACCAGCTTATCTTTGCGCCTGATCTGCCGGGAACTGTATTCGACGGGGAAATGCGTGCCATTCTTGCGCCAGAAGATGTCTTCAAGGACGTGGGCGTCTTTGCCATCGCGGAAACCTAAAAATATGGGGGACTCTTCCTTCGGGTAGGTAGAACCGTCCAGCCGCGTATGGTGGATTAGATCGTGGATAGGTTTGCCGAGGATTTCCGAGGGATCAGCATATCCGAGAGTGCGTACACCTGCAGGATTACAAAAGGTGCAAACGCCGTCGGCATCCATGCCATACATGGCGCCAGGAGTGGAGTCGAGGAGCATTTTGACAAGTTCTCCACGCTCCGCGAGTTCCGCGGTGCGCTCGTCGACACGTTGTTCCAGTTTGAGCTGCGCGCTCTGCAGAGCAGCATCGCGCTGCTGAATGTCCTCTAACATTTGGTTAAATGAGCTGACAAGCGCGCCGACTTCGTCACTTCCCCGCGGCACCGCTCTTAATGAGTAGTTTTTTTGTGTGGAAACACGGCCAGCGATTCTGGCAAGCTCCAGAATTGGCGAGGTTATTACACGGAGAAGTTGGGAAGAAACAACAAACGCCAGGAATATTGATATCAAGAGAACGAGCGCTGAGATTCGAACATATTGCCGATACGCGATATGAAGCAGGCCGAGATCCGAAATGATGGTGATTGATCCCGCCTTCGTCCCCGCTACTGAAACATTCCGTGAGAGCCTGAGATACTTCGAGTCAAACTGCGCGCCGTCTCCAGCCCATGCTGGCATCTCAAAAGAGTGCGCGAGTTCCGGTCGGCGATATTCTGTAAATATCTTGCCTTGGTTGTCGTATAAACAAGCAGCGATAATATGTGTCTCGCCTCCCAATGCGCCAAGCATGTCGAGAGCCGACTTCCGATCGCTAAACATTAGTGACGCGGCCGTATTGGCACCCAGTGTATCTGCCAGCGCCGAAAGCTCACTGATCATGGCGGCGCGAACGCTGGCGCGCTGGTAGAGCGCAAATCCCGCACACGCCAGCGCAAGCGCCAAACAACTCGTTGCCAAGATCACTGCCGCCAATTTCCGCTGGATCGACGAATTCCGGAACGATTTCATTTTCATCGGCTTCCGGGCGTCTTACTCGGAGTGTTCGTGAGCGTTTCGCCACCCACCCCGTGGTGGGCTGGGCCCGATGGCAGGAAGAAGGCGCTTGCCACTGCGCTTGGCGCGGCGGTCGCGAGTTCCCCCGTACTATCGGGTTTACGGTCTTGGTCTTTGACGATTCGCGCCAGCACTAGAAGCCTTGAACTGATCTTCAGCGCTACTCGAGAAGCCGCGTCCAGGTTGATCTCGAAGCGCACCTGTTTATTCTCTAACGTGAACTGAATGATCCCGCCTTGCACGGCGAAGTGAGACGTTTCTCCGACCGTCAACACGCTTGATCCCTTCAACCTTGCCAAGATCGGAACGACGGATTTTCTCTCCGATGTGCTGATGTAAAGCACGTGACAATCGCGAATTTCGTTATCGTTTTTCAGTTGCCGGATCGATACAGGCCTGCCGTTCGCATCTTCCTTTTGTCCCAGCGTCTTTAGAGCATCACCGAACGGATCTTGCCCGAGGATACACAGTAGGGTCGGAGCTTGGGAATTGGGGTACGCGGAGGGAGGCCAATCAACGAATCTGCTGAGATTGTAGAGAATTGCTGCTTTCAGTTCGTATTCAGCGACTTGATCCCTCTGTGCAGAAGCAGGCGGCGCGCTGACTGCCAATGCGCTAGCTACGGCCAAGAGAGCCACCATTGCACCAGGCCACCTTGATGCTCGATGCGCCAATCGTCTGCTTGGCCACTTCTGGCCTGGCTCGCTCGTCATTCGGATTGGCTGTTGGAAGTTCATTCCTTCAACGGAAATCTACAGCTTTACCTATCACTAGTATGTGGCCGGTAAACTATCTTCACGCGAAAGCTTCGGCCGTCTTGCGGAATTGATGCTTGCACGAGTTCGATGCCGCCAGATTCCGCGTACTGCTTATTGAGAAGATTGTAGAGGCTCGCGGAAAAGTCGAAATTCTTGTTCAGCCTCCTCGTCAGGAGCGTAGCGTTCACGAGCAAGAACCCACCCAGATCTGTTCCGGCGATCGTTCTTCTCACACTTGTATATTGAGCTTCGAGGTTGGCGTAGAGTGCGTGTCGCGCCAACGGAAGGCTCAGGTTGGCTTTCGCGAGGTTTTTCGGTGAGTTCGTCTGCATATCGCCGGTTTGCAGGTCGCGCGAGTGCTGTATCGAATGCGAGATTGCCCATTCCAAGCCTGCCGGCCACTTCGCTCTCAACTCCAATTCAATTCCCTTGGTGCGAATATTGCCCGAATTCGCGTACAGTGGCTTGCCGGTGGCCAGATCGAGTTGCTGTTCTATCAATCCGGTAATTCGGTTGTCGTATCCCGCAATCGTCCCACGGAACTTCTCGCCGAAGCGGTGTTCGAGGTCCAGTTCGTAACTGCGGATCTTTTCCGGTCGCAGCGAAGGGTTTCCGGTGTTGCCCACAGAATCGACGTAAAAGTTCTCGTAACTGTTCGGAGCGCGAAAGGCACGGCTGTAGGTGGCTTTGATGTTGGTGTTGGGAGTCGGATTAAAAACTAGAGCCAGCCGCGGGCTCAACGTATTGCCTGATTTCTGATACGAGTCACTGCGCAGCCCGGCGACAAGGGCTAACTTCTTATTGAGGCTGAATTTGTCTTGAAGATAAAGTGACCAAACACGAGCGGATCTGTGGTCATCCAGATAGCTGCGAAAGGGTTGTACGTCGTAGTTGGCCTGGTGTTGTCGGATGTCCTGGCGGTATTCGGTGCCCAGCGTGACACTATGCCGTTTAAGAAACAGATGGGACGCGTCCCATTGCAGGTCCAACCAATCGCCGTTGGCGAGGTCCTTGTTTACTGTAAAAGGAGGAACGCCTGTGTTTTCATAGTCATAGATGTACGTCCCGTTGTAGCCGTACCAATCGTAGGATATCCTTCCTAGAGTTTCCCACCTCCCGAACACGTGTCGATATTGCGCGTCGATATACACATGGGCGTCGGTGGTTTTTGTTCGCGGATCGTTGAAGACAGTGCCAAACGAGGCGGTCGGAACATGTTTGGTGCGCGACGCCTGAACGACATGAATGTCGAAATCCCTGTAGATGATGTCGGCGAACGTGTTGTAGGCCTGGTCCCCGTCCGCAATTTCAGCAATTCCGTTATTGGTGGCGGGGCTGTCGAACTCCGGGAAAAACAAACGGCTGTGTCCCTGACTGTTATAAAACGTACCTGAGAGCAGCGTCTCCACCCCGTTATCGAACCGCTTTCCGTAGCTGACTCTTCCTTTATAGGAGTTCCAGCTCCCGACTTCCGTGGAGGCTTCTACAGAGTTCAGGTCGCGCCCACGTTTTGTGATGACGTTGATGACCGCGATGAAGGCTCCGGTGCCGTAGACCGAGGAAGTCGGGCCCCTGACGATCTCGATCCTTTCAATCAGATCTACGTCCACCGGGAATTCCGTACCGATCAAGGTGCCGTCAAAAATGTTGTCGTTCACGCGATGGCCATCGAGCAGAAAAAGAATGCGGGCGTTATAGTCCCCGGGCCGCGCGAGCCCGCGTACGCCCAAGTAGGTGTAGTTCCGGTCGTAAATTACATAGAAGCCGGGAACACTGCGCAGTATATCCACGAGGGTTCGATAGCCAAATTTCTGGATTTCCTCTGCGGTAACTATGGTCACCGAGGCAGGTGCGTCGGCAGCTTTTTGCAGGAACTTCGACGCGCCGTAAACGGTGTCCACCTTGAGTTTCGTAAGATCTTCAATACTCATTCCGTTTAGGTCAGGCTGCTGCGATTGCCGGCCCCGGGTTGGTATGACCCCCAAGACTGAGGCACAAAGAATCCACCCGATCGCATTAAGGAGCCGGGACACCTGCATCTTCATTTCGTAACTGCCTCTTTTAAGGCGGAGTATTCCTGGGGTTATAGGAAGCACGCGAAAGGCCACGAGCCAGGCACTGGTTTGGCGGTTTGACATGCAGAATCAATACGATAGGAGGCGCTGGTGATGGCGCCAAAACACGTTTGCGCAATGGCTGTTCCAGATGGGATTCACTGCGTCGATCTGGAACGGCTGCCACGGAAGAATCCCATTTCCCTAATCATCCACATGCCTGATTAACGGATAGTAGTTCGAGCACCGAACCAACCTGTTAACCGTATCCCGTGTGGGCGAGGGCCCACGTAACTCATATCGATCTCTCATCTGTTCGGTGTATTCTCTCGCGCGGGTGAGGTCCGCGAATCTGGGATCATCTCTCACAGCTTGTAGACGCCGCATCTCGCGGGGTCTGCCCGAAATTGCGGCGGACGCCGCAACGTCATCTAGTCACCATGATTTGCAAGATCCGCGCCTTTTTCTCGGCTCGGCTTTGGCGAGCGACATTGTGAAACCTGGTAAGTGCTAACTGTCCGAGATCTGTCCGAGAACTACTTTCGATGTGCTCCATTTGGCAGCGGTATGCCGGCTTTGAAGCAATAGGTTTTATAGGGAGTTGTAGTTTTTGCTTGGGGTGTGTCGCAACCTGAATTGCACTGTTAACCGAAATGTTGGAAGTTCGAATCTTCCCCGGGGAGCCACTTCTCAAATCCATACTGCTGCAGCCCTGCACCGCGGGAGCACGATAAATCAAACACTTCATGGTATAGAGGGAGCTGGCGATGGCCACTGCACAATCGAAAATCGATCCGAAAAGTATTTCCACGAAAGAGCCGGTAATGCAAAAGGCGGAAGTCGACTTTGGCCGCGAAATTTGCGGAGTGTTGGAAGTTGCCGAGCAGCGCGAGTGGCTGGTCACCAACGGCATCGGTGGTTTTGCTTCCGGCACGGTCAGCGGCAATCTCACCCGCCGCTATCACGGGCTGCTGGTGGCTGCGCTCGATCCTCCTGTGGGCCGCACTGCAAATGGTCGCAAAGCTCGATGAGACGGCGCATTACGACGGCGCGGATTACGCTCTGGCGACCAATCGTTGGGAAAGCGGCGCGGTCGAGCCCAAAGGCTATCTGAATATCGAAAGCTTCCGGCTCGACGGAACTACTCCGGTCTGGCGTTTCGAAATCGCCGACGCGCTGATCGAAAAGCGCGTCTGGATGCAGGATGGCGAAAACACCACTTACGTGCGTTACACGCTGTTGCGCGGCAGCGGTCCTGTTGAGCTGCAAATAAAATCTCTCGTCAACTATCGCGATTTTCACTCCAGCACACATGCTGGCGATTGGCGCATGAACATCGCCAGGCTGAAAAATGGCGTACAGGTCACCGCCTTTGAGGGCGCCACGCCTTTTTATCTGTTGAGCGCCCAAGCCAGCGTCGAACCGCAGCAGGAGTGGTACCGCAATTGTTTCCTTCCGCAGGAAAAATATCGCGGGCTCGACGATCGCGAAGATCATCTGCTCGCCGCAACTTTTCGCACCACGCTCGAGCCGAACCAGAGCATCCTGCTGGCCTTTTCTACCAACGCCAAAGCGGCGGTTGACGCCGCCCCGCCCATGGCCCAGGAGTCGGTCCGCCAGAGCAGCTTGCTCGCGCAATGGTCGTCAAGCGGGTGCGCAAGCCGCGGCAGCTGCGCCCGGCTGGATTCGCCAACTAGTTTTAGCCGCCGATCAATTCATCGTGAAGCGCGCTTTGCCCGAAGAGCCGGATGGCCGCTCCATCATCGCCGGCTACCACTGGTTCGCCGATTGGGGCCGCGACACCATGATCGCCCTGCCCGGACTTGACGCTGGCCACCGGCCGCGCCGACATCGCCAGAAAAATTCTGCTGGCCTTCGCGCGCTACGTCGACGGCGGCATGCTGCCCAACAATTTCCCCGATGCCGGAGGCCGCCCCGAGTACAACACGGTGGACGCGACGCTCTGGTTCTTCGAAGCGGTCCGCCAATATTTTGCCGCTACTCAGGACACAGCCACGCTCCGCGAACTGTTCCCGGTGATGACGCAGATGATCAGCGCCCACCTGGCCGGCACGCGCTATCAAATCCACGTGGACGAATCCGACGGCCTGCTTTATGCCGGCGAACTCGGCGTGCAACTCACCTGGATGGACGCGAAAGTCGGCGACTGGGTCGTGACTCCGCGCATCGGCAAACCCGTCGAGATCAACGCGCTGTGGTTTAACGCCCTCGAAACCATGGCCACACTCGCTCCGGTGGTCAAAAAATCCGCCGGCCCTTACGGCAAACTCGCCGCGCAGGTGAAACAAAGCTTCGCCAAATTCTGGAATGCCGATGCGGGATGCTGCTATGACGTCATCGACTCCCCCGGGATCGGAAACGACGCCTCGCTCCGTCCCAATCAGATTTTTGCCGTGTCCCTGCCGCACAGCTCGCTTCCTCTCGAGCAACAAAAGCTCGTCGTGGATTTCTGTGCCAGGCGTCTGGTCACTTCCGTGGGACTGCGCAGTCTCGCGCAAGGCGAGCCCGGCTACCAGGGCCATTACGGTGGCGGCGTCCGCGAACGCGATAGCGCCTATCATCAGGGCACGGTGTGGGGATGGCTGCTCGGCCCCTTCGTTCTGGCACATCTGCGCGTGTACGGCGACCGCGCCGCAGCCCTCAGCTTCCTCGAGCCGCTCGGCCAGCAAATCAACACGCATGGTTTAGGCACGCTCAGCGAAATCTGCGATGGCGACCCGCCGTTTACTCCCCGTGGATGCGTCGCCCAAGCCTGGACGGTCGGCGAAGTGTTGCGGGCCTGGCGCGCGACGGCTGGCTGACGCGCCGCGCCCCTGCCCGCATGGCACCCTGAAATGCGCCAGTTCACAACACGCCAGATTTTTGAATCCCAACGGCCTCGCAATCCCTAAGGGTGCCGGGGCTTGCGGACTAATGGAGGCTGCTATATGTAAGGTGGCTACGCTCATTGCCTTGCTCTCTCCGGTCGGGTCTTCGCATGAGGAGAACAGAAAAATCAGTCATGAACAAAATTCTTAATCGAAAGCTGGTCTTCCCCGCTTCCTTGGTGGGACTGAGCCTGGTCATTGCGGCTTGCGGTTCGAGCGTGGAGGGCACCTATTCCAGCGCAAACGGCTTGGCCCTGCTCGAACTCAGATCGGGCGGCAAGGCCACCACGACCCAGATGGGTCAAACCAGCGAATGCACCTACACGGTGGACGGCAATCAGATTCAACTGAATTGCGGCGGCGGCAAATCCGTTTACCGGGTGAATAGCGACGGCTCGCTGACCGGACCGGGTTTCATCGGCGTGATGAAAAAGTCCAAGTAGTATCCATCGCTTCCTGCGAGCAATCGGGTGCGACATGCCATTCATAATTCGTTGGCGCCGTTTTTGCTGACTCTAAGTCTGGCGCTCACCGCCCCTGCTCAATCTCTTACGCCGCCCTACCTCAAGGAAATGCCCACGGTCGACCGCGTCATGCGCGAGGTGCGAACCGACGATTCCAAGCAGACCGCGCTGCTGCAAATGCAGGCGCTCTGGGAATTGACCGAAATTATTAAAGAGCTGTCCGGCCCGCGCGAATTCGGCCGCGGCGCTAACGGTCTCACTCCCGACGAAAGCCGCCTCGTCGAGATGTACAACAACGCCTCCAACCAATTGTTCCAGGAGTCCAACGAGAAGTTTCCCGGACCGTACGGCAAGTGGAAAAAGTTCAGCCTCAACGTGCGCCGCTATCCCAGAAATAATCCGCATTTTGGAGTGGAAGGAACGCAGTTGTTCCAGCGATTTTTCTCCGCGGACCTTCGTGCCTCGTTCGATAAAGCGCTGGGCGTGGAAGCCGCGCGCCACCAGGCCTTTCAGGAAAAAGAACAGGCCAGCATGAATGCTCCCCCGCCTCCGGAAAGTACAGCCGGGACGCTAGACATGGCCCCCATCACGAAAGCGTTCATGTCTGGCGATCCGGGATCGAAATTCACCAGGCGCTGTCTGGAGCTGGGCGGAAGCCAGATGGAATGTATGGGCAAGGGATTGGCCGGAAGTTTATTTGGCTTGATCGGCATGAATCCCACTGCCATGAGCAGCCATGCCCAGCCGGGCCTGCGAATCACCGGAATTTATCACAGCGAAAGCGGCTTGAGTCTGACTTTCAAAGAGGATTCCGTGGGCATCGGCGGATTCGGAAATCTCGTGGACATGAGTTTCAGCTACGGCGTGACGATGCAGGGAAACAAACTGCTCATCCAGGTCGCAGCCGATCCCCAGCCATTCGTCCTCACTTGGGCGCCGGACGGAAAATTGACCGGTCCAGGCCTCACTACCTTGGCTGGAAAAGTGATTACTGGCTACAGGAATGTTCTGGTGACCTCCTACAACGAGAAGGGCGAGGTCATTCCGGGAAGTCAGCACTGGGTGAAGGAGCCGATTTACGCTCCCAAGACGGAGCGGGCCCAGATCGGAAGCTTGAACCCCACGGCGGGCACACCCACTGTTGGAAGCGCCATAGCGTCGGTCGAGGGTTTATTCGCGGGGCAATCCATCGCCCAGGCGAGTAACAATTCCATGAAAGGTTTGACCGCCCCCGGTCCCCGCCTGGAGGGTCAGTATTCCGGCTCAGGCGGCCTGTCAATGGAATTTCATACCGCGGCCGTAATCCTGGACTGCGGAGAAGCGCACGTCGCGCGGCCCTACGCTCTGGCCTTCACCACGAATCAGGGCACGGTTTCTGTGAACAACGGTGGCACTCCGTTTTCTTTGGCTCTGCAGCCGAATGGCAGCCTCTCGGGCTCCGGAGCAATTGACGTTTCCGGACGCGTGATCGTCGGAAGCAATTCCAGCGGATTTGTCTTTGCTCCTCGCAACGCTCGCTGCGCCATCAGCACCCTCGCGGCAAATTAATGAACGCCCAACGCCCCTGTTGTACGTCCAGCTAGAATCCGTATTTGGCGATCACCGTTTTGTCTTGTATCCCGATCAGCGCCATCGCCGCATGTTGCGACGGCAGCGCCACAGTGAGTCGCGCCCCGGTCTTCCCATCGCGCAGGTCGATTTTCACGTCTTCGGCGGAATCCGAAGCCATCACGTACAGTACCGAATCCTGCAACGCCGTCGCATAGATCAGCACTCCCGAGGGCAGCGGCGCCGCCAGTGTAAACGCCGGCGCAATTCCCACGCGGCCCAGCACGTAGTTATACACTTTGGTTGCCGCCGCCGTACCCTCCGCCAGTTCCACTGGATACGCCGCCCAGAAAATCTTCCCCTTGCCCCGCGTCAACTCTTTCATCGTCGCGCCATCCTGAAAGCGCAGCGAATCCAGCCAGAATTGTTTTTGCTGGTCAAACGAAAGCTCCACGGCGTTCCCATTCTGCCCGCCAGGCCCGTTGAGTTTCATCGTCGCGTCCCGAAACGTCAGCGGTTCAACCAAGCTTCCCGGGATCACATCCGCGATGCGGTGAACTTCACGCCAGTGCTCATCGCGGTCCACTGGCCCGCTGATCAGCAAATTTCCTCCCTCACTTACATAACGCAGCAATGCCTGCCAGCAGTTCTCCGTCAGCATTTGTGGCGAAGGAAGAATAGCCAGCCGCGGCGACCCAAGTTTTGCGATCTGGTTTTCCGCAATCACATAGGGAGCTACGCGCGAGCCATACGCCAGCGACCGCACCGCCTTGCGTTGCGCTTCAATCTGCAGGTCCGAGATGGCCGAAAACTGCGCCGCTTGCGAAGTCACGATCGCCACCTGCGGCGTTTGCGGATTCTGCAGATGTGGCCCTATGGATTTGGCCAGCGCGCCAAAGCCGCGCATGATGGTGGCCTCCGGTTTTTCCGTGCCGTCCGTGCGCACCGCCCCGATGGGTGTTTCGTTTCCTTCCGTCATGTACGAATTGGTGTTCCATAGCCACTCGATCGCTCCCGCACCCTGCACAAACGACATGGCGATCTTGCGCTCCAGCAGATCCGCTTCGCTTTCCGGAGTTCGCCGCGCCGTTTCGTCCAGATTCAGCTCGCGCTGCAAACCAGTCTCCTGGATCAGCATGGTTTTTCCCGGCTGCTTGGCCACCAGCGAATCCCACAAAATCGAATCGTTCTGCCACCACGAGTGATTGGTTGTGAAGTCCACCGACGCGCCAAAAAATGCCGGTGAAAGCCGGTCCGCGAAACCTCCTTCGTCCTGGCCCACGGTAATCAGCTGCTGCGAGCCGGTAGCACGAATCGTATCGTGCATACCTTTCACCCAGCCGGCAAAACTTTGCTGCGCAAAAAGAAAATAATCGTAAATTTTCAGCGAATTGTGTCCCACATACATCCCTCGCGGGTTGAATTCGCTCTCTTGTGGAAGCGCAATCATCCCGGCAACGCTGCCGGGCGTCACCTTCCACGCATTGGCCAGTGCCGCGCGATCCGGGTAACGCTTGGTCAGCCACTCATTCCATTTTTCCGCCTCAATCGAATCGCCGTTCGGCCGCATGGTCCACAGATGTTTGGAAATACTCGGCTCGTTGATCAAGTCCCACGCCAGGTCAGGCAGATCGTGGAATCGCGCCACCACCGTGGACACCAGCGTTTGTTGCCGCCGGACCGCCTCCGGATCCAGATACGGGTTCGCGCCTCCCAGCACCTCCGGCAAAAAAGCGAAAAAATTAAATTGCACCGGCAACCCGTATTTGTGCGCGGTCATCAGGTACGCTTCGACGGTTCGCAGCGTTCGCTCGTATGGCTGCCCATTTTCGTCGCAAAATTTGTCCCAACCCGTCCACCATCCGGCGCGAATCATGTTCAGGTCGGCGTCGTGGATCAGCGCCAGGTCCTGGTTCCACACGTACACGTTGGGATGTTCGAAATATAAGCGTTGGACGTCGCTGGCCATGTAGGTCGTCCCTGCCACTGCCAGCGGTTTTCCATCCTCTTCGAAGTAGTCGTGATTCGTGCTCAACCGTGCGCCATGGCGCAGGAATTCTTTGTCGCGGATCCAGTACGCCGAATGATAAATCGCGTGAACCTTATCGCCATCGAGCAGTTCGGCCTTGATGATGTGCAGCCCTTTGGCCTTCGGAGCGGGAAGCATAATGTTTTCTGCCGGGTTCAGCGTAACCGTAGTTACCTTGGCGCTGGATTCTTCGCCCTCTGCAAAAGTAGAAATGCGAATCGCGGGCGCGGCCGCCGCCGCTGGCTTCGCCGGGTGCCACAACACCTTCAATTCCACCGGTTCGCTCGGAAGATAAAGAGGCATCGATGGCCGCACCGTGAATTCTTCGCTGCCCAGCATCGCTCGCTGCGCCAGCGCTCCGATCAACGCGCTATTTTGCGCATTGCCGTAGAATTCCGGACTCAGTTCCGCCGCCAGAAAAATCCACCGCCCGCCCGAGAAAATATTCCGGTAATGATCGATCTGCAAAAGCGGCGCCGCCATCCGCCGCTCGCCTTTCACGCCCCACGCCAGGGTATCCACCCGCGAGTCGATCGATCCCGCCGCCCCGCCGCGATTGTACAAATCCACCGCGCTCAAGCGGATCACCGGGCTGAACGCCCGCTTCCACGCGAATGCTGGCGGCTGCAGCGTCACCTCCGGATTGGTCTGGAAACTCAATCCCTCCGAGCCCGGAGTCGTCTGATACTGGTCAATCATCAATGGCCGCGTGAATCGCACCGCATATTCACGCAGGTGCCAGCCCGCTGGGTCGCGATATTCTGCGCGCGTGAACGGCCGGCCTCCCAGCACCAGCAAATTCCCGCCGCCCTGCACGAATCCATGAATTGCCGCCCAGCTTTCTTCCGGAAACGCCGAGCCGTAAGGCAACACCAGCAGGTGCGTGGCCGGATCGCCCAGTTCACTCGCCAGTTTGTCAGCGGTTGCAAAACGCGCCCGAGGCAGCATGTTCTCCAGTTGCGGTTGAGCAGGCGCGGCTGAGTCTTCGGCCAAAAATCCCGCCTCGTAAAATACAACAATCGCGGAACGTTCTTGCGCCAGCGCTGGATGCCACACTCCGCACAACATCGCGAGCCCTGCGGAGCCGATTACCCACGAAAGCAACCTGAGAATTCTCAGCACCGGAGTTCCCTCATCCGTAACCCGCGAAAATTTAAAATTCTTTCGCGCCCTTCTTATATCACCGTCGCCAGACGGCGATGCAATCACAATATCGTTCTTCCGCAGCCGTTCTTGTGGCATCATCTTGCATTCCAACATTCTCCCTGGCAATCAAGGCGCTTTTTTCGGCGGGCCACACAAGTTTGAGCGCAATGACCGGTAACTTGAATTCGAGCGAGCACTTCGTTGGAAACGGGGGACCTGCATGGCAAATGTGAGCACCGGCACTGGCACCACCGCGCCATCCTATTCAACGCCGCAGCCTAGTTCGACCAACCTGGCCGCCATGGCCATGGTCACCACCCTTTTCTTTTTCTGGGGCTTCGTCACCGTCCTCAACGACATCCTCGTCCCCCACCTGAAAGCCATTTTCGATCTCAACTACGCCAAAGTGATGCTCGTTCAGTTCGCTTTCTTCTCCGCCTATTTTATTTTCTCCATCCCCTCAGCAAAGATCGTCGACGCCATCGGCTACAAAAAAACCATGGTTACAGGTTTATTCACCATGGGAATCGGTGCGCTTCTCTTCATTCCCGCCGCCAGCACTGCGTCGTTCCCACTTTTCCTTGGCGCGCTCATGATTCTCGCCGCGGGTATTACCGCGTTGCAGGTGGCCGCCAATCCTTATGTAACAGTTTTAGGCCCTCCGGAAACCGCTTCCAGCAGGTTGAATCTCACCCAGGCCTTTAATTCCCTCGGCACCACGATTGGACCTTATCTCGGCGGTCTCCTGATCCTGAACGCCAGCTTCAAAGGCGCCGACGAAACACGCCAGATGTCCGCTGCCGTGCTGCAAGCCTATCGCGTTCAAGAAGCGTCTTCCGTGAAGCTTCCGTATTTGATCATCGGCATAGCATTGATTATTTTCGGGGTAATCATCGGAATGTTCAAGCTGCCCGCCATTCCCGGCGCCGCCCGCCACGACGGCATCGCCGTGAAAACCAGCCTCTGGAAATATCGCCAGCTCGTTTTCGGCGCCATCGGTATCTTTGTGTACGTGGGAGCCGAAGTCTCCATCGGCAGCTTTCTGATCAACTATTTCGGACAACACGAGATTGGCGGTTTGACGGAATTGGCCGCCGCCAAATACGTCACCTATTACTGGGGCGGCGCCATGGTCGGACGCTTCATCGGGTCCGCCATTCTTCAAAAAGTAAAGACCGGCACGGTCCTGGCCGCGGCAGCCATCGCCGCCTGCGCGTTGGTATGCATATCGATGTCCACCACCGGCAGTATCGCCATGTGGAGCATTATTTTGGTGGGCTTCTTCAACTCGGTCATGTTCCCCAGCATTTTTACTCTGGGAATCGCCAAGCTCGGACCGCTAACCGGCGACGGCTCCGGAATCATGATCATGGCCATCGTAGGCGGCGCGATTCTTCCGGTTCTCCAGGGCGCTTTGGCCGATCGCATCGGCATCCATCACGCGTTCATCATTCCGGCAGTCTGTTACCTTTACATTCTCTACTACGCGCTCCGCGGCTCACGGCCCACGGAGTTCGCCCAGTGATCCGCCGCTAAAGAGATCCCTGCATGACCGGTAACGATTCAAACGATTACGTAATCGGTGTCGACGTGGGAGGCACCAAGGTGGCCGCCGGCTTTGTCAGCAGCACTGGCGAAATTGGCGCCGTCACCCGCGTCCCCATGGTCAGTGACGCGCAAGCCGTCGACGGGTTCAACGCCGTCGCCGGCGCAATCGATCATCTTGTCGAGATAGCAAAAAAAAACAGCTGGGGAATTCGCGCCATTGGTATTTGCGCCCCCGGTCCTCTGGATCCCCACACCGGCATGATCATCAATCCGCCCAACGTTCCGTGCTGGCGCGATTATCCGCTGGCCGCCGAAGTTTCGCGCCGTTATCGCTTGCCGGTAAAAATTGAAAATGATGCCAATGCCGCAGCCCTCGCTGAAGTCCTGTGGGGTGCGGGAAAAGGTTTTTCCAAGGTTTTCTACGCGTCCATCGGCACCGGCGTCGGAACTGGTCTGATCCTCGACGGCCGCATCTACAACGGCCGCACCGGCGCCGCGCCGGAAGGCGGTCACGTCAGTATCGACTACCAGGGTCCGCTGTGCGGCTGTGGCAAACGTGGCTGCATCGAGGTACTCGTTTCTGGTCCCGCGATCGCCCGCCGCGCCCAGGCCAAGCTGGAGTCCGTCCACCCGGGCCGCTCACCGTTGCTGGAATTGGCTGGAGGCAGAATTGCCGGCGTTACCTGCGAGTTTGTAAGCCAGGCGAACGAGGCCGGCGATACCCTGGCAAGAGACACTTTATTGGAAACGGTGGAACTGCTCACCGTCTGGTTCGGCAACATCATCGACCTTCTGGAGCCGGACATGATTGTTGTCGGCGGAGGCGTCGCCGCCGTGCTGCAGCCTTTCTTTTCCAATATCAAGGACCGCTTGCCGCAGTGGTGCATCAATTCCCGTTGCCAGGAAATCCCACTCGTGCCCGCCCACTATGGCGCCAACTCCGGCATCGCCGGCGGCGCCGCCCTCTGTTATTGAATAATTTTTCTATTCTCAACGCCGGCGCCATTCGGGCGCCCCACAAATCGATCTAACTTGTGGGGATTTTTTAACCGTACGATCAAACTGGTTATTCCACTTCGGTGTGATTTACTTGAGGCCTGGAAATCAGCAGCCAACTATATATAGATGTATCGAAACGCCTGCGGCGACGCTTAGTCCGAGCTGGCCACTTCTCCCTGACGGCTCGCCAGCACCGGGCCCGAACCCGCCATTACATGCGTCATCGTTGCGATGGCCGCCGGTCCTGTGGAAGCGCGCACTACAAACTCCGGGGCAATCAAGATCTCCGGGACGTATTCTTCGTTACCTTCGATCCGGTCGATCACCGTTTTTGCCGCGATCTGTCCCATTCGCTGCAGCGGTTGCCGAACTGTCGTTAGTCCCGGGCTGTTAAACGCCGCGCTGGGAATGTCGTCAAAGCCCACCACGGAAACATCTTCGGGCACCCGCAATCCTGCTTCTTGAAACGCCCAGATGGCTCCGATAGCCGAAATATCGTTATAAGCCAGCAGCGCCGTGAACGGTTTTTTTCGCTCCAGCAGTTGTTTGGCGAAAGGATATCCCAGCCGCGGCGTTGAATCCGTGCTGTTGATTTGAACCGTGAGCTCTGGGTGAATCTGAATACCCATCTCTCGGGCAACGTCGCAGATGGCATTCCAACGATCCGCCGCGTCCGAGCTCAATACCGAACCTTTGAGAAACGCGATCTCTTTATGTCCAAGTTTGGACAGGTGGCTCAAGGCCAGTTTGGCCGCTAGATGATGGTCCAGCCTGATGTTGGTAACCCCTTCCACCCGTTCATGTCCGGCAACTGCCGCGGTGGGAAGTGGCAACTTCTCCTTAATAGATGTATCCGTCGTAATAAAACCCTCGACGCCCCGCTCCAGGAGCATCTGAGCATAGGTTTGCAGCAGCTTCTGGTCGTGGCGGTGAATCACGGTCAAAAAGAAGAAGTTGTGCTCTCGAAGATACTCCTCAATCCCGCTGATCACACAGGCGCCGTAAGCGTCGCCAATCTCTTCGGCAATAACTCCAATTGTATATGTGCGTTGCAAACGTAAAGAGCGCGCAAAATAATTGGGCCGATAATTCAATTCTTTGGCGGCGTCCAGTATCCGTTTCTTGGTATGTTCCGGTATGGATCGGGCGGCGGGGGAATCGTTCAATGCCGCGGAAACTGTTCCTGCGGTTAGACTTAGGTGACGCGCGATGGTCTTCAGAGTTACCCTGCGTTCACGCTCGGGCCGCGGCTTCTTCTTGTTAGTAGAGGATGGGCTCATCTCTGCGGTCGCCTGTAAAAGTCCCAAGTGCCAGAATCGCTACTATATACCACAGATCTAAGCCGGCGTGCGTTAGTAAACCGAGTTACTCGACCGGTCTAGAATAACATTATTTTTTATGTAGAATATCAATATTTCTACTTGACAAGGCTTCACCCTCACGTTTATAAACCTAGTACAAAAGCACTACCAACCGTCGAGGATACAAGGGGCTGTTTCCTTTCTCAGGACAAAAAGCATTTGGCGCTTGCCAGTTTTGCAAGCGAAATCAAATTGTACCGGGGCAGACAGGTTTGTTCGCCGAAGAAAATATTCTCGAAGGGGTGTTTGAAATGAAAATCAGATTGACCGCAAAAAATCACGACCGTGGACACTTCGCTGTCGTTCGTGCTTTGTTTTGCTTCCTGGCGCTGGCCTTCACTCTTGCTGTCGGGTTGCGCGCTCAGGACGTCAAGGGCGATATCCGGGGAACTGTTATTGACGAGCAGGGCGCCGCGGTCTCTGGCGCCGAAGTTACCGTCACGGACACGGCCACAAATTCGGCTCGAACCTTCACGACAGGCACTGATGGTAGTTACAATTTCACCGATCTGACGCCGGGGAATTTCAGCATTCACGCAACTCATGCGGGGTTCAAGGCGACCGACCTGACCGGCATCACCCTGCACTCTGCTGATAGTCTGGTTTTCAACGTCTCTCTTCGTTTGGGTGCGGTTAGCGAACAGGTGACCGTCGAGGCTACCGCCATTCAGGTCGATACCACCAACGGCGAGCTGTCCGGTGTGATTAACGGGTCACAAGTCGCTAATCTGCCTCTCAACGGCCGTAACTTCATGCAGTTGGTGCTTTCCGTTCCGGGCGTAGCCACTGGCGAAGGATTCAACTCACAAGCTAAGGGCTTGCAGGGTGGTTCGGACCTCTCGGTCAGCGGTGGCGCGGTAGATGCCAACTTGTGGCTCGTCGACGGCGCGCATAATAATGACGTCGGTTCGAACCGCACCATCATGGTTTTTCCCTCGGTCGATGCTATCGATGAATTCAAGATCGAGCGTAACAGCTACGGCGCTCAGTTTGGCGGGGCTGCCGGCGCACAAATCAGCATCATCACCAAAAAGGGTGGCAATGCTTTCCATGGCGACGCTTACTACTTCGGCCGCAATGATGCCCTGAACACCTTCAATACCTTCGTTAAGTCCGGCTGCCTCGCATCCGGCACGCCTTGCCAGAAGAACAAACTGCGCCGCAACGATTTTGGTTACACCATCGGCGGTCCCGTTAAGAAAGATAAGATCTTTTTCTTCTTCTCCGAGGAATGGAACAAGCAGATTTCCGCCCACACCAGCACCCATCGTGTACCCACGGTTGCTGAAAAGGGCGGGGACTTCAGGGATCTCGCTGCCTGCCCCAACCGAGGCGACTTCGGCTTTACCAGCGATCTAACCGACCCCGCTAACAATGGCCTTCCTTTCCCCGTGAATAACGTTATCCCTGTGGATCGCCTCAGCCCGGCAGCGCAAGTTGTGCTTCAGGCTTATCCTGATCCGACCAACCCGGATCCTTGTGCCTCGAACAACTTCACCGCCAACTTCAACGTACCTGTCAATTGGCGCGAAGAGAGTGCCAGGGGTGATATCAATCTCACCAAGACGCTTACAGCCATGCTGCGCTTCACCAATGACTCCTGGAATATCGGTCCGAATAGCAACAGCTTCTGGGGCGACAATGATCTTGGCCCCATTGGAGAAGCCTGGAATCAGCCCGGACGCGTGGTCATCGGCAAGTTGAGCAAGACTTTCGGTCAGACCGCGGTGAACGACTTTACCTTTTCCTATGCCGCCAACCGCATCACCATTACTCCCGCAAATGGTGTACCGGGTCTCGGGCAACTGCTTAACGACAGCATTCCCACGTTCTTCCCGCTCTCCGACAAGACTTACGGCGATAAAGGACCCGCGGCCTGGATCAATTGCTGCGGGCTTCCCAGCGTCTGGACCATCGCTCCTTGGCAGAACCAGCAGGATCTCTACACCTGGCAGGATGATTTCTCCTTCGTAAAGGGCAAGCACACCTTCAAGGTTGGCGGCCTGTACGCCCGTAACTATAAAGCCGAACAAGGGAACGGGGAGTTTGGAACCTTGGGCGGCCCGGTTGGGTATAACGGGTTCAAGGGATTGGCAAACCAGACCGGATACGGCATTGCTGACCTCGAGCTGGTTAACATGGCGCTAGGATGGAGCGAGAGCCAGAGTCTCTTTAAGGTTAGAAACGCCTGGCATGACTTCGAGTGGTATGCGTCGGACAATTGGCGGGTGACACCGCGGCTGACTGTTGAGTACGGATTCCGCTGGTCGTTCTTGCGCAATCCCTATTTGACGGATGACAAGTACACCGTTTTCAATCCTGCGGGTTATGACCCTGCACTCGGGGCGGCCACTTGTAATGGCTTGCTCTACTCGCCCGGCTTAAAAGCAAACCCGTGCCCTGCAGGCAGCGGAGGCGTAGCAGGTCCCAACCGTGCTTTGATGAATAACAGCAATCACGATATCGCTCCTCGTCTCGGCATTGCTTGGGATCCATTCGGTAATGGAAAGTGGTCCATCCGTGCTGGAGGTGGGCAGTTCTTTAACCGCGACCGGCTATGGCCTCTGCAGATTGCCGGCAATAACCCGCCGTTCAACCCGTCCTTCAGCAGCCCGAACGGCAATGGCCGCTTCCTGGATAACACAAATCAGCTGCCAGCCTGCGACCCAGATTGTTTCGGCACGGGCCTTGGTTCACCGAATATCGGCCAGTCAACGGCCGGCCAGTCTCCCAATGCCTGGCAATGGAATGTGTCGGTCCAGCACGAACTTTTCAGGGATGCCAAACTGGAACTCGCTTACGTGGCCAACAAGAACAACCATTGGGAGCAAATCGCCGACCTCAACGTCGTTCCCGTCGCGGATCGCTTGACCTATGTTCAGAATGAGAATTCGACGGCCCCCGGGGCTGGCGATTTCCTCTCCTCCTTGAGGCCATTCGGAGCGGGCCGCGGTAATCAATCGATTACCTACTACTCGCACGGCAGCAGCTCAAATTACCAGTCGCTGCAAGCCTTCTACAATATGCGCATCGGCAAGCGTGCAACCTACCAGGCCGCCTACACATGGTCTAAACTGCTCGCTGATTCCCAGCGCCTTGATACGCCAGCTCCAAACCTGGACGGAACGGACAGGCACGTCACCTACGGACCTGACATTCTTGATCATCGTCACATCTTTTCTACCACCCTCGTCTATGAGCTGCCCGCTCTCGCGGATTCGAACGCGATCGTTCGTGGGGCTCTCGGAGGATGGGAGGCTAGCACTATCGTCAGCATCGCCAGCGGTCCTTCTATCACTCCATTAGTCTCCGTGCAGGGCCTCGGCGATCCGTCCGGAGTCGGCAACGGCACGGCAACTGGCCGCGAACGGCCGGACCGCGTCCCGGGTCAACCCTGCCGCGCATCGGGTGCTGATTCCCAGCACTGGCTGAATCCCAACATGTTCACGGTCGATGGCTTCCAGTTGGGGAAAATCGGAAATTCCGGAGTGGGAATTTGCGCCGGTCCTCCGACCAGAAACGTGGACCTCGGTGTCGACAAGAATTTCAAAATTACGGAGCGCATCACCGCACAGTTCCGTATGGAATTCTTCAACCTCTTCAACCACCCCATATATGTGGCGAACGACGTAATCGGTAACGCCACGATTGGGTTCAACTCACCGGTGTTCGGCGACGCCAACGGCGTTCCGGTGACCCCGGATGCCAACGGCGTTCTCGTCGGCGCCACTCAAATCCTGTCGGCCACCCCGGCCCCCGGTTCTAACTATGGGCGGACGAACAACGTCCGTGAAACCGGATTCCGGCAAATCCAGTACGCCTTGAAGATCATTTTCTAAACTACGGTTCAACCGTAACTTCCGAAACGTCCCGCCCAATCTCGGCGGGACGTTTCGCTTTTATAGGCTCAAAAACTTGGACCACAAAATCCTTTGCGCTAAACTGAACATGATGTTTCCCTCCCGCTCCGCACGTCTCAAGATTCTTTCGGTCGCGTTGTTCGTCAGCCTCTCCATTGCACCCGGCCTGTGGGCCCAGAGCACTCGCGTAGAAGTGCCGGCATCGGCCATGAAAACGCCCAAGGCCAAAATCAATCGCCCGGGATTCCCCCCCATTCCTCAATTCAAAGACATCACCGTGCAAGCTGGCCTCACCGGCTCCCACGTCTCTACCGGAGAAAAGCGTTACATCATCGAGTCCATGAGCGGCGGCGTGGGACTGTTTGATTGCGACGATTCCGGCCGCCAGAGCATCCTCATGGCCAACGGATCGACCGTAGACCGCTACAAGGCCGGGGGCGACCCCATGGTGACCCTCTATCATCAGGAAGCCGACGGCACCTTCAAGGACATCACCAAACAAGCCGGCCTCACGCGATTGGGCTGGGGCATGGGCGTAGCCGTCGCCGACTACGACAACGATGGCAAGCTCGACCTCTTCGTTACCGGCTATGGCGGCAACGTTCTATATCGCGGCCTGGGCGGTTGCAAATTCGAAGACGTCACTGAAAAGGCCGGCCTGCGCGGCGGTGGCTTCAGCGCCGGAGCCGCTTGGGGCGATTATGATCGCGACGGTAACGTCGACTTGTTCGTATCCCGCTACACCTCAGTCAGCATGGATAATCTCCCCACTTTCGGCGGCAACAAATATTGCAAATACAAAGGCGTGCTCGTGCAGTGCGGTCCCTGGGGCCTCATCGGGGAATCTGACATGCTCTATCACAATCGTGGCGACGGCACTTTCGAGGAGGTCTCCAAAAAGGCCGGTGTCCACGACGACATCGGCTACTACGGCCTGGGCGTTATGTGGGCCGACTACGATAACGACGGCTGGCCCGACCTGCTGGTCGCCAACGACTCCGTCCCCAGCTACCTCTACCACAACAATCACGACGGCACTTTTACCGACGTCGGTATGCTCACCGGAGTAGCCCTCAGCGGCGATGGTATGGAGCTGGGCTCCATGGGTATCGATTTCGGCGATTACGACCACAGCGGCCGCCTCAGTTACTTTGTCACCCATTTTGCGGAGCAGCCTAATTCGCTCTATCGCAATCTGGGAGAGAAAGGTTTCGACGACGTGAGTTGGACCTCCGGCGTCGGCCAGCCCAGTTATCCCTACGTTGGTTGGGGAACCGCCTTCTTCGATATGGACAACGACGGCTGGCTGGATATCTTCGTAGCGAATGGCCACGTCTTTCCCCAGGTGGATACTGTCGATGTCGGCGCGCGTTACCGGGAGCCGCTGCTACTCCACCGCAATAATCGCGACGGCACATTTGATGAAGTCTCCAAGGAAGCTGGACTCGCCGACTTACCGCTGCATTCCCGCCGTGGCGCGGCTTTCGGCGACATCTTCAACACCGGCAATATCGACGTCGTCCTTCTAAACGTCGGCGAACCCATGACGCTGCTCAAAAACACGAATAGCGACGGCCACCATCGCGTTTCTTTCAAACTGGTCGGCACGAAAAGCAATCGCGCGGCCATCGGCGCGCGCGTAACCGTCAAAGCCGCCGGCTTCCAACAAATGGCCGAAGTCTACGGCGGCGCCAGCTATCTGTCGCAAAACGATCTGCGCCTTCACTTCGGTCTAGCCACTGCCGCCAAAATGGATTCGGTCGAAGTCCGCTGGCCGACCGGAAAAGTCGAAAAACTGGAAAATATTGCCGCCGATTCCATTTACACCATCGTGGAAGGCAGCGGCATCCAGAGCAGCAAACCGCTGCCATCTCCTGCCGCATCGCCTGGAGTGCCGGCCGGTGCCAACTAAACTCACCACTTGTGCCCTGACAATTCTTTTATTTGTTTTTGGTGCCTCCTCGCCGGCCGGCACTAAAGACGATCCCGCCCAGCTCCTCAAACGGCAGTTTGATTCCGCCAAGGCATACTTGGCGGCCAACAATATTGCCCAATCTGATCTCGCTTACCGCCAGACGATCGCCCTTGGCCTGCGCCAGTTGGGCAACCTCGCGCTCTCCCAGGCGCAATACGAACAGGCCACCCGCTATCTAGATGAAGCGGTAAAACAATCTCCCAGTGATTTGGGGTTGCAGGTCGAAGATGCCATCGCCTGGTTTCGCAGAAATGACGTCCCTAAAGCGAAAGCGCTGATTAACGCCGTGCTTGCGAAAGAGCCCGACAACGCCCGCGCTCACAACGTTCTCGGTCGCATTTATCTTTTTGAAGGAAATCCTTCCGCATCCATCAAGGAATTGAATGTTGCCGTGGCCCAACAGGCGGATTTTGAAACCGCCTATTTTCTTGGCATCGCCTATCTGAAAGCCAAGAAAGTTCCTGAAGCGGCCGAAATATTCACTCAGTTGCAGGCCAGCGCCGGGGATT
Source organism: uncultured Acidobacteriota bacterium (assembly GCA_963819625.1). Lineage (GTDB taxonomy): Bacteria > Acidobacteriota > Terriglobia > Acidiferrales > UBA7541 > Acidiferrum. Next base: position 907,515 of record CAWFWY010000011.1, read on the forward strand.
CCGCCGCCCTGCACGTCTTGTTCGGGCGCGCTTACATCGTCACGCATTTTCCGGAACCGGCCGTCACGGAGTTCCGCAAAGCGGTTGAACTCGATCCCAAATATCCGCGTGCCCACTCCTTGCTGGGATACGCTTACCTCGATCAGCTTAATGAACAGGGCTATCCGCTCGCGCAGGCCATGTTTGAACAGGAACTGAAAATCCAGCCTGACGATTATCTGACTCTCGTTCTTCTCGGTCTTACCAATGTCAGTCTGCGAAAGTATGCTGCCGCCGAATCCGTGCTGTGGCATGCCGCTCGCGTACGGCCCGACGGAGCCGCGCCTTATTTATACCTCGGCGAGGCTTATACCTCCACGCTACGCACCCAGGAAGCGGTCAAAGCTCTCGAGAAGTATGTTTCCCTGGTCCACAATCCTGAAGAATTTCATCGTGATCTTGGCCGCGGATATTTCCTGCTGGGGCAAGGACTGCTCCGTCTCGGCCGCGCCGAAGAAGCCAAAAAAGCCCTGCTGCGCTCCCAGCAGCTTCGCGAAGCCGAATTTAAATACGATCAGGAACACATGTTTTTCGATCAGGAACATCAGAACGAAGCCAAGGCCAGCTCAGACCAAGGAGCCGACAAGGGAGAAAGTCACGCTTCCGAGCGCATCGCAGGTTTGCTGGAATCCGGGCCAGGAGACGAGCAGAGCGCCCAGTCCCTCGCGCAGGGCGGAGTGTCCAGCGAATTGGAGCCTCCCCCGGCCGCCGTCAATCAGCCGCGGGAACCGGCAGGCGTGCGGGAGTACCGTACTTTTGCGGGGGAAATTCTTGCCAGCTCCTACAATGATCTGGGCGTCATGCGCGCCAAGGATTCGAAATTTGCCGAAGCCGCGGAGTTTTTTAAGCAGGCAGCGGAATGGAATCCCGCCCTTCCGGGCCTCGATCGCAACTGGGGTTTTGCAAGTTTTAAGGCGGAACACTACGCCGATGCTGTGCCGCCCCTCGAACGTTCCCTTGCCGCCCGTCCCGATGACGCGTTCGTACGGCAACTCCTCGGCCTGAGCTATTTTATTGAAGAAAAATATCCCCAGACGGTTGAGGTTCTAAAACCTCTTTCCAAAAATCCTCCGGAGGATCCCGGTTTGCTCTTCGCCTGGGGCACCGCGCTGGTTCGCACGCGACAATCCGAATTGGCCGCGGATATTTTCCGTCGCCTGCTTTCACAGAACGCCAATAATCCCTCAGTTCATTTCCTTCTCGGCCAGGCTTACGCGCAGCAGGAAGATTATCCCAATGCGCTGATCGAGTTGAAAAGCGCTCTGCAGTTGGACGCCCGTCTTCCCGAAGCGCACTATTACACGGGCATCGTTTACTTGCATCAAAGTCAATTTGAGTCGGCGGCGCAGGAATTTCGCGCCGAGCTGGATCTTCGGCCGGACGAGCCGATTACTACCTACCACCTTGGTTACGCGCTGCTGGCCCAGGGCCAACTTCCCGAAGCTGTAGCAATTTTCCAGAAAGTAATCCGCGTGAAGCCAGACTACGAGCCGGCGCAGTTCGAATTGGGGCGCGCTTTATTGCGCCAGGGCGATGCCGCCGCCGCCGTCCAACCGCTGGAAATTGCCACCAGGCTGACACCCGATCATGACGCTGCTTTTTTTCAGTTGAGTCAGGCTTACCGTAAGTCTGGGCGCATTCCCGAAGCCGGGGAAGCCCTTGCGAAATATCAAAAGCTCATCGAAGCCAACCGGCTCAAAAAGCGCCAGGACCTCGAAATCGATACACCCTAAGAATTCATAACCGCTGACGGCTCGGCGATAGAATTTGTGTGGGTTCTAGCCTCTCGCGAGATTCTTCACATGTTTGGCAAGCTTTTCAATCTGCTGCGACTTCTTGACTACCGAGACCGATAGCATCAAGGTCGCATCCGATTTTTCTACCTGTTCCTTGAGCTCGCTGATCAACACATAGAGTTTCTCTACGCCGGCCTTGACCTCGGCCTGATTCTCTTTAGCCATGGCCCTGGAATCGACTGGTTTATCGGGGCGGCTCCCCAGTCCCCAGGGATGGTCGGGGTCCGGCATGTTTGGACGGTTAGCGGGCTCTGGGGTAACGTGAGGCTGCTGAGCATGGAGCACGCACTCGCCCACAACAACTGCAGCGGTCGCAGCGAGGGTGACCATAATGTTGCGGCGTGAATAGAGCATCAGGACCTCCTGGGGGGAAACGATATTCCCAAAGTTTAGCTCGCCATTTTCACCATGACCAGCGCCGATTTCTGTTTACCCTGAGCCCTGCGCTAGCAGGCGAAGGCGAACGAGCCGCGCAGTGAACGGATCTCTATTCGCTCGCGTCAGCCTGGCGCCGTCATGTGCCGCCCGCACCCGGCGGTCTTTACATAAAAATTTCCTCGCGATACAGTCCCACGTGTTCGATTACGGATTCGCGGAGCTTCAAACTCAGTGAACAAACCAACCTTTACGCGATTTTCCTGCGCCATCCTTCTCGTCGCGGCAACTTTCTTGCTCTCCACGAGTAAAAAAACTTTCAGCGCCCCGCCAGAAACCAAAATTACCGGCTTCTCAGCGGCCCATGCCGCCGAGCAGGTCAAACTCGAAGATAAATTGAAATCCGCCATCTCCACCGAAGAAATTCGCAAACAGCACCGCTATTTCACGTCCATTCCTCATCCCGCCGGTTCCATACACGATTACGAAGTCGCGCAATACATCGCCGAACAGTGGCGGAAACAGGGTTTGGAAGACGTGCTGATTCGCCAGTACGACGTGCTGGGCACCAAGCCGGTCTCCACTAGTCTCGAAATGGTCGCGCCCACCCACTACCAGGCCGTTCTTCGCGAAGCCCCATACGACATCGATCCCGACACCAAAAATCCCGAAGTGGCCAGCGCCTGGATGGGATATTCCGCCAGCGGTGAAGTCACCGCGCCCGTTGTTTACGCTCACAGCGGAAACCCGGAAGACTATGACTTGCTGCGCAAAAACGGTATCGACGTAAAAGGCAAAATCGTTGTGGTGCGCTATTCCAATCCTTACAGCTATCGCGGATTTAAGGCGCTCACGGCCGAAAAAAATGGCGTCGCCGCGCTGCTCATTTATTCCGACCCCGCGGAAGACGGCTACGCCAAGGGCAAAGTTTTCCCCGACGGCCCGTGGGGACCGGAAACGCACATTCAGCGCGGCGCAATTACCTACGACTTCATCGTTCCCGGCGACCCGCTCACTCCCGGATGGGCTTCCGTTCCCGGCGCAAAACGCATTCCCGAAAGCGAAGCGCGTTCGCTCCCACATCTCGTGGCCATGCCGCTGTCCTGGCACGATGCCAAGCCCTTGCTCGAAAATATGAATGGCCCAGTTGCGCCGAAAGACTGGCAGGGCGGCCTTCCCATCAAGTATCGCTTCACCGGCGCGGTGCAAGCCCATCTCAAAGTGCAGATGGATAATTCCACCCAGCCCTATTACGTCGTCGAAGCGCGCATCCGCGGCGCGGAATTTCCCGACGAGTGGGTGCTGCTCGGAAATCATCACGACGCTTGGGAGTATGGCGGCGTCGATCCCAGCAGCGGCACCGCATCCATGCTGGAGCTCACCCGCGCATTCGGCGCGATGTTGAAAGATGGCATCAGGCCAAAGCGCACCCTCGTCTTCTGCAGTTGGGACGGCGAAGAAATCGCCTTGACCGGTTCCACTGAATGGGGCGAGCAATTCGGCTACGACTTGCGAAAAAAGTTAGTCGCCTACCTCAATGTCGACTCCTCCGCCTCCGGTCCAAACCTCGCTGGCGGCGCGGTCGGCTCGCTTGCTCCCATGCTCGTGGAAGCGACGTACTCCATCACCGATCCCAGCGGCACCAGCCTGCACGACGCCTGGCTGAAATCCACCACCGCTGAACGCAAAGAAGAAAAGCATCCTCAGCCGGCCAAAGACGACAATCTAGTCAACACTCGCATCGGCAGCGGCTCCGATCACACCGTATTCCTCAATTTCCTCGGCCGCCCGGTCATCACTCTCCAGTTTGATGGCCCTTACGGCGTCTATCACTCGATGTACGACGATTTTTACTGGATGAATCACTTCGGCGACCCCGGCTACAAATATCACGCCACGATGTCTCGCTTATGGGGCGTCGCCGCGTTGCGATTGGCTCAAGCGGATGTCTTGCCCTTCGATTTTGGATTTTACGGAAAGACTCTCGGTAGCTTTATCGACGATTTAAGGAAAAATCCCCGCTACGACGCGCGTAAGATAAATCTGCAAGGCCTTCAGAAACGCGCCAGGGAATTTGAGGCCGCTGGTCAAAACGTCAGGAAACTTCTGGAGCGAGGTGTGGCCTCTGGAAAAATTGACGATCATTCCGCGGAGCGCTACAACCAGTCCATTCTGCAGGTCGAAAGCAACTGGCTGAATCCCGACGGCATTCCCGGCCGCCCGTGGTTCAAACACTTGTTGTATTGCGCGCGCTACACCTACGCGCATCTAGAACTTCCCGGCCTGACCGAGGCCATCGAAGCGCAAAATTGGGACGAAGCCCAGCGCCAATCTGAAATCTTGGGCAAGGCCATCGACACCAACACCGCGCTGCTTCTCCAGATGGAAAAGGAACTGCAGCAGTAGTCCGCGACACCCTACGCATAATCAGACTGCATTAAATCGATTTAAATGATGCTATGGCGTCACCCGCACCATCACCACATCGTGCGATCCCACTTTCGCGCTAAATTTTCCCGTAAAAGTTCCTATGTCCTTCTTGTGCCACAAATCCCTCACCGCCGCCGGCAATTTCGCCGGGTAGCCCAGCGCTTCCCACTTCGCCGATATTTCCGCCTCCGTCGTCCCGCGATTGAACAGCACCACCGCCCGGCTTCCATCATGCAGTTGTTTCACCCACACTTCCACGTCGCCGTTTTTCACCACTCGCCGCGCTTGCATTCCCAGCGCGTCCTGATTCACCGCCAGCACTTCAGCATTGGTCAGAATCTCTTTGATTTCGTGCGTCATATTTTTTAGATCGTTCCCGGCAATCAGCGGCGCAGCCAGCATGCTCCACAGACTGAAGTGCGAGCGGTATTCCACCGTACTCATTCCCCCGTTGCCCACTTCCAGCATGTCCGGATCATTCCAGTGCCCCGGCCCCGCGAAAGATTCCAGCCCCACTTGCTGGTCCAGAATGATCAGCCACCCGGTCGACCATTCCTTTTTGCAATCCCAGCAATCGTAAATGTCTCCGGTCGTTCGCCACAAATTGCCCACGTCCTTGGCCCATAGCCACGGTTTGCTTTTTCCCCACTCGCACATGCTGAAAACGATCGGCCTTCCCGAGGCTTTCAGCGCGTTATGCATGGTCGTGTACGCGGCCTCGGCATTTTCCGTATCCGTGCTGCACCAGTCATACTTCAGGTAATCGACGCCCCACGCCGCATATTGCCGCGCATCCTGAAATTCGTAACCGCGGCTGCCCGGCCGACCCGCGCATGTTTTTGTGCCCGCATCGGAATACAAACCGAATTTTAATTTCTTTCCGTGAACGTAGTCGGCCAGCGCCTTCATGCCCGACGGAAAGCGTTGCGGGTCCGGCAAAATATTTCCGGTCTCGTCGCGACTCACTTGCCAGCAATCATCAATCACCACGTATTGATATCCGGCCTCGCGCATGCCGCTGCTGACCATTGCGTCCGCCGCATCCCTGATCAGCTGTTCGCTCACATTGCAGCCGAATTTATTCCAACTGTTCCAGCCCATCGGCGGCGTCAGCGCCAGGCCGTCATCGGCAGCCCTCGCGCCCTGCGGCGCAAACACAACAGCGCACAAAATAAAGCTCAACAAACAGACCCGCTTCACAAATGGATTCATGTCGAATCTCCTGAGCCGCGGAACGCGATGGAGGTAACATTCTAGTGGTTGTTGGTCCCCGACAAACGCAATTCTTCGCAAGCAATTTGCAGCCCGTGCGGACGAATCGCGAGTCAAAACTTCAGCGCCGAGCCCAAATCGAGAGGACAATAATGGTCACCGAATCGAAAAAGACGGTTTCTATTTCGAGAAGTGCCGCGCCCTGCTTGGCGCTTTCGATGTTTGTATTTCTGGCCATGTTCCCGCGCGCCTTTGAGGCGCAAACAAGAACTCCCCAGAACTGGATGGCCACCTGGACCACTGCCAACGGCGATCTTTCCAATCCAGTAACGCGTGCCATCGCAGCCCACGACGTCACGGAATTCACCAATCAAACCTATCGCGGCGTCGTGCACACCACCATCGGCGGCCGCGCCATTCGCATCCGCCTGGCCAATACTTTCGGCTCGCAGCCAATCACGTTTGACGCCGTCTTTGCGGGACTTCAAAAAGATGGCGCCTCGCTTGTCTTCGGTTCAAACCATGCCGTCACCTTTGGCGGCGCAAAGAGCATCACCCTCCCGGAAGGCAGCGACGCACTAAGCGACGAAATCCCTCTCGCGGTGACCGCGCAACAAAACGTGTCCATCAGTTTGTTCACCTCGAAGCCCACTGGTCCGGCAACTTCTCATCGCTCCGCTTTGCAAACTAACTATGTATCCGGCACAGGAAATTTCGCCGCCGAGGAATCCAGCGAACCTTTCAGCAAAACTACCGGCTCCTGGTTTTTTCTCGCGGAGTTGGATGTTCTCGCCTTCAGGGAAGCGGCAGGCGCCATCGTGGCCCTCGGCGACTCCATCACCGACGGTTCCTCTTCCAGATCCGACGCTTACGAGCGCTGGACGGATTTTTTGGCGCGCCGGCTGGTCGCCAATTCACCGCGACAAACTTTCTCGGTACTAAACGCCGGCATCGGTGGCAATCGCGTGCTCAGCAGTTCGCCATGCTTCGGCGAAAATGCCCTGGCTCGCCTCGACCGCGATGTTTTCGCGCCCTCCGGCGTGCGCTACGTAATCCTGTTTGAAGGCACCAACGACATCGGCCAGCCGGACACCCACGCGGACGTCCAATTCGTTCCCTGTCTCGCGCGCACCCATATTTCAGCCGGCGAGCTGATCGCCGGCTACAAACAAATCATCGTGCAAGCCCACGCACGCCACTTGAAAATCTTTGGGGCCACAATTCTTCCGTTCAAGGGTTTCAACGGCTGGACGGAGCAGGGCGAAGCCACGCGCCTGGCTGTAAATCATTGGATCAAGGAATCGCGCGCATTCGACGGCGTGATCGATTCTTCTGCCGCGCTCACCGATCCCCAGGACCCAGCCAGGCTCGTGACCCGATACGACAGCGGCGATCACCTGCATCCCAATTCGGCCGGCCACGAAGCCATGGCTCGCGCCATCGATCTGTTGCTATTCAAATAGGTTTCCATTTCAAAGCTGAAAGTTCAGGGCAGGGAAGCGCTATCGTTTCAAACACGCGGCGATTTGCAGCACCGTCGAGTCCGTTTCAATTTCCTCGAGTTTCTTGGGCAATGGAATGCACCAGTTGGGGCGCACGTCGTCACTCGCTCCCGGCAGGTTGGGCCTTTTATCCGCGGCTAGGCCGTCTTCCAGCGATGCCAGCGTAATCGCCGCGGGCGAGCGTGCCAGAGCCTGGTGAGTTTTTACGATCACTTCGGAAATTGCCGCGCCGTCGTCCACGCTTGCGGCCCGCCGCAGGTACCCGCGAATCTTTTCCGCATTTTCTTTTTTTGGCCGCAGTCCCAGAGTGTTCTGCTCCACAAAATCCGCGCCCGACCAGATTCCCGCAATGGTCGGCAGATCGTGCGTGGACACTGCCGCCAGCGCCATCTTCGGATATTGCTCCGGATGGTTTTCTTCAAACCATAACAGCCGGTAAGAGAGCACGCAAAAGTGCGCCAGCTTTTCGCGCACGCCTTCGTCCACGGTCCCCAGGTCTTCACCGACCACAAAAGTTTTCGCGCGCGAACTCTCCAGCGCCAGAATCGCCAGCAGTTCGTCCGCGTTGTACCGCACGTACGTGCCGTGGCCGCTCGGCTCTCCAACGGGAATCCAGAACAAACGGAACAGTCCCATCACATGATCGATCCGCAAGCCGCGCGCATACCGGAACGCCGTGCGAAGCGTTTGAATAAACGGTTCATACCCCGCGGCGCGCAATTTGTGCGGCACGAAAGGTGGCAGTCCCCAATCCTGCCCGTTGGCATTGAACAAATCGGGCGGCGCGCCTACACTGACGCCCTCAGCAAAAACGTCTTGCCACATCCACACGTCCGCGCCGTCAGGAGCCACGCCGACGGGAAGGTCCTGCATGATATTTCCCGCCAACGCAGCGGCTTTGAATTGTCCGTCCAGCAGAAATTGCAGCCACTTGTGGAAACGGATGCGATCCGCAAATTCTTCTTTCAGTACGGCAATTGCCGGAGTATCCGGGCGGCGATATTCGAGCGGCCACGCGCGCCAGTTCGCTCCGTGTTGCTCGGCAAGAACACAAAACGCGGCAAACAATTCCAGATTTCGCCCGTGCCGGCGCTCGTACTCGTCGAAAGAAATGTGCTCGCGGCGATTCGTCCAGATACTTTCCAGCGCGCGCATCTTCAAACGATAGATGGCATCGCGCTCGATCAGCGGACGCTCATTCAGAGCGCGCCCTTCCTCCACATATTTCTGCAGTTCTGGAAGGCCTTCGCGCGCCCCGCGAATGTTTTCAATGCATAGATACAGCGGATTCAGATACAGCCGGCTACTCGGAAAGTAAGGGCTCGACTGCTGCGGGTGCACCGGCGCAGTGGCACACAGCGGATTGATCATCATCACGCCGGCGCCCAATTCGGCCGCCCATTCAGAAATGCGGCGCAAATCCTCCAGATCGCCCATTCCCCAGCTCGATCGCGAACGCAACGAGTAAAGTTGCAACGCCCAGCCCCAGGTGTGCAGATGGTTTGGAAGGAAGCACTGCGATGGAGCGACGATCAGCCGCGACGCCCGCCCGCTGGAATCGATAATCGAGTGGTAGCCCGGCGGCGTGTCGTGCGGCAATTTGTTTTGTGAGCGCAGAATCGTGCCGTCTTCGAGTCGCACGCTCGATGATTCTGGAATCGGCCTCTCCGCACCTTGCCGCACTACCAGCAACGCCGGATCAGGAGGCACATCCCCATCCGCGCCCATCGCGGACATAAATGTTGATTTGGTGTTTTCGGAAACATCGTGCCAGCGCCCGGAATCGTCCCGGTATCTTTCGTCGATCCCCCAGGCGTTGCAATCCCGCACGACAGCTCCTCGTACCATTTTTACGACGTATTTCGACCAGCAACCACAACTAACAGCTTAAGAGGTAAGAGAACAAGCGGCAATACAGCTTAATGGGTAACGAGGATGCATGTCGCGGATTGGATAGTGCTGGATGCTTTATTTTTCGGGAGCAGCGCCGGGGTGCATGTGGTGATGTTGTTCCTGTTCTTTCTTGTACACCTCGGGAATTCCCAGGCTTCCTTTGGCGGGCAGGTGGCGCATGAAGTCGACTATTTTCCACATTTCGTCGTCGCTCAAAATCCCTTTCCACGAAGGCATTCCGGAAGGGTTGATTCCGTTCTCGATAATCCACTTCAGCTGGCCGTCTTTGTATTCCTGGACATCGGACGAAGCTAACGAAGGTATCGGCGGCGACATTTTTTCGGCGAAGGGAACTCCGGTGGCCTGGCCGTCCAGTCCGTGACAAATGCCGCAATGATGACCGAAATGTTCCTGGCCTTCGGCCAGCACCGCGGGTGTGACAGGCATCGGGTTGGGAGTGTCTTTGCCGCCGACGGTAATCTTATGTTTCACCTCTTTGGCCATCTCTCCTTCCATCGCACCCGGCTTACTGACGCGGCAGCCAGCGATCGCCAGCACACCGCAAAGCACCGCCGTCTTCCACCTGGTTTTCATAAATGCCTCAAAACGTCTTCTACGATAAATGAGTCGCAATGAACAGCGGTTACAAAAACAATTCTGGCGACGAAACATTAAGCATAACTTCTGTGAATGTCCGGTTAACGGCCGGCAGCGGATAAGGCCTTTTCAATGGCCTCCGTTACTTCCGGCGAGTCGGGCGTCACTTTAGACTCGAAGCGCGTGATGACGTGGCCATCCGGCCCGATGAGGAATTTGGTGAAGTTCCACTGGATTTCGCCGCCCGTCTGCGGATGCGCCGCCTTGTCGGTCAAAAATTGATACAGCGGCGTCTGGTCGTCGCCCTTGACCGAAACTTTGGCCATCATCGGAAAAGTGACGTGATATTTCGAACTGCAAAAAGTCTTGATCTCTTGATTCGTTCCCGGCTCCTGTCCGCCAAAATTATTGGCAGGAATGCCGATAATCACGAACCCGCGGTCCTTGTACTTTTCATAGACGGATTCGAGAGCCGTGTATTGCGGCGTAAATCCACACCGGCTGGCCACATTGACTAGCAAAACCACTTTACCTTTGTAGGCGGCCAGTGGCGCAGACTGCCCATCGATTGAGCTCAACGTAAAGTCATAGACACTTTTGCCCGCGGCCATCACGGTCGCGCCCAACAACAAAAAGCAACACAGCAGCTTGATCATATTTTCCCCCTGTATTCTTTTACCCTTTCGCGGGTCTCCCCGGCAAACAATATTGACGGGCGGCCGGTCCTGCATGGGCCCTTCAAATATTTATCGACTAAATGCTTATTGAGCCTTCCACCGGGTGTGTTATAGACTCCGCTGGCTGGCCCGAAGTGTTTTCTCTTCAATGGTTTCCGCTCGGAGGTACGATGCTGTCTGCAGGGATCGTAACGGTCACTCACCGCGTCCTTACTCCCATCGACCTGGTCATCATCGGAATTTATTTCGCCATCATTTTCGGCATCGGATTTTACTTTGCCAAAAAGGGCCGCACCTCCGAAGATTATTTCCTGGCCGGCCGCAATATCGGCTGGTTCGCCATCGGCGCGTCGCTTTTCGTTTCCAATATTTCCACCGAACATTTCATCGGCCTGGCGGGTTCAGGAGCAACTTCGGGCATGGCGGTTGGAGATTTCGAGTGGCTGGCCTGCATGATGCTGCTTTTGCTGGGCTGGGTCTTCGTGCCGTTTTACCTGCGCTCCAACGTCTTCACCATGCCGGAATTTCTGGAGCGGCGTTTCAATCGCAATTGCGCGACTTATCTGGCCACCATTTCCGTCATCGCGTACATCTTCACCAAAATTTCCGTGCACCTGTACGCCGCGGGCATCGTGCTGGAACGCGTGGTCGGCTGGAATCAGTGGACCGCGGCGGTAATCCTGGTTATTGCCACCGGCATTTACACCATCGCCGGCGGACTCGCGGCGGTGATCTACACCGACCTGGTGCAGACCCTGATTCTTCTCGCCGGCGCGGTAGTGCTCACGCTGATCGGAATGGATAAAGTCGGCGGATTTGCCGGGCTGCGCGCGACTTTGCCGGACAGTTTTTTTCACATGGTCAAGCCCGCATCGGATGCGGAGTTTCCGTGGACCGGCATCTTTCTTGGCGCGCCCATTCTGGGCATCTGGTATTGGTGCACCGACCAGGTCATCGTGCAGCGCGTTTTATCGGCAAGGGATGAGGGCCACGCCAAGGCCGGCACCATTTTTGCCGGATTCCTGAAAATCCTGCCGGTGTTCCTGCTGGTTCTGCCCGGCTTGATTTGCTACGCCTTGTACCCGCAGCTTTTCACCGTGGTGGACGGCAAGGTCACCAACGGGGACATCGCTTTTCCCAGCCTGGTGATCAATTTACTTCCCGTCGGCATGGTCGGCCTGGTCATCGCCGCGTTGCTGGCCGCGTTGATGGGCGCCATGAGCTCCGTTTTCAACTCCGCTTCCACCATGATCACGCTGGATTTTTATAAAAAACTTCGCCCGGCGGCCAGTGAAAAACAATTGGTGAATTTTGGGCGCATCGCCACCGGCGCGATGGTTATCCTGGGGCTGGCGTGGGTGCCGTTCATCCACCTGCTCAGCGCGCAACTTTATATTTACCTGCAAAGCGTACAGGCCTACATCAGCCCGCCGATCGCAGTGTGTTTTATTTTCGGGATTCTGTGGCCGCGCCTGAATGGCGAAGGAGCCATCAGCTCTCTGCTGGTCGGATTCGTTTTGGGCGCGGTACGTTTCATTTTCGAAGTGCTGGACAAAACCAGCCATTACACCTCTGCGAGCGCTGCGCTGGCTGGTGGACATGAATTTTCTCCATTACGCCGTGTTCATGTTTGTGGTGTGTTCGGTGGTGCTCATCGGCGTAAGCATGCTGTATCCCGCGCCGGCGCGAAAGAAGATCGCGGGATTGACCTTCGCGACGGTGGACGACAAGCTGGAGACCATGGACGCCCAAACGCCGCATCTGCAGCGAGAAACGCGCAAAGAGCACGTTATCAATCTGGCGTTTACCGGCTTGCTGATTGCGATCGTAGTTGGATTGTGGATTTATTTCCGTTGAGACAGGTGAGCTGATAAATCATGAGTGCGGCCTCGATTGTCGCGTTGCGGCCCAACGTCACACAGGCAGACGCGCTGCGGGCGTTTTCCAAGCAGGGGCTCTCGTCTTTGTATTGGCGGATGACCGCCGGATCGCTGCAACGCATCGCGGTGGCCTACGTGCCGTACCAATTTTATGAGGTGCGCTATGTGATGACTCGCGCGCCTCACACGCGCCTGTTCGCCATGGATGCCGTCGACGGCTCGCTCGATCTTTTTGAGTTTCCGCAACTGCCGTGCTGCCAGCATTTGTTGACAGTGGATACGCGCAACCGGTTGTCACCCGGCCTGTCGGCCGTTGCGGCTGATGAACTGCTGCGGGAAAAAGCGTTGCGCGCTATTTTCCAGCACGGTTTTTTCAAAGTGCGCGAGCAGAGCTTCGAGTTTTCGCGTCAACCGGACCTGGTGCACTTGCCTTACTGGCTGGGTTTTTACGCTTCCGGCGAAATCGTCCGTTGCCGGGTGATGGACGCGGTGCGCCGGCGCATCGAGGGCGCTAAAGCATCCGCGTTCTTCGAACAGTGGCTGGTAGCCTGACCACAGAAAATCACAGATTTGTTTAGGACCCGGGCCCGCGCCGGGTTGTCCTGGAGAAAAACTATGTTGGGGTTCGTGCAACGTGCTTTGGGGGGATTCTTGTTTTTTTCGATGGCCTGCGCCGCGGCCGGAGCGCAAGGCTGGCAGCACTTGGGAAATGTCCAGCACGTCGCGAAACTTCCGGATGGTATGGAGCTTACCGCTGGAGCTGCCAAAGTGCGCATTACCGCCTTTCGCGACGGCATCGTGCGCGTACGCGTGGCGCCCAATGGCGATTTCCCGGCTGATTCTTCCTGGGCAGTGATCCAGTCTCCGCAAGTGCCGGCGATTGTGATCGAGGACGCCGCGAATGGAGTGCGCATGACCGCGGGCTATATTCATGTGGCGGTCAACAAAGCGCCGCTGCTCATTAATTTCGTGGATGCCTCCGGTGTTCCAATTCTCGAAGACCAGCCATCGCTGCCGATGGCCTGGGACGGAGAAAACATTCACGTCTGGAAGCGCATGCCAGCGGATGAGAATTATTTTGGCTTGGGCGACAAAGCCGGACACATGAATCGCCGCAACCGAGCTTTTACCAACTGGAACACCGACGAGTTTGGATGGCAGGAATCCAGCGATCCGCTATACAAGACCATTCCGTTTTTTATCGGACTGCGAAAAGGATCGGCTTACGGCGTGTTTTTCGATAACGCTTACCGCAGCAGCTTCGATTTTGGAAAGGAATCGCCGGATTATTTTTCGTTCGGGGCCGTGGGCGGGGAGTTGAACTACTATTTTTTTTCAGGGCCGGAGCCCAAGACGATCATCGCGAATTATACCGCGATGGTGGGCCACACGCCGTTGCCTGCGTTATGGACACTGGGCTTTCAACAAAGCCGCTACAGCTACTACCCGGAAGCACGGGCTCGCGAAATCGTGCAGACTTACCGGCAGAAGAAAATACCGCTGGACGCAATTTACTTTGACATCGACTACCAGCAGGGCAACGCTCCCTTCACGATCAACCGTACATACTTTCCGTCTTTTGAAAAAATGATTGCCGATTTTCGCGGGCAAGGTGTGCGCACTGTGCTGATCACTGACCTGCATGTCAAGAAGGACCCCAATCACAACTACAAGCCGTATGAATCTGGAACGCAGCGGGATGTATTCGTCAAAAATCCCGACGGAAGCGTATTTGTCGGCGCGGTGTGGCCGGGCGAGAGCGTGTTCCCGGATTTTACGCTGGCCAAAGCGCGAGACTGGTGGGGAGAACAATATAAAGATTTCGCGGCGATGGGAATCGCAGGTTTCTGGAACGACATGAATGAGCCTTCGGTTTTTCTGCGCGCGGACAAAACCATGCCGCTTGATGTGCGGCATCGCCTGGACAATGGCAAGACGCTCGACCACCGCGCGATTCATAACGTTTTTGGCAAGGAAAATGTTCGCGCCACGTATGAGGGCTTGCGCAAATTGCAGCCCAACGAGCGGCCATTCGTTTTGACGCGCGCGGCTTATTCCGGCACTGAGCAATTCGCGGCAACCTGGACGGGAGACAACAGCAGCACGTGGAACCACTTGTCGATGAGCACGCCGATGCTGTTGAGCCTGGGAATCTGCGGCTACTCCATTGCGGGAGACGACATCGGCGGGTTTGCGGGAACACCCACTGCGGACCTGCTGACTCGCTGGATCGAAGTGGGTGCATTCAATCCCATTTATCGCGATCACACCGCGAAGGGAACCGCCGACCAGGAGCCGTGGGTACACGGACCGGAGCACGAAATGATCCGGCGCCGCTATATCGAATTGCGCTACCAATTTTTGCCATACACCTATACCGGCATGGAAGAAATGACGCGGACTGGCTTGCCGTTTATGCGGCCGCTGTTCGTCGAGTATCCAACGGCGCCGGGCATTGAAGGGAACGATCACGACTTTTTGTTTGGGCGCGATGTTTTTGTGGCTCCCGTGGTTACGGAGATGCTCGACGCGCAGGAGGTTCATCTTCCGCCGGGCGACTGGTATGACTTCTGGACGAGCAGCAAACCGGCGGACCGGGAGCACATCCGGCTCCATCCGCGACTGGAAGAATTGCCGCTGTATATTCGCGCGGGAGCGATTTTGCCCATGCAGAACCTGGTGCAGAGCACGTCGGAAACTCCTGCGGGTCCGCTGAAGCTGCGCGTCTATCCGGGCGACGATTGCCGCGGTTCACTGTACATGGATGATGGACATACTTTCGCGTATCAGAAAGATGAAGTGCTGCGAGTGCAGTACAGCTGCCAGGTTTCGGGAAGTTCTGTGACGGTGAGCAGCAAACTGCAAACCAACAATTACAAACCGTGGTGGAGCAGCGCACAAGTTACGATTTATGGAGCCGCGGGGGCGCCGAAGGAAGCGCGGATTGGAAATGAAGTGATCCGCGATGTGCGCTACGATGCGCAGGCGCACTCGGTGACGCTGACGGTGCCGGACGCGGTGAAGGATTGGTCGGTGCAGCTGAATTATTGAGCGCTACGGAAAATGGAAAATGTCGACGCGCCGACAATTAAAGTAATATTGTAACTATTGTGTAACGATTTATTTAGTAATGCTTACAGCGTTCGAATTCTGAAACGTTCGAATGCTCCTCGCGTTTTACAGCGTTCGAACGCAAAACTCCGATTAGTCCAGAAGAAAAATGGAAAGCGATTGAGGCGGCATGGTCAGCTCGAGATGATCATCTCCGGTGATCTGCGCGTGGGCTTCGCCGAACAGTGGGGCCAGGCCCGGGGCTCCTCTTGCGGGGGTGTCTTGCAGGGAAATGCTTATTTTTCGTGCGGTGTTTGAATTGTTGAATGCAACGACGACGTTTTCTTCATCGGAGTCGCGGCCAAAAACGTAGGCCGAGTCGTCAGAGAACATGTGCCACAAGTGTCCCTGGGCAAGGACAGGATGTTCGCGGCGCACGCGCAACAAGGACTGAACGTAGGAGAAGATGTTCTGTTGTTCCGGAGTGCGACCTGCAGCGGTAAATGCGTTTTGTGGGTCATGCAGCCAGCCGCCCGGAAAATCGTGGCGATTCTCGGGGTCGCCGCCGCCGGTCATGCCGATTTCGTCGCCGTAATAAAACTGCGGAATGCCGCGCAGCGTGAGGGTCAGCGCAAATGCCAGTTCCAGTTTGGTGGGCGAGCTTGCTTCAGCGCTGGCGAAGCGCGTCACATCGTGATTGGCGAAAAAGGTGACGAGCGAATCGGGGCGAGGGTAAAGCGAATCATGTCTAAGCATGTCGGCGATCTTTCCGACCGGCGCGCCGTGGAGTAAAACGTCGCGAAAAACGAAGTACAACGGGTAGTCGAAAAGAGTAGTCAGGCCGGAATCGACGCCGTCGTAGCGTCGCTGTCCTCCGGCGAAAAATGAGGTGACGCTGGGATCGCGGTGAAATATTTCTCCGATGGTGGTCAGGTTGGGATAAATGCGGCGCAGGCCGGTATGCCAGGCGGACCAGAATTTGCGGGGGACGTAGGGAAAAGTATCCAGGCGGTAGCCATCCAGCCCGGAAGTTTCCGCCCACCAGATGCTGTTCTGCAAGAGATATTGTGCGACGAGGGGATTTTCGGTGTTGAGGTCGGGCAAGACGTTGAAAAACCAGCCTTCGGTGAGATTTCTCGAGAGACGCGGCGGAGCGTGGGGATCGACGAGCGTTTCAAAGGAGTCTTGTCCCGCAGCTTCAGCTGCGGTTTTCCCATAGAAGGAACCGTTCAGCGGAGACGTGGAAGTGAAGTGCTGTGCGGGCGTGCCATGGAACCAATCGTCGAGCGGGGGATTATTTACCCACGGATGTTTCGGGCCGGTGTGATTGGGAACGGCGTCGAAGAAAATTTTGATACCCTGCTGGTGCGCAGCGGCGACCAGATCGCGATATTCCTGCAAGGTGCCGAGGTGGGGCTCGACGGCGTAGAGATCGACGGCTCCATAGCCGTGGTAATCCTGAGTGGCGCCATTTTTCAGCACGGGCGTAAGCCAGAGCGCGGTGACGCCGAGTTCTCTCAGATAGGGGAGATGTTCGCGAATGCCGCGAAGATCGCCGCCATGGTAGGCGCGCGGCTGGGACCGATCGAGTGAATCGGGGGCTTCGGCGGGCTGATCGTTGGTGGGATCACCGTTGGCGAAACGGTCTGGCATGATGCAGTAGAGGACGTCGCTCTGGGAGAGGCCCTGAAATTTTCCAGCGGTGGGCGCGCGGGACGCAAGAGGAAGTTCGAAAGAAACGTCGCCGCTTGAAGTGGTGATGCGGCAGACGGCGGTGCCGGAGCGGGTGTCGGCGGGAATCTTCAGCCAGACGAATAAATAATTGCCACCGGCGGTGGCCTGCGTGTGAGTGACCCGGAGGGTGGGCAAATTGCACGCGACGTGCGTGGCCTGCAGATTTTCGCCGGAGAGCAGCAGCATTACTTCGGGAGTCAATCCGATCCACCAGCTGGGAGGCTCGATTTTAGCGATGGCGGGAGCTTTTTCTGTTTTAGCTTGGGCGGCGGCGAGTGCGGCGAGAGAGGGAGAAAGAAAAAAGCACAAAAGAAAAATCTGAAATCCGATGAAGAGGCGACCAGCTGGCAGGTGGAATTTTTTCACGTCCGAAGGATAGGTAAAAATAAGGTGAAGCGCCAGCGATGACTTCATGGACTCGAGGGTTCGAATTTCAGGTATCCAAATAGTTCGGGAACGTGAAAGTTGGGTTGCGGCGTATTGGTGGGTCGCCAAGCGGAGTAGAAGCGCGGCTCGGCAGGGCCTTCAACGCGGTAGAAATTGACACGCCAGTCTGTGCGGGGATCGAAATGTGGCAGCAGGCTTTTCATGGGGATGGCTAGCTCTGCGGTCCATGTTTTTGCGGGTTCGTCTATAAAGACGCGGCGACGGAGGCCGCTTTTCAGGTCCTGGAGACCGCCATTGTCGATGTCCAGATCGATCCAGAAGCCGTTGGGGCCGACTTCAAATTCCTTGTAGCGGCGAAAATCGGAAGGGTCAGGCTGGAGAAAAACTTCCGCGACGTCGCGGTCCCACAGTTTGTCGCGGCGGCCGTTGGGATCGGCGTCGGCGAATATTGAAATGTCTCGGTAGCGCGCGACAAACTTGATGTACAGGGTTGTGGTGGTCCAAAGCACGCGTGCTTCGGTGCTGCGTTCTGGGTCGGCATTTTTTCCCTGCCAGTCGGCATCGAAGCGGATTGGTGCGGCCTGTTCCCATGCGCTGGCGGGCGGAAAGCCAGCGGCGTAGATCGAAGCATTCAATTTCGCGGCCACGGCTGTGAAGTTCGATGCGCTCGCGGGCGGCGTTCCGTTGGTCATATCTGGCTATCCCGAATGTATCGAGCGGCGAAACGCGCGCTTGTCAGCAGCCGTGGTTGCGGCGCATAGAGTGCAAAAACATTGAACAAAAAGCAAACCTGCCAGCACTCGCTGGGGCGAACTTTTTGCGCACCCCGCATTTTTTCGCCACACAATCGCAGGGAATCGCCATGCTAGCATTGGTCTGTTCCGCAGGAAACTTGCGGAGATTCGCGCACGGATACGGGGGCAAGCATGGTCGAGCAAGCGGGCACCGAAGAATATACGACAAAACGCGCGAGACGTCCGCCGGACGAGTTCCAACATGTCAAGTTCAAGATTGACGGCAGCGTCGCGCGCCTTACCCTGAATCGCCCGGAACATAATCTTTTGAACGAAACGATGCTGCGGGAGCTGGCGGATGGCGTACTTTTCGCCGGTGATCGCGAAGACGTGAAAATCATCGTGCTGGATTCCGCGATGAAAGTTTTTTGCGGCGGTATCGACGTCGGGGAATATACCTCGCAGCGCGTTTTTCAGATGCTGGATGCGTTTCACGCAGCGTTTTCCGGGATGCTGGAAGTGGCCAAGCCGGTGATTTGCGTCGTGAACGGTCCGGCCATCGGGGGCGGCGCCGAGCTGGCGGCTTTCGGGGATTTCGTGGTCGCCACGCCGAAAGCGCGGTTCGCGCAACCGGAAATTTCGATTGGAGTGTTTCCTCCGCTGGCGTCGACGATTCTGCCGTTTCTGGTGGGACCGAAATTTGCGCTGGAACTGGTGCTGACAGGCGAACCGGTGACCGCGGAGCGCGCGCTGGAGTTGGGGTTGATCAACCGGCTGGTGCCGGAAATTCAGCTGCAGGCAGCGGTTTCGGATTTGATCATGCGCATTACCAGCCATTCGGGGCCGGTGCTAGCGATGGCCAAGAGAGCGATTCTGGGCGGCATGGGCATGTCGCTGAGAGATGGATTGAAACACTCCATGAATATTTTTCTGAACGAATTGTATCGCCTGGAAGATTCGCAGGAAGGGTTGAAGGCGATGGTGGAAAAGCGCAAACCGAACTGGAAGAATCGCTGAAGAACGCGCGGCCGCGTTGACACGATTTTGCTCGCGGCATACACTCAATTTTCAATTTGCAGGCATGGGCAGCGGGGAAGGCCGTGAAATTCGGCCGCGGTCCCGCCACTGTAATCGGCTGAAAAGCCGTAAGCCAGGCCACCCTCCGATGCCGCAGAGGCTGAGCGCTCTTCGCGAGAAAGAGCGCTTCCATATCGCCCCGGCGTCTCGCGGGGCTTTTTTTTTCGTGATTTGAAAAGAGAGTGTTGTGAAACGAACGAACCGCGGCGCATTGCTGATGCTTTTGTTCTGCGCGATCGCGCTGCGGACGGCGGGGGCGCAGAGTTCGGCCGGCGCGCCTGGTTATCGCGAAGTAGTTGATGAAACGGGGCGCACGGTGCGGGTGCCGCAGCCGGTGCTGCGAATCGTTTCGCTGGCGCCCAGCTTGACGGAAACGGTTTACGCACTGGGTTTGCAGGACCGGTTGGTGGGAGACACGGATTTTTGCGATTATCCGCCGGAGGCGCAGAAGAAAACGAAAGTGGGCGGGGCGATTAATCCCAGCCTGGAAGTGATTGCGCATCTGAAGCCGGACTTGGTGCTGGTGACGAAGCATTTGAATACGCTGGACACGGTGCACTCGCTGGACGCGCTGGGAATCGCTTCGTACGCGACCGATCCGCGGACGGTGGATGAAATTATCGCTTCGTCGCAAAGGTTGGCGGATGTGTTGGGTGCTCCAAAGGCGGGAGTTTCGGTGGCGGAAGATTTGCAAAGGCGGTTAGCAGTTCTGCAGCAGAAAATTGGAGGGCTCGAGCCGCGCCGGGTCTTGTTCGTGGTGTGGACCGATCCGCTGATTTCGATCGGCAAGGATACGTTTATCGCGGATGCATTGCGACGAGCGGGAGGGGTGTCCATCGTAGATTCGAAGCAGGATTGGCCGCAGGTGAATCTGGAGGAAGTCGCACGCCTGCAGCCGGACGTTCTGGTGTTCGCAGATTCGCATTCAGAAAATACGCCGCAAAACTTCGATGTGCTGGCCACGCGGCCGGCGTGGCGCATTCTGAATGCGGTGCGCAATCGAAATTACGCGGTGATCAGCGATGCGGTGAACCGGCCGGCGCCGCGCATCGTTTCGGCGATTGAGGATCTCGCGGCGAAACTGCATCCCGAGGCGTTTGCGGAAAAGCCGGCAGCGACTGCTACAGAAAACAATTCGATTTCCGGCGTGAAATGACCATGCGCCCACTCACGATCCAACGGCTGTTTCTGCAGTGTGGAATCCTGACCGTGGTTCTATTTGTGGTGGTCATAGTGGCCTTGAAGGCCGGCGCGGTGGAAGTTTCGCTTTTTGCGCTGGGGCGCGACTTGATCCGCGTCATCGTTCATCACGGCGGCGAAATAAAAAGCGATTACGGCCTGATCGTGATGAATATCCGGCTGCCGAGAATTCTGCTGGGAATTTTTGTCGGGGCGTCGCTGTCGGTGGCGGGCACTGGATTTCAGGCGCTGCTTCGCAATCCGCTGGCCGATCCTTACGTACTGGGAGTCTCGAACGGAGCGGCTCTTGGAGCGATACTCGCGTTGATCGCATCGCCGCATTTTACGTTGGTACCGGTAATCGCAGATTTGCTAACGCCTTTCGGGGCTTTTGTGGGAGCCACGGCGACGATTGCCGCTGTTTATTTTCTGGGGCGCCGCGAGGGCCAGATTGACAGCACTACGCTGCTTCTTGGTGGCGTTATCACCGCGTCATTTCTGTCGGCCGTCATCATGTTTCTGATGACTTCGGTGACGGGCAGCAATCTGCGCGGGATGGTTTTCTGGCTGATGGGAAACCTTTCGACTTCGTTGCAGCCCAGCGTGTACTGGGTGCTGGGAATTGGTTTTGTCGTGGCTACGGGCGCGATGTACACCACCGCTTCTGATCTGAATTTGTTGCTCTCCGGAGAGAAAGAAGCCATGCACCTGGGTGTGGATCTGCATCGGGTGCGACTGGTGGTGTACATCGCGGCTTCGTTGCTTACCGGACTGGCGGTGTCGGTCAGCGGTTCGATCGGCTATGTGGGATTGCTGGTGCCGCATGTGATGCGGCAATTGTACGGATCGGATCACCGCATTTTGTTGCCGACCGCGGCGTTTGGCGGAGCCATCGCGGTGGTGATTGCGGACACCATTGCGCGCACGATTGTGCCGCCGGCGGAACTGCCTGTAGGGGCGATGACGGCGCTGTTCGGCGCGCCACTGTTTATTTATTTGCTGCGCAGGAGAATGGCGTGAGCACGATTGCGCGTCCGCCGGCTGGAGGGGCGATGCGTTCGCCGGGTGAGGGGTCGCGCGCGAACAGCGACGTGCGCTTGAGCGTGGAGCAAGTGAGCTACGCGTATACGCCAAATCCTGCGCAGGCGCCGCTGTTTACGCTGGAAGCGACCAGCTTTCAGGCGCGCGCCGGCGAGATTGTGGCCATACTGGGCCCGAACGCCAGCGGAAAATCGACAGTGCTGAAATTGATTGCCGGTTCGCTGGAGCCGCTTTCGGGGCGGGTGCTGTTGAATGGTTTTCCGACACATTCGCTGGCGGCAAAAACACGGGCGCAACGAATCGCCATGGTGCAGCAGGAAAGTACGCTGCTGTTTCCGGCGCGGGCGTGGGAGTTTGTTTTGCAGGGGCGGCACCCGCATAGGCGCGCACTGAGATTCGAAAATAACACTGACGTGACCATCGCCAAAAATGCGCTGGCGCAGGTGGGCGCGGAAGAGTTAAGCGGGCGATGGATGTCGGAGCTTTCTGGCGGAGAAAAGCAAAGAGTGATCCTGGCGCGGGCGCTGGCGCAGCAGCCGATGCTATTGCTGCTGGATGAACCGACGCTGCATCTGGATATCGCGGCGCAGGTGGATTTGCTGCATGGACTGCGGCGGCTGGCGGTGGAAAATCGCTACACCGTGGTGGTGGTGACGCACGAATTGAATCTCGCTGCCGAATATGCCGACCAGGTGGTGCTGATGCAGCGCGGCAAATGCCTGCGGGTGGGGGCGCCGGCGGCGGTGTATCAGCGGGAATTGCTGGAACAGGTTTTTCAAACGGCGTTGACCGTGGATCTGGGCTCGTCTGGCCGCCCGCGCGTGAACGTGGTCGCAGACCGGCAAGAAGGCAAGTAAAGATTTTTGTTTTCGCTGCAACTTTGCGCCGCGGTTTTGTTTGCCGCGGTATTTACGCAACCCCTAGCGGGCTTAGCCCGATGACAATCACTGCGGACTTCGTGCACGGGAAGACGGTCGGTTGAAGATTTCTGGAATCAACTGAACAAGCCGTCGCCGCCGCGCGACTGTGAGGCGGAAATTCAGCTTCGCGACCACTGCGACGCATCGTTTTTTGTATAGGCGATGTTGCGGGAAGGTTCGAAGCAGCAATGCCGCCAAGCCAGGAGACCGGCGAAGTCCGCAACCGGCGCGAGATATTTTTCGCGCAGGACAACCTTCAGAGCTCCCGCGCGTGAGGGAGCGGAGGACAAAATGAAAACTACGGAACCGACTGGAAATTCTGGATTCCTCTCTTCACTGAGTCGTTCTTCTATTCTGATTTTTCTGGTTTCGGTTTTTTGGTTGTCTCTGTTTCAAAACCCTTCCCTTGCACAAACAAATCCTGCGGATGCCAGGTTGTCGGGGACTGTTGTCGATGCGAGTGGCGGCACGGTGGCCGGTGTGAAGGTTTTGATGCTCGACGTGCAGCTGCTCGTCGATGCGCCAGAGTTCTCAAGTACTTCTAAAGACGACGGCAGCTATTCCGTTGCGGTACCGGCCGGACGGTATCGCGTACGATTCACGCGTTCGCCGTTTATAACGATCGAGCAGTTTGTTGAGGTGCGTGCAGGAGAATCGCGCAACCTGGATGTGCGCCTCGTTCTGGATCGGCTATCGTCGCAGGTGATTGTGACGGCGCAGGCCGAGCCGGCGCCGCTGCAGCAGACGACCGCGCCGGTTTCGGTGATTACCCGGGAGCAGATCGCGGACCGACAGCCGGTTTCTCTGGCGGAGATCCTGCTGTTTTCGCCGGGAATCGCCATCGGCAGGACTGGAGCGGAAGGCGGAACGGCATCGGTTTTTTTGAATGGCGGCAATTCCAACTTCACCAAGGTGCTGGTGGATGGCGCGACCGTCAATCCGCCGGGCGGCGCGGTGGATTTCTCGAGCCTGACGCTGGACAACATCGATAAGGTGGAGATCGTGCGCGGCGCGGAAAGCGCGATTTACGGCACCGATGCGGTGTCGGGTGTGATCCAGGTATTCACGCATCGCGGCGAGACGCGCATTCCGGAAGTGAGCGTATTTGCCGAGGGCGGCAGTTTTTCTTCGGCGCGCAGCGGCGCGCAGGTCAGTGGGTTGATTGGCGGCTTTGATTATTCCGCGGCGACTTCGTACTTTCAGACCGACGGCCAGGGTCCGAACGATCAATTTATCAATCGCACGGTGTCTGGAAATTTTGGCTACCGGCTCAGCGATACGAATCAGCTGCGCCTGACGCTGCGCAATAACACCAGCAACGCGGGCATTCCCGGGCAGACCATTTTTGAGCCGCCAAACCTGGACCAGACTTACGACCAGCGCATTTTTAGCGCGGCCGCGCGATGGGATTTTACGTCCGGCAGGCACTGGCATCACGAGATCAGCGGCGGCGAATCGTACACGCGGCAACACAACAACAATCCGGTGCAGAGTTTTTTTGCCACTGATTCGGGTGTGTTTTGCCTGCAGGCAAATCCGGCGGCGGTGGCCACCTTGGAATTCTGCGATTTTACGGGCGAGAGCCGTTTTCAGTACAACCGCGCCAACGTTACCGCGCAAAGCAGCTACATACTGGCGCATTTCGGGGTGACGGCGGGATACGAATATGAAGTGGAGAACGCTGCCCTGTCGAGCGTCAGCGTCAATCATGCGCGGCGGAATAATCAGGGTGGGTTTCTGGATTTCCGCTACCGGCCGGTTCGCCGCGTTTCGATGAATTTCGGGGGGCGCGCGGAGGCGAATGGCAATTTTGGCACGCGGGTGGTGCCGAGAGTGGGCGGCTCGGTTGTGTTGCGCTACGGCGCGGGTTTTATCGGCGACACGCTGGTCAGAGCATTTTATGGACAAGGCATCAAGGAGCCGCGCTTCGACCAGACGTTAAGCGATACCTTCGGCGATCTGGGCAATCCGCTGTTGAAGCCGGAGTCGAGCAAGAACTGGAGCGCCGGCGTCGAACAAAAGCTGCTGAACGATCGCGTGCGGCTGTCGGCGGAGTATTTCTACAGCAGCTTTTTTAACATTGTGAGCTTTGCGTTCTGCAAAGCTACCGATCCCACGGATCCGACAATAAACAGTTGCGGCGTTGTTATTCCGGGAGCGCCTGCCGATTTTGGATTTTTCTTTAACACCGATCGGGCGTTGGCGCGGGGAGTTAATCTGGCCGGTGAAGCGAGCGTCACTCGCTGGCTAAGATTGGCTGGAAACTACACCTATGACGACACGCGGGTTTTGCAGGCGCCCAATGTGTTCGATCCCAGCGAGCTGCCGGGTAACCATCTGCTGCGGCGGCCGGTAAATTCCGGCTCGCTCACGCTGAATGCTGCGTACCGGCATTTTGGCTTCACGTTGGGTGGATATTTTTCGGGAGTCCGCACGGATTCGGATTTTCTGGGGCTGGGGCTCGAAAGGAATCCGGGCTACGCGCGGTTTGATGTGGCTGCGCACTACGATTTCCGGCACGGCGTGTCTTTGTATGCCCGCACACAGAACCTTTTTGATGAGAAATATCAGGACGTGCTGGGTTATCCGGCGCTTGGCCGCGACGCGCGGGTGGGCGTGCGGTACACGTTCAAGGGGACGAACTGATGGGGGAGCGCGAACCGATCCTGTTTTGCTGGAGCGGCGGCAAAGACAGCGCGATGGCGCTGCACGCTGTTGCGTGGATGCGCAGACGCCGCAGTTGCGGCGCTGCTCACCACCGTGACCGAGGATACGAACCGCATCAGCATGCACGGCGTGCGGCGGGAACTGCTGCAGGGGCAGGCGCGGCTCATCGGCTTGCCGCTGCACGAAGTCTTGATTCCGCCGGAATGCGTCAACCCCACGTACGAGGCGCGCATGGAGGAGGCGCTGCGGGTTCACCATGCGCGGGGGATTGCAAGGTGGCGTTCGGAGATATTTTTCTCGAGGATCTTGCGCGCCTATCGCGAGAAGAATCTTGCGCGCATGGGAATGACCGCGCTGTTTCCGCATCTGGAAGCGGGACACGCCGGAGCTGATTCGCTTCTTTCATGCGGAGGGATTTCGGTCGATTGCCGTTTGCGTGGATAGCAAAGTGCTGGACCGGAGTTTCGCGGGGCGTGAGCTGGATGAAGTGTTTTTTAGAGATTTGCCGGCGGGCGTGGATCACTGCGGCGAGAACGGAGAATTTCATACGTTTGCGTTTGACGGGCCGATTTTCAAGGAAGCGGTTCAGTTTCGATCGGGTGAACGAGTGGAACGGGATGGATTTGTTTTTTGTGATCTTTTAGCTGAAGCGAGAGGAGTAGACCATGAATGCGCAACCGGAAGGGCGTGATGCGCAGATATTTCGGAGCTTCCTGATTGTGGGGATGATCCTTTTTGCTGCGGTGATTCGAATCGTTCCGCACCCGTGGAACTTTGCTCCGGTGGGGGCCATGGCTTTGTTTTCTGGCGCGGTAATCCGGAATCGCGTGGTGGCGTTTTTGTTTCCGCTCGCGGCGCTTGCGGCGGCTGACTTGTTTATTGGGTTTCACGTTTTGGTGCCGGTGGTTTATGCAAGTTTTCTTGTGAGCGTGGGGATTGGATTGTGGTTGCGGGAAAACCGGACGATTGCGCGTCTGGGCGGGGCGGTTTTGGTCGGCGCGGTGCAGTTCTTTTCGACTACCAACCTGGGTGTGTGGATGTTTTTGAACTCTTATCCGAAGAGTGTTGCGGGTCTGGTGGCTTGTTATGTTGCGGGAATTCCCTTGTTGTGGAACACACTTGCGGGGGATGCTTTCTTTTCGGCGCTTCTGTTTGGGGCGTTGTTCATGGCTGAGCGGAGTTATCCGGCGCTGAAACCGGCGCGGGCGTGACCCTTCGTGGGCTGATGCTATAATTGCCGATTGGTTATGGTTAAATCTGCATCGGAAGCGCGCGCGATCGCGCCTGAAATACTCGCCAAGTATGAGCCGGTCATTGGGCTGGAAGTGCATGTGCAGCTGTTGACGGCGACCAAGATTTTCTGCGGGTGCGCCAATCGGTTTGGCGATGCGCCGAATTCGAATGTGTGCCCGGTGTGTTTAGGATTGCCGGGGAGTTTGCCGGTGTTGAACCGGCGAGCGGTGGAGATGGCTACGCTGGCGTCGCTGGCCATTCATGGCACGGTGCACGAGCATTCGCGGTTTGCGCGGAAGAATTATTTCTATCCGGACCTGCCCAAGGGCTACCAGATTTCGCAATATGAGTTGCCACTGGCGACCGGCGGGTGGATCGAAATCGATCTTGATGGCGCGAGAAAACGAATTGGTGTTACGCGGCTGCACCTGGAAGAGGACGCGGCCAAGAATCTTCACGAAGGTTTTGCGGAATCCAGCACCAAGGCTTATATCGACTACAACCGCTGCGGCACTCCCTTGAGCGAAATTGTTTCCGAGCCGGACATGCGCACGCCGGAAGAGGCTTACGCGTATCTGACTACCTTGCGGCAGATGCTGCTGTATACCGGGGTAAGCGATTGCAACATGGAAGAAGGTTCGCTGCGCTGCGACGCCAACGTAAGCGTTCGGTTGCGCGGATCAAATGCGTTTGGAACGAAGGTGGAAGTAAAAAACCTGAATTCGTTTCGTTACCTGCAGAAGGCGCTGGAGTTTGAAATCGAGCGCCACATCGGGGTGCTGGAGAGTGGCGGGAACATTGTGCAGGAGACGCGGCTGTGGAACCAGGGCGAGGCGCGCACGGTTTCGATGCGCTCGAAGGAAAAGGCGCACGATTACCGCTATTTTCCCGAGCCGGACTTGTTGCCGGTGCATGTGAGCTCCGAGTGGCAGGAGGAGATTCGCGGAACGTTGCCGGAGATGCCGGAGGCGAAACGCGCGCGGTTGGTTGCCGCGTACGGGATTACCGCATATGACGCGGAAGTGTTGACCACCAGCTCCGAGCTTGCGGATTATTTCGAGGCGTCCGCGAAAACCGGGGCGTCCGGGAAGAACACGGCGAACTGGATGCAAACGGAGCTGCTGCGGCGCTTGAATGATTCGGGAAAGCAGATTGATGCGAGCCCGGTTTCGCCGGCGGCGCTGGGGGAGCTGGTGAAGCTGGTGGAATCCGGGAAGATCACCGGGGCGATTGGGAAGAAAGTTTTTGCGACGATGGTCGAGTCGGGGCGCGGGGCGGCGGAGATTGTGGCCGCGGAGGGATTGGGGCAGACGGTGGATTTGGGCGCGATTGAGCAGGCGGCGCGCGAGGTGATTGGGAAGTATCCGGATAATGTGGCGAAATTTAAGAGCGGGAATGAGGGCGTGTTTAAGTTTTTTGTGGGTCAGGTGATGAGAGCCACGAAGGGTCAGGCGAATCCGCAGTTGATCAACGATGTGGTGAGAAAGCTTTTGACGGAGTGATGCGACCCTAAAGTCAAAGACCCCATGTGCAACGGCGGCACATAGGGCACCCAAAACCGTACAAATTCGAACTCTCAAATTTTTCAGAGAATTTTTAAGGCTGTTACTCGGCGCCTGCTGGCTACTTCTCGACTTTTTCGGTTTTTTCTGCTTTTTCCGCTTTGTCTACCAGGCGGGTACGCGAGACGGCGCGGGCGTCGGGATGCTTGGGGGTCCAGTCTTCGGGAGGAAAAGCCACGCGCCAGAAGGCCGGGCGCGGCTCGGAAAATTCTAGGCCGATTTCGGCCTTGCCGTCGCGAACCGGGCCCAGGAATACCACGTGGCACTCCTGTTCTTCTTCGGTCATGTTGTTCTTCATTTTGAGGTTACTGCCGCTGGTGATGCGATTTTTGAGGGCGACCAGCGCACCGTGGGCGTTGATGGCCAGGGTGTCGGTCTTTTCCTCGAAAGGTTTGCCTTGCGCGTCTTTGCCGCGAATGAGTACGCCCACCTGCATAAGAACACGCTGGCTGCGGCGACGCACCGCTGGATGTGTGGTGGTGTTGGCTACTTGGCTCATGACAGTCTCACTTCTCTCAACTATACGCTGAGGGTGGGGGTTGTCGAGGGGCTTGAAATCCGGTGTATACAAAAATGATACAGCGGGGCAGACCGACGGATGATGAATGGGCGGTGAAAGTTTGCGGTTAGAAAATCAGCTGTGCTTGGCCGGCGGCGTCGCGGCTTGAGCAGGAATTTCGTGCCGCTGATCGATGGGAACGTAGTGGCGCGTGTCGTAACCTAGATAAATCTGGCGCGGTCGCGCGATTTTTTGCTCGGGATCGAGCAGCATTTCTTCCCACTGGGCGATCCAGCCGGAAGTGCGCGGGATGGCGAAGAGCACCGGGAACATGGTCATGGGGAAGCCCATGGATTGATAGATCAGGCCGGTGTAGAAATCCACGTTGGGGTAGAGCTTGCGCTTGACGAAATAGTCGTCTTCCAGGGCTATGCGCTCGCACTCCAGGGCGATTTCGAGGAGCGGGTTTTTGCCCATGAGGTCAAAAACTTGGTAGGCCACGCGCTTGATGATGCGCGCGCGAGGATCGTAGTTTTTGTAGACGCGATGGCCAAAGCCCATCAGTTTTACTTCGCCGGCTTTTACGCGCTTGATGAACTCGGGCACTTTCTGCACCGAGCCGATTTCCATGAGCATGCGCAGCACTTCTTCGTTGGCACCGCCATGGAGAGGACCGTAGAGCGCCGCGATGGCCGCGGCGGTAGCGGAATAAGGATCCACGTGAGAGCTGCCAACGCCGCGAATGGTATTCGCAGAGCAATTCTGTTCGTGGTCGGCGTGCAGGATGAAAAGAATGTCGAGGGCGCGCTCCAGCGTGGGATTGGGGCGATAGCGCGTTTCGGTGGTGCGGAAAAGCATGTTCAGAAAATTGCCAGGATAACTGAGGTCGTTATCGGGATAAACGAAAGGCATGCCCAGCGAGTGGCGGTAGGAAAACGCGGCGATGGTGGGCATCTTGCCGATTAGGCGATAGGTCTGTTTCTTGCGCGATTCGGGACTGAAAATATCCTTGGCGTCGTGATAGTAGGTGGAAAGCGCCGCAATGGTGGAAATCAGCATGCCCATGGGATGGGCGTCGTAATGAAAGCCGTCGAGAAATTTCTTGATGCTCTCGTGGATGAAAGTGTGATGGGTGACGTGATAGGTCCAGTCTTTCAGCTGGGCCTCGGTGGGCAGCTCGCCGTTGAGGAGCAGGTAGGCGGTTTCGAGATAAGTGCTTTTTTCGGCGAGATCGTCGATGGGATAGCCGCGATAGCGCAGGATGCCGGCGTCGCCGTCGATGAAAGTGACTTTGCTGATGCAGGAGGCGGTGTTGTTGAAGGCCGGATCGTAGCTCATCATGCCGAAATCGGAGGGCTGGACTTTAATCTGGCGAAGGTCGGCGGCGCGGATGGCGTCGTTGACGATGGGCACTTCGTAATTTTTGCCGGTGCGATTGTCGGTGATGGTCAGCGTCTCGCGGGGCGTGGCGGAACCGTCTGTCTTTCTGGATTGAGTGGCGGACGGAGCGGATTCCATGCAAAACCTCGGAGGCAGTTGGAGAGGTGCCTGAAGACCACTTTACACCAAAGGGGCCATTGGCGGGAACCGGATGGAAAGAGGCGGGAAAGCAGAAGTGGAAGAAATGGTTGGAGTTGCGGAGGGGCGGGCGGGGCGTCCGGGCACAGGTAGATGCGCCTGTTGACAATAGTCGTTATAACGAGTATTATTCTCTCGTTTGGAGGGAGGCAAAGATGGTCGACATTCGCAAGAGCAACGAACGCGGGCATGCCAACCACGGCTGGCTGGACAGCCATTTCAGCTTTTCGTTCGCGGATTATTACGATCCGGAGCACGTGCAGTTTCGGACGCTGCGAGTTTTGAACGACGACCGCGTCGCGGGCGGGGCTGGTTTTCCGGACCATCCGCACCGGGACATGGAGATCGTGACGTATGTGCTGGAGGGCGCGCTGGAACATCGCGACAGCATGGGCAACGGCTCGGTGATTGCGCCGGGAGACGTGCAATACATGAGCGCGGGGACGGGCGTGACCCACAGCGAGTTCAATCCGTCGAAGGAGCCGCTGCGCCTGCTGCAGATCTGGATGGTGCCGGAGAAGCGCGGATTGAAACCGGCTTACGACCAGAAAAACTTCAGCTTGGCGGAGAAAAAGGCGCGGTTGCGGCTGGTAGCTTCGCCGGATGGCGCGGACGGTTCGGTGAAAATACGTCAGGACAATTCACTGTACGCGACGGTGCTGGACAAGGATGAAACGGTGCGGCACGAGTTGCGGCCGGGGCGTCACGCGTATGTGCAGGTGGCGAAGGGGCAGGTCAAGTTGAATGGGACGCCGTTGCAGGAAGGGGATGGCGCGGCGATTTCGGAAGAGAAGAGCGTGGAGTTGACGGGCGTGGAGAATGCTGAGGTGTTGTTGTTTGATTTGGTGTGAGTGACTGGACAGGTAAATGGGAAAAACGGCGCGAGGGATTTTCTTCGCGCCGTTTTTCTTTTTGAGGTGCGAGATATCGCGCTTAGAATGCCTCGGTGACGATTCGTGATTTTCTGCTGGACAATTTTGCCGGCGATCTGGAATACCATCCGCGCCGAGGATTGGTGTACCTGATCCTTGCTCTCGGCGGTGCGTGCTCTTGGATATTTTCGCCTTATGAGAAAAAGTTTGAGGCGCTTCCACTCATTTGCGCGCTGGGGAGCTTGACACTTTTTGTAAAAGGCATTTTCCTTTTCCGGAAATCTTCCGAGGGACTCGGTCTATCGGACCAACAACTTGCCGATCTGTCCGGCCCGGCGAACCGTAAGACTTTCCCTTCCTTCCCCACTCAAGCCGCGCAAGTGGTGCAGGACTTCGGCACCGGGCCTTTCTTGCTTTGGCCGCTTCTCAATATGGCGAAGGACATAGATCCGGCGTGGAACAATCCACCGCGATTACAACTCTTCCTGTCGGGCGCGGTGCTTTTCTTTCTGGGGTGGATGATTGGCCGATTCACGTCGCATTGAATTGCGGAAGGCGTGAGGAGATTTTTCTTCGCGCCTTTTTTGGTTTATCGGGGAGCGTATCGCGATGATGCGTCAAACAGCAGGAATGACGGGTCGTCGCCATTGTTGAAATTGTGGAGTCGGTTTAGCCGCAGGTGCGTTGGAATTCGCGCATGAAGGTGGTTAGGGCGGCGACGGCTTCGGGGGTGACGGCGTTGTAGAGGGAGACGCGCATGCCGCCCACGGAGCGGTGGCCGGGCGTGCCGACGAGTCCGGCGGCTGCGGCTTCCTTGGCAAATTGTTTTTCGATGGCTTCGTCGCCACCGGCTACGCGGAAGACTACGTTCATCTTGGAGCGTGATTCGCGCTCGACCGGGCAGGAATAAAAGCCGCCGCCTTCGATGGTGTCGTAGAGCAGCTTGGCTTTGGCGTCGTTGCGCGTGGTGATGGCCGGAGATGCCACCTTCGGATTCAATCCATTCGAGGACCAGGCCGACGATGTAAATCGCGAAGGTGGGCGGCGTGTGGTAGAGCGATTTTTCCTTGATGTGGGTGCGGTATTGCAACAGGGTGGGAAGGTTTTTGTCGGCGCGCTCGGCCAGATCTTTGCGCACGATGACGATGGTGGTGCCGCTGGGGCCGAGATTTTTCTGCGCGCCGGCGAAGATCAGGCCATATTTTTTGACGTCGATGGGGCGCGAGGCGATGTCGGAAGACATGTCGGCGACCAGCGGGGCGCTGCCGGTGTCGGGCAGAGTCTTCCACTGCGTGCCTTCGATGGTGTTGTTGGTGCAGATGTGCACGTAGGAAGCGTCGGTGGAAAACTTCATCTTCGACTGGCGCGGGAGGCGCGCGAATTTGTCGGGCTCGCTGGTGGCGGCGATGTTATGCAGGATGCCCTTTTTCAGCTCGCCGATGGCTTTGGCGGTCCACATGCCGGTGTGCAGCACGTCGACCGGCTTGCCGGGGAGGCAGAGATTCATGGGCGACCATGGTGAACTGCATGCTGCCGCCACCCTGCAGGAAGACGACGGCGTAGTCGTCGGGAATGGCGAGGAGCTTGCGCAGGCGGGCTTCGGCGTCGGCGATGATGCTTTCGAATTCGGGCGAGCGGTGGCTCATCTCCATGACGGACATGCCGCTGCCGCGCCAGTCGAGCAGCTCTTCGCGGATGCGCTCGAGGACGGGAAGGGGCAGGGCGCCGGGGCCGGCATTGAAGTTAAAGGCGCGCTTGGAAGTTTGAGGCAGACGGATTGAGGTGGTCACGATGGCTAAAATCCTCTCTGGAGCGGCGCTGGGAGTTTGTTGCGAGCAGAATGGCACGCCAGCTATGAAGTAGTAAGGTCTTTAGAATAACAGAAGTAGCGGAGCGTTCGAAATGACCGACCGGTTGGTATGTCGCGTTGCGCAACCCTGACCACGGGTGAATCAGTTACTAGAGTTTTAGGCAACTAGAACCTCCGGTTCATTGACCAGGGCGGCGCAAAAACCGATTCTGGACGGGCCATGGAAGAACGCAGAAAGAATCAACCCGGCCGCGGCGAACGCCGTCGCGTCGACGCTTACCGTATCGCGGATGCACTGAAAAGGCGCGGGCGCGTTTCGCTGCATGTACACGGTGCGGGGATGCAGCCGTTTGTGCAGCCCGGCGATGTGGCGCTGATTCGCAGGGGCAAGCTCGAGAATATGCGCTCGGGGGACGTGGTGCTGCTGCAGCGGGGCAATCACTTGATCGCGCAGCGCATCGGCGAAGGCGACGAGTTTGAGAACGCCGGTGAAAATAGCGGGGATGCTGCAGGGCAGGGCGAGCAGCAGGAATGCCTGGGGCAGATTGTGCGCTTGCAGCGTAAAGCGGAAGAGATCGATTTGACGACCAAGGAAACGCCTATCATCGCATTGGTTTCGCGGATTTTGCGTCCTGCGAAGTGGGCTAAAGAAACGTTGCATTTGTCGGACGAAGCCAGCCGCTGAACTTTTGCTCTAACTTCTCGCTCTCTCTTCCCGCTCTGCCTTCCCACTCTTCCTTGCCAGCAGCAACTCAAATGATACGAACTAGGCTTACGCGATAAATCGAAGAGAGATTCCTCCGCTGCGCGGCGCGGCTCGTTCGCACTAGCGAACGAGGAAGAAAAAGCCGCACCACTCCGGTCGGAATGAGCGGTCTGGGCGGTTTGGCTGAGTAGTTGCAAAAATTGCTTCTAGGGCGAATCTCTCGAGGATGACTCTACCAGGGCGAATTCGACGCGCTTGCGCATGGGGTCGATACGTTCGGCGCGGACGCGGACCTGGTCGCCGAGACTCCACGTGAATTGTTTTCGTTTTGCGCCACGGCCGGAGCCGGGCTGATTGCGGCGATTGTCACGACTGCCGCGGCGATGGTCTGTGCCGGAGCCTCCCGCGAGCGAGACGATGGCGTGATCGGCTTCGCGGAATGTGCAGCGTGTTCCGGCGGCTTCTTCGAGCGCGCCTATGGGCAGCAAGCCTTCCACAAAAACTTCGAACAGCTCGACGAAGCAGCCGTACTTCTGCACGGAAATGATCAGGGCGTCGTATTCCTCGCCGAGATGCTGCTCCATGAACTGCGCGGTCTTCCAATCCATCAATTCGCGTTCCGCGCCGTTGGCGCGACGCTCGGCTTCGGAAGTTTCGGTGGCAATTTCCGCCAGCTGATGATGGGAATAAAGCTTGGCCTCTTCGTTTTGCGATTCGCGCTGCGCACGTGCTAGAGGAGCGGCGGGCGTTGCATGCGAATCGGAGATGCGGGGGTTTGAACGTGCGGATGCTCCAGCGCCCATTTCAAAATGCGATGAACGATCAGATCGGGATAGCGGCGAATTGGCGAGGTGAAATGGGTGTATTCGTCGAAGCCCAGCGCGAAATGGCCGAGCAGTTCCGCGGCGTAGCGCGCCTGCTTGAGAGA
Source organism: uncultured Acidobacteriota bacterium (assembly GCA_963819625.1). Lineage (GTDB taxonomy): Bacteria > Acidobacteriota > Terriglobia > Acidiferrales > UBA7541 > Acidiferrum. Next base: position 941,894 of record CAWFWY010000011.1, read on the forward strand.
ACGAAGCATCAGGTAGGAGATGATGCGTTCTTCGGGCTTGCCGGTGATCTTTGCGAATGAGGCGCTGATAATGCTGAGGGGTGATGCGCAGATCGGCGCCGCCGGGCAGACTGACTTTCATGCCGCGCTCGCGGCCGTGACCGTAGGAATCGGGGCGGCCAGCACGCGCGGGAGCCGGAACGCGGCCGTGGCGCACGGCAACTTCGCGCTGGTGCAGATTTTCGACGCCGAGTGAATAGCCGAAGGCGTGGGCCAGCTCTTCAAACTCCAGAACTTTTTTGGCGTCGGGTTTTTCGTGGACGCGATGAAGGGATTCGATGCCGCGCTGGAAGAGATAGCTGTCCACGGCGCGATTGGCGGCCAGCATGAATTCTTCAATGAGGCGGTGAGCGATGTTGCGTTCGCTGCGGCCGATGCTGATCATGCGCTGCTGGTCATCGAATGCGATGACCTGCTCGGGCAGATCGAAATCGATGGAGCCGTGCTCGTTGCGGCGCGCGTTGAGGAGCAGCGCCAGTTCTTTCATGTTGGCGAAGTGCTTGGCGAGCGGGGCGTAGCGCGCGGTCATTTCGGGATCGCTTTCGATGACCTTGTTGACGTTGGTGTAGGTCATGCGTTCGAACGAGCGGATGACGCCGGGGGTCATGCGCGCGCTGCTGCATGTTGCCGGCGGCGTCGAATTCCATGAGCGCGCTCAGCACCAGGCGCTCTTCGTGAGGCTTCAGCGAGCACATGCCGTTGGACAGCGATTCGGGAAGCATGGGCACGGCGCGGTCGGGAAAATAAACGGAGGTGCCGCGCAGGCGCGCTTCGTGGTCGAGGGCGGCTGTCGATGCGAACGTAGTGCGAGACGTCGGCGATGTGGACCTGCAGGTGCCAGCCGCCATCGGCGCGGCGTTCGACGTAGACGGCGTCGTCAAAATCGCGCGCGGTTTCGCCGTCGATGGTGACGATGGGCAAATCGCGAAAATCTTCGCGACCGGCGCGCTCCGTTTCGCTGACGGGGACGGCGCGACGTTCGGCGTCCGCCGAGGACGGCGGGAGAAAAAACGTGGGGCAGAGTGATGCTTGCGGATGATGATTTCGATGTCGACGCCGAGGTCGCCGGGGCGGCCGAGAATTTCGATGACGCGTCCGACGGGCGGAGCGCCGCCGCGCGAATAACGGGTGAGCTCGACATTGACTACGGCGCCGTCGAGTTCGGGGAGAACGGGCAGGCGTTTCGCGCGGCTCGCCGGGTTGATTCGGCAGGCAAACCTAGCTTTTCGCGTAATGCGGGAGTGAGCTCATCGCCGGGAGGAATTTCGATTTCGTGCTGGATGCGAATGTCGTAAGGGAGAACGTGTTGCCGCGCGGGCCGTAGCGGAAAAGGCCGACGACGCTGGCGTGAGCGCGGCCGAGGATGCGGACGATGCGGCCTTCGGCGCGGCGCGAGCCGGTGAAGCCAGCCGGGCTTGATTCTGGCGACGACCTGGTCGCCGTGCATGGCGCCCTCGATGCCATCGCGGGGAATGAAGAGGTCGCCGTCGAGCTGCGGGATGGGCGTTGACGGGGACGACGAAGCCGTAGCCGTCGTGATGCAGGACGAGGCGGCCTTTGATTTCGTCGCGGGCTACGGTGTCATGGATTGGGCCTTGCTGCTGGTCTTTTTGCTGGTCCGGGCGTCGCGGGGCCTGCGCGGCGGGCTCTTCTCTTGCACGTCTTTTTGCTTGGACAGGCGGTAGCGGCCGCCGGGGAGTTCGTCGATGGCGTTGCGTTTTTTGAGCTTGGTGAGGATTTTGAACAGGGGGCGGCGGTCGGATTTTCCGAGGTGCAAGCCGCGGGCGATGTCATTGGCGGAGGCGGGTTCGCTTTTAACTTGCAGAAAACGCAATAGATTTTCGGGGCTCAGGTGAGAGGTGCGCGCCATTGTTGGGGGAGCGGCAGGCAGGCTGCCGGCTCAGGGAACGATTCTACTGAATTTTTTTCGATACACCCGAAACTTTTTGGATTCGGGCGGGGTTTCATAGGCAGGCCAACACACGACCGGCTAGTCACCCTCCGTCAGACTGGCTGGTTTCGAGAAGGCGGGACGACCTGGCCCGCCTTCTCTCTTTTTTTCTCCACGCGGCAAATCCAAGAACAATTCAGAGGTTTCGCTGAGGCGGTGCACGTCGGATGAGCCTACGCGCTTATTCAAACAGCAGATTCCTCACCCGCCCGGAAATGCGGCGCGATTCGGAATGACTCGTGGTTCTGGTGTTGCCAAGATTTGGCGGCGGTCCTGCAGCTAGCGCGAGATCGAAACAGTCTTGAACGGTGCGGCTAGAGGGATTTGATGACTTCGATTTCGCCTTGTTTGCGGAGGACGTCTACGTCGACGCCGTCGCGGTGGCGGTGGACGAGTACGTCGCACTCGGCGCCAGCCACAGCTAAGTTTTCGATGCGTACTTCCTCGATGTTGGGCGGGAGGGTTGGGTTGGTGAAGCAGATCTGGCGTTCGAGAGCTTTGACGCGGAGGCCGAGCGAAGCCTGGAGCAAAAGATATGGCGCGCCGGCGGCCCAGGCTTGCGGGGCGCAGGCGACCGGGTAGAGCGTGGGGCCGCCAGAGTCGGAGCGTTTGTGGAAGCCGCAGAACAAGTTCGGGCAGGCGATGCAGATCGACGTGCAGGCTGGCCTCGTAGAGACCGTTCAGGATGGCGGCGACGGCGTCCTGAAAGCCGTACAACGAAAGTCCCAGTGCCGATCAGGGCATTGTCGTGCGGCCAGACGGATCCGTTGTGATAGGACATGGGGTTGTAGCGAACCTCGCCAGAGCCGATGGTGCGAATGCCCCAGCCGGAGAAAAGCTGGGTGGTCATGAGCTGGTCGCAAATTCTGGAGGCGTGCTCGGGAGTGCCAATTTTGCAAAACAGAGTCTGGCCTGCATTGGAGGAGCGGACTTTGCATTGCTGTTTTTTGCCGTCGAGCGCGAGAGCGTACATGCCGATTTCTTCGCACCAGAAAGCTTCTTCGAAGCGCTGCTGGAGAGTGTCGGCTTCCAAGTTGAGCTGCAGGGCGTAATCGTTGTCGCCGAACTCACTGGCGAGCAACGCGGCGGCGCGCTTGGCGGCGTAGGTGTAGGCCTGCACTTCACACAGCGAGATGGGAGCTTCTGCCAACTGGCCGTTGGCGTGAAAGACGGAATCGTTCGAATCCTTCCAGCCCTGCTGCACCAGGCCGGTGCTGGAGCGGCGCGCGTATTCGACGAAGCCGTCGTGGTCGGCGTCGCCGTAGATGTCGATCCAGCGTAGCGCGGACTGAATGTTGGGCCAGATGAGCGAAAGAAATTCGCGATCGCCGGTGCGGAGAAAATAAGCGCCCGCCAACAGGATAAACAGCGGGGTGGAGTCCACGCTGCCGTAGTAGCGGCCAAAGGGGACTTCTTTTAGAGCGGCCATTTCGCCGCGGCGCATTTCGTGAAGAATTTTTCCCGGCTCGGCGTCCTGCTCGGGAATTTCCTTGGTGGCCTGCTGCTCGGCCAGATATTGCAGCACGCTCTTGGCGATGTGCGGAGCGATCCACAGGCATTCGAGGGCGGTGATGATGCCGTCGCGGCCGAAAACGGTGGCGAACCACGGAACGCCGGCATAGGGATACTGGCCCTCGGGATTTCCATCGGTCAGCATGCGCAGATCGGATTCCGAGCGTTTCAGCCAGGCGTTAACGCGTTTATTGGAAGTGTCGATCTGGCATTCGTGGAGGCGCTCTTGCGTATAGCGTTTGTGCAGCGTGTCAAAAGCGCCGTTATATGGAACGGTGGCGACGGAAACGGAGTCTCGCTCGCAGGAGACCGTTACAAAAACGGATTGCTCTTTTTTAGGATCGAGCGTGAATTCGTAGCGCGCTTGCCTGGTGGTGAGGACGCGAGGTTTGGGCGTGAAGGCGATGCGCGTTTTCCTGGTGATGTTGTCGAGCCCGCGGTAATTGAGGACCGCAGCGTCGCCTTCGAGCGTGTCGGACAGGCGTTCGCCTTTTTTGGCGCGCTTGGTGCCGCGGACTTCAAAAATATCCGCGAAGTCGGCTTCGAACTGAAAACTGAGAGAGACCTGCAGGGGCTGCAGGCCATAGTTGATCAAGCGAACCTGTTCGTAGCAGGTGGCTTTATCCAGGAATTTTGAGCGGAAGAGATGAATGGTTTCGCGGGGCAGGCCATTTTCGATTTTCACGCCGCCGGAAGTGGAATTATCGAAATTGCTCATGTCCACGGCGAGAAAAGCGTTGTCCTCGCGGATAGTGGAGCTGAGCAGCATGGGAGTCTGCTGATTCAACTGCATGGTCATGCGCGAGAGGTGGCGGGTTTCGGAATGGAACAGGCCAAACTGACCCTGGCCGAGCGGCTCGATATCGCCATAGCGATTTAGAACGGCGAAGGTGTCGCCGTATTTGAGGACGCGGGTGCGGTCGTCGGCTAGCGCGGACGTTGCAAGAACGTAATAGCGGTCTTTGACGCGAACGATATCGGCCACAGACCTATCCTGCCACGGATTGCGGGGATTTAATTATGCGATTGCCTGCGAACGAGGTGAAACAATCGTATTGGAGACCATGGACTGATACAGCTTCACGTACTTTTCGGCCATGTGCGTGGCGGTAAAGCGCTTTTCGAAGACGTTGCGGCAAGCGGTGCGCTCGATGGTGGGGATTTTTTCGACCGCGGCGACGGCCTGGTTCATGTCCTCGACGATAAAACCGGTGAGGCCGTCCTGCATCACTTCTTTAACAGAGCCGCAATTGAAAGCGATAGTAGGAGTGCCGCAGGCCATGGCTTCGATCATGGTCAGGCCGAAGGGTTCGGGCCAATCAATGGGGAAAAGATAGGCGAAGGCGTTGCCGAGAAATTCACTTTTTTCGTGTTCGCCGATTTCGCCGATGAATTCGACGTTGGGATCGCTCATCAGCGGCTTGATGGTGGATTCATAATAATCGCGATCGACTCTGTCAATTTTCGCAGCAATTTTCAGAGGCATTCCCGCGCGGCGGGCAATCTCAATGGCGCGGTCGACGCGTTTTTCCGGGGAGATACGGCCCAAAAACGCAAGGTAATCACCTGCTTCCGGTTCGAAGGTGAGAAGGTCCATGGGCAGACCATGGCTAACGTTGCCGATCCAATTCACGCGCGGCAGGGGCTTGCGCTGCGACAAAGAAATGGAAACCAGCGGAGCGTCGGGGAACTTTTTGTATACCGGGATTAGATCGGGGAGATCGAGGCGGCCGTGCAGGGTGGTGAGGCTAGGCAGCGCGCAGTAGCGTGATAAAGGGAAATGCATGTAATCGATGTGGAAATGGATGACGTCGAATTCAGGGGCCATGCGCATCACGTCATCGAGCATGGCGATGTGGTGAGCGAGATGATCGATGGATTTGCCGCTCAAGCGCAAGGAGCGCGGCGATCCGGGGACCAATTTTGCGGCGGTTTGCGAATCGCCGCTGGCGAACAAGGTTACTTCCTGGCCCTGCGCGACTAGTTCCTCCGTGAGATAGGAAACGACTCTCTCGGTTCCACCGTAGGTTACCGGCGGAACACTTTCGTATAGGGGGGCTACCTGAGCGATTTTCAAGACGAGGTCTCCAGGGGTCATGCCTTGCTGAACAGCAGTTAGATCGTAGGGGTTTGGATTGGCGCGGGGTATCCAGTGAATCCAGTAGGTACAAATGGAACAAATCGGCAGCCAAATCTTAGATGGAACAGATTTGAGCAACCTTATTACTTACGTCACGAATCGGCGCGCGACACGCGTATATAATTGAGTTGGGCCCGGCGATTGACTTCTTACAGTGAATCTTGCGGCGATTGATCGACTCCAAACAAAATTGTGACGACGAATCCGCCAAAATCGATTCTAAGAGTGGTTATAGAAAACGTGCGGCCAGAAATTGATGGCGGGCGTTTCCCGATTACGCGCACACCCGGAGAATTGGTTGCCGTGAGCGCGGACATTTTTGCGGATGGGCACGACGTGGTGGACGCCACTTTGCAATATCGCAAGGACGGCGAGCGGGATTGGCAGTTGGTGCCGATGCAACTGATCACCAACGATCGCTGGGTAGGCGAATTCCGGCCCGGCGAAGTGGGAAATTATTTTTATACGTTGCGGGCATGGGTGGACAGTTTCAAGACCTGGAGCCGCGATCTGGCGAAAAAAGCGGACGCCGGTCAGGACCTCTCGCTGGATTTGATGACGGGCGCGAAATTTCTGGCCGAGGCCGGTAAACGCGCGAGCGCGGCGGACGCCGACCGACTGAATATTCTTGCGGGGCGGCTAGGAAAAATCGCTGGAGCGGACGGGAAGGGAGCGGTGGCGTTTTCAGAAGACGAAGATTTGACCGCGCTGATGGCGCTGTACCGCGACCACAGTGCGGATACGATTTATGAGCGCGAGTTGCGCTGCCGGGTGGATCGTTCGCGGGCGCGGTTCAGCGCGTGGTATGAAATGTTTCCGCGATCGTGCACTACCCGCGCCGAGCGGCCGGGAACATTACGCGATTGCGCCGCGCAATTGGAATACGTGGCGGACATGGGTTTTGATGTCTTGTATTTGCCGCCGATTCATCCCATTGGCGTGACGGAGAGAAAAGGCAAAAACAATTCCACGACTCCGACGACTTCTGATCCGGGAAGCCCGTGGGCGATTGGTTCGAAAGAGGGCGGGCACAAGGCGATCCATCCGAACCTTGGGACGCTGGCCGACTTGAAAGCGCTGCGAGAAAAAGCGGAGCGGCACGGCATGGAACTGGCGCTGGATATCGCGTTTCAGTGTTCGCCGGATCATCCCTACGTGAAAGAGCATCGCGAGTGGTTTCGCTCGCGCCCGGATGGCAGCGTGCAATACGCGGAAAATCCGCCCAAGAAATATCAGGATATTTATCCGCTGGATTTTGAAACGGCGCATTATGCGCAGCTGGCGGAAGAATTGAAGAGCGTGGTGATGTTCTGGATCGCGCAGGGGATTCTCATTTTCCGCGTGGACAATCCGCACACCAAGCCGTTTGCGTTCTGGGAATGGATGATCGGCGAGGTGAACAGCAAACATCCGGACGTGATTTTTCTGGCCGAGGCCTTTACGCGACCCAAGGTGATGTACCAGCTGGCGAAACTGGGATTTACGCAGTCATATACGTACTTCGCGTGGAAGAACACCAAGGCGGAGTTGACGGAATATTTCACGGAGATTACGCAGCCGCCCGTGAACGAATTCTTCCGGCCCAATCTGTGGCCCAATACGCCCGACATTTTGAACGAGTATCTGCAAAAGGGCGAGCGTCCTGCTTTCATCGCGCGGTTGGTGCTGGCGGCTACGCTGGGAGCGAATTATGGAATTTACGGACCGGCGTTTGAGCTGGGCGAAAACAAGCCGGTGCGCGAAGGCAGCGAGGAGTATCTGGATTCGGAAAAATACCAGGTGCGGGTGTGGGATCGAGACGATCCGAAGAGCCTGAAACCGCTGATCCGGCGCCTGAATAGCATCCGGCGCGACAGCATGGCGTTGCAAAGTAATCTCAATGTGCAATTTCATCCGGTGGACAACCCGCAGTTGATCGCTTACAGCAAAACATCGGAAGATCGCGCCGACAAAATTCTGGTGATCGTGAACCTGGATTCTTTCAACCGGCAGATGGGATTCGTCGATGTGGTGCTGAAAGAATTCCGGCTGGCGGCGGGGGAATCTTATGAAGTGCATGACTTGTTGACCGATAAAAAATATGTGTGGCAAGGCAGCAGAAATTACGTGGAGCTGAATCCCGCGGTGCTTCCGGCGCATGTATTCCGCGTGGAGCCGATACGATAGCAAACTGAACTGGAGTTCGAGAAAAGAAAGGTCACCCGTTGGCGCTGCAAGAAGACAGCCTGTGGTACAAGGACGCGGTAATTTACCAGCTGCACGTGCGCACGTTTTGCGACAGCAATGCGGACGGCATAGGCGACTTCGTGGGGCTGACGCAACGCCTTGATTACCTGCAAGAACTGGGCACCACGGCGATCTGGCTGCTGCCGTTTTATCCTTCACCGCTGCGCGACGACGGCTACGACATCGCGGATTACACCACGGTACATCCCAGCTACGGCACGCTGGAGGATTTCAAGACTTTTCTGACCGCGGCGCACAATCGCGGCATCCGGGTGATCATCGAAATGGTGATGAACCACACCTCGGACCAGCATCCCTGGTTTCAGGAAGCACGCAGCTCGCGCGACAATCCCAAGCGCGACTGGTACGTGTGGAGCGACACGGACACCAAGTATCAGGGCGTGCGTATTATTTTTCTGGATACGGAAATGTCCAACTGGACGTGGGATCCGGTATCCAAATCGTATTACTGGCATCGGTTTTTCAGCCACCAGCCGGATTTGAATTTCGACAATCCCGCGGTATTTGAAGCCATCTGGGATGTGATGAAGTTCTGGCTGGACTGGGCGTGGATGGCTTCCGTTTGGACGCCGTGCCGTACCTGGTCGAGCGCGAGGGCACTTCCTGCGAAAATTTGCCGGAGACGCACGCGGTCATTAAAGAGATACGCAAGCGGCTGGATGGCTCGTATCCGGGGAAAATGCTGCTGGCGGAAGCGAATCAGTGGCCGGCGGATGTGCGCGCGTATTTCGGCGAGGGCGACGAATTCCACGCGGCGTTTCATTTTCCACTGATGCCCCGAATGTTCATGGCGGTGAAGCTGGAGGATCGCAAGCCGATCATCGAGATTCTGGAGCAGACCCCGGCCATTCCCGAAAATTGCCAGTGGTGTATTTTTTTGAGGAATCACGACGAGCTCACGCTGGAGATGGTGACCAACGTCGAGCGCGACTACATGTACGACGAGTACGCCACGGATAAAACCATGCGCATCAACCTGGGCATCCGGCGGCGGCTGGCGCCCATGATGGAAAACGACCGGCGGCGCATCGAGCTGCTGAACGGATTGCTGATGTCCATGCCGGGCACGCCGATTATTTATTACGGAGACGAAATCGGCATGGGCGACAACATTTACCTGGGCGATCGCAATGGCGTTCGAACGCCCATGCAATGGAACGGCGGCACGAACGCGGGATTTTCGTTTGCCGATCCGGAGCGGCTGTACTCGCCGCTGATTTCGAATTCGGTGTATGGCTACCAGGTGGTGAACGTCGATTCGCAGAAACGATCGAATCACTCGCTGCTTTCGTGGATGAAAACGCTGATTCGAACGCGGAATTCGTACCGGGTGTTCAGCCGCGGCACGATGGAGTTTCTGCGGCCGTCGAATCACCGGGTGCTGGCTTACGTGCGGGAGCTGGGCAACGAGAAAATCCTGGTGGTGAATAATCTTTCGAGCTCGGCGCAGGCTGTGGAGCTGGACCTGCAGCGTTATAAGGGCTACATCCCGATCGAAATGTTCGGCAGAAACCTGTTTCCGAGATTTGGCGAGCTCCCCTACCTGCTGACGCTGGGACCGTATCAATTTTACTGGTTTCGGCTGCGGCGCATTTGAAGCGGCACGGCCGCTAAACCGCGCGTCAACGTCATGCGCGTCCATATAGGGCGCGTGCTTGTGTATGATATTTCCGCCCGGTTGAAAGTGAGCGTTGAAGTCTTTGGCTGACGAAACCTACCTGTCTGACGATCTACTTCGTCAATTGATGAGCGTCGGTGAGGTGGACCTGCTTGTGGGGATCCTCTCGCACAGCAGCGCCAACACCATGCGGGCGGCGGCGCGCACGGTCGAAAGCAGCCTGCAGCAGAATTTTGTGCGCCAGAGGGTGGCGATCATCAGCGTGGATGGCGGAGCCGTCGAAGATGCGGTGAGCGAGGCTTCCGCCGACGGGCAGCCCGACAAGCATGCCTACGCCAAGGGATTGAGCTCGCTGCGCACCATTCACCGCATCACCGCGGGATTTAACGCCGCACCTTCGGCGGGGCTGGCGCTGCGCACCATTCTGGCGTCTTCTGATTTGTTGCGTGCCAAAGCCACTGCGGTGGTTTCTCCCGCGACTTCCAGCGAGTCCCCCGACTGGATCGCCAACCTGCTGCGGCCGGCGTATCGCGACAATTTTGATTTCGTCGCGCCCATGTATTCCCGCCACAAATTTCAGGGATTGCTGGCGCGCAATTTGCTGTATCCCATGACCCGCGCGCTTTTTGGGCGACGGATTCGCGAGCTGTATTCCGATGAGTGGGGATTTTCGAATCGCCTGGGGGCGTATTGCCTGAGTCAGGATGTGTGGCACGAGGAGCCGGTGCGAACCCGGCCTGAAGCGTGGATGGGAATTTCCGCGATGACCGCGCCGGATTTTCGCTGCTGCCAGGTTTTTTTGGGAGAGAAACCACAACCGCCTGCTGGCTCCGGGCCGGACATTGTGGAAGCGCTGCGGCAAACGGTGGGCAGCCTGTTCTGGTGCCTGGAAACGCACCAAGCGGAGTGGCTGGGGCGCAACGGCTCGGAGCCGGTCACGACCATCGGGCCGGATCATGCGGTGAGCGCGGAGCCGATGGAGCTGGATCGCGCGCGCATGTTTGAAATGTTTCAGTCGGGCGTGAAGCAACTCGAACCGATCCTGCACACCATTCTGAGTCCGGAGACGCACACCAACATTCAGACCATCGCGGCGCTGGACCCGCACGCGTTCCGGTTCGGGACCGATCTGTGGGTAAAGATTCTGTATGACTTTGCGTCCGGCGTACCATCACTCGGTGCTTAATCGCGATCACCTGGTGCAGGCGCTGGTGCCGTTGTATCGCGGCAAAATCTACTCCTACCTGGTGGAGCATTCCAATTCTTCGGCGGCGAACATGGAAGCCGAAGGAGAAAATCTGTGCCTGGAATTCGAACGGCAGAAACCATATTTGACCGAGAAGTGGAAAGCAGGAGTTGAGGTGAAATCATGAAAGACACCATCGTGCAGGGCCTGGAGCAGGCGTACTACAACCTCGTGCACATGATCGCGGAGTTTCTGCCGCGCTTCGTGGTCATGCTGGTGATCATCCTGGTGGGGTTGCTGGTGGCGTATGTATTGCGCCACATTTTGGGCGCACTGTTGCGGTTGACCCGGCTGGATCGCGTGTCGGAAGACGCGGGCGCTTCGCGCGTGTTGCGCATGGCCGACCTGCCGTCGATGACGGAGCTGCTGAGCCGCTCGATTTTCTGGATCACCTGGGTCGCCTTCATCCTGATCGGGGTCAGCATCCTGGGCGTGGCGGGCCTGCAGGAACAGATTTCGCGATTGTTCCGCTTCCTGCCGGAAGTATTTATCGCCATGCTGATCCTGTTTCTGGGATTGATCATCGCGAACTTTTTGTCGCGCGCCGCGCTGCTGGCTTCCGTGAATGCCGGGCTGCGTTCGCCGAAACTTTTGAGCTGGTCGATCCGGTTCGTGATCTGGATTCTGGCCATTTCCATGGCGCTGGAAGAGCTGGGACTGGCGCGGCAGACGGTGATTGCGGCGTTTTCGATTGTGTTTGGCGCTTCCATGCTGGGGCTGGCGATTGCGTTTGGCCTGGGCGGGCAGGATCTGGCGCGCCGCGCGCTGGAGAGGCACCTGGGCGATACGGAGAAAGAAAAATACAAGGAGCCGCAGCCGCTGTAGTAGTGATGGAGGTAAGGGAGAAATTTGTCCATGGCCGCGCTGGGGTATCTTAAAGAGCAGTTCGCAAATTTGAAGGCGGAGTTGCCCGCGCAACTGCCCGTCTATTTGAAGAGCCAGCGATGGTTTGGAGGGAAGGCGCGCGAGATCCGCTCGACGGAGCTTGTGGACGTGGTGGGAATGCAGCGCGCCGGACTGGAGGCGCTGATTCTTTATGTGAATGTGGAATACCAGGGCGGTGGCTCCGATCTGTACGCGGTTCCGGTGATCGCGGCGGAAGGCGAAGGTTCGGCGGGGGAAAATGTTTCATCGGCATTGAGGGTTTCCGGGCGCGGCGGCGGGGCTGGTTTGGTTTTTACCGATGCGTTGAAGAGCGAAGCGTTCCTTTCACTGCTGCTCGATGCCATTCAGCGCGGGCTGGTTTTTCGGGGCGAATCCGGCGAAGTTTCCACGTCGCGCACCGAAAGTTTGGAACTGCAGGAAACGGGGGCGGCGGGCAGCCTGCGTCCGCGGGCGATCAAAGCAGAACAAAGCAACAGCTCCATTGCCTACGGCGAGCGGCTGATGTTGAAACTGATTCGCCGGCTCGAGCCCGGCGTGAATCCCGACCTGGAGATGAGCGGGTTTCTGACCGAAGTGGCTCACTACTCGCACACGCCGCAACTTTTCGGCGTCGTGGAATACCGCAACGGCGAAGGGCGCCTGATGACGCAGGGAATTTTGCAGGCGTTCGTGGCCAACCAGGGCGACGCGTGGCAATACACCATGAAGTCGATTTCAACTTTTTATAACGAAGTGGCTGCGATGCCGGCGGAGCAGGCTGGTTTGCCGTCACAGGGAAGTTCCTGGTGCGCTGCGCTGGATGCGTTTTTGGATTCGGTTGGGCTGCTCGCGCGACGGACTGCTGAATTGCATGTGGCCCTGGCATCGAACTTTGGGGATGAGGACTTTGCGCCAGAACCGTTCGAGACGAACTTCCAGCGCGGCTTCGAGCGTTCTGTGCAGGAGTTGACGAAGCGAGTCTTCGGGCAGCTTCGCCAGGGAAAAGATCGCTTGCCGGCAGCGGTAAGAGCTCGGGCTGAGGAAGTTCTCTCCAGTGAACAGCGTATTGCGGAGCGATTTCATTCCGCGCTAAGTAATCCGATACCAGCCATGCGCACGCGAATCCATGGCGATTATCACCTGGGGCAGGTGCTGTATACCGGAACGGATTTTGTGATTATCGATTTCGAAGGCGAGCCGGCCCGGCCGTTGGAGGACAGGCGTTTAAAACGGTCTCCGTTGCAGGATGTTGCCGGGATGCTGCGGTCGTTTCATTACGCCGCGTATGCGCCGCTGCTGGCGGGCACCGGAACGGTGAAGATCGACGGGAGCAATGCGCAAAATCTGAATCGCTGGGCAGCAGCTTGGGCTGCATGGGTGAGCGACCGATTTCTGACGGAGTATTTGAAACTTGCCGGGGAAGATGTTTTTTTGCCGCCCACTCGCGCGCAAATCACCGCGCTGCTGCAGATTCATGTGCTGGAGAAAGCGGTTTACGAGCTGGGCTACGAGCTGAACAACCGGCCGGAATGGGTGGCGATACCGCTGGAAGGAATTTCGAAAGCGCTGGAGATATAGACATTTCGATTTCAAGCAGCGTCCCATGAAACCGATCAGAAAATCTGCGGATTCCAAAACGAGGATTGCGGAAACCCTGAACGGAGTTTCGAAGCGCAAGCAGGCCGTGCTTATTTAGCGAGCAGCTTATTTACTTTGGCGGTCAGGCTTTTGGCGTCGAAGGGAGCGCGGACTTTGGCGTCGTTGTCAAAATAAACGAAGACGTCGCGCGCCGGGCGCTTAGGGCCTTTTTCTTTGATCACGCGCTCGGCGTCTTCGGGTTCGGCGCCGCGCGCCCAGGCGGTGACGCGCGTCGTCCACTGATCCAGAGATGCTTCGTCGTAGCCGCTGGCGTATAAAACTTCCGAGCCGTGCAGGCGGCAATATATAAAATCCGAGGTCAGGTCCATCAGGCGGGGCCATTCGACAGTGTCCGCGCAAACCAGCGCGACATCATATTTCCGCAATAAATTTATGAATTCCGGCGTGGCGAAGCTGGCGTGGCGGATTTCCATGGCGTGGCGCATGGGCCGCTTGGCATCGGGCTTCAGCGCCGCGCGTTTGGCCATCCATTTATCGTGATTATTTGCACGTACCGCGGCTTCTTCGGTGTCGTGCGGCAGCAACCTGAAAAAGCTCTCCAGTATTTCGGGCTTGAAATGAAAGTTGGGCGGCAATTGCCACAGTATGGGGCCGAGTTTTGCGCCCAGATTGAAGATTCCCGAGGCCAGAAAATTCGCTACGGGAGCGTCGGCATCTTTCAGGCGCTTGATGTGGGTGATGAAGCGCGGGGCTTTGACGGAAAAAACAAAATCATCGGGCGTTTCGGCGGCCCAGCGTTCGAAACTTGTGGGGCGCTGCAGGGAATAAAAGGTGCCGTTGATTTCGATGGAGTTGAAAGTGTTGGAGGCGTATTCGAGTTCGCGTTTTTGTTTTAAATCTTTGGGATAAAATTCGCCGCGCCACGGCTTGTAGGTCCAGCCGGAGATGCCGATGCGCACTTTTCCCGGGGCAGCCATGGGGAAGATAGTTTAATCCGTCATCCGAGTGGGGAGGGCGAAAAGTAAAAGCGCTTGACAGGAACGCGGATATTTCACAGAATGCGGCTTAGGCGAACAAAAAGCGAAAACTAATATTGCCACTTTTCCCATGCGCTCCAACCTCGCTACGCTCCGCTCACACGTCGAACTATCCCTGGCCGGCCGCATTGTGTCGCCCTTCGGGTATCGCGACCGCAAGAGCGTGGAGACGGTCCTTACGGGCATTCCTGAAATTGATGCGCTGGCGGGCGGGCTGCCGCGCGGGGCGCTGACGGAAATTTGCGGGCCGCCCAGTTCGGGGCGAACGACCGTGCTGCTGGCGGCTTTGGCTTCCCGAACCGCCGAGGCGGAGGTGTGCGCGCTGATCGACGCGCGCGATTCGTTCGACCCGCGCAGCGCGGAAGCTGCCGGCGTGGAATTGGAGCAACTGCTGTGGGTACGCTGCCGCGGACTGGACCAGTCTTTGCGCGCCGCAGACCTTTTGATTCAAGGCGGCGGATTTGGATTCATCGCGCTGGACCTGAGCGATATCGCGCCGGAAACGGTGCGGCACGTGCCGCTGAATGCGTGGTTTCGCTTCCGGCGCGCGGTGGAAGATACCTCGACGGTGCTGCTGGTGCTGGAGCAGGAATCCAACGCGAAAACGTGCGCTTCGCTGGTTTTACAGATGAAGATGAAGGCGGCGAACTGGGCGGTGACCGGGGAGTTTGAGCACGCGGGAATTTTGCCGCCAGCTCACGCGCGTTTATTTGATGGCGCGGAGGTGCAGGCCGAGCTGCTGCATACGCGGGTGCAGTCCATCAACATGCCGCAGGCGTGCAATGGGCCGGTTTCGATTGATGGCTATTCCGCGGGGCGCGATCACGGTTACGACGGCGGCAATACGCAAAGTTTTTCAGCGCAATCCATGTGGAGCTATCTGCACGCTAAGCCTGTAGAAGCCAAACCTAAATAGGGAGCGCGGCACAAAATAATTTTGCTCATTTTTATTTTCCAATTCGAGATTGAGCTTTTATGTCTTTTGCGGCCATTCATATTCCCGATTTTATTGTGCAAGCCATCGTGCGCGGCGAAAATCCGCTGCGCGGGAAGGCCGTGGCGATTGTGGAAGGAACGCCGCCGTTGTGGAGCGTAGTAGCGGCCAACCGGCGCGCTTTGCAAATGGGGATCGAGCCGGGGATGGCGAAATCGCAAGCAGCGCAATTTACAGCGGTGGAAATTCGCCACCGCTCGGCGGCGCGGGAAAAAGCGGCGCACGAAGCGCTGCTGGACCTGGGCTGGTCGATTTCGCCACGCGTGGAAGACACCGCACCGGACACTATCGTCGCTGATTTCGCGGGACTGGGTGCATTGTTTGGCGGGGTAGAAAAAATCGCGCAGGAGCTTGCGAAACGAGGGGCCAGCCTAGGCTTCAGCGCGAATATTGCCGTCGCTGAAGGCATAGAAGTGGCCATTCTGGCGTCGCGTGGTTTGCCGGGCGTTACGCTGATCGCACGGGGCGAAGAAGCGAAACGCCTGGGTGTTTTACCGGTGGGCACGCTGCTGCCTTCGCCGGAAATTCTGGAAACGCTGGCGCGCTGGGGCGTGGAGACCTGCGGGGCGCTGGCCGCTTTGCCGGTGATCCAGCTTTCGGAACGATTGGGGCAGGAAGGCGTGCGGCTGCACACCTTGGCGCGCGGCGCATTGGCGCGTTCGCTGACGCTGGCCAAACCATCTGTTTATTTTCAGGAAGAAATGGAGCTGGACGATGCGATTGAGGAACTGGAATCGCTCAGCTTTCTTCTGGGGCGTTTGCTTGATCAATTGTGCGAGCGGCTGGCGGCGCGGTCATTGTCGGCGCGGGTTATCCGCATGGAATTCGATCTGGAGCGCTCGTTTGAAAAAGAGCTGCAAATTTCGGCGCCCGCAGCTCAGCAGAAGCTGATTCCCCGCAAATTCGAAAAAGTTTTGACGCTGCCTGTGCCCATGCGCGATTCCAAACTGTTGCTGAAACTTGCGCGCTTGCGGTTGCAGTCCGATCCTCCTCCTGCGGCGATTATAAAGATGACGCTGTCGGCCGAGCCGGACCGGCCGCGCAGTACGCAACGCGGGTTATTTCTGCCGACTTCGCCGGAGCCGGAAAAGCTGGAGCTGACCATGGCGCGGCTGGCCAACCTGGTGGGCGAAGGAAATGTGGGCTCGCCGCAATTGATGGATACGCATCGGCCGGATGCCATTCGCATGGACGATTTCGCTGGAGCGATTTCGCCAGGCGCAGGAAAACACCGGCGGCCACGGGAAAAAATCTTCCGGCACGCTCGCGAGTAAGACTTCGTTCGTCATCGCGCAATCGCCAAGCCTGCCAATGGTTTCCGCTTTTTTCGTCCGGGCGCTTCCGGTGCGCGTCGAATTGCGCGATGGACTTCCGGCGCGAGTATTTTTTCAGGGCATGCGCGGCGAAGTCGCCGCCGCTTCCGGGCCGTGGCGCACTTCAGGAGACTGGTGGCAGGAGGCATGGGATCAGGCGGAATGGGATGTGGAAGTTTATTTTTCTGGCGGCGTGCCACAAAAAACTGCTAGGCCTTCCGCGGACTGCACACGCGCGCGGGCTTTATCTTATTGTATTACGACGCGCGGCAGCGCGGCTGGTTTTTGCGGGGCACGTACGATTGATGTACACCGAACTGCACGCGCGTTCCGCGTTCAGCTTTCTGGAAGGCGCGTCTTTGCCGGAAGAATTGGCGAAGTGTGCGCCGACCGCGGCATGGACGCGATGGCGGTGCTCGATCGCGACGGAGTGTACGGCGCGCCGCGTTTTTATATGGCCGCGCAGAAAATCAAATTTCATGCGCATATCGGCGCGGAAGTTACTTCTGAGGAAGGCTGGCGGTATCCATTGCTGGTGGAATCGCGCGACGGGTACCAAAATATTTGCCGCTTGATCACGCGCATGAAATTGCGCGCGAAAAAAGGGAGAAGGGCCGGATTTCGCACGCGGAATTGAGCGCCCAACTGGGAAACGTGCACGGGATTGATCTGCCTTACCGGCGGAGA
This sequence comes from uncultured Acidobacteriota bacterium, assembly GCA_963819625.1. GTDB lineage: Bacteria > Acidobacteriota > Terriglobia > Acidiferrales > UBA7541 > Acidiferrum. Next base: position 959,141 of record CAWFWY010000011.1, read on the forward strand.
TGAAGGTCCGCTGGCGCATGCGCTGGCATCCGGCGGAATGCCGGCGGCCGTCGCTGTGCGTGCAGCAGCTTTGCGAAATATTCGGAAAGCACAATGTGTACGTGGAATTGCAGCGTCATTTTTGCCGCGATGAAGAAGTGCGCAACCAGCGCGCGCTGGAGATTGCGCGAAAATTAAATCTGCCGGTGCTGGCGACCAATGGGGTGTGCCACGCGTTGCCGGAGCAGCGCGAATTGCTGGACGTATTTTACGTGCGTGCGACATCATCGCACGCTGGCAACCGCTGGCCGCCTGCTGGCGCGCAATGCCGAACGCCACCTGAAATCTCCGGCGGAGATGGAGAAACTTTTCGCGGATCTTCCCGAAGCGCTCGCCAACACGCAAGAGCTGGCTGCGCGGCTGCAATTTACGTTGAACGATCTGGGCTACCACTTTCCGATTTATCCGGTGCCGGATGGGCGCTCGCAAATGCAATTTCTGCGCGACCGCACTCACGACGGCATGCTGAAGCGCTATGGAGCGGACAACGAACGCGCGCGCCGGCAGATCGCGCACGAACTGGCAGTGATCGAAAAGCTGGATCTGGCCGGATATTTCCTGATCGTGTGGGACATCATCCGTTTTTGCGGCGAGCAAAATATTCTGGTGCAGGGACGCGGTTCGGCGGCCAACAGCGCGGTTTGCTACGCGCTGGGAATTACCGCGGTCGATCCGGTGGGCATGGAGCTGCTGTTCGAACGATTTTTGTCCGAAGAGCGCGGCGAGTGGCCGGACATCGATCTGGATTTGCCCAGCGGCGACCAGCGCGAACGCGCCATTCAATATGTGTATGAGCGCTACGGAAAACTTGGCGCGGCCATGACCGCCAACGTGATTACCTATCGCGGGCGTTCCGCCGCGCGCGAAATCGGAAAAGCGTTTGCGTTTGATCCGGAAGTGCTGAATCGCCTGACTACGCTGGTGGGCGCGTGGGAATACAAGGATGCCAACGACACGCTGGAGCGGCAGTTTCGCGATGCCGGGCTGGATTTGCAGCATCCGCAGATCCGCAAATTTTGCGAGCTGTGCTTGAGGTTTCAGGATTTGCCGCGCCACCTGGGGCAGCATTCCGGCGGCATGGTGGTGTGCCAGGGACAACTGGATTCCGTGGTGCCGCTGGAACCGGCCACCATGCCCGGGCGGGTGGTGGTGCAATGGGATAAAGACGATTGCGCGGACATGGGCATCGTGAAAGTCGATCTGCTGGGACTGGGGATGATGGCGGTGCTGGAGGATTCGCTGAAAATTATTCGCGACGATTACGGCGAAGAGGTGGATTTGAGCCGGCTGCCCGCGAACGATGCGTTGGTTTATAAAACCTTGCAGAAAGCGGACACCGTGGGAATGTTTCAGATTGAAAGCCGCGCGCAGATGTCTTGCCTGCCGCGCCTGCACCCGATTTGTTTCTACGACATTGTGGTGCAGGTGGCGATTATCCGGCCGGGGCCGATCGTGGGGCAAATGGTGAATCCTTATTTGAAGCGGCGGCAGGGGCGCGAGGCGGTGAATTGCCTGCACCCGTCGCTGGAGCCGGTGCTGGCGCGCACGCTGGGCGTGCCGCTTTTTCAGGAGCAATTGTTGCGCATCGCCATGATTGCCGCGGGCTTCAGCGGCGGCGAGGCGGAAGAATTGCGGCGCGCGTTCGGTTTCAAGCGTTCCGAGAAACGCATGAAAGAGGTGGAGCACAAACTGCGGCGGGGGATGGAACAGAACGGCATCACCGGCGAGACGCAGGAAACTATTATTCGCTCGATCACTTCGTTTGCGCTGTACGGATTTCCGGAATCGCACGCGGCCAGTTTTGCGCTGCTGGCGTATGCCAGCGCGTATTTGAAATGCCATTATCTCGCGGCGTTTACCGCGGCCATGCTCAACAATCAGCCCATGGGGTTTTATCAGCCGCCCTCGCTGGTTACCGACGCGCAGCGGCACGGCTTGCGCGTGCGGCCCATCGATATCACGTGTTCGGACTGGCTTTGCACGCTGGAAAAGATCGATGAAAAATTTGCGGTGCGGCTGGGATTGCGTTACGTGAAAGGATTGCGCGCGGAGATCGGCGCGGAAATTGTTAAGGAACGAGCGTCGCGTGCGGCGTTTACATCCGTGGATGATCTGAAACGTCGCGTCCCGCAGATTCAGAAAGGGGAATTGGCGGTGCTGGCGGAAGTGGGGGCTTTGAACCGGCTGGGGAATCAGCGCGGGTTTCATCGTCGCAGCGCTTTGTGGCAGGTGGAAAGAACGGCGCGCGCGAGCGGGCCGTTATATGAATATGGCGACGATGCAGGAAAATGTGTTTGCTGAAACGGAATTGGCCGGGCCGGAGTTAGCCGAGCTGGGATGGGATGAAATCGAAAGCGGCGCAGCTCGCCGCTCGCGCCGATGACCGCGGAAGAACGGTTGGTGGCCGATTATCGCGGCACGGGAATGACCGTCGGGCCGCATCCCATGGCTTACCATCGCGCCGAATTGCAAAAAATGGGGGTGCGCTGCGCGGCGGAATTGGCGCACTTGCCGGATGGCATGCAGGTGCGCATTGCCGGAGGGGTGATCGCGCGGCAGCGTCCGGGCACCGCCAAAGGATTTGTGTTTTTAAGCATGGAAGATGAAACCGGAATCGCCAATGCGATTATCACGCCGCAGCTTTTTGAAGAATGCCATGTGGTGGTGGTGCATCAGCAATTTTTGCTGATTGAAGGCCAGCTGCAGAACCAGGATGGCGTGGTGTCGGTGAAATCGCGGCGAATAGAGCCGTTGACGATTACCAGCGCGCCGACGTCTTCGCACGATTTCTACTAATACTAGGGATTCCGGTGGTAAATAATAAAAGGACCGCAGGCTGGCCGAGCATCATCTAACCAGCGTGAAATCCAAACCAAAGGCAAAGCGATCGGTGCCGCGGAAAATCGCGCGCGCCAAGAGCTCGCGACCAGCAAAAAGCGCCGCAGGATCTCAAACTTCGGGGCAGCAAATACCGCGCAATGTAGACAACACCACTCTGGATGTCGATGGTGGCCCGGTAACTCTCACCAACCTGCAAAAAGTTTTCTTTCCCGGGTTGGGCCTGACCAAGCGCGACTTGCTGCAATATTACCTGGACGTTTCTTCATGGCTTTTGCCGCATCTGAAAAATCGCCCCATGGTGATGAAGCGCTATCCCAACGGGATCAACGGCGACTTTTTTTTCATGAAGCGCGCGCCATCGCCGCGACCCGCGTCGATTCCCATCTGCGACATCGAGCACGGCTCCGGAAATGTCATCGGTTTTCCGGTGATTCAACATTTGTCGTCGCTGCTGTGGGTTGTGAATCTCGGATGCATCGACCTGAATCCGTGGTACGCGCGCTGCGACGATGTGGACCGGCCCGATTATCTGCATTTCGATCTGGATCCGGTGGTGGGCGCGTCGTTCGAACGGGTGCTGGAGACAGCGCTGATCGTTCGAGACGCGCTGGACTCCATCAAAATAGAAAATTACGCGAAGACCACTGGGTCGCGCGGAATTCACGTGTACGTTCCCATCGTGCGCGGGCCGACGCAAAAACAGGTGTGGGCGTTCGCCAAGGCACTGGCGAAAGAGCTGGAGTCGCGCCACCCCAAAATAGTCACCGCCGAATATCGCGTGGCCAAGCGCCCGCGTGGCCGCGTGCTGGTGGACTACAATCAAAACGCGTGGAACCGCACGCTGGCTTCCGTTTATTCCGTGCGGCCCAAGCAGGCCGCGACGGTTTCTGCGCCGGTGACATGGGCGGAAGTGGAGCGCGGCGTGCGCATTGAAGATTTCACGGTGAAAAATGTTCCCACGCGGCTGAAGAAAAGTGGCGATTTGTGGAAACCGCTGCTGGCGGAAACGGGCCGCGTAAACCTGAAGTCATTTTTGTGATGCCATGACCTTACCTCTGAACAAAAAATATGCGCCCATGGAGGCCGAGCCGGCGACCGACCTGCCTTCGGGGCCGGAATGGCGTTACGAGCCGAAGTGGGATGGCTTCCGGTGTATCGCGTTTCGCGACGGAGCGCGCGTCGATCTGCAATCGAAATCGGGCAAGCCGCTGACGCGTTATTTCCCGGAATTGGCCGCGGCGTTGTTGACGCTGAAACCGAAACAGTTTGTTCTGGACGGCGAGATTGTGATTCCCGTCGATGGCCATCTTTCTTTCGACGAGTTGCTAATGCGCATACATCCAGCCGCCAGCCGCGTTTTGAAATTGAGCCAGGAACACCCATGCATGTTTATCGTTTTTGATTTGCTGGTGGATGAAAAAGGCAAGATCGCTGGTCAAGATGCCGCTGGAAAAGCGGCGCGAGAAACTGGAGCGGCTGGCGAAATCGTACTTTGACGAAAATCCGTCGATCAGCCTTTCTCCGGCGACTGACGATTTATCCGTTGCGCGCAAATGGTTTCACATGGGCGTGGGGCTGGACGGGATTGTCGCTAAGCGCAAGGATTTGCCGTACCAGACCGGCGAGCGCACCGGCATGCAGAAAATCAAGAAACAGCGCACCGCCGATTGCGTGGTTGGCGGATTCCGGTATCTGGAGAAAAAGCCGCTGGTCGGATCATTGCTGCTGGGCCTTTATAACTCGGAAGGATTGCTGGATCACGTGGGGTTCAGTTCGTCGATTCAGGCTGACGAGCGTTTGGCGTTGACCAGGAAGTTGGAGAAAATAATCAAGCCGCCGGGATTTACCGGCAAAGCTCCCGGCGGGCCGAGCCGCTGGAGCACCAAGCATTCGATGGAATGGCAGCCACTCGATCCCAAACTGGTGGTCGAACTGCAATTCGATCACTTCACCGGCGGGCGATTCCGGCATGGGACCAGATTGTTGCGCTGGCGGCCGGAGAAAGCGCCGCGCGAATGCACCATGAAGCAGGTGAAGCGCGAAAATAAGTCGGCGCTGGGCCTGTTGTAGTTTTTCTCGCGGATTCATCACCAAATGGCAATCGCACAAATCGATAAAACAACGCGAGCGGCATCAGGTCGCACCAGACGCACGCAAGCGGCGCCTGAGCAGCCACCGCACCGGATTTTTCTTCTTTCGCCCGCAAACGCCGGAGGCATCCGCGCGAAAGTGATCATGAGCGAGAACGCCAAATTCATTCTGGCGCGGCGGCTGCGCAATGATGGGCTACCCATCGGAGAACTATTCAGCTTCATCAGCGGTTTGTATTTTCGAGGCAAACTCGTTTACGCGCAGACGTTTGCTTCTCCGCCGCCGGGCCTGGCCGGCGTACTGGTGATCACCGCGGGCCGCGGACTGGTGACTCCCGACACGCTAGTCACGCGCGAACAATTGCTGGAAATTGCCGGCGTGCCGGTGGAGGCGACCGATCCGCGCTATCGCGAACCGCTGGATCGCGATGCGACCGATTTATTCCGCAGGGCCGGAAAGAAATGCGAAGTGGTGCTGCTGGGCAGCATTGCCACTTCGAAATATGTAGAGCCGTTGCTGAATATCTTCGACCAGCGCCTGCTTGTTCCTTCCACTTTTGTCGGCCGCGGAGACATGAGCCGCGGCGGCTTAATGCTGCGTTCGGTGCGGGAAGCCGTGGAGCTTGCTTACGAGCCAGTGTGCTCGGCGATTCGCCACGGCGCGCGGCCACCAAAATTGCCCAAATGGCCGCGACTGAAATAATGATCCGCGATCGCGGTGCGGCGTAAATTCTATGGAAGCCATCATCTTTATCGGCATACAAGGCGCGGGGAAAAGCTCGTTCTTCAAGGAGCGATTTTTCGACACGCACGTGCGAATTAACCTGGATATGCTGCGCACGCGGCGGCGCGAAGAAACCCTGCTGAACGCCTGCCTGCAAAGCGGCCAGCCGTTCGTGATCGACAATACCAATCCGCTGCCGGCGGACCGCAGCCGCTACCTGGGACCTGCGCGGGCCGCAGGATTCCGCACGATAGCCTATTTTTTCAATTCGGCGTTGCGCGACGCTATGGGGAGAAATAATTTACGGGTGGGCAAGCAGAAAATTCCAGCTCCCGCGGTAGCCGGAACGTTCAAAAAACTTGTCGCGCCGTCCGGCGCCGAGGGTTTTGACGAAATTCACACCGTGGAACTGACACCCGATCGCGGCTTCGTGGTCTCCGCGACTTTCCCGGCATCTTAATTTTCAGCCCGGGCATCCTCCGCGCTTCGACTGCGCATCTCCTACTCGTCTACTCATAGCCGCGACCCCATGCTAGGCTATCCAACTGCTTTCATGGCTTGCATGTTTCTTCTGAACCGCCATTCCCAGCCGCGGTATCGCACCGCCGCCCATCACTTCTGGTTCGTCGCCACAGCTTTCTTTATTTTGCTGTTGGCCGGCGCCGCAAGCGTCGAGGCCGTTCCACAGCAGGCCCGCTTGCCATTCGAAAGCGGCGGCGTAGCGGAACTTTCCTCCAGCGGACCGCAGAGCCGCCGCGGCGACCTGTACATCGCCGATGGAGATGTGGACATCCACTACGGCGATTCCCACCTGCATGCCGATCACGTCGAATATAACAACAAGACTTCTGAATCGCTGGCGCGCGGCCACGTGGTTTTCGATTTCGAAAACCAGCACATTGAAGCCGACGAAGCGCACTACAACGTCAAGAGCGGACACGGCACATTTCACAACGTTCGCGGCACGATAAAAATCGAGCGGCGGCCCAATCCCAGCGTGCTGCTTTCGGACAATCCGCTGTATTTCGAAGCGCGCGAAGTGGAACGCCTTCCGAAGGACACCTACGTCATCGACCACGCGTGGATCACCATCTGCGATCCGGCGCATCCCACATGGCAATTTTTCGCGCCGCACGCCCGCGTGCATCTGGATAAGAGCGTCGCGCTGGTGAACGCCAATTTCCGGCTGTTTCGCGTGCCGCTCGTGTGGCTGCCCTATGCCAGCGCGTCGGCGGGGCGCAAAGTTCGCCAATCTGGTTTTCTGATTCCGGATGTTGGCGACAGTTCGCGGAAAGGCTTTACGTTCGGCGACGCTTTTTACTGGGCGCCGAAGCCCTGGCTGGATGCCACGCTGGGTGCGCAATATCTCAGCCGCCGAGGTGTGGCGGAGCGCGGCGAGTTGCGCGCCAAACCTTTCGAAGGCACAACGATTCATTACACGTACTTTGGCGTCGACGATCGCGGCCTGCTGGTCAACAGCGTGCGACAGCCGCAGGGCGGCGAGCAGCAGCGCCTGGATATCGAGTCGCTGCTCCCGGGCGGCTGGCGGTTTGTCGCCGATTACAATCATCTTTCTTCGCTCACCTTCCGGCTGGCTTTCGCGGATACTTTTGGCGACGCCATCAATTCGGAAGTACGCAGCGCGTTTTTCCTGACCAATAATTTTCACGGGTTCAGCGCAAATTTCGCGGCGTTGAACGACAAAAGTTTTCTGCAGATCAACCCAGCGGTGGGCGTGACGCTGCGCAACCTGCCGGAGGCGCGATTCGATTCCGTGGAGCAGGCGCCGTGGCGGAACCTGCCGATTTATTTTGGACTGGAGAGCTTCGCGGGGTTCGTACACCGTTCCGACAGCGAGATCAATACGCCAAGTTTCGTGGGCCGCATGGAGTTCGCGCCGCGGGTGACCATTCCTGTTCATTTTGGTTCGTGGCTCGGAGTAACGGCGTCGGCGGCGTTTCGCACGACGCGTTACGGCGCGTCGCTGGCGGCTCCCGACGTGGTGACCGAGCAGGCCATCATCCGCAACACCGGCGAAATTACGCTGGACCTTCGCCCGCCTACGCTGGAGCGTTTTTTTGAGCGGCCCAAAACCAAGCGGAGATACAAACATTCCATCGAGCCGGTGATCACCTATCGTTACGTGACGGGCGTGAACAATTTTGCCGACTTCATTCGCTTCGATTCGGACGCCACGCTGACGGACACCAATGAAATCGAATACGGGGTGACGCAGCGATTTTTCGTCAAAAGCGAGGGAGACGATCAGGCGCACGAGCTGGTTTCCTGGCGCCTGGTGCAGAAACACTTTTTCGATCCGACCTTTGGAGGCGCGGCGGTTGCGGGGGAGCGCAACGTGTTTCAGGCGCTGAATTCCATCACGCCGTTTGCGTTTGCGCTCGGCCCGGTGCACTGGTCGCCCATCGTCAGCGACCTGACCATTTCGCCGGGCAGCGATTTCGATATCGAGCAGATCCTGGAGTACGACCCGACGCTCGAGAAGCTGACCACCGTCGGTACGCTGCTTAAGTTAAAGCCTTACGGAAAATTCTTCGCCACCGTTGCGCATTTTCGCCTGGATGCGAATCCTGTTCTGCAGCCGCTTTCGAACCAGGTGCGCACGCTGTTCGGTTACGGCAGCCTCAACGGCAAAGGATTCAGCGCCGCCGCGGGAATCAGCTACGATGTCACCAACGACGCCCTGCAAAACCAGCTGGTGCAGGTCAGTTACAACGGCAGTTGCTGTGGAATCGCGCTGGAATACCGGCGCATCGCGCTGGGGCAGGTACGCACGGAAAACCAGTTTCGCGTGGCGTTCATCATTGCGAATATCGGGACGTTTGGAAATTTGCGGCGGCAGGAAAAAATTTATTAAGGGATTGTTTGCCGCGCGGAAACGCTGCGCAGATTCCCGACCATTCGATGAACGAAAAAGAACTAGCCTATTCCTCGATCGCCGAAATCGCGCGGTTTTTCCGTGTGGGTAAGCTGTCGCCTGTCGAGCTCACCGACGTTTTGCTGAAACGTATCGAGCGGCTGACTCCCAAACTGAACGTGTTTATCACGGTAACGGCTGAAGTGGCGCGCACGCAGGCGAAAAAAGCGGAAGCGGAGTTGTGCGTTACGCGGCGGCGGAAAACTCGAGTCGATCGCGGGCCGCTGCACGGCATTCCTATTTCGCTGAAGGACAATATTTGTACCGCGGGCGTGCGTACCACGGCGGGATCCAGGATTCTGAGCGGATTTTTCCCTGAAAACGACGCCTTGGTAGTTACGCGTCTGAAACAAGCAGGGGCCGTGTTACTTGGCAAAACCAACCTCCATGAATTTGCCTACGGGGTCACCAATAACAATCCTCACTTCGGCGCGGCACACAATCCGTGGGACATTTCCAGAATTCCCGGCGGTTCCAGCGGAGGGTCGGCCGCGGCGGTGGCCGCCGGTCTTTGTTTTGGCAGCGTCGGGACCGATACGGGCGGCTCCATTCGAATACCAGCTGCGCTGTGCGGCGTTGTGGGATTGAAGCCGACCATTCATCGCGTCGATGAGAGCGGCGTGATTCCGCTTTCCCCGAGCCTGGATTGTGTGGGTCCATTGGCGCGCAGCGCGGAGGATGCGGCGATACTTTTTCAGACGCTGGTCGTTCGCAGCACTGACAAGCCATCACGCTCGTCCGGCCGCAAAGCCGCGATGCCAAAGCTAAAAGTGTTAAATAAGGTTCGCGTCGGAGTGCCGCGCGAGTTTTTCTTTGAGGCGATTTCCGCTGATGTGGAGAAAGCGTTCGAACATTCGCTGCAGTGCGTTCGCCGGCTTGGCGCAAAAACAGTGGACGTGTCGATCCCGCTGTTGAGTCACACGGAACGCGCCGGGAACCGGATCGGCTGGGCGGAGGCCACGCACTATCATCAGCAATCGGGCTGGTTTCCCAGCCGGGCCAGCGAATACGGCGAAGATGTTCGCGCACGTCTCGACGCAGGAACCAAGGTAACGGCGACCGAATACCTGGAAGCGCTCGACCAGCAAAAACATTTCATCGAACAATTACGTAGCGTGATGGAGAGTGCAGAAATTGATGCGCTCATCGTGCCCACCACTCCAATCGCGGCGCCGCTTATCGGCGAAGAATCTACTCGCGTGGCGGAAGTAGACCATCCCACACGGGCATTGCTGCTGCGCCTGAACCGCCCTGCCAATCTGGCGGGCGTGCCGGCCATTTCCGTCCCCTGCGGTTTCACGCCGGCGGGCTTGCCGGTGGGCGTGCAATTCATCGGCGCGGCAAATAGCGAAGAAGTGTTGCTCGAGATTGCCAGCGTTTTCCAGCTTGAGAATCCTTTCCGGCAACATCCGGATTTCGAGCCGTAACGTAAGCCCAGAGCAAGGGTCCACCCCGGCATTTATGGGACAATAGAAGTGTTCGCGGTCGTTCGAATAATGGCCAGCAATGACTAGCTTTTTCGAGTTCGCCAACGCATGAGCGACGTTCCTCTAGCAGGAGCCTTTCTGGCCGGCTTGGTTTCGTTTCTGTCGCCGTGTGTTCTGCCGCTGGTTCCCGGGTACATCTCCATGCTTTCAGGGATTGGCGTGGAACAATTGCGCAAAGGGGAACTTCCGCGTTCGGGACTTTTTGGCTCATCGCTGGCTTTTGTGGCGGGATTTTCGGCGGTGTTTATTTCCTTCGGGGCGTCGGCCAGCGCTGTTGGCGCATTTCTGATTCAAAGGCGCGGTTTTCTGGCCCCTATCGCGGGCGCGCTGATTATTCTGTTTGGCCTGCACCTCCTGGGACTGCTGATCAAGTTGACGCTGAAAACGGGAATGATCATTGGAGGCGTGCTGGCGCTGCTGGGCATTATTTGTTTGGTGCGGCACGCGCCGCTTTTTGCAGGATTTGGCGCGATTCATTTTTTCTCGTTGTCGCTGGTCGGTTTGTTGGGCCCGTCCATGGCGCGCTGGCTCAATCGCGATGTCCGCATACAAAGCAAAATCGGCCAGCCGGGGATTTGGAGCGCGTTCCTGCTGGGATTCGCGTTTGCGTTTGGATGGACGCCGTGTATCGGGCCGATTTTGGCCACGGTTCTAGCCCTGGCAGCCGCCAGCGATACCATCGCGCGCGGCGTTTTGCTTCTGGCGGTGTATTCCGCGGGGCTGGCCGTTCCCTTTCTGCTGACCGCGCTGGGGATCGGGCAGTTTCTGCGCTTCTATCAGAATTTTCGCAAATATCTCCACGCGGTGGAGGTTTTCAGCGGCGGATTGTTGCTTTTCGTCGGCGGGTTGGTGTTCGTGAACAAACTGACGTGGCTCTCGGGTAAACTAACCTTCTTGAACCGGTTTTCACTGTAAGCGACAGCGTTTCATAAAACGGGAATGAAAATGAAAAACGTTTCGATCATCGTGGTCACCGTGCTGGTGTTAATCGGCGCGACGTATTATGCGGACAAGGCTACGCGCGTAAACAAAAGCGGTACGACACATGCGTCCGTGTCGCCGGACAAATCCATTGCCGCGGCGGCGCCCGACGTGCACTTCAAGGATATCGACGGTAAAGACGCCGCCCTGAGCGATTACCAGGGCAAAGTGGTGCTGGTAAATTTCTGGGCCACCTGGTGCGAGCCGTGCCGGGTGGAAATTCCCTGGTTGATCGAGATGCAACAGAAGTACGGGCCGCGGGGATTTACGGTGCTGGGCGTGGCTATGGATGAAGAAGGGAAAAGCGTGGTCGCTCCTTTCGTGGCCAAGGAACATTTCGACGTCGGCGGCCAGAAGCAGACGATGAGTTATCCGATCGTGATCGGGAATGATGCCATCGCCGACAAATTTGGCGGGCTGCTGGGCTATCCGACGAGTTTCTTGATTTCGCGGGATGGCAAGCAGGTGAAACGCATCACCGGGTTGATCGGCTACGAGGACGTTTCGCACGATATCGAGTCGCTGCTACAGTAAACCTGAACGCGCGGCAGCCTCGCACGAACCGCTTCCCAGGGCGCAGTTTCTTCGTGTACGCTCCATTCATGCTGGAAGAAAAAGACTTTCAACGAAAAGCCGACGCCGCGTTTGAGGACCTAAAGAAAAGGCTGCTCACTGCCGGGGACGAGCACGGTTTCGACGTGGAAGGCGAGAGCGGCAAACTCGAGGTGCTGTTCGAGGATGCGGATGAGACCCGCTTTGTGGTTTCGCCGAACACTCCGGTGCGCGAGATCTGGATATCCGCGCTGTCGACCAGCTTCAAGCTGGGGTGGTCGGAAACTCAGAACGCGTTTGTGCTGGAAAAAACCGGCGAAAATCTACACGCGGTGATGTCGCGAGTAATTTCACAACAGGTGGGCGCCACGGTTACCATATGAAATTGCGTGCTCGCGCGCCACAGATCGCAATTTTGATGGCAGCCGCGCTTTCGGCGGCCTCCAACGCGCAGGAGCACGTTCCGTCGCCGCGTGAAGTGGTCACCCCGGCAGTTTATGTTTCCGCGGAACCGGCAGCCCGGGGTGTTCCTTTTCAGATTGCCGTGGTTCTCACCGTTCGCCCCGGTTTTCATGTCAATGCGCGGGAAAAGTCTGCAGAATATTTGATCGCCACGGATTTAAAGGCCGAAGTTCCGACGGGGTTCAAAATCGGCGCAGTGGCCTACCCGAAAGGCGAGCTGCACACCTTCATCTTTTCCAAGACGCCGTTGAACGTGTACCAAGGGAAGGTCATTTTGCTTTTGCCGCTGACCGCGCTGGCCAGCGCGCCAGTGGGTTCGCAGCAAGTTCCGCTGAAGCTCCGTTATCAGGCCTGCAGCACGGAAATCTGCCTGCCGCCGGTTACGATTGACCTGCAAGCCACCGTAGATGTGGCGGCTTCCCGCGCTGCGATAAAGCCTGCGCATCCGGAAGTATTCGCTGCGCCCTAGCGATCACTACGGTACTCTCACTGAATGGCGTCCCAGGCAGACAGTAGGCGGCGTTCTCGTGTGTGGATTGTTGTGGTGGCAGTAGTTCTTCTACTTTTTCTGATACCCGCGGCAATATTCTATCAGCGCACAAAAGATATCGATGACTGGACGCGGGATTGGGTAGTGCGCTCACTTTCCGAGCGCTTCGCCAGCCGCGTGGACCTGGGCTCTATTCATGTGTCGGCCTTTCCGGAAATGAGCGTCACCGGCGAAAACCTGACGGTCTATTATCACAATCGCACCGACGTGCCGCCGCTGATTCACATCCAGCAATTTACGTTTCACCTGGGGTTCATGGGCATCCTGCGAGTCCCGCACCATATTCGCGGCGTGCATCTCGACGACATGGTCATTACCGTTCCGCCACGCGGAGAATCTCCCGGGGAGCCGCCCGCTCTGCCGCCTTCCACAAGAAAGAAAAAACCGCTGCCGCAAATCGTAATCGATCAGATTGTGTGCGACGAAACGACCCTGCTGATGCTTCCCAAGCAAGCCGGCAAGGCGCCGCTCGATTTCGACATTCATGATCTGCTATTGAAGTCTGTCGGTGCCGCCAAGCCTTTTTCGTTTCGCGGAAACCTGACCAATGCCAAACCGGTGGGAGAAATCAAAACCACCGGAAATTTTGGTCCGTGGGCGATTGACGATCCCGGTTCCACTCCGGTCTCCGGCAATTACACCTTTACCGATGCGGACCTCGGGCCTTTCCCGGGAATTGCCGGCAAGCTGTCTTCGACAGGAAAATATTCTGGCGTGCTGCAAAGCCTGGAAGTGCAGGGAGTAACCGACACACCGGCATTTTCGCTGGATCCCGTCGGGCGGGCCGTCCCGCTGCATACCGAATTTTACGCCACCGTCGACGGAACCAATGGCGACACCTATCTGCATCCCGTGCGCGCCACGCTGATCCACTCTGAAATCACCGCGAATGGCAGCGTGGTGCGCATTCAGGAAAAACACGGGCACCTGATCACGCTGGATGTCGTTTCGCCCAAAGCGCGGCTCGAAGATTTGTTGCAGTTGGCGACAAAATCGAACCAACCGATGATGTCCGGCCTGGTGAACCTGAAAACGAAACTGATTTTGCCGCCCGGCAAGGTAAAAGTTCTCGACAAACTGGTGCTGGACGGAGAATTCACGGTCAGCAACGGACGCTTTGCCAGCTCCGATGTGCGCGAGAAACTTGCGGCGTTCAGCCGCCATGCGCAAGGCCAGCCGGACGATCCCGACGCGGGCAGCGCCATTTCCGATCTGCACGGAAAATTTCACCTGAAGAATGGCGTGATTACGTTTCAACAATTGACGTTCAGCGTTCCGGGGGCGGTGATCCGGCTGGATGGAACGTACAAAATGCGCGGCGAAGAGCTGGACTTTAACGGAGATTTGCGGACGGAGGCCAAGCTCTCGCAGATGGTGGGCGGCACAAAATCGTTTTTCCTGAAGGCCATCGATCCGTTTTTCAGCAAAGAGGGAGCTGGGGCGTTGATTCCCATCGGAATTTCAGGAACGCGCGACAATCCCACGCTGGAAATCAGCATGTTCCATAAAAAGATAAGAAAGAGTTTTGGCGACGACAGCAACGTCGAGGTCAAAGGCAAGAAGGCCGCGGAGCGGAAAAAAGAAACGGATGCGAAGACTTCCCCGCGCTGACGCAAACTGAAAGACTAGCTTTTGGCGACGCCCGCGGGGGCAGCGGCGCGCAATCTTTTGACCACCCGTTCGCGGCCGAGGACCACCATGGTGTCGAATAACGGCGGCGCTACAGCTTGACCCACAATCGCCACTCGGGTGGCATTAATCAATAATCCGGCTTTCACGCCTTCCGCTTCGCACAGGGTGCGCAAAGCGTGGTCGCAGGCGTCGTGATTCCATTCCGGCAGTGCCGCCAGAGCATTCGCCAGCTTGGCCAGCAGGTCGGGCACTTTCGGATCTTTCCAGAATTTGGCTTCCGCCGCCGGGTCGATGGTGAATTCGTCGCTGAAAAAAGCGCGCGACCAGGTTGAAAAATCCGGCAACAGCCTGACCCGCGGCCGCAGCAGGTCAACGGTTCGCGTAAACCACTCACGACCCGCACCTGAAGCCCATTCGTCTTTCCACAGATTGCTGCGGCGCAACTCCAATTCAACTTGCGGCACCAGGTCTTCCACCGGCAATTTCTGAAGATACTGGGTGTTGAACCATTCAAGCTTGGCTTGGTCAAAAACGCCGTTGGTGCGGCTGACGCCTTCCAGCTTGAATTTCTCGATCAGCTCAGCAGTGCGCATGAATTCCACATCGCCGCCGGGTGCCCAGCCCAGCAGGGCCAGAAAATTCTGAAACGCTTCCGGCAAAAAACCTTCGTCGCGGTACATGCTGACGCTGGTGGCGCCGTGGCGCTTGGAAAGACGTTTGCGGTCGGGCCCGAGGATGAGCGGCAGGTGCGCGAAAATCGGCGGCTTGGCATCGAGCGCGCGGTACAGCAGCACCTGCTTGGGAGTGTTGGAGAGGTGATCGGCGCCGCGAATCACATGTGTGATGTGCATATCGATGTCGTCGACCACTGCGCTGAGCTGATACATGGGCTGGCCGAATTCTTCATCATGGGCATCCTGGGCGCCGGAGCGCAGCAGCATGAAATCCTCGATGTCGTCGTTGGAGAATTCGGTATCGCCGAACACGGCATCGAAAAAGGTGGTAGTGCCGCCGACCGGCACTTTGAAACGGATGGCCGGTTTCGTTCCCGGAGTGGACGGTTTTCCATCGCGACAACTGCAACGAACCACGCGGCGAACCTGTCCACCCTCAGCACCTTCTTCGGCGTGATCGCCGCCCACATATTTTTCGGCCGGACAGTAGCAGAGAAAGGCGTTGCCGTTGGCGAGGCATTTTTTAGCAGCGGCGCGATAGAGTTCGTTGCGCTGCGACTGGTAAAACGGGCCCTCGTCCCAGTCGAGACCGAGCCACTGCAATCCATCGATGATGCCCTGGACGAGTTCCGGCTTGTTGCGCTCGGCGTCGGTGTCTTCGATGCGGAGGATCATGGTACCGCGCTGCTGGCGCGCAAACAGCCAGTTAAACAGCGCCGTCCGCGCTCCTCCGACGTGCAGATAACCCGTAGGCGAGGGAGCAAAACGCACCCGCACGCCTTGGCTACTGATGATTGGATCGCTCATTGCGGTTGGCACTCGCTCTCACGTTTCGCTGTTTCAGTTTAGCGAATCTGGAATTGCGCGTCCAACGAGAGGAATGGGATAACGGTTTGGCGGTTTTCACGTGAAATGATCGAGGGAAGCGTTGTCAATTTATAAGGGGCGGTATACAGTCACGTTCATTGTCGCGGTAGTAGGAATACCGCCGACCCAGCCCAATCCGGAGATCGCCGCAAACACGGTTCGACGGCGATCCCATGAACACACGGAGAGAAGAAAATATGATGAAGAGAAATAACGTATGGCTGCTCGGCCTGTTGGTAAGCCTGGCTTTTGCCGCGTCGATGTATGCCCAGGGTGAATATCGGGGCAGGTGGGCGCGTCTTGGCGAAGCTCACGTGGATGGGCGCAATGACCACGATAATATTCACGTTGGGAGGGGAGACGGGAAGTGGCGCGCCGTGCAACTGCGCGTGAGCGGCGGAGCGGTCGATTTTCAACGAGTGATCGTTCACTTTGGGGATGGCTCGGTGCAAGAACTGATTTTTCGAGAAAGGATCCCAGAGGGGGGCCGCACACGCCCGCTGGATTTGAAGGGCGACCGGCGGAGAATCGAGAGTGTGGAAATCTGGTACAGCAAAGAAAGCTGGCACCGCAGGCCGAGAGTGGACCTGTACGGCATGCGCTAAGCAAAAAGTTCATCGCTTCCGCGATTGGAAAAGGCGAGGCGGCTCACGTTGGCCGGCTCGCCTTTTTTGTTTCTTGCGGCAAATTTGCAGAAAATCAGGCCTGCGCTGAACGCCTAGCGCCTGGAAATAATTGTTGGCAGTTACGAAGCTTTTCGGCGGACCGACTCAGCGGCGATGTGCGATAAACCCCATTTGCACAACTATGCCGAAGCCGCAAAATCCTTGCACGCGTCGGAACATTGCCTGGCTTACGAGCTTTCACAATGCACCGAGGATCCCGCCCACTACATCCTGCGCATGGAGTGGGATTCCGAAGCCGGGCACCTGAAGGGTTTCCGTTCCAGCCCGGAGTTTCAGGAATTTTTCAAACATGTGAAATCGTACGTAAAAGACATGGAAGAGATGCTCCACTAGCGGGTCAGCGGGACGGTGGAAAGGAAGTAGCCGCCACAACGCGCAACTTGCGGTTTTTCACAAGCTACCCACAGCCGCCTTTGAAATAAATGCAGCAGGGGGGTTGACGCCTAGGGGAAAGCTGGTATAAAGTTACAAATGGTTCGGGGCACTGCAAAGTGTCCGGGGTCACCACGACGTGGTGGAACGAACCGGGCAGGGCGTCACAGTCGGGTCGAACTCCTGAAGTAGATCCTAAGTGAGGTTCTTTACGAGCACAGGATAGAAATTAGTCGAGCTTCGCGCAAAGACGCCTGAGAAAGGCGACTGTGCCCGGCGCTCGACGCCGGGTTTTTTATTTTCCGGACGTTCAAGGACGAAGTTGGACTTGGACATCATCCGGAAAAGAGTCTCGAGAAATTCGGGACGCCCTGACGGGATCAGGGGTACTGCTCTTTGACAACAGAAAGGCTGGCAAGTTCACAGTAAGGGCCTCTGTGATCTTTTCGAGGTGTGTCTGCGCAAGCAGCGCACGGCGGAGGGTTGCGGAGAATTGCTGTGGATGATTACAAGTTTTGCTCGAGTTGAGCATAACTGTGGAAGAAAAGGCGGACTTGCCAATTGTTCGAGGAGCGTAGATACGAAAGCCTGTGCCGTAGATCGATCAAACCTGTGAAGGTTGGAGAGAAAGCGGTACGAGGATGTATGGAGCTGCGTGAACCGAAACGTCGAAGGATTTATTGAACTCGATAGAGCCAGAAGACGGATTGAGTAAGTTTTATGATTAAGCTACTAAGAGCGTACGGTGGATGCCTTGGCGCCAGAAGGCGAAGAAGGACGTGGCAAGCTGCGATAAGCCTCGGGGAGCCGCAAGCAGGCTTTGATCCGAGGATCTCCGAATGGGGAAACCCGGCGAGATGAACTCTCGTTACAGCCCGCTGAATACATAGGCGGGTATGAGCCAACCCAGGGAAGTGAACCATCTCAGTACCTGGAGGAAAATAAATCACAGAGATTCCGAAAGTAGCGGCGAGCGAAATCGGAACAGCCCAAACCCAAGTGCTTGCATTTGGGGGTTGTAGGACCGCATAAGTAGAGTTACCAAACCGGACATTACGTGAATCCGCTGGAAAGCGGAGCCAAAGAGTGTGAGAGCCACGTAACGGAAAATGTACCGGACTCGAAGCGGCATCCTGAGTACCACGAGACACGTGTAATCTCGTGGGAATCTGGGGAGACCACTCTCCAAGGCTAAATACTCTCTGGCGACCGATAGTGAACCAGTACCGTGAGGGAAAGGCGAAAAGCACCCCTGCGAGGGGAGTGAAATAGAACCTGAAACCGTATGCTTACAAGCAGTCGGAGGGCCATGCATGGATTTCGGTCCATGAAAGCCTGACGGCGTGCCTCTTGCTTAATGAGCCGGCTAGTTAATCTTACGTGCAAGGTTAAGCGCAAGCGAGCCGTAGGGAAACCGAGTCCGAATAGGGCGACAAGTACGTAGGATTAGACGCGAAGCGGGATGATCTACCCTTGGCCAGGATGAAGGTCGCTTAACCGCGACTGGAGGTCCGAACAGGTGTGAGTTGAAAATCGCTCTGATGAGCTGAGGGTAGGGGTGAAAGGCTAATCAAATTCCGTGATAGCTCGTTCTCCCCGAAATGTCTTTAGGGACAGCCTTGTGTGAATTGCCACGGTGGTAGAGCTCTGAATGGACTAGAGGCCAACTCAGGCTATCAAATCCAATCAAACTACGAATGCCGTGGACAACTGCACGGGAGTGAGACTACGAGGGATAAGCTTCGTGGTCAAAAGGGAAACAGCCCAGATCGCCAGCTAAGGTCCCTAACTGTATGCTAAGTGGGAAAGGAAGTGTATTCGCTCGGACAGCCAGGAGGTTGGCTTAGAAGCAGCCATCCTTTAAAGAAAGCGTAACAGCTCACTGGTCAAGCGGATATGCACCTACAATTCAACGGGGCTCAAGCATACGACCGAAGCTGCGAAATGGTTATTCCTTCGGGAATAATCTTTGGTAGGGGAGCATTGCGTGGAGTCTGAAGGTAGACCGAGAGGACTACTGAACACTACACAAGAGACCCTGCCGGCATAAGTAGCGATAAACACGATGAGAACTCGTGTCGCCGAAAGTCTAAGGTTTCCTGAGGAAGGTTAATCCGCTCAGGGTTAGGCGGGTCCTAAGGTGAGGCCGAAAGGCGTAACTGATGGACAACAGGTTAATATTCCTGTCCCGCCTGGTGACGTTTGACGATGGGGTGACGCAGAAGGATAAGAGAGTCGGGTGATGGACGTCCCGATTGGCCATTACAAGCCGGATCCCGTAGGAAAATCCGCGGGGTCGTTAACGGTGAAAATGGTGACGAGGTCATACGACCGCAAAGTCTCTGATTTCACGCTGCCGGGAAAATCCTCTAAGGAGTCAACCAGGTGCCCGTACCACAAACCGACACAGGTAGACGAGGTGAATATCCACAGGCGCTCGAGAGAACGCTCGCTCAGGAACTAGGCACATTAACCCCGTAACTTCGGGAGAAGGGGTACCGCAGTAGGGTTTATAGCCCGATGCGGTCGCAGCGAATCGCGCTCTGCAACTGTTTAACAAAAACACAGCTCTCTGCTAAGTCGAATACGACGTATAGGGGGTGACACCTGCCCGGTGCCGGAAGGTTAAAGCAAGGGCTCAGCGCCGCAAGGTGCGAAGGCTTGAACTGAAGCCCCGGTGAACGGCGGCCGTAACTATAACGGTCCTAAGGTTGAAAAACGCGCAGCCTTAGTAAAACTGAACCATATGCGGGAAACTCCTCGCACAGCTGTCCGGTACTCGTCGCGGTAACACGCGGCAGTCAAAATCCGGCGGACAAGGGGACAATCCGCAGGGAAGACTCCAGGAGAAAAATTATGGAGAACCCTCAGAGACTTAATGTTCAGTCGCATCCTGAGAAGTTAGAGGCTCAATGGGTTGTGGGCTTCGTTGACGGCGAAGGTTGTTTCTACGTCGGCATCAATCCGCACCCAGAGATGTCCTGCCAATTCCAAGTACTCCCCGAATTCACCGTTGTTCAACATCAACGTGACATTCAACTGCTACACGCGCTGAAGAAGTTTTTCGGATGCGGAGTAGTAAGAAGGAATCACGGAGATCGAATGGCGTATCGAGTCCGGGGGCTGAATCACCTTACCGAAAGGATCGTTCCCTTCTTCGAGAAGCATCAGCTTAAATCGAAGAAGCGAGTCGACTTCGCGAGGTTTCGCAAGATTCTGCACCTGATCAATCAGGGAAAACACTTGAAAGTTGACGGGATTGAAGAAATCAGGGCCATAGCTTCGGTAATGAACACAGGCAGCGAAAGATAAAGTCCGGCTTCTCTGGAAACAGAGTGAGAGAAACCGAGCGAAATTCCTTGTCGGGTAAGTTCCGACCTGCACGAATGGTGGAATGATAGAGCGACTGTCTTGGCGAGCGGCTCGGCGAATTTGTGGTTCCGGTGAAGACGCCGGATGCCCGCATCTAGACGGAAAGACCCCGTGCACCTTAACTGCACTCTGGCCATGAGTAACGGAACGATCTGCGTAGAATAGGCAGGAGCCTATGATTCCTTGGTTTCGGCTGAGGAGGAGGCAACAGTGAAATACTGCCCTGATCGTTCTGTCGTTCTAACCTACCGCCCGCGACGGGCGGGGAGACACGGCCAGACGGGTAGTTTGACTGGGGCGGTCGCCTCCTAAATTGTAACGGAGGCGCCCAAAGTTCGGCTCAGGCGGATTGGAAACCCGCCGTGGAGTGCAAGAGCATAAGCCGGATTGACTGTGAGACTTACAAGTCGAGCAGGAGCGAAAGCTGGGTCTAGTGATCCGGTGGTCCCGCGTGGAAGGGCCATCGCTCAACGGATAAAAGGTACGCCGGGGATAACAGGCTGATCTAAGCCAAGAGTTCACATCGACGCTTAGGTTTGGCACCTCGATGTCGGCTCATCGCATCCTGGGGCTGTAGAAGGTCCCAAGGGTTAGGCTGTTCGCCTATTAAAGCGGTACGTGAGCTGGGTTCAGAACGTCGCGAGACAGTTCGGTCCCTATCTGGTGTGGGCGCAGGAGAATTGAAGGGAGTTGTCCCTAGTACGAGAGGACCGGGATGAACAGACCTCTTGTGTACGAGTTGTCGCGCCAGCGGCATAGCTCGGTAGCGAAGTCTGGAAGAGATAATTGCTGAATGCATCTAAGCAAGAAGCTCGCCCTAAGATAAGTTCTCCCAATCCCGCTTCGGCGGGATAAGAAGGGCAGTCGAAGACTACGACTTTGATAGGCTGGAGGTGGAAGCACAGCAATGTGTGAAGCTGACCAGTACTAATCGCCCGTTCGGCTTAATCATAAAACTTTCTCAAACCGTCTTTGAGGAAGAGCAATACAACGCAGAAAAGTTAACGCCAATTCTGCACAGTGCGTTCGATATAGAGCCCGACTCGTAATGCCAGCCAGCTTCTGTTGTCGCACTTGCGAATGCTTTTAATTCGCGAGCTCAAAAAAATTGAGATCCGAAATCAGGGGCGAGATTTTCGAAGATTTTTTCTTCTTCGAAACTCGAACTTCTGATCTCGAATCTCTAAAAGTTTCCTGGTGATCATACCGCGAGGGTCACACCCGTTCCCATCCCGAACACGGAAGTTAAGCCTCGCTGGGCCGATGATACTGCACGGGCAACTGTGTGGGAACGTAGGTCGTCGCCGGGATTTAAATTTCAAAAGGCCGCTCTGAGCAATCAGCGCGGCCTTTTGCTTTTGTGCTAGGGCTGGATTCCAGCCGTTAGGCGTTGTAGTTCGCTACCACTCGGGCGACTTTTCCGTTTGCCGACAATTCCATAAACTCTGCCGTGTGGTTCCCGGCCTGATTTGCGTAGCAGAACACGACGCTGTGCAGGCCCCAGAACACGTCTTTCAAGTCGAAGTGAAGTTGTGGATAGGCTTCCAGTCCCCGCTGGAAGTACGCTCGCAAGTTTGACTTTCCGGTCACGGTGCCCTCGGGCGAGCCTGACAACCGCGCGGCAACCGGTGAAGTGAGTACGATGGTTTCTTCGTAGTGCGTCATGATCCTGTCCAGATCGTGAGCGTTCCAGGCGGCAATCCAATCGTTGGCCAGCTTCCATGCCTCGCCTTTCGTCATCGCATTCCTCCCAACAAAGAACAACATCACAAAGCGATCTTACCAGCCAGGCCTGTGGGCAAAGAATTAGCGAAACTTTAACCCTGTGCAAATCTGGACATACGTACTATTGACCTGACATTTTGGTGGGTTTACGTTTGTATTGCGGTTCCCCGGTAACCCACAGTCGAGGTGGCGCATGGCCCTCAGTAATCTTCTTGTAGACGAATCCGTGAAAAAGAGCCTGCTGGAGCGCTGGACCAATATGCGCGAGAGCCAGCGCGTGTCGACCAAAGTGAAATTGCTGGTGGAGTATGACGAAGGCCAGACTCAACGACACATAAATGCCATTACCGTGGACGTCAGCAACTCCGGTTGTAAAGCTGTCGTGGCCGGCGATCTGCACCTGCACCAGCGCGTCAAGCTGATCCATGCGGCCACTGGTCGCAAAGCCGACGCCCAGGTAGTGTGGCGCGGCCACGAAGCCTGGGATGCCGGCTTCGTTCTCGAGCATCCCGATCCCACCTTTTTCAAATAGCGTTTTTGTTGTTCCGGCGTAATCCTATATACGTTCAGTCCATTTGCCGCGTCGCGCTTTCGCGCAGATGGAGGAGCTGTTTGTGGTGGTGCCGTCCATGAACCACATGAAGCTTTCTCCACTGAGGCGCGGTCAGCGGGCCCAGTATCGGATGGTCGAGCACGCGGACGCGGCGCCCGAAGCGCGCTTCACATTGTGCGATGATGGCGTCCATCGCCTCGATCTTTGCCGCAAGCTCGTTTCGCACTGCGTCTATCGGTAAGCCTTTCGGCACCGCCACGGCGGGCGCTTTGACTCCGCCGGGCATGTGGCCCAATCCCACCACGACGAAAGTCCTTAGCCGCTGATTCATCGAGGCGCGCGAGGCTAGCGGCTTCCCGCTGGTCATGACTCGCTCGAATCCCTTGATCGTTCCGGTGTAGGTGAGATACAGATGCTCCAGGACCTCCGCGGCGCACCACTTGCCGGGGAGATGCCATCTCAATTGCTCGCTGGACATGCCTCCCACCGCCGACTCCAGAGATTGTTTCAATTTGTCCAGGTGGGAATCCATGGCACTAAACTCCCATTTGCGCGCGATTCAGGCAAGACCCGCGGACTAATTTTCGTACACGCTTATGAATTTCCCCGATAATCCCCGATAATCGATGGCCAGCGCGATGGGTTTCGCGGACTGCGCAGAGGAAGCCGCAACCATGACGAGTGAAAAACTGAAAACTGCATTGATTACTGGCGCGACCGACGGTTTGGGCAAAGCTGCCGCGGTGCTGCTGGCGGAGCGCGGTTACCGCGTATTTGCGGCGGGGCGCTCGGCGGAAAAGCGCGCGCAGCTGGATGCCTGGGCGCGCGAGAAAAACCTCGCGCTGGAAACTCTCGACTTGGACGTCTGCGACGATGCGTCGGTTAAAAATGGCGTGGCGGAAGTGATCGCCAAGACCGGCGGGCTCGATGTGCTGATCAATAATGCCGGCATCATTTATGTCTCCACCGTGGAAGACGCGCGGATGGAGGACTGGCGTCGCCAGTTCGAAACCAATTTCTTTGGCGTGGTGCGCGTGACCCAGGCGGCCCTGCCGCACATGCGCACGCGCAAACGCGGCCGCATCCTGATGATCAGCTCGGTCTCGGGATTGATCACTCCGCCCACGCATGGACCGTACAGCAGCAGCAAGCACGCCATGGAAGGACTGAGCAACGCGCTGCGCCTGGAAATGTATCCATTTGGCGTGGACGTGATTCTCATCGAGCCCGGATATATCGTGACCAATCTGGCGACCACCGCGGCTGCTTTGATGGAGCCTTACGCGGACAAGATCAAGTCCGGCCCTTACGCCAAAATTTATGCGGGAGCGTTCGCGGGCTCTTCGAGCGCTAGGACAAAATCAAAAACCACGCCCGAAGATTGCGCGCGTGTCATGCTGGAAGCCATTGAAACGCCGCATCCCAGGCCGCGATACGGAGTGACCCCCCTGGCAAGAAGTGTGAAATGGGCAAAGCGTCTGCTTTCAGACCGCATGATCGATTCGGTAGTACGTCGCAGATACGGGATCACACGCGAAGGTTAGATCGCGCCTCGGTTGACGACAACAGCAGATTCCTCACCCGCCAAGAGGCGGCGGGATTCGGAATGACGGTGCAGTCGGCGGTTCATGGTCAGGGGGGATCGCTACGGATTCGAAACCTGGAAGGACAAGCTGTTTTCCCGCAAGCTCTCCCACTGTTTGGCCCACGCTTCGTGCGCCGGACTTTCGGCATAGTCGGCGGCCGTTTCCGGTGAAGTGAATTCAATGGCGTACACGCCGCTGTAATCCCTGATCTGGTTGCGATTGGTTTTCAGCCAGATATTTTTCACGCCGGGAATTTTGCGCGCCAGATCCTTGATGCCATCGAGCGCCTTCTGCCGGTCGAACTCGGAAGTAGCGTCCTTGAATTTGTAGACCACCACGTGCAACACGGTCTTCGGCTGGCCAAACTTATTCTGCGCCGCGACGCTGCCGGCGCGCAGCGAGCCCACTGCTACGCCCGCGGCAAATAACGCCGCGCAAATCGCCAGTTGCAAACCAATTCGTTGCATGGATCCCATGTCATTTCTCCTGTGGCGTTGCAAATGTAGTTTACTGCTTTGGGCGACGTTGTGCCTCACAAGCCCGGGCCCGATTCAGCATTAGCTCGCGCTCGCGCGCGTTGCGCGTCAGCGATGCCGCGCGCGTGAATTCCGCAACAGCCTCTTCATTGTGTCCAAGTTTTGCGAGCAGGTCGCCGCGCACGCTGGGCAGCAGGTGATATGCAGCCAGCGCCGGCTCATCGATCAGCGCATCAACAATTTCGAGCCCGGCCGCGGGGCCGAACGCCATGGACACGGCCACCGCGCGGTTCAATTCCACGATGGGTGACGGCGCGAGGCGCGCGAGTGCTTCATAAAGCGTCACGATGCGCGGCCAGTCAGTTGCTTCAGCTGTATTGGCCAGCGCGTGACATGCCGCGATGGCGGCTTGAATGGCATACCAGCCCGGCGCGCCGCCGAGCTGCTGTGTGCGATCGAGCGCCGCAAGCCCGCGCCGAATCAGCAGGTGGTCCCACTGCCCGCGATTTTGTTCGAGCAGCAGGATCGGCTCTCCTAACGGCCCGCGGCGCGCTCTGGAGCGCGACGCTTGAATTTCCATCAGCGCGACGAGGCCGTGAACCTCGGGCTCCTGCGGCGCCAGCTCGGCAAGAATGCGCCCCAGGCGCAGCGCCTCTTCGCAAAGAGCGGGCCGCATCCAGTCGCCGCCGGCAGTCGCCGCATAACCTTCGTTGAAGATCAGGTAAATGACTTCGAGCACCGACGCCAGCCGCGACGCCAGATCGGCTTTGCGCGGAATCTCGAACGGAACGTTGGCTTCAGAAAGTACTCGTTTGGCGCGCACGATGCGCTGCGCGACAGTTGGCTCGGAGACAAGAAACGCGCGCGCAATCTCATCGGTCGTCAAGCCGCCCAGCAAACGCAGGGTGAGCGCCACGCGAGCTTCACTGGAGAGCACCGGATGGCAGGAGATGAACACCAGGCGGAGGAGGTCGTCGCCAACTTGGTCTTCGATCGCTGCGTGGAGATCCGCCACGGCCGTCTCCTGCTGAGCCTGCAGCTCGCGGCCGAGCTCTTCGTGCTTGGGCTCCAGCCGTTTGTTTCGCCGCCACAGATCGATGGCGCGATGTTTCGCCGCGGCCATGAGCCAGGCGCCCGGATTGTCCGGAATGCCCGACTCCGGCCACTGTTCGAGTGCGGCGACCAGAGCGTCCTGCGCCAGCTCTTCGGCAACGCCGACGTCGCGCACGATGCGCGTGAGTCCGGCGATGATCCTGGCGGACTCCATCCGCCAGATCGATTCGACAACGCGATGGGTATCGGCGGTGGCCATGAGAAACCATGACAGCACCTTCGATTGGCGCGCGCAAGTCGGGCCCGCCTCAACAGCCAGGCTGGCCTCGACGGGAAATCCCCGCATCAGGCGGAGCGATGACAGTTACTTGGAGAGAGGGAATTCTCCCGGCTCATACATCAGGCGAACCTCGGTCTCGCCTTCCCAGCCCGGCCAGTATTTCTGGTGCAACTCCATGAAGCGCACCGCCGATTCGACCGCCTCTTCCTTGGACTTCAATTCGAATTGCGCGTAGCCGCCGATAATTTCCTTGGCTTCCGCGAACGGCCCGTCGATAACGGAAAGTTTTCCGCCTTTGAGCTGCACGCGCGCGCCCTGTGCCATAGGTTTGAGCCCGCCGTTGCCGACCATGGTGCCGGCTGAGACAGCTTCCTGGCTTATCTTTCCGATGGCCTCCATCAGTTCCTTGGGTGGAAATCCTGAATCCTCAGCGTGCTTTACTATCATCATGTATCGCATCGTTCGTCTCCCTTTTAGTTTTTAGTCGCCAGCTGATTTTATTTCCGGGCCTTGGCCGGGTTAAAAACGACTTCACTGATACGTCGAACGAAGAGCAGCTAAATCGACAAGGCCGGCGAAATAATTTTTCAACCAGCGTTTATCGAATCGCTGCGGCAGTAGGTTACTGCTTGTTCTGCGCCGCCTGCGCGCGAACACGTTCTTCCTGCGCTCGAAGCTCGGGAGTTAGTTCGGCGCCGAAATCCGCGGCCTCGAATACCGGGCGGATTTCCACTTCCGTGCCGCCATCAAACGGCGCGCGCTTGAGCCACTGCACCGCGTCCTCGATGGATTTCACCTGCCACAGCCAGTAGCCGGCGATCAGTTCCTTGGTCTCCGCGAATGGGCCGTCGATCACGGTGCGCGTTTGCCCGGAAAATTTCACGCGCTTGCCTTTGGAGGTGGGGTGCAGCCCGTCCCCCGCGAGCATCACTCCAGCTTTCACCAGCTCTTCGTTGAACTTGCCCATATCGGTAAGCAGCTGCTTGCTGGGCATGGCTCCTGCTTCAGAGTTCTTGTCTGCTTTTACGATCACCATCACTCGCATCGTGATTCTCCTTGGTTTTAGTCAGAGCCGGGCAGGACGGCTGGAATGTCTCAACCTATGCTCTATTGGTTCGTCGAACGAACGGCAGCAAAATCGACATCGTGGGGCAAATTATTTTGGGTGCCGCTAAGTAACTGATTCTGCGTGATTTGTGGCCGAGCTATACAGCTCGAAACACGAAATGAAGCAGCGGCCAGGCACAAACCACGGTGTGGCAAATCGCCAGAAACTGCGCGTGATCGAGCGCATACGTCTCCAACACTTGCAATCCCGCAAACATGATAGACGGCAGAACCTTGAAAAGCTCGCCGGTTAGAGCACAAAGAAGATGGCTGCATTGCGCCGCGGCCGCATCCAGCGGATTTACGCAAAGTTCGAGAAGCGCGAACCCGGAGACGGCCGGGAGCGTTGATTCGGAATTCCGGAAGATTGTGTTTGGTGCGGCCATGACTGCCTCCTTGCTGACGTTTTACCGTACTCACTAACCCGTCGAACGAGGGGAGGGCAGATCGACACATTTAATCAATTTTTTCTGGAGTTTTTGTTCGAAGGAGGCTGGTTCCGGTTTACGTCCTGGATGGCCGTGCGGACTTTTTTATGATGGCTGGAGCGCTTTGATCCGCAGTCCAAGCCTCGACAGTGCGTGATAATTCGGCCAGCACTGCGGCGTCGGTCTTGCCTGAACGTTTGAGCACGTGAAAAGAATGATCGGCGCCTTCGACGATGTATAGCGTGACTTGAGAGCCGAGTTCTTCGCAGATGGGGCGCAACAATGTCAGGTCGGCCAGTTCATCGCGCGTGCCTTGCAAAAAAAGCATCGGCTGTTTTACCAGTTTCAAATGGTCGGCGCGTTTTATGCCGGGCCGCTTGGGTGGATGCAGCGGGAAACCAAAAAATACTAAACCTTTCACAACTTGCATTGCGCTTGCAGGCGCGTCTTCAGGCGCACGTTCAGACGATTGCTCCGCGGCGGCCAGCGAAGTCATTCGTCCGCCCATCGATTTGCCGCCCGCAAATAACGGCAGTTTCGGCGCTAATTGAGCGGCTAACTTCACAGCAGCGGCAACGGTTGCGGTTAAGACCGGCTGCGGATCAGGGACGCCGCGGCGCTGCTCCAAGTAAGGAAATTGATAGCGCAACGTGCCGATTCCCACCGCGGCCAGTTCGTTGGCGATGGCGGTCATGAAGGAATGATTCATACCCGCGCCCGCGCCGTGAGCCATCACCAGCAGACACGAAGCCTTCGGCGGCAAAAGCAGTAACGCGGAAACTTCGTCTTTATCCAGAACGGAAAATTGCAACTCGCGGACGGCGTTCATTGCGCAACTTTAATTGAATTTTGTTTCCGCTGAATTTGGTGCCCGAAAGAGGACTCGAACCTCCACTCCCTTGCGAGAACCAGGTCCTGAACCTGGCGCGTCTGCCAATTCCGCCATTCGGGCACAAGCGCGGCGCGTGCACACTTGAAATTGCACGCGTATTGAGGCGTTTTCATTCTGCCCGCCGCCCCAACCTTTGTCAACGAACCGGCTCGCCCCGGCCGCTCAAGACGCTCGCCTATTGCATCCGCTCGTGGCTGTGGCACTATGGCGGCATGGGAAACAAAGACTCTCACCGGCGCGAAAAAAAGAAGCCCAAGAAGCAAATTCCAAAAGCCTCGATGCGGCGCGACGAACATCCCGTCCCGGCCGATACCCGTATTAACAAGCCACCCGACCGCCCCTGATTGGCTTAAGAACCAGGCGCTATCTCGGCCCCGTTCCTCAACTGCCGCTCGGCGGAGAGCGTTTATGCCCCGCCCATCACGCATCCCTTGCATTCGTATTGCAAATACTAAGCAATAGATATTCAAATTTTTGAGGGGTATACTCCGCCCTATACGGTGCCAGTCCGTTCGGGACAGGCGCCGTGGGTCAGTTTCGCAGGGGGTGTTTTATGGACTCAGCTCTTTCGGGCCCTATTTATTATCTTTTAATCGCCTGGGCTGTGGTCACCGGGATCTTTTTGCTCCTGTTGATCTGGCGTACTTTGCTGGCCAGTCACGAGGACGATCAGATCTTCCTGGATTCCGCTCAGGAGCACATGGCCAGGGAGCAGCGCGAGCTGGTGGCCAAAATTATGCGGCTTTCGAAGCCCATAACCACCACCGGCATCACTGCCGGCACTCTGCTGCTGGTAATTGCGGGGATGTGGATTTACCAGGGACTGAAGAATTTCTAAGCCTGCCGCCGCCGGTAGCTCACGCGGCTAAGGTTTAGCGCTTGGCGGTGTGCCCGCTGGAGTAGTGCTTGCGGGAGTGGTCATCGGCACCATCGACGTGTGGTTGTGCACGATGATCCAGTGGTTGTTCCTCTTCTCCATCACCAGCGTGGTCTGACCTTGCGACGCGCTGGGCTGCCCGTCGACCGTAGCGGCAAAATCCCACTGATAACACGCCCACGCCACGTTGCCAGCCACCCTGATCAGGGTATTTAAGCGGTCCAGCCGAACCTGCGACATGCGCGTGCGCTGCTGCTGGTACACCGCCAGATAATTCGTCCAGCCCACGATGGGTGGAGCGTACGCGCCGTTTACTACCGTTACATCGTCGGCGTAATCCTTGTGTAGTTTGTCCACGTCGCCGACCTGCCAAGCGCCCAGCATTTCTGAAATCATGTAGTCGATCTGGTTTTCATCGGACATGGGCACCAGCGGATTGGTGCTGTCCGCGGGTTGAATGGCGGCGGGCTTTTTTTTCTTGTCCTTTTGCGCCGCGGCGGGGGAAGCGCAGGCAAACGCGAGGGCCGTCACAACTGCGACAGACAACGCGAATCGCAGCAGGCGGCGCGCTTCACAAGTTGTAAATGAAATTTTCATCCCTTGAAAAACTCCTTTTCAATGAATGCGTTTTTTCAGAGAGAACTGCTAGAGGATAGCACGGCAGATTTTTGGCGGCGCGGCTGTGTCCAGTTGGTCTACTGGCGATTTTCTGCGTTATTGCGCTAACGGCTCTGATCCACAGGCGCCGCGGCGGGCGGTTGCCCCGGATTACGTCCCGCTTCGCGCGAGGCGCTCAACAAATTGACGAATAACCGATACGCGCCGGGCACGCCTTCCGGCAATTGCCTGAAAAACGCCAGCCCGGTGTAGATGTACGTGCCTTTTCCGACGTGTGCATACACCACGGCGCCGTTCTGCTCCGGCTCACCGGGGTCGTTCATGCTCAGCAGCGGCGTGTACTTGGCGTCGAACTGGCTCCAGAAATAGAGCCCGCGCTCCTGTATCCAGCCGGCGAAGTCCTCCGGCGTAATTTTGTTGGGGCGGTTCAGGAGAGGATCGTCCGGTTTCAGAAATTTCACCGGAGCATTTTCGTCGGTGATGCGCGGCAACCGGCTGTTGGGCTTGTCCGAAGCAATTTTTGCCGGATACGGCGCGTATTGAACTTTGTCCCAGGCGAAATCCCGCTGGTATTGAACCACCAGCGTGCCGCCGTTCGAAACGTAATCGAGCAAACGCTGATTTGCGCCCGGCAATTCCGGACGCAGCTCGTAAGCTCGCACGCCCACGACTACAGCATCAAAGCGCGAGAGGTCGCCGAATGCCAGCGCCGCGGCATCCAGCATTTCCACGTGGATGCCCAAGCGTTCCAGCGCCTCCGGCACCGGTTCGCTCTCCGCCGAAATGTATCCGACGCGCAGATTCTCCGGCACCGTGGCGTCAAACGCAAAGACACGGCATTCTGCCGGCTCGCTCCACAGCAGCGTGGGCAGCGAGGGCAGCGGCGCAAGCGAGGTGGTAAATTTCTCGTCGCCGCGCTGCACGAACGCCGTTACCGGATATGTTCCGCGCGACAGATCACCAGGCGGAGTGACATTTAGTTTCGCGTAGAGATCGCCTGCGCCGGAAAATTGCAGCGCCATCTCGGGACTGACCGTCCAGCCTTGCGGCGCGTTCAGCCCGACTTCCACTTTCGCAGGCTTGGTGGTATACGAATGTACGCGCAGCAGCACGTCGAAAAGTTTTTTAGGCTTGGCCAGCAATTCGATTTCCTGATTGGGTTCGAGAGCCATTGTGTAAGCCGGAACCATACGCACCGCCACGCGATCGATACGCGTTGAAGAAGCTTCGATGTGCGTCACCACCTGCTCCGCGGTAAACGAGTAGCCTGCGATGGTTACTTCCTCCGTGGCAGTGACCAGCGCCGGAGGCTCCGGTTGCTGCTGCTCCCAGATATTTGGCGCGGCAGGCGGCTGATTGATCGTCACCGTAAATTTCTCGCCCTTGGCACCGTCCGTTCCGCTGGCGGTTTGCGTGGCGCCGGCCGGCAGCACCAACTGCAGCTTTCCCAGCGCACACCCGGCTTCTTTTCTGCACCGCGATTCAGCGTCTACCGTGAAAGGCTCTCCGGCTACTACGCCGCTGCGATCAGCCTGTGCAACCATTTCCAGGCCGGCCGCCAGAGTCAGCGCGCGATCGATGCGCTGCTGCTCCCCACCAAGGTCGACCAACAGCGGATCCCCCGCGACCCAATGTGCGGCGTGGCCTCCGCCGGGATGCAAGGAAGCCAGTGCTTTCGCGGCAGCGGCAATATTTGAGGTCGCCTGTTCCCAGTGGAGCGTCAGGGCCTGTTCGCGCGCTTTAGCGAGATCATCTTCGGCCTGCTTCAAGACAGGGCAGAAGAACGCTCCGTGCGCGCAGGCCTCCGCGGCTGCGCCTGTTGCCGCATCACCGCCTAATGTGCGCAACGGCTGCGCCAAGGAGGCGGGATCGATTTTTTCTCCGTTCGCGGCGACCAAAGCGATTGGCCGGTGCAGGAAAGAAGAACCAAGAAACGCCGAGATGCCTTGTGTGCGGTGATTTGCAAACGCATCGATACCGATTTCACGCCAGGTTTTTCCCCAGAGCGGCGAAACCTCATCCAGCGGAAGCTGGTAACTCGCCGGATTCGAAGCACTTCCGCCGCCGCGATCGACATCCAGTATTCGCACCGGATGTTCTTTGCCGTCCCACGGCTTTTCGAAATCCGCCATCGATCGCCCATCCACGGTTTCAGCAGCGAGCAGCGCGGCGTCTGATGACAGCCGAAAAGAAGCGTCGGCGGCAAGCTGCACCGCCTTGGGAGTCCACAACCCCGCGGCCTGATGATGACCGTGGCCGGAGTGCACGCCGCCAAAATTATTGATCACGATGTTGGGGCGAAAGGCACGGATGACCCTCACCATATCGGCCAGCACCTGGTCGCCCCACACTTTTTCCGTTTCTTCGGGCGTTTTCGAGAAACCGAAATCTTTTGCGCTGGTGAAAAAAAGCTTCACGCCGTATCCGCGCGTAGCCGCCAGTAATTCCTGGGTGCGAATCAGCCCCAGCTGCGGCGCCTGTTCCGGGCCGAGTGCATTTTGCCCGCCTTCGCCGCGCGTCAAGGAAAGCAGCGCCACGTCGGCGTGCAAGCCGCGAGCCAGATAAGTCAGCACCGCGGCGGACTCATCGTCGGGATGCGCGGTGATATACAAGATGCGAGTTGCAACGCCGGCGCTTTCGATGGCTTCGACGGTTTCATTCAAGCCTGGCCCGGTGCCGGGAGCGGGCGCGAATTGAGCGAAGAGCGGCGCGGCCATAAAAAACGGCAGCACGGCGGCTCCGATGCTTCGCCGCCAGAATTTATTTGGCATTTTATTGGTCACTGATTGATTTTTCGCTGACGGAATTTTCGCGGCAAGACTCAAGCACCCTCCGGCTCCGGTTGTGACTGCGGCTCCGCGCCAAAAGGCCATTGTCGCATTTCTCTGGCGCGGAGCAGAAATGCCACCACCCCCAGGCCGATTACCAGCAAGCCCCATTTTCGCGCCGCGCCCGTGGCCCAGAAAAGCGCGGCCCACCCGCACATGGTCAGAATCGCCGGCAGCGGATAAAACCACATCTTGAAAGGGAAGCGTTCCGCCGGCCAGCGGCGGTGCAGCAGCATGATTCCAATGGCCTGCCCGATAAATTGCACCAGAAGGCGCGTGGCGAGAATCGCGGCGATCACCGTGGACAGCCGGAAGAGCAGGCTGGACACGAACGCCACCGAGCCCAAAAACAGCAGCGAAACGTAGGGAAATTTCTTTTCCGGGTGCACCCGCGCAAAAATAGAAAAAAAGTTTCCGTCCAGCGCCGCCGCATAGGGCACTCGCGAATATCCCAAGAGTGCGGCGAAAATCGATGCAAACGCGATCCACAGCACCAGCAATGTAGCTACCCGCGCCGCGAATGGACCGGAGATGGTCTCCACGAACGTGCTCACCAGAAATTGCGAGTTCTGCGCTTTCTGCCACGGCACCACTCCAAGAATGCTGGTCTGCATCGCGAGATAAAGAATCGCGATGCCCGCGATGGAAATAAATATCCCGCGCGGAATATTTTTTTGAGGCTCGCGCAGCTCTCCACCCAGGTGGCAGATGTTGTAGTAACCCCAATAGGTGTAGGTGGTGCTGACCATGGCGGCGCCCAGCCCCGCGAAAAACAGGTGGGAGAGGTGGAACGCTCCGGGCGGAAAGGAAAACGCCATCCTGGCGTTGAAATGGGTGATGCCTCCGGCGATCAGCCAGATCATCGTGCCGATCACTCCGATCCACAGCAGCACGGAAATTTTGCCGATGGTGCCGATGCGCCGGTACAGCAACGCGATCAGCAGCAAGACCACCGCTCCGGAAATTGCTTTCTGCTCGTAAGGCGAAAACGGATGCAGGTAGCCGGCATATTGCGAAAAGCCGATGGCTCCCGACGCAATCACTAGCGGCGCCTGGATCAACGTCTGCCACACAAAGAGGAAGGACATCAGCCGCCCCCATTTTCCGGGGCCATATGCTTCACGCAGAAAAACGTAGCTGCCGCCGGCGCGCGGCAGCGCGGCGCCCAGCTCCGACCACACAAATCCGTCGAGCAACGCCAGCACCGCGCCCAACGTCCAGGCCAGCAGCGCCTGCGGCCCGCCCATGGCGCGAATGACCAGCGGACTCACCACGAACGGCCCGATGCCGATCATGTCGATCATGTTGAGCGCCACCGCTTCTTTTAATCCCAGCGCGCGCTCGAGCCCGGGATCGTCGTGTTTTGCAAAGGCAGCGGCAGCCGTGCCACTGGATGCGTCGGCCTTACCAACGGTTTTACCGGCAGCGGGAGCGGCATTTTTCGGCGGCTTCATCAGTCCGCCGAGAATAGCAAATGACCAGCACACCTCCTACCGCCATTCCTGGAATTACGATTCTTGTAAGTGATGGCGTTCAACGCGAACCAGGAGATTGGCCCGCCGCAATTGGCCCGCCGCATTGACCTGCTCCCGCCGAGGGTGATAATGATGGAGGGTTGCGCGTAGCCACCTGAGCGAGGCTGCCCGGCAGCAAGCGGCAAGTCAACGCGCAGCGGGGAATCGGCATCTCATCCCCAAAGCAAACTGGCTGCACGTGTCCCCAAGCCGTGCCTTAGCCGGATTGTTCGCAAATCTCGAACTTGATTCCGGTGTATGCCTGGTTTCAGTCGAAGCGATGAAGGAGTCTCATGAAGCGGTCCTGGACAGCCCTGGCTGTCGCACTGAGTTCGATTTTTGTAATCGCCGGCTGCAATGATTACGGCAACACCTTCCAGAGCAATACCGGTGCAGCGATATCATTTCTTTCGCCTTCGAACATCGGCGCCGGCAACCCGGACTTTACTCTGACTGTGAACGGCCAGGGTTTCGTGGCAAAAACTTTTATCGAGTGGAACGGCAAAAAGCTCACCACTACGGACAATCTGAACACCGCCGGCACCATTGTTTCCGTCAGCGCAGTAGTATCCGCGGCGCTGGTGGCCAAGCCGGGCACTGCCACTGTCATTACTCAGAGTCCTTTCAAGGGTGCGGGCGCTAACGGCCTCTCAAATCCCGTCACCTTCATCATCAATTTTCCACCCAATCCAGTGCCAACGTTGACCTCGATCGCCCCCACCAGCATCGCGGCTTGCGGCAGTTCGTGCGCCGATGGCAGTTTCACTCTGGATATTCAGGGAACCAATTTCATCACGTCGTCCAGCGATCCCACCCAGGTTTCCCAGGCGCGCTGGACCGCCGGCTCGACGCAAACCACGTTGGTGACCACCAGCGTCTCCGCAACGGACATCAAGGCTACCGTGCCCGGTTCGCTGTACGGCGCGGCAGGAACCGCGATGGTCTCGGTGTTCAACCCGCCCGCGCCTCAGGTGCCGGTCATCGGGGGCACGCCTCAACCATCCGGGGGCGGCGGCGGCTCCAGCAACTCCCAGCCATTCACGATCGCGTTGGCAGGCCCAGCTGCAGCGCATGCCACCGCGTCGTTGCTGCCCGAAGAAACTCCATCGGTAAGCTCGGACGGCCGCTTTGTGTCTTACACCGGATCGGAAAATGGGCACACGCAGATTTTCCTGCGCGACACCTGCGAAGGCGCACCCTCCGGGTGCAAGCCGCAGACGACTTTGCTTTCCACCACTGCAGATGGAACCGCCGCCAACGACGACAGCAATTCTCCCTCGCTCAGCGCCAACGGCCGCTACCTGGCGTTCAGCTCCGCAGCCACCAATCTTGTCGAAAACGCGCCGGCGGGCCGCCAGATTTATTTGCACGATACGTGCGCGGGCAGCGATGGCAGTTGTGCACCGTCCACGCATATTGTTTCCACCGATCCGAACGGGTTGCTCACCGGCACGACCAGCCTGCTGCCGTCCATCAGCGCTTCCGGCAGGTTCGTGGCATTTCTTGCCGTGACGCCGAGCCACGCGGCTCATCAACAGGCGTCGAGCGCAAGCAATAGCGGATACCGCCAGGTTTTCGTCCGCGACACCTGCATCGGAGCATCTGGCTGCACGCCTAAGACATCGCGCATCTCTCTGCAACCGGGCGATGGCGCGGGAGACACGTCAAAACCCGCGGGTCCGGCCGTGGGAGCAAGCGGCCGGCACATTGCACTATCGGCGCAAGCCGCCACGCTTTTCACCCGTTCGGTTGCGATCGACGATCGCGTATTTCTGGCTATCACAAAATCTGAAAAGTAATTCCTCCATCACTTGGGTTGAATTCAATCTACTAAAAAAGAATCGAGCTCCCTGAGATTCCAGAGAGCTCGACCCTTGTGCCCCGTGAAGTTGTTCTAGTTAACCCAAAAATCCCAAGTTTGATGTCTGGAAATTCGCCAGATTCGGGAAAATGCTTGGTAAATCGCTGCCGGCCACTCCAAACCACGACGCCAGCGTGGCGGCATATTGATCCACCGAGGTGGACGGAATCCAGCGTCCGTTGCTGCCGGTATCGTCCGGCCCGCCCAGCGCCTGCGTCGGGAATTGTCCGTACACCGCATTTCCTTTTACCGCGCCGCCCATCATCAATTGATGTCCGCCCCAGGCGTGGTCGGTCCCGTTGTTCGAGCCAGGTTGAAACGTGCGGCTAAATTCCGAAAGCGTGAACGTGGTGACGTTATTCGCCACGCCCAGCTCTTTGGTCGCCTGATAGAAAGCGGCCATCGCGCCGTTTAATTGCGAAAACAATGACGCTTGCGTGGGCAACTGATCGCTGTGGGTATCGAAGCCGCCCAGCGAGCAAAAGAAAATCTGCCGGTTGACGCTCAACGCGCTGCGCGCGGCGATTACCTGCGCCACCTGTTTCAACTGTGAGGCCAGCCCGTTGTTGGCCGGGAAGACCGTCTGGATCGCCGGGATATTTTTGAGCGCGGTGGATAGCAGGGCACCCTGCTGCACGGATTGTCCCGTGACCGTGCTGGCCGCCTGCACCATGGAAATTCCTGTATCGAACGTCAGCAGTTCCTGAAGCGACTGAAAACGCGCCTGCCCCGCCGCCGAAGTGCCGATGCCTTGCACTCCCGGAGTGCTTCCGGGGCTCATTGTGAAAGGCCGCGTGACGTCTCCGGTGCAAAAAATCGGACTGCCGGCCACCGACAGAATAGGCGGAAATTGCGCGCCGGTGTTAAATGTCGGACCGACTTTATCCGCGACCTTTCCGGCCCACCCGGCGTTGGGAATTCCTGAGAGTTGCGTGGTTTGCCACTGGTCCTGCTGGTCGGCATGGGAAAACAGATTTTCCGGCACGTGTTGAAATTGCTGGTAATTTTGCCGCGTCGTGGGCTGCACCAGCGTGCCCACGTTGGTCAGCACCGCCAGCGCCTTGTCGGTGTTGAACAGTGTCTGCAATTGCGTCAGGTTGGGATGCAAGCCGAAATTGGCCTGCCCGTTGATTTGCAGAGGCAGCAGCGAGCCTTGTCCGATTGCCAGATTGGCCCGAATGGTCTGGTAATTCGTGTATCCGGCGGAATCAATCGGCACGATCAAATTGTTGGAATCGTTGCCGCCGAAGAAAAATATGCATACCAGCGCTTTGTAATCCGTGGAGCCCTGCGCCATGGCGCTGACCAGCCCGAATTTGCTGAGCCCGCCCACCATCGACGCCGTTGCCGCAGAGCAGCATGCCAGCCTTAAGAAGTCCCTGCGTGTGTGCGGCGTCATGGCTTATCTCCCTTTTTTGCGCCCTAGCGCTGAACCTGATATTGCGACGAAGAAAGCATCAGGTAGATGGCGGTCTTCGCCTGCTTGGTGGTATCCGTGGTGCTGCTGGCATTTACGGCGGTGAGAATGCTCTGCTTCATGGAATCGGAAATGGTCCCGTGAAGCAATTGGGTATCCAGCCAGGCCACCATCTGGTCCGGGGTGCCCGCGTTTATCACCGGAGAGAAATCCAGCGTGGTGGTGCCGCTGATCTGCCCATAGACGATGGAGTTGATGAAATTCACCCGCGCCAGGCTGGTATTGGTGTTGAAGATGGCAAATTCCGGGCCGTTCAACGTGGTCTGCGGAATCAGGTTGGTGGGCGGAAAGAAGTTGAACACGCTTCCCGAGTTGAAAAGATTTTGCGACATGGTGGCGCCCTGGCCGCTGAAGCCCGAGCCGTCCGTGGTGGCGCCGAAAGCTCTGGCCACCGCAACTTCCATCACCACCGGTTCTCGCAATTTGCCGTCGGTAGCCACCGCGGTGATGGAATTGTCGCCACGGCGAGCCTCCGGGTCGAGGAGGATCGCCGCGGCTACGGCCTGCATGTCCCCGCGCTGGCCGGTTCCGTAGGTATTGAATTTCCCGCTGATGAAAGCCTGCGCCACGCGCTGTACGTACGCCGGGCTGGGATTGCTGGTCACCAGCTTCTCGATCAATTGTGTCGCCACGAAGGGCGGCATATTCGGGTGATTGAAAATGATGGTCAGGACGCTGTCCAGTTCCTGGCCTGCCGATTGACCGGCGGCTACAGACTGGCCCAGAAAAGTTTTTGCTCCGGTGTCGTGATTGGATTCGAACGGCACCATCGGCCCACCGAAATACGAGGGGTTGTGTTTCATCAGCGTCTGTCCCGGCTCGGTGGGATACGTCCATCCGGTAAACGAGCGTCCCAGGGCCATCACGTCGTCCTGCGTGTACGTGGGTATCGGCACTCCCAAGCCATCCAGCACCGGAGTTCCATCGGGATTCAGCTTGTTCAATCCCAGGGTGAAAAGCTGCATCAGTTCGCGGGCATAATTTTCGTTGGCGTGCTGCCCGTTGCCGGGCTTGTCGTTGTTGACCATGTCCAGCCAATGGCCCATCGCCGGCGTCAGCGTGACGTCTTTCATCACGTTGTAGTAATTTCCCAGGCCGTCCTTGGTCAGCGCCGCCATGTAGTTGGTGTAGCCCACCGGATCGCTTACCTTGTTGGCGCCCACCACCCACAATTCGTTCAGCGCGAAAGCCATGCGTTGGCGCAATTGATCGCCGTCATTCACGGCATTCTTGAAAAATGCGGTTTGTACCTTGCTCAAATCCGAATCCGTTTGGGCGGGCACCGGATACGTGGAAGTAGACGCGCTGAATTGGCCCTGCAGAAAAGTATCGAAGCCGGTCTGCTGCAGTTGATTGGTCAGCGCCGGTGTCGGTCCGAAGGTCGACTGCTCCAGGAAGCGTACCGCCGCAACGGCGGAAATTACCTGGCCGCCATTCACGACGTTGGCTGACAATGTTCCCGATGTCATCGAGCCGGGATTTGGATTGGTTACCGTCACGGCCACACTCCCAGTCTGCGACGCGCTGGCCGTGCCCGTCGCTGTGAGCTCCGTCGCCGACACAAACATGGTCGTCAGCGGCTGCCCTCCGAAATTTATTTTTGCTCCATTTACGAATCTGCTGCCCGTCACGGTCAACAGGAATGGCCCGACACCGATACTGTTGGGATTCACCGCGTTCAATACCGGAATGGGGTTGAGTAACGTCACGACTGCCGATGCTTTCTTGGTCGGATCGGCTACGCTGATCGCCGTTACGGTAACCGTATTTGGAGTAGGCACAATTCCGGGAGGTGAATAAACACCGTGATCCGGGAAGGGATTTACATAGCCGGCTGTCGCGCTTCCGAGTCCGGAATTATTGACCGTCCAGGTCACCGCCGTGTTGGACGAGCCGGTAACCGTAGACATGAATCCTTGATTGATCCCCGGCCGCAGGGTGACTGTCGTGGGCGAGATGGCCACGGTGATGGGCCCGGAGCTCACCACTTTGGCGGTGACTGTCGCGGAAGTCACCGCTCCAGGATCGGGATTCTTTACCATTACTGAAACGTTGCCGACCTCCGCGCTGGTGGCCGTGCCCGTGGCCGTCAACTTGGTCGACGAAACTCGCGTGGTGGTGAGCGCTGCGCTTCCAAATTGAACCGCCGCGCCAGTTGCAAAGTGCGCCCCGTTCACTGTCAGCGTGAACGTTCCTACGGGAATCGAGGTCGGCGCCATCGTGGTGACTTGCGGAATGGGGTTATTTACGGTGACGGCGCTGCCGGCCGTTTTTGTGGCGTCCGCGGTTTCCACCGCTGTGATAGTGACGGCTCCTCCGTTGGGAGGAAATTCCGGCGCTACATAGGCGCCCGCTGCGCTGATCGTCCCGATCGTGGCGTTACCACCGGCCACTCCATTTACGGACCACGCGACCGTCGGGGCTGCCGGCGCTCCACCTTCGGCTGCCGTGAACGTTTGGGTATCGCCTCCGCGAAGCATCGCGGTTGGCGGCGAGACCGCCAGTTGGCCCTTTTGCGGCTCTTTGGTTCCCGTAGAGCTGGTACCCCCCAAACAACCCGCCAGCGCGAGCGACAGCACTGCGATCAGACCCGTCCCGGTAGCTCTCACGGCGTGCACCCCTGTATTGCTGTTTATACCGCCAGTTGATCCAATGCCTGGGCGTTCACAACCCCGGTGGCGATAATTTGTTCCTCGAGCACTCGAATGTTTTTTGAGCGAATCGATATTAGGGAGGGTAAGAGTTCTGTAATCGAAGTGCTACTGGCCTGCGGGACGGTTTCGGTGCACTGGCCTGCCCCGTATCGGCGATTCAAAGCGCGCTGGCGGATTTAAAATCGGCGTTGGTGCCGCTTGAATCGTCTCGCTACAGTCCCGGAGCCTTATCGAATCGGATCAGGGATATGGACGTTCCCGTGTGAGCCGGCGATAACGAAACGATGCGTACCTGCCGTCCACGTTCTGCGAGGAACGCGGTATCGTTCTCTGTAACTCGCGCTTCCTTCAACTCTTCCGGAAGCGGTTTTTCTCCCGCTTCGTGGCGCGCAAATTCCGGGCTGAGATTTTGCTGATACCAGATGTCCACAGACTCACGTGTGTCGTGCGATTCGTAGGTCACCATGCTTATGCCCATGTGACGCTGCTGCAGCGCAATCACCGCCGCTTTCTCATCCGGCAGCACCAGGATGGCGTTGGGGTAAATCGGCAGAGTTGGTCCGGCCTCGCCATGTTTTTCCAAACGAAATGATCCCGCGGGAGTTCGAATCGTATCCTTGTTGGTAGCTGCGGAAAGTCCGATGGTGTGCACCATCCGGCTGGCCATGAAAAGGCCCCCGCTCAGCAGTCCGCCAATTCCCACAAACATCGCAATCATCATCCACAGTAGTGATTTAGATGACGACGAGCCCGCTGATGCCGATGATTCCGCCATGGTTTCTCCGCAGGAGAGGCAATTTCGCCTGCTTGCTATTTTGGCAGACAAACAGCCCGGGTGAGGGAGTACCCCCCGGAAGTGTGCTCTAAACGTGCCTGTTCTTTGGTTCAGGCCTGTTTTTTGGGAAAACGCCGGCTAGTTAAACCGCACTTTAATGTCGGAACGCTTTTCGAGATGCACGGAGTCCACAAACCTCACCTGCCGGTCGTCCAGCGTCAGGATCATCGACTGGGTGCGCACGCCTTCACCGAAAAAGCGCACGCCGCGCAGCAGGTTTCCGTCGGTCACACCGGTGCACGCAAAAATCATTTTCTTTCCGGGAGCCAGGTCTTCCGTCTGGTAAATGCGCTTGGGATCTTTCACTCCCATTTTCTCCAGGCGCTCCGCGTGTTCCGGCTTGCTGACCATCAGCCGCGCCACAATCTCGCCGTTCAAGCAGCGCAACGCCGCGGCGGTCAGCACTCCTTCAGGCGCGCCGCCGATGCCCATCACGGCGTGGACGCCGGTTCCCACCACTGCTGCCGAAATGCCCGCCGACAAATCGCCGTCACCGATCAAACGGATGCGCGCTCCCGCCGCGCGAATATCCGCGATCAACTTTTCGTGCCGCGGGCGATCAAGGACGATGACTACCAGGTCCTCCACGTCCCGCTCCAGTCGCTGGGCAATCGCTTTGAGGTTGTCGGCCACCGGCGCATCCAGGTCCACCGCGCCCTTGCACGACGGCCCCACCACAATTTTTTCCATGTACAGATCGGGCGCGTGCAGCAAGCCGCCGCGCTCGCTGGCGGCCAGCACCACGATGGCGTTGGGCGCTCCGGTGGCGCAAAGATTGGTGCCTTCCAGCGGATCGACGGCGATGTCCACCTGCGGAAATAGCGCTTTCGGCGCGTGCGTGGCCAGCCCGACTTTTTCGCCGATGTACAGCATGGGCGCTTCGTCGCGCTCGCCTTCGCCGATGACGATGGTGCCGTCCATCTGGACAGAGTCCATCGTCTTGCGCATGGCTTCCACGGTGATTTCGTCGGCCTTGTGGCCGTCGCCGAAGCCCATGGTGCGCGCCGCGGCGATCGCGGCGGTTTCCACTACGCGGAGGAATTCGAGGCTGAGTTGCGCTTCCATGGATGGCGCTCCATTCTGTTACAGGCGTGCGAGGACGGCGCTTATGATAGGGCAACGCCACGTTACAGTCGACAGTTGCGGGGACCCTTTAGGTAAGTGGGTTGCGTAAGCGACTACATAAATGCGGCAATGCCAGTGATGCGTTCGCCGATCACCAGCTTGTGAATATCGTTGGTGCCCTCGTAGGTGGAGACGCTCTCGAGATTGTTCATGTGCCGCATGATGGGGTAATCGTCGACGATGCCGTTGGCGCCCAGAATGTCGCGCGCCTTGCGCGCTGTCTCCAGCGCGATGGCCACGTTGTTCATTTTCAGCATGGAGATGTGCGCGGGATCGACCTTACCGTTATCCTTCAGACGGCCCACGTGCAGCGCCAGCAGCTGGCCCTTCACGATTTCCGTAATCATCCAGGCCAGCTTTTCCTGCACCAGCTGGTGCGAAGCGATGGGCTTGTTTGCAAATTGCTTGCGCGTCTTCGCGTATTGCAGCGCGGTGTCGTAGCACGCCATCGCCGCTCCGAGCGCGCCCCAGCCGATGCCGTAGCGCGCCTGGTTCAGGCAGCCCAGCGGGCCTTTCAGGCCGGTCACTTTGGGCAGCAAATTTTCTTCCGGGATTTCGCAGTCGGTGAACGACAGCCCGGAAGTCACCGAAGCGCGCAGCGACCATTTGCCGTGTACGTCGTAGGTTTTGAAACCTTTTCTCTCTTTCTCCACCAGGAACCCGCGAATCTTTTCGTCTTCGCACTTGGCCCACACCACCGCCACGTCCGCGATGGAGCCGCTGGTGATCCACATTTTTTCGCCGTTCAGGACGTAGCTGCCGCCCTTTTTCACCGCGCGCGTCAGCATGCCGCCGGGATTCGAACCGAATTGCGGCTCCGTCAATCCGAAACAGCCGATGGCCTTGCCCTGTTGCAGCAGCGGCAGCCACTTGTCTTTCTGCGCGTCCGAGCCATAGGTGTAGATGGGATACATCACCAGCGCGCTCTGCACCGAAACAAAGCTGCGCAAGCCGGAGTCGCCGCGCTCGAGTTCCTGCGTCACCAGCCCATAGGCCACGTTGGACATGCCCGCGCAGCCGTAGCCATGCAGGTTCGCGCCAAAAAATCCCAGCTCGCCCAGTTGCGGCACCAGGTGCTTCGGAAAGGTGCCTTCGCGGTTGTGCTTTTCGATGATGGGAATGACTTCGTTGTCGACGAATTGCGCGCGCCGTCTGGCGCACCAGTTTTTCTTCGTCGTTCAGCTGCGAATCAAAATCGATGTAATCCACTCCGCCGAATCCGGCCATGCTGCTCTCCTGAACGCGCCGATACTTGCTTACCGCGCACTCCAGCTTGCGCCAAAACTTCAGAAACTTGACTAAGGTTGGGTGGAAAAGCGCGGTTTGCTTCCTGACACAGTGTAACAAGCCGCTTCTGGCCGCAGCAACCGCACTGCCGAATGGAGACCGTGTCAGGGTGTCTTCAAAAAAAGAAATCGTGATTTCAGCGCGAGGTTATATCCGCAGGAGGCGGCAAGTTGCGATGCTTCAGCCATTCCATGCTGATGCTGTGATTTTTCTTGTCGGCGGGAATCTGGTCCAGGCTGGGCATGAAAATCTGCAGCCCGGCTTCGGGAGTCATGCGCGTGTAGCCGTTCACCAGCTGATCCTGATAGTTGGTCAGGTCCAGGTCAAACCACGCATTGTTCGAAAGATCGACCATGATCAGATCGACGTGCCGCATGGTGAGCTTCCCGAAATCGATGGTGCCGCCCTGCAGCTGCAGAAAATTGCGCCATTGCTCCACGCGTGTTACATCCTCCTGGGCGTTGCCATAAATCTGCACGAATGTCGGGATTGATGATGCGAATGCTGGTCAGTTGCCCGCGAATGTGCGGCGGCGGCACGGCCTTGGCGGTATCCAGAAAGACGTCGTTGTCTTTCACCTCCACTCCGGGAATATCTTTGGGATGAAACAGGCTGGAAACCGTGACATTCAGGCCGCCCAGCAGCTTCTTGAAAGGTAGCTTCAGCACGTTGATTTTCGTGACGTGCATCTGGATGCGGTTGTCGGGCGCCACTCCGATGGTGGCAATCGCCTCGATAGGCAAAATTCTACGGAACGTGCCGCTCACCTTGAGCTGGTCGCCGTCTCCGGTCAGCTTGATATTCTTCAGCGGCGAATTGGTCACGCTGTCGTTCAGGAAGTTCGCCAGGTCCCCGACGTTGGTATGCACCACGCCGTTTGTCACGTCGAGAACGAACGAATCGGGCTCGTCGAAAGAGGGATTCACG
This sequence comes from uncultured Acidobacteriota bacterium, assembly GCA_963819625.1. Lineage (GTDB taxonomy): Bacteria > Acidobacteriota > Terriglobia > Acidiferrales > UBA7541 > Acidiferrum. The sequence continues at coordinate 1,003,508 of CAWFWY010000011.1, forward strand.
TTGCGCGAAGTGCGCGCCATCTGTCCGCGCAGCCAGCGCACGTAAACACGAAACCCGGTCGAGCCCTTGCGCAGCATCAGATTGTGCGCGTAGATAGCCGTGGGAGCAGAGGCAGAAGCATTGGCCGCTTCGGGCGCGCCGCCGGTCGAAAACACCGCGACGGGCGAGGACTCCGTGCTAACCGGCGGCACCACGGCGCGCCTGGCCCGCACCAGCCACCAAGCGAGCAGGCCAACCACCACCACAGCCGATACAGCAACCACCAATCGCGCACGCATACTTCAGGCTAAACTAAAAACACCCATGACCGCCAAGAATTCGAGAACCAGCACAAAACTCCCAACGCAACCAAAAATTTTAGTTTTCGACGTAGACGGAGTCCTCGTCGATGTCCGCGGCACCTACTGGCGCTCCGCGCTCGAAACCGTCCGCCACCTCAGCGGACGCCGGGTCAGCTACGTCGACCTGCACCGCTGGAAAGCCAAGCCCGGCTACAACGACGATTGGCGCATGACCGCCGACTGGGTCACCTCGCTCGGCACTCCCACCACCTATGAGCAGGCGCAAACGGCATTCAACAGTTTTTACTGGGGCGATGCGAAAAAACCGGGAAACGTGCTCAACGAAAAATTGCTGATCACCCCGCGCCAGATCGAAAAATGGGCCAGCCGCTACGAACTGAATCTTTTCACCGGACGCAACCGCCGCGAATTTTCCTTCACTTTCGATCGCTGGCCTGCCGCGAAACATTTCCGCACGGTAATCACCATGGACGACGTCACGCGCATCAAGCCCCACCCGGAAGGCCTGCACAAAATTCTCGCCGGCCGCGATCCCGCCACCGCGCTGTATCTTGGCGACAATATCGATGACGCGCTGGCCGCCCGCGATGCCGGCGTCCCTTTCATGGCCATCATCGCCGCGGGAGAACACGGCTACCGCGCCCGCGCCGCCGCCTTTCGCAAACTGGGCGCCCTTGCGCTCCTTCCGCGCGCCACCGCGCTAAACGCCTGGCTCGCGGCGCGCCGCTAACGCTGAAAAGTTATTCGTATCGCAGCGCGACCATGGGATCAACGCGTATCGCCCGGCGAGCGGGAATCCAACACGCCGCCGCGGCCACCACGATCAGCAACGTAACCACCAACGCGAAAATCGCGGGATCGGTGGGCGTCACCTCAAAAAGCATGCTGGCCAGGAATCTGGTAAGAACGAGTGATGCCGCGATGCCCAGCACCGCTCCGGCACCGATCAACGCCATGCCCTCGCGCAACAGCAGGCCCGTAACTTCGCTGTGTTGCGCGCCCATGGCCATGCGGATGCCGATTTCGCGAGTGCGCTGCGCTACCGTATATGCGGTGACGCCGTAAATCCCCACAACAGAAAGCAGCAGCGCAATCACCGCGAACGCTCCGATCAGAATTAGCGCAAAACGCCGGCCCTGCACCGACAGCGCGACGTACTCTTCCAACGGCATCACCCGAGACACCAGTTGCGTCACATCTATGGAGTGAATCGCCTGTCTCGCCGCGGCAGCGAGACCGTTCGGCGGCCCGGCCGTGCGAACGACGAACGTCATGTCGCTGTCCGGGAATGGCCACTGCGCGTGCGGGATGTACATCTGCATGCTGGGAGCGGCGTCGAGGCCTACATGATGAACATCTCCCACTACGCCAATCACGGTTAACCACGGATGATCGAGCCCGCCGACTTTCACGCGCTTGCCGAGAGGATCTTCGCCGGGCCAGATGCGATTTGCGGCCGCCTGATTGATTAAAATCACTCCGGGAGAATCAGCGGTATCGCCTGGCGCAATGTCTCGCCCGCGAAAAAGCGGTATTCGCAGTGCCGCCAGAAATCCCGGCGTAACGCAGTAGCGCTCGGCGCTCTCATCGAGTTCCGGATTAGCGTTGATTTTTCCTTCGGGATGAAAACCATACCGGTCCATGTTGCCGCCCAGGGGAATCTGGCTTGCCGCGGCGGCCGCCTCAACTCCCGGCAACGCGCGCAAACGTTCCAGCGCGTCGGTGAAATATTGGCGCAGGATTTTATTATCTCCATAACGCTGGCCGAGGACCGAAGTACGCAGGGTCAGCACGTGTGCCGGTTCGAATCCCGGCGGCACCATCAGGATTCCCGCCAGGCTGCGCAGCAACAATCCCGCGCCGATCAGCAGCGTCAGCGAGAGCGCCACCTCGGACACCACCAACAGCCCGTGCCATACGCGGGTAAGTCCGCTCGAGCTTCCGCGCGTGCCTTTTTTCAACGATTCATTTACATCGGTCCTGGACAAGCGGTACGCCGGCACCAGTCCCGAAAAAATTCCGGTCAGCAACGCCGCAACAAAAGTAAACGCCAATACCCGCCAGTCGAGCTGCACTCCGTCGAGCCTTGGCAAGCCTCCCGTGCCAAGCGCGGCAAGCACGCGCGGTGCCGCATACGCGGGAATCAGTCCGACGGCGGCGCCGAACAGCGCCAGAAGGCAATTCTCTGCGAGCAATTGCCGCACGATGCGTCCGCGTCCCGCTCCCAGCGCGGTGCGCACCGCGATTTCGCGTTCGCGATTCGTGGCCCGCGCCAGCAAGAGGTTGGCGAGATTCGCGCACGCCACCAGCAGCACGAATGACACCGCGCCCAGCAGGATATAAAGCGGCGTGCTCGCTTCACCGAGCAGTTGCTCGCGCACCGGCGTCAAAATCACGCCCGGCGCGGAATATTCCTTGGGGTAAGCCTTTACGAGAGCGGCGGAAATCGTGTCCATTTCTGTTTTGGCTTGCGCAAAGCTGATCCCGTCGCGCAGCCGTCCGATGGCGACCAGGTGGTGGCAGGTGCGGCAGGCAAACGGCTGCGTCACGTCGTAACCCAGTACGCGCCAGATTTCCACAGTGCCGCCGCGGGGATCCTGATTCATCAGCGACTGGTAGCTGGCCGGTAAAACACCGGTGACCATGTACGACGTCGCATTCATGGCGATGGATTTCCCAACGATTTGGGGATCGGAATTAAACTTTCGCGCCCACAGCGCGTGGCTCAAGATCACCACGTGATTCGACGCGGAGTTGTCATCCTGAGGTAGAAAATCGCGCCCTAGCTCGGGACGAATTCCCAGCGTCCGGAAATAATTGTTGGTAACGCGCAGTCCGTTGAGCTGTTCCGCCTCGCCGGCCTGCAGCACCGGCTGCCACGAACTGTAAAGCGCCAGATCTTCGAAACTCTTGTTCTGCGCTTTCCAGTCGACATACGTGGCATAGCCCACGTTGTCGGGCCTGCCGTGGTCGTCCTGCTCCCACACGATGGTCAGCCTGCCGGGCTCGCGATATGGCAGCGGACTGAGCAGCACCCCGTTCACTAGGCTGAATATCGCGGTATTCGCACCTATCCCCAGAGCAAGAGTGAGAACCGCGATGGTGGTGAAGCCAGGATTATTGCGCAGGCTGCGCAGCCCGAAGCGTAAATCCTGGGCCAGATTTTCGAACCACTCCCAGCCCCACGCCATGTGGCTCTTTTCCATCATGGACGTCAAGTTTCCGAATCCGCGCCGAGCGGCGGCGCGGGCATCGTCCGCGCTCATGCCGGACTGCAGATGTTCCTGCTGGCGCATCTCCAGGTGCAGACGCATCTCTTCTGCAAGGTCCGCGTCAAATTGGCGCCGGTGCCCAGCATGCTTAGCCTTCTCGCCAGTTCGCGCAGCCAATTCATAAAGAAGCTCCAATCAAACCGCCTCAATCACCCGCGTGATCGCCCCGATTACGCGTTCGAACTGCGACATCTCCACCGCCAATTGTTTGCGGCCCGCGGCCGTCAGCTGGTAGTAACGGGCGCGGCGATTCCCGGCCGTCGTGCCCCACTTGGCGGTCACCCATCCCTTGATCAGCATGCGCTGCAGGGCGGGATACAGCGAACCTTCTTCGACTTGCAGCACCTCATTCGAAATGCGCTGAATCGAATTGGCGATCTCAAATCCATGCAGCTCCCCGGCGCGCGCCAGAGTTTTCAGGATCAGCAGGTACAGCGTTCCAGGAGGAATCTCGTCTCGCGGCAAAGCCCCACCCCTTGACATAGTTAGACTATGTAAGTGTCGATTGGTTCGCAGCCTATGTCAAGGGATCGCGGGCTCCAGCAGGCCGCAAAAACGTTGCAAAGCATTCTCCGCTGGATGATGATGCCCGCCATCGTGACCATTTTCAAACAACCCCAGACGATCCAAATCCCGGGCGCGCTTATGGCCGTTATCTTCTTGCTCGCGATTTCTGCCTTCATCAATTATGTGGATCGCGGAAATCTCTCCATCGCCGCACCGATGCTGAAAGACGAGCTGGGCATTTCCGCGTCGAAACTCGGCATTCTGCTCTCGGCGTTTTTCTGGACTTACGCATGCTCGCAACTGTTTTCCGGCTGGCTGGTGGATCGTCTCAACGTCAATTGGGTATTCGCCGGCGGATTCATTCTCTGGTCCGCGGCGACCGCATTGACCGGCATCGCGCATACATTCGTGGCGCTGTTCGCGCTGCGATTTCTTCTCGGCATGAGCGAGTCCGTCGCCTACCCCTCCTATTCCAAGATCATTGCGTCGAATTTCTCCGAAGAGCACCGCGGATTGCCAATGCGATGATCTCCGCGGGACTCTGCTCGGGACCCGGATTCGGAATGTTGTTCGGCGGGCTGCTCATGGCGCGATTTGGCTGGCGCCCGTTCTTCCTGGTGTTAGGACTCGCGAGCATTCTTTGGATCATCCCGTGGTTGAACTGGATGCCGAAGAAAATTATACCGCGCAATCCAAATTCGCGCGACGCGCCAAATATTATCGAGTTTCTGCGCTTGCGATCGGCGTGGGGCAATTTGCGTCGGTTTATTCTGCGGAAATTATGTGAGCTATTTTCTGATCACCTGGCTGCCCTTACTATCTGGTGCGCGAGCGCCACTTTTCCATGAACAGTATGGCCAAGATCGGAGGGATCGCCTATCTCTGGGCGCGATGTTTTGCCACTCTTTCCGGCTGGCTTTCCGATCGCTGGATCGCTTCGGGCGCGACTCCCTCGCCGGTGCGCAAGATGTTTACGGGCGGAGGACTGGGCTTCGCCGGGACTTTTCGTCGGACTCGCGGAATTACGAGCGCGTCCAAATTAGCCTGCGTTGCCGCGCTCATATTGGGTTATATTCTTTGGCGCTGTTTCCTCCAATCTCTGGGCCATTACTCAGACGCTCGCCGGACCAGAGCCGCCGGACGCTGGACAGGTTTTCAGAACTTTGTCGGTAATCTCGCGGGCAGTCGTGGCTCCACTGGCTCACGGGACTGGTTCTCGAGCGCACGGGCCACTTCTACTGGGCGTTCGTCATCATGACTGGAGTCGCGCTTATTGGGCACGGCATCGTGGTTTTTTCTCGTCGGACCGGTCGAGCCGGTGGTCTGGGCCGCGAAACCGCGCGTCCCCGCGGTTTAGCGCTCTCTGGCGCACCGGACCAAGACGTGGCAGTCGTAGCACCAGTTCGCGCCAAAGACCAGCAGCACGCGCTTGTGGTCGCTTTTGGCGGAAGCCAGTGCCTCGTCCAACTCCTTCGTGGCATCCGCATGTCGTGCATATCAATATCGGGGAAGGGAAAGATAGCTCCGCGCTGGCAAACCGTTTCCTGGTGCCGCTGGATAAAGGCATCCCCGGCCTCGCCGTGATCGACGCCAGCGACGCAGTGGTTACCAGTCAGAAACAGGGAGAATTTGAGTCCGCGGCGAAAATCGGGATGAGCGACGTAATCGACTTCCTGGAGCGCTGGAAACCTGCGGCCGGAAAGTAACCACCGGAAAGTAAGAATAGGTACCTGGAATGGACAGAAACAGCGCGCGTCAGCGTGCCGGATTGTCACCGGGAAATCGGCCCTAACAGATACCCCGCATTGACGGAACACACCACGGATGCTATAAAATATTATTCGAGTCGGCACCACTTAGCCCACCGTGGACCCTTCCCGGGTCGGGGCACGGCGTGGCTGCCAACCTGGGGTTCAGGCGACACAATTTGATGCATATCCATTCTCACCAATGTTGAGAGAACTGTTCCTTCAAGTGTTGCCGTTTATTTGGCAACTTGCCCCTATCCTGCTGATCCTGCTGGCCTTCTACTTCATTTTGAAGCTGATTTTCTTTCAGCCTTTGTTGAAAGTGATTGCCGAGCGCGAAGCCCGAACTATTGGTGCGCAAAAGGCCGCCGAAGCCGCGCAAGCCGCCGCAAAAGAGAAAGACAAGCAGTACCAGGACGCCCTGAAACAAGCCCGCTCCGAGGTTTACAAGGAGCAGGAATTCGCCCGCAAAAAATATCTCGATGAGCGCGCCGCCCAGCTCAAGGAAGTGCGCGCCAAAGCCGCCACCGTGGTCGCCGCCGCCAAGCAACACATTGAGTCGGAAGCCGCCGCCGCGCGCCAGGAAATCGAATCCACCACGACCCCGCTTGCGGCGCAGGTCGCACGCCGCGTTCTGCAATCCACGCGGCCACCGAACGCTCCGCGGAGAGAAACGCGATGACTTTGAAGTTGTCCCGCGCTGCAAAACTGTACGCCAGGATCGCGGCCTCTATGATCGCAACGCTGCTGCTCGTCGCCGTCACTGCCCATGCGGAAGAAGCGCCCTCCGCGTCCCAGCAAGCCACAGAAAATCTTTTCAAGTGGATCAACTTCGCGCTGGTCGCCGGCGTAATCGTCTGGCTTTGCCTGAAAAAAGGCCCGGCATTTTTCGCCGGCCGCGCCGAGGCCATCGGTTCGGCGATCCAGAAAAGCACCGAAGCAAAAAAACTGGCCGACCAGCATTTGAGCGACGCGGAAACAAAACTCCAGAATCTGGAAAAGGAAGTGGCCGAGCTAGGCGCCTCCGCGCAACGCGAATCCGCCGCCGAGGCCGAGCGCATCCGCAAACTCACCGAATCCGACGCGCAAAAAATTGATGCTGCCGCCCAAGCGGAAATCGCCGCCGCCGAGCGCGCCACGCGCCTGGAATTGAAAGCCCTGGCCGCCAATCTGGCCGTGAGTGGCGCGGAATCGCTGCTCGCCCAGCAGCTCACGCCCGCCGCCCAGGAATCGCTCATCAACAATTTCGTTAAAACCCTCGACGGAAGGCCCAATTGAAGTCCGCCAGCCTGCAATACGCCAACGCGTTCGCCGATATCGCCATCGGCCAGGGTGCGCCGCAGACTGCCGCGAAGCAGTTGGTTGACTTTGGCGAGGTCTTCGCGGAATCCGGCGAGCTGCGTAATTTCCTGAACAGCCCGGCCGTGAACGTGGACGACAAGCACGGGGTGATCGAAAAAATCGCCGTGCGCCAGCGCTACGCCAAGATCGTGCGCAATTTTCTTTTTGTGATTGTCGACCATCACCGCTCCCACATGCTGCCGCAAATCGTCGCTGCGGTGGAAAGCGTAGTCCGCCAGCGGCAGGGAATCGCCGACGCGGAAGTGACTTCCGCCGTAGAGCTGAACTCCGCGCAAAAATCGGCCCTGGCCACCACCCTGGGCCGCTTGACGGGGAAAAAAGTTGAGCCTAAATTTTCGTTGGACCCCGCGCTTCTCGGTGGGGCCGTAGCTCGTGTAGGAGATACTATCTACGATGGTTCGTTGCGCAGCCGGTTGACGGAAATGCGCACGCGTCTGTCGGGAGAATAAGTTTGAGCAACAATAATTTCGCAGCAACCGGTTGTCTTGGAACCCAGAATTAAGCGCCACGAAAGCGCAATAGCAAACACTTGAACCTTTCCGGTTCAAACCGAATCAGGAGCACGAATGGCCAAAATCAACGCCGATGAAATCAGCAAGATTCTGCGCGAGCAGATTGAGAATTACGAGCAGACCGTTTCCGTCGACGAAGTCGGCTCGGTCATCAGCGTCGGCGACGGCATCGCGCGCGTTCACGGCCTGGAAAAAGTCATGGCCGGCGAGATGCTTGCGTTCCCGCACGACATCTTCGGCATCGCCTTGAACCTCGAGGAAGAAGAAGTCGGCGTGGTGCTCCTCGGCGAATCCAGCGAATTGCAGGAAGGCGACGTCGTCAAGCGCACCAACACCATTATGTCCGTGCCCGTCGGCGAGGCCCTGATTGGCCGCGTCGTAAATCCGCTGGGCGAACCGCTCGACGGCAAAGGCCCTATTGCAGCCACGCAGCGCAATCCTCTGGAGCGCATCGCCCCCGGCGTTCTCGATCGCCAGCCCGTTCGCGAGCCGCTGCAAACCGGTATCAAGGCCATCGACGCCATGATTCCCATCGGCCGCGGCCAGCGCGAGCTGATCATCGGCGACCGCCAGACCGGCAAGACTGCCGTCATCCTCGACACCATCATCAATCAAAAAGGCGGCGACGTAATCTGCATCTACTGCGGCATCGGCCAGAAACGTTCCACGATCGCCCAGGTGGTGAAAACTTTAACGGATGCCGGCGCCATGGACTACACCATCGTGGTGGCCTCCACCGCCTCTGAGCCCGCGTCGTTGCAGTACATCGCGCCCTACGCCGCGTGCGCCATGGGCGAATATTTCCGCGACACCAAGCGCCACGCCGTAACTTTCTACGACGATCTTTCGAAACACGCGCAGGCCTACCGCGAAATTTCCTTGTTGCTGCGCCGCCCGCCCGGCCGCGAAGCTTTCCCGGGCGACGTGTTTTATCTCCACTCGCGCTTGCTGGAACGCGCCGCCAAGCTCAACGACAAACTCGGCGGGGGCTCGCTCACTTCTCTGCCGGTAATCGAAACGCAGGCCGGAGACGTCTCCGCCTACATTCCCACCAACGTCATCTCCATCACCGACGGCCAGATTTATCTGGAAGCCGACCTTTTCAACGCCGGCATCCGCCCCGCCATCAACGTGGGCATCTCGGTCAGCCGCGTGGGCGGCAACGCACAGATCAAGGCCATGCGCCAGGTGGCCGGTTCGCTGCGTTTGGACATGGCGCAGTATCGCGACCTCGCTGCTTTCGCGCAGTTCGGCGCCGACCAACTCGATAAAGCCACGCAAGCACAGCTTGGCCGCGGCCAGCGCCTCACCGAAATTCTGAAGCAGGATCAATACGCTCCGTTCACCGTCGAAAAACAGGTGCTCAGCTTGTTCGTGGCCACCAGCGGCGCGCTGGACAGCATTCCCGTTCCGGCGGTGCGCCGATTCGAAAAGGAATTTCTCGCCTTCGTCGAAACCAACAACTCCGAAATCCTGAAAACCATCGCGGAGAAGAAAGCGCTCGACGACACACATCAAGTCCGAAATCAAGAAAGCCGTCGAAGCTTTCAAGGAACGCTTCGCTCCCGACGTGGAGGAAGCCGGGGAATCTGCGGCCCAGGCTGCGGCAACGTCTGCGAAAAATCAGGACGGCGCCGCACCCAAGACGGATTCATCCGCGGCAAAACCGAAAGATCCATCGGCAAGGAAAGAAGAAACGCCGGTAGCGAATTAGTTTCGGGTCAAAAAATATTCATCGACCGTAAAAAATGGCCACTCTACTCGATTTCCGGCGCCGCATCCGCTCGGTGAAAAACACCCAGCAGATTACCCGCGCGATGAAATTCGTCGCCGCGGCCCGTCTGCGCCGCGCGCAGGAAGCCGCCCTGGCCGCGCGTCCTTACGCCGCGGAGCTGGCCCGCGTGCTGCGCTCCACCATGGCGCGCATCGAAACACCGCGAGCATCCCTTGCTCGCCAAGCGCCCCGAGAACAACATTCTGGCCATCGTGCTTACCGGCGAACGCGGCCTGGCAGGCGCTTTCAACAGCAACGTGCTGCGCAAAGCGCATGAATTTTTCCGCAGCCACCAGGCAAAAAAATCATCACCATCCCGGTCGGGCAAAAAGGGCGCGACTCCTCCGCCGCGCCGGTTTCACCTTTGCCGCCGAATACGTAAACGTCCTGGCCCGCGTGGACTTCAAAACCGCGCGCGAAATCGCCAATCTGGTCGCCGAGCTTTACACCAAGGAAGAAATCGACTCGGTCTACATCATCTTCAGCGAATTCAAGAGCGTGATGGTTCCCACCCTGGCGGTGGAAAAGCTTTTGCCGGTGGAAGCCATTCGCGAAGACGAAGACGAAAACGCCGCTGAAAACGACGGACGAAGGGAAGAAAAGTCCAACGAAACTCCCATCGATTACATCTACGAGCAGCCCGAAGAGCAGATCCTGGCAAAATTGCTGCCGCGCTATATCGAAACCCAGATCCTGCGCGCCATGCTGGAATCTTCCGCGGCCGAGCACGCCGCGCGCATGACCGCCATGGAAGCGGCCACCAACAACGCCAACGACGTGATCGAGGCCCTCACGCTGCACATGAACAAAGTGCGCCAGGCGGCCATCACCAAGGAAATTATTGAGATTGTCAGCGGCGCCTCGTACGGCGCTTAGGAGAGAGCATGGCGGAAAAGAGTAAACGCATCGGACGAGTCGTGCAGGTCATCGGCCCGGTCCTCGATATCCAGTTTGAAGCCGGCCACCTGCCGGCCATCTACAACGCGGTGCACATCACCAGCGAAGGCTTCAACATTCCCGAGCCGCTGGACGTCACCGCCGAAGTGCAGCAGCACCTCGGCGAAGGCCGCGTGCGCGCCGTGGCCATGGAAGCCGTCGAAGGCATGGTGCGCGGCATGCCCGCGGAAGATATGGGCCAAGGAATCACGGTTCCCGTCGGCCGCGCCACCCTGGGCCGCGTGATGAACGTTCTCGGCAAGCCCGTCGATCAGCTGGGGCCCATCAACAGCCCCACGCATTATCCGATTCATCGCCCCGCGCCGCCGCTGGAGGATCAGTCCACCGGCCTCGAAATGTTCGAGACCGGCATCAAGGTCGTCGACCTGATGGAGCCTTACGTAAAAGGCGGCAAGATCGGCCTCTTCGGCGGAGCCGGCGTTGGCAAAACCGTTTTGATTCTCGAGCTCATTCACAACGTGGCCATGCAGCACGGCGGGCTTTCCGTTTTCGCCGGCGTCGGCGAACGCACCCGCGAAGGCAACGACCTCTGGCTGGAAATGTCCGAGTCCGGCGTCATCGTTCCCGGCAACACCGAAAAATCGCGCGCCGCTCTGATTTACGGACAGATGACTGAACCGCCCGGGTCGCGCCTGCGCGTCGGCCTCACCGGCCTCACCGTAGCGGAATATTTCCGCGACGAAGAACATCTCGACGTGCTGCTCTTTATCGACAATATTTTCCGTTTCGTGCAAGCCGGCGCGGAAGTTTCCGCGCTGCTCGGCCGCATGCCTTCCGCCGTCGGTTATCAGCCCAACCTCAACACTGAAATCGGCGAACTCCAGGAACGCATCACCTCCACGAAAAACGGCTCGATCACTTCGGTGCAAGCGATTTACGTGCCTGCCGACGATTACACCGATCCCGCTCCGGCCGCTACCTTCGCGCACCTGGACGCCACCACCAACCTGAGCCGCCAGATCGTCGAGCGCGGTATTTATCCCGCCGTCGATCCGCTGGCCAGCTTCTCGCGCATTCTCGACCCGCGCATCGTCGGCCAGGAACATTACTCCGTCGCGCGCGGCGTGAAATCCATTCTCCAGCGCTACAAGGATCTGCAGGACATCATCGCCATTCTCGGCATCGAAGAACTTTCCGACGACGACAAGCGCACCGTCGCTCGCGCCCGCAAGATCGAAAAGTTCCTTTCGCAGCCCATGTTCGTCGCCGCGCAGTTCACCGGCCTCGAAGGCAAGTACGTGAAGATCGAAGACACCGTGCGCAGCTTCAAGGAAATCGTCGAAGGCAAATATGACGATGTTCCGGAGCAGGCCTTTTACATGGTGGGCACCATCGAAGAAGCCCTGAAAAAGGCTGAAACGATGAAGACCAACGCCTAGAACGGGAATTGGTAAAGAAATTTAAGGAATTGCAGCAGCAGTACAGCCAGGAAAAACAGAAAAACGAAAATGCTTCCCGAAGCTATCGAGCTCATCGTCGTTACCCCGCAGCGCCAGTTGCTGCGCGAAAAAGTTGCCAGTGTGCAGCTTCCCGGCGCCAGCGGTGAACTCGGCATCCTCCCGGGCCACGCCGCGCTCATCACCGAGCTGGGCAACGGCAAATTGAGCTACCGCTCCTCGGAAGCCGCGGAACCCATCATCCTCGTGGTGCTCAGCGGGTTCGCGGAAGTTTTGCCCGATCGCGTCACCGTCCTTGCCGAAACCGCCGAGCGTCCCGAGGAAATCGACGTGGAGCGCGCCAAGGTGGCCCTGGCCCGCGCGGAACAGCGCCTGGCTTCCGGCGATGCTGATGTGGATTGGGATCGCGCCACCGTTGCCTTGCAGCGCGCCCTTGTGCGCATCGAGGTTGGCACTCTCCGCCGCCGCGTGCACTCGCACAGCAACTAGCCAGCCGAAGCGCTGCGAATAGCGGTGTAATCCACCGCAACGCCATCAGCACACTCAAAATTTATTCTGCCCGTTTGCGCTAGAATAGCTGTGCAGGCACCCGGGCGGCGCGCCACCCTCACTCCTCAAAAGGAAATCATCTTCATGGAAACCATCACGATGTACACCACCGCCTGGTGTCCGGATTGCCGCCGAGCCAAGTCCTTCATGAAAGATCGCGGAGTGGAATTTCGGGAAGTAAATATTGAGGAAGATCCTGACGCCGAGGACATCGTGATCCAGGCCAACCAGGGAAAAAGAAAAGTCCCCACACTCAAGGTGGGCGACCGCTACTTCGCCTGTAGCCCTTTCAATCCTGTGCAGCTCGCCGCAGAATTAAAAATCCCGCTCAACTGAATTTTTCCACCAGCAAGGCGCAATACTGCATGAGTGTCAGCTTCACGCTGTCACCTGGCCATTCTGCTAAGTGTGGGGGTTCCCGCCCCGCTACTGCTGCGGGTTGGGCGATTGCGCCGCAGGCGCATTCACACTGGGAGCAGGATCGCTCGGGCTGTCCGTGCTGGCAGCGATGGGCTTGGCGATGTCCGTGCCAAAGCGCGTCAGGTAAGGCATGAACGGAGTCACTTCGAACGGCATTTTCTCGCGTTCAGCCACGTTGCCGATGGGCTTGCTCTTCAATAGTTCGAGTTTGTCGTTCCACACATCGATCTTCACGCGGCCGCCGATGGGCAGCGCGGTAATGAGCTTGGCGGACTTGTCCGCGGCAGACGTTGCGGCAGGCGTCGCGGCAGGCGTCGCCGCTTTCATGTCCGCGACCAGCACGCGATTTCCCAGGTGCGGGCTGATCAAGTTGGGAATTTCTTTTTCCCGCGCATCCAGCGCCGCGACAAAAAGTCTGGCGCTGGCCATCTGGTTGCTGTACGGCGACTTGGCCAGCAACTCGACGGCCTTGGCGCTGGCAGCTGCTTCTTCATCGGGAGTGCGCGCAAAACCAAAGTGCCGGAAAGTATCTTTATCCTGCACGTTCAACAGTTGGTCAAAAAAGGCATACGACGAATCCATGCGGTGGCCCAGAACGATATGGCCAAGTTCGTGGGCGATCATGGTCGCCAGGCTGGCCTCGTCGGGCAGTACGTCGATCAACCCGCGGCTCAGCACGATGGTGTGCCCGAGCGTGAAAGATTCCAGCGTGGAGGTCATCATCACCCGGCAGCGCACGTCGGGTTCGATGTCCAGGTTGTTGGTCACTTCCAGGTTGTTGACCACGGTTTCGAGAACTTTGTCCACTTCGCCCTTCGGCGCGATCAGCCCGATGCGCTGCAAACGGTCGGTTACGTTGTCTTCCGCCTGGCGGTCCCACGAGCGCTGCGCCTGCACCGGCGAAAGGTCGTTGGTATTCTTGGTTTCGTCGGTGACCGGAGTCTCCACCAGAATCTTGGTCAGCTCCTGCTCCTGCGCGGTGTGCCCCAGGTTGTAGCCCCACAGGCGGGTCTGCGCTTTGAAATCCAGTTTCTTGGCCAGCGCGTAGTGCAGTTCTTTCTCTTCGCTGTAGACGAATGAAGGCAGCCACAAGCCGGGCTGCACGTTGGTGCGCCAGCTGTCAAAGTGGAAATACCAGCTGGAGTGTCCGCCTCCGCCGTAAGCGCCGTTAAAACGCACTACGTTGTAGTCCTGGTCTTCCACCCAGATGCGTCCCAGGAAGCGGCCCTTGCCCGCTTTTTCGCGCGGGGTAACGTCAAACACCAGGCAGCGCACTTCGCCCAGGAATTCGCGGCGCACGTAATCGAACTTGTAGTGCTGTTTGTCGAAGCCGTTGGTGTCGATGAAAATCATCTGCAAGAAGCCGTCGGGGAGATACTGCATCGCAAACGAAAAGAAATTCCCGATGCCGGTGAAGATTTTCTTGCCCTTGCCGCCGCTGTCCGAAAGGGAAACCAGCTCCACTCCCTTGGTAAACTGCGCGCGTCCCAGAAAGTATTTGTCGCCAGCCGGGGTGTAGCCTAGGTCCTTGTCCGGCCTCAAATTCTGGATGTACGTTTCCACCAGCGGCTGATACTGCGAAATCTGGTTATTCAGCCGGTTTTCATTGGTGATGATGCGGTCGACCACCTCGTCCATGGTCTTGGCAGTCCCTTGCGGCGTAGCCGGCGTTGCGGACGCGGCTGCTGCCAGACTGGTGAAGACCAGAAGCGAAAGCAGGGTTCGCCGTATGGCCCAGGTTGACTTGCACATTTTCGTTCTCTCCCTCAGGAAGCCATGTGAAATTCGATACGCACGCGCGCCGGAAAATCGACGGGCTGGTTGTCTTGCTTTGCAGGCTTGAACTTAATTTGCTGCGCCGCACGAATCGCGGCCTCATCCAGACCATGGCCCAACCCGCTGATGACCCGGTTCACGTGCACCGTGCCATTGGCGAGGAAAACCAAATCCAGGACGACGTCGCCCTCAAGCTTAAGACTACGACCTTCCGCGGTGTATTCGGGACGGGGCTTGTCGAGAATGGTAACGGACGATGTGCCGCTGGCCGCTGCGTCGGTTTTTTTCTTGGGCCCTTCGGTCGCTACGCTTTGATCTGCGAAGCCGGTCGACTGCACGGTGCCTTTTCTGCCGCCACCTTGCGGAGGATTGGCAGTGCCGTTCCCGAAACCGGTGCTCGCCACCGTTCCGCGAATGCCCTTGTCGCCGCCGGTTCCGTTGCCGTAACCCGGCCCGCCGGGCAGCGCGGGAGAGCCTTTGCGGTTGATGTTCGTGGATTTTTTGGGATCGCCGTCGCCAGGCACGCCGTTGGGATCGCCGAATCCGCCGGTCTGCACCTTATTCACGGGAGCGACCACTGTTGCAGGAGCGGCGCTGCCGCTGTTCAAATTGTTGATCTTTACGTCTTCGCGCGGGCGCTTCGGCCGGTTGTCGGCGGTGTTGATGTTGGCCGCCTCCAGCACAGGAGCCAGCTCCGGAGCCTTGGCTTCCACCTTCTGAATCTTGGGCTGCAGCACTTTTTGCGTCACAAAAATGTGCGGCTGCTGCGGATTCAGCTTCAGCGGCTCAACCACCGGCTTGGGCGTCGGCGGTGGAACTTTGGCTCGCACTTTCGGCGGCGGCGGCGCGACCGGAATTTCGATCACCGGCTGCGCTAGTTGCACGATGTCCATATGCAAAACGGTTTTGATTCGTTCCGGGTAGAGCAAAGGTACCAGCAGCACGAAACAGATCGCGATGATTTGCGCGATGGCGCTCAGGCCGATGCGGTTCCAGCGTGATTTTCCTTCAGGCAGCAGCTCCAGCCGCGCCGCGACCGGCTTCGTGCCGATGGCGCGACGCCACGCGTCCTGATTTGCGGAAGAGCGTGCGCGATTGGGCGCAAACCCCACGCCCATAGTGGTTTTAACTGGTGGGTCTGAAAGCATTGTCGTCATCCGTGTGCTCGCCTAAGAATAGTTCCGCCAGGGCTAAGAATTGGGAGAGAGCCAAAATACTCTCAAGCCGCCAAAGAGACGGTGTCTCAATCCTAGAAATAACACACTACGGACCGGGAAGGCAGAGTTCGAATAGAACTTTGGTACTAGCGTCACCAAGTCGCTATTGTTATCTTGCTCCCGCTATTGTCCCGCGGCGCACCGTTTTCTAACCCAACTACCGGCGGTCTGTTGCGGGATGGGGCGCAACATAGCTACTAGGATACTCTAAATCGGAATAGGGGTGCCTCGTTTTGTGTACCCCCGCCCGGCAGATGCGATATTCTCACCTCACGGTCCGGCCGGCGCCGCTTCTGTCTGCCGTCAGGCCCTGAATCGTACTGAATCTTATGGACATGCAGGCAAGTAACCGGCCTCTCGACGATTCGGCCACCCGCATTGAGGTCGCCAGATTCCTGGCCGGTTCTGTGCCGCTTATACAACTATGGTGTAACCAGGCTGGTATCCAACGCTGGGGGCTCTCCACCGAACGTTTTACTCGCGAACTGGCCCGTTGCGCTGAAGCCAGATTTCGTGACGCCGCGCCCTCCTCCTCCGAATTGCAATCCTATTTGAGCGCCCTGCATCTCGAGGATCTGGCGCTGGCCTGCGCTTGCGCAGACGGCGTGAGCCATGCCTGGGAATATTTTATTACCAGCCATCGCGGCTACCTCCGCGCTTGCGCTGCTGCCGTGCTCAAGCGCAGCGCTACTTCGCCGGAAGCGCGCGAACTGGCCGATTCGCTCTTCGCCGAACTTTACGGGCTGACCGAAGGCAAACGCGGCTCGCTGCTGCGCTATTTCCACGGGCGCAGTTCGCTGAGGACCTGGCTGCGCACCGTGCTGGCCCAGCGGCACGTGAACATGATTCGCGCCGGACGCAAATTCGAGCAGCTGGACGGCGAAGACGGAGACGGCGCAGTAAAGGTCTCGGTCGCTACTTCGACAACGCTGGCAGCCGATCCCCATCGCCAGAGATATCTGCAACTGTTTTCCACCGCGCTGCAAACTGCGCTGAATAATCTCGAGCCGCTCGACGTCCAGCGCCTGAAAATGTATTACGCGGAAGAGAAAAAGCTCGCGGAGATTGGCCGTGTCCTCGGCGAGCACGAATCCAGCGTTTCGCGCCACCTGGAAAAAGTGCGCCGCGATTTGCGCCACGCCGTGGAAGAAATTCTTCGCGCCGGCCCGCAAATTGCCACAGGGTCTGCCGGCGGTGAAGCGCGAGGACTTAGCGACGCGGAAATCGCTCTGTGCTTTGAATACGCGTCCGAAGATGCGCCCATCGATCTCGACAATCTGTTTTCGCAGCGCGAATTTCCAAAAGAATCGCCAAGAGATTCGCCAAAAGTCGAGCGCGGCGGCAAAGAGAGTTAAGGCCGGAACGCAAGAAACCGGCCGGAGTTCGTTCTAAGGACGGGCAAGTTTATGGGCCACGATGATCGCGAACGGAACTTTGAGAAAGCGCTGCAGCGCCATCTGCGCCAGGGCGCGCCCCGCGACGCCAGCGCTGCCGCGAATTCTCAAGCGGAGCCTGGCTGCCCCGACGCGGCTATGCTCGCCGCATTCCACGAACGCATGCTTTCCAATGAAGAAATGGACGCCGCCAAGGCCCACATTGCGGCGTGTTCGAGCTGCCAGGAAATTCTGGCGCTCCTCGAAGCCACCGACGATGTGGCAGCCGATGTGCCCGACGTCGAGCAGGAAAAAGTTTTAGAGCTGGCCGAGCCCGTGTTGGCCGGAAGCCCGTCGCAAGAGGAAGAATATTTGCCCCGCGCAGCAGCGCGCGCCACCGTCGCGTCGAAAGCGCCGCAAAGTATTTCAACAGGCCGCGCCAGGATGTGGCGCTGGGTGGCGCCCGCCGCGGCCGTCGCTGCGGGTTTGCTGATCTGGGTCACGGCGCACGACAAGCTGAAGCATTCCGCGAACTCTGTGTCCAGCCTCGAAGTGGCTCAGGAGAAACCGGCAGATGGTCAATTTGACGATCGCCTGGCGCAACCGCCGCCTGCATCGACCCTCGCATCCACGCCCGAAGAAACCCGTGAAAACGGCCGCGTCGACGAGGCGCTGAAAAGTTTGAATGAATCGAAGAGGCCCGCCACTGCCCTCAGTGCGCGCCGCGCTCCAGCAGGCACTTTGGGTGGCGCGATTGGCGGCGCAATTGCCACGCCTTCCGCGCGGACGCGCAGCGAGTTGCCGCTCCAGGGCAGGAACAGTGACGAGCTAGCGCCAGCGAAGCCGGCTGGAAATATGGGAAGTCTGGGCGACGTGTCCGTCACCGCCGTGGCCCCGTCTGTGAATACGAACGCAGCCGAGTTGGACAGGGCCACAGCCAAGGACAGGAAAAAAGCGGATTCACCCGCCACACCAGCAAACGCACCCGTCAGCACCTCTGCCGGAAATGCTGCCGGTGTTGCAGGGGGCCAGAACGCGCGCGACAGCGGGCGCAAAATTTTGCCGAAAGAAAAACTGGAGCCGGGCGTCGCCGGCGAGCTGAGCGCTTCGTCGGCTCCAAGCCAGCCACCGGCCGCTCCGCCACCCCCGGCGGCCCGGACCGCTGCAAAACAGAGCGCCGACGCCACGCAGAAAAAAAAAGCCGGCGCAAACGCAATGACCGCGGCCACCGAACAAGCGCAAGTTACCGCCAACTACGAGAGCACTGCTTCGCTGCAGAATGACAAAGCCGGCCTCGCTAAAACCACCGAGGCGAAAACGAACTCGAAAATGAAACACTCGCAGTTGATTCTCACGCCCGGCGGCACCGTGTTGTGGCGTTTGCGCGCTGGCGAAAAAATCGAACGCTCCGCGGACCGCGGCATTACCTGGACGCCGCAAAACAGCGGCGCAAAGGTTGAATTGCTGGCCGGTTCGGCCCCCAGTGACGCGGTGTGCTGGCTGGTCGGGCGCGCGGGAACAATTCTGCGCACCACCGACGGCGGCGGCCACTGGAGCAAAATAGTTTCACCGATCACCGCCGGCGACATAGACGGCATTCGCGCCGAAGACGCACTGCATGCCACGATTTTCGGCACCGGCAATAACACCCGATTTGCAACCGGCGATGGTGGCGCAACCTGGACCACTGCCAAAGAATAAATAGCTCGAATCACTGCCCCAAAAATGACCACGATTTCGTTGCAAGAAATTCCGGCCCTCGCGTTCTAACAGGGAACGACAATTCTGACCGAGGTGATGTTATGAAAACCCAGCGCCGCACATTCCCAGCCCGATTCCTTGCAGCGGCAGCCAGCGTATTACTGATCTCCGGCGTCGGCACCGCCATTTACGGCAAGTCTCACGGCCGCTCGAACGGCAAAGCGGACACCACTCAGGAAACCGAAGCGAGCCGCGAGAAAAACGCGCAGTCCACCACGCTTGGCGACCAGACCGATCTCAATGTCACCGTATACAATTCCAACATCGCGCTGGTCCGCGACGTCCGCCAGGTAAACCTGTCCGGCGGAATCTTCAACCTGAAATTCGAAGACATAGCCGCCACGGTAAATCCCGCCACCGTTCATTTCCGCTCATTAACCGAACCCGACAAGCTCAGCGTCCTCGAACAGAATTACGAATACGATTTGCTGGAGCCCGCCAAACTCCTTCACAAATATGTCGGCAAAGAAGTCACCCTGGTCCGCACCTTCCGCGAAAACGGCGAAACCAAGCATGAAGATGTGAAAGCCACCCTGCTGGCCGACAACAACGGCCCGGTCTGGAAAATCGGCAACGATATCGTTACCGGAATCTACGCCGAAAGTTACCGCTTCCCGGAAGTGCCCGCCAATTTGTTCGAGCACCCCACGCTGCTTATGTCCCTCGAAAATTCCGGCTCGCGAAGCCAGCAGATCGAAGCGTCCTACCTGGCGCAAAGCCTTTCCTGGAACGCCGACTACATTCTGACGGTGGGCCGCGAAGACAAAGCTGCCGACCTGGACGGCTGGGTCACCCTGGCGAATTCCAGCGGCACCGCCTTTCACAACGCGCGCCTGCAGCTGGTGGCCGGTGAACTAAACCGCTTGCCGCAGCCAAATGAAATGCGCGAACTGGCCCGCGACGCCGTAAACATGGCGGCACCGGCATCGGCGCAATTCCAGCAGGAAAATTTCAGCGAATACCATCTCTACACTCTCGGCCGCCGCACCTCCATCGAAAATCAGGAAACCAAACAGATCAGCCTGCTGCAGGGCACCGGCGTGCCCACCGAAAAAATCTTCATCGTCAACGGACAGGATTTTTACTATCACAACAGCCAGAATCCCGGCTCGCCGCTGAAAGACAACGTGTTGGTCTATTACAAATTCAAGAATGAACAAAAAGCCGGCCTGGGCATGCCCCTGCCCGCCGGAAACGTCCGCGTCTACCAGAAAGATTCGAAGGGCGGCGTACTCTTTATCGGCGAAGACCGCATCGACCACACTCCCAAAGATGAAACCGTCACCGTGCACATCGGCAATGCCTTCGACATCGTCGCCGAACGCAAGCAGACCGATTACAAGCGCATCGATTCGCACACGTGGGAAATGGAATTTGAAATTACGCTGCGCAATCACAAGGACACGCCGGTCACGGTGGAAGTGAACGAGCCGATCGGCGGCGACTGGACGATGCTGTCCTCCACCTACAAAGCCACTAAGACCGCGGCGTTCGCCGCGCAGTTCCACGTGCCGGTCGCCAAGGATGGCACGTCGGTGCTGAAGTACCGCGTTCGCGCCCGTTGGTAAATAGTAGCGCCGGCAAGCGCGGTAAAGGCCATTTCGAGCTTTGAATTTATCTGCACGAGGTGATGCGATGAAAAATCAGCGCCGTAAGATACAAACCAAGCTTGTTGCTGCCGCGCTCACGATATTTGCCGGCTCCAGTATCTGCGGCGCAATCTACGCCGCGGGACACGGCCACAAAAACGACGCGGCTCAGGAAACCGAATCCGCTCGCGAAAAAAACGCGGCATCCACCACGCTGAACGATCAGACGCGATCTGAATGTGACCGTTTACAACTCCAACATTGCGCTGGTGCGCGATGTGCGGCAGCTGAACCTGCCGACCGGAACCTTCAGCCTGAAATTCGCGGACATCGCCGCCACCGTCAATCCCGCGACGGTGCATTTCCGTTCGCTGACCGATCCCGGACAAGTTGAGCGTGATCGAGCAGAATTACGAATACGATTTGCTGGAGCCGGCCAAGCTGCTGCACAAATACGTCGGCAAAGAAGTGACCCTGGTGCGCCTTTCGCGAAAATGGCGCAACCAAGCATGAAGATGTGAAAGCCACGCTGCTGGCGGACAACAACGGGCCGGTGTGGAAAATCGGCAACGACATCGTGACCGGCGGATCGTACGAGAGTTACCGCTTTCCCGAAGTGCCGGCGAATCTTTACGAACGGCCCACGCTGCTGATGTCGCTGGAAAATTCCGGCGCGCGAAAGCAGCAGATCGAAGCGTCGTACCTGGCGCGGGAATCTTTCCTGGAACGCGGATTATGTTTTGACCGTAGGCCGCGACGATAAGGCGGCGGACCTGGATGGCTGGGTCACGCTGGCCAATACCAGCGGCACGGCGTTTCACAATGCGCGGCTGCAACTGGTGGCGGGCGATTTGAATCGGTTGCCGGTGAGTGGGCGAGGGATGGGAGCTGGCCGGTGGGATTGCCGGCGCTGAAGAAAACAGCAGCGCAGTTCCAGCAGGAAAATTTCAGCGAATATCACCTGTACACGCTGGGACGCCGCACCTCGATCGAAGACCAGGAAACCAAGCAGATCAGCCTGTTGCAAGGCAGCGGGCGTGCCGACTGAAAAAGTTTTTCGTCGTGAACGGGCAAAACTACTACTACCACAACGCCGCAGAATCCCGGCTCGCCGCTGAAAGATCCGGTGCTGGTGTACTACAAATTCAAAAATGAGCAGAAAGCCGGGCTGGGCATGCCGATGCCGGCCGGAAATGTGCGCGTGTACCAGAAGGATTCGAAGGGCGGAGTGCTGTTCATCGGCGAAGATCGCATCGACCACACGCCCAAAGATGAAACGGTGACGGTGCACATCGGCAATGCGTTTGACATCGTGGCCGAGCGCAAGCAGACGGACTACAAGCGCATCGACGGTCACACCTGGGAAATGGAATTCGAAATTACGCTGCGAAATCACAAGGACGCGCCGGTGGTGGTGGAAGTGAACGAACCGATTGGCGGGGACTGGGAGATGCTGTCGTCGACTTATAAAGTCGACGAAGACGGCGGCGTTCGCGGCGCGCAGTTTCATGTGCCGGTGAGAGAAGGATGGGACTTCGGTGCTGACGTATCGGATTCGGGCGCGGTGGTAATCGATCTGGCGAGTAGGAGTTCAGCGAGGATGCGGTGGATCCCATCGAAGCTGCGCTGCGCAAACCGCAACGCGAGCCAGTGAAAGGAAGAAACTGGCTGCTTCGGTCGGAATGACGGTTGCGCGGTGGAGCTGGCGCGCGGAATCGTGCTAAGAGAGGACGGCGTCGGCTTCGATTTCGATCAACATGTCGGGGGAGATTAGCTTGCTGACCTGCACCATGCTGGTGGCGGGGCGGATGGCGGAGAAAATTTCGCCGTGGGCGCGGCCGATTTTTTCCCACTCGGCGATGTCGACGACGAACATGCGGGTGCGCACGACATCCTTGCAGGCTCGCGCCGGCCTGGACCAGCGCGGCTTCGATATTTTTGATGGTTTGCAGCGTCTGGATGTAGACATCGCCCACGCCGACAATGTTGCCGTCGGGGCCGGTCGCGGTGGTGCCGGAGACGGCAATGATGTTGCCGACGCGCACGGCGCGCGAATAGCCGACGATCGGTTCCCACGGCGTGCCGCTGGAAATATTCTGACGAGCCACGTTGGTTTCTCCTTCGCTGTGCTTTCTTCTGCCATTTTTTGCTAGACGCGGCTGCGCTGAGTCATTAGGATATCCGACGTCAGTGTGGATACATGAATCCGTCGATCCAATTAAATTAAGTAGGTTAAGCCGTTACAAGGTTGCGTGGAGCTGCGAGGTTGACGATTCTTGGTTGCCTACGAAGTTGGATTGCTGGTTGCTTGCGCAGAGACACACTTTGCGCTGTTGTTTGACGGGTTACTGCGCTGGCGGACCGCGGCTTCGTTGCAGGCCGGGGTCGCATGCTAAACTGAATAAATCATGTCTTCAGCACAACGTAAGTTTCGGGCTCGCCGCAGCCCGCGAACGCGATGAAGTGTAACAACATTCTGGAGGCCATCGGACACACGCCCGCTGGTGCGCCTGAATCGCATCAATCAGGGGCTCAAGCCGCAGATTTATGTGAAGGCCGACTACATCAATCCGGGCGGCTCGGTGAAAGACCGCATCGCCATCACCATGATCGACGACGCCGAAAAAAAAGGCCTGCTGAAGCCCGGCGGCACCATCATCGAAGGCACTTCGGGCAATACCGGCATGGGTCTGGCGCTGGTCGCCGCGGTGCGCAACTACAAAATGGTTTTCACCATCACCGACAAGCAATCCAAGGAAAAAGTGGATCTGCTGAAGGCGCTGGGCGCCGAAGTGATCGTGTGCCCCACGGCAGTCGAGCCGGACGATCCGCGCAGCTACTATTCGGTGGCCAAAAAACTGGCGCGCGAAATTCCCAATTCCTACTATCCGAATCAGTACGACAATCCGATGAATCCCGAAGCCCATTACCTGCACCACCGGCCCGGAAATCTGGGAAGACAGCGAAGGCAAAGTCACGCACTTCGTCTGCGGCATGGGCACCGGCGGCACGGTCAGCGGCGTGGGCCGCTACCTGAAAGAGAAAAATCCCAACGTAAAAATTATCGGCGTCGATCCGGTCGGATCGCTCTATTACGACTTTGTGAAAACCGGCAAGACCATCAAGGCCAAAACCTATGTGGTGGAAGGCATCGGCGAGGATTTTTTTCCCACCACCATGAACTTGAAGATTCTCGACGACGTGCTGCAGGTGAACGACGAGGAATGCTTCGTCATGGCGCGCCGCCTGGTGAAGATGGAAGGCCTGTTCACCGGCGGCTCCGGCGGCGGATGCATTTCCGCCACGCTGCGCCTGGCCAAAGACCTCGGCCCGGAAGCCTTCGTCGTGGCGCTGCTGCCGGACACCGGCATGCGCTACCTCAGCAAGGTTTACAACGATGAATGGATGCGCGAACGCGGCTACGTGGAAGCGGCGGTGACGATCACCGCGGCCGAAGTGGTCGCACGCCAAGCACTCCACGCGAAAAGCGCGAGAACTGATCATCGCGCGTCCGTACCAGACCGTTTTTCACGCGCTGAAGACCATGCAGGAACAGGACATTTCGCAGATCCCGGTGTTCGAAGAGAATTGCCTATCGGCACGATCTACGAGGACCAGATACTGAACCTGGCGCTGCAAGGCAAAGACCTGCGCAAACTGGTGGTCCGCGAAGTCATGAGCAAACCGCTGCCGCAGATTCCCGGCAGCGCGCCCGTCGAGCGCGTCACCTACATCCTGAGCCACGAAAATCCGGCGGTCTTCGTGGACATGGGTAACGCGCGATTCGAAATCCTGACCAAGTACGATTTGATGAGCACCGTCGCCAGCCTGATGGACCAAAAAC
The DNA here is from genome assembly GCA_963819625.1 of uncultured Acidobacteriota bacterium. Taxonomy (GTDB): domain Bacteria; phylum Acidobacteriota; class Terriglobia; order Acidiferrales; family UBA7541; genus Acidiferrum. The sequence continues at coordinate 1,027,868 of CAWFWY010000011.1, forward strand.
GTTGAGCGCAATTTTCGCCGCTGAAAATAAATATCCGGGAAAAGTAAATTGAAGATCCAAGATTTCAACGATCGTCTCAAAGAGGCCATTCTCATCGCCGATGGTGCGATGGGCTCGCTGCTGCACGAAACCGTGGGCCCGCAGCGCTGTTTCGACGAGCTGAATACCAACGAGCCCGAAGCCGTCTTCCGCGTCCACCAGGCCTACATCGAAGCCGGCGCGCAGATCATCGAGACCAATACTTTCGGCGCCAACCGCTTCAAGCTCGCGCCTCTCGGCCTTGGCGATGAAGTGCAGCGCCTCAACAGCCGCGGCGTGAAAATCGCCCGCGAAGCCCGCGATCCGCCAGCCGCGAAGTGCTGATCGCCGGCTCGATGGGCCCGCTGCGGCCTGGGCGTGCAGTCGCGCCATCCCGAGCCGGAAGAGATTCAGGAAATTTTCTACGAACAGGCGCTGGCACTGGAAGAGCGCGGCGTGGACCTCTACATCCTCGAAACATTTGCGTACATCGAAGAGCTGCTCATGGCCATCGACGCGATTCGCTCCTTTTCCGGTTGCCCATCGTCGCGCAGCTCACTTATTCCGAAGAAGGCACCACCTTCGGCGATTTGCGCCCCGCCGACGCCGCGGCGCAACTGAAAAATAAAAACGTGCAGGTGATCGGCGCGAATTGCACGCTCGGCCCGCAAGCCCTGCTGCCCATCCTGCAGGAATTGGCCGGAGTCGCGGACGTGCGCGTTAGCGGCATGCCCAACGCCGGATTTCCCAAGCGCGAAGGCGACCGCATCGTCTATCCGAAATCCTCGCCGGAATATTTTGCGCTGTTCGCGCGCGAAGCCGCCGCCATGGGCGTGCGCATCCTGGGCGGCTGCTGCGGAACGACGCCGGCGCATATTCGCGCCATGGCCGACGCGGTGAAATCGCTGCGTCCCGTGAAAGCAGCCGTGGTCACGTGGAGCACGTGGCTCGCCCGGTTGCCGTGACCGAGCGCGAACCGGAAAGCAAGTTCTGGAAAAAATTGCAGAACAAGGAATTCACCGTCTGCGTGGAGATCGATCCGCCCAAAGGCATTTCGCTCGACCGTGTTTACGAGCAGGTCGACAACATCATGACTTCCGGCCGCGTCGACGCCATCGACATCAACAGCGGCACGATGGCCCGCGTGGGCATGGACGCGCTGATCGTCGCCGGCGCGCTGGAAGCCCGCGGCGTCGAAACCGTCCCGCACCTCACCACGCGCGACCTCAACATCATCGGATTGCAGGCCATGCTGCTGGGCGCGTGGACGGTCGGCGGCGTGCGCAACGTGCTGGCCATCACCGGCGATCCGCCGTCGGTCGGCGACTATCCCGAAACCAGCGGCGTTTACGAAGTCGATTCCGTCGGCCTGGTGAAAGTGTTGCACCGCCTGAATCAGGGCACCGACTGGGCCGGAAAAACTTTAGGCGGCGCGACAAATTTTACCATTGGCGTGGCGCTCAATCCGGTAGCCGACGATCTCGACGGCGAAATCGAGCGCTTCCACGCAAAGGTGGAAGCCGGCGCGCACTTCGCCATGACCCAGCCGCTCTTCGATCCCGAGCACTGGTACGCATTTCTGAAAAAGTTGGGCGGCCCGCCGGCGATTCCCGTGCTGATTGGCGTGTGGCCGCTCAACAGCTACAAGCAGGCGCTGCGGCTGAACAACGAAGTGCCCGGCATTGTCATCCCGCCGGCTGTATTGAAATCGATGGAAGACGCAGGCACCGCGGCGCGCGATTGCGGATTCGATCTCGCGCGCAAAATGCTGGCATGGGCCCGCACCGAATTGGCCGGCGCGTATTTGATTCCGCCGTTCAAGCGCTACGAAGAAATTCTGGAAGTGTTGTAGCTCAACTGCTGTAGTTGAAGCGCTGGAGTTCAAGTCCTGCAGTTCGAGTCCGCGAGTTGCCGGTCCACAAAGCTCACTTAAATTTTTCTCATCGACTATCTAGCGGCCTCGTTCGCGCTGGTGTGATCGTGAATGATCCGCCAGCCTTCCGGAAAGCGCTGCCACACTAGAGAAAATACACCGCCAATTTCGCCTTTTTCCCGTTTTAAATGCCAGCGTCCCAACACCAGCGCATGATCCGCGCCCAGAAAACGAAATTCCAGGTCGGAAAAATCCAGCTGCCCCATCGCAGCCCGATCGGGATAATTCTTTTTATACCGCGCCAGCACACCGTCCCACCCGCGCGAGACACCGCTGCTCCCCGAAAACGTCAGCTCCGGCGAATGCCAGTAGCCCACCAGAAACGCGTCCACGTCGCCGCGATTCCAAGCTTCTTGCTGCGAAGTAAGAACGATGACGATGGCCCGCCGGTCGGCCACGCGCTCCGTTGTTTCGTCGGCGCAAACTCGTGTCGCAGAGAAAGCAAAAACAGAAACTAGCGCCAAGCCGACTATACGCATCGCAGCCATCTTTCCTGTTGATTTGGACATCCGAATCCTCAACGATTTTCTTGCGGGCCTCGCGTCACCCTTAACCGTATCCCTGAACGCGGATAGACGTTTCGTCCTCTCTTCTGGAGGCATCGCTTCCAAACGCTTAGCGATTATCTGAGTTATCTCGACAACGATCTCCATTCGGCTGTTCTTCTTGTCATGCACAATTCCTCATTCGGGGCGAGAAGAATAGCAATCGGGGTTCAGGTTCGCAATCCCCACAAAACCGCTATTGCCGTAGCAAGCTGCCTAAACCAAGCCCTAACAATTACTTACCCGCCGGTCCTACCCCCGCTGGTACTTGCGAGCTATAGGCCCAAACACATACACCCGGCACAATACGCGTGAGGCAAAAAGGATGTTCGCCGCCATGCTCTTCGCAATCTCGACCGTCGCCATATCCCAATTCGGGATGTACTACTGGCGTGCTGTGCTGGCCAGTGTTGCTTCTCAGCCGGTGTCCGAATCCGTCCTCGCTGCTGCCGACGCGGAGAATCGTCCGCTACGCGCCGCCGACTTCGGCCAATTCGCAGGCCTCCACGAGCTCACCCCGGACCTCGGCCCAGCCGGCGGAAGCCTGAGCCTAGTGCGCTTCTATTACGGCGTGATTCGCGCCGTAGACATGCTGGTCGGCGCCCGCGTTCCGGTCGTCGCCGCATGGAGCGAACGCGAAGGCGCCATCTGCGCCCGTTACGCAGCGGTCCAGGTTGGCCAGCGCCTGCAAGCCAACATGGAGCTGACCGCCGCGATGCGCAGCTGCTAAGCCGGCTCCTCCACCTGACTCGATCGAAAAAAGCGCGCGAACAACGCGCGCTTTTTGTTTACAGCCGCCGCCAGAAAAATCCCGCCAAATTCCTAATACGCCCAGCGCATCAAAATTCCGCCGGTCGTATACCCCGCGCCCACCGCCACCAGCAACACCAGGTCGCCTTTGTGCAGCAACCCTTGCGCTTGCGCGTCCCGCAATCCCAGCGGTATCGTGCCCCCAGTGGTGTTGCCGTAGCGGTCGATATTCACCATCACTTTCGAATCGTCAATTCCCAGCCGCTCCTGCATCGCGCGAATGATGCGCAGGTTCGCCTGATGCGGCACCACCAGCGCCAGATCGCTGCTCTTGAATCCGTTGCGCTCCAGCAGACTCCACCGCCAGCTCCGCCATCCGCCGCACCGCGTACTTGAAAACCTGCGAGCCTTCCTGGTGCACCACGTGCATATTCTTGTCCACGGTATCGTGCGAGGTGGGATTCAGCGACCCGCCGCCCGGCATATACAAAAATTTTCCGCCGGAACCGTCCACGTCGTGTGCAAAATCCAGAATCCCTTCGTTGTCTCCCGCCGGCTCCAGCAACACCGCGCCCGCGCCATCGCCAAACAAAATGGCCGTCCCGCGATCCTTATAATCGATGATCGAGCTCATCGTATCGCTGCCGATCACCAGCAACTTTCTTGTGCGCTCCGGCCGCGAATTGCGAGCCAACGGTCAGCGCATACGCAAACCCCGCGCACGCAGCGGACAGATCGAAGCCCCACGCTTTCGTCGCGCCCAGCTGCTCCTGCACCACGCAGGCCGTCGCCGGAAACATCATGTCCGGCGTAACGGTAGCCACGATGATCATCCCAATTTCTGTCGGGATCTGTTTTCGTCTGCTCCAGCAGGATTTTCGCCGCTTCCACCGCCAACGTTGAAGTAGGCACGCCCTTCTCCACGATGTGCCGCTCTCGGATGCCCGTGCGTGTGCGAATCCACTCGTCGTTGGTCGCCACCATCTTTTCCAGGTCGGCGTTGGTGAGCACCTTGGGCGGAACACAACCCGCCACACCCGTGATTTTTGCCGCAATGCGATGAGACATGAAGCTCCTTCAAGAATGACCCGGCGTGAAGAATCTGAATTTTATGCGATAGCGCCGCGGAGTTACAAGCAGCGTGAAGGATAAATCGCGAATCGCGATAATCATTCGCTCGAAAAAAGAATTCCCCCGGCCGGTAACGGCCGGGGGAATTCCCGGGGATTGAGTCGTGCGGGGAAACAACTCACGCGGGGATTCTACGACGCCGAGCGCGCGCGGGCCTTGGGTTCCGCGAATAGAGCGATCATTTCGCGGTTGAACGCCGGTATATCCGTGGGCTGGCGGCTGCTCACAAAATTGCCGTCGCGCACCACTTCCTTGTCTACCCACCTGGCCCCGGCGTTGACCAGGTCATCCTGAATCGTGTGATAGCTCGTCAGCGTGCGCCCTTTGGTGAGCTTCGCCGAAACCAGCAGCCACGGCGCGTGGCAGATAAACGCGATGGGCTTTTTCGCGCGGTCCATCTCCTGAACAAATTTCTGTGCCGCCTGCTCCACCCGCAGCGCGTCGGCGTTCAGCGCGCCTCCGGGCAACAGCACGGCATCGAAATCGGCGGGATTCGCGTTGCCCAGCGTAGTATCCACCGGAACGCTCTGCGATTTTTCGTCATGCTTCATGCCCTGAATTTTGCCGCTCTTCGGCGCGATTACGGTTGTCCGCGCACCGGCCTCGTCCAGCGCCTTGCGCGGTTCAATCAATTCGGCTTCTTCAAATCCGTTGGTAGCCAGAATCGCTACGCGGAGTCCATTCAATTGTTTTTCACTCATCACTTGCCTCGACTTGTTTGGGATAGGAGCGCGGCTTTCGCCACATCATTACTTGCTCCACTTTTATGGTTTGCTTTCTCAACGACTGCGGCAATCGGGGAAAGGCTGTAGGGAAAAAATTTGCGAAAAACTTACTGGACTTCGCGAAGAAAACTCGACCACATTCACCACACCGCGGCAATCTCGGGCGTTTACCTTTGGTCCTCTGCGGCTTTGGCCAAAAGCTTGGCGGTGCTGGAGTCTCCAGTCAAATTCTCCGGAGCCGCCGCCAACGGCAACGAGGCTGTCACCCGCGTGCCTTCGTTTCCAAATTTTACTTCCAGTTCGCCGCCCAATTGGCGAATCCTTTCGCGCATGCCCGGGATTCCGACTCCCAGAGAAGGAACTCCGGCAAAAGTGGAAAAGTCCGTCGCCGCGCGAATGCCTTTGCCGTAATCGACGATTTCCAGGTTGACGTTGCCGCCCGCGTTGAATATTCGAATGTCCGCGCTGGCGCTCCCCGAATAACGATGCACGTTCGTCAGACTCTCCTGCACCACGCGAAACAGCGCGGTCTCCGCGTCGATGGACAGCCGCACCAGTTCCTCATCAATCGTTACATTCAACTGTATCCCGCTGCGTTTCTTGAATCCTTCCGCGTACCAAAGCACCGCCGAGGCCAGCCCGCATTCGTCCAGCAGCGGAGGGTGCAGCAAGTAAGACAGCGTCCGAATCTCCTCGCCGATTTTACCGAGCACCTCGCGGGACTCCAGCAATGTTTCCTTAACGTCGTTTTTTCTGGGGTCCACCTGTTTGCTCAGCCGGTCCAGCGCCATCGACAGCACCGCAATTTTTTGCCCGGTGGTGTCGTGCAGGTCGCGCGCAATGCGCCTGCGCTCTTCGTCCTGCAGTTTCAGCAGCCGCGCGGAAAGCTGCCGCAAGGAATGTTCGCTGACGCGCAACGCTTCGTTGGTCTCCACCAATTCGGTAAGCTCGGTGGCCACAACGCAGATGGTATGCCCGCCTTGCTCGCCAATCGGGCTGAGCGCCAGACGAACGGTGCGCGGACGCTGGCCGTGGGCGTGCAGCCGAATTTCCCCGCGCACCACGCCGCCATTGGCATCCGCGATCAGGCTACTCAACACCTTTTGGTCGTCACCAGAGACGGAATCGCTCAGTGCGCTGCCGACAAATTTTCCCAGCGGCACACCGAAAATTTCAGCAAAGCTTCGGTTCGCGTACAGCACCGTACCGTCATTCGCCACCGTTGCCGCGCCCTCGTCGATGGCCCGCAGCGTCTCCTCCAGTTCGGCCACGCGGGCGCGCAGGCTGCTCGCGCCCGCTTTCCGGATCGGTTTTTTCCTTTGCTTAGGCACTTCATTACCCCCGCTCCAACCTACGATCCAGCCCAATCATCCGTGCTGCAGCGCGCTTCGAAGCGGCGCCTATTATCTACATCATCGACCGTATAACAAAAGTGTCAGTGCGGAAACTGAACGAAAAGCCCAGGCGGGAGTGGGCAGGAAACTACATCACGAAGACAATCCTAGTGTGGCCTGCCTGCCCGCATTTGGCAAACCCGGTCTGGCGTCTCGATTATTGCGCAAGCCACCGGCGTTCATCCACATGACCTTGGCAACCAACAAGCGTGCCGCCGCGCACCGGGTGTCCCACGTGCCGATTTTGCCCGTGGGGATTTTACCCTTGCTCTTGCCACCAATCGAAAAGTTCGACGCGCCCAAATTCTCGCGGTACTATCCCAGTCCGGAACGCATACGAAGAAAACGGCACGGAGGCAAACTTCAATGAACTGCACGCCAATCAAGCTGGTAGCCCTGGCGCTCTTCTTAATCGCCGCGTTAACCGCCGCGCTCACGCCCGCGCAACGCGCCTACGCCGCCCCAACGCAAAGCGGCTCAGCCGCCGACGCCAAAGACGAACCGTTCGTCGTCGAATACTATTACAAAGTAAAATGGGGACACGCCGAGGAGTTCCTGACGCTCTTCAAGAAAAATCACTACCCGGTGTTGAAAAAAGAAACGGAGCTGGGCCGCATTCTGCGCGTCAGTATGATTTCCCCGCGCCTCCACGGCACCGAGGACGGCCGCTGGGACTACCGCGTCACCATCGTCTTCAAAAGCGCCGCCATCGCCAACGATAATTTCGACAGCGAAGCGCTGGCCCGCCAGCTTTATCCCGACCAGGAAACCTTTAAGAAGGAAGAGCAACGCCGCTTCGAAATTTTAGACGCTCACTGGGATTTGCCCATCAAAGACGTTCAACTCGAGAAGCGCTAAGCCGCGCCCGCTCGCTTACAACCGCCGCATCAGGAATGCGGTGTGGGCGCCACCGCCGCAACCTCAATAATGGGGTTCGGCAATTGCCGCATGGTCTGCACAAAAATTTCCACGATGCTGGCGTCGAATTGCGCATTGGCGCAACGCTCCAACTCCTTCAGTGCATCCACCGAAGGACGCCCCTTCTTGTACACCCGGTCGCTGGTAATCGTGTCGTACGCATCCGCCACCGCAATAATGCGCGCGCCCAGCGGAATATCACGCCCCGTCAACGCGTCCGGATAGCCTGAGCCATCAAAAAATTCGTGATGATGCAGCACCATCTCACGAATACGCGCCAGCGGCGTCAGCGGCTCAAGTATTTTCGCGCCAAAAATCACGTGCGACTTCATGGTCTCCCATTCCTCAGGATTCAGCGCGCCGCCCTTATTCAATATAATCTCCGGAATGCCCACCTTGCCGATGTCATGGAGCACCGCTCCCAGCCGGATTTCCTCCACCTCAGCGTCCGTCATGTTCATCGACTCCGCGATCAGCGCCGCATAGGCGGAAACCTTTTGCGAATGGCCCTGCGTGTAATGGTCTTTAGCGTCGATCGCGAAAGCCAGCGACGTCACGGTATCCAGCACCGCTTGCGGCAATGCCTGCGGCCCTTCGATAGCCACAACCGGCTTGTCCGTCACCGGTTCCGTCAACGCCAGCGATTCCGTAAATTGTTTCAGCCGCGAATAAATTTCTTCAAAAGCCTCCGGGCCAGTGGAAAACAATCTCTTCAACGTAACTCCGAGATACGCCTCCAGCACGTCCCGTTTCCATTTCTTCGCTTCGTTGGGGTCGAAGTGATCGGCGGTCGAAACGGTATTCCCGCCCTGGTGCTTGGACAAGTACATCGACGCGTCGGCCACCTGAATCAGTTCCTGCGGCGAAGATCCGTGCAGCGGGTAACATGCGATGCCGAAACTCGCGCTGATATTTTTCTCGCGCAGCAATGAATCTACCGCCACACATCCGCGCAGCTTGGAAGACAGCTGCCGCGCGTGCTCCATATTCGTTTCCGGCATCAGGATCACGAACTCGTCTCCGCCATAGCGCGCCACCACGTCGGAACGCCGGCAGTTCGTTTCCAGGATGTGCCCCACCCGCTGCAGCACCAGGTCGCCTTCCAGATGTCCGTAAAAATCGTTCACGAATTTGAAGCGGTCCAGGTCCATCAGCACCAGCGCGAAGGCCCGCGCCGCGCGCGTCGACCGCTTCCACTCCGCCGACAGCGCTTCCATGAAGAAGCGGTGGGTTTTGACGCCCGTAAGCCCGTCGGTGATCGCTTGCTCCTGCGCTTTCTGAAAAGTAACCGCATTGTGCAGCGCGGCCGCCACCAGGTCCGCCAGTGTGCGCAGCAGCAAAATCTCTTCGTCCGAAAACTCCGTAGGTACTGAACACTCCACGAACAGTATTCCGTGCAGCTGCTCGGCGTAGAAAATCGGCAATGCCACCGCCGCAGCCGTGTCCGGCAGCAGCGGTTTCAGCGCCGCGTCCGCGATATTCGCCCCGTGGTAAAACGCCATCTGCCCGTTGCGCGCCACGTGCCCGATCAGTCCCGCGCCCAGCGGAATCCGCTGCCCCACGCTGCCGCGCCGCTTGCCCGCTTCGGCCTGCACCACGATTTCGCGCGTCGAGTAATCTAGCACCGCGATCCCGATGTGGTCGTAGGTCAGCCCTTCTTCCAGCTGCACCGCGATTTTCGCCAGCATTTCGTCGGGATTCAGCGTGGCGATGGCGTTCCGCGAAATAATATTCAGCAGCGAAAGGTGCCGCGCCTTGGTGCGCTCTTCCTGGAACAACCGCGCATTTTCGATCGCGATGCTCGCTTCGCTGGCCAGCACGCGCAGCAGCTCCAGGTGCCCTTCGTCAAAAGTGCGTTCGTGATCCGAAAAAACCGCCATCGCTCCGATAGCCCGGTCATAGGCCACCAGCGGCACGCCGCAGAAGCATCCCCCGGTGCGAATCGGTTCGACACCCAGTTTCTTGACCGCCTCCAGATAATTCTCGCGAATCAAAACCGGCTGTCGCGTGCGGATGATGTATTCGGAAAGGTGATTGCCCGATGGCCGCGTGCGCTTGGGCATGCGCACCCCGTCGATCATCTCCAGATCAAAGGTCATCTCGTCGCTGGCGGGGTCCAGCGAGGTGATATAAAAATTCTCCACGTCAAACAGCCGCCGCAGTTCTTCCCACACTTTGCGCAGCAGATCTTCCTTATTCAACGTCGAGCTCAGCGCTCGCCCGATTTCGTTCAGCACGTGCAATTCTTCCGAGCGCCGCGAAGTCTGCTGGATCAGGTAGCTGTTCTCCACCGCCATCCCGATCTGGTGCCCCAGAGCGAGCAACAGGCGCAGCTCCGCAGGCGTGAACTTGCGGCTATCGGAAGTCCCCAGCAATAAAACTCCGAACGCGTTTTCCTTGGCTTGCAAACTGATCGCGACGATGCTGCGCAGTCCCTGGCCCAGCGCGATCTCTCGAAACCGCCGGATCGCCGGCTCCTTGTCCAACGCCGCAAGCGAATCGTCCCGCAGGTCGCGAAATCCCAGCAGCCCGCCCAGTCGCGCCACCAGCCCCACGAAGTAATCATCCAACTGCTCTTCCTGCACCGACCGGCTGAAATCGTCATTCAAGCCCACGGCCACAACGCAGGTCGGCCCTTGGGGGTCACCGTGATGCAGAAAAAGCGCACCCGACGGCAGCCGCACCACCCCCAGCACCCGGTCCAGCGCCTGCGAAAGCATTCGCTGGATTTCCCCGCCCACGAAACTCGAAGTGGCCAGGTTCAGATTCGAAAGTGCCAGCATGTTGCGCTCGACGCGCCGCTTTTCTTCTTCGTACAGGGCCATCACCATCAACATGGCCACGAACGCCGACGGCGCCGCCGCAATGGACCGCATTGCTGCCTGCTGTCCCTCGCCGGCGTGTTGCAGGAATAGATAAAGCGACAGCCGCAGGATGGCCCACGACGCAAACGATAGCGCCAACAGATTGTCCGCCAGCGTCTCCTGCCGCCGGCTCTCTTGCCAGAAAAGAATCGCGATCGCCAGGAACAGCGCCGCCGATGGAATCACCACCGGCACGGAAATCAGGTGCAGCGAGTTTCCCGCCGACCAAATTCCCAGTACCACGGCGGTAATCGCCGCCTGCAGCACCCAGGGCTTACGTTGCGCGTACAGTTGCACACCCAGAAAAAAGCAGATCGACGCCAGCGCATAAATCCAGCGGCTCAACGACGTTTCCAGCGGCCCCTCGGGAACCCATCGCCGCAAAACCGGCCCCAGATAATGCAGGGCGTACAGCAGCCAGCCAAAAGTCCACAGCAGCAGATACGTTTGCCGCTTGATGGTGTAGATATACGCGAAGAAACCGGCCACCAGAGAGGTCGCCGCGAACAACGCAATTACGATGAAATTCTCGTTGACCAAAGGTTTAATCGCCTGCACACCCGCACTTCGCTGGCATCTTGGATGAACACAATCGTTCCAAATGCGTACACCGCCCGAATCCCGCGTCACATTTGGAACAAAGCTGTGCCGTCAGCAATCAGGTGTCGCACAAAACAAAGTACTTGCGATTATGGAGCATAGAATTTTTTAGAAGTAAGGGTACCTGGATACTGGTAACCAAAAGATTACCGAACCACTTCGCTTCCACTTCCGCATGCCGCCGGTTGGGCCTCCGCGTGGCAAGCCGGTCACTCAGTGGCCCAACTTTATGATAGGCTCTGGCCATTCCGAGGGTGTTTGCTTGTGTGGTTGCTGTGCCGAGCGTACTCCCAGCACTGAAAGCGTCCTCACCTGGCAAAGGAGAAATCTCATGAACCCACTTCGCTTGGGAATTTGTGCATGCGCCATTCTGGCCATGGGGATCTCGTTGGCTTCTTGCGGGTCCGAGTCGTATCACCAGAAAGACGAGCGCTACGTTTTTATTTCCACCAACGTGAATCTGCCCTACTGGCAGGAGGCTGAAGCCGGCTTTCAGGATGCCGCCAAATGGCTGGGCGTCAAGGCTGAGTTCGCCGGGCCGGAGAAGTTTTCACCAGAAGACGAGCTGGCTGCTTTTAAAAAGGCCGTGGCTGAAAATCCCTCGGGAATATTGATTTCCGCTTCGCACGTGGACCTGTTCAAAGACGCTATCGACAGCGCCGTTGCCGCGGGCATTCCCGTGATTTGCATCGATTCGGATGCGCCCACCTCCAAAAGGCTGACGTTTATCGGCACCGACAATTATCGCGCCGGAATGGAAAGCGCCAAGCGTATGGGCGATTTGTTAAAGGGCCAGGGACGAGTCGTAATCGTTTCCATTCCCGGCCAATTCAACCTCGATGAACGCGTCCGCGGCGTCAATGACGGCCTCAAAAAATATCCTGGCATAAAAATAGCCCAGACCATCGACGATAAAGGCGATCCCCGCAGCGCCAACGACCAGATCTCAGCCCTGCTGGTCAAAAACGCCAAGGAAAAAGTCGATGGCATCATCTGCCTGGAAGCTTCCGGTGGATCGGGAGCCGCCGAGGCGTTACACCGCCTCGATCAAGGCGGAAAAATTCCCATCGTTGCGTTCGACAAAGATCCCGAAACTCTGGACTTCGTGGAAAGAGGGGTGATTGCCGCGACCATCGCGCAGAAACCTTACGTCATGAGTTACTACGGCCTGAAATTCCTCGACGATTTGCACCACAACGCCGTCCACGAATTCAAGGACTGGCGCACCGCACCGGTTGCGCCCATGCCCACCTTCGTCGACACCGGCACAGCCGTAGTCGACAAATCCAACGTCGCGGCCTTCCGCGAAGCCCTAGCCGCTCACCCCAAGCCCCTCTAAGAGTGAGCTGGACGGCGCAAACTTAATCCGCAACGTCGCCTGTTTACCCTGAGCCCGCGATAGCAGGCGAAGGGTGGGTGCCCCGCCCTCGCATTTCTGAGGGTGGGTCTTTCTTTTTGAAGCGCCGCCAAATATTCCCCACCTCACTTCTTGTGCTTGAAATATTCCACCTGCTGCAACCTTTTCTCCGCTTCCTTCTTCGTCTTGTAAGGACCGCCGAGATTCTTACCTTTTTCCGACAGCACCTTGTATCCGCCTTCCGCTTTCTTAATCATGTCAGCCTCCCAGTTGTTTGACACCTGGTTGTTAAAACCAGTCAAACAACAGAAATACTCGACTCACATATCAAGGTCCATACGGTTTTTTCCCGACAACCTGCGAGATGTGGTTGACAGAGGTCTACGAGGGCCCTACGCTGCGTCCGCGCAACATTTCCAGTATTTTCAGGAGGGACATCGTGAAATCCGCATCCGCTGCACACACTCGGAGGCCCTGCTACAAAATTCTTGCGCAGCTGCTCTCCGCTGCGGCTTTGCTGTTTGCCTCTGGTACCGCCGCGCAAGCCGCCGAAAAATATGAAATCACCGCCGAGCGCAACGTCCCCGCCAAAATGCGCGACGGCGTCACCCTCCGCGCCGATATCTACCGCCCCAACGTTGAAGGAAAATTTCCCGTGCTGCTGGTCCGCACACCCTATGACAAGACCGGCGAAATGAATTTTGGCTTGAAAGCCGCCGCGCGCGGCTACGTCGTCGTCGCTCAAGACGTCCGCGGACGATACACATCCGAAGGCGAGTGGTATCCCTTCAAAAACGAATCGCAGGACGGCTACGACACCGTGGAATGGGCCGCGGCTTTGCCGTATTCCAACGGCAAAGTCGGAATGTTCGGCGGCTCCTACGTCGGCGCCACGCAATACCTGGCCGCCATCGCCCATCCGCCGCACCTTGCCGGCATCAGCCCCAACGTTACTGCATCCAACTATCACGACGGCTGGACTTACCAAGGCGGCGCATTCGAGCAGTGGTTTAACGAGTCGTGGACCACCGGCCTGGCCACCGACACCATGCACCGCCGCGTCGATTCCAGCGGCCACGCCGTAGCCTGGACGGCAAAGTTACCGCTGACATCCTATCCCGTGCTTGATCCGGTTTCCGTCACAGGCGTCGCGCCCTACTTCACCGATTGGCTAGCGCATCCCGCCTTCGATGAATATTGGAAGCAAATCTCCATCGAAGATCACTATTCCCAGATTCAAGTGCCGGTCTTTGGCTTCGGCGCCTGGTACGACATTTTCCTCGGCGGCACACTCCGGAATTATCAACGCCTCAAAACCGAAGCGGGAAGCGATGCCTCGCGAAAAGGCCAGCGCTTATTAGTTTATTTGGGCGGCCACGCTGGGGACGCGCACGACCGAAAAATCGGCGCCGTGGATTTCGGAGACAAGGCTCCCTTCGACCTCGACGATGCCATGCTGCGCTGGTACGACTGGCTCTTGAAGGATCAACCCAATGGCGCGGACCACGACAAGCCGGTAAGAATTTTTGTCATGGGCAAAAACGAATGGCGCGATGAAGACGACTGGCCTCTCGCGCGCGCCAGCAAAACTTCCTACTACCTCCACAGCGCCGGCGCCGCCAACACCTCCAGCGGAAACGGCATTCTGGACACCACTCCGCCCGCCAGTGAAAAACCCGACCGCTACGTCTACGATCCAGAAAATCCCGCGCCCTCCATCGGCGGCCCGCTCTGCTGCGGACCTTTGCCCACCGGCATCGGCCCGCAGGACCAAAGCTCCATGGAGTCGCGCAGCGACGTCCTGGTCTTCAGCACCCCGCCGCTCACTCGCGACACCGAAATCACCGGACCCGTCTCCCTCGACCTGTGGGTCAGCAGTTCCGCGCTGGACACCGACTTCACCGGAAAATTGCTGGACGTCGCTCCTAGCGGCTTCGCGCAAAATCTCACCGAAGGAATTCTGCGCATGCGTTATCGCCAGTCGCAGGAAAAGCAGGAGTTGCTCAAGCCCGGCGAGTTGGTTCATGTCACTGTCGATATGGTGGCTACCAGCAATGTTTTTCTCACCGGCCACAAACTGCGCCTGGAAGTCTCCAGCAGCAATTTTCCGCGCTTCGACCGCAACCTGAATACCGGCGAAGAACAGGGCACTGCCACGCGCATCGTGAAAGCCACCAACTCCGTCTATCACGATCGCGCTCATCCTTCGGCGCTGCTGCTGCCGGTTGTACCTTAAAAGCGCTAATCGGAATCTAATGACCCGGTGTGAGGGATTGCCGTTTGCCGTTTTGTCGAAAAATACACGGTCGTGCGGCGAAATTACAGAATTGCCAGCCGCCATTCTCTTGACACTGCTGGGAACAGAGCCTACACTACGGAGTTTTTAGATGCCCTCGATAAAGCACGGTGCAAGCGGGACCCTTATGGACAAGAAGAGACTCGAATACTTTAAGAAGAAACTCGCCACTCGCCGCGAAGAGTTGATGAAGACCATCGCTCGCACCCAGGAAGAGGGCCGCACCGCGGACGACGATCAGACCGTCGATCTCGCCGACAAGGCCGCCAATTCCTACACCAAGGAATTTCTCTTCGGCATGACCAACACCGATCGCACCATCCTGAATTTGATAGACGCAGCCCTCAAGCGCATTCAAATTGACGAATACGGCGTCTGCGCCAATTGCCAGGATGAAATGCAGCAAAAGCGCCTCGAAGCCGTCCCCTGGGCCAAGCACTGCATCAGTTGCCAGGAAAAAATGGAGCAAGGCCTCCTCTAATCCTGCGCGTTCCTGCGGCTTTCATTTGACCGTGCGTTCATTCTCGCGTTTGATCTTGGCAACACCCTGACCACTCGCGCGGGTGTTATCGCGCCTTAGCAACAACCAAAGCCAACCGCCCAAACCTGTCATTCCTACCGCAGCGACGCGGCCTTTTCTTTCTCGTTCGCTCCTGCCAACAAGCCGCGTCGCGCAGTGGAGGAATCTCTCTTCGATCAACACGCGCAGCCATGCCGCTTTTCACGTCATATTGGCAATGACCGAAACCAACCACCCAGGCTTTTCTCGTTGAATGCCTATCAATAATATTACTAAATAATAATGTAATGTAACGCTCCGCCCTGTACACTACTTCACGTGGGAATCACTCCTCGGCCCCGTTTCGGTTCACCCGTCAGCCTCCAACCCCCGCTGGCTGGCGGTACTACGTCTGCTCGGCGCTGCTCAGCGTATTTTTTCCGGCCGGCTGCCGGATCTGCAACCGCATGCTCACCGAAGCCACCGGCATTCCCATCTGCAATGAATAACTTCTTTTCAGCAGATCTGCGGAACCGTTTGCGACCAGTGCGGCACTCCAGTCGAAAACGTTCCGACTGAAAATCGCCACGAATTCATCTGTCCTCGTTGCACCAGCCCCGACCAGCGCAGTCTGGCCTTCGACCGCGTCCGATCCTGGTCGTTCTACGATGGCGCCATGGTTCAGGCCATCCTCTTCCTGAAGTTTGAAAATATCGAGCCGCTCGGCGAATTGTTCGCCCGCATGCTCGCGGAAATGGCTGTCCTCGGCGGCCCGGCGTTTAAAGCCGACGTAGTCGTGCCCGTCCCGCTGCATCGCCGCCGCCAGCGCGAGAGCGGCTACAACCAATCCGCCCTCATCGCCAAACCGCTCGCCAGGCGCCTTGGCCTTCGGTATAAATCCGTCTTGCTCACCCGCATTCGCCCCCGCCCCGAAAAGCATCTGCTCACCCTCGACGAGCGCTGGGAGTCCGTTCGTGGCGCTTTTGCCACACGTCCGGGCAGCCAAGTTGACAATTTACGCGTCTTACTGGTAGATGATGTAGTGACTACTGGAGCGACGCTGGATTCCTGCGCCAAGACTTTGCGCGATGCGGGAGCCAAGTCGGTGGTGGGGCTGACGGTGGCCCGTGCCAGGTTGAGAAACTCGCTAGGCTGAGAAACTCGACAGATCCATCTCCTGTACCACCGGTCGAACCCGAGGGAAGCGCGATGAGCGCAAGACGGCCTAACATGGTCGATTCCCGGGGGCGCCACACCCCCGATGCAGCCGGAGCGCCCATGCTCGCCTCTGACGGTCCCGCAGGCAGTAGATTCCCATCTCCGATAACGGCCCGCCGTATGGCGTTGATGCAGGAGCCTGTCCTGGTGCTGAACGCCACCTACGAGCCCATCAATGTCACTGCGGTGCGCCGCGCCATGGTGCTCATGCTCAAAGGCGTCGCGCAGGCCGAAGAGCTGCACAACGCCGAGGTCCATTCCGCCGCGCACACTCACCGCGTGCCGTCCGTAATTCGCCTGCTGGCCTATCGCCACATTCCGCAGCAGAGCCGCGCGCTTTCGCGCAAAAATATTTTGCTGCGCGATCGCAATACCTGCCAGTTTTGCGGCAGGATTTTTCCCAGTTCAGAGCTCACACTCGATCACGTCGTGCCGCGCTCGCGCGGAGGCCGCTCGTCCTGGGAAAATCTGGTGGCTTGCTGTTATCGCTGCAACAACAGCAAAGGCGATCGCACTCCCGAAGAAGCCGGCATTAAACTGGCTCGCAGGCCGCGCCCATTTACTCTCCATACATCCAGACAATTGATGCGCCTAATCGGACATCGTGATGAACGCTGGCGTAAGTACTTGTTTTATTAGCGCTTTTCCCCTGTAACATTACCCGGCAAAAAACTTTAGACTCGGTGAAACCTTTTTAGCTCCCGTACATCTAAATACTCAATACCACTTCGAGGACACACCCCGGGAAGCAGCTAGGGCACACGCCTTAGCTGCTTCTCTCCTTTTAGGCTCGATTATCGCGCTCGTAAAGCTCCACCGTCACCCCCCGCGCGAGAGCCGCGATGCGATGCGCGACAATGCTGCACGTATCTTTGGGAACGATCACCCGCAGCGCACCGATCGTTTCGTGGTGATTCCCGTTTCGCAGCCGGTCCAGTCACAGCAACCCGAACGTCAAACTGTTGTTGATCGTGTCCTGCGTTTCGTCGTCCGACACGGCCAGGAAAGCCGTGTGCGCTGAGCCCCGCTTCAGCACTCCGCGCGCATAGTTGCCCGAAAGAGAATGCTCCAGGTCCGCTGAAGTGGTCATCGACTCGACCGTCTCATCCCGGGAATTGCTCGCCCAGAATGTGCGCCAGTCGCTCGCATGAATTCCTCACGCAACAGCTCGCGCTCCGGCCGCTCGAAATCCCTGCGCACAGATTCCAGCCGCCCAGGGCGCGCGCGCCCGAAGCGTCTCACCGCCAGCACCAGCCGCGCCTCGGAATCATCGGTGATGGCAATCACCCGCCGCGTCAGTTTGCATTCTTCAGACCAGATTTGCAGCAGAGGCTTGTCGTCCGCGCCGCGCACTTCCCACGACATCCGCGACAATGGTGCCAGCCGCCCACCCGTCTCGCACAACTGCGCGTCGCTTGCCGCAAATTCGCGCAGGCTGGCTGTAAGTTCAGCGGCTAAATTCATCGCCGCCGATTATAAATAAAGTACGGTATGATTCAGATACTATTTCGCAGGCAAGAATTGCAGCGCGGTTACTTTGATCGCCGGCGCCCGCATGTTCCACGCCGTCGAAATATGCTCGAAGGAAACCTCAAACTCCCGATGATCGCCTGCAGGAATCGGCGGCCCGGGCGGCCCGAATAAACTGCGCGTCTCCCGCTGCGCAATCTGGTTGAGCTGGTCGTAAAATTCGATGGTCAATTCGACGCCGGCCAGCGCGCGGTTCCCGCCGTTGGTAATATCACCGGAAATGGTGGTGACTTCCTGATGCAGGAAGTTTTCTGCTCGGCTGATTTCCAGCCGGTCCACTCCCACGTTGGCGGCATACGCGCGCTCTTCCGCGCCCATCCCTGTTTGAGTCTCGGCACTTGGTTGCGGCGCCGCCCGGTTCGCTCCCAGCACAAAATAAAATGTCAGCGCACCGATCACTAATGCCGCGCCCAGCGCCACAAACACTCGCGTCTTATTTCCCGGCTGGTCGCCCGCGTCTGGCGGAATTGGAAATGAATTTTCCATGAAGTGTCAAAAAATCCGCTATCCCCATCGCGCTTCAGCGGCCCACTGACAGCCGCTGCACCAGCACTTCCGGCAATTTCGCCTTGCGCATGCGCGCCTGCACCGCGGCGATGTCGTATTTCACCCGCCAGAATTCCACCGTTTGGTGCTCGATGTCCGCGATCGCAAAGCCCGCGCGCGGATCTCCGTCACGCGGCTGCCCCACTGAGCCCGGATTCAACAAGTAACGCCGCGGCGCTTCAATGCGCAGCGCCCGCGAATCCTCACCCTCGCGCGGATGAATCTGTAAAACTTCCAGTTTGGAATCGAGATACGAAAATCCGCCCTGGTGATGAGTGTGGCCAAAAAAAGTCACCGGCGCGGTGGACTCCAGCAATCCATCCAGCGCCTGTGCGGGCGTGAATACGTATTCGTCCTCGTCCTGAAATGCGCCGTGCACCAGCACGATTCCATCGGTGGTCAGCGGGCCGCGCGGAAGATTGGTCAGCCACTCCAGGTGGGCAGGGTCCAGATGCTCGTTGGTCCAGTCCACCGCCGCTTTGGCCACCGGGTTGAAATCATCCGCGGTCATCACTCCGGAAATTGCTTTGTCGTGATTGCCGCGAATCGTTTGCGTTCCCAGTTCGCGCAGTTTCGCCGTTACTTCGTTGGGGTCGGGGCCGTAGCCCACCACATCGCCCAGGCAAACAGAAGTATCCCAGCGGTCCTTGGCCGCCTGCAGGACGGCTTCGAAAGCTGTGGCATTGGCATGTAAATCGCTCAGTACAAGGATGCGCATCACGGCCCCAAAAATCGCACCTGAGTATAGATGAAGCGGCGAAACGATGCACGGAAGATGAATCTCAAGTGAAAAGATATTTGTGCTGGGCCTCCCGCAACCCGCCGCGCATTTTACATCTCGCAACAATTCAACTTTGATACGCGTGCTGAACAATCGCCGGTTCGACGCCATTCCAGTGTTACCAAACCGGCACAGCACCAACCGCTTTTACATCACTCGCGCCGCAATCATCGCGTTTTTTACAACCTGTTTAGATGTTACAGCCCGAGGATGGTCCAGCCTGAGCTGCGTGTCTCATTTTCGTCAAGCCTGGCGCGAACTTTTCACACCCCATCCGAAAGAAGTTTTGTGAATCTTCCGTACGGCACGAAACATTCGTCGACACTGCTTCGTCTATATCAGTGCAGCTGGTTACGGATTGTTTCAAGGTTAGATAAAGAAAAACCCCGCGGTGGCAGCCGCGGGGCGGTGACACGCAGTCTTTCCGGCCGTTAGTCCAGGAAGAAGAGGTGTCGTGCGGCGAGACTACTCGCCCTCGCTTTGCGTGTCAACTCTGTCTGCCCCATAACAAGAACGTGCGGCTGACTCGTTCCTCGAAAAGGGAGTACACGCATGAAGATCCAATCGTTCGTTCGCAGCGCCGCATTAATTGCCGCGCTGGCCGCAACTTCGTTCCCGGTTCTTTCCAAGCCTGTCAACAAAACCATTAACATTTCTCAAAACGCCAAACTCGGCAAAGCCGAACTCCAAGCTGGTGAATACCGTCTGTCCATCGACGGCAACAAAGCCACCGTCATGAAGAACAGGTCCACCATCGCCGAATCCGAAGGTCGCTGGGAAGATCGCGACACCAAGTCCGCTTATGACGCCGTGCTGCTGGGCGAAAACGGACAGGTTCGCGAAGTGCGTTTTTCCGGCCAGAAGCGCGTTTTTGTTTTCAGCGAATAATCAAGGAGCGCCCTTGAGTATTGATCAGGACGAGAGGGAAGCTGCCGCCGATGGCCGCTTCCCTCTCGTCATTTTTAATTCTCATTCCGCGCCTGTTTGCCAAAGCGCGCCATTCACCAAATGAACATGCAATCGCCATAACTATAAAATCGATATCCCGCTTCCACCGCGTGGCGATACGCGGCCAGCATTCGTTCGCGCCTCGCAAAAGCACAAACCAGCGCCAGCAGCGTCGAGCGCGGAAGATGAAAATTGGTCAGCAACGCATCCACCACCTGGAAACGAAATCCCGGCGTGATGAACAAGCGCGCTTCGGCTTTACCGTCCGCCACAATCCCGTCACCGCCAGCCGGGGCCCTCAAAGCGGCGTCTTCCAGCGCGCGCACCGTTGTCGTTCCGATGGCTACAACACGGCGCCCTTCGCGCTTGGCGAGCGCGACGCGCTCGCAGGTTTCCGGCGAGATCTCATACTCCTCGCCGTGCATGCTGTGACCTTCCAGAGTCTCGCCGCGAATGGGCTGAAACGATCCCAGCCCCACATGCAGCGTCACCTCGCAAATTTCCACGCCTCGCGCGCGAATGCGTTCCAGTATTTCCGGCGTGAAATGCAGCCCGGCTGTGGGAGCGGCGATCGCTCCTGAGCGCCGCGCGAAAATCGTCTGATAGCGTTCGCGATCGGCGGATTCGTCTTCGCGTTCGATGTACGGAGGAAGTGGCACATGTCCCAGGCGCTCCAGTTGCTCCGTCACCGCCACGTTTTCCCGTACCGTAAACTGCAGGGTGCGCTGCCCATGTTCTCCGCTACCGACCACTTCCGCTTCCAGTTCGCCTTCGCCAAACTGCACCCGCTGCCCCACATGCATCTTGCGGCCAGGCCGCACCAGCGCCTCCCAGGTTGTTTCATCCAGCTGGCGTGACAACAGCACTTCGATCTCGCCAGTTCCCGCCAATTTTTCGTCTGCTCCGCCGCCTTCTGGTCGCTTCACCCGTCGCCCCAGCAAACGCGCCGGAATTACCCGCGCGTTATTCACTACGATCAAATCGTCTCCGCGAAGCAGGCTGGGAAAATCCCGAAACATGCGGTCTTCATCGCTAGCTGCCGCGCGATCCACCAGCAGCATGCGCGAAGCGTCCCGGCTTTCCAGCGGACGCTGAGCGATCTGCCCAGCCGGCAGCAAATAGTCGAAATCCGACAATTTCATAAGCACAGTCTATCAGGTTCGGAAGCCATCACCACATCAGTCAAGGATGGGAAAATCGGCTCCAGAATGCTATTAAATACATGAAACTAATGCTGTTAATAGGATTTATGCCGAATGATTACAGTTGACAATAGGACGCGCATATTTTATTATTGGTTTGTAGTCATATAGATTCAGCAACACAGGAAGAAGCGAGGAAACAAATGTTGCGATTTGAAAAATTGACCGTGAAGGCCCAGGAAGCGGTGCAAGCCGCGCAGGAAGTGGCCGCGGCCACGAAAATCAGCAGATCGAGCCGGTGCATTTATTGGCCGCGCTGGTCGCGCAGGATGGCGGCGTAGTTCCACCGCTGGTCACTAAACTCGGAATCCGTCCGGAAGTCTTGTCGCAGGAAATCGAGCGCGCCATCGCGCGCCTTCCCAAAGTGCAGGGCTTCGGCCAGCAGCACATGGGCAACGCCGTAAATCAGGTGCTCGAGCGCGCCTTCAAGGAAGCGGAAAATTTCAAGGACGAGTACGTCTCCACCGAGCATTTGTTCCTGGCCATCGCCAACGAAGACCGCGATCCCGCGGGACAATTGCTGAAGCGCCTGGGCGCTTCGCGCGAAGCCATTCTGCAGGCGCTGACCACCGTGCGCGGCACGCAGCGCGTCGCTCGCAAAATCCCGAATCCACTTACGAGTCGCTGGAACAATATGCCCGCGACCTCACCGAACTCGCGCGACGCTGCAAGCTCGATCCGGTGATCGGCCGCGACGAAGAAATTCGCCGCGTGATGCAGATTCTCGCGCGCCGCACCAAGAATAATCCCGTGCTGATTGGCGAGCCCGGCGTGGGCAAGACCGCCATCGTCGAAGGACTGGCGCAGCGCATCGTCTCCGGCGACGTGCCCGAGGTGCTGAAACCCAAGCGCCTGGTGGCGCTGGACCTGGCCGCGCTGGTCGCCGGCGCGAAATATCGCGGCGAATTTGAAGACCGCCTGAAAGCCGTGCTCAAGGAAATTACCGAAGCCGACGGACAGATCATTCTGTTCATCGACGAGTTGCACACGCTGGTCGGCGCGGGCGCCGCCGAAGGCGCGATGGACGCTTCCAACATGCTGAAGCCGGCGCTGGCTCGCGGCGAATTGCGCGCCATCGGCGCCACCACGCTGAACGAATACAAAAAGTACATCGAAAAGGATCCCGCGCTCGAACGCCGCTTCCAGCCGGTGCTGGTCGAGCGAGCCTACGGTCGAAGACACCATCGCCATTCTGCGCGGCTTGAAAGAACGCTACGAAGTGCATCACGGCGTGCGCATCAAGGACGCAGCCATCATCGCGGCGGCCACGCTTGTCGCACCGCTACATCACCGACCGCTTTCTGCCCGACAAAGCCATCGACCTGATCGACGAAGCCGCCGCCAGCCTGCGCATGCAGATCGATTCGCTGCCCGTGGAAATCGACGAAATCGAGCGGCGCATCATGCAGCTGGAAATCGAGCGGCAGGCGTTGCTGAAAGAAACCGACGCGCACTCCAAGGAGCGCCGCGCGCAAATCGAGAAAGAACTGGCCAGGCTCAAGGAAGATTCCAACGGCCGCAAGGCGCACTGGCAGGTCGAAAAAGAGGCCATCGGCAAAATCCGCAAGCTGAAAGAACAGATCGAGCAGCTCAAAGCCGAAGAACAGCACTACGAACGCAGCGGCGAACTGGCCAAGGTGGCGGAAATTCGTTACGGCCGGCTGGCTGCGGCCGAGCGCGAGCTGAAAGCGGCGGAAGAGCAATTCGGCGCAATGCAGAAAAACGCGCCAATGCTCAAGGAAGAAGTCGACGAAGAAGACATCGCCAAGCTGGTGAGCAAGTGGACCGGCATTCCCGTCGGCCGCCTGCTCGAAGGCGAAGCGCAGAAACTCGTGCACATGGAAGAGCGCCTGCGCCAGCGCGTGGTCGGGCAGGACGATGCGCTCGAGCGCGTCGCCAATGCCATGCGCCGCAATCGCGCGGGACTCTCCGATCCCAACGGCCCGATCGGCTCGTTCATTTTTCTGGGTCCCACCGGCGTCGGCAAAACCGAGCTGGCGCGCGCGCTCGCGGAGTTTTTGTTCGACGACGAAAAATCCATGATTCGCCTCGACATGTCCGAGTACATGGAAAAGCACTCGCGTTTCGCGCATGATCGGCGCGCCTCCGGGATACGTCGGCTACGAAGAAGGCGGGCAGCTCACCGAACAGGTGCGGCGCCATCCGTATTCCGTGGTTCTGTTCGACGAAATCGAAAAGGCGCATCCGGACGTGTTCAACGTGCTGCTGCAGATTCTCGAAGACGGCCGCCTGACCGACGGCAAAGGCCGCACGGTCGACTTCCGCAACACGGTGTTGGTGATGACCAGCAACGTCGGCTCGACGGCGATTTTCGAGCTGGCTGGAAACGATCCCGAGCGGGCGCGCAAGGAAGCGCTGGAAGCGTTGCGCGCGGCGTTCCGGCCGGAGTTCATCAACCGCATCGACGACATCGTGCTGTTCAATCCGCTGGGCAAAGCGCAGCTCGAAAGATCGTGCGCATGCTGCTGAAGAGTGTCGAAAAACTGCTGGCCGAGCGCCAGATTACGCTGGAGCTGACACCGGCGGCGCAAGAACTGATCCTCCGCGAAGGCTACGATCCGGCGTATGGCGCGCGGCCGTTGCGGCGCACCGTCCAGCGCATGGTGCAGGATCCGCTGGCCATGCAGATTCTCGACGGCAAAGTCCTGCCGGGCGAGCATGTGCGCGTGGACCGCGACCCTTCTGGTGAGAAGATGAAGTTCGAGCGCGTCGCCGGGAAACAACCCGCAGCCGCGGCGGGAATCTAATCAAGCAGCGGGTCGCATCTTTGCGGTACGCATGGACTGGCCGCCGCGAGTTTGACATGCGTAAGTTTTTAGCAGCTTTGTTGCTGTAGTATGAGAGTGATGGAACTCTCATGAAAATTCTGAAAACTGGCGTGCTGCTGATCGGGTTGAGCGTGCTGCTGGTGTTGGGCGGCGGAGCGATTGGCGGACAGAACGGAATGAAAATCGCGCTGGGCATTGCCGTGGTCATGAACGGCGTCTCCTACTTTTTCTCCGACAAGATCGCGCTCAAGTCCAGCGGAGCGCAGCCGGTGACGCGCGAACAGGTGCCGCGCCTCTACGCAGTGATGGAGCGGCTGGCGGCCAAAGCCAATCTGCCGATGCCCAAGCTGTACGTGATTCCCCAGCCGGCGCCCAACGCCTTCGCCACCGGACGCAATCCGCAGCACGCTTCGGTGGCGGTCACCGAAGGCTTGCTGGAATTGATGAACGACGACGAGCTCGAAGGCGTAATCGCCCACGAGCTTTCGCATGTTCGCAATTACGACATTCTGACCAGCTCGATTGCCGCCACCATCGCCGGCGCGATTACTTATCTCGCATCGATGGGCCGCTTCGCCATGATTTTCGGCGGCTACGGCGGCGGCAACGACGATCGCGATCGCGGCGGCGGGCTCAGCGCACTGCTGATGATTTTCCTGGCGCCTATCGCGGCGTTGATGCTGCAACTTTTTCTCTCGCGTACGCGGGAGTATTCCGCGGATGAAACCGGCGCGCGCATGGTGGGGCAGCCGTTTGGATTGATCAGCGCGCTGCAAAAATTGGGCGCGTACAACCAGCGCATCCCGACAACAAGTGTTTCACCTTCGACGGCCGCGCTGTGCATCGTGAAGCCGTGGTTTGGCGGCGGCGTTTTTTCGTCCCTGTTCAGCACCCATCCGCCGCTCGCGGATCGCATCGCCGCGCTTCGTGAAATGACCGTCGTTCCGAGCCGGTGAACATACCACGTCGGCTGGCTATCGGCCTTCAGCTGGGCAATTAGGGAAGGTACTAGCCCATCGGTTACGTAAATATTCCCCCCGGGGCTCCGTCGGTTTGCTTTCCAATTCCGTCTAAATAGAAAGTAATCATGGCGTTGCGTTAATAATGGTTTTGTGGCGGCGATGGTTAGCCGAATGCAAACTATTGATCGCAAGAATTGACGTTCGTTGGCGGACGTCCGGGAAGACAGGGACCATGGGTTGTCGGGACACTATTCATCTGATTTGCTGGTACTTAGAGCATAGACTATCGCCCGACGTCGAGCAGGAAATAGCCGAACACCTGCATGGGTGTCCGGACTGTCGGCTGGTTCTGGATGCGGCCAACAGCACGCTTGATCGTTATTTCGGTTCTGGCCAGGGCCAGGAAGCCAAAACTGCCAGCAAAGCTGCCTAGGTATCAACCCTTTCTAATACAATTGGTTACGGTAGATGCTTGGTTCAACAACAGCATTTCTCCTTCCTTTTCCAGAATTCCAAACCCGATCAGCCATCCCATCAAACTCAGCATTTTTTACTCGTCCGTAACAGACTGTGTAAGGATTACTGCCACTAGTACCACTAGACCTACCTGCCAAACTCCTCCAAACGCCCCTATGTCTTTGCAGACGTTCGGGTTGAAGGCAAACGGCGCGATTTTGTCCGATTGGCGGGAGGGGTGCAGGATTCACTGTACAGGCGTGCACGCTGCCGCCAAGAGGAGACTTAAATGAGCGAATTTCAAGAACCGGTAGTGGTGAACAATACCGGAACGCCGCGCTGGGTGGCGCTGGCGGTAGCCATCATCGCGGTATTGTCGGTCATCGGGCTCGCAGTTGGCTGGAGCGCACTGAGTCACGCCAACAGCCTGGAACAGTCCACGGTAGCGTCGGTCAAACAGACCAACGATACGCTGGGGCTGAGGTTGTCGAAAGCGGAAGAGCAGAATCAGCAGCTGCAAAGCGATTTGAGAGTGGTTACGGATAAGTTGAACGTGACGCAAAGCGATTTGATCGCCGCGCGCAAGCAGACCAAGTCCGCTACGGTGGCGTACGAAAAGAAGCTGTCGGGTCTGCAGTCCTCGGTACAGTCGGAACTGGCCGCCAAGGCCAGCAACGACGATGTGAACAAGCTGAACGGCGACGTGACCGGCGTGAAGGGCGATCTGGATGCGACCAAGAACAGCATTCAGATGGCGCGCAGCGAGATGGGCACGCTCATCGCGCGCAACCACGACGAGATCGACCAGCTGCGCCGCATGGGCCAGCGCGATTATTTTGAATTCGCGTTGACACGCAAGAGCCGGTGCGCAAAAAGTCGGCAGCATCCAGGTCGAGCTGAAAGACACCAACGTAAAGAAGAACCGCTACACGGTGAACGTGCTGGCGGACGACAAGAGCTTCGAAAAGAAGGATCGCTCGGTGAACGAGCCGATCTTCTTCTACACCGGCGGAAGCCGCGCGGCGCTGGAACTGGTAATCAACAAGGTGACCAAGACCGGAGCGACCGGCTATTTGAGCTTGCCCAAGTCGGCGGCACGGCCGCGCGAGCGCGGCGGCGGCGAGCCGCTAGTCCAGCAGAGTTTGAACTATGTCGTAAGGATCAGCGTGCCAGAGCCGGAGGCTGATCGCAGAAGAGGAGGACTCCGCAAGAGTCCTCCTTTTTTTTTTATGGCGCATTGGCTCGACGTGGTCTTGGTCGTGGTCGAGCAGCCGCAATCGCTTTGCGCAGGTTGGGCACCCGACGGCGCGGAGTGTTTTGTAAGCTATCTCGTTTCCGCTACGATGTTCTTCTGCCATGACCACCACTGTGATCCATGCCGGGACGGGCGCTCACTCCTACGGGGGAGATCGCGGATGCCGGCATCCTGATCCGCGAAACGGTGATCGAAGCCATCGGTCCGCGCGAAGGAATGAGTTTGCCCGCGGATGCCACGGAAATTTCCGCGACGGATAAATCGGCGATTCCAGGATTCGTGGACGTGCACATTCACGGGGCCGGGGGCCGCGATGTGATGGAAGGCAGCGACGAAGCATTGAGCACCGTGGCAAAAACGGTGGCGCGCCACGGCACGACTTCGATGGTGGCCACCACGGTGACCGCCAGCGCTGACGATATCTGCCGCAGCTGTGAAGGCATCGCGAAATATATCGCCACGCAGCATGAAGGCCCGGAGCCGCGCGCGAAAGTTCTGGGAATCCATTTTGAAGGGCCGTTCCTGAGCGAGATCCGGCGCGGCGTGCATCCCGCGGAGTGGCTGACGATTGCCGTCGGCGGAATTGCTGGATCGATTCGTGGCCGCGGCGGGTGGAAATGCGCGGATGCTGACGATTGCCCCGGAGCTGCTGGGCGCCATTCCGTGTATCGATGCGGCCATCAAAGGCGGGCCTGGTAGTGGGCATCGGGCACACCGATGCGACGTACGAACAGGCGCGCGCGGCGATGGCGCACGGCGCGCATCACGCCGTGCATGTGTACAACGCCATGCGGCCGTTTTCGCATCGCGACAGCGGGGTGATTGGCGCGGTGCTGACGACTCCGGACGTTACCGCCGAGCTGATCGCCGACGGCGTGCACGTGGAAGAAGCGGCCATGCGCCTGCTGCTGCAAGCCAAGAGCGCGGACTGCGTGATCCTGGTGAGCGACGGGATTTCGGCCACCGGCATGCCCGACGGAAAATACATGCTGGGGCAGATGGAAGTGACGGTCAGCGGCGGAGTATGCAGAAACTCCGAAGGAAAACTGGCGGGCAGCACGCTGACGCTGGATCGCGCGCTGCGGAATGTGGTGGCGCTGGGCAAATCATTTGAAGACACGACGCGCATGCTGACTTTGAATCCCGCGGGCCTGCTGGGCCTGGAGTTCAAGAAAGGCGGGTTGCGCGCGGGCGCGGACGCCGACATTTTGCTTTTGGACGAAGCGCTGCAGCTGACCAGCGTGTGGATCCGCGGCGTGCTGCTGAATTAATTGCGCGGGACTTCGCGCATGAGTCACAGACAAGAGATTTCCCCAACAGATCAGATAGCGCAGCCTGGCTGGAGCGACGTGGCGTTTTCCGACGTTCCTTGCTGCGATGGCAATGCGTTACTTTTGCCTTGCGCGCGGGTACGTCGTCTTGCGTTTTGCGCCTGGTGGACTTCACTTTGTTCGTCTTCGCAATCACGTTGGGCGTAGAGCAGAGCAAAATGATGGAGCAATTGCTGCACCGCGGTGTCGAAGGGCGCAATGGATGGGTGGGCGCGAGCTTGCGCGATAGCGCCTTCCATGACGGCAAGGATAAAAGTGGATAGTGCCTTTAAATCCATCATCGCGGGAAGGCGTCCACGGGCGTCTTCGAGACACTTGGCGACAACGGTGGTCCAGGTATCAAAGCCGATGACGATGCGCTGGTGAATGTGCGGCTGGGTTTCAGGAATTTCAAAAGCAAACTTGCCGAGCAGGCAGCCAAATCCGAACTTGGACTTGATCAAAATTGTCGCGATAGTAATTCAGCATTTCGAAGACGCGCTCAACAGGGTCGGCTACTTTCTCGCAAGCGGGAGTGACGACTTCGGGACAAAGTTCCCGGTGTTGCTGTCGATGACAGCGAGCAACACGTCTTCCTTAGTGCGAAAGAAGCGTAGAAGCTGCCGGAATTGACTTTGGCGTCAGCGAGGTTTTTGCTGACGGTGGTCATGTGGTGACCGTCGTGCCAAAAGAGATGGCGAGCGGATGCCACGATGCGACTGCGTGTGGATCGGCCCTGCGCGGACATAGGCGCCTCCGTGATTGCTGGATTTAAGCGCTCTGTTTAAAGTGGGGTACTAGGACTTTTACTTGGTTCGTCGTTCATCTACGGGCTTTGAAAAGGCCGTTGAGCGTTCAACTGCTGGGTGTAAGAAATGCGTTTTTTTTTGGGTTGGTTGTGGTTCGGACGCGGTGTTGCCTTGAGAGTATTATAGAAAAATGGTAATAATAGGGAAGAGTTATTTTTACCGTGGGTTGGCTCGGAGGGTTTAAACAATCAAAAACCAGCGTGGCTTCGCTTTTAGATCGAGAGATTTCTCGACTGCGCAAGCCGACTCGTTCGCACGAGCGAACAAGAAAACGCGTCGGCACGCTCCGCTCGGAATAACAGGTCTGGGTGGGCGGCTGGGATAGTTGCCAGTACGAGGGCAAAAACCGGAGACGCGAAAGCAGCGTGTGGGGCACCCAGGGGCTCTCGAGTGTTTAATTTGTGATGATTGCTTCGCCCAGGGGCTAAGTGCAACAGAGTGATGCAGGCTTGTCTGAGATTAGTTGGGGGAACTGAGGGCGCGGATTAGTTTGTAGTTGAAGGTGATGCCGTCGTAGAAATCCTGGACGGCCATGCGTTCGTCTTTGCCGTGGGCGCGATTGTCGCCGAGTTCGTAGAACATGCAGGAGATGCCGAAGGTGGGGATGCCGGCGATGCGGGTGAATTTTCCGTCGCTGGCGCCTGCGGACATGGTGGCCACCAGAGGGACGCCTGGCGAGGTTTCGCTGAGGGTTTTTTCCATGGCGTGGACGACTTCGGGGATGAGCGCGGAAGGCGGCACGGTGACTGGCGGGTCGGATTTTCCGTCGGCGCCCTGTTGGGGAACCAGGGTGACCGTTACTTTGGGATCGGCGGCGACCTGCACCAGCGTTTTGCGAACTTCTTCCGGATCTTCGCCGGGGAAGATGCGGCAATTTACATTGGCGCGGGCGGTTTGCGGCAGGGCGTTGGGGGCGTGGCCGGCGGAAAGCATGGTGGCCACGCAAGTGGTGCGCAGCAGGGTATTGAAATACGGTTCGCGGGACAGGCGCGCGGCGGCGGCCTGGTTGGGCGGATCCTGCGCCACGGCTTTCAAATCGGCGGCGGAATCGCCGGGAGAGATTTCGGCGGTGCGGGCGAAAAAGTCTCGGGTGATTTCGTTTACGTGCACGGGGAAATCGAAATCGCGCAGGCGCGCCAGCGCGTCGGCTACGTGATAGATGGCGTTATCGCGGACCGGTTCGGAACTGTGGCCGCCGGGACTCAAGGATTCAAACTGAAAGTCGGCGTAGACTTTTTCGCTGCCCTGCATGGCGGCCATCACGCGCTTGGCGCGGTCTTTTTCAAATTCGCCTCCGTCGAGGTTGACGCAGTATTCGGCGTCTATCCAGTCGCGATGATTTTTGAGCAGCCACTGCACGCCGTTGAAGTTGCCGCCTTCTTCATCGGCGGTTAAAGCGAGAATGAGGTCGCGGTCGGGGAGGTAGCCCTGTTTTTTGAGTCGGATGAAATTGGTGACGAGCAGGGCGTCGCCGGATTTCATGTCGTTGGTGCCGCGGCCATAGAAATAGCCGTCTTTTTCGATGAAGACGAAGGGGTCGGTGGTCCAGTCCTCGCGGCGCGCTTCCACCACGTCGAGGTGGCCGATGAAGAGGATGGGCTTGCGTTTGCCGGAGCCGTGGAAGCGGGCGACTACATTTTTCTTGCGGTCATTGGGGCCGGCGACGATGACGTCTTTTTCTGAGAAACCTGCGTCGCGCAGGCGCTTGGCCATGGCTTCGGCGGCAGTAGTTACGTTGCCGACCGAATCGGTCGTGTTGATTTCGATGAGCTGCTTGAAAATGTCGCGGGCCAGCGCGGTTGCGTCGGGCGGCGTTTGATTTCCGGCCGGGGCTTGCAACTGTGCGCGGACCGGGCTGGTGGCAGCAAGCGCGCAAAATAGGGCGGTGACGTGGACTGCAATTCGGATTGAATTGGGCATGGAGTTATTTTCTATTTTTTTGGAATGGCGCGCCAGTGACTTTGCTGGTTTTCTTCACGAGCGATGCGCCAGAGATTTCGGAAACAAGATGATGCGCAGAGGGCGCTGGCGGGGTATGATGCCCGACTTTGCGGGTTACGAGCGGTATCGGGTGGATTCAGAAGGCGGTTGAGGTCAAGGGTTTCGTTCTGGTTGTCCAAGGACAGGAACGAGGCATGCGCCCTTCGACGGGGCTCAGGGTTAACGATCAATCGAAGAGACACAGCGGTGGTGCGGAATAACGGGATTGCTCCTACAGTCACAAAATCCCCACACGCAACTGCGGCGTCTGGGGCACCCGAACTGCGGGGTGAGGTTAAGCCGGAATCGATTTTCAAACGTCAAATGGCAGCAAAGGGGGAATCGAGGATGAACGTGAGGCGGATGGGTGTGAGTGGTTTGGCAGGATTGATGGCGATGGTGGTAGCGGGGGCGCTAGCAGCGACGATGGGTGCGCCAACCCTTCGCGCTGCGGAGTCGCGCGCGCAGATTCTTGTGGGCGGCGAACAGCAGGCGGATATTCCGGCGACGACGGATGAAACGCGGCAGCAGCAGGATAAGGATAAAAAGGACGAGAAAAAAGACGACAAGAAAGACGACAAGCAAGACGAGAAGAAGGGCCTGCCGCTGAAGCCGGACCACAAGATTACGTTCACGACCGACGAGGGTACGTGGCTTTCGCTGGACGTTTCGCCGGACGGCAAGACGATTGTGTTTGAGCTGATGGGCGACCTGTATACGCTGCCGATCGAGGGCGGGCAGGCCAAGCTGATTTCGGGCGGAATGGCGTTCGACAGCCAGCCGAGATTTTCGCCGGACGGGCAGTGGGTGACATTCATTTCGGATCGCGAGGGCAGCGAAAATATCTGGATCATTCATCCTGATGGCACCGGCGTGAAGCAGGTGTCGAAGAATTCGACGGACGATTTCAGCTCGCCGGCGTGGACGCCCGACGGGAAATATATCGTGGCATCAAAGATGCCGTTTGGGATTGGCGCGAACGAGCTGTGGATGTTCCACGTGGATGGCGGTACGGGCGTGCAGATAACAAAATCGAAGCCGACACCGACAACGCTGCGGAAGGACCGGCCCAACGCTATGGGCGTGGTGGCTTCGCCGGACGGAAAATATCTGTATTACGCGCTGCGCAAGGGGCCGTTCAGCTACAACGCGCAATTTCCGCTGTGGACCATCGTGCGGCGCGACCGGAAGACCGGCGATGAAGACGAAATTATCGCGCAGCCGGAAAGCGCGTTCCGGCCGACGCTGTCGCCGGACGGGAAACAACTGGTGTACGTGACGCGCTACGAGACGGAAACCGGGCTGCGCTTGCGCAATCTGGAGACCGGCGAGGATCACTGGGTGAAATATCCGGTGACGCGCGACGATCAGGAATCGCGATTCACGCGCGACGTTTTTCCGGGTTTTGCATTTCTGCCCGGCGGGAAGGAAATTGTTTACAACCAGGACGGAAAAATTCGGCGGCTGAATCTGGCGTCAGGAACGGAAAAGATAATTCCGTTCACCGCGGAGGTGTCGCAGGACATCGGTCCGAAGCTGGATTTTCCGCAACGAGTGGAAGAGGGCCCGGTGAAAGTGCGGCTGATCATGGATCCGGTGGAGTCGCCGGACGGGAAGCGGCTGGCGTTTTCGGCGATGACCCATGTGTACACCATGGATTTGCCGAACGGCAAAGCCGGAGCGATTGACCAGCGGCAATGGGCAGGAATTTCAGCCGGCGTGGTCGCCGGATGGGAAATCGATCGCGTATGTGACGTGGTCGAGCGAAGGCGGACAGCTGTGGAAGGTGGCGGTAGGCGGTGGCAGGCCGACGCAACTGTCGAAGTCGCTGGCGGTGTACAGCAATCCGGCGTGGTCGCCGGATGGAACGAGGATCGTGGTGCTGCGCGGCAATGCGTACGACCGCGAAAACAGCGAGTTCGATGGCGGGCAAACGGGAAATGCGGATCTGGTGTGGATTCCGGCGGAAGGCGGCGACGCGAATCTGATTTTGCCGGCGCGCGGAGCGGGCGGGCCACATTTCACGCACGAGAAGGATCGCATTTATGTGTACACGCCGCAGGGACTGGTTTCGCTGCGCTACGACGGGACGGATCGGCGCACGCACCTCCTGGTGAAAGGGCAAGGACTGTATTTTTTTGAGGAGCCGGTTCCGGCGGACGATGTGCAGGCGAGTCCGGACGGGCAATGGGTGCTCGCGCACGTGATGAATCAGCTTTATCTGATCGCGATGCCGGTGGTGGGCGGCGAAGCGCCGACGGTGAACGTGTCATCGCCGACGGTGCCGGTGAAGCGGTTGACGGATATCGGCGCGGATTATTTTGCGTGGGCCGATGACGGGAAGACGATTACGTGGGCGGTGGGCGCGAGCTTGTTCCGCGAGCCGCTGAGCGCGATTTCGTTTGAGCCGCCGAAGGATGAGAAGAAAGAAGGCGAAAAAGACGGCGACGCAAGGACGCCGACAAGAAAAGAAGCGACAAGAAGGACGCGGATAAAGAAGCGGACGCAAATACGACGATAAGAAAGATGAAAAGAAGGACGACAAGAAGGACGACAAGAAGGACGAGAAAAAAGAGCCCAAGAAATTAAAGGAAGAAGAAAAGGACGTGGAAGAGATTGCGGTGGATCTGGAAGTGCCGCGAAAAACGCCGAAGGGCAGCATCGTGTTGCGCGGCGCGACGGTCGTGACGATGAAGGGCGACGAAGTGTTGAAGAACGCCGACATCGTCGTCGAAGACAACCGCATCAAGAGCGTGGGCGCGCGGGGCAGCGTTCCCGCGGGCGCAAAAGTTTTTGATGTGCGCGGCAAGACCATCTCGCCGGGATTCATCGATACGCACGCGCACTGGACGGAGATTCGGCGCGGGATTCTGGACACGCAGAACTGGTCGTTCCTCGCGAACCTGGCTTACGGCGTGACCGCCGGGCTGGATGTGCAGACCGGCACCAACGACATGTTCGCGTATCAGGACCTGGTGGACAGCGGGCGACATTATTGGGCTGCGCGCGTTTTCGACCGGGCCGGGAGTTTTCTCCGACAATAATTTCCAGTCCATGGAAGAAGTGAAGGGCGTGCTGCTGAAATACAGAAAATATTACGGCACGCACAACATCAAGAGCTACATCGTGGGCAATCGCAAGCAGCGGCAATACATGGTGCAGGCCTCGAAAGAGCTGGAGATGATGCCGACGACCGAAGGCGGGCTGGACCTGAAGCTGGATCTGACGCACGTGATCGACGGCTTTCATGGCAACGAGCACACTTTGCCGATTACGCCGCTGTATAAGGATGTGATTCAGATGTTCGCGCAGTCGGGAATTTCGGAGACGCCGACGCTGATCGTGAATTACGGCGGGCCGTTTGGCGAAGATTACTGGTACGAGAACACCGATGTGCACGACAACGCCAAGCTGAATCACTTCACGCCGCACAAAATTATCGACGAGAAAACGAAGCGGCGGCCGGGATGGTTCCGCAAGGATGAATATGCGTTTCCGAAATTGTCGGCGCAGGTGGCCAAGCTGGAACGCGCGGGGACCTGGTGGGCGTCGGCAGCCACGGCCAATTGCAGGGGTTCGGCTACCACTGGGAAATGTGGATGCTGGCGAGCGGCGGGATGACGCCGATGGAAGTGTTGCAGTGCGCGACGGTGAATGGATCGAAAATTATCGGGAGGCCGCAGGACCTGGGCACGATTGAGCCGGGGAAATTGGCGGACCTGGTGATTTTCGACAAGAACCCGCTGGAGGATATTCACAACACGAATACGATTCGCTGGGTGATGAAGAACGGGGAATTGTTTGAGGGCGACACGCTGGACCAGGTTTGGCCGGAGCAGAAGAAATTGGAGCCGCTTGTGGTTCTGGAATAATTACGATGTGCCGAAGTCGGGGGAGCCGTTGAGTTACGGGCCGACGGTGCAGCCGTAAGTTAGTCGAATAGGGAAGGTTGTTTTTTTGGTTCGATGGCGGGCTTTGTCGTGCGGTCAGGAAGTCGGCGGCGGGACCGGGCGCGGCGATGGACGGCGCGGGCTCGGGGAAGTCTGGGGGTGGCCTTTTTTGCGCCAGAGATCGCGGAAATGGCGGATGGTGGCGGGGCCGTGGCCAGCGTAGTGATTGTTGGCGTAGCCGTAGACGGTGATGCCGCGGCGTTTTATCTGGAAGCAAAAATCAACCCAGGTGGTTAGTTCGCGCGTGCGGTCGACGATGGTTTTGTCCCACGTCAGCGTTTGCGATTCGATGCCTTTGCGGTCGCCGAGCCAGCGGATGTAGGTCCAGTCGGCGGTGATGGGGTCGAACTTTTTTTGCAGCTCTTCAGGGCGCGGCATGTAGAAGAGGTCCTGCAGCACCAGCGCGGTTTTGTTTTGGCGCAACAAGTCCGCGAATTCGGCGTCGAGCCATTCCCGGTTGCGAATTTCGATGGCGTATTTGCGGCCGCGCGGCAATTTTTGAAGGAAGGGCACGAGACGGTCGGTGAAGGCGTGGCCGTCGGGGAAAACGCCGGGGCTGAATTGGGGGAACTGGAAGAGGATTGGTCCCAGCTTGGGGCCGAGGAGTTCCATGGTGGTGAGGAATTCGTCGAGCTCGGCGTCGCAATCGAGGAGGATTTTGTCGTGGGTGATGCTGCGCGGGGTTTTGATGGCGAAGATGAAATTGTCGGGAGTCTTGGCGGCCCAGTTGGAGACGGTGCGCGGTGTGGGGCAGCCGTAGAGGGTGGAGTTCACTTCGACGCTGTCGAAGTTTTGCGCGTAGAAACTTAAGAAGTCTTGGGATTTGATTCCCGGTGGGTAGAAGGCGCCTTGCCAGCCTGCCGCGGTGAAGGCGGAGGTGCCCAGGTGGATTTTGGCGTCATTGTTTGAATCATGCACAGACGTGAGTATAACGCTGGCGGAATCGTGATGTTCGCAAGGCGAGGTTCATCGGCAGTGAGCGTGGCTTGCGCCCTTCGACGGCGCTCAGGGTAAACGATAAATCGAAGAGAGATTCCTCCACTTCGCAGCGCGGCTCGTTCGCAGGAGCGAACGACCAAGTTCAGATGGACAAGAGCGGTTGCTGCTGTTTGTGCATCAACCCGTTGCGCCGCAGAAAAATTATCCTGAGGTCAGGGTTTGGCGTTGGAGAGGGACTGGATTTTGGCTTGGGAGGCGCGGTACCAGTCGTAGGTGCGCCGGAGGCCTTCTTCGAGGCGGACGGTGGGTTCGTAGCCGAGCAGCGAGCGGGCCTGCTCGATGTCGGCTTGCGAATCGCGGATGTCGCCGTCGCGCGGTGGTTCATGGCGGGCCTTGAGGGGCTTGCCGGAAATTTGTCCCAGGGCGTAGACCACGTCGTTGAGAGTGATGCGGTCGCCGGTGCCGATGTTGAAAACTTTTCCGGAAACGCTGGGGGCTTCGCAGGCGAGGAGATTGGCCTGCACGGCGTTGTCGACAAAAGTGAAATCGCGGGACTGCAAGCCGTCGCCGAAGATCACCGGCTCGGTTTCTTCCAGGAAGGCGGTGCAGAATTTGGCCATCACACCGGAGTAGGGCGAGCCAGGGTCCTGGCGCGGGCCGAAAATATTGAAGTAACGCAGGCAGACGGTTTCTAGCCCGTAGCAGCGGCCAAAGGTCTGGGCGTAAAGCTCGCCGACGTATTTGGTGACGCCGTAGGGAGAAATGGGGCAAGGCTGCATGGTTTCGACCTTGGGCAGCGTGGGAGTTTCTCCGTACGCAGAGGAGGAAGCGGCGAAGACGATACGCTTGACCTTGGCATCGCGGGCGGCGACCAGGACGTTGAGGGTGCCATCGATATTGATGCGATTGGATTCGATGGGGTCCTTCATGGAGAACGGGACGGACGTGCGGGCAGCCAGATGAATGACGTAATTGGCTTCGAAAATGGCCTTGCGGATGATTTCGATGTCGGTGATGGTGCCCTTGATGAAAGTGATTTTGTTGCGGACTTCGGCGAGATTTTCTTCCTTGCCTGCGGAAAGGTCGTCGAGCACGACGACGCTGTGGCCGCGGCGCACCAGCTCGTCGACCGTGTTTGAACCGATAAAACCGGCGCCGCCAGTGACCAGATAACGCATAAGGAAACTCCCTTTCGAAATGCTCCCGGCTGGTTACGCCGCGAGAGAATGCCCGCAAAGACGCGCGGTCCCCGATTTGGTACGCTCAAAGTACGGAGCAGCGCGCGTGAAAATTGTTGCGGGGTCGCGAGTGAGATTTATTGTACGACGGAAGTTTGGAGCGCAAGAGACTGTTTCCAGGGAGCGTCACGCATAGAGTATGAGTGCCCGGAATGCATTAGCGGCGGTGTTGGTGGTGATGCTGGTTGGCGGCGCGGTGCTATTGGTGATGCACGAGCGTAGAGAAGTTTCGCGGGCGTCTTCGATTGGGGAGCCAGCGGCTCCGGCGCAACCTCCGGAAAGAGCGGCCCCGGTGGCGGCAGGACCTGCGCCGCGTTCGCGGGCGGTGTTGCCGCAACCGAGCGATAGTAAAAAACCAGCAGCGCCGCCGATGGAACCGAGTTCACCTATTCGCGCGGGGGAGACGTGGGATTTTTCAGCGAACGTATCGAAGCTGAACGCGGTGGCGAACCTGAAATTGAAGGTGGCGGAAAAGCGGGATTTTCAGGGTAAGAGCGTTTGGCACTTGCAGGCGTTTGCGCACACGGAAAATCCATTGCGGATGGTTTTCGTGCTAGACGACCAATTCGACTCTTACAGCGACGCGGCTTCGCTGGTGAGCATGCAGTACGAGATGCATTTGAATGAGCGGGGCGAGACGGTGAATTCCGTGCAGCGGCTGACGGCATCGGGGCGGGAGCCGGCTCCGGGGAATGCCACGGCGGCGCGGGTTTTGCCGGGTACACGTGATCCGTTGGGGATGATGCAGTACTTGCGCACCGTGGATTGGGCGAAGACGCCGGAGGTGAGTGGTCCGGTGTACGACGGGCACAAATTGTACGAGGCGCGGGCGCGACTGGTGTCGAGGGGCGAGGCGGTGACTGTGCCGGCGGGGAATTTTGATACCTTGAAGATCGAGTTGCGGGTTTTTGATAACGGCGTGGAGATGAAGGATGCGCACTTCACTCTGTATTTGTCGGATAACGAGGCGCGGACTCCGGTGTTGTTGGAGGCGTTGATGCCGTTTGCTACGGCGAGGGTGGAATTGGTGAAGGCGCAGTAGTTTTTTTTCATCAGGGGCGTAGGCCTTCGCTTTCCGAAGGCCTACGCGTTGATGTTACGAATTACGGGTTGCTCGCACAGTTACAAAATCCCCACACGCGAAACCGGCGTGTGGGGCACCCAGAAGCGCTTGCGGAGAATCGGCGTCCGGCTTTAGCAGATTGCCCGGGCACTGAGGCACCTTTAAAAATTTAGCAGAGGACGATTTTGTCGCGGTGGCGCATGACGCGGCGGGTGGCGTTGCGCGTGTCGATGACCAGCTTGGAGGCGTCGACGATGGCGGCGTAATCGTAGCTGGTGTGGTCGGTGGCGATGACCACGCCGTCGTAGGTGGCCAGGGCCTGGGGGTTGAGCGGGCACGGACTTCATGCCTTCGTAGTTGTAGTGGCGCATTTTGTGAAGCTGCGGGAAGTAGGGGTCGTTGTAGTCGAAGTCCACGCCGCGTTGCTGGAGCAGTTGCATGATTTTCAGCGTGGGAGATTCGCGCAGGTCGTCGACGTCTTTCTTGTAGGCCACTCCCAAAATAAGCAGCTTGGAGCCTTTAAGGCTTTTTTTGCGATTGTTGAGGGCGGCGGCGATGGCGTCCACGACGTGGTAGGGCATGGCGGTGTTTACTTCGCCGGCCAGCTCGATGAAGCGCGTGGAGAAATCGAATTCGCGCGCCTTCCAGGAAAGATAGAAGGGATCGACAGGGATGCAGTGCCCGCCCAGTCCGGGGCCGGGATAAAAGGGCATGTAGCCGAAGGGCTTGGTGGCGGCGGCGTCGATGACTTCCCAGATGTCGATATTCATGCGCAGGCTGAGCATTTTTAGTTCGTTGACGAGGGCGATGTTGACGCAGCGGAAAATATTCTCGAGCAGCTTGGCCATTTCGGCGGCGCGGGTGGAGCTGACCGGAACGACTTTGGCAACCACCTGGGCGTAGAGAGAAAGCGCGGCACGGGTGCTGGGCGGATTGATGCCGCCGACGACCTTGGGAATTTGGGCCAGGCCGTATTGCTTGTTGCCGGGATCTTCGCGTTCGGGCGAGAAAGCCAGATAAAAATCGCAGGGCATATTTTCATTCTGGGGGCCGGTGGCGATGCTGCATTTGAGGCCGGTTTTTTCGAGGATGGGGAGGACCAGTTCTTCGGTGGTGCCGGGGTAGGTGGTGGATTCCAGAACGACGAGCTGGCCTTTTTGCAGGTTGGGCTGAATAGACAGGGCGGTCTGCTCGACGTAACTGAGGTCCGGTTCGCGGCGTTCATCGAGCGGAGTAGGCACGCAGATGATGATGGCGTCGCACTCTTTCAGCTTTTCGAAATCGGTGGTGGCGCCAAAATGCTTGCTGTTCACAAACTGCTGAATTTTGGTCTGCTGAATGTGCTCGATGTAGGATTTGCCGGCGTTGAGCAGGGAGATTTTTTTGGGGTCGGTGTCAAAACCCGTAACTTTGTGGCCGGCTTCGGCGAAGCGCAAGGCCAGAGGCAGTCCCACGTAGCCGCAGCCGATGATGCCAACTTTGAGCTGGGCGCCTTTGAAAAATTCGGGTTTCCGGTCGATGGGCATGAGTTCGTAAAGCTCCTCGTTGATTATGAATTTCTCTTTGACCGCTAGGCGGTTTTGAGATTACCCGGCCACAGGGGCGGTGAAGACTGAGACATCAAATATAACAGTTTCCGAGAGCACAAAAGCGGGAGCACTGGCAGGTTGTTTACAGCTTGTTTACGGGTGTTGGCGGTTGGCAGCGGGATGGGCGAAGATGGAAAGAGGCGCCAGGCGCCCTTGGGACGCATAC
The DNA here is from genome assembly GCA_963819625.1 of uncultured Acidobacteriota bacterium. Taxonomy (GTDB): domain Bacteria; phylum Acidobacteriota; class Terriglobia; order Acidiferrales; family UBA7541; genus Acidiferrum. The sequence goes on from CAWFWY010000011.1 coordinate 1,067,629, forward strand.
GACATGGTTGATTTGCATTGCCACATCCTTCCCGGGCTGGACGACGGCCCGAAGACGATGGAAGAGTCGGTGGAGATGGCGGAAGCGGCTATCGCCGACGGCATAACCCACCTGGTGGCTACGCCACATTCCAGCTCGGAATTTTTTTTCGATTACCCCAAAGTGCGGGCGTTGTGCAAAGAGCTGCAAGCCAAGGTGGGGAAGCGGCTGACGCTGGCTACGGGGTGCGATTTTCATTTGAATCCGGAAAATGTGGAATTGTTGCGGGCGCACTCGTTGCGATTCTGCGTGAACCAGAAAGATTACCTGCTGGTGGAATTCAACGAAATTGCGATTCCACCGGCGGTAGACCAGACGCTGCATGGGATGCAACTGGCCGGGATACGCCTGATCGTCACGCACCCGGAGCGGAACCGGCTGCTGAGAGCGAAGCCGGAGCGGCTGGCGAGCTGGGTGCGGCACGGTTGCTTTGGACAGGTGACCGGCGGAGCGCTGACGGGGCGCTTCGGATCGAGCGCACAGAACGATGCGATGCGGTGGATCGGGGCGGGGCTGATTCATTTCGTGAGCAGCGATGCGCACAACACCAGTTCGCGGCCAATTCAACTGCGGGCCGCGTACGATGTGGTGGGAAAAGAATTCGGAACAGAAAAAGCGCGCGCGTTGTTTGTGGACAATCCCAGAGCGGCGTTTGAAGGGCGGGACCTGCCGCACGTGCCGGAACTGGAAGATAAGCGGGTGCAACAGCCGCGAAAACGGTTTTTGTTTTTTTAGGCAGGCTGGAAAATATGTTTTCTGGAGTTTATGCCTGGCCCAGAGGCAGACCGGCCCAGGTGTTCATCAAGCCGAGCACTTCCCGTACAACATCGAGAGCGTCGCGAGTACTGCGCCACCAGTGGTCCGCGTCGTAAGGGTCGGCTGAAGCGGCGCGGACGATGGCGCGGCTCTGATCGCGAGTGAGTGACCGCCAGAGGGCCCGGACCCGGCGGGTGTGCGCCTTGGTGGTGACGATGATGACCACGCGCAACGGCGCGGCGTTGATTGCGGCATTGATCACGACGATTTCGTCGGCAGTATTGAGAATGGGCGGCTCGAGGACACGAATGGCTGCGGCGGGCACGCCTTCGTGGACGAGGATTTTGGTGTTGTAGATTTCTTCTCCCACGTACGGTACGCCCAGGGATTCGAGGCTTTTACCGGGCTCGGTGGAATGAGTGAGCCAGATTTCTTTTGCGTAGCCCTGGCGATAGAGTTGGGCGGCTTCGAGGGCGCGAACGGGCATGCGGCCGCTGAGTACGGCGATGGCCTGGGCGTGATCGAGGGGGGCTTCGACTACCAGCCAGCGGCCGACGCAGAGGAAACTGATGACCGCGGCGATGAATAGCAGGAGGCCGAAGATGCCGCTGGAGCGCCGGACGTAAACGCGCGGCGCCGCGTTGGAGGGCGCGAAACTGTTTTGGAAAGCCATGTCCGGGCTGGGGCGTATCTTGACACTTTCGCTGGAGGATGAACAGGCGTTGCAGGTAGGCAATCCGCGCAGCGCAAGCTAAACTGGCGGTTCGGATTTTGGAGGACGCATGCGGGCAGTGGTGACCGGCGGAGCGGGATTTCTGGGGTCGCATCTGTGCGACCGGCTGCTTGTTGAAGGCTGGGAAGTGCTGGCGGTGGACAATTTCATCACCGGCGCGGAAGCGAATGTGCGGCACCTGAGCGGGAATGCAAAATTCCAGCTGCTGAAACAGGATGTGAGCGAAACGGGCGCGCTGCAGGTGGATGGGGAAGTGGGATACGTGGTGCATTTCGCTTCGCCGGCCAGCCCGCCGGATTATCTGAAGCATCCCATTGCGACTCTGAAAGTGGGTTCAATCGGGACGCAGAACGCGCTGGAGCTGGCGTTGCGGAAGGGCGCAAAGTTTTTCATGGCGTCGACGAGCGAGTGCTATGGCGATCCGGAGACTTCTCCTCAGAGAGAGGATTACTGGGGGCATGTGAATGCCATCGGGCCGCGCGCGGTTTACGACGAGGCCAAGCGTTTTTCGGAAGCGATGACCATGGCTTACCACCGGCACCATGCGGTGGATACGCGCATCGTGCGGATTTTCAATACTTACGGGCCGCGCATGCGCTTGAACGATGGACGGGCATTGCCGAATTTTGTGTTTCAGGCGCTTAGCGGATTGCCGTTGACGATTTACGGAGACGGGAAGCAGACGCGCAGTTTCTGCTACGTGGACGATTTGATCGAGGGAATTTACCGGCTGATACTTTCCGAGGAACATTTTCCCGTGAATATCGGAAATCCGCAGGAGATTACCATTCTGGAGTTTGCGGAGCGGGTTCGTGCACATTTTGAGAACAAGCCACAAATTATTTTTGAGCCTTTGCCGCAGGATGATCCCAAGCGGCGATGCCCGGATATCAGGAAAGCGAAGCGGGTGCTGGGGTGGGAGCCGAAAGTGCAGCTGGAAGACGGATTGAAGCGGACGGTGGCGTTACTTCAAGGAAGTGTTTGCTGCGCAGCAGAGCGGTTCAGCGCGGCGATAGTGGCTGTGATTTCGAGGCGTTGCTTTCCGTGCGAAGATTTTCCCTGCCGAAAGAATAATATTCAAAGCCCAGTTCACGCATGAGCGCCGGTGAATAGAGATTGCGGCCGTCGATGACCAGCTTGCGAGCCATGAGGGTTCCGGCTCGGGTCCAGTCGAGAGTACGAAAAATATCCCACTCGGTGCAAAGCAGCGCGGCGTCGGCCCCGCTTGAGGGCTTCGTAGGGATCTTCGTGATAGTGGGCCTGCGGGAATAGCGCTTTCGCGCGGTCGATGGCTTCCGGATCGCTGGCATGAACGTCGGCGCCTTCATCGAGCAGGCGCTTCACGACTTCGAGAGCGGGCGCGAAACGGATGTCGTCGGTGTTGGCTTTGAACGCCAGGCCGAGGACGGCGATGTGCTTGCCCTTCAAAACCCACAAGGCCTTGTCGAACCTTTTCGCAGATAGCGGTCGATGCGCTGCTTGTTCACGGTTTCGGCGGCTTTGAGGATGCTGAAGTCCACGCCCACGGAAGCGGAGAGATGAATGAAGGCCTGGACGTCTTTCGGGAAACAAAATCCGCCGAAGCCCAGGCCTGCTTTCAGGAACTGGCCGCCGATGCGCGGATCGAGTCCCATAGCATGGGTGACTTCGTCGACGTTGGCGCCGAGGTGTTCGCAGAGGTCGGCGATGACGTTGGCGTAGCTGATTTTGAGCGCGAGAAAGGAATTGGAAGCATGCTTGATGAGCTCGGCGCTGTTGATGGTGGTGACCAGGAAAGGCGCGGGCGGGCCGGGTGGGCACGGGCCATCGTGAATCGGGCAATGGAAACGGCGTTCAAGGATGGGAGCGATAGATTTCGCGCAACTGCGCGGCGGAAGATTCATCTTCCACGCCGACGACGATACGGTCGGGATGGAGAAAGTCAGAGACCGCGGTGCCTTCGCGCAGAAATTCGGGATTGGAGGCCACGCGAAACTTGATGCCAGTTGCGTGAATAAGCGCCGAGGGCGCGCTGCAGCTCGAGACCAGTGCGCGCGGGCACAGTGCTTTTTTCGATGACCAGTTTTGAGGATTGCGCTTCCTGGGCAATCTGGCGAGCGACGTGATCGATGGCGGAAAGGTCAGCTTCTCCGGATTCTTTTGGAGGAGTGCCCACGCAGATGAAGATTACGTCGGCGGCGCGGATGGCTTCGCCGGCATCGGGAGTGTAGGAGATGCGGCCAGCTTTGCGAGCGGAAGCAAGGATGGTGTCGAGGTTGCGCTCGTAGATGGGAACGTTTCCGGCATTCAAGCTGGCGATGCGGTGGGTGTCGATGTCGGTGCAGATTACTTCGTGGCCCGCTTCCGCGAGGCAGGCGGCGGTGACCAAGCCCACATACCCACAGCCAATCACAGAAAGATGCAAGGGAACTCTCCTGAGCCGGGATAATCAGCGGGGAACAATGCGCCGACGAGACTCACTATCATCGCAGAACCGCGGACAGAAAGGCAGATGCCCGGCGTGATGAGCGGTGAAATTCCGGTTACAAACTTGGCTTGCCCATCAGCAAGCCGCGGAGTCCCAGAAGGACAAGTTGCGGGCGGCGGCGAATGACATTCCAGAGCAGGCGCGCGGATTCGTCGCGATTGATTTCGCCGAGGGAGGCGCGGGTGGCGGCGTCGAGCAGGTCGACGAGCTGGGAATAATCTTTCTGCTGAAAATGATGCAAGGTGCGGCGGATGAGCCAGTGGGTGCTCAAGCTCGCGGCGCAGCGCGGACAATTCGTCGTTGCGGCCGCCATGCAGAATGGATTGGGCGACGGCGAGGGCGCCGCGAAAACCGGTGACGATGCCGCCGACGGTAGAGACTTTGACCTGGGCGGCGGCGTCGCCGACGAGAAAAACATCGCCATTGCCGACGCGTTTTTGGACGGGTATCCATTTGCGGTAGACGGGAATGCGCGCGCCTTGCCATTCGAGCGGCTCGAGATTTTTCTTTTCGAGGAAGCGTTCCAAGCGGCGCTTGGTGTCGCTGCCCTGCTCGCCGATGACGCCCAGAGCGCCGCGCTCTGGGGATTCGGGGACCAGCCAATAAAAATAAGGAGTGTCGTCGGGGACGAACCAGACGCGGGTGGTGTCGACGGGGCAATCCTTGGGGAGGCGCACGATGGCCTGCATGAGCGGAACGGTTTCAACCGGAGGCCATCCGGCGGTGCGCGCGACGCGGCTGGTGGCGCCGTCAGCGCCCACGATGCTGGCGGCGTGCAGCTCTTCGCTTGCGGCCCGCGGTTTCGGTTTCGAGGCGCAGGCCGCTGGAATTTGGCCCCAGGCCGAGGAAGCGAGTGTCGAAAGAAAGTTGCGCGCCGGCTTGCTGCGCTTGGCGAGCGAGGGCGGGAATGAGTTTGGAACGCTCGATGATCAGGTCGGGTTCCGAGAGAGCAATCTGCGCGGAACGGCCGTCGGTGAAAAGTTCGAAGCGGCGAATTTCGTTGACGATGCTTTCGCGGGCGGAGGAGCCGAGCTGATTACGAAAATGGCTGGTGACGATCAGAGTGCGCGCGGGAGGATCGAAGTGGGGCTTGGATTCGAGGACGCGCACGCGGCGTCCACCCCGAGCGACGGCCACGGCGGTGAACAAACCCGCGGCGGAACCGCCCACAACCATCACTTCGCCATTTTCCCGGGATGAGCGGGAATCGTTAAACTTTTTTGACACCGTTTGGTATGCCCCAACGACGCGGGTTGGCCTGGACGTATTTATAAACGCCGCGTTTAAATAATCGAAATCTACGGTCCGCCCATTGAGGAACTATGAGATCAGCTGGATAGGACGCCCCGGTAAAGTATAGCGAAACTGTGGTGAGGGGCAAAGAAAGAGCGGAGGGTACGCGAGAACGGTCGGGAGTTTGGGAGAAGGCGATCGGATGGAAGTGCCGGGGTAAGTGATCGTGAAAAGTTGCCTTGCCATTACCAAAATTCCCACACGTAACACCGACGTGTGGGGCACCCAAAATCAATGGTTCAGGCGTGAGATGGTTTTTTTTGCTGGCGTTCGTAGGGGGCCTGCTCGAGGAGAAGCACGCCGGCGAAGATGAGCGCGAGGGCGATGACGCCTACGACGGCTGCGCCGCGGGCGGGGAGATAGCTGACCAGCACGGCGGCTGCGCCGCTGAACGCGCCGAGAATGTAAAGAGAGATGACCGAGCCGCGATGGCCGAGGCCGAGATTGGAGAGGCGATGGGCGGCGTGGTCTTTGCCGGGGGTGGTGAAGGGCAGGAGGCCGCGACGGGCGCGCGATATGGTGACCAGGGTGGTGTCGAAGATGGTGGCTCCCAGGATGAGCACGGGAACGAGCCAGCCGGCCAGGTGATCGGCGCGCTCGAGACGCAATTTGAGGCCGAGAGTGGCCAGCAGGAAGCCGAGAAACATGGCGCCGCCGTCGCCCATGAAGATTTTGGCGGGCTTGAAATTCCAGCGCAGGAAGCCGGTCGCCGCGCCGAGGAGCGCGGCGGCCAGCGTGGTGACCAGGGTCTGGCCGTGCAGATAGGCGACGAGGGCGAAAGATACGGAAGCGATCGCGGCGATGCCGGCGCAGAGGCCGTCCATGTGGTCGAGGATGCTGAAGGAGGCGGTGATGCCTACGACCCAGACGACGGTGAGGATGCCGTCGAGAATATTGCCGGTCTTACCGCCGACGAGAACGCTGAAAACCTGGGCGTGAATGCCGCTGAAGAGCAAAATGGCCGCGGCGAGGGGCATGCCGATGAAGAGCTTCACCTGGTGATGCAGCCAGCCGCGATCGTCGAGGATGCCGACGGCGGCGACCAGGGAAGCTGCGGCGAGAATGCCTTCGATTTGGGCGCGGGCGGGGCCGTCAAACACAAAGAGCACGGCAATCATCACCGCGCCGTACATGGCCAAGCCGCCGAGAAGTGGAATGGGACTGAGATGGACCTTGCGCGGGCCGGGCAGGTCGACCATGCCGACACGGAGCGCCAGCGCGCGCACCGGCACGACCAGCAGCAGCGATGCGAAAAGAGCAATTAAAAATGCAAGCAGGCCAGCGGCCATGCAACCCCACGTAATTGAAGCGAACGCGGCCCTGAAAACAGGAGGCCGTGTTCACATAAATTTGCCGGATTGGGGGTCCAGCTCCCAAGACAAAAGATGGCTGCCCCACGCAGCGAAGATTACGATACTGAGAAAATTCTCAGGCTTCAAGTAAGGAATATGCGGTAGTACGGTGCCGGTAATAACCAAGTGGATATGATTATGTCCGGAGAGCGCTATTTGGCGGTTTGTGGATTACGGAAGAGCGGCTAGAGGAGCGTTTGTTTAGTTTCGAGGGGTGCCGGTTGCCGTGGAGATGATGGAGGTGAGCTTTTGCATTTCAGCGGCGCGGGAATATTGGGTGGCTGCGGTGGAGGCGGCTTTACCCATGGTGGCGAGGCGAGTCGGATCTGATGCGAGCTGGCGGATGGCGGACGCGAGGGCGTCCGGATCTGCGGGATTGGCGCAAAGTGCGAAGCCGTGGCGTGAGCCGAGGGTGGCGACGTCGGTGTCTTCGGGGGCGACTGCGATGATGGGTTTGCCGGCAGCGAGGATGCCAAACATTTTGCTGGGGGCGACTACGCCTTGAAGACCGGGCTTGATGGTGACGATGTGGGCGTCGGGCGCGGCGAGGACTGAGGGGATGTGGGCAGACGAGAAAAAAGGCAGGAAGCGGATATTGGATGCACCGGGGGTTACGCTTGCGGCGACGGATTCGAGGCGGGCGCGTTCGGCTCCATCGCCGACGAAAACCAAAGCGATGTTGTCGTTTTCGAGTTGACCCGCGGCGGCGATGAGGGTGTCCCACGCGCCGTAAAAACCGAGGTTCCCGGCGTGGAGAAGGACGAAACGAAAATTTGCGCGGATAGCGCGGATGACTTCGAGATTGAGGGGCGGCGATGGCGAGCCGGCGGGCGGAACGTCGACGCTGTTACGTACGATAAATATTTTGGAGGAATCGACGCCTTTGGCGATGATGCGCGCACGCATGTCTTCTCCGAGGACGATGATGCGCGCGGCGCGGCGCAGCGCCCAGCGATGGAGATGCTCCCAGAGCCGCGGCACGAAGCCGGGGCGGACGATGGAACCGGCGATGGCCATGTCGGGATACATGTCCTGGATGTCGTAGACGACGGGCTTGCGCTTGAGCATGCCGATGAATGGCGGCGAAGATGCCGTTGAAGGGCGGATCGGTCATGGCCAGGATTACGTCGCAGGGGATGAAAAGCGCGCGGAGAGAGGCGAGCTTTGCGTAGGTGAGGTAATTCAGGAGGCGAAGCTTCATTTGCATGCGCGGGTAGGCGGTGGAACCGACGCGAATTACGGTCAACGAGGAGCCATTGGTGGTGATGCGCTCGGTTTGCCAGAGTTTCCAGGGGCGGCGTTCGGTGGGATCGTAGGAGGGGCGGCCGCAGAGGACGGTGACTTCGTGGGTTTGGGCGAGTGCGCGGACCATAGACTCCGCTACTTTTGCGGTGGCGGAGGTGTCGGGAGGGAAATACAGATTCAACAACAAAATGCGCATGGGCAGATTGTACAGGGAAGAGCGCAGGCGGCCTTCGTGGAGTGATGTGGATGTGCGGTATTTATCGCGCGGCGGTTAATTGCGAATTACGAGGAAGTCGCCGAGAACTAGAGCGTCCATCTGGGTTCGCAGGAAGCAGTCGATGGCTTCTTCGGGGCGGCAGACGATGGGCTCGTTGTCGTTGAAGGAAGTGTTGAGGACTACGGGGACGCCGGTGAGATTTTTGAAGGCTTTGATGAGCTGCCAGTAGCGCGGATTGGCTTCGCGGGTGACGGTCTGCAGGCGGCCGGTGCCGTCCACGTGGGTGGGAGCGGGAATTTTGTCGCGCTTTTCGGGGCGGACGGAATAGGCGAGGGTCATGAACGGGCGAGGGATGGGATTTTTCGAAATATTCGCCGGTGGACTCCGCGAGGATGGACGGTGCGAAGGGGCGGAAGATTTCGCGGTGCTTGATGCGGCGATTCAGAATTTCTTTCATTTCCGGGCGGCGCGGATCGGCGACGATGCTGCGATTGCCGAGGGCGCGCGGTCCCCATTCGGCGCGGCCCTGAAACCAGCCGAGAATTTTCCCGTCGGCGATGATTTGCGCGGTGCTGCGCATGAGGTCGGGCTCGGCGAGTTCCGCGACGGAATAACCGTTATGCGCGATAGCGCTGAGCGTCGATGGCGCGGCGCGTTTCGTCGCGTGAATAGCCCGGTCCCCAGTAGGCATGATTCATGACGAAGGCGCGGGGCTTGCCGAGGGTCTGGTGCCACACGTAAAAGGCCGCGCCGACGGACAAGCCGCCATCACCGGCGGCGGGATGCACGTAGACATTTTCAAAGCCGGTGGAATCGAAAATTTTTCCGTTGGCGACGCAATTGAAGGCCACGCCGCCTGCAAGACAGACAGACTTCAGGCCGGTTTCTTTGGCGAGCTTTCGCAACATGCCGAGATAGACCTCTTCGAGGCGAGCCTGGAGAGAGGACGCGAGATTTTTGTGGCGCTGCTCGAGCGGTTCGTCGGGATGACGAACCGGTCCGAGGAGACGGGACATTTCGGGGGAAAACATTTTGCCGAGCGTGGGGGTTTTGTCGGCGTCGGCCCAGGACATTTCCGGGCCGGTGCGATGGTGAGTGAAGTAGTCGAGGCCGAGGCGGAAGCCGTTGGCGCGGGAATTTTCGTCGAAGCGCACGATGTCGCGAAAGGCTTCGAGGCGGTCGGGCTGGCCGTAAGCGCCGAGGCCCATGACTTTGTACTCATCGCCAAATTTGAGGAAGCCGAGGAATTGAGTAACGGCGCTGTAGAAGAGTCCGAGAGAGTGCGGGAAAGCCACGGAGCCGTGAATGGTCATACGGCTGCCTTCGCCAACTCCCCACATGGTGCTGGCGAAATCGCCGAGGCCGTCGGCGGAGAGTAAGGCGGCGCGTTCGAACGGGGAAACAAAAAAACTGCTGGCCAGGTGGGCCTGGTGATGTTCGATGCGATGAAATTTTGCCTTGAGCTGGCGCGGATCGGTGTCGAACGCGGCGGCCAGCGCTTCGGGAATGCCGGTGAAAGTGGCGAGGACTTTGGCGCGTTGGCGCGCGAAAGAGGGCATGCGCAGGGAATAAATCAATTTGGTGAATAGCCGCGCGTAGGGATTGCGCGGGATGGCGACGTGATCGATGTCGGCGAGAGTAAGGCCGGCTTCCTGGAGGCAGTAGCGAATGGCCTGCGACGGGAAAACCGGCGGCGTATTTTACGCGATTGAAGCGCTCTTCTTCGACGGCGGCGATGAGTTGGCCGTCGCAGACAATCGCAGCGGAAGCGTTGCCGTGGTAGGCATTGATTCCCAGAATGTTCATGGAATGATCATGAGGCGAGAATCAGTTTAACCCAGGCAAGTCACAGTTCACGCCGGAAGCTGACGGCGGCACCATTCGTTTAGAACGTAGAGCGACCAGGGGCGCGACCAGGAAGTTTTTTTGGCGAGAAAGTCGTTCCAGACGGCGCGCACGCCTTCGGAATGCGAGATGCGGGGCAAGTCTCGGGGAGATGGAGGCGAAACTGGCTTCGAGGCGCGGACGCAACGGGCCGCGCAGCCATTCTTCCCAGGGCAAAGTGAAGGTGCGTTTGCGCTGGGCGAGAATTTCCGGCGGTAAAACGTCGCGGAGCGATTCGACGAGCAAAGCTTTTTGCGAGCCGCGACGGCGGCGCGCGGCGTCGGGCAGGGCGCTGACAAATTCCACCAGAGGCGTATCGAGCAGCGGGACGCGAACTTCCAGCGAACGCGCCATGCTGACGGAATCTGTGTCGCGCAACAGTGTTGCGACCATGTAGGTGCGCATTTCCAGCCAGGAAATTCCGGCGATGGGCGGCAACTTGGCGGCTTCATCGGCGGCGCGCTGCAGCCAACCGAGCCAGGTGGGATCGAGCGTGACGCCGTCGGCGCCGATGGTGCTGGCGCGAAAGCGCGGGTCGATGAGCGATTCGAGGCGGCGACCGGGAGGGAAAAGCGTGCGCGCGAAAAAATATGCATGCGGCAGCGTGCCTGGATCGGCCCACGCGGCAGCGGTCTTGTGCGCGGCGTCGGAGGTGCCGAGTGCGCCGAGAATTCCGCGCAAAACCGGCGACGAAGCGCGGCGCAGCGGCGCAGGAAGAAACTTGCCGAATTCCGCCAATTTCTTGAGACGCGGAACATCGGAAAAAGTGGAGTAGCCTGCAAAAAGTTCATCGCCGCCGAGGCCGGAGAGCGCGACTTTCAGTCCGACTTCGCGCGCGGCCCAGGAAACGAAATAAGTGTTGATGCCGTCCATGGTGGGCTGGTCGAGGGCTGCCAAGGGCTTCATCGATGCGCGAAAGGATCGCAGCGCCGTCGAGCGGGACTTCGGTGTGACGCGAGCCGCAGCGATTGGCGACGATGCGCGCGAGAGGCGCTTCGTCGTAGGCAGTACCGGGAAAGGTGAGCGTGAAGCTGCGGATGCCTGCTTCGGCGCGTCCGGCGAGCACGGCGATGGCGCTGGAGTCGAGACCGCTGGAAAGAAAAAGGCCCACGGGAACGTCGGCGATGAGATGGGCTTCGACGGCACTTTGCAAAAGCGGGCGGAGATCGCGGGCGGCGGCGGAAAAAGTTTTAGGGCGCTTGGGGTCGCGAGCGGCGGGACTGCGAGTGGGATCGTACCAGGGGCGCGCGCGAGGGACGCGGCGGCGTTCAGGAATGTGCAGCAAAATTTTGTGGCCGGGCGGCAGAGAAAAGACGCCGTCGAGAAGCGTGACCGGCTCGGACACTGAGCCGAAGAGAAGGTAAGAGGTGAGAGCGTCCTGCGAAAGTTCGCCGGAAGAAAGTCCGGCGGCGAGTAGGGCGCGCACTTCCGAGGCAAAGGCAAATCCTGAGGGCGATTGCGTGTAATAGAGCGGCTTGATGCCCAGGGGGTCGCGGGCGATGAATAAAACGGGCACGGGAGTGTGGCGCCGGCGCAAGTCCAGTAGCGCTAACGCGAACATGCCGCGCAATTCGTGGAGGCAATCTTCGCCCCACTCTTCCCAGGCGTGTACGAGAATTTCGGTGTCGGACTGAGTGGTGAAGCGGTGGCCACAAAGAAGAAGGGTTTCGCGCAGCAGGCGATAGTTATACAGCTCACCGTTGAAGAACACGGCTACGTCGTGGGTTTCATTCCAGATGGGCTGATTGCCGCCGGGAAGATCGATGATGCTGAGGCGGCGCATGCCGAGGGCCAGGCCCGGGGCGCGCGGCTCGTCGAAGAGGAATCCGTCACCATCGGGACCGCGGTGTTGCAGGGCGGCGGCCATGGCGCGGACACGCGAGTGGGCGTGCTGGTCATGCGCAGCGAAGGCGACGCCGCAAATGCCGCACACGCTACTCTTCAATCTCCGGAGTGGAAAAAAACGTGGCACCCGCGCGGGAGATATGTTGGCGCAGGTGGAAACGCGCGACGCGCAAGCGATGATCGGCATACCAGGCCAGCAGCAGCCGAAGAATAAAGAAAAATGCAAAAAGGAAAGCGGAAGCGAATAAGAAAAAGAAAGATTCGCGCTCGAGAAGCAGGGTCCAGTCCGTGTCTTCGTCCCAAGTGGGATAAAAGCGTCGCAGGGCGGTGCGGAGACCGAAACCGACAATGGGCAGGCGGGCAACATGAACGTGCCCGACCAGCAGGTAATTGTAGAGGGACGGATAACTCGGGATATGTCCGGTGGCCTGGTTGAAGACGTCGGGATCGCGCAGCTCCTGGCGAGTGAGTGTGTGACCCTGGGCATCGCGCAAAATCAGGCGGAAGGTGGGGTCGACAATAATCCAGCGGCCGTCGACGAGCACTTCAGCGACGACGTGATTGGCGAAGTACTGAGGGCTTAAAAGAAGCAAACGGCGAGCCGAGAGTCCGGCGCTGCGAGAAAGATTTAGGAAAGCGTTGGTAGCCGTGCCGCAAACGCCAAGCAACTGGCGGTAATTGAGGGTGACCTCGGGATTGCGATTGGCGAGGCTGGCGAGGTCAACGGCCACCGCGCGGTGCGGGCCGGAGCGCATCCAGGTGAGGATGGCGTCAATTTTTTCTTCCGGCGTGGCGCCGCTGGGAACGACGGCGTCGGAAAATCCTTTCAGGTAGCGGCGCACGGAATATTCCCAGGCGGCGGAGTAGCCAAGGAACAGCAAGGAAACAATAAGCAGGATATTCACGGTGCGCCAGATGACGCGGAACATCGCTACGCGCTGGGAGACGGGGAGGTCAAAGGCTACTCCCCCGGCCGTGACGGGGTAATGGAATTTTGTGTTGGGGAGATCAAACGAGCGTAAAGAGATTCCATGTCTGTCGACCGGCTCTTCCCAACCGAGGCGGGAAGTGACTTCGACGCATCCGGCGACGAGCCAGCGTGAAGCTGCGAGTCCTGAGCACTTGAGCGAGCGCGTTGGAAAGAGATGCGGCGTCGTGCGGGACCACCAAACCGGCAATATCTTTCAGGTGCGGCGCGATACCGCATTGTTCGGTGACCACCACGGGAGTGCCGGCAGCGATGGATTCGGCCGCGGTGTTGCCGAAATTTTCGTTACGGGAGGGGAGAACGAACACGTCAGCGTCGCGGTAGGCCGCCCACTTGTCTTCGCCAAATATTGGGCCGGAAAATCTCACGCGGGCGGAAATGCCAAGCTGGGAGGCCTCGAGGACGAGGCGCTGCTGAAGTCCGCCTTCATCAGGACCCGCAAATGCCAGCATCAGATCATTCTCCGCAATACTTGCCGGCAGCTGCGCGAAGGCTTGCAGCAACAGCTCCGGACTTTTTTTCAGCGACAGGCGTCCTAAAAACAGGATCAGCCTAGCCTGGCTGGGGATGCCGAGAGAAGCACGAAATTTGCCGCAGGACGGCCATGACGGGGGCGTCTCCACACCGTTGCGGCGGACCACAATTCTCTCTCGCGCCACTCCGGCGGCAGCCAGTTCTTCGACTTCCTGTTGCGAAGTGGCGATGACGGCACTGGAGCCCGCCAACAAGCTCCTGCCTATAAGTGAATGATACATCCGTTTCAACAGGACATTCCGGACAATCGGCACGAACATGCCGATGGGCTCGATGACGTAGGGAATTTTTCTGGCGCGCGCGGCGGAAGCAGCGGCGGGACCGAGGAGATCGTAAAGGCCGAAGATATGGACGACGTCAAAATTCTGCAACCGGGCGCGGAGATAGCGCTTGATCGCAGGATTCCAGCTGACGGCGCGATAGCGAAACCAGGAAGGGATGTAGATGGATTGCACGCCATTTTCTGTGTGACGCCAACCGAAGGGAGAGCGATCCCAGCCGAGAGCCTGCAGGGCATCGTTTGGTTGGGATCCCAGGCGCTTCTCGAGGCCCCAGTCGGCGGTAAGCACGTTGACGGTGTGGCCGCGGCGGGCCAGGCCTTCGGACAAGGCGCGCACTTTGACGGGCGGGCCGCCGAATTCCAAAAAAGGGGCGTAGGTTTCGGTGACGTTCAGGATTCGCATAGTTCGCGAAGAATTTTTTTCAGCGCTTTGGCAAAGACGCTGAAGCGAAATTCGTGTTCCACGCGCTGGCAGCCGCGCGCGCCCATGTCACGCGCGAGAGCAGGATCGGACAGCAGCGTCTCGATGGAGGTGGACAAGCTGGTCGGCGTCGCCGTGCTGCACCAGGTATCCGCTCACGCCATCGAGAATTACTTCCGGCGCGCCGCCGTGAGCTCCGCCAATCACGGGTTTGCCGCAGGCCATGGCTTCGAGGTATACGAGGCCAAAACCTTCGGCCGAGGCTGGGCAGCGCGAAAATTTCGCAAGCAGAGTAGCACGAGGCGAGTTGAGAGTAGGAGAGTCCGCTGAGGAAGTGAAGATGCGAATGCACGCCATTTTTTTCGGCGAGCTCTTCGAGCCAGGGCGCGGTCGTCGCCTTCGCCGACCAGGCGAGCTGCAGCTCGGGCCAGCGGGGAAGCAGGCGTGGGAGAGAAGTGATGAGCGTGTCCATACCTTTGTAGCGTTCGCTGGCGAGCCAGCGGCCGACGGTGAGGATGACGCGGCCGGTTGGAAAACCGGACGGCGGAGGAGCTTTGGATGCGACGGGAAGGAGGGCTTCGAATTCGGGATCGAGGGCCCAGGGAAGAACGCGGACGCGCTCGGGTTTTACTTTTTGGTGAGTGATGACGTGTTCCGCGGTGCTTTGGCTGGGAGCGAGAACCAGATTGGCGCGACGGAGAGAACGGCGGCGCACGGGGGAGAGCGGCTCCCAGACTTCGATGCCGTGAGTGCAGATAATTGTTTTCATGCGCGGGGCGGCGAGGCGCATGGTTTGCGTGACGGGCGCGAGATTGGGATGCGCGGCGAGGACCAGCTTGGCGTGACGGCGGGCGCTGCGCATGGCGGTGGCGACGAAACGGCCTTTGGCGCGCTCGCAGCCGGTGAAAACAAATTCGCGGCCGCCTACGGACATGCGATGGAGTTCCGGCGAATCATTGAGGCTGAACAGGCGGCATTCCATGGAGCGGCTGGCGGCGAATTCGGTGAGCACGGCGGCGAGATGGCGGCCGGCACGTTGGATGCCGCCGGGAGCGTCGAGTTCAGAAAATATGCCGATGAGCACTTGGGTGAGTCTGCCAAGCGCAGGGATGGAACGCAAGCGGGAGAGGCGCAGTGGGGGATGGGTGCATCACGAGTGCATGGCGGAGAGGGCGGGTAGGAGGTCGGGGAGGCGATCGAGATAGAGATCGGCGGGATGAGCGGCGCGGTCGTGGGTGCCGAAGCCGTAGTTGACGATGGCGGAGAGAATGTCTGGCGTTGCGCGCGGTCTGCACGTCGACTTCGGAATCGCCGATGAGCAGCGCTTCATTCGGGCGCGCGCTGAATTCGCGAAGGATGGTGTTGACGCCGAGGGGATCGGGTTTTTTGGTTGAGAAAGTGTTGCCGCCGTAGATGGCGCGGAAATATTTGGCCAGGCCGAGAGCTTCGAGGATGCGCACGCTGATGCGCTCGGGTTTATTGGTGAGCACGGCCATGGGCATGGCGGAAAGATGTTCGAGGGCTTCGGCGACGCCGGGATAGGCGCAGGTGTTGTCCATTTTGTGGGCTTCGTAATGAGTGAGGAAAAATTTGAGGGCGCGGTCGAGTTCGGCGGGAGGGACATCAGGGCCCAGGGATTTAGCGACCAGGACCGGGGCGCCGTTGCCGATGTAGCTGGAGATGATTGCTTCGGGGAGTTCGGGGCGTTTTAGTTCGCACAGGGTGGCGTTGACGGAATGGACGAGGTCGAGCTTGGAATCGATGAGGGTGCCGTCCAAATCGAAAATCAAGGCGCGGATGGATGAAAAGCGGGAGGTCATGTGCACATAAACATTCTAAAACAATCAACCGAAAAATTGGCGAGCCGACCATTCCGCGGCGGCAGCGTTTCGCGGGGAGTTCGCGTAAACTAGCGAGCGTCAAATAAAAGATATTTTTGGAGACTACATGGCCCAGGTTCTTCCTTTTCGCGCTTTTCGCTACAATCCCGCTCACGCACCGTACGAGCGCGTGCTTACTCAGCCGTATGACAAGATTTCGCCGGCGATGCAGGAGAAATATTATGCGGCGAGCCCGCACAACCTGATCGCGATTGAAAAAGGGCGAGTGCATCCGGGCGACGCGCCGGGAAATGATGTGTACACGCGCGCGGCGGCGGCGATTCAGGAATGGATTCGGACCGGGATCGTGGCGCGGGATCCGGCGGCTTCATTTTACGCCTACACGCAGGAGTACACCGTGCCGGGGACGAGCGAGCGGCAGACGCGGCGCGGGTTTATCGGCGCGGCGCGGCTGGAGGAATATTCCGCGGGAGTAATTTATCGGCACGAGCACACGCTTTCGGGACCCAAGGCCGACCGGTTGGAATTGCTGCGGCATACGAGGATGTCCACCGGGCAATTGTTTTTGATTTATTCGGATTCGCAAAAGCGAGTGGATGGGGTGTTGAGTGAAGCAGAATCATCGGCGGCGCCTGCGACGGAGATGACGGACGAGTACGGAGTGGTGCACCGGTTGTGGGTGATTGCGGAGCCGGAGCGCGTGAAGGCGATTCAGGATGCGATGGCCGAGCAGAAACTGGTGATCGCCGACGGACATCACCGCTACGAGACGGCGCTGAATTACCGCAACGAGCGGCGCGCGCAGGCGGGAAAGATTGTTGAGGATGCGCCTTACGAGCGGGCCATGATGACGTTCATCAATACGCAGGGCGCGGGCTTGACGATTTTGCCGACCCACCGGGTGGTGGCGAAGCTGCGAGATTTCAAGTGGGCGGATTTGCGGAGATACCTGGAGCCGTGGTTCAAGGCGGAGAAATTTACGGGCCGCGAAGAATTTTTGCAGCAGTTGACGGCGGCGCGGGGGCAGCGGGCGATTGGCGTGTATCCTGCGGCGGTGGAGAAGGAGGGGCGCGCGTTTTATGTGCTGACGTTGCGGCCTGGCGCGGATTTGGCGCAATTGCTGCCCAATGTTTCGCCGCTGCAGAGGGAATTGGATGTGGTGCTGCTGCATGAAGGAATTTTGGAGCCAGGGTTGGGGATTACTCCGCAATCGGTGGCGGCGGAAGCCAACCTAACGTATGAGCGGGAAGCGGGGGCGGCGCTGGACGCGGTGGATAGCAGCGCTGCGCAGATTGCGTTTTTGCTGAATGCCTGCGACGTAGAGCAGGTGATCAAGATCGCGACCGCGGGTGAAGTGATGCCGCAAAAGTCGACGGACTTTTATCCGAAACTGATGAGCGGGATCACGATGTATAGCGTGGACGGAGAGTGATTTTGTCTTTGGAGCGGTAACGAAGTCGCGCGAGAGATTGTGCTGTGCCGCTCTGGGTGCAGTGTGGGGAAAGTAGGTGCCGAGATTAGCGCAAAATCCCCACACGCAAATTCGGCGTGTGCGGCACCCAGAACCTGACATCCGGAACCCGATAACCGTAACCCGACAACCGTAACCTGATCCTGAACCCGACACCTAACACCGGCGGCGAAGTTTGGCGTTTAGTGAGAGAGGACGCGGCCGGGTTTGGCACCGGTGGGCTGGGCGGCGTCCCAGACCAGGGTGCCGTTGACGAAGACTTTTTCGATGCCGGTGGAGAGCTCGAAGGGTTTGGCGAAAGTGGAGTGGTCGATGACGGTGGTGGGATTGAAGAGGACGAGGTCGGCGAAGGCGCCCTCGTGGAGCGTGCCGCGGTCTTTCCAGCCGAGGCGCTGGGCGGGGAGGCCGGTCATTTTGTGGAGGGCTTCGGGGAGAGTGAGCCAGTGTTTTTCGCGGACGTACAGGCCGAGGACGCGGGGAAATGTTCCCGCGCCGCGAGGATGCGAGGAGCCGATGCCGCCGTCGCTGGCGACCATAACCCAGGGCTGTTGATAGAAGGCCTGGATGTCGCGGTCGATCATGGATTTTCCGATGATGATGGCTTCGGTATGGGCGGCGTCGCCTTCGCGAATGATCTGGATGTACATGTCAGTGGCGGAAATTTTGCGCGCGGCGGCGAGCTCGGCGATGTTATGGCCGACGTATTCGGGATGAGGCTTGAATTCGGTGATGGTGACGGTGTCGGGGCCGCCGGTGTCGGTGAGAGCTTTTTCGACGCTTTGCGGATTGGTGTATTGCTTATCGGGCATGAGCACCTTGATGTTGGAATGCCAGGCGTCGTAGGGATAGCAGTCGGCGAGGATGTCGAGGCCGTTTTTGCGGGCGGCTTCGATGACGTTGATGTACTCGGGGGCTTTGCCCCAGACCGCGACGGTGCTGACTTTGATGTGGGAATGTTCGACGGGAATGTGGGCGGCGCGGCCGATGGCGATTTCTTCTTCGAGCGCGGAGAAACTTTTGTTGCCCTCGTCGCGGATGTGGGTTTCGTAAAAACCGCCGTGTCTGGCGGCGACTTCGGCGAGGGCGATAACTTCGGCGGTGGAGCTGTAGCTGGCCACGTCGTATTCGAGGCCGGAGGAAAGGCCGAGGGCGCCTTCGTTCATGGCTTGTTCGACGAGGGCGGCCATTTTTTGAATTTCTTCGGGGGTGGCGACGCGGCGGAAATCTTCGCCCATGATTTTGGAGCGGACGGTGGCGTGGCCGAAGAGCGTGGCGACGTTGAGGGAGGCGGAATTTTTGCGGCGGGTGTCGAGCCATTCGGCGATGGGCCAGGGCGAGTCGCCGTCGGCGCCGAGAATTACGGTGGTGATGCCCTGGGAGATTTGAGTTTCTGCGAGCGGGTCGGTGTCCAGTCCTTCGGTGGAGTGATTGTGCATGTCGATGAAGCCGGGAGCGAGGACGAGGCCTTGGGCGTCGATGACCTGTTCGCCGCGGCGTGGTTTGAACACGCCGATTTTGACGATGCGGTCGCCGGTCACGCGGACGTTCACCTTTCTTAGCGGCGCGTCGCTACCATCGGAAACTTGGGCGTTGACGATGATGAAAGTGGCGGGGTGGTGCTGCGCGTGAGTACGTGCAGAAGTGAACGCGGCGGTAAGGAGGAGCAGTGCGGTGAATTTCGCGAGAAATTTCATGCTACCTCGATTCGAACGCGGAGAAGTATGACAAAAATCAGGGGTGGCGCAACAGCTCCAGGCGCTAAAAGCCGCTGCATGCTGGATTGCTGATGTTGCGCCTGAAGGCCCGCCAAGGCGGGCAGGCGTGACCTACAAACCGGAGCTTCTTTTGAAGTTGGAATGTATAGTTTCAGCGGGCAAAGAAATGGCGGGGCGAACTCGATGAGTGAAGCGGCGGTGCCGTCGACGATGCGGGCTGCGGTGGTGCGTGCGATTGGGGAAGCGCCGCGCTGCGAAAAGTTTGCCGAGCCGGTGGCGGGTGAGGGTGAAGCGCTGGTGCAGGTGCGCGCAGCGTCGCTAAAACCGATCGATAAGCAACTGGTTAACGGTGCGCATTTCGCTGCGTCGCGCGAAGTGCCATTTGTGTGCGGCATCGATGGGGTCGGTACGCTGAGCGATGGGCAGCGGGTTTTTTTCGGCGGCGTTCGCGCGCCTTTTGGCGCGATGGCGGAACGCGCGGTTGCGCAGCGGGCGTTTTGCTTTCCGGTGCCGGACGGGATGGATGACATGACGGCGGCGGCGTTGCCGAATCCCGGTGTCTCCGCGTGGCTGGCGCTGGGGTATCGCGCGAAAGCGGCTGCGGGAGAAAACATACTGATTCTCGGGGCGACGGGAGTAACTGGCAAGCTGGCGGTGAGAATTGCGAAGCTGCTGGGTGCGCGGCGCGTTGTGGCCGCCGGGCGCAACCGGGAAGCATTGAGCAGATTGCGCGAACTGGGCGCGGACGCGACGATTTGCCTGGATGCGCCGGCCGAGGAGCTTGTCGCGGAGTTTGCGCGCGAGATAGGGGCTTCGGGGTTTCAGGTGGTGATCGACTATTTATGGGGGCGGCCCACGGAAATTTTCCTGGAAGCGATCACGCGAAAGGAATTCGCGGTGGCGAGGGCGGAGACCCGGCTGGTGCAAGTGGGGGAAAGCGCGGGGGCGGCGATTTCGCTGCCGGCCGCGGTGCTGCGCAGCACGGCATTGACGATACTTGGAACGGCGGGGATGCCGCCGCGCGACGTTCTAGTTGAGGCGTTACAGAAGGTGATGGCACTCGGGGCTGTGGGAGAGCTTGGTGTGGAGACGGAACGCGTGACGCTGGCAGACATTGAGAATATCTGGAACCGCGACCAACGGGGTCGCAGGTTCGTCGTGATTCCCTAGTCAACAACCAGGAGCTGCAGGGCTTCTGCCGGCGGCTTGGCGGTATACTGGATAGGTCGTCCTGCAAGCGAGATTGCCTGCAATTCGCGGAAACCAACTGAAAACTATCAGCGCCTATGCGGGATTTCGAGCCTAAAAATCCGTCTTCAGCAGCTGTGGACCCTGCGCCTGTCTCCCGGATAATCGGCGAGGGCGAAATGGCGGAACTGGTGCGCGGCTACGACTGGGCGAAGTCTTCGCTCGGCGCGGTGGAGACGTGGCCGGACACTCTAGTGACTGCCGTCAATTTGCTGCTGGCGTCCAGGCATCCGATGTTCTTGTGGTGGGGTCCGGAGCTGATCCAGTTTTACAACGACGGGTACCGGCCGAGTATTCGCGGGGACAAACATCCGTCGGCGGTCGGACAGCGGGGCGTGGAATGCTGGCCGGAAATATGGGAGATCATCGGGCCGCAAATCGAAGCGGTGATGAAGCGCGGCGAGTCCACCTGGAATATCAATCAACTGGTGCCCATCAATCGCAATGGAAAACTGGAAGAAGTTTACTGGACGTATGGGTACAGCCCGGTGCGGGGCGAAGACGGAACGGTGCGGGGGACTTTGGTGGTGTGCAGCGAGACGACCGAGCAGGTGCTGAGTGAACGGCGGCTGCGGACGCTGCTGGCGATCGGGGCGGATTTGCCGGAAAAGCGTCGCGCGCCGGGTTCGCAACCGTTGCGCACTTTCGCGCAGGAGCTGATGGGAAAATGCGACGCGGATCCCGCGGACATTCCGTTCGCGATGCTGTATCTGTTGATGGACGACGAGATTATCCCGGCGGGAAGCACAGCTTCGTGCGGACCGGCGGCGGATCCGACGAATTGGCCGCTGCTGGAGGCAGCAGATTCGCAGACGGCAATTTTGCTGGAGAATCTGCTGGAACAATTCCACGACATGGTCGGTCCGCCATGGCCGGAGCCGGTTACGAGCGCGTACGTGTTGCCGTTACGGATGCCGGGAGCGGCGATGCAGGCGGTGCTGGTGTCGGGCATCAGTCCGCGACTGCCGTTTGATTACCGCTACCGGACTTTTTTTGAGTTGGTGGGGACGCGGATTATCGGCCTGCTGCAAAGCGAAACTCATGCGCAGGAGCTGGCGCAGGCCGCCAAGCGATTCAAGGATCTGTCGCAGGCGGATCCATTCGGACTGTTGATAGGCAGACTGAGCGGGGAACTGAGCTATGTGAACCCCGCGTTTTTGAAGGTGCTGGGTTACAACGACACAGAATTGAATGCGGGGAAATTGAGATGGGACAGCCTGACGCCTCCTGAATATGCCGAAGCCGACGCCAAGGCAGTGGAGCAATTGCGCGAGTCGGGGCGGTGTGATGTTTATGAAAAGGCGTTTGTGGCGAAGGACGGGCGGCGCATCCCGATACTGCTGGGCGCGTCGATGATTGGGTACGCGAGCGGGGAGCCGGAAGTCGCGGCATTCATCACCGATTTGACGCCGTTGAAAACCGCACAGCAGGCGTTGCGAAAAGCAAATGATGAGCTGGAAATCAAGGTATCGGAACGCACCGCGGAACTGAAGGCCGAGGTGGCAGACCGTCAACGTGCGGAAAAGAGTTTGAGAGAATTGACGGGCAGGTTGTTACGAACGCAGGATGAAGAACGGCGGCACATGGCGCGCGAATTACACGACCACGCCGGGCAGACGCTGGCGGCGCTGGCCATGAATCTTTCGGGACTGCAGCGCGCGGCGAGGGGAAACGATCCGAAAATTCTGAACCTGGCTGCGGAGAGCCAGCAACTTTCGGAAGACTTGTCGACGGAAATTCGCACGCTCTCTTACTTGCTGCATCCTCCGCTGCTTGACGAAGCGGGATTGACGTCGGCGATTCGCTGGTACGTGGATGGATTTTCGCAGCGGAGCAAAATCAAAGTAGACGTGGAGATACCGGCGGAGATGGGGAGATTGTCGAGAGAGCTGGAGTTGGTGATATTTCGGGTGGTGCAGGAAAGCCTGACGAACGTTCACCGGCATTCGGGCAGCGGCACGGTGAAGATTTGCCTAAGTCAAACTGAGAGTGCCGTGAAATTTGAAATCAGCGACCGGGGCAAGGGAATTTCCGCGGAGAAACAGCAGGAGATGACGGCGGTTAAGGCGGGCGTGGGAGTGCGAGGCATGGAAGAGCGCGTGCGGCAATTCGATGGCACGCTGCAAATTGTGTCGGACCGCAGCGGCACAAAAGTGGTGGGCATGTTGCCGGTTAAATCGATGCGCGCGGAATAAAAAACCGCATCCTTCGCGACATGGCCTGCAAATGCTGCGAAGGATGCGGCAAGCGTTTCGCGATTCTTATTACTTTACGGGAACGCTGTCGAACTTCCCGGAAGCTTCCTCATAAAAGAGCGCACCTTCGGTTTTGTCGCCGCCGCTCCAGTGTTTATGGCCGCCGGGAACGCGGAGATAATCACCCGGCCCGATGCGCTTTTCGCCGGCGTCATCCTTGTAGACGTAAGCGCCCTTGATGCCGACGATCCAAACATCGGCGGTGTGGGTGTGCATGCCGGCGTCGAAACCGGGCTTGAACTTGGTGTAGGTGGCGTGCGGGCCTTTGTCGGGGTCGCCCCGGAGAACGGCCATGGAGACGCCGGGAGAGTTCGGGGAGTCAACGAACTTGGCCTGATCCGGCGTCGAATAAACAACTTTTTTAGCCGGGGCTGATTTTTTGGGGGCCTGCGCGACACCCAACGAAGCGGCGACCAACACCGCGGCCGCTGCTGCGGTTGCGATTGATGACTTCTTCATATTTCCCTCCGTGAATTCATCCGACTGAGTTTTTGAGCCTGACGCCTGTCGGGCACTGTTATACACCAAGGTCGATGTGTAGCGAGAACAATCGCAGCCGAAGGGATCGGCGAGCGCCTGTTCGTCCCCGAACCACGTGATGGAAATTCCAGGGCGTTCGGCATTAGGATTGGGGAGTTTCACTGAAGGTGTACACAGCACATGGTGTGCGGCTGGGTATCAGGCGCAACTTGGCTCCGCGATCAATCGAAGAGAGATTCCTCGACTGCGTGACGCGTTCTCGTTCGCATGAGCGAACGAGAAAGAAAAGGCCGCGCCACTCCGTGGAATGACAGGTCTCGGTGCGTTGGCTGAGACGGTTGCGAAGGCGAAGGCATGAGCAACAAAAGAAAAATCATCGTGAACATCGCCACGAGCGCCGACGGGTTTATTGCGCGGGCCGACGGTTCGTTCGAGTGGCTGGACCGGCCGAGCCCGAAAGACAACTACGGCATGGGCGCGTTCTATAAAACGATCGACACGATCCTGTGGGGCAGGAAGACTTGCGATGTCGCGCTGGATTTTCAAAAGGAAGGCGTGAGCGGGGCGGCTTTCGATACCCAGGTTAAGAACTACGTGTTCACGCGGAGCCGACCGCCATCGCCGGCGCCTGCGGGCGTGGAGCTTGTGAATGAACCGATCAAGGCGTTCGCAACCCGCCTGCGAAAGGAAAAAGGGAAAGACATTTGGATGATGGGCGGCGCGGGCATCATTGGGTCATTTCTCGATGCGGGAGAGATCGACGAGTTTTTGATCAGCGTGATTCCCACGTTTATTGGCGAAGGCATTCCATTGATCGCGGGTGGGCGGCGCACGGTGCCGCTGAAGCTGATTGGTTGCAAGAAGTTCGCAGACGGCGTGGTGAAGATGCACTATGCGGTCATTAAATCGCGCACGTTGGGACTGAAATGAAGGGAATAGATTTCATCGCGTATATCAGATTTCTGGTGTTGCTCTTCTTCTGTTGCTCAGTGCAATCGCTGCATGGACAAGCTTGCAAGGGAATGGTTTACGGCGACCAAAACCAGATTGATCCCAACCCTATTGAACTGCGAGAAATTAGAGGGAAAGCAATAGATCCAAGTGCGACCGAAATGGCCGGACTCTGCCTTGGGATTTTCACTGAATCAGAGCACGAACTCCTGAAGTTCGCGCAAAGCGACGAACATGGAAATTTTTCTTTAAGCGCGGAGAATCTGCCAGGCGGAGAGTACCGGTTGGTAGGTCAGACGCCTGGATTTTGTCCCGCCAACGCGCGCATTCGAATCAAGGCACGCTCTGGACAGAAGAAAACTCTTTTGGTTCACATGAACGCCCGCGGAATCGACAGCTGCAGTTATGTCGAATTGAGCAGACGAAAAAAACGCGGCACCTAACTCTCGATAGCACCACAACACGATTGTCACATTGCTAGAATTCGCGGGTGTTGAGAACTTTTTCGGCGAAGTCCTTTGCGCCGGGCTTGCCGGCGAGGACCATTTCGGCCCATTCGACGCCGCCTTGCGAGAGGCGGACGGCTTCGCTGGTGAGCGATTCGGGGCCGCCGGAATCGTTGCTGCCGAAGTAGATGCGATCCATGGGGTGCGAGGCGGCGAAGCGGTTCTTGGTGAACTGGCCGGGAACGGCCATGAACATGGGATGGCCGCGGCGGTAGATGCGCACTTCGATGGGATCGACATTGAATTCGGGGAGAAGCTTTCTGGAAGTCGGCGAGCACATGAGAAGCGAGTGATTTGCAGCTGTCTTCTTCGAGCAGAGTGGAGCGCTGGTTTTCGCGCAGCGGAGTGTAGAAGGTGAGGATGTTGTGTTTCTGGTGGTAGCCGGGAGTGTTTCGGATGGTCCAATCGGCGACGATGAAATCGGTGAAGGAATTTCCCGGGCACCAGGTGTCGTAGCCGCGATTGTAAATGGGCTTGTCGAATATGAGGTTGATGACCGGGTAGGGCGCGTAGCGGGTACGGCGCATGGCGGTTTTCTGGTCGTAGGGAATGCCCATGACCAGGCGCGAGGTGATGAGTTTTTCGGTGCACATGATGACGGCTTTGGCGGAGACGGTGGTTAATTGTCCCGAGTGGAAATAGGTGACGCGCACGCTGTCATCGCCGGGAACGACGGCGACGACCGTGGCTTCGCCGAGCATGCGGTCTTTGTATTTGGGCAGAAGAACTTCGACGAGCTTGTGGGTGATGCAGCCGAGGCCGCCGGGAAGAATGACACGCTTGCTGTCGTCGCCGCCGACCATGCCTTGAAGAGACGCGAGGCCTACAAACGCGCTGGTGTCTTCGGTGGTGGCACCCCAATTGGAGGGGCCGTAGCCGTCCCACCATTGCTGGATTTCCGGAGCGTAGCCGCCGGTGAAGTCGGTTAACGGCTGGGCATCCAGCTCGGCAACGCGCTTGCGCAGATCAATTTTCATCATTTCGTCGCGAAATTTTTTGAAGCTGGCGCGGACTTCCGCGGAATAGGGCAATTGGTCGAGTCCGGCGTTCCAGGTGTCGGCGACGAAAGTTTTGTTGACGATGGTGGCGTCGGGATTGTTGACGGGGAGCAGCTTCATGCCCAGCTCGGTGGCGAGCTGATCGCCATGATCGCCTTTGAAGGCGAAGGCCGAGCCGGTGGCGAAAGCCGCGCCGTCGTATTCCTCCTGATAAGCGTTGCCGCCGAAGTGATTTTCTTTTTCGAGCAGGAGCCAGTCTTTGCCTTTGCCGCCTAGGAAATATGCGGCGGAGAGACCCGCGACGCCGCCGCCGACGATGACCACGTCGGCTTTTTTAGTGGCGTCGGGGCGAGCAAATTGATGGCCGTCGCGGATTTGGTGGCAGATTTCGAAATGTTCGCCTTCGACGCGCGGAGCGGTGGAGGATTTTTCGTCGGGAACGGCGAGGAGACTGGAGTCGATGGGACAGCCGGCGGCGACGGATCCGACGACTACGTACTTGATGAAGTTGCGGCGTGAGTGAGACATGGGAGGCTCCTCGATTGCGGCAGAATCGTCTTGCGCTGCGCGCGAGTGCGCAGGTGAAACCAGACGACGATCAGGATTACGGAAACGGCAAAAATCAGGGTGGAGATGGCGTTGATTTCGGGAGTGATGCCGCGGCGGAGGCGGCCCCAGATTTCGAGTGGCAGAGTGTTGTCGCGGCCGATGAGGAAAAAGGTGACGGCGATTTCGTCCATGGAGAGGGTGAAGATGAGCAGGCCGGCGGCGATGAGCGAGAGTTTGAGATTGGGCAGAGTGACGCGCCAGAAAGTTTGCAGCGGAGTGGCGCCGAGGTCGAGAGAGGCTTCTTCCTGGGCGCGATCCATTTTTTGGAGGCCGGCGAAGAGTTCGGTGGTGGCTACGGAGATGAGCGCGGTGCCGTGGCCGAGAAATACGGTGAGCGAGGCTGAGGTGCGCGCCTGCGTAGACGGCGAACATTAATAAGGAGAGGCCGGTGATGATGCCGGGAAGAATGAGCGGGAGCAGCACGAGACGGCGGAAGAGAGATTTGCCGGGGAAGTTGGCGCGGTCGAGCGCGAGGGCGGCGAGCAGGCCGAGGGTGAGCGAGAGCGCGACGCTGCAGGCGGCGACGATGAGGCTGTTGAGCACGGAGGTCCAGATGGCGGCGTCGGCGAAGAAGCTGGCGGTACCAGTCGAGGGTGAGATGGCGCGGAGGGAAGCCGCCGACGCCGTCGCGATTGAAGGAGTAAACGATGAGCACGACGATGGGGAGATAGATGAAGGCGAAGACGAGCATGCGAATACGCGGCGAGGAATGGGGCGCGGCGCGATTGTGGCGGCGGTGGCGCTCATCGGAAGGACCAGCGCTTTTCGAGGCGTTCGGTGAAGAACAAAAGCGAAACGGTGATGACCAGGATGCAGACGGAGATGGCTGCGCCGAGCGGCCAGTCGTAGGCGGCGCCGAAAAGGCTTTGCACGATGTTGGCGATCATGGTGCCGGCTGCGCCGCCGACGAGCAGCGGGCGCGAGAAAATCGCCGAGCGAAAGAACGAAGGCGAAGGTGGCTCCGGCGAGCAGGCCGGGGAGCGAGAGCGGAAGGATGACGCGAAGAAAAGTTTTCAGCGGGCCGTGCGCCGAGGTCCTGCGAAGCTTCGACGAGCGGGCGCGGGATGTGTTCGAGCGCGGCGTAGATGGGAAGAAAAACGAACGGCGTGTAGATGTGCGTGAGCATGAGGATGACCGCGAAGGGGCTGTAGAGCAGGAAGCCGACCGGGGCGCTGGTGAGGTGGAGATATTGCAGGAAGCCGTTGAGGACGCCGTCGCTGCCGAGAATTGTTTTCCAGGCGTAGCCGCGAACGAGATAGCTGACCCACAGAGGGACGATGACGAGTTGATAGAGGATTTCTTTGCGCGCGCCTGCGCTGGAAAGAAAGATAGTAGGCCAGGGGATAACCGAGCAGCAGGGAACAGAGCGTGACGGAGGCGGCGATGCGCATGCTGCGGAGGAGGACTTCGACGTAAACGGGATTGGTGATGAGGGTGCGGTAATTGTGGAGAGTCCACTGATGGATGATGAAGCCGTCGCGGACCAGCCAGAAACTGTGGGCGAGCATGAGCGCGTAGGGGAGGAGCAGGAAAAGGCCGACCCAGAGCAGCGGCGGCAAAGAGACGATCGATTTGTAGGCGCGCGAGTACATTTTTCAGGTCTGGCTTGAACGTGACGCTCTCATTCCGCGACTTTCATTCTGCAACTCTCATTCCGCAACTCGTACGGCGTCATTTGCGGAAAAACTAAAATCCTGAGTGCCGGACAGCGGGCCGCGAGCGGGAATTTTCACGCGCAGGAGTTGGCCGTCGCCGCAATCTACTTCGAGGAGTTCGCTGGAGCCGCCGTAGAGTTGTTGTTTGATGGCCGCGGAAAAATGGACTTCCGTTGGCGAGAATTTTTCGGCGCCCGCCAGTTGGATGGCTTCGGGGCGTAAAGAGAAGAGCGCGCGCCGGCGGGTCCTGGGCCGGCGATCCAGATCAATGGGCCGCACTTGGCCATGCCATCGTGGACGTTGGCGCGCAGCAGATTTGTTTGGCCGATGAACTGGGCGGTGTAGGCGGTGGCGGGATGGGAATAAATTTCGCGCGGCGAAGCGATCTGTTCGAGCGCGCCGTTGCGGAGAAGCGCGATGCGATCGGAGAGGGCCATGGCTTCTTCCTGATCGTGAGTGACGAAGAGGAAGGTGATGCCTACTTCGCGTTGCAGGGATTTCAGCTCGCTCTGCATTTGCTTGCGCAGATTGGCGTCGAGCGCGGAGAGCGGCTCGTCGAGGAGCAGAAGCAGCGGGCGATTGACGAGCGCGCGGGCGAGAGCGATGCGCTGCTGCTGGCCGCCGCTGAGAGTGGCCGGGCGAGCAGCGGCGAACGTGTCCATCTTGACCATGCGGAGAGCGTCGAGGACGCGGGTGTCGACTTCGCCGCCGGGAGCGTTGGTGACGCGCAGGCCGTACGCGACGTTGTCGCGCACGTTGAGATGCGGAAAGAGCGCGTATTGCTGGAAGACGGTGTTGACGCGGCGCTTGTAAGGCGGCAGAGTGTCGAGGCGCTCGCCGTTCATCCAGATTTCGCCGGAGGTGGGCTGCTCGAATCCGGCAATCAAGCGCAGCATGGTGGTTTTGCCGGAGCCGCTTTCGCCGAGAAGGGTGATGAATTCGCCGGCGGCGATGTCGAGCGAGATGGCTTTTAAGACTTCCAGCGCGCCGAAGCGTTTGGCGACGCCGCGAACTCGCAGCAGTGGCGCGGCCGCGCTGGCGTTTTTCTAGAGGCGGGATGGCAGACGCTGCGGCTCACTGCGCGGCTTTCACCTCGTTCCAGATTTCGTTGTACTTGGGGCGGCGCGGGACGTCCTGCCAGAAATAAATGCGTTGCATGTAGGCGTCGGGATCGTCGAGGTGCAGGATTTTCGTTTCGTCGGCGGTCATGAATTGAGCTGCGGCGGGATTGGCGGGGGTGTAGTGAGTGACGTCGCTGACTTTTTTCTGGGTTTGGGCTTCGACCATGTAGGCGAGGAAAGCGTGGGCGAGTTCTTTGTTGGAGCTGGCGGCGGTGATCATCAGGTGATCGATCCATCCGGTGGTGTTTTCCTTGGGAATGGTTTCGCCGATGGGGAAATTCAGTTTGCGCAGGTCGTTGGTCATCAGCGGCCAGCCCATGGCGGCGACGATTTCGTGATTCTGGAAAAGATTGGTGAGCTCGCCGCCGGTGGCCCACATCTTGCGGATGTTGGGCTTCAGCTCGAGGAGTTTTTTCTTTACGGCGTCGAGTTGCTCGTCGCTGAGATTGTAGAGCTGGCTGGGGTCGGGCTTGTCGTAGCCGAGGATTTGCGCGGCCATGTAGATGGTGGAGAGCTCGTCCCAGACGGAAATTTTGCCTTGGAATTTGGGATCCCAGAGGACGGACCAGGAATCGGGCGGCTGTGGGAAAGCGGTGGTGTCGTAGAGCAGCGGGTTGGGTCCCCAAACGAAGGGCACGCCGTAAACCTGATTGTTGAGCTTGACGATAGTCGAATCGCGGAGCTTGGCGGAGAGCTGGCGCGTAGGCGGGAATTTTGGACGAGGTCGAGCGGAGCGGCGAGTCCGGCGCGGACGATGGAGGAGGCGACGTCGCTGGAGGGAGAGATGACGTCGTAGTTGGAGGCGCTGCCGCCGCGGAGTTTGGCGACCAGTTCGTCGCTGGTGCCCATGTAGGAGGCGACGACTTTGCAGTGATGGCTTTCTTCGAAGGCGGCGATGAAGGACTGGGGTCGGCGTAGCCTTCCCAGACGAGGAGGGTGAGGGTGGGTTGCTTGGGTTTGCAGGCTACACAGAGGAAGGCGAGGGTTAGCACAGCGAAAGCGGCGGCGCAGCGCGCGGCGATGCGGGTGCGGGTACGTGGGCGAGAATTTTTGTTGCGCATATTTGTTTCGGTGTTATTTGGCATCGGATTGGTAGACCACCTGGCCGCCCACAATGGTGGTGCGGACTTTAGTTTCTGAAATTTTGTGCGGATCGATTTCGAAAACATTTTGGGAAACGATGATGAGATCGGCGAGCTTGCCTTTTTCGAGCGAGCCTTCGGTTTTTTCCCGGCGGCCTGCGAAGGCGGCTCCGAGTGTGTAACCTTCGACGGCTTGGGCGACGGTGAGGCGCTGGTCCGGGTCAAAGCCGGCTGCGGGTTTTTCTTCGCGAGTCTGGCGGGTGACGGCGGTTTGCAGACCGTACCAGGGATTGAGAGTGACTACCGGCCAGTCGCTGCCGAAACAATAATGACCGCCGGCGTCAGCGATACTTTTCCAGACCCACGCGCGCGAGGCGCGCTCCGGACCGATGTTTGGCGCCCAGATATTTAAGGTGTCGACGTCGGGATAAGAGTGCAGCGGCTGCATGCTGGCGATGACGCCAAGTTTTCCGAAGCGGGGGATGTCGGCGGCGTTGATGGTCTCGATGTGCTCGATGCGTGGGCGGCGGCCGGTGGTGTGATTCACTTCTTCGGCGTGCTGGTAGCCGTTGAGCGCAGTGCGCACGCCTAAATCCCCGATAGCGTGGGTGAATAGCTGGAGGCCGCGCTTATCGAGATCGGCGACGGCGGAATTGTATTTGGCGGGATCCCAGAAAAGTTTGCCCTTCAGGGTAGGATCGTCGCTGTAAGGCTCAAGCATCGCGGCGGTGTGCGATTCGATGACGCCATCGACCATGAATTTTACGGCGCCGGCATCGATCCAGGCGTCGTGATATTTCGCGCGCCCGCTTTCGATGGCCTCGACGTCTTGCGGACGCATTTCTGGCGGGTCCATGAAATAGGCGATGTAGAAGCGGAGGGTCAAGTCGCCGTGGCGGCGCAATTCGTCGTAGAGCTCCAGCTCAGGGAAGTCGCCGCCGGCGCTGTGAACGCGGGTCAGGCCGTTCTGGTTGGCCCATTTGATGCCCTCGCGCAGGGCGGCAAGTTTTTCGGCGCGCGTGGATTCGGGCAGGAATTTACCGACGAGACCTTGAGCGGCTTCCTTGAGGGCGCCGGTGGGTTCGTGAGTAGTGGGATCGCGAACGACGACTCCATTGGGCGGATCGGGAGTGTCGCGGGTGACGTCGGCGATGGCGAGGGCTTTGGAGTTGGCCCAGTAAGTGTGGCCGTCGTAGCCTTCGAGAAAAACGGGGCGGTCGGGGAAAAGTTCATCGAGATATTTTTTGTTGGGCAGAGTTTCGGCGCCGAACATGGCGTAGTCCCAGCCGCGGCCGAGGAGCCAACCGGTGCCGGGATGTTTGGCGGCGTAATCGCGCAAGCGTTGCAGAATGTCGGGGACGTCTTTGGCGCCTTCGAGATTTACGCGGCCGAGACTGATGGAGCCGTCGAGAAAATGGATGTGACAATCGACGAAGCCGGGCAAAACGAGCTGGCCAGCGGCGTCGATGACTTTAGTGCCGGGGTGGCGAAATTCTTCGATGGCGGCGTCGTCGCCGACGCCGACAATTTTGTCGGCGCGAATGGCGAGAGCCTGGGCCCAGGGTTGCTTGGCGTCGAGGGTGTAGATGCGGGCGTGGAGGATGATGGTGTCGGCGCCACTCTTTGCTTCTTTTTTGGGGTCTTGAGCGTGAAGAGGCGCGGATGCGCAGAAGAAAAGGAACAACAGTAAAAGGTAAACGCGAAACGCGGTTCGGCTCTTCTTGCTGCCCGGAAGATGTGTCATCAGTGGTTTTCTCCTGGATTAAAATGTTGGCGGCGTATTGATCCACAGCAACCACGTTTCGCTGCGGCCGGGATTTTTCCAGCGATGCGGCGTGGAGCTCTCGAAATATAAGCTGTCGCCGGGTTTCAGGCGGTAGTGCTCGCCGCTGTGCAGCCAGATTTCGAATTCCCCGCGGAGCACGTGCAGAAATTCCTCGCCTTCGTGAGCGTAGGATTCGCCGCTGCCGCCGCCGGGGCGAACGCGAAACAGGTGCGGCTCCATGGCGGTGTGGCCCCAGGCGAGCAGTTCCATGCGCACGCCGGGAGTGGTTTCGAGAATCTTGCGTTGCGCGGGACGCACCAAGCGCGGATTTTCTTCCGCGGCTTCAAAGAGCGAAAGAATATTGGTGCGGTAGAAGCGCGCGATGCGCCGAAGCGTGGCGATGGAGGAGCGCATCTGGCCGCGCTCGAGGGCGCTGAGGAATCCGACGGAAACTCCGGTAGCGCGGGCGACTTGCGCGAGAGATAGGTTACGGCGGGTGCGCAAGCGGCGAAAGCGCTGGCCGGGCACGCGTGCGGAATCGGAGGGCGCGGCCATGGTGAGGCCCTGGCTTTTCAAAACATGCACGATGGCGGCGGGATTCAATCCGCGCGCGCGACGGAGAAAAATGGCGCGGCGCAGCAGGCGCACATCGGACTCGCTGTATTCGCGATAACGGCTCTGGGTGCGGCGGGGAGCGACCAGGCCTAAGATTTCCCAGGCGCGTAAAGCGGAGGAAGAAATGCCCACGCGGCGAGCGACTTCGCTGATGCGCAGGGGGCGACCCAGCGCGCGTTTTGGCGATTTGCCGGATGAATTATTTCTGCTTGACACCGGTGCCGACCTTCTCTAAGTTTGCAGGATTATAGTAAGGTTTCCGAAGCGCAGCAACCTCGAACAAGAAGCAATCTAAAAAGAATTTTCGCGATACGCGAAAACAGGGGTGAGGCGATGATGTCCCAGCGTTCCTATTTGGCGATGCGTATATTTTCGCGTTTGGGAGGGCTTTCGGTTTTGCTGATTGCGGCAGGCCTAGCGCATTTTGCGAACGCGCAGAGCACCGGAGGACGAATTCGCGGAACGGTTACGGATACGAGCGGCGCAGCCATTTCGGGTGCAACAGTAACGTTGCTCAATGAAGCGAATGGGGGGCAGCGCGATGCGCAGAGCGGCCCCAACGGAGAATACGGATTTCTGGAAGTGCCGGTGGGAACGTACACGATTGAGGCGCAACAGGCGGGTTTCAAGAAATATTTGAGCAAGGGCGTGACGCTGGAACTCAATGCCATCCTTTCGGTGGACATCGTTCTGCAGGTGGGAGGAGCGACGGAGACGGTGGAAGTCACTGGAACGCCGCCGCTCGTGGACACAACGTCAACGCAGTTGGGGGCAGTTGTCGGGGAGAGAGCGGTCAGCGAGTTGCCGCTGGCGCAGCGCGACACGTATCAATTGCTGCAGTTGCAGCCAGGGGTGCAATCCCAGCTGGGCGTGGACAACTTGTATGGCAGCGATCGCGCCGGGGTGGTGAGCGTGAACGGCGGCAGAGGCCGCGACAACAATTTCACAGTGAATGGCGGCGACGGAAACGACCAGTTCGCGAACTTGCCGGCGATCCAGCCGTCGCCGGACAGTATCGCGGAATTTCGCGTGTTGACGAACACCTTTGACGCCGAATACGGACGCAATTCGGGCGCGGTGATAAACGTCGTGACTAAGTCCGGGACGAACGAGTTTCACGGCAACTTATACGAATTTTTCCGCAACAAGGATCTGAACGCAAAAGGATTTTTCGATTTCGAAAAACTGGATTACCTGCAAAACCAGTTTGGCGCGACCCTGGGCGGACCGATCAGGAAGGACAAGACATTTTTCTTTGTGACCTATGAAGGCGACCGCATACGCAAAGGGACATCTTCGGACACGGTAGCGGTGCCCACGGCGGATGAGCGGGCTGGAAATTTTGGCGCCACACCGTTCCAAGGCGGTGTGACGACCGATTTCTTCGCCCAGACATTGAATAGCCGGTGCGGTTTGAACATTCCTATGCCTTCGACCCAGCCAGGCGGGACTGTGCCGTATTCGACGATTTTCCCCGACAGCGTGATCCCCACGCAGTGCATGGATCAGACGGCGCTGGACCTGTTAAACCGATACGTGCCGCAGGCCAACCGCGCAGATGGCACGTTTCAAGCAGGACCGTTAGGGCATGAAAGAAGCAATCAGTTCACCGTGAAGATAGACCACGAATTGTCGAAGAACCAGCACCTTACCGGCTACTACTACTTCACCCAGCATTACCTGGCCAAACCCTTTGCGCGATTCCAGGCGGGAGGGGCGACGATGCCGGGTTTTGGCGACTTGACCGACGAGCGCACGCAACAGGTAAACATCGGTCACACTTGGACAATTGGCGCCACTTCCGTAAATGAGGCGCGCTTTACGTTTTTCCGAGAAGGGCAAGGGACGTTTTTGCATCCGCAGCATACCGCGCTGGTGCAGGATTCCTGCGCCACAGTTCCAGCCGCACAGTGTTTTACCGATCCCACTGATCCCAATCTTGGAATTCACCCGAATCTCGGCGCAAGCCGCGAGGGCGTTCCGTACATCAATATTTCCGGTGGATTTTCAATCGGGAACAACTTCGAAGGCGAGCTGCCGCAAAAAGGCAACACCTATCAGATTTCGGACAGTCTTGCCAAAGTGATCGGAAATCACAGTTTGAAATTTGGCGGCGACTTCCGCTCCCAGCAGTTTGATCAGCGCCTGTATTTCAACATCAATGGCTCCTACTACCTCTATGGAGGCGGGCCCAACGACACGGTTTCAGACAACCTTTTCGCCGACTATCTCCTGGGCTTGAATGATAATTACATTCAAGGATCCGCGCAGGATGAATTGATTCGTTCCAAGTCCTTCTATCTTTTCGCTCAAGACAGCTGGAAGCTGAAGCCCAATTTGACCCTGAACTACGGACTTCGCTGGGAGTTGAATACGCCGCTGGCGGACATTGGAAAGAAGGTCCAAACCTATCGCCCGGGACAAAACACCACTATCTACCCCTGCGCGATTGGGCCAGACGATCCACTGTTTGCCACCTTCGGAAGCGACTGCGGCGCGGCCGGCGTGACTCCCACAGGACTTGTGGTAGCCGGCGATCGGGGCGTTCCCACCGGACTTACGTCCACATACTATAAATCATTTGCGCCGCGCATCGGCTTGGCCTGGAGCCCAAGCGCGCGAGAGGGAATCCTGGGACGGATCTTCGGAGGGCCGGGGAAGACAAGCATCCGAGCGGGATTCGGCATTTTCTACAATCCAATTGAACAGTTGGTGATGGAACAGTTTAGTGCCGAGCCGCCGTTCGGTGGCAGCTCCAGCATCTACAATACGATGTTCAATCTGCCGTTCCAATATCAAGACGGATCGACGGCACCGAATCCCTTTAACGGAATTTTGAGCCCGCCGCGGGGCCAGCCCGTTGACTGGGCGATGTTCCGGCCAATTCTTCTCTACGGACAGGCCGCTCCGCACATACGTTCGCAATATGCGGAGCAGTACAATCTTACAATCCAGCGCGAGCTGGCCAAGGATCTGATGTTGCAGATTGCGTACGTGGGACGTGAGGGACACAGACTTTTGGCCACCCAGGAAATTAACCCTGGCAATCCGCAGACCTGCCTCGATCTCAACTCCATTGTTGGCGCCGGAACTTGTGGGCAGTACGGCGCCGACAGTTCCTATTTTATCGACCCCGGAACGGTTCTGCCTGTGGATCTGCATCTGCCGTACGGCCCAACAAAGGTGCTTTCTGCAGGAACGACGGTTGGGCCAGATGGCATCACGCTCGTCGGTCTTCGGCCGTTTTCCTCTCCAAACTGCGACCCGACAACTAGCGCGGGCTGCCCGGCGGACGGCCTCCCCGTTTTCTCCAGTATCTTCCAGCAGGGAACGATTTCAAGCTCCGCATACCACGCGTTGCAGGTGAGCCTGGAGAAGCGCTTCAGCCACGGATTGCAGTTCACCGCGGCTTACACGTACGGCAAATCGCTCGACTATGCTTCGACATTCGAAAGCCTGGTCAATCCATTCAATCCGCGGATCGGACGCGCGCCATCCCTCTTCGATGCCCGCCACCGGTTCGTCTTCAGCTATTACTGGGACCTTCCGGTTCCGAAATACGAGGGTTTTACCGGAAAGTTGCTGAACGGCTGGTCTGTTTCCGGGACAACGAGTGCTCAAACCGGCTTCCCCATCCGGATCACGGAACAAGACGACAACGAACTCTATTCCAGCTTCGATTTCGAAACTTCGGGTCAGCCAAATCTGATTGCGCCGTTCAAGAAGCTCAATCCCCGCAACCAAGGGAACCTGGGTTTCGATCCGAGTTCATTCAGCACCGGGTGTATTGATCCGGCGGATCCGAATAACCTCGTCGACAATCCTCTTTGCTCCAATGAGCCGGGCGGCGTTGTGCTCGGCACCATCGGCAATGCGCCGCGCACGATTTGCTGCGGCCCAGGCGTCTTCCAGACCGATATCGGAATATTCAAAAATACAAATATCGGCGAGCGTTACCGCGTGCAATTCCGGGCTGAACTATTCAACGTTTTCAACTACGCGCAGTTTTACCAGCCTGACGGGAACGTCACCGACGGTTCGGACTTTGGACGTGTGAAGCGTGCCCGCGATCCACGCCTAGTGCAGTTTGCACTGAAGTTCTACTTCTAGAGCGAGCGTGCAGAGATAATAGGGCAGGTGAGCGCGGCCTTTTTGGGCCGCGCTACTCGCGTCTGAAGGAAGATTTTTTACACTGACCGCAGGGAAGAGACCTGTTGGCGGATGAACATGCCGCCAGGCACGGAGAAGGTATGTCGGGACAAATGCACGAAGGGTTGAAGAAGGAAATTGCGGCGTACGAGAAGCGCACGCCGAAGTCGGCGGAGGCGCACAAGCGGGCACTGCAGCGCATCCCACTGGGAGTGGCCAGTAATTACCGGGCGTACGATCCGTATCCGTTGTTTGTGCGCGAGGGCCAAGGCAGCAGGTTGTGGGATATCGATGGAAATGAGTATGTCGATCACAATTTGTGCTTTGGGGCCTTAATGGCGGGGCATTGCCATCCGGCGGTGGTGAAGGCGATCGAGAAAGCGCTGCACATCGGAACGACGTTTGGCATGCCGCACGATATGGAGTGGGAGCTGGCGGAAGAAATTTGCAAACGGTATCCGGTGGAGATGGTGCGGTTCGGCTCGAGCGGCACGGAAGTAACCATGCACGCCTGCCGCATGGCGCGCGCGGCGACCAAGCGGGACAAAATTTTGAAATTTGAAGGCGCTTACCACGGACTGCACGATACCGCGCTGGTGAGCGTGAAGCCCAAAGCGGACGAGTACGGCGATCCCGACGCGCCGACTGCCGTGCCGGGAGGCATGGGCATACCCAAGGGCACGATAGACAACGTGGTGATCGCCAGCTTTAACAACCTGGGCAGCGTGGAAAACAGGTTCAAGCAATTTCCCGGGCAGATTGCGGCGATTATTCTGGAACCGATCTTAATGAACGTGGGCTTGTGCATGCCGCAGTCGGGATTTCTGGAAGGGCTGCGCGAGATTGCCACGAAGAACGGCGCGTTGCTGATTTTTGACGAAGTGAAAACCGGAGCGAAACTGGGGTGGGGCGGCGCATCGGAGTTTTTCGGCGTGAAGCCGGACATGATCTGCCTGGCGAAATCGATTGGCGGAGGCGCGCCACTGGCGGCGTTTGGCGCTAGCCGCGCGGTGATGGACCTGATTTCGCAGCACAAAGTTTTTCACGGCGGAACGTACAACACCAATCGCATCTCGATGGCCGCCGGGTTGGCGACTTTTCGCGACGTGCTGACGCGCGAGAATTACGAGCACGTCGGGAAGTTGAGCAAAAAACTTTCCGAGGGCTACCGCAAAACCGTGGCGAAGGTGGGCTTGCAGGCCTACGTGGCGAGCGCGGGAGTGAATGGTGCGCTGATGCTTTACCCGCAGGAGATTCGCAATTACCGCGACTGGACGGCAATCGATGTGGACCTGTGGCGGCACTACTGGTTTGCGATGGTGAATCGGGGAGTGCTGGCGCAGCCGTACTGGTGGGACGAGCAGTGGACCATTTCGGTGCAGCACACCGAAGCAGATATCGACAAGCACCTCGCGGTGTTTGAAGAGATTGCTCCGGCGCTGGCGCAAGGCGCAACAGGAACGCGGCGTGGCGTTCGTGGGCGCGGCAGGGCACTGATTTTTTGGAATGAGTGAGACCGGCGAGCGACCGCAGGCGCGCCGCCGATGAGTGGCCGAACGTTGTGATTCGCGCGGCGGGGAAAATATGTCGACGGAAGTCAGCGTGCCGCTTGCGAATGCGATGGAAGGCGAGAGGCCGCACCTGCGGCGTGTGCTGGGGCGATGGGACCTCGTTTTACTTTTCGTCGTCGCGGTTTTCAACCTCAACGTAGTTCCATCCATCGCGGCCAACGGCGGAGTGACGGTGTGGCTGTGGCTGATTTCGCTGCTGCTGTTTTTCTGGCCACAGGGGATCGCGGTGATCGAGCTGGCGCATCGTTTTCCCGGAGAAGGTGGCGTGTATCTGTGGGCCAAGGAAGTTTTCGGCGACTTCCACGGATTTTTGTCGGGCTGGTGCTACTGGACCAACAACATGATGTACGTGCCCACGGTGATGCTGTATTTCGTGGGCGTGTCGGTGTACGCGCTGGGCCCGGGGCACGAGGCGCTGGCGGATAACAAAACTTTTGCGCTGTCGACGTCGCTGCTGCTGCTGATTATTCTGGTGGTGATGAACATCGTGGGCTTGGGCGTGGGCAAGTGGATCAACAACGTCGGCGCCATCGGCACGGGGATTGCCGCCGTGGTGCTGATCGGCTTGGGCGTGGTGGTGTGGTTGAGATTTGGAACGACGGTGACGTCCAGCGATTTTGCGATTCCGGCGAATCCGCGATTCGTGCTGAATTCGTTTGGAGTGATCTGCTTTGGGCTGGTGGGGCTGGAGCTGGCTTCGGTGATGGGCGACGAAATCGAGAATCCGGCGAAAACTTTGCCGGGGGCGGTGGCGTGGGGCGGGGTGCTTTCCGGTCTTCTATATATAGGAGCGACGCTGACGCTGTTGATCGCGGTGAGCAAAGACAATATCAGCGTGCTGCAGGGCATCGTGCAGGCGGTGCGGCACATGGCGGGGCGCGTTGGGGTGGCCTGGATCGTGGCGCCGTTCGCGTTTTTGCTGAGTGTTTCGATTGCGGGAATTGGGTCGGCGTGGCTGGGCGGCTCGGCGAGAATTCCGTTTGTGGCCGGACTGGATTCCTATATGCCGGCGTGGCTGGGAAAAGTTCACCCGAAGTATCGGACGCCCTATGCCGCGTTGATCGTGCATGCCACGGTCTCGATGATTCTGGTGATTCTGAATTTCAGTTTTACGGGCGCGGGAGTGCAGGAAACGTTTCAGAAACTTTTGTCGCTGGCGGTGGTGCTGCAACTCGTGCCGTTCCTGTATATGTTTGGCGCGTTGCTGAAGATGGCGTTTCGAACGCCATTTGTGCGCGGGCGCTACAGCCGGACAACGCTGATCTTGGCGGGGGCCAGCGGACTGCTGACGACCGTGCTGGGGATTGCACTGGCATTTTTTCCGGCGCAGCAGATTACTTCCCTGCGCTCTTATGAGCTGTGGATGGTGGGCGGGACGTTGTTCTTTATCGGGCTGGCGGCGTTTTTCTTTTTTGTGTATGGCAGGCGCAAGACGGCGCGAAAGCTTGCCGCGGCGGCGCCGGGGATTTGAACTTTTGCGCCAGAGCGATCGAATTCGGAGGCGGTTATGCCAGGCAGTGTGAAGACTGAGGTTCGGACGTACCAGAATTATGTGAATGGCGAGTGGATTCCCAGCGGTTCCGGCGAAACTTTTCCGGTTTACGATCCTTCCACGGAAGAAATTATCGCGCAGGTGGCTTCGTCGAACGCGGCGGACGTGGATCGAGCGGTGAAAGCCGCGCGGGCGGCGTTTGATTCCGGGCCGTGGGGCCAGACGAATGCGGCGGAGCGCGGGCGGATTTTATTCAAGCTGGCGGAAAAAATCCGGCAGAACACCGGGATGCTGGCGGAACTGGAATCGCGCAACTCGGGCAAGCCGATTGTCGAGGCGGAATTCGATATCGCGGATGTGGCTACCTGCTTTGAATATTACGGCGGGCTGGCCAATAAAGTTCTGGGGCATGTGAATCCCGTTCCGGCGAATGCGCTGAGTTTTACGCTGCGCGAGCCGGTGGGAGTGGCGGGGCAGATTATTCCGTGGAATTTTCCGCTGCTGATGGCGGCGTGGAAGCTGGCGCCGGCGCTCGCCGCGGGTTGCGCGTGCGTGCTGAAACCGGCAGAGCAGACGCCTCTGACAGCGCTGGAATTTGCGAACTGGTTTGAAGAAGTGGGGCTGCCGCCCGGCGCGGTGAATATTGTGAATGGATTTGGCGAAACGTGCGGCGCGGCGCTGGTGGCGCACCCGGGCGTGGACAAGATTGCGTTCACCGGCAGCGCGGCGGTGGGCAAAGTGATTGTGAAGAGCGCGGCGGACACCTTGAAGCGCGTGACGCTGGAGCTGGGCGGCAAGTCGCCGAATATTTTCTTTGACGGAGCGGATTGGGAAGCGGCAGTGGATGGCGCGCTGTTCGGGGTGTTCATCAATCAGGGGGAAGTTTGCTCGGCGGGCAGCCGCATCCTGGTGGAAAAGAAAATTTATTCCAAGTTTGTCGAGGCCATGACGGAAAAAGCCAAGCGCATCAAGCTGGGCGCGCCGCTGGAGCGCGCGACGAAGATGGGGCCGCTGGTCAGCAAGGAACAGTACGACCGGGTCAGCTCTTACCTGGAGATCGGTAAGAAAGAGGCCAAGGTCGCCATCGGCGGCGGGCGGCCAAAGGCTTTCGGCAAGGGCTACTACGTGGAGCCCACGATTTTTTACGACGTGGACAATAACGCGCGAATTTCGCGAGAAGAGATTTTTGGTCCGGTGGCGTCGGTGATTCCTTTCGACGACGAGGCCGGAGCGATTCGCATCGCCAACGATACGCCATATGGATTGGCGGCGGCGGTGTGGACGCGCGACATTTACAAGGCGTTTCGCGTGGTGAAAGCGGTGCGCGCGGGAATTATCTGGGTGAATCACATGCAGCCCACCTACGTGGAAGCGCCCTGGGGCGGCTATAAGCAATCGGGATTCGGGCGAGAGCTGGGGCCGTGGGGACTGGAAGAATATCTGGAGACGAAGCAGGTGTTCGTCAATCTGGATGAAACGCCGATCGGCTGGTATTAGTTTTTTCAGGGGAAGAGAACATGAGTGCAATTCAGATTCGAACGGAAATTCCCGGGCCGCGTTCGCGGGCGTTGATGGCGCGGCGCGAGGCGGCGATACCGCGCGGGCCGTATCATTCCACGCCGATTTTTGCGGCCAAGGCGGAAGGTGCGCTGCTGGAGGATGTGGACGGCAACCGCTATATCGATTTCGCCGGCGGCATCGGTTGCGCGAACATGGGGCATCGCAGCGCTCCGGTGTTGGCCGCGGTGCGTGCGCAGATCGAAAAATACCTGCATCTGTGCTTCAGCGTGACGCCGTATGAGCCGTATGTGGCGGTGGCGGAGAAATTGAACGCGCTGGCGCCCGGGAAGTTCGCGAAGAAAACTTTCATTGTGAATACCGGCGCGGAGGCGGTGGAAAATTCCATCAAAATCGCGCGCGCGTATACCAAGCG
The DNA here is from genome assembly GCA_963819625.1 of uncultured Acidobacteriota bacterium. Taxonomy (GTDB): domain Bacteria; phylum Acidobacteriota; class Terriglobia; order Acidiferrales; family UBA7541; genus Acidiferrum. The sequence goes on from CAWFWY010000011.1 coordinate 1,109,140, forward strand.
CCCGGCGGTGATTTGTTTCAACGATGCGTTTCACGGGCGCACGCTGCTGGCGATGTCGCTGACCAGCAAAACGAACCCGTACAAGGCGGGGTTTGCGCCGTTTGTGAACGATATTTACCGCATCCCTTACGCGTATTGCTACCGCTGCTCGTATAACCTGACTTATCCGTCATGCAAGATGACCTGTGCGCACGCGCTGGAAGATGCGTTCAAGCGGTTGGTGCCGGCGGAGGCGGTGGCGGCGGTGATTGTGGAGCCGATTCTTGGCGAAGGCGGATTCGTGACGCCGCCGCAGGAATTTTTCGGCATCATCCAGGAGATTTGCCGGAAGCACGGAATCGTCTTTGTTGCGGACGAAGTGCAATCCGGAGTGGGACGCACCGGCAAGTTCTTTGCCATCGAGAATTATGGAGTGGAGCCGGACCTGATCACCACGGCGAAGTCGCTGGGCGGGGGATTGCCGATCGGGGCTATCACCGGGCGAGCGGAAATTATGGATGCTCCGGGCGTGGGCGGGCTGGGCAGCACGTTTGCGGGGAATCCGGCGTCGTGCGCGGCGGCGCTGGCGGCTATTGAGACGATCGAAAATGGCGGATTGCTGCAACGCGCGACCGCAATCGGGAAAACTTTTGAGCTGCGCGCGCGCGAGTGGCAGAAGAAATGGCCGCTGGTCGGAGAAGTGCGCGGGATTGGCGGGATGTGCGCCATCGAGCTGGTACGCAACCGCGAAACGCGCGCGCCGGCTGACAGCGAAACGAAAGAGATCGCGCATTATTGCTACCAGCATGGATTGATTACCATCACGGCGGGGACTTACAACAATGTGGTGCGGATACTGGTGCCGCTGGTGATCAGCGATGAACAGTTGGAGGAAGGATTGCGCGTGATGGAAGCGGCTTTGGCGGCGGTTTCGGAGCGCGAGCCGGCTGCAATGAGTCACGTTTAGTTAAACTGAGAACTGGCTTACCAAAATCCCCAGACGCAAATGCGGCGTCTGGGGCACCCGGTGCCGATTCATTACTCAATGATTTAAGGCTATTTATTGATGTCGTCTTTGGCCTGGAGGCGTTTTAGCATGCCTTCCAGAGCGGTTTTCTGCGCTCCTTCGGTGCCGTCCACGGCAACTTTCATTTGCTTGGCGGCTTCATCAAAGTTTCCCGAGGCGGAAGCGATGCGAGCCATGCCTACGTGGGTGATCCAGTGATTGGGGAACTGCTTTTCGCCGCGGCGATAAAGTTCGAACGCTTTATCCTGTTGTTTCTGGCGCTGCAGGCCGCGGGCGTAGACGTACAACTGGATTGCGTTGGCTTTGTCGAGCGCCTGTGACAACGTTGTGGCGGCTTCCTGTTTTTTGCCCATGGCGTCGAGAATACGCGACTTTGTTTCCAAATTCTCAAAGCGCTCCTCGTTTTGTATCGAGGTGTCTTCCCACTTCAGCGCTTCTTCGAGTTTGTAATTGGCGTCCAGGTTCCAGTTGGCGGCTTCGTCGAAGCCTGCCCAGGAAAATCCGCCAACGCTGCGCAACTGGTTGGCGATGCTGCGGTCGACAATGGCGTTGGTGTCCACGGAAATGTGGAAGGGGACGGCAACTTTGCCCCATCGCAGAGTGACGGCAGTGGAATCGGGTTTCATGTCGTCGAAGGTGTAGGCGAGCGTGTCGCGATTTTCGGCGGCGGCGGGCTTTACGGTAACGCGCAGGGCGTCTTCTTTTTCGTCGTAGCTGAAGCTGCCCCACGAGGTGGAATTCTTGGAAAAGATAATGGTCCACTGGTCGGCGTTGGGAATCATGTGCAGGCCGTAGGTGCCGGCGGGCAGCGGATGGCCTTCGACGCTGATGTCATCGGTGAAAGAGATGGTGGTGTTTTCGTTGGCCCCGGCGCGCCAGACATTTCCGTAGGGTACGACTTTTCCGAAGAGCTCGCGTCCACCAGCCAGCGGCGAGTGATAGACGATGGTGATGTCCGTCAAGCCGACACGCTGGGTGATGGTGGCGTGCTGGCTAAGGCGGGGAAGATTCAGTTCAGTAGCCTGGCTGCCATTTTTGAACTGCGCGCGCGCGGGAGAACCTGCAAGAGTCAGACTGAAGACCAGAGCTGGGACCAAACCGAAGTTGATTGCGCAGAATTTGCGCATAATGAGACTCCTTTCCGGTGCTGAAACAAATTCTTGGCACAACACAGCGGCTTACACGTCGAATAGGCGTGGCGACGCGCAGAAATTTACGCCGCCCAGATTCGTTGGCATAGACGCCCGGCATCGGAAAGCGTGAGCAGATTGGTGAAATTCTGAGTACTATGGCTGGCTGCGTTGCTAAACAGTGAATTCGAATCGCCGCTAGAGCGCGGGCGCCCCAGCACTTTCGATGCGTTTGCAGCCGGCGCGATTGTAAAAATGAATTGTAAAATGGAACTTATCTGAATTTATAAATTGAAAAGGTTGTTGGACGAACATGAACAGGGCGCAAGAAGTTTTATCCAGATTTCGGACGCGGTTTGGCGCTGAATCGCGAGTCTACCGAGCGCCGGGGCGCGTGAATTTGATCGGAGAGCACACCGATTACAACGATGGATTTGTGATGCCCGCGGCCATCGGGTTTTCGTGTTGGACAGCCATCGCGCCACGCGACGACCGGACGCTGATGATTCATTCGGAGAATTTTGACGAGACGGTGGAAGCGGATCTGGACGAGCTTTTGCCGCTGCCCGAAAGTGCGTGGGCGAATTATCCGCTGGGGGTGGCGTGGGCGCTGGAGCAGGCGGGGAATCGGCTGCGCGGGGCAAATGTTTATATTGCGGGCGACGTGCCGCTGGGCGCGGGGCTGAGTTCTTCGGCGGCCATTGAAGTTTCGGTCGGCTACGCGCTGCTGGACGTTTCGGGGCATGCGATCGAGCGCACTGTGCTGGCCTTGCTTTGCCAGCGCGCGGAAAACGAGTTTGTAGGAGCGCGCTGCGGCATTATGGACCAATTCGTTTCCTGTCACGGAGTGGCAGATCACGCGCTGATGCTGGATTGCCGGTCGCTGGAAATGCGTCTGCTGCCGGTGCCGCCGCACATGTCTTTGATTATCTGCAATACCATGGTGAGGCACGAGCTGGCGGCCAACGAATATAATTCGCGGCGCACGGAATGCGAGGAAGCGGTGCGCATCCTTGCGAAAGTGCTGCCGGGGGTCCGAGCTCTGCGGGATGTCACGGCGGCGCAACTCGACGAACACAGCCACCTGCTACCGGAGAGAATTTTTCGCCGGGCTCGGCATATCGTACTGGAAAACGCGCGGGTGTTGAAGGCCGCGGAGGCGTTTGAAAGCGGGCAGGTGGAAAACCTGGGCAAGTTGATGGCTGATTCACACCGAAGCCTTCGAGATGATTTTGAAGTGAGCTGCCCGGAGCTCGATGCCATGGTGGAAATCGCGGCACGGCAGCGCGGAGTGTTTGGCGCGCGGATGACCGGCGGCGGATTCGGCGGCTGCACCATCAATTTGGTGGAAGCCGTGCACGCGCAGGAATTTCAGAAGAAAGTTACGGCGGCGTATACCGGCGCGACCGGATTGCGGCCGGACATTTACGTTTGCAAAGCGTCGCAAGGCACGGAAGCGGTGCGGAGCGAGGCAGCGAGCGGCGGAAATGGGGAGACGCGCGCGGTGCGAGGCGAATCGTGAGCGGCGGGGACGGATTGCTGGAACTGCAAAGCGCGCCGCACCGGCGACTCAATCCATTGTTGCGCGAGTGGGTGCTGGTTTCCCCGCACCGGACGCAGCGGCCGTGGCAGGGCAAAGTTGAGAAGGTCGCGGCGTCGAGCGCGCTGCAGTACGATCACGATTGCTACCTGTGCCCGGGAAACGAGCGGGCCGGCGGGGCGCGCAATCCGAAATACACCGGCACATTTGTTTTTGACAACGATTATCCGGCGCTGCTGCCCAGTGCGCGAGCAGCCGCGGTGAATGACGCGGGTCTGATCGTGACCGAGAGCGAAGCGGGAATTTGCCGGGTGGGCTGTTTTTCGCCGCGGCACGATTTGACAGTTGCGAGCATGTCACCGGGCGAATTGCGCGCGACGGTGGACATGTGGGTGGAGCAATTTCTGGATCTGGAAAAAACGGGCTGGGTGCGGCATGTGCAGATATTTGAAAATCGCGGCGCGCTGATGGGCGCCAGCAATCCGCATCCGCATTGCCAGATCTGGGCCAACGCGACGGTGCCCAACATCTCCGCGCGCGAGCTGGTATCGGCGCGGCAATACCGTGAGGAAAAGAAATCCTGCCTGCTGTGCGATTACCTGCAACTGGAATTGAAGCACAACGAGCGGGTAGTTTGTCAGAACGACGCGTTTGCAGTGGTGGTGCCGTTCTGGGCGGTTTGGCCGTTCGAAACGCTGGTGTTGAGCAAGCGGCATTCCGCGGCAATCAGCGATCTTTCCGGCGCTGAACGCGATGCTTTGGGCGATATTCTTGGGCGCATCACCAGGCGTTACGACAGCCTGTTTCAAACGGCATTTCCGTATTCGATGGGCTTTCACCAGCGGCCGACGGATGGCGAGGCTCATCCGGAGTGGCATTTCCACGTGCATTATTTTCCGCCGCTGCTGCGTTCCGCGACGGTGCAGAAATTCATGGTGGGCTACGAGATGCTGGGGTCGCCGCAGCGGGACATCACTCCAGAAAGCGCGGCGCAACGACTGGCCGAGGCAGAAGAAAAGACTACGTGACGGCCGCCGCGAGCGTCAGCGAATCCACACCGTCTTCATATTCACGAATTCGCGAATTCCCGCGACGCTCAATTCCCGGCCGTGACCGGAGCGCTTGACTCCCCCGAAGGGCACGCGCGGATCGGACGCGACCATCTGGTTGATAAAAACCATTCCGGCTTCCAGTTCATTGACGAACAGGGTGCGTTCGCGATCGTCATTGGTCCACGCGCTGGCTCCCAGGCCGTAGCGGTGATCGTTGGCGACGCGGACGGCTTCTTCCGCGTTTTTCACGCGAAAGAGAGAAGCTACCGGGCCAAAGAGTTCTTCGCTGCCCGCCGGCGAATTTTTGGGGATATTGGTCAGCACGGTAGGCGGATAAAAATTGCCGGGGCCGGGATTCGGTTTCCCGCCGGTCAGCACCCGCGCGCCCGCGTCGACGGATTTCTGCACATCGGCCTGCAGTGACTGCACCGCGCCGGCGGTGGCCAGCGGGCCGACATCGGTTTTTTCGTCCAGAGGGTCGCCCACTTTCAGGGCTTCCATTTTGGAGACGAAGGCGCGTTCGAACTTGTCGGCAATTTCTTCTGCCACGATGAAGCGTTTCGCAGCGATGCAGGATTGCCCGTTATTCCCCACGCGTGATTTCACCGCGGTCGAAATGGCGTCGTCGAGATTTGCGCTGGGCATGACGATGAAGGGATCGCTGCCGCCCAGCTCGAGGACTACTTTCTTGATGCGCTTGGCGGCGGAGACGCCCACCTCGATGCCGGCCTGTTCGCTGCCGGTTAGTGTCGCGGCCTGAATGCGCGGGTCGTTCAAAATGGCGTCGACTTCTTTCACGCCAATCAGCAGCGTTTGAAACGCGCCTTCCGGAAAGCCGGCGCGGCGGACGATGTCTTCGATTTTCAGCGCGCATTGCGGAACGTTGGAAGCGTGCTTGAGCACGCCGACGTTGCCCGCCATTAAACCGGGCGCGATGAAACGGAAAACCTGCCAGAAAGGATAGTTCCAGGGCATGACCACCAGAATGGGGCCGAGCGGTTGGTAATGGATATAGCTGCGCGAAGCGGTGGTCTCGATGACTTCGTCGGCGAGAAAACGCTCGGCGTTTTTGGCGTAATAACGGCAGCCCCAGGCGCATTTCACCGCTTCGTCGATGGCGGAACGCAAAGTTTTGCCCATTTCCAGAGTCATCAATTTGCCGAGCGATTCCTTTTCGCTTTCGAGGATGTCGGCGGCTTTGTTCATCATGCGGGCGCGGTCGGCAAAGGTGGTTTTGCGAAAGGTTTGGAATGTTTTGGCGGCGAGGCTCAGCTTGGCTTCGATCTGGGCAGCGGTGAGAGGCTCAAAAGTTTTGAGCACTTCTCCGGTTGCGGGGTTGACGGACGCGATCGCCATTTTGCGTGGGCCTCCTAAGGGTGCGCGACGCCGAAGCGGATGATTTGCCGGACGGTACAGCGAGAGCGGCTGCAATAAATTATATGTGTTCTGCGAGAGAAAAGCGCCCCAGCCGGGTTGATACAGGCAGGCGGTGCCGGTTAGGGATACGTGTCGCCAGTAACTAACAATATATATATATGTAGTAAGATATTATATGTTTAAAGGAAAGCGGCGGCAGTTTGCCGGGACCTAAAAATGAAAACGGACTATGCTGTCGTCTCCCCCCTTCGACTCGATAGATCCGGAACGGTAGTTATGCCACGCAGCTTGGACCAAGGGGGCGCATGAAATTGAAAAACAACATCCTACGCACGTTTGAGAACGCTCTGCACTGGAGGTCTTCGCCTCCTCAGGATCATTATGCCGACAGGCAAAATAGCCCGCCGGACGAACAGGACGCGGACTTTGCCGAAGAGCGCGCAGCCAACGAATCCGGGGATGCCGGTCAACCGCAGCACGAGCTGGTGAGCAGCTCTGGAGCTCGCTCGAAAAACGCGCAAAGCAAGGCCTGATCCTCAACGCTTCAAAATCAGCCATCTTAATCACCGAGCTTGAGGCAGCGCCTTGCCGAGGCTCGGGCCCGATCAGGTTGCTAGACTGAAATTCTTGATGGACAAAGAAAAAAGGCACTCCGATAAAGGAGTGCCTTTCGTCTTTATGGAACGATTGCGCAGGAATTAACGCCTCGCGCCACCCTGGGTGCGAGCGTTGTGCTTTTTGCGGTAAATGTTACGGGATTCGCGATTCTGTTCCCGATTGATTTGCTTTTTTTCGTCGGCAGTCAACTTGCCGCCGTTGGCTGTGCGGTCGGCGCGTACCTGCTGGTTGATGCCACGTTCCTGGTTCTCGATTTTGGCGGTTTCGCCGGCAGTCAGCTGGCCGCTCTTCACGCCTTGGGCGATGCGGTCCTGCTGATTTTCCTGGCGACGTCCCACTTCGCTTTTGTTGCCGCCTGCCGCAGTGCTGGAGTTGTGCTTATCGGTGTAAATCTGGCGCGAAAGCTGATTCTGCTGATGATTGACCTGGGCCTTCTCAGCCGCGGTCAATTTTCCACCGTTGGCCGCGCGATCTGCCCGGGTCTCACCGTTGATGGCCGCTTCCTTGGTTTCCAGGTTGGCGGTTTCACCGGGAGTCAGCTGGCCGCTCTTCACGCCTTGAGCGATGCGGTCCTGCTGATTTTCCTTGCGTTGCGCGACTTCCGGCTTTTTCGCGTCATCCGCTGAAGTCGTTGACGCATCCTGACCAAACGTAACCGTCGCGGCCATCAGCACCGCGGCCGAAACAATGCTCCACTTCGTTCGAAGATTCATGAGGTTCTCCCTTTTTAGTCTCACTCGATTTTTTACGACTTCCCGGGGTTATTTCATCAAACACAACCTCTCGAGGGAAGTTGCGGGCCGATGATGGCCTGAGGGACAGTTTTTGGGGCTAATCCCAGACTGCCGGCTGAGTGGCGGAATATCGGAAGCAGGTTGGGGGCGAAGAAGAAGAGAAATTGAGCGCCGGGATTACAGGTGAATAGGCTACCTGCTGTGTTCGTTGCGGAGGCCTTCGAGGGCGCGAAGAATCAGGTAGGCAACTTCCGAGCGGATGCGCTGGTCCACATTTGCGCCCGGGGCATAGTGCAAACTTTCGTTCACCTCGGGTTGCTCCAACTGGCCCAACGATTGGCCGCAATACCAGCGGCGGAATACGCGGGAGCTCCAGACAAAATCGCCGGGGGAGGCTTTTGCGCGCACGCTTGCGCCGTTGATATACAGCACCAGGTCGTACGGCGCGGCATCCACCACACGCACATCGAGGACGGCATGGAGATATTTCCTGTAGGTGGCGACGATTATTTCCGGAGTGTCTTTTTCTGTCCAAAGATAGATGCGGATCTTGTCGGCGGGAGGAGCAAGGTTCACGCAAGGGGGCCGAGCTCCTGCGGGGAGTGAAGAGGCGAGCGCAGAGGAGAGGGCGGAAGGGGGACGTTGCGAATTGTCAGGCGGATTCGGGGCGTTTCCCCCGCTGCGATCATCGCTGCTACTGCCGACGTTATCGTTGCGATTGCCGCCTTCTTCGAATTGTCCGGCGCCGGCAGCGGTGGTAGCGAGGCGCCGGCCGGCCTTGGAAACGCTGGATGATTTCGCGTTATGGTCCGGTGAGCGCCGGGCGGCAACGCCAAAAGCAAGCAGCACCGCGGCGCCAATAGCGACGGCCAGAAAAATCCATCGGCGGACCGGCCAGCCGGAAAAAAGACCTTGCCCGCCTAAATCTAAATTCAACGCTTTTGGTTTTTTGGGGGGATTATTGAACGAATCTAGCAAGCTTTGCACCAGGAGGTCCTTCGCAGGCGCGACGGGCTGCTCGTCGGTGGAGTCCAACTGGGATTCGTTTGAACCTTCGCCTTCGAGTGGTGCGCCGACGTTTGTTGTGCCGGGGGAATAAACTACCGGCTCATTCGGCGGGTCCGTCTGCTGTGCGCCTCGGTGCTGCGGGAGTTGCGCGGCCAAGACAGCGCCGCGGTCCGCATCCTGCAGCGTGGCCGATGGCTCCGGCTCCGCGGCCGAAATGGTCGCGAGCCAATCGCGGATGCGGGTGCGCGAGATGTCGGGCAGGTCGATAAAACTGATGCCTACTTTTTTGGAAGAGTCGTCGCGCCAGGTGATGCGGGCGGGCGCCTCAAAGCGCTGGCCGGTTTCCGACATTTCGAACTCGACCAGCAGCGTGTCGCTTTCCGGTTTCGGACCGACGATGTTGAGCGCAGCGCCGCCTTCGCTGACGTCGTAGAGAATGCCGTCGCTATTGGAGCCGTGCAGAATTACATAAAGGCGCGGGCTTATCTCCAGCCGCTGGTGAACGCGGCGGTCCTCGATGGTCCATTGCTGGACAGCGCCGCCGTAGTCGCGGGATGAATCGGTCATTAGCGCGATGTTACGTTATGGCTAAAGTGCACGCAACGGTACTGAGAGTTTGGGTTCCCCGGCGAGCACTTAGCGCGGCTGCAAGTCGTCAGGCTGCCAACGCGTGTCGAGAACTGCAAATGCTGGGGCGGCCAGCGAGGCTACGAAGAGCTGGCCAGTGTGGGGATTGACCGCGAGGGCGTAAGGGTTTTTTGGACTGAGCAGAGTTTTGAGCACGCGCTGCCGCGTACTGTCGATGACTGTGATGTTGTCGCTGTGCGTGTTGGCGATGTATACGAGATTTCTGCTCGTGTCCACCGCGATGGCTTGCGGTCCGTTTCCTACCTTTACTGTGGCGATCACCGAGCGTTTGTTTGCATCGATCACGGTGACGGTGTCATTGCCATGATTGACCACGTAGACGGTTCGCGTGGTTGGATTTACGGCTACGGCGCAGGGAATCGGGCCCGTCGGAACCATGGTCACGGCACCGGAATTTTCATCGACAATGGCGAGCGCGGCGCTGCCGGAGCGCGTGACGTACAGAGTGCCGGTCGGTTCGTCCGGCGCCAGGCCCCAGGGATGCATCCCGGCCGCGACTTTGCCAACCACCGTGGCCTTTCCGTCGAGCACGAGCAGGTTGGCGTCCTCGTAGCCCGCGAGGTATAGGCGATCACGTTGTGTGTCGAGGGCGATGGCGTCGGCGGACCCAGCTTTCACCGCTGTGGTGGAATTGGTCGCTCCGTCAATGGTGGTGATGAGATTACTGAAAGTATTCGACACATAAATTTTGTTTGTCGCAGGATTGACGGCCAGCACGTAAGGCAGCGCCCCGACGCTCACGGTAGCAAGTGCTGCGTCGTCCTGGCCGTCGATTACCGTTACCGAACCGCCGCCGTTGTTGGCTACGTAAATACGGTCGGTGGCTTCGTTGATGGCGATGGCTACAGGTGCCGCGCCGACGGGCACGCTCGAAATGGAACTCTTTTGAGGATCGAATACGAAAATCGTGTTGTGCGTGGGATTCACGGCGTAGGCTTTTCCTGTTTTCGAATTCAGCACGACGGCCCGGGCGCTGTTCAGAAGTGAAGTGGAAGGCGCAGCGGACGATGGGTCATCGAATGCGCTCGCGCCACAACACAGCAGAAGCGAAACGGCGACGGATGCGAATCGTGAAAGCACGCGGCTATGGTATCGCGGAAGACTCCGGGCAAATAGAGCCGAGACGCATTCCGGCTGAAAACTTTTGCACCCGCGCTACTTGTTGTGAACGAACGCCGGAATTCGGAGACAATCCGGAACGGAGATTTATCGCGATGCCATCGAAATTTGTGCAGCGATTGTTGTTTTGCGCGGCCATCGCGATGCTTCTTGGTGCAAGCGGGTTCGTATCGGGGCACGCGGCTCCGCGGAGGCAGGCATCATTCCGTGTGCTTGCGTTCTACACTGATAAAGGCGAACCCGATCATATTGATTTTGCCAGGCAGGCTCTTTCCTTTTTCACCGGCCTGGCCCGGAAAAACAATTTTGAATTCCAGTCGACGAAGCGCTGGGGAGATCTGAACGCTGAGAACCTGAAAAACTTCCAAGTAATCCTGTGGCTCAACGACTTCGCCCAAACCGCGGAACAACGGAAGGCTTTTGAGGATTACATGAACGGCGGCGGCGCATGGCTGGGATTTCACGTCTCCGCCTACAACGACGAAAGCACGCACTGGCCGTGGTTTGTGGATTTTCTGGGGGGCGGCGTTTTCTACGGGAATAACTGGCCGCCTCTTCCGGCGAGGCTGGTGGTGGACGACCACGCACACCCGGTGACGCGCCGCCTGCCGGCTACGTTCGTGTCTCCCGCAAACGAGTGGTACATCTGGAATCCGAGTCCGCGGCTCAACAAAGAGGTAAAGGTGCTGCTCACGCTGGATCCCGGGAATTATCCCATCGGGCTGAAGGACACAATTACCGGCGGAGATCTGCCGGTGGTGTGGACCAGCACGCGCTACCGGATGATCTATATGAACATGGGCCACGGCGACAAGATTTTCACCAGCAAAGAGCAGAACACGTTGTTCGAGGATGCCATTCTCTGGCTGGGCAGACGCAAATAGGCGTAGTTGAAAACGTTTCGCATCGTGGTGTTGTGCTAGAGTGATTTTTCGCAAACATACCATCATGAGTTCATCAGGCCGGCCTTGAGACACGTGCCACCACATTTTTACGAAACGCTTGAGAGCGCCACGCAGCTTGCTCTCAAGACGCCCGGTTTTCTGGGGGAGAACGAGATTCGTTTTCTCGGCATTCTTGCGGCCTGCACTTCCGCGAAGGGAGCCATTGTTGAAATCGGGAGTTTCAAGGGCAAGTCCACCGTGCTGCTGGCAACGATGGCGAAAAAGTACGGACTGGGCCCGGTGGTCGCCATTGACCCGCATCAAGGACTCTCTTATCTGGGGCCTGAGGCTCCGGAGCAGTCGCCCACCTTCGAAGAATTTCTCGGCAATGTCAGGTCTGCAGAATTGGACGCCAATGTCGAAGTTCAGCGCGCTTTTTCGCGGGATGTGGCGAAAACTTGGAGCAGGCCGATTCGACTTTTGTGGATCGACGGCGACCACTCCTATGAAGGATGCAAGGAAGATTTCGGTTTGTTCTCGCCGTTTCTTGCGGATGGCGCGGTGGTAGCTTTCCATGACGCGCTGAATGCTGTGGAGGGCCCGATTCGAGTGTTTACTGAGGAAGTGCTGCCGTCGGACAATTTTGGACTATCAGGATTCGTACACTCGATCGCGTGGAGCCAGTTCAGACCGAAAGACGGGTCTGCGTTCCGGAAGTCGCGCGCCTCGTTGCAAAAGTTGGCGGCACGGCTTGTCCCCTGTGTGTCTGGTGACCGGGAATCACGGGGCCTGCGAAAAATCGCGTACAAACTTAACCGCTCGCGAGTTCCGCGGAAGATGGCTGTGCCGGAACAATGGATAGCGTTAACAGAGAACGGCAGCTAATTTTACTGGCCGGCAAATCGCTCTGCGAATGACTGGTGATCATCCCGCCGCGTCCAACGGCCGATTCCACTACTAATCAAACGAGTGCACTCGCGGATTAGTGCGTACTGTCAGGAGCTCCGCTTGCCGGGGGCGGGAGAGCGGTGGTGTCGCGGATGCCAGAACCTTCGACAATGGTGTAAATGGCATCGGCGGCGATATTTTTCAGAATTTCTATCTGGCTGTTGGGCCAGCGAATTTCGACGGATTCCATCTGTTTCGAAGCGCCGAGTCCGAAATGCAGGCGTAAATCGCTCTGAGAGAGATAACTGTCGCCTCCGCGAACCTCACTGAATTGTTTGACGCCGCCAGAGCGCACGGTGACGCGCGCACCGATTGCCGCGCGGTTGCTCTTGGTGCCGACCAGCTTGAAAAGAGCGCGATGAAAGCCGCTGGCGTTCATATTTTTCAGAAGGGAAGGGGGCTGGCCGACATTCAGGAGCACCACGTCGATGTTGCCGGTGTTAAAAATGTCGCCGAAAGCAGCGCCGCGTCGTGATTTGAGTGGAATGTCCTGCAAGCCGGCTTGTTTCGAAACTTCATCGAAAGTTCCGTCGCGATTATTGCGATGCAGTAGAAGCGGTTCGCGAAAGCGCGGGCCACCTTCCAAAGTGTCGATCTGCGGATAAACGTGGCCATTGGCTACGAGAATATCCAGCCAGGTATCGTTGTCCATGTCAAAAAAGGCGGTGCCCCACCCGACGTACGGATAGCTGGGTTGGCCGATGCCAGAGGTCCAACTGACGTCGTCGAAACCCTGGTCGCCCATGTTGCGGTACAGCGAGTTAGGTTGTTCCTCGAAGTGCGTGGTAAAGAAGCTAAGGCGGCCGCTGTGGTTGTAGTCACCCCAATCCACGCCCATATTCCCAAGTTCCATGCCTTCGCCGCTGAGGGCGACGCCGGTGACTAGACCGACTTCTTCGAAAGTGCCGTTGTGTTTATTGTGGTAGAGATAATTTGGGACGGAATCGTTGGCGACGAGAAGATCGGGCCAGCCGTCGTCGTCGTAATCGACCCACATGACGCCCAAACCGTAGTAGCCGGCATCGTCGTGCACGCCGGCCTTAACGGAGACCTCTTCGAAAGTGCCGTCGCCGCGATTGTGATAGAGAAAATCGCTCTCGCCTTCCAGACCCCAGGGACCGCATTGCACCAGGATGCCTTTGAAGCGGCAGAATTTGTTGCTGCCAAATTCGGGCAGGTGGTTGATGTCCAGATGGGAATAACGCGAGACGAAGAGATCGACATAACCGTCGCGATCGTAGTCTCCCCAGGCCGCCCCGGTCATGAATCCGGTGCCGCCGACCTTGGCTTTTTTGGTGACGTCTTCGAATTTGCAGTTTCCAAGGCCATGGTAAAGGGCGCTTCCTCCGAAGCCGGTAACGAATAGATCCAGTTTGCCGTCGTTGTCGTAGTCGGCGACCGCAACGCCCATGCCCCAGCCGCGATGCGTCAGCCCCGCCTCCCTGGTGATGTTCTTGAAGGTGCCGTCAGGTTCCTGGTGGTAGAGCGTGACCATCGGGTCGCCGCCTGCTTTGTAGCGTTCGACCGTTGAGCCGTTGACGAGCAGAATGTCCAGGCGGCCGTCATCATCGCAATCCATCAGGCCCGCCCCTCCGCTCGTCGAGTCAATGACATAGTGCGCTTCGGAAGCAGCGACGTGGGACACAGTAAGGCCCACCCGGCTGGCTATGTCTTTGAATGTGGGGGTGGGCGGCAAGCCACTGCGATCCTTTTTAGCTGCTGATGGCAGCTTCGGCAGCGGCACGCGTACGCTCCCGGCTTCTTGACTTGGAGCTTGCGCGTGCACAGCGACTGAGAATGCGAGAAGAAAAAGGCCGACTGAAAGAATGAAAAAAAAATGCCGGGGGAACATGCGAAGCATGCCTCGATTGTATCTTGGAGGCAGCATTCCAAAGCGCAAAGATCGTAACGGCTGTCGGCGATCCCTTGGGGATGAATTGGCTCCGGGACCGCAAGTCACGATGTTTGCCGAATCAACCTCTGTTCATTGTTCATTTTATTTATAGTATGTTGTAGCGACTTCGGGCCTGTAGCGCAGCGGTTAGAGCAGCGGACTTATAATTCAGAGTGCTGTTTTGATCGGGGTTGAAAATTTTCGATTATATATGCAGTGTCAACCCCTTACGAAGACTGCGTGTTGATTCGTTCTGATTGCTTCTGCCTCGATTTGAACCCATAACCATGACACTTTTATGACACTTGCCCAGCCAATGCTTCGCTGGGGTCCTGCACGAGGAGAGGGGCTATTGAAGATGGACTCGTGGGAGTAAGCGCAAGCTACAAATTCGGGTCGCTCGCAGAAGAACGAAAAAGCGTGTAGGAGCCGACCTTTTGCAATAAAAAAGCAAAAGGTAGGCCACCCAGAAGGTTTCTTAGGACGAAGGGTGTGCCACCCGCCGCATCGATGACGGAGTAACGGTCGTGTCAGCGTGTCAGCGACACCCTTGACTTCTTCTTTGAAGGAATTGTCCGGTCGTCATGCTGGCCGCTGGCTGCGCTTGCGCCGGAGCCTGACATCGTCTGATACCTAAGGAGCCGATGTTCCGTAGTTGATTGGTTTGTTTCGAACCGTCAAAGTGGAGTTGGATTTGGAATAGTTCCAACGCAATTATCGGCCCTTCACGAATTCGGCTCGTCACTCAACGAGGTAAGTCAGGTTCGTAATTCGTAAAATGTTCTTCGCCTGCTGGTCCACATTGATGAGCCTCAGCTGACAATCCTGCCGTTTGGCGGACAAATAGATGCCCACCAGCGCTCCGAGACCAAAACTATCCAAGTATTTCATGTCTTTTAAGTCCAACACTAGGCGCTTTGTTTGAGGAAGCAGACCGTGTACCGTACTCCGCAACACTTCGCAACTTGTATATGTCAGCTTGCCGATGCATCGGATTAGCGTTTCTTCTGAAGTGGTCACAGTCTCGAGCTTTAGTTCCGGGTTTGCGAATGGCGTGTGTGCCATCGAAGAACTCCTGAGCCTGAGGTTTTGAACCAAACGTCCAACCTAAACCTTGGTCGTTTCACGTCGCCAAAAGCTGATTAGTGAACCCTATCCGGCGAAGTTGAAATCAGCTCGGCAGAATACCGATACCATATGCCTGGCCGCGGCAAAGTCAAGCTAGAATTAGAAATCTTGAATAGCAGTCGATGTTTGATTTGTGCTGTTTGGTTTTGTTGGGACTTGAACCGATAACCATGACACTTTTATGACACTGCACCATTTTGGTGCAAAGTAATTTTTCGTTCAGCGACGTTAACTAATATAAAATCAGAACGTTGCGATTCGAAGGGCCTGTAGCTCAGCGGTTAGAGCAGCGGACTCATAATTCAGAGTGCT
The DNA here is from genome assembly GCA_963819625.1 of uncultured Acidobacteriota bacterium. Classification (GTDB taxonomy): domain Bacteria; phylum Acidobacteriota; class Terriglobia; order Acidiferrales; family UBA7541; genus Acidiferrum. The sequence goes on from CAWFWY010000011.1 coordinate 1,124,538, forward strand.
GATTTGATTGGAGTTGAAAATTTTCGATTATATATGCAGTGTCAACCTCTTACGAAAACCACGTGTTGATTCGTTCTGATTGCTCCTGCCTCGATTTGAACCGATAACCATGACACTTTTATGACACTCGACCTGCGAATGGTCGAGCCAGAGTCAAAGCCCTCTATTTGCGTTGCGGTGTACGAGCGATTTCCGTAATCAGCCGACCGGGTGAACAATTCAGATGCGTATCAAGGCCTCGTGGGTGTATAAGGAAGGCGCTGGCTGACGGGCTAGGAACGGCCTCCTAACGAGGTTCAGTTTGACTAGCTTAGGAGGTGGAACGTGAGTGCTATGAAGGGAACTACGAAAGCTCCTCGCATTTCGAAGGCAGATTTCAAGGCAACCCTGGAAGCACTCAACGCGGTGGTGTCGAACATTGCGAAAACGAGAGTGGGAGGCACTGCAAACGGGGCCGCTTCGACGATAGCTGCGAGCGTTCTCGACACGTTAATCGGCGTATCAATCATCTCGATTCAAGGTTGCAGGTACGATGATGATTTCGGTGGTTGGCGACAGCTTGGTGGGACCACGTCTCCTATTATTCACTTTACGATTACAAACTCTAGCCCAATCGCTTTTTCAGGGCTGGTCGAAGCGACCAGGGTCGAGACGGCGTTCCGATACTTCCGTGGGGAACCGAGACCACCGTAAACAATCTCGCTCCGGGCCAATCAGCAAAAGGGCGTATGTGGTTCTACTCACCCGTCGGGTCGAGCCTTCCCCGGAGTCTGAGAATGAATTTCTCAGTGCCCGCGCAGATGCTCAAGGGTGATTAAACGTCAACCCCGTGACTGGGCAGCAAGGCACGGCGCTTCCTCGGATTCCTATCGCTTCTGTGGAGTACCCGTATATAGCGGGGAATGACTCCCAACTAAATGCGGCGGCGATTAAGGCTCTGGGCATCCAGGCTGTCTATGACGAGGCCGGTCGGCTGCAAGGCGCGTCAGCTGTCGACTGATTTGGAGTACTCCGAAGCGTGCAGTTTTCCATCTGTGAAAACATTACCTATGTAACTCCAGGTGATGGACTTCCGTACAACACGAAAATGAACTTTGCGTGTTACATGACATATTCGGAACAGCCGCTCGACGGCAAATCGCATATCTACGACACCGACACCCGCGGAGGTATTTGCCGATGGGTCGGTGCCAGGGCGGGTCCTTTCGACGTCAATGGCGCTTGACTTCGACGATTCAGGCTCGGTCTTGATGAAGTTCAACGCGTTCATTGCAGGATTTCCACTAGGTTCTGAAGTCAAGAAAGTTGGGGACACAGCGCAATCGAATGTGGTGGGAATCGGGGGCCCGGTCACCGGCGAATTTGGAACGCGCGGTGTCGTGGAAGTGGACCAAATCTTGCGTCTGAAGGGCACCTGGAACACTACGGTCGTTCAAGGAGATTACGTCTTTTACCCCACGAATCCGTTAGGCGGGGTTTATTCCGGTTTCAATCCCGACGTTGCTACGGTTTTCGCGACCGAGATACAGCGCCTCGGATATTTCGCCCCTCTTCTTCAGGAGAACCTAACGATTCAACAAGTCTTGAATGCTACGGGTGCAGCTCCTTCAGCCCAGAGCGCGCTCAAAAAGATTACGGTCCCCTCAAAAAGCCAGATTAAGAGTGTGCGCGCGAGCGTCCCTGCGAATCAACTGTTCGAGAAGCCGTTTAAGTTCTACAACGGAATAATCGTCGGAAATCCTCTCGAAGGAATTGGCGACGTTGTCCAAATCGAAATGAGTGGACGAGCATCGCAATGGGTGCGACCTGCGCCGCTGCGGTCTCGTACTCGTGCATGGGTGGTGTAGTGAGCTGTGGTATCGGAATAGTCGGTGGCGCAATTTGCGCTCATATCGTGCGCCGGATTGCCAACATGCCTGTAAATCCACCGGTCCACATACCTAACGTCAATGGTCAGCCGACTCCCCCGCCGCCCACGGCGCCACCTACCGGCGGCCCAACGGGAAGTTCCCCAATGAATCCGCCGGTGAACGAATCCCGGAATTCCAGGAGGGGTTGGCTCGATGTCGTGTCCCCCAGGATATGAAGAAAAAGATGGTGCGTGCGTTCCTTAGTTTCAACTGGACCAATCGATGACGGCAATTGATGAATCGGATTTTCTCTTGGTATCGACTGGCAGACGTACATTCACGTTCCTTTTCGGAACCAGACCCAGTAATTGGGCCTAAGACTGAGGCGATGAGCGAGTTGCTGGCCTCAGATATTTCTCTTGAAGTCATCCAGAATCGCCTCATCATTCGAGCTATGTCCGCCAGAAGATACAACGAAGTTCTCATGAAAAGTGCCGGGCGAAGGGACACCAAAAATACCCGCATTTTCTCGTATCCTGCGGGTTAGACCCTAATCCGCCACTAAAATACCGCAGATTTAGTGCTACGCCCGCAGCTAGGTCGTGTACAACCTATTGTGAGCTGAGATTCTTGAAGAATTTCAAACGTTCGGTTGGCATTCTGCGACGTTCCCCCAAATGGTTCGACAACATACTTCAAATTTAGACCGGGAGCTTAAGCGTGAACGAGATAGGTTGCAATTTTTTTAAGTCTAGTCCAGCACACTCATATACACGAATTTGCCCACCCGATGCTTTCGGATTTATTGTCCGGTCGATAGTAATACCGTGAACGACGCATATCGTGCAGTTAGGTTTGTTCTTTTCGATGAACTTCACTTCACCGTTCGTCAAAACAACGGACGCGCCAGTATTTTGGGTACCCTTTACTTCGACAAACTTGACATCTTTCTTGCACTGGCAGCGCAGGTCGTAAGGGTTATTCGATGAGCGGTTGCTAACTACGTAGCCCATTTTATGAAATTTGATTGCTACTAATTGCATTGCTTGAAGTTCTACAGCCCTTCTTATTTTGGGAATTGACTGAAAACCCGCTTCCCGTTCAAGTCTTTCCTCGATATCTTTTGAAACGGCATCCTCGATTAGCGTGACTGGAACTTTAGAATTTGAATTGGCGCGGCTATTTCCGTTATTCGCTTGAGCCTGTTGATAGAATCTCCAATTTGCAGGCGTCCGAATAATTTGCACGATGCGTGCAAGCCGTTCTCCCTTTAGAGGTTCGACAGTCGGCCTAATGACGATGCTGCGCCGTTGGTGCATTGTTTTCGGCACGACAGCCACTTTGTTTAAGGGCGGAACTCCCTTTTCAAGCCACTTGACTTTAATTCGCCTGCCTAGAGTCGCATGGTCGGGGTATTTGGTATCGTTCCCCGCTGATACCGTGGGCGACCATTCTCTATCGCTTGCGGCAACCCTGACGACCTCACCAGGCACCCCGAATGTATAGTTACGCAGATAAGGAATGACGATGTCGCCAGGAACAATTTCTTGAACGCGTTCTCGGGCGTTTCTCCACCCGCTGTCTTTCGTGGAGGCACGCATTTGGTATGACTTGGGTGGCCATCCAATGGCCACACATTTCTTGGCCAACCATTTCTTCCAAAGCCCACCCTTTACACGTGAGTCCGGACATACGATTGCCCAGTGACGTTGTTTTCCGAAGCCAGTTTGAATCGCTGTTTGGCTCATTCCTGATTCCAGAACGACCATGCAGAAACTTCCTCTGTCTTTGCAGCGCCTTGTAGAACCACGAAAGCCTCCACGGCGTATATCGTTAAATTAACATTGCAGCACAGTTACCGCTTTTCGATGCCGTGGACAGTAGCCTTATGGTAATCAGCGCTAAGACAGTCTTCCTTTCCATGGCCTGAGCCTCAGGTTGGTAAACGTATTTACTGCGAAAGAAACGCCGAAGATTCCTCTATTTTCCCCGTGTTTTGCGGGTAAGACCCTATTCCGCCACGAAAATACCGCAGATTTAGTGCTACGCCCGCAGGGAAGCGGTGTACAAACCGACGTGACCCAAATTTCCACTAGAATTGACACTCAAGAAGATTGAAGCCAGGATGGTGAACGTATGTACAACCAAGACCTCGCGGAGAAGATTGTGCAATACCTGGGGTCTGCGTTCCCTGACAAAGTGCAATTGAGCGACCTAACGGATGCACTAACGGATTCTCTCTGCCGTTCCACTGCGGCCGATCCCTGCTTCTTGATGTCCAGGGGAGGAACGGAAAAGGTTCGTTGTCGAACGCACAAACGTGACATCTAACTGGATCTCGTATGCGATACGCAGGGGCGAGCTAACGCCTCCAAAAATCAACTTGAAAACCTAACACGTTAGGATTATAATGACGGTATGCAATCAACCCCCAAATGCGAAATTCACGGTGTTCCTTTGGTTTGTTTCTGCGCGGTATGTCGAGGCTCCGCTCGCAGCAAACGCAAAGCGAAGTCTTCACGAAAAAACGGGAAGTTGGGCGGGCGACCGCTAAAGGAAGGTAATCGCAATGGAAAATGAATTGTTGGCTGCCACCGGACAGAGAACGCAGCGCCGCAAAGAACGCGGAGTGTACGAGAAGTTGTCGGGTTCCGGTATCTGGTGGATTCGCTATGCAGATTCTATGGGCGGCATTCGCCGCGAGAAGGCGGGAACAAAAAGCTCCGCTCTCATTCTCTACAGGAAACGTAAAACAGAGACTTTGCAGGGTAAGAAGCTACCGGAAAATCTCCGCAGTCCCATGGTGAGCTTCGCTGAACTCGCCCGAGAAGCCCTGGCTTACTCTAAAACTCACAAGCGCAGCTACGACGATGATGTAATCCGCATGGAGAAGTTGCTGAACCGCTTTCGTGATCGCGCAGCGGATTCGATAACCCCGCAGGATCTTGAGCAACACCTTGCGCAGACGGCTGAGGAGAGTGAATGGGCTCCGGCCACTGTGAATCGCTATCGGGCTCTGATCTCGCTCGTGTTTCGGCTGGGCATTGAAAGCGGGAAGGTGAAAGAGAATCCGGCACGACTCGTCAAGCATCGGCAGGAAAACAATGCACGGGTTCGCTGGCTTTCTGCTGAAGAGGAAGTGCGCCTTCGAGCCGCTGTTTCTGCAGCCTGCCCTGAGCATATTCCTGAACTGGATTTGGCCCTGAATACCGGATTACGCTTGGGCGAGTTATACGGTCTGGAATGGGAAAACGTGAATCTTGCTCGGCGCGTTCTGACTATACCGCGCCCGAAAAATGGTGAAATGCGGCATGTTCCTCTGAATGGTTCCGCACTAGCCGCACTGGGCGAGGCACAAAAACGAAGTGACGGAACTGGCCCGGTCATCCGGAACGCGGAAGGCGGAGCGTTGACAAGTCCTCGCTATTGGTTCGATCCAGCCGTCAAGAAGGCGAAGCTTCGCAGATTTTCTTGGCATTGTCTCCGGCACACCTTCGCTAGTCGCCTGGTGATGGCCGGAGTTGACCTTCGCACCGTCCAAGAGCTGATGGGTCACAAAAGCATTCAGATGACCGTGCGCTATTCCCACCTCACTCCTAGGCACACCTTGGCTGCGGTCGAGAAGCTCACCGAGTCGGGTCCAGCGACTCCAACTGACACCAGAACTAGCACCGAGGCGGAAGTGCAGATTTCCACTGAACGCACCAATATTCATTAATTCTTTTCTTTATAGTATGTTGTAGAGACTCCGGGCCTGTAGCTCAGCTGGTTAGAGCAGCGGACTCATAATCCGTTGGTCCCAGGTTCAAATCCTGGCGGGCCCACCAACTATTTTCGGTGTCCAGCCCGGAGACATGGGTGACACAACGTACCTAAGACATAGATAAGGTGGTCTCAACAGGTCAGCGAAACACCTCGGTTAATCTTGGCCTAGGAGGTGTTCTGCATGGGACGTCCCCCGAAAATTACAGGAGCACTGCGCGAGGAGCTTTGGCGACGGTATAAGGCGGGCGAGACGATTCTTGGGATCGGACGTGTGCTTGACCAGCGTCAGACGACGATTCACCGCCTGCTGCAGGCGAGCGGCGGCATTGCTCCTACCCACCGGAGTCGCTCTTCAAGAGTCCTCAGTTTCAGTGAGCGTGAAGAGATTTCGCGAGGTGTCGCCGCGGGTTACGCCTTCCGCGCCATCGCTAGGGGCTTGCACCGAGCCGTTTCCACGGTAAGCCAGGAAGTGGGCCGGCATGGGGGACGGCCGCAATATCGGGCGGCTCCAGCAGACTCGGCAGCTTGGGAGTCGGCGCGTCGTCCAAAACGGTGTCGGCTTGCCAAGAACTTGGAGTTGCGACGGATCGTGGCGGGTAAACTGAAGCAAGACTGGTCTCCACAGCAGATTGCGCGTTGGCTCAGAGAGCAGTATCCAGGGAACCCGGAGATGTGGGTGTCACACGAGACGATTTACAGGAGCCTTTTCGTTCAGGCGCGCGGCGCCTTGAAAAGAGAGCTGACCGGCCATCTCCGGTCGCGGAGGCGCATCCGACGATCGCGGCACGCCACGGATTGCGGTCACCGCCGCGGTGAGATCGTCGGTGCAGTTTCCATACGAGAGAGGCCAGCAGAAGCAAACGATCGAGCGGTCCCCGGACACTGGGAAGGTGATTTGGTGGAAGGCTCCCGCGGAACTTACATCGCCACACTGGTCGAGCGTCAGTCGCGATTCGTCATTCTCGTCAAACTTCGCGACAAACGAACAGAGGTTGTTGTCGATGCTCTCAGCAAAGCCGTCCGCAAGCTTCCTACTGCTTTACGTCGCTCACTGACCTGGGACAGAGGGATGGAGCTTGCTAATCATTCCAGCTTCACGGTAGCCACCGACGTACAAGTCTACTTCTGCGACCCCTCAAGCCCGTGGCAACGCGGCAGCAACGAGAATACGAACGGGCTGCTACGGCAGTACTATCCAAAAGGAAAGGATCTTTCAGGGGTTAGCCAAGCTCAGCTGGATACTGTTGCTCGAAAATTGAATACCCGACCGCGGGAGACCCTAAACTGGAAGACTCCAGCGTATATTCTCGAAACGAGTGTTTCGCCGACCCACTGAGGCCACGAACACTTTTGGGCCGAATGGATTTTTGAGCGGTTCGAGCACCCGAGTTTCCAGATCGAAGTAACCCAAATCATAATCCATAAAGCTCAGCAGCCAAATGTCGTCGTGCACTTCTTTGATGCCGACGGCCTGGCCAGCAAAGACCTGACTAAAATTGATTTTTTCTTGCCCAGACAGATACGCCGCAACGGGTGACCACGATGGTTTCACCGACGATCGCAGGTTCAGGTGGGATAAGGCCGTGAACTCCACGAAAGCGCTGAACCTGGTCCCGGATAAATCGGCGGAGCGGGCGCGTGTTGAAGATGCTATAAAGGGTTTGCTCGATGCCGGATTGCCACGTACCTACTCAACTGCTCTCTATAGACAGAAGTGTTCGGCTGGCTTTGAACATTTCTATGAGAGCTATCCTGTCGCGCCAACGAAACGTGACCTTCCCATCAACGAACGAGACCAGTCGATGGTTGGAGATGGACACGCGATGGGTGTAGCGGCCCAGATACTGGAGCACAAACTGTGGGCCACCGCAGGGTGGTTTCAAATGACGATCCAGTCCCTTCGATAGAGGGGTCGGCCCGGATCTCCAACACCGCAGCATGATATGCGGTAAACCACTAAAGCAGGTTGGTTGCGATACCAACCAAGGTCGGCATGTTCCACCGGCTCAACCGCACCTTCATGGGAGAATCCTAATTCAGCCTCGCAAATGGAGCCGTGCTCGTTCATTTGACCATTTGTCTAGCCCGAGGCGACGCGGCAATTAATGATCCATGGCGACAGCACGACCGTTACAACCAATAAGAGGCGGAGCGAACGGGTCGTTCTGACTGTTCCCATTGTGGTTTCTGTCAGGACTATGGACGGCCGCGTAAAAAGCGAGAAAGCAAAAACGCAGGTGGTAAATGCCCACGGCGGACTACTGCTCTCCGAGCTTCGTGTCGTTGATGGCCAGGAATTTGATTTAACGAATCCCAAGACCGGTGTGACCAAGCGTTGTCGCGTGGTCCGGGCGGAAGAATCGGATGCCCAGGGTTTTTCGGTGGCCTTCCAGTTTGAGGAGCCGACCGCAAACTTCTGGCCGGTGAGTTTTCCCCCGTCTGACTGGGGGGCAGTGAATTCCTGAAGAGATCAACTACAGAAACGCGAGCAGCGCGCTCACTCCGCAGTGATAAGTTCCCGCACCCAGATGTTCCGGTAGCGCACCGGGTGATTGTGATCCTGTAACTCCAGCGGCAATTTCTCAGCGTGAGCCTTGTACGGCTCGCCCGTGGCGGTCGGTCCGTGAATCTCGACATGGTCTTGCACCAGCACACCGTTGTGCAGCACGGTTACATGCGCGGGCCGCGTCAATTTTCCACTGCCGTCAAATCGCGGCGCATGAAAAACGATGTCATACATCTGCCACTGGCCAGGCGGCCGCGAAGCGTTCACCAGGGGAGGATATTGCCCGTATACCGCGCCAGCCTGCCCATCTGGATAGGTCCTGCTCTTGTAAGAATCGAGGACCTGGATTTCGTACAGGCCCATGATAATGATGCCGCTGTTTCCGCGATCTTGATCTTCGCCCACCGGCGGCGATGGCTCGGCGAACTCCACGTGCAGTTGCATATCGCCGAAGGGTTGCCGCGTCAGGATATCGCCCGTTTTCGGTGTCACCTGGAAGTAACCGTCTGCCACTTTCCATTTTGCGGCGCTGCCATCTTTATGCGCCCATTTTGAAAGATCTTTGCCGTCGAAGAGCACGATGGCGTCTTCCGGCGCGCGTCCGGGAGAATTTTCTGTTCCTGGTTCACCGGGGTCCACCGCTACCGGAGCCGGGCGATTGCGGTCGTGAGCCTTCCACTTTTGTTCCGTCTGCGCACTAAGCGAAGACGCGCCGGCCGAAACGAGAAACAAAATCACCGCGAGAGCGCCAAAATGTATTTTCATCGCCAGTTCTCCAGATTCAAATTGTCGTCGTGTCCAGCCTAGCTTTTACCCGCCGGCGAACTCCAGCCCTCGCGATATTCCCGCCGCAGAAAATCGTTGGCCTGCGGAACGTTGGTAATACGCATCGCTGCGCCATCGTAGTGAATCTTTTTTCCGGCGCGCAGTGCCACCACGCCCAGCAGCATCACCTCGGTAAGCCGCGCCGCATATTCGAACGGGCAGGACGCTTCGGCTTTCCCCTTGGCCGCATCCACCCAGTTCATTTCGTGATCTTCTCCGGGGATACGCGGCAGTTTAAGAGGTGGAGGGCCATAGGAATCGTGCAGCGCGTGCGGCAGCAGCCGCGGCTTCATTCCATAGGTGTCATGCATGAGTTTGCCTTTGCTGCCCACCAGCAAAACGCCGCCGCCCTTGTTCAATTCTTCTTCGCCCATTTCTTCCGGTTTGGGCGGAAGCAGCCCGCCGTCGTACCACGTCATCTTCACCGGCGGCATGGCGCCGCGCGCGGGAAATTCGTAGAACGTCTGCGTGGCCAGCGGATACGTCGCGCCGTTGAACGGCGTCGACACCGTCTCGATAGTTGTGGGGAATCCAAGATTCGAGCGCCCACATGGAGTGATCGATCAAGTGCGCGCCCATGTCTCCAATCGCGCCCACGCCCCAGTCCACCCAGCCGCGCCAGTTGAAGGGATGATAGATGGGGTGATACTCGACCTTCGGTCCCACGCCAAGAAATAAATCCCACGCCAACGTCTCCGGAACAGGATACGCGCCGGCGAACGAGTTCGCGAGCCGCGCCGTTACTCCTTGCCCATTCCACGGCAACGTATCGGCTGGCACCTTCAGCGACTCGGGACGCGGAACGCCTTGCGGCCAGAAACCAAGCGGCCGGTTGGTCCATACATGAACTTCGCGCACGTGGCCGATGGCGCCGGAGCGAATGTATTCCACCGTTTTGCGCGCGTCGTCCAGCGAATGTCCCTGGTTGCCCATCTGCGTGGCGATCTTCAATTCTTTGGCGCGCCGCGCCAGCCGCCGCGATTCGTCAATCGACCAGGTCAGCGGTTTCTGCACATAGACGTGCTTGTTCAGGTCCATCGCCGCCAGCGCAATCGGCGCGTGCATGTGGTCGGCGGTGGCCACTACTACCGCGTCGATATCTTTCTGGCGGTCCAGCATCTCGCGATAATCCTGGTAACGTTTTGCTTTCGGCCAGTGTTCGTCGCTTCAGCCGGATCATCCCCTCAAGCGCGTTTCTTGGCCTTCACGCGGTCGAATTCCACCGGTGGCTGCCCCGGCACTGGCGGCGGGTCGGGCTGCTCGATACGCGTCTTCAAAGCCTGGACTTCAGAATCGAGCCGCTCGAAAGATTTGCCCGTGTAGCCCCAGTCCACGTCGCAAAGGGCCACGATATTCTGGCTGGCCAGGTTGATCAGGTTGGCGCGGCCCATGCCGCCCACTCCGACAGCTGCAATGTTCAAGCGTGTCGCTGGGAGCGGTGAATCCCCGGCCCAGCATATGCCGCGGCACGATCATAAATGCCGCTGTGCCCGCTGCAGTGTCGACCAAGAATTTGCGGCGTGATACCTGTTTTCCTCGGCTCATGTGTCCCTCGCCCAAACCTACTCTAGCTGATACGCGTTCAAAGAGACCCAAATTTATTCAGTGGCACGGCTGTGATCGCAAAGATTATTTGGGGCGCCACGAAACATTTTGGCTGTATTTACGTCTCTACCTATAGCTGTCTATAGGAGCTGCCGTGATCCGTTCAAAAACCGACGTTTTGCAGGGCACCCTGGCGCTGCTGGTCCTCAAAACCCTGGCCCGCGCGCCCATGCATGGTTACGGAATCACCCTGCACATACAATTGCTTTCGAAAGAAGTTCTGCGCGTGGAGGAAGGATCCCTCTATCCCGCGCTGCATCGCATGGCGCAGGACGGCTGGATCAAAGCCGAATGGGGCACTTCGGAGAATAATCGCCGCGCGCGTTACTACAGCCTCACCGCCCTGGGCCGCAAACAGCTTGCGGAAGAAGAAAAGAATTGGGCGCGCCTGACGCAAGCCGTGGCCCAGGTATTGCAGTTCGCGTAAAAGATTGAATCACCTCTGAAGGGCAGGTGCGCGATGAGTTGGTTTTCACGGCTGCGCAAAACGTTGCGAAGAGACAAATTGGACGACGATCTCGATGAGGAATTGCGCTTGCACCTCGAAATGCGCGCCGCGGACAACCTGGCCGCGGGCATGACGCCGGACGAAGCCCGCTACGACGCGCAAAAACGCTTCGGCAATTCGACGCTGCTGAAAGAAGACACCCGCGATACAGATATCATCGGCTGGCTGGACACTGCCGCGGGCGATCTGCGCTACGCCTTTCGCGTACTGCGCAAAAATCCGGGTTTCACGCTGGTCGCCGTCCTGACCCTCGCTCTGGGCATCGGTATGAACACCGCGTTTTTCTCCGTGGTCAACGGAGTGCTGCTCAATCCGCTGCCGTATCCGCAACCGGACCGGCTGGTGGCGCTGGGCGAGAGCAAGCCCAATTTCACTAACGGCTCCATCTCTTATCCCAATTTTGTGGATTGGCAGAAAGACAATCGCGTTTTTTCGTCCATGGCCATTGCCCGCGGCTCCAGTTTTATTCTCACCGGGCTCGGCGACGCCGAACAATTGAACGCAAAACTGATCTCCTCCGATTATTTTGTGGTACTGGGTGCGAATCCGGTGATCGGCAGAAGCTTTGCTCCCGGAGAAGACCGCGTTGGCGCCGCGCCCATCGCATTGATCGGCGCGGGCCTGTGGAAGCGCAAATTCGGTTCCTCATCCAGCGCGCTGGGAAAAACTCTCACGCTGGATGGCAAGAGCTACACCATCGTCGGCGTGATTCCCGAAGCATTCGATCTTTACCGCAGCGCTCATCCCACCGAGGTGTACGTCCCCATCGGCCAATGGAACAATCCGTTGCTCTCCAATCGCGGAGCCGGTTTGGGAATTCATGGTGTCGCACGACTCAAGCCCGGCGTCAGCATCGAGCAAGCCCGCGCGGACATGGCGCGCGTCACCGCCAATCTCGCGGCCACTTATCCCGACTCCAACGAAGGGATCGGTGCCAATCTCGTTCCTTTCAAGAGGGCGCTTTTCGGAGGCGTTCAGTCCATCCTGATGGTGTTGCTCGGCGCGGTCGGATTTGTGCTGCTGATTGCATGCTTCAACGTCGCCAGCCTCATGCTGGCGCGCTCCACGGGACGCACGCGCGAATTTGCGATTCGCGCCGCACTGGGCGCCGGCCGCGGCCGGTTGATTCGCCAGTTGCTCACCGAAAGCATTTTATTGGCGATTGTTGGCGGAGCGTTTGGCCTGCTCCTCGCGCGATGGGCCACGCGTGCCGCGCTGAGCGTCTTGCCTGCGGAGCTGCCGCGCGCCGCGGAAATTCGGGTCGATTCCCACGTGCTGATTTTTACCGCGGCAATTTCCTTGCTCGCAGGAATTTTGTTCGGCCTGGCCCCCGCATTGAAGTCTTCCCAACTCTTCTTGTCCGAAACGCTCAAGGAAAGCGGTCGCGGCTCCAGCGGCACTCGCCATCGCGCGCAAAGTGTATTTGTAGTCCTCGAAATGGCCATGGCCCTGGTGCTCTTGGTTGGCGCGGGCCTGATGGGCCGCACGCTCTCGCGGCTTTGGGATGTCCAGCCGGGGTTCGACCCTGACCATGTTTCGCTCTTCACCATTTCGCTTCCGCCATCGATGAGCGAGGCCAGCCCCGTCGCGATTCGTGCGGCATTCCGCGATGTTCACGAAAAGTTCGCATCGCTGGCGGGAGTTCACTCACTTTCCGCTTCCTGGGGCGCCGTGCCGCTTGGCGAAGATGACGAGCAGCTTTTCTGGATGGACAACCAGCCCAAGCCTTCCAACGAAAACGACATGAACTGGGCCATCAGCTACGTGGTCGAGCCGGACTATCTGAAGACCATGCGCATCGCGCTCCTGCGTGGCCGCTTTTTCACCGCTGCGGACAACGAAAATTCTCCGCGCGTCGCGGTCATTGACGAGGTGCTGGCCCGCAAGTTTTTCGGAGACGAGAACCCCATCGGCAGGCACATTACTTTTCAGCACGAGAACGGCAGGTCGGAAATCGTCGGAATCGTGGCCCACGTGAAACAGTGGGGGCTGGATACCGACGACGGGCAGCAGTTGCGCGCCGAGGCATACCTTCCGTTCATGCAGTTGCCCGACGAGGCCATGAAACTCGCTCCCACCGGCACCGCCATCTTGGTTCGCTCCGACGGCAGCAATCCCGCGCTCTTCGATGCGCTTCGCCGCACGAACAAACTGATGAGCGGCGAACAAGTGATCTATGGCGCGCAAACCATGCAGGAAATTGTTGCTGACTCACTCGCAGCGCGTCGCTTCTCGATGATTTTGCTGGGGGTATTCGCGGCGCTCGCGCTGATTCTTTCCAGCATCGGCATCTATGGTGTGATTTCTTACCTGGTTGGCCAGCGCACCCATGAAATAGGTGTGCGCATCGCATTAGGCGCGCGCCGCTGCGACGTTCTCGCACTCATTTTATCGCAAGGGGCCAGGCTGACGTTTTTCGGAATCGCCATCGGCGTCGCCGCTTCTTTGGGCCTCACCAGGCTGATGGTCCGCATGCTCTACGGTGTGAGCGCTTACGATCCGCTTACATTTTTCTGCGTCGCCGCAATTCTGGCGCTCGTCGCGCTGGCCGCCTGCTATATCCCCACGCGCCGCGCCATGCGCGTCGATCCGCTGGTCGCTTTGCGCTACGAATAGGGGCAAAAATCAAAGCGATTCTAAGGTTTCGGGTGCGGCCCGGTAAATGGATGGCAGCAGGGCTCCTGCGACGGAGCGAATTCCATGAATTCGACACGCGTGCGGTCCGGATCGTAAATGTCGAATTGCATTTTGCCATCGCGGCCGATTTCAGGCACATCTGTGGACTTGAGTCCGTTAGCGCGCAACTGTTCAAACGTCTCCTTCATGTGCACGACGCCGAGCGAGAAATGATTCTGCACGCCCAGTTCCTGCTGATCGGCGGTCGGCGAAATATTCAGCATGTATTCAATCCAGTCGGTGCCGTCCGGAACCTGCATGGCCTGCCAGTTGGTCTGGTCTGCTTTGAATCCACCGTGCCAGTACAGGCGAAATCCCAGCAAGTCGCGATAGAAGCCATCTTCCACCGCGCCATCGCGCACCACAAATCCAGCGTGGATTAGGCTCTTGCTGATCTGCCCGACCGCCGGCGCAAACGGATGCCGTGTTGTTTGCTGCACAAAAGCGAGCGGGTGGCCCTCCGGGTCGGCAAATTCAAAATGCTGGGCTCCGTTCGCATCTTTCGATATGGCGCCAGCCGCGATCCCGTGGGCGATCAAAAACCACCGCATCTGACCCACATCGTCGGTTGTGAATGCCACTTCAGCCACGAAATTTACCGCAGGAGGACTCGAGGCGCTGATAACCTGGATTTGCTGGTGGTCGTTTACCGAAAAACACGTGCTCGGAAATCCCACGCAACCCACGGTGCCAGGCCCGAAACCAGCGATCTTGTCGTAAAAAGTATTCGAGTCATTGATATTCGTCGAATACACGCGCACATGCGCGATGCCGGTGATTTTGGGGCGGGCAGGCTTGTCGCTTGTAAAAGGAAAAAAGCAAATCGCTAAAATGGCGAGGGGTGAAGCCAATGATTTCATGCGGTCTCCGCTCCTGGCCTGCGCTGAACGCGCAATGATCCTCCGTTACAAGGAGAATACTACTTCTGCGGCTTCGCCTTATCAGAACCTGCCGCGATCACGCCGCGCAGCACGGTCACCGACGCCTTAGGCAGCGTAAACGTCGTGTTCGCGGCTGCCTGAATCGTCGATCTTGCCGCCGGCCCATCCGGATCCGCGCTGCCGCCATTCACGCTGGTCGGATCGGAGTGCCACCGATATTGTTCGCTGCCAAAAGTGACCATCGTCACCGGCCCGCTGAAGTAGCCGTCTTTTTTGCTTTTGCCATCGCGAAACGAAATGTTCACCTGCTGCGAGTTCAACTGATCCTTATTCACCAGCATCAACGACCACTGTCCATCCGGCCGCAGCACGGCATACGGAGTGACCAGCACGTGCGCGGCGCTGTCCACGATATCGCTGCTGCTGGGGAAAATTCGATGTTCGCCACTGCCCGGCTGCACCCATTCCAGGTTAATCATTTGTCCGGCGAAAAATTGGGCGTTGGGCTGCAAAATCTTGTAGTCCTTGTCCATCGTGAACATCGCAAACGTTCCCGCTGACGTGTTCTCGCAGCCTTTCCCCTCGCCAAGCGGAATGTAGTGGAAGTAATAGACGGCTTTTCCGCCAGCCTCCAGAAACGATCCCACGTAGTCGGCCCAGAAGAGGGCGGCGAAAATATCTACAAAGGACTCATCCGAACCCGCCGCGATATTCGATTCGGTAATAAACATGGGCACGCCCGGCGGCAACCCGTCATCGCGCCAGACCTGCAGAATGTGCCGCACCAGGTTGGCCTCATCGTAAAGGTCGCTCCATTGCAGCTTGCAGGGCTCGAACGGATAATGTTCGAACGATACGAAAGATAGATCGGCCAACCTGTTATGCACGCGCAAGTAATCGAAAAAGCGTCCCATCCAGGAAGTTTTGCCCTGCGCGTCGGGCCACACCTCGATGTCTTTATTTACTCCTTCGAAAATCGGTCCTCCCAATTTTAGTTTTGGGTCAACGCGGTGCAGCGCCGTAGCCCACTGCAGGTACAAAGCGCCGTAGTCTTCCGGCAGCGTGTGCTTTCCGTCCGGCTCCTCGCCCATCTCGATATAGGAAATGGGATATCCACGTTTCTCGAGATAAGAAATCTCCGCCACCGCGTTTTCCGGGGTGTCGTACAGCATGGCCACTGGAATCATGGCCGGAAGGCCGCGGGTGATGCCGCTGGTATAAAAAAGATCGAAGCCCACCTGGTCGCCGCGTTCGTTCACCACGGAACCTTCATGCCACGGGTCAACCGAAGAGCAGACCGTATTCGTCTGGGCGCGATCGGAAGTGTGGCGGATCACGTCGTGAAAGCGGCCGTCCGCCGTGGTCGTCCCCAGATAGATTTCGCGGATAGCGTATCCCAGGCAGTTGCGGCGGTCCCGTTTTTCGCCCGTGTTCGTTTCGTGCGTGTCGCATGTTTCCGACGATTCCGTCATCCAGATGCGCACGAAGCGAACGGGTATCGACGCGCGCGAAAGTTGCAGAGTAGCTTCGCCGTCTTTTCCGTCGCGAATCTCGCCGCCCGGAAAAGTGACCCAGTTGCCTTTGGTAGCTTCGTGCATGGGGTCGGCGCCCGTCCAATACTGCACCAGGTAATGCGTGGCATACGGAGCGGTCCACAAAATGCGAATCGCATTGATGTCCTGCGGCGTCGCCAGATCAACCACCACCCACTGCGGGTGCAGCGCATCCTCCTCGCCGGTAAAAACTTTGCTGAGGTAAGGATTGCTCTTCCAATAAGTATTCGTGTCTCCGTCCGTGAGCCGCGAGTAGCCCAGCCCGTCCGGATGAGTGAATCCCTGATGCGGCAGCGGATAACCATAGGAGTGACGGATCATCTCCGCAGGATTGGCGTTGCCTACGAAATATCCCTTGTCTCCCGGCTGGCTCCAGGTGCCCTGCGGATTCCAATGCCACGCTTCCACGAAAAGCTCGGTGTTCTGCCGGTACGTCACTGTTTGCCATCCCGCGGAAAGGATCTGCTTCAGAATGGGTTCGGTGAAAACTTTATCCGTAGCCGCGCGCGGGATGCGGTCCACTCCGGCTCCCAGTGCTTCGGTGGGCCGAAAGGTATTCGCCGCGTGGTCGGGAGTGGAATCCACGACAATCGTTTGAGCGGACACCGGCGGCAGAAAAATCGCCAGAGCAGCGCCAGCCAGCGCCAGCGACAGGCCCGCAGCCCGCGTCTCACCGGAAATGTTGCGGCACAGTTTCAATTGAATCGTTTTAATACTAGCGCTGCGGCGCGGTGTCAAGCCCGAAGTTTGTTCCGCGCCGGGCGCCTAGGCCGTCACGGGACGCTGCGAGGCGATCTTTTCGTCCCAGCGGATGCGTCCGGTCATCTGCATCACCACAAATAGCGTAACAATCGCGCCGATGGTCACCGCCAGGCCCGTGAATCCCTCAAAAAAGAAAGCGTACGAAAAGAGCACCAGGTAAATCAACTGCGCCAGTCCCGCGTCCATCAGCGCGAAACGCGTGTTCACAACCAGTCGCAGGTAACTCACCACCAGCGCGATGGACACCAGCGACGCCGCAGCGAAAGCCACATGAATGGAAACATGATCCACCAGATAAGCCATCAGCAAATGAAACGCAAAAAACGCGCAGGCCAGAAAGAAATAATTCATGGGATGCAGATCGATGCCGCGCAGCGTGGAAAGAATAAAAATCAGGAAGAAAAAGAAAAACAGCGATACCGGCGCAAAAAAGCTGATGCGCCCGGCCAGTGGCCCCGGTTGCAACTTCTGCGGCATCTTCAGCGCGATGTCGAATCCCGACACCAGGTTCTGGTATTTCCATTCGAGGTCCCAGCCCTGCGCGGTGCGCCGCTCTTCCGTCGGCGAGATGGCGTTTTCCGGAAAATCGAAGCCGGCAAAATCCGTACGCACCGTCAGTTCAAAATCGCGCGCCTGCGATACGTTCGACGACCGATCGGTGCTCGCGCTCGAAATGTTGTAGCGCCAGCTTTCCAGCCCCTGCGAGCGGTACGCGGTCCGCAATTCATGCGCGCTGTCCGCCGGGAGTTTGACTTGTGCCGTGGCGTTCGAACCGCTGAAGACCAGCGGCAACGCTCGCCCGTCCAGCGAAATCTCCAGGTTGTCATACATCGCCTGGTGCGCGGGGAAGGGCAGCGTGAACGAGAAATTCTCTTCTCGCGCACTGGGATTGTGAAAAGTGTACGAGCCGTTAAATTTCACGCCGTAGGTGCTGAACCACAGTAGTCCTTTCTGCCGGTAGTCGAGATGCAGGTCCGCCAGGATGCGGCTGGACTCGATCGCCGCCGGTGCGCTCATCTGCACCGGCTCCACGCGGGTGACGAGTTTTCCATTTTCCTCCGCCGTCAGCGTTTTGTTCTCCTGCCAATGGTAGGAAATGGACGGCGGATTCTGCTCTTGCGGCGCGCCCCACGTGGAGGTCACCCGCCCGCTCAACGCCGAATCGGAATGATCGGTGCGGTAAAAAATGGTAGAGCCTAGCACCACCCAGGCGATGCACGAACAGATAAAGATGCCGGTTATGGCCGCGATTCGTTTGAACATGGCTGCGAGAACCCCCGTGCCCGCTACGATGAATCAAAGTAGTCCTTATTGTCAAGTACTTTGTA
The DNA here is from genome assembly GCA_963819625.1 of uncultured Acidobacteriota bacterium. GTDB lineage: Bacteria > Acidobacteriota > Terriglobia > Acidiferrales > UBA7541 > Acidiferrum. The sequence continues at coordinate 1,142,797 of CAWFWY010000011.1, forward strand.
TTATGAAGTTGAAAGAGAGAAATCGCTTGGTGTGGCTCAAACTCGTTTTTAGCGGATAACTTCTAGGAGGATAACGGCTCGCTACTTCAAGGCCTTCTGCAAACGCTTCTTGGTCTTCAGCAGTTGCTTCGTCAGCGAATCGATCTGTTCCGCGATGTCCGCAAGCTCTTTTTTGGCGGCCGATCCGGCCTTGGCCACGCGATGCGCGGTGCGATCCGCTTTACCCATCGCCGTTCCGATTTTTACCGCTACCTGCGTGAGTTTGCTCTTCTTGGCCATCGCGCCCTCCTGCCGTACTGCTGCCATCCTATACGCCGCCCGGCGAAGCCGTCAATCGCCAGCCGGGCGCAGGCGAACTGCTCGCCATATTCTCCGCAAATTGCCCTCGCCGGAAGGAATGGTCACGAATTATTCCTCGCTCGGGTTGGATTTCTGTGCCCGAATGAGCGAAACTCTACCGCTACAGCAAAACTTTTCGGAGCGTGGCCATGCATTTTCGTAACAACCGTTCTCGTCACTTCGGTTTGATTTTCGCGCACGCCTGTTTCCTGGTTGCCATGTGCATTGTTTCATTCCAGCCATTTCAGCCATTGTTGCGTGCGCAGGATCATTCCGTACCCGCCGGCCACGAAGGCATGGTGATGGACGATTCCGCTCCCGAACCGTCTCCCGCCAAACTGCTTGCCGATAAACGCGAAAGCGAATTCAATCATCACCTCGCGGGATTCTTCGTCGTGCTCGCCGGCATTTTTATTCTTGCCGAAGGCCGCCTTAGCGCGCGATGGCCCGCCGTTCGTTATGCGTGGCCGCTGTGTTTTTTGCTGGCGGGAATTTTTGTGTTTGTTTTCAGCGACACTGAGTTGTGGCCTTTCGGGCCCCAGTCCTGGGTTTTTGGCCTGACGCATCACCCTGAGGTTCGGCAGCACAAATCCTTCGCCGTGATCCTCCTCGCTCTCGGAGTGATCGAACTGCTTCGCGCGCGCGGCACTTTAAAAGCCGCTTGGTCCGCGTGGGTATTTCCCGCTCTCGCGATCGTCGGCTCTCTCATTCTCCTTTTTCATGATCATGGCGGCGGCATGCACGGCGCGAATCACATGGAAGTCATGTCCCGCATTCAGCACGAACACATGAGCTACCTGGCAGCGGGATTAGGAGTTGGATTGACCAAGGGCTTGTCGGAAATTAAGACCGGCTGGCAGGGATTTTTCGCCAAGCTCTGGCCCAGCATCATGATTGTTCTCGGCGTGCTGCTGATGTTCTACGTGGAGTAGCGCCGCCGCCGAAAGTCTCAGGCAAATCCCGCGCGGCTCAACGGCAATTCCCGCACGCGCTTTCCGGTGGCCGAAAAAATCGCGTTGCACAGCGCCGGCGCAAATGGCGGTAGCCCCGGCTCACCGATCCCCGCGGGAGGCGCGTCGCTCGCCACCAGGTGCACGTGAGTTTCGCGTGGCGCATCCTTCATACGCGCCATCTGGAAATCGTTGAAATTTGATTGCTCGATGACGCCGTTGCTCGCGGTGATCTCGCCGTAAAACACCAGGCTGGTGCCCATCACCGCCGCGCCTTCAAATTGTTGCCGCACCATTTCCGGGTTCACCACCGTGCCCGCATCCAGTGCGGTATCCACTCGCTTGATGTGCACCTGCCCGGCGTCGTCCACCTGCACCTGCACCACCGTCGCGACGTAAGTCAGAAAACTGCGGTGCGCCGCGATGCCCATTCCAGATCCGTTTCCCGATTTCTGTTTTCCCCATCCGGCCTTTTCTGCCGCCAGCGATGTGACCCGCCGGAATCTGGCGATGTCGATGGGATATTGCTCGTAAGCGCCATCGTAGTTGGAATAATCCTTGGGCAGTTCGCTTTGCGGAACGATGCGGTCCGGCCCAAAAAGCTGCAATAGGTATTCGAGTGGATCCCGCCCCGCCGCGTGCGCCAGTTCGTCCGCAAAAGAATGCACTGCGAACGCGTGATAAATGTTGGCCACCGAGCGGAACCATCCGATGCGCACATGGGCCTCCGCCGGCCCGTTCTCCACGCGGTGATTCGCCAGCGCGAACGGCACATCCGTGAAACCCAGCCCCAGCTCATCCGCCGGAGCAAGAGTATTTTTGGGATCGAACGTGGTGCCGATGGGAGGAAACACCGTGCGCTGCAGCCACGCCGCCGGCTTTCCGTCGACATCCAGCGACGCTTTCATATACATCGCCGCCACCGAATGATACGTGTCGAATTTGATGTCGTCTTCGCGGCTCCACACTACTTTCACCGGCTTGCCCGTTTTTTTCGCCAGCACCGCGGCTTCCACCGCATAATCCGGAAATGATTTGCGCCCAAAGCCGCCGCCGAGCAGCGTCACGTTTACGGTGACGTCCTCTTTCTTCAGTCCGGTCGCGCCGGCAATGGCTTCCTTCGCGCCTTGCGGATTTTGCGTTGGCGCCCACGCCTCGATTTTGCCGTCGCGGAAAACCGCCAGCGCTGCGGGGGGCTCCATGGACGCGTGCGCCAGCAGCGGCACGTAATATTCCGCTTCCACGATTTTGCCGCCCTTGGCAAACGCCGCATCCACATTCCCGTTATCGCGCACCACTTTTCCCGGCTTGCGCGCGGTTTCCTGCAATTCCTTTTTGTACGCGTCGGAGTTGTAAACGCTGTGCGGACTTTTTTCCCACTCAATCTTCAGTTTTTTCTTTCCCTGCATGGCTGCCCAGGTGTTATCCGCCAGCACCGCCACGCCGCCCAGTGACTGAAATCCCACCGGCGGCTTGAAACCATCGATCGTTGCGGTCTGCTTCACGCCGGCCACCGCCAGCGCCGCCTTGTCGTCAAAACTTTTCACCGTGCTGCCGAAGACCGGCGGGTGCGCCACGCTGGCGTACAACATCCCATCCATGCGCGTGTCCTGACCGTAGACCGCTTTCCCGTCGCACATATCTTTCAGATCGTAGCTGCTGGTTCCTTTTCCGATGTAGCGCCACTCCGTGCGGGCCTTGAGCTTGATGTCTTCTTTTTTCGGCACCTCCAGTTTCGCCGCCGCGGCTGCCAGTTCGCCGTAGCCCAGTTTTTTCCCGGTCGGTGTGTGCACCACTTCGTGCAAACCGGTGCGGCACTCCCCGACCGGTTTGCCCCATTGCGCAGCGGCCGCGCGCACCAGCATCAATCGCGCCGTGCCTCCGGCTTCGCGCAGAGGTTGGAAAAAACTGGTCACCGAGTGCGAGCCATCGGTGTCCTGATCGCCGAATTTTTCGTCGCCAGGAGCCTGCACAATTTTTACCCGCGCCCAGTCGGCATCCAGTTCATCGGCCACGATGCGCGGCAGCGCGGTTTTGCTGCCGCTGCCCATCTCCGAACGGTGCGCGATGACGTACACCGTTCCGTCAGTATCAATCGCCAGATAAACATTGGGATGCAGCGGCGCATGCGCCATCGGCGCCAGCGCGTCGAGAGCAACGGGATCGGTTCCGGCAGCGAGGAGCGTTTCCGGCATCCAGCGCACGCTAAGCACCAATGCGCCCGCGCCAAGCATTCCCTTCAGGAAACCGCGCCGTCCCGGCTCAACCTCAATCACCGACTCGCGAGTGTTCATGGACACAGGATCACGCCGCATTTGTTTATCTCCGGTTGTTTTCCGTCAGCTACAGACAACTGTATTTCTCCGCTACATCCTACTGCTATTCCTGAAGCCCTGCAAAATCGCGGCTCACAATTCATTGCGCTTCATCAGCTCGACCGCATGGTCGCAAGCCCGCGCCGTCAGCGCCATGAACGTGAGAGAAGGATTCACGCAAGAAGACGAAGTCATGCACGCGCCGTCAGTGAGAAATAAATTTGCCACATCGTGCGCCTGATTCCAGGAATTGAGCACCGAGGTCTTCGGATCGCGGCCCATCCGCGCGGTGCCCATCTCGTGGCAGGAAAAGCCCGGCGGGCTGTCGTTATCGATGAAGGGCTCGATGCCGCGCGCTCCGGCGGCGGACAGCATCTCCGCCGCGGCGATGGACATGTCTTTCACGATGGCGTGCTCATTGTCGCTCCACTCGCAGGAAATTTTCAGCGCCGGAATGCCCCAGGCGTCGACTTTTTCCTTGTCCAATTCCGCGTAATTGCTGTGCCTGGGCAGGCATTCGCCATATCCGCCAAACGTGAAGCGCCACGGCCCCGGACGGCTGATGGCGTTTTTGAACTCCGCGCCGAAAGCCGTTTCGCCCGCGCCGCGATGCCAGTCGTCGCGCCCCGCGCCGCCCTGGAACCCATAACCGCGCACAAAATGCGGCGACTTATCCTTTATATTGCGAAAGCGCGGCACGTAAATCCCATTGGGACGCCGGCCCAGCACCACGCGATCTTCATTTCCGGGAATGATCGCTGTGGCGCCTCCACCCTTAATGTGATCCATCAAATTGTGGCCCAGCTCTCCGCTGGAATTGGCCAACCCGTTCGGAAATTCGGTGGTCGCGGAATTCAGAAGTAGCCGCGTCGATTCCAGCGTGGAAGCGCAAAGAAAAATAATGCGCGCCTGAAATTCAAGAGCCTGGCGCGTTTGCGCGTCGAACACGCGCACACCGCTCACTCGCCGCGTTGCGGGATCAAAAATGAGGCTGTGAACGACGCTAAAAGGACGCAGCGTCAGCCGCCCGGTTTTCTGTGCCACCGGAAGCGTGGCGTTCACCGTACTGAAATACGAGCGCGTGATGCATCCGCGTTCGCAAGGGCCGCATTGATGGCAAGGCGCGCGGCCATTGTGCGTCCGCGTCAAAATGGCGCAGCGCCCAATAGTCAAAACCCTCTCGTCGCCAAAAAATTTCACCACCGCGTCCTGAACCACGCGTTCCGCGCAGTTCAATTCCATGGGCGGAAGAAATTTGCTGTCCGGCAGTTGAGGCAGCCCGAGCGCCTGTCCGCTGATGCCGGCGAATTCTTCCACGTAGTCGTACCACGGAGCGATATCGGCGTAGCGGATGGGCCAATCGACGGCGACGCCCTCCGCGGAGTTGGCTTCGAAATCCAGGTCGCTCCAGCGATACGTCTGCCGTCCCCAGATGATGGAGCGGCCGCCGACCTGCCGACTGCGAATCCAGCGAAACGGTTTACCGGCAGGCGTGACGTAGGGATTTTCGATGTCGTTCACGAAAAATCGCGAAGCCATTTCATCGCACGCGTAGCAGGTGCTTTGGACCGGCTGCGTGGCCGCCAGCCGTTTGCGATCACGCATGCCGCGAAACGGCATCTCCCACGGAGGCACGTGTTCGACATAATCGTTTTCGGGAACGATGGGCCGGCCCGCTTCGAGCATGAGAACCTGCAGGCCCTTTTCGGTCAGTTCTTTCGCGGCCCAGCCTCCCGTCATTCCGGAGCCGATGATGAGCGCGTCATATTTAGCGGGAGGCATAATTTATTTTTCGGCCGGCGATTTGTCGGCCACTGATTTCTCCGGCGCCGATTTTTCTTTTGCAAGCGCAGCGCACTCGTCGATATGTTCGGGAATGACCTGAAAATGCAGTTGCTGCGTCGCTCCCGCTTCCGAAGTGAAATAGCCGCTCAAGACCAGTTGGCGGAACATGTAGTAGAAATTTCCGTGCGGCTCGGGAAGGCCTCCACGAGAACCGCGCGGACTCGCCGCAATTTTCTGTGCGTCGCGCGCCATTTCTTCGCCCAGCAGCTGCAATATTTCCGCTTGCTGCTGTGGCGCGCTGCCAGCGAAATCTTTGCCGAAGCTCTCCCGGCTCAGTTCGTCCACCGCCGCGAGTCCGCGCAGAAAACTGGCGCGGCTGCGCTCGTCGGACCAGTCCGAAAGAATGAGGTCGATAAATTCGGGCACTCGCGCGTCCACCGCGCCAGGGGTGTTCGTTCGAGGAATGAGCAAATCGGCCATGGCCGACACGGTAGCGTGCTGCTGCGCATCGAGAGTTTTGAGCGCCCCGGCGGCGGGCAGTGAATCTTGAATCGCGCGGAGAACATTGTAGAAATTGCTGTGCATCGTGGGCAACGCTGCGGCCGACGCGAACAATTTCAGGATTTGTCTTCGCTCCATTGAGTGTTTTCCGCGAATGTCGAGGGTAGCTCCGCGCGAGAGGCCGAGTCAACGGTGGTAGAATTTGGCCGCACCTTAGGAGGATTACAGTGATGAAGCCGACACGCCGAGAATTTGTGAGCACTATGGCGCTGATGGGATTGGGAGCGCGATTCGCAGTTGCAGCCGACGCGCGCTTGCCGCTGGCGTTTTCAACGCTGGGCTGCCCGAAATGGACCTGGAACGAAATTCTGGATTTCGCTGCGCAACACGGATTTGCTGCGGTTGAATTGCGCGGTCTGCTGGGAGAACTGAATCTGCCGGCCCGCCCGGAGTTTGCCGCGGATAAAATTGCCGGGGACAAGACCGACGTAGCCTCGCACGGACTGAAAATTGCCTGCGTGAGCAGCTCCGCGGCCATGCACGACGCGGACCCGCAAAAACGCGCGCAACAGCTCGCCGATGCGCGCAGCTTTATCGACCTCGCGTCGGCGCTGGGCGCGCCATACGTTCGCGTATTTGGAAATGACATCAAGGGTCCCCGCGACGAAGTCATCGCCCGGGTGTCCGCCGGGCTGCATGAGCTGGGCGAGTATGCGCGGCCGCGAAACGTGACGGTGATCATCGAGTCTCACGGCGACTTCACCGATTCACCCACGCTGAAAGAAATTCTCACGCGCGCCGATTCCGACCACGTCGCGCTACTGTGGGACGCGCATCACACTTTCGCTTCCTCGCATGAAGAGCCGGAATTTACCGTCGCTCAGCTGGGCAAATGGATTCGCCACACGCACCTGAAAGATTCCGTCCCGGATGGAAAAGAGCGGCGTTACGTCCTTACCGGCAAGGGAGACGTGCCGGTAAAACGGCAGATCCAGGCGCTGGTGGGGATCGGCTACAAAGGCATGTATTGTTTCGAATGGGAAAAAGTGTGGCACCCGGATTTGCCGGAACCCGAAATCGCCATCGCCGACTACGCAAAAGTAGCGGGCCAATATTTGCGCGACGCGCTGGCCAAATAACGTTGCGGTGAATCGCTTGCCTCCGGGTGCCCCACACGCCGACTTCGCGTGTGGGGGTGTTGTGAAAATTCGCCGCACACCTTATATCGACAATAAGATTCAGGAATGACCATGGCAGATCTGGAAGAAAAATTTATGCGGCGGGCGATTGCGCTGGCTCTGGAAAACGTGCGCTCGGGCGCAGGCGGACCGTTTGCCGCGCTGATTGTCAAAGACGGCGCAATAATCGCGCAGGGCACCAATCGCGTGACGTCCACGAATGACCCGACCGCGCACGCGGAAATTGTGGCCATTCGCGAGGCGTGCCAGGCGCTACAGAATTTTCAGCTGCAGCGATGCGAGCTGTACAGCACCTGCGAGCCATGCCCCATGTGCCTCGGCGCGATTTATTGGGCGCGCCCGGCGCGCATTTTTTATGCAGCAACCGGAGCGGAAGCCGCGGCCGCAGGGTTCGACGACAGATTTATTTACGAGGAAATGAAACGGCCCACCGGGCAGTGCCGCATCCCCGCTACGCAAATCCTGCATGACGAGGCGCAGGCGATTTTCGCCGCGTGGACCGCCCAGGAAAATAAGCAGTCCTACTAGCTTTCCCCAAAGGCGCCCTTCAAATCGGCGCCGCTACTTTTCCGAGACAAGCACCTGCTGCGGCATATCCGGAATCTGATGCATCGTGGTCTTCGAAAATCCCGCGTTGCCAAACATTTTCTCGTATTCCTTCAGGGTGTACGCGTCGCCCGCGTCGGTCGAGCCCAGCATCACCATGCTGAACATTGCGGCTGTGGGTGGACTTACGCGGTCCTCATTGGGCACGAATTCCAGCGTGATGGCCTGGCCGCCCGGTTTCAGCGCGGCGTGCACGCGCCGCATCAATTTTTCGCAAGTAGCGTGATCGAAGTGGTGAAAAATATTGGTCAGCAAAACGTAGTCGTAGCCGCTGCCCAGGTCGGTATCAAACGCGCTGCCAGGCCGAGTCTTGAATCGATCGCCAACGCCGGCAGACTGCGCGTTGTCTTTCGCCACTTCCAACACGTTCGGCCAATCGACAGCGGTCACTTGCGCGTTGGAATTTTGTTTGGCCATGTTGATGCCATACATCCCGTGGCCCGCGGCGATATCCAGTATCTGGCACGCTTTCCCCTGCGGCATCCCGGTCAGCTGCGAGATGTACGCCGCAGAGGGCGTAGTAAGCGGCGCCATGGAGCGCGCGAAAGTCACCCACATCTCATCGTTGGGTTCCTGATTGTCGCCATGGCCGGCGGCACTGCCGCCTTTTTTCACCGCTTCCGTCAAAGAGGAGAACTTTTTCATCACGGTGTCGCCGGCGAGGAATTTGGCGATGGCCCCCATGTAGGCGGGTGAACGCTTGTTCAGGAAAATATTGGACTCCTGGGTAAGCGCGAAACGCCCGGTTTCTTTGGTAAGAAATCCGATGATGGTCAGGTAATTACAAAGTGTCTGAATGCCGCGTTCGGCGGCGCCGGTTTTTTTGGCGATGGATGCAACGTCGGCGGCGCCGTCGGCGATCGCGGTAAAAACGTCCAGTTCGATCGCCGCGCGCAGCGCGAGCGTCTGCTGATAAGCATTCAGGGTATTGAAAATACGCTCAGGTGTTGGACGAGCGTTCGTAGGTGCTGTGGCCATTGGGTTGCTCCTTAAGTTGAGCAGAGAAGATGCGTATTCATCCTCGCAGTGTAACAAGAATCAGAATTCAATTCACCGCTCGCGGCCAATTTCGGCGGCGAAGTCATTTTGTCGGGGGAGCTCCCGGTGATTGCTTCGCTGTCGCACGGCTGGCATAATTCTGCTCCCTTCGCTGCGCACAGAGGCTAAATGAAACGCGAATATCACCGCTGGTATTCTTCACGGCTCGGACTCGAACTGGGTGTCGTGGTTTACGGCCACTGGGGTCCGCCGCTGATGGGCTTCCCGACCAGCGCGGGCGACGAGTGGGAACTCGAAGGGCAGGGAATGATCGGCGCGCTGGCGGACTTCATCGACGCCGGCAGGATTAAATTTTTCTCGGTAAATTCCGCAAATCACAACGGGCTTTACAACAAGGGAGCCCACCCGTTTCATCGCAGCTACATGCAGGCGATGTTTGAGGAGTATCTGCGCCAGGAAGTCGTGCCGTTCATCTGGGACAACTGCCAATCGCAAATCGGAATTTCGACCATGGGCGCTTCATTTGGCGCATACCACGCGGCCAATACCCTGTTCAAGCATCCCGACGTTTTCAAACGCTGCTTCGCGATGTCCGGCGTATACGATGTGAGAAATTTCATGGACGGAATGTACGACGACAATCTTTATTTCAATAATCCCGTCGACTACCTGGCAAATTTATCCGATCCGTGGCTGCTCGAGCAGCTTGCTTCCTGCGACATTCACATCAGCACCGGCACAGGTCCGTGGGAGAAGAGCGGCCCAACATACCGGCTGTCGGAAATTCTGTGGAGCCGTGGCATTCGCCATTCACTGGACGATTGGGGGCCCTTAGGCGGTCATGACTGGCCGTACTGGAAGCACCAGATGCGCGAATACGTTTCCCGCCTCTTTTGAAACCGCTTCGCGCCGTTTCGAATCCCGTGCGCAGAGCGAAACGCCAAATTACCTTCAACGGTGTACCGACCGGGCACAATTTCCGTTTGCGGTTGATAGCTCCTGCGCATGGGCATACACTGGATGTACTTCGAGCACTTCAACCACAACTCCTTTTTGTGCATCGTCCCACTAAGAGAAATTGTTTCTACAAGTGTTCTTATCCGAGGAGAGAAAACGAACATGAAAAAATTCATCTTTGCCACACTGCTGGCCGCGATGTTTCTGGCTGCAGCACCGGCAATTAATGCTCAAGTATCCTTAGGAATCAGGATTGGTGAGCCGCCGCGTCCCAGGGTGGTTCGAGTGCGGCCTGTGGCTCCGGGCTCCGATTACAACTGGGTGGACGGGTATTGGTATCCGAATGGCAGCCGCTACCGATGGCACGAAGGCTATTGGACCCGGCCTCCGTATGAAGGCGCAGCGTGGGTCGGCCCGCGCTACGAAGGCGGCCAGTATTACGTTGGCTATTGGAACGGAAACCGTGGCCGTGTTGACCACGACCATCACTGGGATCGCGGACGCGATAAACGCGAACGTGACCATGGTCGCTACCATGACAACGGCCATGACCACGACAAGGACCACGATAATCACTAAATGCCGCGACAGCCGCCGCCCGGTTATTTCCGAATAGCCGGGCGCGTTGCCTGCATTTTTGTTTGTATACCCTCCGATATATACAGCCTTTGCCCTATTGTTGGCCTCCCTCCGCCTCGCCTACGCTAAAAACACGATCCAGCCCTTCATTAACGAGAACGCTGTTGGCTTCGCGTCCCAGGGAGAGAATTTCTCTCTACAGGTGTTCTATCCAAGGAGAGGAGATCGAACATGAAAAAATTTCTATTGGCCACGATGCTTGCCGGGATGTTTCTGGCCGGAGCGCCGGCTTACAGCGCTCAAGTATCCTTTGGAATTAGGATTGGGCCGCCACCACGTCCCCGCGTGGTGCGTGTTCGCCCCGTTGCGCCGGACCCTAATTATTATTGGGTAGACGGGTATTGGTATCCGGTAGGTCATCGGTATCGGTGGCACGCTGGATATTGGACCCGGCCTCCATATGACGGCGCGACGTGGGTCGGACCCCGGTACGAGGGTGGCCAGTTTTATGCCGGCTACTGGAATGGTGACCACGGGCGGTTCGAGCATAATCATCGCTGGGACCGGGATCGCAACCGCGACCGCGATCGCTGGCGGGATCACGACCACGACCGTGATCACGATCACGACCGCCACTAAGAGCATTTCGCCGGAACCTTCCATGCTCAATGGGCTCAATGGCGCGGATCCACACGATCCGCGCCGCACCGGCGCAGTATAAGTTATCTGCGTGATTTGCGTTTCTTGGGACGCCGCAACTTTATGAGTTGCGGTTTATTTTGTTGTGCGTGGTATTCAGAATTTCGTTGGGAATGATAAGCCGCTCCACCGGGCGTCCGCCCACGATGTGCGACTCGATGATTTCGTCCACGTCTTCCGGTTTGACGCTTCCATACCAGACTGCTTCCGGGTAAACCACCACTGTTGGCCCCAGTTCGCATTGATCCAGGCAACCGGATTTGTTGGCACGGACATTTTTAATTCCGCGCTGCGCCAGCTTGGTCTTGAACAGGCGCTGCAGCTCGCCCTGGCCGGTGGGATCGCAACAGCCGCGCGGGTGGCCTTCTTCCCGCTGATTCATACAAATGAAAATGTGCTTGTCGAATTTGGGCACGCTCTAGTTTAACTCATCGGCGCCAACCGACCCGGGAGCCCGAGCGCGCGCGAAAATGTGTGGTTAAAACGAGGCGGGCCTAGGAGGGATCTTTCTGCCGGGTGCTCTGCACACCAGTCACAATTCCAAGTCCGAGCAGCACGATGGCGCCGACGGCAATCCAGTGTGCCGGCACGTGCATCAAGTGGGCCCCGTAAATCAATCCGCCAATCAGGATTACAAAACCGAGCGCGTAGAGTCCAAATGACATGGTGTTCCTTTCCGGTTCAGGTGGGGACGAAGGTGGCGCTATTATGTCGGAAAATTCTAGCTTGACCATACAGTGCTGCCTGTAGGCCTGTAGTGCACCTTCTTTTTATCAGAAATGGAAATCAGGAAAGGCCCAGGTGATCGAGCTGGTAGCGCCCCTGGTTGATCACCTGGTCGTCGTCGATCCACACATCGCACTTGCGGGTGAGCACATCGACGTGCGTTTTTGATTCCCAGTCGGCGTGGGTCTGGCTGCCATAGGGGTCGCCGAACGCTAGATGGACTCCGGGAAATTTTTCGTCCTGTAGCAGCACGCCGATCATGCGCGACAGTCCCAGGTTGGTGCCAAACGCCAATTCGCCGACGCGGTTGCTGTTTTTATCGGTGTGGCAATACTCCCAGAACTCGCGCTCCAGATCTTTTCGCGCGCACTCCGCGTGCACCAGGCGCGCTTCCTTGATTTCCAGAACGAGTGGTGTGGATTGCAGGTCGCCGTATTTTCCGTTGAAGTGATCGCCGGCGGTGGCGTCGCAGACGAAGGTGCCGTCCACCGTGGCGGGCGTGGTGAAAACTTCGCCGGCCGGCAGGTTGGACCAGTAGCGCGGGCTGATCAGTCCGCTGGTTTTTACCCAGTCGAGGCCCGAATCGAAATGCGCGGCGATGTTGGTACCCGCATCGGTTTTTACGGTGAGGGTTTCGGCGCGCAGCATGCGTTCGCGCAGCTTGTCGCTCAGGCGGTCGACCAGGCGGTAGTCGGCGCGCATACCCTGCTGCATGATTTCGTCCGTAACTCCCACCATGTGCGCGTAACGGATCTGGCGGCGCTCCACAATTTTTACGATGGCCATACGCGCGCCTAATTCACCGGGCTGAGGCGTCATGCACAGGATGCCTACGTCGGCCTTTTCGAGCGCGTCCAATATTTCAGGCGGGGCTTCGCGCATCGGGCGCGGGCCGAAGTCTTCCAGCAAAAACGCGCCGTACTCGGCACCGCAATCATGCAGAGCCGCAGCCAGGCTGGCGGCTACTGCTTTGCTGACTTTGTCGGCGATGAGTGCCACGCATTCGCCGGCGCGCACGGCGAGGCATGTTTCCACGGCGTTTTTGGCGCCGAGCATCAGTTCGGTTTTTGCGCTGCCGAAGGAACTTCCCATTGCCTCTATTTTATCGAATTTATCGCGCGGAGTTAAGGAGGTGGCCGGTCGAATTTCATAAAAAGCTCTTTGGCAACCTTGTTCGCTTACCGAGTCCACGTCAGCCAGGCAAAAGCATCTTGTCAATATTACTGATCTCCCATTCACGCCTCAAACGTTCGAGAACTTCCACCTTTTGCGCTTCATTGATATTGAGCGGCATTGAACGAGTCCAATTGACTGGCGGGAATCCAATATTCAACATGTTCGGCGTTTCCTACGATGTGTTGCTCAAACTTCGAGAGATAGTCAGTCTGCACATCAAACGTTGTAACGAATCCTGCGAAGCCTGACTTTTCATCTCGTATATTCCAGTCCCTCGCAATTTGACGGGCATAACCTATATTCACAACTGGATAAAAAATAGGCTGGTGAGGCAACCGGGAAGGAAACTCGCGCATGCCTTTGTCCCAGATTATGGACAGCTCGCATAAGCCAACCGGACGAAAAAGGGTTGAGTTCATGAATCCAATTGAATAAAGACCGCTACTTCACTTCGATTGTTCCGCGATCCATTGGTCGGTGCGGGCGTCGAGCATGTCGAGCGGCAGCGTGCCGCCGTCGAGCATTTCGTCGTGGAACTTGCGGACGTCGAACTTGGGGCCGAGTTTTTTCTCGGCGCGCTCGCGCAGCTCGCGAAATTTCAGCTGGCCGAGCTTGTAGCTGAGCGCTTGAGCGGGCCAGGAGATGTAGCGATCGGTTTCGCTTTGAATGGTGGGCTCGTCGATGGCGCCCGACTTGCGGAAAAATTCCACGACCTGGTCTCTGCTCCAGCCCTTGGAGTGGATTCCCGTGTCGACTACCAGGCGTACGGCGCGAAACAGCTCTGAGGAAAGCCGGCCATAATCGGAAACTGGATCCTGGTAGAAGCCGACCTCTTTGCCAAGCTGCTCGGAGTACAGCGCCCAGCCTTCGACATAGGCATTGAAGCCCAGGCTGTGCTGGCGAAATTTCGGCAGGCCGGTGATTTGTTGCAGCACCGAGAGCTGCATGTGGTGGCCGGGGACGCCTTCGTGATACGCGGTGGCTTCGTCATCGATCAGCGAGCGCTCGGCGAAGTGCGAGGTGGCCACCACTACGCGGCCGGGGCGTTTGCCGTCGGGCGTGCCGGTAACGTAGTGAGTCGCGGCGGCGGCCTGAAACGCCGGGATGGCCTCGACAGTGACCGGCGATTTGGGGAGCAGGGTGAAAAGCTGCGGCAGCTTAGGCTCCATCTGCGCGATATAGTGGCGAAAATCGTCGAGTATCTGCTCCGCCGACTTGGGGATATATTTCGGATTGGTTTTCAGCGAAGCGCGGAAAGTGGCCAGGTCGGCGAAGCCTTCTTTCTTGGCGATCGCGGTCATTTCATTTTCGATGCGATCGATTTCGTGCAGGCCAAGCTGGTGGATTTCGTCGGGCGTCATGCGCGTGGTCGTTCGCGCGTAGATATTGTTCTGGTAGCGCTTGGCGCCATCCGGCAGCGACGTGATCGCCAGGGTGTTGCGGCCTTCGGGGGCGTACTTCTTGGCGATAAACTCGGCGAAATTCTTGTACGCGAGAATTACCTCGTTATTGACGGCTTCGGTGATCTGTTGCGTCAGGCGTTTCTGGTCGTCGGCGGAAATGCTGGCGGGATATTTTTTTGTAGGAAGCAGAAACGGATCGGCGTCGATGATTCCCTGGCACTGCGCGGGAATTTTCTCCGCCAGGAAGCGCACCGGCATGAGTTTGTCTTTCATGCCCGCCTGCAGCACTTCGATTGTCTGCGTCAGCGCTTGTGGAATCTGTTTCAGCCGCGCGATGTAATCCTCGTAATGCTTTACGGAATCGAACGGCATGGAAAGCGGCAGATCGGCAAGGCGAGTGTGCACACCGTTCTGCTGGTTGATGGGCATCTCGTATTCTTTCAGGCCGTAATCGGCGATGCGCTGCTGCAGCACTCGCATGAACAGGTCGTGGGACAGCGCCTCCTGATCGGAAAACCCGCTGGTGGGAATCGCTGCGAGCCGGCCAAGAAACGTCTCATCGGCCTTGTGTCGTTGCCCGACTCCGGCAAGCGAATAGTCATCCAGCTTGTCGTTGTAGCGATAATCGCCAAAGCCCGTGGCGCGCTCCGGATTCAGGCGCAACTCGGACTCAAACTGTTCCTCAAAAATTGCGTTCTGCGCGGCCACGCGCTCAGCAACCGGTTTGGGTTCCTGGGAGTAAACGGAGTGTGCTGCCAGTAGAAAAACACCCAAGCTTAAGTATTGGCGCATAGGTTTCGAATCGTATCAGACCCGCCTCGCTTGTGAAAAGACGACGCGGCATCACGAATACAGATTTGTCGGCGCGGCATTCTTCGTGTCGATTGAGATGGACACGTGATCAGGGATGAAGCTGACCGCATTCCCTCCAAGAAGCCGTGGTTAGGACGTAGAAGTGGTCGGCACCGAGTGGATTGCTGCGCACAACTTGTGCGGCTAGGGCGTTGTTGTATTTCACGTATTCTGGCCAGTCAGCGAGCGACACCGTCGGCCACCTGTACTTTTCCTGGAGGTCGTAGTCGGAACAACCAGATGCATAGTATGCGCCGAGCTTCAACAAAAACATTTCTAAACCGAGGACCGCAATCAGCGTTGCCGAGCAGAGTTCGATAACTTCCAAGACTTCTGGGAAAGGGAAAGTTGGTTCGTCGCCCGATTTGCCGATTGCGGCCGAAGCCACGCCCGGTATTTGTTCAAAATCCCTTGTCATGGCGCATTAAAGCTATTAGGGACACTGAGAGACGTTGTCACCTGTCACTTGCTGCTTCTTGCCGTTTCTTTCTTCGCTACACGGAATGATGGGACCTGGCCGCCGCCGCTGGTTACGTTGGCGAGGCCGGTGGCGCTCAGGCGGGTGAGGTAGCCGCTTAATTTTCCGCGGAAGAGATAGGGGGCGAAGTCGACCAGCATGTCGCGGAACTCTACGTTGCCCTGGGGCGTTACGTAGGGGAACACCTCGCGGCGGATGGGGATGCGCTCCTGCACGATCCAGCAATTTCCGCCGGCCTCGGCGCTGCTGCCGGAAATCGCGGACTGGATCGCGGTGTCCCAGGCGCTCTCGCTGGTTTCCCAGCCGAGCGTCACGCCCGTGCCACCGTATTCATCGCTGGGCTTCAGCACCAGGTTCTCGCGCTCTTTGCGGATGAAGGCCAGCAGGTCCACTGGCTTGTCGTAGTGCCCGGTGCTCACATCGGCCACCACGCGGGTCCAGGGCACGTGGCGCTGGATAATTTCGCGCTCGCCGTGGGAAAAGAGCGCGCCGTTGCGCTCGTCGGTGAGCACCGCGAAAAAAGTTTTTACATGGGGGATTTTGCAGCGGAAGGAATTGGCCACGCAAACCGTATTGGCGGTGTAGGCCTTCACCAGCGCGGCGCATTCCTTGGGGCGGGCGACGATGTCGTTCATCAATACGCGGCGGTACACCAAGTCGATTTTCTTGCCGTGTGCGGTGAGTTTTTTTCCGTCGAACACCAGGTCGCGCGGGTCGGCCACCAGCGTGGGCACGCCCATTTTCTGGAAGCGCGCCTGCAGAATCTCGAATTCCCGCCAGGTAGGGACGCCCTTCCAGTCCACGATGGCGATTTGCGGGCGCTTGTTGGTTCCGCCCCAATCCAGATAGCTCATCACCAGCGCCTCGAGCAGTTTGGCGATCAGCGGATAGGTGTGGACTTCGAAGCCTTTGGCAAATTTTGGCATCACCGGGAATTCGATAAAAATGTCGCTCAGCGTTTCCGAATAGCCGGCGCCGGCCGGCGATTCGCCGTTGTACTCGGCGAACTTCAGCGATTCGGGCAGCAGGAAGGCATCGAGACGCGATGAAGTGCTGACCCGCCCGTACCCGGCGGGCAATCTCGCCAGCCGCTCTTCTTCCGGCCGCAAATGAAATTGGGCCAGAAGACTCTTATCTTCCAGCGCGGCCACCGTTACGCGTTCGGCCAGCTCGGCAATCGTTTCGGCTACCGGGCGCACACGTTTTTCGTCTTGGGGAGAAAGAAAAAATGGACGCAGGAATGGGCAGTGCACGCGATCGCCAAAAGTTAATTTTGACGATCGCAACTCGCCCATGAAATCGTCGGCCAGTTGCGGCGTTTTCTCCAGCAACAGACGCAGCAAAGCGTCCCAGTATTCCGCGGGATTCCCTTCGATGGGTTTTGCGGAGGCGGCGCTCATTTGGCCTTGCGCTTTGCCGGCTTGGCCGCGGATGCGGCTTGGGGCGTTGAGGATTGCTGCACGGGACTGTTCGGGCCAGGGCTGTTCGGCGGAAGACCGACTTGCCCGGCGGCCTGGGCGGCCCAGGATTTCGGCGCGCCGGTGAATCCGGCGGGGCCGGCGCTTTTATTGCCCGCGCCGATGGCCAGCATTTCTTCCCAACGCGGCCAGGAGTTGGAGGCTTTCCCGGTTAGCGCGCGATCGATCACCAGACGGGCCATCTTGTCCACCACCTGCTCGAAATAAAAATCGGTGATGCGGTCGCGCTCGAAATCCGGCGCGGGATTTAGAAAATCGATGGCATAGGGCACGCCATCCTGGATGGCAAATTCGATGGTGTTCATTTCGTAGCCGAGGGCCTGATTGATGGTCTGGGCGTCTTTGACGACGCGCTCGCCCAGTTCCGCTGAGAGATATTGGTGATCGACGATGTACTTTCGATCTTTGGGGTCGTAGTGCACCGGCAAAATATCCATTTTGCCGAACGTGAAACAGCGCACGTATTGATTGAAATTGATGAATTCCTGCAAGGTCATGCAATACGGCGAGGTCTGGTCGTAGGCGGCGAACAATTCTTCCTTGGTATGCACTTTGTAAACGTGTTTCCAGCCGCCGCCCGAATACGGCTTGAGAATCGCCGGGCGCCCCACGTAATCCAGCAGCGCGTCCCAATCGATTGGGTATTCCAGATTGTGCAGGGACTCGGCATTGATATCCACATCCTTGGGATAGCCCTTTTGCGGGAGCAGGACCGTCTTGGGAATCGCAATCCCCAGTTTTGCCGCTACGGAATAATTGAAATATTTGTCGTCGGCCGTCCACCAGAAGGGATTGTTGATTACATAGCTGCCCTGCAGCACCGCGTGCTTGAGGTACCCGCGGTAATATTCCACTTCGTGGGAAATGCGGTCCACGATGACGCTGTATTTCGCGGGCTCGTCCATACGCGTGCCGCCCAGCTTCACGAATTCCGCGGTGACGCCGTCCTTCGCGCCCAGCGTTTTTACCCGCTCGATGAACGCCGGCGGAAAGCTGAATTCACGCCCGCATAACAGGCCCACCTTCTTCATGCTCTGGCTCCTCGGAAAGTTCGGCGGTATTTTTTCAACCGCCGCGGCTGATGAAATCCAGCGTAACGAAACGGAAATTCGGTCTGAGTGCCGGCCGGCTTCCCGGCAATTAATTTACGGCGTGTAAGGGCGCCTGCCCTTTGGTCACTCCGCCGCGAGTTTCGTTCACCAGGTGCTGCACCACCGCTTTCAAGTCGCCCGTTTCCTGGAAGACGCGCAGTTGCCGCTCCGCGCTGGTGCCTTCGCTCATGATGGTGTTCACATATTCCACGGCGCTGCGGCTGCCCAGATCGTCGACCACGTCGTCCACGAATTCGAGCAGTTCCGGAATCAGCTCGCGCATGGGCACTTCGGTTTCTTTGCCGAAATCCACCATCTTGCCTTCAATTCCGTAACGCGCGGCGCGCCATTTATTTTCTTCGATCAGCGCGCGGCGATACAACCGAAAGCCCATGTTCCCTTTATACAAGCGGTGGAGTTTTACGACGATGGCCTGCGTCAGCGCCGCGATGGCCACCGCTTCTTCCACTTTGGTGGTCACGTCGCACATGCGAAATTCCAGCGTCCCAAACGTCGGATGCGGGCGCACATCCCACCAGATTTTTTTCCCGTTATCGATGCAGTTCAGCTTGACTAGAAGATTGACGAAATTTTCGTAGGCGCTCCACGATTCGAACTGCTCCGGGATGCCGGTGCGCGGAAACCTGCGGAACACAGTGGTGCGGAACGATTTCAGCCCGGTGTTGCGGCCCATCCAGAACGGCGAGCTAGTGGAGAGCGCCAGCAGGTGCGGCAGGAAATAACGCACCATGTTCATCATGTCTATGGTGGTTTGCTTGTCGGGCATGGCCACGTGCACGTGCATCCCGAAAATCAGCAAAGAGCGGGCCAGTTGCTGCAGCTCTTCAATAATATTTTGATAGCGCTCGCCGGGAGAGATGACCTGGTCGATCCAGCTGGAAAACGGGTGGGTACCCGCCGCGGCTACCTGCAAGCCGGCGCGTTCCGCGGCCGCGACCAGTTCGCCGCGGGTGCGGTGCATTTCGATGCGCAGCTCGTGCACGCTGTCGCAAATATTCGTGCCGGTCTCCACGATGGACTGGTGCATCTCATGCTTCACCTGCTCCACAATGCCCGGCGAAGCGGCCGACACCAGCTGCATCACGTGCGAACGCAGCTCGCAGGTGGCCGGGTCGATGATCTGGAATTCTTCTTCTACGCCGATCGTGAAACGGTGAGCCATGGTGTGGCCTTCCGGTTGGCCGGGCGATTCGCAGGACTGGAGTTGAGATGCGTATCATACGCTTCTCATCTACAAAATTACATCGGAACGAGATGAATAGAAAATGACATTCTCGGGCGGGAATCGGGCCGGAATCTGCGTGGACTACGAGGGAGAACGGCCAACGGTGAGGCTGGGAACCAACAAAATGAGGACAGGCTTGCTGTCCCCGTTGAAATCACGATGCCGCCCTGAAACGTTTTAAGCCGCGCCCATAGACCGCCGCTGCTGGAAGCATTCCCGGCAAAATACCGGCCGCCCCTGCGTTGGGCGAAACGGAACGGTGGTCTCTTTGCCGCACTGCGAGCAGTTGGTCTTGGTTTCCGAACGCATCTGCAAGCCGCCGTTGGCGCCCGGCCCGCCGCCTTCGGCGCGTCTGGCTTTACAGGCCTTGCATCGCTTGGGTTCGTTTTTGAAACCTTTGTCGGCGAAAAAAATCTGTTCGCCCGCGGTAAATACAAACTCGGCGCTGCACTCCGAACACTTCAGGACCCGATCGTGATATTCCATGAGGCGCTCCCCTTAGCCCGAGGGAGGCAAAGGGGATGGGTCAACTTGCACGGAGAGGCCTGACTTCGTGGAACATCCCACTGCGTGGGTATGCCGATATCCGGGGACGCCGGGCGCGGATCCCAAGGGCCTGCTTGCGTGAAGCCGAAAGAGAAACCCAAACGCACTTACCTCGCTGGGGCCTGATTCTCGGAAGTGCCGCGCCGAGCCGAGCCGCGAAACGGAATTAATCCGCTTCCCGGCGCTGCTTCTTACGCAGTCGCTTCCGCGAAAGCGCTTCTTTTGTCCGGCGCTTCTCGCCGGGTTTCATGTAGAAGCTGTGCTTCTTTATTTCCTTGATGATATCTTCCTGCTGCACTTTGCGCTTGAAGCGGCGCAGTGCATTTTCCAGAGATTCACTCTCCTGGATGATTACTTCTGCCAATTTTGAGTCACCCCCAATCCGGTTAGGATTGGTTTCTAGCGGCGCCCTGTTCCGCGCCGTCCTGACTAGATTGTCTCACGAGGGCGTTGGCATCTTCTAATCAATTGGAGGCGTACAAGTCAAGGAATCTTTCTGCCCGCACGGTGGACGCGACTTGGCCGGGTCTGCCTAGTAATCATAACGATAGCTAATAACAATCAGTAACTAGCGAGGATTTGGAGGCAGGTCCGCATGCGCGTTGCCTCCTCGCGGCTTGCCATGTGCGTCACGGATGCTGTTAAACTTTAGCCCGCTCGTTAACCCGCTCCTTAGATGTCCCGGGGGTCAAGTCCATGTCCGACATGCGCGACGCCATCGGAGTGCTCCTCGCAGGAGGGCAGGGCGAACGGTTGTGGCCGTTGACGCGCGACCGCGCCAAGCCCGCCGTTCCTTTCGGGGGCTTGTACCGCATTATCGACATCACCCTTTCCAACTGCATTAACTCCGATTTGCGCCGCGTCTTCGTGCTGACGCAGTACAAAGCGCTGAGCCTCAATCGCCACATCCGCGCCGGCTGGTCGCCTCTCGCGGGACTCGGCGAATACATCGAAGTGCTGCCGCCGCAGATGCGCGTTTCGCAGCAGTGGTATCAGGGCACCGCCGACGCCGTTTACCAGAATATCTATTCCATTGGCAGCGAACGCTCCAAATACGTTTTTATTTTATCCGGCGATCATATTTATAAAATGAATTACAGCCGGATGCTGAAGCAGCATGTCGATTCCGGCGCCGACGTCACCGTGGCCACCATCCAGATTCCGGTGGAGGAAGCGGCGCTGCAGTTTGGCGTGATTGAAACCGACAAGGACTGGCGCATCGCCGGCTTTGAAGAAAAGCCCGCCGCTCCCAAGCAGTCGCCGCATCAGCCCGGCTATTGCAACGCCTCCATGGGCATCTACATTTTTAATACGCACCTGATGATTCCGATTTTGCTGGCGGACTCCGAGGACCCCAAGTCTCATCACGATTTTGGCAAGGACATTTTGCCGCGCATCATTTCCAAGCACCGCGTCTTCGCTTATAATTTCGTGGACGAAAATCGCAAAGACGCGTTGTACTGGCGCGATGTGGGAACGCTCGACGCCTACTACGAAGCCAACATGGACCTGGTCAGCGTCTCGCCGGTTTTCAACCTGTACGACACTTCCTGGCCGCTGCGCACCTGGATCCACCAGTATCCGCCGGCCAAATTCGTGTTTGCCGATCCCGAACGCATGGGCGTCGCGCTCGATTCCATCGTCGCCGGCGGCTCGATCATTTCGGGAGGCCGGGTGATGAAGTCCGTCCTCGGCGCGGACGTGCGCGTAAATAGCTATTCAGAGGTGTCGGATTCCATCATCTACAACCACGTGAACGTCGGCCGCCACTCGCGCATCCGCCGCGCCATCATCGATCGCCACGTCAGCCTGCCGGAGCGCACCGAAATCGGCTACGACCTGGAAGCCGACAAGCGCCGCTTCCACGTCACCGACTCCGGCATCGTGGTAGTCGTCCGCCAGGAATCCCTCATCGAAGAACCCGAATCGGCCTAAGCGCCGTTATGGTTCAAGTGAATATTGATGAGGGACATCACTGCTAATGTAAGTTGGAAATTAATTGGCACTTCACCCTAGCCCTTGCGCACCAGCAGGCCGAGAATCGGCAGGGCCATCACGATGAAAAAGACGATTCCGAGTAGCCAGTTCAGCCATTTCTGGCCAGGGTGATTGACCCAGTAACATAGCAGCGCGGACAGCAACAGTGCTTGAGGCATCACTTCCAGCCAGCCTCGGAGCTGGAAGCGGATCGGCACCGGAGTGTAAATCATCCCTTCGATGGAGCCGGACGCTGGACCGAAGGTAGACAGGATGCCGAGGGCGATCAGCATCCAGGCCATGAGCAACCAGCCATTCTTTTTGCCAAACAGGCATTCGCGAAGCGGATAGAAAACCAGTGCGAAGACCAGACCGCGAAGCGGCTGGAATAATGGGCCGGCCATCACCCAGGGATCGGTAAATTGTCGCATCCCTGATTCGGGGCGGGCCATGGCCTCAGCATAGTTGAGAAAGTGAGCAGCCAAAGCTCCCACGAGGAAGTAGGTGAGCGTGTGGCAAACCATGGTTTTGGCGGCGAGAGCTGGGAAGCGGGGTTGGGCAATATCCATTTTATTCGTGCCTCGTTATCGGATTGTGGATAGTTAAGGTGTCCGTCGGAGATTCAACCATAAAAACGGGCGGGTGTCTGCGATCAGTGGGGCCGCGACCGAGATCTGTACACATCGAATCACCAGCGTGCTCTTCTTCGCCGTTTTCTGTAAAATCTTCATACACTCCAAGGAGACTTCTCTAATAATGTCCACGAAAATTACTCGAGTTCACGCCCGCCAGGTTATCGACTCGCGCGGCAATCCTACCGTTGAAGCCGACGTGACCCTCACGTCGGGAGCCGCTGGCCGGGCCGCCGTGCCCTCCGGCGCTTCCACCGGCGAGCACGAAGCGCTTGAATTGCGCGACGGCGACAAATCGCGTTACCTCGGCAAAGGAGTTTTGAAAGCCGTCGCCAACGTCAACGCCGAAATTGCCAAGGCCATCGCGGGACTCGACGCCGCCGACCAGCGCGCCCTCGACCTTAAGATGATTTCGCTCGACGGCACGCCCACCAAGTCGCGCCTCGGCGCCAACGCCATCCTCGCCGTTTCCATGGCCGCCGCGCGCGCCGCTGCTGTCGGCCTGAAGCAGCCGCTGTACAAATATCTTTCGCGCTACTCCGCAGAGTCTTCCGCGAATCTTTTGCCCGTGCCCATGATGAATATTCTGAATGGCGGCGCGCACGCCGACAGTTCCGTGGACTTTCAGGAATTCATGGTCATGCCCGTGGGAGCGCCCAATTTCTCCGAGGCACTGCGCTGGGGCGTCGAAATTTTCCACGCGCTGAAAGCCGCGTTAAAAAAGCGCGGCTACTCGACTGCCGTTGGCGATGAAGGCGGCTTCGCCCCCAGTTGCAAATCCAACGAGGAGGCCATCCAGATTGTTTTGGAAGCCATCACCGCTGCGGGCTACAAACCCGGTGAGCAGGTGCGCATCGCGCTCGATCCCGCCGCCAGCGAGTTTTACGACCAAGCCGCCGGCGCCTATGTTTTCAAGAAGTCCGACAAATCGTCGCACACCAGCAGCGAGATGGCCGCTTACTGGACCAGTTGGGTGGAAAAATATCCCATCGTTTCCATCGAAGACGGCATGGCCGAAGACGACTGGGACGGCTGGAAAGAGCTGACCGAAAGCGTCGGCAGCAAGGGCACGTCAAAAAAATCAATTCAGCTGGTGGGCGACGATCTATTCGTCACCAATACCGAGCGCCTGGCCCGCGGAATAACAGAAGGCGTCGCCAACGCCATTCTTATCAAGCTGAATCAGATCGGCACGGTCACGGAAACTATCGACGCCATCGAGTTGGCTCGCAAGGCTGGCTACAACTCCATCATTTCCCACCGCTCCGGCGAAACGGAAGACACCTTCATCGCCGATCTCGCCGTAGCTACCGCCGCGGGACAAATCAAAACCGGCTCCGCCAGCCGCACCGACCGCATCGCCAAATACAACCAGCTCCTGCGCATCGAAGAAGAACTCGGCGCCGCTGCCCGTTTCCCAGGCGCTTCCCTGTTCCGCTAGCTCCTGCTCGCGCGGTGCTAAATTCCGATCGCGGCCCGATTCCGCATTCCAAACGCAACACGATTCAGGCAGAATGACTGCGCCATTTGGGAGAGCTTATGATGCGCAGTATTTTATTGGCGTCGATTTCGGCGTGTGGATTTTCGCTGGTATTTGCGGGCGCGCACCTCGTTCCACACGTTTCCGCGGAGGACCAGACTTTAGCGGGCTATTCCGCGGAAACTTCCCGCAGCGAACGCCAGTGGGAAGAAAAGTTTCGCGAAATTCCCAGCCCCGATAACCTGCGCGCGGCTATGCAGCATCTCTCGGCGCGTCCGCACAACGTCGGTTCGCCCTATGACAAGGAAAACGCTGAGTGGCTTGCCGCGAAATTCAAGGACTTCGGTTTCGATACCCACATCGAACAATTCGACGTGCTCTTTCCTACGCCAGTGGAACGCGCGGTGGAGTTGGTCGATGGCGGGCCCAAATTTTCCGCCAAGCTGCAGGAACCGGCGCTGCCGCAGGATCCCACCTCCAACCAGCAGTCCGAGCAGCTTCCCACCTATAACGCCTACTCGAAAGACGGAGATGTCACCGCCCCGCTGGTGTACGTGAACTACGGCATCCCCGAGGATTACGAGCAACTCGATCGCATGGGTATTTCCGTGAAGGGCAAAATTGTCATCGCTCGCTATTTTCATTCGTGGCGCGGTATCAAGCCGAAAGTCGCCGCCGAGCATGGCGCGGTGGGCTGCCTGATTTATTCCGATCCGCATGAAGACGGATTTGTCGAAGGCGATACGTTTCCAGCGGGAGGCTGGCGCCCCCAGGATGGAGCGCAGCGCGGCAGCGTAGCCGACATGCCGTTTTATCCCGGCGATCCGCTCACTCCGGGTGAGGGCGCCACCAAAGACGCCAAGCGCCTGAAGGTGGAAGACGCCCCGACCATCACCAAGATTCCGGTCCTGCCCATTTCGTATGCCGACGCGCAACCGCTGCTGGCGGCGTTGACCGGGCGCGTCGCGCCGGAAAATTGGCGCGGCGGCCTGGGAATCACCTATCACGTGGGACCAGGCGCTGCGAAAGTGCACCTGAAGGTGAAGTCCGACTGGAAAATCAAGCCCGTTTACGATGTCATCGCAAAAATTCCCGGCGCGACGTTTCCCGACGAATGGGTGTTGCGCGGCAATCATCACGATGCGTGGGTGAATGGCGCGGAGGATCCCACATCCGGAATGGTCGCGGAGTTGGAGGAGGCCCGCGGGCTTGGAGAACTCCTGAAAGCGGGTTGGAAACCGAAGCGCACCATTATTTATTGCGCGTGGGATGGCGAAGAGCCAGGGCTGCTGGGTTCCACGGAGTTCGCGGAAGCTCATTACGACGAATTGCGTCAGCATGCCGTGGCATACATCAATTCCGATTCGAACGGCCGCGGTTTTCTGGGAATCGAAGGCTCGCACACCCTGGAAAAATTCAGCAACGACATCGCGCGCGAGATTGCCGACCCGGAAACGAAACTATCGGTCTGGAAGCGCAATCACCTCAACGAGATTGCCGAAGCCAAATCGGCGGAAGAGCGGGAAAAAATTCGGCAGCGGGCCGATGGGCGCATTGGCGCATTGGGTTCTGGATCCGACTACACCGCGTTTCTGCAGCACGACGGGGTGGCTTCTCTGAATATCGAATTTAGCGGCGAAGACGGCGGCGGCATCTATCATTCCATTTACGATGATTTTTACTGGTACACACACTTCAGCGATACGGATTTCCAATACGGGCGCGCCTTGGCGCAGACCGGCGGAACCGCGATCATGCGCCTGGCCGACGCGGAACTCCTGCCATTTGAATTTGGAAATTTCGCCGACACCATGGACAGTTACGTCAAGGAACTGAAAACCCTGGCGCAGAAGACCCAGACGGATATTGCAGAACGAAATCGCGAGATTGAAGAAGGCGTGTTCCAGGCCACCGACGATCCCAAAAAGCCCCTGGTGGCGCCACCGGTGGAAACGGTTCCGCCCTATTTGAATTTTGCGCCTCTCGATAATGCCGACGCGGCGTTGACGCGCAGCTCCGCGGAGTATCGCAAGGCCTTCGAAAAAATGAACGCGAATGGAGGCAGCGCGTTGACCGCGGCGTCGCTGGCGGATGTAAACAAACTGCTGATGGAAAGCGAGCAAAAACTTACCAACGCGGAAGGTTTGCCGAACCGCCCGTGGTTCAAGCACCAGATTTATGCTCCGGGGTTCTACACCGGGTACTCGGCAAAAACCATGCCCGCCGTGCGCGAAGCCATCGAACAGAAACAATGGAAGCAGGCGGAAGACGGAATCGCTGTGGTGGCCAAGGTGCTGCAGGACGAGGCCGCGTTGATTTCAGAGGCAGCGACGAAGTTGACCGCGGCGGCGCACTAACGGAAAACGCGACGCTGCTCCACGCGTTCCGCAGTTCATTTTCCGGCAAGGCGGCGGTCGAAATCCGTGACGGAGCCGGGCACGGCCAATGTGGGCTCGCACCGCGCATCGCGAACGGGTTCGCCGGCCGCGAGGCGCAACGGCAAAACTCCCGCCCAAACGGGACGCGCGTAGTCGTCCGCATCATCCTCCACCGGACCAGAGCGCATCTTGGCGGAAACTTCGTTGAGTGGCAGCCGCAGGATGCTGGTGGCTTTTAATTCTTTCTCACTCGGCTGCCGCGCGTCGTTCCAGCGCCCGGGCAGGATTTTTTCGGTGAACGCGCGCAACGCAGCAAGTTTTTCTTCGGGTGCATCGACCAGCGAGGCGTTGCCCAGCGCCACCACCGAACGATAGTTCATGGAATGATTGAAAACCGAGCGCGCCAGGACCAACCCGTCGACCAGCGTAACGGTGACACAGGCCGCCAGGCCGGAGCTGACGCCGCGCAGCATGCGGCTGGCCGCGGAGCCGTGAAAATAAATCGCGTCGCCAACGCGCGCAAACATCGTGGGGATTACGTAAGGCTGGCCGTCCATGGTGAAGCCCACGTGGCAGACAAGTCCTTCATCGAGAATTTTGTAAATGGTTTCGCGGTCGAACGAGCCGCGGTGCGGTTCGCGCACTACGCGCGTGCGCTCGGTTGGCGGGAAAATTTCCGGCAAGATACACCTCAATGAGAAACGTGGCGCGGAGTTGATAGCCGGCGCCAAAGCGGCATGAGTGAGGAACGAACGATCTCCCTGATGCTAGCATGTCGGCCCGCGCGCCAGGCAACGGCCAATATGGAGTTGCCGCGCCTTGTGAGAAACTAGCCAACCGGAGAACACCATGAGCTCAACCGTCGCGCATGCCGCAGGACCGAAATCGCTGGACAGCGCCTGGGTGCGCCAGCAGTTCCCGTCTTTGCAGACCCAGGTGAACGGGCAGACCGCTGCATTCCTCGATGGCCCGGCCGGCACGCAAGTGCCGCGCCAGGTGGTCGACGCGATCAGTAATTATTTGCTGCACGACAATGCCAACACCTGCGGAGCGTTCGTCACCAGCCGGCAGAACGACGCGACGATTGCCGCCGCCCGGCAGGCTATGGCCGATTTTTTCAACTGCGCGGCGGACGAAGTCAGCTTTGGCCAGAACATGACCACCATTACCTTCGCGCTGTCGCGCGCTATCGGGCGCGAGCTGAAAGCCGGAGATGAAATCGTGGTGACCACCCTGGACCACGACGCCAACGTGGCTCCATGGCGGGCACTTGAAGAAAAAGGTGTGGTCATTCGCCAAGTGGACATTCGCGACGCGGATTGCACTCTGGATCTGGAAGATTTGCAGAAAAAGATCACCAACAAAGCCAAACTGGTCGCCGTGGGCTACGCGTCCAACGCCGTCGGCACGATCAATCCGGTCGCGGAAATCACCAAGATGGCGCACGCGGCCGGCGCGCTGGTATTCATCGACGCGGTCCACTACGCGCCGCACGGTGCAATTGACGTGAAGGCGCTCGATTGCGATTTTCTGACCTGCTCGCCCTACAAATTTTTTGGCCCGCACATGGGTACGCTGTACGGAAAACGTGAGCACCTGTTGCGATTCTCGCCCTACAAAGTACGCCCCGCGCCAGACGCCTTACCGGATCGCTGGGAAACTGGCACGCAAGTACAGGAGTTAATAGCCGGAATTGCGGCGGCAGTGGAATATCTCGCGGAACTCGGACGAAAGCACGACCCCACGGCGCAGGACCGTCGCAGTGCGCTACTCGCGGCCTATCGCGTCACGCGCGACCATGAAATGGCGCTGTTTGCGGAACTGATGGAGGGATTGCTGGCCATTCCGGGCCTGCGCGTATTTGGCATTAAGGATTTCAAGCGCTTCAACGAACGATGCTCCACAGTCTCGGTGCGCCTGGACGGCCACACTCCCACGGAAGTCGCGACATTTCTCGGCGACCGCGGCATTTTCACCTGGGACGGAAATTTCTACGCGCTGAATCTGACCGAGCGCCTCGGAGTTCAAGCCAGCGGTGGCCTCCTGCGCATCGGCCTGGTCCACTACAACACCGCGGACGAAGTGGAGCGGCTGCTCGCCGCGCTGCGCGAATTCGGAGGCGGTTGAATAATTTCAACCAGCGTGTATAGTAAGCCCGCCTTAAAGCTAACTCATTAATCTATTCATCTTTTGTTAGCGAGGACGGCGCAGCATGAACTCCCCTGTTACGCATCCCGGTAAATCCGCAGCGCTGTTCGCCATCCTGGCGCTTTTGTCCGCCGCACCAGCTTTCGCTGATGAAAAACCGTTGACGGAAGTCCGCAGCCCGAACTTCCGGGTGCTCACCGACGGGAGCGATCGCCAGGCTCGACGAATTGCGCGCGAGTTTGAAGAGATGCGCGGCGTCTTTGCCGTTGCATTCCCCAAAATGCGGCTGTCGACCGGAGCGCCACTCCTTATTTTCGCCATGCAGGACGAGCGCAGCATGAAATCGCTGGCTCCGGCGATGTGGCACGACAAAGGGCCCAAGCCCGCGGGCCTGTTCCAGCACGGATGGGAAAAGCAATTCGCGATTGTGCGCCTCGACCAGGACGTTCCCGGCGCGTATCAGGTGGTCTACCACGAGTACGTGCACAGCCTGCTGCACACAAATTTCCGGTGGCTGCCCACCTGGCTCGACGAAGGACTGGCGGAGTTTTACGGCAACACCAGGTTCGAGTCCAAAAAGTCTTACGTCGGCGCGCCGAGCCGGCGGGTCAACTTCCTTAAGGGTCGTACCCTGATTCCGCTGGAGACGCTGCTGACAGTCAGTCCGTATGTATATTTCCGCGGCAAGCAAGATCAGATCGATGAATTTTATGCGGAATCCTGGGCTCTGGTGCACTTCCTGATGTTCTCGCCCGGGATGGAACAGGGCAACAAGTTGACCCAGTTTTATAACCAGTTGCAGAGAGGAGAGAAGCAGCTCAAAGCTTTTCAGGAATCCTTCGGCGACTTGAAAGACGTGCAGAATCACTTGCAGATTTACATTCAGGCTTTTGCCTTTTCCAGTTGGATGATGGATAGTCCCGGCGGGATTGAAGAAAAAGATTTTTCCGTGCGCAAGTTGAGCAGAGCGGAATCGGACGCGGAGATTGCCGGCTATCGTCTGTGGGAACACGATGCCGCGGAAGCCACTGGCCTGGTGGAAGATGTTCTCAAGGCAGATCCGAACCTCGCCCTGCCGCACGAGGAGAAAGGCTTCATCTTTTTCCGGCAAGGCCGGGACGAGGACGCGCTGCAGGAATTCTTACGCGCGTATGAGTTAGACAAACAGCGTTATCTTTCACAATATTTCAAAACCATGATTGTGGCCCAAAAAAATACTGCCGTGCATCGTAACGAGCTGCAGGCCGGCTTGATGGAAACGGTAAAAATCAATCCGCAATTTGCCCCGGCATTCGTGCAGCTGGCCATGCTCGAGCTTTACGAAGGCCACGACATACGGGCGCTGTCGATGGCCCGCAAGGCCGAGCAATTGGAACCTTCCCGCGCAGGCTACCATTTACTGTGCGGAGAAATTCTGCTGCGCATGAACAAAGGAAAAGAAGCGGCCGAACTCGCCAAATTTGTTGCCGAACGATGGAGTGGCCCGGACCATAACGAGGCCGTGGCGTTGTGGAACCGCATTCCCCCTGGCGATCGCCCTGCGGAAACCAACCTGGTCGAAGAAGTGGAAGAACAATCGCAGACGGCGGAGGGAACATTGGTGTCCGTAAATTGCGAAGAAAAAATGAGAATCGTCACCCTGCGGCGCGGTGATGAACGACTGGAATTTCACAGCAAAGGACGCCAGCTCATCGGCTATTCCGACACTCTCTGGTACGGGTCGGATCATTTTAATTTCTGCCAGCGAATGGAAGGCGTGCATGCGGTCGTCCGTTACCGGCCGCCGGTTGGCAACGAATATGCCGGAGACTGGATGTCCATCGAATTGCGCGACGAATTGCCCGTGGCTCACACCGACGAGACGCCCGAGGTCTCACCGGCCAAAAAGGACGAGCCCCACTAACAGCTGCTATCAGGCCCCGGTTCGCCGCTTGAAAAATATCGAATAAATGCACAGCGCACTTACTAGAGCGCGGCAAATCCGTGTATTCTGACGCGCTATGAACAAAAAAACGAAACCAATCGTGCTGACCGTGCTGGACGGCTGGGGATACCGCGCTGAAACGGAAGGCAACGCCATCGCCCTCGCCCGCAAGCCCGCCTACGACGAGCTATTGCGGAAATTTCCCAACACCCTGATTCACACTTCTGGCCCGTACGTCGGCTTGCCGGAAGGCCAGATGGGCAACAGCGAAGTGGGCCACATGAATATGGGCGCGGGCCGGATC
Organism: uncultured Acidobacteriota bacterium; assembly: GCA_963819625.1. GTDB lineage: Bacteria > Acidobacteriota > Terriglobia > Acidiferrales > UBA7541 > Acidiferrum. The sequence goes on from CAWFWY010000011.1 coordinate 1,173,565, forward strand.
GTGCACATGGACATCACCCGCATCGATTTGTTGATTGCCAATAAACAACTGGAAAGCGTGCCGCTGTTTCAGCAGGCCATGGAGCGCGGCCGCGAAAAGCAATTGCATTTCATCGGCCTCTTGAGCGACGGCGGCGTGCATTCGCACATGCAGCATCTGTTTGCGCTGCTGGAGATGGCCAAGCGCAAAAAAGTGGAAAAAGTTTTTGTGCATTGCTTCATGGACGGGCGCGACACCCCGCCGCACAGCGGCCGCAACTTCGTAAAGCAGTTGCAGGAGAAAATGCGCGAGCTGGGCGTAGGGGAAATTGCCACGCTGGTCGGCCGCTACTACGCGATGGACCGCGACAATCGCTGGGAGCGCATCGAGCTGGCCTATCGCGCCGTGGTTCACGGCGAGGCGGAGACGCGCACCGGCGATCCAGTCGCTGCCCTCGAGAAAAGTTACCAGCGGGATGTCACCGATGAATTCATCAAGCCCATCGTGGTGACCAAAGGCAAAGGCGACGCCGCCTGTGCCGTGGGAGAAATCCGCGACGACGACGCGGTAATTTTCTTTAATTTTCGAGCCGATCGCGCCCGGCAGATGACTTACGCGTTGGCCGCGCCCGATTTCGACAAGTTTGCCGACGCTCGCCGGCCCAGAAATCTTTTTTACGTGGCCATGACCCAGTACGATAAAAAGTGGCCCTGGCTGAAATTCGTGATCTCCCCGGAAAAACTCGAGCAGATACTGGCGCAGGTCTTCGCCGAACTGGACTACAAGAATCTGCGGTGCGCGGAAACGGAAAAGTACGCGCACGTAACCTATTTTTTCAACGGCGGCGTGGAAAAACCGTTCGCAGGCGAAGAACGCATCCTGGTGCCATCGCCAAAAGTGGCCACTTACGATTTGAAGCCGGAAATGTCCGCCGCGGGAATCACCGAAACGGTGGTGAACGCGCTCGAGAAGGGCGAGTTCGACGCCATCATCATGAATTATGCCAATGCGGACATGGTCGGCCATTCCGGGAAGCTGGAATCGGCCATTCAAGCCGTCGAGGCAGTGGACGCCGGGCTGGCGCGAATTTATCAGGAGCTGCAGGCGCGCGGCGGCACGTGGATCATCACCGCCGATCATGGCAATGCGGAAATGATGATCGATCCGAATACCGGCGGCGCGCACACCTACCACACCACTAACCCGGTGCCATTTATTTTGGTCAGCGATGACGATCGCGTCAGCCTGAAACCCGGCGGATCGCTGCGCGACATCGCGCCGACCATGCTGGGGATACTGGGCCAAGGCCAGCCGGCGGATATGACCGGGACCGATTTGCGCACCAAGCCGTAACGATTTTCATCCTGCGTTGCTCAGGCGAGCCAGAGGCCACCGTGATTTCCCGAACCGAGCCGTCCAACACAAAATTGATCATCTGCGCGCTGCATGCGTTCTCCGAATGGAACGCCAAGCCGCTGATGGCCGAAACGATTCGCGCGAAATGGCCGCCGATGAAGGTCGCGCATCTGCACGATTACGGCCAGGTGCTCGCAGAAATTCCCGACACCGACATTTTCGTGGGCAGCACGCTGCGGCCTCCGCAGTTCGTCGCGGGGAAAAAATTAAAATGGGTGCACTCCACCTCGGCAGGCGTCGCCCAATTGATGTACCCGGAATTGCGAAGCTCTGAAGTAGTGGTCACCAACGCGAGCGGTGTTTTCTCCGTGCCGATGGCCGAGCACACCATCGGACTCCTGCTGGCTATGGCGCGAAATTTTCCCGACTCCCTGCGCCAGCAGGAAAAAGCCATCTGGTCGCAGCAGGAATTGTGGGATAAACCGCAGCATCTCGCGGAGCTGAATGGAACGGTGCTGCTCATCGTGGGATTCGGCTCGATTGGCAGGGAAGTGGGCAAGCGCGCGCAAGCTCTGGGGATGCGGGTGTGGGGAGTGACGCGTTCGGGCCGCGGCGACCAGACCCACGCCGAGAAAATTATTGCGGCCAGCGAGCTGGACGGCGTTTTGCCGGAGGCGGACTACATTCTGCTCTGCGCGCCGGACACCGCCGAAACAAAAACCTTGCTGGGCGAAAAAGAAATGGCGCGCATGAAGCGCGGCGCGCGACTGATTAACGTCGGGCGCGGGTCGTTGTGGGATGAAGCGGCGCTGATTCGAGCGCTCGAAAGCGGAATGCTGGCCGGCGCCGCAACCGATGTGGCGGAGACAGAGCCGTTGGCAGCGAGCAGCCTGTTGTGGCGCGCGCCGAATTTATTTATCACCCCGCACACCAGCGCGTTGAGTGACAGGCTCTGGCCGCGCGAAACCGCGCTGCTGATGGATTTGCTGGAACGCTGGTTCGACGGCCGCGAACTTATAAATCGCGTAGAAATTTCGCGCGGTTACTAAACCGAAACTCGCTACGGTTTAATCGCCGACGCCGCCCTTAGGCGCCTGGTAACCTTCGCGGGCGTACACCACGTACTTCTGTTTTTTGCCCTTTTTGGTCGACCACTGTCAGCGGCCCGCCATCGGGCGCGACTAGTTCCACTTTTATCTTGTGAAACTTGCCGTCCTTCGCGCCGTTCGCCGGCGTGTACGAAATGCTGTACTGATGCCGCAGACAGGCGAAGCCACCTGCTGAAAAATTCCCGGAATCTCTCCGTCAAATTGCGGGAACCACGAAAACCCACCGGTTTCCAGCGCAAACGTCTTCAGCTGATTTTCGGCCTGCAGATAGTCCATGTGCGAAGCGCGCGAGCCGTGCATGTCCAGATAGTTGGTAAAGGTCTTGTCCAGTCCCACGGCGAAGATGGTGACGTCGCTCTGGCGCAAGGCCTTCATGGTCTGGTCCAGAGTATGTTTTGAAAAAGTGTCCACGCCGCTGGCCAGCAGCAGAATGGATTTCTTGCCTTTCACGTCCTTCAGGCGCTCATTGGTTTCCAGCAAAGCGTCGAACACGTTGGACTCGCTGAAGCCGGGAAAATACAGCCGGCTGATCGCGGCGCGAACTTCATTCTTGTCCTGCGTGAAGTCCACTTCCAGACGAGTCTTCATATCAAAAGTTTCCAGCGCGACCCAATCTTTCTGCTGCAGATTGGGAAACAGCGCGTCCGCCCAGTATTTTGCATACGCGGCGAACCACCCGTACGCGCGGCCGCTGAATTCCATGACGATTACCATGGTGATGGGCGCGTCAGTGGGAGCGAAGTTGGTAATGGTTTGCGGCGCGCCCTCATCGAACACGCGGAAATTTTCTTTCTTCAGGCCGGTAAGGATGTCGCCATTTTTAGTCGTGGCGATCACGTCGAGCGTGACCACCGGCACGTCCACAGCGATGGTGACGCCGGCTTCGGGCGGCGCCTGCGTGGGCGGCTTCGCGGGCGGGTTCTGCGTGACCGGCGGCGGCGCGCTCTGTTGCGGCTGCCCGCCTTGCGGTCCCTCGGGAGCCTGCGCGCACGCCGGAATCGCAGCCAGCGAATAAGAAAATATCGTTGCTAGCATCACCGAAAATATTCTGTCAAAAATTGCTTTCATGCTTTTAATCCTCGATTTTCGCGATCCTATGTTCCCATCCTGCCAGGAGAGCGGTTGAATCTGCGCAACGCCCCCGCACACAACGGCCAGGCAGCCACCACCTGCATGTTAGTATGAAGCGAAATCGCTGAAAAGTGTTGCAGGGCGAGACTTACGCCCGAAGCAGACCGGAGGAGATTGGTGAGCGGGATACGCAAAGTGCAGACGATAGTGATGGCCACAGCCGTTTTGCTGTGCACCGGGTTGCCGCTCGGCGCGCAAGCGACTCATCCCTCGGGTCAAACCGCGGCTACCGGGCAGGCCGCAACTGTAACTATCCCGAGCCCGTCGCCCATCGGTGACACCGCGGCGCTGGCGAAGGAAGCGCAGGGATGGCTGATCGATCTGCTGCGCATCAATACCACCAACCCGCCGGGCAACGAAGACGCCGCGGCCAAATACATTGCCCACATTCTGGAGAAGGAAGGCATTCCGTCGGAGTTATTGCCGCTCACGCCGGGAAGAAGCGCGCTGGTGGCCCGGCTGCGCAGTTCCGCGCTGGCAGATCCTTCCAAGGCGCTGCTGCTGGTCGCGCACATGGACGTGGTGGGCGTGGAGCGCTCGCGCTGGACGATGGACCCGTTCGCGGCGGTTATTAAGGATGGCTACGTCTACGGACGCGGAGCCTACGACGACAAAGGAATGCTGGCTGCGAACCTCGCGGCGTTCATCGCCCTGAAACGTTCTAACGCGCGATTGAACCGCGACGTGATTTTTCTGGCAACCTGCGATGAGGAGCAGGGCGGCGACGCCAGCATCAAGATTCTGATCTCCAAATATTGGGACAAGTTTGCCGCCGGCTTCGCGCTGAATGAGGAAGGCAAAGTGGTCATGAAGGACGGCAAAGTGCAATACATCGCGGTGCAGGCCAGCGAAAAAGTGCCGGTCAACGTTGCGGTGGTGGCCCGCGGAACTTCCGGCCACGCTTCGCGGCCGCTCAAAGACAACGCCGTGGTACATCTGAGTGAAGCGATCGCCAAGATCGGGAATTATTCCGCGCCAGTGCATTTCACCGCGATTGTGCGCAGATATTTCGAAGGGCTGGCCAACATCGAAACGCCCGAGATGGGCAAGTGGATGCGCGCGCTGGACACCACGGATCGCGGCGAGCACGCCCAGAAAGTGGTTTCCGACGCGAGCCCGCTATGGAATTCCATGATGCGCGATTCCATTTCGCCCACCATGCTTTCGGCGGGTGTGCGCAACAATGTGATTCCCGCGGAGGCGCGCGCCAATCTGAATATCCGCCTGCTGCCCGGCGACACCATTGACGTGCTGCTGGGCGAACTGACCAAGCTGGTCAACGATCCGCAGATAAAATTTGAGGTTCAGCAGGATGCGGGATTAGCTGCGCCGCCATCATCGCTGGAGACCGATCTATACGCCACGATTTCCAAAGTGGCCTCGGCACAGTTTGCGAATGCTGCGGTGCTGCCGTTTATGTCTACCGGCGCGACGGACTCTGCGCAGTTGCGGCTGCACAACGTGCAGGCTTACGGGCTGGTGCCATTTCCCGTTACGGAAGCGGACTTCCAGCGCATGCATGGCGACGATGAAAGACTTCCGCTGGCGGCTTTCGAAAAGGGCGTCGACGTTCTGGCCCGAATCGTGGCGGAGTTTGCCGCCTCCCGATAAACCAAATATGAGCTTTCGCCACTCGAAAATTGTCTGCACCATCGGACCGGCCAGCGGTTCGCGGCGCATGATCGAAAAACTGCTGCAGGCCGGAATGGATGTGGCCCGGCTGAATTTCTCGCACGGAACCCACGAAGCACATGCCGCTACGATTGCGCTGCTGCGCGTCGCCGCGCTGAAACAAGGCAAGACCATTTCTATTCTCGCGGACCTGCAGGGTCCAAAAATTCGCACTGGTACGCTGGCCGGCGGTCAGTCGGTGTATCTGAGCGCCGGGCAACAATTCATCATCACCACCGCGCGCATCCTGGGCGATTCCACACGCGTGAACACCACGTTTACGCCGCTGCCGCGCGAAGTTCACAAAGGCAACCGCATTTTGCTCTCTGACGGGCTGATTGAATTGCGCGTGATGCAGGTGCGCGGGCGGGAAGTGATCTGCAAAGTGATTAATGGTGGCGCGCTGGGCGAAAACAAGGGCATCAACCTGCCCGGCGTGCAGTTGCGCGTGCCGGCACTCACGCCGAAAGATAAAGAAGATTTGATCTTCGCGCTGGAGCACGATGCCGACTACATCGCGGTGAGTTTTGTGCGCCGCCCGGAAGATGTGTTGCAGGCCAAGGCGCTGATCCGCAAAGCCGGAAAAGATACGCCGGTAATCGCCAAGCTGGAAAAACCGGAAGCCATCGAGAATCTGGACGCCATTCTGCGCGCCGCGGATGGCGTCATGGTGGCGCGCGGCGACCTAGGCGTGGAGATGCGGCCGGAGCGCGTGCCGGTGGTCCAGAAAATGATTATCACGCGAGCCCGCGAATTTCGCCGTCCGGTGATTACCGCCACGCAGATGCTCGAATCCATGACCGGAAATCCGCGGCCCACTCGCGCGGAAGCTTCCGACGTGGCCAACGCGATTTTCGACGGCTCCGATGCGGTGATGCTTTCGGCGGAGACGGCTTCGGGAAAATATCCAGTGGAAGCCGTGCAGATGATGGCCAAGATCATCGAAGAAGCGGAAAAAAGCATCACCGAGTTTCCGCGGCCGTCGATGCAGGAGCAATTAAAGGTCGCCGAGACCGTGGCGGAACTGGTGTGCCACGCTTCCCGCGAGCTGCACATGCGGTTGATCGCGGTGTTCACCCACAGCGGATTCACGGCGCGGCTGGTTTCGCGTTACCGACCGCTGGTGCCCATCATTGCGTTTTCCCCCGACGCAGCGATTCGCCGCCGCATGGCGCTGATCTGGGGAGTGATGCCTGCGGAAATTAAAAATCTGCAGAAAATCGACAGGCTGGCGGAGATTTCCGAAAAACGCCTGCTGGAAGAAAAACTGGTACGCAAAGGCGATGTCATCGGCATCGTGGCGGGCACGCCGATGGGAATTCGCGGCACCACGAACTTCATGAAATTCCACGTGATTGGCGGCGAAACCAAAAAGTAAGCGGGAATCGCCGGGCAATGAATCGCCGCGCAGAATGTTCGCGGCGCGTAAATCCGCAGCAGGATCGCTTAGTTAATCCAGCGGTCGGGACGCGAGGGCGGCTCGTCCTTCTGCTTGTTCATGTACACTTCAAATTTTTTCTTGTTCCGCTGCACTTTCCAGTCGGTGACGCTGTTGCGCACGCTGTAGAGGAACGACCCGCGCCGCAAATAAATGTAGCCCACCAGCATCCCGCCAAGATGGCACAAATGGCTGACGTTATCGCCGCCGCTGCTGAGCGTGCCAAAAAATTCGATGGCCACCATCACCGCCACGTAGGGCCGCATGGGAATGGTCACCGGCAGAGGAATCAGCCAGATGCGCCGGTCGGGAAACAGAATCGCGTTGGCGATCAGTATGCCGAAGATCGCTCCCGAGGCCCCGATGGTGGGGACCAACGACGCTTCCTTGCCGAACAGAACGGGAACCATTTTCACCACGACTTCAATCAGCCCGGCGCCCACGCCGCACAGGAAAAAATAATTCAGGAACTTACGCTTGCCCCAGATTTGTTCCAGTTCCCGCCCAAACATCCACAACATCAGCATGTTGATCAATAAATGGAACAGCCCGCCGTGCAGAAAAATGTAAGTAAACGGCTGCCAGATGCGCAGCCCGTGAATAATTGCATCAGGAATCAGCCCAAAGGTTTGAGTAATGAGGTGATAGGCGCGCTGCTGTCCCAACAAGATGTCCGCCAGCGTCTGGATGAGAAAAACGCCGGAACAAATCAGCACCACCAGCTTGACGCCAGGCGTAATAAACCCGCGCCAATCAAAGCCGTAACGCCGCGAACTGAAAGACGCAGGCATAAATGCAGTGTAACGGCCCGCCGTCGCCCCGTCAAAGCGGCGTTTTCTGTTGTGGAAAACCACTGAACAGGCCTGAACACTATCGGAGCGCGGTGGCCGCCCCGTTAACTCTCAGGAGGGGGTGCCGCATCCCCTTGACCTTGGTAAACTACATGCCGCGTGCGAAACGCAATCCATCGGTAAAAGCTGCGCCCGAGGACTACATGCGCTACGTCCGAACGTCCGCTATCTTATTTACTCTCTTCCCGCTTCTGGCCGGCTTGGGATCCGTGCGCTCCCAACAGCCGCAGTTGAGCGCCAGCGAAGTCATCAAACGCATACAGGACGATGTTGGCGTCCCCTGGCAGAAAGAAACCGTGGACACCTTCAAAGCCGGTGACCCCGAATCCAAAATCACCGGTATCGCCGTCACCATGATGGCCACCTTCGACGTTCTGGAGCGTGCCGCCGCCTCCGGCAAAAATCTCATCATCACTCACGAGCCCACCTTCTACAACCATCTCGATGATCTCGCCGAGATCCCGCAAAAGCAAAACGACCTGGTCCTCGCCCAGAAACTCGCCTTCATCAAGCAGCACCATCTCGTCGTTTGGCGGTTTCACGATCATTGGCACGCACGTCATCCAGACGGCATCGAGGCCGGGATGGTCCACGTCTTAGGTTGGGAGGCTTACCAGGACAAACAAAATCAATATTTTTTCACGATTCCGGAAACCACGCTCGATAAGATGGCCGCTGATCTGAAATCTCGCCTGAGCCTCCGCAGTATGCGCGTAGTTGGCGACCCCCAACTGAAAATTACCCGCGTAGCTCTCTCACCCGGGGCCGCCGGCATGCAAAGAGAAATCGGCGCCCTCGAAAACTCTGATATCCAACTCTTAATCACCGGCGAATCGCGCGAGTGGGAAACCGTCGAATACACTGCGGACGCCGTTAGCGAAAAGAGAAGCAAAGCCCTCATCATTCTCGGACACATTCCTTCCGAACAAGCCGGTATGGAAGAATGTGTCCGCTGGCTAAAGCCTCTCGTCCCCGAACTCCGGGTCGAGTTTATTCCCGCCGCTCAACCCTTTTGGTGAGCGACTCCCATCATCCCTCGCGCTCAATCAACTCCGCCACATGTCCCGGCTCCGCCAACAAATTCGAACACATCTCGTCATAGAGTACACGGCGTCAAACAAGGTACTTAACTCCAAACATAAGCGGAATTTGTCAGACGAATCAACGAGTACCTAGTCGAGTTTTTTGCGGGCGAAGTAGAAGAGCGAGGCGCCCAGCAGCACGAACATGAACAGGCCGAAGAGGTTGCTGGTCGCCAGCGAGCCGAGGAGTTTGGGGCCGAAGGAGAACAAATCAGGGCGCCAGGGGAGGCGCAGCACGCTGGTGAACCAGCCGGGGACGTGGGTGGAGATTTCGGGGTCCTGGAACAGATTGATGATGATGCCGAGAAGGCCGAAGACACCTCCGGCGGCGATCAATCCGCTGGAGTACAGAGCGCCGGGGCTGGCTTCGCCTTCGTTTTTTTTCTTGGTGGTGGCATCGACCAGGGAGCGAATCAATCCTCCGGCAAACATCGCGGCGGTGGTGCCGAGCGGAAGATAGGAACCGGTGGCGAACGCCAGCGAGCGCACACCAAGAATTTCGACCGCGATGACCAAAGCTACGCCCATTAAGACCAGCCGCCATGGGAGACGTTGATTGAGGATGCCGCTGATGACCGTGGCCATCAGGCGGGCCTGCGGAGCGGGAGCCTTTTCGCTGCCGATTCCCTGGGCCCACTGATACTCGATTTGCTGCGTAGCGGGGCTATACAAATATTCGCCGTCGGGAATTGTGTGCGAGCCGAGAGAATTGATGAGCGTGTAGTTCTTGCCTTGATAGGTGAAGCTATCGCGCTCGACCTTAACGCCGTTGGGAAGTGCCGCGACGCTGACGGGAATTTGCGTGGGAATATATTTTTCGAGCCCCTTGTTCATCAAATTCAAAGTGGTGCCGATGGCCAAAGTGGAAACGGTGACGCCGATCAACAGGCCCATCTGCTGCCAGTACGGCGTGGCGCCCACGAGAAAGCCAGTCTTCAGGTCCTGCGAAGTGGCGCCTGCAATCGCCGCCGCGATACAGACCACGCCGCCAATCATCAAAGCGAGCACCTGGTAGTTCGGCGCGGTCCAACCGGCGACAAAAAAGATGGCGCAGGTAGCCATCAGCGTAGCGATGCTCATGCCGCTGATGGGATTGGAAGAGTTGCCCAGAAGTCCGCTGATGCGCGCGGCCACGGTGACAAACAAAAAGCCGAAGACGGTCACGAAAATTCCGGCAAAAAGATTTTGATACCAGCGCGTCTCGGCGCCCGGGATGGGGTGAAAGGTAAGCAGAATCCACATCATCACGATGATCAGGCCGGAGCCGGCCACTACCCAGCGAAGAGGCATGTCGCGATCGACGCGATCGGCCCCGGCGGATTTGCCGGCGCTTTCCGCGCGAACATCTTTCAGTCCTGCTTTCAGAGCGGAAAATATGGTGGGGAGGGTGCGCAGCAGGGTGATCAATCCCGCGGCCGCGACAGCTCCCGCGCCCATGGGGCGAATGTAGGTGCCCCAAATCTGGTCGGGAGTCATCAGCGGAATCGGAATGGTGGACGGATAAATCGGAACGCCGTTGGCGAGCTGCCCGTAAAACCGGATCGCCGGCATTATGACCAGCCAGGAAATAATGCCGCCGGCAAACAGAATGCCGGAGACACGCGAGCCGATGATGTAACCCACGCCGAGATACTCGGAAGTGATGGTGACGCGAAACGATGCGCCGGAAAACCAGTTGGGTCGAGACTCCGGCTGCGAAGTCCAGGCCTGCACGGTGTTCATCAAGAAGGTATAGACGCCGCCCAAACCCAAGCCCCAGAAGACGCGCCCGGCAAACGAACCGCCGCGTTCGCCGGCCACCAGAACGTCGGCGCAAGCGGTGCCTTCAGGGAAGCTGAGATTGCCGTGTTCCTTGACAATGAGCTGGCGGCGCAGCGGCACCATGAAGAGCACGCCAAGCCATCCGCCAAGCAGCGCCAGAGGAAAAATTCGCCAGAAAGTGAATTCGGCGCCAAAGCCCAGGAAGATCAACGCCGGGATGGTGAACATCACGCCGGCGGCGAGCGATTCACCGGCAGAGCCAGTTGTTTGCACGATATTGTTTTCGAGAATGGTGGAGCGGCCGAAGGCCCGCAGGATGCTGATGGACAAAACGGAAATGGGAATGGAAGCGGAAACAGTAAGCCCGGCGCGGAGTCCTACGTAAACGGTGATGGCGCCGAACAAAAGGCCGAACAGCGCGCCGAGGATAACGGCGCGAAGAGTGAACTCCTTGATGTTTTTGTCGTTAGGCACAAACGGCCGGAATTCGCCTGGCGGTGCGGTGGAACCCCACGGACGTTCGCTCAAAGAAAGCCTCCCGAGTGCCGAGCAGGATACAGACCAAAATGGCAGCGTGCGGGATTATGCCGCAGGTGGAGCATGCGGGGAAGAGAATCTTGGCGCCGGGAGGACCCAGAAAGCAGGAAACAGCGGACCGCCAGGTCTCTTGACATCGACGGGACGGAACTGTATTGTCCGCGGCAATACTGTCACAGGTCATCAACATCCGTTGAGAATCCTGATGCCCTGCAGATGTGAGGCAAGCCCACTACCTCGCAGCTCGTGGAGCCCTGCCTCCAGATCATGTCCCTGGAGGTGAAACATGTTGTGCCGCCGCGTATCTCTTTTTCTCTCTATTTTCTGTTTGTGCGCCCTCGTCTGCGCGCCGCTGGCAATAAATGCCGATGAATGGCAACCGATAAATCCGGCGGAGTTGAGTATGACCAGCGTGCCGGAAGCTCCCGGAGCGGCGGCGGTAATTCTCTATCGGCAAGTCGACCGCGACGACGTCGCCAACCACGAATACAACTATGTGCGCATCAAGATCCTCAACGACGAAGGCCGAAAATACGCCAACATCGAAATCCCATTTTTAAAGGAAAGCGGAGATGTGCACAGCGTCAAGGCGCGCACCATCCGCCCGGACGGTTCCATAGCCAATTTTGAAGGCAAGCCGCTGGAAAAAATGATCGTCAAGGCCAAGGGGGTGAAGTATCTGGCTAAGGTCATCATTCTGCCGGATGTGCAGGTCGGCAGCATCATCGAGTATCACTACATGTCCGACCTCCAGCCCTACTACGTTTTCGATTCGCACTGGATACTGAGCGAAGAATTGTTCACCAAACACGCAAAGTTTTCGCTAAAACCCAATGGATTTTTTCCTGTGCGGTGGACCTGGCAAAGCCTGCCTCCCGGCACGGCTCCGCCCAAGAACGAATTCAAGATGGTGAGCCTCGAAACCAGCAACGTGCCGGCCTTTCAGACGGAAGACTACATGCCGCCGCCGAACGAGATAAAAGCTCGCGTCGATTTTATATACAGCGAAAACGACGAGCTTAAGCCCGAAAAGTTCTGGAAAAACGAAGGCAAAAAACAAAACGACCGAGTGGAAAGCTTCGTAGGCAAGCGCAAGGCCATGGAGCAAGCCGTCGCCCAGATCGTCTCGCCCTCCGACGCCCCGGAGGTAAAGCTGAAAAAGATCTATGAACGCGTGCAGAAGATTCGCAATACAGGTTTTGAACAAGAATTGACCGAGCAGGAAAAGAAACGCGGCAAGCAGAAGAGCATAAACAATGTCGAAGACCTGTGGAAGAACGGGTACGGAACAGGCAGCGAGATTACCTGGCTCTTTCTGGCTCTGGCGCGAGCGGCGGGGTTGGAAGCGTACCCGGTGCTGGTGCCGCGGCGGAGCGAATATTTATTTCAGCCCAACTCCATGGATCCGCACCAGTTGAATGACAACGTCGCATTGGTCAAATTGAACGGCAAGGATACCTACTACGATCCTGGTACGGCCTTTACGCCATTTGGGATACTCCCGTGGCCGGAGACTCTTGTGCGTGGCTTGCGGCTCGATAAAGATGGCGGTACTTGGGTTTCCACCCCCCTTCCGGACAGTTCGGTTTCCCGTATCGACCGGAAAGCCATGTTGCGATTGACGAGCGAGGGCAGCCTGGAGGGAAAGCTGACGGTCACCTTTGCCGGCCTCGAAGCCCTGTCTATGAGGATTCAGGAACGGCTGGAAGACGCGGCAGCCCGGAAAAAATTCATTGAGGATCAAGTCCGGGAATTCGTTCCTGCGGGTATTGACGTCGACTTGACCAACACTCCCGACTGGAGCAGTTCTGCACCAAATTTGGTGGCGGAATTCGATATGAAGGTGCAAGGGTGGGCTTCCGCGGCGGGACACCACGCGTTGATTCCCGTGGGACTATTCGGGGCGCCGGAAAAGCATGTGTTCGAGCACGCCGCACGAGTGCACCCGATTTATTTCGATTTTCCCACGGCGCGTACCGATGACGTGACCATCGAGTTGCCGCTGGACTGGAAAGTGAACAGTTTGCCCAAGGGGCGCAGCGATGCCGGCAAAGTCTGCGCTTACAACACCACTTATGAGAACAAGCAAGGAACGCTGCACCTAACGCGCAGCCTGAATATCGATACGATTTCGCTCGAAACCAAATACTACGGAGCTCTGCGGAATTTCTTTCAGGTGGTGAGGGACGGCGATGAACAGCAAATCGTTTTGGAGCCAGGTGCGGCTGCAGCGGCAAAATAAGCCGTTCTGGACGGAGATAACGGCGGCCGGCGCATTGGCGGCTGGGGCCTTTACCCTGATCATGCTGGCCGCTACTTCCGCGTCCGCAGCGGACGCACCCGGCTGGATGCACAGCCAGGCGAGCGTGCCCCTTCCCGAACACGACGACAAGACCGACGCAGTGTTGCTGTACTCCGAATACGTATTGACGGTGCAACCCAACGGCAAGATCAAGGGGTTGGAGCGGGCGGCATATAAAATTCTGCGAGCGGGCGGCAAGAGATTCGGGTCTTTACGGGTGAATTTCGACGCGGAAACGCGCATTACCGCGATTCGCGGATGGTGTATTCCCGCACAGGGTAAAGATTATGAGGTCAAAGACAAAGACGCCATCGAGACATCCCTGGGAGTGAGCGACGGAGAACTGGTCACCGATGTGCGCAGCAGAATCCTGCAGATTCCCGCCGCTGATCCGGGAAATATTATCGGGTACGAGGTAGAGCAGGAGTTGCGGCCGTATGTTTTGCAGGATGAATGGCTGTTTCAGCGCCCCGTTCCGGTCGCTGAATCGCGCTACACTTTGCAACTTCCGCCAGGCTGGGAATACAAATCGGCGTGGTCAAATCACGACGAAATCAAACCTACCTCGGTTGGAAATAATCAATGGCAGTGGATAGTGAAGAATGTTCCGGCCGTGAAATTCGAAAAAGAAATGCCTCCGTGGCGCGGGGTGGCAGAACAAATGGTGTTATCGCTGATTCCCGCGGGAGGCGCATCGCAGAGCAAGGGATTTCAGAATTGGGACGATATGGGGAACTGGCAGGCCGGTTTGACCCGCGGCCGCCGCGATACCTCGCCGGAAATCAAGCAGAAAGTGGCCTCGCTGACGGTGGGAATGACGACGCCGCTCGACAAAATGCGCGCTATCGCCGCGTTCACTCAAAAAGAGATTCGCTACGTGGCGATCGAACTGGGAATTGGCGGATACCAGCCGCATCCCGCGAAGGACGTTTTCACGCACCGTTACGGCGATTGCAAAGATAAGGCCACGCTGGCCAGCGCCATGCTGGCGGAGATTGGCGTGGAGTCTTACTACATTGTGATTAATTCCGAGCGTGGTGCCGTTACTCCCGGGATGGCGCCGCAAATTGGAATTTTTGATCATGCCATTCTGGCGATCAAGATGCCTGACGGAGTTTCGGATCCTTCGCTGGCGGCCTTCGTCATCCATCCCAAGCTCGGGAAATTGCTGGTGTTTGACCCGACCGATCAAATGACGCCCTTTGGCCAGCTGCGTGGAGCTTTGCAAGCTAACTATGGATTGTTCGTGACGCCCACGGGAGGAGACCTCATCGAATTGCCGCAACTGCCTTCCTCTCTGAATACCACTGAACGCACCGCCAAATTGCAGCTGGACGTCAAGGGCACGCTGAGGGGCGATATCCGGGAGGTACGCCGCGGCGATCCTGCGGTGAATGAGCGTTACGTGCTCCAGACCGCTTCCAAGGATTCCGACAAAATCAAACCCATTGAGGCGGCGCTGTCACGTTCCCTGGGCACATTTCAGATCACCAAAGCGACGATGGGAAATCTGCTGCAATCGAATCTGCCGTTTGTGTACGACTATTCTCTGGTAGCGAACAATTACGCGAAATCGGCCGGGAATCTTTTGCTGGTGCGCCCGCGGGTGATCGGCTACGAATCGCGAGACTTATTGGAGACCAAGGAACCGCGGAAATACGCGGTGGAATTCGAGGGTCCGTGGCGGGACACGGATACATTTGAGATTGCGCTTCCCGCGGGGTATGAAGTAGACGATCTGCCTCCGCCGGTGAACGCCGATTACAGCTTTGCCAGTTATCACAGCAAAGCGGAAGTGATTGGGAAGACGCTGAAATACACGCGCACTTTTGAAATTAAGGAACTGAGTGTGCCGGCCAGCAAAGCGGAAGAATTGAAGAAATTTTATCGCGTGATCGGAAACGACGAGCGCAACACCGCGGTTTTGAAACCCACCGCGAATTAGGCGGGCGCGGATTCAAAGCCGCGGAATCCGCGACACAACCTTAATAACAACTAGCCTAATTTTGAGAGGCGGTCGCGGACCAGGTCGCTTAGGGCTTTGCCGTCGACGGATTTGCCTTCCAGGGCGGCTTTGGCGGCTTTTACTACCCCGCCCATTTGCTTCATGGAGTTTGCGCTGGTTTCGGCGATGGCTTTGTCGATGGCGGCGTTCATTTCGGCGGCACTGGCGCTCGCCGGAAGATAAGTTTCGAGGATGGCCAGCTCTTTGGTTTCTTTGTCGGCCAGCTCGGGGCGATTGCCTTTCGTAAACTGCTCGATGGATTCCTTGCGCTGCTTGACGAGGGTTTGCAGGATTTGAATGGACTCGGCGTCATCGAGCACACGGATTTTTTCCACTTCTTTATGCTTGATGGCGGCCTTGATGCCGCGCAGGACGCTCAAGCGCAGCTCGTCCTTGGCGCGCATGGCGTCCACCAGGTCCTTCTGAATGCGTTCAGTGAGACTCATCGGTGCTCCTAAAATACATTACCGAGTATTGGCCTAGACCGTGCAGGAATTATTTGTAGATTGGAAAACTATAACAGAATGTTCGCGGCTTACATTGACAGTGTCGCGGGGGCTCGCTACCGTTGATAGGTTACAGACCACGCAAAAAGCCTGGCAGAGGCGGAGAAGATCAAGATGAAAGTAATTGTTGCGGACAAAATCAGCGAACGCGGCGTGAAACTACTGCAGGCCCAGGCGGGCTGGAAGATCGTGCTGACCAACAAAGACAACCTGGTGGCGGAAATCGCGGATGCGCAGGCGCTGATTGTGCGCAGCGCGACGAAAGTTACGGCGGAACTGCTGGACAAGGCTCCCAACCTGCGCTGCGTGGGGCGCGCCGGAGTGGGCGTAGACAACATCGATCTGGAAGCGGCCACTAAGCGCGGCATTGTAGTGATGAGCACGCCGGGCGGCAACGCGGTGAGTGTAGCCGAGCATACCTTTGCGCTGATGCTGTCGCTGGCGCGGCAAGTGCCCAAGCTGGACAAGGCGTTTCACGAAGGAAGATGGGAAAAATCCAGCGCGGCGGGCACGGAAATTAGCGGCAAGACGCTAGGGCTGATCGGACTGGGACGCATCGGCAGCGAAGTAGCAGTGCGCGCGCAAGCGTTTGATATGCGCGTGCTGGGCTACGACCCGTACATCAGCGAAGCGGCGGCGAAGGAATTTTCGGTGGAGCTGGTGCCGCTGGACAAGCTGCTGGCGGAGAGCGATTTCGTTTCACTGCACACGGCGCTGAGTCCCGCAACGCAAAATCTAATCAGCGCGGCGACGCTGGCAAAAATGAAAAAGGGCGCGTTCATTATTAATGCCGCGCGCGGGGAGTTGATTGAAGAGGCCGCGCTGGCCGAGGCGCTGAAGAGCGGGCACATCGGAGGCGCAGGACTGGACGTGTTTGCGGTTGAGCCCCCCAAAAATTCGCCGCTGGTGGGATTGCCCAACGTTGTGGGCACACCGCACATTGCGGGTTCGACGACCGAAGCGCAGGAAGAAGTGGGCACGCAGGTGGCGGTGCAGGTGAAGGATTATCTTTCCGAGGGAATCATCAGGAATGCGGTAAACCTGCCGGTGCTTTCGGCGGAGCAGTATCGCCGCGTGCGGCCGTACCTGCAATTGGCGGAGCGGCTGGGCTCGCTGGTGTCGCAGGCGTCGGAGACGCGACCGTCGCGAATTCGCATTCGGTATGCGGGAGAAGTGGCGGAAGTGGGCACCCATTTGCTGCGCAGCGCGGTGCTGGCAGGAGTTTTGAACGCCGTGCTGGACGAAAAGGTGAACGTGGTGAACGCTCCGGCGGTGGCGACGGCGCGTGGCTTGAAAGTAGAGGAAGAGACGCGCAAGCGCGAGCACGGCTTCCCGAACACGCTGGAGATTGCGGTGCTGCCGGAGGCCGGCGGTTCGAAGGAAGGATTTGCGGCGGAGGGCACGGTGCTTTTCGATGGGACGCCGCGCCTGCTGCAAATTGACGGCATCCCGCTGGAAGCGCAGTTGGACGGGACGATTTTGTATTTGCGAAACCGGGATGAGCCCGGGGTTATCGGACAGGTGGGCACGATGCTGGGCAAGTATGGTGTGAACATCGCGACTTTCGCGCTGGGACGGCGGGAGGCCACTGCGGGAGCGCAGGCGGTTTCTCTGGTGCGGCTGGACGGCGACGTGTTCAACTCCATCCTGGAGCCAATCAAGGGCATTCCGGCGATTACGGAAGCGAAACTTCTGCGACTGAATTAGGTTGGAGTTCGGTTTTGCGAGAAGCCCTGCTGACTACCTATCCGTATTTCCGCTGAATTGGATTAATTCCTCGATTAGCTGAGATAATTTTCCGAGCAATTCTCAATAATTTGTTTCCCACCAATCAGCAACTTATAAATCCTTGACATGTACTGCAGCTTTATCCTACAAGGTAGGGCAATCAGTCGGTTGCTATAGGTCGGTTTCGTAAAAGTGTCGCGAAGGGTTCATAGATCGTCCAGCCTTTGTGCGATCCGACCAGGGTGGTGGGCGTCGGTTGCAATCGTTCGTCACAATTCATATTAAGCGTGGTGTGTACAAGGAGAAGCTTATGCCTCGGCACGTTAAAGGCCTATTGGCTGTCCTCAATTTATTAGTGGTCTTGTTGGTGTTCAACAGCGCAGCGGCGGCGCAGAGCGGTGCGTCGAGCATTACCGGCACCGTGAAGGATCAATCCGGCGGGGTGGTGGCAGGCGCAACCGTGACACTTACGAACGTAGAGACGAATGCGGTGAGGACGGCGGAGTCGTCGTCGTCGGGTGCGTTTGGGTTCGAAATCGTGCCGGTGGGCGACTACGAAGTGACCGTTGAGGCCACGGGATTCCGCAAGTCCGTGATTCGTCCGGTGCGAGCGCAAGTGTCCAATGTGACCGAGGTGCCGGTGATTCTAGAGCTGGGGCAGATGAGCTCGACCGTGCTGGTCGAGTCGGCAGACGCGGCGGTTCAGGTGAATACCGAAGACTCGACGCTGGGAAGCAATTTCACCAGCACGCAAATCACGCAGTTGCCGATTGAAGGACGCGGAATTCTTCCGCTGCTGACGTTGCAAGCGCAGGTGACGCCGAGTGGGTACGTGGCCGGCGGGCGGAGCGACCAGTCCAACGTCACGCTGGATGGGGTGGATATCAACGACGCAGAAACCAGCGATATCGGCGCACCGGTGCTGCGGCTGAATACGGAAGCGATTGAGGAGTTTCGAGTGGTTACGGTAGGCGCGAACGCCGATGAGGGCCGGTCCTCCGCCGCGCAGATCAACCTGGTGACCAAGAGCGGTACAAATTCGTTCCACGGGGCGGCTTTCGAATTCAACCGTAACACCGCGTTTACCGCCAATGATTTCTTCAACAACCGCAGCGGCCTGGACCGCCCCAAGCTGATCCGCAATGTGTTCGGAGGAACGCTGGGCGGACCGATCTGGAAGAACAAGCTATTTTTCTTCTATAGCTACGAAGGCAGGCGGGATAAAAGCGACACTGCTGTTACGTCGCTGGTTCCTTTAGCCGGATTGGGACAAGGCCAACTGATCGTTAACGCCCAACGTTGCACGCATGTGACAAACACACCCTCATCTTCCGATACGTGCGAAGGACCGCAAGACTTTACGCTGACCACACCGCAGCTGGACAACGTTTGGAACGTGGTACATACAAACCCGATTGCCATCAGCACTCTGGCAGCCGCAGCGGCAAAATATCCCGCGAATGACAACTCCATCGGCGATGGAGTCATGACGGGAGGCTTTCGTTTCAATGCCTCAACGCCGGTCAAGTTGAATTCTAATTTCGCAAGAATCGATTGGGCCATCAGCAACAAGATGACTGCATTCTTCCGGATAAATACTTACTATGATTTGCTGGCAGCCGGCGTGAATGATTCTACCTTATTGCCTGCTTTCCCGGACACTCCGGTACCCAGCGTCTGGGCGCATCCGTGGGGAATACTGGCGAGCCACAATTGGACCATTGGGCAAAACGTGGTGAATAGTTTCCGCTATGGACTGACGCGACAAGCGTTCAGCCAGCAAGGCGACAGCAGTGCGAATGCGATCACCTTCCGCAGCGTTTACTCTCCGACAAATTTTAACCGCGCGACCTCGCGCACCAATCCAGTTCATAACATCGTCGACGACGTAGCCTGGATCAAGGGGAAGCACACCATTAAATTCGGCACAAACCTGCGTTTCGTGACCAATAACCGCCAGGGTTTCTCCAACGCCTACGATTCGGCCAGCACCAACTATTTCTTCTATTCGCCGGCCGGGACGGCGGTAACCGACCCGATCCTCTCTTACCTTGAGAATCCCGCAAACAACCTGTTGCCGACAGTCAGCACCCCAGCCGCGCAACAATACGATCAAATTGCGTCGAATCAAAACGGAGTGGACGCCGCAGGTGGAGCGCTAATCGGCAGGTATACTTCCTACTCAGCGCGATTCACGTTCGGCTCGGACGGCTCGCTGCTCCCCTCTGGAACGCCCACCAGCAGGTCTTTCGATACCAATGCCTATGATGTTTATGTGCAGGACTCCTGGAAAATCACCAGTAATTTGACCTTAAACTTCGGCCTCCGTTACACGATCAGCACCCCGGTCAAAGAGGCTAATGGATTCGGAGTGGTGACTGATATTTCGACGGAGGAATTCCTGAAGCGCCGAATCGCAAGTGCGAATATGGGCGTGCCTTATGTTCAGCCGCTCACCCTGGAACTGGCTGGCGGCAATGGCAAAGGGAACTTATATAACTACGACAAGAATAATTTCCAGCCGCGCATCTCCGTGGCCTACTCTCCGTCCGGCGAGCCCGGCGGCCTGGTGCACGCCATATTTGGGGACCGCGGCAAATCGGTCATTCGTGGCGGCTTTGCGATGATGAATGACTACTACGGCGAGGCGCTAGCCACACAGTTTGACCTGAACAACCGCCTGGGCTACACGTCCAACGTAGCGATTTCGGCGAATACCTATAACCTTACGACCAACCCAGGACCGCTGTTCACCGGGTTCGATCAAGACGTCCGCAGCTTGCCGCCACCGCCCGGAGTTATTTATCCGACATCCGTCTCGTTCCCGCGGCAACAGCCTGTGGATTATAGCCGCCGGATTGAGAGCGGTATCGACACGGCGCTGCAGGCTCCGACCCACTATCAGTTTAACCTGACGTACGAGCGCGAATTCGGGCCAGGACTGCTGTTCCAGGCGTCGTATATCGGGCGGCTGGCGCGGCATTTGCTGGCCACGCGTGACGTTATGGCGTTGAACGATCTGCGCGATCCGAAATCGGGAATGGATTGGTACACGGCTGCGACGATGCTGGAAAAACAGCGACAGCAAGGTGTGGATACTTCTCAAATTCAAACGATTCCGTACTTCGAGAATATTCTGCCTGCGGGATATGCGGCCACGACAGCAGCCAACGGCTACGACCTGCCTGCCAATGCCACAAACACACAAGCGGTTTACGCGGAGGCCGCCCAGTACTGGGCCAATGACTGGAGCGATGTGCAGGATGAAATCGAGAGCTACGCCGGCGAAACGCTCGGCCAAGATACTCCGGTACCGTATTTCTTCGATCCGCAATACGGCGCGCTGTCTGCTTGGGGAACAATCGCCAAGTCGAACTACCACGGTTTTTCAGCATCGCTTCGACAGCGGTGGCACAACTTGCAGTGGGATTTCAACTACACTTACTCCCATTCGCTGGATAACGCTTCCGGGCTGCAGACCAGCACTACTTATGGCGGCGCGTTCATCCTGAATGCCATTCGCCCGAACGATAACTACGCCAATTCCGATTTCGATCTTCGGCACGTCATCAACGCAAACGCCATCTACCAGTTGCCGCTCGGACGCGGGAAGCGTTTTGGGAGCAACATGAACCGTGGCTTGGACGCTATTATTGGCGGCTGGCAGCTATCGGGAATCTATCGCTGGAACACCGGCCTGCCTAATGGCCAGCCTTATGACACTGGGCAATGGTCTACGAACTGGGAAGTGCAAAGCAACGTGACGATGGTCGGTCACGTTCCGACTTGCCCGAGTCGCGGCGACGCTAATAACGCGCCAAAACTCTTCGGTTGCGATACAGTGGCCGCTTACCAGAGCTATCGTCCCTCATACCCAGGAGAAACCGGGCAACGCAATGTCCTTCGCGAGCCAGGCTATGTCTCTCTCGATATGGGACTGAGCAAGGTCTTCAAGATGCCGTGGAGCGAGAAACAAGAACTGGCGCTGCGGTGGGAAGTGTTTAACGTAACGAATACGCAGCATCTTACCGGAGCCGACGCCACTAACAGCGACCTCTCGGTCGATCCGGATGCGGCGCTGCTCAACATTCAGCCGCCGGGTGACTGGTCGAACTTCACCAAGATCCAGGGCGCCCCGCGTGTGATGCAGGTAGGATTGCGGTTCTCGTTCTAGAAATCCGGACGCAACCGTCGAAGCGCCGCCGAGGCTAGTTCAGCCCGGCGGCGCTTTCGTTTTTGCGGAAGATTGCGCCTCGAATGGCAACCGCGCGGGTCGCGGCACATGGCACGAAAAATGGAGCCTGGCTGCACTCGTGCCGCGAGAATGAAGCTTGGGGGAGACGTTGCAAAGTGGCACAAAAGCGCAATTCGCGCAGCTATGATTCCATAAATTTTATATGGTTTTGCAGATTCGACTTCTAAATTATCTTCAACTAGTTGGATTATTGGAGCACACCGAGAAAGAAGTCTAACGTTATCAGCCTGCCCGGTCCGGCCCGTAAGTTGCAGTGTCAGGCTTTGGGACTAGTGCGAAACGGCACTTTCCACTGGCGGACTCGGAAACAAGTCAACATCAGGTCGAAAAACAAGTGAGCGAAAGGAACAGTGTATGAGCCGGATCTCTTATGTGAAACGCAGTATTATCGTTGGCTTGACGATTTCGATTCTGGCTGCGGTTGCGACTTGGGCGCAAACGGGGACAACCTCGCTGCACGGCGTAGTTACCGACAAATCTGGTGCCACCATTGGAGATGCCAGCGTCACTTTGAGCAACACTGCGCAAGGCTTCCAGCGTGACACCAAAACCAACAACGCTGGAGAGTACGAATTTATCTCTCTGCCTCCTGGAACGTATGTCTTGGACATTGAGATGCCGGGCTTTCGAAAATTTGAGCAGACCAATCTACAGTTGCTGGTGAATTCCCCAACCACCACGAATGTGACCATGGATTTGGGCAGTTCTACGCAAACGGTGGAAGTTACCGAACAAGCACAAGTCCTGAACACTACCGATGCGTCGTTGGGCAATGCATTTAACGGAACGCAAGTCAAAGAACTACCGCTCGAAGCAGGGAACGTTCCAGAGTTGCTTTCACTTCAGGCCGGCGTCACCTATACCGGAAACCGGACCGACATTAACAAAGATACAGACACTCGTAACGGGGCTGTAAACGGTGCACGGAGTGATCAGAGCAACATTACTCTGGACGGGGTGGACGTAAACTCTGATACCAAAGGATATGCGTTCCAGTCGGTGCTGCCGATCACGCAAGATTCGGTTCAAGAATTTCGCGTAACCACCAGTAACTACAACGCGGATGAAGGACGTTCTTCTGGAGCCCAGGTAACACTCGTAACGAAATCAGGCACTAATAATTTTCATGGGGCGGTCTTCGAATCGCATCGAAATACCATTACCAGCGCTAACGACTACTTCGTGAAACTTGCCGAGCTGCAGAGCGGAGTGCCGAACGAGCCTCCCAAGTTGCTTAGAAATAACTTCGGAGCGGCTGTGGGCGGACCCATCAGAAGGGATCGTCTGTTTTTCTTCACGAATTACGAGGGCCATCGTCAGCGTGAGGCGCAAAGCGTGGTACGTATCGTGCCGAGCGCAGCTTTGCAAGACGGTGTAATTCAATATCAGTGCCAAGATACGACGCAGTGCCCTGGAGGCACCGTTCAAGGACTCACGGCTTCGCACACCGTAGCTCCGGGAACATTTGGCCTCTCTCCTTCCCAAATTCAAGGCATGGATCCCACCGGAATCGGAATCAGTACCAACGTGATGATTCCCTATCTGCAATCGTTCGCGCCCTTTACCGCTAATGACAATTCGGTTGGCGATGGTTTGAACTTCGTCGGCTACCGCTTCAAAGGCCCGGTGGCCATCAATACAAACTGGTACATTGCGCGCGCCGACTACAAGCTGACTAGCAGCGGAAGCCATACCCTCTATTGGCGCGGGTCGCTGCGCAACGACACGGACGCGGGAGTTCCGTATTTTCCTGGACAGAGCCCGGAGCTTACCCAGGTGAATTATAGCAAGGGCTACTCCGTAGGCTACATCGCGATTCTGCGGCCGAACTTAGTGAACAACTTCCGCTACGGTTACACTCGTGAAAGCTTCGGTGAAATTGGCAATCAGACACAAGACGTTATCTTTTTCCGTAGCCTCAATGACAACAGTACCCCCAATAACTCCAGCTTGGCGGTCACCAATAGCAACCAGTACCAGGTCCCAGTCCACAACTTCGTCGACGATGTCTCCTGGACCAAGGGGAGGCACGGCCTGCAGTTTGGTTTTAACGTTAATATCCTGCGCAACCCACAGTCGAACACTTTTAATTCCTTTAATTCGGCCAGCGACAACGCATCATGGTATGACACTGCGGCGTTGGCAAACACCGGTGTTCCAGGACATTTCGATCCGGGCTGTTCCACCGGTCCGGGAAATTGCACGGGTCCGGCGTATCCCGCGGTGGACAGTGGTTTCGGCAACAATTATGACGATCCGTTAGCTGCGCTGCTGGGAGCGATTCCTCAAGTCAACGCACAGTACAATTTTACGAAAAGCGGCGGTACGCTGGCTGACGCTGTTCCCGTATCGCGCCGGTTTGCTGACGACACCTACGAGATGTACGTGCAGGATTCGTGGAAGGTGAAATCCAATCTCACCATAACTGCAGGCCTTCGCTATTCATTGTTTTCGCCTCCCTGGGAGACAAACGGACTACAAGTAGTTCCCACAACGAGCTTGAGTGATTACTTCAACACGCGCGGCACCGGCATGCTCCAAGGCTTGCCCTCCACCGGCGTTACGCCTCTCAGTTTTAAATTGGGTGGCCCGGCTAATCACGCGTCGGGTTTCTACAATTGGGACACCAAGGACTTTGGTCCCCGCCTCGCCGTTGCCTATTCGCCGAATGCGACCGGGGGATTATTCGGAGCGCTGTTTGGCGGGCCGGGAAAAAGCACTATTCGCGCCGGCGCTGGTATTGTCTACGACCGGCTTGGACCTGCGCTGTTGGCGACGTTCGATGCGAACGGCTCCTTTGGTCTTTCTACCGCTTTGACGAATACCGGTGGAGCAGAAACGCCAGCCATAGCACCCCGAATCACTGGCTTGACCGGTGTAAATAATATTCCGACGACAGATATGGCCGGCAACCAACTGTTTGCTCCGCCACCCGCGTCAACTTTTCCGCAAACTTTCCCAAGCGGCCTGAATGGCGACACCGGTTCCTACGCCGTTTATTTTGGAATGGACAACAAGATCAAGACTCCCTACTCATACACGCTGGACCTTTCCGTGGGTAGGGATCTGGGGCACAACCTGTCTCTGGATGTTTCCTACGTAGGCCGCTTGTCGCACCGTCTATTGTCACAGTCCGACGTAGCCGCGCCCCTAGATCTGGTAGATCCGAACACGAAAATCGACTACTACTCTGCGGTAACCGCTTTGGCCAAACTTTACCGAGCAGGCGTTCCGGCCAGTTCCATAAACGCCGCCACCGTGGGACCCACCGCACAGTATTGGACCAATATTCTGCAGGCCCTTCCGGCGCCTAGCGCGGGCAATCCTAACCCTTCGTATGCGACGCCGGGGTTTTGCGGCACGGATCCGACGACTGACCGTCTGATCGCTGCCTACAATCTGTTTTCGTGCTTTCAAAACAACGAGACGACGGCCATCCAGTTCCTAGATCAGGGATTTGGTCTGACGGATCCAACTTCCGGCGCGAGCTACTACGCCAATGGGGGACCTTACACCTTCGTGGATCCGCAGTTTGCGGCTCTCTACGCTTGGCGTTCGATCGGGACCGCTGCCTATAACGCGCTCCAAGTTACGCTTCGCAGGCAGATGAGCCATGGCTTGCAGTTTGATTTTAACTACACCTATTCCAAGTCGCTCGACATTTCCTCCGATGCGAGCAGGATTACAAGTGAAGGGGGACTTGGCGGCCAAGTGATCAACCCGTGGAGTCCGAAAGCATTGCGCGCGCCATCGGATTTCGATTTGAGGCACCAATTTAATGCCAACTGGATATGGGAGCTCCCGTTCGGTAATGGCCGTTGGATCGGCAAGGAAACGCATGGGTTCGTTAACGCCGTTATCGGTGGGTGGCAGCTCGCTGGACTGGCGCGCTGGACCAGCGGATTCCCGATAGGCGCTTCCAATGGCCGACAGTGGCCAACGAACTGGGAATTGTCCGGGTTCGCCACCAAAACAGGGCCAGTCACGACCAGAGGAGTGGTGAAAAATCCCGATGGTTCAGTTAATCTGTTCGGCAACGCAGACGCGGTAAACGCTGCGTTTGCGGCCTTCACTCCTGACTTTCCAGGACAAGTTGGCAACCGTAATAACCTTCGCGGCGACGGCTTCGCGGGGTTGGACGCCGGCTTGAGTAAGCGTTGGAAGTTCACGGAAAGCAAGAGTTTGCAATTCAGGTGGGAAGTATTCAACGCTTTGAACCTGACGCGCTTTGACGTTCAGAGCTTGAGTCTTTCTCTTACCAATAACAGCAACTTTGGTAATTACACCGGACTGCTTACCAATCCTCGATCCATGCAATTCATGCTGCGTTTCGAGTTTTAGCCAGCTCCTCCATCAAGGAAGGTGCCGCCGGAAGACGAGAGTCTTCCGGCGGTCTTGTTTTAGCGCCATCGGACTTACCTGATTCAGGTCCCGGTCCTGGGTTTCGCCGCGAATTTCAAGTCCGCCTCGGAATTTCATTAGTTACATCGCCTAAATTCATATGGGCATGCCGATTGACCTTCTAAATTATCTTCAGCTACTTGAATTAAGAATTCATTTCTGAAACGCAAGCTCAACGTTTTCACTATTCTTCGATGCGGCCCGCGCCAAACGCGAGGTCCGCGGCTGGTGCAATTCGCGCTGAAGTTTTATTACTGAGACCTCCGGCTCGTTGAGGTTCCTGCACCGCTGGGATGTGGAAACATTCCAGCGGTTTTGTTTTGTTCAAGGGTGAGATGCGGGGCGTTGAGGTGTGCTAATCTACGTATTCCGCTCAAGCCGCTGGTGGGGCCGAGCCTGTTCAGTCGGGGCGTAGCGCAGCCTGGCTAGCGCGCCTGGTTCGGGACCAGGAGGTCGAAGGTTCAAATCCTTTCGCCCCGACCATTTTTCAATTTTTTGACGAGTGCATACTCTCCACCGATCTGCCATTCCTACAGCATCTTTCCGATTGACGTTGGGAGGCTGGCGACTAGACTGGTTTTGGCGAATATTTCGGCGGTACGTATTGGAGAAAACAATGGGACGGATGGCGCTTTTGGCAGTGGGTTTGGTGGCGTTGTATGTGGTAGTGGTCAGTGCGCCGGATATAGCGCGGTACATAAGAATCAGCCGGATGTAGTGGAAGCGAGGCTGGTGCCTCGCAGCACGGTGTATCCCCGACGGGTTGGCGGACGCTCGTGGTAAAGTTTGAAGTGAGACGGAACTCCCCAATTAAGGTTCTTCCAATAAAACTTGATCCAGTTGTGCGACGGATCGGCCTTCGTTCGCGATTCCTGCCGTCCTGCCAAACGAATCATGTAGAATACGCGCCTGTCCAGCCGCGTTAGCCTTGCTGGGAATGCGATATTTTTCTCAGCGGCGACGCGTCGCAGTTCAACGAAGAGGCTCGCAATGCGGGAATCCGCAATCGGGAGCGGCCAAGGGCGACGGCAGCCCGAACACATTTCTGAAATAGACGTGTTGTGGATTACTGCGGGGCTTGGCTGCGACGGCGACACCATCGCCATGACGGCTGCCACGCAGCCGAGTATTGAAGAGCTCGTTTTGGGGGCCATCCCGTGGATTCCCAAAGTGCGGCTGCACAATCCCTTTCTTTCCTACGACAATGGCGAAGAGTTCATGCGGCATTTTCACGAGGCTGCGGAAGGCAGACTGGCGCCTTTTATTCTGGTGATTGAAGGATCCATTCCCGACGAGACGAATAAGAAAGAAGGTTACTGGGCGAGCTTTGGGACCGACCAGAAAACCGGCCAGCCGATTTTGACTTGCGACTGGATCGACCGGCTGGCGCCCAAGGCGTGGGCGGTCATCGCGGCGGGTACCTGTGCAACCTATGGCGGGATTCACGCGATGGAGGGAAATCCTACCGGCTGCATGGGATTGCCGGACTATCTGGGATGGAAATGGCAATCGATCGCAGGTGTGCCCATCGTGTGCGTGCCCGGGTGCCCGATACAGCCCGACAATTTTATGGAGACGCTGCTGTATCTGCTGAACATGGTAGCGGGTCGGGCGCCGATGATTCCGCTGGATGAGAATTTGCGGCCTACATGGCTTTTCGGACAGACGGTGCACGAAGGATGCGATCGCGGCGGCTATTACGAGCAGGCGGAATTCGCGGAGGAATACGGCGCGATTCAATGCATCGTGAAGCTGGGCTGCTGGGGGCCGGTGGTGCAATGCAACGTGGGCAAACGTGGGTGGATGAATGGTATCGGCGGGTGTCCGAACATCGGTGGTATCTGCATCGGCTGCACCATGCCGGGCTTTCCGGACAAGTTTATGCCGTTTATGAGCCAACCGCCGGGCTCGTTGCTGTCTTCCAACGCAGTGGCGACCTACGGGAAGGCCATTCACGCGCTTCGGCGGTTCACCCAGGCGTCGATGAACAAGGAGCCGAGCTGGAGGCGCCGGCGACCGAATGGGAAATTATCCGAGTAGCCCCTCGGATGATTCAGGATGAAAGTGCTGATCGAGTAGACGTGTGAAACGAGAATTTAAAGAGGCGCGCTGATGGGCACCGGTTTCGATTTCACGCTGGCGGGGAAGCAGAATCCCGCGCTGGCTGATGCGCAGGCCACGCTGGAAGAATTGGCCGGGGTGTTTTTTCAAAACGTCGGCAACAACGCCGGCAACAACGGCAGCGCGGCCGCTGAAGAAAAGGCGGAAGGCCCGTATTCCTCATTAAAACCCCTCAACTTGGAGGCCCGATACCGGGCGCTGGTGGAACAAATTCCTGCCGTAGTGTTCATGGCTTATCTCGACAAGGGAGTCGGGGAAGCGTACGTGAGTCCGCAAATTGAGGCGTCGCTGGGATTTTCGCAGAGCGAATGGCTCGAAGATCCGATGCGCTGGTATCAGCAGATTCATGTGGATGACAAACAGCGCTGGAGCGTGGAGGCCGCGGAAATGTTTCTTTGCGCCAAGCCGCTGAGATCGGCTTACCGGGTGGTGGCGCGGGATGGGCGAGTGCGCTGGTTTCATTGCGAGGCCAAGATGATCCGGCGCGACGACGGCCAGCCGTGGTTTATTCACGGCGTGGGCGTGGACATCACCGATCTGAAGGAGGCGGAAACCGCGCTGCAGCAGGAGCGCAATGTGCTGTCCGCGATTCTGGACACGGTGGGCGCGCTGGTGGTGGTGCTGGATCCCGACGGACGCATCGTGCGGTTCAATCGGGCGTGCGAGCAGAGTACTGGCTATTCCTCGACGGAAGTAAAAGGCAAATATGTGTGGGATTTGTTTTTGCCGGCGGAAGAAATCGACGATTTCAAAGCGCTGGTGCATCAATCCAGTGCCAGGCGAGCGTCCGGCGAGCACGAAAGCCACTGGCTGACGCGCGATGGAGCGTCGCGACTGATTGCCTGGTCCACCACGGTGTTGCCCAGGCGCGAAGGGCGCGGCGCACATCATCGCTACGGGAATCGATATCACCGAACGCAAGCGCCTGGAGCAAGCGATTCTGGAAGTGAGCGCGCGGGAGCAGCGGCGCATCGGGCAGGATTTGCACGATGGACTGGGCCAGCATTTGACGGGCATCGCGTTCATGAGCAAAGTGCTGGAGGAGAAACTCTCCGACGAGTCGGTGGCCGGAGTCCTGCGGACGTGACCAAAATTGTGCGGCTGGTGAACGATGCCATTCGCAAGACGAAGGAACTGGCGCGCGGGCTTTCGCCGGTGGTGTCGGAAGCGCAAGGGCTGATGTCCGCGCTAAGCCAATGCGCCGAGGAGACCGAAGATTTGTTCCGAGTGGCGTGCCGCTTCGAATGTGATGCACCGGTGCTGATTGATGATGTAAATGTGTCCACGCATCTGTATCACATCGCGCGGGAAGCGTTGAACAACGCCATCAAACATGGAAAAGCCAAAGAGCTGGTGATTGTACTGGCGGCCTCCGACAGTGAAGGGACGCTGGCGATCCACGATGACGGTTTGGGCCTGCCGGAAGTGCTAGCCAAGCACGCGGGCATGGGCTTGAATATCATGAATTATCGGGCCAGAATGGTTGGCGGCTCTCTGGAAGTGCAGCGTAATTCCCGCGGTGGGACGAGCGTGTCGTGCGTTTTTCCCTTACCGCTTCTTTCCGGAACGAGGATAAACGACAGTGCCAGGTAACTTTGCTGCGGGACATCAGGAACGTATGGGGCGGGACGTCTGCGGCAGGAAATCCGGCGGCAAAAACCAAAGTGTTCCTGGTGGACGACCATCCCATTGTCCGCCAGGGCCTGCGCCTGCTGATCAATCGCGAAGCCGGACCTGATGGTTTGCGGAGAAGCGGACGGCGCTCCCGCAGCACTGCAGGCGATTGCCAGCGTCTGCAGCCGGACCTGATCGGTCTGGATATTTCGCTGGACGGACCGGACGGACTGGAAATATTGAAAACTATCCGGATGAAGGACGCCCATTCTGCCGGTTCTGGTTCTGTCCATGCATGATGAATCGACTTACGCGGAGCGCTCGCTGCGTGCCGGCGCGAACGGGTACATCATGAAGCAGGAAGCCACGGAAAAAGTGCTGGTGGCTATCCGGCGGATTCTGCAGGGCAAGGTTTATCTGAGCGACCGGTTTACGAACAAGATGCTGGAGCAATTACGTGCACGGGCCGCGTTCCGCGCAAGAGCGATCCGCTGGGAACGTTGAGCGACCGCGAGCTGGAAGTTTACCGGCTGATCGGGCGCGGGGCTGGCACGCGGCAAATTGCCGACGAATTGCATGTCAGCGTGAAAACGGTGGAGTCTTACCAGGCGCATATTAAGGAAAAGCTGTCGCTGAGAAATGCGCGGGAGCTGGTGCATCACGCAATTGAGTGGACGTTGGACGAGAAAAGCGTCGTAGCGGGGCCCGACTGGATCCGGACGGCGCGCAGAACTGTTGTTTCCATCGAAGGTAGTCACCCTGTAAACAATCTCCTGGTGCAAGATCATTAAATAAATTTCTGCTTGAGCTGCGGTGCGCAAGACCCGTGCTCTCGAGGTATTTCTGTATTGTAGAGCGATGCTTGGACGAATATAGGGGAATCCCTGACCCCGCCGATGGCAGAATCCCTGAGAGCAACAATTCAGCGCCTCGCCGTACTTGTGACGAAAATGGCAGGCCGAATATCAGTGGAGCTCATGATCGGCAAGTCTGCTAGACCAGTTTCCGGAAGCTGTCAAAGCCGAAAAGGAGAACCAGCCATGGCACGCTGACGTCGTCCCGTACGGTCGCAGAAACGCAGAAGAAGCCCCCGGTGTCTGACATTCACATCGTGTGGATGACGGCCGGGTTGGGCTGCGACGGAGATTCCGTCTCCATTACGGCGGCAACGCAGCCGAGCATCGAGGATGTGCTGCTGGGAGCGATACCCGGACTGCCCAAGGTGCATCTGCACAATCCGGTGCTGGCTTACGAAAACGGCGACGATTTCATGAAGTTCTGGTATCGACGCGGAAGCGGGAAAGCTGGAACCCTTTGTGCTGGTGGTAGAAGGCTCGATTCCCAACGAAAAGATCAAGGCTGAAGGATACTGGGCGGCGCTGGGGACCGAACTCGAAGACCGGCCAGCCCATCACCACCAATGAATGGATCGACCGGCTAGCGCCGAAAGCGCTGGCGGTGGTGGCGTGCGGTACTTGCGCCACCTACGGCGGGATTCACGCCATGGCGGGCAATCCGACGGGCGCCATGGGCTTGGCGGATTACCTTGGCTGGGATTGGCAAGTCGGTCGCGGGGCTTGCCGATCGTCAATGTGCCGGGTTGTCCGGTGCAGCCTGACAACTTCATGGAGACGTTGCTGTACCTGCTTTATCAGGTGAGCGGGCTGGCGCCGATGATTCCGCTCGATGACCAACTGCGGCCGCACGTGGTTGTTTGGCAAGACCGTGCACGAAGGCTGCGATCGCGCCGGTTATTACGAGCAAGGCGATTTCGCCGAGGAGTACGGCTCGCCGAAGTGCATCGTGAAGCTGGGATGCTGGGGGCCGGTGGTGAACTGCAACGTGCCGAAGCGCGGCTGGATGGCTGGCATCGGCGGCTGCCCGAACGTCGGCGGAATCTGCATCGGCTGCACCATGCCGGGGTTCCCGGACAAGTTCATGCCGTTTATGGATGAGCCGCCCGGCGCAAAAGTATCTGCCGGAACGATCGGGGTTTACGGGCGTGCTATTCGCGCGCTGCGCATCGTTCACCAATTAAACGGTGAACAAGGAACCGAAGTGGCGGCATCCGCGCGCGGAACTGACGACTGGCTATAGCCCGAGATCGCAGTTAAACTAAGAAAAAGGAAAAAGGAGCAGAGACACATGAGCACGATGACCACTCCGATGAAAGATACACCCAGCAAGTCGGGCAAGCTCGTGGAGATGAACTGGGATCCGATTACCAGGATTGTGGGTAGCCTGGGAATCTTCACGAAGATTGATTTCGAAAACGGCGCGTGGTCGCCGAGTGTCACAGCACCTCGTCGATCTTTCGCGGCTATAGCATCTTCATGAAGGGCAAAGATCCGCGCGACGCGCATTTCATCACCAGCCGCATCTGCGGAATTTGCGGCGACAACCATGCCACCTGCGCTACCTACGCGCAGAACATGGCGTTTGGCGTCCGCCCGCCGGCGATCGCCGAATGGATCGTGAATCTCGGCGAAGCCGCCGAGTACATGTTCGACCACAACATTTTCCAGGACAACCTGGTCGGCGTGGATTTCTGCGAGCAGATGGTGAAGGAAACGAATCCGGGCGTGCTGGCCAAGGCGGAAAAGACCGCGGCGAACGGATGCGAACCTGCACGGGTTCCGCACTATCGCGGATATCATGCGGGCTCTGAATCCGTTTACCGGCGCGTTTTATCGCGAAGCGCTGCAAATGAGCCGCATGACGCGCGAGATGTTCTGCCTGATGGAAGGGCGGCACGTGCATCCGTCGACGCTGTATCCGGGCGGCGTCGGCACTGTCCCCACTGTTCAACTTTTTACCGACTACATCGTGCGGTTGATGAAGTACGTGGAGTTCATGAAGAAGGTGGTGCCGCTGCACGACGACCTGTTCGATTTCTTCTACGAAGCGCTGCCCGGATATGAAAAAGTTGGGCAGCGGCGTATTTTGCTGGGATGCTGGGGATCGTTCAAGAATCCCGATGTTTGCGATTACACCTACAAGAATATGACGCAGTGGGGCCGCGCGATGTATGTGACTCCGGGCGTGGTGGTGGACGGCAAGCTGGTGACCACCGACCTGGTGGACATCAACCTGAACATCCGCATTCTGCTGGGCAGCTCGTATTACGACGAGTGGGAGAAACTCGGAGACGTTCGTGAAGACCGATCCGCTGGGGAATCCGGTCGATCAGAATCATCCGTGGAACCAGACCACGATTCCGCGGCCGCAGAAGCGCGATTTCAAAGACAAGTACACCTGGGTGATGTCGCCGCGCTGGCTCGACAAGCGCACCGGCGATCATCTGGCGCTGGACACCGGCGGCGGCCCGATCGCGCGTTTGTGGGCGACGGCGCTGGCCGGCCTGGTGGACATCGGCTACATCAAGTCCACGGGACACAGCGTCAAGATGTATTTGCCGAAGACCATGTCGCTGCCGGAAGTGGAGTTCGAATGGAAGATTCCGAAGTGGAGCAACGCCATCGAGCGTGACCGCGCGCGCACTTACTTCCAGGTCTATGCGGCGTGCGCGGCGCTGCATTTCGCGGAGCAGGCTCTGTCGGAGCTGCATGCGGGGCGGACCAAGACGTGGACGGACTTCAAGGTTCCGGAAGACGCCATCGGTTGCGGCTTCCACGAAGCGGTTCGCGGGGTGCTCTCGCACCACGTGGTTATTCGCGACGGGAAAATTGCCAACTACCATCCGTATCCGCCGACGCCGTGGAACGCCAATCCGCGCGACATTTACGGAACGCCGGGTCCTTACGAAGATGCGGTGCAGAATACGCCGATCTTCGAGGAGAACGGGCCGGACAAATTCAAGGGCATCGACATCATGCGCGCGGTGCGCAGCTTTGATCCTTGCCTGCCGTGCGGCGTACACATGTATCTCGGCAACGGCAAGGTGCTGGAGACGCATCACTCTCCGATGTTTGGTCTTCAACCGTAAATAAAAACTCAGAATATCCGCGGTCGTTAGCGACCGGCGAGGACGGGAACAGAACACCTCCCGTCCCCTCCGCTCCGGCGGGAGGGGAAGGCGTCGATGTCGAATAAAGAGATTGCTCGCCAGATCGAGTCTATCGACGGGATGGTGCGTGCGCTTGAGAAAACCACGGATCCAGCCTTGCGCACGAGGGCCCAGGATCTGGTGCAGGCTTTGATGGAACTCCATGGCTCTTGCCTGGAGCAGATGCTGGAAATTGTGCGGCAGGCCGGCGAACCCGGAAATTCGATTGTTCAAAAGTTTGGCGACGACCAGTTGGTGCGCAGCTTGCTGCTGCTTTATGGTCTGCATCCTGTGGATTTGCAAACGCGGGTGTTGCAGGCGCTGGAAAAGACGCGGCCGTATCTGCGGTCTCACGGTGGGAATGTGGAGCTCGTCGCTATCGACGATGCTGGTATTGTCAACTTGCGATTGACGGGAAGTTGCGACGGGTGCGCATCCTCGTCAGCCAACTTGAAACAGGCGGTTGAAGAAGCCATCTACGAAGCTGCGCCGGACGTGACGGGCATCGAGGTACCGGGTGTTGAGGCTACCAAGACGGCGCCGGTTGCCTTCGTTCCGCTGGCGAGCCTGCAAGGACAAAACCTTCTCGCGCGGCCAGCGAACCCGGGAATACAGTGGGTGGACGCGCTTGACCCAGCGCATAACCCCGCACAAGAAATTTCTACCATCCAAAGGAGCGCGAGCTAGCCGTGCCTTCGTCCGACGCACAGCAAAAAGAGACCCCCTTTGCGGGGCTTCGGCAGTTCGCGAAAAGGCGGGCGAATCTTGAATATTGCGAACTGTGCAGCGTGGAATTGCGCGCCGATCATCAGCATCTGATTGAACCGGCGGCGCGGAAGCTGATTTGTTCCTGCGACGCCTGCGCCATTCTCTTCAGCTCACAAGGCGTGAAATATAAGAGGGTGCCGCGCCGCGTGCAGTTTCTACGCGACTTCCGCATGACCGACGGGCAGTGGGACAGCCTGATGATCCCCATTGAAATGGCTTTCTTGTTCCACAGCACTCCGCATGGAAAAGTAGTGGCGTTTTATCCCAGTCCGGCGGGAGCCACCGAGTCGCTGCTTTCTCTAGAGACCTGGAACGATGTGGTGGAGGGTAATCCCGCGCTGCTGAAATTGCAGCCGGACCTGGAAGCTTTGCTGGTGAATCGAGTGGGCGCGGCGCGGGGAGTTAAGCCGCAATTCTATGTGGTGCCCATTGATGAGTGTTACAAGCTGGTGGGATTGATTCGCATGCATTGGCGCGGGCTTTCCGGAGGTACGGAAGTCTGGCGCGAGGTGGGGCAGTTTTTTGCCGAACTGAGAACCAAGGCTGGCGGGGATGGCGCGAAAGCTCATGCCTGACCTGAATTTCCAAATCGAGAAAGTCAGCGCGGTTTCTTACGCCGCCGCACCGGCGGTGTCGTTTTCGTTGCGGGTCACCAATGCGGACGAAGAAGAAACGATTCACTCGGTCATGTTGCGGGCTCAGATTCAGATTGAGGTGACTCGCCGGCACTATAGCGCGGAGGAGCAGGCGCGGCTGCAGGATTTATTCGGAGAGCCAGACCGCTGGGGGGCCACGCTTCGCAACATGCTGTGGACCCACGCCGCGGTCACCATTCCGCCATTCCAGAAAGAGACGGTGGTGGAAATTCTGGTGCCGTGCACTTTCGATTTCAGCGTGGGCGCTACGAAATATTTTCATGGCCTGAACGAAGGCGATTTGCCGTTGAATTTTCTTTTCAGCGGCACGGTTTTTTACCAGGACCAGGACGCAGACCTCCAAGTAGCGCCGGTTTCTTGGGAAAAAGAGGCGAAGTTCAAACTTCCGCTCAAAGTATGGAAAGCGGTGATCGACGAATATTATCCGAATACCGCGTGGCTGTGCCTGCGGCGCGATGCCTTTCAAAAACTTTACGAATACAAGGTCCGGCACGGAATTCCTAGCTGGGAAGAGGCCATCGAGCGGATTTTAGCGGGCGCCGAGGAAACGGTGCGCACATGAACGCGAAACGGGTGGAGGAAATCGCCAACGCGGTGCTTTACGAGGGCTACATGCTGTATCCCTATCGCGCGTCGTCGGTGAAAAACCGGCAGCGATGGAATTTCGGAGTGGTTTATCCGAAAAACTACGGGGATGTGCAGCGCACGATCGACCCGTGGTTTACACATACGGAATGCCTGGTGCTCGGGAATCCCAAAACCGAAATTGAGATCAAGGTCAGGTTTCTGCAGGCGATTTCGCGAACCTTGGGCGAGCTGGAGCAGCCTATTGACGAACTTCCCGAACACGGCGAACCGGCATTTCATTCGATTGGCTCGCTGCGTGTTGGAGAGCAGTTGTTGCAGACCTGGCAGGAAGCTACTGAGCGCAGCGTAATCGTGGCCCTGGGCGGCGTCCACGCGTTGATAGCTGGCCCCGTGGAGCAATCGTTCAGCCAGTCGGCGCGAAGGGATCTGGAGCCGGTGCGCGGCGTGGAAAACAGAATCACCGGGCTGATCGTGCGGACGCAGGAAGCGATTGAGGGAAAAATTCGGATTTCGGCAGAGCTGATTTCCGAAGGCGTGTATCGAGTCAGGCTCACGGTTGCGAATGAATCCAATATTGCGGGCACGGAACTGCCCGGCCGTGACCGCGCGCTGCTGCAATCGCTGATTTCGGCGCACAGCATTCTGCATGTCACCAATGGCGAGTTCGCGTCGCTGCTGGAACCTCCACAAGAGCTGCGGGAGGCCGCCGCAGGCTGCAACAATACCGGA
Organism: uncultured Acidobacteriota bacterium; assembly: GCA_963819625.1. GTDB lineage: Bacteria > Acidobacteriota > Terriglobia > Acidiferrales > UBA7541 > Acidiferrum. The sequence goes on from CAWFWY010000011.1 coordinate 1,210,159, forward strand.
ACCTGGCCCGTGCTGGTTGGCGACGATGGCGAACGCGACGCTATGCTTTCTTCGCCGATAATTCTTTACGACTATCCGCAGATTGCGCCGGAAAGCGCGGGCGATTTGTTTGATGGCACGGAGATTGATGAAATTCTGGCGCTGCGCATTCTAACGCTCACGGAGGATGAGAAGCGTGAGATGCGTGAGGGCGATGAGCGCGCGCGGCAGGTTCTGGAGAGGACCGAAGCGTTGCCGGCCGAGCAGTTTGCGAAGCTTCATGGGACGTTGCGAGGATTGCGGCCAGGTTCCGGAGCTCGGCCATGAACGAGTGGGAATTCAACCTGCTGGAAGACAAGACCCAGGGCGCCAACCTGCAGATTGCCGGCGTCGACGTAAAGTGTGGCGATCGCGTGAGGCTGCGCCCCGGCAAGAGCGCAGATATTTTCGATATGGCCCTGGCGGGTAAAACGGCGGTAATTGAAGCCATCGAACAGGATTACGAAGGAAAGTTTCATATCTGCGTGGTGGCCGACGACGATCCCGGGCGAGATATCGGGATGATGCGGCAGCCGGGTCATCGATTTTTCTTTTTTCCGGAGGAGATTGAGCCGCTTGGTTCGGTGGAGCCGGCGCAACCTTCGCCTGCGGCGTCCGCGCCCGCCGTTCTGATAGCTTGTATCGGAAATATTTTTCTGGGTGATGACGGATTTGGCGTTGAAGTGGCGCGGCGCTTGTCTGGACAAACCTGGCCGGCTGGCGTGCAGGTCACGGATTTTGGTATTCGCGGATTGGACCTCGCCTATGCCTTGATGCTGAGGCCGGGCGTGACCATTCTTGTGGATGCCTGCCCGCGAGGCGAAACGCCTGGGACGGTTTATGTCATCGAGCCGGATTTGAGTTCGCTGGATTCAGCGGCATGCCAGGCGACCCTGGATGCGCACTCCATGAACCCCATGAGTGTGTTGCGCATGGCGAAATCCATGGGCGGAGAATTGAAGCGCATTCTCTTGCTGGGCTGCGAGCCGGAAACTCTGGGACCGGAAGAAGGACAAATGGGGCTGAGCGAACCGGTAGCGGTCGCGGTCGGGAAAGCGGTGCGGGTGCTGGAAACAGTGATTCCAAAAATATTGAACGGTGAATGGCCTGCAAGTTCGGTGACAACCTAATTAAGAAAGGAAAATTTATGGCGAGTGAACTATTAAAGAATACGGACAGCGGACATACCAACGAGCGAGACACATTGCTGATGCTGGGCGGTGCCGCGCTGGTGGTGGTGGGAACGGGGATGATACTGTCCAATCCCGTGGTGCGGCGCTATATGTCGCAGATGGGGTTTGGAGATGTACTTGGAAATATTATTCCCGACGTGGAGCGCTATTTCCGCCTGCGTTCCATGTAACTCAGCATCGCGCGAAATCGCGATGAGAGCATGGCCGAGGGAACGGGAGCGACATGGCCGCAGATACGCTGACGACTGCGCAATACACCATTGATGCGGCAAAAAGCCGTTTTACGGTGACCGCCTATGCCAGCGGCCTGCTTTCCGGATTGGGCCACAATCCCGTGATCGCGATACGAGATTTCGCGGGGCAGATAAGCTTCGCGCCGGAGGAACTTTCGAAATCGTCGCTGGAATTTCTGGTGAAAGCTGAATCGCTGGTAGTGTCGAGCGATGTCAGCGACAAGGACCGGCGCGAAATCGAGCGCACCATGAAGGACAATGTTCTGGAAGTGGGGCGCTATCCGGAGATTGTGTTTGCCAGCACTGACGTGTCGGGAACCCGGCTGGGCGATTCGTTGTATGCGTTGAGGATTCAAGGCGACTTGTCGCTGCACGGGGCGACGCACATGCAACTGGTCGTTGCCCAGATGGTTCCCGGGGACGACTCGCTGCGCGCATATGGGGAGTTTTCAATTCGTCAAACGGATTTCAATATCAGGCTGGTGTCGGTGGCCGGCGGCGCTTTGAAGGTGAAGGACGAATTGAAATTTTCGTTCGATATCGTGGCGCAGAAAACAGGCGTGACGGCATGGACAGTGGCGACGCAAATCGGGAATTCGCGGGAGGATGCACCATGTGCTTAGCCATACCGGGCAAGATTATTGAGATTACTTCCGACGCCACGCACACGGCGCTGGTGGATGTGGTGGGCGTGCGGAGAAAAGTGGACCTGGGTCTTTTGGAGGACGATGCGGCGAAACCCGGCGATTGGGTTTTGATTCATGTGGGTTTCGCGATGAGCAAGATCAGCGAGCAGGACGCACTCGATCAAATGCGCACGCTGGAAATGCTGGGCGAGGCCGAAGCGGCGATGCAGGAAGTGCGCGGCTACGGGCTGGAAGAACCGGAAAGCGAACAGATTACCTGATGTTTTTGGGTGGCAGATGAAATACGTCGACGAATTTCGCAATCCTGAACTGATTTCGAAGACCGCGGAAGAAATCCGCCGGCTGGCGGACCCGCAACGCCACTATCGGCTCATGGAAGTATGCGGCGGCCACACACATGCGATTTATCGTTTTGGCCTGAAAGATGTGCTGCCGGCAAATATTGATTTGATTCACGGGCCAGGGTGCCCGGTTTGCGTGCTGCCCATGGGGCGCATCGATGACGGCCTGGCGATTGCCGCGCGAGAAGACGTAATTTTCGCGGCGTTTGGCGACATGATGCGTGTGCCCGGGACGCTGGGCAGTCCTCTGGAGCACAAAGCGCGGGGAATGGATGTTCGCATCGTGTATTCGCCCACGGATGCGATCAAGCTGGCCAAAGCGAATCCCGACAAGCACGTCATGTTCTTTGCGATTGGTTTCGAAACCACCGCGCCTTCCACGGCGTTGACGCTGCAGCGGGCTCGGAGTGAAAAGCTCAAGAATTTTTCGGTGTTCTGCAACCACGTCACGATTATTCCCGCGATTCGCGCGATCCTCGATTCTCCCGACATGCGCCTCGACGGTTTTATCGGGCCGGGGCATTGCTCCACGGTGATTGGCTGCCGGCCGTACGAGTGGATCGCGCAGGATGAAAATAAACCGATCGTGGTGTGCGGATTTGAACCGGTGGATGTGCTGCAGTCCATCGTGATGCTGCTGCGTCAATTGCGGGATGGTGAAGCGAAAGTTGAAAATCAGTACAAGCGCGTGGTGCCGTGGGAAGGAAATCGCGCGGCGTTGAGAGCCATGGCGGAAGTATTTCAGCTGCGCCCGTATTTTGAATGGCGAGGACTGGGATTCATCTCGCAATCGGCGCTGCGCATCCGGGACGCTTACGCGGAATGGGATGCGGAGCAACTTTTCAACATTCCGGGAATTCGCGTAGCCGATCCGAAAGCCGCGCAGTGCGGCGAAGTGTTGAAGGGCGTTTTGAAGCCCGCGCAATGCAAACTATTCAGCAGGGAATGCACTCCGGAGACCCCGATCGGAGCGCTGATGGTGTCTTCGGAAGGATCATGCGCAGCCTATTACAACTACGAACATCGCAAGGCCAATCTGGTGAGTCTCAGCGCGTCGATGTGAGCGGCGAGACGACGCTGGGCGGAGTTGCTCCCAAGATCAGGTTTCGCGAGCCGCAAATCGAAATGGCCCACGGCGCTGGAGGTAAAGCCAGCCGCCGTTTGATTGAAGGGCTTTTTGTTCCTCTCCTGTATGGACAAGCCTCGTCGGATATTCTAGGTGATGCCGCGCACGTGGCGATCGCCGGCGCTCCCGTGGCGGTGACTACTGATGCGTTTGTTGTGAAACCGTTGTCGTTCCCCGGGGGATCGATCGGTGAGCTGGCTATCAATGGGACGGTGAACGATCTGGCCGTCTCGGGCGCGCAGGCGGAAATTATTGTGGTCACTTTTGTGCTTGAGTCCGGTTTGCCGACGGAGGTGTTGGAGGCGGAAGTGCGCGCGATGGCTGGCGCAGCGGCGCGCGCGGGAGTGCGAATCGCCAGCGGAGATACCAAAGTTGTAGAGCACGGGAAATGCGATCAGATGTACATCACTACGACTGGCCTGGGGCGCATTTTGCCGGGGATTCGCCTGGAGCCGCGTACCGTGAAATGCGGCGACAAGATTATTCTTTCGGGGCCGATTGGCGATCACGGGATTACTATCCTGCTGGCGCGTGGAGAGTTGGATATCGAAGCCGATCTGCGCTCTGACACGCGGTCTGTGTTTCCGATGGTTGAGGCGATGCTGAATACTTACGGCGCGGGAGTTCGCTGGATGCGCGACCCGACGCGCGGCGGCGTGGCTACTTCGCTGAATGAATTGGCGCGCGATTGCGGGTTTGGAGTTGTATTGTTCGAGGACCAGCTTCCTGTGCGGGACGAAGTTCGCGGAGCGTGCGAACTGCTCGGTCTCGATCCGCTGCACATCGCCAATGAGGGGCAGTTTCTTACGGTGGTAGCGCAGGAATTCGCGGATTCCGCGCTGCGCGCGATTCAGCAAGTTCCCGGCGGGGAACAAGCTTGCGTGATCGGCGAAGTGCGGGATCAACCGGCGGGAGCGGTGCTGGTGACCACTCGGTATGGCGGAAGCAGAATTGTGGACATGCTCGTCGGCGATCCCCTGCCGCGTATTTGCTGAGGCTTTGCAATGCCAACTGCATGTGATCTGACGGCCCAGGTAGCGCAGCGCTTGTTGGCTCGCAACGAGTTATTCGAGACATTTTTTTCGCGTGAAGCCCATCGGCTGGCAGAGGCCTGCTGCGAAATGTCCGATCGCTTTCTGCGCGGTGGCCGGCTGCTGGCGTTTGGACGTGGGCCATACGCCACGGATGCGCAGCACGTTTCCGTGGAATTTGTGCATCCCGTGATTGTCGGCAAGCGCGCGCTTCCCGCGCTGGATCTCTCCACCGTGTTTCGTCCCTGGCTGGAAGCGATTTTGTCTCCCGACGATATCGTGATGGGCTTCGGCCCGCCGGAGGGAGATGCGGAAGTTCTCGATGCGCTCGACTGGGCGCGCAAAAAGCAGGCCATGACCTTCGCGTTACCGGGGCCAAAGGGCGCGTATGCCATGGAGGCTGCGACAGTCGATCCGTTCATGCATCAGGAATTAATTGAAATTCTGTATCACACCCTGTGGGAGACAGTGCACGTGTTTTTTGAGCATCGCCAGTTGGGGCACGACGTAGGAGCGTCTGGATTTCTCTATCCTTTTCTCGGGCGGGAAAAACAGCCGGCGGAAGACGCGATGGCGGAAGTGGCCAACTCCATCCGGCTGAAAGTGAGCGACGACGCGAAATTACGCGCTCAAGTAGCTCGCGAAGAAGCGGAGAGCATCAGCAATGCGATTGCGGCGATCGCGGAACGCGTCAACGACGGCGGAAAACTTATTATTTTCGGGAACGGCGGATCGGCTACCGACGCAAACGACTGGGCCATCGATTGTGTTTGCCCGCCGCAGGGCTTCAAGGCGGTTCCCGCGGTGTCGTTGTCGCTGGAGCCTGCGAATATTTCTGCGATCGCCAACGATGTGGGCACCGAACTTATTTTCGTTCGGCAATTTATCGCCCAGGTGCGCCCCGGCGACGTGGCGGTCGCGATTTCGACCAGTGGCGGGTCGCGGAACATCGTTGCGGCGCTGGAAGAAGCGCGCAAACGCAAGATTTTGACCGTGGCGCTATTGGGTTATGACGGGGGAGAAATTCTTCGCCGCGGGCTGGCCGATTTTCCGGTGATCGTGCGCTCGGATTACATTCCGCGCATTCAAGAAGTGCAAGCGTCTATCTATCATGTAATGCGCGAAGGGTTGGAGATGCTGCATCATGGCTCAGCTTGAATTGTTTGGTTCGGCGTCGTGTCCCTACACCGCGGAAATGCGCGATTGGCTGGAGTGGCGGCGACTGGAATTTGCGGAATATGATGTGGACGCCGATCCGCAGGCGCTGGAACGCATGCGCATGTTGTCGGACGGGCAGCGCACCGTTCCCGTGCTGGTGGAAGACGGCAAAGTGATTCAAGTGGGGTGGCAGGGAAGAGGTTGCGTGGTTTCCGGGAAATAAAGACGATGGCTAGCGCTTACTCGATAAAAGTGCGCGGAGTTGTGCAGGGTGTAGGTTTTCGTCCGTTTGTGTACCGTCTGGCGCATGCTAATCGGCTGGCCGGTTGGGTTTTGAACGCGGAGCAGGGCGTGGAGATGCACCTGGAAGGCTCTGAAGATTCATTGCAGAATTTTATTGAAGAGCTGCGCACGCAGCGGCCGCGGGCCGCGTCCATGGTTTCCCTCGATGTGCTGCCTGCGAAGGCGGCGGGCTTTACGGAATTTACGATTCGCGAGAGTCATGCTGAGGCGCGTCCCACGGTGCGAATTTCACCGGATTTGCCGGTGTGTGACGAATGCCTTGGCGAACTTTTTGATTCCGGCGATCCGCGTTACCAATATCCGTACATCAATTGCACGAATTGCGGGCCCCGTTACACCGTCATTCGCAATTTGCCGTACGACCGCGCGAATACCACCATGGCGCCGTGGGTGCTCGATGAGTTGTGCTCCACGGAATATGAGGATCCAGCCAACCGGCGTTTTCACGCGCAGCCGGTTGCTTGCCCCGAATGCGGGCCGCATTATTATTTTCGCCGCGACGATGAGATTGTGCGCGGCGACGATGAAGTGATCCGCAGAGTGGTGCGGCATTTGCATGATGGTGAGATTGTGGCCATCAAGGGCTTGGGCGGCTACCACCTGTGCTGCGACGCGAAAAATCGCGAAGCGGTTGAGGCACTGAGAACCAGGAAATATCGCAAGGAAAAACCGTTTGCCTTGATGGTGAGAGACGTTGAGGTTGCGCGCGAGGTGGTGGAGTTCGTTCCCGAAGCGGAAATGCTGCTCGAATCAACGGCGCGGCCCATCGTTCTGGCTCCGGCGAGAATACAATCGGCCGGAATTGCTCCCGACAATGATGAATTCGGCGTGATGCTTCCTTACACTCCGTTGCATCACTTGCTTTTTGCCGCCGGGGCGCCCGCGATTCTGGTGATGACCAGCGCGAATCGCTCCAGTGAACCGATTGCATATCAGGATGCGGATGCGATCGAACAGCTTACCGGCATTGCGGATGCATTTTGCATCGGCGAACGGCCCATTGCCCGCCGCGTGGACGACTCAGTGGCTCGCGCGGGCGTTTTTGGTCCGGCAATTGTGCGGCGGGCTCGCGGATATGCGCCGGGAGCGGTGTCCACTATTCCTACGCGTCGGCCGATTCTTGCCCTGGGTGCTGATCTAAAGAACACCATTACGCTGGTTGTGGATGGCCAGGCCTTTATGAGCCAGCACATTGGCGATCTGGATCACTACGCCGCGTTGCGCGCTTTCCAGGAAACTGTGGAAGATCTGCTTTCCATGTACGAGATTCAGCGCGATGAATTGCTGGTGGTGCACGACGCGCATCCGCAATACGTTTCGACGGTTTATGCGCTCGAATTGTCCGGATGCCAAACGCTTGCGGTACAGCACCATCGTGCGCACATCGCTTCGGTGATTGCCGAACGCGGCGCGTGGGACGAGCATGTGATCGGCGTCAGTTTTGACGGGACCGGCTACGGAGATGACGGAAACATCTGGGGCGGCGAGATTTTTTCCGGAAGTGTGGAACAAGGATTCGAACGCATCGCGCATTTGCTTCCTGCGGCGTTGCCGGGTGGTGATGCGGCGGCTTCGCATCCAGTGCAGGCGGCCGCCGGTTATCTTGCGCAATTGGGAGATTCGCGAGACTTCAGCGCCTCGCCATTTCATTTTCCTTCGCGCTATCACGACGCGTTGCCATTGATGAGCAAAGGCATTCGCACGTTCACCACGACCTCGATGGGGCGGCTTTTCGATACGGCCGCCGCGCTGCTGGGATTCACTCGCGCGGTCACTTTTGAGGGGCAGGCGGCTATCTGGCTGGAGCATCTGGCCCACAAGGCTGGCGCCGTTGAGGCGTATCCATTTCCATTTAGCCGGGGCGAACTGGATTTTCGTCCATTGCTGCGGAGCATTATTCTCGACCGCGTTCGCGGCCGCGAGCCCGCCGAAATCGCGCGCGCATTCCATCGCGGCATTGCCACTGGTCTTCGAAACGCATTAATCCGTTTATGCGGAACGCGGGACATTCGAACGGTGGCGCTTTCCGGCGGTGTTTTCCAGAACGAGCTGCTTTTGCGGGAACTCCACTCCTGCATGGAAACCAGCGGGCTGCGGATCTGGACGAATAACGCGGTCCCGGCAAATGACGGTGGAATCAGCCTGGGGCAGGCGGCGCTTGCAGCGTTCGCGGCTCGTTTAAACGGGGAAATCGACGAGGCACGCGACTCCGAAGTTGAGAGCAAGAAAAATGCATGAACTATCCATCGCGATGAGCATCGTGGAAACCGCGCAGGAGGAAGCGGAGCGCCGCGGATGGAGGCACGTGCATGCCGTGCACCTGAAACTCGGACTGCTGACCGGCGTGGTGAAGGGCGCGCTGCTTTCCTCTTATGAAATCGCGTGCGAAGCCACACCGCTGCAGGGTTCGCGGCTAGTCATTGAAGAGATTCCCGTGGAAATATTTTGCGCCAAGTGCGACGCGCGGCGCCTGATCAATTCCATTCAGTGGTTTTGCTGCCCGGAATGCGGCACCGCCACGTCGGACGTGGTGCAGGGCAAGGAATTGCAGGTGGTCGGGATGGAGATTACGGAGTGACTATGGAGCCGCGACTCGTCGAAGTCCGAAAAAACGTGTTGAAACAAAATGATGTTGTCGCCCGGGCTCTGCGCGAACGGTTTCGGCAGGAGGGCACCTCGGTGATCAGCCTGGTGTCCAGCCCAGGCTCCGGTAAGACTGCTTTTCTGGAGAAGACGCTGACGCTTTTGCGTTCGCGCTATAACGTGGCGGCGCTGGTTGGCGATCTGGCCACGGATAATGATGCGGCGCGACTGGCTCGCAGCCGGGCGGCCGTAAAGCAGATCACTACTGGTACGTTGTGCCATCTGGAGGCTGCGATGGTGCAGAACGCACTGGAGGGCTGGAACACTGGGCCACTGGATTTTATGTTTATCGAAAATGTCGGCAATCTGGTGTGCCCTTCTTCCTACGACCTTGGCGAGGATTTGCGGCTGGTGCTTCTTTCGGTGACCGAAGGGGAAGACAAGCCGCTGAAATATCCGACCATTTTTAACAGCGCCGATGTCGCCATCCTGACCAAGATGGATCTGGCCGAGGTGGTGGAGTTCGATGAGGAAGCTGCGAACCGAAATATTCAGGCGGTCCGGCCGGGTATGAAAGTGTTCAAGGTGTCGGCCAAGAGCGGCGAAGGAATGAATGAGTATTTCGAATTTCTTGCCGGGCACCACGCCGAGCGGCACTCCGCTTCCTCGCTTGAAAATAGTTACCACCGTTCCGCCTCTGCCCGGTAATTTGCGCGCGGCCGGCAATCGCAGTTTTATAGCGCAGAGTGAAAATCCCGCCTCCACCCCAGGCAACACCCATGCTTGACATCGTTTGAAATAGGAAGTAAAAGTAACTAATCGAAAGTAGTCGAAAGTGGGCAAAATTCAGCTTTTCCGGGGTGGCCACCATGAATCGTAACGCGCGAAGCATTTTTTGTTTGCCGGCAACCGTATCGGCGCTGCTGGTTTTAGTCTTGGGCATTTCACTGCATGCGCAGTCCACTTATACCGGGCAATTGTCCGGCGAAGTGACGGATTCGTCGGGAGCCGTCATTGCCGGCGCCAAGGTGACACTGACCGACACGGCGACGAATAATGCCACCACCGCCACCACTGACACGAAAGGTGTCTACGTGTTGACGGGTTTGAGGCCAGGGACCTACGACATCCTGGTGGAAGCGGCTAACCTGGGCTCCGTCGAACGAAAAGGCGTGGTGCTGGCGGTCAGCCAGCAAGCCAACGTGAACTTCACGCTTTCGCCCGGCACGGTAACTACCACCGTGGAGGTTACCGATCAGGCCCCGCTGCTCGACACTGGCAACGCCGCGCTGGGTACGGACATCACCAACGAATACGTCCGCGACATTCCGTTGATCAATCGGAGCTATTTCGGTCTGGTGTTTCTTGCCGGCGGGGTCACGGAAACGGCCGGCCAGGGCACCCAGGACTCTTATCCGGATGGGACGAACTTTGTATCCAACGGACAGCGCAACTCCACGGCGGAAATCCGCATTGATGGGGCGCTTACGAGCGCGCCGGAGCAAGGCGAGGGCGCGACGACCAACGTTTACTATAAGCCCTCGGTCGAAATCATTCAGGAATTTAAAGTGGAGAACAATAGTTTCTCCTCGGAATATGGCAACAACGGCGGCACAGTCGTTAACATCGTGCTCAAGGAAGGCGGCAACAAGTTTCATGGCAGTGGCTGGTGGTTTGGCCAGCGCTCGGCGATGGATGCCAATGAATTCTTCAGGAACGCCGAGGGAATTCCGAATCCGGATCACGCGCGCGATCAGTATGGTTTTTCGTTTGGCGGGCCGATCAAGAAGAAGAAGACCTTTTTTTTCGTAGATTTCGAAAAAACCCGGGAAGGCAGCCCGATCGACATCAATGCTTTCGTGCCCACGGCTGCGGAGCGCATGGGAGATTTCCGCAACACGCAGGTGATCTGCACCGATAGTTCGTTTGGGTGCACGGAGGGGCAACCGACCCAGCAGCGCATTTTTAACCCGTTGAACGTGGATGCCAATGGCCATCGCGCCGAATTCGCGATCCCTAACGTCATTGATCCCAACCTCATTGATACCATCGGTCAGAAAATCATCAATTTATATCCGCAACCAACGGATCCCAACGCCGCCCCGGGAGACTTCAACTTCCATACTGCCGTTGTTCCTAAGGCTAGCGCCCGGCAATATGACATCAAGCTGGACCATCACTTCTCGGATAGTCACCGCATTTCTGGACGCTACAGCAATCGTCACGATTCATTTTCCGTACCCACTATATTTGGCAATGATGAATTCGGCGACGGCCAGAGAAGCACTACCGATGTTCATAACACCTCGATTGAGGATAACTGGAGCCCCAAGCCGAATATCGTGTGGACCAACCGCATCGCGCTCGATCGAGTGGTCGCGCCGGTGAATGAAGATTACCCCAAGGTTTCCACCGTCTTCGATCAGCCCGGCGACGCGATTCTGGCGCAAGCAAACGGCCTGGACCGCTTTCCGACCATCCAGATGGATAACATTTCTACGTCTTTGTTCAGTCAGTGCTGCACGGATACCGGCTTTGCCCACACTTTGCTTACCTACGGCTCCTCGATCTCGTGGGTAAGAGGCCGGCACATATGGAAATTCGGCGGCGAGCAGCGTTTGTTTTATAACAATTTTTCGCAACCACAGAGCCCCACGGGCCTTTTTCACTTTTCCCAGGATGTCACTGCCAGCCAGGTTAATCCCGATGTGCCGAATCCTTTCGAAGGCGATTCTTTCGCCGGCCTGCTGCTGGGTTACGGGGATCCTTCAACGTCGAGCCTGACGGTTGCCCATTCGGTGGCCAACAAGTCGAAGGAGACTGCTTTCTATTTTCAGGACGACTGGAAGGTCACTTCGAAGCTGACCCTGAACCTGGGCCTGCGCTATGAATGGAGCACGCCGTACAGCGAACGGAACAATCAGATTCAGTTCAGCGATTTTACCGGCGACTCCGGCATCGCTGTGCCCATCGTCGTACCCGGCCTGATTGACACGACCGCCGACCTACCGGGCACCACCGTATTTGCAGGCGGGGGCCACCGCAATTCCCGGGTGGATCGCAACAACTGGGCCCCGCGCCTCGGGTTTGCCTACGCTGTGAACCCCAACACCGTAATTCGCGGCGGGGCTGGAATTTATTACGGCTTGAACGTGACCACCAATTTTCAGTTTACGGGGACGGCCTTCGGCGCCACTAATCCGATTCTATTTACCAAGGATAATTTTCAGACCCGAACCGCAACGCTTGCTGACCCCTTCCCCGCCCCCGCAGGTTTTCCCGAGCCACAAGGGCAAAAGTATGGTGCCGATGCGCTGTGGGGATTTGCCAACAACAACAGTCTGGATACCGCCACCGCTCGCAACGCCGAAATTTATCAGTGGAATCTGGGCGTGCAGCGATTGTTTCCCGGACAAATCGTAATCGGAGTGGATTACTCCGCCAGCCGCAGCACTCATCTGCCGTATAGTTCTTTTTCGGGCACCGCCAATCGCAATTTTTTGCCGTCATCGATTCGCAACCAGATCGTAAACGGCAACCTGGCGGTCTGTAACGGGCTGGGTCCCAGCGATTGTCTGGCGCAACAGGTGCCAAATCCATTCCAGCCTTTATTTGTAGATGGGCCAAGCCAGATATTTGTTGAGCCCAGTTCCATCTATAACGATGACACCATTCCGCTGGTCAATTTGTTGCGGCCATTTCCGCAGTTCGACGGTCCGTTCGCCGGGCTAACTTTGCTCACGGCCAGCTCCAGCTACGAGTCTCTGCAGGTCCGCTTCCAGAAACGCGCCAATCACTACATCAGCTTCGAGGGAAATTACACCTATTCAAAAGCCATTGACGATTCTTCCGCGGGAGCGAATTCGTTTATTACCCCCAGCTTGAGTTCCGGCGTTCCGCAGGAATTGGACAATCTCAAAGCAGAACGCTCCATCAGCGCCAACGATGCCACGCACCGAATGGTGCTGGCAACCATAGTGGACCTGCCGGTCGGGCGTGGCCTCTGGATTGGCCGCGACATGAACCGGATTGCCAATGCTTTTGTAGGAGGCTGGTCGATTTCGACGATTCTCACCTTTCAAACGGGGACGCCCATCAGCCTGGTGTCTGGAGGCAACCTGACAGATGGAGTTCAACGTCCGGACGTGACCTGCTCGCAGGTTTCCTCGGGAATCAGTTATCACAAGGCGGCAGCAACCGGGGCATCGATCTTTAATCTGAGCTGCCTTTCGAGTCCCGGAGACCAGGTGGCTGGAAACGCGCCTCGTTACTTCTCCAACCTGCGCAGTGACGGCATACACAATGTGGACGTTTCCCTTAGCAAGGAGTTTGGGATCCGCGAGGGCATGAAGTTACAGGTTCGCGGCGAATTTTTTAACTTCACCAACACTCCCAGATTCGCGATTCCGGATACTACGCTGACGGATGCCGAGTTTGGCCAGGTCAACAGCACCCTCGGATCCCCGCGGGTAGCGCAGGTGGGCGTACGGTTCGAGTTTTAAGCCTGCCCATGTGCTCTGCGCGCAGTTTATTTCTGGCATGCATTTTTCTGCTTGGCGCCGCCGCGCGATGCGACGAACCCTCGCAGGACTGGACCCATTACGTGCGCATCGGAGCGTACGGGCTGCATTCCGGCAATGCGGAAGCGATTGTGCGCGATGCGCAGGCGAGTGGAGTGTTTGGGATCGAAGTGGATAACGATATTCCCGGGCGATACGAGAGTTTCCTCGATCCGACAGCGAAGCTGGAAGCCATTCGCGCCGTAGCGGAGGCGGCTCACAAGGCAGGCAACAAAAGCTTTGTATACATTGCCGGGACTGAATGCATTACCGCGAATGCCGATAAATCCGCGCACACCTTGGCGAAAGATCATCCTGACTGGTTGCAGCGAAAAATAACCGGAGAGCCGGCGATGTTCGCGGCCGGCTCGGCATTCTGGATAAGGCCCGGCGATGAAGATGTATGGGTCAGTCCGTATGCGACAGAGTGGCGAAAAACGTACATGGAGCGCGTGCGGCAAATTGCGGCGACGGGAATTGACGGGATTTATGTGGACATTCCCTATTGGATGACCCACTTCGACGGCTGGGAAGATACTTGGGCGAGTTTCGACGACTACACGGTGAACGCTTTTCGGAAAAGCACGGGTCTGGACGCTCGCCACGATTTGAGGTTGGGCGATTTCGCGGATGCCAATTTTCGCAAGTGGATCGATTTTAGAATTACGACGCTGACGGATTTTGTCGACGAGATCGGCCGCACCGCGCGGAGCGTCAACCCGGCGATCAAGCTCATTCCAGAAATTTATCCGGGAATCGAAGAAGAAGCGGTGCGCGTGGGCGCGGATGTGTACCAGATGTACGCGGTTGCAGATGCTATTGCGCACGAATATGAATTTGGCGGCGGCGATCACATGGCGTCGTCGCGTTCGCAGCTGGACTGGTTCCTGTATCAGGCGGGCATGCTTTCTTTCCGGGCGTTTGCCCAGAACAAAGCCACCTGGATTCTGAATTATTCGTGGGATGGCGATAAGGAAGTAGCGCCGAGCGATGCGATGAAGAACCTGGCGATGTCGCAGATCATGGCGGGTGCGAACGTATGGGACGCGCCGGGACACTCCATGGCCGGATCGAACGACATCAAGACCCGCAAAGAGATTTTTCAGTGGATCGGGCAGCATGAGCAGGAATTTTATTCACCGCGTGTTGCTATTCGCCCAGTGGGCGTCTATTTTTCGCCGCAAAGCCGGGATTATGACAGCGCAGGTTTTTTGCCGTCGTATCGCGGTACGTTGCTGCTGCTGCTGCAAAAGCATCTGGAGCTGCAGGTGGTTACGCCGCGAACGCTGGCGGCGTTTCGCGGACCGGTTCTGGTGCTGCCCAACGTAAGCGCTCTCGCTGAAGAGGAACGCTCGTCGCTGCGAGAATTTGTATCGCGGGGAGGGCGGTTGGTCATCACCGGTGCGGACGTTACGGCGCTGGGCGAAGCCGCGGGAGTTAAGCGGTTTAAGGAATGTCCGGGAAAGGTCTACTTCGATCGATTGCAGAAAGATTTTACGGCGGGCTCGCAGGCTAATCCCGCGGAATTTCTCGCGAGCATCGATGCCCGCGGGGAAATAAGGGTGGAGGCGCCACCCACGGTGGTGGCTCACATTGCGTCTGTAAATGGCGCGCCGCACATTTTCATGGCGAACTTCAGCGGACTGGTTCCGCGAAGAATTGCGGTACCAACTCCACAGACAAACGTGCGAATCTCGATTCCGGACGGGAAGGCCAGAACGCTGCATGTTCTTCCGTTTCTGGGAGCAGAGCGGGCTGTTCAGGGTGAGCGGCATAACGGCCAGATTGTTTTTGATTTACCAGCGCTGGAACGCGGGGCCGTGGCATGGTTTGAGGATGCAAAATAGTCAGTAGACGGGTGGTCGGCGCAGCGGAACCGCTGTAAGGAAAGTAATGCAGATTTCGAACGGTAAACGAAAGGGTCTGGAGGCGGTGTCCGATCGCCGGGGTGTCATCGCCGCCCTGGCCATCGATCAGCGCTCCGCATTGCGGAAATTATTTTCGGCGGCCACCGGAATGGACGGGCAGCAGGTGCCCATTGAAAAGCTGGAACAATATAAGGAAGCAGTGAGCCGGGTGTTGACGCCTTATGCCAGCGCGATTCTGCTCGATCCCGAAATTGGCCTGGGAGCCGCGAAACAACGCGCGAAAAATGCCGGTTTGCTTCTTGCCTACGAACAGTCGGGCTACGACAAGTCTGTTTCCGGGCGGGTTCCGCGTCTTCTGGATGGCTGGTCGGTGACGAAATTGGTTGACGCCGGTGCCGATGGAATCAAGACATTGCTGTACTATTCGCCTTTCAGCGCGCCGGCCGTCAACCAGAGCAAGCAGGAGTGGGTGAAACGGGTGGGCGCGGAGTGCGCGGCGGCGGACGTGCCTTATTTTCTGGAGTTGGTGGGTTATCACGATGACATGGATGAGAAGAGCCGTGAATTCGCAGTCCTGAAGCCAGAAATTGTGACTCAAGGCGTCGAAGAATTTTCCAAGCCGCAATACCTGGTCGATATCTTGAAGGTGGGCGTGCCTGTGAACGTGGCTTTTGTGGGCGGTTTGCCGGATCAAATGGCAAACGCGGTATATTCCCGCGACGAAGCCAAGGAGCATTTTCGCCGCGCGGCCGCCGCTGCGCGAAAGCCGTTCATTTATTTATCGGAAGGGGTGAGCAACGAGCTGTTCAGCAAGACTCTGGAGCTTGCGGCCGAGGCGGGAGCCGCTTTTTCCGGCGTTTTGTGCGGGCGCGCCACGTGGAAGGATGGCGTTCCGATTTTTGCATCCGGCGGAATGAACGCGCTGGAGGATTGGCTTTCAAACCAAGGGGTGAAGAACATTCAGCGGGTAAACTGCGCTTCTCGGGCCGGCGAAACCGTGGTTTGAATGTTATGAGACATCCGCCAATTCGTCGGCGTCGAGTTAACGGCGATGTTGAGCAGCGCGTCAAGCTCCCTTATGGTGCGTGAGCGCCAATCCGGCGATCGACAAGCGGATGCGCGTGGCGACGCTGACGCTCGGAAAAGTGAATCGGGCCAGTGAAGTGCGTGCGGAGCCCGGAGGAAAGGCCGCGCACGTAGCGATGGTGTTGCGAACTTTGGGCGCGGACCCGTTGTGGCTGGGATTTGCGGGCGGAAGCACGGGAGACAAATTGCTCAGCGGATTGCGGGGTATTGGCATTCGAGTTGCGCCCGTTATGGCGACCGCAGAAACGCGGACGAATCTGGAAATCATCGGTGATGATGGCGGCGTCACCGAAATTCTGGAACCCGGGCTGCCGATTGGGGCGAAAGAATGGGACGGATTTTTTGAGGCGTGCGAAAAAGCGTTTGCGCAGGACACACGTCCGGGGATTGTGATCGCGTCGGGCAGTTTGCCGTCCGGCGCCGCATCGGGTATTTATGCGAGGCTGACGGAATTGGCGCATCAATGCGGGCATAAAATGTTTCTGGACGCCAGCGGCGAACCGCTGCGGGCGGCATTAAGCGCGGCGCCGGATTTTATTAAGCCAAATCACGAAGAGGCGGAATGGCTGATTGACGGCAAGATTGGCGATCGTCAATCGTGTAAAACTGCCGTCGGCCAGCTCATTCAGCGTGGAGCTCGCAGCGCGGTGGTGAGTCTCGGGCATGATGGGTTTGTCTGGCAGGGTGGCGCGGGGCAAGAAACTTATTATGCAAAGGGGCCCGGCGTTGCGGCGAAATCCAGCGTGGGCTCGGGAGACGCAACCGTGGCGGCGTTTGCTTTTGCGGAGGCTTTGGGATTTGATGCGCAGAAGACTTTGCGCCTGGCGGCCGCTTGTGGAGCCGCGAATTGTATGGCGGACGCGCCTGGCCGCGCGTCTGAGGCGGATGTCCGTGAATTAGAATCGCGTGTGCACATCGAAAAACTGGCTTGAGTGAAAGCGCGGATCGACATGAATGATAAAGCGAGCGAGCGAATGACACGATGCTGAATGAAGAACGCAGGCGCGAAATTCTGGAGTTGTTGCACAACGATGGCCGCGTGCTGGTCCGCGACCTCTCGAGCCGTTTCAAGACCTCGTTGATCACCATTCGCAAGGACCTGGAATTCCTGCACCATCAGGGCCACTTGGAGCGCACCCACGGCGGCGCGTTGCCGCTTCGCACCGGCGCGCTGCAGGACCGCAGCTTTCAGGAAAAAGAACGCCTGCATCGCCACGACAAACTGAGGATTGCGGCGGCTGCGGCGCGCATGATTCGAGACGGCCAGGTAATCATTCTGGATTCGGGGACGACCACGACGGCCATCGCGCGAGCGTGCAAGCAATTTCGCAGCCTGACAGTGATCACCAACGGCACCAACATTGCCGAAGAATTGGCGGGCACTGCGGTGGAAGTGATTCTCACCGGCGGGACGTTGCGCAAGAATTCTTTTTCGCTGGTCGGACCGCTGGCGGAAGAATCTTTGCGCCAGCTCAGCGCCGACATGCTTTTTCTGGCGGTCGACGGCTTCGACACGCAGTACGGATTGACCACGCCGAATCAACTGGAAGCGCGCGTGAATCGCGTGATGGCGAAAACCGCTCGCCGCACCATTGTGGTTTGCGATTCCAGCAAGTTTGGGCAGCGCAGCCTGTCGCTGATCATGCCGACGTCCGCGGTGCACGAAACGATTACGGATAAGAAGATCAGCAAGGCGCATTTGAAGAGTTTGCGTGAAGCCAATATTGAAGTGACGCTGGTTTAGACCGGCAAGCGCACGCGAAAGTTACTCAACTGACTACGGAGAAACATGGGAAGCGACCAGACGGCAGCACAACAACCCGATACGCTGCGGGAAATCCTGTCTCAACCCCAGGCCTGGAATGCGTCGCTGAGCGATTTCAAGTCCAGCCGCTGTGCTGCAGACCCTCCTGGATAAGACCGCTTCGCGCAGCGAGTGGCTGTTCGTGGGCTGCGGCACCAGTTTTTACCTGGCGGAGGCGGTGGCCGCTTCGTGGCATATTCTTACCGGTCAACCGGCGCGCGCCGTTCCCGCGTCGGAGATCATGCTGTTTCCCGCGCTGAACCTGGCGCGCCGAAGCGATTTGCAGGCGGTGGTGATTTCCCGTTCCGGCAGCACGTCGGAGGCCGTGCGGGCCGCCGCGTTGTTGCGTCAGGAGCACCGCATCCCTACAATTGGTTTGACCTGCTCGCCGAATTCTCCACTCGAATCCGCATGCGAATTCACCATTCAACTTTCGTCGGCGGAGGAGAAAAGCATGGTGATGACGCGATCGTTCACCTCCATGCTGTTGGTGATGCAGTATTTTGCGGCGGTCAAGAGCGGCGCGAAGGAATTCTGTGCATCGCTGGAAAGCCTGGCAGGCCGGTTTGATTCTTCGCTGCGATCTTTTTCCGAACAGGTGGCGTCCTTTATTGCGCAGCGAAGCTTTGAGGATTACATTTTTCTCGCGCAGGGACCTTTCGTGGGAATCGCGCACGAGTCGTCGTTGAAAACTCACCGAAATGTCCTGCTCGTACAGCCAGGCATATCACACGCTGGAATTCCGGCATGGCCCAAAGGCGATCGTGGCTCCGGAAACCTGTTTGACGTTTTTTGTGAGCGAAACCGGGAACGATGCGGAATGCGAAGTGCTCGCCGAAATGAAAGAACTCGGCGGGGTGATTATTGCGGTCTGCAATCGCGCCAACAAAACGATTCGCGCATCGAGCGATCTGGTTTTCGAACTGGGATCTGGACGTTCCGGAGATAGCCACGCTCGCGCCTTACGTGGTACCGGCGCAGCTCCTGGGATGCTACACCGGCATGAAAAAGGGCCTCAATCCGGATGCGCCTCAAAAATCTAAGCCGCGTGGTCATTCTCGATTAACGTGGCGCACCCGCCGCCTAAATTCGATGTCTCCGTCGTCGGCGAGCTGAACCTCGACATCATTTTGTCTGGCCTGCCGGAGAATCTGCAGCTCGACCGCGAACATCTAGCCTCCGATTTGAAAGTCACTCTGGGAAGCTCGTCGGCGATCTTCGCGCACAATCTGGCTTTGCTGGGCAATCAGGTGGGCTTCAGCTCCGCGGTTGGAAGCGATTCGTTTGCGGAAACCTTGTCTCCAGCGCCTCGCGAGAAAGCGGAGTGGATATTTCCGGCGTGCGGCGTGTTCCTGAGCGGCAAACCGGCCTCACCGTAATTCTTCCGCAACGGCGCGCAGCCGGTACATTCTCACCTATCCCGGCACGATGTCCGACATGCGCTATGAAGATCTCGATCTGGATTACGTGTGCCGCGCAAAACATTTCCATTTGTCGTCGTATTTTCTGCAACGCGCGCTGCGGCCTCGAATGGCCGAGCTTTTTCAGCAGCGCTAAACGAGGCCGGGCTTACCACCTCGCTGGATACCAACGACGATCCCGACGACGAGTGGACGGAAAAGCTGCTTGGCGGTGCTCAAGTATGTCGACGTGCTGCTTCCCAACGAGCACGAGGCCTGCAAAATTTCCCGCACGAAGGATGCAGAGAGCGCGGCGCAAGTGGCTAGCGAGCCGGGTGCCGCTGGTGGTCATCAAGCGCGGCCCGCAAGGCGCGCTGGCGCAGCGCGGGAAGCGACATTTTTTCGGCTGGCCACGCAACCCGGCGATGTTGTCGATGCTGTCGGCGCGGGCGACAGCTTCGACGCCGGATTTATCCATCAATATATTCGCGGCGCAAGAATCGAAGAGTGCATCCAATTCGGAAATATTGCCGGAGCGCTTTCCGTAACGCGTGCCGGCGGTACGGAAGCATTTCGCGTCAAATCTCACCGCGAAACTTTCTTGCAGAAGCACTGGAAGAAAACCGCCATCCGGTGAGTGATTGGAGCGAACCGATCGCGACCCAGAACAATCTGGTGCGATTTCCCCGTTTATTTTCCCACCGGCGTCTTGGCCAGCGGCGTGGCTTGCAGCAACAGGCTGCCGGTAAAATCAGCATTTAGTCTGGCGGTCGGACCCTTGACGGTTCCATAGTCTTTGTTATTCACGTAATCGACGATTTGATATGGCCGCGCTTGCAGGCCGCGCAGCTCCACCTGGCCCTTCCATTCCCCGGTGTTATCCGCGCCTTTCACGGGCTTGCCGGGTTTGTCGGGCGCGTAAAACGCGTAAAACATGTTTCCGTCTTTTTCGATCGCGTAACCTTCGGGCACGTCATAGCCATAGACATACAAGTCCAGGAAAGTTCCCTTCGAAAGCATCTTGTCGTTGTAGATGCTGATCCATTTTTTCCAGCGCGGTTCTTTTCCGGGATTGAGGTAAACGTTTTTTAGCTTTGGTCCGTAATCGGGCCAGGTGAATTTCGTTCCCAGCACTCCTCCGGTGCCCAGCGTGGAAGCGAAATCGCTTCCGACATCCTGCTCGTTGTCGCCCTCGCCGGAAATTCGCGTCAGCTCGACGTGATCGCCGTAAATCGCCGCGCGCGGCCCCAGCAACGCTTTGTACATTTTCATGCGGCGCCGCACCTGCACCGAGCCAACCGGGTCGGCGGTCACCGCCTGGTCCATATAGCGGAACCACGCCAGGCTTGGCGGAGTGCCGCACGGGCAACTCTGCGTGACGCTGTCGGCTTTCAGCGCGCGCGTGGTTTCGAAAATGATCTTGTAAATCTCGCCCATGGCATAAACGGAATCCATCGGCGATTTGTGATGATGCGCCGGGTTGTAGCACGGCGGCGTCGCGTAGATGTTGTCCAGCTTGTGCCCGTCAAAATCCCAATCGTGAATGAAGCGCTCCGTCAATTGCTTGTAGTACGCCTGTACTTCCGGCACCGCGGGGCAGAGAGTGGCGAGATTGCGCGTCATGCGCGCCGCTTTGCCATTCTTATCCAGGATCAGCCAATCGGGATGTTGTTTGACGACGTCGGAGACCACATATTTGTGTCCACCGTATCCGTACTTGCCATCTTCCACCGCCAGCGGCAGCCACCAGAGCTGCACCTTGATATTTTGCGCGTGAAAATCGCTCACCATCTTTGCGAATGGACTCTCCGCCGAAAGTATCGGCGCGCGGCTGCCAGTCGCCGTAATTGTTGAACCAGCGGTCATCGAGCGTGGCCCAGTGAATGCCGAGTTCTTTCAGCTTCGGTATGGTCGCAACCATCTGCGCGGGAGTGACGTCGGACTCGTAGCCCCAGCCGCACCAGCTCACCGCATAATTCTCGTCGTTGTTGGTCGGGCGCGCCAGGCCTTCGCGTTCCACCGCGTTGGACCACATGCTCAGCGGCTCGTAATAATCACCGGCGTAAACCGCCACGAAACGTGCGAGGAGTCGAATAACGTTTCACCGGGCTTCAGCACCGTGTCGGCGGGAAATTCACCGCTGCAGACACGCGTCCGTCCTGGTGGTGTTCACCGGGATGGACATCACCAGCGGCAGCGTTTCGATATGGCCGATGGCTTCGCCCATCGTTCGCGTCCAGAAGGCCACCACCGGAATGCCGCCGCCCACACGGCCAAGATCGTCTTTGGTATCCACCGGCGCGCCAAAGGGATTCTGTTGTTCGAATTTTGCGGGAATGGGCAATACATCGTCCTTGCCCCACTTGAGGCTGGAGCCAAAGAACGACCACATCTCATGTGGCGCTGCGGTGGCGTCGGCCAGAGAGGCATTCAGACGATGGCGTTGCAGCGAAACGCTGTCGACCGGAAGATCTTTTGCCCCGTCATTCCGATACGTGGCGGAAAGCAACGCCAGGGCCGGGAAGTCGTCATACACCTCTAGAATTAAGGTCGCGGCAATATCTGGATTTACGGATTTGCTTTTTCCCGAGACTTCCACATGTTTGCCGAGCCGGCCAAGTTTTCCCTGCGCGTCAGAGACGCGCGCGGTGCTCAGATCGAGAACGATGTCGTCAACGTTTTTATGCGCCAAGGTCACTTGTTGCCCCGATTCGCTGCCTGGATCGTCGAGCGTGACTTTCTTTCCGTTCACTTTCATGCTGCTTTTCAAATAGCCTGACGCGGTGAGGACAAATTCTGCCAAAGAAGATTCGACATGAATGCCGTCCGCCTCGGTGCGCACCACGAGCGCTGAAGCCACAGCGGAAGTTGGAGCATTGGATGGTTTCTGGTTTTCGCTGCGGCAACTCGCTATTTGCAGAATTCCCACGAGCAGTAAACACATGCAAAATGCCAAGTATTTGAATTTCATCGATTCCCCGGGCGTCGGAATTACAAGGATAGCCAGCCGGGAATAGTCTACCTGTGAAGAGAACAAAACGAAATCAAAAGTAGCTAATCGAAAGAAGCGCCGCCGTCGTGTCGACGCGGCTTCGACAGGCTCATACCAATTTAACGTGCGATCTTTTGCTCATCCACTCCTGGTAAGGCTGCAGGTTTAGCGGAGTGTTTTTGCCGCGCAATTGTTTCAGGAAGGCCAGGCGTTCCTTACTTTCGGTTGCTGAACCGTGCGTGGATTCGTCTGTCTTGCGGCGCGCAAATTCTATTCCCACGTCGGGGGCCTGCACCCGCGCTTGGTCGCCTAGAAAATCGCCGAAGGCCACGGCGGCCGTTATTTTGAAGGGTGATTTGAAATCCTTGCGGGCCGCGGCGATACGCTGTTTTAAAGCCGACAAGACGGCCTCGATACGCTCGCGCGTGTAATGCGGCAGTTTCGATCCGGAAACGGTTTCACCCGCCGAAGTGGTGAGCCATTCTTTACTACCCTGCGTGGGCTTGACGTAGCCCTGCATTTCCATGATAGCGAGTACCTTGGCCACCTCGGCGGTGGCGATGCCCAAGGTTTCGGCGAGGTCGCGTGCAGTCCAGGTCACCGAACCACGAGTGTCTTTCAGAAAACTCATCACCGCGGCCGCCGAAACGGCCGGCATCACCGCGGTTCCCGTTTTAGTTTTCTTCTTGGCCATTTTGAATCAGTTCACGCCGAAAAAATTGCGCACCACAAACCACAAATTCGCAGGACGCTCCGCCAGTCGGCGAATGAACCAGGCATACCAGTGAGTGCCATAGGCTACCAGTACTTTTGAGTTGTAGCCGTCGCGCGCCAGGCGTTCCTGCTCGGCACTCTGGATGCCATAAAGCATTTGCACTTCCACGTCGGCTTTCGCCAATCCGGCGGTAGCGGCAAATTCAGAAATCCTGCGCAACATCTCAATATCATGGGTGCCAAACGCGGCGCGCATTGCCGGCTCGGCTTTCTTGGCCAGCAGCATTTCTTTGGCCAGGGCGAAATAATTTTCGTCCACGTCGGTCTTTTGCGGAAAAGCGATTTCGGCGGGCTCATTGTATGCGCCCTTTACCAGGCGGATCGACGGGCGCAAAGGTTGAAGGGAAGCTAGATCGTCTGCAGTGCGGCGCAGATACGCCTGCAGGCACAAGCCTACATTGGGAAATTCAGCGAGCGCGCGTCGATACAAATTCAGGGTGGCGTCGACGTAATTGCTGGCTTCCATGTCGATCCACACCACGCGGCTGGCGTTTTCCTGCGCGATAATCCGTTTCAAATTGTCGTAACAAAGCTCGGGAGACAGATCCAGGCCGAGTTGCGTGGGCTTGACGGATATTTCGGTGTTGAGCTTTTGTTCGCGAATGCGGTGCAGCGCCTCAAGGTAGTGTTCCGCGACGCTTTCCGCTTCCGCCGCATCGCGAATGTTTTCGCCCAGGTGCGTGAAGATCGATCCGATATGTTTTTCTTCCAGGCGTTGCGCGGCCGAAAGCGCGTCGCTCAGTTCTTCGCCAGGCATGAATCGCGAAACGGTGCGGCGCACGAATTTGTGTTTTGCGGCGTGATCGCGCAGCCAGGCGTTTTGCGAAGCCGCCAGCAATAGGGAACGCGCGGGATTCATCGTTGATGACCGGATGCCATTTTCAGATATTCAGAAGGCGCAGCGAAAGCCCGGCGAGCGCTCCACCCAGCAACGGGCCAAGGATGGGCACCGGCACGTAGCTCCAATCGGAACTGCCCTTGCCGGCAATCGGCAAAATCGCGTGGGCGATGCGCGGGCCCAGGTCGCGCGCGGGATTGATAGCGTATCCGGTGGGCCCGCCCAGCGAAAGTCCGATGCCCCAGACCAGGCTGGAGATCAGATATACGCCCAGGCCGGGCGCCGGGATATTGGTGGAAACGCGGACGGTAAGAATCGCGCCGCCAACGAATACCAGGACGAAAGTGGCGATTACTTCACTCAAAAGATTGGGAAAGAAGCTGCGGATCGCCGGGATGGTGGAAAAACAAGCGAGTTTCAGGGTAGAGTCCGGAGTTTCGCGCCAATGCTGCCAATATTGCAGCCATACCAGCGCGGCGCCGGCGATGGCGCCGAGAACCTGCGCAACAAAGTAAGGCAGGAATTTGCTGTATGATCCGGAGCGCACCGCGAGCCCCAGCGTCACCGCGGGATTCAAATGTCCTTCGCCGCCGCAGGCGATGGCCGTGAAGACCCCGGCCATTACCGCGAAGGCCCATCCGGTGGTGATGACCATCCAGCCGCTGCCTTCGGCTTTCGAACGCTTGAGGAGCACGGCGGCCACCACACCGTCGCCCAGCAAAATCAAAATCATGGTGCCCAGAAATTCGCCGAGCAATGGCGAGGTCATCAAGAAAGCCTCCAGAAAACTGTTCTAAGAGCCGATCCAGTCGAAGGAACGAGTCACCGCTTTTTTCCATTGCCGGTAAAGCTCTGCACGTTGCGGCTCGTCGAGCGCCGGCTTCCAAGTCCGCTCGACAGCCCAGTTAGCCCGCAATTCGTCGAGGCCGGAAAAAAACTTTACCGCGAGGCCTGCTGCATAAGCCGCCCCCAGCGCAGTGGTTTCCTGAATCACCGGGCGAAGCACTTCGCGGTTCAAAATGTCGGCTTGAAATTGCATCAACAATTCATCAACGACCATGCCGCCATCCACGCGCAGATTCGCTAGCGAAATCTCCGAATCTTTTTCCATGGCGTCGACCACTTCGCGGGTCTGGTAAGCGGTGGCTTCCAGGACGGCGCGCGCTAGATGGCCTTTGTTCGCGTAGCGGGTGAGGCCGGCAATCACGCCGCGGGCGTTTTCTTGCCAATAGGGAGCGTAAAGGCCGGAAAACGCCGGAACAAAATAAACGCCGCCATTGTCGTTGACGGTGCGGGCCAGCGATTCGACGTCCTCGCTGCGCTGGATCAAGCCAAGATTGTCGCGAAGCCACTGCACCAGCGCTCCAGCGATGGCTACGCTGCCCTCCAGCGCGTAGTGCGCCGGTTGCTTTCCAAATTTGTAGGCAACAGTCGTGAGCAAGCCACATTTGCTAGCCACCATACGCTCGCCGGTGTTCATCAGCAGAAAACAGCCGGTGCCGTAGGTGTTTTTCACTTCACCAGGCTGGAAACACGCCTGACCGACTAGCGCGGCTTGCTGGTCGCCGAGGATGCCGGCGATGGGCACGCCTTTGATTTCATCCAGCGTCGCTTGGCCATAAATTTCGCTGCTGGAGCGGACTTCCGGCAACATCACGCGCGGAATTTCAAATGCGGCGAGCAGTTGCGGATCCCAATCGAGCGTCTCTAAATTAAACAATTGCGTACGGCTGGCATTGGTTACGTCGGTGACGTGCACTCCGCCGGCCGGCCCGCCGCTAAGATTCCACACCAGAAACGTGTCGATATTTCCAAAGAGAAGGTCGCCACTGGCAGCGCGCTCGTGTGCGCCACTGACGTTTGCGAGTATCCAGCGAATTTTTAGCGCGCTGAAATAAGTGCTCAGCGGCAGGCCGGTTTGCGCGCGGAAGCGATCCTGCCCTCCGTCGGCGGCGAAGCGTGCCACGTCCTCGGATACGCGCGTGTCCTGCCACACGATGGCGTTGGCGATTGGCTCGCCGGTTTTGCGGTCCCACAGCACCGCCGTTTCGCGCTGATTGGTGATCCCGATGGCCGCCAGGTCGTCCGCGCGCAGGTTGCGTTGGGCCAAGGCTTCGGCAATCACTTCGCGGGTGCGGCGCAAAATTTCCAGGGCGTCGTGTTCGACCCAGCCGGGGCGCGGAAAAATCTGCTCATGTTCCTTTTGGGCTAGCGCCGCCACGCGGGCGGCCCTGTCAAACACCATGAAACGTGTGCTGGTGGTGCCCTGATCGATCGCGCCAATGTAGCTCTTCAAAGCAGAGGCCCTCGTATAACAGCCATTACGGCGAGGGCATTTCAGCACACTTGCGCATCCCTGCCAACCTTTAACCGCGCAATTGCAGGTCATTACCGGCAATCTATAGACGTCTTAAACACGGGTTTCAGGGTAGTGTTCGTTCCACCGGATTCATGCATCTAACCAAGTGTGGAATGAGGAGACATCAGAGCCATGAGTAATACCAAGCGTTGGAAGGGACTTTCAATTTTGGTGGCTGCGGCGCTGTCAATGGCGAGCTTTGCAGCCATGTCCGCGCGCGCAGCCGAGCCGGTAACCACCACGGTGACGGTCGTGGGCAAGAAAAATACCGTTCCGACGCCGGTCAAGAAAGAAGACGTCGAGCTGTATTCGGGCAAAGAGCGTTTGCAGGTCGCGGATTGGCGCCGGGGAGAGACGCTTTTCCTCGCCGTGCTGATTGACGATTCTCTGGACCAGAATATCGCTTCCCAATGGAACGATCTGCGGGCATTTTTCGTGGCTCAACCGCCGTCGACCTACATCGGCGTTTTCTACGGGCGTAATGGAACAGCGATGATCGCGCAGGACTTCACCAAGGATCACGACCTGGCCGGGAAGGCCCTGCGAATACCGCTCGGTGGATTTGGCGCGTTCTCCAGCCCATACCTGTCGCTCCGCGATCTGATCAAGCGGCTGCCTGGTGAGGGGCAGCGCCGCTCCATACTGGTCATTTCCTCGGGTATCGATTACTTCCGCGGAAATTTTGGCCCTACCAGCCCGGATCTGGATTCCACGATTGAAAGCGCGCAGAAAAACAACGTCAATATCTGGACCCTATATGCTCCCGACGCCGGGCACACCGGGCGCGGCTTTTTCCGCGTATCACATGCGCAGGCCGAACTGAGCCAACTCTCCGAAGAAACCGGTGCGGAGTCGTATTACCTCGGAACCGGAGAGCCGGTCACGTTCAGAAGTTATTTCGACGAGATCAATACGCATCTGAACAACCAATATCTGTTGACCTTCGAAAGCAGTGGCGGGAAAAAAGGGCGGTTCGAACGCGTACGTGTCACCAGCGAACTTCCCGGAGTGGAATTTATGAATGCTTCGCTGGTTTATCTGCCGAAGTCGCAATAACCGTCGCGATCGACAGCGGTGGTGGCCCCACATGCCGAATTTGCGTACCTGCCCTCCGCGGCGGGTGGGGATTTTTAGTTGAAGTTTTCTGACAACGCACGTTTATGGTTAATCGTCTGCACCCGCTTGTGAGGCGGCTCGTGTGGAATCGCGGATGACCAGCTCTGGATTCATCTTGTGCCGTACGATATTCCAGTCGCGTTTCTCAAGATTGGCATTTACTTCTTCCATGATGACGTTGACGGCCAGGTTGCCCATCGCTTCCAGGGGTTGACGGACGGTCGTTAGAGATGGGGCCGAGAGTGATGACAGCGGCACATCGTCAAATCCGATCACGGAACATTGCTCCGGCACTTTGACTCCCGCCTTGGTCAGCGCGCGAATCGCGCCTAGAGCCGTCAGGTCGTCGAACGCTAGCAGCGCCGTGAAGCGCTTTTTCTTCTGCAACAGCTCGTCGGTGAAACGCTGCCCGCCTTCAAAACCAAAATTGGGATCGAGTGAGTCCGGCAACTGCACCACCAATGCCGGATCAATCTCCAGGCCCGCGGCCTGCGCGGTTTTCTGAATTCCACGCCATCGCGGCGCACTGTCGATCAGCATTTTCGGGCCGCGAATGTAGGCGATTTTGCGGTGGCCCAGCTGCACCAGGTGTTCCAGCGCCAGGCGGCCGCCCGCTTCGTTATCCACCATCACGGAACTTACTGTGTCGCCCGGCAATTCCCATCCGATCGTCGCGGCGGGAATATTGCGCTTGCCGATGTCGGCGAGCAGATGGATATCCACGAAAAGCCAATTAGCCACCACGATCAGGGCTTCCACGTGGCGGTCCAGCATCATTTCCAGATAGCGCTCGAAGCGGTTCCGTTGATTGTGGGCGTCGGCGAAAATCGAGACATACGAGCCCTGGTACAGGGCGTTCTCGATGCCTCTCAGGATTGGAGTGCAGAATGGATCGGAAATGTCGAAGAACATGACGCCCACACTGTTGCTGCGTTTGCTGCGCAGGAACCGCGCCATGGCGTTGGGGCGGTAGCCCAGTTTCTTGGCGGTGTCTTCGATCCGTTTTTTTGTCGCCGGAGCGATATAGCGGGCCAGCGGGGCATTGTTCAGCACGATGGAAACGGTAGCGGGCGAAAAGCCGCTGGTTTCGGCGACATCCCGCATGGTCACCGTAAGACTTTTGCCGCCGTGCCGCTTCAAGCATCCTCCGGGCCACCGCTGAAACTATTCAAAACTCCTCCAAGGCTGAAAAGATACCGCTATTCGCCTGGTACATCGAAGGACATTTCGTTTCGAAAGCCGGATGTCTTCCACGCTCCGTAAGCGATGCCTAGGGCCAGCCAGATGGAGCCCGCAATTTTTGCCGGAGGGCTCAGGTTCCACCAGATAAACCCGCAAATCAGAAAGCCCAGCCCGGGCACCAGCAGGTTCAGGATTTGCTTTTCCTTGGCGCGCAGGTAGTAGTGCACGAAGGAGGCGGCATTCACGCCCATGAAGGCGATGAAGGCGCCGAAGTTCAGCAGCTCCGCGCCGCGTTCGTAGGTGATGATGAACGCGCCGGCCAGGGCGATGAACCCGATGAGAATCACATTATTCTGCGGAATGTGACTGGTCGGCGAAATCTTTCCAAAGAATCCCTTGGGCAACGCGTCGTTGCGCCCCATGCCGTACAACAAGCGCGCCGCCGCCAGTTGGGCGCCCATGCCGGAACCGATATTGGCGATCAGAATGGTGAAATTCAGCAGCTGGAAAAGAAAAAATCCGCCAATCTGCTGCGCCACCAGGGGAAATGCGGATTCCACCTTGTCCGGGGGGAACGGATTTGGGCCCCACACGAGTTGCGCGGCATAAACTTCCAACGAGGAAAGCACCCCGGCGATCACGCAAACCAGTACGGTGGCGTACATGATGTTGCGCCGCGGATTTTCCACTTCTTCGGAAAACGCGGAAATGGCGTCGAAACCGATGTAGCTTAGAACGGCGATAGAAGTGCCCTGAAAAATCCTGGGGAAACTGAAAGTCGCCGGGTTATAGAACGGCTGGAAAAAATAAGCGGTTCCCAGATGGTGCAGGCCCCACAAGAAGCGCACCACGAAAGCGAAGAAGACGATGACCACGATGGTCATTCCCGCCGCCAGCACTTCATTGATGCGCGCCGAGGTTTTTACCCCGCGCAGATTGAGGAGAGTGAAACCGCCCGCATAAAACACCGCCAGAACCGCATAAGGCACGCCGGGCAGGATGTTTTGCGTGAGCTTGCTGCAGATCACCGTGCAGATCAGCGGGTTCAAAATGTAGTCCATCACCATGGCCCAGCCGGTGAGGTAACCGAAGCCGCGATGGATCTCTCTTGCTACATAGGTGTACGCGGAACCCGCGCTGGGATATACGCGCGCCATTTTTCCGTAGCTGATGGCGGTGAATAACATGGCCACCATGGCGATCAGGATGGTGGTGACCACGTGGCCGCCGGCTTTATTGCTGATCACCCCGTAGATGCCCATCGGCGCGATAGGCTGCACGATGACCATGCCGATGATGATCAGGTTCCACAACGTGAGCGCGCGGCGTAGTTTTGGAGCGCCGGTGGACACCGCTTCACTGCTCAAGGTGGACCTCCAGATTCACGGGACCGCGTGCTCCCGTAACACTTCTGACTAGTTCATGGCCATCAACAATGCGGGGAATTTACCGAAGCCAATCGCTGGCAGCCCCTATTGAATCGTTTCAATACCAGTTCAACGCCATTGCAATGCCAGTAACTCTGCAAGAACTGCGCCAGCCGCGCAAGCGGAAAATTCGCCCCGGAACCGCGGCGCCAGACCGCCCTGAAATGCGCGATTTTTGCTGGCCGTACTGTAGAACAGGTGCACTGTACTACAGCACGTTCCACAGTACGGTATCGTTTGGCTTACGCCATTCCGCAGATGGGAAACTCCCGCGAGCCTCCGCATAGTCTAATGAATTAGCGGTTCAATACATCGAGCCGCGCCAAAGCCATGTCCCTGGCACTTTTTATCAAGAACCGCAAACCGGCGGCCATCCTGCTCTGCCACGCTGCCGCATTCTTCGGCATCCTGGTGCTGGCGTACTGGCTGCGCGGAATATTCCTGCAGCCCGACCCGGTGCTGCAGGGTTATTTGCAGATCATCACCGGCCTGCTGGCGTTTGTTTTCGCCGCGGTGAGCTTGGTGCGCTTCCAGGGCACGCAAGACCGCATTTCGTTGATTCTCGGCGTCGGCTTCATGGTTTCCGGCGCAGTACTTACCGCCACCAGCGTTCTCTTTTTTCAACTCTTACACAATGTGCCGGTGGACTTTCTGTGGGCGCCGGTGGCCTGGTGGGTCAGCCGCATGGTGTTTGCGCTGCTCTTGACGGTCGCGCTGCTGGTTGAGCGGTTTCTTGCCGCACTCGCACAATCCCCGGCGGGAAATCGCCGGCGCGCTGGTGACCGTAATCGCCGCGACGTATTTTGTCACCGTGGCGCTGCGGCGCTTGCCCCCGGAAGTTTCGCCGCATCCCGGCGCGATGTTTCCCAGCCCGCAGCAACTGCTGCCCGGCGCGATTTTTCTGGTTGCGCTGATCTGGTATCGCCGCCGGTTGGAGCACGAAGCCAGCGCGTTCGATCGGGCCATCTATGCGGCAGCCTGGCTGAACCTGGCGGCGCAGTTCGCGGCTTCCCAATCGGAGCAATTGCTGGATGCTCCTTTCGCGCTGGCACAGGCCCTGACGGTGATGAGTTATATCGTGGCGCTGGGCGGAGCTTTGCTGGATAGCGCGCGGATTTTCGAACAGGTTCGACATCTGGCGGTCAGCGATCCACTGACCGGCCTGGCTAATTACCGCCGATTGCTCGACGTTTTGGAAAGGGAAACGGAGCGGAGCAATCGCACCGGGCGGCCGTTTTCGATACTGCTGCTGGATGTGGACGGACTGAAAAAAATCAACGACACCTACGGGCATTTGACCGGCAGCCGCGCCATTTGCCGCCTGGCGGATATTCTCAGGGTGAATAGCCGCGCCGTGGATACTGCCGCGCGCTACGGCGGAGATGAATTTGTGCTGGTTTTACCCGAAGCGCAGGAAAGGCACGCTCACCAGGTGGCCCAGCGCATCCAGGAAGTGATGCGCCGCGATCCGGAGGAGCCGGTGATTTCCGCGAGCATTGGCGTTTCCATGTATAGGGGCGACAACGGAAGAATAGAGAAGTTGCTGTCCGACGCGGATCGGGATTTATACGCGCAAAAAACCGGGCGGCAGAAGCACGCCGCTGCAACGAACGCGGGATAACAGCGGTATGTTGCTCGTGCAGTCACAAAATCCCCACAGGCAACTTTGGCGTGTGAGGCACCCGAACCGCGCATGATTTTGTTATTTGGGTGAATCGGCCGGGGCAGCGAACGGCGCGAGTTGCTCGGTGATTTTCGATTTATCTCCCACCACCACGATGATCATCTAGCTCGGGCTTGATATATTTGGCGGTCATCTGTTGCACTTGTTCGGGCGAAACTGCGTTTACGTTCTGGACGAAGTTCTTGAGGTAGTCGTCGCCGAGGCCCTGCAAATCCACATAGCGCAGTTGTCCGATCAGCGCCTGGCGCGTCGAGTTCTGAATCACGAACAGGCCCGACAGGTAACTCTGAATGCCTTTCAATTCCGCGGCGCCCGGCGCTTCCTTCTGCAACCTTTCGATTTCTCCAAAAATTTCCTTCAATGCCGGTCCGGTGGAGACGGTGGTGACGTCGGCGATTTCCGCCCAGTACGCGTCGTGGTATCTCCGCGACACCTGGCCGGTGGGCGAGTAGGTGTAGCCCTTCTGCTCGCGGATGTTGCTCGTGATTCGCGAGCCGAACGAGCCGCCCAGCAGGGCGTTGGTCACCACCAGGGGCACGTTGTCGGGACTGGTCGGCCCCGCCACGGGAAGCCCCATGTAAATTGTCGATTGCGGCGCGTTGGGCCGGTCGGTCAACTCCAGCAGGCGTTGCGCTTTGGGCTTGGGTATGTCCAGAACGGGCTCCGTGCCCTTGGCCCAATCCGAAAAACCGGCCAGGATGGCCTTCTTCACCGCCGGCACGTCGAAACGTCCCGCGACATACAGATGCGCGCGTGCCGCTCCGTAATTGGCGGCATAAAATTTCCGCGCGTCCTCGATGGTCATTTTCTTCAGGCTCTCTTCCGTCGGCAAAATCTCTCCGTACGGATGATCGCCATAAAGAAGCTTGCGGAAGCGCGCCAGCGCGATTTGCCCGGGTCGCGATTTCGCCACCATCACCTGTCGCAGCAAATTTGTCTTCAGGCGCGCGACTTCCGATTCCGGCAGCAGCGGATGCATCACCACGTCCGCCACCAGAGCGACGGCCTGACCGCCATATTCGGATAGCACATCCACGTCGATGGAGCTTTCGTCCGGGCCGACGTTTACGTTCAGGCTGCTGCCCATGCGCGCAGCGGATTCGGCCAGCGCCTGGGCGCTCAGCGATTTGGTGCCTTCCTTCAGCAGTTCGCCGGCGATGTCGGCGACGCCGAGCACATCTTGCGGTTCGTTGAGATTACCGGCGCGCACCGCGATGCCCACGGTGACCTTGGGGATATTCCCGTAAGGAACCAGCGTGACGCGCATGCCGTTAGGCAGCGTGTAGGTTTCGTGCGCGGGAACGTTGAATGCTTTTGGCGGACCGCCGGGAGGGGGTGTTTGCTTCTGCGCCGCCGCTGGTGTTTGTGCCGGGCGCTGAACGTCGCGCCAGCTAACATTGCGCTTGCCAGGACCACTTTGATTGTGTTTTTCGCACTCATCGATTCGCCCCATCACGGTTTCTTCTCCTCGGTCGGTTGGGAGCGGCGGCGGGTGCGGCGGCCTGCCCAGGTTGAATCAGAAGCACAGTGCGATTTTCCGGGCGCAAATATTCCTGCGCCGTTTTTTGGATCAGCGCGGGAGTCACCTTTTCATATTCGGCCACCAGATTATTCACACGCGCGGGATTGTCGTCGAACAGCGCGAAGCTGGCCAGCAGATCGACCAGTCCAAATCCGCCCTGGCCACCGATGGTGTCGTAGAGATCGGAGCGCAGCTTGACCATGGCGCGATCGAGCAATTTCTGGTCTACCGGTTTGGTGCGCAGCGGTTCGATGGAATCATCGATGGTTTTCACGATGGTCTCCGGCGTGGTGGCCGGGTCGTGAATCAAGTTGATGATAAACAGCATCGGCCCATAGTAATTCCACGGCGTACCCAGCAGATTGATCCCGCCGTTTACCGCGCCGGTGTATCCGTGTTTTTGCACCAGTTCCTGATGCAAGATGCTGTCGTCGCCTTCGATCAGCATCTCGTCGATCAAGCCCATGGCGTAATACTCCGGCGTGTTGCGGTCCGGCATGTGATAGCCAAGCGCCAGCGCCGGCTTGGTGGCCAGCGGATCCTGCTTGGTGGCATGTTTTTCCTTTTCCTGTTTAGGTTCCGTCAGATCGGGCTGAGCCGGCAGCGTCGACGATTTCATCGCCCCGAAATATTTCTCCACGAATTTCTTGGCTTCCGCCGGATCGAAATCGCCGACAATCGCCAGCGCAGCATTATTCGGCGCGTAATAGGTGCGGAAAAAAGATTGCACATCGTTCAGCGTCGCGGCTTCGATGTCCGCGAGGTCGCCGTAAAAATTGTGCGCGTTGTACCAGTTGGTGTTGGCGTATTGCGGCATATCCAGCCATGGGAAGCCGCCGTACGGGCTGTTCAGCACATTTACTTTCACTTCGTTGCCGACCACGCCCTGCTGATTCTTGAGATTGTCTTCGTTGACTGCCAAGCCACCCATGCGGTCGCGCTTCCGCCCACAACGCAGTTTCCAGCTTGTTGCTCGGCAGCGTCTCGAAATAGTTGGTGAAGTCAAAGCGCGTCGAGCCGTTCAGGATGCCGCCGTTTTGCTGCACCAGTTTCACGAACTCCATCTTCCCCAGATTTTGCGAGCCCTGGAACATCATGTGTTCGAACAGGTGCGCGAAGCCGGTGCGGTCGCGCGGCTCGATGCGGAAACCGATGTGATAGTAGACGCCGACGCAGATGGTCGGGGAAGTGTGGTCCGGCGAGAGAACCACCCGCAGGCCGTTGGGCAGCTTGTAATACTCCACCGGAACTTTATATTCCGGCGTCGAGGGGCCGGCGCTGGCCGGCGCTCCACTCGCCAGGATCATTGCCGTCAACATGGCGAGTGCGCGAACCGCTCCCTCTATCTCCAAAAGCATTTTTCCTCCGCACATTTTGATTCGCACTGTCAGATTTGCTCGTACGCGATTCCGGGCAGGAACTCTAGAGACCGCCAGCCCACTACCCACTTCAGACGTACGCTGCGCGCTAAAGTTTCACCGGCGCGTGCCCCATCCTGGCTGTGCTCCTGACTGGGCAGCGGCGTCAGTATACCGCACGTTTTTGCTCGGTGGCCTTGCTGGCCAGCGAGAAGCGCGGTTCCGCGTGGCCGCCCTCCATCAGTTGCCGCGCCAGGTATTCTCCGCATGCCGGGCCGTGCTTGAAGC
This sequence comes from uncultured Acidobacteriota bacterium, assembly GCA_963819625.1. Lineage (GTDB taxonomy): Bacteria > Acidobacteriota > Terriglobia > Acidiferrales > UBA7541 > Acidiferrum. The sequence goes on from CAWFWY010000011.1 coordinate 1,245,049, forward strand.
CGTGGCCAGAGCCGCCGCCCGCGAACCACACGTTGCTCCATCGGGGGTGCCGGTCGATCAGAAAATCTCCGTTGGACGTGTTTTCGTACTGGCACACTCGCGTTTCCACGATTGGTGCGTTGCGCAGCGCCGGGAAGCGTTCGGCCACATAGGCGCGCACGCGCTCGCTTGATTCCGGAGCAACCACGCGAGATTGCGTGTCGGGATCGACGCGCTCGCCATGGTGGTCCAGGGCAATCTTGAAGCCGCGCGATTCCAGATCGGGCATGCCGTACACTTCGTCGCGCTGGATTAGCCAGGTCGGCAGCGTCTTCGCCCCAAAACTCTGGTCTCCCGGCGGCACACCGAAAAAGAAAACTTCCTGCCGGCTGGGAAAAATGCGCGGGCCCAGAATTTCAGGGAACACTTTGCCGAGCCACGCGCCGCAGGCAAAAATGAATTGTCCCGCCGCGATTTTTTCACCGCTGCTGGTTGTGATGGCGTCCAGGTGAGAGGTGCCGGCCTGCGTGAATATTGGCGATGCGACGTCCGCCTGGCGATATTCCACGCCGTGGCTTGTAGCTTGCTCGACCACCGCCACAACAGCGCGGCGAGCCATCAATACGCCGCTGCCAGTTTCAAGAATGCCGGTGTCGATCCCGTGCAAAGCAAATTGCGGGTATAGCCCTGCGATTGCACTGCGATTCAGGGATTCGAACGGCACCTTGCGGCGCGTCAGGACATCCTTGGTCGCGCCGAGTTGCTTGTCACCTTCACTGGCCAACCACAGTACGCCGGTCTCGTGAAACAACGGAGAGGAAGCCGATGCCGGCGCTGACGCGAAAAGCTCTTTCCATTGCACCAGCGAATTTATCGCCCAGCGGGTGTACAGCTCGTCGGTGCCGTAGCCCATTCTGATGATACGCGATTCGCCGCCGGAGCTGGCGCGCGCGTTCGCCGGGCCATAGGCGTCCACAAGCAATACCCGCGGTCCCTTGCGCGACAGATGCAGCGCGGTCCACGCGCCGAACACTCCCGCGCCCACAACGATTACGTCGTATGTTTTTGTTTGTGCCAATTCTTTAGTCGCAGCGTTTGCCACGATGTTTACACATAAGGTTTGCCACGTTGTTACGGGCTCAGCATCGTAACCCATCGCACCTGATGCTGAAAACACTTCCGTGTCAGCCCCCACTCGCTGTACGATGGCGCGTTTCACGTTTTTCATTGGGAGGATTCGGTGCAGGCATTGCAGATGCGCTCCATTTTTTCGTCATTGGCAATCATTCTGGTTATTTTTTTTGCCCGCGGCGCTAACGCGCAGGAAAAGAGCCACGCCGCGACTCCCGCCAATACCAGCTAATCCCAACACCACCATCGACCCTAAGCTCTACGGCGCGATGAAGTGGCGCCTCATCGGCCCGTTTCGCGGAGGCCGCGCGCTCGCGGTCACCGGCGTCGTCAGCCAGCCCAACACTTACTACATGGGCGCGGTGGCCGGCGGAGTGTGGAAAACCGCCGATGGCGGCATTACCTGGGACCCGCTATTCGACAAGCAGAGCGTATCTTCGATCGGCGCCATCGCCGTTTCCGAGTCCGATCCCAATGTTGTATACGCCGGCACCGGCGAAGCCTGCATCCGCGGCAACATTTCGTTTGGCGATGGAGTCTACCGTTCGAACGATGGCGGCAAATACTGGACGAACATCGGGCTGAAAGATTCGCGGCACATCGGCGCGGTCATCGTGCATCCCACGAACCCCGACGTTGTTTTCGTCGCCGCGCTCGGTCACGCCTACGGACCAAACACCGAGCGCGGAATTTTTCGCACCCGCGACGGCGGCAAGACCTGGGAAAAAGTCTTGTATCTCGACGATCGCACCGGCGGCATCGACGTGGTTTTCGATCCGCACAACCCCCACGTGCTTTTCGCCGCGATGTGGGAAGGCTACCGCACGCCGTGGACGCTGAATAGCGGCGGCGCCAAGGACGGACTCTTCCGTTCGAATGACGACGGCACTACCTGGAAGCGCGTGGAAGGCCACGGCATGCCCGAGGGGCCGCTGGGCCGCATCGGCGTGAGCGTTTCCGGCGGAGATTCGAACGTAGTCTACGCGTTAATCGAAGCCAAAAAAGGCGGCCTCTACCGCAGCGACGACGGCGGAGAAAACTGGGCGCTCATCAACGAAGATCACCGCTTCCGCCAGCGCGCCTGGTATTTCACCCACGTGTGGGCCGATCCCAAAGATGCCAACAAAGTGTATATCGCCAACACCGGCCTGTTCCGTTCCACCGACGGCGGCAAGACTTTCGATCGCATCAACGCTCCGCACGGCGACCATCACGGCCTGTGGATCGATCCCAACAATCCCAACCGCATCATCAATGGCAACGACGGCGGCGCCACCATTTCCGTAGATGGCGGCAGAAACTGGTCCACGCAAAACAACCAGCCTACCGCGCAGTTTTATCACATCGTCGCCGACAACGATTTTCCTTATCACATTTACGGCACGCAGCAGGACAACAGCTCCGTGGGCATCGCCACAGCCAGCGACAACGGCTACATCGATCGCTCCGATTGGGACGCCGTGGGCGGCGGCGAAAGCGGCTACGTGGCTGTCGATCCGCGGGATTCGAATATTGTGTATGCCGGATCTTACTTCGGCGACATCACGCGTTACGACAAACGCACGCACCAGGCGCAAAACATCCAGCAGTGGCCGCTCGATCCCGACGGCTACAACGCCGCGGCGCAGAAATATCGCTACACCTGGACCATGCCGATTGTTTTTTCGCCGCATGATCCCAACGAGCTGTACCACTCCGCGCAGTTTCTGTTTCGCTCCGCCGACGGCGGCCATTCCTGGCAAACCATTAGCCCGGACCTGACCCGCAACGACAAATCCAAGCAGCAGGATTCCGGCGGACCCATCACCCGCGACCAGGCCAGCATCGAATTTTACGATTTGATTTTTACTGTCGCGGAATCGCCGAAGCAAAAAGGCGTGATCTGGGCGGGAACCGACGACGGTCTGATCCAGCTCACCCGCGACGACGGCAAGTCCTGGAGCAACGTCACTCCCAAGGGTTTTCCTGAATGGGCCATGATCAGCCTCATTGAAGCTTCGCCCATTCGACGCTGGAACCGCGTACGCCGCCGTCGATGCGCACAAGCTCGACAATTTCAAGCCCTACATTTTCAAGACCGCCGATTTCGGCAAGACGTGGACCATGCTCACCACCGGACTGCCGGACGGCTCCTACGTGCACGCGGTGCGCGAAGATCCCAAGCGCAAAGGCATGTTGTATGCAGGTACGGAAACGGGCATCTGGGTTTCGTTTGACGACGGCACCCACTGGCAGACTTTGCAGTTGAATCTGCCCACCACGCCGATTCACGACCTCATCGTTCATGACGACGATTTGCTGGTCGCCACCCACGGCCGCTCGTTCTGGTCGCTCGATAATATCGATCCACTGCGGCAGATGAAGGCTGCAAACATCAACGAGGATGCGCGCTTGTTTGCTCCTTCCACGGTGCTGCGCACGCGTATGGGCCACAGCAAGCGCCGGCGATATGCCATCGGAGAAAATCCTGCCAGCGGCGCCCCGCTCTACTACTTCCTGAAAGAAGAGCCGAAAGAACCGGCCAAGCTCGAGATTCTGGACGCTCAGGGAAAAGTGATTCGCACTTACAGCAGCGAAGAAAAAAAGACCGAAGAAGCTCCCGATGAGGGAGAGCGGGATTCAGAGGCCGAGCATATCCCCGCCAAAGCGGGGGCAAATCTTTTCTTCTGGGATTTGCGCTACGAGCCGCCGGTAAAAATCCCGGCTGCGATTTACGATGAAGGCGACCCCGTCGGGCCGCTGGTCATGGCGGGAACGTATCAAGCGCGGCTTACGGTCGCGGGGAAAACTTCCACCGCGCCGATAGAAGTGAAGATCGAGCCGCGAATAAAAACCTCGACCGACGACCTCCAGAAGCAATTCGACCTGATGCTGAAGCTGCGCGACCGCCAGGAAGAAATGAACCGAGCAATCCTGGCGATTCGCGACCTGCGCGTACAGCTGAACCTGGTGGAAAAGCGCTGGTCATCGAAAGCCGACGCCAAGCCGGTCATCGAGCAGTCCAAGGAATTACGCAAGAAAATCGGCGCGATCGAAGACGAGCTGATCCAGGTGAATTCCAAAGCCAGCGAGGACGAGTTGAACTACCCTACGAAGATGAACAGCTGGCTCGGCTACCTGCAGGGAGCGGTGGACAGCGCCGATGCTCAGCCAACCGAAGGGGAATTGGGAGTCTTCGCGGAGTTAAATCAAAAACTCGACGTGCAGCTTACGAAATGGCACGAAGTGCTTTCCACCGATGTGCCAGCCCTCAACGAAGCGATGCGCAAGAACGGCATGGCTTTCGTTACCGCCACCGCCGAAGCCACCCACTAAATTCGAGTTTGTGAGGCGTGAAACTCGCGAACGAGAAAAATTAGGAGGCGAAGTTTTAGATGAAGTTTTTCGGTGCCCCACACGTGTGGGGATTTTGGTAATGATCGAAGAACGGTTCCTGCTAGATCCTCAGCAGCAAAAAGCTAGCTTTTCCGTTTAAACGCCGCGCCAATCGGCCCAGCCCAGTGCGACAAATGATTCAGCGATTCCGTGTGCGTAGGGTCCAGGTGTAACGGCGTGATCGAAACGTTGCCTGCAAAAATCGCGGCGTAATCCGTCTCCGCGTCCACGTCCTGATTGATTTTCTGTTCGAACAGCCAGAAATACATGCGCCCGCGCGGGTCTTTGCCCTCGCTCAATTGATTGCGCGTAATTTTCTTCGACTGGCGAGTAAACGAAACGCCGCCCGTCCAGGGCTCCGGCACATTCACATTCAGCAGCACCTGGTCCGGCAACCCTTCTTTCAAAACAATTTCAGCCGCGGAGCGCCCCACCCGTGCGGCATTTTCAAAGCTCACCTTGGGCACCTTCGAACACAACGACATCGCGATCGCCGGAATATGGTGCAGCGCGGCTTCCCGCGCGGCTCCCACGGTGCCTGAGTAATAGACGTTCTCGCCAAGATTGGCGCCAAAATTAATTCCCGACACAACCATGTCGGGTTTCTCCGGCAGAAGTTTATGCAGCGCCACGATCACGCAGTCCGCCGGCGTCCCGTCGATGGCCCATTCGCGCTCGCCGACCGGGTGGCACACGATGGGCTGCCGCAGCGTCAAGGATTGCGCTGCGCCGCTCTGTTCGCGGCTCGGCGCAACGATGCTCACGGTGGCAAATTCAGCAAATTCCGCGGCCAGCGCGCGCAAACCCGGCGCTTCGTAGCCGTCGTCGTTAGTTAACAGTATGTGTGTCATGTAAGGAATTGTTGCGTAACCAATTTAACCAGCCTGCTCAACAAGGATACGCGAATTTTCAAACGAAGACGGGCAACTCGTCCCACAACGTTTCCAAAAAAATGTAAGGCTGTGTCAGAAAGTGGCAAAAACGTTGAGTTCTTCCGCGCGTGGAAGGCAGTTAAAAGGTGCTTGTTGGCGCGTCTTCAAAAATCAACGTCTTGTCCATGTCCAACTGACGCTCTCGGTGCACGTGCAACACGATGAGGACAGACAAACACAGGGGCACAAACCAAAGCGCTCTCCATGGGTAGGCCAACGACCAGTACTCCAGTTGCCCGACATAATGGGTAAAAACAAGAAATCCGAATAAATAAATCAACGCAACAACTCCCGAGTGACTTTTGAATGCGGGATACGAACAGGTAAAAGGAATCTTGCGAAAGTTGAAGAGCGACAGCTCAATCAGGACAACGGTGCACAAAACCAAGAGAACAGTGTGAAGCAGCGCCGCCATCCAGCCCCAGAATACCAGCGTGAATAGAAAACATAAGGGCACAAGCCAGGAAAGAGAAAAAAACAGCAAGATGCCACGCGTTATTTTTCTCGCTTCGTGCCAGCCGTGCTCCAGCCTGAACCTGAAAATCCAATTCGCCCGCAGGTCCGCGGGAATATCAAACGCAAAACGAACGCCAATCACCAGACAATAGGCAAGAATGAGAGGCACAGACAAGAATTGGAACGTCGGGCTGCTTCCTGAAACGATTTCTCTGAGATTAGGCGCGGAACTTAGCACATTGGCGGCAGCTACGATCCCGATAGCCATAAACCCGGAAACAATCTGCAGATGACTGTCACTGCGAAGAATCGTCGTACCCACAAATTGATAACAAGCTTGTTCCGCAGGCTTGCTGAACATGCGGCTCATTAGCGGCAACCGCCAGAACGAAAATATTACACGTGGTAACGGCCCGGCATCTGGAGATTCTGCGATACGAGTGAAAGCTCTGCGAAAACTTGAAATGTAAGTCACAGTGGCGATAAGTACGGCCAGTCCCAGCGCGCCCATCGCAGCTTCGGTCATCTCGACAACGAGCGCTTGCCCGCCTCGGCCCCAGACCGTTTGTAACAAGCCCAAAAACGAGAGCGGAGGCCATAAGGCTGCCCGGTAATGCCGGGCGATGAAAGCACCGGATAGGTATTGAGGGACAGTAAAGCTGCTGGCCAGAAGCGCGAACAGACCCATGGCCATTACAAATCGCGCCACAGCGGAAACCCTGCGAAACATCGCCACCGGGAAGAGCGTCAACAGCAGACCAGCCATCGCAAGCACAAAGCAAAAACTAAAAGTGCTGGCCACCAGCACGGCGACGGCGTGCCCGGCGGCGAACCGAATCAGGAGCGAGAACGAATCTTGCGAGCCCAGGACCGCCACGGGAAAGAAAACAATGGAAGCGGCGTTGGCGACCACTGCGAACAAACCGGCTAAAGCGAAGCCCGCGCACAAATTTGCCGCAAAAATACTGCGCATTGAGATTGGCAGCGGCACGAGGTTCATATAATCGCGCCGATCCAGAAAAAAGCTGTCCCATCGCCACAACGCGGCGGCCCCGGTGACAAACATGGAAAGCACGATGAAGAAATATTCGTCGGGCAGGGTGGCGGTAAAAGGATCAAAGACTCCATCGCCCCGCAAAAAACGGATCAACGATCCATATTTTTCAAACATCAGCAGGGAAGCCAGCACTCCAGGCATCGCCAACAAAATGACGATTACGGCGATGCCCATGCCTATTTCGTTGCCAGTTGCTTCATGCTCCCCTTGAAAAACGCGCCCGATGAACACGCGCAGCAACGACCCGAACTGGCTTCGGGTGAATATCGCCCATCGTATTAACACAAATTTTCGCGCATGCAGCATCATGCCGAAACCACCACGTCAACGATGTCGGCCGCCACTTGCGCGACGTCCCGTTCTTCGACGAGTTGCAGGAATGCGCCTTCCAATGTCGACTTACCGATCTGCTCCAGAACGGCGCCAGTCGTTCCCTGGGCGATCACTACACCCTTGCGGAGAATAATCAGATGCGAACAGACTTTTTCTACGACTTCAAGAATGTGCGAGCAATAAAAGATCGCTTTCCCGCGCGAACTCAAAGCCACAATCAGGTTTTTGATAATCAGAGCGGAGGTCACATCGAGGCCGGACAGTGGCTCATCCAAAATCAGAACATCAGGCTTGTCCATCAACGCCGCAATCAGCAAAATGCGCTGCCGCATTCCTTTGGAGTACGAGCCCATCGTGATGTGCCGGTGGGGCCACAGCGATAAAAGTTCCAGCAGTGAACGAATGGCTTTTTTTCTGCGCGGCTTGGCCATTGCGCGTAACATCGCCACCATTTCCAGATATTCTTCGCCGGTCAGATAGGGATAGAGGTTCGGCTTCTTCCGGCACATAGCCGAGCCGTTTTCGATACGCAGTAAGGTTGCTGCGAATATCCTGGCCGTCACAAACAACCTGCCCGTCCGAGGGCTCCAGCAGGCCAGTGAGCATCTTTACGGTAGTGCTCTTTCCTGAGCCGTTTGGACCCAGGTAGCCCAGAACCTGCCCGGGTGCCAGGCAAAAATTAATGTCGCGAACAGCTGGCACGGAACCGAACGACTTGGAGAGTCCCTTGGCTTCGAGCATGGGAGCCCCCTTCCACACCCCTGCCGGGATGTCACCTGTTACGTTGGACACCAGGGAAGCAACAAAGTTCCCCTGCAACAGCCCATTGATACTGACGGTATGTTAGTGGATTTTGGAAATGCGAATGGTCGGGACGACTGGATTCGAACCAGCGACCTCACCCACCCCAAGGGTGCGCGATACCAGGCTTCGCTACGTCCCGACCGGTTGAAAAACTTTTCGTAGCCTGGGACTTCAAGGCTATCACCGGCGTTCGAATAGCGTCAAGAAAGCGCGCAGCGTATCGCGGAGATCCAGCAACATTTTCCGGCTCAGCAGTTGCGGCGTGTCCTCGCTGCCGCCCGCTCTATCGCCGGCTTCGGGATCGAGCCCGGCCTGCTCGCGCAGGTGCCGCCTCGCTCCCTCGGTGGTAAACCCTTCGTCGTACAGCAGCCGCTTGATCTTGAACACCATGTCCAGATCCTGCTGGCGATACATGCGGTGGCCGCTGGGGCTCTTCACCGGGTCCAGCATGGGAAATTCCGATTCCCAGTAGCGCAGCACGAACGGTTTGATGTTTGCAAGGCGGCTCACTTCGCCGATGCGATAGAAATTCTCGGAATTTTCTGCGGCCGTTTGCGCGGCTGTGCCGTTGCTGGACATTGCTGCTTCACCACACTTCTGTTCACCGGCGGGGGCGGGAACCTCTTCATCCTAAGCCAAAATACCGCCTTGTCAACGCGCCTCAGTGATCGGTAACGGATCAGTTTCCGGGAAGCGCGGCGTCAGTCATGGTGTTGGGCGTGCGCCGCACTTCCGGTATCATTCGAAACTGTGAATATCGTTCTAAATGAAATAGAAGCCAGGGTACTCGGGGCGTTGCTGGAAAAAGAAATTACCACTCCCGATTATTATCCGCTTTCCCTCAACTCCCTGGTCAACGCCTGCAACCAGAAATCCAACCGCGACCCGGTCATGAACCTCGACGAAGACTCCGTTCGCGATGCGTTGCGTACACTACAGGACAATTCCCTGGCTCGCTCGGTCAGCGCCGCGGATAGCCGCGTCACCAAATACGAGCACCGTCTACAGGAGGCCTTCAACTTCGATCGCCGTGAGGCGGCCTTGTTCTGCGAGTTGCTGCTTCGCGGCCCGCAAACACCGGGCGAACTGCGCACGCGCGCCGAGCGTATGCATCCATTCGAAGATTTGAGCGAAGCGCAGTCGGCTCTGCAGCGACTGATGAATCGAGAGCCATCGCTCGCCAAGGTGCTGGCCAGGCAGCCTGGCACGAAGGAATCCCGCTACATCCATTTATTGTCAGGCGATGCGAAGCCAGTCAGCTCAACCGCGGCACAGGAACTTTCGGCAGCACCGGACCGGGAAAAGACGGATGAGTTTTCTCGCTTGTCCTCAGAATTGGCCGAACTTCGAAGGGACATCGCAGATCTAAAGCAGCAATTCGCGGCTTTCCGAAAGCAGTTCGAGTAGGGGCGTTCTGCCGGGGAGCTACGACTTCAGTTATCCGATTCGCTATTTTTGTCTCCGCGGGTGCGCAGGCACTGGATGAACCGAATCGGGGTGCCCACGAAGTCAAATTTCCCGCGTATCTGGTTTTCCCAGGAGGCGTTCATAGCTGAAATGCAGCGGGGTCGCTCACTTTGAGGCCGGTGGCTTCGTTTCGGTCTCCTCTGGAGAGGCCTAGGGTCTGTTGGCCGGGGAGGCTTTCAGCGCCGCGCTCATAACGCGAAGTTTTTCTTCGCCGGTAGAATTGCCGGATTTGTTTATCGGGATGTAGACCCAATCCTTCTCGATGCGGAAGTGAATCACATCTCCGAGTTGCAGCTTATTGCTTCCTCCGCATTCCTCGCCCATCGAGCCGAATACCGGCTTATGGCCACACTCCAACAGGTAAGATTTCGTGTCGGTCTCGACTGTGTAGGTATGGGCATGTTGGTGCTGACTATTTACGACCCACTCGCTGAGACCAGTTGCCACGATTTTGCCTTCTTCCGGGTAGATCTTGGGCTCTTTATTAGCAAAGACGGCCGCGGACAGAAGACTTAGTGCCAGAATAAAGACAGCCAGTACGGCAAATGCGCATGTCCCACGTTGCTGACCAGGTTGCATCGCGGGATCCTCCATAAGCCGCCGGGAACCAAGTTGGACGCCAAGACGCGTTGAGTGCGAAGTTATTCCGCGGGCACTCCCCTGTCAAGCGGATAGCGAGCGGGTTAGCGGGCGAGAGCGCCCGGCCCTGGCGCAAGAGTAGGGCTAGTCGAACAGCTGGGTCATTCGTAAGTTGTCAGCAGCGGGGTTAGTGCCGAAATCTAACTCACTACTCAGTTATCCGATTCGCTGTTTTTGTCTCGGCGGGTGCGCAAGCGCTGGATAAACCGAATCGGCGTGCCCACGAAATCGAATTTCCCGCGTATCTGGTTTTCCAGGAAGCGTTCGTAGCTGAAATGCAGCGGATTTTTCTGGTTGGTGAACATCAGGAATGTCGGCGGCGCGATTTTGGCTTGCGTGATGTAGTAGATGCGCACCGGCCGGGCCTTTGGCGTGGTGCCGCGCTGCAAGTCCACTTCTTCCTTGAGCCAGCGATTCAGCTCCGGCGTGGAAATTTTCCTGCGCCGCGCGTTCCAGCATTGGATGATCAGAGGCCAGAGTTTTTCCACCCGCTCGCCGCTGGCGGCGGAAAGAAAAACAATCGGCGCATAGCTGAGGAATTTCAATTTGCCGCGAATCATTTTTTCGTATTCGAAGAGCAGCCGCCCCGTTTCGAAATCTTCCGGCCGGTGCCGCTCGCCCGGCGCCCTGCGCGATTTGCCTTTGGCGCTGGCGGCGTCGCGGGCCTCCGCTTTGCTGGCGGCTGTTACCGCCAGGTCCCATTTGTTGACGACAATCACCACCGAGCGGTTCGACTGTTCCGCGTAGTTCGCGATTTGTGCGTCGCCCTGCGTCACCCCTTGCTCGCCGTCCACGATCAGCAGCGCCACGTCGCAGCGCTCCAGCCCGCGCCGCGCCATTACCACGCTCAGCTTTTCAGCCACCAGCGTGGTCTTGCCCTTCCGGCGGATGCCCGCAGTATCCACGAAGCGGTAAGTGCGATCGTCGCGCGTCACTTCGGTGTCCACGTTATCCATGGTCGTTCCGGGAATGGGCGACACAATGGAGCGTTCTTCGCCCGCCAGACGATTCAGCAGCGTGGATTTCCCCACATTGGGCCGCCCGATAATTGCCACCTCGATCACGTCCGGCCGTTTTTCTTCCTCGACCGCCGCGACCACCTTCACCTGCGCCAGCGCCGCGTCCAGCAAATCGTCGATCCCCGTGCCATGTTCCGCCGCGATCGGAAACACTGGCACGCCCAGGGAGTGAAAGCTCGCGATGTTCGCTTCCTGCGAACGCGCATCCACTTTGTTGGCGGCAATCACGAACGGCTTGCCGGTGGTGCGCAGCAGCCGCGCCAGCTCCTGATCGAGCGGCGTGATGCCCGCGTGCGTATCGACGACCAGCACCAGCATCGCGGCATTTTCGATCGCCACGCGCGCCTGCCGCAGAATTTCGCGCGGGATTAAAGCCTTGTCGTCCGGCACCATTCCGCCGGTATCCACAATTTCCAGCGCGCGCCCGCGCCATTCGGCTTTGCCGTATATGCGATCGCGGGTGATCCCGGGCTCGTCGGTGACGATGGCGCGCCGCGTTCCGGTCAGCCGGTTATAAAGCGTGGATTTGCCCACATTGGGGCGCCCCACGATTACAAGCGATGGCAAATTTTGTGTCATGTTTTGAAACTGCGGCTGCTTCGCATGAGAAAAACTATCGCGTGAAGTCAGCGCTCAAGACCACAGCGGGACGTGCCTCAACTGTACCGCATCGCCTCGCAAGGTCCAAAACCCCGCGCAACGACTTCAGTTTGTAGTACCATCACGCCGCCCAGCCCATGGCCACCACAAGACCAATCGGCGCCAGTTCCATCGGCGCAACTACCCGGCCTGTCAGTCGCGCGGGTTTCCTGAATAACTATTTCTATTTTTTTATGTCACTGCTGGTTGCTGGGGTTTTGGTGTACGGCTTCAGCCATACGATAAACAAGAACCTGTTCCATCCCGCCGTGCCCCCTCCCGCTATTCTTTATCTTCACGCCGTCGTTTTCACCGGGTGGCTGCTCTTTTTCATCTTTCAGTCTGCGCTGGTGCGCACCCGCAATGTGCGCTTGCACCGCCAGACCGGCTGGTTTGGTTTGGCCCTGGGGGTTGCCGTCCTGCTTGTCGGTGTCTCGACGGCCATCGCCATGGCGCGCTTTCACATTCGCCAGGGGGCCACTGACGCGGAAGGATTTCTCATCGTTCCATTGTTCGACATGATCGCCTTCAGCATTCCGTTTGCGCTGGCAATTTATTGGCGAAAAAAGCCGGAGCTCCATCGCCGCCTCATCCTGATCGCTTCGTGCGCGCTTACCGCCGCGGGCTTTGGGCGTTTTCCGGCGTATTTGCTGCCGCCACCATTCTTTTATGCCGGCGTGGATGTGCTGATCCTTCTCGGTGTGGTGCGCGACCTCATCGTCAACCGGCGCATTCATTCCGTCTATTTATACGGGCTTCCGGCTTTCGCACTCGGCCAGGTCATCGTTACCTACACGTTCACCCACAACTCGCCCTGGTGGCTGAAAATCGCTCACGCCATCGTCAACTAAGCGGCAGTGTCCCAGCTCTCACGCGTTTTTTGCGAATGTTGCCGGGTTGCCGGTTTGTCCGCGCGCCGCAGATTGCGCTTCAAGTAAACTCTGGCTCGATAAATCATCACCCTGACCGTAGGCAGGCGCATATTTAGGGCGCTGGCAATTTCGGAATAGCTCATTCGCTTGTAATAACGCAGCACCAGCGCGACTTTGTGTCTCTCTGGCAAACGCGTCAGATGCTCCCGGATGCGCTGCTGTTCGTCCTTGCGCAGAATTTCAGTGAGCGGCGAAGGAGTCGAGCGGTCAGCGAACCCGCTCACGTCGACTTCCTCCAGCGACAGACTCTTCTCGCGCATTTTTTTGCGCAGCTTGTCGATGCAGTGGTGTCCGGCCACTTTGGAGACCCACGGACGAAAAGGAACGGTTTCGTCCTTTTGATGCAGCACCCGGTACAGCTTCAGGAAAACTTCCGCCGCCGCGTCTTCGGCGTCTTCCTGCTGCCGAAAGAATCCGCGACAGATTTGCAGTACGTGCCGGTAGTGAGCGGTGTAGATCCCCGTCAAGACTTCGGGAGACACTGCCGGCGGCTGTTCGAGACTCAGGTGAGCCCGGGTTTCTTCCCTGAACAATAAAGCCGATTCGGTCGCCATGGCGCATCCTCCGTTTCGCGTTTCGAATTCAGGCACACCCATACCGTCGAACCCGCGAAGCAGTTTTGGGCTCGTCGTGACGCGTGCCGCTATCTGAAATTGTTCAGTTCGCGGCCTGCCCCGGTCTCGCAACCTGCGCGAACCGTCGCCCGGCCATCGAAAAATCCTTTTCGCTATCGGACACGCGCTTGCTCACCGCGGCTTCGCAGCGGCGAATCACCAGCAGCGTCAAGTCGTCGTTCGGCGGGCACGAATCGGCGAAATCCAGCACCGCCGCAAGCGTGGAGAACAGCACCTGGTTGGCGTTCGCGCCGCTCATCGCTTTGGCCGCCGCCGACAGCCGCCGCGTTTCGAACTCCTCGTCGCGCGGATTGCGGCATTCCGTCAGCCCGTCGGAGTACGCCAGCAACATATCGCCGGGGCCCATGCGCACGGTCCCCACGTTGTAGGTCGCTTCCTGCAGCGCGCCCAGCATCGGGCCGCCGTCTTCCAGTCGCTCCATTGATTTGTCGCGCCGCATCAGCACCGGAGCCGGCAGGCCGGCGTTGCAGTACACCAGCTCATTTCGTTCGGCATCGAGGCGGCCAAAGAAAAGTGCGGTGATCGGAGGCTCGCCAAGATCCTGGCAAAGCTCGCGATTGACGCCGGCGATGGCATCCGCGGGATGCAGATAATTTCGCGCGCAGCGCTGGATCAAATCCATCAAGTGCGCTTGCCAGATTCCCGCGGAAAGTCCTTTGCCCGCGATGTCTCCCAGCGCCAGCCCCAGTTGGGAGCCAAGCTCCATTACCTTGAAAAAATCTCCCGACAAATGGCGCACCGGAAAGCTTTCGCCGGCGATTTCGAAATCGCCCCAGACCATCTCGCGCGGGGCGCACAGTCTTCGCTGCACCTGGGCTGCCTCATAAATGGCCTGCTGCAGTTTGTTGTGTTCGCGGCGCACCGCTTCGAGCTCCTGCTTCAGCGACAGCAGGCTCTCCGTGGAATTCGCAGCACGAGTGGCTGGCGCGTTTCGACGCGTTTGTGCATCCGTGCCGCGTTTGGTTTCCCGTACGGCATGATTACCCGGTGGTTTGCCGATCCGATTTCGCGTTTCTGCGGTTTTCGTCATCATGTTCATTTCATCCCACGAATTTGTAGCCCACTCCGTGCACCGTCAGAAAATATCGAGGCTGGTCCGGCACCGGTTCCAGCTTCTGCCGGATTCGAACGATATGCGCGTCCACTGTCCGCGAAGTCGGAAAATTCTCGTAACCCCAAACCTCATCGAGCAGCCGGTCGCGGCTCAACGTTTCACCGGAGTGACACAGAAAATGTTTCAGCAGATCGAACTCCTTGCCCGAACATTCCACCGGACTGCCATTACGCATCACCTGGTAGCTGCGCAAATTCACTTCCACATCGCCGAACGTGTAGCGGTCCTCTTCTTTCGGCAGCGTTTGTGAGCGGCGCAGCACTGCCTTCACGCGCGCCAGCAATTCGCGAATCGAAAATGGCTTGGTGACGTAATCGTCGGCGCCCAGTTCCAGCCCGACCACTTTGTCCACTTCCTGGCCGCGCGCGGTCAGCATGATGATGGGAATCGACGGCCGCTTGGCCTTGAGCTGCTTGCATACGTCCAGCCCGCTCATGCGCGGCATCATCACGTCCAGCACCACCAGGTCCGGCGAATCTTTCAGCGCTTTCTCAAGTCCTTCCACGCCGTCGAGCGCGGTCAGCACCTGAAACCCTTCGTATTCGAAGTTATCGCGCAGACCCGGCCACCATGTTCGGCTCGTCTTCCACGATCAGAATCTTCGCTGCGCCCATACGCTCTCCCTTGTTCTTGGCGGGGACATTCACATTTGTAGTTTTCATGCCATTGCGGTCCCAGTTTGAGGTGGTGTCACCAGCGGTATCGCGATCGTAAATTTGCTGCCTTTATCCGGCGCGCTTTCCACCAGCACGTCACCGCCATGGGCCCGCGCGATATGCCTCACCAGCGACAGGCCCAGCCCGGAACCCTTGACGTTGTGCACCAGCGGATCGCCGCAGCGGTAAAACTTCTCGAAAATTTTCTCCTGCTCGTTCGCCGGAATACCGATGCCACGGTCCCGCACTTCCAGATTCACCGAGCCGTTCGAGCGGTACAACCTCACGCCGATGTATTTTTGATCTTTCGAATACTTCAGCGCGTTGTTCACCAGGTTCAGCAGCGAACGCGCAATGGCTTCGCGATCCACGTTTACCGGCGGGATATCCGGCGAAATATTCTCCTCGAAGCCGAAACCGTTTTGCTGGATCTGGAAGCGGTAGGATTCCAGGGTGGCATGCACAAGTTCGGCCAGATTGGTTTCCTGGAATTCGTATTCCTTGCGTCCCGCGTCGATTCTGCGAGAAATCCAAGATATTGTTGATCAGCGCGGTCAGTCGTTCGCTTTCTTCGCGGATGATGCGGAAATATTCCTGGTATTTTTCTTTGGCGGTCAGGCGTCCCAGCTCCAGCGTTTCGGCATACAGCCGGATCAGCGCCAGCGGTGTGCGCAATTCGTGCGAAACGTTGGCGACGAAATCGGATTTCAGCCGGGCCAGCGTCATTTCCCTCGACACGTTGCGATACGTCAGCAAAACTCCTCCGGCCATGAACAGCGCCAGCGCGCCCAGCACGATGTAGTTGTATCTGCGGAAGCGCGCCCCAATGTCCGCTACGGTCGTGCCCTGGTATTTGATGGCCATCGTCAAGTCCGGAAAAACATATTCAAAAGGACGTTCCGCCTCCGGCTTCGCTCCATCCCAATTTGCCGAGCTGATCCATGGCGTGGACTCTTTCGACGGATGGATCATCATCACCGGCGGATTCGATTCGGTCAGCATCAGCTCGTTCTTGCTGGTCAACACTTCCTTCATTACCGCGGGAAAGAAAGTATTGCGAAGATAATCGGCGTCAAAACCCACCACTCCCAGCACCGTGCGATCCTTGGACACTCCTGGAGGGATGAAATAGGTAATGTTCCAGTAGCTGTGCAGATTCTCCCTGTGCGCCCACCAGCCATAAAACCCCACCGGGTCTTCGTCTTTCATGGCCATCTTTCGAACATTCATCGCCATCATGGTTGATTCCACAGGCAACCAGGTTAACGTCATGTTGATCGCTTCCTGTGCGCTTGCGCAGAATCCCGGGTCATTTCCCTTCGCCGGCTGCAACCGGCTCACCATCAAATTCTTGTCCTTGTCGTAGACAAAGGCATACGAATACTCAGGATGCTCCGCAAGGATCTGCTCGAGCTTGGCCGTGATGGTGGCGCGGTCCTCGTCCGAGTTGGGGAACTCCTTACGGACTGGCGCGACTATCTCGTTGGCCTTATGCCAGGTCTTCTTTTCCGCGATTTTCAGCACGTGCGAGAAGTCCCGCTGGATGGCCGCTTCGATGGCCTCCGAGCGCTGGATATGCTTTAGGTTCCAGATGCTGAAACCGAGCAGGGCAGCCGCGGGCAGCACAATGGCCAGCTCCAGAGTCAGCAGTGTTCGCGTGCGCTCCGTCAATCTCCACTTCTTAGACATTTGCAAGCCTCGCCAGTTCCGTCACTCCCATGGCCGAACAGGACTATAAAGAACTCTCCAGGCGAGTGTGTCAAGGCTTCGCAAACTATTGTAAAAAGTTGTAAAAGCCTTATTTGCACCAATTAACCCCGGAGAACGATAGGGCGATCTTCCACGGCTATCATCACCTGATAACCGCCTAGTTTTTGCCTGCTTGACGCCTCCGCGCACGCGCGGTTACTGTATTCGTACTTATTGCTCACGACGGACCTTCTTCGAGGGAAGCCCGCAACGATTTTGTGGAGTGCGTGCTCGTGAACCGTAAACAAACTGAGGAGACTTTGATGACTGGATTTTTCCGCAGCCTCGCCGTAGTGCGCCCCGCCATAGTCCGCCTTGTTGTTGTGGCCTCGCTCTTCATCCTCACCGCTATGGGCTCGTCCGCCTATGGCCAAACATTTCGAGGAACAGTTCTCGGCACCGTGACCGATTCGTCCGGCCTCGCGGTATCCGGCGCGACGGTCACCGTAAAAAACACTGACACCGGACTTGTGCGCACGGTAACCACCGGAGACGATGGCAGTTATTCCGCTCCAGAGCTGCCCATCGGCACGTACAGCGTCACCGTCGAAAGATCCGGCTTCAAAATCGGCGTGGTAAACGGCATCAGCGTCGAGGTTTCCATCGAGCGCCGTGCGGACGTAACTTTGCAGCCCGGCGACGTCTCGCAGACCGTAGAAGTTTCCGGTGACACCCTGCCGCAGGTGGAATCCAGTTCCAATACTCTCGGCGGCATCATCGAATCCACGGTGGTGACCAATCTCCCAGTAAATGGACGCGACTATCAAAAGCTGATTTTTCTCGTCCCCGGTGTGGCCGGCTCCCCTGACCAGATCACTGACTCGCCAGGCTCCTATGGCATCTTTTCGGTGAATGGCGCGCGAGGCCGTTCCAACAACTTCCTGCTCGACGGCACCGACATGAACGACGGCTACCGCAACGATCCGTCGATCAACGAAGCCGGAGTTTTCGGTACGCCTGCAACAATTCTGCCTATCGAAGCTATCGCAGAGCTGCACGTCATGTCCAACTTCGAAGCCGAATATGGCCGCAGCGCCGGCGGAGTCGTCAATATCGTGACCAAAAGCGGCACCAATAGTTTCCATGGCACCGGTTTTGAATTCTTCCGCAACAACGCTCTCGATGCCCGCAACTATTTCAACGAAGTTGGCTCGCCGCAAAATCCCTTCCACAACAATCAATTCGGCGGCGCGCTGGGTGGACCGATTCGCAAAGACAAAACATTTTTCTTTATCGACTATGAAGCCATGCGTGAAAAGGGCGCCGAAGCCAGCACCGCCTGCGTGCCCACCGCACAGGACATCGCCACCGCCACGGCGGCAAACGGTGGAGTCGTAAACCCAGTCATCGCCAAACTACTGGCGCTGAATCCGTGGCCCACGCCGAATCTCGGTGGATCATGTCTCTCTGATGGCACCGACGGACAGACCCCGGTCACCGCCAATATTTCGCTGGCCACACCTTTTTCCAACCGGGTCGACAGCGCCATTGTGAAAATCGATCACAATTTCAACACAAATAATCTGCTGACCGGGCGCTACTACGTGGGCGACAGCAGCCAGAGTTTTCCGTTGGCCCTGGTGGGCGGCGGCTTGGTGCCAGGCTACAACACGTCCACTCCGACCCGCGTGCAACTGGTCTCCATTTCTTATGTTTCCACCATCACTCCCTCCATCGTCAGCGAAGCGCGTCTCGGCTGGAATCGCTTCGCCGAAGGATTCTTCCCCCAGGACCGCGGCTTTGATCCCACCAGCATTGGCTTGAACACCGTCAGCCCGGGCACGCCGAATGCCGATGCCTATAATTTGGGCCTTCCGAAGATCAGTGTTTCAGGGGTCGCTCCGCTGGGCGCCGACAACGGCGATCCGCGGCAGCGCGTCGACACTAACTGGCATTACATCGACGGTATCTCCTGGAAAGCCGGAAAACACGACATCAAATTCGGCTATGAATTCCGCCGCACCTCCATCTCTCAAATTTTCAATCGCGGATTCCGCGGCAAGCTCGGCTTCGATTCGTTCAACGATTTCATCGGCGGTGTTCCAGACCCCAGTATTTTCTCTTCCACCCAGGCCCAGGGAAATTCCAACCGCAACACTTTCGAGAATTCTCACGCCGGCTACATCCAGGACAGCTTCCGGTGGAAAAGAAACGTGACCATCAACCTCGGCTTGCGATTCGACTATTTCGGCCTGATGCAGGAAAAACACGGAAATTTCACCAACGTCGACACTACCACCGGCCTGGGATTCAACGTCGGCCAGAGCCGTTTGTATCAGCCCGATTACAACAACTGGGGACCGCGCGTCAGCGTGGCCTGGGATGTAACCGGCACGGGTAAAACCGTGGTGCGCGCCGGCTACGGAATTTTCTACGATGCCTTCTCGCAGGACATGTTCCTCGGGCATCTGCCGTGGGCTCCGATTTTTGACCCCGGACCGGCCTATAGCGGCTTTGGTCCGAACCCCATTTCCTTTGCCACCGTGGCCACCGACTTTGCCGGCAATGCGCTGCCGTTAAACACCGTCGATCCGGTATTCCCCAATGTGGCTCCGCTATCCGATGCCTTCGGTGTGGATCCGCATATTCGCACTCCGTATATGCAGAATTTCAATTTGAATTTTCAGCAGGAACTTTCCAGAAGGACCATGCTGCAGATTGCCTACGTCGGGTCCAACGGACACAAACTGTTCCGCTTCCGCGACATCAATCAGCCCAGCCAGGCGCAAATCACCGCCGCCGATCTAGGTTGCGATTGCATTAACGATGGGACCGTGCCGCGCCGTTATCAAGGCGCCCCTGGTTTTTCGTCGCTGTATTACATCAACTACCAGGAAGGTTCCGCCAATTCGAACTACAACGCGCTGCAAACCAGCTTGCGCGTAAGCGACTGGCACGGCTTTACCTCCACCGTGAACTACACCTGGTCGCATTCCATCGACGACGCCAGCGACGGCGAAGACTACGTACCCAATGCTTCGCAGCCTAACGACAGCACCGCTCCGATTGCCTCCAATCGCGGCAATTCGAATTTCGATGTACGCAACCGTTTCACTTGGAATTTTGTCTACCAGTTTCCCGATCGCAAGGGTAGCTGGCAGCGCGTCACCGACGGCTGGGGCGTAAATGGCATCGTTACGATGCAGTCCGGCCAGCCTTTCCACTTGAACTACAACTTTCAGGACGATTATGACGGCAGCGGAGAATTTTTCGGCAGGCCTGACGTGGTCGCGCCCATCCACTACAACAAGAGTGACCCTACGCAATATCTCGATCTGACCTCTTTCGCCGCGCCATGCACTTTCCCGGCGGGCGGCGGCGACGGTTTCGCAGACACCTGCATTCCCGGCACGCGTCATTTCGGCAATGAGGGGCGCAATTCGCTGATCGGCCCTCATTTCCGCCAGTTTGATTTTTCCATTTACAAAAATACCTCGCTTTCGGAACACGTCAAACTGGAACTCCGCTTCGAGGCCTATAACCTGTTTAACCATCCCAACTTTGCCAGTCCGCTTCTGCCATCGTTCATCGCCGATGCGGCGCCAAATGGCGTGGGTCCTGACGGCCGGTCTATCGGCAGTCTGCGGCTTACCGCCACCGGCGACGTCGGCATCGGTTACCCCTTCCTCGGCAGTGGCGGCCCCCGAGGGCTGCAAATCGCCGCCAAGGTCAGCTTCTAGCCCTGGGGCCTCGCCTGAGGCTTTAAATCCCATTTACCCACTCGAAGCGGCTCGGCCACACTGCCGGGCCGTTCGTTTTTCTGATAGATTGCTGGCTGTTTCCGGGCGGCCAGTTTCTAAACTCCGAGCTAACCCCGCCAATGCACCATGTAAGTTTTTCGCCTTTGCTGCGTACTACCTTATGGAAGCTCTGAGACCAGGCCGAATGAGTTCGCCGGGAATAGCGGAACCGACGGAGGCAATCGCACGTGCCAGGGCAGGTGATGCCCAGGCTTGGGGGGAGCTGTACCACGATTACGCTCCCGCGATTTTCCGGTTTTGCCGCCGGGCGCTTCCCACCCGCGAAGATGCCGAAGACGCAACGATGGAAGTTTTTATGAAGCTGAGAGCCAAGCTCAACCAATACGACTCATCGCGCCCCTTCACCGGCTGGCTGTATAAGGTCGCGGCCAACCACTGCTGGGATACCCTGCGGCGCCGCAAGATTCGCCAGGACAAGGAAACCGAGGACTCCGACACCATTCCTCTGCAGCATCCCGACCCCAGCCAGCTGGACCGCCTGATCGGCGAGCGCAGCAGCGTGGAAGTGCGCAAGGCCCTCAGCTCCCTTGGGAAGCGCGCCCGCATGGCGCTGGTGATGCGCTATTACTCGGAGATGAGCTATGACGAAATTGCCGACGAGCTGGGCGTGCGCAGAGCCTTTGTTGGCGTGGTGCTGCTGCGCGCGCGCCACGAACTGCGGCAAGCGCTGGAAGGCAACGCGGCGCTGGCGGCGGGAGGGAACTCATGAGCGATATACCCAATGCTCCATCCGGGCAGTCCCCCGAGCATGTTGATGAGCATCTCGACGAGATGACCCTGCTCCTCTACGTCGAGGGCCAACTGGAACGCAAGCGCGCCCAGGAAGTGTCGGCGCACACGCAGGACTGCCAACCGTGCCGCACACTGCTGCGCGCGCTCGAACGCGAATCCCGTTTGCTGACCCGCGCGATGCTTGAAGAAGACGAACCTCTGCCGTCGCGGCTCGCGGCCTTTCAGCAGCGCGCCGAGAAATCCATGCAGTGGATCTGGGGCGCGGTATTCGCCCTGGCCGCCACCGGCGCGTACGCCCTGTACACCGGCTATGTGGAGCCGATGGAGCAACGTTTCGAACAAGCCGGATTTGGCGGCAGCAATCTTCTCGGTCTTTTGATCTTTCAAGGCGCCTTCTGGAAAGGATGGCAATCGATGGTAACGCTACTTGAGGTACTCGCTTTTCTGACGATCGCTGCCTCCGCGGTGATGTTCCTGCGCCGGCGGGCGCGGCGCGGTTCCGTCTTTGCCATGATCGTTGCCGGGATTTGCGCGGCCACCATGCTGCCGTCTTCGGCGCTGGCCACCGAAATGCGCAAAGGTGACACCGTCGAGGTTGCCAAAGACGAAACGATCAAGGGCGATATCTTTTTGTCCGGGCACCACGTGAAGGTCGAAGGCACTGTCGACGGCGATGTTTATGTTTTTTGCCAGAACGCCGACATCGAAGGCCACGTCACCGGAGATGTCATTGGCTTCGCGCAAATCATTCGTATCAGCGGCCAAATCGACGGCAATTTGCGCGCCTTCACGAATACCGGTCTGATTAGTGGAAGCATCGCCAAGAATCTACTGTCCTTTGCTGAATCCATTACCCTGGATTCCACCGGAAAAATTGGCGGCAGCGTGACTACCTTCGTGAATACCCTCACCATAGACGGAAAAGTCGGCCGGGACTTGCTGGTCACCAGCAAGTCCACCAACATTTCTGGCACTGTTGGCGGCGCGATCGACGCGCGTGGCGATGCCTTGAGCTTCGGTTCGGGCGCGCAAGTGGATGGGGCCGTAAAGTTCAAGGGCCACCACCCTCCTGATGTTTCTTCCCGGGCAAAACTGGCGTTCGCCCCCGTTTTCACGCTCGCAGAACGACACTCCGAATATTCACACAGTCATTTTTATGTCTGGCGGGTGATCTGGACCGCCGCCGTCATTCTCTTCGCGCTGGTGTTGTTCCTGGTCATGCCCTCGTTCGCGCGCGAGACCGTGGATTCGGCGGAGCGCTACGGCGCTTCGTTTGGTCTCGGTTTATTGGTTCTGTTCGGCATCCCCATCGCCGCGATTATCGCCTGCGTTACCGTGGTGGGCCTGCCGATCGGAATTTCCACTTTCGTGTTGTGGCTCACTGTGCTGTTCTCTGCCCAGATCGTGGTGGGCTCCGTGGTGGGCCAATGGTTGATGGGCCGCACGCACGAGACCTGGCAATTGATCGGGCGGATGGTCGTCGGCGTTATCGTCATCCGTGTTGTGGGGATGATTCCTTATCTGGGCGGATGGGTCAGGTTCGCTGTTGTGCTGTGGGGTATGGGAGCGATTTCCCTGGCGATTTACAAGCGGGTGCATCCAGCGGCAGGCAGCCCCCTGGCCCCGGCCGCTCCGTTCGCGCCCTCATCGCTTCCGCCCAACACCACGGTCGGAACTCCGCTGCCGGTCTAAGCGCACCTTCGGGGTGGTAACTCGTCCACCTAGTCCGAACCCGTCATTCCGAACCGCCGCATTTTGGCTGGGTGAGGAATCTGCGGTTTGAATCCGCGACGCGATTCGTTCCAAAGCCGCGCGACACTTTGGTTCAAGGCGCTTGAGTCTGTCGCCGAACCTTCGGCGCATAAAAACTGAACGCCGAATTGTTCAGCAGCAAAGCGCGAATGGATACCGTGTCCCCGGCGTTGAGGCTGTTCACGTCCGTAACGTTGTCAAAGTTTGTCGCCCCGGTAATCGTCTGCGCCAGCGGGTTGGTGATGAACGGCAGGAACGGCGGCAGGTTGCCGAGTGAAATGGCCGACCCGGAAACGGTTTGCACCGTGCCGGTGGTCCGAGTGAATCGCAAGCGAACTACATCCGCCGTCAGGTCCTGATTGCCGTTTGCGGCCGTGCCGGTGGCTGCCGTGACGTGCACCATGACATCCTGCCCATCCACGAAATCTGCTTCGCTGGTGAACAGCGTAGTCACGTTGCTCGACGGCAGCGACGCGTTGTTGAAAAATTCATCGGTATCCACGATGAAAGTCGGATTGTTGAGTGTGACCAGAAAAATATCGCCGGTTGCGGCCGCTGCTAGCGTGGCATTCGCAGTACCCCCGAGAACCTTGTTGGACACTACCAGAAAGAATTGCCCCGGCGTGCCGTTAGCCAGCAGCGTGCCTTCCACTTCGTTGGTGGGCGCCGCGTCCAGAAGATCGGCGGAAGTCAGCGACAGCGCTCCAGTGGTGCCCACCGTCGCATCCACGCTCACGATCGTCTGATTGACCACCAGGCACGTGGCATTCAGCGCCGGGCACAATCCTTGCGGGTCTTCAATCACTGGCGAGGCCGGCAGTGTCATTACTAAAGTGGTGCCATTCGCGGCCGTTACCGTCAGGGAAGTCGATCCCTTGGCCGTCACCGTCCCAACGAAATCTTCGATCAGGTCCAGCGAGCCGCTTGGCGCGCCGGTGCGGGGCAGCGCGGCGGCCGTAAACACGCCGACGCCGCTGAAATTCAGCGCCAGCGTATTAGTTGTCACGGTCAGCGCATTATCGAGGTTTACGTTCAGCGAAACTCCCGCATTCTGCGCGGAAGTCAGCGTCAGCGGAAATGGCGCGGTGGATACTTGAGCCGAGCCGGCCGTCAAAGTAATTTGGCAGATCGTCCCGCTCAGGCAGCTTCCGTTCAGCGTACCCCCGGTTTCATTCACGATGGTGAGCACCGGTGCGGAAAACGTCACTGTCGCGCTGGTGTAAGTATCCGCCGGTATCGACAGCGAACCCAGAAATGCTGAATCGCTTTGTAGCTTGCTCAGGTCCACGGGATAGACCGTGGGCCTCAGAGTTAGCGCCACAGCACTGCCGGTCGAGGGTGTAAACGTGATCCCCGTGATTGCCACCGTGGCCGAGATTACCGATATGTTTGACAAGGAAACCGATGGCTTGGACGTCATCGTTACCGCCAGATTGGCGTTCTGACTGGGCGGCGGGGTAGTGCCGTTGGGCACGCCGCTGCAACCTCCCAGAGCGATGATGGAAACAAGAAGAACAGTCTTAAGAGCCGAATTGCAGTTCATTCCGCACCCCGTGAAGATGTGCCCGCGAAGGTCTGCCCACGAAGATCTGGCAGTTCAGCGAGCCATTGTAGTCGCGCCATCCTCGTTTCGACTGTAGCGCCACCCGAGACGCGCCAACGGCACAAAAGCCTACTGGGTGCTCAACTGCTAAATCCCCAAATCACTGTAGTGCGAATCTACGTCACCGTTCGCCGGCCTCCGTCCACCTTCAGCCGATATGTTAAGGTAACTATTCCGTGGCCTGATTAGCTTTGAGTTACCTTCTTGCCGGGAGCCGTAAACTTGCCGCGTCGCAACGCCAAAACCGTAGCTGATGAGGGCGCTAATCCCGCGCCGCCGCTGCGCCGTCCGCTGAAATCCACGGAACCGGCGCCAGTGCGCGCTGAACACGCGCCCGCGGCTAGGCAGGCCGCGCCATCCAGACCCTCCATGCGCGATGTTTTCGCCCCCGGCGGGCTGCTCGAACGCTGCATGATTGGCGGCTACGAACATCGCCCCGGCCAACTGGAGATGGCCGAGGCAGTCCACGACGCGTTTGAACAACGTCACCACGCCGTAGTGGAAGCCGGTACCGGCACCGGAAAAACTCTGGCTTACCTGATTCCCGCGATTTGCAGCGGCCGCCGCGTGGTCATTTCCACCGCCACCAAATCCTTGCAGGAACAGCTCTACCAGAAAGACATCCCGTTTCTGCAGAAACACTTCGCTCCTAATCTGAAAGTCGCGGTGATGAAGGGCCGTTCGAATTTTTTGTGTCACGCCCGCGTTCACCAGATGGCCGATCAGCCCATGTTGAAAGGCCTCGAGGAGATCGACGCCTTCCGCCAGATTCGCGAATGGTCGAAGTTAACCGAGACCGGCGACCGCAGCGAGCTCACGTTTCTTTCCGACGATTCCGACCTGTGGACCCGCCTCGACGCGCGGCGAGACACCTGTACCGGCCAGAAGTGCGATCACTTCAACAAGTGTTTTGTCACCGCCATGCACCAGCGCGCCAAGGAAGCCGACCTCATCATCGTCAATCACCACTTGTTTTTCGCCGACTTGGCCCTCAAGCAGGACGATTTCGGCAGCATCCTCCCGGAATACTCCGCGGTGATTTTCGACGAAGCCCATGAAATCGAAGACGTGGCCAGCGATTACTTCGGCCGCCAGATTTCCAATTACCGTTTTGAAGAGCTGGCCAGAGACGCGGACCAATCCTTGCGGCTCCTCAAGCTTGGCTCGCCCACGATTTTGCGGCGCACCCAGCGAATTCGCGAGAAGACCCGCGCCTTGTTTGACTCTTTTCCTCCGCGCGACGGGCGTTTTCCTTTTGCTCGCAACGAGCGCGACGCGTTTCTCGAACAGCATCGCGAAGCCTATGATTCATTCCTGGCCGCCCTGAAAGGGCTGGAGACGGAATTCGCGGCCATGCCGCAAAAACCCGAGGAGTTGCTGCGCATCGCGCGTCGCAGCTTCGAACTCCGCCAGGAAATCGCCTTTTTGTTTGAGTCCAACGAAAAAAATTATGTGTATTGGTACGAGCGCCGCAACAAAGGAGTATTTCTCACCGCTACCCCCATCGACGTCAGCCAGATTTTGCGCCAGCGCCTTTTCGAGCCGTTCGACACCGTCATCTTAACTTCCGCCACTCTCACCGTCGGTGGCCGATTCGAATTCATCCGCCAGCGCCTGGGTGTCGATCACGTCAAGGAGCGCACCCTCCCTCCCGAATTCGATTACGCCGAACAGGCCTTGCTGTATCTTCCCGACAAAATTCCCGATGTGCGAGATGCCGCATTTCCCGCCCGTGCCGCCGATGAAATCGTGCAATTGCTGGAGCACAGCCAGGGCCGCGCGTTTTGCCTCTTCACCAGCTACGGCCAGATGAACGATTTATTCGAACGGGTGCGCACCCGTGTCGGTTTTCCGCTGCTACTGCAGGGCACCGCGCCGCGTTCCGTATTACTCGAGCGTTTCAAAAACACTCCCGGATCAGTGCTCTTCGCCACCTCCAGCTTTTGGCAGGGCGTGGACGTTCCCGGCGAGCAACTTTCCTGCGTCATCGTGGACCGCCTGCCCTTCGCTGTCCCCAGCGATCCCATCGTGTCCGCTCGCGTCCGCGCCCTGCAGGATGACGGACGCAATCCCTTCGCCGAATTCCAGGTGCCGCAAGCGGTTCTGTCGCTGAAACAGGGCTTCGGGCGACTCATTCGCACCAAGACCGACCGCGGAGTCCTCGCCCTGCTCGACACCCGCATCCAGCGCATGCCCTATGGTAAAATTTTCCTGGAGTCGCTGCCGAATTACCGCATTACGCATAATTCGGCCGATGCCGCGCGCTTCCTGGAAAAATAAAGTACAGGTGGAAATATCCGCCCGATTCCTGTGGCTTGATCGTTTTTGATTCATTCGCGCCATGCCCGCGACGTACTCAGAGGGTTCATGTTCGAAGTCAGCGTAGAGGAAACATTTTCGGCCGGTCACGCCCTGCGCGGATATAAGGGCAAGTGCGAAAACGTCCATGGTCACAATTATCGCGTGCGCGTTACGCTCGAAGGACCGCAACTCGACGCCATCGGACTGCTCGTTGATTTCACCGAACTGAAGCGCGTCGTTCGCGAAATTATGGGCCGACTCGATCACCAGTTTGTGAACGATTTAGAGCCCTTCAAGACCGTCAATCCTTCCGCCGAGAATATCGCCAAATATTTCTACGATGAAGTGACCCGGCTCTTGCCTAACCTGCCGCCCGGCGCGCACGTCACCGATGTGATTCTTTGGGAAACGGATACGAGCCGCGCTCAATACCGACCGGTCGGCGCGAAATCATGAATCGTTCCTTCTTCATAGTCATGGTTCCCGTGTTGCTGGTGGCCTTGGGCTACGTGCTCATGTTTCGCCATCTGGGATTTGCTCCCGGTTATCCGCGGCTGTTCGTGGCCATGGCGCTTTTTTTCGGTGCCATCTGGTGGCTCAATCGCAGAGCGGCACGCAAGTCCAAACAGGACGCGCCGTAATTTTTTGATTTAACGACTCAGGCCTCGAAATAATCGGCCGAATATCAACGACATGTTCATCACCGAAATTTTCAAATCGATTCAGGGCGAAGGCACCCGCGCAGGCTTGCCATGCATTTTTGTGCGCCTCACCGGCTGCAATTTGCGCTGCCACTGGTGCGATACCGCCTATGCATTTCATGGCGGAACAAAAATGAGAGTCGCCGAGGTGGTCACGCGCGTGGATCAGTTAGCCGGCCTGTTACCGGATATGCCTGGCTCTGCCGCTGTTGTGCCCCTAGTGGAACTGACCGGCGGCGAGCCGCTGCTTCAGGAGGACATTTACCCACTGGCCGAGCAACTCCTCGCTTCCGGCTACACCGTGATGATTGAAACCAGCGGCGAGCGCTTCATTGGAAGGCTTCCTCGCGAAGTCATAAAAATCGTAGATGTAAAATGTCCCGACTCCGGCGAACCGGACACTTTCGACATGCGCAACCTTGCCGAGCTGGGCCAAAACGATGAAGTGAAATTCGTGCTCTCCACCCGTCGCGACTATGAATTTGCGGCTGAATTTACCAGGCAACACAATTTGTCTCAACTCGTGCGGCAGGTTTTATTTTCTCCGGTGTTCGAAGGGCCCGAAGGGAAGTGGCCCGGGCTCGAGCCTCGTCAACTGGTGGAATGGATGCTGGCCGACGGTCTGCCGGTAAGGCTCGGATTGCAGTTGCACAAATTTGTCTGGGAACCGGCAACAAAAGGCGTCTGAAAGATCATTCATGTCCGAAGCAAAAAAGGTCCGCAACGAAAAAGCCGTCGTGCTTCTCAGTGGCGGAATGGATTCCTGCGTATCCGCCGCCATCGCCGTGCAGACCCACGGCGCGGCCAACGTGGCCTTGCTGCATGCCGGCTACGGTCAACGCACTCAGCGCCGCGAGTGGCAAGCTTTTGAAGGCATCGCCGATTTTTACGCCATAAAAGATCGTTTGATCGTCCAGCTCGATCACTTTCGCGCCATCGGTGGCTCAGCGCTCACCGACCAGAATATAAAAGTCCCCGAAAATCAACACTCCTCCGCCTCCGCCGAAATACCCGTCACCTACGTGCCCTTTCGCAACGCCCACTTTCTTTCCGTAGCGGTCAGCTGGGCCGAAGTGCTCGGCGCTCACTCCATCTACATCGGCGCGGTGGCCGAAGACAGCTCCGGCTATCCCGACTGCCGCCCGGAATACTATCGCGTGTTCCAGGAATTGATTCGGGTGGGCACCCGCCCGGAGACCAACATCGAAATCATCACGCCGGTCATCACGCTCAAAAAAAACGCCATCGTTCGCAAGGGTGTCGAGCTCGGCGCGCCCCTGCATCTAACCTGGTCCTGCTATCAGGATGACCATTCCGCTTGCGGCGTGTGCGATAGTTGCGTGTTGCGACTGCGTGCCTTTGCGGAGGCCGGGCTGCCCGACCCCATCTCCTACCGCCCGGTGGCCGCGCAGCCTTGACCTTTGAATCCGGCATCAAATGTAGTGATAATGGTCCCCGCTCTTCCGGCCTGGAAGTCGCCGTGCAAGAAGTCGCCGTGCAAAAGGAGAATCGAGTATGAAAAATTCTAGGAAATCCTGGCTGCTTAGCGCCTGCGCGCTGGCGCTGTTGCTGGCCCCCGCGGTACCCCGTGCCGCCGCGCAGAACGTCGGCGCCATCCGCGGCACAATCCTGGACGTCGCCGGCAAGCCCTGGGCGGAAATCGGAATTCAGGTGGTGAACGATCAGGGCGCGAAGACGGACACAAAAACCGATAAAGACGGCAATTACATTATTCGCAACCTCAAAAGCGGTGTTTACAGTGTGTTCGTTCAGCTTCCCGCTCCCAACAAGCCATACGAAGTGAAGGCCCAGGTGGTGAGTGGAGAGGAAGCGCGTGTGGATCTTAACTTTAAAGATATCGTCGCCAAGCAGGGTTCGCAGTACGCCGAAGAAGCCAAAAAACAGGAAGAAGAGAAGTCCAAGTTCGAAGGCATGAAAGCGCACTTCACCGCCGGCAATGCGTTGCTGGACCAGGAACGCAAAGCCAAGGAGGAGTCGCTAAAAGCTCCCGCTGACCAGCGCGACGCAGCCAAGGCGAAAGTCGTGGATCTCTCCAACCAGGCCGCCACGGAACTGAATGCTGCGCAACAAGCGGCGGGCGAAAAAGACCCGAACAAACACCTCATCTGGGCCAAGCTTGCGGAAACCTACGATCTGGCCGGCCGCAATGACGAAGCCATCAACGCCTATCAGCAAGCCATCACCGCCAAGCCCGACGTTCCCGGCTATTACAACAATCTTGGCAACGTGCAGGCGCGCTCGGGAAAAATCGATGATGCTCGCACGTCGTACACCAAGTCCGCCGAGCTCGATCCGCCCAACGCCGCTACTGCGTGGCGCAACTTCGGCATCAGCCTCTACAATGCCGGACGCCTCAAGGAAGCCGTCGAGCCCCTGAAAAAAGCCAGCGAGCTCGATCCCAAGAGCGCCCAGACCTGGTATCTGCTCGGCGCGGCCCTGGTCGGCTCCATGGAGACCAAGAAAAATGGAGACAAGCTGGAATTCATCATCCAGCCCGGAACCGTGGAGGCTTACCAGAAAGCGGTGGAACTCGATCCCAACGGTGGCCCCAATGGCTATGGCGCGCAGGCCAAACTCGGCCTAGAGGCGTTGCAGCAAATTTCACCGGGAATCGATACCAAGGTAAACGTCCGTAAGAAAAAACCGTGATTAGTTTTTTTGCCAGTTTCGCTCACTCGGAATCGGCCGGCTCGCGAACAGTTGAAGCGCCAAGAGGGGTGCCGCATCGTTTGTGATTTTCAAAGGGTGCGGTCTTTGACTTTGAATTTCCCGCTCCTCCTTATCTTCTACCGGTGCGTCAGCGTTCCCGTCGCCTTGGTCCGCCGCAGCGACCACCCAAACACCGCCATCGATAGCGGCAGCAAAACCGCCGCAAACCCCAGCAGCACCAGCACCGGCCGCCATAGCGCTTCCACGCTGGAACCCGCCAGCAGCGCCCCGCGCATGGCATCCAGCGCGTACGTCACCGGATTCAGCCGCGCGAAAAATTGCAGCCCGCGCGGCAGCACGCTCACCGGAAATAAAGTGCCGCTCGTCAAGCCCGTAAATCCCAGGAACAACCACTTCGTGGGATTGCCCCGCTTAAAAAGCAACACGTAGCTTGCCGACAGTATTCCCAGCCCCGAAAAAGACAACAGGCTGGCAAGCAGCACGCCTGCCACCGCCACCCAATTTGCCTGGCTCAGCGGAAACCCAAACAGCAGCGCGCCCCACGCGATGCACACCGCAATCCGCAGGGTCGTCGATACGAACGGATATATCGACGAGCCCGCCAGGAAAACCGGCAGAGAAGTCTGCGTCACCAGCACATGCTCCAGCGTTCCGCTGTCGCGCGCCTCCATCAGGCTGTTGTCGAAGGTGTTCAGCGCCGCGTTCAGGTAATCGAGAAAAACGTAGCCCACCAGCGAGAATGCGAAATAACTTTCGCGCTGTGGCAGCTCCTGTTGCACCGCCGGACTGTCCACCAGCCGCGCCACATAATAAAGTGTCGCCGTTCCAAAAAAAGCTTCCACCGCTTCCAGAACAAAAACCGTCCGGTACGACCGTGCGATGATCAGGTCTCGCCAGAAAAACAGCCACACTTCACGCAGGATCCGGTTCATTCGTGCGCGTCCTCGGTTTCGCCGCTCTCTTCCGGGGAACGAAAACCGGTCAGCCTCAGAAATACTTCTTCCAAGTTTGATGTTTTGGTATCGCGCTTCAACGCTTCCGGCGTGTCGCACGCTAGCAGCCGCCCGGAATCGATAATGGCCACGCGATCGGCGAGCAATTCAATCTCCGACAAAGTGTGCGAAGCGAACAGCAGGGAAGTCTCTCCGCGTTCCAGAACCTGCGATTTTAGAAATCGCCGGAATTCCATCGCTCCGATGGCGTCCAGGCTGCGCGTGGGCTCATCCAGCAGCAGCACCGGCGGGGCATGCAGCAGGGCGCGCGCCAGGCTCAACCGTTGCACCGTGCCGGTGGAAAGCGTGCGCACCTGCTGGTCCATCGATTGTCTCAGGCGAAATTGCTCGGCCAATTGCTCGATGCGTTTTTCTGTTGCGGCGCGCGACAGCAGATTCAATCGCCCGAAAAAGCGAAGATTTTGCCGCCCCGTCAATCGCGCATAAAATCCACTGTCCGTGCCGGCGTGATATCCCAGCCTGCGCCGCACTTCGCGCGATTCGCTCGCGGTATTGAAGCCCGCCACCCGTGCCGCCCCGCGCGTAGGCAGCAGCAGCGTGGCCAGGATGCGCAAGAGCGTCGATTTGCCCGCTCCATTCGCGCCCAGCAGCCCTACCGATTCGCCTTCGCGTACTTCAAAGGAAACGCCCGTCAGCGCGCGGCACGTGGCCTTTTCGAACGGCTGCGCCATCGCGCGCCACCCGCTGCGTGCCGGCGGGAAATATTTTTCCAGGCGATCTACAGCAATAGCCAGTTCGCGCACGGTGCAATTGTATAGCGTGTCTCTGTGCCGAACACAAATTGGCTTGTGCGCAGTGTGCGGGTTGGGTGCGAGAGCATGCAATTCTGACACGCCCGCAATTGTCTTCCCCGCCGGTCATAATTCCGTTCGCGTACACTAGGCAGGATTACCGGAGCGAGTTTGCCAAACAGCAGTTCTATTCGACGTGCAAATGCTGCCCCGCGCGACGCAGCGTCCGCGGAGTGGGCGGCCCTTCTCGAATGCGCATCGCCGCACACCGACTTTGGGCGTCTTCGTGAACTGCTTCGTACCGTCTCCTGGCCCGCCCTGTTCACGTTAGCGGAAGAGCACGGTGTCATCGCCTTACTGGCTTTGGTTTCGCGCCGCTTCGACGACACCATCGCGCCGCCGGACATCGTGCAAAAAATCCGCGAATACCACCGCGCGCAAGTATTGTCGGCCATGAAAATGACCGCGGAGTTGTTTCGCCTGGTCGATTTGTTTCGTGCCGCCGGCTTGGAAGCTGTGCTGGTGAAAGGTCCCACGTTGGCCATGCGGGCCTACGGCGATACCGGGTCGCGCATCTTCGGAGACCTCGATTTTGTAGTGCGCCACCGAGATATTCTGCGCGCCACCGAGTTGATGATCTCCGCCGGGTACGATTTCGAAATCTCTCCCGACGAAATTCGCGCTGCGAAAATTCCTGGCCAATACTCCTTCGTTCGAAAAGGCGCTCCGTTGCTCGTCGAGCTGCACACCGAACGCACCATGCGTTATTTCCCGCGAGGTTTGCCGGTGGAAAAGTTTTTTGCGGCGCGCCAGTATGAGCTCCTTGATGGACACGAAATCCCGGTTTTATCCGCGGAGCACGAGCTGGTCCTGGTTTGCATCCACGGAGCCAAACACTTGTGGGAGCGACTGACACTGGTCGCCGATGTCGCCGCGCTTGCGGCTCGCCAGACCACCCTTAACTGGCAGGAAAGTCTTGCGACCGCCGAAGACGCCGGAGCCGGCCGCATGCTGCGCGTCGGCCTAATTCTGGCGCAGGACTTGCTTCGCGGGCCGCTTCCGCAGGACGTTCATTCACGCATACGCGCGGACGCAGCCGCCTCCCGCCTCGCCGCAGAAATAGCCGAGTGGCTGCCCTCCGCGGGGGATTCGCTTCCGGGACTGCTGGGCCGCGCGTTTTTTCGCATGCGCATTCGCGGCGCCCCGGCCTCCGGCCTCGGATATTTGCTCAAGCTCACCCTTTCCCCGACTCAGGAAGATTGGCGCGACACGGATGGCCAGGAGTCCGCCGCGCGCTGGTCAACTTTGCGAAGGCCCTTTCGCCTCGCCAAAAAATATCGCCGTGAAAGAAATGAGCAGTAGGCCGCACTCGAGTGCTGCAACAAAAAAAGGCCCGGACAGAAATCGTCCGGGCCCTCATTAAATCGCTTTTATCGCAGCAGCTAAATATTGGTGCGCCGCGAGATCAGTCGTTTCGTTTTCATGGCCGGTGGCGCCGGCAACTCCACGCTCAAGGACATTTCCGCCTTGTTGCGCAGCACGCCCAGTTTTACTGTGCGTTCTTTGGCCTTATCTTTATCTTTGTCCGTGTCTTTGTCCACCTCTTCGTGTCGGCTAGACAGCTTTTGCCGCAAGTCTCCCACCGACCGGATACGATCCCCGTTCAGCGAAGTAATCACGTCCCCGGCTTTCAACCCAGCCTTCTCCGCTGGCGAGCCCGAATTCACCGAGCGCACCAGAATTCCTTCTCCTTCCGGCGCGCCGAAAAATGATCCCAGCTGTCCGTTCAGATCCTCGGCATCGATCCCCAGGCGCGGCTGCCCGCCAATAATCATCCCGCCCCAATCCGTTGACGGCACGTCCGGAATTTCCGCTACTTCAGGCAAGTCAGGCATGTTTGGCATTTCCGGCATGCGGAACGCAAAAGTGCCCGGAGCGGCGAACATTCTGTTGTGCCGCAATTCTTCAGATTTACCCAGCGTGACGCTCAGCGTCTGCGTGCGCCCATCGCGCCACACCGTCAGTTGCACGCTGCGTCCCGCCGGAATTTCCCGAATCATGCGCCGGAATTGCATCGCGCCTTCTACGTGTTGCCCGTTGACCTCCGTCACCACGTCGTTTTCTTTCAAGCCGGCTTTCGACGCCGGGCTGTCTGGAGCGATCTTGCCCAGCAGCGCGCCGCGCTCCGCCGGCAATTTGAATTCCTTGGCCTTCTCGCCGTTCACTTCCAGGGTCTCAACGCCCAGCCAGCTCCCGCCTTCGTCGTCAAATGCAAGGTTAAATTCGTGAACCTCCGGCGCCATAACTTCCTGCTGCCGCGACGCCGACGTATATGCCGGCACCGCGATCACTGCAGCGCACAGCACCACCGTGCCTCCCGCGATAGTCCAGATGCTCTTATTCATTTTTCCTCCTGCGAAACTCGTTCGCTACCAACTCTTAGACGCGGCAAAACCTAAACCGTTGACCGCAGCACCACCACGCGAATTCCGCCATTGATGGTATGCAGATGGATTGGCGCTCCGCCCCGTCCGATCTTTCCATGTATCTCGCGCGGTCGCAGGGAGCTTTCCAGAGTCAGCGGCAGCTCGGACGAGAAATTCCCATTCATGCAGCGCGCTTCCAACTCTGCCTGCGTATCCGCAGGCACGGCCAGCAGCAGGGAGCCGTTAGTAGTTTCCGCCGTTGCCTCGCCCTTGTCGCTTCGCGCGCCAGTAGATACGTCCCGGGCAGAAAGTCGTGCCAGCTCGAGATGCACATTCCCATTTGTGGTGTGCGCATGGACGGCGCCGCCGCCTTCATACACTTCGATATTCCCATTTACGGTGCGCAAGTCTTCGATGGAGTCCACTCCCGCGATGCGCAACGTTCCGTTCACCGTCCCGACGTGCTCCAGGCGCGCCCCGTGCGGCACGTGAATCGTGTATTCCACCGCCACTTCCACGCCTTCATTCTGCGGATAGCGCGTCACCACGCTTACGGAGCGCGGCTTCGCGTCCACTTCAATCGACACGCGCTCCAGATCGGACTCTTTCACCATCGCGGTCTTCACCGCGTGGACCTCCACCGCATCCCGATCCCAGCCCTGCACTTCCACCGTCCCGTTCACATTCTGCAATTCAAATGAGCCGCCGGCCTGCAGCGGGTAACTCTGATCGAAGTCTTTGCTGATGGCCAAGCCAGGCGCGGCATACGCTGCTGCCGCCAAGAATAGAACTACACCTGCGCGCAACGCGGTTCGAAGCATCGATTTGTACCCCCTTCGAGTTTGTTACTGACCCGGACCCGAATCCCACCGCCAATCAACTTCTTCCCAACGTCACCTCAGCTGAAAATTGAATGTCACCGTCGAAATCACTTCCACCTGCTTGCCGTTAATCCATGCCGGTTTCCCGCGCCATTGCTTGACGGCGCTAATCGCCGCGTCCGCCAGCACCGGTTCGCCTTGCAGCAATTTCAACACTTCCACGTGCCCGTCTTTCAACACTCGCACTTGTAGTTTGACCACCCCTTGAATACCCACGCGTTGAGCGAGTTCCGGGTACGCCGGATGAGGTGAAACCGTAAGTCGGTTGCGAAAATCGTCGGGGTCCTCCCGCAATCCGCCGGTTACCGCAACTTCCATTCGATCGATCCAGCTTTCCAGCCAATCGCCTTGTGGTTCGGTTGGGGGTGCCGGTGGAGTCGGCGGCGTCACAGCCGTGGCCGTCGCCGGCTGCGCCACTTGCACGATTCGCAGCCGCTCCTGCTGTTCACGGATACGCGATTCGCGTAGTGAAGGTTCCGAATCCAGATATTGCAGCCGGATTTTTCCGCTGGTGGTCCGCAGTTTCAACGGGATTCCGCCGCCATTCAAAATTCCCGTGGCATGAATCGCGCCTACGCCGTTCAATTGTTCCGCCTGAATAATCAGGTGCAGCGCGGGATCGGCTTCAATGCGTTGCTCGCCTCCCCGGGTAATCAGCGCGTCAATATTTGCGGCCAGGTTGCGCGGAAGAAACACCACGATGTCGCCATTTCCGGAGGCCAGTTGCGAAGCGCCGGCAAGTTGCACGGTAGCTTCGCGCATCGCCGTCATTGCCGAGCCAGTGTCAGGCCCCACATCAGGATTAATCCACGCCGTAATCGTCCCGTCGGCCGTAGCCGCCTGCACCGCGCCCGCAACCCGCGTCAGGCAAATGCTGCCGCCGCTTGATTCCACTTCCATGGGCCCGGCCACGTACATGATTCGAATGCCGCCGCCGCCTGTCTGCGCCCGCACCGATCCATGCACTTCGCCGAAATCGATCTGCCCGCCGCCGGTACGCACATTCACCAGGCTTCCCGCTTGCCCCACGGTAATGTTTCCGCCGTCGGTATCCAGATCGGCTCTGCCGCCGATTTTCCCCGCTCTCACGTGCCCGCCACCGCTCCGCAACGTCGCGTCTCCGGCGATATTTCCGACGGTAATGTGTCCGCCGCCGGTGAACGCATTCAGGTCGCCCGCCACGTCCTGCACCTGAATGTGGCCGCCCTCGGTGCGCAGTTTCGACAGCGCATGCATGGCCGCCGCGCCATGCGCCACGTTGTGCGCCACGTTTTGCATGCTGCTCACCCCGATTCGTCCGGTGCGAATATTGCCGCCCTGCGTCGTCAGCGTGGCCGTCCCACCTATATCCTGCGTGTCGATGTCTCCGGCGCCCGTTTGCACGTCCACGTTATATCCCGCCGGCACCGCCACCTCAAATTGCACCCAGAATTGCGCGCTCGATGCCGCTCCGCTCGCCTTCTGCGACGGCAAGGCACCTTCGATCTCGACGCCTGCGCTGGTCGCTTTGGCGCGCAGCACATATTTTTCCAGTAAGCGTCTGCGCCTGCGTGCCGCGCGCATCCGTCTCGACGTGCACCGAGTAGCGCACCGTCGGCGCGCCGCCGGTCTCCAGCGTAACGATCCGCACCGAGCCCAAGTCGGCGGTGAGCTGCAAAGTCAGTCCATTTTTGGTTTCGAATGTTCCACTGCGATCTGCGGAAGTGTGCGGTGTAACCGGCTCGCCGGATTTAGTAGGATCCAGGGCGGCAGCGCTCATCGACGTGCCGGGCCGGGCATCGCGGCCACCGGAAAGTTCGCACCTGCAAACAGGGTTATCGCCAGCACACCGGCCGACCGCCGCCCGCCAGAAAAAGTCCCGCGTCGAGTATGAAATCGATCTTTCATCGTTGAACGAATCTTTCGCCGGTCCCTACTGAAGTTCTCGCGGCCCGATCTGTCGCAACGCCGCCGCGCTGCGCAGCCGCACATAACGGCTCGGGATCTCGCTTCTGCAATTCTTCCAGCGTGCGAATCACTTCGCTCCACGGATTCGATCCGCCAGGGCGGCCTGGACGCCTCGCTGCGCTATCGCCACCGCTCCGTCGGCAGCGTACGCAGTCGTCCGGATTGTCCGGCAGTTCTGCCAGATTCGGGAATCGAACCGTCGCCGCAGTTCATGCTCCAGCGAATGCACCAGCATATTCACCACTTCCACGCGCACGCCCGGATTGGCATCGTGTGTCAGCGCATCCAGCAAAGCTCCGCGTACCGTCGTCATCCGAGGCCGAATCGCGCAGCGCTTCCAGCGCCTTCATGCGCACCGCGGGATTTGGATCCTTACGCGCGGCCGTCAGCAGCGCACGCCGCACTTTCGATTGCGGGCCTGCGTCTTCAGCGCGTCCAGGCAATCCAGCCGCACCCCGGCATCGAAGCGCTCGCCGTTTTCCACCACGTAGGTCAAGCACCCGGCGCATCTCTTTGTCGTCCGCGTTGCCGGAAAGCACCATCGGCTGCTCCGCGCGCAGTTGCAGTTGCACCGTGCCCGGCTGCGGCGTTCGGCGACGGCGAAAGATTGATCCCCGCCACCGCCATCTTGGAAAGCTGCTCATCGGTGAGTTTCTGCGAAGCCATCACGTTTACCGCGCGGCCGTTGTTGTTGCCGGGGACTCCGCTTTGCAGCCAGGGAATCACTTCCGCGCCCAGCAGCACGCCAAAGAACACCAGCATCGCGCCGCTCCACGCCGGCCGCAGCGCCATCCAGCGGCGCACCCATCCAAACGGTTGCCAGTGCTCCTGCAGCCGTCGTCGCGCGAAGGTAAGATCGTCCAGTTTTTCCGCCAGCTCGCTGCGGCATCTGCGCCAGCAGCACATCCGCGGAGTCGAATTCTCCTTCGCTGGGCCGGTGCGTCGCGCCAATCGTTTCCCACAATGCGCGTTCGTCGGCCAGTTGCTCGCGTGCAAGACGCACACACCGCCAGGTGCTCTTCGATCTGCTTGCCGTTCGCGTTCGTTCACTTCATCGCAGGCATAGAAAACCAGCATCGGCGCGATCTCCGCGCAGCGCGCTTTCTTTTCTCCGGCGCTCATCGCAGCTCTCCCAGTTCATGCCGCAGCTTCCGCGTCGCTCGGAACAGCGAATTCTTCACCGTCTCTTCCGTCGTTCCCAGCGCGTCGCCGATGGCCCGCAGCTTCAATCCTTGATAATGCTTCATCTCGAAATACGATGCGCTCGCGCGGAGACAAGCCGCTCCATCGCCGTGCGCGATGCGCGCCTTGATTTCCAGTCCAAACACGGTTCGTTCCGGATCGAGCGTCGGCCGGTGTTCGCGTTGCCGTTCAAAAAAATCGGTGATGCCTTCGTCGTGGTGCCCGTGATTCGGCTCGGGCGACTGATCTTCCGGCCGCGCCTGCCGCCGCCGCAGATGATCCAGGCACACGTTGGTCACGATGCGGTACAGCCAGGTATAAAAGCTGCATTCAAATCGGAAGCGGTGCAGGTTGCGGTAAACCTTGAGGAATGCTTCCTGGTAAACGTCGCGCGCGTCCTCCGGGCGCTTCATCAGGTTCAGCGCCAGCCGCAGCACGTCGCGGTCGTAGCGGCGAACCAGTTCTTCAAACGCGGCGCGGTTGCCGACCTGTGCTTCTACCACGAGCGCTCGATCGTCGAGGTTCGGCAAGGAACTCACCGCAGCCAAGGCGGCGTTTCCGCCGCCTGGCCCGCCGGCTTCACCGGCCACAGCCAAAACCCATCGTGGAAGCGACATGTTTCGCTTTCTGTTCGCGCTTGATTGCCGAAGCGCGCGTTGCCAAGTTGCTAGCGCTACGTTCTGCCTCGCCCGGTAACGTGCCGTGACTCCTGCCACAACACCATAAACCAGGTTTGCTCTTCGGCCAACACGGAACACCCGCGCGACCACCCTGTTGGACGCGCTTCCGCCCTGTGGGTGAGCATCGCTTCCCCTAGTAACAACGCTGCCAGTGCACCTTTTTGTTTCGTCCTAATTTACTGAAAATGCAGGTAGGATCCCGTCGGAGTAGATCTCGCCTTCGTTAACCGTGCGCGGCTGCTGCCCGTGACTCGCCACGCCACCGCTGGCCACGCCAGCAGCAATACCAGCATCACCAAAACCGCGTATCCGTTCGCCCGATAAAAGGGGTCCGGTTGCGCCATCAACTTACGCCGCTCCCGCCATCAGACGTTACGCTCGCCGCGATCAAGAAGTAGCCGAGAATATTGAAGCGCACCACCCGCGTTACGCCAAATACGATCACTGCCAGGAGAACTAGCTGCCGCCAGAAATTGCTTTGCGAAATCTCCGGCGAGTGCCCCAATTGCGAACCTACCAGCGCCAGCGCGCCGCCCAGAAAAAGCAATATCCTCAGCCACGGCTGCTTCACGATACGCGGCCACAAACGAAGCCACCAGCGCCACCAGTCCCGGTATACATCAACCCCGCAGCAGTACCGTGCCGAAAATCGACGCGGCCGGAATCCGTCGCATCAAAATCGCCGCCGAACGAAGCCTCGATGGCGCGATGCGCGGTGGGCCAGTGCGCCGACACTGCTGCCACGATGCGGCTCAATCGCCACGAGCGCCGCCGTCCCGCCCAATCCCATCAATAGCGCGTCGCGGTAATACGGACGCACGGCATACCGCTCCATCCCGGCAATTGCTCTTCGCCGAACGCGCGCTCGGCCGAAATACCACGCCATGCCGAATACCAGCACAATCCCCGAGAAATACACCGCCGCGCCCAGTACGCGCGCCAATGCCAATCCCGGCCAGCATCGTCTTGAACGGAATCGCCGTCTGGTATGCGTTCAAAAATGTCGCGATGCGATTCGCCAAAGGCAAAAATAATTATGTAGCCGACCAGACCCCACAGACCCCACGCGCCAAGCCGCCTCCACGGAATGGCATGCGCTCTTCGCGGAGCGCAAATTCTTGAGAAACATAATCACGCCGGTCATCAACCAGTCCGCCCAAAACCAGAAATGGCAACACGATCGACAGCAATCACCCGCGGCATCGTCAACTCTCCCTGCTGCCGTCGCCAGTCGTCGGGAATTTTCACGTACGTGCGATAGTTCGACACTTCATCGCCGATAACCTGCAATTCGATGCGCACATGGGCTTTCGATTTTGCTCCGCTCTTATCCTGCGCGCCGGAATCGACCGCCCTGGTTTCGTTGCCACGTCAAAGTGTGATCCACGCGATGCGGGTGTTTGTCGGACTTCGATTCGATCAGCGACCATTGCGCCAGATCGATCTGTTTTTCTTTGCGCAGAATATTCTTCGCCGCGTGCCACCGCCTGCTCTTTGCTCAGCGACGCTCCCGGCGCATCCTCCGCTCAGCGTGTGATGTACGGAATGCAGCGAGCCGTCCGGCTTCAGCACCACCGCGTATTCTTCCGGCTGGCTGTCGCGAAAATAGCGCACCGTCCACAAGTGCCCCCGGCACTTGCAGCTTATAAATCTCATTGTCACGCCAGCTACGCCCACACGTTCACGCAGGAATTCGTTGGTCACGGGGTCGGTGGTATTCGACAGCAGTACGTCGCGCGATGATAAGAATTCGGATCGACTCCGCGAGAGCGCAGAACTTCATCGGCGGGCTGCGCGCGCTCCCCGCGCATCAACGGAAAGCTTCAGATAGTCGCCGATGGCTGGCTGATTTCGCCCGCCACGCCAGCAAGCCTCCCATCACCAGGCAAACCGCCAGCATCCCCGATCATCCCGGTGGTCAGCGCGTCGTAGCGGCCCACTGGTCCGCGTGGCCTCTTCCGCACCACCCTCGGTCGCGAAAGCTGATCTCCGGCGCGGCTCTGCTCCGTTCAACAAATCATCGACTTGCGCAAATTTACCGCGCCTCAGATATGCAATGCCCGAAAAAAGCAGCGGCGCCACCGCTGCGGCTCCCACAATCACGCCCGAAATCTTGAAATACATGCTGTTCGAACGCACCAGCAGCAGCCCCACCAACGACGCATCCACGGTGTAATGCCAGATCAGCGTGGCCAGGATTCCCCAGCGCAGCATTACGATGCCCGCGACGATGCCGATAATTCCCACTTCAATTCCGCGCGTGTATCCCGGCTCCTGCGGATACGCGCTGTGCAGAAAGCTCCACGAAAATGCCGGCAAAATCACCGCCAGCACCCGCGATTTCGTCAGCCGCTCCACAAATGGAATCGCAAACAGCCGGAACAGAAATTCTTCGCTGGTCGAAGCCAGCAGCCCGATGGCCACGCCCGCGATCCACGGAAACGCCGTGTTCACCACATCCGAATAATTAATATCTTGCGGAGCCCAGATGCCCACCTTGCGGCCAAACATATAAAATGCCACGATGAACCCGATGTGCGCCGCGGCCAGCGACAATCCCACCACCGCCGCCGAAAAAAATTCCTTCGATTGCAGCCCACGCAAAGTAAACGCCTTGTTCAGCCGCAACCGTGTCGGCTGCGTCGCGCGATACAGCGGCTCCGCCCCGGGCATTACCAGCGTCACCGTCAACGCCGTGCCGATGGCCATCAAAATTGTCAAAGCGATCTGCAGCGTGACGAAACTGCCGTAGGAAACGTGCGTGTCATAACCCGCCCGCGTCGACTGCCACTGGTTCAGCTGCATGAAAAAGAACAGCGCCGCCACCAGCGCGCCCAGTTTTATCGCGCCCATCCAGTCCGCCTGCCCTTTGCGCCACAGCGAAATCCCCAGCCACAGCGCGCTACCCATCAGCAGGATGTACGGAATGATGGCGATCTGGTTGTAGAGAATGTTCGTCGAGCGCAGTTGCTTGTAACTACGCTCCCACGCTTCCGGCACCTTCAAATATTCTTCGCTGTTCCCGATCTGTGCGCCCTGCACCACCACATTCAGCCGGTAAGGCGCGTCCTTCGCGCGGAATCCATGTTTTTCCCAAGTGAACGACCAGTCCAGCCGGTTCGATCTCTTCATCGAATTTATTTCCTCGGGCAGCAGGTCCCAGCCCGACTTCACTCCTAATTTCCCGTCCAGAAAAGTTTCCGCCGTAACTTGCGCCGCGGCACGGTCCAGAGTCGCTCCCGCTCGCGATTCCGCGACGTGGTGCTCGTAGCCCACCACCTGGCCCGCTGGACTGACCCGCACCCTGAATTCTTCTTC
Organism: uncultured Acidobacteriota bacterium; assembly: GCA_963819625.1. Lineage (GTDB taxonomy): Bacteria > Acidobacteriota > Terriglobia > Acidiferrales > UBA7541 > Acidiferrum. Next base: position 1,287,685 of record CAWFWY010000011.1, read on the forward strand.
CTGCTGCGGCTTGAAAAACCGCACATCCCAGTACCAGATGTTCAGCTCCGAAGACATCAGCCGGTTGGCCTGCTCCAGCCCGGTTTCGCGCTCCAGATAAGTCTTTGCGTCGTCGTCCACATCAAAAACGATGGCCGACTGGTAGCTGCCCGCGTCTTCTCCCATGCTCGATAGAAATTGTTTGGCGCGCGACAACGCCTCCCCGCGCGACACCTTGAAATTCACCGACGCTTCCGGGAACGCCCGGAAATAATATTTGTAAGCGAACAGCGCTCCCGCAATCCCCGCCACCACCCACAACATCAGCGCCAGCTTGTTCGCCGCCGTCAGCCGATCATTCGCCACATTGCCTCCACTGGCCAAATATCAACACAAACCACCATCACCGGGTGTCCTAGGTGCAAACCAACCGCCACCGGGTGCCCACACGGCGAATTTCCGTGTGGGGATTTTGGTTATGTCCGCAGCGCCAAAGTAATTCCTCACTCATCCCACTCAAGGTCCAATTCTCACTTCCACACCTGCACTACAAATGCGTCCTCACTCTAGGATACGCGCCAAATCCGCGCAAGTTTCGCCGCACCAGTGCCTTACCTGCGTCCGCTTTCCCCAAATGGTATAAAGAGAGAAGTAAATTACCGTACTTACGCAATCACGTAGAACTTTCCGTGCCCACGCAAACTCTCACCACCGAAGTCCGCATGATCAAGGGCGTTGGCCCGCAGCGAGCCGAGCTGCTCGCCAAGCGCGGCATCCTCACCCTTGAAGACCTGTTGAATTACCTGCCCTTCCGCTACGAAGACCGCATCCATTTTTCCAACATAAAAGATATCCAGCCCAACGGCATCTACACTATTCGCGTGCAGGTCATGAGCGGCCAGGCCGTCCGCACCATGCGCGGACGCGACGCCGTTTTTCACATGCTCGTTCGCGACGCCAGCGGCCAGCTCCCCGTCAAATTTTTTCACGGCGGCTATCTCGACGGCCGCATCAAACCCGGCCAGTCGCTCATCCTTCACGGCAAAGCTGAAATCGATAAGCTGCGCCCCGCTCGCATCGAGATGGTCAATCCGCAGATGGAGATGACCGGCGAGCAGATGGACTCCACCGAAGTCGGCCGCATCGTCCCCATTTACGAAGCCATCGGCACGTTCGGCTCGCGCGCCATTCGCCGCGCAATTTATGCCGCACTCGATTTGCTCGATCCCCACCAGCCCGACGTTCTTCCCGTCGCGTTGCGCGCGCGCCTCTCTTTTCCTTCGCGGCGCGAAGCGTTGATCCACACCCATTTCCCTCCGGCGGGGGAATCGATCGACGCGCTCAACACATTTCGCTCCCCCGCGCAGCAGCGCCTGATCTTCGAAGAATTATTTTTGTATCAGCTCAGCATCGCTCTCGATCGCCGCGCCACCCGCAAGGAAAACGCCATCGCCTTCCGCCTGCGCGAAGACAATATCCGCGAAGCTCTCAAGCGCATCCTGCCCTTCAAGCCCACCGCGGCGCAGAAACGCGTTCTCGGCGAAATTGCCGCCGACCTCGAAAAGCCCGCGCCCATGAACCGCCTGCTGCAAGGCGACGTCGGCAGCGGCAAAACCATCATCGCTCTCCAGGCCGCGGTCATCGCCATCGAAAATGGCCTGCAGGCCGCGCTCATGGCCCCCACAGAAATTCTTGCCGTGCAGCACTATCTCGCCGCCAAAAGGATTCTCGCGCCCGTCGGCTATCGCGTCGAATTATTAATCAGCGGCCTCAAGTCCCGCGAAAAAACCGCCGCCCTCGAAAGCATTAAGACTGGCGAAGCCAAACTCGTCATCGGCACTCACGCCCTTATCGAAGACAAAGTCGAGTTCGCCCGCCTCGGTTTCGTCGCCGTCGACGAGCAGCATCGCTTCGGTGTCCTCCAGCGCAAGCGCCTGATGGACAAGTCGCTCGCCCACGGTCACGCGCCGCACGTCCTGGTGCTCACCGCCACACCCATCCCGCGCACGCTCTCGCTCACTCTCTACGGCGACCTCGACGTCAGTATCCTCGACGAACTGCCTCCCGGCCGCACGCCTATCGAAACGCGCATGACCACCCAGCCGCATCTTCCCGGCGTCTGGGAATTCTTGCGCCGCGAAGTTGCCGCCGGCCACCAGGGCTATGTCATTTATCCGGTCATCGAAGAATCCAAGCTCGAGTTGAAAGCTGCTATCGACGAATTCGAACGGCTCTCCCGCGAAGTTTTTCCCAAGCTCAAGCTCGGTCTCTTGCACGGCCGCCTCACCAGCGAAGAAAAAGAATCGGTCATGCAGCGCTTCCGCAAAAATGAAGCGCAGATTCTGGTCGCCACCACCGTCGTGGAAGTTGGCGTCGACGTGCCCAACGCCACGGTCATGGTCATTGAGCATGCCGAGCGCTTTGGCCTCTCGCAGCTTCACCAACTGCGCGGCCGCATCGGACGCGGCGCCGCCAAATCTCACTGCATCCTGATGGCTCCGCCGTACATGACCGAAGAAGCTCGCGCCCGCCTCGAAACCATGGTGCGCACCTCCAACGGTTTCGAAATTGCCGAAACCGATTTGCTGCTGCGCGGCCCCGGCGAATTTTTTGGCACGCGCCAATCCGGCGACATGGGCTTCCACATCGCCAATCCCATTCGCGATCGCGAGCTCCTGGAATTGGCTCGCCGCGAAGCCTTTGCCCTGGCGGACGATAAAGAGCGCGCCGCAGAGTTGCACACCGTCATCACCGCGCTCCCCGATCATTGGCAGCGCCGCTACCATCTCGCACGGATCGGCTGAGCTACTCGAAACCATGCGCGTCATCGCCGGAGCTTATCGCAGCCGCATCCTCAAAAGCCTCAAAGGCCTCGCCCTGCGTCCCACCAGCGATCGCCTGCGCGAAACTCTTTTCAACGTGCTCGGCGCCGGCATTTCCGGCTCGCGTTTCCTCGATGTCTTCGCCGGCACCGGCGCAGTCGGCATCGAAGCCCTCAGCCGCGGCGCCGCTCACGCTGCCTTCATCGAAAATCACGCGCCCGCCGCCGCGCTCGTCCGTAAAAATCTCGCCTCCTTAAAAATCACTTCCGCCGCAACCGTGATTTGCGCCGACGCCCTGCGCGCCCTCGAAATCCGCCACCGACCGCGTTAACGCAGGCGGCCCACCCTACGATTACGTTTTTATTGACCCTCCTTACGCCGCCACCGCCGATTATTCTCGCGCGATGCAATTCCTGCGCCTCCTCTCCGCTCGTCGCTCCCGACGGAATCATTATCGTCGAGCACCACAAATCCTTCAGCCTCCCCGAATCGTTCGATACGCTCAAGCGCGTTCGCGTGCTGCGTCAGGGCGACGCCGCGCTCAGCTTCTATCGCCGGCCAAATCCCGCTCAAAATCAATCCGCCGGCGCGGAAAACCCTTAATCCCGCGCCTACATCTATCTTCGCAAGACCTGGTCCGTCAAATTGTTATGTACTTGGGAGTTTCAGGAACCAACGCGCGGCACGTTATAATCGAGGCGCATGTCATTTAGCCAGGCCGGCAACTCACTCAATCTTTTCAGCCAGCAAGCCGCTCCGCTTGCCGCGCCTGAAGACGCATCATCCAACGGCGTTCCGCAGCTCAACGTGCCTTGGGGCAGCTTCCGCCAGAGCCTCGGCAGCAGCGTGCGCGCCGTTTTTGCCAGCTCTCCCAAAAAATTTCTCAGCGGTGGATTTTTCCGCGATTGCTGGATCGAAAGCAGCGTCCCGCAACGCGCCTTCATGCTCGCCGCCCTCTGGCACATTATTTTTCTGGTCGCGCCGTGGCCGAATCTTCCGGCGCACGCCCGCGCCAATCCCGCACTCGAAAATTTTCAGCTCACCTGGTCGGGCCCGGTGAACGACCTGCCGCCGCTCCAGATTTCCGCCGCGGTCGCAAAACCCAGCCCGCGTGGCGACGCCGCCAAGACCTTGGCCAACGAAGGCGCCGACGCCTTCCATCCCCGCCAGCGGATCTTCACCGATCCCGCGGTAGTCACTCATCCCCGCCAGACTTTAATCGATCCCGCTGCGCCCGCCGCGCCGCCAAAAATTCTTCCCAGTCTCCCCAACATTGTGCAATTGCAGCCCGCCGCCGCACCGGCGAGACCAAAAATCGAAATCAACGAACAGTCGCTCGCCCAGCTTCACCCCCGCGAGCATCGCGTCGCCGCCGCAAAGGTAACTCCATTGCCGGATGTGCCCGCCGTCGACGGCGCACCCGCGCAAATTGTGTTCGCTATTTCTCCCAACGCGCCCGCGCGCCCCAAGCTGGAACTAAATGCAGGCGCAGCGCCCCGCGTCGCGCAGCAACGCGAACAATCCGGCGACGCAGGAGCAGCCCCCGAGCTCGCTCAATCTTCTTCGAACGCCAGCAACTCCACCTTCATCGCGCTGTCCGCCACTCCAGGACCGGTCGCGCCTAGCGCGCCGCCACAAGGAAATCTCGCCGCGCGCGTCGCAATTTCTCCCGAAGGAAAGCAGCCTGGTGCCCCGGGCGGCCAGCCCGCCTCCTCAGTCGCCACCAATGGCGGAGCAGGCGGCTCTTCCGACAGTCGCGGCGGCTCGGCAGCGGGCAGCGCGGCAGGGAAAAATTCCACCGCAGTCAGCATCAGTGGCGGCAATCCAATTCCAAAAAACATGTCCGGCCTCGGCGGCAATCCTCAGCCCAAGATAAATGCGCCCGGTCTTCGCGGCCTCAACACCAGAATCGATCCCCGAGCGCGAATCGCTGACGCGCCGGAACGAACCGGCCCGCCAAATTTTGCCGCGCTCGGCCCCGGCGCGAAACCCGAGCAGGTCTTCGCCTCCAAAAAGGTTTACACCTTGCTCGTCAACATGCCCAATCTAAACAGCGCCACCGGCAGCTGGATTCTGAATTTCTCCGAGCTGCGCTCCTCGAGCTCCGCCCCGCACGTCGCCTCCGCGGATCTCACCGGCCCCTCGCCCATCAAAAAAAGCGACCCGCGCTATCCAACCGAATTAATCAACGAACATGTCGAGGGAGAAGTAGTTCTTTACGCCGTGATTCGCGCCGATGGCTCAGTCGATAGCGTGGAACTCGTCCGCGGCCTCGACGAGCAGCTCGACAACAACGCCATGGAAGCGTTGACCCAGTGGAAATTCAAGCCCGCCAGCCGCCAGGGCACACCCATCGACCTCGAAGCCATCGTCCACATCCCCTTCCACGCCCTCTCCGACCGTTGATCCATCCTCAACAGTCTCAGGGTTCGTTCTTCCTCGTTCGAGGTTTGACCTAGCAGCAATTTCGCCCACCGCCCAGACCTGTCATTCCGGAGCGGAGCGGCGCGGTTTTTTCTTGTTGGTTCGCTCGCGCGAACGAGCCGCGCTGCGCAGTCGAGGGATCTCTCTTCGATCTATCGCGCAAGCCAGCAACGCACTCCGCGGCCGCATCATCGCACCGCCCTCGAAAACCGAACGTCTGCGCACAACTCTTAAGCCGTCACCACGGCAATCAACCGGTCAATATCCCGCTCCGTATTAAAAACGTGCGGCGACACCCGCAAATTCCCCTCACGCAAACTCACAAACACATTCTCTGCCTGCAGTTTCTTGTAAAGCTCCGCCGTCTTCTCCGGCGTCCGCCCCGAAAAACACGCATAAGGCCCGCGCCGCGACGCGTCCAGCGGACTCGCCGGCACGCAACGATCTTTCGGCAGCCGCTCAAACATCAGCTCCATCAAGGCGCGATTGTGCGCCGCCACCGTCGCGGGCTTCATCCGCAGCACAAATTCCAGCGACACCGCCATCGCCGACAAATTAAAATAACTCGCTGTCTCGGCCGCGTCCCAGCGCCGCGCCCCCGCGGCCATCTTGGGTTGGCTGAACACCAGCGACCCGAAATGATTCGCGCCTTCCGCGGCCGTCCAGTAAAACGGACCAGGCCGCATCTTCGCCATGTGCTCGCTGCGCGCCCAGAAAAATCCCGTCCCATACGGACTCAGCAGCCATTTGTATCCCGCGCACACAATAAAATCCGCGCCCAGCTCATCCGCATTCATCGGAATCGCGCCGCAACACTGGCTCGCGTCCAGCAACAGCAGCGTCCCCTGTGCGTGGCACGCCGCGGCCAATTTCGCGGCGTCCACCATCGACCCGTCGTCAAATCGCGTCAAGCTCACCGACACCAGTCGCGTCTTCTGCGAAAGCGCCGCGATCAAATCTTCCGCGGTGATAAACCGCTCGCTGGGCGCCACAACTTTCAGCGTCAGCCCTTCGCGCTGCTCCATCGGCCGCCACGTGGTGTACTGCAGCGGAAACTCACCCTTCGCGGTGATCACTTCGTCGCCCGGTTTCCACGACAACCCGTAAGCCACCGCCGCCATTCCCGTGCTGGCTCCGGTAGTCAGCGCAATCTCTTCCGCCTTCGCGCCGATCAATTCCGCAATCGACGCCCGAATTCGGTTCGGCACGTCAAAGTACGCTTCGTCCGGCACCCGTTGCGGAAACTTTTTCCATTCAATCGCCGCCTGCGCCGCGCGCAAAGAAACCTTGGGCATCGGCCCGTTTCCCGCCACATTCAGATACGTCGCATTCTCAAACTCAAACCACTCTTCCCGCCAATTACTCTGCACCAACCCCGCCGTCGCCGTAGCCATCGCACTACCTCCTGATCCCGTTCTTCCCGCTCGTACCGTCATCCCTCCAGCCAACGATGCCGGCGCCTCACATTGTGTTCAACATCCAATTTGGGCAGCCCTCCATCGTTGCGAAAATCTGCTACCGTTTTAACCCTCGGTCCTTAGCAAACCATCTCAGCCAACGCACCCAGACCTGTCATTCCGCGGAGCGAGCCGACGCTTTTTCTTCTGGTTCGCTCCTGCGAACGAGTCGGCTCGCGCAGTCGAGGAATCTCTGTTCGATCTATCGCGCAAGCCACTGCCAAATTTATTTTCCGAAGGAGACTGCTCGCGCGCCAACCACCGCGCCTAAAAATGCGTTCGCAATTCCCGAAACGCCGGCAAAATCACCAGTTTCCCCGCGCCCGCCAAAACCGGCTCATGCTCCAGCTGCCACGTATCCTGATGCGGTATATAAACCGCGTTCAGCCCAATCTTCATCGCCGGATTAATATCGCTCCTTGGACTGTTCCCGATCATCCATCCGTGCGACTTCACAATTTTGTGCTTCTTCACCAGCGTTCCGTACGTCTCATGGTCTTTTTCCGGCACAATCTCGATAAACTCAAAAAATCCCTGCAACCCGGAGCGTTCCACCTTGGCCGCCTGCTCCGCCGCTTCGCCCTTGGTAAACAAAATCAGGCGATGCCGCTCCGTCAGGTATGCCAGCGTCTCCGGCACGCCATCCAGAATTTTCGGCGGCGTGCGTTCCAGCTCCAGCACCCGTTCCTTGATGGTCGCCACCAGCTCCTTGCTGGCCATCTGCTCCGCCAGTTTCAGATACGTTTCTTCCAGCGACCGCCCGAAACACCGCACCCCATAGCCGTACTGCCGTATATTTTTTCGCTCGGTCTCGTTCAGGATGTGCCGGATGTACGCGCGCGTGTACCCGCAGGACTCCACCAAGCTGATGAAATCCTCGATCAATTTCTCAAAAAAGACGTTGTTTTCCCACAGCGTGTCGTCCGCGTCGATCAGCAGCGTGTTCCGTCGCATGTTCTGGATTCTATCCTACGGCATCACGAAGCTTTTCGCTGCCCCGCCGCCAGTTTTTCCAGCACGCTGCGCGCGTTTTTCTGCAGCTCGCCAAAACGCGTCAGGTAGGTTTGAAATTCGTGGTTCAGTTCCTTCGCTTCATCGGGCCCCAGCTGGGTGCGCAAAATCATATCCCGCAATTTTACCGGATGCGGCAGCAGCGCGTCTTCCTGCAATTCTTCCAAGGCCAGTTTGGCGTCATAGTGGTACATACACTCTCCCAAACGTCGTTGCCCTCATTGTACTCGTTACAGTAAATGAGTTCAGGTTGGGATTATTCAGGCCGGGTTTGTTTGGGCCGGGACTGTTTAACCAGAATTGTCTGGCCGGAATCGTCCGGCCGGGAAGGGAATTACGCTACCGCCACGCAGGGAACAAATTCATAGCGCTCGATCCGCGCCGCGATTCCCGATTTTCCATTTTCCACCGCATCCACGCGCACCACGGTACCCCGGCAGCGGATCTTGACGTCGCTGGTCTTCAGCACGTCTTTCGGCAGCGTGATCACAAAGGCAATTTCCCGCCCCGCTTCAAAATCTTCGCCCGCAAAAAAATAAAGCCCGCGGTAACTCACGTCCCGCATGTTCACCGGCAATTCTTCGCCCTGGCGCTCCCAGGGCAAAATGCTTAACGGCAAATTCATCGTGAATCGGCGAGCTTCGCGGCGGTCTGCCCCGTTGTCCATAGAGCTCCCTCAGCTTGGCTGGAATGCAGGAACGCTAACACCCGCCACCCCAAACTGCAACGCGAAAAGCGCAATTTCTGCTTTTTCCCCAGCACTGTGTCACTTTGACACTAGCAGGCCTCGCAGTACGCGTTTATCAGGCGATGCTCTGGATTCGAGAACGACAGGAGCTTGCACTTGCTCTTGGCCACCGATTTCGCTACATCATGGGTTATGAACATAGATAATAGGCTTAAATGCGCGTTGGCTCTCTCAATGGCGCTGTTGTTTATCCCGGCGGGGCTTCATCCACAACAATCGGCCGGCTTTGTCCCACGTCAACCGACTTCGAGCTCAACAGGGAATTCTCGGGCTTGCCTTTCGTATGAACCCTCCGTCGTGCAGCTCAGTGGAACCATCATTCGCAAAACCTTTCCTGGTCCCCCAAACTACGAGAGTATTGAACGGGGAGACAAAGCTGAAGTGCTTTGGTTGCTCGTCCTCTCGCAGCCAATCTGCATGGAAGAGGACATAAAAGAGCCCAGTCTAAGTCCTGCGCAAAAGGACATTCGCAAAATCCAGTTGGTTTTTCGCGATGCGGCGGCCTACGAAACTCATAAAAAACTGGTTGGGAAGATAGTCGTTGCGAAAGGCACGCTGTTTGGTGCTCACACCGGGCATCACCACACACCGCTGCTACTCACAGTCACCACTTTGATAAAGGCAGCATGATATTCACTCCCGCCGGACAGGGCTCCCTCGGATCTCGCGCGGCAATCTCAGCCATTGCTCATTTTTCCAAAAAGTGACAATCACTCTCGGTTAGGTTCTAATTTATTTGCCATCCACATCCGCGCCAAATCCAAATGCCCCACCACCACGATTCCCGAAATTTTCTCCTCGCCGGCCCGGTTGGCCGCCTCGAAGCCATCCTCTGGACCCCGCACCGCACCTCTCCCCCGCCGCTCGCCGCCGTCGTTTGCCACCCGCACCCGCTCTTCGGTGGCACCATGCACAACAAAGTCGTCTTCCAGGCCGCCAAATCCATCGACGCGCTCGGCATCCCCGTCCTGCGTTTCAATTTTCGCGGCGCGGGGCTCAGCGAGGGAGTTCACGATCGCGCTATCGGTGAACAAGGCGACGTCGCAGCCGCGCTGCAATTCCTCATCGCAGAATTCCGAGGCGTGCCCGTGCTGGTCGCGGGATTCAGTTTCGGCTCAGTAGTCGGCCTGCGCGTTGGCTGTCAAACTCCAGAGGTCACCAATCTGATCGCCCTCGGTCTCCCAGTGAACAATGCTGACGTTTCCTACCTGTTCGAATGCCCCAAGCCCAAGCTCTTCATCCACGGCAGCAACGACGAACACGGAGCCATAAAAAAAGTAGAGGAATTGGTCCCCACACTACCGGGAGAAAATCGCCTGGTCATCGTCCAAGGCGTCGACCACTTCTTCGCCGGCAAACTCGACGAGGTCGATCAAGCCATCACCGCCTGGCTCACCGCCCGCCTCTCCGCCTCAAAAAAGTAAATTCGCAACGGTTTGGAGTTTGCAGTTGGGTTGAAGTTGAGTGCCCCACACGGCGAATTTCCGTGTGGGGATTTTGGTCAACCAGGACCACTCTCTTGCCTCTAGATTTTGAAGTTGGAACTTGGGTGCCCCACATGCCGAATTTGCAGGCCTGCCCGGCGCGGCGGGTGGGGATTTTGTTCAACCACGATCAACCCTCTACCATTCATCGCGCAGTAGATAGGTCACCGGACAACGCCTCAAGCGCTCTCCCCACCAGAAAAAAGTCTACTGAACTGGTCCACCGTTGCCATCGGCATCCCAACCAGCCGCACATTCGCCCGCGCATGTTCCGCTCGCGACATTCCCACCAACGCGGTAGTAATCCCCGGAGCCGACCGCACAAACTGCAGCGCCCGCTCCGCATCATTCTCTAGCCCCAACGCCTCCGCCACGAATCCCGGCAAATTCCGCGCCACTTGCCCTTGCAGCAAAGCAGCGCTGGCGATCAACGTGACATCCAGTTCGTCCGCCGCTTCCATCACCGTTCTCTTCCGCCCGGCCACCATCTGATTCCCCAGCGTCAGCGCTTCCGTCATGCCCAGATTAAACGGCAGCTGCACAAATCTAAATCGGTGCCGTCCCCCGGCAATTTCCCGCGCGATCTGCACCAGTTCCGCCAGTTGCATCGCGTCCTGCGCCGCCGCTTCCTGCCGAAACGCATTCCACGTCGCCACGCCGTAGTATTGAATTTCTCCCGCCACCACCGCCGACTCCAGAAACGTAAACGCCTCGCGTATGCGCTCCAGAAAATCCGCCTTCGGAATCTCGGAAAGTTGCGTCTCGGGATTGTGAAGATAATAGACATCCACGCAGTCCACGCCCATATTCCGCAAGCTGCGCCCCAGCTGATTTTTCAGAAAACGCGGCGTCATGCAGTGCCCGCCGCCCACAATATCTTTCGCGTTCAAAACTCCCGGCTGAATATATTCGCGAAAAAAATATTCATTGGGGTCCGCCGGCATCCCGCCGTCAGGCGTCAGGTACCCAGCCTTGGTGCACAACACCAGCTCGTCCCGCGCGATTCCTTTTTCTTGCAGCGCAGCGAGCCCCGCCCCAATGCTGCGCTCGCTCCGCTGAAACCGGTAATTGATCGCCGCATCAATCACATTCAACCCGCCCTGCACCGCCTCGACCATCGCCGCCGCATAACCGCGATCGGTCTTCTCGTCGGGATTCCCCAGGTACGTCCCCATCCCCACCGAAGAAAGTGCCAGCCTCTGCGCGTCCCGAAAATGCCCTTCAGCCGCCGCCGGAAACCGCGCCGCAAATCTGCGCGTTCCCTCAGGCGTAGCAAATGTCGTCATCGTGTTAGTCCGCTTCGTGAATCGCTCTTCATCTGCATTCCGTCGCAATCAGCGCGAAGTATATCAGGCAATACGCTGCATCAATTCGCGCTTGATGGTTTGCTCGGCTCCGCCGCTGGCGGAGCCAGCAACCGCGAACAAGCCCGCAGAATCCTGCGATACGGCCAATCATTCTTCTCCCGAAAAAAAATCTCCCCCGCCCGCGGATTACTGTAAAACCATCGCGCCACCAGCCACAAATGTTCACTAAGCTCGCCCTTCGCCAACGGCAAATCTTCGGCCTCTAATGCACCCTCAAATCCAATCGTCAGTTGTGTCGAATCCGGCTCCAGATAATTCCGAAAAATATGCTCCGCCGAGCGCGGCTGGCTGGCAATCTCCCCAAACGGCAAAAAAAATGGCTCCTCCAGCTTTCCGCCCAGCACCCGATAAGCCGCGACTACTTGCTCACCGGCCCCACGCTGCAAAATCACCGCGTCCAGCGCCCGAATTCGCCGCGCCAGTTCCGGCCGTCCGCGCAACACTTCGTCCAGCTTCTCCACTTTTTTGTGCAGCGCCGCGGCCCGCTCGTAATCCATGTCTTCACTCGCCCGTTCGCGCTCGCTCTCAAACCCGTTCCGCAGTGAATCCCCGCTCGACTCCAGAAATTTCACAAACCGCTGCACCTCCGCGTCGTACTCCTCTTTCGAACACCCCGCGAAACACGGCGCCAGGCACATCTTCATCTCCGAATAAAGACAACCCGGAAAAGTGGGATCGCGCCGTATTTTTATCTGGCACCGCCTGATTTTGAAAAAATCCAGCGCGCGATTCGCAAACCCGAGCGCCGCGCGTCGCGAAGGAAACGGCCCATAATACGTCCCGCCCGATGGCTCACCCGCGCTGTCCACCGAAATGTGCCGTGTCACATAGCACCGCGGATACGCGTTCCGCAAACTGACCTTCAACACCGCAGGCGGCCGCAGCCGCAACAAATCGCGATAGCGTTGCGGAAATAAGTTTTTAGCGTTCTGATAGTAGGTGAGTGTCTGTTCGAATGTGGACCCCACCGCCCGGTAGCGCACCCCTCGCGCCACGCCTCGCAGATTCAACCGCTTGCTAGTGGGATCGGGCGGCCCCAGCAACCTTTGCAGCCGGCGCCGCAAATCCTGCGTGCGGATCAGCAACGGCTCCGCGTTCGCGTTACATAATTCAACAAGGCATACGGCAGGCCGAGACGGCAGCGCAGAAAAAAACTGCTCATCGCCGCCGCTCTCAAACGGAAGAAAAACATCCAGTTCCAACACACGGCCAGAATACTACGACTCGCCGAAATCATCGGCCACTCAACCAGCGCCGTAGCTGTTCCATGTCGTGACCCTGGCAAGCTAGACTGATGATCTTGGCTAACAACTCCATATCAAACCAAATCCGTCATCCCGAACGCGAAGCGGAGGGACCTGCTTTTGGCCAGTTGCAAATTGACTCTGGCCGCGCCCTGCTGGCCACATTGATCCGATCCCCGTTTCTTTCTTCCTTGGGCCCTCTAGTTCCCGGCCTTCAACACCCAACCCGCAATCACCAACCTCTGAATCTCACTCGTCCCCTCATAAATCTCCGTAATCCGCGCATCGCGATAATTCCGCTCTACCGCATACTCCCGGCTATACCCGTTCCCGCCATGAATCTGAATCGCCTTGTGCGTCACCCGCGTGGCCATCTCACTCGCAAACAATTTCGCCACCGCCGCTTCCATGCTGAAGCGCGCCCCGCTGTCCTGCTTCCACGCTGCTTTGCGAATCACCAATCGCGCCGCATCGATCTCCGTCGCCATGTCCGCCAGCATGAATTGAATCGCCTGAAACTGCGCGATAGGATGGCCAAACGCCATGCGCTCCTGCGAATATTTCAGCGCCGCTTCGAACGCCCCCTGCGCAATCCCGGTAGCCTGCGACGCAATTCCAATCCGCCCGCCGTCCAGCGTCGACAGCGCCACCTTGTATCCTTCGCCTTCATTCCCGATGCGATTCGCCGCCGGCACTTCGCAATCCGCGAACACCAGCTCGCTGCAGGCCGTCGCGCTAATCCCCAGTTTCTTTTCTTCTTTGCCCACGCGAAATCCCAGCGTCCCGCGCTCAATCACCAGCGCGGTAATTCCTTTCTCTCCCTTGGCTGGGTCGGTATTCACGTACACAATTGCCGCATCCGCCGCGCCCCCGTTGGTAATCCACGCTTTCGTGCCATTCACAATATATTTGTCGCCCTTGCGCACCGCCTTGGTCTGCAACGCCGCCGCATTCGAACCCGCCTGCGGCTCCGTCAACGCGTAGCAGCCAATCTTTTCCCCCCGCGCGAACGGCAAGAGAAACTTCTCCTTCTGCTCCGCCGTCCCAAACCGGTGAATCGGATCGCAATACAGCGAATTCTGCACTGACAAAATCACGCCCGTCGACGCGCAGCACCGCGAAATCTCTTCGATCACGATGGTGTAAGCGATGTGATCGAATCCCGCGCCGCCTTCGTTTTCCGGCAGCGCAATCCCCGTCAACCCCAGCTCCGCCGCTTTCCTGAAAATCTCCCGCGAAAAATGTCCCGTCTCATCCAACTCCTTCGCGTGCGGCCGCACCTCCGCCTCCGCAAATTCGCGCACACTCTTCTGCAAGAGTTCCTGCTCCGCCGTCAGCTCCAAATCCACGTTGCCCTCGCCACGCTAACTTGGCCACTCCAGATATTCATGCGTTCCCTCGAAAGTTGTCATCCCGAACGCGAAGCGGAGGGACCTGCTTTTCGCGCGTCCTCCAAAAAGCCGCCCAGCTCACCCCGCCAACGCCTTCCGCAATTTCTCAAAAGTAATCCCCAACTCCTCCGGCTGCAGCCGCGTCTCCCCCGTCACCGTCATAAAGTTGGTATCGCCAAACCACCTCGGCAAAGCATGCAAATGCAAATGCCCCGCAACGCCGGCCCCCGCCGCCTTCCCCAGGTTCATCCCCAGATTCATCCCGTCAGGTTTGTAGTTCGCGCGAAACGCCTGCTCCACGCGCGCCGCCAGTTGCATCATCTCGGCCAGCGCCTCAGCGCCGCATAACCTCAGCTCCGCCACGTGCGCGTACGGCACGATCATCACGTGCCCCGACGTATACGGATAACGGTTTAGAATCACAAAAACACTCTTCCCGCGGTAAGCAATCAGCGCCGCCGCGTCATCTTTGCGCGCCAGCGCATCGCAGAAAATGCACTCCACCTGCTTCTCGCCCTGCGCTATATAGGAATACCGCCACGGCGACCACAAATAGTCCATCGCCCACCCTCAGTAAAGTGAAACCGCCCGCACAGCATAACGCACAATCTGCCCACGCCGCGCGTGCACCAGATTTATCTCAGACTTTTTCAAGAAATTATTCTGGAAGAAACAACAATCAGGAATGCGTCGCGTCAGCAGGCGCGCCCGAAGCAGCTCCGCCCGCGGCAACATCGCCGTTCGAATTATTCACAAAATCCTTCAGCTCTTTGCTGGGCTTGAAAAACGGAATCTTCTTCGGCGGCACATCCACCTTCGCGCCCGTCTTGGGATTCCGCCCGATGCGCCCGCGCCGTTGCCGCGTGCGAAAACTTCCAAATCCGCGAATCTCGATCTTGTCGCCCTTTTGCAGCGCCTCGATGATGCTCTCGAAAATCGTCTCCACGATGGTTTCCGACTCTTTTCGCGGAAGTTCCGAAATGCGCAGCACCTCTTCGATCAGGTCCGCCTTCGTCAATGTTGGATGCTTGCTCATAATTAATCCTGTTAGCCCCGCGCGGAACCAGCCGCCTCGAAACACCCTTTCGAAATACCCTTTCGAAATACTTGTTTCGAAACGGTTTACAGAGACATCCCCGTCTCTAGAGCACCCTTCCTATCACTAAATCGGTCCCTACGTAAATGAAATTGTCTAAATAGAATCGTGCCAAATATTTGCAGCGGAAATCGCTACCGTCCCAGCTTCGATTTCAGCGCATCCCCAATCGTCGCTGTCGACGACGACTTGGAAGTCGACGTCGATCTGTACTGGTCGATTTCCCGCCGTTCCTGCTGTTTCACCGCCGCGCGGTAGCTCAAGCCAATCCGCCGCGTCTCCGGACTGATCTTCACGATCTTGAAATCATATTCCTTGCCCGGCTCCAGCGGCCCCGCGCTCTTCAGCGGACCCGTTGACATCCGGTGCATCGGCGCAGGCCCTTCATCGCGCCTCCGCTTGTGCTCTTCGATTTCCGTGTTGTGGCAGAGCGCCTCGATATTTTCGCCCAGCTCCACGAACGCCCCGAACGTGGCAATCCGCGAAACCTTGCCCTTCACGATCTGTCCCACCTTGTGCTGCTTGAACCAGTCGCCCCAGATATCGTTCACCTGCTTGATGCCCAGCGACACCCGCCGGTTCTCCGAATCGATCCGCAAAACTTTCGCGGTCACTTCGTCGCCCTTCTTGAACACCTCGTGCGGATTCTTGATGCGCTCCGTCCAGCTCACATCGCTCACGTGCACCAATCCGTCGAAGCCATCCTCGATCTCCACGAACGCGCCGAACTCCGCGATGTTTCGAATCTTGCCGGTCACAATCGTCCCCACCGGATATTTCTCGGCGATCAGCATCCACGGATCCGGCTGCGCCTGCTTGATCCCCAGCGAAACGCGCCGGTCGCTCGGCTTGATGTCCAGCACCACCACATCCACTTCATCGCCCACTTTCGCCAGCTTCGATGGATGCGTCGGCTTCTTGTTCCAGCTCATTTCCGAAACGTGAACCAGTCCCTCGATCCCCTGTTCCAGCTCCACGAACACGCCGTAATCCACCACGCCCACAATCTTGCCCTTCACCTTGCCGCCCGCCGGATACTTCTCTGAAGCATGCACCCACGGATCAGGCATCAGTTGCTTCAACCCCAGCGAAATCCGTTGCTTCTCTTTGTCAAACTTCAAAATAATTACGTCCAGCTCCTGGTCCGGCTTCAGCATGTCCGAAGGATGCTTCACCCGTCCCCAGCTCAGGTCCGTCAGGTGCAGCAATCCATCGATCCCGCCCAGGTCCACGAACGCGCCATACTCCGTCACGTTTTTCACATGCCCGTGAACGGTCTGCCCTTCCTTCAGCGATTCCATCAACTCCGCGCGCTTCGCCAGTTGCCCTTCTTCCAGCAGCGCTCTCCGGCTCACCACCACGTTTCCGCGCCGCCGGTTCAGCTTGGTGATGCGCACTTCCATTTCCTGGCCCATCAAATCGTCCAGGTTGGCCGTCGGCCGCAAATCGTATTGCGACCCGGGCAGAAACGCGCGCACGCCGATATCCACCACCAGCCCGCCCTTGATGCGGTCCACTACCTTGCCCTTCACCGTTTCCTTGGTTTTGAACGCCGCTTCCAGCTTTTCCCACATCCGCCGGCGCAGCACTTTCTGGTACGACAAAATCTCAAATCCATCTTTCCGTTCGCCGGTGCGCTGCACTTCAATCTTGCTGTTCGGCTCCGGGCGAGGAATCTCCGTCTCCGAAAATTCCGCCGCGGGAATCAGTCCTTCGGTCTTCTGCCCGGTATCCACCACCACGCCGTGCTCGGTGTACGCCACCACCGTGACTTCAATAATTTCGCTCTGAGAAGCCGCTTCTTGCTTCTCGTCATACTGCTCCATCAACTTGCTCATCTCTTCCGAGCCGGCCGCTTCATCCGCAGCCGTCGCCGCTTCCGCGTCCACCGCCGCAGCCGCGCCAGCCTCGACGGTGTGCTGCCCGTCCGCCGGCACCGGGTCCTGTCCGCTACCCGAACCGCCGTCCGCCTGCGGCGCCGCCGCGGCATTCCCGGCGTGCTGGCCACCCGCGCGATCATCGGCGTGTCCGCCGCTCGCCTGCTCTTCGTGTTTCACTTCACTCGCCTGATTTTTCTGCTCGGCAGCTTCGTTCGCGGCCGAATCCCGCTGGCTGTTCGAATCCTTCGCAACAGTGTCCGTGTCCGGCGCGGCAGCAGCTGCAGCACCGGTATTCGTTGTTGTCGCGTTGTCGTGGTCGGAAAACATGGTTGTAGGCCTCCGGGATAAAATCCCTGTTTAGTCGAAAGTAGTCCTTGCGAGATCCTTACCGGGATTGCTCTGCAAAGAGGTGGACCGTTCAGTTGGTCGCTAAGGAAAAGGTGCCGCGGGCGTCACTGCAAGCACTGCCAGAACGCTGGCCAAATCTTGCGCCAGAACCGCCGGAATTGTTACGAGGAACGCCGCAACCCACAAAAAGCATACTCGCCGCCTCAACCCCCTGTCAATGAAGCGCGCCGCGCCACACCAAGCTGGAAATTAACTTTCACTAACCGCCGGGTGTCGGGGTCGGGTGCCCCACCTCAGATTTTTGGAGGTGGGGTACTTAACGTGGAGCACCAAACCTCAAAAATCGAAGCGCCCGACTCGGCAGATTTCCTCAACCCCATCAAGTCGTAATGAATCACGGCGGGTGCCCCACACGCCGGTTTCGCGTGTGGGGATTTTGGTAATCCGACTAGAAAGCCTTTGAATCTGTGTTTCTCACAATGTCATCAACTCTGGGCCCGTCCCGCCTGTGTCCGCTCCCTACGAAAATCCGGCGCAATCACCTCAATCGTCCGGCACATCTCATACAGCCGCGACCGCATCCGGCTCCCAATCCGCTGTTCCAGCGGATCCTCGCGCGCCGCGGGAATCATTCGCCCGCCCGGCAGCCGCGAAGGCTCGCCCTCCGCCACCGGATTATCCAGATAATTCGTCGTAATCAGTGTCGTCCGGTTCTCGTTGTACCGCGCATTCAAAACAATCCCCACAATATCCCGCACCCAGTCCGACGGCTTGCTCGCCCCCAGATCGTCCAGCACCAGAATCTCCACGTTCCTCACCGGCTCCAGAATGCTCATCTCCGTCGACTCGCTCGCCGGGTTGTAACTCGCCTGAATCTCCTTCAGCAATTCGCGGTAATCGCAAAAAAGCCCGCCATGCCCGCGCCGGATTAATTCTTTCAACGCCGCGACGGCGAGATGCGTTTTCCCCACTCCCGAAGGACCCATTAGCAGCAATCCCCTCTCCGCCGCCCCCGGATAATCCCGCACAAATCCCTGCGTCAACATCTTCGCTTTCTTCATTGATTCTTCATGCTGGGCCAGCCAAGTTTTCCCATCAGTGAGATCCGTCGAATAACTCTCAAAATCGCAATGCTCATATCTCTTGGGAATCTTCGCGCGCTCCATCACATGCGCGGCCCGCTCCTGCATCCCGCAATCGCACGCGCTGGCCACCTTGCCCGGCGTGCCATCCACCCGCGCCTCCACCCGCCACCCCGTCCCCCTGCACAACGGACAATTCTCTATCGCCATTTTTTTATCGCCATATATGCCCGGCCCACAGCATACGAGCCCGCATCCCCCACATCAAGTTCCGGCAGGCCACCTAACCGTTTCACAACGAGTTCGTCCAAGCCACTAAGTTCTTCCTGTGGCATCGCCACAGAAAGCAGTGTATCTTCATGTGGTCATAGCACAGGAGCCGCCAAAGCCATGCCCGATTCCAAACTCGATCTCCTCCAGGGCACCTTGGACCTCATGGTCCTCCAGACCCTCGCGGCCATGGGCTCCCTCCACGGCTACGGCATCGCCCGCCGCATCGAGCAGGTCAGCGGCGACAAAGTTCTCCTCAATCAGGGCACCATCTACGCCTCTCTCGTCAGGCTTCAGCAACGCGGATGGATTTCCGCCGAATGGGGCGCTTCCTCCAACAATCGCAAAGCAAAATTTTATTCCCTCACAAAAAAGGGCCGCAAACATCTCTCCGCCGACGTCGCCCACTGGGAACGACTCTCCAGCGTCATGGATCGCGTCATTGCCATGCAGCCCAAAGGCGGCGCCCGATGAGCGGCGCCCGAAGGCGACCTTCGATGAGCGGCCTCTTGCGCCAATCCCTACAACGCCTGCGCTCTCTTTTTCACGGCAAGCAGCTCGACACCGACCTCGACGCCGAAATAGCCGCTCACCTTGAGCTCGCAGTCGAAGAAAATATCCAGGGCGGCATGTCTCCCGAAGAAGCCCGCCGCCACGCGCTCATCCGCTTCGGCGGAGCCGAGCAAGCCAAGGAGCAACATCGCGACGCGCGCGCTCTCCCACTCCTCGACGAATTCTCCCAAGACCTGCGCTACGCCTTCCGCACCTTCCGCCGCGACCGCGCCTTCGTAGCCATCGCCATCATCATTCTCACCCTCGGCATCGGCGCCAATATCGCCGTCTTCAGCGTCGTCAACACCATCCTCCTCCGCCCGCTTCCGTTTTACGATCCGCAGCAACTCGTTTTCATCGCCGCCGCTGACGCCAAATCCGGCATGTCCAGCTCCACCTATTCCGTGGACGGCTACGAAGAATTCAAGCGTCAAAATAATTCCTTCCAGGACGTCACCGGCTACTTCGCTTTCTCCGGCCCCAATAACCTCAAGCTCACCCGCCACGGCGATGCGCTCCCCGTCACCGGCTTGATGGTCGTCGGAAATTTTTTCCCCACCCTCGGCGTGCAGCCCATGCTCGGCCGCAACTTCTCCCTCGATGAGCTGCAAAAAAATGCCCGCCCCGTCGTCATCCTCACTTGCCAGTTCTGGCGCCGTCAGTTTGCCGCCGACACCGGCATCGTCGGCCAGGCCATCACTCTCGACAACAAACCCGTCACCGTCATCGGCGTTCTTCCGCCCACTTTCGATTTCGGTTCCGTGTTCTCCCCCGGCTCGAAGTCCGACCTCTTCGGTCCCGCCATCTTCGATGATGGCATGCGCGACTGGGGCAACACTCTTGCGCTGGTCGGCCGCCTCAAGCCCGGCATCACCGTCGCGCAGGCCCAGGCCGAAGCCAACATCATCTTTCCGCGTTTGCTTTTCAGCGCCAAGCATCCCGAGTGGGGCGGCGGCTACACCGGCCGTCTCACCGAACTAAAGGAATATGTCACCGGCAAGCTGCGCCGCTCCTTGATCGTCCTGTGGTCCGCCGTGGGACTCATCCTGCTCATCGTCTGCGTAAATCTCGCCAATCTTTTGCTCGCCCGTGCCGGCGCCCGCAGCAAAGAATTCGCCATGCGTCGCGCCCTCGGCGCAGGACGCGCCCGCCTCATCCGCCAACTACTCACCGAAAGCCTGCTCCTCACCAGCGCTGGCGCTTTACTCGGCCTGGCCCTGGCCTTTGCCATCACTAGCTATCTAGGGCAACAGGGTTCTCTCGCGCTTCCGCTCCTCAGCAGCCTCACCATCGACGGCCGCGCTCTCGCCTGGACCATGCTTATCTCGCTCGTCGCCGCCGTTTTCTTCGGCCTCGCTCCCAATCTCAAAATCTCCGCCGGCAATCTTCCGGAAGCCCTCAAGGATTCCGGCGCGGGCATGACCCAGAGCAAAAAACACGAGCGCATGCGCGGCATCCTGGTAATTTCCGAAGTGGCTCTCGCCTGCGTGCTTCTCGTCGGCGCAGGGCTCCTCTTGCGCAGTTTCCTCCGCGTTCTCGACGTCGACCTCGGCTTTCAACCCAGCCGTGCCGCCGCCATCACCGTTGACTACGATGACGGTGGCAAGGACGCCAAGCGCGGCCCCATCCTGCAGGAAATTCTCGGTCGCGTGAAAGCCATTCCCGGCATCGAATCCGCCGGCATCACCGACAACGTTCCGCTCGATCGCAATCGCGCCTGGAATTTATCCGCAAAAGGTAGGGAAATGCGCAAGGGCGACATGTCCGGCGCGTTCGTTTACATGATCACGCCCGGCTATCTCGACGCCATGGGCATGCGGCTCCGCGCGGGACGCGATTTCACCTGGGCGGACTCAACCGACAGCGAGCAAGTAGTCATCTTGAACAAGTCCGCCGCCGATTATTTCTGGCCCGGCGAAGATCCTATCGGGCGCACCGCGATCGTCGCTGGCAAAGACGCTCGCGTCGTCGGCATAATGTCCGATGTTCGCGAAAGCAGTCTAGAAACCCAACCCGGCTTTCAGATGTATCTACCTTCCACCCAACACGGTCCCGACGGCGCCGAGCTGGTCGTGCGCACCAAGCTTCCGCCCGATGTGATGGCCTCCAGCGTCATGAGTGTGCTGCGCAGCATCAATCCCGGCCAGCCCGCCACCGAATTTCGCACCATCAAGCAGCTCGTCGATCGCTCCGTCTCGCCTCGCCGCTTTTTCGTTTTGCTCGTCGGCCTCTTCGCCGCACTCGGCCTCATCCTCGCGTCGCTGGGAATCTACGGCGTCATTTCCTATTCCGTCTCGCGTCAGACTCAGGAGATCGGCATCCGCATGGCCCTCGGCGCCACCGCCAACCGCGTGCAGCTCGCCGTAATCAACAAAACTCTGCGCCTTGCCCTCGCCGGCATCGCTCTCGGCACCTTCGCGTCCTTCATCGTCGCCAAAGCCATTGCCTCACTCCTCTTCGCCACCAATCCCAACGACCCGCCCACCTTCGCCGCCACCATCCTCGTGCTCACCCTCATCGCCATACTGGCAGGCTATATTCCCGCCCGACGCGCCTCCCACGTCGACCCCATCACCGCCCTCCGCGTCAACTAAACTGCGGCCCGTCACATCAAACTCGCTCTACTCAGTCACCCACAAATCGCGTAATATGCTGGACCTGTCCTTTGGGACAGGCCTCTCTATGAGTACCGCTACCACTACCGAAACCACGCTCACCAACAGCCTCACCGCCAAGCTTCGCAAGTCCGTTGTCGACGCAGGTTTCGCCATTTCCCTGCTCGCCCCCAAGGCGCTCAACATCCGCCGCAACGAAAACTCCTGGACCGCCTTTCGCACCCTCTTAGGTTTCTTCGGTGCCGCTCTCGTCGTGTTACCCATCGGCTTCTACAGCAGCTATTTCCTAGCGGTAATTGGCCTCGGCATCTTTATCGCCGCCATCCTCCTGCCTCCAGCGAAATCCACAACATGTGCTGAGGATAAAGCGGCAGAGCTGGGTGCCCTGGCCGTCGTAAACGGCGGCATCTTCCGCGCCGCTGGCCTCCCGGCCATTCCCGTCCAGCTCTTCGTCGGCGCTGAAAATCTTTGGGCCGTCCAGTCCGTCGACTTTCACCCTCTTCTCGTAATCGCCGCTCCGGAATTGATTTCCGCCCGCGTCGAAGAAACTCTCGAGGGATGGATCCTCCGCGTCAACTGGACCAGTCACACCGCCGCCTTTTCTTATTCCGGCGTTTTCGCCGAGCATCTCGCGCGCAACGCCGAATCCACCGTACGCAGCATCATGCGCCCTGCGCCACCGGCGCGGCCTCGCAGTCGCGCCGCCCGCGCCTAGCCAATTTTTGCGAAATAGTCCTCTAACAACGCAATTTGTGTCAAAATATCGTTATGGCGCGAGGCTGGGAAAGCAAAGACGTGGAATCACAGGTCGACCTACTCGAAGCAAAGCAGGAGAAGTCTCATTCAGCGGCCAAGACCGCCGAGCAGTTGCGGCGCGATCAGGAGCGTAAGGACCTGCAACTCTCCAGGGTCCGCATCGTCAACGACCTCGAATCCGCCACCCACCCGCAGCACCGCAAATCCCTCGAAGCCGCCCTCGCCCACCTCGATCAAAAAATCAACGCTATCGGATAACCGCGAGTAATTCTCCCCGCCGTCCATTGAACATTAGCGTCCGCCTCGCCATGCCGCTCCCTCGCCCAATAAAAAAAAGGCCCGGCAACCACGCCGCGCCCAACCAATCCGTCTGAAGTTTCTCTCGGCTAGTCCGTAAAAACCACTCCCACCGCGCTCATCCCTTTTTCCGTCCCCGCATCAATCCTCACCACGTACCCCCGCAGCCGCATGGTCTGCAATCCGTTCGGTCCCGGCGTCTCCATGGTCACCTGCAGCTCAGACTGCAATCTTGGCAAATGCTGCAGCGAAATCAGCGCCCCTTGCAAAGACAGGTCGCGCACCAGCGTCTCTTCCTCGAACGGTTTCCCGCCTTCCGTCACCCCGCAGATGCGCGCGCGAAACTGCGCTTCCCGTCGCAAGGCCGTTCGCGTCCCGGGCATGTGCGCCTGCACCTTGTCTCCCGCGGCTCCCAGCGTAATCACCATGCCTTCGCTGGCCGCAAACACCGAATCAAATTCCTCCCGCGCCTGTCGCAGAATCGTATCCACAGTGCGATCCGTCGAGTCCGGATCGTGGTGGAACAACACCAGCGTCGTGGCCCCCGTCTTCCGCGCCACTCGTACTCCTTCCTTCCACGACGAATGTCCCCAGCCCTTTTTCGTGGTAGCCAGTTGTTCGGGAGTAAACTGCGCGTCGTTGATAAAAATGTCCGCGCCCGCAGCCAGCTCTTGCAAACTCGCATCCAGCTTGGCGTCGCCCGGCTCGTTGTCCGTGGCATACACCACCGTACCCGCGGTCGTCTCGATCCGGAATCCCAAACAGCCCTGCGGGTGATTCAGCCAGCGCGCCGTAACCTTGTTTTCCCCGATGCGAAAAGTATCCCCGCCGTCCACTTCCTGAAATTTCCGCTTGGCGTTCATCGCCGACATGTCCACCGGAAAATACGGCAGCGCCATCTGCGTTTCAAACACCTGCTTCAAACTGTCGCGCCCCAGAAATTTTGACCGGAAACTGTAAAAGTGAAAGTGATTGTTTTCCACGTACAGCGGCGCAAAAAACGGTATCCCCTGGATGTGGTCCCAGTGGTAGTGCGTCACCAGAATGTGCGTCTCCGCGGAATTATTCGCTTCCGGAGCAGCCCACCGGCTTCCCAGCATCCGCAATCCCGTTCCGCAATCCAGAATGATTTGTATGCCGTCCGGCGTGGTCAATTCCAGGCACGGGGTGTTTCCGCCATAGCGCCACGTGCCGGGATCCACCGTCGGCGTCGACCCGCGCACACCCCAAAAATTTAATTTGGCTGCTGGCGAACTCATTTATTTATTCGCTGATCCTTGAAAATCACACGCAGCATCCCCCGCCGCGTGCATTGACGCTTTTCTACATACCGTTGTCATCGTGGCAGTCACTGGCCGCACCGTCAATCAATTCGCGGACGGGAAGTGTCAAATTGCCCAATAAGCCCACAAGCCGCTCACCCCTGCTGCGCTCCACCGTGCGACGTGCGTAGAATGGAGGTCATGGCCGCGCCTTCTCAAGATCACGGGCACATTGTTGGTCACGCCCACAGCCACGCCCACTCTCACGCCCACGGTGATCACGGCAGCCACGCTGGCCACTCCCATCCCACCCTCGAGCCCGCCGTCCTCGGCTGGGCCATGGCCGCCACGCTCGCCTTGGTTGTCGCCGAAATTTTTGGCGGCATTCTGGGCCGCAGCGTCGCTCTTCTTAACGACGCCGTCCACAATCTCTCCGACGTTCCCGCCATCGGCATTTCCTACCTCGCCATGCGCTGGGCCCAGCGCCCCGCCGACTCCGAAAAAACCTACGGCTATCACCGCGCCGGAACTCTCGCCGCTTTCACCAACTCCATCGTCCTCGTGCTTCTCTCCCTGTGGCTCGGCTATGAAGCCTTCGAACGTTTTCGCTCTCCCGTCGTTGTGGTCGAAAGCTGGATGATCTGGACCTCCATCGCCGCGCTCGCCGTCAACGGCGGAATCACCCTCGCGCTCGTGCGCGGCCGCCAGGACCTCAATCTCCGCAGCATTCTGGTTCACAATTTCGGCGACGCGCTCTCCAACATCGCCATCATCGCCGGCGCCATCGCCATCCACATGACCGGCCTCCGCTGGATCGATCCGCTGCTCGGCATCGCCATCGGCCTGCTGGTTTTGTGGTCCAGCATCGGCATCCTGCGCCAGTCCTCGCACATTCTCCTCGAAGGCCGCCCCCAGGGTGTAAGCGTCGAAGAGGTCGCCCGCGCCGTCCTCGCCGTTTCCGGCGTTCAGGAAGTCCACGACGTGCATATCTGGTCTTTGGGCGCCGCGCACAATGCCCTCAGCCTGCACGCCCGCATTCCCGACATGCACCTCGACGAATGCGAGCGCATCCTCTCCGAAATTCAGCGAAAAGTTGCCGGCGGCTTCGGCATTGGCCACACCACCGTGCAGTTCGAACGAGCCGGCCTGCCCGCGCAATCGGGTTACGTCATGCCCGAGCCATTCAATAAAGTGGAATCAAATTAGGCGGGGAAAATCCGGAAGCGCCAATCCGCGTTGGCGCCTTCACATCTTCACATCTTTTCAGAAGGTAAATCGAAAATCACGCTGGCGATCGAAACGCCATCCCGCGTTGTTCATTAAACTGCTGCGTAGCATTCAAATCCAGCGTCTCTCGCGCGACGCTGCGGCTCAGCCCTTCGCTCGAAACATACCGTAGCGATCCGCTCTCCCACGTATACGCCACCGCAAAGAAAACCGTCCCGTCGCGGCGCACAAAAATATATTCGGAAACATCCCGTTGCGGCGCGGGAGGTCCCAGCGCAGGCAAGCGATCCACGGTGTGAATTCGCGCCGGCCGCTCTACCGGTGCCGCAACCTCTTCGTCATCCGCTTCTTCGACTGGTTGTCCTTCAGCACCGTAATCCGCAATCACGTCGCTGCCGGTAGGCACAAAATATCCGCCGCCAAAAAATGGAAAAAGCACCGCGCCATCGTTTCGATTGTTTCCATGATGGTGCCGACCGTTCACGCCGCCAGGTCGAGTCGCCGCCACATGCGCGTAATCAAATCCCAGCCCCGGCACCGACTCCGCATCCCGCGATATTACGCGCCGCCGTGTAGCGCTTAATTGTCCGCCGCGAGTCACGGCCGTCCCAACCCGAGCGCGATAAGTGCGCACCCCGCTGGTGGCCACGCCCCGCCGCAGCGTAACCTGCCCGCTGGCCGACCGCGAAATCATCACGTGCCCCAGCGACCCAGCTCCAATCGCGCCCGATCGCGCCGCCACCATGCCGCTTGGCATGGCCGCAGCGTGCGGCACACTAGCCATCGAAGCGCCGGTTCGTGCAGGCATACCTCCGCGCCCCTGCGCCGCCACATTCCCTGGAATGCCCATTGAAATAATTGCCGCGAGAACCGCAACTGAGAACGCCTGGCCCATGTTAGTCACCTGAATCACAGCGCCGGCACCTGCAACGCCAGCAGTGCCAGCCCAACCTTTACTTAGCCCTTACTTATATAGATGCCGCGTTAACCACGCAGGTTTCCACCTGCACGCCAGCACGCCACGTATATAGTACACTTCGCCGAGTCTTGCAATCAGTGGCGTCACAGGGCAAACAAACTTCGCGCCGGGTGCAACGTGAAAAAGGATCGTTGGTTCTACAGTGCCACGGGCGCCACTTTTATCGTGACGATGCTCGTGGGCTTCCGTTGGTTCGTAACACGCGGCAGAGCCGATGGCGGCAGCGTAATCGACCCAGTCATGTTTCGCCTCGACGTTGTCCACGGCCTCGCCATTGCGACGTGGTACGCGCTGTTCTTCACTCAGTCGCTCTTGATCGGCGTCCGTAATCGTCGGCTCCATTTCAAGCTGGGTTGGGGCGCAATCGCCGTAGCTCTGGCGATAGTCATCACGGGACCGTGGGTAGCCATCCGCTCGGTGCAAAACAACCCACCGGATTCCCACTTCTTCGGCATGCAATATTCCCGATTCCTGCTGGTGATGCTTACAGAGATCTCCCTCTATGCCGCTTTCGTTACGATAGGTATCCTCGCCCGCAAGAAGCCGCGGATCCATCGTTCCGCGATGGTGTTGGCCAGCCTTTGTCTGCTCGCCGGCGCCACGGCGCGTATGCCATTTCTGCATCCGGTCTTCGGCGCCACCGGCTGGCTCGGACTCTTCGGACCAGTTTTCTGCCTCGGCGCAGTACTGTTGCTCATCCGCTGCATCGTCACCCGCAGCTTCGATCGCTGGTTAGCCTTGGGATATGCGTTCTGGGTCGTCATCTTCATCGCCTCTGAAAAACTGGCGCTGACCGATGCCTGGAGCGCTGGGGCCGCCGCGATTCTCAGACTTTAGAGAGCCAGCCACGAAGTTTCCCATCCTCGCTCGCGCAAGCCTACCGGACCGTGTTGCCCCGCTTCCCCGTTTTCCGGGGATGTGCTATAACCTTCCAGCCGTGCAACCTACCGCGAAGCAAGCGCAGGTTACCGAGGCTCTCCAGCCTGATCGTTCGACGCAGCCGCCGGACGACCCGAGCCCCGCAACCGCGCCCGACGTACACGCTTCGTGCTATTGCCCTGTGTGCTCGCGGCGGCTCGAACCGCGCCGCTGCAAACTGATTTGTGCTGTCTGCGGTTATTACATGTCCTGCGCAGACTATTATTGATAAGCTTTGTGGCGCTGGGCGTCCAAGCTCCGGAGCCTTTTCCGACGAGGAGGAAATAAACGTGGCATTGAAATTTACGAATCGCGAAGTGGACGGCGTGGCCGTCGTTGCCCTGGATGGCCGCATCGTGCTCGGTGAAGAAAGCAACGCACTGCGCGAAAAAGTGAAGGGTTTGGTCGCCGAAGGCAAAAAGAAAATCGTCCTCAATATGGACAATGTCACCTTTATCGACAGCGCCGGCCTCGGCACCCTGGTCGCCGCTCATCACAGCGCCAAGTCCCAGGGCACCGCCCTGAAGCTCTGCCACCTGGGCAGCAAGTTCCAGGAAGTCCTGCAAATCACCAAGCTCCTCACCGTCTTCGACGTATACAACACCGAAGCCGAAGCCGTAGCCAGCTTCGGAAAGTAAATTTTAGCTTGGTTTAACAAGACCCAGCTCGCAAGTAAGCCGGGTTCACGCATCCCCAATTCTTTTCGCTGATTAATTCTGCAAAGGGCACGCCACGCGTGCCTTTTTCACTCTTCTCTCAGCAAAATCACCGGATTCACCGACAACGCCCGCTGCGCCGGAATCCAGGTGGCCAGCAACCCCAGCAACAACATCGCCACCACCACTCCTCCCAATACAATCGGATCGCGCGGCGTCGCCTGATACACAATCGCAGCTAGCACCCTGCTGGCCAAAATCCCCAGCAACAATCCCGCTGTCGACCCAAACGCCAGCAATTTCAGCGCTCGCCCCAGCGCTGCCTGCAACACTTCCTTCCGCTGCGCCCCCAATGCCATGCGAATCCCCATCTCCCGCAACCGTTTGCTCACCGAGTACGCCGCCATCCCAAATATTCCGGTGACCGACAGCATCGCGCCCATCGCTCCCAACGCCCCCAGCGATAACGTCGCCATCCGGGAAGGGAACAGCGCGCTCTCCAGCTCCTGGTTCCAGGTTCGCAGCGTAAACGGCATTCCCGCATCCAGGCCCTGCACCGTGCTCTTCACCGCCGCTCCCACTTGCTGCGGATCCCCATTCACACGCACCACCAGGCACGTGTCGCTCGTAGGCGCTTGCAGGAACGGAAAAAACATCGCCGGCTGCGGATCTTCCGCCAGGCTCGCGTACTTCCCGCTTTCCACCAGGCCCACTACTTGAACGCGCGTCCCATCTTTCGTCTTGAAATAGCTCCCGATGGCCTTGCTCGCCGAGCCAAAAATTTTGCTCGCAAACTCCCGATTCACCACCGCCACTCGCGGCGAGTTTTTGTCGTCATGCCACGATAACGGCCTTCCCGCCAGCAGACTGGTCCGCGCCGCCTCGAAATATTCGGGAGAAATTTTGTACACCATCACTTCCGCCGTCGCATTCGCCGGCCGCAGGTCGCTAGTCTCGTCCGTAAAAACGCGCGTCCCGTTCGCCCCGTAATACAACGGCAAGCGATCCACCGATCCCACCGACTGCACCCCCGGAACAGTCTTCAGCGCATCGATCATGCGTTTCTGCATCGCGGGCAGTCCGTCGCCGCTGTAACCCGACATGCTCAATGTCGTCTCCACCAAAAGTGCATTCCGCGGCTCAAATCCGAAATTGCTATGGAGCGACCGCACCAGCCCGCGCACCGCCACCAGCGAAGAAGTCACCAGCAGCGCGCAGATGGCCACCTGCGCCACCAGCAACAAATCCCGCATCGTGAATCGCCGCATTTTCGTTACGATGGATCCCGACTTGATCACTTGATAGGGATCGGTGTGCAGCACCTGCCTCACCGGCACCACCCCAAACAGCAATCCACTCACCAGGCTCAGCACCAGCGCCACGATATAAACGTTGGAGTCCGCATTTACCGGGATTTGCAGCGGCGCTGTTGGCAGCGGCTGCCACACGCTCAGCGCGCGCAACAACATGACGCTGCCCCACAAACCCAATGCGCCTCCTATCAGCGAAATCACCGCCGCCTCGGTAAACAGTTGCCGCAGAATTCTCCCCGGGCTCGATCCCAGCGCCAGCCGCAGTGCAATCTCTTTCGAACGGTCCGCCGCCCGCGCCGCAAACAAACTCCCCAGGTTGGCGCACGCCGCCAGCAGAATTAATCCCGCCAGCAGCAGCAATCCCGTCAGGAACGCTCGCAGCGGTTTTCCCAGCCAGTCGCCCGCCAGCCCCGGCCGCGTCAGCGCAAACGTCATGTTGCCGTCGTCTTTCGGATACGTTTTTTCCAGATAAGTCCCAATGGAGTTGAGATCCGCAATCGCCTGTTCCGTTGTAACCCCCGCCTTCAAATGTCCCATCACCATCAAAAGCCCGCGGTTCCCGCGCACATCCAAAATGTTCGAACCTTCGATTTGCTCCTGATTCACGATCGGCACCCAGAAATCGGGAAACACAAACATCAAAGTCCCCCGAAATTCCTGCGGCGCTACTCCCACGATGGTGAATGGATGCTTGTTCAGCTGCACCGTGCGGCCCACCACCCCGCGATCGTCCTGAAAATGGCTGTGCCAGTACGCGTACGTCAGCACGATGTAAGGAGCGCTGTTGGGACCATGTTCATCGGCCGCATGAAAAAATCGCCCCAGGTACGGCTGAATCCCCAGTGCATCGAAATAATTCCCGGTCGTTTCCAATATCCACGCGCTCGCCGGATTGTTCCCCGTATCCAGTCCCACCGCCGTCACGTTGTACGCCGCCAGATCCTCAAAACTCCGGTTGCGCTCCCGCAAATCCAGATAATCCGGATAAGAATGATTGATCGCCTTATCTTTTCCGCGCTCGATTCCCCACAGACTCTCCGCGTGCGGCACATGCAGCGGCCGGATAACCAGCGCGTTCAACACTCCGAACACCACCGAGTTTGCCCCGATGGCCAGCGCCAATGTCGCCACCGCCACAACCGTAAAGCCCGGCGACTTGCGCAGCATCCGCAACGCAAACCGCAAATCCATCCACAAAGACTCCAGCAAGGTTCCACCCGCCGCCTCGCGGCTCTCCTCCTTGAACTTCACGTGCCCGCCAAATTCAATCCGCGCTCGCCGCTCCGCCTCCGCCCGCGCCACGCCGGCACGCTCCAGGTCGTCCGCGCGAAGCTGCACATGCCCGCGCAGCTCATCCTCCATCTCGGCGCTCAGCTCCGACCGCTTGAACAGGGAAGCAATGCGAAACCGCAGCGAGTCGAGCACTCTCATACTTCCTCCAACTGTGTGCCCAGCGCCTTGCTCATCCGGAAGCGAAGTGAATCGAGCACTCTCATACTTCCTCCGCCTGCGCACCAAGCGCGGTTCCGATCGCGCTGACCAGCCGGTTCCAGTTGGCCGTCTCCTGCCGCAACCGCTTGCGCCCCGCCGCAGTCAATTCATAAAACTTGGCCCGCCGGTTATTGTCCGAAGTCCCCCAACTCGCCTTCAGCAGTCCCTGCCGCACCAAACGAAACAACCCGGGATACAACGCCCCCTGCTCAATCAACAACGCATTCCCCGAAATCTGCCCAATGCGCAAAAGTATCCCGTACCCATGCAGCGGCCCCAGCGAAACCGCCCTGAGAATAAGTAAATCGAGAGTGCCCGGAAGCAACTGCGCCTGATCCGTCAAGATTCCCTCCTAAGACTCTTAGGAGGCTAACACGCACACTCCTAAGCTGTCAAGGAGAGAAAGCGGAAGCTATTTTGTTGAGTGGGAATGAATATCGTTGAGTTGGACAGGGGACTATTTAGGCTAAACAATCACTAAGGCTAACGTTGTCATCCCGAATCCCGCCGCAGTTCGGCGGGTGAGGGACCTGCTGTTCAATTGATCTTGGCAACCATTCCAGCCAAACGCCCAAACCTGTCATTCCGACCGGAGCGGCCGGTCTTTTTCCTTGCTCCCGAAGCGAGCACCGGCCGCGCAGCGCAGGAATCTCTCTTGGATTTATCGCGTGAGCCAAGCGGTAGGTAAATTCACCAGAACTAAATCTACTCCCAACCAAACTACAAGTTCCGAACAATCCTCGGCGCCCTTACAATCGCATGTCGCGACGTCTGCTCCGCAGGACGCGCCGAAACCCGCGCCAGTTCCTGCTGCACCACCTGCGCGAACTCCCCCATCTGCCGCTCCATCTCAATCATCTTCTCGCGCATGTTCAAAATAATTTCAATCCCTGCCAGGTTCACGCCCATGTCCCGCGCCAGCGTCAAGATCACATCCAGCCGTTCCAGATCCGCATCGGTATACAACCGCGTATTCCCCTGCGAGCGCGAAGGCTTCAGCAATCCCACCCGTTCATACAATCGCAGCGTTTGCGGATGCAATTTGTAAAGCTCCGCCACCGCGCTGATCATGTACCCGGCCTTCGCCCGTTTTTTCGCTTTTACCGGCATCGCTCACACACCCGCTTTTGCAAAAATGTCTTGACGCGGATCGTCCGGCGCCAGCGTCTCCAGCTCTTTCATCAAATTGCGCACCCGCTCGTCCGTCGGTTGCGGCACCACCACTTGAATCTCCGCGTACTCATCGCCGCGCGCCCCATTCCGCGCTCCCGGCACGCCCTTCTCCTTCAATCGCAAAGTCTTCCCGCTGTTCGTCCCCGGCGGAATCCTCACCAGCGACCTGCCATCGATCGTCGGCACTTCAATTTTTGCGCCCAGCGTCGCTTCCGCCACCGTCACCGGAATCTTCACGTACAGATCGTTCCCGCGCCGCTCAAAAAAATCATGCGGCTTCACCAGGATGCGCAGATACAAATCTCCCGACAGTGCTCCCATCGTTCCGGCATTTCCTTTTCCCGGCACGCGCAATCGCGCGCCGCTTGCCACACCCGCGGGAATCCGTACATCCACCGTTTCCGTGCGCCGGACCCGCCCTTCGCCGTTGCAGGTCCTGCACATCGTGCGCAATTTCCCCGTGCCGCCGCATCGCGTGCACGGCACGTTAAATTTCATTTTCCCCGCGGTCTGCTGGATCGTTCCCGTGCCGCCGCACGCCGTACAAGTTTGCGGCGAGCCCACTGCGCCCGTTCCATGGCACGTCTCGCACGTATCCATCCTCGTGATGGACAATTTCTTCACCGCGCCGCGCACTGAATCCCTGAAATCAATCTCCACCTGGTATTCCAGGTCGCCGCCTGGTTCCTGCTCCGGTTCCATGCCGCCGCCGCGGCCCCCGCGAAAAAACTGCCCGAACAAGTCGCGAAAACTCCCGCCGCCCGTTCCACTTCCCGATCCGCCGCCCCCGCCAAAATCAAATCCCCCAAAATCAAAATTCACCCGCGAGTCATCTTCCTCGTCGCCGTGCGGCGCGGGACCACCGCCCTGCGGAATATTGTCACTGTAAAATCCGTACTGGTCGTACATCTGGCGCTTCTTCGCGTCAGACAGCACGTCATACGCTTCCTGTAGCTGCTTGAATTTTTCTTCCGAAGATTTATCGCCAGGATTCAAATCAGGATGGTATTTCCGCGCCAGCTTCCGAAACGCAGTTCGAATCTCCTTGGAGTTGGCCTTCTTCGCCACCCCCAGCAATTCGTAATAATCAGTTTTAGCCGTCGTCGCCATTGCTTAAACTTTTACCTTCAACCCTCAAGTTGTCATTCCGAATCCCGCCGCCCTTTGGCGGGTGAAGAACCTGCTGTTCGCTTTTTCGCGCAACGCGAAACCACCACAACCCCAAAAAATAGGAAAGCGCGATCAATCCGACCGCGCTTTCCCCTCACTCTTAGTTCGGCCGCTTGTTCTCGTCGACGTCCACATACTCGGCGTCGATCACATCACCGGGCTTGCCGCTCGGTGCCCCGCCGGCCGGACCCGCGCCCGCACCCCCCGGTCCACCCGCAGCCCCAGCACTCGCCGCCCCAGCCTGCTCCGCTCCACCGGCCGCCTGAGTCGTCTTGTACAACTCCTCAGCAACCTTGTGCAGCGAGCGTTCCAGGTTTTCCGTCGCGGACCGCAGTCTCGCCACGCCGCCTTCTCCGATCGCTTTCTTCGCGTCTTCGATGGCTTCTTCCGCCGACTTCACGTCCGCTTCCGCAATCTTCTCGCGGTTTTCGCGGATCATCTTTTCCGACTGGTAGAGAATGCCGTCCAGGCGATTGCGCGCCTCGACCTCTTCCATCCGCCGGCGATCGTCCTCGGCATGCGATTCCGCCTCCACGCGCATCTTCTCGGCTTCTTCCTTGGTCAAGCCGCTCGATGCCGTGATGGTGATCTTCTGTTCCTTGTTGGTGGCCTTGTCCTTGGCGCTCACGTTCAGGATGCCGTTCGCGTCGATATCGAACGTCACCTCAATTTGAGGAGTCCCGCGGGGCGCTGGCGGAATTCCATCCAGCTTGAATTTCCCCAGCGAACGGTTGTCGTTCGCGAATTTACGTTCCCCCTGCATGACGTGAATTTCCACGCCCGGCTGGTTGTCCGCCGCCGTCGAATACGTCTCCACCTTGCGCGTCGGTATCGTGGTGTTGCGCGGAATCTGCACGGTCATCACTCCGCCCAGCGTTTCCACGCCCAGCGACAGCGGAGTCACGTCCAGCAACAGAATGTCCTTCACGTCGCCGGCCAGCACCGCGCCTTGAATCGCCGCTCCTACCGCCACCACTTCGTCCGGGTTTACGCCCTTGTGCGGTTCTTTTCCGCCGAAGAACGTGCGCACCAGTTGCTGCACCTTTGGAATGCGCGTCGATCCGCCGACCAACACCACTTCCTGTATGTCGTTCGGCGACATCTTCGCGTCTTCCAGCGCCTGCTTCACCGGCTTCATCGACCGCTCGAGCAAATCGTTCATCAATTGCTCCAGCCGCGTCCGCGTCAATTTCAGTTGCATGTGAATCGGCCCGCTCGCGCCCGCGGTGATGAACGGCAGATTGATCTCCGTCTCCATCATCTGCGACAGCTCAATCTTGGCCTTTTCGGCCGCGTCCTTCAGCCGCTGCAGCGCCATGCGGTCCTTGCTCAGGTCGATATTGTTTTCTTTCTTGAACTCGTCGATCAACCAGTCCACGATTCGCTGGTCGACGTCGTCGCCGCCCAGGTGCGTGTCTCCGTTGGTCGACTTCACTTCGACCACGCCCGCGCCTACTTCCAGCACCGAAATATCAAACGTGCCGCCGCCCAGGTCGTATACCGCGATGGTTTCGTCGGTTTTCTTATCCAGACCGTATGCCAGCGCCGCTGCCGTAGGTTCGTTGATAATGCGCACCACATCCAGCCCGGCGATCTCGCCGGCCTGCTTGGTCGCTTGCCGCTGCGCGTCGTTGAAATACGCGGGAACCGTGATGACCGCCTTGGTCACCTTCTCACCGAGAAAATCTTCCGCGGCGGACTTCAGCTTTCCCAGGATCATCGCGGAAATCTGCGGCGGGCTATACAACTTGCCCAGAATCTCCACGCGCGCATCATCATGCTCGCCTTTCACCACCTTATAAGGGATGCGCTTGGTCTCTTCACCTACTTCATCAAATCGCCGGCCCATAAATCGCTTGATCGAATACACCGTGTTCTCGGGATTCGTCACCGCCTGCCGTTTCGCCACTTGCCCAACCAGGCGTTCGCCGCCCTTGGTAATCGCCACCACCGAAGGGGTCGTGCGCGCTCCCTCCTGGTTCGGGATTACCACCGGCTCCCCGCCCTGCATCACGGCTACGACCGAGTTGGTCGTGCCCAGGTCAATTCCAATAATCTTACTCATCGCTCTGGCCCTCCATATAAGCCCTTGAGCTTTAAGCCCTAAGCTTCAGCCTCGTTGAGCGCCACCGCCATACTTGCGCGCCTAACCATCACCTCTACCGGGTCAATCAGCTCGAAGCACATTATAAATATTGAGTGCGTTATTGTCAAGTCTTGATTAAGCAATTTATGTCTCAAATTATCATATACTTACATTGTAACGAGTTATCATCCAGAAGGGTTAAGCACCTGCAATCCTATCTCACCTTATCCATCGCGCGCTTCTGGGTGCCCCCACGCGCCGGTGTTGCGTGTGGGGGTCTTGGCCATGTTCTGGCACCCGCTTTCCGCATCCCCCAAACCGCCTTCAACCCGTCACCCCTGGCACCCTCACTCCCCACGCATCCAATTCCCCCAATAGGTGTTCTATAGACATAGGAAACGCGCTCCCAATTCGACCTGTCCGACCCGTGACCTGACAACGTCATTCACGGTAGAATAAAAACTTCGTAATCAGAAAGCCGGAGGACAAATTGACTCGCAAGCGAACCAGCCTACGCAAAGCCACCCTGGCATTCCTCAGCGTCTTGGGCGCGCTTGGCATTGGCGTAGTCCTCATGGCCATGGCCGCTCCTCCGCAGAATCCCGGCGCCGCCACCGATGTCGACACCTACAAAGCCTTCGGCTCCAAAAGCGCCCCGCTGGTCCTCGAAGTCTTCAGCGACTTCCAGTGCCCGGCCTGCAAATCCCTGTACACCACCACCAATCGCCAGCTCATGGACAACTACGTCAGCACCGGCAAGGTCTACCTGATCCACCGCGATTTCCCGCTGCCGATGCACGCGCACTCCAAAGTAGCCGCCCAATACGCGCGCGCCGCCGCGCATCTCGGCAAAGGCGAACAAGTCGAGCAGGACCTCTTTGAAAATCAGGAAAAATGGGAAAACACCGGCGACGTCGACGGCACAGTCGCCTCCGTCCTCTCACCCGTCGAAATGACCAAAGTCCGCGCCCTGGTAAAGGGCGGCACCCTCGACCCCCTCATCGAAAAAGATCTGGCCCTCGGCCGCTTCTACAACGTCAACCAAACCCCCACCACCATCATCCACTACCACGGCCAAACCTACCCGGTAGTCGGCGTCCAAAGCTACGCGGTCTTCCACCAATTCCTCGACCAACTCCTCGCCCAGAAATAACGCGGTCGAATTTTTTTGAACTACGTCGCAGGCCAAAACACCCCCTCAATCGAAGCAATGCAGCAAACCGCGAATCTGCTGTTTGCATCTTCCTGATTTGTCACCTGATCTGTCACCTGATCTTGGCAACCACAATGGGGCGGCGCCAACTTGGCAACCACCTTCACCTTGCACGCACATTACAAGTTGTCATCCCGAACCCTATTCGCGCGCCTTTCGCGAATGGGGTGAGGGACCTGCTTTGCATTCTCCGACATCACCGCGCCGATGTTGCCTGCCGCGCCCGTAACTTTTGCAATGGCTTTGCGTATTCACCAGCGCAGCGGGTGCTGAGGTAGAAGCCGCCCAAACGGAGCGTGCCATGCCTGCTCACTCAAGCGAGTTTTCCGCGATTCCCGTGTGGCCGAGATTGATTGTAATGCTCGGCACTGTCCTTCTCGCCGCAGGCGCAATCATCGCGGTCGTTCATCCGATTTTGCTGGTCTCACCGCAAGACCAGATCAATCAGGCCGCCCACGTGTACGCGGGCTACCTCGCGTCGCGCAACATGGCGCTGGCCCTGATGCTCCTCGCCACACTCATCCTGCGCGCCAGAAGAGCCCTCAATACCCTCGTACTGCTGACCGCCGTAATTCAGTTGCTCGATATCGCGATGGACTTCGCCGAAGGCCGCTGGGTGGTCGTACCCGCCGTGGTAATCCTAGGGGCGCTCTTTTTCGCGGCATCCGCCAGTATTTCAGGCTATCCATTCTGGAAAAAAGAAGCCTGGACGTAGCCCGCCATCGTCTCAGCATCTCAACCAACCATAATAACCGCTCATCCCCAATCCCTTTGGCAGTCCCACTCGCCTGGGCGTGTGAAGAATCCACTGTTCAATTGATCTTGGCAACTAACCCGCCGCCCACCCAAAAACTGTCATTCCGACCGGACCGGGCCGATGCTTTTTCCCCTCGTTCGCTCCGCGAACGAGTCGGCCCGCGCAGCGGAGGAATCTCTTTTCGATTGATCACGACAGCCAGCGGTTTTTCTTTTCGTCCGAACCAAACCGCTGCCATCTTCGACAACAATAAAACTCTGCTACGATTAGTCAGAAAAAAATATGCTGCAATCGAGCCCACTCAATCCCCGCCGCGCGATCATCTGGCTAGGCCGCCTGATCCTCGGCCCCATCTTCATCTACGCCGGCTACTCCAAAGCTTTCCTCCCCAACCACACTTTCTGGCCCTGGTTCTTCCTCAAATTCTCCATCGCCACCAACCTCGCCAACTTCGTCCTCCAGGTCGAAGCCTTCAAGCTCCTCCCCGGCTGGGGAGTCCAATTCGTCGCCCACACTCTCCCGTTCACCGAAATCGCCCTTGGCCTTCTCTTATTAATCGGATGGGAACTCCGCATCTGGTCCACTCTGCTTACCGCCATCATGCTCGGCTTCTTCTTCGTCGTCCTACGCGCCTACCTCCTGCACATGAACATCAATTGCGGCTGCTTTGCCACCCCCGAACCCATCAATCTGAAAAAGATCCTGGAAGACGCCGCCATGTCCGCGCTAGCCATCGCCATGACCGCTTGCGCCTACATCGAAGCCCGTCGGCCCCACCCCTGGACCGCCCCCGCAAACCCGAAACCGCCTGATCCACGTCGTGGCAACTTGTAAGTTTCCAATGAGCGCGGAGATTCAAACGCGCTCAGATAGTTAGCCGACTAGTAACATCTGGTCCTTTGAGTAGGTGTAGACCGACTGGCGAAGCTGTCATAGTTATTCCGATGAAGGCTGACGGCAAATGAAAAGCGCACTGCGTATCGTTGCGCTGTTTCTGCTGGCTATAGTGCTTGGTCTTCCGCTGGGGGCTTACTTAGTTCGCCACATATTCATCGACAAAGAGCGGGCATTGGGCATGGTGTACGAAGAGGGCTTTCTCGACGAGTTTGCGAAAAAGGAATTCATTTACGGTGACTTGGAAAGTGCGCGAAAGGCTCTGCAATACGCGATCAAGATTCACACTGAGATGCAAACAAAAAGTTCCCTATCAGGTTGGCGTGAAAAAGCAGACTTGGCGTGGTGTTACGCCGACCTCTCACTTATTGAACAGTCGGCCGGGAATACAGATGCGGCAAAGGACAACATGACCCAAGCCCAGCAAATACTAAAGAAATTGGGCATGAAAGATACCTCGGAGGTGCACCTCAGGGAACTTCTCCCCCAAAAGATCGCTTCCAATCAGCCACCGGGTGCCGAGTCGAGATGAATAAAATCTTGCTCCAGTCGGCTGTTGTAATTGTTGGTATCGCAATGGGTTGTGCTACGGGCGGCTATTTGACTTTTCACAGGTACGCCCGGGACTACCAGACAGTGCGAGCCTTCGCCTGGACAGGCATTTTTTCTGCAGTTTCGGAAAATCAATGCGATCAGAACTCCAGCGACGCCAAAAAAGAGTTGCAGGTCCTCCTCGACGTCTTTAAACGAGCAACTAATTCTACGGCCACCGACGCTACCATGCGGAGTGCGTTTCTCATGAACTGTGGTTTGGTTGAAGCTCGGCTTTCAGTTCTCGAAAAGGAAGCCGGGGATGTTGATTTGTCGAAGACATATCTGTCGAAAGCCCAAGAAGACCTGAAAGCCACCGGCTGGGTCGACTATTCAGAATCAAATATCCTCCAGGCGGTCAAAAGAAAACCAGTTGTTCCCTGCGGAACAGCGCCGCGGACTACAGCGAAAACAAATACGACATCAAAGCCTTGTAGTTGAATATTTAGGACCGTCGCCGACACTGAAAAGTTGTATTGCCTCTAACAATTCCTGAAAAGTCCCGCAATCCGAAACTATCCACCGCTCTCTGGAAACTCCCCCCGCCTACACCTCCCCGCAACATCTTCCATCTGCGCTAAACTTTCCTATTCATGCTAAGTCTTCCCCCGCTCACCCTGCGCCTCCGCGGTTTCAAGCTCATCGACCGCGTCGCCCTCGGCTTCCTACTCCTCTGCTCCATCGCCCTCGGCGCCGCCTGCGGACTCCTCTTTGTCTACACCAGCGAGCTCCCCGAAATCCGCGCCCTCGAAACCTATCGCCCCACGGTCGTCACCGAAATCTACGCCGACGACGGCCAGATGGTCGGCAGCTTCGCGCTCCAGCGCCGGATTCTCATGACCTACGAGCAAGTCCCCAAAGTCCTCTACAACGCCGTCACCGCCATCGAAGACCAGCACTTCGAAGATCACTGGGGCATCGACTTTCCGCGCATCGCCGGCGCCGCCGCGCGCAACGTCCTCAAGCATCGCATCACCGGCGGAGCCAGCACCATCACCATGCAGCTCGCCGGCAATCTTTTTCTCGACCGCAGCGACCGCACCTTCCGCCGCAAAATGCAGGAAATTCTTCTCGCTCTTCAAATCGAGCGCCGCTACACCAAGCCGCAGATCTTCACGATGTACTCCAACCAGGTTTATCTCGCCCACGGCAACTACGGATTCGAAGCCGCCTCGCAATTTTATTTCGGCAAGCCCGTCAGCGACCTGAAACTCCAGGAAGCCGCGCTGCTCGCCGGCATGGTCAACGGCCCGAGATTTTCTCCGCTCAATAATCCTGCGCTCGCGCTCGCGCGCCGCAACCTCGTGCTTCATCGCATGGACGAAGAAGGAAAAATCACGCGCCACAGAAGAAGCCGACGCCCGCAAAACGCCCCTCGGCCTGCACATCCAGTACCCGCGCAACGATCTCGCTCCTTATTTCTTCGAAGACATCCGCAAATATCTCGAAACCACCTACGGCACCGAAGCCGTCCACGAACGCGGCCTGCGCGTCTACACCACGCTGAATATCGCCATGCAACAAGCCGCCAATCAAGCCGTTCGCGACGGCCTGCACAGTTACGATCGCCGCCACGGCTGGCGCGGCAATCTCCCCAATATCATTCGCGACAATCTCGGCACGCTCGACTCCTACGAAGACGACGACTGGCGCCGGCCGATCGAGAAGGGCAACTACACCACCGGCCTGGTCGTCTCCGTCGAAGACAAAGGCGCCACCGTAAAAATCGGCAACTACCGCGCCCTTCTTTCTCCCGCCGATTTCGCCTGGACCGGCCGCAAAAAAGCCTCCGACCTTCTCAAGGTCGGCGACCTTGCGCAATTTTCCATTCAGGAACTGCGCGAAAACACCGCGCGCGTCCAGCTCGAGCAGCAACCCGGTCCGCAGGCCGCCATGGTGGCCATCGACAATCCGAGCGGCGAAATCAAAGCCATGGTCGGCGGCTACAGCTTCGAAGATTCAAAATTCAATCGCGCCACGCAGGCCTATCGCCAGGTCGGCAGCTCTTTCAAAATTTACGTCTACGCCGACGCGCTCGAAAAAGGCTCCACGCCCTTCGACACCATTCTCGACGCGCCCTTCACCACCATGAGCGGCGGCCAGCCCTACTCGCCGCACAATTACGACGAAAAATTCGAAGGCATCATCACCCTGCGACGCGCGCTGGCCGGTTCGCGCAACGTTCCCGCCGTCAAGCTCGCCGAAAAAGTCGGCATCACCAGCGTGATCGATATGACCCGCCGCTTCGGCATCACCAGTCCGCTGCCGCCGTATCTTCCGATCGCGCTCGGCGCCGCCGACATGAACTTGCTCGAACACGTTTCCGCCTTCACCGTTTTTCCCGATGACGGCATCCGCATCGATCCGCACATGATTCGCCGCGTCACCAGCTATGACGGCGCGCTGCTCGAAGAAGCGCATCCCGGAAGTTCACGACGTCATCTCGCCCGACGTGGCGCGCACCATGACCGCCATGCTCGAGGACGTCGTCCAGTTCGGCACCGGCATGCCAGGCCAAAGCCCTGGGCCGCCCCGCCGGCGGCAAAACCGGCACGACGCAACGATTTCACCGACGCCTGGTTCATCGGCTTCACTCCGCAAATCACTGCCGGTGTGTGGGTCGGCTACGACGACAAACAAATCTCACTCGGCAAAACGGAAACCGGCGCCCGCGCCGCGCTGCCCATCTGGCTGGAATTCATGCAGGGCGCCCTCGGCGGCAAGCCCGAAGTCGAATTCGCCAACGTTGTGCCCCTCGAACAACAAGCCGCCGACCACCAGGTCCACGTCGACACCCCCGACACCGCCCCCACAGAAGACGAACCCGCCGCCCCCAAACAAAAACCCGAGGCCCCCGCCGGGCTCCCGCCCGCCACTCCCACGCCGTCCCCTCCACCCTCCAAAACCTCCGCCGCATCCACCACGAAAAACTAGCCCCGATTTTCACCTGATCTTGGCAGTTACTCACCGCCCACCCAAAACGGTCATTCCGACCGGAGCGGCCGGTATTTTTCCCCGCTCGTTTAGCCTGAGCCCTGCGCTAGCAGGCTAAGGGCGAAGCGAGCACCGGCCGCGCAGCGGAGGAATCTCACTTCGATTGATCGCGCGAGCCTCGACAGGTTTCCATCTGATCTTGGCAACTGTCTTCCCCGAAACGGATCCACCCGCGACGCCAACACCTACGGCCGCACCCCTCGTTAACCTCCTCTACCGAGAAGTTATCTCCGCTGTTGTTATACTCGGCTTTATGAGTTGGGTTCGCAAAAGCCCGTTCGCTCCTCACGAAGACGTCGTGGCCCATTTGGTTGTGCTGCTTTGTAGAGAAGCAAACGACTCTGAAATTCCCTTTTCTGGGGATGAAGAGAGGCTCCTTGCCGATGAGGCACGGCGTGGTGAATCTGTCGACGCCGAGTTAGAGCAGCGAACCAAGAAACTGATTGAACAACTCTTGGAAAAAGAGCAGGGCAGTGAAATGCGCGAGGACCCAAGAATTTTGGTAATTCATTGGAATGGGCCGAACCGAACTATCCAAATATCGTGGCGCTGGCTGAGGACGTCGTGACCTCTGGTGGGTCTAGAGTTAACTTGGCCGCGTCTTCACGGGTGGAAGTGGGGTAAGGACCGCGCTGCAATGATAGGTTGCGCACTTTCCATTGTTCTTCTGAGCTTTCTAATCGTGGGAATCTCTGGCGCCCTGTTCTCTAGGAAATAGACGGTGGAATTGAGTGGCAGCTCCTCCATCCGGCCCAACTCTCGCCCGCACGCGTAATCGGAAACTGAGCTCTACTCACGGTTTTTGAAGTTGATTTTCTACCGCGAACGCCAAAACGGATCCCACCCACGCGCCTCCAACTCCACCGCGCTCCCACTCTCGTCAACCACCATCACCGAACGTCCCCGGGTGATCTCCCCAATCGCCGTAATGGCGACTTCACCGAACGACCGCGGCACCCGCCGCACATCCCGCTTCGCCACCGTAAACAACAACTCATAATCATCTCCGCCATGCAACGCGAGCCTCAGCGCGTCCAGCCGGGCCGTCTTCGATCCACGAACAACAGGCAATCTCCCGCCATCCACACGCGCCCCAACTCCACTCGCCGCGCACAACCGCCTCAAATCACTCGACAATCCATCCGACAAATCCATCATCGCCGTAGCCACCCGCTTCTCGCTCAACCACCGTCCTAACTCCACCCGCGCCTCTGGATACAGATGCTTCCGCAACCGCGCATCATTCCGCGTCACACGCCGTCTCGTTGAAGCCGAACGCAACAACCGCAACCCCAGCTCCGCCTGTCCTAATCTCCCACTCACATAAATTAAGTCCCCCACCCGCGCCCCTGCCCGGCGCACCGCCCGCCCCCGCAAAACCTCGCCGACCACGGTTACATTAATCAAAACCTCCCGCCGCGCGGTCGTATCTCCCCCCGCCAACACACACCTAAAATGGGAAGCCGCCCGCCTCAGTCCTCCCAAAAACTCGTCTAGCCACCGGCCGGTCAAATCCTTTGGCAGCGCCAGACTCACCAAAAAGCACCGCGGCACGCCGCCCATCGCCGACACATCGCTGACCGCCCGCGCCAGGCATTTCCACCCCACCGAGTCCGCGGGATGCTTGTCCCGCAAAAAATGCGTCCCCTCCAGAAACCAGTCGCAGGTCAAAACAATCTCCCGCCCTCGCGCCGGCCTCACCAGCGCCGCATCATCCCCGATCCCCAGCGAAACAAACTCCCCGCCACGCACTTTCCTAAAACGGGAGACACCACTCCCCCCGAACGCTTCGCAGATCCGTTCTAATACGCTGTCTTCGCCAATCCTTTTACGCGTAGCCAAAAGCCCTCTCTCCACTCATCAAACTCAGCACCAGCAACACTTTTCAGCGCACAACCTGTCCAATAGTACAGGGAACAGTTTTCGCCAACCTGTTCCACGACCAGGAAAATACAGGGTTGACTCTAGCACCCCCTCGCCTCTAGTATGCCGAGCGGTGCAGAACCCCAGCTCGCCGGTCGTTTTTGCTATGATATTAAGTATGCTGCTGGCGGGGTTTTAGCGCACGTCACGGTATTACAAGGCTGAGGGCCTTCTTAGCAATGTCCGGTAAGAATTACACTTTTTATATCGCTTCCTCGCCCGGCAAGATGCGCAAGCACATTGTGCCTGCCTATCTCCTCCACGCCTTGGCGGTGCTCGCGGTTATCGGCGGCCTTACCGTTACCTTCGCAGTTGGTTCCTATTCAAGAATGCTCTGGAAGGTCGGCAACTACAACGCTCTCCGCCACGATCAGGAAACCCTCAAGAAACAGTATCGCCAGTTGCAGGGCACGGTAGTCGACACCAACCAGCGCCTTGATTCGCTCCAATCCCTCGCCACTGAAGTCGCCATGACCTACGGCGTGATGCGCTACCATCCCGCCGCCTTCAACGATCCCGACAGTCCCGCCGACTCCCAGGACGCCTTCG
This sequence comes from uncultured Acidobacteriota bacterium, assembly GCA_963819625.1. Classification (GTDB taxonomy): domain Bacteria; phylum Acidobacteriota; class Terriglobia; order Acidiferrales; family UBA7541; genus Acidiferrum. Next base: position 1,331,704 of record CAWFWY010000011.1, read on the forward strand.
ATCGTTCCGTCGAGCAATACACATTTTTGAAGCGCAACGCCGCCGCTATCGCCATCTCTAACGCCGGCCTGCGCCTGATGCCCGCGATGAGCTTCGCCGACTCCACCTATACGCCAGCCATCTGGCCCGTTTTGGGACACATCACAGACAGCTTCGGAGAGCGACTCGACCCCTTCAGCGGGGAAGGTGCTTTCCACACTGGCGTTGACGTAGCCACCGACTATGGCGCGCCCGTTCACGCCACCGCCGACGGTATCGTCACCATCGCCGAGACTCATTCCGGCTACGGCCGCGTCGTCGTCATCGACCACGGTTTCGGCATCACCACCTGGTATGCGCACCTCTCGGCCTTTTCCGCCGTCCCGGGCGCCCGCGTCAAGCGCGGCGAAGTGGTCGGCTACACCGGCATCAGCGGCCGCTCCACGGGCCCCCACGTCCATTACGAAGTCCGCATGAACAACGCCCCCGTCAACCCCTGGCGCTACATGCGCAGCAACCCCACCGGCGACTAATCGTTCTCACTCTCACTGTTTTTGGCGACCACACTCCGCTCCCCAGCCGCAGATTTATACCGATGTGCTAGACTCCGCGGCATGACCTCCGTCATATCCCGATAAGGAGGGAGAAGGGAGCATGAAGTCATATCGAGCAGTAATCTGGTTCTGGATTCTTACGGCCGGCATGTTGTGCGTCGCGGGCGGCGCGCGCTCGCAGACCGTAGCCGAAGCTGCGCGGCTCCCCGAGGCTCAGCAGCGCGAGATCGTCCTGCGCTACGCCAACAATTCGATCGCCAACCTTCCGTCGCGCACCGACGCCGCTGGAAAACCGAAAAGCGAAGAAATATACACCCGCGATCGTGCCCTCGCCAATCTCGTGCGAGCATTATTCATTCAAGATCCAAAACACCCCGACAGTGCCCCCGAAGGGTTACGCGTAATGCTGATCCGTATCAAGAAATATTCAACCGAAACTCCCAATCGAACCGTGCTGGACGTGATGGGCGACGTGGTGGACTGGTCGTTTCAGCATTTCTACATCGATTTCTACACCCCCGAAAAAAAAGCGGAGTACGCCAGAAAAAGTGATGCGGAACAGGAAGCCTGGTTTCGTATCGGCATCCAGTTGTACGAGGACAAACGAGCGAACGAACGCATCATCAAGGAATTGAAAGAAAAGGACGCCGGAATCTTGAAGAACATACAAGAAATGTACGACTCTGCCGTGATCCTCGCCGATGGCCGCCACGTTCTGCGAACCAGGGACGGCGATTTTATGGTCGTCCCCAGCGACCCCGACGACCGCAACGAGGTAAAACTCGAACGCCGCTTCTATCCGGAAGCGCAGTCCATTTATGATTGCATGCGGGCCCGCGGGATTCATAATGGCCAGGCTGGTCGTGCCGCCTGCGTTCGGTGATCGGGTCAGCCCCATCTAATGGCGCAAGCCTCTAGTGGCTGTCTCATCTGATCTTGGCAAGCACACCATCCATCCACGCAAACCTGTCATTTCCGAACCGCCGCCTTTTGGCAGGCCTGCCCGCCTGGGCGGGTGAGGAATCTGCTGTTCCTATTTCAAACGACAAACCCAGCGGAACCCCCGGGCCCGACCGCCCATTTTTCTCGTGATTTCATTGTCTGGCTGCCCCTCCCAGAGGGTATAATTCCGCCGCGTTCCAAGCTCGTGCGTTGATTTCCTCCAGGGAGCCACCAAAAAATGAAAAGTCCACGTGAAAATTCCGGCATGGACCGCAGGCATTTCCTGGCCGCCACCAGCGGCGGCCTGCTCGCAGCGGCAATACCCGCCGCCAGCCATGCCTCGCCCTCGGAATTTCACCTCGCAGAGACAGCGGGACGCTCCGCTCGGAGGGTGTCGTCCGGTGCTTCCTCTCAGCGCAAGATTCCCATCGGCGTATTCGATCCCGTATACGACAAGCTTTCCCTCGACGCCATGCTCGATAAAGTCAGCGCCCTCGGCCTCGAAGCTATGGAAATCGGTACCGGCGGTTACCCCGGCTCCCATCACTGTCCCCTCGACGAGTTGGTGGCGGATCCCGCCAAGGCCAAGGCCTGGCAGAAGAAATTCGAAGATCGCGGCATCCGCGTCGCCACCCTCAGCTGTCACGGCAATCCCGTTCATCCCGATGCCGAGCACGCCGCGCGCGACGCCGAAACCTTTCGCAAAACGGTCCGGCTCGCCGAAATTCTGGACGTAAAAGTCATCGTCGGCTTCTCCGGCTGCCCCGGCGGCTCTCCCTCTGACACGCAGCCTAACTGGATCACTTATCGCTGGCCTCCCGAGTACGCCGAGATGCAGGACTGGCAATGGAAAGAAAAAGTTGTTCCCTACTGGAAGGAAGCCGCCAAAGTTCGCCCGCGAACACGGCATCCGCAAGACTCGCCTTCGAGATGCACCCCAATTTTGTGGTCTACAATCCCAGAACGCTTCTGAAACTGCGCGAAGCCGTCGGCGAAGAAATCGGCGCCAACTGCGACCTCAGCCATCTTTTCTGGCAAGGCTGCGATCCCGTCGAGGTCATTCATTTCCTCGGCAAACAAGGCGCTATCTACCACGCGCACATGAAAGACACCGCCTTTTTTCCCGACAACGTCAACAAATACGGTGTGCTGAATTTCGCCTTCGAAACCCAGGACTTGCCCTTGGCCTCTGAAACTTTCCGCGCCGTCGGCTACGGTCACGGCGCCAACCTCTGGAAACAGATCATCAAGGCCTACATGGACATCGGCTACGAAGGAATCCTCAGCATCGAAAATGAAGACCCCATTCTCCCCGGCGAAGTGGGAGTCGAACGCGCCGCCTACGTCCTGAAAAACGTCCGCAACGAACTGTTGGGAGCCTGACGTGCGCCGCCGTCAATTTTTCGGCGCGTGCGCCGGAGCGGCCGCTATGGTATCCGCGCTCACCTCCAGCGCAGGTTCGCCGGCAGGCCCGCCTTGCCGACCAGGTCGAAACTCCGAGGGGCTCGTGCCGCCTTTTTCTCTTTCCGTCATGTTGTGGACGGTCTACCAAAAGCTTCCCTTCGCATCAGCGTCTCGAAAAAGTGGCGCAGGCCGGATACCCCGCAGTGGAGTTAGTGGAGGAGTACAAGAATTTTACCAAGCAGGATTTCGACAAATTTCGAGCCAAAAAGCGCGAACTCGGCCTTCACCGTGGACGCCACCAGCGGCATCTCTCACAGCTTGTGTGATCCCGCTCAGCGCGACGCGTTTCTGGATGAAGTGCGCGCCAAGCTTCCCGGTTCTGGAGGAACTGGAGTGCAGAAAATTGATCTGCTTTCCGGAGACAAAGTTCCCGGTCAGAGCCATCAGCAAATGCACGATAGTTGCGTGGAAGGTTTGAAGCGTGCCGCCGACATCGTCGCGCGCAAAAAAGTCGGCCTGCTCCTCGAAAATATCGACCCGGAAGAAAATCCCAAATATTTCCTCACTTCGGTCCTCGAAGGGTTTGATATCGTCCGCTCCACCGGCGCTCCCAACGTCAAATTTTTGTACGATTTCTTTCACGACCAAATCGCCGAAGGCAACCTGCTCGCAAAACTGGAAAAGAATCTTGACGTGATCGGCGTCGTGCACGTTGCCGATGTCCCGGGCCGCCACGACCCCGGCACCGGCGAGATCAATTACCCAAATATCTTCCGCAAGCTCGGACAACTGGGCTTTAATGGATATGTCGCCATGGAATTCATTCCTGAGGGCGACACGGTGGCAGCATTGATCGCGGCCCGCGAGATGGCCGTCAAATACGGCAGCGTGCAACGAAATCAATCCGTTTGACGTAATATCCCCGGGAGGGCCCATGCAGCGGCGTGAACTTTTCAGATTGTTAGGTGCCGGCGCCGTTCTGCCGGTCTTCGATTCGAATGTGTCTGGCCATGTTTCAGGCCGCGCAGCCTAAATCCGGTTACACCCTCCGCACTCTCAATCCCCACCAGAACGCCACGCTGGTGATCATGACCGACTTGATCATTCCTGAAACCGACACGCCCGGCGCAAAAGCCGTGCGCGTTAACGAATTCATTGACTTGATTCTGACCGAGTGGGCCCACGAAGACGAACGGCAGAGATTCATGGCCGGCTTCGCCGAGGTCGACAAGCTCAGTAACGCGCTTTTCGCCAGAGATTTTGTGGATGCCGCGCCGGTTCAACAAATCGCGGTTCTCTCCCAACTCGACCAGCAGCTCGCCGTCGAAATCGAAGCGGAGCGCAACAGCGCTTACGTCCGTCGCAAGCACGATGGCCAGCTCTCCCACGGTTTTTTTCGCAGCGTAAAATACATGACCCTCTACGGTTATTACACTTCCGAGATTGGCTTCACCAAAGAGCTCGGCAAAGAAATCATTCCCGGCTCGTATCACGGTTGTATTCCGCTCATCTCGCCAGGCGCGAGCAAGGTTTAGGTGCCCCCCATGCCGCCAAAAAAAATATATGACGCCATCGTCGTTGGCTCGGGAATCACCGGCGGTTGGGCTGCCAAAGAGCTCACCGAAAAAGGCCTCAACGTCTTGTTACTGGAAGCCGGCCGCCCCATCGTTCCCGAAGTCGATTACGTCGAGCACGTACCCGCCTGGGAACTGAAATATCGCGGCTGGGATAATCGCGACGAGCGCATCAGGACGCAAAAAGTTCAGCGCGAGTGCTACTACGCCTGCGACGAGTATTCCCACAAATTTTTCGTCAACGACCTCGAAAATCCCTACACCACCGATCCCGGCAAGCCCTTTACCTGGATTCGCGGCCGCCAGGTTGGCGGCAAGTCCATCATGTGGGGCCGCCAGAGCTATCGCTTCAGCGATCTCGATTTCGAAGCCAATCTCCGCGACGGCATCTCCGCCGATTGGCCTATCCGCTACAAAGACATCGAGCCCTGGTACGACTACGTGGAAGATTTCATCGGCGTCAGCGGCCAGTCCGAAGGTCTGCCGCAGCTTCCCGACGGCAAATTCCTGCCGCCCATGGAAATGACCTGTGCCGAACACGTCGTCAAAGACGCCTTGCCCAAAAATTTCAATGACGGCCGCATGATGACCATCGGCCGCGCCGCCGTACTTACCCGCGTCCATCGCGGCCGCGCCGCCTGCCACTATTGCGGAGTCTGCCATCGCGGCTGCATTACCCGCTCCTACTTCAGCAGCCTCAATTCCACTCTTCCCGCCGCAGAAAAAACCGGACGCCTTACCCTGCGCCCCTACAGCGTGGTTCATAGCTTGATCTTTGATCCCGCCACGCGCCGCGTCACCGGCGTTCACGTCATCGACGGCCAGACCAAACAGTCCCTCGAATTTAACAGCCGCATTCTCTTTCTCAACGCTTCCGCGCTCGAATCCGCGCGCATCCTGCTCAACTCTTCGATTCCCGAATTCCCCAATGGCCTCGCCAACACCAGCGGCGAATTGGGCCGCAACTTGATGGACCACGTCATGGGCGGCGGCGCCGACGGCATCATTCGCGGCCACCAGGACAAAGACGAATTTGGCAATCGCCCCAACGGCATTTACGTTCCGCGCTTCAGAAATATCAAAACCAAAGAACCTTTTCTGCGCGGCTACGGTTATCAGGGCGGCGCCTCGCGCGAAGGCTGGTCCCGCGGCATAAACACTACCGGCTTCGGCGCCGATTTCAAGAAAGCTCTCCGCAAGCCCGGCGCCTGGCATTTTTCCTTCTATGGCTTCGGCGAATGCCTGCCCAATCGCGACAATTTCATCGAGATCAACAAAGAACAGGTCGACGCCTGGGGCATTCCCACCCTGAAAATTCACTGCGCCTTCGGTGAAAACGAACATGCCTTGCTCCGCGATATGTCCATTCAGGCCGCCGAAATGCTCACCGCCGCAGGTGCCACCGAAATTCACCCCTTCATCGAAAACAACGCCCCCGGTCTCACCATTCACGAAATGGGCACCGCGCGCATGGGCAAGGATCCCAAAACCTCGGTAGTGAACGAACACAACCAGGCCCATGACGCGAAAAATCTGTTCCTCACCGATGGCGCTTGCATGGTCTCTTCCGCGTGCGTTAATCCCTCGCTCACTTACATGGCCCTTACCGCGCGAGCCTGCGATTTTGCCGTTTCCCAAATGAAAAAGGGCGAACTGTAACCTGCAGCCTAAGGAGAGCCTTTTCGATGTCCCAGGTAATTCGTTCCCCGAAAACCTACGACGTCTGCATCGTGGGCTCCGGCGCTGGCGGCGGCATGGCCGCGAAAATCCTCACCGAAGGCGGCCTCAACGTCGCCTTGCTCGAAGCCGGCCCTCCCCTTTATCCCGAAAAAGATTTCAAGATGTTGATGTGGCCTTACGAATTGCCCCATCGCGGTGCCGGCGTCGGCGGCCTCGCCAGCGAAAATTTCAGCGAATTCCTCGCCCCCAACGGCGCCTGGAACATCGAAGGCGAGCCCTACACTTCCGCTCCCGGCGCCAACTTCAAATGGTTTCGTTCTCGCATCGTCGGCGGACGCACTAACCATTGGGGACGTATCGCATTGCGCTTTGCTCCCATCGACTTCACCTCCGGCACGCGCGACGGCCTCGGCGACGATTGGCCCATCACCTATCAGGACATTGCTCCCTATTACGACAAGGTCGAATCCTACATCGGCGTTTTCGGCACCAAAGAAAATGTCTCCAGCGCTCCCGACGGCGTTTTTCTTCCCCCGCCCAAGCCGCGCTGCACCGAGCTGCTGATCAAAAAAGCGTGCGACAAGCTCAACATCATTTGTATTCCCGCGCGCCTCGCCATCCTTACCCGCTCGCTCAATGGCCGCGCTCCTTGCCATTATTGCGGCCAGTGTGGACGTGGCTGCACCACTGGCTCTAATTTCAGTTCCAGCCAGGTGTTGATCCCGCCCGCCATGAAGACCAGCAGCCTCACGATGATCACCGGCGCCATGGCTCGCTCCGTCGTCATGGGCAAAGACGGCAAAGCGCGAAGGCGTCTCCTACGTCGATAAAGCCACCCGCACCGAGAAACGCATCAATGCCCGCGCCGTCGTTCTCGCCGCCAGCGCCTGCGAATCGGCGCGCCTGCTTGCTGAATTCGCGTTCCACCGCAGTTTCCCGATGGCCTCGCCAATTCCTCTGGCACCGTCGGCAAATACTTGACGGATTCCGTGGGCAGCGATGGCTGGGGCTATGTCCCCGCTCTCGAAAGAATGCCGCCGCACAATCACGACGGCGTCGGCGGTATGCACTTGTACGTCCCGTGGTGGAAATTCGATCGCAAAAATGATTTTCCTCGCGGTTATCACATCGAAATGGGCGGCGGCCGGGACATGCCCGGTGTGGGAATGTTCGACGAGTCTCTGTCACGACGAAGAAGGCTACGGCGCCACGCTAAAAGCACGGGCGCGTGCAAACCTACGGCACTACCGTGGGATTCTCCGGGCGCGGCGAGATGATTCCCAATCCGCACACCTACTGCGAGATTGATCCCGACGTTGTCGACCAGTGGGGCATTCCCGTTCTGCGCTTTCACTTCCAGTGGTCGGAATATGAATTGCGCCAGGCCCAGGACATGCAGGAGACGTTCCGCTCCATTATCGAAGCCATGGGCGGCGTCTATCAAGACCAAGACCGCAATCGACGGCCAGTATCCCTTCGGAATTCTCGAAGGCGGCAAAATTATTCACGAAGTGGGCACCGCGCGCATGGGCGCCGATCCCAAAACCTCCGTGCTGAACGGGTACTGCCAGGCTCACGACGTGAAAAATCTCTTTGTCACCGACGGCGCGTCGCTGGTCACCAATCCCGACAAGAATCCCACGCTGACCATCATGGCTCTGTCCTGGCGCGCTTCCGAATACCTTCTGGACGAAGCCAAGAAAGGCAATCTTAGATGAGCGTCGGAATCAGCAGGCGCGATATTCTGAAAACGCTGGCGGTGACCGCCGCGGGCGGTTCGGTGTTGCAGGTAATTCCCGCGCAGGCCGCCGAATACGCCCATCAGGCGGTGCAGAAGGACAAAGCCGCCGCGGCTACCGGTAAGTACACGCCAAAGTATTTCACACCTCATCAATACGAAACGCTCACTTCACTTTGCGAAACGATCATCCCCAAAGACGAAAAATCCGGCGGCGCCATCGAAGCCGGTGCTCCGGAATTCATCGATCTGCTTACCAGCGAAAATGAAAATTATCAGTTAAAGCTCGGCGGCGGTCTCTCCTGGCTCGATGGCTTCTGCACCGACCGTTACGCCGGCACCTATCTGTAGTGCACGCCGGAGCAGAGAAAATCCGTCCTCGACCTTATCGCCTTCCGCAAAAACGCCAACGCCGATCCCACTCTTGAGCCAGGGCGTGGTCTTCTTTTCCTTTGTTCGCAGCCTCACCTGCGACGCTTTCTACACCAGCAAAATCGGCATCGCCGATCTCCAATACATCGGCAACACCACGCTCCGCGAATTCCCCGGCTGCCCGCCGCTCCCCGAATCCTAGCGCTGTTCGGCTTGTGGCCGAGTTGTCGGAGCCCTTGAGCTCTCGGGTGCCACACGCCGAATTTGCGTGTGGGGAAGTTGGTAATGCCGCGAGCGCCGCACAACCAAAACTCGCAGACCAAGCCAAACAAGAATTGGGGCGCACAAAAAAAACGGCCGGCATTTCGCCGGCCGTCCCGTTTCAATTTTTATAGCAACTTAGTGTCGGCCACCGTGGGATCCGCCTCCACCGTGCGACCCGCCTCCGCCGTGGAAACTGCCACCACCGCGCGATCCGCCGCCGTGGAAGCTGCTCCCACCTTGGCCGTGGAAGCTACCGCCACCGTTGCCACGGAAACTCCCGCCACTGTTGCCTCGGAAGCTGGAACCGCCGCGCACGCCGCCGTTGCCACGGAAACTCCCGCCGCTGTTGCCTCGGAAGCTGGAGCTGCCTCGCGCGCCGCCGTTAAATCCTCGACTGCCGCTGAAGCCGCGATTCGCATAGCCGCGTCCACCCACCGTTGCGCGCCCGTTGTATGCGCCGCGGCCAACATATCCGCCGCGACCGTTCAGCCCGCGATTATAGAAGCCGCGGTTGTTATACCCGCGCCCATAGATCCGCGCCCGTAATATCCGCGCCCGTAATATCCGCGATTGTAGTATCCGCGCCCGTAAAATCCGCGCCCATAATATCCGTTGAACCACGGACCGGCTCCGATGAAAATTCCATTCACGAAATAGTCCGGGCCCCAGTATCCATACGGAGCGCAAGCGTAAGGCTCGTAATCGTAATACCCGTAGTCGCAGATCGGCGCTGGGCCGTATCCGTAACCATAACCGTCTCCGACGCCAATTCCGACGGAAACCTGGGCGTGTGAATAACTCGCCGCAAACATGCAAATCGCAAGTAACGCGAAATATCTTAGGTACTTCATTTTGGCCCTCCCGGTACTTGGCAAACCCTTTATCTCCGCGTACTTGCTGCGCCGCGGGTTCCTCTGGCTGCCCGATCACCGATACTTGTTAAACTCCATCGAAATCAAAAAGTTGCATCCACCTCTGGTCTCAAATCGCCGCCAATCAACTAACTCCATTGATATGTTATGCATACGGTCGATCACCAAAGGTAAATCATTTTCCCATCGGCCTCCTCAAGCCCTTATCCTTTAATCTGCTGCGTCGCCGCATCCCAGGTCGTCGCGCTGCGCCGGAAATAAGACTCGTTAGCCAAATGGCAAGCCAGCGCCGCGTTGTGACCAAACACCGCGTCCTCCGTCACCGGCTGCCGGCTCTTCACCGCCTGAAAGTACTTCCACAAATGCGGTTTCACGTCATCCCACGACGTACCTTTATATGTGAACCCTTCCTGCGTCGGCTCTTTCCCCGGAACGGGATCATGTTCCGCGTGCCACTGCTTGAAGTAAGCCTCCCGCATCTCGCGCGGGTAGCCATAGGCGTAGTAACTTGGCGCACTGTCTTCTCCGGTCTGCGGCATGTAGGTGATCGCAGTCTCCGTCACTTCCAGAATCCCCTTCGAGCCCATAAATCGGTACATCTCCGGCGTTTCGCATCCCAGATCCAGCCGCATGTAAACCGGGATTTCGCCGTATTCAAACAACGTCGCGTGTACATCCGGCATATTGCGCCCGTCAGGGAATCGCAGGATCCCGCCCATGGCCATCACTCGCTTCGGCGGTTCGTTCCATCCCAGCATGTACTGCATTCCGCTGATCAGGTGCACCAGCAAATCTCCCGCCACGCCGGTTCCGTATTCCTTCCAGCAGCGCCAGCGCGCAAATATTTTCGGGTTGAACGCCACCTTGGGCACCGTACCTTGCCACGTATCCCAATCCAGATTCGCGGGAGACAAGTCCGGCGGCGGCGGATATTCCCATGCTCCCGTTGGATCGTTGCGGCCCAGCGAGCCCTCCACCAGGTTCAGCTTTCCGATCATCCCTTGCGCCAGCATCTCTTTCGCTTTCGCGCAGATCACCGAGCTTACCCGCTGCGACCCGATCTGCACGATCCGTCCGGTCTTCTGCGCCGCGTTTACCATCGCCACGCCTTCTGCCGCGGTGTGCGACATTGGCTTCTCGCAGTAAATATCTTTGCCCGCGTTCACCGCGTCCACCACCACCTGCTTGTGCCAGAAATCCGGAACCGCCGCCACAATGCAGTCGATTTCCTTGTTAGCCAGCAAGTCCTGGTAACGCCGCGTGGTCGTTATTTTTGAACCGGCAATCTCTTTCGCCAGCGTGTGCCGTCCGTCATACAGGTCGCACGCCGCCACGCATTCCACTCCTGGCAGCTCCACGGAGTTGCTGAGCAATGGCGTTCCCTGCATTCCTACACCGATAATCCCGAAGCGCACCCGATCGCTCGCCGCCACTGCCTGTGTCGGATAGAGTTCGGGATCCAGGAGAATCGTTCGTGACGCTACCAGCGCCCCGGTAACCCCGGCGCTGCGTTGTAGGAATTGGCGACGCGATAGATCTTTAATCATCTGAGCCTCCAAATTTTCGAGCGATCAAACTTCCATCAATGCAGTTGCTGCACGCTTACTTCCTTGAAAAACACAATGTCGTCGGCGCTGTGATTTTGCAGCCCCAGGTACCCTTCGTCTGGCCGAGGCCCGCGTTCCGGCTCGAAATCAAATTTCTTTTCCGGCACTGGCTGCCCTTCGGTGTAATCCGTAACGGCCACGTCGTTCAGCGTCACCCAGGTATGCGGCCCATCCATCGTAATCAGCAGCGTATTCCACTCCGGCCCGGGCTTTCCCGGACGCGCCATCGGTTTGGTCAGTGAATACAGCGTGCCGGAAACATGGTAATCGTCTTCCTTGGAAGCTTCCGGCTCGTTATCGATCTGCACTTCGTATCCGTAGTGCACCGGCATCCAGGGCTCCCGCGGCTCGATGGGAATCCGAATGTACACACCGGAATTGTCGTTGTGGTCCCGCATCTTGTACACCACCCGGACCCGGCAATTCCCAAGTTTCCCGCCGGTCCAGTACAACAAACCCATCCCTCCGTGCGTGCGGATCAATCCATCCTCAACTGTCATCCCGCCCGGCCCCACGTGTTTCCACCCGGTCAGATCTTTGCCATTGAATAACGGTTTGAAAGTTCCGCCTTTTTCCTGGGCCTCGGCTTTCTCCTGAGCCTCGTTTTTTTTCTCTGGACGTGCGGCGGCAAGCAGCAGCACCGCCGCAAGAGCGGCGCACCACGCAGTTTTGCTCATCCGTTTCCTTTTCTCCGGGCGCTGGGGCGCTAGTACCGCAGATCGTGCAGGTATTTGTAGCTGTTGCGAAGACTGTCCAGTGGATCCGCCGGCTCGTCGTGCTCCACGAAGTAATGCTTGATTCCGGCCTTCTGCGATTGTGCAAACAGCCGCTTCCAGTCGATTGCGCCGCTGCCCACGTCCGCCATGTGTCCGTCTTTTTCGCCCATCTTTCCGTCCGGGCCCTTCGTCCAGTCTTTAACGTGCACTAGCGGGAATCGCCCCGGATACCGGTCGAAATACGTCAACGGGTCTTGTCCCGCGATCGTCATCCAGCACAAATCCATTTCCATCTTCACCAGCTTCGGATCCGTTTCAGTCAACAAAATGTCGTAAGCAAATTTCCCGCCCGAATCCTCCAGCGGTTCGAATTCCCAAGTGTGGTTGTGATACGCGAACTGGATTCCGGCCTTCTGGCTCGCTTCCCCCGCGCGGTTGAACACTTCGGCGGCTTTCTTCCATCCCGCCGTCACCTTCCGCTGCGAATCGTCAATCGACGGACACACAATATATTTGTGTCCCACCAGGTGCGCCGCGTCCAGCGTCTCCACCCACTTGTTCTGCACCACTTCATAAGAGACGTGTTCGCTGGGAGCAGTAAGTTTGTTCTTGTCCAGCATCGCGCGGATATCTTTCGGCGCATGGTCGAAGTATCCCGCGAATTCCACTTCCTTGTAGCCGATGCCCGCCACCTTCGCCAGCGTGCCTTCAAAGTCCGTCTTCATCAGGTCCCGCACTGTGTACAACTGCATGCCAATGCGGTTCAGTTTTCGAGAGCCTTCCGCGGCCCACGAGCCGCGCGAGGCCATAAGGGATGTCGCAATGGAACTGCCGATAAATGTTCGTCGGTTCATGCGCGGCATTGTACTCCTTCAGCGCCGAAAGAGAATAGGGTATCCGCCATGCTAGCCAAAAAAAAACGGCGCCCAAAGAGCGCCGCTTTTTCTCCCGAAATAATGGGACTTAGAACTGGAAGCGCAACCCAAACTGCATTCTACGCGGCGCATGCGCGCCCGTTAGATGCAGGAAGCTGCCGTCTCCAAAGCCAGTGTCCATGGCGTTGAACTGCGTGTGATTGAATACGTTGAAATTCTCCCACCGGAATTCCAGCGCTGCGCGTTCCTTGATCTGGAATCGCTTGAACAGCCCGAAGTCGAAGTTCACTCGTCGCGGAAGGTTCAACGTATTCCGTCCTCCATTGCCGAAGGTCAGTCCTGTTGGCAGCGCATACGCTGAGGGGCTGTAGAACAGCGGCCCGGTTACGCCCGCGTTCGCCGCTTTGTCCGCTGCGGAAATATTGCCCGGATCGCCCACCAGGTCCGGAAACGAGCCGGGTCCCAGGCTGTTGCCAACCCCGGCGTTGTCGCCGAAGCTTGTGCCGTTCGTGATCGTCACCGGAGTGCCACTTTGAATTGTGGTGATGCCGGAAATTTGCCATCCGCCCAGCGCCGAGTGCGCAAATCCCGTCCCCGCGAAGAAAGGCAAACTATACACATAGCTCATCCCGATATTATGCCGTACGTCGAAGTTTGAGCTTGCCCGTGTGCGGCCCGGATTGTACGAATCCACGAAACCAGTGTCGTAGCGATCTGACGAGTCGTCGATCGAGTGACTGTACGTATACGCCAGACTGAGATTCAATGCTCCCACGGTACGGCGCACTGATACCTGTAACGCGTTGTAAATTGAATTTGCTGTGGTTTCCACCCGTTGGATGGTTGTGTACCCCTGAAACGGACGGAAAGGATCTGCGGAATTTCCGCAGGCCGTATACAGATTGTTTACCGCACCGGCAGGAACAGGCGTGCCGTTGCCCAGTGTTGCCGTGTCTGGAAAACCGTTCGCACCGAAAGTGAAATTGCAATCGGCGTCCGTTATGGGCTGCCCCGGCGCAAACGGATTTACGCTGGCGGCCACAGAGTGCAGCTGATTTAGGTCGATCTGCTGCGTAAGATGAGTGCCTTTGCTACCCACATAGGCTATGGAAGTCACGAAGTGGCCAGGCAATTCCCGCTGCACATCTAGGTTCCATTGCTGCACATAAGGCCATTCCGCTTTGTCTGGAATCGAGAACGGCGACAACGGAAACTGCGGCGTCGGTCCGCCCGTCGAGCCCCCCACCGATTCGTAACTTGGTATATTGCTCTGCGTTGCGAGAAGAATCAGTGGCGATGCCCCCTGTTGAAGCAGTTCAGCGTTGGCTTCGTTGCCATTTTGATGCTCGAAGAAAATGCCGTAACCACCGCGGATGGCCATCTTGCCGTCCCCGTGCGGATCCCACGCGAAGCCGACGCGGGGTGCCGGGTTCATCCATTTGTTCTTCAGGCAGCCGGTTGGAGTTCCGCCCACGCCGCATTGTATGAATCCGTTGAAGATGCGCGGGTCGCCGGCCTGAATCTGTTCTCCCGTGCTCGGATCGATCAGAGAACCGTCATCCGGGCTGATGCCCAGCGCATTTGCTTGCGAGAATTGCGAAGGCGACAAGCCGTACTCTTGATTGAATTTCTCTTGGTAACGTCCGAAGAAGCTCCATCGCAACCCAAGGTTCAGAGTAAACTTCTTGGTAATCCGCCAGTCGTCCTGGAAATATGGTTCCAGAATTTTGTACCGGTCGTAGAAATCCACCTGGCTCGCTGCCTGCGAATAGCTGGCGATATTTCCGATCAGCAAATCAGCGAAAGAATTTCCCGAGCTGATCGATGAGCTGGTATCAAACGCCAAATTTCCTTGCTGGTTGACCGAGTTACGCTGGTTTTTCTGCGCCGCCACAAAATACGCCCCGATGGTCATCGTGTGGTTTCCGGCAATTTTAGTCAGGTTGTCGCGATATGTGTACGTCGGATTGGCGTTCTTCCACGGGTAGTAGCCGGTGTCAAAAAATACCTGGCTTCCCAGGTCAGTTCCGTCCGCGATGCCGCCATACGCGGAGTTGCCACTGAAGCTAAACGCCGGCAGCTTGCCCTCGAATCCGTTCGGAAACAGCGATCCCATCGTGAACCCGTCCGGCAGGGCGGTCGGCCCGATGGTGCTGAGGACAATGTGATCTGCCGTATAGCTGGCCACGAATTCATTCAGCAAGCTGGGCGAGATGTTCGCCGTCAAGCGCGCCACGAAGCTCGTTCCGGGGCCCACGAAATTCGTTTGCACGTTCGGGAAGCTGCTGGTATTGGCCCCCCACAGCGAGCCCGGAATGATCGTGTTCCAGGAATCGTGGATGTACCGGAAAGTCAGCCGGTAATTATCCGTGATGTTGTGATCCACGCGAATCAGTTCCTCCCGCCATGTGGTCGGCAGGGAAGTCGAATTCGTGTATGCAGGGAATCCATCATTTGTGCCGTTGGCCTGCGGCAAAACCGCCAGAAAGAACTGCGCGTTCGGATCGATTGGCACGATGTTTCCGGGGTAGGGACTGCCATCCGCTTGGTGCGGGCAATCGGGGCCCGGGCACAGGTCTGAAAAATCCCCGCCGCGTTCGGCGTCCGAAGGCACCTTCACATTGTAGTTGTGCGGATTCTTTTCACGCCGCCATTCTTCCGAGAAAAAGAAAAACGTCTTTTTCTTCGCCGAATTGTAGAGATGCGGGAAGAAAATCGGCCCGCCCACCGTATACCCAAAGTCGTGCTTCTTGTAGGGAGGATTGGGATGCGTCGGATCCGCGCCAGATTCCCACGGCCGCGCGTTAAACATATCGTTACGAAGATACTCAAATGCGCTGCCATGAAATGAATTGGTGCCCGACTTGGTCTCCACTTCAATTGTGCCTGAAGCGTTTCTCCCGTACTGCGCGCCGTAATTCGAAGTCAGCACTTTGAACTCGGCGATCGCCTCAATATTGGGGTACACGTTCAACGAGGTGTTGCTCCCGTTATCCATGTTGTCGCCGCCGTCGATTTCCCAGTTGTTGTACTCTACGCGCCCGCCATTAATGCTGTACGACACGTTGCCGTTGACGCCCACCGCTCCTTCGTCCTGTCCCGTCTGGCTCACCACCCAGGCGCCAGCGTCACCAGTTGCGTAAAGTTTCGTCCGTTCAATTCCAGCTCATTTACCTGCTTGCCGGTAATCGTCGAGCTGATGTCCGACGACTGCGTCTCCACCTGCGCCACGCTCTCTCCCGACACCGTAATCTCTTCGCTGATCGCGCCCACCGTCAGTACGATGTCGATGCGCAACTTCTGCGCCACCGGCAGCACCACGCCCTTGGCCTGGTACTTCTGGAATCCCGCCGCCGTCACCACAATGTCATACGTTCCGGACGGCAAGGCCGAGCCCACGTACGCACCATCCGAGTTCGTGGCCGTGTTGCGCGTTAGGTTTTCCCCCACGCTCTGGATCACCACTTCCGCGTTGGCCACCGCCGCGCCGGATTTGTCCGTCACCGTGCCGCTGATGTACCCGGTGTCCTGCGCGCGCGAAAATCCGGGCATCGCCAGTATTGCCAGCAGCCCAATCAGCACCGCCGGCGCAAATTTCACAAAATATTTCTGAATTATCGAAGGATTGCCATGTCCCTTCACGTTAAAACCTCCAGAAAATCTTCGTATTGTATTTCCTACAGGAGGGCGCAGCATCGCCGTTGCCACCGCTGCTGCATGCTTCATCGGTTGCAACGGACTTTGCATTCGAGACAGCCCCACCACTCGACCATTGCCCATCGCACCAATTTAGCCTATTAAACCGAATTAATAGAGCATAGCTGCGTGCATGTCAAGGGGGAAATTCAGCTTCCCCCGCCATCGCGGATCGTTTCGGAATCCCCAACGCCCGCTTTCTTCCATTTTCCGTCGTTCTCGTCTTGAATTCCGCGTTTCTCTGCCGGAAACTGGAAGCGCATGCCCTTCACGCCGCTGCATCTTTCATTGCCGATCATTTTGGCTTCTTTTATGGCGCGCGGCACGGAAAGCGCCCCGTCGCGCGACGCAAGTGTTACTCCCCCCGCGTCTTTTCAAGCCCAATCCGCCAGGAATAACGAAATTCCTCGCGCCTCTGCTGATAATGATCCCAAAGTTTTGTTCGCCCAGGGCCAAGCCGCCCTCCAACGTGGCGACCTCCACGAAGCCGAGCTCGACTTTCGCGCCGTCATCTCCGCCGATCCCCGCGCCGGATCCGCCTACGCCAATCTCGGGGTCATCGCCATGCGTCGTAAAGAGTGGGACCACGCCCTCACCCTGCTTCAAAAAGCCGCCGCCCTCGAACCCAAAATGTCCGGCATCCGCTTAAACATAGGTTTGGTGCAATTTCGCCGCGCCAATTACGCCGGCGCCATCGCTCCGCTCTCCACCGTTCTCCGCGATCAGCCCGATTCTCAGCAGGCCCGCTATCTCCTCGGCCTCTGCCAGGTCTTCACCGAGCATTACGCCGATGCCGCCACCACTCTGGAGCCTTTGTGGTCCCAGCAATCCGCCGACGTGATGTATCTCTATACTCTCGACATCGCTGCGCAAAATTCCGGTCGTCATGAGCTCGACGAAAAAGTTCTGGCGCGCATGGTGCAGATCGCTAGCCACACCGCCGAATATCACCTTATCCTCGCCAAGGCTTATCTCAATCGCGAGGAGCCCGAAAAGGCCATCGCCGAACTGGATCTCGCTAGCGCCGCTAACCCGCGCGTCCCTTTTTTGCATTTCAACCTTGGTTTAGCTTATGCCCGCACCGGCGACGACACTCGCGCCGAATCCGAATTTCTCCAGGACATCGCCATCGAGCCCGATCTCCCCGATAACTATGAGCAACTCGGCCTCATCTATCTTCGCGGCCAGCGTGACGCCGACGCCGAAAAATCCTTTCACCAAGCGTTGCGCCTCGATCCCAAAAGATCGGCGGCACTCCTCGGCCTTACCAAGCTGTATCTTCGCCAACAAAAATATCCGCAGGCGATAGCCGCCGCCGATTCCGTCTTAAAGCTCGTGCCCGACAGCCAGAGCGCCCACTTCATGCGCGGCCAGGCTCTGCTCCACCAAGGACGGCGCGAAGAAGGTCGCGCCGAATTGGCCGCCTCCCAAAAATTACTCGACTCCGCCCTGAACAAAGACCGCGCCAGGCTAGAGGAGAACCGCATCCCCAATCCCGAACTGGCCCACCAACCCGAATAATGGGATTAACAGCGTTCACCTCAACCATTAAGAGGGGGTGCCGCATCCTTTGTGATTTTCAAAGGGTGCGTCTTCGCTTTCGAATTGTTTTCCACTCTCTTGGCAACCATTCGAACTGAAACGAGTCATCATTGGGCAAAAAAAGGCGATAACATGCCTTCAGGCCCTTTCCATTCTCCCCGCGCCTCTTCTAGCGCCGCCGCCACCGCCAAAACCAACTCATCTTCATTAGGCCTGCCAATCACCTGCACCCCAATCGGCAAGCCCTCCGCCGAAAATCCCATCGGCACCGTCGCTCCCGGAAATCCCGCCAAATTCAACCATTGCGAATGCCGCATCGTCTCGCGATACCCCACACCAGGTTGTCCAGTTTCCTTCGCCGTGCCGGAAAGCCGGCCCCAAACAAACCGGCGACAACAAAATCGACACGTCCCTCATCTGCCGCAAAATCTTCGCGCGCACCGTATCCCGCTTCACGCAGTTGCCCATGAACTCATCCACATTGGGAACAACCTTCAATGTCGCCACCGCCAAATATTCCCGGAACATCGCGCTCAACTCCGCTTCCCGTCCCTCCACCATCCCGCCATACAGTTGCGCCACCATTGGACCAAAGAAAAACCACCACAACTCAATCGCCTGCTCCAGCCCATCCATGCGCAGCGGCTCGACGATAAATTTATTTTCCGCCAGCAATCCCGCGGCGCGTTCCACAGCCGCCGCCGTCTCGGGAGTCGCCTTCCCCAGCGCTTCCGTCTCCAGAATTCCAATGCGCAGCCCACGCAAATCGCCTTTATCAATCATTTTTTCCTGCAATAGGCGCAGAAATCGCTTCATCCTCATCCGGCCCCTTCATTACATCAAACAAAGCGCGCACATCCGCAATCGTCCGCGCCATCGGCCCCACCACGCCCAGCCACGCGAACGCCCCCGCCCCGCGCGGAAAATGTCCCGTCGAAGGCATCCGCCCCGGCGTCGGCTTCAGAGCGCAAATCCCGCAGAAGTGCGCCGGCACGCGCACTGATCCCGCCGCCATCGCTGCCCACTCCGCCCATCGAACATCCCGAAGCAATCGCCGCCGCTTCGCCGCCGCTCGATCCTCCCGACGAGCGCGCCAGCTCCCACGGATTGCTCGTCTTCCCCGACAATCGCATTGTCGTTCTCATACGCCATCAAAAATTCCGGCGTATTCGTGTTCCCCAGCAGAATCGCGCCCGCCGCGCGCAATCGCGCCACCAGCACCGCATCCTCTGTCGCAACGTAATCCGCGCGCAGCCGCGATCCCGCGGGGCACGTCCACCCCGCCACATCGATGCAGCTCTTGATGGACATCGGCACTCCGTGCAGCGCGCCACGCGCATCCCCGCGCAAAACTGCGCTTTCCGCCGCCTTGCGCGTGCTCGCCGCGCGCCCTCCGCATCGATATGCACGAACGCATTCAGCTTCGGCTGCAGCTTCTCGATCCGCCGCCAGATGCGCATCCACAATTTCACCGGAGAAATTTTCCTCGCCCGAATCACCTCCGCCATCTTCCGCAATCGTCGAAGTAATTGGATCCATTTTGCCTCGCAACGAGCCTAAATGCCGTGCTCAACTCCGGTCAAACTCCAGCCAACAAGTGTCAGAGGTGCCATCCACGAAAACGGTTGACGCTGCTCACCTCGCAGCCCACAGAATCTTAGCGGTCAGCGAAAAAAAGCCCAACAGCTCTTCGCAATCTTCAAGTAGGCAGGAAACGTCATCCACATGCAAATTCGTGTTTCGGCTTTGCTCCCCGTCTGCTCGCTTGCCTGCTTTTTCATTTCCACCGTTCTTTTGCCCTCGCACTCTGCGCACGCAACGCCGCCAAATCCCCCCGGCCGCCAACGCGAAGCCGCTGCTCCCGGCGAGTCCTCCAACGCCTTGCGCCTCAACACTCTCGGCGTCGCCTACCTGAACCAGCAGCGCCCCGCCGACGCTCAAAAACTTTTTGAGCAGGCCCTCGCAGGCCGATCCGAAATTCGCCGTCGCCCGCCTCAATCTCGGCATCTCTCTCCTCAATCAGCAAAAAGCCGACGCCGCCCGCGAGCCGCTCCTCGGCCGCCTCCCAGCAACTCCCCAACGATCCCTACGCCTGGTACAACCTCGGCCTCGCCTACAAAGACTCGCAGCGACATCACCAACGGCGTCGCCGCCTTCGAACACGTCACCCAACTCATGCCCGACGAAGCCGACGCCTACTATTTCGTCGGCTATCTGAATTCCCAGCTCGCAGAAATACGACGACGCCATCGCCGCCTATCAAAAAGGCCTGACGCTTTCCCCGTATCACGCTTCCTCGGAATTCGGCATCGCCCGCGCCTACCAGCGCAAAGGTGACGCCGCCGCCGCGCGCGAACATCTCGCCAAATTTCAGAACATCACCACCAATCATCTCGGCACGCCGTTCGGCGCCGGCTACGGCGATCAAGGCCGCCTCTCTCTCGCCGAATTGGTTACCAACCCCGCGCTCGCCGTCCGCCCCCGTCAATTCACGTGCATTTCACGCGCGCAAAGATATCGGCGGTCAGCTCGTGGTGTTCGCCCCAGCACCGGCGCATGTTTTTTTGATTTCGACGGCGACGGCAAGCCCGATCTCTTTCTGCGTCAGCGCCGCCGCCGACGGCACCAGCCACCTCCTCCACAACGTCGGCGAACGGCCGCTTTGAAGACGTCACCCAGCAGTCCGGCCTCAAGCTCTCCGGCAGCGGCCTGGGCTGCGCCGCCGGAGATTTCGACAACGACGGGCGCACCGATCTCGCCGTTTGCCTCGCCGATGGCGTCCATCTCCTCCACAACCACCCCGATGGACAAATTTGAAGACGTCACGCGAAAAAGTCGGCATTCGCCGTGAAAAAGGCTGCGTCGGCGTCACTTTCGTCGACTACGACCACGACGGCGACCTCGATCTTTACATCACCATGCGCGCATCGGCACGCCTGCGGACCGCTCACAACACGGTGTGGCGCAACAACGGCAACAGCACCTTCACCGACGTCTCCGCCGAAACCGCGCTCGGCATCGCCGCCACCGGCGCAGGCCTCGTCACCACCGACTTCAACAACGATCGCGCCATCGATTTCGTTTTCGCCGGCGGCCCGACGGGCGCATCAATCTATCTGAATCCCCGCGAAGGCAAATTCACTCCGCTCCCCGCTATCGATTTCAAAAAAGAAAATCTCCCCCCCGCCGTCGGCGTCATCGCCTTCGACTTCGATAAAGACGGCTGGATGGATCTCGCCTTCACCCACGCGGGCGCGCCCGGCATCAGCCTGTGGCGCAACGTCAACGGGAAAAAACTCGAGCGCGTCAAGCTCCCTGACTTCGACTGGCAACGCGGCTGGGGAATCTCTTCCATCGACTACGACAACGACGGCTGGCTCGACATCATCGCCGTCGGCGAATCCTCCAACGGCGGCGAAGCTACGCCTGCTCCGTAATCTCGGCCCCCAGGGCTGGTCCGACGTAACTAAAGACGCGCATCTCGACACCGTCAAACTCACTCAACCTCGCGCTCTGGCCATCGCCGACATCCGCGGCGCCGGTGAACCCGATATCGTCATCACCCAGCTCGGCGGTCCTCCCATCCTTCTTCACTCCGAAGGCGCCAACGCCCACAACTGGATGCACATCGATCTCAAATCTCTCAGCGACAATAAAACCGGCATCGGCACCAAAGTTGAACTCTATGCCGGCTCGCTCTATCAGAAATGGGAAATCGCCGGAGCCTCCGGCTATCTCGGCCAGAATTCCGCTTCCGTCCTCGCCGGCCTCGGCTCCGAAAAAGAACACCGAAGTCGTCCGCCTCCTCTGGCCCACCGGCGTTCCGCAAGACGAAATAAATCTCCCCGCTAAAAAATTCAATTCCATCGCCGAACTCGACCGCCGCGGCAGCTCCTGCCCGGTGCTCTTTTCCTGGAATGGCCGCGAGTATGAATTTATCGCCGACATGATCGGCCCCGGCGTGGTCGGACACTGGGTCGCTCCCGGCGAGCGCGACGTTCCCGATCCCGACGAATATCTCAAGGTCAACGCGCGCAGCGTTCGCCCCCGCAACGGCCTGCTCAGCTTCCGCTTCCTCGAGCCTATGGAAGAAACCGTCTATCTCGACCAGGTCCGCCTCCTGGCCATCGACCATCCCGCCGCTTACGAAGTAAATCCCAACGAGCGTTTCGTCAGCGCTCCACCATTTCCGGAATTTCGCGTCATCGCCAGCCGCGATGCCCGCCCACCGCTCGGCGCGTGGGACGATCGCGGCAACAATGTTCTCCCGCTCCTCGCCAAACGCGATCGCCAATACGTCACCGATTTCGCCTCCGCGCCCTTCGTCGGTTTCGCCAAGCTCCATTGGGTCGAGCTCGATCTCGGAAATTGGGACGCCGCCAGGCCGCTGCGCCTTATCATCGATGGCTACACCGACTATTTCACCGCGACTTCCATGTACGCGGCCGACCAGGCCGGAGTCAAAGTCATCGCGCCCTACGTCGAAGCGCTCGACGCGCAAGGGAACTGGAAACGCGTCATAGACGACATGGGATTCCCCGCAGGACTCGAGCGCACCATGGTCGCCGATCTTTCCGGTAAAATCCCGCCCGGCACGCGCCGCATCCGCATCGTCAACAATCTAAAAATTTATTGGGATGCCATTCGGATCGACCAAACCCCGGACACCAGCGACGTACACGTCGCAGAAGTCCCGCTCGCCACCGCCTCGCTCGAATTTCTCGGCTTCCCGCTCGAACAGCGCCTCAAACCCGCCAGCGACACGACGTATTCCTTCTCGCGCCGCAGCAAAACCGGCCCCTACGCTCGCGCCGCCGGAAACTACACCCGCTACGGCGACGTCCGCGATCTTCTCAAATCCAGCGACGACCGCTTCACCGTCTTCGGTTCCGGCGAAGGCTTAAAGTTGGATTTCGATCCGCGAAAATTGCCGCCGCTCCCAACAGGATGGGTCCGCGATTATTTCTTCTATGCCGATGGCTTCGAAAAAGACCTCGACTTCTACGCCGCTCACGCCTTCACAGTGGAACCGCTCCCGCGGCACACCCTTCTGCCTTATCCGTATCCCGCCGGCCAGGACTACCCCGCCGACCCCGCCCACCTCAACTACCAATTAGAATTCAACACCCGCGAACGCTCCGACCGCCTCCCACCCACGCTCCGTTACCAATATCCAGCATCCCCGCCCACTCGCAATCCGTGAGCCCCACTCACGCAAAAAATTGACGAGCATGACGCCTCGCCCTCCATCGGCAAGATGTATTTGTGTCACTAGCTCGCCAGCTATTGCTAACACTGTCATCCCGACCGTCGCCTGATCTTGGCAACACTCCCGCCACCCACCCAGACCCGTCATCCCGAATCCCGCTGTTTTTTTTCGGGTGAGGGACCTGCTTTTCCGCCTTCGCTCCGATAAGCAAAACGTATCGCGTCCTCTCTACCCCTCCGCCACCCTAACCCACTCCCTCTTCCTCGCGCTCTTCATAATCGCCTCACACAACACCAACTCATCATGCCCGGTCTTGAAATTAGGAAACTTCTGCGCCGCTCCAAAATCCCCCTGCTCCACATACTCATAAAAATCCCGAAACAACTGCACAAACGTATCCGGATATCCCTCCGTATGCCCTCCCGGATACGCCGCATACCCCCGCGCCTCCGCGCTCATCAGCGACGGATCCTTGATCAACTCTCCGTTCGCCTCGTCCCTTCTCCCAATCCACATCTCATTCGGCGATTCCGAATTCCATGCCAGCGATCCCTCCGTTCCGTCAATCTCAAACCACAGCCGCGCTTTCCGTCCCGCGCTCACCTGCGAAACACTCATCACCCCGCGCATCTCATTTTCAAAATGCAATAAAACCGACGCGTAGTCATCCGTGGTAATCGGCACTTCATCCACTTCATTCGTAGTACGCGCCTTAAACGTCTCCACCCGCCCGCGCGGCCGCTGCCGCACCGGAACCGTCGTAGCCAGGTCCGCACACACTTCCGTAATTTTTCTCCCCGCAATCCACGTCACCAGGTCCATCCAGTGCGTTCCGATATCCGACACCGCGCGCAGTTCGCCGGCCAGCTTCGGCTCCAGCCGCCAGTTCCAGTCCGTCGGATGTAGCAGCCAGTCCTGCAAAAAACTTCCATGCACCAGCCGCGGAAATCCGATCGCGCCGCTAGCCACCATCGCTTTCGCTTGGTGGCACAGCGGGTAGTAGCGCAAATTGTAGGCCACTCCTCCCGCGCGTTTGCACTCCGCCGCCAGCTTGACCAGCAAATCCGATTCGCGCGCGTCGGTCGCCAGCGGTTTCTCGCACAACACATGTTTTCCCGCGCGCAGTAGCTTGCTGGCCTGCTCGAAATGCAAATAATTCGGCGTGCACACATGCGCCACGCTCGCCGTGGAGTCCGCCGCAGCCTCTTCGATCGAGGCGTACGCCCGCGCCAGCCCCAACGCCGCGCGCGTCTCTTCACTCCGCTCCGGAGTACTGCCCAGCACGCCGCGTACTTCAACACCCAATCGTCGCAGCGCATCCAGGTGCGCCTTCCCCACAAATCCCGCGCCAATTAATACCGCCGCCTTCATACTTTCTTCTTCCTCCAAAACTTTTCTAGAATTTCAGCAGCACCTGGAAATCGCCGCGCGATTCCAAAACCCTGTCCAAATTTCTGCCAGCATCATTTGAACGCACCAGCATTCGAATGAAAGATACATTTTTACGTACACATCATTCGAATCAGCGACCCCAATACTTCAAATGATACTTTAATTGTCGGCGCGTCGACATTTCCAATATTCCATACTCTCGCAGTAAACTAAGTAGTTATAAGCCGTTCTCTCGCTGCAAACTTCACTCAATCCTTTTCGTGCAGCAGCGACTCTCGTACTTTCTCCAATTCCTTGTGTTTTGGCTGCTGCTCGTCGGGGAAAGACAGCTTTAACCCGTTCAACGCCGTCACCACCGCAAACGCCACCACCAATCGTGTGAACCACTTGTTGTCCGCCGGCACCACGTGCCACGGCGCATTCTCCGTCGCAGTGTTCTGGATCATTTCTTCGTACCCTTGCTGATATTCCTTCCAGAAACCGCGCTCCTTGACGTCCGCCATCGAAAACTTCCAGTTTTTCTCGGAATCTTCCAGGCGTTCCAGAAATCTTTTCTTCTGCTCCTTCTTCGAAAGATGCAGAAAGAATTTCAGCACGATCGTGCCGTTGCGCGTCAGGTACCGTTCAAACGCATTGATGTCTTCAAAGCGTTGCTGCCAGATTTGTTTGCTCACCACGCTCGCCGGTAATTTCTCCGCACCCAGCACTTCCGGATGCACGCGCACCACCAGCGTTTCTTCGTAATACGAACGATTGAAAATCCCGATCTTGCCGCGCTCCGGCAGCAGCTTGTGGCTCTTCCACAGATAGTCGTGATCCAGCTCTTCCTGGCTGGGCGCTTTGAACGACCACACGTCGCACCCCTGGGGATTCACGCCCGACATCACGTGTTTGATCACTCCGTCTTTCCCGGCCGCGTCCATCCCTTGCAGGATCATCAGCACGCTCCAGCGATCCTGCGCGTACAGCTTTTCCTGCAACTGGCTGAGCATTTCGACGCTTTGTTCCAGCAGCTCGTGTGCGTGGTCCTTATCTTTTAGTCCGTCGGTGTCGTCCGCATCGAAATCCTTTAATCGAAATTTCTTGCCCTGCGTAACCCGAAATGGCGCCACCAGGTGCTCGGCGTGTCTGGAGAGTTTTTTGGCTTTCATGGCGGCACCAGTGTAGCCGGAGTCGCCGTGCCCGCGAAAGCAGTACAAACTCATTGTGAATGCCACCTGACTAAGCTATGGATATGGGCCTGAATCTAAGGTCATTCAGCTGATGGCAACGCTTGCGCGCAAACTTCACTTCACCGATTATTTCGCGCTGGCCTTTGGCACCATGGTGGGCGTCGGCTGGCTCGTGGTGATGGACGACTGGCTCGGCCGCGGCGGCCCGCTGGGCGCCGTCCTCGGCTTTGCAATCGGCGGAATCCTGCTGCTTCCCGTAGGCTATGTTTACGGCCAGTGGGTGCAGCGATTGCCCGACGCCGCCGGCGAAGCCGCTTACGCCGCTCAGGTTTTTCCGCCGGTGGTCAGTTATTTCACCGGATGGATGATGCTCCTCGCGTATTTCATCGTCTGCCCGTGGGAAGCGGTAGCCGTCGGTAAGCTCGCCGCTTATCTCTTTCCGTCGCTCAATTCGATTGAGCTTTACCACATCGCCGGCCATCCCGTATTTCTTCCGCGCTTGCTCCTTGGGCTGGCGCTGACGATTTTCATCGCCATGCTGAATTATCGCGGCGTGCGCGCCAGCGCCATTTTTCAAAAGTTTTCCGCCGGAACCGTGCTGGTGCTTTTTCTGGTGATTCTTGCGGCCAGTGTGGCCCACGGCTCCGCGGCAAATTTCCATCCGGCCTTCAGCGCCACGCCGCTGATTTCAATTTTCCTGACGCTGCAGATCGTGCCCTATTTCATGACTGGTTTTGAATCCGTACCGAAAGCGGCGGAAGAATCGTTTCCAGGATTTAAAGCCCGGGGATTTTCCGGCGCGATTTTTCTGGCCGTATTGGTCGGCGCGGGATTCTACGTGCTGGTCACCGCGGCGGTTGCCTACGTTGCGCCCTGGCAGAGCTTGCTCGGCAAACCGTTTGCAACCGCGGTGGCCTTTGAGCAGGGCACTGGCGCTCCGTGGTTGGTGCGCATCGTCATGGCCTCGGCGTTGCTCGCTTTGTTCGAGTGCTTCAATGGAAATTTCGTGGCCTCCAGCAGGTTGCTGTTTGCGTTTGGCCGCCGCGGAACCATCTATCCCGCGTTCGGCAAAGTCCACGAAACATTTTCGACTCCATCCATCGCGATCGTGGGCATCGCATCCGCCACAATTCTCGGGCTGCTATTGGGAGACGCCATTCTCGTTCCCATCACCGAAGTCGGCTCGATGGCGGCGGCAAGTGGATGGTTCATGGCCTGCCTGTCATTCTGGATTGTAGAAAAGCGACCGGGCCGCCGGCTGATCACCACCCTGGGACTTTTAATGGCGCTCTTACTCTTGCTGATGAAGCTGGTGCCGCTGTTTCCCGGCCATTTTTCCGCGGCCGAATGGGTCGCGCTGGCCGTTTGGCTGGGCATCGGCTTCACTCTGCACCGCGGATGACGCGACATAAGCAAGCGAGTGCAAACGCTCGTGTATACTTTTGAAGCGTAGAAATCTAACCAACCATTCATGATTCCATTTCTACATTTGGGGCCGCTGACCATACCGACGTTTGGATTAATGGTCGCCACCGGTTTGCTGGTCGCCGCTTATGTGCTGCAGGCTGATTTCGACCGCCGCCGCGTGGTTCTCGCGCCCGGTAAAAAATCAAACAGCGGCCGACCACAGCGCAATGACGAAGGTTTCCTGATTATTGGCATCGCCGGATTTGCGGGACTCATCGGCGCGCGCCTCTATCACGTGCTCGAAAGTCCCAGCGAATTTTTCGCCGATCCCTGGCCGCAGCTTTTCAGCCGCTATGGATTCGCGTGGTTCGGCGGATTTCTGGGCGGCTTGATCGCGCTGATCATTCTGGCGCGCTATTTAAAAATTCCCCTGCTCGAATTTCTAGACATCTGTTCGCCGGCCGCCGCGGTCGGTTACGCCATTGGCAGAATCGGCTGCCTGCTATCCGGCGACGGCGATTACGGCATGCCCACTTCGCTGCCGTGGGGCATGAGTTTTCCCAACGGCGTAGTGCCCACCACCCAGCATGTTCATCCCACCCCGCTGTACGAATTTTTCATCTGGCTGGCCATCGCCGCGTTTCTGTGGCACATGGGGAAAAAAACGCTGCAAAAACCCAAGGCCCGCGGCGAAATTTTCTGCAATTACCTGATCCTTACCGGCCTCGCGCGTTTTCTGATTGAATTTATTCGCATCAACCCGCGTTCGTTTTTTGGCCTGTCGAACGCGCAGGCGGCGAGCGTCGCTTCCATCCTGGCCGGCGCGGTGTTGCTTTGGCGTATTAAAAGCAAATTCTACGCGCTGAAGAAAGAGCATCGCATTGTCGAACACATCGCTGAGCACGGTGACATCCTGCAGATCGAATATTCGCGGCCCACGCCCGAATGCCCGCATCCTGAACGCTGGCACATGTACGACTCCATGAGCGCCGAAGTCGAAGTACTCGATTTTCTGCGGCAACTGGTCATCACGGTGAAGCCCGAGCTCATCGTGGAGACCGGAACATTTTCCGGATTGAGCACGCTGCGCCTGGCGGAGGGACTGAAAACCAACGGCATGGGGAAGGTAATCACCTGCGAGTACGACGCCAAGGTTTTTGCCGCCGCGCAGCAAAGATTCGCCACTTCCGGCCTGGCGCAGTGGATCGACGCGCGAAACGAGTCCAGCCTGGACATGAAAGTTTCCGGCGTCATCGATATGCTTTTTTGCGACAGCGATGCGCCTCTGCGCGAGCAGGAAGTGCGCCGGTATTTGCCGCAGATGAATCCGTGGGGATTAATTCTGATGCATGACGCCAGCTCTTCGATGAAGTTCGTGCGCGAATCGGCGTTGCGACTGGAAGCAGAAGGATTAATTACCGCGCTGCTGTTGCCGACGCCGCGCGGTCTGGTGCTGGCGCAAAAGAAAAAATAGCGGTTTGGGAATATGCGATAAAGCGGCCGGAGCAGTTGGCTGGCTGTTTACAGCATCTGGCGCAGAACGTATTGCAGGATCCCGCCGTGCCGGTAATAGACAACCTCTTCCGGGGTATCGGCGCGTGCGATCGCGGAAAATGCTTTTTCTTCTCCGCCGGCGAGTTTTGCTTTCACGGTGATTAGTTTTTTCGGTGTGAGCGAAGAAATTCCCTCAATCTCAAACACTTCATGCCCGGTAAGCCCCAGCGACTCGCGGTTTTGCCCGGGCTGAAATTCCAGCGGCAACACACCCATGCCGATCAGGTTGCTGCGATGAATGCGCTCGTAGCTTTCGGCGATCACTGCGCGCGCGCCCAGCAGCCGCGTGCCTTTGGCGGCCCAATCACGCGACGAGCCTGACCCGTACTCTTTGCCCGCCAGCACTACCAGCGGCACGCCTGCCTCGCGATAACGCACCGCGGCATCATAGATGGACATTTTTTCCGAACTGTTTTCTCCGCTGCCCAGGTACAGAGTCCAGCCGCCTTCGGTGCCGGGAGCAAGCTGGTTGCGCAGCCGGATATTCGCAAACGTGCCGCGCATCATCACTTCGTGATTGCCGCGCCGCGCCCCGTAAGAATTAAATTCGTGCGGCTTCACTCCATTGGCAATTAAATATTTCCCCGCGGGACTGTCGACTGGGATCGAACCCGCCGGCGAAATGTGATCGGTGGTTACGCTGTCGCCCAGCATGGCCAGCACGCGCGCGCCGTGCACGTCGGCCAGCGGCGGCGGATCTTTGGGCATGTTGTCGAAATACGGCGGCATCTTGATGTACGTCGACTTCGGGTCCCACTTGTAAATATCGCCTTGCGGCACAGGCATGGACTTCCAATGCGCGTCGCCTTCAAATACCTGCGCGTATTGTTTGCGGTACATTTCCGAAGTGACCGCGTCGCGAACCGTTTTTTCGATTTCCTGCGGAGTCGGCCAGATGTCGCGCAGAAAAACTGGTTTGCCCGCGGGGTCCGCGCCGAGCGACTCGGTGGTCAGGTCCACATCCATGCGGCCGGCCAGCGCGTAGGCGACCACCAGTGGCGGCGACGCCAAGTAATTCGCGCGCACCAGCGGATGAATGCGGCCTTCAAAATTGCGATTGCCGCTAAGCACCGCGACCGCCACCATGTTGTTGTCTTTAATCGCCGCGCCGATGGCGTCGGGCAGCGGGCCGCTGTTGCCGATGCACGTCGTGCATCCGTAACCCACTAGGTGAAAGTTCAGTTTTTCGAGATACGGCGTCAATCCAGCGGCCAGCAGATAATCGGTGACCACTTTCGAGCCCGGCGCGAGGCTGGTTTTCACCCACGGCTTTACCGTCAGTCCGCGCTCGACCGCTTTTTTGGCCAGCAGCGCCGCGCCGAGCATCAGCGATGGGTTGGAAGTGTTGGTGCAACTGGTGATCGCGGCGATCACTACCGCGCCGCTGGAAAGATCGAAAGAGTCGCCATTATTTTTAACCGCGGCGTGAATGGCCGGCGCGCCTTCCAGAACTTTCGCAAACGAATTCTTGGCGTTGCGCAACGACACGCGGTCTTGCGGGCGCTTCGGCCCGGCGACGGTAGGCTCGACGCTTCCGAGATCGAGTTCCAGCGTGCTATTGAAATCCGGGGCGGGCGTGGCGTCGGTGCGGAAAAGCATCTGCTCTTTGCAATACGCTTCGACCAGGGCGATCTGCTCCATCGGGCGCGCTGTAAATCGCAGGTAGTCGAGCGTCTCCGCGTCGACGGGAAAAAATCCCATGGTCGCGCCATATTCGGGCGCCATGTTGGCGATGGTCGCGCGGTCTGGAATGCTCAGCGTGGAAAGACCGGAGCCGTAAAATTCCACAAATTTGCCGACCACTCCGTGCTTGCGAAGCATTTCCGTTACGGTGAGCACCAGATCAGTGGCGGTAGCGCCTTCGCTGAGTTTGCCGTGAAGGCGGAATCCCACCACTTCGGGAACGAGCATCGAAGAAGGCTGGCCCAGCATGGCTGCTTCCGCTTCGATGCCACCGACGCCCCAGCCAAAAACGCCCAGCGCGTTGATCATGGTGGTGTGCGAATCGGTGCCCACCACCGAGTCGGGATAGGCCTGCACTTTATTTCCAGAAGGCATGGCGCAGACAACCCGCGCAAGATATTCGAGATTTACCTGGTGGCAGATGCCGGTGTCCGGCGGCACAACTTTAAAATTGTGAAAGGCGGTCTGGCCCCAGCGCAGAAACGCGTAGCGCTCCACGTTGCGCTGAAATTCCAGTTCAGCGTTGAGTCCGAAGGCATTGATGCTGCCGAAACTGTCCACCTGCACGGAGTGATCGATCACCAGCTCCGCGGGAAACAGCGGATTGATGCGTTTGGGATTTCCGCCCATGCGCTGCACCGCTTCGCGCATGGTGGCCAGGTCGACCACCGCAGGCACGCCGGTGAAATCCTGCAGCAAAACGCGCGCAGGCATGAAGGCAATTTCTTTTTCGGGAGTTCCGGGATGCCAGTTGGCCAGCGCTTGGATGTCGGGCGCGTGGACGAAGCGGCCGTCTTCGCAGCGCAGCAGATTTTCCAGCAAAATTCGTAGCGAAAAGGGGAGCTTGCCGAGGTTGGCGACGCGATTGTTTTCCAGCGCTTCCAGGCGATAAATTTCGAAACTTTGCGCGCCGACGCGCAGCGTGTCGCGGGTGCCAAACGTATTTCCTGCGGAAATGGCCATCCCTTTGGTCCTTTCGCCGGTTGCCCAGCCCTCTATGATAACCGAAATCGGATTACGGCGCGGCCAGCTATACTGGTGTCGACGTGCAGACCGCGGCAAAAATCGTTTTAATTTCCACCTATGAACTGGGCCGCCAGCCGTTTGGCCTGGCGTCGCCGGCGGCGTGGCTACGTAAACGCGGCCACGGTGTTATGTGCCTGGACCTGGCGCGGCAGGAACTGAATGAATCGGCGGTAAAGGAAGCTGACTTGATTGCAATTTATTTGCCGATGCATACCGCGACGCGGTTGGCGGCGCAGTTGTTGCCCGCTTTACGCGCGCAAAATCCGCGCGTGCATTTGTGCTGCTACGGCTTGTACGCGCCAATGAATGAGGCTTATCTGCACAGCCTGGGGGTGGCGACGATTCTTGGTGGCGAGTTTGAGAATGGACTGGTGCATCTTGCTGAGCGCGTATTGCGAAGCAACGGAAATGGCGCGAGCCAATTGCCTCAGGAAGAGTTGCGGGTTTCGATGGAACGCTTGCAGTTTGAAGTGCCAGATCGCGCGGGTTTGCCTGCGCTGCAGAAGTACGCGCATCTGATCATTCCACAAGATCAGGCTGGCAAAGGCTATCGCATCGTCGGCTCCACGGAAGCGAGCCGGGGCTGCAAGCATCTCTGCCGCCACTGCCCGATAGTGCCCGTTTACAATGGAATGTTTCGTATCGTGCCGCGAGAAGTCGTGATGGAAGATGTCCGCCGTCAGGTGGCTGAAGGCGCGCAGCACATTTCGTTCGGCGATCCTGATTTTTTCAATGGCATCGGCCACGCCATTCCTTTGCTGGAACAGTTTCATCGCGAGTTTCCGGAGATCACTTACGACGTCACGATAAAAATCGAGCACTTGAGGAAATACGCGGAACACATACCAAAACTGAAAGAGACGGGCTGCCTGTTCGTTATCTCAGCGGTTGAGTCGGTCGACGATTCGGTGCTTGCCGCACTGGAAAAAGGACACACGCGCGCCGACTTCCTGCACGTGGCCGAAAGATTTCGCGAGTTGGAGATGACGCTGCACCCCACGTTCGTTCCTTTTTCTCCGTGGACCACCGTGGAAAGTTATTTGGACCTGCTGAAGATAATTTATGAGCAGCAGCTGACCGAAAATGTCGCGCCAATACAGTTGGGAATTCGGCTGTTGATTCCAGAAGGCTCGCGCCTGCTGGAAGTCGAAGATATCCGGCGCGCGATTGGCCCGTTCGATCGTGAATCGCTGGTGTATCCGTGGAAGCACGCCGATCCGCGAGTGGATGCGCTGAGTGAAGCCGTGCAGGGAATTGCCGCAGCTGCCGATCGTGAAAAAGCCACGCGGACGCAGGCGTTCGAGCGCGTGTGGATTGCGGCGCACCGTGCTGCTGGGATTGCCGCACTGCAACTTCCAAAGAATAACGCTGCGCGCGCGGTGCCGTTCTTGAGCGAGCCGTGGTATTGCTGCGCCGAGCCCACGCGCGACCAGTTGATTTCGATTGGGCGGCCGCAGCCTGCCGCCAGCTTCACCGCTGTCTCGGTAGACAATTTCGTCTGACGCGGCGAAATACTTCCACATGGCAAATCCAACCAAACGGTTATTGCTGTTCACCAACAAGCTGGGCTACCAGACGCGCAGCTTCGAGGAAGTTGCCCAGAAAAACGGAGTCGAGATTATTTACGTTACGGATCGCTGCCACCAGTTGCAGGATCCCTGGGGCGACCACGCCATCGCGGCGCATTTTGAATCTCCGCAAGCCGAAGCGGCGACGATTATCGAGGCGCTGCGCGGAAAACAGATCGACGGAATCGTGGCATTGGGAGACCGTCCGGTGGTGGCCGCGGCTTATGCAGCGCGCCATCTCGGCATTCCTTATCACCATCCCGCTGCGGTGGAAGCCTGCCGGTCGAAGTTGCGGATGCGCGAAGTATTTCGCAATACCGGCTTGCGGACTCCTTGGTTCCGCACCCTCGCACTGAATCCTTTGCCCGAGCCTGCGCTGTTGAACATTTCTTATCCTTGCGTGCTAAAACCGTTTTCACTTTCGGCCAGCCAGGGAGTGATCCGCGCCAACAATCGCGAGGAATTTGTCGCCGCGGCGCAGCGCATTGCCGCGCTGCTGGCCTCGCCGGAAGTTCGCGCCACGCGCGAAAACAATCTCGACAAGATTCTGGTAGAAGGCTACATCCCGGGCAGGGAAGTGGCGGTGGAAGGACTGCTCACCGAGGGAGTTCTTCGCATTCTCGCAATTTTCGATAAGCCCGATCCGCTGGAGGGCCCGTATTTTGAAGAGAGTATTTACGTCACGCCGTCGATGCTGCCAGAGCAACAGCAGCGCGCCATTCAGAAATGCGCCGAAGACACCGCGCGCGCCATCGGCCTGACGCACGGCCCGATGCACGCCGAGTTTCGCGTCAATTTCCAGGAAGCAGGGTTCCAGGAAGCAGGGCGCGAGGCAGTGGGGAACGAAGGGGTGTGGCCGCTGGAAATCGCGGCACGGCCAATCGGAGGATTGTGCGCCCGCTCTTTTCGTTTTATTCCGGCTGACAAAACGGAAACGGCGCACCGCGAAGAGCACCAGAGCGTCGGCCTCGAAGAACTCTTGCTTCGTCACGCCTTGAATTTGCCGGGCAGCGACTGGCCGCGCGAGCGCCGCACCGCAGGCGTGATGATGATTCCCGTTCCTGCAAGCGGCACGCTCGAAAAAGTGGAAGGCGAAAAGGCGGCGCGCGCGATTCGGGGGATTACCGATTTGTTCATCACCGCGAGGCTGCACGACTACATCGCGGCGTGGCCGGAGGGCTCAAGTTATCTGGGATTTTTGTTCGCCAGCGCCGGTGCGCCGGAAGAGGTGTTGACGGCTTTGCGCGCCGCCCACGCAGAACTACGTTTTACTTTGGCGCCGCGACTACCGGTACAACATCCGATGCATCACTCAGCCGGCCAACGCGACTAGCGAGCGGTAATCAACCTTTGGCTTTTGGCGGAACGTAACCTTCGGGCAGCTTCGAGCCTTCACCGAAGAAAAACTGCTCCATTTGCTCTTCCATAATTTTCTGCGAGTTGGGATCGAGGGGATTCAGCCGGTATTCGTTCATGACCATCTTGGAATGTTCCAGCCACAGCTTCCAGGCGTCTTTCGATACGCTTTCATAGACGCGCTTTCCGATCTCGCCTTTCCACGGAACGCGGTCGAGTCCCGGCAAATCTTTATCAAATTTTACGCAATGCACCATGCGCGTTCCCGCCGCAACCGGTTGGGTGGCGGGCGGCGTCGGACCACAAGTTTCATCTGCCATCTCACGCGCCTCCTGAAGAGCCTGCCTTTTGACCTTACTGCAAGTTCGTTTAAATTCCTAGTCGCAGGACAATAGCGGCAAACATTGAGCGGATGTACGGATGCGCCGTTGCCCACTTCGAGGCCACATGTCGCTATCTAAACAATTAGTATTTCCAGGAGTGCTTGCCCCTGCCTGCCAAGCCACTATCCGGCTGTATTTGTCGCAAGGCCCGGAAAAAGGTTTGAAGCAGTTCTCGGATGTTGTTATACAAGCCATGGCCCAAACTCGCGGAGGCGCAGGCTAAGCTCACCTGGCCCGACTCAATCCCCGCGGCTAAGCCGTACATCTGGAGGCCGTGTTCTTGTCTGAAATTACCACCATGTTCTGGGACATCGGAGGAGTGATCCTCTCCAATGGCTGGGACCGCGCCGCGCGCAAGGAAGCGGCGGAAGTTTTCGGCATGGATTGGGAGGAATTCCAGGATCGCCACGATCTTTGTTTTCCCGCGCTGGATGCCGGGCTTATCACTCTTGACGAATATCTTGACCGCGCGGTCTTTCATCATCCCCGGTCGTTCACTCGCGAGGAGTTCATCGTGCACATGTTCGCGCAATCCCGCGAGTTTCCCGACTCGCGAGCGGTGCTCGACGAAGTGACGCGCATGAAGAAATACTTCATCGCCTCCATCAACAACGAACCGCTGGAGCTGAACAGTTACCGCATCGAAAAGTTTGACCTGCGCAGGAATTTCGAGGTGTTCTTCAGCTCCTGCTACGTGCGCTCGCGCAAGCCGGAAGAAATCATTTTCCGGATGGCCCTACAAATTTCGCAGCGGCCGGCGGAAAAATGCTTGTTCATCGACGACCGTCCGCTGAATTTGGAGGTTCCGCGGCGGCTGGGCATGAACGTTATTCACTATCAGGATGCGGAGCGCTTGCGTTCCGAGCTGCGAAAGTACCAGGTTGAGGTATAGTTTCGACTAACTTAAATCGGTTCAATGCAAGCTTTTTGTCGGAGAGGAAATCATGGCGGCGGACACCAGTAGATTTGCGGGGAGTTATGACGGAACCACCGAACCATGCGCGGTGGTTCTTTTCGGCGCCTCCGGCGACCTCGCCAAACGCAAAGTGATTCCCGCGATGTTCGACCTGGCTGTGCATCAATCGCTCGGACCCCGTTATGCCGTTGTCGGTTTTTCGCGCACGCCCATGAGCGATGAAGATTTTCGCTCCTCGCTGGGCGTGGCGGCCAAAAGCATTTCAGAAGTCGGGCCCATCGACCCCAAACAATGGGCCGCCTTCGCGGCCAACCTGCACTACAGCCAGGGGGAGTACGACGATACCGATTCGTATGCGCGGCTGGCGAAAACTCTGGCCGATCTGGAAGCGTCGAAAAAACTTGGCGGCAACCGCCTGTTTTATTTGTCCACGCCGCCGGAAGTTTATCCGCACATCGTCGAGCAACTGGGCAAAGCGGGACTGGCGCGGCCGTCGTCTCCTGATTCCTGGGTAAGAATCATCATTGAAAAACCGTTCGGTCGGGACCTGGCATCGGCGAAAGAATTGAATCAAACGGTGCTGAATGTTTTTGAAGAGAAGCAGGTTTACCGCATCGATCACTATCTCGGCAAAGACACGGTGCAGAACCTGCTGGTGCTGCGCTTCGGCAACGGAATTTTCGAGCCGCTATGGAATCGCAATTACGTGGACCACGTGCAGATTACCGCTGCGGAGACGCTGGGCGTGGAGCGGCGCGGCGGCTTTTATGAAAATACCGGCGCGCTGCGCGACATGATTCAGAGCCACGTGCTGCAGCTTACTTCGCTGGTCGCGGTGGAGCCGCCGGCGTCTTTCGATGCCACCTCGGTGCGCAACGAAAAACTGAAAGTGCTGCAGTCCATTCGGCCGTTCAATCTGGAAATGGTTGCGCAAGCCGTGGTGCGCGGGCAGTACACCGCCGGGCAGTTGAACGGCAAACCGGCTCCGGGATACCGTCAGGAACCGGGCGTCAGCGCCACTTCGCGAACCGAAACTTTTGTTGCCGCCAAACTTTTGATCGATAACTGGCGCTGGGCGGGCGTGCCGTTTTATCTGCGCACCGGCAAGCGCCTGGCGAAACGCAGCACCGAGATCGTCATCGAATTTCGCCGCGCGCCGCACATGGTATTTCGCGAGCGCGATCTGGCACCGAATCGCCTGGTGCTGAATATTCAGCCGGATGAAGGGGTCTCGGTTTCCTTCGTGGCCAAGCGGCCGGGAACGGAAATGAGCATCGGCAACGTGAACATGAATTTCAGCTATAAGGAAGGATTTGGCGGAGCGCCGCGCAGCGCGTACGCCACGCTGGTGAATGATTGCGTGCGCGGCGACGCCACGCTGTTCGATCGCGGCGATAACGTGGAAGCGGCGTGGTCGCTGATCGATCCGATACTCGACGTGTGGACCGCGGCCAGGAGCGCGACCGTTCCGCAATATGCTTCGGGGAGTTGGGGGCCGCAGGAGTCCGATGCTCTTCTCGAACGCGACGGCCGAAGTTGGTTCAACCCGTCGTAGCCGTGCATCGGCAATATTCTGCGAATAGTTCAGGGGGAAGTGGTGATACTTGCCGGTGATGTCGGCGGTACGAAGTGCAACCTCGCGCTGTTTTCGGAAGAAAACGGCAAGCTCACGGCTGTCTTTCAGCAGCGGTTTGCGAGCAAGGAATTTGCGCAATTCGATCGCATCGTAAAGGAGTTTTCACGGCAGGCCGCGCCGTACATGGCGGGCGACCGAATTGTCGCGGCGGGATTTGGCGTGGCCGGGCCGGTGATCAACAATCGCGTGCGCGCGACGAACCTGCCATGGACGGTGGACACCGAAAATCTGATTGAGGAGTTGAAGGTGAAGCAGGTGGTGGTGCTGAACGATCTTGGAGCGACCGGCCACAGCATCGAGCATCTGCCGAAAGAAGATTTCTGCGTTTTGAATCGGGGCACAGTTGAACCTGGCGGCACCAAGGCTTTGTTGGCCGCGGGAACGGGACTGGGACAGGCCATCCTGGTTTGGAACGGCACGCGCTATCAGGTGGTTCCTTCAGAAGGCGGGCATTCAGATTTTGCGCCGCACACTGAACAACAAATTGAGCTTTTGCGCTTCATGCGCCGCCGCTATCCGCAAGTAAGTTGGGAGTTGATACTGTCCGGGCGCGGTTTCCGCACCTTGCACGAATTTCTTGCGCCCAATGTGCTGCATCCGTCGTTCGAAGATCCCGACGCCGATCCCGCGCCGGAAATTACGCGGCAGGGATTAGACAAGTCCTGCCCGGTATGCGTGGAAACACTGGACCTGTGGACCGCGGTCTATGGAGCCGAGGCCGGCAATCTGGCACTGAAGGTGCTGGCGCTGGGCGGCGTGTTCGTCGCGGGAGGCATCGCGGTAAAAATCCTGGAAAAGATGAAAGACGGCACTTTTTTCAAGGCCTTTCAGGATAAATGGAGATTTGAAGCGCTGCTGAACAATGTTCCCGTTTCCGTGATCCTCAATGAGAGCGCTCCGCTGATTGGCGCGGCTTACGAAGCGCTGGCTGCGATCGAGAAGTGATGCTGTGGCCCTGCTGGAAAAATATTTTGGGCCCTGGAAAGCGGTGTCGCTCGCCGTTTTTGTGGGCTGGGCCATTTTTTACACGCTGTTTCTGTGTTATGCCGCGTTTGACCGCTCTGGATTCTTGTTTCTCGACTACGTCAATCTGATCATTCATGAGGGCGGGCATTTTTTCTTCAGCTGGTTTGGCTATACCATCACCATTCTGGGCGGCACGCTGGCCGAGTTGATCGTGCCGACGCTTTGCGCTGCGTATTTCTTTCGGCAACGGGAAGTAACGGCTGTAACATTCTGCGTTTTCTGGTTCTTTGAAAATTTTCTCTACATTGGAACTTATATGGCAGACGCGCGCGCTTCGGCGTTGCCGCTGGTGGGTTCCGGGGATCACGATTGGGAAATTTTGTTTGGGCAATGGAACCTGTTGGTGCAGGACCAGAAAATCGGAGGCACCACTCGGGCTCTTGGCTGGATAGGCATGCTGGCCACAATGGCCTGGTTTGCGTGGCGAAGCAGATTAGGCGGGTCGTCGCAGGACGCCGAGTAGAATTCTGGTGGGTTGTGATGGCCGCCTGAACCCTACATTTTTTGGTAGACTACCACTTTCGCTTCGCTAGTTCGATATCTACCCACGCCTGGAGCAACAGATGAGCACCACTGCCGTAACTCACGCCCCGGACCTGCACAATTACGTAGATGGAGCATGGCAGCCGTCGGCCGCAACGGAATTCGTGGACGTGCACAACCCGGCTACCGCGGAATTGCTGGCGCGCACTCCGCTTTCCAATTCCGGCGATGTGGACGCCGCGGTGCAAGCCGCGGTTGCCGCTTTTCCGGCGTGGCGCCGCACGCCACCCGGCGAGCGCGATTCAATATCTCTTCAAGCTGAAAAATCTGTTGGAAGAACATATCGGCGAAATCGCGCGCCTGATTACGCTCGAAAACGGAAAAACTCTGGCGGAAGCCAAAGCGGAAATCCGGCGCGGCATCGAAAACGTGGAAGTGGCCTGCGGAATTCCCATGATGATGCAGGGCTACAACCTGGAAGACGTCACGCCCGGCGTGGACGAAACGCTGATTCGCCAGCCGCTCGGCGTGGTGGCGGCCATCACACCGTTCAATTTTCCGGCCATGATTCCGTTCTGGTTTTTGCCCTACGCGATCGCTTGCGGGAATACGTTGGTGCTGAAGCCGTCGGAGCGCGTGCCGCTGACGATGCGCCGCGTCATCGAGTTGATCGAGAAGACCGGGCTGCCTCGCGGAGTGGTGAACCTGGTCAACGGCGGACGCGTTGTGGTGGATGCGCTGTGCGATCATCCGCAGGTACGCGCCATCAGCTTTGTGGGCTCGACGCCGGTGGCGAAACATGTTTACGCGCGCGCGGCAGCCAGCGGCAAGCGCATGCAGTGCCAGGGCGGAGCGAAAAATCACGTGATCGTGTTGCCCGACGCGGATATGGAATTGGCGACGCAGATCATCGGCGACAGCGCGTTTGGTTGCGCCGGGCAGCGTTGCCTGGCGGTGTCGGTGGCGGTGACCGTGGGCGATGCGCAGAAAGACTTTTCGCGATTCGATCGGAAAGGCCGCCTCGACTTTGCGAGTCGGCGATGGGCTTGGCGCCGATGTACAGATGGGCCCGGTGATCAGCAAGAAAGCAAGCAGCGCGTCGAGTCGCTGATCGCCGCGGGGATTGCGGAAGGCGCCAGGCCGGTCGTCGACGGACGCAACGCGAAAATTCCCAATCAGGAAGGCGGGAATTTCGTGAAGCCGACGGTGCTCGACGGCTTGCGATCGACCAGCCAGCTGACGCATACGGAAATTTTTGGGCCGGTGCTGAGCCTGGTTCATGCCAATTCGATCGACGAGGCGATGGAGTTTATGCACCGCAGCCCGTATGGCAACCAGGCTTCGCTCTTCACCACCAGCGGAGCGGCGGCGCGAAAATTTCGCTACGAAGCGCCCGCGGGAAATATCGGCATCAATATCGGCGTGGCCGCGCCGATGGCGTACTTTCCGTTCAGCGGATGGAAAGACAGTTTCTTCGGCATTTTGCACGGGCAGGGACGCGACGCCGTGGAGTTTTACACCGAATCGAAGAGTCGTGATAGAACGCTGGTCGCGACAGGAAACGCAGAAAGTTTTAGACACTGCTCCGGCGGTCCCGGGTCGCTCGCCGCATTTTTATGGAACCCAAACCTTTACAACTCGACGTGGACGAGCAGATCGAGTGCGCGCACACGCTGGCGTCGAGCTTTTACACCGATCCGTCGATTCTCGACATCGAAAAGAGCGCGCATTTTTCTGCCGCACCTGGCAGCTCGTTGGCACGCTCGATCACGACTGCGGCGAGGTGAGCGGAACCAAGCGCACGATTCGCGATCCGGAGAGTTTTTTTACCACCGAAGTTGCCGGCGAGCCCATCATCGTCATGCGCGACAAGCAGGGAGAGTTGCGGGCTTTCAGCAACGTGTGCCGACATCGCGCGGGACCAATCGCGCTCGGGCAGCGGCTGCAAAAACGTGCTTCGCTGCGGGTATCACGGCTGGACCTACACGCTTGATGGCCGTTTGATCGGCACGCCGGACATCGAAGGGGTGGAATTTTTCGATCGCAGCACAATGGGCATGGTTCCGCTGCGCGTCGAGACCTGGGAAATTTTATTTTCGTCAATTTCGACGCTGAACAGCGAGCCGCTTTCCACTATCCTCGGCGACAAATTCCCGAACAGGCACGCGGCTTCCGATTCGAAGGGCTGCAATTCGCCGAACGGCGCGACTATGTCATTCAGTGCAACTGGAAGGTTTACGTCGATAACTATCTCGAGGGATACCACATCCCGATCGCACACCCCGGGTTGATGCGCGAGATCGACTACTCGCAGTACCGCACGGAAACCTTCCAATATTATTCGCAGCAGTTCGCGCCGATTCGCGCGGTCAAGCCGTCGGATGATCCGGCGAGCGTTTCTACGCGCCGGGTGCGGCGGGACAGCAGCAAGAGGCGCTTTATTTTTGGATATTTCCGAATTTGATGCTCAACATTTATCCGGACAATGTTTCGACGAACCTGATCGTGCCGCTGTCGCATGACAAAACGCTGACGATCTTCGAGTGGTTTTTTCACGACGCACAACGCAGCCAAGACGCGGGAACGAATCAAGCAAGCCATCGCGTTCAGCGACGAAGTGCAGCAGGAAGACATCGGCCTTTGCGAAAACGTGCAGCGCGGATTGCAATCTAGCACTTTATGACCGCGGACGCTACTCGGTGAAGCGCGAAAATGGCGTGCACCACTTTCATATGCTGCTCGGCGAATTCCTCGGCCGGACGTAGACCTTTGGGTAAATTAAAAAAACGTCAAAAGAAAGACCCACCCTCAAAAATCCGAGGGTGGGGCACCCACCCTTCGCCGGCTATCGCCGGACTCAGGGTAAACAGGCAATCTTGCGGCGCTAGGGATGGACCGGAGCGGGCGTGGGAGCTGGCGTTGGCGCTGGCGTGGCTGGGACCGGCGTTTTGTTGTAGTCGAACTTAACGTTGGGGACCTGGCGCGCGCCGGGTTCGGTTTTGAAATAGGCGTCGTTGCGCTGGAAGCCGGCCATGCTGGCGACCAGGTTGTTGGGGAAGAGCGAGATGTAGGTGTTGTAGTCCTGCACCAGCTGGTTGTAGTTGCGGCGCTCGATGGCGATGCGATTTTCGGTGCCGGCCAGTTCATCCTGCAGGCGCATAAAATTTTCGTTGGATTTAAGCTGCGGATAATTCTCCACGATGACCAGCAAGCGGCCGAGCGCGGAGTCCAACTGCCCGTTAGCGGCGATTTTTTCCGCGGGAGTGCCGGCGCTCAGCAAAGCAGAGCGGGCCTTGGCGATTTCGCCGTAAACGACCTGTTCCTGCACAGCGTAGCCCTTCACCGTTTCAACCAGGTTGGGAATCAGGTCGGCGCGGCGCTGCAGTACCACATCCACTTGCGACCACGCTGCGTTGACCGCTTCACGCTTGACGACCATCTGGTTTCGCCGGGTGACAAAAGCACTGCCCAGCATCAAAGCAAGAATCAGAACGATAATCAGAATCACGATGCCTATCTTCATATGCTCCTCGCTAAATTGAGATTCAAGAATGCGCCTTGCGGGTCCGTTGCCATTCTTCTTTCGGTAAATGTTGGTCCAGGCCGCGAACTACGATTTCCATCGCGGCGAGATACGCTCCATAAACTTTGGCCACTTCCACGTGCGCGTCGCTGTCTTCGCGCAGGCGCAGCACGTTGTCGAATGCCGCGGCGTCTGCGTGGGTCAGCTGCGTGGCACGCGCAATAATATCGCGCGGCGCGGAGGGCGGCTCTTCGCCAAACGCTATTATGACGTGGCGAAGCAGCGCCAGCACCGACGAAAACGATTTGCGCAAAACGGGGGTCAATTGCTGCGCCTCGCCCGGCGCGCTGAAATAGGAAATGCGCAACTTCAACAGCACGGTGCGCAGCTCATGCTCCACCTGCACGCGATGAAGGTTTACCGGCACGCGCAGGCCGTCGATCAGGTCGGCGCCAAAGAGCACGCGGCGGTTGTCCTGCATGTCGCGCAGCTCGATGGAGAAAACATCGGCGGATTGCCGCAGCTCCTCCGCGGTGAAAAAGAGCGGCGCAGGCTCTTCCTGCTCCACCACCCACCAGCGCACCACCGGCGCGACGCGGCTCAATTCTTCAATGGCCAGCGAACCCAGCACACACAAAACATTCAGATCGGAATGTCCGGGATGGAAATCGCCGCGCGCGGCTGAGCCGTAGAGAATCACGGATTCGAGATTCGCCGCCGCGACTTCCTTCAGGCGATTCACCAGCTCACGAAGTTTCGCGTCTGCCGACAACACGTTCTTGTTGCTGCTGCGTTCCGTCATCACCAGCCTCCTGAGGCGCCGCCGCCTCCACTGCTGCCGCCACCAAATCCACCGAAGCCACCGCCGCCGGAAGAGCCGCCGCCGAATCCGCCGCCTCCCCAACCGCTTCCGCCCCCGCCCCAGCCTCCGCGGCGTCCGCCACCCATGTTGCTGAACAGCAACGGCCAGATCCACCAGCTACTGCCACCACCGCCACGGCCGCCGCGTCCTGAGCCTGACCTGCTAATAAACCAGATGAACAGAAAAAAAAGAACAATCAGCCAGGTGGGAAATCCACTGGAGCCGCCGTCTTCATGGCGAACTGGGCGCGCCGGTGGCTGGCCGGACAATGTGACGCCGCGATCGTCGGCCACGTACTTAGCCAGCATCCACGCAGCAGTTTCGATGGCCTTGCTGTAATCGCCTTGCCGCAAAAAGGGAACCATGGCGCGACCGGCATCGCCGGCGCGCGCGTCATTAATCACCGGCTCCAGTCCGTAACCAACCTCGATGCGATATTTGCGCTGATCCGGCGAAACCAGCAGCAGCACGCCGCGATTGTCGGCCTTGCTGCCTACGCCCAACTGCTTATAAAGGTCCACGGCATAATTTTCCACGCTCTGGCCTTCCAGCGAATGCACCGTGACGATAGCCATTTGCGCGCCGGTTTTTTGCTGCAGCTCGGTGCACAGCGCTTCGAGTCGAACTTTGGTGTCAGGAGCAATGGCTCCGGCGAGATCGGTGACGTAACCAGTGGGATGAATTTTCTTGAGGTCTTCGGCGTTTGTCACGCACGCGAGTTGCAGCAACAGGCAAAACAGCGCGAAGAGTTTCAGAGAGGAAGCAGGTTTCATGGCGGGGTCGCGGGCAAAGAAACTATATGTTGCGCGCGCGAAGCTGTAAAGCGGTAGTGCGCGAAGTCGGAGCAACCACCGAGCAGCGGACCATATAAGGATAAGGGCGTTCTGGCGGTTCCTGTCCTCAATCTGAAAAGTGTTCCTTTTTGCACAGTTTCAAAGCGGGTCTAAATGCTATTTTTCGCCCTACCGAGCACCCGCCTCTCCGATCAGGTCGGACTCAACGTCAGACGCGCCCGGGACAAAGAAAAGACTATGCGAATCTTGCTTTACAACCCCGACAACGGGGTTACGCGCAATTTCATGCCGCATCTGTGGATGTTCTTGCTGCAATCGCTCACTCCCGCGGGGCACGAAGTGCTGCTGATCGACGGCAACGCGCAGCCCATGGACGAAGAGGGCATCGCGCGCTACGTGATCGAAGAGAACATCGGGCTGGTTGGGATCGGCGCGATGACGCGCATGATCGCCAAAGCCTACCGCATGGCGGATGCGATTCGCGCGGTAGGCGTGCCGGTGGTGATGGGCGGACCGCACGTCACGGAAATGGCGGAT
The DNA here is from genome assembly GCA_963819625.1 of uncultured Acidobacteriota bacterium. GTDB lineage: Bacteria > Acidobacteriota > Terriglobia > Acidiferrales > UBA7541 > Acidiferrum. The sequence goes on from CAWFWY010000011.1 coordinate 1,376,046, forward strand.
GAGGCGCTGGGCCGAAACGGCGGGCCGCGACATGCCGATGCCGTGGCGCTGGGCGAAGCCGATGAGACGTGGCCGAAAATTGTCGAGGATGCCGTGCGCGGCACGCTGAAACCCATTTATGCGCCTGTCGACGATTTTGGCCAGGAACGCAAACCGTCGCTGAAGGAGTATCCGGCGATTCCGTGGGACACCATCAATCTGAAGCAATTTAATATCGTGCCGAAAGTTTTTAACGGCACGCTGCGCAAGCTGGGCGCGGGCTGGGGAACGTTCCGCATTATTCCCGTGGAGTCCGGGCGCGGCTGCCCGTACGGTTGCGAATTTTGCACTGTGACCGGTTTTTTTGGCGATTCGATTCGATTTCGAACCAATGAGAGCGTGGTCAACGAACTGCTGATGCTGAAAGCGCGGGCGAAAAGCGAGCTGGGCCAGATCGCGGTATTTTTCATCGACGACAATTTCGCCATCAACATCAAGCGCACCAAATCGCTGTTGCGCGACATTATCGCTGCCGAAGCGCAGGTGCATTGGGTGGCGCAAATCAGCGCCAACTTGCTGCGCGATGAGGAACTGGTCGACCTGATCGCCGCCGCGGGAGGGAAGTGGATCTTCATTGGAATGGAATCCATCGATCCGGCGAACCTGAAGGATGTGAATAAAGGGTTCAACAAGCCGGGTGAATATGCCGCGGTGTTGCAGACGACTGGCGGACCGCAACGTTTTCGCCATCACCTCGTTTATTTTCGGTATGGACAACGACACGGTGGGCGTCGCGGAACGTACGCTGCAGGAAATTCGCACCTGGCCGCCGGGATTGCCGATTTTTGGTTTGCTCACTCCGTTGCCGGCGACTCCGCTATACAAGCGGCTGGAAGCCGCGGGCCGCCTGACGCGGCCGAAACACTGGCAGGAGTTCATTCCGTTCGCCATGGCGCACACTCCGCTCAAAATGACCATCGCGGAAGCGCACGCCGAAGTGAAATATGGGTGGGAAAAGTCCTACAGCCCCGAAGCCATCGCCACGGCGCTGGAAGCGGTGGCCCACAAACCTTTGGGATTTCGAGTCAACATACTGATCGCGCGAATTTGTTTCCGCGGCATCTATTTTCCGCAGCTCGGACGGTTTGCGTGGGTGAAGACCATTTTCCAGAACCGGCACAGCATCTTTGGCGCGGTCAGAGAAGGTCGCGGTTTGCGACGCGCGGCGCGCGCAGAAGCCTCGCTGCGTCTGTCGTCATCGGCCCAGCGCTGACTGTCGTGGAAGCGCGATACCGCGTTAAGGCGCTCACAGAACCACGAACGTGGCGCGCCTAGTGAAACGCGGCCGCTAAAAGATCCACCATCAACCGGATCGCGGTTTGAGCGGTGCGGCCGCTGGGATCGCGATACGGATTCACCTCTACAATATCCAATCCCACCAATTTTCCTTTGGTGGGAATCTGCTTCAACAGTTCGTCGATCTCCTGAAAATTCAGTCCCCCGGGTTCCAAGGTTCCTGTGCCCGGCGCCAGCGTCGGGTCCATCGAATCCACGTCGAACGTGACATAAATATTCTCACTCGGCGGAATGGATTCGATCGCGGCAGCGATACCGCGGCGATGAATTTCTTCCGAGGTGACCACCGTAGTAGGAATTGCTTTGGCATTTCCTGCCGCTTCCTGGTCATTGGCGATCCCGCGCATGCCAATTTGCGAGATGTGCTTCACGGTGGGCAGCTTGGCCACACGAAGAACCCACGAGGCGTGATCGAGATTACCTTTTGCGCCTGACCAGGTGTCGAGGTGCGCGTCGATGTGCACGACCGTCAGCGGAATGTCATAGGCGCGGATAACCGGAAACGTGATGCTGTGATCGCCGCCCAGAATAATCGGGAAAGCTTTCTTCGCCAGGATCTTCTTTACCGCTTCGGTGACTTTGGCGTCCGTCTCGACCGGCACGGTCGGATAAATCACCACATCGCCCACGTCGGTCCACCGTTTTCCTTTCAGCACGGTGCGATCGCCGTCGATGTAGTAAAAGCCTTCGGTTAGATCGTGGGCGTATTCCTGAGAATTTTCCCGCATGTCGCGTGGGCCGTAACGCTCGCCCGGCTGGCCCCAGGTGCCTTCGTCGAAAGGCACACCCAGCACAGCAAAATCAGCGTCGAGTTTGTCGAGGTTTGGTTCGTATGGTGCGCTCAGAAAGGTGCGAACTCCGACGAACGTTGGCGCGGTCTGAGCCGCCGCGAGGCCCGGCATAGTTAAGAACGCGATAAATAAAAAACTTCCGGCAGTAGCGATTTTATTCAAAGCGGAGTTTCCTCAAGTGCCATGCCGGCCGCGCCACGTTGCGTATGCTGTTACTTTTGCGCCGGGGTGATTACGATGTTGCGATACGCGACGTGACCTTTTTCGCTTCCCTGGAAATAAATCGGCCCGGGCAATTCTTCGTGACTGTCGAGAGCGCCGCCAGTGATGCCGGGAATCTCCTTATTGTCGATGATGGTCTGGCCGTCTTGCACCACAGTGATCCATCGGCCGACCAGGGTGATATCGAAGGTCTGCCATTCATCCGCCTTGCGGAGAAGTTCGGGGGAGGCGGCCAGAAAACCATAAACGCCGCCGGTGTGATGGCTCGGCGGTTCATCTGCCGAATCGGTTTCCACCTGGACTTCGTAGCGGCCGCGCAGATAGATGCCGCTGTTGGACGACGGACCGCAGTTGAACTCCACATGCAGCTTAAAATTTTCAAATTTCGAATCGTTGATCAGCTCGGGTCCATTTCCCGGAGTCACCAGTGTGCCGTTCACGACCGTCCACGCGGTGGGGCCCACGCCACTGGGTTTCCAGCCGGTCAGATCTCTTCCGTTGAATAAAGTAATGGGCTTTCCCCATTTCGGCGCTTTGGTTTCCTTCAACGCCGGCGCTCGCCGGCCGGTAAATTGCCATGGAGCGTTTTTCGGACCGGTGATTGTTCCCGACATTGTTTTGCCGCTCAGCGTTGCTTTGAAGACCATGTCTTCGGGCGTTTCTTCTTCCGCCTTGGGAGAAACAAAAGTGAGCTGGCCGTTGGAAATTTCCGCCTTGGGAAGCGGCCGGGCATTTCCCCAGCGGCCGACCATCTGGGCCTGGAGTTGTCCGTTTTCCTCGCGCAGTTCGAGCCAGGACGGATATTCGTGGTCGGGG
>CAWFWY010000012.1:0-35650 GCA_963819625.1 uncultured Acidobacteriota bacterium
TCGTGTTTGCGGCTTCGTTGACTTGATGTCAGCCGCACCATAAGATGGCCGGACCGATGACCGATTCCCAGTCGCTTCCTGGCCAGACCGTTTCCCACTACTTGATTATTGAAAAGCTTGGTGGCGGCGGGATGGGTGTGGTTTACAAGGCGGAAGACACGCGGCTGCACCGCTTTGTGGCGCTGAAATTTCTGCCGGACGACGTGGCGGCGGACGCGCAGGCGCTGGCGCGATTTCAGCGGGAGGCGCAGGCGGCGTCAGCGCTGAATCATCCCAACATTTGCACTATCTATGACATCGGCGAAGGTTCCGGCAAAGCGTTTATCGCCATGGAGTATCTGGACGGGCAGACTTTGAAGCACGCTATCGGCAGCCGGCCGATGGAACTGGAAAATTTGCTGGCGGTGGCGATTGAGGTGACGGGGGCGCTGGAAGCGGCGCACGCCAAGGGAATTGTTCACCGGGACATCAAGCCGGCGAATATTTTTGTTACCGAGCGAGGGCACGCGAAGATTCTGGACTTTGGATTGGCTAAGGTGGGCGCCGCGAGAAGATCGGCTGGCGGCGGAGATGGCGCGACACTAGGAGTGGACTCAGCGCAGCTGACCAGTCCGGGCAGCACTCTGGGGACGGTGGCGTACATGTCGCCCGAGCAGGTGCGCGGCAAGGAACTGGATACGCGGACGGATTTGTTTTCGTTTGGCGCGGTGCTGTACGAGATGGCTACGGGGACGCTGCCGTTTCGCGGCGATACTTCGGGGGTAATTTTCAAAGCGATTCTGGACGGGGCGCCGACGCAGGCTGTGCGCGTGAATCCGGAACTGCCCGCGGAGCTGGAGCGCATCATTAACAAGGCGCTCGAGAAGGATCGCGACCTGCGGTACCAGTCGGCTTCGGATATTCACGCGGACCTGAAGCGCTTGCGGCGGGATACCGACTCCGGAAAAATATTGGCGTCCGGGATCGTGTCCGGTTCGCAAGTTGCTGTGGAACCGGGGAGCGGTTCGCATGCGGGCAGCGGCCAACAGGTTGCAGCCGCGGCGGGCAATAAGAAATTTATCCTCGCGGCAGTTGTGGCGGCGCTGCTGGCGGTGGGATTCGCGGCGTACCATTTTGGATTGGGGCGGAAGACCCCGGAGCAACCCGCGAAGATCACACAGATCAGCCATTGGGATAAACCGATGGATTTCGCCAAGCTTTCCCCGGACGGCAACACGGTGGCGTTCCGGTCGCCGGTTGCGGGAGTCGCGCAGGTATTTGTGATGCTGGCTTCCGGCGGCGAGCCGCTGCAACTGACCAATGACGAAGGGGAAAAAGTAGTGTCCAATTTTTCCGCCGACGGAACGGAAATTTATTATGTGCGGGTACTGGGGCGAGACGAGTGCTGGGCGGTGCCGACACTGGGCGGAACCCCGCACCGGCTCGTGGCCGGCAGAATTCCGACGCCATCTCCCGATCGCGAGTACATCTATTTCACGAAGCAGGGGACACGCGCGATTTTTCGGGCGAATCGAACAGGGATGAGCGAGGAACAGGTATTCGCGCTGGGGCCAAACACCCTGCCGTTGCGACGGATCCTGCCGTACCCGGACGGCAGGCATCTGTTGGTAATTACGGGCGACACGGTTTCCGCGCTGGAAGCCTTTCATGCCTACGACGTCGATTTGCCGAACCAAAAGGCGGACGATCTGGGCGAAGTGTCCGGAGACCCAGGGGATGTAGTGTGGGCCGAGGGCGGGAAGAGCGTGCTGTTCAGCAGGACGATCAAGGGACTGACGAACATCTGGAAGTTCAACCTCCAGGACAAGTCGATGTCGCAAGTGACGTTCGGCACCGGGCCGGATGCTTCACCCATGCCCGACCCGTCGGGAAAAGGAATGTACATCGTGAACGGGAAATCGTCCGGCTACCTGACGGCTTATAACACCCACAGTAAAGAGTCGAAGGACATCGCGTCGGAAAACGCGACCCAGCCTGCCATTTCTCCCGACGGGAAGAAAGTGATGTACATCACCATACCGGCGAGAGACCGCAACGAATTGTGGGTAGCGGACATTGACGGCAGCAACAAAGTGCGACTCGCTCCTTCGGGGTCGCTGGCAACGTCAAGCTGGGCGGCAGACAATTTTCACGTGAGCTTTACGTCCGAGGAGAAGGGCAAAGCGCCCACAATTCATCTGGCGGGAGCCGACGGTAGTGGGCTGCAGACGCTGAACTGGGGCGGAGGAACGATTCAGAACGTGTTGTGGGGCGACGATCGAAAATTTCTGTATATAAACGCGGTCAGTGAAAACACACGCCGTGCGGTCATCTGGAAAGTCAACGCGGACGGATCGAAGCCGGAGATACTGGCTGAGGGTTGCGGTTTTGCCTTCAACGCGGCGCCCGGCGGCCAATTTTTAATCAGTTTGATTGGGGGAGGAGACAAGGTGGGGATCTATGAATATTCCATCGCCGATCACAGTTGCACCGTGCTGGTCCCTGACGTAACCACATTTGGGCTGGTGTTCGATCGCGACGGCAAGTCTTTCCTGTACGCGGTGCCTTCGCGGCAGGACGTTACGATTTACCGGCAGAATTGGCAGGCGGGTAAGGCTATTGGCGCGCCGAAAGTTGCGCTGAAGCTTCCGTTTGCATTTCCGCTGATCAGCGGCGGCAACGCGTATGATTTTTCGCGCGATCTTTCCACGGTGGTTTACGCGCGCCCTGGCGGGCATGCGGACTTGTATTTGTTGAGCCAGAAATAAATCGGTTTGGTTGAAACGGTTGCCGAGATGGACGAAAAACGGGCAAGCGATTGTAAAATGCCGGCGAAGTTGATGGTGGATTAAACAGCAGATTCCTCACCTGCCACGGCAGGCAGGCCCGCCTGGAAAGGCGGCGGGATTCGGAATGACTCGTGTAGGGGGTATTGGCGGTAGGTCAACTTGGTTAACAAGTTGAAGCGAGCCGTTCGCTGCGAAGACTTCGATCCGGGAAGAGTTCCAGCAGAATTAATTGGAGACGGATTTTTCGGGGTAGAGGCGCTCGAACTCGGGGTCGCCGTGGAGCATGGCGAGATCGGGATCGCGGCGGGCCCAGACGGAATCCTTGGAGCCCGCTTCCCAGGCTTTGCGCAGGGCGTCCAGCGCCTCGGCCTTTTTTTTCAGCAGGCAGAAGACACATGCGACGTTGTAGAGGATGGAGGCTTCGTTGGCGCGCAGGGTGACGGCCAGATTCAGTTCGCGCATCGCATCTTGTTCTCGTCCGCATGTGGCGTAGTCCGCGCCGAGGACGATGCGTGCGCGGGCATCTTCGGGCACGCGTTTCAAGTGGCTTTCGAGGGCCGCCATTCTCCGCAGCGTCATGTTGTGTTTGGCTTCTTCTGTTCCGATATGGCCGATTGAATTCACGATGGGAACGTAGACGTTGTAATCTTCACCGCTGGCGGCGATGGCCGATTCGGCGATGTCCACCACTTCCTGGTAGCGATCCGCGGCAAAAAGGGCGCGGCACAATAAATAAAAGGCTCCGTCGCAATCGCGTTTGCGCTCGATGGCTTTTTTGACCATGCGCACGGCTTCGTCATACAGCCCCGCGGCGTAGAGCACCCATGCCTGGCTGACGTGGGTTTCAGGCAAATCCCAGCGCAACGCGACGGCCTTGCCGGAGGCTTCCCTGGCGCGTTCAACCCACACCTGATCGCGGCTGAAAAAGGAGTAGTACATGGCGCAGGCGTTGGCGCACGCGGCATAGGCGAGCGCGAAACTGGGGTCGAGAGTTACGGCATTCTCAAACATCTGCAGTGCGAACTCGACGTCCTGGCGAGTGAGGCGGCGGGCGTAACGTTTGCCGCGGAGATAGAGATCGTAGGCCTGGAGATTTTCGGTGGGCTTGTCGGCGAGCGCTTCCAACTCCTGCGGCGAGAGGGTGACGCGCAGGGCCTCGGCGATTTTGCGGGCCATTTCGTCCTGTACTTCGAAGACGTCTTTCATTTCGCGGTCGAAGCGTTCGGACCACAGCGGGAAATCGGTGCTGGGTGTCGATCAGTTGGGCGCTGATGCGCAGGCGGGCTCCAGCGCGGCGCAAGGTGCCGGTGAGAACGTAGGCGGCGCCCAGCTCTTTGCCAAGTTGCGTGGGTGTGACCGGCTTATCACGAAAAGCGAGAACGGTGGGGCGAGAAAAGGTGTTGAGGCCGCGGATTTTGGAAAGCTCGGTGATGATGTCTTCGGTGATGCCGTCGCGGAGGTATTCGTCTTCCTTGGCGCCGCTTAGATTTTCGAAATAGAGGACGGCGACGGATTTTTTCGCGGGAGCTGTGGACGCGGCGGACACGGCGCTTACGGAGGGCGGCGGAGCAGGTGCAGTTTTTTCGGCGGACGGACGGCGGCTGGAATCGAGGTCGCGCTTGATGCGCTTGAGGTCGGCGCGGAGTTCGCCGGCGGTTTGATAGCGCAGGTCAGCGTCTTTCTCGAGAGTTTTGACGAAAATATTTTCGAGGACGGCGGGGCAGTCGAGGATTTATTTTCGTGGCGGGCGTAGCGGCGGAGTTGAGGATGCCGTCGAAAATTACGGCCACACTGTTGCCGGAGAAAGGGAGTGAGCCGGTGGCCATTTCATAGAGGACCACGCCGAGCGAAAACAAATCGGAGCGGGCATCCAGCTCTTCGCCGCGGGCTTGCTCGGGCGACATGTACGCGACCGTGCCGACGGAGCTGCCGGGGCTGGTGAGAAAATCGGCGTCGCGCAATTGAGTTTGGGAATGCATGGAGACTTCGCTCATAGCCGCGGCGGGATGGCGGCTGGGACTGGCGAGCTTGGCGAGGCCGAAGTCCAGAATTTTTGCGGGGCCGCGATTGACGAGAAAAATGTTGGCGGGCTTGATGTCGCGGTGGACGATGCCTTTGGCGTGGGCGGCTTCGAGACCGGTGGCGATCTGAATGCCAAGGTCGAGGAGTTCTGTGACGGCGATGGGCTTGGCCGGAGATGCGATGTTTTAAGGTTTGGCCTTCGAGCAGCTCCATGGCGATGAACGGGCGGCCTTCGAATTCGTCGATGTCGTAAATGGTGCAGATGTTGGGGTGATTCAGGAGAGAGGCGGCGCGGGCTTCGCGGCGGAATCGCTCAATGGCCTGTGGGTCGTGGGAGATATCGTCGGGAAGAAATTTGAGAGCGACGTTGCGGCCGAGGCGGGTGTCTTTGGCTTGATAGACGACGCCCATACCTCCACCGCCGAGTTTTTCCTGGACGGAATAGTGAGTGATGGTGCGGCCGGAGAAAGAGGAAGCGTCAGACATTGGGACAAGGAGTTTAACTCAGGGCGGGGAAAGGCGCGAGAGCAGGCGGGGAAAATCCGGAACTTCAGGGGCTAAAGCCCGTTGTCGATGGCTGGTTTGATGTCGCGCCTAAAGGCGCGACCCACAAACCGTGTTGTCATTCGTAGCGCAGAGCGATCATGGGATCGACGCGGGTGGCGCGATGGGCGGGGAGCCACGAGGCGAGCAGGGAGACAAGTGTTAAGACCAGGGCGGTGGCGGCGAACATAAGTGGATCGGTGGCGCTGACGCCGTAGAGCAGGCTTGCGAGAACGCGCGTGAACGCGAATGCGGCGATGAGGCCGGCGGCTACTCCTAGAAGAACTAAGCGAAGGCTTTCTTTTAGCACCATGCGCAACACATCGCGTTGTGAAGCGCCGAGGGCCATGCGTACGCCGATTTCCTGGGTGCGTTGCGCTACGTTGTAGCGGAGCAGGCCGAAGAGGCCGACTGCGGCTAGCGTAAGCGCCATGGCGGCGAAAACGCTGAGCAGTGTGACGGCGGAGCGGCGCGGTCCCATGGACAGAGTGATGCGTTGGTCCATCGATTTCAGATCTGATACCGGTTGGCTGGGATCGACGTCGTGGACCGCGGCGCGGATCGCGCCTTCGAGCGCGGCGGGGTCGCCGCCGTCGCGAGCGATGAGAAACGCGGAGGTGGTCGCTTCCTGATAGAGCGGATAGTAGTAGACACCTTTGCTGGCGGCTTGCGAGGCGTTGCCGGAAGTTTCATCGCCGACGACCTGCGAGTGGCGAACCGGGCCGACGATCCCGACGATGGTTTTCCATGGATCTTTGCTTCCGTTGCGAATGTGCTGGCCGACGGGATCCTGATTGGGCCAATAATCGCGGGCGAGATTTTCGTCGATGATGGCGACGGGCTGGGTGCCGAGGCGGTCTTGAGGAGTAAAGAAGCGGCCGCGGACCAGGCGGATGCCCATCACTTGAAAATATTGTGGGCTGGCCTGGCGAATGTCGCCGTGCGGGCCGGGGTCGCCGGGGGGTGAGACGCGTCCTTCGATGGCGAAGGACGCGGAACCGTCAAAGCCGCTGAAGGGCAGAGGGACGATGGCGGCTGCCGATTGCACGCCGGGGGAATTTGCGAGGCGCTCGAGGGTGGTGGAGAAAAAGGCGACTTGTTTTTCTGGAGTTCCGTATTGATTTTCGGGGAGGGTCAAAGCGGCGGTCATCAGGCCGCCGGGGCGGAAACCTACATTGACGTCTTTGACGTTGGACAGGCTTTTTACGAAGACGCCTGCTCCCGCGAGCAGGACTAATGCGAGAGCGAGTTCGGCGACTACCAGGGCGCTGCGGAAGCGGTAGCGGACGCGGCTGCCTTCTCCGGCACCGCGACCTCGTTTCAGATTTTGCTGCGGGTCGGTGAAGGCGATCTGCCAGGCGGGGGCTGCGCCGAAAATGATGGCGGAGGCTCCGGCGATCAGAGCGGTGAAGACGAGGACGTAACCGTCGAGGTGAATATTCAGACCGCTGGAAAGATTTTCAGGGGCGAGCCAGACCAGGGCGCGAATGGCGAGAGCGGCTAGGGCGAGGCCGAGGGTCATGCCGACGAGCGCTAGCATGGCACTTTCGGTGAGCATCTGGCGGACCAAGCGCCACGCGGAGCCGCCGAGGGCGGTGCGGATGGCGAATTCTTTCATGCGGCCGGAGGCGCGCGCGAGTAACAGGCCGGCAACGTTGGAGCAGGCGATGAGCAGGACCAGAACTACGGCGCCGAGGAGAATGAAGAGCGGAGTGCGGACGTCGCCGTAAACAAATTGTGTGAAGGGAACGGCGAAGATGCTCCAGCCGGAGGCTTTTGGATAGCCTTCGGTGGCGGGATCATCGCTTACGCGCTGGCTGGCGAGGTTGAGGAAGCTGGCGGCGTTTGAAAATGTTGCGCCGGGTTGCAGGCGGGCGATTGCGAAATAGCTTTCGTTGAAAGTGTTGTTGACGGAAAAGGCTTCGGGCGCGAGACCGAGCGGAGCCCAGAGATCGGTCTGGCTGGGCCACTGGAAGTCTGGGCCCATGACGCCGATGACTTTGTAGAGCTGGCGGTTGAACTCCACGGTGCGGCCGATGATGGAGGCGTCGCTGCCAAAAACATTTCTCCAGGATTTGTAGGAGAGGACGACAACGTGATTGTTGGCCGGTTGATCTTCTTCGGGAGTGAAGACGCGGCCGAGGATGGGCTGGGCTTCGAAGACGTTGAACCACTGGGAGGTGACGGTGGCGCCGCGGAGGCGGAGTGGCCAGCTGCCGGTGTTGTAGTTGAAATCTTTTTGATCTTGAAGTGCGGCGGCGGCGAAAGTTCTGGTGTTGTCGCGGACGTGGACAAAGTCTGGCGCGGAAATGGAGATGCTTTTGAGATTGAGCTTTTCGTAGCGGACCCGGACGGCGACGAGTTTTTCCGGGTGGGCGATGCCGCTGGGATGGAGGAGCAGGCCGTTTACGATGCTGAAAATTGAGGTGTTGGCGCCAATGCCCAGGGCCAGGGTCAGGACGGCTACGGCAGTGAAGCCGGGATTTTTGAGCAGCATGCGGACGGCATATCGAAGATCGCGGAACAGGTTTCTCATGCGTACCTCGGCACCTTAAGGAACGATGTCAAGGCGCTAGAGGTTCCGTGGGATTAATTATTTGTTACGAGGGCGGTTAGCTTCCGGGGCAGGGGCCGGTGCGGGTGCCGGAGATGGCGATGCCGTACTGGTTCATGCCGGAGAGGCGAGAGCCGGTGAGGGTGACGGTGTCTATCGGGGCGGGCCAGGTGAGGGTGTAGACGCCGCGTGAGGGGTCGAGAGCTCGCCATTTTCCGCGAACCGATCCGCCGGAGAATGTGCCGTTCGGCGCGATTGTTACCGGAACTCCGTTGTACCAGCGCCAAGTTCCAGGCAGGCCGCTGGTTCCCGAGATGCGCGTGCCGGAGGTGGGGTATCCGTACTGATTGGCGCCGCTGAGAGAGCGCTGGTCCGTGGAGACGGTGATGGTGTCGACGACTGCTTCGGGCCACGCGAGGGTGTAGGAATGGCGCGCGGCGTCTGTTACGCGCCAGTGTCCTGTGAAGGGGCCGCCGGTTACAGTGCGGTCGGCGCGAACCACGACGGTCGCATTGTTGAACCACTGGTAGCAGCCGACGATGGGATCGGAGGTTGGTTCGACGGGTGTTGAACGCGGCGGCGTCGTTCTGCCAACCGGAGGATTGGTGACGTTGAGTGGCGGGTTGTCGACGATGGGACTTGCGGGGCCGGGTGTGACTGCGGCGGCTGGAGATTTTCCAGCGCCGCTGCGCATGATCATCACGGCGGCCACGATGACGGCGAAGACGGCGACGGCGGCGGCGCCGATCCAGATATTTTTCGAAGAGGGTGCGTGTGGTGCGCTTTGTGCGACTTGCGCGGGGCGGTTGGTCGCGGGCGGTGCGGTTTCTGCGATGCCTGGCGCGCTTCGCCAGATTGTGGATGGCAGAACACGTGAAGATGGATCTGCGCCCATGGTAGGCAGCAGCTTTTGAACGGTGGAGGCCAGATCGTCGAGATGCTTTTCCATTGGCGGAGACATGGCGTCGAGCCAGTGGACCGAGCCGATGAAATAGTCGAGGGATTTGCCGGGGGAAACGTCTTCGATGCGGAAGGGGAGGATGGCCAGGCCGCTGCTGACGGCGCGTTCAACTTCTTTGGGGATGTGGCCGGAGGCGTTGGCGTTTGAGGAGAAGACCAGGACCATTACTTTGGTGACGTGGATGGCTTCGATGATGGCTTCGCCGTAAGAGCGGCCGGCGGTGATGTCGCGCGGGGCGATCCAGCAGCGGATGCCGGCGGACTCGAGGCGGGCGCAGACGGCGTCAGCGACGACTTTATCTTTTGAGGCGTAGCTGATGAAAACGTCGAAGGCCACTGGTGAAATCTCCGCAAGCGCTCAATTTTCTGTTCGATGCCTGTTCAAGGCCTGTTCAATGCAAAACTCATTTAGACCGCTGGATTGCGCATGGTACCCTGCTGCTGCTCCGGAGACAATATCGGGCGAGGGCCGAGTCGTCCGGGTCAGGGACCGCTGAACTTCCAGCGCGAGGCTACGCTTGAGCAAAACGAAAATCGCGGGTTTCGATCGGGCGCAGGTGCAGGCTCCCCTGGTAGTTGGTGTGACCGGGCATCGCGATCTGCGGCCGGAAGATCGCGCGAAGCTGGAAGAAAAAGTTAAGGAGATTTTTCTGCAGTTGCGCAGGGACTATCCGGCGACGCCTTTGATTCTGGTGTCGGCGCTGGCGGAAGGCGCGGATCGATTGGCGGCCAGGGTCGCGCTTTCTCCTCACATGGGAGTTTCGCTGATCGCTCCGATGCCGATGCCGCAGGATTTGTATGAGCTGGATTTTGAAAGCCTGGCGATACTGGAAACGCCGATGGGGGCGCTGGCGGTGGAGAGTTCTTCGCGTGAAGAGTTTCGCGGGCTGTTGGAGCAGGCGATCGCGAGGCCTGAATTGGGATTGGCGCACGGTAACACGCGCGAGTCGATCGCAGAACAGGGCGCGAAACGAGATAAGCAATACGAACTGGTGGGAAAGTTCATTGCGCGGCATAGCCAGATTTTGATTGCGCTTTGGGATGGCGTGGAGTCGAAACGTACCGGTGGGACAGCGTCGGTGGTGCAGTTTCAAATTGCCGGAGTGCCTGATGCGAATCCGTGTGGGCTGGAGGATCCGGAGGGATTTCCCGTTTACCACGTGCTGACGCCGCGGGTGAAAAATCCGTATCCGCAGGGGGAAGCGCTGCATTGCCGGGCCATTTATCCCAAGGCGTTCGCTGGGAACGAGGAGCGGGCAAAAAAATATTACGCGAAGATGTTCGGGCGGCTGAATGAGTACAACGAATATGTGGCGGGGGCCGACGAGGATCTAGCGGATGAAATCAAACAGAGTAAGAAATATTTGTTGCAGGACGTGGCCGAGGGCGAGTTGCCCGGAATGGTAGCCACGCTGAATCGTTACGCTGTGACGGACGCGTTGGCGATTCGGTTTCGGCGGCGGTGGTTGCGGGCGCAAGTGTTATTGCATAGCGGAACATTTCTGGCGTTTTTTTGTTTTGTGCTGTTTGTGCATGGGGAGGGGCACCGGCTTCGCTTCTTGGTCGCTGCCTGGGTTCTGTTAGCCGTCACGCTGCTTGGGGCGTATTTATTCAGACGATGGGAATTGGATACCCAGCATGTGGACTATCGGGCGATTGCGGAAGGATTACGGGTGAGATTTTTCTGGAAACTGGTGGGGATCAGGGATTCGGTCGCGGATCATTATCTGGGGAAGCAGAGATCGGAGCTGGATTGGATTCGGAATGGATTTCGCGGTTGGAAGATGGAAGAGGAAGGCGAGACGGCCGATTCCGCGGGGCGGGATGAGCAACCGCGGGACGGGCAGAGCAGTCGATTGGGATTTGTGCGCAAGTACTGGATCGATCACCAGCGGGAATATTTTTCGCGGACGGCGGAGCGCAGCCTGAAAAAGAGCGAGGGCATCGAGATCATAGGCTACATTTGTTTTGGCGCGGTGATGTTGCTGGGCGCGATGTTTTTTTTGCCGGAAGTGCGGCGATGTGATGTGTATCTTGGGCCAGTGGCAATTGGGCTGGAGGGATTTTTGGCGCTGGCGGCGATACTGCATCACTTCAACAACCGGATGGCATACGAGGAGTATTCCAAGCAATATGAGCGGATGGCGTCGTTGTTTGCGCGAGGCTCGGAGCTGCTAGGGGATTTTCTGGAGCGCGGGGATACCGAAAATGCGGCGCGCTGCGTGAAGCTGGTGGGTTGTGAAGCATTGACGGAGAATGGGGATTGGGTGCTGTTACGGCGAGAACGGCCGCTGGAAGTACCGCACCCGTAATGATTTTTTCGATTATGCCAAGTGCAATCAAGCAGTTTGCGCGCATTGAAATGTCTGGCTGGGCTGCGTTTGTTTTGCTTGGCGGGATAGTTGGCAACGCGGGAATTTGCTTGGCGCAACAATCATCGCTAGGGGCCTCGACGGGGGCAGCACAAAAATCAAAAACTACAGTCAAGGCGCCGGTCAGCAAAGAAAGTGCTATTCGACGAGCGCAGCCTGCGAGTGTCACAGCGTTGCCGGCAGAGTTTGTGGAGAAGTTGACCGTGCGGGGATGCACGATTCCACAGTTTGATTCCAGAGAGGGTGGCGAGGGAATTGGGGCGGAGACGAACAACGTGATTCATGGGGAATTTACGCGGCGCGGGCAGGAAGATTGGGCGGTGCTGTGCTCGAATGGGAAGACGTCGACGATTGTGATTTTCTGGGGGAAAGCTACGGCGTGTCCGGCTACTCTGGCGCGGTTGGATGATGTGCATTATTTGAAGGCAGGGAAGGATAAGAAAGTGCACTATTCGCGATCGATCCGGGCGTTGGGGGAGAGCGGGTTGGATGAGCGGGCGGGAGTGGCGGGGTTGAAGCCGATGTCGCATCAGGGGATTGACGATCGATTTGTGGGGAAGTCTTCGGCGTTTTTTTATTGTATCGAGGGGAAGTGGAAGATTTTTCCGGCGAAGGACTCGGGTGAGGCGAATTAATGACGTTTTGCCGCAACGATGGGTAAGTGGCTTGCGCGATCAATCGAAGAGGGATTCCTCCGCTGCGCGGCGCGGCTCGTTCGCAGGAGCGAATGAGCAAGAAAAAGCCGCGCCGCTCGGTCGGAATGACCGGTTTGGGCGAGTAGCTGAGATGGTTGCCAAGATCAATTGAACAGCAGATTCCTCACGCGCCGCTGCGCGGCGGTTCGGAATGACTGCGTTGCGTGGGTGGTCGGTATAGTTGACGAAGCAACTGATGCCGATGGTGGGTGGGTGGTGGAGTTGATGACGGTGCAGGGCGGGTGGTTGGTGAGTTTGGCGGAATTTAGGCGATGACGACACATTGATGACGACACAACTGCAATTTGATTTGATGCCGGAGCGGCGGATCTGGTCGGTGACCGAGCTGACGGTGCGGATTCGCGATGTGCTGTCGAAGAGTTTTACCGATGTGCTGGTGCAGGGGGAAATTTCCAATTGCCATGAGGCGACTTCGGGGCACATTTATTGCACTTTGAAAGATGAGCGGACGCAGATTCGCTGCGTGTGTTTTAAAACGCAGCTGCGGGGGATGAAGTTTCGGCCGGAAGATGGATTGCGGGTGACGGTGCGCGGGTCGATTGGGGTTTACGAGGCGCGCGGTGAATATCAGATTTATATCGAGAGCATTGAGCCGGTGGGGCTGGGCGCGCTGCAACTGGCGTTCGAACAACTGAAGAAGCAGCTGGATGCGGAAGGGTTGTTTTCGCTGGAGCGGAAGAAGGCGCTGCCGGTTTTGCCGCGGTGCATCGGGCTGATTACTTCGCCGCGCGGTGCGGCGGTGCGCGACGTGGTGCGGATTTTGCGGCGGCGATTTCCCAATGTGCATTTGACGCTGTATCCGGTACGGGTGCAGGGCGAGGGCTCGGCTACGGAAATTGTGCGGGCGCTGCAATTTTTTAACCGGCGGCAAAGTGTGGACGTGGTGATCCTGGCGCGGGGCGGCGGGTCACTGGAAGATTTGTGGAGTTTTAACGAGGAAATTGTGGCGCGAGCGATTGCGGCTTGCACGATTCCGATTATTTCGGGCGTGGGGCATGAGACGGATTTCACGATCGCGGATTTTGTGGCCGATGTGCGGGCGTCGACTCCTTCGGCGGCGGCCGAGTTGGTGGTGCAGACACGGAGGGAGTTCGACAAGCATATTAACGAGCTGCGGGAGAATCTGGCGAGTTTGTTGCGCTATCGCTTGAGCGCTTCGTCGCGGCGGGTGCATGAACTGGTTGGGCGGCGCGGGTTTCGGCGGCCGCTGGAATTGTTGCGGCAGCAGCGGCAGAGGTCGGATGAGATGACTTCGCGGCTGGCTTCGGGTTTGCGAGCGAGGCTGCAGCAATCGCGGAAGCGATTTAATGTGACGCACCTGCGGATTGTGTCCTTCGATTTTCACAAGCAGATTGTGCGGTTGCGGAACCGGACGAGTGGGTTTGCGGCGCGGATTGAATTGGCTTTACGCGCGCGCGTCGAGCAGGCCCGGAGGCGGCATGGCGCACAACACCTGCGATTGGTTTCTTTTGATTTTCGGCGCAAGGTTGCGAGCTTTCGGTTGCTGCTGGAGCGGCGGCAAGGCGAGCTGGATACGCGCTACGAGCGGTTTTTACGCGTGAAGCGCGAACGGCTGGAGCGGTTGAGATTGCAGTTGGAAGAGCGGAGTCCGCTACGCGTGCTGGAACGCGGCTACGCTATTGCGACGGATGCGGCGGGAAATGTTTTGCGGGATGCGGCGCAAGTCGCGGTCGGCGACGGTGTCAACGTGCAGTTGCATCGCGGGCGTTTGATAACCGAAGTGAAGCGGGCGGAAACCGAAAATAAAAAATAGCGAGCGCAACAAACTACTCGTCGTCGGAGGAGGAGGCGACTTTCAGGACGGCTAGGAAGGCTTCCTGAGGGATGTCGACCTGGCCGACGCGCTTCATGCGTTTTTTCCCTTCTTTTTGTTTTTCGAGGAGTTTGCGCTTGCGCGAAATGTCTCCGCCGTAGCATTTGGCGAGGACGTTTTTGCGGATGGCGGCGACTGTTTCGCGGGCGATGACGCGGCTGCCGATGGCGGCTTGAATGGGGACTTCGAACATCTGGCGAGGGATGAGTTTGCGGAGACGGGTGACCAGGTCGCGGCCGCGATCGTAGGCGAATTCGCGGTGAATGATGAGAGCGAGGGCGTCGACCGGCTCGCCAGCGACCAGCACGTCGAGTTTGAGGAGATCGGATTCGCTGTAGCCGGCGAGGTGGTAATCGAGTGAAGCGTAGCCGCGCGAGACGCTCTTTAAGCGGTCGTAAAAATCCAGAACGATTTCGTTGAGCGGCAGCTCGTAGGTGAGCATGACGCGGGTCGGCGATAAATATTCGAAATTTTTCTGTGTGCCGCGCTTGTCCTGGCACAGCTGCAGGATGCCGCCGACGGAGTCTTCGTTGGTGATGATCATGGCCTTGATGATGGGTTCTTCGATTTTGGCGATGTCGCTGGGATTGGGAAATTTCGCAGGGCTGTCGACTTCCATCACTTCGCCGGTGACCCGGGTGATGCGATAGCGTACGCTGGGCGCGGTGGTGATGAGATTCAGGCCGAATTCGCGCTCGAGGCGCTCCTGCACGATTTCCATGTGCAGCAGGCCGAGGAAGCCGCAGCGGAAGCCGAAACCGAGGGCGACGGAATTTTCCGGCTCGTAGAAAAATGCGGCGTCGTTTAATTGCAATTTACCGAGCGCGTCGCGTAGGGGCTCGTATTCGTCGGCGAGCACCGGGAACATGCCGGCGAAGACCATGGGCTTGATGGCTTCGAATCCGGGGAGCGCGGGAGCGGGGCGGACGGCGTCGGTGACGGTGTCGCCCATGCGGGCGTCGGCGACGCGCTTGATATTGGCGACGATGAAGCCGACATCGCCGGCTTCGAGTTCTTCGAGGGCGACCGGCTTGGGAGTGAGGGTGCCGAGAGTTTCCACTTCGTAGACTTCGTTGCTGTAGACCAGGCGGATTTTCATGTGCGGCGTGATGCGCCCTTCCATCACGCGGACGAGGACGACTGCGCCACGATAAATGTCGAACCAGGAATCGAAAATCAGGGCCTGCAGGGGATTTTCGGCGCTGCCTTTGGGCGGCGGGATGCGCGCGACGATGGCTTCGAGAACGTCTTCAACGCCGAGACCGCTTTTAGCGCTGATGAGCAGGGCGTCGGCGGCGGGAATGGCGAGGACGGTTTCGATTTGTTCTTTGACGAAATCGGTTTGCGCGGCGGGGAGATCGATTTTGTTGATGACCGGGACGATGGTGAGATTATTTCCGGCGGCGAGAAAAGTGTTGGCGACGGTTTGGGCTTCGACGCCCTGGCTGGCGTCGACGATGAGAAGTGCGCCTTCGCAGGCGGAGAGGGCGCGGGAGACTTCGTAGGAAAAATCGACGTGGCCGGGCGTGTCGATGAGGTTGAGGCGGTAAGTGTTGCCGTCTTTGGCTTTGTAATGGAGGCGGATGCTTTTGGCTTTGATGGTGATGCCGCGCTCGCGCTCTAGGTCCATGGAGTCGAGGACCTGCTCGTGCATTTCGCGCGAAGTGAGGGCGCCGGTCATCTCCAGCAAGCGGTCGGCGAGCGTGGATTTTCCGTGGTCGATGTGCGCAATGATGCAGAAATTGCGTATGAACTTTGGATCCATTTAGGCTTGTAACGGCAGGAGAGTCCGGTCGCTTCGCGCGTGGTGAGGCGCAAAAACCATGCCGCGTAAACAATGAGTTTGCCACAAATTGGGAGATGCGTCACTTTGAGAGGCGGGTGGGCGGAAGTCGCTAAGCAGGCACGAGGCGGTTACCTTATGATCAAATCTGATGCCAACAGCAATCCGAAGAAAGACCCACCCCCACAAATCCGAGGGTGGGGCACCCACAGTCGATCTCGCCGATCAGTTTGGGCCACCCGCCAGCCTGCAGTAGTATGATCGACGGCACCACGGGCGCGATAATCTTGGCCTGAATCCTTTCCTTCGGAACTTATGAAACGGCACGTGCTGATCTACGGGTTAATCGGTGGGATCCTGATTGCCGTGCTGAAGTGGACTGAGTATCGGTTCCTAGTCATCGAGCATTCGATCGAAATCTACGGGGGACTGACGGCGGCGACCTTTGCCGTTCTTGGTATCTGGCTCGGCCTCAAGCTCACAAGGACGAAGGAAAGGATCGTTGTGAAGGAAGTCCTTGTCCCGGCCGAGGAACGGTTCGTCCCGGACGAGAGAAAACGAGAGGACCTGGGCATCACGCGCCGTGAGTTGGAGATCCTTGAACTGATAGCCCAAGGCATGAGCAACCGGGAGATCGCCGGCCAGCTGTTCGTCAGCGAAAACACGGTGAAGACCCATTCGAGCCGGCTGTTTGATAAGCTGGGCGCCAAGCGGCGCACCCAGGCGGTGCAGATCGGCAAGACCGCCGGGCTGATCCCTTGAATCGTTTGCCTGCCCAGAGGCACCCCACCCGAAAAGGTGATTTTTCGATTCCCAATGCAGAATCACCCAAAAGTGTGACGACAAAGTTTGCGTCCCCGGCTAAATTTCCGGCACGTTAAACCAAATTTCACGGAATTGAGGAAAAGGAGACGTAAATCGATGAAAAAGACGGTGCTGACTTTCGGGCTGATTTCGGGCGCAATTTCCTCGCTGCTGATGGTGGCCACTGTGCCGTTCTTGCACAACTTGGGTTTTAACAAGGGCCTGGTCATCGGCTACACGGCCATCGTGCTCTCGTTTTTGCTGGTATTTTT
The DNA here is from genome assembly GCA_963819625.1 of uncultured Acidobacteriota bacterium. Lineage (GTDB taxonomy): Bacteria > Acidobacteriota > Terriglobia > Acidiferrales > UBA7541 > Acidiferrum. The sequence continues at coordinate 16,629 of CAWFWY010000012.1, forward strand.
TGGGATCCGTTCGTACCGCGATAACGTCGGCAAGGGGCAGATCACGTTCGCGAAAGCGTTTGCCGTGGGGATCTTGATTACGCTGATCTCGTGCGTTTTTTATGTGGTGACCTGGGAGATTCTTTACTTCAACTTTCTGCCCGGTTTCATGGACAACTACGGCGCCCATATCATCGAGAAGCTTAAGGCTTCGGGCGCGAGTCCTGCGGCAATCCAGGCGCAGGTTCAGCAAATACAAAAATACAAGGAGATGGAAGACAACCCGCTGCTTAACGCAGCGATGACGTTTATTGAGCCCTTCCCGATTGGGCTCGCCATCACGCTGATTTCCGCGGCGGTCCTTAGGAAAAAAGCGCAATCGCAACCGGAACAATCGCCCTTGCCGGCATCCTCTTGAAACTTTAGCCGGGGCGGGCTTCGACGCCTTGGTGGCGTGCCACAAATTGGGAGATGCGTCACTTTGGGAGGCGGGAGGTGGTGGGTCGGCACCATCTCCAGTTTTTCCAAGGGCTAAGCGAAAACCTGCAGGTCACCTTTGATCAAGAATATCTTCCAAGGGCGCGGCCATGAGGGTGAGCACCTGCGATGGACCGCTCCGCGATTTTTACCAAAACTTGCTCGCCAAAGGGATGCGACCAACGATGGCGCGGCTCACCCTGGCGCGGAAGATTGCCGCGATTACTCTGATGGTCTGGAAGAAAGGAGTCCGTTTCGACGCCAACTATTCGAAACCAGCAGCTTGAGCGCCTCTGGCAGAGAGTCCGTTCCATCCTGGGGATTATCCTTGGCGGCGGCCATCGGGTTCTTGAGACGCTTGGTTCGAGGGAGAGTATCCACCGGACACGTCAGGCCACCGTGTTGTTAAAAAACGAGAGTCTCCGAGTCCACCCTATTCGCGAAATCGCCAGACATCTCGATCGAGTGCCCTCGACGGTGAGCCGAGAGATCTGGCGCCATGGCGGCCTTCCTGTCTATCGCGCTCATGAAGCGGATGAGCACACCTGGCACTCAGCCTTGCGACCCAAGCAGTGCCTTCTGGCCCGGCACCCGAGGTTGCGAGAGATTGTTGCGAGTAAACTGGTGTTGGACTGGTCGCCCGAGCAATTTCCGGATGGCTGAAGGCCCAGTATCCCGAGGACGAGAGCCTGCGCGTGTCCCACGAGACGATTTACCGTAGCCTGTTCATCCAAGCGCGGGGAGTATTGAAAAAGGAGCTGATGGACCACCTGCGGTCGAAGCGGCGCATGCGCCGCTTGCGCCATGCCAAAGTCAGCGGACAGTCACGAAGCCAGATCGTCGAAGCCGCTCGATCCAGGTGTCTGGCTATCTCACGAATCGACGAGCCGGAAGCAATCCCGCGCGAGATGTCCTCGCGCTCGACCCGTGTGAGGGCTAGCCGGGAACGTCGGCGCGCTTTAGGAGGAATCTCTCCACGAGGCAACAACAAACAGCGAATGGAGCTATGTGGCTTGTCAAAGGCGCGCCCGATCTCATGCAGCGTCTGCCCGGCCTTCCATCGACGCCAGATTTCGTTCTTCTCGATCGCAGAAAGTCCAAACCGCTGTCCTGGCCTCATATCACACCACCTTTAAAGCGCGGCCTTACATCAGATGGTGTTGCATCGACCTATTGAGACCACCGCCCTAACCGGAACCTGACCCGGCGCTGCCAAGAGCGCGCATTTTGTTGCGGTGGCGCGGGGATGGCGGATAATCGTGGCGATGGAAACGCGATGTGCGCGGTGTGGTGCGCCGATGAGTTGTAAGCCGGAGGGTGGGTGCTGGTGCGCGGAATTGCCGCACGGGCCGATGCCGGTGGTGTCTGCGAGCGAGGTGCAGGGGTGTTTGTGCCGGGATTGTCTAGAGAAACAGCTGCGGGAGGATGGGGTGGAAGGGCGGCGTACGACGTAAAGGGTTTCGCCGTGGTTGTTGGCGTGGTGTCGATTCGACTGCACTAGGCTTACGCGATCAATCGAAGAGAGATCCCTCCGCTGCGCAAGCCGACAACTTCGCAGGAGCGAAGTTGGGGAAAAGGCGTCGGCTAGCTCCGGTCGGGATGACGGGTCTTGGCGGGTTGGCTGAGACGGTTGCCAAGATCATTTGAAGAAAAGATGCGCGTTTTTTAGGGTGATGGCTGCCAAGACCAAGGAAAAAAAATGCAAAGTCAAAGACCGCACCCCTTGCGTAGGGCTCGGGGGAAACGGGGCTCATGAAAGACGGGCTCGGGGTAAACCGGTATTAACACTTACTGCAAGGCGACCAGCTATTTGGCCGCATCCTGACGGCGGTATATAGTTGAAAGAGCTAAAATTGCTGCACGCAGGCTGAATTTGTCGAAACGATTTGCATAGGCGTCACCACCCAAAGGCAACTCTCTCTGATGGCCGGAGACATAAACAAGCATCTTGATCGAGCAAAGCGTTTCCTCGAAAAGAACCGAGTCGAGGACGCGATTGCGGCGTATTTGTCGGTGCTGGACGAGGCGCCGCAGCACCAAGAAGCCACGCAGGCGCTGGGGGATTTGTATTCGCGCACGGAGCAGCCGGACCTGGCGGCGGTGCATTACGGGTTGCTGTTTGACATGCTGATCGATCCGCGCGACGAAAATAAGGCGCTGGCGATCTACAACCGATTTTTGCGCAGCGGCACGGTGCAGCAGCCGCCGGAGCGCATCGCGCGCTACGCGTTTCTGCAGCAGAAACAGAATCACGGCGACGAAGCTATCGAGCAATACAGTAAAGCTGCGGAACTGTTTACCAGCGAATCACGAGCGGAGGATGCGCTGTTTTGCCTGGAGCGCATCGCGCAACTCGATCCTGAAAATCCGGTGCGGCAACTGCGGCTGGCGGAAGCGGCGGAGAGCATCTCGAGAAATGCGCTGGCGGCTCGGGCGTATCTGCGCGCGGGGCAACTGGCTACCGCGCGGGGCGAGCACGCCGATGGGCTGAAATTGCTGCATCGCGCGTACGTGCTTGGCTCCTCAGGAGCGCAGCGTGGCGCTGTTGTATGCCGAAGCCAAACTGCGGGCCGGAAAAGCCGGGGAGGCGGTAGCGATTCTCGAACCGTTTTCCACTACGGAAACCGATGCGGCGTTTGTGGATACGTTCGCGGACGCGCTGATCGCGGCGGGGAAGCTGGACCGGGCGCGGGAAGTGCTCGAGCGATTGCTGCGGGAGAAAAATGAAGGCGCGGCGCGGCTGTTTGAGCTGGCCGACGCGTATGCCGCGGCGGGAAAAGATCGCAGCGCGGTGGAGATTTTCGGGACTTTGAAGCGGCGAATGTTCGCGGACAAGAAACAGAATGAATTTGCGACGCAGTTGGACGCGGTGGCGGATAAGTATCCGCAACTGCAGGGTGTCCTGGAGTTCTGGGCGGCGCTTTATAACGAGCTGAACCGGGAATCGAAATATTTCGAGATATTGATCAAGCTGTTCGACGTGTACGCGAAGACGGGGAATATACCGAAGGCTTCCGAGGCGCTGGAAAAGCTGGTGGATATCGACGCGTACGATTACCGCAACCAGGAGCGGCTGGAATCTTTGCGCGGGCGGGTGGACGATACGTTTTTCAAGCGCGTGGCGGGGAGGCTGGCGCGGTCGTCGAGTCCGACGGCGGGAGCGCCTGCGCATCATCATGCGCCCGCGAGCGAGGTGGTGACCTCGTCGCAGCCGATGACGGAAGCGGGGCGTGAGTCGCAGACGCTGGAAGATTTGATCGTGCAAACGGAGATATTTTTGCAGTATTCGCTGCACAACAAGGCGCTAGACCGGCTGCAAAAAATCGGAGTGATGTTTCCGGGCGAGGAAAAGCGGAACGCGCGGCTTTCGAATTTGTACCAGTTGGCGAACTGGTGGCCGCCGGGAGCGCACCGGCAACAACCTGCTCCTGTGGCGGCGCCGGTGGTTGCGCCTGCTCAGGCGCCTGCGGAAGTGCAGCAACCTGCTGCAGCGAACAAGGCTGGGGTGTATACGGCGGAGACACTGCGCGATCTGTCGAAGATTTCCGAAGTGAACCAGAAAATTTTCAGGCAGCAGACTCCGCGCGCGATGCTGAATACCGCGGTGAATGAAGTGGGAGCCTACCTACACGCCACGCGGGCCATCGCGGTGGTCGGAGCGGTGGGGCGGCCGCCGGAGACTGACGGCGGAATTTTTTGCGGCGGATTTGAAGGCTGCTCCCGGAGCGCAGGTGGTTTTGTTGCTGGCGCTGATGGAAAAAGCCGAGCCCGATGTGCTGGGCGGGCTGATGGTGGAATCGTCGGACGGGTCGATATTGGGCGAGTTGGGGCTGGAGAGCGCGCTGGGCGTGATGATTACGGACAAGGAAACGCAGGCTCCCGCGGGGATGCTGATCGTAGGGCGCGCGAAATCGCACAAGTGGCGGCCGAATGAAGCTTATTTTTTGCAGGCCATCGGCGACCAGATGCTGATGAGCGTGAGCCACACGCGGCTGCGTTCGCTGGTGCGGCGCATGGGCGTTTCGGACGAACGCACGGGATTGCTGAGCCGCAGTTCGTACCAGAGTTGTTTGCTGACCGAAGCGGATCGCGCGCGGACGCAGGGAACGCCGCTGGCGCTGGCGATTTTGCAGATCGATCGCGGCGCGGAAATTTTGCGGCAGCAGGGCGAGTCGCCGATGGAGCGATTTCTGGAGCAACTGGCGCGCTCGCTGCAATCGATCTGCGGCAGAACGATGTGGCGGTGAAATATACGTCGTGGTCGCTGGCGTTTGTCTTGCCGGATACCACCCTGGATGGGGCGCAGCACCTGGCGGACAAATTGTTGCGGGCGGCGACGGGTTTGCGGCCGCCGTGGGACGCCACGCAAATTACGCTTGAGCGCGGGAATCGTGGAAGCGATGGCAAAGCCGGATTACGACAGCGAGGATATTGTTACGGATTTGATCAACCGCGCGGAATTTTCGATTGAAGAGGCGAAGAAGCGCGGCGGGGACACGGTGATCGCGCTGGATAGTCCCCGGGTTTAGAATTTTTCGAGTTCAGGGCAGAGAGGATTTCATGTTTCCAACGGATGTGGTGATTGTGGCGGGGGCGCGCACGCCGATGTCGCGCTACACGGGGTCGTTTTCGGATGTTTCGGCCATCGATCTGGCGGTGCATGCGTCGAAAGAGGCGATTCGACGGTCGGGCGCGGACCCGGGAGATTTCGATCACGCGATTTTTGGCAATGTGATGCAGACCAGCGCGGACGCTTTGTACGGGGCGCGGCACGTGGGATTGAAAGCGGGATTGAAAATTGAGACGCCGGCGGTGACGGTGAACCGCTTGTGCGGATCCGGCATGGAATCGATTGCGCAGGCGGCGCAGCGGTTGCTGCTGGGCGAGGCCACGATGGTGCTGGCCGGCGGGATGGAAAATATGACGCAGGCACCGTTCGTGGTGCGCGGGGCGCGCACCGGGCTGAAACTTGGCGGCGGGGCGCTGGAAGATACGCTGATGGCGGGACTGACGGATTCGTATTGCGGATTGCCGATGGCGCTGACGGCGGAAAAGCTGGCGGAGGAATATGGAATTACGCGCGCGGATGCGGATGCTTATGCGTTGCGCAGCCAGCAGGCGGCGGATGCGGCGTATAAGGCTTGCCGGATGAAGGACGAGCTGGTGGCTGTGGAAGTGAAGCACGGAAAAAAATCGATCACGGTGAGTGAGGACGATCACCGGCGGCCGGAAACTTCGCTGGAGACGCTGGCGAAACTGCCGCCGTCGTTTAAAAAAGACGGAATTGTAACCGCGGGAAATGCGAGCGGGATTGTGGATGGCGCGGCGGCGGTGGTGGTGACTCGGAAACAAACGGCGCGCGAGCGCGGATTGAAACCGGTGGGGCGAATTGTGGCGTGGGCGGTGGCGGGAGTGGATCCGAGCATTATGGGGATCGGGCCGGTGCCTTCTTCGCAGAAAGCGCTGAAGCTGGCGGGGTTGACGCTGGAGCAAATCGATCGCATTGAGGTGAACGAGGCGTTCGCGGCGCAATACTTGGCAGTGGAAAAGGGGCTGGGGCTGAATCGCGATAAGACCAATGTGAATGGCGGCGCGATTGCGCTGGGGCATCCTCTGGGCGCGACGGGGACGCGACTGGTGATTACCATTTTGAATGAACTGCGGCGCAACAATTTGCGTTATGGGCTGACGACCGCGTGCATTGGCGGCGGGCAGGGCATCGCCATGATTGTGGAAGCGTTGTATAACTAGCGCACTTCCGCGAAAAGATCCAAGAGGAGAGTATGGCGATTCAAAAAGTTGGAGTTGTGGGTTGCGGATTGATGGGCTCGGGGATCGCGCAAGTGGCTGCCGCGGCGGGGTTCACAGACGGTGGTGCGCGAGGTTAGCCGGAGATTGTCGAGAAGGGGTTGAAAAATATTGATAAGAATCTGGCGCGGCTGGTGGAGAAGGCGGACGATTACGGAGAGCGGCAAAAGGAGAGATTCGCGGGCGATTGAAGGGCACGATGGCGCTGGAGGATTTGAAGGATTGCGACTGTGGTGATCGAGGCGATCATTGAACAGCTTCCGGCGAAGCGGGAACTTTTCGGCGCGCTGGATGCGCTTTGCCCGAAGGCGACGATTTTTGCGAGCAATACTTCGTCGCTGACGATCACGGAAATTGCCACGGCGACGAAACGGCCGGATCGATTCGTGGGGTTGCACTTCTTTCAATCCTGTGCCGGTGATGAAGCTGGTGGAAGTGGTGCGCACGATTGCCACGGACCCGGCAGTGTATGAGGAGATGGTGGCGTTTGGCGCGAAGCTGGGGAAAACGCCGGTGCGGGCGCACGACAGCACGGGATTTATCGTGAACCGGCTGCTGGTGCCGTATTTGCTGGATGCGATTCGAGCGCTTGAAGAAGGTGTGGGATCGATTGAAGATATTGATAATTCCATGAAGCTGGGTTGCGGGCATCCCATGGGGCCGCTGACTTTGCTGGATTTTGTGGGGCTGGATACTACGTTTTATATTGCGAATATCATGTTTGATGAATTTCGCGAGCGGCGGTTTGCTTCGCCGCCGTTGTTGAAGAGGATGGTGCTGGCGGGCTGGAACGGGAGGAAGTCGGGGCGCGGATTTTATGATTACACGGATCCGCAGAAGCCCAAGGCGATGACATTCTAGCGAGTGATTGACGAAATGCCGCGGTCTTACTAGCTGCGGCAGAAATCCTGGATACGAAATAATTTCTCGAGGCGGAATGACTTACGAAAACCTGTTGTATGAAAAAAAAGATGGTATCGCCTACGTCACGTTCAATCGTCCCAAAGTATTGAACGCTCTGAATCGCAAGACGGTGGAAGAGCTGCAGGGTGTGTTGATGGACGCGCGTGGCGACGACAGCCGTGACGGGTGCTGATTCTGACCGGGGCGGGCGAGAAGTCATTTGTAGCGGGTGCGGATATCGGGGAGCTGGCGCAGCAGACGCCGGTGAGCGGGAGAGAGACTTCACTTTTTGGGCAGGGCGTTTTTCACTTGCTGGAAACGATGGGCAAGCCTTCGATTTGCGCCATCAATGGATTTGCGCTGGGTGGCGGGTGCGAACTGGCGCTGGCGTGCACGATTCGGATTGCCAGCAAGACGGCGAAGCTGGGGCAGCCGGAAGTGAAGCTGGGGATTATTCCCGGGTACGGCGGATCGCAGCGCCTAGCGCGGCTGTGCGGAAAAGGCATCGCGCAGGAATTGTGCCTGACGGGTGAGATGATTGGCGCGGAAGAAGCGCTGCGTATTGGGCTGGTGAATCATATTTACGAACCGGCGGAGCTTTTGCCTGCCGCGGAAGCGATGGCGAAAAAAATTATTGCCAATGCGCCGCTGGCGGTGAAGTACACGATGGAAGCGATTGAGCGCGGCATGGAAATGGGGCAGGAAGAGGGATTGTTTCTGGAGGCCACGCTTTTTGGATTGGTGTGCACCACCGAGGACATGCGGGAAGGAACGAAAGCGTTTCTGGAAAAGCGGCCGGGGCAATTTAAGGGAAAGTAACCTGCGTGTGGAATGGCAGAAAATCTAAAATCCGATAAGGCGCACGTCGAGCTTGACGCTACGAGTTTGCGTTTCGCCGTGGTGGTGAGCCGATTTAATAGTTTGATTACGGAGCGGCTGCTGACTGGAGCGTTGGATGCGTTGCAGCGTTCGGGCGCGGCGAAAGCTGATGTTGAAGTGGTGTACGTGCCGGGGGCGTTCGAATTGCCGCTGGCGGCCAAGAAACTTGCGACGCGTGGCGAGTACGACGCGCTCGTTGCCATTGGGTGCGTAATACGCGGGGAGACTTCGCACTACGATTATGTTTGTTCTGAAACTGCCCGTGGAGTGCAACTGGCGCAGATGGATACGGGCGTGCCAATCATGTTTTGCGTGCTGACGTGTGAGACGGAGGAGCAGGCGATGGCTCGCGCGGGTGGGGAGCACGGGAACAAGGGATTCGATTCCGGGCTGGCGGCTATCGAGATGGCGCGGTTGTCGCAGAAGCTGAATCAGAAACTTTCGAAGGCTGCGCCTGCCGGAAAGCTGCGGCGCGCCTAGTGTCGCTTCGTACAAAATCACGCGAGTTTGCGATGCAGATGTTGTTTCAGTGGGACATGAGCAGGCAGGAGCCGGCGAAGCTGAAGGGGAAATTCTGGCGGACGGCGAAGGCGGCGGACTCCACTCGGGCTTTTGCGAACAAACTTTTCGAGGGCGCGGCGAAGGATGCGGATGAGCTGGACGCGCTGATCGTGCAGCATGCGCAGAACTGGCGGCTGGAGCGCATGGCGATAATCGATCGCGCGGTGCTGCGGCTGGCGATTTTCGAGTTGCGGGCGGGAGAGACTCCGCCGAAAGTGATTTTGAATGAGGCGGTGGATTTGGCCAAGAAGTTTTCGTCCGAGGATGCGGGGGCGTTTGTGAACGGGATATTGGATGCGGTTAGGAAGGCGTTGGTGAAGGCGGAGTAGGGCAGAGTAATTTTTGTGGAGAGGCCGCGAGTTGTGTCGCGGTCTTTTTTTATGGGGTCGGTTCGCTGCGGTCGGAATGACAGGTTTTTGCTTCGCGGATTGACAGTTGCTCGTGATCGAATTGTGCAGCCGCTGTTGAGGCCGCGAGTGATTGACGCGGGCCTCTTTAGTGGTCGAGGCGGTTCAGAAGCAGGTCCCTCCGCTTCGCGTTCGGGAAGACAACTGGTCGCTTTACGCACAAATATTAATGAGTGATTGCACTTGCAGCGATTGCCTCCGACATCTGAATGTTGTGTTCACATGCGGATGGTGCCTTCGAAGACTTTGACGGCGGCGCCGCTGACGCGGGGGACTAGTTTTTTGCCGGTTTGCGATACTTCCACTTCGATGTGGCTGGGGCGGCCCATTTCGACACCTTGCTGGATGTAGAAAGTTTGCGCGGGCGCGAGCTTGCCGTGCTGCACGAGATATGCGCCGAGCGATCCGGCTGCCGAGCCGGTGGCGGGATCTTCGTAGGCTTCCCAGGGGAGCATGCCGCGGGTGAACGCTTTGTTTGAGCCGTTGAGCGCGAAACAATAGGCCATGGTGCCGTTTTTTCCCTGCAAGTTGCGAAGTTCAGCGGTGTTCATCTGGATGCGGCCGAGACCGGCGCGATTGCGGAATGGGACCATCAGGTTGGAAATGCCGGTGGAGACGTATTGCGGCTCCAGTTCGGAATGAAGATCGGAAGCGGAGACACCGAGTGCGGAGGCGAGCTTTTTTTTGTTGAGCTTTGCGGGGCGAAAGACGGCGGGGACTTGGGTCATGGTGACGCGCTGCGGGCGGCCGTCTTTGAAACGGATTTCGACGGGCAGAATGCCTGCGCCAGTTTGCTGCATGATGTGCACGCCGCCTTCCTGGGCGGGGACGACGCCCAGTTCGGCGAGCAGAAACCAGGTGCCGACTACCGGATGGCCTGCGAGCTTCAGTTCTTCGCGAGTGGTGAAAATACGCAGGCGAGCGAGGGCGCGGTCATCGGTGGGCTTCTGCACGAAGACGGTTTCGGAAAGATTCATCTCGCGCGCGATGGCCTGCATGGTGTCGTTCGAAAGGCCGTCGCCATCGGTGATGACGGCGAGCGGATTGCCTTCAAAGCGATTGGTGGTGAAGACATCCAGAGTGTGGAAGCGATGTTCCATGTTTGCGGGCCTCAGCGAACGCGGCACTAAATGCTTTTTAGCTGGGCTACGGTCCTTTCGTTGGTGATATTGCCGGTGTTCAGCGTTGATTTCGGCTCGATCAGCACGATGTGAACTTCTTCGTCAGCGACTGGTAGATGCTCGACCTTGCGAGGCACGACGATGAATTCGCCTTCGCGAATGACGGATTCGTGATCGCGGAATTTCATGCGCAGGGTGCCTTTGACGACCAAGAAGAGCTCGTCCTCGTGGTCATGATGATGCCAGAGAAATTCGCCTTTGAGTTTAACCACTTTCACGTAGCAATCATTGAGCTCGCCGATGATATGGGGCTTACAGTATTCGGAGAAAAGAGCAAATTTCTGCTGCAGGTTGACGGTTTCCATGACGGCTCCTATAGATTTTTCACGAGTGTGCTTACGCCGGCAAGCACGCGGCTGGTTGTCTCTGGTTTGGAAGTTTCGGAGTAGATGCGCAGGAGATTCTCGGTTCCGGAGGCGCGCACCATGACCCAGCCGATTTCGCCGAGATAAATTTTAACGCCGTCGAGGTCTTCGCGGCGCGCGACCGGCCATTCCAGAAAGTTTGAGAGAGCCGGATCGCTGAACCAGGCGATGGCTTTTTGTTTCTGGTGCGGCTGCACGTCGAGATCAACGCGGCCGTAATGATATTCGCCAAATTCGGTGTGGAGCGCGGCGAGCAACTGGCCGAGCGATTTACCATGCCAGGCCATCAGCTCGGCGAGGAAGAGAGCGGAGACGGTGGCGTCCCGTTCGGGGAGGTGGAGGCTGGTGCCGAAGCCGCCGCTTTCTTCACCGCCGATGAGGATATTTTGTTCAAGCATGAGCTCGCAGATGTATTTGAAGCCGACGGGCACTTCGTGGAGCTTGCGGCCGAAGCGGTGGGCGATTTTGTCGATGAGCTTGGTGACCGAAAAAGTTTTGGCGATATCGCCGGGGAGATTGCGGGTGCCGGCGAGATGCCAGGCCAGCAGGGAAAAAAGCTGGTGGGGATTGAGGAAGGAGCCGTCGCGATCGATTGCGCCGATGCGGTCGCCGTCGCCGTCGGAGCAGAAACCGGCGTCGAATTTTCCGGCCAGGACAGCTTCGCGCAGCGGCTGGATGTGCGGCTCGATGGGTTCGGGATGGGCGCCGCCGAAACGGGGATCGCGCGTGCCGCGAATTTCGTCGCAGGAAATTTTGTTGCGGATGAAAAGTTCGTGGAGCAGGCCGGCGGAGGAGCCGTGCATGGGGTCGGAGACAAAACGGAAGTTGGCTTTGCGGAGACGATCCCAATCGACCAGTTTTTCGAGGGTGTCGAGGTAGGGAGCGCGAGGATCGATGGTGTGGAGCAAATCTTTTCGCGGAGGGAGCGGAGGAGCGGCGTGATTTTGCGCGGCGTCCAGCTCCTGTTCGATCTGCGCGATGATGGACGGGAGGGCGCTGCTGCCGTAACTGGCCTTGTACTTGATTCCGTTCCAGCGATAAGGATTGTGGCTGGCGGTGATGACCAGGCCGCCGGCAGCGTTGCGCTGGCGTACAAGGAGCGAGACGGCGGGAGTGGGGCAGGGCTTGTCGGTGAGCCAGACGGGCGTGCCAGTTGCGGCGATGACTTCGGCTACGGCGGCGGCAACCGTATCGGATGCAAAGCGGTGATCGTAGCCGACGATTACGCCTTTACGCGGGTCTTCGGAGCGAATGATGTAGCGGGCGACGGCGTTGGCGACGATGCGGGCGTTCGCGAAGGTGAAATCTTCGGCGATGATGGCGCGCCAGCCGTCGGTGCCAAATTTAATGGGCGTCACGGCGGGATTAGGATCAGATTGAAGCTGCTGCGGCATGCTGCGAGAAGTATACGCGATGGCGGAATCGGGCCAAGAGCCGTATTGGCACTTCTATCAGCACTCCTGGCGAGACCCTTATCGGTGACTCTACAGCAGATCTTTTTTGCGCTGCTCTTCGAGCCATTTTACGATTCTGCCTACGTCCTGGGAGCGATGGCGCGGGCAGATAAGTAAGGCGTCGGGCGTTTCCACGACGACGAGGTCGCGGACGCCGATGACTCCGACAAATTTTCCGGGACTCCAGACGAAATTGCCTTGGGCGTCGATGGCGTGGCTGGGACTGGCAATGACGTTGTCTTCTTGCGATTTGGTGGATTGTTCATAGACCGCGGTCCAGGAGCCGATGTCGCTCCAGCCGATGTCGGCGGGAATGACGAAGACGCGGGGTGCGCCTGATTCGCGGGTGGCGGGCTCGAGAATGGCGTAGTCAACGGCGATATTTTCAAGGCGCGGATAGATGGAGCGAAGTTTTTTTTGATAATTTTTAGTGCCGATGCTGGAGGCGAGAGTTTCGAGCGCCGCGCTGGTTTTTGGTAGATATTTTTGGAGTGCAGCGAGGAAGGTGGAGACGCGCCAGAAAAACATTCCGGCGTTCCAGCGGTAATTGCCGGAGGCGACGTATTCTTCGGCCAATGCGAGTTGCGGTTTTTCCTTGAAGGCTTCGACCGGGAAGACGGGAAAGGGCAGGGCAGAGATGGCTTTAGTCGATGACTGGATGTAGCCGAAACCGGTGTCGGGGCGTGTGGGCGGAATGCCGAGGACGACCATGCGGCCGGGTTGGCGGGCGACATCGAGCGCGAGGCGGGCGATCTCTCGATATTTCTCGGTCTGCGCGATATGGAGGTCGGCGGGGAGAATGACCATGAGGGCGTCGCCGCTTTTTTCGGCGTGGCGGATGTGAATGGCGGCGAGGGCGATGGCGGCGGCGGTGCTTCGACCAACAGGTTCGGCGAGAATGTGTTGGCGCGCGGGGGCGGGCAAATGTTTGCGGACGGAGGCGGCCTGTTCGACGTTGGTGACCGTCCAGATGTGGTTGGCGCGAATGAGCGGGCGCAAGCGAGCGACGGTTTGCTGCAGCATGGAGTCCGCGCCAATGATGTTTAAAAGCTGCTTGGGCGTGCGGGTGCGGCTGCGGGGCCAGAAGCGAGTGCCGCGGCCTCCGGCGAGAATGACGGCGTGGGCGGTGAGTTTATCGGAGGGCATAATGACGTCAGGCGAACAAAACTTTTTCGATTTCGGCGTTTGCAACGCCGGAACGGGTGAGGCGCCCGCGCAGTTGTCCGATGTTTGGAACGTAAGTACACAAGAGAGACGTGTTTTCTTTAGGGAGCAAAGAAAACTGGCCGAGGGATGCGGGAATCAGCCAGCATTCGCCCTGCTTGTAGGGCTGCGAGCCGTCGCGATATTGAATCGCTCCTGCGCCGCCAAGAATGATGAGTAGTTCAAAGCGCGCGGCGTCGGACTTGGTGTGATAAGGGGCGGAAACGTCCCAGCGCTCGGTGGCGAAATAGGGGCAGGCGGCCAGCAAGGATTTTTTGACTTCTTCGGAGGAGGACAACTCAACCGGGAGAACCTTACCGCCACGTTGGCCGGAAAAATTGATGACCGCCATGGCCCTTTTAGTGTGCAGTTCGCGTGGGTTTCCGGCGGCATCGAGGCGATTGAAATCGTAAAGGCGATAGGTGAAGTCGGAGTTTTGCTGAACTTCGCAAAGCACCATGCCTGCGCCGATGGTGTGGGGCATTCCGGGGGGCACAAAAAAAGTGTCGCCGGTGGAAACGGGCAAGCGCTGAAAAAAAGTTTCCAGGCCGCCATTTGTGATGGCTGACTGGAACTTGTTGCGATCCACGTCAGGGCACCAATCCGAGCAGGAGGGTGGCTGCGGGATCGGCGGAGACGGCGTGCCACATTTCTGTTTTGCCGCAGGCGTTGGGGGATTCGTTCTGGGTGGCGAACGCATCGTCGGGATGGACCTGGATAGAAAGTTGATCGGTGGGGAAGAGAAATTTCACCAGCAGGGGAAAATCGTAACAATCGATGGGCGAAATGAGTTCGGTGCCACGCCAGTCGGGGGGCATTTTCTGCCAGGCGTCTTTGAGAGAACCCTTCAGAGGGCCTGATTCGATTTCGCTGAGCGGGCCGGTGAGCCACGCTTCGCCGATGGGCTCGGGGAGATTTATTTTTTCGGGAAAAATGGGCGCGAGAGAGCGAGCACCCCAGATGCGTGGCATGAACTTGGGGGCAATACGTGTGGGCGCCGGACGTGTGGGCGCGTGCGGCACGTTTACGAGGCGGCTTCCGCGCGACTGAAAAAACGGCCCAGGCGGCGCAAACCTTCGTCGATGCGCTCGATGGAGGTGGCGTAGGAGAGGCGGAGATAGCCGGGCGCGCCGAATGCTTCGCCGGGGACGACTGCGACTTGCACTTTGTCGAGCAGGAGCTTGGTGAGCTCGGTGCAGGATTTGGCCAGGGCGGCGCTGCCGGTGAGATGCGCGGAAATATTCGGGAAAGCATAGAAAGCGCCGCCGGGATCTTCGCAGGTGACGCCGGGAATGGCGCGGAGTCCATCGACGATGCGCCTGCGGCGGCGGGTGTATTCGGCGAGCATGACGGGAACGGAATCCATGGAGCCGCACATGGCTTCGAGCGCGGCGTATTGCGCGATGGACGTGGGATTGGAGGTGGACTGGCTTTGCAGCTTGATGGAGGCCTGCACCAGCGGCTCGGGGGCAAGGGTGTAGCCGATGCGCCAGCCGGTCATGGCGAAAGTTTTGGACATGGAACCGATGATGATGACGTGATCTTTGGCGCCGGCAGCGCTGGCGATGGAGTAAGGCTTGTGCGGCTCGTAGGTGAAATGCGAGTAGCACTCGTCGCTCATCAGCCAGATTTTGTGTTTTTTGCAGAGGGCGAGGATGCGTTCGAATTCCTCAGGCGGAACGACACCACCGCATGGATTGCTTGGCGAATTCACGAAGAGCATGCGCGTCTTTGGGGTGATGGCATTTTCGATGGCGGCGGCTTTTACGCTGAAACCTTCTTCGGCGCTGGCCTGCACGAAAACCGGCGTGCCACCTGCGTATTTCACGATATCGGGGTAGCTGACCCAATAGGGGGCTGGAATGATGACCTCGTCGCCGTTTTGAATCAGCAGACTGACGAGATTGAAGATCGAATGCTTGCCGCCGACGTTGACGACGCATTCCTTGGCTTCGTAGGCGGAGCCGAGCTCGCGCTTGTGCCAAGCGCAAATCGCTTCGCGCAGCGGCATGATGCCGCCGGTGGCGGTGTACTTGGTTTTATTTTCGTCGATGGCCTTGATGGCGGCTTTTTTGATGTGGTCGGGCGTGGGGAAATCCGGCTCGCCAGGGCCGAAGTCGGCGACGTCCACGCCGCGGGATTTGAGCTTTTCGGCTTCGGTGATGACGGCCGCGGTGGGCGAGATTTGTATGCGGTTGATGCGATCGGTTAAGTGCACCTTTTCTCCTGTGGCAACGGATGATGCTTATGCTGATCAATCCGCGCGCGAACGACTACAGCCAAAATGGCGCGCTGTGTTACGAAATTTTGGCGCGCAATTTTTGTTCTACTACCGCGGGTACCAGATCGGTCAGCGGCCCGCCGAGGTGCGCGATTTCGCGCACCAGTTTGGCGCTGAGATAACTGTACGGCTCGCCGGGCAGCATGAAAACAGTTTCGAGGCGCGGTTCGAGCTTGCGATTCATCAGCGCCATTTGCAATTCGTATTCATAATCGGAGACGGCGCGAATGCCGCGCAGGATTACGCCGGCGCCGCGCTTGCGGGCGTAGTCGACCAGCAAGCCTTTGAAGACATCGACTTCCACGCCGGGCCATTTTTTGGTGACTTCGCGGAGCATTTCGACGCGTTCGGGTACGGTGAAGAGCGGCTGCTTGTCCACGTTTTGCAGCACCGCGACGATAACCAGGTCGAACATCTTATTGCCGCGCTCGATCAGATCGAGGTGGCCGTTGGTGACCGGATCGAACGAGCCCGGATAGATGGCGATTGACGTTTTCATTGGTGTTCACAAACGCGGCTCAATGTAATTATTCTAATCTAGCCGAGATTTGCGGGACAGGCAAACGTAGGCGAAAATCGCTGCGCCAGCGACTGGATTATGCCAGTATGCGGTGCGCGAAGGCTGCGGACGGATGATGACATTTTTTCAGGAGAGGGCGGCGAGAAAATGAGGAAGCGGGAAATCTGGTTGAGGGCGCTGAGTTCGGTGGTGTGGGGAGTTTTATTTTATGCGCCACTGTGTCGGGGGCAACAGATGACGACATTGAACCTGATGCCGGTGCCGGCGAATGTGCAAATGGGCAGCGGCAGCTTGAAGATCGATGCCGGATTTACGGTGGTGTTGACGGGGCACACGGATGCGCGGCTGACGGCCGCGGTCGAGCGATTTGGCGAGCGACTGAAGAAGCAAACTGGTTTGTTGATGGCAAGGAAGCCGGCGAACGGGGCGACGGCGACGCTGGTGGTGCATACCGATCATGACAGCCAGCCGGTGCAGGAGCTGGGCGAGGACGAGTCCTACGTTCTGGAGGTGAGTTCTACCGGCGCGAGCATTACTGCGCCGACGGATCTGGGCGCGCTACACGGCTTGCAGACATTTTTGCAGCTGGTGAGTGTGTCGCCGGACGGCTTCGCCGCACCAGCAGTGAACATTAAGGATACGCCGCGCTTTCCGTGGCGCGGGTTGATGATCGATACCGGCCGCCATTTTATTCCGCTGGAAGTCGTGCGCAGAAATATCGACGGCATGGAAGCGGTAAAGATGAACGTATTTCACTGGCATCTATCGGAAAATCAGGGCTTCCGGGTGCAAAGCAAGAAATTTCCCAAGTTATCGGAAATGGGCTCGGACGGGCTTTACTACACGCAGGATGAAATTCGCGAGCTGATTGCGTATGCGCGGGAGCGGGGGATTCGCGTGGTGCCGGAATTCGATGTTCCGGGGCACAGCACGGCCTGGTTTGTGGGCTACCCGGAGCTGGCGAGCGGGCCCGGGCCTTTCTCGATTGAGCGCAAGTGGGGCGTTTTCGATCCGGCGATGGATCCTACGAATGAGAAGGTTTACAAATTTCTCGATGAATTTATCGGAGAGATGAGCAAACTTTTTCCGGATCATTTTTTTCATGTGGGCGGCGATGAAGTGAATGGGAAGCAGTGGGACGTCAATCCAAAAATTCAGGAATTCATTCGCGCGCATGACTTGAAGGGAAACGCCGGCTTGCAGCTTTATTTCAACAAAAAACTGCAAGCCATCGTGAGCAAGCACGGCAAGAGCATGGTGGGTTGGGATGAGGTACTGGACCCCACGCTGCCGAAAGATATCGTGATCCAGTCGTGGCGCGGGCAGGAATCTCTGGCGGCTGCTGCCAGGCAGGGCTACCGAGAGATTCTTTCGAACGGGTATTACCTGGATCTGGGGTGGAGTGCGGCGCGGCACTATGCCGTGGATCCGATGAGCGATGCGGCGGCAAATCTTTCGCCGGAAGAGAAGGCGCGCATTCTGGGCGGCGAAGCGTGCATGTGGTCGGAGTACGTGAACGCGGAGAATATCGATTCGCGCATATGGCCGCGGAATGCGGCGATTGCGGAGCGCTTGTGGTCGCCGCAGGAAGTGCGCGATCCGGCGTCGATGTACGCGCGGATGCATGTGGTGAGCGCGGAGCTGGAGTGGCTGGGGCTGACGCACCGAAGCTATTACCTGCCCATGCTGCATCGCATCGCCGGGGCGGCGAGTTCCGAAGAATTCGGCGCGCTGAAAACTCTAGCGGACGTGGTTGAGCCGGTGAAGGATTACACGCGGGAAGAGGCGGTAGCGACGCCTGCCCAGAGCGATACGCCGATGAACCGCGTGGTGGATGCCATTCCGCTAGAGAGCCGCGCGGGGCGGGAGTTTGGCGAGTTGGTGGATAAATTTGTGGCGGCGAGTTGCCATGACCCGGCGCTGGCGGCGCAATTGCGCGCGCAATTGATCTTGTGGCGCGATAACGACGCGAAGTTGCAGCCGTTGATGCAGCTGTCGTTCCTGGTGAAGGAAGTGGCGGCTACGTCGCAGGATTTGTCGGCGGCGGCTGCGGCGGGATTGGCGGCGCTGTATACGCTGGAGAAGGGTGGCGGCGATGAGGCGTGGAAAGAGCAGCAGATCGCGGTGCTGCAGCAGGCGCAGAAACCGAAGGGGCAATTGCTGTTGATGCCGGTGTCCCCGATTCAAAAGCTGGTGGAGGCCGCGGCAGGTGGGAGTTGCGCGTCGGCGAAATGATTTTCAGGATCGGGGAAGATTGGTGGTTGGTAGCGCTAACGGGAATCGAACCCGTATTTCGGCCTTGAAAGGGCCGCGTGCTAACCGTTGCACCATAGCGCCACAATTGTGGAAAAGGGAACCCAACTAGGATAGAAAAAAAGCGAGGAATGTACAAGGCGGGAGGCTGTCATTGGAAATTGTTGGAGGATTCAAGAGAACAGACTAACCGAAGGCAACTGCGCGAGAGTCTGAAGTCCGAGCAAGAAGGCTCAGGGCCCACCCTTGCAAAAGGCGCAAGGATGGAGCACCCAGAGCCTTATTTTGTGATCAGATCATTGGAGTTGATGTTGTAGCTGTACAAAGCTGCGCTTTCGTTTCTGATGTGCCAGACGAACCTTTCGCTGGCGTTACCCTCAGAAAATTTTGTGTCATAGACCAACGTGACCGTGGCTCCCTGGCCTGCGAACCAGGCGATACCGGTGTTACGTAAACTGGAAGCCTGCACGCTCCCAAGTTTTCGGTGGATCGTCTCCAAAAGTTTGACGAAATCAAGTTCGCTGGTAGCGCGATGAAATTTATCGTCGCATGCCGCATATATGGCAGCGTACTGCTCAGTGTCTAACTGCGCGTGGAATTGGCCGACATTCCGCTTGGCCAACTCAATGCTCCTGGTTGAGGAACCACATGAAGAAACCAATAGGCACGCGGCGCAGATCGTGGCAAGGAGAAAATGCTTTGGCAGAGCTGAACAGCAATACGTAGTCTTGCTCAAATGTTTAAGGCAGAC
>CAWFWY010000013.1:0-249414 GCA_963819625.1 uncultured Acidobacteriota bacterium
GATTTCGGCGCGATTGCTCGCTTGATCTCGGGTCCGTCTGTAAAGCTGAAACCCAGGAACTTCCGCTCTTGCGGTCTCGCCACCGCACTCTTGGACTCGTTCACTTTGAGTTTGAGCTTCTGCGTGATGAATTTCGTGATGCTTTTCATCACTCGTTGACCTGCTCGCTCACTCCTCACGTAGATATTGCAATCATCTGCGTAACGAACATAGCGATGTCCACGGCGCTCCAACTCCCGATCGAGTTCGTCGAGTACGAGGTTACTCAACAGCGGCGAAAGTGGACCCCCTTGGGGAGTTCCTTCCACGCTTGGACTGACTAACCCGTTCTCCATCACTCCGGCGTTTAGAAACGCCCGAATGAGTTTGAACAGCGCTTGTCTTCGACGCGTTCGCGACCTGCCCCATCAATTTGTCGTGATTGACTCGATCGAAAAATTTCTCCAAGTCGAGGTCGATCACCCAGCCGTAACCTTCCGCAAGGTACACCTGTGCTTGGGTTACGGCTTGATGCGCGGATCGTCCCGGTCGAAATCCATAGCTGCACTCCGAGAACGTTCTGTTCCACCTTCGCTGCAGAACTTGTAGCACCGATTGCTGAACGAATCGATCGAGCGTAGTGGGATGCCAAGCTTTCGCACCCCACTTCCGTCCGGCTTCTGTATCTCCACCCGTCTTACGGGCTGCGGAGAGTAAGTCCCGTTCAGCAGCTGTTTCCGGATGGTGAGCCAGTACTCCTTTAGGTAGCCTCGGAGTTGGCCGTCGGTCATACCGTCGATCCCGGCGCTACCTTTGGTGCCCTTCGACCCGTCGTAATGCCTCCAACAGGTTTTCTCGCTCACATACCTCCTCCATGAGTCGGATGGTATTAGCTGGGCTTTCGGGTTCATGCACGCCGGACGCGATTCGGTCTCTTCCCTTCCGGCATGACGGGCTTCACCCGTCTCGGATGAGAAGTCCAATTTCTTTTGGATGTTCTGCCGCTTGTCGCGCTTGAGATCCATGTCCTACTCGCCTCTCCTCTCGTTCGGGTCTTCAATCACCGTTCCGGCTCGACCTATCTGTTGCTCCACCTTTAGGTATTGGAGTGCCTCACTAGTTTCGCCGACGACGTGATCTCTACCCCTCTGCTGACTTCTCCCTGCGGTCAGATTGCCTCGCGGCTCTCTGAGTCGCCGAAGCGACACAGGACAGATCTCCCGGGGTAATTACGGCTGCCTTTTGTGCACAGTCGCCGAATCTACGCTTCGCATCCTTGATGGATTATGGACTTCGCAGTACGTTGCTCGCTCGTCCGACGCTCACGCCTTATATTCGGTTCTTGTTCATCGACTCGCACATTTGCTTGACGCTTCCTTCAGACCTCCCTTGCGGTGATAGCCCTTGCGTCATCGCTAACCCTTCACCTCCATCAGGTTGGGTAGAGGATTTACACCTCCTAGCTGCTGAACATGCCCGGCATACAACGAAGCCGCCCGGCGGCGGACGCTACGCGTGAGGTGAGGGAGCGGTGGTTGCCTAACGGCTGAGATAAGTTTGGGTCACAAGGAGGCCATCCCTGTGACCCGTTTACGCAAAATGATGCTGGAGGAACTCCAGCGTCGTAATTACTCGCAACATACCACACGCTACTACATCCGGACAGTCGAAGATTTTGCTCGACGATTCAACCGTCCGCCGGACCGTTTGGGCCTGCGGCATATTCGCGAATACCAAGCGGAGTTATTTCAAAAGCAAAAGTTGTCGTCGGGTGCCGTGAATAACCGCCTCGCGGCGTTGCGGTTTTTCTACATCAAGACTCTAAAAAAGGCCTGGAGCATTGCTGAGACTCCCTATTCAAAAAGAGCAGTCTGCACCTTCCGTCGATCCTGAGCCAGGAAGAAGTCACGCAACTCATCGATTCGGCGCTCACTCCTTACCATCGCATTCTGCTGATGACGCTCTACGCTACCGGAGTGCGGAACGCCGAGTTGACACACTTGAAAGTCAGCGACATCGACAGCAAGCGCATGGTGATTCACATTCAAGGCGGCAAGGGACGCACAGACCGAGATGTCATGCTCAGCGCAAAACTGCTCGAGGAACTGCGCGAGCACTGGCGCCGCTTGCCGAGAAAATCCAGCGCATGGCTGTTTCCAGGCAACCGTTGGCACAACAGTGATCAGCCCATCGATACGAAGACACCCCGGAACGCCTGCAAGGAAGCCACCAAGCGCGCAGGCATCAAGAAACAAGTCCATCCCCACACCTTGCGTCACTGCTTCGCCACCCATCTTCTCGAGGCCGGCGCGGATCTGCGCACCATTCAGATCCTGTTAGGCCATCGCGATCTCAAAGAGACCACCATCTACCTGCATCTTTCCGAACGTCATCTCCACGCGACCGCCAGTCCTCTGGACTCGCTGAAGCTGAAAAACTGGTCAACGCAGGAGGAGTAGATGAGCCGGCCGCCCCTCGAGGTGGCCGATCTCATCCGCAGCGCGGGAGCTGCCTTCATCGAACGAAATCGCCAGTGGCTCAGCTGGAAGCACATCAAAGTACTGCTGGCCATTGCGCGCTGTCGTACCGCCGCACTCGGCGGTCATCTCGATGAATGCACCCGCTGCGGGCATCGTGCCACCATCTCCTATAACAGCTGCCGCAATCGGCACTGCCCGAAGTGTCAGACCGCGGCCCGGGAACGCTGGATCGCCGCACGGCAAAGAGAACTTCTCCCCACGCGCTACGTCCATGTGGTCTTCACACTTCCTCCGCAGCTCGCTCCACTGGCTTTGCAGAACAAGAAAGTCATCTACGATCTGCTGTTCCGCGCCAGTGCAGAAACACTTCTCGAAATCGCTCGCGATCCCAAACACCTCGGCGCGGAAATCGGCTTCTTCACCGTGCTGCATACCTGGAATCAGAAGCTCGGGCTCCATCCCCATGTCCATTGCGTCATTCCCGCCGGTGGCCTGTCACTCGATCACACGCACTGGGTAAAATCACGCGATCGGTTCTTTCTTCCCATTCACGTACTCCGTCGCGTTTTCCGTGGCAAGTTTGTTGCTGCCCTCAGACAAGCCTTCGGTGATCACCAACTCGTCTTTCATGGGAACCTGACACTGCTCGCTCAGCCCAGGACCTTCGCCGCCTGGCTACGGCCACTGTTTCGAAAGGACTGGGTGGTCTACGCGAAACCACCTTTCGGTGGACCCGAATATGTGCTCCAGTATCTGGGCCGCTACACCCATCGCGTGGCCATCTCCAATCATCGCTTGGTCTCGTTTGTCGAAGGCAAGGTCACCTTTCGCTGGCGCGATTCTGCTCACAACAACGAACAGAAATTGATGACTCTTTCTCTCGATGAGTTCCTACGCCGCTTCCTGTTGCACCTGCTTCCAAAAGGCTTCGTGCGCATTCGCAACTTCGGGTTCCTCGCCAACCGGCGACGCACCATGCTCCTGCCACTTTGCTTCCATCTGCTCGGCTCAGCGCCGCAAACAGAGCAAGATATCTCAGCCTGCAAAGACTCCAGTGATCTTTGGCGCTGTCCAAAATGCGGTGGGCCGATGATGGTCATCGAAAGACTCACTGCTGCCGAGATCCAACTTCGTTCTCCTCCCGCCCTGGTCACCGAGGCCGCATGAAACGACTCTCTACCACAAGAAATCTTTGCGTGTGTCAGCGCACTCAGTCTCTCTGCGCCTGGCCATTCCGCAAACCACGCCCTTCCACTTTCTCAAGCCTTGTTTTGCGCTTTCGTCACCCTTTCAGCTCCCGCTGTCGTCTGGCGTGCTCTGCCGCACAACCTCGGCGCACCTCGACACCGCACCTTCCCTCCATTGAATTTGCATAAGGCCCGCGTCCGCCGCAACCACGGGCGGCTTCCTTCTAACGGCTTTATCGAAAGCGCGCCGGAGCACCGTGCTCGTGCACTCTTTCTTCCTGAAAGCGCGCCTCCGATAAAGCACTAACGTTAATCAGGACCTACGATTTGTAGCGACAACTCACGTAATGATAGTTTTGACGGCATGGGCGTTGGGCACGGCAGTCTTCTCCGACGATACGGCGTGCGACGTGCGCGATGGCTATGTTGACCTCCTTAGTGATGGACTGAGCGGACCCGAAGCGACAAAGAAACTACTTCGCGAGTGGTCGGCATCGCTTAAAGACCCCGACGAAGCTCCAGTCTTTTGGCTCGCGCTAGCCGCCACTCAATGGAAGTATGGGGGCGCCTTGAGCCGCAAGTTTTAAAGCAAGCACTGAACGCAATTGACGGCGGCTCAGACCTATCCCGTTGGGATGCCGACTCAAAAGACTACAGAAAGCGTCGTGCTGTCCTTGACAAACTTCGGGCACAACTAACGTCGTCGCAGCCGCCAGAAAGACGAGTTCGAAAGCGGTTTCGTGAGTCGAACGATTGGAAGACCGGAGAACTCATTGCCTATCGGCTGCTCTCGGGCAGGTTTGTTGTCCTAAGGGTGATTGGACACAACACGGACAAAGGCGGGACTTCGCCGATTTGCGAACTCCTCGATTGGATTGGTGACAGTCGACCGAACGAATCGCAGTTGAAAACTGTTGAGATCCGAAGAACCACACGAAGCCGGGCCCACCTTGCAGTACATGATTGGAGCAACCAAGGCCACAGAGACCGGATGACCGCCTCCAGTTACTGGAATTATTTCGAAACCCTGCCAGTCCCGCGGTCAATTTACCGTCACGTTGTGGAGGTGGTTCGCTACACTCCTAAAGGAGCGCTTTGGCATCTCGTGAGTTGTCGTCGGCTCCTTGGGCCGGGACGCAGCGTTTCCGATTGCGCAACGCAGAGCGCAATGCCTCCGATGATTCCGACTCGCGTAGGATGCGTTGTGCGCCCACCAATCGGCCATAAATCAAGTGCCCGTAGTGCCGCTTCCGCCGCTTGACGAATCCGCGACGAAAATAACTTACCCGTAGCGATTTCTGCAAGTTGCCCTAGCCGTCAGGGGGGCTCGTTTGTGGTGCTTTTGTTCTATGATGACTTCTGTACATGTGGCCCTTTTCACAATCGCAAGCCGTTACCGTCGCGCCTGAGCCTACCGTCGACCACTACGCGGAACTACTGGAGATAATTTCGCTGCGTCGAGGATGAACTCGCCACGCTGAATTCGGAGATAGGCGAATTTCGACGAACTCATGCTTTGCAGACCGACTACTATCAGCGAATCATCCGAATGAAATCTGCATCGATGAATGGATTTGCCAGCGTGGACCGGGAATGGCGACTTCTTCGCAAGCGTGCCGACGTACTCTACCCCAAGCGCAACACACTTTTGCAGGAACTCGCTCGCTTGAAGGTGCCCGAACATGCCTAATCCACCAAACCAGTCGTACCGAATTAATCCGATTACCTTTCTTCCCGAACCAATGATGTTCGACCCGGCCGTTCTGCCGGAAGGCACACCGACAAATTTTGTAATCGTCGGCTCCGGCGATAGCTCGAATTCCGGTCAACCGTTTTGCGTTAAAATAATCAAAGCGGCGCAATGTTCGGGTTCGCCGGTCCGAAAAAGTCGGAAACATAAATTTGGAGGTAAGCAAAATGCCAAACGGTGCTGCACTTGAATTCCACGACTTGTTCGCAATGGAGGACATCGAGACGGAGATTAGCGATGGGCCGGATTGGAATTCGAGAAATTTTACAAGGATGCGGAGCTCGGCGTCGCGCTCGGCGGAGCGGAACACGTTGTCGGCTTGGCGAAAGAGGTTGCGGTCATCGACCGTAGAGCAACGGCCATTTTCAAAAAGATTGCGGCATCTGCGGAGCAATCCGCCGGAAGCAAAAAGCCAGCCAGCGAACCATCGACACTAGAAAAACGCTTCTCGGTTGACCCGCGTGCGGGCTACCGCGAGTATTTCCGCGGAGCAATGCGCGCTCGGGAAAAAGTGCCAGCCAAGTCCTAGACGCGTGGCTGGCAGAATTTCCACACCACAACCCAACCGTCGAAAACATGTTGCGGGCAGTGGCCGCGGAATTTTAAATACCTTGGAGGGTCGATGAAAGCAGCGCAGGAATTTCTCAAGAGTTTGCGGGAGCATTTTGCGAATGACGCCGACGCGCACGCGGCTGCCATGGAAGTGGAAGAACCAGATTCGTCCAGACATGCATTCCACAAAAGCCGCCAAGCCGCATCCGCAACATGGTTGACAAGTGCGACGAATTCGCCGGCGCATTGGTGAACTGACACGCAAAGGAATGCTGGCCGACCACCGCGACGAACTGGAAATAATTCCAGGAATTTCGGCCATTGCGCCAGACGCGCCCGGCCGTGGCAGAGCGATTCCGCGTTATGGCCAGCGCCAGATTCCAACCGGGTCGGCCGACGATGACCTAGTCGCCAAAGTTTTCGGCGGCGCAACGGATGAGGAGTCCTAACAATGGCCTACGTTCAACCGGGAACTCACAATCCCACGCCGAATGATTTGGTTTTCATCCGGCCAACGCCGAACGCGAATGCTCTGAACATCGGCGAAAACAAAGTACCGAATTACGTTCAACCGGATTATCGGCCGGTCACTGTCGATGCGCGTGTCGACATCGTGCCGATGTTCAACGGAAGAGTTGTAGGAGACAAATAAAAATGTCACAAGTCACAGGTTATCCGGGCGGCGGCCTTAAGTTGACGAATTCGACCGGCATTTTTTGCGGAACTGGCGACCCGAATGCGGGTACGACAGCGCCAGACGTGGCACGCGCCGGAAATGCGTCTCTGTTTCTTCGGCAGGACGTTCCGTCGCTGTACCTGTGCATAAGCGGTCCAACGTTTGGAGCTGGCGGCGTACTTCTCACCGCGGCCACGTGGGAAGTACTTTCGTAAAAACAATTCAGGAGTCGCGCCAACATTGGACACTGCGCCGCAATCACCGAACGAAATTCGGATTCGCCTTCGTAAATCATTGCGTGAGTCGCTTTCAGAAATGGCCACTGTGAGTTCCGTTTCTACGATTGAGAGTTTTGCCGTGCAACTCTTGGAAGCGTCAATCGCCAGTTTTCGACTCTGCAAAATTCCCACACGCCCGGCGCTGGCACCTAAGGGGACAAAAGAAAATCGAACTTGATGACGAAGGCCATCGCGGGCGGCTGTCGCCGCAACAAGTCCAGCAACTTTTGTTTCTCGCCGACACCGAAAATTTAAGCCCGGTGGCATTGGCGCAGCGTTTTCCGGTCAGCGAGACCAGTGTTCGGAGAATTCTCACAAATCGTGCACAGTGCCCGCGTCGCGCGGAACTCCCGGTTCGCGGACGCAATCACCGGACCCGCGGCAAGGCGATTACATTGGCAGGCAGCGCATTTTTAAAAGGGTAGGCAGATGAGAAAAGCAAATCCCAAATTTCGATGGCATGTGACGGCGGAAGAGAAAAAGAAAATCCGCGCGATGACTCTCGCTGGCGTGCGACAAAGCGTTATTGCCCGCGAGCTAAAGATTGGCGCGCCGGCCGTAAGCAAAGCGCAGCGAGAAATGCGTTTGCCCACCTGTCTGCCCGTTCCAGAAAAGACAATTATGAAATTGTTTGAGCGGAATTGGGGCGGCTATCGAATCGCTAAGCATCTTGGCGTCGCCGTCTCCGCAGTCTACAAAGTGGCGCATGAACATAATTTTCGTCGCAAGGACGGAATCGGCTATCCGACTCCGGTGGAAAACGAACGTCGATTTGTCGAAGCCGTGAAAGCCCGCGAAGGCTACATCAAGACTTTGGCCAAAAAATACGGAGTGGGATTCTGCAAGGCGCGAAGACTCGCCCATGAAGTTCTGCAATGTCCTGAGTTTCGGCCGGGTGCGTGTAAGCCGCCGCTATCGTCCAATTTTCCGCAGAAACATTTCGACCCGCAAATGGGGAAGCCTGACGATATTATCGAAATGTGCGTTCGCATTGTTCAGTCGGCCATCAAAGCCTTGGACGGCAAAATGCCGGTCGATAAAAAAATACTCGTCGCCGCCCTTGTGAGTCGGTTCGCGCCGGAAAATCCTACTGATGCTGGTTTTTCCGTTGACACGAAAGTGTGGGAGCAGGCGCGCGCGAATTTTATTATGGGATTAACGATTGCTTGCGATTGCGTTGCACGCCAGCGAAACGCGCAGTGGAGAAATTGAACCAACCCGCAAATCGGCCCGTTATCTGACGCTTAGAGGGTTCTGTAGTGACTCAACGATTTCTTTTAAGTCAGAATTTTTGATGAAAAAATAAAAAGTAGAGTCTACGACCTGTAGAATCCGATTCTGTGCATCGTAGTCGATAATCGGAGGCGAAATGTTTTTGACGGATTGTAAATTTGCTAGCCCTGAAAGAAGATTGCTCATATCTGAGCCCCGCACATCGTCGCCGCGGTGATGAATCTGTCGAATTCGCTCGTGAATATCCGCACGCCGCATGCCATTCGCAATGCCTTCATATCCACCTTCAAGCACAACTCTGACCAAGTAATACGGTAGGTACAGCGGCGCAAGGTCGCTTTTAGCGCCGCCAGTGGTATGACCCGCAGCAATCGCTTCGAGCGCCCGTTGATGCCGAGCGGCATATTCTATAGCCTTCGCCTTCATAGTTTCTCGAAGCGTTCCTAAATCACTAAGCGCACGTACACTTCTTTGAGTCTCTTGAATTCCTTCTTCCAAGCAAATTCCTTTCAGAAGCTCCTGAAACACGCCTATGCTCGAAAATGATGCGTTTATCGCCTCTTGTAGTAGTTCGGCGGAGAAAGAAATTGCAAGTGCTTCTGCCCCTTTGTTGGCGACGCGGTGGAAATCGACAGGTGTCCAGGGTTCGACAGGTATCTCCACGACTCTGTCCAGCAAGTCGCCGTTGAATTGCGCCATACGATTTTTTCTCTCCACACTCCTAGGACAACGAATCGCAAGCCTAATTCCTGAAATGCTCTTAAGTCGTATGCAAATTGTTTCTGGATTTCATCGTTCAAATAATGGAAATTTTCAAGAATGACCCACTTCTTTGAGCTGATTCTTCCAAGGAGGTCAGCGACTTGTTCTCGGCAACTCTAAGTTTATCGGCACTTCGTCGAACTTTTGTTCGCTGGCTGAGCCTGATTTCACACCCCCCGAAGCCCCTACCTCGCCGCCTCCGAGAATCGGAATCATGGCTTTGACTCTGGTACTAAACGCGGCGTTCGCCTCCGTTGACCGTCTTTCCGTCACCGCACCGGAAATGCGGATGCCGCTCCGACTCAAAACCGTTTGATATATATCTAACACGGACGTTTTTGGGGTTAGGCTAACGAGCAAATTTTGGTCGAGGGGCAAGTATTTTGAAACCAAAGCCGTTTTTCCTTGTTTCGACGACCCATAAACCACGATTTGTTTATCGGACAGCAGGGCGTCCTTGAAGCGTGCATCCTCTCATCCCGTTCGACGTATGAACGAATAGGTTTAGCACTTACCCCAAAAACTTCTTCCAGTTTAGCCATCAACTATCGCTCCCTCTGGCTTGAGCACCGCGCGACGCTTCGTTCGGAAAGTGTTTCTGCGACAATTTCTTCCAGAATAGCTATGTAGTTTGCAGCAAAACAAACTCCTAGACTTCTACCGTTACCAGCGGCGCAAAAGCTCAGTGCTACTGAGGGGCTATTCGATATGCAGAATTGTGCGCTTAGGTGCGCTTAGTCGCAAGATGACGAATCGGCGAAAGGCCGTGGAATCAAGCGGTTTTGCGTCGTGCTGCGTTTTTGTGCGGAATGGTGCGAAGGGCCGAATCGGCGGCTTTGAAGGCCGCGACAGTCACCGGACCATTTTCGCCTCCATGGTTGGCAACCGATAGTAACAAACAATGTAGCAATGCTCGCCGCTGCACCGGAAGAAAGCTCCTTCGCTCCGGACCACGTGAAAATTTCTCAATTTCACGTTATGATTCCGTCCCATTCCTAAAGGAGCGAACTCATATGGCCACCTTTACTACCAAAGACGGCACCAAAATTTACTACAAAGACTGGGGCGCAGGACAACCCATCGTTTTCAGCCATGGCTGGCCGCTCAGCGCTGACGCCTGGGAAGATCAGATGCTCTTCCTCGCCGCCCGCGGCTATCGTTGCATCGCTCATGACCGCC
Source organism: uncultured Acidobacteriota bacterium (assembly GCA_963819625.1). Taxonomy (GTDB): domain Bacteria; phylum Acidobacteriota; class Terriglobia; order Acidiferrales; family UBA7541; genus Acidiferrum. Next base: position 10,077 of record CAWFWY010000013.1, read on the forward strand.
GCGGACATGGCCGTTCCAGTCAGCCTTGGGACGGCAACGAAATGAACACTTACGCCGACGACTTGGCCGCGCTGGTCGAAAATCTCGACCTCCAGGATGCTGTTCACGTCGGCCATTCCACCGGCGGTGGTGAAGTCGCTCGTTACATTGGACGCCACGGCACCAAGCGCGTCGCCCGTGCGGTGCTCATCAGCGCCGTTCCACCGCTGATGCTGAAGACCCCTGCCAATCCCGCCGGCTTGCCGATAGAAGTATTCGACCAGCTTCGCGCCTCAGTCCAGGCCGACCGCGCTCAATTCTTCATCGAGCTCAGCAACCCCTTCTACGGTTTCAACCGCGCCGGCGCAAGAGTTTCCCAGGGTTTGCGCGATTCTTTCTGGCTGCAAGGCATGCTCTGCGGGCACAAAGCCGCCTACGATTGCATCAAGGCCTTCTCCGAGACCGACTTCACCGAAGATCTCAAAAGGTTCGACGTTCCCACTCTGATTCTTCACGGCGACGACGATCAGATTGTGCCCATCGGCGCAGCCGCTATGCTCTCTTCCAAAATCGTGAAAGACTCCATCCTCAAGGTCTATCCCGGCGCTCCTCACGGTATGTGCTCCACGCTCAAAGACCAGGTCAATGCCGAGCTTTTCGCTTTCTTGCGCCAATCGCAGCGCGCGTCGGCGTGATTCTCGCAGATCGTTCAGCGCTATCTAACGGCGACACTGAAAGCCATCGTTTTGGCCCAGGGGCGCTCACAACTAATCAAGGTAGGAGGGCCGGATGCTTCTGAAGATCTTCACTGACTTTCACGTGCTGATCAGCCTGGTCGGAATCTTTTCCGGCTTCGTCGTGCTCTACGGATTCATGACCGCCATCCGGTTCGATGGCTGGACGTCTCTCTTCCTGTGGACCACCGTGCTCACCAGCGTCACCGGCTTCATGTTTCCCTATGAAGGTTTCAAGCCGTCCTATGTGGTCGGAGCCATATCGCTTGTGGTTCTGGCCATCGCCATTTTCGCGCGCTATCGAAGACATATGGAGGGCGGCTGGCGCACAGGCTACGTGGTCAGCTCCATGATTGCTCTATATCTGAATTGTTTCGTATTGGTCGTTCAGCTTTTCCGGCGGGTGGCGGGTTTGCAAGCTCTGGCGCCCACGCAAACTGAACCGCCCTTCAAGATCGCCCAGTTGGTGCTTTTGCTGCTTTTTGTGGCTCTCACTGTTCTGGCCGCAAGAAACTTTCGCCCCGTGCAACCGCGCACCGCGTAGCTTACTATTTGAAACTTCTGCCATCTTCTACAGCCGCGTCAGGCCGTTGCGTGCTTCTTTTTCCTCACCGACATCAGCACAAATAAAATCACGCCTGCAATAATCACCGCCGCGACACCCGCATATACATACGGATGCCCATGAGAACGAAGGAATCCGATGATTTGTCTCCCGTAACGCTGGGCCAACAACGCCAACAACGTATAGCGCACGCCACGCCCCAACGTCAGCGCCGCCATAAACTTTTTCGGTGAATACTGCGTCGCTCCCGCGGCAATCACGAACGGAACCATAGGCACCGGCGGCGGCAACAGCGCTGCTATCGCAATCGACCAGAATCCCCACCGCGAGAAAATGGCCACTACTTGCTTGGCTCGCTCCGGAGAAAGTCTCCGCTTCAGCGTCTCCTTACCGCCCTTACGGGCCAGACGGAAGGTCACGAACGCTCCCAGCACCGAACCGATCGTCGCCATGATTGCGTAATAAAACCAGTACCGCCCATCGCGGGCCGCCAGCACGATGGTCAAAACATCCATGCTGCCAGGAATCGGCACCACCGAATTATCAATGAGTCCGAGCGGGATTAATCCCAGTCCGCCAAGCTGGTAAATCCAGTGCCGCACTTGATGCGCAACGCTTGGCGTCGCCCACACCAGCATCACCCGGGCCAAGTTCGTTAAAGGCATGCCCCATTCTGCCATGCAGCCGCTGCTTTCGAATGTCTTGTTATGGATTACGGCTTCCGAAGAAATAAACAATTCATGCTACAACTCCACACTCTGGCGGTCCGCCTACGCGCTCGCATCGCCCACCGCCGCCACCTGCTGGCTGCGGATCAGTGCGGCCACCAGTTCATACAGCCCAGGATTTGTACACACTTCGTAATAGGGATGCGAAGATACCTCTCCGACCTTCCCGTCCGCCAGCAATTGCCGAGCGTAACCCTTGCGCAGCACCAGCAGTTCCACTGATTCGCCCATGGGCACTTCGCCAAAAAACAGCGACACGTTCTCCTTTCCCCACGGCATGTCCAGCTTGGTCTCGATCGAGTCCAGCGATATTTCCTCTCCCAGCTTTTGAAATCCTTCTTCGTTCAATTCGATCCCGTTCATGTTGTAGCGCACTAGAAATTCGTCCAGCTCTTCCGGCGATGCGCCTTCCAGCGCGGTCAAAAATTGAAACAGTGAGAAATCCGACTTCTGGTTAGTCAGCAAGCGCTTCGCCAGTTTCGCGCAACCGGACAGGCTGGTCGGAAAGATTCAGCGCCTTCGAAATCATGATGCGCGAATCCCCGTCCGTCCAGTACGTCGGCGCCGAGCCCTGGTACGCGACGCCCACGCCCAGTTCGATCGGCGGCAAATCGTTCGCCGCCGCACGTTCGTTGTAAGTGCTGCACACCGTCAGAATCTGCCGCGACAAGTATGCACGCCTTGGCCACCGCGCGCGCGTACGTGCGCGTCGCTTCCGTCTCGAAGATCGCCAGAATGATGGCGTCGCCCTCGATGAATACTTTTTTCGCGCCGTAGCGGTCCAGCAGCTTCTTCACCGGCTCGTGCAGGTTCAGGCTGAAGTGCGACGCCGGACTCAATCCTCGAGCCAACAGGTCCTGGGTCATCTTCGTCGAGCCCGCGCACGTCCGCCTTGATAATCACGTGCGACACCACGTGATCCTGCTTGGGCTGCGCCTCTTCCTGCAGCACGCACTCGTACAGCCGGTTGTTCAGCCGCGACAATTCCCGCACTTGCTCCGTCGTCACCAGGTGTATCCGCTCCATGCACGCCGTCAGGTGCTCGGCGTCCCGCAAGTCGCGCCTCAAATGCAGAAAATCCACGGCGAACTTCAACACCTGCGCCGTGTATTTCTTCGCGCGAGTAGCGATGTAGTTTTTTGGAGAGTTCTTCGATCGGTTTCATCGACAAGTTGTCGTGCCGGCACGTGCTTCAGCACCTGCGCCACCCGTTTCATTTCGTCCTTCGATACCAGCGCCTTGCGCAGTTGCTGCAAGTGCACCGGTGGACTGTATTCCGAAGCTAGCGGCCGGATTTCGTATCCCGCCAGCGCGTGCTGCAACAGTTCCTGCTCTTCCAGTTTGCTCACCAGTTGCGCACAGCAGTCGCGACCGTACCGGTGCCTCACCTTCCGGCGCCCCCGAGGAGTCAAACAATCTCCGCGCCGTATCCGAATGGTTCAGGTAATCGCCCAGATGGCTTTCGAATCGCTTATCCCAGAAATCCACTTTCTGTTTCGCCGCGTCGATCCGCGGCCCCATTTGCTCTAGTTTGCCTTCCTGATGTTTCAGTCGTAGTTCGATATCCGCCAGCGCGGCCTTCTGGTCAGCCGGATCGCCGGAACTGAGAAACTTGGTAATGAAACCATCCCCGCGCTCAATTTTTTTCCTTGCCGCGCCTGCCTGCGCTTCCAGCGTGGCTATATCCTCACGGGTTGCCTGCGCCTGCTCCAGTAAAGCGCGGTGCTCCTTCTTCGCTTCCACGTGCGCGGGATCCTGCTCGATCGGCAGTCCCGCATTTCGCAGCAGTCCCTGGAAAAGCAGGTCCATGGCCTCGAAGCGGTCGAGGTCGCGCGCATAATTCCCCAGCAATACATAGTGCTCCAAAAAATAAACATCGTCTTTGCCGCCGTCCAGAAACACCAGCCGGTTCTTCAACAACTCATACAGCGGCGCGAACTCCTCGCCAAACAGCGCCCGCCTCGCTTTCGAAATCACGTGCTCTTCCGCGTCCCCGATGATGTGCGCCAGCTGTTGTCCCACCACGCGGATCACCGTTCGCCGCACCGATTGCAGTTCCGACAGACGCGCTTTGATTACGTGCGCCTGCTGGCTGCGTTCGAAATGTTCACCTCGCTGCCGAACCCACTCCTTCCCTTCCAGGATCAGATTGGAAAATTGGTTGGCGGTCTCCGCGGTCAGAAATTTCAGCAGCGCCAGCCGGAACAGCAGATCAATCTCGATGTTCTTGTGGTATTTCGCTTGCGTCAGCGAACTTTGCAGCAGGTCGATCAGCAGTTTGCGAAACGCCGGCATTATCCGGCCCGCGGTTGGCCCGCAGTTCAATCCCCGGAAAATACGTCGCCTTGGTGTTCTGGCGGATCAGCTCAAATAGATAATCGCGCGCCGCCTGCACGAATTTCGGGCTCAAAAAAACGTCATGGTGAATGTTATCCACTCCAATGGAGAACGAACCCATCGGAATGGTGACGTTATAGCTCTTGAGTTCGATGCGCTGCCGCTTCCGTCGCACCCGGCGTCAGGGATAGTGAAACGTTTGCCATGCACTCCACCACAGGGGACATCCACCAGTTTACCGCCGCCCCACAGCGCAGCAAGAAGTGGCCACTATCACGTTCCCAGAAAGTTAGCCGTTAACCAGTCAACGCACCAAAACCACGCCGCCGCCCGCTTTTGGGTGCCCCACACGCCGATTTTGCGTGTGGGGATTTCGGTAATGTACGCGCACCCATCTACTCCCCATCCCCCGAAACCACAGTCAATCTCCGCCTATCCCCCTCCAAATGCTCCAACCGCACCCTCACCTGCGGCCAAGGCGAGCTCAACGGAAACCGCTCCGCCCATTCCAGTATCACCACCGCCGGTGTCTCAAACACATCCTCCATCCCCAGCGTCTCGAAATCATGGAAATTCTCAATCCGGTAAAGATCCGCGTGATACACTTTCGCTGAAGCCCCGTACACATGCACCAGCGTAAACGTGGGACTGGTAACCTCGTCCTCGCTCGCCGCCCCCAGCCCCGACACGATCCCCTTCGTCAGTGTCGTCTTCCCGCTGCCCAACTCCCCCACTAGCAACACCACCACCGGCGCCTTCAATCGCGCGGCAAACGCCCGACCCCACGCGACAGTTTCTTCCGCCGATGAAGTCACCACTTCCTCAGCCACTCGCTTGCAGCTCCCTCAAAAGTTTCGCTCGCGCACGTGGAATCGATGAAATTAAATCATCGGCGATCAATCCAGAAGCATCCATCGCCGCCACCGCCAATTCCGCCGCCATTCCATGCAGATACACGCCCAACGCCAGAACCCTCATCCACTCCCCGGTCTTGAACTGCGCCGTCAGCGCCGCCAAAAGCCCGGTCAGCACATCCCCGGTTCCGCCCTTCGCCAGCCCGGCATTCCCTGTCGTATTCACGAAAACGCTTCCATCCGGCGACGCAATCACGGTGTGAAATCCCTTCAGGATTACATGCGCGTTCCATCTGCTCGCCGCTTCACGCGCCGCTTTCAACCGGTCCTCCTGAATTTCCTTGATGGAGCATCCCAGCAATCGTGCCATTTCCCCGGGATGCGGAGTGATGGCCAGAAATTTGCTCCTTCTCGCACGCAATTCATCCGCCCGCCCATCAAACGCATTCAACCCGTCCGCATCCACGATCACCGGCAATTCCGTCGCTCGCACGATGGCGCGAATTCTTCCTGTGTTTCCGCATCGGTCCCCAATCCCGGCCCGACAGCCAGTACACTTTTGCCTTTTTCGATTTCTTTCCAGTTTGTGCCCGCCCTACTTTCGTAGCGCCATCGTCCCCGCCGCAGTCGACTCCAGCGGCACCGTCATGTACTCCGCCTGCGCCGCCGCCACAATCCGCAAAATCACCGAAGGAGTCGCTACGGTCACCAGTCCCGCCCCGCCGCGCAACGCCATGCGCCCACCCAGCACCGCTGCCCCGCTTTTTCCCAGCGAACCCGCCACCAGCAGCACATGCCCATACGTTCCCTTGTTCGCATCCGCCGCCCGCACCAGCGGCAGCCCCGCAAATTCCTCCACCGAGGCCCATCGCACCGGCCCCTTTCCAGTCTCTTCCACCAGTTCCGCCGGCGACCCAATCTGCCGCACTTCCAGCGCCCCTCCCGCTGCAGCATCTCTGCTGACCAGTTGCCCGATTTTTGGCGCGGTAAACGTCACCGTCTTGTGCGCGCTCAATACCGGACCATCGGCCGCTTCCCCGTCCGACGGCAACCCCGACGGCATATCCACCGCAATAATCAAACTCGGCCGCACCGCCGTAGCTTCACGCGACATTTCATTCACGTCCGCAATCGCCCGCGCCACCACGCCCGTAATCGCCCCACGCAATCCAGTCCCCAATAACGCATCGACAATCACGTGGGAGCCCGCGATCGCCGGACGATTTTCTCCCAGCTCCGTTCGCTGTCCACCATCTGCACGGCACCGCCACTGTTCCGCCACCGCTGAAAATTTTCGCCCGCGTCTCCGGCCATCTTCGAAGGTTCGCCAAACAAATAAACTTCCGCTTCGATCCCCACGACTTTCAGGTGCCGTGCCGCCACCAGCCCGTCGCCGCCGTTATTTCCTTTTCCGCACAAAATCGAGACCCGCGCACATTTTCGCGTTGTCTCCGATGAGCCGCCATCGAACTCGCGCAAAATCGCGTCGCTCACCGCGCGACCGGCAGCCTCCATCAGCTGCGCTCCGGAAATGCCAAAGCGCGCCGTGGTCACCTGATCGACCTCGCGCATTTCCTCTGCGGTTAGTGCTTTCATGTTTGGGGTTCGTTTGCGGCTACAACATCCATCCGCCGCTGACGTTCATCACCTGGCCAGTGACATATTCAGCTTCTTCGGAGGCGAAAAACGCCACCGTGGCCGCCACATCTTCCACCGTGGGCGGCCGCCCGATGGGAAACCGCGCATCGCGCATGCTCCGCGCTTCGCTCAGGGTCAGCTCGTTCTCGTCGATGCTGGAAGGATTCACGACGTTCACGGTAATTCCGTTTTTCGCTTCTTCCAGCGCCAGCGAACGCGACAACGCCACCACCGCAGCCTTCGCCGCGGCATACGCGGAAATTTTCGCCTGGCCGAACGCCCGCTCCGCCCCCACCGCGCCCAGATTAATAATCCGCCCCCAGCGCACCCTTGCGCATGTGCGGCAGCGCCGCGCGGGTCACGTAAAGCACCGTCAGCAGATTCGACGAAAAAATCCCCTTCCAATCTTCCAGCGAGCTTTCCAGCACCGTGCCCCAGCGAAAATCACCTACGTTGTTTACCACCACATCCAGCCGCCCAAAACGTTCCACCACAGTCTTAACCAGTTGCTCCGCCCGCGACGGATCGGAAATGTCCGTCTCCACCGCCACGCCTTCCACGCCGTTGGCCTGCAGTTGCCGCAAGGTCTGCTGCGCCGCCGCCTTGTTCGACCGGTAGGCGATGGCCACTCGCGCCCCATCCTTCGCCAGCCGCGTTGCGATTCCGCGCCCGATGCCGCGGCTTCCTCCGGTAACCAGCGCCACTCGATTCCGTAGCGACATCCCTCTCCCCTCCGCCAATTTTTGGAAAGCGTGCCAGTATAGCCCAGCCGCCTACCGCCTTCTACCGCATCCGCGCCACGATCACCGTCATATCATCCGCCTGTTCCGCGCTTCCCGCCCATTCTTCCGCGGCGGTCATCAGCGATTCCGCGACTGCTGCTTGGCGCCGACACTCTGCACCCGCACTGCCGCCTCCTGCAGTCGCCGTATCCCGAATTCTTCTCCATACACGTTTTCCGGCTCCACCAGTCCGTCACTGTAGCCAACCAGCAGCGCATCCGGCGGCACCTGCAGCGAATTTTCTTCATACGTGGACTCTTCGTACACTCCCAGCACCATGCCGCCTTTGTCCAGGAGTCGGTCTACTCTGTTCTCGCTGATCAGAAATGAAGGCAGATGCCCTGCATTGGTATACCTCACCGTCCGCGTCGCGCTGTCATACACCGCGATGAAAAATGTCGCGAAGCGATCATCGGCAGTATTACGCACCAGGTGTTTGTTCAGCCGCGAAACCAGTTCGTCCGTTCCCAGCGTTTCGCTCCCGCCCATCAACAACTGGCTGCGCAGCGCCGCCTGCAGACTGGCCATCAACAGCGCCGCCGAAATTCCCTTTCCCGAAATATCCGCGATAGCCACCGCGATGTGCGTCGGCGTCAACTGTATGAAATCGTAGTAATCCCCGCTGACAGACCGCGCGGCTTTACAGATAGCCTCCACCTCTACTCCCGGCACCGACGGTAGCCTCTTCGGGAAAAGCTGGTTCTGCACTTCCCTCGCGATGGATATTTCGTTCTCCAGCCGCTGCCGCTGTTTTTGCTCTTCGATCAATCCACTGATCGATCCAGTCATCAGATTAAACGATTCGCCCAGCACTCCCAGCTGGTCCCGCCGCTCCACCCGCACGCGATGCGTCAAATCGCCGCTCTGTACATACTGCGTCGCCTGGTACAGCTCGGCAATCGCCGTGGTAATCCGTCGCGTCATATTGATTCCGGTGATCAACGCCGCCAGCTCGATCAGCAGAAACACCGCGCCCACAATAATAAGAAGCAAAAGGTAGGAATCTCGCAACTCCCCCAGCGAATTGAAAATCCGCATATTCAATCGCGAGGGCCTCGCATTCGTCAGCGCCAGTACCGGCCGGTTGTGTTCCACCGCTCCATCCCGCGAGACATACACGGAATTCAGCCTCGACACGACGCTGACCGACGGATCGAACCAGAACCCTTCCGGCTGCAAACTCCTCGACTTTGCCGCAATCCGCCCGCCGGCTGCGTATTGCTCGTCGCCCGATTTATAAATCACCGTCTGCCGTGGAGCACCGGTAAATTTCTGCATCAGGTTTAGTTGGATCGCGCCCAAATCCGGCGCAATAGCCGCCAGAAACTCGGGAGTAACCGGGACCTGCAATTTCACCACGCGGATTCCGCGCGGCCCGCGAATCAACCGTATGCTTGTAAGCGACAGTTTGTCTTCCTCCTGCAGCAGTCCGGAAAATGCGTCCCCGCCCCCAGTCACTTTGCGCAGAAATGACGGATCCTCTGAAAAAGTTATGCTCAGCCCCGGCAGTTCCCGGTCGTGAACCGCGTGCGATTGCGACGCCAGAATGTGCTCCGATTCTTCCTCGCTCAACCCCGCAATGGGAGTTCCGTGCGCCGCGGCAATATGCTCGGCCATATCCCCGATGGTGTTGATGCGTGCGTGAATATCTTCATAAAGGAGATACGCGCCCAGCTGCGAGTACAGAATCCGTCCGGCCAGTACACCCAACGTCAAAAGCAACAGAATCGGCACCACCGCGATAAATACATACGCGACAATCAGTCGATTGCGCAGACTCCACAACAGCCGCGAGCGCCACCACCCGATAAATCGAAATAAAAAGTAAAAGATCGCCAGTACCGCGAGAAATTTAATGAAATTGGGAATCACGCCGCCCATTCCCACGATCGTAGCCGCCAGGCCAAGCACAAAAATGATCAGCGCGGCAATATCAATGCCCGAAAGGCGCCGCCACAATTTTCGTAAATTGGAAGAGAGAGAAGTCATCAGCAAAACGTAGAGCTACTACTCTACCTGAAGAGGTCTCGCCCGTGCAGGACAAGCACGTCCCAGGAATCAGCCTCGGCTTTCGCGTAACCGGACGATGGAATGCTATTTCACTTCGTTGCGAACGCGGCTGTGTTTCACGCCATACGTAAAATAGACCACCAGGCCGATGACCAGCCAGACAACCAATCGTATCCAGGTGACAAGCTTTAACCCAGCCATAAGCCCAAGCGACACAACTATGCCCAGGATGGGCACTAGAGGGACCCACGGAGTCTTGAATGGGCGAACAAGTTCCGGGCGCCGCACGCGAAGGATCCACACGCCCGCGCAAACGATGACGAAGGCGAGCAGCGTCCCGATGCTAACGAGCTGGCCGAGGTCACCGATCGGCACCAGCGCCCCAACGAACGCCACGCACAGGCCAACAATAGCCGTGGACTTCCATGGCGTGCGGAAACGCGGATGGATGTCACTCGCCCACTTCCACAATAGTCCGTCCCTCGACATCGAGTAGAACACACGTGACTGACCGAGCATCATCACCAGCATTACGGTGCTCAACCCGGCTAGCGCACCCGCGTTCACCACATAGCTTCCCCACTTAACTCCAGTTTCGCGGATGGCGAGCGACACCGGCGCGCCGATGTTCAAGCGTGAGTAGTGCACTGTGGCCGTCAGCAGCCCGGAGACCAGGAGGTACAGAATCGTGCAAATCACCAATGACCCGAGAATGCCTATGGGCATGTCTCTTTGCGGATTTTTTGCTTCTTGCGCCGCGGTCGAAACCGCATCAAAACCGATGTAAGCGAAGAAAACAACACCAGCGCCTCTCAAGATGCCTGACCAGCCATACGATCCGAAGGACCCGTCATTGGGCGGAATGAAGACTCTCCAGTTCGCGTGTGCAATACCCGGATTCTTCATGACGTAGGCGGAGGCGACGGCGATGAAAACCAGAACGGCCGTCAACTTTATAAAAACCACTCCTGTATTGAAGTTCGCCGACTCCTTGATTCCAATGATCAGAAGGGTAGTAACCGCAAGCATGGCTAGGAACGCGATCAGGTTAAACTTTGCCGTGGCAGTCGGCAAACCCGCAAGTTGCGCGCTGCTCAAACTCAGCGTGCTTATTGGTGCCCAGCGGCCGTCGTACATGATCCACTTTGCTCCAGGAACGTCGCAAATTTGAGGCGGCAAATTGATCCCATAATCTTGCAGAAACGCGACAAGGGTGCTGCTCCATCCGCTGGCCACCGTTGCCGCGCCAAAGGCGTACTCCAAAATCAGATCCCAGCCGATGATCCACGCAACGAGCTCACCCAACGTGGCATAGCCATACGTGTATGCCGAACCTGCGATGGGGATCATTGACGCAAACTCCGCGTAACACAGTCCCGCGAACAAACATCCTATCCCCGCGAGCACATAGGAAAGCATGATCGACGGACCAGCATAGAGCGCTGCCGCAGACCCGGTAATCACAAAGATGCCGGCACCGATGATGGCCCCGATTCCCAGCGTCACAAGGTTGACCGGGCCCAGAGCGCGCTTCAACGTATGCTCTCCGGTTTGACCGGATTCCTTCATCAACATGGTCATCGACTTCGTTGCGAACAAGGGGTTGCCCATGCACCTTCTCCTGGGGAGGTTATACCCGCTCAGTCAGGCCAATATGGACTTAGAACTGTCACATTGTAGGGCGCTCGTTCCTTTTGCCCTACAACAAAATCGCCATCGTCAACTTTTGTCAACGCCGTAAAACCTACTCGACGATACCAACCCGCGCTCTCCGCGACCACACCAGGTACACCGGCACGCCCAGCAGCACGATCAATAGGCCCGGCCAGGTCGTCTGCGTTTGATACAGCAGCAGCACCACCATGATCGCCGACGCCGCCACAATATAAAGCAATGGCACAACCGGATACCCAAACGCTCGATACGGCCGCTCCACATCCGGCCGCTTCCTGCGCAGCACAAAAATCCCCGCAATCGTCAACACGTAGAAAAGCAGCACGGAAAACACCACATAATTCAGCAAGTCGCTGTACAGGTTTCCGTACGTCACCGCTCCCGCCGCGTCCACGTGCCGCGTCCTCAACAAAATCAGCACGATGATCCACACGCACTGGTACGCCAGCGCCACCGACGGCACGTCGCCGCGTGTTCAGCGTGCCCGTAGCGCGAAAGAACAACCCATCCTTCGCCATCGCATAAGAAACCCGCGCCCCAGCCAGAATCAGCCCGTTGTTGCATCCAAACGTCGAAATAATAATCGCCACCGCCATGATCGACGCGCCCACCGGCCCGAACACCGCGTTCAACGCCGCCGACGCCACGCGATCGTCCGGCGCATGTTGTATCTGCTCTAGCGGCAACGCGCACAGGTACGCCAGGTTCGCCAGCACATACAGCGTAATCACGATCATCGTCCCGAACGCCATCGACAGCGCCACGTCCCGCTTCGGGTTCTTCACTTCCGCCGCGGTAAACCCGATGTTGTTCCACGCATCCGCGGAAAACAGCGACCCCACTTGGGCCACTCCAAATGCCACGAATAATCCAAACGCGCCACTTGCCGCTGTAATCGTCGGCACCCAGCTCCTCAGAAAATCCGCCCCCGGCTCGATCGCCACCGCGCCGCGTATCGCCCAGAAATGCGAAAAGTTGTCGCTGATGGCCGCCGCGTTGCGCCCCACGAACACGCAGATGAAAATCAGCCCCAGCAGCGAAAGCGTTTTCGCGCTGGTAAAAATATTCTGAATGATTTTTCCCAGTTGCACTCCCAGCGTATTCAGAAACGTCAGAAAAATAATCATCAGCACCGCCACCAGCTGCTGTACCGACAGGCTGATTGCATACTTCGAAGAAATCGCAATCGGATGAATGATCCACGCCTGCGGAGAAATCGCCGGAGCCAGCACTCCCAGGTAGCGCGCAAATCCAATCGCCACCGCCGCGATCGTTCCCGTCTGAATCACCAGAAAAAGCGTCCACCCATACAAGAATCCCCACAACGGTGAATACGCCTCGCGCAGATAAATGTATTGCCCGCCGGCATGCGGAAAAAGCGCCGCCAGTTCGCCGTACGACAGCGCCGCCGAAATCGTCAGCAACCCGGTAATAATCCAGGTAAACAGCAGCCCGCCCGGCGAACCGGTCTGCTTCGAGATGTCCGCCGCCACGATAAAAATTCCCGAGCCGATCATCGACCCGACCACGATCATCGTGCCGTCAAACAGCCCGATCGCGCGCACGAAGCCGCCTTCGTTCTTCGCGCCCGTTCGCCGCCGCGTTTGCTTTCGTTTCCGCCATAATCAGCTGCCCTTGGCCGCCATTCCCGAATCTCCGCGATCCAGCAAATCGATGTATTGCCGCGCCCGCTCGCCTGGATTTTCCGCCCGCAAAATGTCGCTGATCACCGCCACTGAATCCGCCCCCGCCTCTATCATTTCCATGGCGCGCTCCAGCGTAATTCCGCCGATAGCCACAATCGGTTTATCCGTCATATCCCGCGCCCGCCGCACCAGCTCGAACCCCACCACCGGATCGGGATTGATCTTCGACCCCGTGTCAAAAATCGGACCGACCGCAATGTAATCCGCGGAAGTCTCCAGCGCCGTTCGAAATTGCTCCGCATTGTGCGTCGACACGCCCACACATTTCCCGCTGCTCATCACCGCGCGCGCCTGCTCCACTCCCAGATCATCCTGCCCGACGTGCACCCCGTCTGCACCCGCAAGCGCCGCCACATCCGCGCGGTCGTTCACAATAAATTTCACTCCGATGGGATTCAAAAATGCGGCAAGTTCTCTGGATTTTTCAAACAATTCGCGGGCCGAAGCGTTCTTATTCCGGTATTGGATCAAGCGCACTCCCGCATCGGCAAGCTTCCTGGCACACTCTATCTCGGGAATGTTCAGCAATGCTGCGTCTAATATCACATACACTCGCGGCAGAACAAGGCGCATCATCACCTATCTCTGGATCCGGCACGCAGCCTTACTTCCCGTTCATCCCCAGCAATCGTTCAATAAAGTGCGTATCAAATCGTCCCGCCGCAAAGTCAGGATCCGCCAGAATCCTCCGGTGCAGCGGAATCGACGTTCGAATCCCCTCGATCACAAACATCTCCAGCGCGCGCTTCATGCGCCCGATGGCCTCCGCGCGGTCCCGCCCCTTCACAATCAATTTCGCAATCATCGAATCGTAATACGGCGGAATCACCGCATCCGCGTGCGCCGCCGAATCCACCCGCACTCCGGTTCCGCCCGGCGCCTGAAAGGTCGTAATCCGCCCCGCCGATGGGACAAAAGTCTCTGGATCTTCGGCATTAATCCGGCACTCAATAGCATGTCCCGAAAAGTGAATCTCCCCCGTCGCATCCTGCAGCCGCTCTCCCGCGGCAATTCGAATCTGCGCCTTGATCAGGTCCACGCCGGTCACCAGCTCAGTCACCGGATGCTCCACCTGGATGCGCGTATTCATCTCGATAAAATAAATCGCGCCATCCTCGTCCATCAAAAATTCCACCGTGCCGGCATTGGTGTATCCGATCTTGCTCAGCGCCTTCACCACCTTGGCGCCCAAGTCCTTGCGCTGTTTGGCATCAATCGCCGGCGAAGGCGACTCCTCCACCAGTTTCTGGTGCCGCCGCTGTATGCTGCATTCCCGCTCGCCCAAATGAATAATTTGCCCGTGCTGATCCCCCAGCACCTGGTATTCAATGTGCCGCGGGTGCTCGATAAACTTCTCCGCGTACATGTCCGGATTGCCAAACGCCTGCTGCGCCTCGCTGCTGGCCGCCTGGTATGCCGCCAACAGTTCTTCAGCGCGCCGCACAATGCGCATCCCGCGCCCGCCGCCGCCGGCTGACGCCTTCAAAATCAACGGATAGCCGATTTTCACTGCGGCGTCGGCGAGCATTTCTTCGCCCTGAATTATTCCGTCGCTTCCGGGAACGGTTACCAGCCCGGCAGCCCGCACTTCCCGCCGCGCGCGGTCTTTTTCCCCCATCATCTCGATAATTTCCGGCGTCGGCCCGATGAACGTAATCTCCGAGGCCTCGCACACCTTTGCGAAATTGGCGTTTTCGGACAGGAACCCGTATCCCGGATGTATGGCGTCCACGTTGGTGATTTCCGCCGCGCTGATAACTTGAGGAATGTTCAGATAACTTTCGCTGCTGCGCGCTGGCCCGATGCACACCGCTTCATCCGCAAACCGCACGTGCAGAGAATTCCGGTCCGCTTCGCTGTACACCGCCACGGTCGAAATCCCCAACTCCTTGCAGGCGCAGATGACCCGCAGGGCGATTTCCCCGCGATTGGCTACTAGGATTTTCTGGAACATGGCGGTTGGGGTGCCCGGCTACTTCTTCCTGCTGGGTCGGATGCCGAACAGCGGTTGCCCGTACTCCACTGGCTGCCCGTTTTCCATATACACGCGAATCACTTCTCCGCTGGCGTCCGACTCGATTTCATTCATCAGCTTCATGGCTTCCACGATGCAGAGCGTCTGACCGCTTTCCACGTACGCTCCCACCTTCACAAACGCCTCCGCGCCCGGGCTCGGCGCTCCATAAAACGTTCCTACGATTGGTGACTTGATTAAGTGCAGATCCTCACTCGATCGCACTTCCGCGGCGGAATTCGAATTCTCCAGTATCCGGCCTTCACTTTCGTTGCCCGAAGCCGCCACGATAATCTCCGGCACATACCCGCTTCGTGACGACGACAGCATCACTCCCGCCGATGGCTTGCGCAGCCGGATTCGCAGGTCCCCGCGCGAGTATTCCATCTCCTCCAGGTTGTGCTCGTTCATGAATTCGAGAAGTTGCTCAATTTGCTGGATTTCGGGGGTAGCGAGGGATTCGGCGGCCTGTTTCTTCGTCTTTTTGCGCTTCATACCTGTTTTCAAATCTCGATGAGATCCCGCGGTATGCGGGTCAGTACTTCGACGCGATCGGCATGTACCGCAACATCATCTTCAATGCGGATGCCTCCGATATCTTCAATATAGATCCCCGGCTCAATGGTAACCACGTTTCCCGGTTCCAGACGCGTTTTCTGCCCACGTGCTACCCGCGGCTCTTCGTGTACTTCCAATCCCAGACCGTGGCCGGTGCTGTGCACGAAGTACTTGCCCAGCCCCTGGCTCTCGAACACTTGCCGCGCCGCCGCATCCACATCTGCGCACAGCGCTCTGTTTTTCACCGTCGCAATGGCCGCCACCTGCGCGTCCTGCACTGCGTTATACCACTCCCGGATGCGCTCCGGGGCCTTCCCAAAATAAAATGTGCGCGTGATGTCGCTGCAATAGTGCGCGAGTATAACACCCAGGTCTAGCACCACCAACTCATTTTTCTTCAATCGCTTGGCGGTAGGCCGCGCATGCGGCAGCGCGCTTCGTTCTCCAAAAGCCACGATCGTTTCGAACGCCGCACCTGACGCGCCTCCCTGTTTCATCTGGTATTCGATCTCTGCCGCGATCTCGATTTCGCGTACGCCGCCTTTCAGCATTTTCGCCGCCGCTTCCACCACTCGTCCCGCTAGGATGGCCGCTCGCCGCATTACCGCCAATTCCTGCGCATCCTTGCGCATCCGCAGTGCCGCAACAGCCCCGCCCACCGGGGTCCACCGGCAGGACCTTCCTGCCGCCTTCCGCAGCGCTCCCAGTTGCGCCACCGTCACCTTCCCTGGGTCGAACCCCACCCGTGCCGCGCTGCTCGCTGCCAGAAACTTTCCCGTCGACTCAAATAACGACGGCCGCTGCAGCACAACGTTAACTCCCGAGGTCTCCGCCGTCGCCTGACCCGCAAATCTGCCATCGGTGATCAGTGTCACCGTGCGCCGCGTCACCACCAGCGCTCCCGACTCCCCCGTAAAGCCCGTCAGGTAAAACCAGTCCGCCGGCTGGGTGATCAGCAGCCCATCCAGTTGCATTGTCCCGAATTTTTCCACCAGCGCCCGGCGCCGTCTTGCAAATGCTGCGTTCATAAAAAGAATCGAGGAGACCGAAGTCTCCTCGACGCACTCCCTTTTAGGAAAGTTTCAGTTGCCGCACCCGTTACAACTATCCGGGTATGATTCGCGGTGTCAGGAAGAACAGCAGTTCCTGCGATTGAATGGAAACGTTGGTCCGCTTGAACAGGTTCCCGATGATGGGAATGCTTCCGACCAACGGCACCTGTGTGATGTCCACCCGCTGCGAGGAAATGATGATTCCGCCGATGACCACCGTGCCTCCATCAGCCACCAGCACCTTGGTTTCTGCGGACTGCGTGTTCAACGCCGGGATACCCTGTACTCGCGGAATACCGGTGTCGATCTGCGTGTTTTCCACTAGCACGTCCATGAACACCGTGCCTTCCGCGGTAATCTGCGGGGTCACTTCCAGTTTCAGCACCGCATCGATGAACTGCACGGAAATCGTATTGTTGATGGTCGTCTGGATGGGAATCTTGGTTCCCTGCTTAACCGTCGCTTTTTCGTTGTTCTGGGTGATGACCTTCGGCTTGGACAGCAGCTTGCCGACGCCCTTCGCTTCCGCTGCGGTGATGAAGAAGTCCACCGCAAAGTTCGGCGAACGGTGCGAGAAGCCGAAACCGCTGGTCGGCACTCCCGCGCCCAACGAGGTATTCAACGGGATACCGGTGGTCACGCCGTTTCCTGTGGTGCTGCCTGTGTCAATCCCGACCGGCGAAGGCGGAATGCCCGTCCCGGTGGTAACACCGCTGCCGCCCACCGCAGGCGTACCGCTGAACAACGAACGCCCGTGAGTGGTCGAGCCTGCAAAGCCCAGCTCGGTACCGATATCCTGAGCAAACGAGCGCGATGCCGAAACCACCCGTGCTTCGATCTCCACTTGCTGCGATTTACGATCCAGTTGGCGGATCAGATTATCGATGGTCGGAATTACCGATGGAATGTCGCGAATAATCAATTGGTTCGAACGATCGTCGGAAAGAATGTCTCCCCGCGCGCTCAGGAATTTCTTCAGCGTGTCCTTCATGGTCAGGGCCTTGCCGTAGCTCAGCACGCGAGTCACGGTCACCGGAGCCACCGCTTCGGCTTGCGCCTTTTCCAGGTCGCGCTGCGTTTCCGCTTCCTTCTTTAGTGTGTCGCGCGTAGCGATGCGCAGCACGTTGCCGTTCAGCTGTTTATCCAGCCCGTTATTCTGCAGCACGATGTCCAGCGCCTGGTCCCAGGGAACTTCGTCCAGAACGATCGTCAATGTTCCCTTCACCGCCGGATCCAGCACCACGTTCAACCCGCTGATTTCATGAATCAGCCGGAAAAAGTCGCGCAGGTCCACATCCTTCAGGTTCACAGAGATGGGTTCCCCCGTATACCTGCCCGGAGGCGCTGCCGCTGGCGAAACCGTCGAATTTTGCGCCAACGTTCCCGCAGCCGAGTTGGCCTGTTGGATGGCTTGTTGCGCCGCCTGCCCGGAAGCTGCCGTCGGACGAGCCGGTTCGCTCTTCCCGCCAAACGATGCCAGTTGGAAAGAAGGCTGGGTCAGTTCGCCCGGCAAGGCAAAGCGAGGAGAGGAATTTTTTAATTTCTTAGCATTCAGCGTAGCTGCGGTTCGCGGAGTAGCGTTGCTATAACGGAATTCTCCACGTGAATTGTTCGACGTCATCGTTGCGGCCTTGGCTGCCGCGCCCGCCGGAGTCGCTGGCTGTTCGTTGAACATCACCACGATCGCGGTTCCGTCATGCGAGAGCTGGTAACGAGCCGCGTCCGTCAGGTCGATCACCACCCGCACCACGTTGCTGCGAAACTGTCCGAGGCGAACGCCGAGCACCGGAGCCAGTACGCCAGGAATGACCGTCTTCTGCGCTCCCAGCCTCGCGCCAGTGAAGTCCAGGACCAGCCGGTCCGGATTTTGCATGCGTGCGGCACGGGCTTCCAGCTTCCCTTCGCCCTCCACTCGCACGCTGGCTCGCTGCGCGGCACTCTGCAGAATCGCGACGCTCGAGATGACTGCCGGCGTGGTCGTCGCACCGGCGATTTCCTGCGTCTGCGCGGGCACCACCACAGCGCCCACGGCCAAGCTCGCAAGGATCAAGAAACCAGACCGTAAGGCCGGCCAATTCGTCTTCATTGCTCTTCTCCTGCACTCGTGTAAATTCTCTTGTTTACTTGCCGTTCCACGGGCTTCCCGAATGCGTCCTTGCCTGACTCATGGAACGAAATGCCGTCCATTGCAATCTTGTCCACGCGACCGTCGTACAACTGGTCCCCTTCGCGCAGAAAATACGTGCGTTGCTGCGGATTGCTCACCACCCCGATCATGCCGTTCGGAGCGCGCACGATGCCGTCAACCTTGAGGGTGCTGACCTGCAGCCCGCCCTTACCTGGAGGAAGATTTTTTGCCGCATCGGCTTCGGCCTTCTGCCGGCCTACCAATGACTCGAAAGGATCCCGCCGGCCGGATTTGACTACTCCGCCCTCGGGCGCCTGCTTCCCGCTGGTCGCCGTCGCACCACTCGCCGAGTGTTTCTTCGATACCGGTTTGGCCTTGGGCTTAGCAGCCTGCTTGGTCGCGGGCCGTTGCGCCACTGCCGGAGTCTTTCCCGGCGTTCCAGACGGCTGGGCCTGTGCATACGAGCAGCTCGCCGCCGCCGTGAGTAACATCCCGGTTACCACTGTGATCACTGAACGCATAGTTCGCTCATTCCCGCTCAGGGCTTTCCAGCCGCTGCTACTGGAGTCCTGGCTCCCGGTGCGGGAGTTGGGCTCAAGTCAGCCGGCTTGGTGAAAAATGTAGTTGCTGTGAATACCGCCGAAACCGTGGTCCCTGGGCGCAGTGGATATTTAGTTCCCGAGGCTTTGTCGGGATCCTCGAATTTCAAATCACCCACGTTGATGATTCGCGACAACCGGCTCATCCGGCTGAAAAAGTCCAGCAGGTTGAAATACGGTCCGTCCGCCTGGATCTCGAACGGCATATCGTAGTGGTACTCTCTCGGCACCACGGCCTGCGCCGTAAATCGCCGGATCTGCACGTTCGAAGCCGCTGCTGCTCCCTGCACCATGCGGATGAACTCGTCGACTTCCTTTTCTTCCGGCACGATGGCCTTCAGCGTCTCCAACTGCTTCGAAAGCGCATCCATTTGCTGCTTCAATTCTCCGTAGCGCTGCTTGTACACCTGCAATTGCGTGACTTCGTCGCTCAAGGTCTTTCGTTGCTCCACCGCTTTGTCCACGTAGCTGCGTTCCTGCGCTACCGGAGAGAACGGCACGTATACCCCGATCAAAACGATGACTACTGCGATAGCCGCCGCTACCAGCGCCTGCATGATCACCGACATGTCTCGAAATGGATTCGCCATGGCTTACCCTTTCCTCGCGGGGGCCGCTGTCGATACCGGCGCGCTCACCGGCTTCGCCTGAACTTCCGCCGGCGGTGTAATTTCAGCGGTAATCTCAAACTTGAACGTCTGCACCGTGGTATTCGACTCGTCCTGCTTCGATTCTTTAATCTCTACCTTCTGGAAGTACCCCGACCGTTTCAGCGCGGTAATAAAATTCGCCACCGAATTGATCGATGCCGACGACCCTTCCAGCGTCAGGTTGTTGCCCTTGCGCGTTACCGTCGTCAGCCACAGGTTTTCCGTGCGCGATACCGTGTTGGCCACCATATCCAGCAATTCCTGGCCGCCTGTCCGGTCGCGCTGCAGTTGCTCGATCGTCGATACCCGCTGCTGTAAAATCGTCTTTTGCTTCTGGAACATTTCTACCTGCTGCTTGATTTGTTCCAGTTGCGTCTTTTCCGCGGTCAGTTGCGCGATCTTGGCGTTTTCGTCGTTCAACGATTTTTGGTAGTTAAAGTACAGAAACGAGAGAAACGCCAGGCCCAGCACCAGCCCTGAAATCATGAAGATTGCCGGCATCGCTGCTCCGGTATCCACAGGCCGCCGCCCGGTCTTCGGTCTGACTTGTCCGAGAAGGTTTATTCGAATCATGGCTAGTCGAAGCTCCTCAGCGCCAGTCCCACAGCAATGGCCAGTCGCGGCGCCATCTCGCGAATCTGGTCGTCACTGTGCCGGCTGGGATTGATAATCACCTTCCGGAACGGGTTCAACTCTTCCACCGGCATGGCAAACTCTTCTCGCAACAAATCCACCAGTCCAGGCACACGCGCCGTGCCGCCGGCCACTACAATGCGCTGGATGTTTTCTCCGCTCGCCGTGGCCCGGAAGAAATCAAATGTCTTTTGTATTTCCAGCGTCAGGATGTCCGACACGCTACGCAGGATTTGCTGCTTCTGGTCGTCCGTCACGCTCGGCAGCGTCTCGCCCATCTTCAACCGCTCCGCATCCTCGAAGCTCAGGTCCAGCTCTTTTTGCAGCGCGTCCGTGTACTGGTTCCCGCCCACGCTCACGTCGCGCGTAAAAAGTGGAATCCCTCCGCGCACGATATTGATGTTCATTACGCTCGCGCCAATGTTCAGCAGCGCTACCGTCTGTCCCGCATCCGGCTCGTAATTCATCTCAAAGCAGTTCTGCAGCCCGAACGCATCAATGTCCACCACCACCGGTGTCTTCCCCGCCTGCGCCAGCACGTTGGTGTGATTCAGAATTTTGTCCTTCTTTACCGCCACCAGCAGCACGTCCATCTGCGCGTCCATGGACTCCAACAGCTGATAGCTCAAATTTACGTCCGCGATGTCGAACGGAATATGCTGGCTGGCTTCCGACGGGATGCGGTCATACAGTTCGTCCTCGCTCATCAGCGGCAGCGGAACCCGCTTCACGATTACCGAGTGCCCCGAAACCGAGGTCGCCACGTTCTTGGTCTTGATCTTCTGTGCGTCGAATATCTTCGAAATGGCGTTGGCAACTTGCGGGGCATCCATGATCGCGCCGTCCACCACGGTATCCTGCGCCAGCGGCTCCAGACCGAAGCTCACCAGCTCATATCCCGCCTTGGTGGATTTCAGCTCCACAGCCTTGATCGAGCTGGACCCTATATCCAGTCCCACCAGTTGCTTGCCTTTTCGCCCGCCTGGTAACCACATATCGCGGCCTCTTTCCTTCTATCTCTGCTCGAACTCGGACCCTACCGGCGCCTCGCGTGCGCCTGACTCATCTTCCGTTCCATCCAGCGGTCCAGAATTGTCTTACGAAGTTTCCATCGGTTGCCAAGTTTAAAGGCAGGTATTTCGCCCTCGGTGATGTAACGGTACAGGGTGTCCGGAGAGATCCCCAGATACTGCGACGCCTGCCGAACGTTCATCACTTCTCGCGATTCATTCACGAGGACAGCCACCCTGGCTTCCGAATACTCGCCCAGACTTTCAATCATTTTTTGGTGCGCCCCGCGCTGCGTTGCAAACTGGCGGAGTGCTTTTCGTGAATTCGTTATGACATTCCTCCGCGCGCACCGTCAAGGAATTCTCTGGCGGAGTTGTCCTAAGAATAGGGGGTTGTTTTCCGGTAATTTCAGGCAATTCTAGGGTATTGAGGCCTGCTGCGCTGCATATTGTGGTATAGGGCTATCAGTACCACCATTTGTGGACTCCCCGCGAACCAAATGTTCGCGCATGGTAATACTCTTCGCGAACGCAACCCACGCATCGCCAGCGAAAAAAATAAATCCTCACGCAAGATTTAGCGCAATGCCGGTGCCTTAGATTCTGGGTGCCCCACACGCCGAAGTTGCGCGTGGGGGGTTTTGGTAATGTATGCGCGAGAATTTTCCTTACGCACTCCCATGAAAATTCTTCTCGCTGTCGACCCTCACTACAAACCCAAACTCTTCCACAACCCCTCAATCCGCGCCTTCGTCCCCGCATCCATCAAAATTTCATCCGGCCACGGCCGCGCAAATCCCTCCGTAGCCCACTTCCGCGTCGCATCAATCCCCATCTTCGACCCAAAATCCTGTATCCGCGACGCATGATCCAAAGTATCCGCCGGCCCCAGATTAAACTGCACATCTCTTTCCGGATCGATCGCGCACAACGCTTTCCACGCCACCTCACTATAGTTGTGTACGTCCACGTCGTGATCCACCACCACAATCACCTTCGTAAACATCGCCTGCCCCAGCGACCAGATCGCATTCATTATTTTCCGCGCGTGCCCCGGATAGCTCTTGCGAATTGCCACAATCATCAAATTGTGAAAAATTCCCTCCGCCGGCATGGCCACATCCGCAATCTCCGGATACTGCATCTTCATCACCGGCAGAAAAACTCTCTCCACCGCGTAGCCCATAAAATAATCTTCCTGAGGCGGCGGTCCCACCACGGTCGTCAGATATAAAGGATCTTTCCGGTGCGTGATGCACTCCACGTGAAAAACGGGATACTCCCCTTCCAGCGAATAAAATCCCGTGTGATCGCCAAACGGCCCCTCCGTACGCATCTCCCCAAGATTCACATACCCTTCCAGAATAATTTCCGCGTTGGCGGGAACTTCCAGGTCGCATGTCTCGCAGCTCACCATCTCCACCGGCTCGCGCCGCAAAAATCCCGCGAACATCATTTCATCCAGGTCCGGCGGAATCGGCAGCATCCCCGCCAGCGCCGTCGCCGGGTCCGCGCCAATCGCCACCGCCACGGCAATCTTCCCTTCCGGATTCGCCGCCCGCGCCCGCCGGAAATGTTCCGCACCGTGTTTCTGTGTCTGCCAGTGCATGCCCGTAGTGCGCTCGTCATACACCTGCATGCGATACATCCCCACGTTGCGCTTCCCGGTCTCCGGATTTTTCGTGAACACCAGCGGAAAAGTAATGAACCTCCCGCCATCCTGCGGCCAGCATTTCAGTATCGGAAACTCCAGCAGGTTCACCTCCGCGCCCTTGCAGATCACGTCCTTGCACGCGCCGGACTTTACCGTCTTCGGAAAAACCGCCCCCAGCTCCGCCAGTTTCGGCAGCATCCTCATCTTGTCGAACAATCCTTGCGGCGTCTCCATCTTCAGAAATCCCTGAATCCGCGCCGCCACATCCTCCAGCTTCTCCACTTCAAACGCCAACTCCATCCTTCTTACACTGCCAAACGTGTTGATCAGCAGCGGCACCTTCGATCCCTTCGGCTTCTCAAACAACAACGCCGGCCCCACGCTGCCCTTTCCCCGCGACTCCGCTCGCGCCACCCGCTGCGCCACTTCCGTAATCTCTAATACGGGATCAACCTCCGCGCGTATGCGTTTCAGTTCCCCTTCCTTCTCCAGCTTCGCCACAAACTCCCGCAAGTCCCGATACCCCACGCGCCCTCCACTCACTTCCAAATCGCAAACTGTAGCACGAACTCATCTGACGCACTCGCCGTAACGCCGACCTCAATTAATGATAGTATCCGCCCAACTTCGTTCCTCCTCGAGGACCTCTATGCGCGGCACTATGATGGATTTTTCCCTTACACTCCCCACCATCCTCGAGCGCGCCGGAAAAATCTTCCCCCGAGCCGAAATCGTTTCCCGCAAGCCCGACAAGTCCATCACTCGCACCTGCTTCGGCGAATTCTATCGCCGCTCCCGCCGCCTTGCCGCTGCCCTCACAAAACTTGGAATGAAGCGCGGCGACCGCGTTGCCTCCATGATGTGGAACCACTCCGGCCATCTCGAAGCTTTTTTCGGCGTGCCCTGCGCCGGCGGCATCCTGCATACCCTCAATCTCCGCCTGCACCCCCACGAAATCGCCGGAATCGCCATGCAGGCCGGTGACCGCTTCCTCATCATTGACGACGTGCTTCTCCCCCTCTACGAAAAATTTCGCCACGATGTGCCCTTCGAGCATGTCATCGTCGCGCCCTATGAATCTAACCATGTCCCCGAAGGCTTCCTGAATTATGAAGACCTGCTCGCCGACGCCCCCGACGATTTTTGTTATCCACAAATCGACGAAAACGACGGCGCGGCCATGTGCTTCACCTCTGGCACCACCGGCTTTTCCAAAGGAGTCATCTACTCTCACCGCGCCCTGGTCCTGCATTCATTCGCCTGCGGGCTCGCAGAAGTCTTTGGCATGAGCTTCTCCGACACCATCCTCCCCGTCACTCCCATGTTCCATGCCAACGCCTGGGGCATTCCCTTTTCAGCAGCCATGCTCGGTACGCGCCTGGTTCTTCCCGGCCCCTGCGTCGATCCCGAAAGCGTTCTTAACTTGATGGTCGGCGAACGCGTGACCATCGCCTGCGGCGTCCCCACCGTTTGGATGGGCGTTCTGGAAGCGCTCGATAAAAACCCTGGCCGCTGGAAATTCGAAGCCCCCGTTCGCATTATTTGCGGAGGCACGGCCCCGCCTCTCGAACTCTTCCGCCGACTCGATCGTTTCGGCTTGCAGATGAAGCATCTCTGGGGTATGACCGAGACGACTCCCATCGGCACCTGTGGCGGCGTTCGTCCGCACATGCGTGATTGGCTAGACGAAAAGAAATATGAAGTCCGCGCCAAACAAGGCTGGCCCGCCCCGTTCGTCGAAATTCGCTTGATGCGCTCGGAAGCTTCTTCAGACCAGCCCACTCCAGGCGATAACGAAGTCCCCTGGGATGGCGTCTCTTCCGGCGAAATCGAAATCCGCGGCCCGTGGGTCGCCGCCAACTACCACGAATCTCCCGACCAATCCCATCGCTGGACCGCCGACGGTTGGTTCCGCACCGGCGATGTCGCCACCATGGACGAAGACGGCTACGTCAAAATCGTCGACCGCGCAAAAGACCTGGTCAAGTCCGGCGGCGAATGGATCAGCTCCGTTGATCTCGAAAACACACTAATGGGTCATCCCGCCGTCAAAGAAGCTTGCGTCGTCGGCGTCCCACACCCCAAGTGGCAAGAGCGTCCGCTCGCCGCCGTCGTGTTAAAGGATGGCTCCTGTGTTAGCGCCGAGGAATTGCGCGCCTTCCTCGCAAAATCCTTCGCCAAATGGCAGCTTCCCGACGCCTTCGTCTTCATCGACGCCATCCCCCGCACCAGCGTCGGCAAATTCAAAAAACTCGCCCTCCGCCAACAATTCGCCAACTGGAATTGGCAATCGTAGCTCGTCGTTCTCGCCCGACAAGCGAGAACCTAGTAACCCCACTATTTAAGATAACGAGTCATTCCGAACCGCCGCATAGCGGCGCGTGAGCTTGCCCTCCGTGCGTTGGGCGGGGAATCTGCTGTTCAATTGGTCTGCACCAAGAAGACCGCCAGTCGTGCCCTGCAAATGCCAACCGCCCCCAATTCCGCCCCAACCCCACTCCTGCTATCCTCTAATCCATCGCCATGAAAACCCCCGTCTACCTCGACTACAACGCCACCACCCCCGTCGATCCTGCCATCCTCGAAGCCATGCTCCCCTTTTTCTCCCAGGACTTCGGCAACGCCGCCTCCATCCACACCGTCGGCCAGAAATCCCGCACCGCCGTCGAAACCGCCCGCGAGCAAGTCGCCGCCCTCATCAACGCGCGCCCTCAGGAAATCATCTTCACCAGCGGCGGCACGGAATCCGACAACCACGCCATCTTCGGCATGTTCGACCCCGCCCATTACTCCGACCAGCATCTAATCTCCACCGTCATCGAACACGAAGCCGTCCTCAACACTTGCCAGTCGCTCGCCTCTCGTGGCGTAACCGTCGGCTACCTCTCCGCAAGTCGCGACGGCCTCGTCGACCCCGCGCATCTTCATACTCTGCTCGACGAAATGCCCGACACCGCTCTCATCTCCGTCATGCACGCCAACAACGAACTCGGCACCGTCCAGCCCCTAGAAGAAATCGGCCGTCTCGCCGCCGAATTCGACATCTACTTTCACACCGACGCTGTGCAGTCCGCCGGCAAGCTGCCCATCGACGTCAACACCCTGCAGCTCGATCTGCTCTCCATCTCCGGCCACAAAATCTATGGCCCCAAAGGAGTCGGCGCGCTCTACGTCCGCACCGGCACTCCGCTGCAGCAACTCCTCTACGGCGGCCACCATCAGCGCGGTTTTCGCCCCGGCACCGAAAATGTCGCCGGCATCGTCGGCCTCGGCAAGGCCGCCGAGCTCGCGCAAAAATCGCTCGCGCAAGACTCCGTTCGCATCATCGCCCTCCGCGACGATCTCGAGCGCGGCCTGCTCCAGCGCGTTCCTCAATCGCGCGTCAACGCCGCCACCGCACCGCGCACCCCCAACACCACCAACATGCTTTTTCCCGGTGTCGATGGCGAAGCCCTGCTCATCGCCCTCGACCTCAAGGGCCTCGGCTGCTCCACCGGCTCGGCCTGCTCTTCAGGAGCCGTCGCGCCCTCTCACGTCCTCACCGCCATCGGTCTCACCGCCGACGAAGCCCGCAGCAGCCTCCGCTTCAGTCTCGGCCGCCACACCACCCGCGAAGAAATCGACTTCGCCCTCCTCACCATCCCCGAAATAGTCGCCCACCTCCGCCACATCTCCCCCAACTACAAGAGCGTCAACGCTTGAGCGCGTTTTGGGAAGAGAGCGCGTTACTATTGGCTCGACCAGGACCGCAACGTGAAACCCGACTTCGCCCAATACGGATTCGCTCACCAAGAAAACCTGATCATGGCCTGTATCGGCGGCTCGCAAGCGCACGGCGCAAAACTTGGCGCTACCGACTGGTACGGACTCTACATTCCTCCACCGACCAACATTCTTGGTCTCGAACGCGAAGACCATTTCGTTTTCACGACAGGAGGCAAGCTTGGAGGCAACGGGCCGCTGGATGTAGATATCTGCCTATACACCCTGATGAAGTGGGCGGGACTCGCCGTTAAAGGCAATCCATCCGCGTTGCACTTTCTGTTCGTTCCGCTCGAATTTGCGACCGACACGTGGAATCACTTTTCTGTTCGACCTGAAATTTTTCTCGCCAAAGGGCACGTGAAGCCATTCCTCGGATTCGCAGACGACCAGATGAAAAGATTGCTCGGGCAAAAGGGCCAGAAGAACATT
The DNA here is from genome assembly GCA_963819625.1 of uncultured Acidobacteriota bacterium. Taxonomy (GTDB): domain Bacteria; phylum Acidobacteriota; class Terriglobia; order Acidiferrales; family UBA7541; genus Acidiferrum. The sequence continues at coordinate 37,576 of CAWFWY010000013.1, forward strand.
CACCGCGCCGACCTGGAGGAAAAATACGGATATGACACCAAATACGCCATGCACGTGATCCGCTTGTATGGGGAGGCGAAAGAGTTGATGGAGCACGGACGCATCACGCTGCCGCCACCAAACCGGGACGAACTGGTCGAAATCCGCCGCGGCAAGTATTCTCTTTCCGAAATTCGCGAGCTCGGGGCTCAACTCGAATCAGAAGCTCTAGCCGCTCAGGCAACTTCGCCTCTTCCAGATGAGGTCGACCGTGAGGCAATCAGCCAACTCCTCGCCGATGCTCACCTTCAATTCTGGAATGCATCAGGAGGTTAAACGTCCAAGGTCTGACAGCTGGTCGCCAACACATCCGGCTTAGTCGAATCCGCAACTTTCAGTACAATAGATGTATCGCCTTTATATCCATGACCAGCGCAATCCAATCCGATCCCGTCAACCGCGCCGCGCAATCGCCTCGCCCCGGCCTCGTCGCCGTAGCCATGAGCGGTGGTGTCGACAGCTCCGTAGTCGCCGCCCTCCTCCAGGAACAAAATCACTACGTCGTCGGCCTCACCATGCAACTCTGGAATCAGCGCCGCCTTCCCGCGCTGCAAACCGGCGCGTTCAAGCAGCACCGCTGCTGCTCTATCGATGACGTCTACGACGCCAAGCGCGTCGCGCAGCACCTCGACTTCCCACACTACGTCGTAAATTTCGAAGACGAATTCGAAGCCCGCGTCATCCGTCCCTTCGTCGACCAATATCTCTCCGGCCGCACTCCCATCGCCTGCACCAATTGCAACACCGACATTAAGTTTGCCCCGCTGCTCCGCATGGCCCGCCAGATCGGCGCCGAACGCCTGGCCACCGGCCACTACGCGCGCATCGGCAAAAACGAATTCACCAATCGCTGGGAACTTCTCCGCGCTCGCGACGAATCCAAGGACCAATCCTATTTCCTCTGGGGCCTCACCCAGGAACAGCTCGCCGCCAGCGAATTTCCCCTCGGCGAACTCACCAAGGAAGAAGTCCGCGCCGCCGCCCGCCGCGTCAATCTTCCGGTCGCCGAAAAGCCCGAAAGCATGGAGCTGTGCTTCGTCCCCACCGGCAACTACGTGCAATTCATCCACGCCTACGCCGGCGAACAAAATATCGCCCGCCACCGCGGTGGCGGCGAAATCGTCACCGAAGACGGAGCCGTCCTCGCCCACCACGATGGAGTCCATCAATTCACCGTCGGCCAAAGAAAAGGTCTGGGATTTTCAACCGGAAAAGCTCTCTACGTCCTCAGCATCGATGCGCAAAAAAATCAGGTGGTCGTAGGCGAAGACCAGGCCCTGCACAAAACCGTCTGCGAAGTCGAAAACGTAAACTGGGTTTCCTGCGCGCAACCGCAATCTACCATCCGCGCCCACGTGAAAATCCGCCACAAGCACGAAGCCGCCCCCGCCACCGTCAAACCGCTCGACGCCACCCGCGCCCGCGTCATCTTCGACACGCCCCAGCGCGCCATCACCACCGGCCAAGCCGCCGTCTTCTACGACGCCGACCGCATCCTAGCCGGCGGCTGGCTCCGCTAATCTCAAGTTGAATTTTGCAGTGCGGCAAAACGTGTTGCCTTAATAGGGGGTGCCGCATCCTTTGTGCGTTTCAAAGGGGTGCGCCTTCGTTTTTGAATCTAGTTTTTCCTTCCGCTGGTCTGGCAATCAGTGAGCCAACGCACTCAGACCTGTCATTCCGAGCGGAGCGAGCCGACGCCTTTTCCTCTGGTTCGCTCCCGCGAACGAGTCGGCTTGCGCAGTCGAGTAATCTCACTTCGATCTATCGCACACGCCTCGCTGCTTTTCATCGACCTTGGCAAATATGTAGGCACACCTCTACACCAAAGGTCGAACACCTATCCTCTTAACGCTTCAGAAATGAATCAGGCAGGAACTACAACCTCAAATAAACAATTCTTCCTCATGCTGCTCTTCCGGTCTCCGCGCCGACCGCCGTGCCCGCAACAAATCCAGCCCCACGCGAATCCCCGCCACCACCGCCGACGCTTTCCGCATCGGCCCCCAGAAACTCTGCCGCACTTTCGACCCGGCTTCTTCCACCGCTTCCAGCGTCCCCGAGAGTATCCGGTCCGCGTGCACCAGCTGTCCGCGCAGCCGGTCCGAAGCCTCGGTCAACACCCGATCCATCTTTTGCGCCTGTCCGCGCGCCAGATACACCACGTGCGAAGCGTCCGCCACCATCTCTGAAATTCTCGGTTGGGTATCGTCCAGTAAAATCTGCACGCGCGAAAGGATCGGCCCAACGCGCGTCTGCAAATCACCGGTCAGCTTGTTCACTTTTTCCGCGGTGCGCCGCAACTCAAAAAACAGCGCGCCCAGAATCACTACCTGCACCACCAGCGCGATCGCCGCCACTATGCTGAAGACTTCTAGCCAGAATTCCATCAGCGCCTCGGGCCGCCCCACAGAACTGAGCGGAAATTTTTCCAGCCGATCTCTCTAGCCGATCCCTATCTACAGCCAGGAAGTTAAGACTTCGAGCTCTCCCGCAAATACGCTTCGCGTCCCGCGTCCACCGCCGCCGTAAAAGATTCCTTCTTCCGCGAGGCCACGTCTTTGCTCCGCTCGATCAACTCATCAGCGCGTTCCCGCAATTCGCGAGCTTTGCGCTGCGCATAATCCTTGCCTTCATCGGCCTTGTTGCTCAAATATTCGCGCGTATCTTCACCAGACTTGGGAGCGAACAAAACGCCCACCAGCGCGCCAACGCCCAATCCCACCAGAAAATAACTCACCTTCGAACCTACATTATCAGCCATAGTAACCTCCGTTGAAATCGTATAATACCACCAAACAGCGTTCCATACAGGCTAACTGGTAGGGTTTGGCGCTCCATCACCGCGCACCTCGCTATTCAAATGCGCCAGAATCTTCTCCGCGCTTTTCCGCGTGACTACCCGGCTCAATCCCTCCACTCCTGCACGCCGCAGGTTCGCCACACTGCCAAATTCGCGCAACAACCGCCGCGCCGTCAGCGGCCCAATCCCCGGAATATCGCTCAGTGCCGTTTTGGTCTGCCGCTTCCCACGCCGCAGCCTGTGAAACGTCACCGCAAACCGGTGCGTCTCATCGCGAATCTGCTGTATCAGGTGCAGCACCGGCGAGTGCCGGTCCAGCACGCATGGCTCGTCTTCCTGCCCGTAGATATACAAAATCTCTTCCCGCTTCGCGATGCTCGCCAGCGGCTGGTTGATAATCTGCAGCGATTCCAACGCCTGCGCCGCCGCGCGCAGTTGCCCAATTCCCCCATCGATCAGAATCAGGTTCGGCATGGTCCGCTTCTCCAGCAAAACTCGGCTGTACCTGCGCGCCACCGCCTCGCGCATGCTCGCAAAATCATCGTTCTGCGCCGGACTTCGCTCCCCATTCTTCCCTTCCGCCCCCGCCTCCCCGCGAATAATAAATTTTCTATAATCCGATTTCTTCATTCTCCCGTTTTCCCACACCACCATTGACGCCACCGTGTCCGTCCCCTGGATGTGAGAAATATCAAAGCTTTCAATCCGCTGCGGCTCTTCCGGTAAATTCAAAGCCGCCTGCACCGCTTCGCTGATGGCTTTCGACGTCGGCTTCAGTACTCGAAACCGCTGCTCAAACGAGTGCGCCGCGTTGCTTGCCACGAGATCCAGAAACGCCCGCTTCGATCCCCGCTGCGGCGTAAAAATCTCCACCTTGTGGCCGGCGCGCTCCGTCAACGCCTCCTCCAGCACTGCGCGATCCTCAAAATCCACCGGCACGTGAATTGCTTTCGGCAAATACGCCGCCTCCAGATAAATCTGCTTCAAGAGCGACGGCACAAATTCCTTCGGATCGAATTCCTCCAGGTCCTCCCAGTAATATTCCCGCCGGTCCACCGCCCGCCCGCCGCGCAAATGAAAAAGATTCGCCGCCACCAGCGGAGCCTCCGCGTGATACGCCAGCACATCCGTATCGTCGCCCTGCGAAGACGCAATCCGCTGCCGCTCCTCAATCTCCTCCAGCGTCCGCAGCAAATCGCGATAAGCCCCCGCCTGCTCGAATAACTCCTGCTCCGCTGCGGCCTCCATGCGTTGCTCCAGGCTCTTCACCAGGTCGTGCCGCCGCCCCTCAAGAAACAACCGCACATCGCGCGCCGCTTCCGCATATTTTTCTTCAGTGGTCAGTCCCTCAACGCACGGCCCCTGGCAGCGCTTGATGTAATACTGCAGACACGGCCGCGCATGATTCCGCGTCAAATCCACCGAACACGACGGCACCATAAACCGCTTATGCACAAAATGCAAAATCCGCCGCGCCAGGCTGGCCGGAAAATACGGCCCGAAATAAAGCGACCCATCCTTCTTTACTTTCCGCGTGAAATAAACCCGCGGATATTTTTCCGACGCCGTAAATTTAATGTATGGATAAGTCTTGTCGTCCCGCAGCAGTACATTGAACTTCGGCCGGTATTGCTTGATAAGATTATTTTCCAGCGCTAGCGCTTCCCGCGCATTGGCCACCAGAATCGTTTCCAGGTCCGCGATCTCCCGCGCCAGCGACCCGGTCTTGGCGTTCACCCAGCTCGACTCCAGAAAATAAGACCGCACCCGGCTGCGCAACGCAATCGCCTTGCCGACATACAACACCTTCCCGCCGGCATCCTTAAACAAATACACTCCCGGCGCATCAGGCAACAACGCCGCTTTTTCGCGTGGCTCCATAATCTCTAGGCTCTAACCTTTACTTGGTTTGTTGACTATTTTCAGTAATCGTCTCAAGCAAGTAAGGCTCACTGTTGGCAACCATCCCAGACAACGCACCCAGACCTGTCATTCCGCTCTTCAGTTGATCTTGCCAACAATCAACGCGCCCGCCCAAAAATTGTCATTAAGACCGGAGCGGCGCGGCTTATTCTTCCTCGTTCGCTGGTGCGAACGAGCCGCGCTGCGTAGTGGAGAAATCTCTCTTCGATCTATGGCGCAAGCCTCTCTGCTTTCCTCCACTCTTGGCAATCACCCGCGCATCGAAATTCGCGCAATCACTCCATACAACTACTATGATACTAACGTGAATCCGACACACTGGAAGCACTGCGAAAGGAAACCAAAACTAATTAGATGCCCCTGAATTACACCGCGATGCAACCACCCACACCCCAGCGCTTCATCCGCTTTCTGCTGCCGACAATACTCGCCTGCCTCATCCTCGCCACGCCCGCCGTCCGCGCCCAAGACCCCCAGGGCGAATCCTCATCAACAATGCCGCCACCGCCATCCCCTCCCGAAACGCCGCACTCCAAGCCCACCAAAAATAAAAACAAAGACGCCCCCATCAAATCCGCGCCCGACCAGCCCACCTGGGACCCGCTCCGCGCCGAAAAAGACCTGGAAGTCGGCCAGTTCTACATGAAAAAAGGGGATCTCGACGCCGCCATCGACCGCTTCGAGGACGCGGCCGCCGCCAAGCCCGGTTTCGCCATCCCCTACCGATATCTCGGCGAAGCCCAGGAAAAAAAGGGCCAGAAACGCGAAGCCATAAAATCCTACACTCGCTACCTGGACCTCTATCCCCACGCGGAAGACAAAGAAAAAGTCCTCAAAAAAATCGACAAGTTGTGGTCTGAAGTAGGAAAAAAAGATAAGTCAGCGAGCTAGTCGGTCCAGCACGCGCCGCGCGCGTTCGAATCCCACAAAACGCTTTTCCTCTTCGCGAAACTCCCGCGAATGTGACACCAGGCTGCAGCCCGACCGCCGCGTCGGGTGCTTCACATGCAGCATTTCGTGAAACAGCACGTATTCCACCGCGCATGCCGGCACGCCCGGCCGGTCCATTCGCCGGTTCAGCAAAATCTGGTTTGGCCCCGGATCGTAGCACCCGAATTGCCGCCGCCAGCTTCGCGCGCTCCATCCGATGTGCGGCCGCTGCAGCGCTCCGCCAAAATATTTTTCATTCAGCTCATCAAACAGACTCGACAAATCAAAGTGTTGCCCGCGCGCATCTCCCTGCGCCACACGCACCCGTCCTCTTCGCATCCTGGTGATGCGCGCCCGCGTCTGGTGCGATCGCGCGTACTCGAGGTACGGCTCAACCACCGCTTTCGGTTCCTTGCGCCGGTACACGCGCGACAGCAGCAACGCCGCCGCACCCTCTAGCACCGCCAGCGGCGCGCGATGCAGCAGATCCGAAAACCGCACGTACATTGTTTCTTCTCGCCGCCGGATCGTCAGCACCAGGCTCGCGTACGGATAAAATTCCACCCGAAAACGCGGCGGCCGCCCGTTGCAGCCCAGTCGCGTGAACATCCGCTGGAACAAAGCGCTGCCTCCGGGAATAGGCGCTGCGTCACGTTTTTTCATAATTAAATGTGATGGTGCCGCTGCCGCCGCAATCTCGCCGCAAAACTAATTCTTCCGTCGCACCGGCGGCGGAGCCACTTTCTTCGTCGCTTTCTGCGACTCATTCATCGCGTCGCGCGTCCCTTCGATAGCATCGTTCAGATTATCCTTATAACTCTCCAGGTCCGGCCCGCCCGCGGCCGCCAATTTTTCCAGCACACTCAAAAATCCTTTCGACTGCGACGCCATCAGCTCGATTCCCTGCCGGATATTTTCCTGCCTCTCAATCCCCAGTTGAATCAGGTCCGCCGCGTCATCCACGCATCCCTGGTATCCGTTCAGCAGAGAATTCAGCATATCCACGTGTCGGTTCCCCGAAGGGTGCTCCATCTCAAACTGAAATTTCTTCAAGCGGTCGTCCGCAAAAGTAAGAAACAGTTTCACCCGCTCATTCGTCGTTTCCGCATCGCGAATCTTGTCCGCCTCCAGCGCCGACAAATAATCTTTCTGCTGCTGTCCTCGCCCCGCCACCGGCAGCGACAGGCATGCCGCCGAAGCCATCAGCAGCGCCCAACTTGCAAAAACAATTCTCGCGCGGCGTCTCAAGGTTTCTCCTCCTCTCCCGGCGCGGGAGTGGGAGTGGATGCCGGCACAACCGGCGGCGGCTGATCCCCAGGATGCCGGAATAGCATCCCGATCATCTCGCGATCCATCCTGTCCAGATCCCCGCGAACCAATTGCAGCGGCGGCTGGTACTGCTCCGGCACCCGCAACAATATTTCGTCCACTTCGCGAATGCCCCTGCGCACATGAATCTCCAGTTGCCGGTACCCACCAGGCTGCTTCTCCGCATCTGGATGTTTCTTCTTCAAACCTTCCAGCGCCTCGCGCGCGTCGTCGCGATATTTCTCCAGCACGATTCCTACGGTCACCAGGTCATTGGCCTTAAACGCCCGTCGCGTCTCCGCGAATTGCGCATCTCCCAATTTTTCCAGGAGTTTCGCGCGGTGTACCGGATTCGTTTCGTGATCGAAGCGCTTTTGCAGCTCCGCGATCTTGTCTTCCGCGCCTCTGCAGATCGCGCAAACAATCACGCTCGCGGCCAACCACATTCCCACGCGCGCCCGCCGCCCCATCATCGCTACCTTTTATGCTCCAGCGCCTTGCGCAACACCTTACTGCGTTCCTGCGCCTGCCACACCTGGTCGGCATTCTGACCCTGGTCCAGGCTCAAAAATTTTTGATACGCCTCCAGCGCAGGCTTCGGCTGATTCAGCTTATCGTAGCAGAGCGCGCGGATGAACCACGACCCCGCGCCGGGCGTCTCCATTTTGGCGATTTCATCCAGTATCGCCAGCGTGGACGCGCAATCGCCCGCCAGATAATACGAACTGCTCAAGTCCTTCCAGTAATCCAGATTTTTCGGGTCCGTATGCAACGCGATCTTCAGCTCTTTCTCCGCTGACGCGAAATCCCTTTTGTGCAGATAAATCCGCCCCAGCTCTCCATGCAATCCGCCATCGCTAGCAGCCAGCGCGATCGCCTTGTTCAGCGTCACGGCAGCATCGTCCCATTTTTTCTGCGCCACCTGAATCTCCGCGCGCAATTTCAGCGAATCAAGGTTTGGTGTCGCAGGCGTTCCACCGTCCGCTTCCACGCGATCCAGCTCCGCCAGCGCCACTTCGTATTGCTTCTGCTCCACCAGCAGGCGTACCAGCCGCGCCCTCGCCCCCGAATCCCCCGGCTGCATCGCGAGATATGCGCGATAGGCGTCCGCGGCTTCCGCTTTTTTCTCCACGTCCAGGCATTCCGCCAGCCCCAGCATTGCCGGGCCGTCCTTTGGACGCGCTTCCAGCACGCTGCGGAATTTCGCCTCCGCCTCGCCGTAGCGCTTCAGCCGCAAATACAAATTCGCCAGGTAAGCAATCGGCTCCGGATTTTTCGGATCCAGCCGGTAAGCCGCTTCGAAAGACTCCGCCGCGCCAGGAAAATCCCCCGCCCGCTCCTGTGCCACCCCCAGCAAATATCGCGGATGGCTCTGCGCCGGAAGCAAATCCACTCCTTTCCGCAAATTCGTCACGGAGGCCGCCGGGTCGCTGTCGATCAACAGCACGCCCAGATTCAAATACGCCTCCGCCATTTTCGGATCAATGGCCAGCGCCCGCTCGTATTCCGTCCGCGCTTCGGAAGTTTTATGCAGTGCGGTAAACGCATAGGCCAACTGAAAATGCCCGTAAGCCACGTCCGGCTGTTCGGCAATAAATTTCTGCAGCGGATCGACCGCCGCCGCAAAGTCCTTCTTGTCCATATCCCGCTGCGCTTCATACAGCAAATCGTTTAGCGGATTGGCAAGCTTCTGCCTTCGCGCCCCCGCCGGCGCACTCTGCGATTTTGGCGTGGAATTCCCACTCTGGCCACTTTGCCCAAACGCAGGCGCAACCAGCAGTAACGCAACCAACGAAATCTCGCAAACTCTCTTCATGGCTCAACCGCCGGCGTCTTCGCTCCGTTCACCACCGCACCCGCCAGTTTGGATGCCCCATTCTGCGCGCGTTTTACCTGCCCGTTCCCGTTCAGCACTCGCGCCAGGTATCTCCCCGTATGCGACTGCGCATTTCGCGCCACCTGCTCCGGCGTCCCGGTAGCGATAATTTTTCCGCCCTGGTCACCGCCCTCCGGCCCCATATCGATCAGCCAGTCCGCCGACTTGATCACATCCAGGTTGTGCTCGATCACCAGCAAAGACGCGCCAGACTCGATCAGCTTGCGAAACGCCGCCAGCAGCTTGGCAATATCGTCAAAATGCAAACCGGTCGTCGGCTCATCCAGAATATAAAGGATGCCCTGATTTTCCGTCCGTGAAAGATGCGCCGCCAGCTTCAGTCGCTGCGCTTCCCCGCCCGAAAGCGTCGTCGCCGATTGCCCCAGCCGCAAATATCCCAACCCGATTTCGTTCAGTACCCGTAGCTTCGAAACGATCTTGGGCACATTGCATAAAAAATACCAGCGCCTCACGCACCGTCAGTTGCAGCACATCGTGAATACTTTTCCCGTGATACAGCACCTCCAGCACGCCGCTCTTGAATCGCGTCCCGCGGCACTCTTCGCAGATCAACTCCACGTCCGCCAGAAACTGCATCTCCACCGTTACCGTCCCGTCGCCCTGGCACGTCTCGCATCGCCCGCCCGGCACGTTGAACGAAAAATGCCCCGCACTGTACCCCCGCCTCTTCGCGTCCGGCGTATCCGCGAAGACTTCCCGTATCGCATCGAACGCTTTCAAGTAGGTCGCCGGATTCGACCGCGGCGTCCTCCCGATCGGCGATTGGTCCACAATTACCACTTCGCGGATTTGCGCATCCCCCTCGATTCGCGCGCAATATTCCTTGATGCTCGTCCCGTTGCGTTTCGCCGCCAGCGCCTGGTACAAAACGTCGTGCACCAGCGTCGACTTCCCCGAGCCGCTCACGCCCGTCACCACAGTCAGTGTCCCCAGCGGCAACATCAAATCCACATCCCGCAAATTGTGCAGGTGCGCCCCGAAAACTTTCAGGAATTTCCCATTCAGTTTGTGCCGGTTGTTCGGCACCGCGATCCGCAGATTCCCCGTCAAATATCGCCCGGTAATCGACTTCGGCTCTTCCAGCATCGCCTGGTACGAACCGGCGAAAAGTAGTTTCCCGCCCAGCTCTCCCGCGCCCGGCCCCAGATCGATCACATAGTCCGCGGCGCGAATCGTATCCGGATCGTGCTCCACCACCAGCACGGTATTCCCCAGGTCGCGCAGTGATTTCAAAATATCAATCAACCTCTGCGTATCCCGCGGGTGCAGCCCGATCGACGGCTCGTCCAGCACATACAGCGCACCCACCAGGTGCGAACCCAGCGAAGTCGCCAGTTGTATTCGTCTGCGACTCCCCGCCCGACAAAGTCGACGTCAGCCGGTCCAGCGTCAAGTAATCCAGCCCCACCTCGTCCAGAAATTGCAATCGCGATCGCAGTTCATGCAGAATTTTATCTGCCACCGTGTTTTGCGCCTGCGTCAACTGTATGTTCGAAAAAAACAGCCGCGCCTCTTTCACCGTCAGCTTGCAAACTTCGGTGATCGACCGGCCCGCCACCCGCACCGCCCGCGCTTCCGGCCGCAGCCGCGTCCCTGCGCACTCCAAACAAGTCGCATACCCGCGAAACCGGCTCAGAAAGACCCGCACGTGCAATTTATATTTCTTGCGCTCCAGGTATTTGAAAAATCCCACGATGCCTTCGTACCCGTTCGCCGGATCCCCTTCCAGAATCAGCTTCCGTTGCTCTTCCGTCAGATGCCGCCACGCCACGTTCGTCGGGATGCCCCGTGCTCGCGCCCATTTCTTCGCGTCCTGTATCAGCGTCCGGTAACGAGGCTTGGTCCACGGCACAATCGCGCCGTCGTCCAGCGACTTGCTTGAATCCGGCACCACCAGGTTCAAATCGAAATCAATCGTGTTGCCAAATCCCTGGCAGCGCGGGCATGCCCCGTAAGGATTGTTGAACGAAAAAAGCCGCGGCTCCGGCTCCTGGTAAAGGGTCCCATCGTTCTTGCATTCGAAACGCTCGTTGAATCGCAGCCGTTCCGCGGGCCCTGAGGCATCCGCCACAAATTCCAGAATCGCTTCGCCGTGCCCCTCGCGATAGCAAATCTCAATCGAATCCACTAGCCGCGATCGCGATTCCGGATTAATCGCCAGCCGGTCCACCACCACATACACCGGCTTCGCAAAATTAATATCCAGCAGCGTCTCGGGAGTGGAAAATTCATGCAGCCGCCCGTCCTGATACAAGCGATTGAATCCGCGCTTCTGCAAATCGATCAACGACTGCCGCAGCAATTCCGCCGGCGGCGCCGCAATTTTCTTCTTCACCACCCGCCGCGCCGGCGCGTCGCCCGTCACCACTGGCGTAACAACCGGCGCACCGCCCGGCCGAAACTCATACAGCACATAAAATCGCCGCCCCGGCGCCAGCATCAAAACTCGCGTCGCAATTTCGTCCGGATTGTCCCGCTTCACTTCCGTGCCGCACTTGATGCAGAAAGTCTGCCCGCACCGCGCAAATAGTAGCCGCAAGTAATCGTAAATCTCAGTCGCGGTCGCCACCGTCGACCGCGGATTCCGCGTAGAATTTTTCTGCCGAATCGCCACCGCCGGCGCAATCCCCGAAATCTCATCCACGTCCGGCTTTTCCATGCGCTCCAGAAATTGCCGCGCATAAGCCGACAGCGACTCCACATATCGCCGCTGCCCCTCCGCATAAACCGTATCAAACGCCAGTGACGACTTGCCCGACCCGCTGACTCCCGTCACCACGGTGATAGCGTTGTGCGGAATCGCCACGGTGATATTTTTCAGGTTATGAACGCGCGCGCCGCGAACACGAATTACCTCTTCAGCGCTATTTGTAGGGACCGCTGCGGTAGTTTCAGTCTTTGCCAAGAGGAAGTCCAGACAGCGCCCTCAACGAGCACCGCCTAAACTTTAAATTATACGACCGCCTTGCAACGCGAGCAAACGCACAGGTTGACCTGTCAGGCCAGGTTTAGCGTGGATACGCCTTGGCGCAGCGCACAAATCTCTCTTCGATTCCCAGTGCCAGCCAGACTCAACTCTTACTTCACTGCGCAGAACACGTAGCGTTCAACCACTTCGCCGTGGCCGCATACTTCCCACTCATCGTCTGGCCATTGAAACTCATGGTCATGTCCCCCGTGCCTTTCACGTTCTCGGAGTCCAAGGCATCCAATCGCAAATCGAAATCCACCTTGCCCCCTTCGTTTCCCGGCTCGCAGGACCCGTGAGCTTCCATGGTTTTCCCCGTCGAACTCACCACTTTGTAGGTACACTTATTGTCCGGATCGGTGAACGGGTATTTTCCCAAATCCTCTTTCTTTATGCATGACTTGTACGTGCTGGTGTGTGGAGTGCCCATTCCGTTGACTGTCGTTGTCATGTTCACTTGCCACTGGCCGGTCTTTATCTCAAATCGCTTCGCGTCGCCCTGCGCCAGGAGAAGGGTGGCCGGCAAAAGAATTGCTAACAACAAAATCATTTTCCGCATGATCTCTCCTTGAATTGTTTGCGTTCTTGGCCCGCATAACGGCCTCAGTAGCTAACGGCGATATTTTAAAATCAAGCTACCGAACGCGCCAAGTAAAACTTGGAGCATGGCGGTGGGCAGCTAGCAACTCGCCTCCCCCGCCCGCAGTTAAGGCTTCCAACCGCGCACTGTGCTAACGTTTTGAAGATTTACTAACGAACATGATGGCCGCTTTCCATCGCATCATCTGGATCGTCCTCGACAGCGCAGGCATCGGCGAACTCCCCGACGCCGCCGACTACGGTGACGTCGGCCGCAACACGCTCGGCCACATCGCCGAATCCCGCCCGCTAAATTTGCCGACTCTGCAAAAACTAGGCCTGGCAAACATCGCCCCGTTAAAAAATCTACTTCCGGCAAAAAATCCACTCGCAGCTTTCGGCAAGGGCGCCACCCACTCCCCCGGCAAAGACACCACCACCGGTCACTGGGAAATGGCCGGCATCTGGCTCCCCCAAGCTTTCCCCGTTTACCCGCACGGCTTCCCGCGCGAACTCATCGCCGAATTCGAAAAACAAATCGGCCGCCAGACTCTCGGCAACAAGCCCGCCTCCGGCACAGAAATCATCAAAGAACTCGGCGACGAACACGTCCGCACCGGCAAGCCCATCGTCTACACTTCGGGCGACAGCGTCTTCCAGATCGCCGCGCACGAAGACGTCATCCCCATCGCCGAGCTTTACCGCATGTGCGAAATCGCCCGCAAACTTCTCGACGGCCCGCATCGCGTCGGCCGCGTCATCGCCCGGCCGTTCACCGGCCCGCCAGGAAATTTTCGTGCGCACCGCGCGCCGCCACGATTACGCCGTCGAGCCGCCGAGGCCCATGCTGCTCGACGTGCTCGCCGAAAAGCGACAGTCCCGGTCTTCGGCATCGGCAAAATTCACGACATCTACAACGGCCGCGGCGTCGAAAACTACGTCACCACAACCAGCAACGCCGACGGCATGGCAAAAACTCACCGAAGCCATCGCACACCAGCCCAACCGGCCTCATCTTCTGCAATCTCGTCGATTTCGACATGCTCTACGGCCATCGCAAAGACGTCGAAGGTTTCGCGAAATCGCTGGAAGAATTCGACGCACTGGCTGGCCAGTTTCTCGCCCAGCTCTAACCAGACCGATTTGCTCATCATCACCGCCGACCACGGCTGCGATCCCGACCCGCGCTGGCCCACTACCGATCACTCGCGCGAATACGTCCCGATCCTCGCGTACACCCCCGCAAAATCCGCGGGCGCAGCGCTCGGCACACGCGCCACCCTCGCCGACATGGGCCAGACCATCGCCGCAAAATTTCGGCGCCGCCATTCCCCACGGCACAAAGTTTTTTATATGATTTGAAGAACTAGACACCGCGCAAGGCCAACCGCGCGATCAACGCGACGCAATTACTTCCCAGTAGCTGTTCCACCGCCTCCGCCACCCGGTGCGTAGTACCCATTCCTGCGTGCGCGCCACCAACTTCCCTCGTCCCCGCGGCGGAATCACTTCCACCTGCACCGACGCGAAACGTCCCATCGCGCTTCGTGTTGGTCGGATAGTACGCCAGCGTGTACTGGTTGCGAATATCGTGCGCCACCTGCTCGCAGATATTGTGCACGTCATCCACATTCTCCGGAAAAAACGCCAATCCGCCCGAAGCCTGCGCAAGTCTGCTCCAGCGCCTTTTTGGCCCGCTTCGAGTTCTTCTTGCTCTCTTCGCTCGAGCAACCCGATCGTGTAAATCACCGTGTCGGTCTTCTGCACTTCCTTGATGGCCTTATCCAGCGAATTGTGGCTGGTGTTGTCCTCGCCGTCGGTTACCACCAGCAGCACGTTCTTATCCTTCGAGCCCTTTCTTCAGGTGATCCAGCGACCCGATCACCGCGTCGTAAAGCGCCGTGCTGCCGCGCGAATCGATGCGCTCCAGCGCTTCCTTCAGTTCCGGAATGCTGTTGGTGAAATCCTTATCGAGATCCAGATAAAAATCGTCGTTGAAGTTGACGACGAAGGCTTCGTCCTGCGGATTGCTGGTCTTCACCAGCGTCAGCGCCGCTGCATTCACCTGCGGCCGCTTGTCGCGCATGCTGCCGCTGTTGTCGATCACCAGCCCCATGCTGACCGGCACGTCTTCGCGCTTGAAGACCGAGAGTTTCTGCTCGACCTTATCCTCGAGAACGCGGAAATTCTCTTGCTTCAATCCTTCCACAAATCGCCCGCGATCGTCCAGCACCGTGGTGTGCAGCACCACCAGGTTGACATCCACCTTGATGCTCGGACCCTTGGCCGGTAGCGTCTGTCCCGGAGGCGCAGGCTGCGCGTTGGGTATGGGAATTTGCGCCAGCGAAGCCAGCGCCAGCGACCGCGCACTACCAGCGGCGCAGCAAAATCGAGTAACGCACAGGATTTGCAAAGTGGTTGCGCGGAAAAGCTAGTGGCTCGGCGCGTAGTACCCCGTCTTGGCGTATACGTTGAGCGGAGGAAGTCCCTTAGGCGCGCGCAGCTTGATCTTAACTTTGCGCCAGCGCGCGTCATGTGCTTTGTTGCTTGGCCTGTATCCGAGGACATATTGGTTTCGCAGCTCCATGCCGATCTTTGACGCAATGTCCGGAAGCTCGTCGAGTTTCTCGACGGCGAAAACTCGCCCTCCGGTCATCTCCGTCACTTCACTCAGGAGCGACGGGCCGTTGAGTTCTTCCGGCGTGCGGTTGCGATATCCGAGCGGATCGAAAATGCCGATCGCGTAGAGCTGGGAGTCCGCTTCCTTTACCAGCCGCTTGATATCGTTCTCACTGTACCGACTATGATTATCTCCCCCGTCCGATAGGATGAGCAAGGCGCGCTTGGCGTTGCGTGCACCCCTCATCTGGCTCAAGCCCAGATAAATGGCGTCCAGCAGCGCCGTGCGTCCTTTCGGAGCGGTGAGCATCATGCGGCTTTGAAGATCTTCCACGCTGTTGGTGAACGCGCTGGTCAGTTCGGCGCGTTCGTTGAAGCTGACCAGAAAAAATTCGTCCTGCGGATTCGCGGTCTTGAAAAACTGCATCGCCGCTTCGCGCGCCTTGGCCACTTTGTTGGCCATGCTGCCGCTCATATCGAAGATCACGCCGATCGAGATGGGCACGTCTTCCGAGGAAAACGTCACGACTTCCTGCTCGACGTTATCTTCAAAGACGCGGAAATTGTCGGTATCCAGGCCGGTCACCAGGCGGTTATAAGGATCGGTGACGGTGACGTTCACCAGCGCCAGGTCCACGTCCATGTGCATGGTCCCGCCGGGCTTGATCGGCATCCCGGGAGTATCGTGCTTAACGTCTTCTTTAGCTTTATTTTCATCTTTAGCTTTATTTTCGTCTTTTCCATCGGGCGAGGCCTGCGCAACGAGGGGGGAGTTTTGCGACACGGCGAAGCAGGCAAGTAACAGCAGGACTATGGTTCGAAGCACAACGCGAAGATCGCGTTTCACGGCACCCCCTGTCACCCGTCACTGCCGGGACGGCCGCGCGGTTCAGGACTAAAAGAAATACTACCACTGGCATTAACGATTACAAGCGCGATTAAGTACTAACAGCTTGGATGGGAAAAGAAGTTTACTGTAGGTGCCCCGAAGCCCCCGCTCGCCGCTGTGTTAGCATTCTCCAGCTCAGCGATCACCGACTGGCGACTTTGTCCTGAAATCTGCCGCACCGATTTACGCGGCAAAATCGTCAATTTAGTACTACTACTGGAGCAATCGTTCGATGGCCGCCTCCGAAATCGTGATCGTCATCCCCGCGCGCTACGGCTCCACCCGCCTCCCCGGCAAGCCTTTGGTATCCCTCGCCGGCACGCCCATGATCCAGCGCGTCTACGAACGCGCCAAGTTATCCAAGCTCGCCACCCGCGTCATCGTAGCCACCGATGACGACCGTATCATCGCGGCGGTAAAATCCTTCGGCGGCGAAGCCCGCATGACCCGCGCCGACCATCGCACCGGAACCGAACGCGTCGCCGAAGTCGCCGCCCACACCGACGGCCAGGTCTTCGTCAACGTGCAGGGCGATGAACCCCTCCTCGACCCCGAAGTCGTGGACGCTGCCATCAGCGCAATCCTCGAGGAACCCGCCGCCCCCATCGCCACCGTCGCCACCCCCATCAAAATTCCCGGCGACATCATGGATCCCAACATCGTCAAGACCGTCCTCGATTTCGACGACAACGCCCTGTATTTCTCCCGCGCCCCCATCCCCTGGGTCCGCGACACCGGCAGCAAAGTCCAGGCCCGCCACCTCAAGCATCTCGGCGTCTACGTCTTTCAGCGCGAGGCCCTCCTCGAATACCCCGCCCTGCCCCCCGGCACCCTCGAAAAAATCGAGCAGCTCGAGCAACTCCGCTGGCTCGAAAACGGCTGGAAAATCCGCGTCGCTGAAGTCGCCCACGACTCCGTCAGCGTAGACGTCCCCGCCGACGTAGCCCGCGTCGAAGCCCTACTCCAAAAATAAAAACCGCCCGCCAGGGACTCTGGCGGGCGGCAAGAAAAATTGTGACCAACGTTACTGCTGTCGAAGCGCCGTGCCAATCACCACGCGATCGTTATCCACTCCCACGATCACGATGGTGTTGTTATCCACCACGTACGCCCTGAAGTTAAACGTAGTAGCCGGCGAGGTAGCAGTAGTAAGTTGCATCGCATTCCCCTGCGCCCCGCCCAGCGACCCGTCTCCCTGCAGCGTCAAAAATCCATTCACTGCAATGCCGGTGAAGATTTTCAAATCGCCCAGTTCGGTGAAGTCCACCACGCCGCCCGAAATATTATTCGTGCTCGCGTTGGAAATCGGAATGACGCCCACAAAATCTTCTTCGAAGCCGTTATCCAGATTCACTCCACCCCAGTCAATCGCATAACTCCCCGCCAGCGATGCCGGCGTGAACGTTCCGGACTGCGCGGTAATCGTCCCGTCTCCCACCACGTTCGCGGAATTGTCCTGTATGAATCCCTGTGTGGGCGATGCCATATAAAAAACGTATATGAATGGCTGGTTGCGGGTCACGTCCGTGAAATTCAACGTGCCCCTCCCGGTGCCCGCCGCGTCGATTGTCAACGTCACATTCGTGAATCCGCCGCTCTTCGGGAAGCTGTTGACGCCTCCGATGAAATCATCGTCCAGCGCCAGGTTGGTGATCGTCCCGTTGGCATCCGAGGTAAACCGCCCCACGCGCGCCAGCGGTCCAAACTGGCTGGTGTTGAAGGCTCCGCCCCCGATCGCAAACACAAAGCTCCCCGGAAACGCCGCCACGGTTGTCGGCACATTCGTCTGCGCTGTCGCCGAGCCGACAGTTTGGGCGTTGCTGTCGTTCTCCACGAAAATCATGTGGCTGGCATCCACCACATAAAAAATGTACGTCAGGTTCACCACCTGGCTGCCTATTGTGGTGCTTACGCTCATCGTCCCGCGTCCAAAATTGCTGAAGTTCGTGGGATCCAGCGTAATTGTTCCAGGTTGCATCGTCAGCGGTCCTGAAGCCGACGCGTCGTCGTTTACGTCCACCACACCACCGGTCACGCCGCTCACTCCGTTCGTGGTGAACTGCCCGATCAGCGAAATCGAGCTCCCGGAGCCCAGGTCCACGCCCGAAAAATCAAACGCGTAGGCCGTCGCAAACGCACTGGTGATATTTTGCAGATGGAAATTTCCGCTCATGGTCGAAAATCCATCGGTTTCCACCATCAACCCCCCCGATGTCGAATCCAGTGCGATGCTGAACACAAAAACGTCCGCCACCGACGGATTGTTTACGTCCGGATGGCTCAGCGTCAGCGTGCCCTTTCCATTCGCCGCAATCGAGTACTTTGAAGCCGGCGCCGCGGTAAACAGAAACGTGCTGTTGGACCCGCCATCATTCACGTCCTCAATCGCTGCGGTGATATTCCCCTGTCCATCGGCCTGAAAACTGCCGATACGCGCGATGGAGAAGCCCGAGAGATCCGTCCCGCTCATCGAAAAAGCATAGGTCCCGTGCAAACTCGCATTTGAGAAATTTCCCGTCGGAGGGGGCGGCGGAGTTATCGAAGTTCCTCCACCTCCGCACGCTGCCGCAATCGAGCCCAATAGAAGGGCACTGACGAAAAACAGCCGGTTCATCGCCGTCGTCTTCATCGCACACCTTCTGCCGTAACCATTCTGCCGTCCGCGCTGCGCGCCGTTGGCGACAGCGGCATGCCCGCTCTCGAGCGTACTGCCACCGACTGCGCGCCTTTCTGAATTACGCGCGCCACAAATACCGTCCCATCGCCGAATGCCAGAGTTTCTCCCGTGATGCTCACCACATCGCCCGCCTGCAGCGTCAGGTGATTGGCGGTCAGCACCCTGGCATTGCCCAGGTGCGCATCCACCGTGCCCGAGGAAGTTTGCACTGTCACATGCGCGTCCCGCGGACCGCTTTTCCCCGCCGCGCTGTATTCCAGCACCTTGCCGCTGATCACCCTTTCACGCGCTACGTCATACCCGCCCGGCCCCGTCTTGCGCACCGCCGCCTGCGGAATTTGTCCCGCCGCGCTGCCACTGAAAGCCGCCGCCACAAAAAAAAGCACGGCCAGCACTCCAGCCGCGCCTCCACTTCTCTGCCACGTATCCTTATTCATTTCCCACCCTCAGAAATTAACCGCAATCTAACGGCACCCGAAAATCGGTTTCAGTCCCAAGCAGTACCAAAAAATGACCAGATGCCCGGTAAACGCAAATTCACCGAGAAAATCGCGTCTCAACCTTAGATGGACAAACTCTTCAAATGGCTGCGGCGAGTTTCCTGATTTTTCACAAATAAACATCAAAGCATCATCAACCGCGTCCAACAAAAATCCAGACACCAATACACACCCGCACCCAAACACAAAAACACCACGGCAGAAACAAAGTTGCGCACCATTCCACCCTTCTTTCACTTCTCTCCAGGCATGCATCTCACTTTGCGTCAGCCCTTCAGGCATGCATCTCTAGTTCCTCCCCCACCCCTCAAGAGTTCCGGCACCCCGTCGTTCAGCATCAGGACGCGGTCATCTTCATCTGATCTTGGCAACCATCTTCGCCGGTCGCCCAAACCGGTCATTCCGACCGAAGCGGCGCGGCCTTTTCTTCCTCGTTCGCTCCCGCGAACGAGCCGCGCCGCGAAGTGGAGGAATCCCTCTTCGATTGATCGCGGCAGCCATGTGGGTTCATCGCCCAGCGTTTCAATCCACACCAAAAAATCTTCGCACCTCTCATCAACAATTGACTCTTTTTCTCCTTCCGTTCATAATTCCTTGTACGTCTCCTGCGGAGGACCAATAAGTCCGCGCTTTGAAACCGCGGACTGCACGGATGGCGCCAAAATATATTTTTGTTACCGGCGGTGTTGTTTCCTCATTAGGAAAAGGCGTAGCTGCCTCCTCCATCGGCTGTCTCCTCGAAAGTCGCGGCTTCAAAGTCACCCTGCAAAAGTGCGATCCGTATCTCAACGTGGATCCCGGCACCATGAGCCCCTTTCAGCATGGCGAAGTCTTCGTCACCGAGGACGGCGCCGAAACTGACCTCGACCTCGGCCATTACGAGCGCTTCACCCACGCCAAACTTTCCCGCGACAATAACTGGACCACCGGTCGCATCTACGAAACCATCCTTACTAAAGAACGCCGCGGCGATTTCCTCGGCAAGACCGTCCAGGTCATTCCCCACGTCACTGACGAAATCAAATCCACCATCAAAAAAGTTTCCGAAGGCGTCGACGTGGTCATTGTCGAAATCGGCGGCACCGTCGGCGACATTGAATCTCTCCCATTTCTCGAAGCCATCCGCCAGATGCGCCTGGAGCTGGGCTTCCACAACACTTTGTTTGTGCACGTCACCCTGGTGCCCTTCATCGCCGCCGCCGGTGAGCTGAAAACCAAGCCCACCCAGCACAGCGTCAAGGAAATGCTGGGCATCGGCATCCAGCCAGACATTCTGCTGTGCCGCAGCGACCGCCACATCCCCGAAGAGTTGAAAAAGAAAATCGCGCTCTTCTGCAACGTCGCCGAAGCCTGCGTCATCTCCATGCAGGATGTGGACACCATCTATGCCGTTCCGGTCGAGCTCGAAAAAGAAGGACTGGATACCGAAATCCTGCGCCACCTCAAACTCGTCGAGCGCCCCGCCAACATGCAACCCTGGCTCGACCTCGTTCAACGCATGCATCATCCCTCTGGCGAAGTGCGCATCGCTGTCGTCGGCAAATACGTGCAGCTCGAAGACGCCTACAAAAGTCTCCGCGAAGCGCTGCTCCACGGCGGACTCGCGCATCAGCACAAAACCGTTCTCGAATGGATTGAAGCCGAAGAAATTACTTCCGCGGAAATCGCCGCGAATCGCCTGCGCGGCTACGACGGCATCCTGGTTCCGGGTGGATTCGGCAAGCGCGGCATTCAGGGCATGGTCCACACCATTCAGTACGCCCGCGAGAATAAAGTTCCGTTTTTTGGCATCTGCCTCGGCATGCAGTGCGCCACCATCGAATACGCCCGCGACATGGCCAACCTGAAACAAGCCGACAGCACCGAATTCGACCCGCAAACTCCGCATCGGGTCATCTACAAACTTCGCGAGCTTCTAGGCGTCGACGAAATGGGCGGCACCATGCGCCTGGGCGCCTGGCCCTGCAAGCTCGAGCCCGGTTCTCTCGCCCATCAGGCTTACGGCAAAACGGAAATCAGCGAGCGCCACCGCCACCGCTACGAATTCAATCGCGACTACGAAAAAACTTTGCTCGGCGCGGGCCTGCGCATCACCGGCCGCACTCCCGACGAAAATTACGTAGAAATCATCGAGGCGCCCGACCACCCGTGGTTCCTCGGCTGCCAGTTCCACCCCGAATTCAAATCCAAGCCCCTCGAGCCGCATCCACTATTCGCCGCCTTCATCGGCGCCGCCCTCGAACACAAGCGCCACAAAAATCGCCCCGCCGCCATGATCGCGCAGCCGGAGCAAACCCAGACTCACGCCCCGGCTCTCCGCGCCTCCCCCAGTGCCACCGCCTAACAAATCAATCCACATTTAATGGTTTGCTAGTTTCTTGACGACTGCATTACTATCAGCCGTTTTCGGCTGGTCTGGCCAATTCATCCATCCCTCGGAGATAACCATGAAGCACACGACGATCCTGCTCGGATTGCTAGCTTGCCTCATCACACCGGCTCTTATCTGTGCTCAGATAACTGACGCCACTGTCTGCGAAATTTTGTCCAATCCACATTCGTTCGACGGAAAGATGGTTCGCGTCAAAGGCGTTGTTATCGCTGGCAAAATCTCAAAAATCCCCGCGAAGAAAAATTCATCCGCGGCTACTCCGTCTATGTCGGTGGAGGCTGCGGAGAATTTCCCGGCTACTACAATCAGCTCGAAGGCTTCGGTTCGGAATTCAAGCGCGACATCAAGCGCTATTATCCCACTCCCATCAGCACCCTGATTCAAGCGCCATGCCTCCCCAGTCCGACAAACTACTTCGACATCGATCCGCACAATCACGACATTTTCGGAATTCCTCAGCTCCGCTTCCATTACCGCTGGGGCCAGAACGAACTCCTCATGTGGGAACACTGCAAGCAGGTAATGATCGATCTCTTCAAATCCATGGGCGCCGAAATGTGGTGCGGACGCAGAACCCAATCGCCCCGGAAGGAGTCTGCACGAGACCGGCGTGTGCCGCTTCGGCAACGACCCAAAAGCTTCCGTCACCAACAAGCGGGCTCAAACTCACGACGTCGCCAACCTCTGCATCTGCGACGCCAGCATTTTTCCACGTCAAACCGACAAAACCACCACCATGCCGCTCATCGCCATCGCCATGCGCACCTGCGACCACCTGCTCGACAATTTCAGCAAAGGCGTCCACCGCCGCGTTTAGCATCTTCGCCTGGCGGCTTCCCGCAATTGGAAGCACTGAAAAACGCCAGCCGCCAACATCGTTCCGTCGCTTTGGCGCATCATACTCACCGCTGTATACTCCCCTTGTGAGGTGAATCATCATGGGTGCAATCAATCCAGAACAAGCAACGTTCCTTCTGCAATTCAATCTTCCCGCCGTAAAAAACGAGCACAAGGTCACCCGTTCGGTCATTGACGCCATCCCGCAATCCAGCGGCGACTATCGTCCCGACCCCAATTCCAAAACCGCCATGGAGCTGGCCTGGCACATCGTCGCCGCGGAGAACCGCTTTTATGCCGGCATCGCCGACGGCGCTTTCGATTTCACTCCCAACCATCGCCCCGATAATGTGCAGACTCCCGCGCAGATCGGCCAGTGGTATGGCGACTCCTTTACGAAAAATTTCGATCGCCTCACCAAACTCTCTGGAGAACAGCTCGCCAAGATCATCGACTTCCGCGGAATGTTCCAGCTTCCCGCTGTCGCCTATCTGCAATTTTCCCTGTACCACGGCATTCATCACCGCGGCCAGCTCTCCACTTATCTGCGCGCCATGGGCGGACGCGTCCCGGCCATCTACGGCGAAAGCTACGACTCCGCCGAAGCCAAAAAGGCCGCGCAAGCCTGAGCCGCTCTCTTTCGCAAACATCATCCGTGCGGCTTTCGCATTTTCAACAAAACGTCTTTATACTCCGGGCTATGAACGCATCTAAGATTCCGCCGCATGCGCGATCACGAGCAATTTTCGCCGCGTTCTCAGCGATACTCGTGTGTTCCGTGTTGCTGTTCGCTCATCACTTCTATCTGTACGGGCAGGATCAATCCGGCTTTCCCGACGGCTACGACGCCGTGCAGGCCGCGCCCAACAGTCATAGGGTTATTTTCGAAAACGCTCTGGTGCGCGTACTGGAAGTCACCGTGCCTCCGCCCGGCACGACCGCCCCGATGCATCACCACCGCTGGCCGAGCTTTTTCCTCGATTGGGACACCGGCGGCGGCACACCGCACATTCGTTATCACCGCGGCGACGGCGACGGCAGCGTCATGGACCAGCCCGCTACTGAAGCGCCTGTTCATCCAGGAAAGTGGAGCGTCCATTGGATGAAGCCCGAACCGATGCACGCCATCGAAGTCGTGGCAATGCCCAAGACTTCTCCCGCTGTTCCCGACGGCCCTCCCAGCCTTCGCATCGAAATCAAGTGTCATCCTTAATCTCGGGTTGTCAGATTCATCGCGGCGCTTGGGTCGCCCTTGCATTTTTTGTGGCTCCATTTTTCTTGCCGCACGATTCGCAGACACCGGCGCAATCTGCGTTGCCCACGTTTTACCGCGACGTACTTCCCATACTTCAGAATCATTGCCAGTCGTGTCATCGCCCCGGCGAAATCGCGCCCATGCCACTCGTCACTTACAGCGAATCGCGCCCCTTCGCCCGCGCCATTTCCGCCACCGCTGCGCAAAGAAAGATGCCGCCGTGGTTCGCCGATCCAGCCATCGGACATTTTTCCAATGACCCGTCGCTTACCGAAAAAGAAATCGCCACGCTGGTCTCCTGGGCGGACGGTAGCGCTCCCGCCGGCAATCCCAGCGACGCTCCACCGCCGCCGCACTGGACAAACGGTTGGCTCATCCCCCCGCCCGATACGATCATAAAAATGACTAAGTCCGTAGCCATCCCCGCCAGCGGCGACGTCGACTACACCTACGAAATCGTGCCCACGCATTTCACCGAAGACAAGTGGGTGCAATTTTCCGAAGTCCGTCCCACCAGCCGCGCAAATGTGCATCATGCAGTCGTTTACGTTCGGCCTCCGGGCTCCACTTGGCTGCAACACGCGCCCGTCGGCGTGCCCTTCACCGCCGCGGACATGACCGCCGCGCAAGATCGCAACGACACGCACTTCACCACCGCCGATATTCTTCTGGTGTACGCCCCCGGCAGCTCGCCCGACAGCTGGCCCGCAGGAGCCGCAAAATTTATTCCCATCGGCTCCGACCTTGTATTCCAGATGCACTACACCACGCACGGCCACGCTGCCAGCGACCGCACCAGCATCGGTCTGGTGTTCGCCAAAGGAGCTCCCGCGCAACGGGTGCTCACCCTGCAACTCACCAACGACCGCTTCGTCATTCCCCCGGGCGTCCCCGATTTTCGCGTAGAGGTTCACGGCTCGATGCCAAATGACGCGGTGCTACTCAGCTTTTTTCCGCACATGCATCTTCGCGGCCGCCGCTTCGAGTACAACATTCTCCAGGCCGGCCGCGCGCCTGAAACGCTTCTCCGCGTGAACTATGATTTCTACTGGCAGCTCAGTTATCGCCTGGCTCAGCCGCGAACACTCTCAGCCGGCACCATTCTTCAAGCCGTCGCGTGGTACGACAATTCAAAAAACAACCCACACAATCCCGATCCCGACCGTTTCCGTACACTGGGGCGATCAGACTTCCAACGAGATGATGGTCGGCTTCTTCGACGTCGCCGTCCCCGCGAAAACGAACAAACAGGAATTCTTCGTTCGGCCCACGCATTGAAAACGCGCATTGAAAACATTTCCGCGTCGCGCTGGAAAATCCTCGTCCATCACATTCGCGTGAACGGCGCGACAGTGGCAAAATAAACTTGCGTGTCTAATCCGTTCGCTCCCACTAAGTCCGAACCGCCTGAAAAATCCGGTATCTCGCACGCGTGGCGAGCTTTGCGCCACAGAAATTTCCGCCTCTTTTTCGGCGGCCAAACTGTCTCGCTGATCGGCACGTGGATGACCCGCCTGGCCACTAGCTGGCTGGTCTACCGCCTGACCGGCTCGGCGATCTTGTTGGGCGTGGTGGGATTCGCGGGACAGATTCCCACTTTTCTGCTCGCTCCTTTCGCGGGAGTGTGGATCGACCGCCTCAATCGCCGCAACGTTCTGCTATTCACACAAATTCTGGCCATGCTGCAATCGCTCGCACTGGCGGTGCTCACGCTCGCTCACCGCATCAACATCCACGAGATCATCGCGCTCAGCGCATTTCAAGGCGCCATCAATGCTTTCGATATGCCGGGCCGCCAGTCCTTCCTCGTCGAAATGGTGGAAGACAAGCGCGATCTGGGCAACGCCATCGCCATGAATTCTTCCATGGTCAATCTCGCACGCCTGGTCGGGCCGTCTCTGGCCGGCGCGGTCATCGCCATTTCGGGAGAAGGTTACTGCTTTCTTATTGACGGGCTGAGTTATCTCGCGGTCATCGCTTCGCCTGCTGGCCATGCGGTTGAAACCTGCGGTCATCAAGCGCACCGCTGACTCCGTCATCACGCAATTGAAAGAGGGCTGGAGTTATGTGTCCGGCTTTGTTCCGATCCGCACCATTCTATTGTTGTTCGCGCTGGTCAGCCTGATGGGCTGGCCATTTACTGTGCTGATGCCTATTTTCGCGGGAACAATTTTGCGCGGCGGCCCGCATACGCTGGGATTTCTCATGGGCGCGGTGGGCATTGGCGCTTTGATTTCCGCGATTTCTCTTGCGGTGCGCCGAACCGTGCTGGGACTCGGAAAGATGATTCCGATTTCCACTGCGGCGTTTGGCCTGGGGCTGATTATTTTTGGAACGTCGAGGGTGTTATGGCTGTCGCTACTGATGATGTTCGTGTGCGGCTTCGGGATGATGCAGCAGATGGCTGCCAGCAACACCATCATTCAAACCGTCGTGGAAGAAAGCAAACGCGGCCGGGTGATGAGTTTTTACACCGTGGCCTTCGTGGGCATGGCGCCCTTCGGCAGCCTGCTCGCCGGAGCACTGGCTCACGCCATCGGCGCTCCGCGCACCGTAATGCTCAGCGGCGCGTTCTGTCTCGCCGGTGCTGCCTGGTTCGCCACGCAGCTCCGTGAAATCCGAAAATACGTCCACCCTATTTATTCGAGCCTTGGTATTCTGCCACCCGTGAATGCTGTGATCCAGGACAGCGTGGGGCGCTGAAGGGCCTCCCGACCTTCAAATCTTTTTTGGACAAATCACTGCATTCCTCGAATAATCTATTTTGAGTGCCGGTCGCTGCAAGGACCGCTACCGAGGCAAGCTCCATGTGCAGAAATATCAAAAACCTATTTAATTTCGATCCGCCGGTTACCGAGGAAGAAGTTCGCAACGCTTCGTTGCAATTCGTGCGGAAGATCTCCGGCTTCAACAAGCCGTCGAAGGCCAATGAAGCTGCATTCAACGCCGCCATCGAGGACGTCGCGCGAGTCTCTTCGCAACTGCTGCGTTCGCTGGAAACCACCGCTCCGCCAAAGAACCGCGAAGAAGAAGCCGAAAAGCTAAAAGCCCGCGCCGCAGAGCGATTCGGCGCCGGAGCGTAGCTCGCGCAATTCCCAGCGTTGCGGAAGAACGTTCCGAAAAAACTCCAACACCAGCGCGGCCAACACTTTCAGACGCGCCGACAAGACGCCGAGACTCAGATTTGCCCGTGAATTATCCAGCCGGCGACACAAAAAAGACATAAGATGCAGGCACGCGACAGAGGCCTGATTTAATCCATCGCCAGCGTTCAATCGATTCACTCAACCGAGGAAAAAATATGGCGGCATTTTGCGGCAAGTGCGGCAAACCACTCGACGGTGGCAGATTCTGTCCAGTGTGCGGAGCGGATTCGGCGGAGCCGATTCCGGCGGCAGCGCCGGGAGCAACAACTTCGAGCGCAACTTCGCAAGCAGCTTCGCACGCAACAAGTGCGGGCGCGGCAGGCGCTGGCGTTCCGGCGAGCGGCGCGGCGGCGGCGGCGAAATCGAGTAACACGCTGGTGATTGTTCTAGTCA
This sequence comes from uncultured Acidobacteriota bacterium, assembly GCA_963819625.1. Lineage (GTDB taxonomy): Bacteria > Acidobacteriota > Terriglobia > Acidiferrales > UBA7541 > Acidiferrum. The sequence continues at coordinate 64,728 of CAWFWY010000013.1, forward strand.
TCATTGTGGTGATTTTTGGCGGGTTTGCCGCGGTGTTTGTGTATGCGGCGTACTGGGCGAAGAATAAAGTTGTCTCCACTGCGAAAGACTATGGCGTGGAGTTGCCGAGTGACGCGCACACGCGCGGGAGGAAATCGGCGTCGGCGGCGTCGCATCGCGATCCGTGTTCGTTTCTTACCCCGGTGGAAGTGGCGGCCGCTACGGGCGTCGCGATCACCGAAGCACACCCGGAAAATCAAACCTGCAACTTCGCGTCGGCGGACGGAACTGGGGCGGGAGCTTTTGTGGAGTTTGAGTGGGGGAGCGGAAAAATCCTGATGACCGCGACCAGGGCGGGCGGAAAGCTGATGACCATGGCTCCCGGGACAGAATTGCAGTCCGTGGAGGGAGTGGGCGACGAAGCCTATTTTCAGAATGGCATGCTCACGGTGCGGCACGGTGAAGACGGATTCCGAATCATGATGCCGGCGGAGCTGCTGACGAAAAATCTGGGCAGCGCAAACCGGACGGTGCTCGACAACATTGCCGACATGCGCGACATGGAAAAAGGTTTGGCGCAAAAAATTGTCAGTCGGATGTGACTGACTGCTCAAAGTTCGAGATTCGAGGTTCGAGGTTCGCCTAGCGCTTAAACGTCTGAGTCCGATACCCCGCCTCCTAAAACACGTTTGCTAGGATCAAATGCTGGACCTCATACCTGACCTGCCTTCAGACCCCTACCCATTCCCCCCCTGTTTTGCAAAAAGAGGCTGGAAAGTATTGAAAATAAACAAAACGGGCGTGCAAAAAAGACCAAAGAAACAAAAAGCGACACTCGAAGAGGACAGATCTGGCGTACCTTGGCGCGCGTGGGTCGCGCTTGTTGCCGGAACCGGGCGTTGATTTTGCAGGCGCTGGCGGCGCTCTGGTGTGGGTGCCAGAGAGATGGGTGGGTGGTTGAAGTCGTGAGAGACACGTGTTTGTTTACTATATAGATATATACTCGTCAAGATAATTTTAGAGTTCGGGCCGAGTTAGCGTTCCCGCGGACGGAGTGGGATCGCCGATTCCTATCGGCGTGGTCGATAGAGAGAATAGGGGAAGGAGACGCTGCTGGTGTTCAGTCCTTGAAGAACCAGGTTGCACCGTCAGCTCATTTGATGGCACTTACGGGCGCTGGCGACTTGCTGATGGCTGAACAGGTTGAGGATCTCAGAGTGAGATTTTGCCATATTTGCTACTTCGAAGTTCCGGAGACCGTGATATCCTCAGGATGCCCCGGCCCTCTGCCTCACAAAAATTGGAGCATTATATGACGCGAATTGACTTTTCCCAGATCGCGATAAGCGGCAAGTTCATTCAATCCGGCATTGTACGGTTTCGTTTCGGCTTGGCGGGGCTGGGGATTGCAGCACTTGCACTGGCGATTTTGGCCCCGGCGGCGCGCAGCCAGGGGATTCCGGAGGACTGGGCCGACAGGCACGCCGTTTTTTCCAATCCGGGGTCGATTACCGATGCTGTCAACAACGGTTCTGTAGAGAAATGGTACAAAATCGTCAGCAACCCTCGCTTCATGGCGCAGACCCGCAAACGCAGGGGTGCGGCAACCCGCGCCATTCATCGCGACAAGTCTTTCGATTCTTTCGAGGAAACCCGCTTTTTTGCCGAAAGAGCTGACAAGGCTGGGAAGGGCAGGGGCGGCAAGGGTGGGGGTGGCGGCAGGGGTAGCGGGGCTGACGACGGCAGTCTGCAAAAAGACTGGAGCATGAGAAGCGGTCCGGGCGGCAAAGTCAGCGCCGGACAGTTTCCCGCGAAGTTTTCCTTCGATGAGAGTATGGCGTTTTGCGACAGCGACACGACTCCCGATTTCGTCGTGTTCCCGACGGGTCTCAAAGGCGTGACTAACAGCTCGTCGAGTATCCTCGCCTACGATAACATCTACTCGGGATGCAGCGGATTCACGACCGGCCCCCTGATCTATTGGAGCTACAACGCAGACGGCGGAACCATAATCACTTCCCCTGTCCTTTCCGGGGATGGCACCCAATTGGCGTTCATTGCCTCGGGCACAGCGGGTTCGGGAGTGGGTGCGGCCCTGGTGATATTGAAGTGGAAAGCGCCTGCTACAAAGGGTACAAACGCAACCACGATTGGCCTAACAAACACCGCGGCCGCCAGTTACCACGCCTGCGCGGCTCCGTGTTTGACCGACATCGCGCTCAGCGGTGCCGCCCCCACCGATTCGCTCTCCTCGCCCTATTACGATTACACCACTGATGTTCTCTACGTTGGCGATGATACGGGTACACTGCATAAATTCACAAACATCTTCCTTTCGGGCACGCCGGCGGAGATCACCGGCGGCGGAGCCGCTTCCGGATGGCCGCAGACGATTGCGGGTGCCGGAAAATTGACGAGCCCCGTTTATGACGTTTCAACGGGAAACTTGATCGTCGGTACCGCAGCAGGCACGTTGGTAAGAATTCCGGGTGGGGCCCAGTTCGTAGGGGGCGGATCATCAAATATTGTCACCTCCGGACCTTTGTCCCTCTACGCCACGGGTATCTCGTCGGCGCCCATTGTGGATTCACAGGCCGGTCAGATTTATGCGGATACGGCTTGCGATGCCATCAATAGCTGCAGCGACATCGCACATGCCAGCCATGCGGCCATCTATCAACTAACAACATCGTTCGCTTCAGGCTCTACTGGAACGAAGCAAACTTTCGGGCTTGTTAGCAATGGCGTCGTAACTCTATTTGCCGGATCATTCGACAATCTCTATTTCACCAGCGTAAACAATACCGGGAATCTTTACGTCTGCGGGATATCCAGCACCAACAGAAACCGTCCATCGCTCTATCAAATCCCCATCAACAACAATGTTATGGGTACGCCGGTGGAAGGTCCAGAGTTATCCACTGCCGGCGGCACTTGTTCGCCGGTGACCGAAAACTTTACCCGCGCGGGGAGCGACTTCCTTTTCCTTAGTCAACAGAGTTTTAACGTAACGGCTGCGCCGATTTCTTGTCCGGCCGGATCCGGTTGTATCATGTCGTTCGAAGTCAGCAGTGGCGCCGCTCTCACCACGAGCAAGGCTACTTCGGCACGAGCTGGTGCGGTTGGCGGGACGAGCGGAATCGTCATCGACAACGTCGCCCCAACTCCGACAGGGACTAACCAGGTTTATTTCACGCCACTTGCCAACGGCACGTGTATAGGGAACGGCACGTTCGGGGCCGGTAGTGGCGTCGGCTGCGCTGTTCAGTTGTCGCAGGTGGGGCTGAATTGATCGAAATGAACACAAACAAACCAATGCAATCCAACTCTGGAACCTCGACGAAAAAAGCCTATGCGAAGCCTGAAGTTCGGCAGGAGCGCATCTTTGAAACTCAAGCACTGACGTGTGGCAAAGTGCGAGCAACGCAGGCACAGTGCGTAAATAACAGGAAGCTGTCTTAGTCTGAGGCTCGGCTAATGGACGGGCGTGCCGCAGCGATAGTGGACTCCGCGAAATGCGACTTGGCTGCCGAAGTCCTGCGTGCCAGCGGCATTCTGCGATTGCGAGCCTGGGGCTCGAGCATGCTTCCCTCGATATGGCCCGGCGATGTTCTAGTCATCCAAAAGCGAGAATTAAGGCAAGTCGCTGCGGGCGAGACCGCAGTGTTTTTCCCCAGTGGCCGAATGACGGCGCATCGCGTTGTTTCACACCACGGCAGCTTTCTAGTCACGCAAGGCGATAGCGTCCCTCAGGCCGACCCTCCGGTAACCGCAGACAATCTGTTGGGCGTTGTCGTTTCCATTGAACGTGGCGGGAAAATCTTGGTTCCGGTGCTGCGTCCTTCCCTTCTGGCGCGGTGCACGGCGGCGGTGCTGCGGCGGTCCGACTTCGCGGTGCGTGTGTGGCTGCGCATGCACATGCTGTTCAGCCCGAAACCTCTGAAAATTGTTGCTCCCAGCTTGACGGCGTCCTCATGACTGCAACGGCGGAGCGCCTGACCGCGGACATTGGCATTGGGGGGATGACGGTGCGGCTGCGGGTGCCGGATGAAGCGTTTCTGCGCATGGTACACGGGCGATACGCGGGGTTTCCGGGGGCGGCGGAGTCTGCTGAATGCGATTTTGATATTGAGCTTGTCCCGCAGCGGCCGACGGACGACACTTCCCTGCTGGATGAGGATTCCGTGGACGACGATGTGCGGGTGTGGCGCGAAGGCAGCTTGTGGAACCTGACGCGCGGCGATTTTCGAGCGGAATGGAGTCCGACGGAGCGGCGCGGGCGCATCCAGCAGTCGATGAACCCCTATTCCGTGGATTGCGTGCTGCGCATCGTGCACACGCTGGCGCTGGCCAAGCAGGGCGGGTTTCTGGTGCATGCGGCGAGCGCGATCCGAAACGGCAAAGCCTTTCTGTTTTCGGGGGTTTCGGGAGCGGGCAAGACGACGATTTCGCGGCTGGCGCCTCGCGACGCGACGCTGCTGACGGATGAAATTTCGTATGTGCGGCGCGCGGGAGACGGATACGTGGCATACGGAACTCCCTTTGCCGGAGAGCTGGCCGAACCGGGAGAGAATGTGCAGGCGCCGATTGAGACTTTGTTTTTTCTGGAGCAAGGGCCGGAAAACCGGATCGAGGCGGTCGGGTCGCCATCCGTGGCGGCGCGGGCGCTGCTGCGGAACATTTTGTTTTTCGCGCACGATGCGGAGCTGGTGGACCAGGTGTTCGCTTCGGCGCTGGATTTTGTGCAGCGCGTGCCGGTGAAGCGCCTGACGTTCCTGCCGGACGGGCGAGTGTGGGATCTGATTCAATGAGCCAAGAGAGCGGCAATAAGAAACGCTACGTGCTGCGGAGCCGGAAAGTGGCCGCGCGGACACTGGGCGATGAGACTATGATCATGTCAGCGGTGGATTCGTCATTATTTACGCTGAACGACACGGCTTCAGCGATCTGGAACGCGGCGGATGGAGTGACTCCGCTGGATCAAATTGTGGAGCAGCGGGTGTGCGCGGAATTTGAAGTTGCACCGGCCGAGGCGCTGAGGGATGCCGAAGAACTGGTGAACAACCTGGCGCAACACGGTATTGTAGTGGTGTCTGATTCGCCGATTTCGGAGAACGCATGAGCTCGGAAGCATTCGCCGGGGCAACGCCATCGCTGATGCAACACCTGGGCGAGAAAGCGCTGCGCATGGGCGTGCCGATCAGCGTCCAGCTGGACCTGACCTACCGGTGCAATGAGCGGTGCATTCACTGCTACCTGGACCACGACGATCACGGGGAAATGAATACGGCGGAGATTCTGGACCTGCTGGATCAGCTGGCGGCGGCTGGAGTTTTCTTTCTGACCATCAGCGGCGGCGAAATCCTGATGCGGCAGGATTTTTTTGAAATCCTGGAATACGCGCGCAAATTGATGTTTTGCGTGAAGCTGAAGACCAACGGAGTGATGATTCGCGAGGAGCAGGCGGCGCGGCTGGCGCGGGCGGCGATTGATTCAGTGCAGATCAGCATTTATTCGCATAAGGCAGAGGTACACGACGCGATTACCAAGCTGCCGGGGTCGCTGAAACGCTCGGTGGCAGCGGCCAAGCTGCTGCGCCGTCATGGAGTGCGGGTGTTTTTCGCCGATGTGCTGATGAAGCAGAACGCCGCGGATTATCACGGAGTGCGGGAACTGGCGCGCGAGACGGACGCGATTTTCCACCTGGACCCGACGGTGACGCCCATGATGGACGGGGACCGCGGAGTTCTAGACTTGAACGTGGACGCCAAGGCGCTGCGCGAAGTTTTTCTGGACGAAGGGCTGGTGGGGAACGCGACGGAATTTTGCGCGCCGCCGACTGGTCCGCTGGGGCACGAGGATGCGATGGAGACGCTGCCGTGCAGCGCGGGACACACGGCGTGCTACGTGTCGCCGTATGGGGACGTTTACCCCTGCGTGCAGTTTCCGTTGCCGACGGGGAACGTGCGCAAGAGCAAGTTTCTGGATATCTGGAAGCATTCGCCGGAGATGAATGAGGTGCGGTCGATTACGCTGGGCGATCTGGGGACGTGCTCGAGCTGCTCGCACAGCGGGAGCTGCACGCGATGCCCGGGGCTGGCGTACATGGAAGGCAGTATGCGGGGGCCGTCGAGCCAGGACTGCGAGAAGTCGTTTGTGCGGACTGGGGTGGTGACGGCGGGGATGAAGGCCAAGGCGGGGCGGACGATTGCGGGGCTGGTGCAGATTTCGGGTGTGAGTGTTGGCGTTAGTGGCGCGGTGTATGGGTCGCAAGCGGCTGGGGTTTAGCGGTTCGCTTTTCTGCTTCGTAAGTCAGCGGTGAATTACTAGGGACAATTTAGGAAAGAAGTGGAGCCGAGAGTGGGAGTTGAACCCACGACCTGTCGATTACGAATTGGAATGTTCTTCCATAACCTGGTTGTTGTCAATCTCTCCTGATCGGCAGCATTCGTGCTCTTTTGGGCTCAGTCGGTTTTGCATCATGCAACGCGGTATGCAACGAGTTCCGACGCGGAACCGGGTATCGAACAAAATTCGATTAGTTGGCTCATCATCCGTTGGCAGGTGGCAATCAATGATTGTTGTGTTGGCCCGCCACGACAGCATCTCTCTGTGCTTGCAGAATAGGAGAGTCGAGTAGTTTCCCAGGGGACCAGAAAGCAGCAAAAGAACAGTTCGATAAAGTGCAGGCACTTATGCGCGAGGTGAGTCAAGAATTTGACCACGATATAAAAGCGGACTTCATAAATGCGAACAATGAAGTAATGCGGAGGCTTGACCGCAAAGCAGTGGCTGCGGTTGTGAGAGGCCCTATTTTTGCAGATGCAGAGACCGGAATACCCATAGGAATGGCGAGCCTAACGCCAGGAGACATGGAGGCACCATTTCTTTGTACGTATGCGGACCAGTTGGAGCAAATGGCCAAGCTCTTGCCGACGAAGTCAGGGCAATAGCATCGACTCTTCCTTCGTCCGTGGTAGATTCTCTCGTATGGCGGACCTTTTCGACGATGCCAGACTTAAAATTGCTAGGGCCGACAAGCACATCGCGGAATTGAACGCCGCTATTGCCGCGCTGAAAGACAATTACACGGCTTCAGTCGAGCAATCAGAGGCTGGCCATCAGAGTCTGATTCATGCGTGCCCCGAGCTCCAGGACGCTCTCCGAAATCTCACGCTAATCATTGGCGATGCTATTCACAATCTCCGTGCGGCTCTCGAATTTGCTTGGATAGCAACCCTTGAAAAACAACACATCCCTTACGACCCCAAGCATGTCTCGTTTCCGATCCGTGACACTTTGCAAGACGTTGAAGGTGCCCTCAACGGAATTAAACTGAACACGCTAAGTCCCAAGCTTTACGACCAGATTGTCAAAGGGACACAGCCTTGTCGCGAGGGCAAAGGTAGTGTCATTTGGACCATTCACAACCTCGATATTTCCGATAAGCACCTGCTCTTACTTGAACTAGAGCCAATGGCCGACATAAGCGACATAATTGTGCAAAAGCCTGATGGAGAAATTGTGCGTGGGTTCGGCGGGGCCATTCGAAGCCCCGGCCCTTATATCATTGCTTTCGAGAGCAATATTCGCATTAAAGAAAAGGGGAAACTGACAGTTCACATACTTCTCAAGGACGCTGATGTTTTCGCGGACCTTCATGTAGCGGATTTGTTGTCGTACTTCCGCAAATACACGCTCTACACCTTGGAGTGCCTACAGAATCTCTGATCGCCGTCTGATTGTCATTGCAACTTCGCGTACTCGGCTTTAGCGGCCTTCAGGATGGGAATGTCGGGGTCGGCGTCTTTCCAAAGCGTCAGAAAATCCTGATACCCCGCGCGAGCTCTCGCAGTGTCGCCTTGCAGAGCAGAGGCACGGCCGAGGCCAAGACGCGCCATAGCACCAATCGGGTCATTCATGACGACACCGCGATGGTCCACGATTTTCTGGAATTCCGTGGCGGCTTCGCTGCCGCGATGCAGAGCGAGGAAAGCCTGGCCTCGAAAAAAAGCGGGATACAGGGCGCCAAAGCCGTAATCGCTAAATTCGTAAGGAATTGCCCTTTGAAGGAGCTCGATTGCGTTCGCACTGTCGTTGTGGCTAAGCGCAAGCTGTGCCTTCAAAGTCGGCAAAGAGTTGGACTGGATAATGGTGTCTCGCGGGAACGCCTTATTCAAATCGTTGACCAGCGATTGCGCTCGCTCCGCATCTCCTGCCAGCGCCAATGCCAGCGCCGCCGGATACAGCACGTCCCGGCCCTTCGCCAGCGCTAACGCGGAGACGACTCTCTTCCTGGCTTCGGCAGCATTGCCAAAAAATGCTTCCCTCAACGCCGCCTTCGCTTCATGATTCGCGGCCGCCTCTTTCTCGCCCGCTCGCTCGGCGGAAGCAATTGCCCGATCCGAAAATATACGTGCCCTCAAAAGCTGTCCGGACTGAGCGGCGGTATCTGCTTCATGGCTGAGAAGCAAGTTTTCTACTCCCGGCTTGCCAGTGCCCCAAGCAAGCTGCTGCGCCATCCCAGACGCATCGTTTTGCAGAAAGGCAAGGAAATAGAGGCGACGGTGCAGCGTGGGATAGTCGAGATTTCTTTTTGTTGCTTCTGCCAGAGTCGCGCGCGCCTCCTCGAGGCGATTCAACCTGAGGCAGACGATGGCGAGATTGGAATAGGAAAGAGGCGACTCGGGGTAAAGACGGAGCAGCTCTCGCATTTCAGGAAGTGCCTTGTCATATTGTCCGAGGGCGCTGTAAGTGAAGCCCAGTTGGTTGATTGCTAGGTCATCTCTTGGGTAGATTTGCTCCAGAAGCTCGTAGGATTGGCGAGACTTTTCGAGGTCACCGATGACACCTCCATAATACGCAGCCTCGACCGCCAATCTCTCATACTCGCTGACGCCTTTTCGAAGATCGAAGGCCTTTTGGATGTTTTGAGATGATAAGGCGTCTTCCCCAAGGTTTCCGTATTTTACTCCGAGTTCGAAATAGGCCATCACAAAATTGGGGTCCAACTCGATGGCGCGCTTTAGAAAGGGAATGGCTTCGGCAGAGCCTTTTGATTCCCCAATCCTCTCGCCCGAACTAAAGGCCTTGAGGGCCTCCAGCGAGCTGGTCGTAGCCTCTTCCAGAGGAGTATCGTATTTCTGCACGGTGCTCAATGATTCGCCGAGTTTGTTTCGAATTTCCGAAGCGGTCTTGCTCAGAGCGTCGAGCACATGATTCTTATCGCTGGCTTGTGCTTCCGTGCTCGCCAACGATGCGCCGCTGACACAGTTGATTGCTTTGACAGTTACAAGGTACTGAGTGCCAATCTGAGCAATCGAACCGTTCAGGACAGCGGCGCTTGCGGTTCTCTGGCATAGTTCTCGCGAAACCGCCGGAGTGAGTTTTGTTTCGGATGGCTGGCCCATCAGGCCAAGAGTTTTCTGGATTTGCTCGTCAGAGATTATGCTCAGAAAGGGTGATTGCTCTAGTTGTACGGACAGCCCTTGACGCAAGGTGCTGTCGAAGACCGGGTCGCCGGTGGTGTTCGTGAAATCGGCGAGGACGATGGTGTCGTTCTCGGAGAGCGCGTGCGCTTTCCGGGAGAAAAACAACCCCGCGCCCACGGCCAGCGCGACAATCACAAGTGTCGATCCAGCGACCGCATCCCATCGAAACCGAGTGGAACTCGCGGCAGGCTTCGGCTCAATTTGCGCGGTCGCGGCCGCTACAAGACCTAAATTTGAATCTCGCTTCAGTCGCTGCAAATCTGTGCGAATGTCGGCGGCATTTTGGTATCGGAGCTTCTTGTTCTTCTCCAACGCCTTGTTAATGACTTCTTCTACCTTGGCGGAAACATCGGGATTGAGCCGGACTGGTGCAACTGGGCTGCGATTAAGAATCGCTTCCGCAATCACGCCAGAAGTGTCGCCCCGGAAGGGCAGAACCCCGGCGGCCATCTCATACAGCACAACGCCAAACGAAAACAAATCCGTCCGAGCATCCAGTTCTTCGCCCCGCACCTGTTCCGGCGACATATACGCTACTGTGCCAATCGTCGCCCCAGGTCGAGTGAGCACGTCTTGATCGGTGGCGGTGGGCATCGTCGAGAAGTTTGCTGCTCCTGCGATGCCGCGAGCGGGCGTGAGCTTGGCAAGGCCGAAATCAAGAACCTTCGCATTGCCGCGCTCGGTAACAAAGATATTCGCGGGTTTGATGTCGCGGTGGACGATTCCTTTGGAGTGCGCTGCGTCGAGCGCGTCGGCGATCTCGATGGCAACACTTAGCAACTTTTCGAGTTCGACCGGGCTACCGCTGATGATGTGCTTCAGCGTCGCGCCGTCGAGATACTCCATCGCGATGAACGCTTTGCCGGCTTCTTCGCCAATATCGTAGATAGTGCAGATGTTCGGATGGTTTAGAGCGGACGCGGCACGCGCTTCACGTTTGAAGCGTTCTAATGCTTGCGAGTCATTCGCCAACTCGACTGGTAGGAACTTCAGGGCGACGAATCGGCCCAGCCGCGTGTCTTCGGCTTTGTAGACAACGCCCATCCCGCCACCGCCGAGACGTTCCACAATTCGATAGTGCGAGACAGTCTGGCCAATCATCGTGGGTTAGGAAGGAATGATTCTACGGGCCATCTTAGGGTGCGGCCCGGAGCAAGTCAACGACACGAGGGCTAACCCGAGGCCGCTTTGTAGTAGCGGTAGTAGGCCGGTAAACAGACGCTACCCCTTGTGAGGCGGCCCCTCACAACGGACTTCACTTACTACAGAGGCGAACAGCTAGGGGGTTGAATCAAAGTGCATCGGGCCGCTTGTCCGATTAGCGCGTGGAATCGAGATCAATTCAGCGCGTTCTCTTCAAAACTGTATCTTTCGTGGAATGTGCAATTGCGAAGCCTTCGACTCGGCAACCAGTACCGTAGTCGAAACTATCGAAAATTCTTATTGTGGCGCTTCAGTCTGATCCCGTTCGAGTGGGTCATTGCGGCAAGACAGAGGAGGATGCGATCCTGTTGAGTTTCTCGTACTCGGCTCTGGCTTGCAGGAGTATCGGGATATCGGGGTCCGCGTCTTTCCAGGTGCTGAAGAACTCGTCATAGGCTTTGCGACTTTCTTCGCGGTCGCCTTTTTTCGCATACGCCCGCGCCACACCGAGCTGTGCCAGCGGTGCATACATCTCCCATTCAAACCATCCGCGATGTGCGATCAGCTTCTCGAACTCGGCGGCAGCTTTGACCGGGTCTCCGGCAGCCAGGTAAGCTTGCCCTCGACTATAAACCAGGTCCGAATTGCCTTGTTCGTATTGCGCGGCTGGGACGAGCAAACCAACGGAATCAGCCATGTGTCCCCGTTGTAGCTCGATGGCAGAACGAACGACCGGCAAATACACCTTTTGGTACAGCGTATCCTCGGGACGCAGCAGTTCCAGTCTCTTTGCCAGGGCTTCCGCCTGCGCCACGTCGCCGGCATCCGCCAAGGCCTGGCCACAATTTCCCAACCATAAAAAGCTGTCTTTACTCGCTTTTTCCGCATCTTCGCAGAGAGCGCGCGCCAGAGCATAGTTTCCTGAAGAAGATTCAACCCGCGCATGCCAGGCCAGCGAGTAAGCAGCATCTTCCGTCCGATTTGCGTGTCTCCGTTGGTTCACTACAATTTCGCTTAGTGAGCGGAGTTTTTTCAGGTCGCCGTGAAACAATGCCAGCTGCATTTCCGAGCTGAGCAAGAACACGTCATCGGCAGCGGTATCTTTGATAATCTTTTCCATTGTTGCGGCATCGTTCTCGAAAAAGGCGGCGCGGTAACGTATCGCTGTTTGGCCCGGGGTCGGCGTTCCTTTCTGCCGCCATTGATCAAGTATCTTCGTAGCTTCTTCAAACCGGCCGAGCATCATGAGCACCTGGGCAGCATTCGAATAGTGTTGTGCGGAGGGTACCGGCGATCGTTCAATGGCCTGATAGAACTCCTGCAACGACTCCTCAGGTCTCCCCTGCTGCGCGTAAGTTATGCCCAACAGGTTGAAAGCAACGGCGCTGCGTGGATACGATTGTTTGTACAGAAGCAAAACAGCAGTTGCTTTTTCCAGATTGCCGGTTACCGCTGAATGATAAAGCGCGGTAGTCTGAAAATTTTCTTCTTGTGTGAGACGACGATCCTTTAACTCGAACGCTCTGGCAAAATTTTTCCTGGAATCTTGGATTTGACCGACGCTGCTATAGCCACTTCCAAGCATGTTGTAAGCGGAACAGAATTGCGGGTCTAGTTCGACAGCCCGCTCAAACAAGGGAATGGCCTCATGCCGCTTTCCCGCTTTGTAGAGCATCTGCCCTGTCGTATAGGCTTGTAACGCCTCGAGTGAGCTAGTGGTGGCAAGATCAAGGGGAGCGTTGTACTTCGCCAGAGAGCTCAGAGTTTCGCCTAATCGCCGTCGCAATTGAGATCCTGCCTCGCCTAGCGCGGCAATCACCTTCTCCTTGCTCTCCGCCTCCTCTAGCCCGCGTGCGATGGTTTTTTGGGTCCGCGCGTCAATCGCCTCCAGGGTAATCAGATATCTGTTGCCGAAGGCCGCAATCTCCGGCACCACTACAGCCTTAAGCCCCTGTCGCTTACAGATTTCGATGCCCAGGTCCCGCGTGACTCGCTCATTTGCATCACGGCGCATCGTGCGCATCGTTTCGCGGACACTTGCTTCCGGGAAGACGCTCAAAAATGGCGACTCCGTGAGTTTGACTTCGAGAGCTTTGTCCAGCGCGTCGTTGAAGATGGGATCGCCAGTCTTGTTGACGAATCCTGCCAACACGATCACGTCGGTCTCGGTGAGCGCCGGTCGCGGGGAAAAAACCCGCCACGTCACCAACGCGGCAACAATCACAAGGATGCCCAGCCCAGCGGTAACAATTGACCGCCGCAGTTTCCAAATACCAAGCGTTGGCCTTGTCTCGATAACTGGTACGTGAGGGTCTTCGACTACGGCCAGTCCGGGCATCGCGACTTTTTCGACATTCGCAATAAAGCGGTACCCGCGCCGTGGCAAAGTCTCGATATACCGCGGCTCCTCCGCTGAATCCCCCAGCACGTCGCGCAGTTTCTTCACCGCGCTGTTCAGGCCAGTATCGAAGTCCACGAAAGTGTCGGCAGGCCACAATTTCTGCCGGAGTTCCTCGCGCGTGACCACCTCGCCCGGGCACTCCAGCAGAATTGCCAGTACGTGAAAGGGTTGATCTTGAAGTTTCAGGCGGATGCCGTGCTTGTGCAATGCGCCCGAGCGCAAGTCTACTTCAAAAGCGCCGAAGCGCGTCCTGCTGGTTCGAGCGGTGGCTTCCATTCGGAGGCTTCCTACAGTGCCGGTTACTCTATCACCGATTGCTGGGAGCTCAAGAAATATGTGCCCGAAACAGCCCCCTTCCCTGCAACTCCCGTGAATCCAAAGACCTGCACGATCAGACCGGAACATCTACAGACCATGCCCGCGCCATTGCGTCAAAACCCAGTTCGCTTCAATCTCGCCCCGCAGGGCGCATCCGCCAAGGCAAAAAATAGCCGCGCAAAAGGCCACTGACAGGAGAAGGTGATCGATATGAGAGAAACCGCCGTCAAAAACATAGTATTTTTCACCTTACTTGCCGCGGGATGCGGTGGCGGTTATACACCGACTGTCACTCCGGTAACCCCGGTTCCTCAGAACGCGGTCGTGAGCGGTCAATACATGCTGCGGCTGAATTCCACGAATGGACACGGGTCGACAACTATTAATACCAACTTTACGCAAGCCGGAAAGACGTTTACGGGTACGCCAAATACTCTCGTCTGCTTCTCCAGTGATCTCTCGCAATGCGTTGGCGGTGATGCTGCCGGTACCTCCATTATCCCGACCGGAACATTAAGCAGCACCGACGTCTCCATCACGATTTCCTTTCCGAGCACCTCGGGAACACATACCGTCACGATGAGCGGTATGGGGCCCGCACCAACCACCGGGAACTACACTGACACCCTGGGCGACACCGGCACCTGGAGTGCGTCCGCCGTAGGTTCACTGGGTGTAACTTTCGTCGGCACTTTCAACTCCACGTCCCATCCACTCACGATCCCCCCAAGTATTTCGATCTCACTCACGCAAGATACCAACTTCAATTTGCACGGACAGGCAACCATCACGAATTCACCGTGTATCGCTGCCCTCAACTTATCTGGACAAGCGATTGGTCAGGCGTTCATTTTGACCGATGCGGCCAACAAAGCCAGCGTCACCGCCGTGCCGAACGGAAACAATTTCGACTTCATTTACAGCTTTGAACCCACCGCTCCGAGCTGCGCAGGTGACGCCGGCACCGGAACAATCGCCATACAGTCGAGCCCATGGGATTACGTTCAACCACGGCACTGAGTTGCTCAGCATCTTCCGCCAGCTCGAACGACTTCGCGTCAATACCCGATTTACCAGGAGTTGAAACGCAACAAAAAAAGGAGGCTTCAAATGCAAAGAAGATTGACTTGGGTGACACTGTTCAGTGTCGCAATCGTGATCCCATCGCTGTATCACGCTCGAACGGTCCATGCCACGCCGGTGGTTCACGGCCACGATCGCGGCTGTAGCGTTGCCAGCCTGAGAGGGACCTATGCCGTCCGCAGGACGGGCGTGAACAATGTCGTGGGTGGCCCTATCGCCCAAATTGGCATCGCCGTCTTTAACGGAGATGGGACGCGCGGCCTCATTCGCACGACCAGAAGCACCAACGGTGACATCCGAGACTGGACCGATTCCCCGCCTAGCGGAAGCTACACGGTAGATCGCGATTGTACCGGGTCGTTCTTCGATGCAGACGGTACAAAAACCAACAACCTCGTCATCTTAGACGAAGGCAAAAGATTCTTCTTGCTCAGCGTGGCGCCGGACACGATTACTATGGAAGAGGGGAACAAACTCGAGGCGGAGGACTAACGGCCGGAATGAGCTGGGCGCTCTTAGGCTCCCTCGTCACGGTAAATACAAGTAGACGTCAGACATCCACCTGCCCAGCGAGGTTCGTTGGACCGATGCGGGCCAATTCCTGATTGCGTCGGATAACCGGGCAATTCTTGAGGATTGGGTCCGGTGCGGGAATTTGCCTAAATCGAGCGCGAGCTTTTCCATTCCAGCGAAGGTAATTCTAAATTCGCCGATCTCTTCAAGTACGCCTTCGCATACGCTTCGGCTTTCGCTTTGCCCTGCTGAATGTTATCGACTGGCTCGGATGGCGCAATCCACGTTTTGCCATTGACATTGTAGACAGAGGCCAGCACACCCTGTGCGCAATCCTCGGAGAACAGCCGTAGGCATTCACCACCCACTCGGATTTCAGACCAGACACCTTCCGTCAGCATTCGGAGACTGTGACACGCCACGCGGGGAGAGGCCAGACGTAGTGAGAATGCGCGACTCGCAGAAGTAAACATGTTCCCGCGCCCACGTCCTGATGGTGGAGTAGCTGGAAAAGTGTCCACGCTGGACGCCTAAACCACCGGCGAAACGTCTCCTCAACATCTTCCCCAAATTTCCAAATTTCCAAATCCGTGTCGGAGGACCCTAACCCGTTGCGATTAGGGGGGCCCCTGGAGACTAAGCCTAAAGTCCAAGTCTTCTCTCGCGTGAGCGGTTGGCGCTTAGTAGGGTCACAAACCCTAACTAACTTGAGAGGAGATTGTTTTAATGGCGACTCAACCAATTCGAGCGGCAGAATCTCGCAGCAATTCCGAAGCACTTTCGCGAGCGACAACGGGCCTAAGCATGAGCAACTACCCGACAATCTACGGCGGATTCACGGCAAAAGGCATTCCAGAGTCCGAAATCAAGCCCCGCGAGAATGTCTTCACCTACAACGCTTGGCGCGCGCTAGGCCGTCAGGTACGACGCGGCGAGCATGGCGTCAAAGTCTTGACGTTCATCGACTGCCAGAAGCGCGACGAAGAGACGGGGCAATTGAAAGAACGCTTTCGCCGTCCAGCCTCCACAACCGTCTTTCACGTTTCCCAGACAGATGAGATTCCGGGGGGTGCGCGGTGAGCATCCCTTCATTCGCATTTCCGCAATCCCTCGCGGACAAATACCGTCCGCGTCGCATCGAGGATTTCGCCGGGCTGGAAAAACCAAAGAAAATCCTCCGCAAATTCGCCGCGAATCCGTACCCCTCGGCGTGGTTGTTTGTCGGGCCTCCTGGAGTCGGGAAAACGACGATGGCGCTGGCCCTCGCGGAGACTCTTTCCGCGGAGCTACATCACATCCCGTCGCAGCAATGCCAAGTCTCCGCCGTCGAAGATGTAATCCGTCAGTGCTGGTACATCCCACGTTCTGGATTCCACCTCGTGCTCGTCGACGAAGCGGACCGGATGAGCAACGCGGCGCAGTTGCACTTCCTAAGCAAGCTCGATGCGACAGCATACCCGCCGCAAACAATCTTCGTTTTTACCTGCAACTCCATCGAAGGGCTTGAGCCGCGATTCCTGAGCCGGACTCGGCAAATCGAATTCTCCAGTTATGGGCTGGCATCGGAAACTATCGCGCTCCTCCAAAGCATTTGGCGATGCGAATCGAACGATGCACCAGCGCCGGCATTCGCTCAGATCGTCAAGCTATCTCGTAATAACGTTCGAGATGCGCTCATGTCCCTCGAAACAGAATTGTTGGCTGTATAAGTCCGCCGACCAGCCGTTACCAAAACGGCTGCTCAGATTTTTCCCGCCTCAACTCAATCATTTAGAAAGGACGTTGCAAGATCATTGCAAACAACATGGACGATAAACGACTAGAACCCGAGGACATCCTCACCCCGACTCAACTCGCCAAACGGCTGCAAGTCTCTCTGAACTGGATCTATGAAAAAACTCGCAGCCGAAAGATGGGCAACCCTATGCCGCACCTCAGGCTGGGTCGGTATCTACGATTTTTCTGGCCGGACATTTGCGCCTGGATGCGCACAACTACGACTGCATAGTCAGCTTGATGCAGCGGCGAAAAGTCACCTTAGAATCCGAAAAAAACAGTACTAGGAGAATGATGGAGTGAGAGAACAACGCGGATACGTGTTCCACAAGGGCAAGAGCTGGTTTGTGCGCTACTGCGATGACGTCATGCAGCCGGACGGCGCGATCAGACGACAACAGGTCTGTAAAAAGCTAACGGTCGATTACGGTGGGGAATATCGAACTCAAAAAAGCGTGCAGCCATTTGTCGCGGAGATTCTCGGCCCCCTCAACAGTGGTCGGCTCAATCCGCAAAGCACAATGCTCGTTTCCGAGTTTGTCGAAAAAATTTACCTTGGAGAATATGTTGAGAAAAACCTTCGGGCCGCCACGAAGAGGCAGTACCGCGTCGTTTGGGAAAATTATCTCAAGGCACGCATCGGCAAACTGACTCTTCGCGACTTTAGAACCGTACACGGCGAGCGAATGCTTGCCCAGATAGCGGCTCAGGCCAAGCTCGGCCGCAGTTCGCTTCGCCACTGCAAAGCGTTTCTCTCCGGCGCTTTTAAACAGGCCAAGCGACTCGGCATTCTGGATGGAGTTAACCCCATAATGGACGTTTCGATTCCCCGAGTACCAGAAGCGGCAGAGGACACCTACGCTTACAGTCTCTCGGAAATAAAAGCCATGCTTGCCATGCTGGAGGAGCCGGCCCGCACTGTTGTACTCACCGCCGCGTTCACGGGACTCCGCAAGAGCGAGTTGCGCGGCCTCACTTGGAGCAGTTTCGATGGGAAAGAATTGAGTGTGACGCGGAGCGTATGGAATAGCACAGTCAGCGAGCCGAAAATGCGTCGGAGCCGTTCGCCGATCCCAGTTGTGCGCCAACTTTCAGACGCTCTCCAAGCGCATCGACTTCGTATGGGAGTCGTCGCGGAGCCGGGCTTGCCAATTTTCCAGGCCGGAAACGGGAAGCCTCTCAACTTAGACAACCTTGTGCGTCGCGTCATTGTTCCTGCGCTTTCCGTGTGCGCGATCTGCGAGAAGCGGGAGGACGAACACGAACCGCAAGCCCACACATTCGAGCGTGACAAAAACCTGCCGCTCTGGCACGGCTGGCACGCTTTTCGGCGCGGACTCGCAACGAATCTTCACACGATGGGAGTTGCGGACAAGGACATCCAGGCAATCTTGAGACACAGCACTGTCGGACTAACACAGAACGTTTACATCAAGAGCATTAACGAATCACGGGTAAGCGCGCTCGACGCATTGACCGAAAAATTCGAAGCTTGCAACGATCTTGCAACAGTTGCGCTGCGCACCGTTCAGTGAGGGCGCTAAATCACTGAATAATATGTCACGATCACGCCAGCCGGTTTCTGCTCACCTGTGAAGCCCTCTCCTCCACTAGAGAACAGTACGCTTTCACCGTGTTTGAAAGGCTTTTTAAAGAACGCGGGCTACCCGCCAACATTCGCAGCGATAACGGTGTGCCGTTCGCTTCTGGTCAGGCGTTATTCAACTTGAGCAAACTGGCGGTGTGGTGGCTGCGGCTGGGCATCGGTATTGAGCGCATCAAGCCCGGCCATCCGCAGCAGAACGGGCGTCATGAGCGCATGCATCTGACCCTGAAGAAAGAGGCCACTAAACCGGCCGCCGGCAATTTTCTTCAGCAGCAGGCGCGCTTCGAAAAATTTATCGAGGTCTTCAACAACGAACGCCCCCACGAAGCTCTAGACATGAAATGTCCGGCAGAGGTCTATCAACCTTCTCCGCGTCCCTACCGTGGATTGCCGGACATCGACTATCCCCTGCACGATAAAACTATCGTGGTCACCCGTTGCGGGCGCATCTGTCTGGGCAGGAAGAAAATCAAAAGAGAAGATGGAGCCGAGAGTGGGAGTTGAACCCACGACCTGTCGATTACGAATCGACTGCTCTACCACTGAGCTACCTCGGCGTGTGTAACGACAATAACATTCCCTGAAAAAAGGTGTCAATTTGGGGGGGTAGCGTTGTTGCGTGAGTGGTGTGTGTGCATCCGACGAGCTCTGACGAGCGAGGGTGCGTGGCTGCGCGATAAATCGAAGAGAGATCCCTCCGCTGCGTAGCTCGACACCTTCGCCCTTCGACCACGCTCAGGATAAACAGGAGCGAAGGTGAAAGAAAAATTCGGGCTACTCCGGTCGGGATGACACGTCTGGGTGGGTGGCGGGAGTGTTGCCAAGGTCAGGCGGTGAGGGAAGATCCGCATGAGTTTGCTACCTCACCGTGAAGCTGGATACATAAACCAGCCGAGGGCGATAGCGACGGCGAGGAAGAGGAAGAAGGTCCAGGCAATGTAGCGGGCGCGTTGATAGGCGGTGCGTCGGCTGAGGAAGCCGAAGGCTACGGCGGCGACCAGGGCGAAGGTGGTCATGGCTTGCAGGTGGCCGAGCTGGAAATGCGGCGCGTGGATCATTGAGGGCGGGCTCGCGTGGCTTCGCGCGTGTGCGGCGCGACGAGGAGATTGAGGATAGGTGGCGGGAGTACGCGGCGGGCGTGTTGGAGCGCGAGCGTCATGCTTTGCGGCCGCGGATGATTTCGGAGGCGTGGAGGGCGGCGAGGAGATTGAGGACTCCCGCGGTGGCGAGCAGACGGGTGCCGTAGTCGCCGGTGGCGCGGGAGACGTCGGGGCCGTCAACTTCCAGGGCGCGGGCGAGGAAGTAGAAGCTGCCGGCGCCCATGTCGGCGACATAGCCGAGCTTGGAGAAGGCGTCGTTACCGTTGGGCGGAAAAATGTTGCCGCGCATGCCGGAGCCGAGAACGACGAGCAGTCCTACGGAGAAAAAAATGGCGAGGGCGCGGCCCCACATTTTGAGCAGGGCGTGGCCGAGGCCGGGGACGAGCCATGAGGCTACCGCGGCGACGAGGGCGAGAGTGGCGCGCTTGGCTTCGGAGTGGGTGCGCCGCGGCGCGGTTGGTGGCGGCGCAAGCGGCGGCGGGGCGGGAGTGGTTTCTTCGGTCATGAAATGGATGCCATGTAAATGAGCTGGCGTGCCTCGGCGCGCGGCGCGCTGGTGCGCGCTTCAGGCAAGTAGCGCCAAAATTTCATTTTGCACTGCGCCGGTGACGCGGGCCTGGTGTTCGCCGATGTAGACATTGACTTCGCTGCGAATGCCGAATTCGGGGAGGTAGATGCCCGGCTCGACGGAATTGCAGGTGCGCGGGATGAGGCGGCGGACGTCGCGGGTCTCGAGACCGTCCATGTTGACGCCGTTGCCGTGGACGGCTTCGCCGATGCTGTGGCCGGTGCGATGATAAAAATATTTGGCGTAGCCGGCTTTTTTGATGACCGCGCGGGCGGCGTTATCGACCTGCCAGCCCTGCAGCGGCTTGCCGGCGGCGATGCTGGTAAGGATCAGGTCGACAGCTTTATCGCGCGCGTCTTTGACGATACGGAAAATGTTGGCGTATTTTTCGGGGACTTTGGCGCCGAGATAGCCGACCCAGGTGATGTCGTAGTAGACGCTGCCGGGAGCGTTTTGTTTGGCGAAGACATCGAGGAGCAAGAGGTCGCCTTCGCGAATGGGCGAGGCGGTTTCGCGTGCGGGAGCGTAATGCGGATCGCTGGCGTGGGCGTTGACCGCGACGTCCGGGGCGTGTTCGGCTTGCAAGCCTGCGGCGTCGAATTCGCTGAGAATCCATTGCTGCAAATCGAATTCGGTGAGTGGAGTTTTGGCGCGGACGGATTTGGCGGCGTGTTCGAACGCCTGGTGGACGATGCGGTCGACGGCTTTGCCGGCGGCTTCGTGGGAACGGAGCTGTGCGTCGGTCCAGCTGGCTTCGTATTTCTGGACGAGGTCGGCGGAGCTGACGACTTTGGCGCCGGCGGCGCGCACCATTTCGACGGTGCCGGCGTCGACCATGGAGACGTAGGGGATGGCGTTTTTGGGCGAGTATTGCATGGCGATGGTTTTGGCGCGGGCGAGAATTTTGCGCAGGGATTTTTCGAGTTCGTCGAGGCCAGCGAAGTAGAGCGTATCGCCCGGAAGGGCGGCGAGGGATTGCGACTCAATTTTGTGGACGAGTTTCTTGGGCGCGCCCTTGGCGGGCACAAAATAAAACCAGCGGCGGGTGCGCATGCCCTGCGGTAATTTCAGGATGTTCTGAGCGATGGGGTCGCGGCCGCGAAAATCGTAGAAGAGCCAGCCGTCGAGGCGGGCGGCGCGCAGGTCGGATTGCATTGCCTGGATGTCGATGGTCATTGAGTATCCCGATTCTGATGCGATTCCGATGCGGTTAATTTCGTCCGATGCGTTTTTTTTCAGGCGTCCTGCGCAAGCAGTTGTTCGATTTGCCGCTTGGTGACGCCGCGGATTTCGATGCGTTTGATGCGGCTTCGCTCGCCGCTCAAGAGTCTAACAGCGGATTTAGGTGTTTTCAAAAGTTGCGCGAGGAAATCGATAAGGGCCTGGTTGGCGCGGTTTTCCAGGGCCGGAGCTTGCAGGCGAATTCTGATGGCTCCGGCAAATTCGCCGGCGATTTCGTCGCGGGAGGCGCGGGGTTGGACGCGCACGTTGAAAATGACCGTTCCGGCAGCACTATTCTCCGTTATTTCCAACATAGGCGTATAGTTAAAGGTACTGTCACGTTACGTTCCAAAGGGCGCGACGGTAGCGTCCTCCTGCTCGGAATCATAACCAAACTTCACCGGCAGAGTCGCCCCCGCTGATTTCAAGTAGGTTTGCTTTTAATTCATTGTCCAACAACCTTATGAAGGCCAAGCCCGCACTCGAAGAGGTAATTGGGCCCCGCAACATGTCCAGTGGACTGATAGCCCGCCATGTCACCCTGGCCTTCGCGATTGTCGCTGCCTATCTTTTGATCAGTCGTCCCGAAGTCATTTTAATTTCCAATCTCGGATTCACGGCGTGGTACCCGGGGGTGGGACTGGTGTTCGCGGTGATGCTGGGTATCTCGCCGCGCTACATGCCTCTTCTGGTTCTGGCCGACATTCTCGCCAGCCTGCTTATTTATCATCAGCCCATCCGCTCGTGGAGCGTTGTGCCCGCTGCCGTCCTCGGAACCGGGGCATATGCCATCGCCGCTTATCTGCTGCAGACCAAAGTGAAAATCGACAGGACGCTGAGACATCTCAACGATGTCGCGAGATATTTGACCATTACGCTGACTGCTGCGATTGTTGCCACTATCGCCGGCGTTGGTTGTTTGGCGGCCGATGGAACTATCAAGCCCGGCCAATTCTGGGACTCTGCAGTGGCTTGGTATATCGGCGATGCTACCGGCCTGCTGAGCGTCGCGCCGTTCCTGCTCATACATGTATTCCCGGCTATCCGCAGAAATCTTTCTCAGCGATACGCTGAACGCCGGCCAGGACAAAGAGGCGGCAAGCCGACCCCGCATGCTCAGATTCTCGGAGTTCTGGAAGCAACCGGACAAGCAGTGACCTTGGCTCTGCTGCTGTGGATCATGTTCGGGCGACTGGCACCCAAGGAATACTTCTACCTGGCGTTCGTTCCGATTATCTGGATCGCCATGCGCAAAGGAATATCCGGAGTGGTCGTCGGATTACTGACGCTTAACTTTGGAATCGTAGTGGCGTTGCGGATTTTCCCCGCGCCTCTTGAGATTCTCACCAAGATTGGATTTTTAATGCTGGTGGTTTCAGCGACCGGTTTAATCGTGGGCTCTGCCATTACGGAGCGGCGGCGGGTCAGCGAGGAGCTCAACGAGCGGACCACGTTCCTGAATTCACTGGTTGAGAATAGTCCATTCGCAATCGTGGTGCAGGACGTTGCCGGGACCGTCGAGCTTTGTAACGAGGCGTTCGTAACTCTGTACGGGTACAGACGCTCGGAGGTTGTCGGGCAGGAACTGGATGAACTAATCGTTCCGCCAGAACAGCGGCAGGAATCGCGCTCGCTGACCTCCCGCGTGAACTCCGGAGAAGATGTGCACCAAACGCTGTCGCGTCGGCGAAAAAACAGTGCGCTCATAAATGTAGAAACGCACGCCATCCCGATGATTAAGAGCGGCCAGGTGACCGGCGCCTATGTGATTTACAACGACATTTCTTTTCAAGTTCGGGCAGCCACCGCAGCGGCGGACCACGCGCGCTCGCTCAATCAACTGGTGGAAGAGCTGCGCGAGCGTTCGAACGAGATGACGCTGCTCAACGAAATGGGCGGCCTGTTGCAATCTTCCGCAGCGGCCGAAGAGGTATTCGCGGTCGTCGGGGCGTCTTCAAAAAAGCTTTTCACTAACTCCCAGGCCGGCGCTTTGTATCTTTTCAAATCTTCGCGAAACGTCCTTGAATTGGCTGCCGTCTGGGGCGACGGGGATCACAATGAAAAGCTGTTTGCCCCAGCAGCGTGCTGGTCGCTGCGCCGCGGCCAGCCGCACTGGAGCCAGCAGGCAGATGAAGCGATTCGATGCGCGCACCTGAAAGAATCGACGCTTGATAAATATCTTTGCGTACCTTTAAATGCGCAGGGCGACACACTGGGTGTGTTGCGGCTGGGATATCCGGACATAGTTGCCCACGCCAAGAAGTTTGACCAGGCCACGGAACAACGCCTGGGGGTCGCCGCCGCCAGTCAGATTGCTCTCTCACTGGCGAGCCTGCGCCTGAGAGAATCTCTGAGAGACCAGTCCATTCGCGATCCGCTGACTGGACTGTTCAATCGGCGTTTCATGCAGGAATGCCTGGACCGCGAAATGTTGCGGGTCACGCGGAAGAATCGCTCACTTGCAGTGATTTTCATTGATATCGACCATTTCAAGCGTTTCAACGATATGTTCGGGCACGAAGCGGGGGACGAAGTGCTACGTTCCATGAGCGATTTCTTTAGATCGCACTTTCGTGGTGACGATGTGATTTGCAGGTATGGCGGAGAAGAGTTCGCCATCATCCTTCCGGAATCGTCTGCCCAAGACGCGGCCGTCCGCGCGGAACTGCTGCGGTTGGCCGCGAAAGAACTGAAGCTCATGCACCATGGCGTCACGCTTGACTCCGTGACTATATCGGCAGGAATTGCGGGGTATCCGGAGCATGCCTCAACCGCCTCGGAATTGCTGAACGTGGCGGACACCTGCCTCTACGAAGCCAAAACGAAGGGCCGCGACCGCATCGCCGTGGCTACAAGCGCAACAAAATCAAAACCCTAATATGGATTGCAAGCTGGCGCTGGATTTTACCAGGCGCGCTGATATTGCACGGGCGGAATTATCTTGACGCCAAGTTCCTGGGCGGCGCGGCGCGGGAAGTACGGGTCGCGCAGCATTTCTCGCGCGAGGACTACCAGATCGGCCTGACCGGTGGCCATGATGGTTTCGGCTTGAGCGGCATCGGTGATCATGCCGAGGGCGGTGGTGGCGATGCCGGCTTGTTCGCGAATAGCGGCGGCGAAGGGGACCTGATAGCCGGGACCAACGGGAATTTTTGGATGCGCGGCAGTGCCGCCGCTGGAAACGTCGATGACGTCGACACCGAGAGACTTCAGGCGGCGGGCCAGATCGATGGATTGCGCAAGATCCCAGCCGCCTTCCTGCCAGTCGGTGGCGGATACGCGAAAAAATAAAGGCAGCTGCGCGGGCCAAACTTCGCGAATCGCTTGGGTAACGCGCAGGGCGAAGCGCATCCTGTTTTCGAGCGAGCCACCGTAGTCATCGGTGCGAAGGTTGGAAAGCGGGGAGAGAAATTCGTGAATCAGATAACCGTGAGCGCCGTGAATTTCGATGAGTTCGAATCCCGCGGCCAACGCGCGCTGGGCGGCGTGACTGAAAGCGGCGACAATCTCGTCGATTTCGAGGATAGATAACGCGCGCGGCATTGGATAGCCGGTATCGAATGGAAGCGCGCTCGGAGCGACCGGCTCCCAACCGCCGTCGGCGATTGCGATTTGCTTGCCACCCTTCCACGGCTCCGCGGTGCTGCCTTTGCGTCCTGCGTGGGCCAGCTGCATGCCCGCAACGGAGCCCGAAGCGCGGATGAATTCGGCGATGGGGCGCCAGGATTCGATGTGGGCGTCGTTGTAAATACCGGTGTCACCGAGTGAAATTCTGCCGCGCTCTTCGACGGCCGTAGCCTCGGTGATGACCAGGCTGGCGCCGCCTACTGCCCTGCTGCCGAGATGTACGAGGTGCCAGGTTTGGGGATGCCCGTCTTTGGCGGAGTATTGGCACATGGGCGAAACGACGATGCGGTTTTTTAGTTCGATTTCGCGGATAGGCAGAGGAGTGAATAGGTTCATTTTTCCTGTCTCATCAAAGTGTTGCGACGTGGCTATTCGATGCTCGCGGCGGCAGTATCGTTAGCAGGTGCCACAGTTTATTAAAAATTTCCGCTGCGATTGGCGACATAGACCGGAAACAAAGTTATCGCGGTAGATCGAAGAGAGATTCCTCCACTTCGCGGCCGGTGCTCGCTACGCGCGCCAAGAAAAAGACCGGCCGCTCCGGTCGGAATGACAGTTTTTGGGCGGTTGGTTGAGATGGTTGTCAAGGTTCACGGGGAAAAATTCTGCAGCGTACATCTGCTTCATACAGCAGAGCAAAGGTACTCATGGATTAAACAGCAGATTCCTCACCCGCCTGGAAATGCGGGATTCGGAATGACGCGCGCTTGCGTTTTGGTGTGTGGTTAATGTGGTTGCCAAGGTCACGGGAAAAAACGGCGCGGGTGCGCGAGCGTGAATATTTCCCGCTGTTGTACCTCGATGATAGTGTCCCCTTTTGTCCTCAATAGAAATGTCCCCCTAATAGGGCCTCCGAAAGGAGGTCAGATTGGTGCGGACAGAGATGAGCAAGAGAGAATTAGGAAGAGTGGAAGTGCTAGCACGTGTACGCAGCAAACAGCTGGGGGTAGTGGACGCGGCGCGATTGATGGGTGTGAGCTACCGGCAAGCGAAGCGGCTGTGGAAGCGGTATCGGGAGGAAGGTGCCGCAGGTCTGAAACACCGCAGTGCAGGGCAAGCATCGAATCGCGCACACCAACAAAAGTTTCGGGCCAAGGTGCTGCAGTTGGTGCGCGAAAAGTACGGTGGGCCAGTAGGCGAGCGGTTCGGGCCGACGTTGGCGGCGGAACATTTGGCGAGCGAGGATGGGCTGCAACTCGATGCGGAAACGCTGCGGCGTTGGATGCTGGCGGAGGGTTTGTGGAGTCGTGAGCGGAAGCGTCGCGCACACCGTCGACGGCGCGAGCGCAAGGAGCACTTTGGAGAATTGGTGCAGATGGACGGGAGCTTTCACGCCTGGCTAGAGGAACGCGGCCCACAGGGCTGCTTGATTGACATGGTGGATGACGGCACCAACACGACGTGGGCGCAACTGGGGGAGCAAGAGACCATCTGGGCGGTAGCGGATGGATTGCGCAGCTGGATCGAACGCTACGGGGTACCGCTGGCGCTGTACGTGGACTGGAAGAATCTCTACAAACGGCCTGCCAATTCTGGCGAGCGCTTGCGCGGAGAAGAACCGATCACGCAATTTGGGCGCATGTGTGCGAAGTTGCGGATCGCCATCATCGCCGCCAGTTCGCCGCAGGCCAAGGGGCGGGTGGAGCGGGTTCACGGCACGCATCAAGACCGACTGGTAAAGAAATTGCGGCGCAAGGACATCCGCAGTCACCAAGCCGCCAATGTGTATCTGCAGCGGGAATATTTGCCAGAACACAACCGGCGCTTCACGCGAGTGGCTGCCAAAGCAGAGAACTATCATCGGCGCGCGCCGCGGGCCGCAGAACTGGATCGAATTTTCAGGCTGGAGAGCGAACGTATCATTAGCCAGGACTGGGTGGTGCGGTACGACAATCGCTTTTTCCAACTTCAGAAGCAGAGTCACAACTACGCGCCAGCACAGAGCAAAGTGTTGGTGTGCGAGGAGCGCCATGGCCGCATCACCATCGAGTACCGCGGAGAGGCTTTACGCTGGCAGGAAATTCCAGCACCCGCGAGACCACCCATTCTCAGTGCGCCCCGAGAATGCGTTGTGGCCGAGAGCATAAAAAAGAAATGGACACCGCCCCTGCATCACCCGTGGCGGGAAGCAACTCGCCGAGAGCTGGAGAAGCGCAAGAGGCGAACCTCCCACGGGACGGCGCGTGCGCCGCAGCCGTCGTTGGCCTTGCCCTCCGCTTCGCCCTGAGCGCTGCGCCCTTCGGGCTTCGCAGGGCTTCGCTCCAGGGCAAGACCAACGAGCTACACCAAAGCGTGAATATTTCCCGCTTGACAATTTCGCGGACAGGAACTAATTGACAGGCGCGAACAGCCGAACCGCTGGGTAGTCGGTGTCGATTATTTGAGAAACGCTCCGCAGCAGTGCTGTCCGCTGGAGGATTCCATGACCTGGACGCAAGTTTACGATCCGCTCGGTCATTGGTGGCTTTCCACTCTCGTTGCGGCTTTACCGATACTGGTGTTGTTGATACTGCTGGCTGGTTTCAGGGTGAAGGCGCATTGGTGCGCGGTGGCGGGCGCGGCGGCAGCCGTTGTTTGCGCGATTCTGGTTTTCGGGATGCCTGCGCGGCTGGCGGTGGCCAGTTTTGTTTATGGCGCCGCATTCGGGTTGCTGAAGATTGTCTGGATCGTGATTGCGGCGGTTTTTCTGTACGATATTTCGGTAGACACCGGGCAGTTTGAAATCATGAAGCACTCCGTCGCGGCCATCACGCCGGACCGGCGATTGCAGGTTCTGCTGGTGGCGTTTTCGTTTGGCGCTTTTCTGGAAGGAGCGGCGGGCTTTGGGGCTCCTGTGGCGATTGCCGGCGCGTTCATGATCGGGTTGGGATTCAAACCGTTTCAGGCCGCGGTGTTGAATCTGATCGCGAATACCGCGCCGGTGGCGTGGGGCGCAATCGGGACGCCGGTGCATACGCTGGCGGCGGTGACTGCCCTGCCGGAATCGGATTTGAGCGCGATGGTTGGACGGATACTTCCGTGGACGGCGATTATCGTGCCGTTCTGGCTGGTGCGCACGTTTGTTACCTGGGCGGAAACTTTTGAAGTGCTGCCTGCAATCCTGGTGGTGGGAGTGTCGTTCGCGGGAGTGCAATATTTCTGGTCGAACCATGTGGACAGCAACCTGGTGGATATCGCGGCGGGCAGCGCGTCAATCGTCGCGACGCTTTTATTTTTGCGGGTGTGGCAGCCGAAACGCATCTGGCGGTTTGAAGATGAGCGCGGCGAGGATGCCGCGAAGTTGAAACGCGGAGACGTTGCGGTAGTGCATACGCCCGGTGTGCTTTTCCGCGCGTGGATGCCATTTGCTCTGCTGTCTCTTTTCGTTTTGCTGTGGGGACTGCCGACGATCAAAGCGGCGATGGGAAAGGCTACGACGCCGGCATTTAAAACCGGCGGATGGGAAGTGCCGTATCTGCACAAGGCGGTTTATCGCGCCGCGCCGGTGGTCACGAAGCCCACCGCGGAGAACGCCAAGTTTGATTTGAATTGGCTTTCCGCTACCGGCACAAGTTGCTTCCTGGCCGCGATCATAGCGGGACTCGTGCTGGGGCTGAAACCGGGGCACATCTTACAAATTTTTCGCCGCACGCTGCATCGATTGAGATTTGCGGTTATTGCGATGACCTGCATGCTGGGGCTGGGGTACGTAACGCGCTATTCGGGAATGGATGCGGTTCTGGGCCTTGCGTTCACCCGAACGGGTTGGTTCTTTCCATTTTTCGGCGCGTACATCGGGTGGCTGGGTGTGGCGCTGACGGGTAGTGATACGGCGTCGAACACGTTGTTTGGCGGGCTGCAGCGCATCACCGCACAGCAACTGAATCTGAGCCCGATTCTGATGTGCGCGACGAACAGCGCCGGCGGCGTGATGGGCAAGATGATTGATGCGCAGTCGATTTGCATCGCCACGGCGGCGACCAATCAGGTGGGCAACGAGGGGTCAATATTTAGATATGTTTTCTGGCACTCGGTGGCGCTGGCGGCGATTATTGGCGTAATCGTGATGCTGTACGCTTATGTGTTTCCGCAATATATTCCGCACGGATTAAATTTTGTTCACTAGCTTCGCGCGAATCACAAATCAGGACTGTCGAAATACTATACGCAACAAATAATGAACAAGAATTCTACATGGACGATGTGCTGTCGCTAATCGAGCCGTTTGGGTGCTCTCTTGACTGGTATTTTATCGAGCTCGAACCGTCAAATTGGACCAGGATTGACGAGTGGGTTACACCTCCTAAATGGGTTTCTGCTTGGTGGCACGAAATTGGCCAAGGTAACCTGCTAAAACTGCAGTGGGAGACATTAAAAGCCTTTTCGAAACATACAGGTCATGTTGATAATGCTCTGATAGTGGCCGTAACGTCCGCTAAATTATTGCCGAGCGAGCCACTCGACTTGAATGGTCCAGACTTCGAAATCGTGTTACAAGCGTTCGACTCGTGTTTGTGGGCGATTACCTCCGCGGAGAAGGAACTTGCGGACGTTTTGTGTGGACATTTCCCTAATTCAAAGCGGTTCCACACACGGAACGGTATTATTACAAGCCATGTCGTAAATAGGCGGGGAGCGCTTGCGAGGCTTTCTTCAGGGGCTAAAGCCCACATCCTGCATCCGTTGTACATCGGTGCTGAAGCCCCGACCTCCTAAAGAACCATCTATCAGATGAGTTCTAGTCCGTGGCCCAATCCTTGGGCATGCGGACGTAGGAAGCATCCAGGTTGGCGATGCCGGGGCAACCTAGCAGGACGAGGGTGCGATTTATGTCTTCGCGCAAAATTTCGATGGCGCGAGCGACTCCCGCTTCGCCGGCGGCGGCCAGCCCATAGGCGTAGGCGCGGCCGCAGAGAACGGCGCGCGCGCCCAGGCATAGCGCTTTCACGACGTCGGTGCCGCGGCGCACACCGCCGTCCATCAGGACTTCGATCCGGCCATTCACCGCGGCGACTACTTCGGGCAGCGCGCACAACGAAGCGGAAACACAATCAAGCTGGCGGCCGCCGTGATTGGAAACCACGATGGCCGCAGCGCCTTCGTCGACAGCCCGCCTGCCGTCGTCGCCAGTAAGAACACCCTTCACGACAATTGGGCCGTCCCACACCTCCCTGATCCAGGTGAGATCTTTCCACGTGGCGGTGGAGGCAGCGAGAGCATTGGCGATGTCGGTGAGCGGCATCGGTTCTTTGCCGGGCAAGACTACGTTTTCGAGCGGGGGCACTCCGCCATCGCGCAAAAAAGAAAGCAGCCAGCCGGGATGGGTCAGGAATTGTTCGGAGTAAGGAAGTTTCTGAAAAAACCCCGGATTCAAGAGCTCTTTCATCCCGTTGCGCGGATCGCGTTCGCGAATTCCGCTGACCGGCGTGTCGATGGTGAGGAACAGGCCGGCAAAACCCGCGCGGCGGGCGCGATCGATGGAAGCTTCGGCTGCGGCGCGACCGCCGATGAGATAGAGCTGATAAAAAACCGGGCCGGTCGAGCCGGCTTTCACATTTTCGAGCTTGTGGCCTGAAATGGTGGAGAGAATGTAGCCGGTGCCGGCTTTTCCCGCGGCGCGCGCGGCCGCGACTTCTCCGCCGGGATGCATGAGGCGGCTGTAGCCCACGGGAGCGAGCATGAGCGGAAGAGAAATTTTGTGGCCGAGGACCATGGTGCTCAGATCGCAGTTGGGATGGGAGACGGCGTGGCGCGGGCGAAAGGTGACGTCATCGAAGATGCGGCAATTTTCGCGCAGGGTGACTTCGCCTTCGGCGCCGCCATCGAGATAATCGAATACAACTTTGGGAAGGCGGCGCTTGGCCGCGCTTCTCAAGTCGCTGATATTGACCACGTGCGGTGAGGTTACGCGACGCATGGCATGGGAACTCCGTGAAGAACCAACGGGAAGCAATTAAGCCATAAATTGGGCGGAGAGGCGATTTTTTTGATGACCGGCCAAATGGCCGGGACCGCTGGGCAGGCGGACATTGAGATGTTATGGTTCGAACGTTGAGACGATTCTGCGAACATAGGCCGAGACCACGCGTGCTGCACAAAGTTATATTAGTCTTCGTGGCGCTGCTATTGAGTTCGCCGGCGGCGATGGTGGTGCGCCCGGCGCCAGCGGATTCGCGGTGGACGGAAAGCGCGGCCAATGCGTGGTATGCGAAACAGCCGTGGCTGGTGGGCAGCAACTTCATTCCCGCCACGGCGATCAATGAGCTGGAGATGTGGCAGGCCGACAGTTTCGATCCCAAGGAAATTGACAAAGAATTGGGCTGGGCCGAATCGCTGGGATTGAATACCATGCGGGTTTTTCTGCATGACCTGGCGTGGCAGCAGGATCCGCAGGGATTCAAGGAGCGCATTGCGACATTTTTGGAAATCGCCGCGCGGCACCATATCAAGCCGTTGTTTGTGCTGTTTGATTCGTGCTGGGATGCCAACCCGCGGGTGGGAAAGCAGCGCGAGCCGCGGCCGGGAGTGCACAATTCCGGGTGGGTGCAGAGTCCCGGGGCAAAGGCGTTGCAGGACCGGTCGCAGTATCCACGATTGAAGAATTATGTGGAAGGAGTTGTCGGCGCGTTCGGGCAGGACCAGCGGGTGCTTGCTTGGGATTTGTGGAATGAGCCGGACAACACCAACGAAGGTAGTTACGGCGAGCTGGAACCGCGCGAGAAAACTAATCTGGTGCTCGGGCTCTTGCCGCAAGTTTTTGAATGGGCCAGGGCGGCGCATCCGTCGCAGCCATTGACCAGCGGGGTGTGGCACGGGGACTGGTCGTCGCCGGACAAGCTGAGTGCCATGGAGAAAATTCAGCTGGAGATGTCGGACGTGATTTCGTTTCATAACTACGACAGCCCGCCGGAATTTGAAAAGCGCGTGGAATGGCTGGTGCGCTATCACCGCCCGATCCTGTGCACGGAATACATGGCCCGGGGGAACGGCAGCACGTTTGAAGGCACCCTGCCCGTCGCCAAGAAGTATCATGTCGCGGCATTCAACTGGGGACTGGTTGCGGGAAAGACGCAGACTTATTTGCCGTGGGATTCGTGGGCCAAGCCGTATACCGACCGCGAACCCACCGTGTGGTTTCACGAAATTTTCCGCCAGGACGGCCGACCGTATAAACAGGAAGAGGCGGAGTTCCTCAGGAAAATTCTCGGCAGGTGAGCGGGAGCGGCGAGGCGGTAGTGTGTTTCGTTGCGGGATAATGGCTGTAGAATGAGAGCAGTGATGGACGATCACCAGATTTCCAGGCGCGGAGCGCTCAAATACCTTGGGCTGTTGAGCGCCACTCTTGCAGGACGCGAATTTCTGGCTTCGTGGTTGCCTATGCAGATGGTGCGAGGCGATGAACACTCTTCTCCGGTGGCGATCGCCGGGATGCACCATCAAGCCGCGGAGGCGGAGCCTGCAGCCGCGTATACCCCGCAGTTCTTCAGCCCCGATGAATTTCGCACCGTCGAAATTCTGACTTCCCTGATCATTCCCACCGACGAGGCGCCCGGCGCAAAAGAGGCGCGGGTTGCCGATTACATCGACTTCGTGGCTTTCTCGGCGGCAGAATTGCGGCCTTCACTGCAAAGAGAATGGATCGAGGGCCTGGAAATTCTGGAACGTGAAAGCCAACGCCAGTTCGGAAAAGCATTCCGTGAAGGCAGCGAAGCGGATCAGGTGAGATTGCTGGAAGCAATGAGCGTACCCGAGCGCGACGCGAAAACACATCACGAGGGCTTTGCGTTCTTCACTACGTTGAAAGACATGACGGTGGAAGGTTTTTATACCTCAAAGATCGGATTAATCGATGTACTGGATTATCAGGGGATGAACTACATGGCTGACTTTCCGGGATGCACTCATCCGGAGCATCAGAAATGAGAAGGTGATGAATGCTGAAGTTGCTGGATGGAGTAAAGACGCTGGTGCCGCAGATATTCCACCGTATGAGCGATTGAAGTTTTGGCAAGCAGGGACAGAGGAGCGGGCTTGGCGACGCAAGAAATTTATGACGTGATTGTGGTTGGCTCGGGAGCTTCTGGCGGAGTTGCCGCGTATGTTCTCGCCTCCAAAGGCTTGAAAGTGCTTTGCCTTGAAGCCGGGCGGTTGATCGAGCCACATAAAGATTTCCACAATCACAAATTACCCTATCGCTGGCCGTATCGAGGTGACGGCAAACCGGGGCAGTACGGAAAACTGCCTCAGGGAATGGAGTGGAAAATAAACGAGTGGACAGACCATCTCTATACCATCCCGGAAGAAGATCCTTACGCGCTTGGGCCGGGAGCGAAATTTACCTGGACGCGTTTGCGCGCGGTGGGCGGGCGAACGTTAGTCTGGGGCCGCGAGTCAGGACGTTTTGGGCCGCTGGACTTCAAGCCGAAGAGCATGCAGGACGGATTTGGTGAGGATTGGCCTTTCAAGTACGAAGATCTGGCGCCCTTTTACGACAAGACCGAAGCGCTGATTGGAGTTTCCGGCGGCGGAGAAGAGATATTCAATTCGCCGGCCAGTAAAAATGCGCTTCCCGCGTTCAATGCGCGCTGCGGGGAGTTGTTAGTCAAAAAGGGCGCGGCCAAGATGGGCCTGAAAGCTGTGTCCATGCCGCTGGCGGTGCTCAGCAAACCCTACGACGGCAGGCTGGCTTGCCATTATTGCGGCGCGTGCAACTACGGTTGCGATACTGCATCCCGCTTCAGCACCCTTGAAGTGCTATTCCCCAAAATGCAGAAGATGCCCAATTTCACGCTGCGCCCCAACTCCGCGGTGCACCAGGTTTTAATGGACAAAAAGAGCGGCAAAGCGCGCGGCGTGTCTTATATCGATACGACGAATAAGCAGGAGTATGAGGCCTATGGCAAGGCGGTTGTACTGGGCGCATCCATGGCGGAGTCGATTCGAATTCTGCTCAACTCTCGCAATCGGGAATTTCCGCAAGGGTTAGGCAATTCCAGCGGAACGCTGGGCAAATACTTGATGGAGCACGTGGCGTTCAATAGTATGCCCGGATTTTTTCCCGAGCTGACTGGGCGTCCCTCCAGCAACGATGACGGCCCCGGCGCCAACAGCGTCTACATTCCACGCTATAACTACGGAAAAAAGAGCGACAAATTCCTGCGAGGTTACCGCTTCACCGTGGACACCGGCTGCAGCATGGGTCCAGGACCGGGCGCAGGGCTTCCGGGATTTGGTTCAGCTTACAAAAAGAGAATCAAAGATTTATATCCGGCTGCGGCGAGCATTACCGGTTACGGAGAAGGCCTGCCCCTGGAGACCAATTACGTGGAGATCGATCGCGAGGGATTGACTGACCGCTATGGAATTCCCCAGGTGCGCTTTCATACCAACGCCGAATATGAACATGCATTTGCTATTCGCGATGAGATGTGCGGACAGATGGAAGAAATCCTGAAAGTTTCCGGCGTTGAACTCTTGCCTTTCAAAGCCCGGGCTCCTTATCCGATGGGCAGCGTGACGCACGAAGCGGGCGGCGCGCGCATGGGAGAAGATCCGAAAAAGTCGGTGCTGGATGCGTGGAACCGCTGCCATGACATCAAAAATTTGCTGGTGGTGGACGCGGGGTGTTTCGTTTCGCATCCGGAAAAATCGGTTACCTTGACGATTATGGCGCTGGCGACACGGGCCAGCGAACATTTGGCCGAGGAGTTCAGGCTCGGAAGTGCGTGACACTCTCTGAATAACTAATTTCTAAGCAGCCGGCGGCTGGTCGATTATTTCCTCTGCCTTGGCGTCCCAATATTGTTTCTTGCCGGTCCAATACGCTTTTGTAGCCATGATGCACGCGACAGATTGCGCGAATCCATCGTGCACAGTGGCAACCGGCTGCTGGCGGCTGCGCATACAGTCGACCCAGTTGGCCATATGCTCGGTGGACATATCGTCGATGCCCATGGGAGGGAGTCCTTTTTCGCTGGGCAACAATAAATATTTTTCAGCGCGCTGCTTGTCGACGTCGGGATTTTCTTCGTGATTGCCTTTTTCTTCCACCAGTTGATATCGCGGGCTGCCTTCGCCGCCCAGATTGAACAAAGTCGCTTTCTTGCCCATGTAGCGCGTGAAACTTGGTGAATCATTCCCAAAACTGGTGGAATAGCTCACCAGAAAGCCCTTGGGATATTCGAGCAAGGCCTGGAACGTGTCGGCGTTTTCGCGGCCGTCATGCCAGGCAAAGATTCCGCCGTGGGCAACTACCGAGCGGGGCAAATGATCGTTCATGAAGTAATGTACCAGGTCGATGCCGTGGCTCATCCACTGATCGGCAATGCCGCCGGAAAATTCGCGGTAGAGGCGAAATTCAAAATAGATTTGGGGATCAAACGGGCGGTGCGGCTTGGTCATCAGCCATTTGTTCCAGTCGGTGTCGGCCTCGCGGATTTGCTTTACTTCTTCGCGGCCGCGCCAGCGAGGGCCGTGATAGTTCCACACAATTTCAATTTTGCTTACGTCTCCGAGCGCGCCGCTGTGTATCGTGTCGCGGGCCATTTTGGGGTACGGCTCGCTGCGATGCTGCGTTCCCACTTGTGCGATGACCTTGCGCTGCAGTACCGCGTCGCGCGCGGCCTTAACTTCGGAAAGAACATTGCCCATGGGTTTTTCGACGTAGATATCCTTGCCTGCTTCCGCGGCCAGCTTCAGCAGCGGAGAGTGAGAGTGCTCGGGAGTGGAGATGATGACCGCGTCCAGGTCACCCGCCGCCAGCAATTCGGCGGGGTCTTTGAATACTCGTGGGGCTTTGCCGTAGAACGCCGTGTTGGTGGCCGCAGCTTTTTCGCGATTAACGGACCACAGGTCGCACACCGCGGTCATCTCCACTTTATGGCTTTGCTTAAGTTTTGAGGCAATCTCATCCAACTCCGTACCACGATTGCCAATGCCGATGTGCCCGATGGAGATGCGATCACTGGCACCAGCGATGCGGCTGTAGGACAACGCAGTGCTTCCCAAAGCCGCGCTGCCGCCGATGACTTTGACCGAGTTGTTCAAGAATGTTCTGCGATCCATGGCGCCGGTAGTCTTTTCCATTTGTTTCCTTTCCTTTCGATAGGTTTGCATTATGCATTCTGTGGCATGGGAATCAACTAGAATTCTGCTGGCATTCGCGATGCAGCACCCGTGAGGCTCCAACGCTACTTATCACCGTTCCAAAAACTACGGCATCGGCGCCTGCAATGTTATGGTATTGCGTCTTGGGCAGGCGCTGACAAATGACCACGAATATCGGATTGATCGGCGGCGGAAATATCAGTGAGACGCACGCGCGCGCGGCTCGAGACATTGCGGGCGTTCAAATCGCGGCAGTTTTTGGAACTAACGCGGAGAATGTCAATCGCTTGTGCCGGGAATATGGCGGAACAGCGTATAGCGATTTCGAGAAATTCCTGGCTCACCGGCCGATGGAAATTGTGGCGATAGGCAGCCCTTCGGGCCTGCACGCCGAGCAGGGCATGTCAGCCACGCGGCGCGGTTTGCACGTATTGAGCGAAAAGCCGCTGGACATCAATCTGGACAGGGCTGACGCCTTGATTGCTGAAGCACGCAATGCCGGTGTGAAGCTGGGAGTGTTTTTTCAGGATCGCTGCAAGCCGGATATTCTTGGCGTCAAGAATGCCGTGGATGCGGGAACACTGGGACGGCCGATTCTGGCGGATGCGCGAGTGAAGTGGTATCGGCCGCCCGAATATTATGCGAAATCGCGCTGGCGAGGGACGTTGGCGCTGGACGGCGGCGGGGCGCTGATCAATCAGGCGGTGCACACGCTGGACCTGATGTTGTGGATTTTTGGCGATGTGAAAAGTGTGCAGGCCATGAGTAAGACTGCGTTGCATGCTATCGAAGCCGAAGACACGCTGACTAGTTTGCTGGAATTTGCGAATGGAGCGTTAGGAGTGCTGCAGGCAACTACATCCGTATTTCCCGGATATCCGCGGCGGCTGGAATTTAGCGGGTCGGAAGGGACGCTCATCATTCAGCAGGATCATCTGCTCTCCGCGGACCTGCGAAATCCCACTGCGAATCTGCTGTCACGTTCCGAAGCCGATGCTAATCCGAGTTCATCGTCTCCGGTAGTCAGCGATGCGCGAGGGCATCAGGCGGTGCTGGAAAATTTTCTGGAGGCTATTCGAACCAATACGGAACCGCGATGCAACGGTGAAGAAGGCCGCCGTAGTTTGGCGGTGGTGCAGGCCATTTACGAGGCTTGCCGAACCGGAAAGCGCGTAGCTACCGCGACTGAAAAGAACTAACTGAGCCACTTGTCCAGTTGCGAGCGAACAAATTCGTCATCCTGCAAATGAGGATAATCTTTGCAGACGCGATCGATTTCCTGCTCCTGGCCTGGGGAGAGATCTTCGTTGGGATCCAGACACCAGCGTCCCTCCAGCAGACCCTGGCGGCGCAAAATTTCGTGAATTCCGGGTATGCAACCATGAAAGTGGTGTGACGGGTCGAACAGCCCGGCATTGGCATCGGTTATTTGCTGTGCCAGGGTAAGCAGTTCGGATGGAACATGATTCGAATGGCGCTTGGCTTGGGCGAGATGTTCCACCGCTTTTTTGGTCCACACTGCCCAGTGGCCCAACAGGCCGCCAGAAAAACGGACCTGCCGGCCTTGAATGTTATAGGTGGTGAGTAGATCCAGCAGGATATTGTCGTCGTTGCCGGTGTAGAGAGCGATTTCCCGCGCCCGGCCGGATCCAGCGAAGGCGCGGATCACTTCCAGCGTTTGATAGCGGTTGAAGGGCGCGACCTTGATAGCCACGACATTTTCAATCTCGCAGAACTTGCGCCAAAAATCGTAAGGCAGGATACGTCCACCGACGCTTGGTTGCAGATAAAACCCGATGACCGGAATTATCGAAGCAATAGCCCGAGAATGTTCGATCAACTCTGCGATGGAAGCATCGGGCAGAGCGCCAAGACTGAGCAACACCGCATCGAATCCGAGCCGCGCAGCCATGGTGGCTTCCGATGTGGCTTGCTGCAATTTGCCGCAAACGCCGGCAATCTTTACAACTTCTGTGGCGCGCAACTCCTCCATCGCGATGGCTAACACTGGTTCAAACAAACCAATCGTTGGATTGCGAATGGCAAACTGGGTGGTGTGCACGCCGACGGCTACTCCACCTGCGCCCGCCGCGAGGTAGTAACGGGTCAGGGCCCGCTGCCGGCGCTCATCCAGTTTGCGTTCGCGATTGAGAGCCAGGGGATGGGCGGGTATCACCAGCCCTGAAAGCAGTCGCGCGCGCAACGACATCAAAATTTACCGTCGCGAACCTGAAAATGCGTCGGTTTGTTCAGGCGCGATCCACCTGCGGAGATCCAGGCGGCGGTCCAGTCAATCATTTCTGTAACCGTGACGGTGGGATATCCAAACAGCTGGTGGGCCTTGGCGGCATTGCTCAACAAGGAAGTGGGCATTTCAGAAGAGCTAAAAGTTGGCTGTAAATTGAAACGACGGCCGAATTCTTCGGCGATGTACCGCACGCTCAATGTTTCGGGGCCGGTGAGGTTTAAAAACAACGGCGGTGACTGGCAATGCGCGAAGGACCGCAGGCAAACTGAATTCGCGTCGCCCTGCCAGATCACATTCACCAGCGCCATGCGCAGGTCAACCGGGCGCTTCTCAAATACAGCAGTGCCGATGTCCAACAACACGCCGTACCGCAAATCAATCGCGTAGTTCAATCTAAGAATGGTCACGGCGGTGCCCCACTGGCGCGAGCCGTACTCGAACATCCGTTCTCTGCCTAACGCAGATTGGGCATATTCGCTTTCCGGCGCTACCGGGGTGGACTCCACCGCTCCACCCTCCGCGGCGTGCCGCAGCGGATAAACATTCCCGGTTGAAAACGCGACCACGCGCGAGGCGCGGTAGCGCTCTGCGACCAGGCCCGGTAAATAGGTGTTCATTGCCCAGGTCAAATCTTCAGAGCCAGTGGTGCCAAATTTGCGGGCAGCCATGAAAATAACATTGGGAAGGTCGGGTAATTTTGCCAGCGCGCCTGGCTCCAGGAGGTCAGACACCAGCGTTTCGATGCCGTCGGCCTGTAAACTTTCGCGGAGATTTTTCTCGGAAAAGCGCGCGACGGCCACAATCCTTTTGCGAACGCCTGCTTTTTCAGCCGCCCGGCGGGCACGCCGCGTCAGGCTGGGACCCATTTTTCCGCCGACGCCGAGGATCAGCAAATCCCCTTCGAGCTGCGCCATCGCAGCGGCATCAGCGTCCGAGGGACGCGAAAGAAACTCCTCGAGTTCAGCGTCTGTAGTTATTCGCATGCTTAGCCTAATTCGAATCCGGCGATGGCATAAACCATTTGATCATTCTTGACGATGCTGTCGCCTAGCGCCATACGTTCCAACCGCCGTTGAGGGGCGAAGCCGAATTCCGCAGCGAGATCGATGGCATTTTGATTGGTGCTCAACAGATCCCAATACCAGCTCGATTCCGGCGATGCTTGCAACGTGTGTTCTATCACAGTGCGGGCAGAATTCTGATCGCGCGCGACGCTGGGACCCAAATATTGGCAGCGCGCTCCATTGCGAGAAAAATTGTACGCTGCTTCCGTCGAATCAGGAGGATTACGAGATGCGAGCTCCTGTAACAGTCCGGCGCGATCGGCTCCAAAGGCTTCGCGATCCATCTCAAACGGCGGTGGGACGGTTCGCAGCGCAGGCTGAGCTGGTGGGATCGTTGATTGTCCATCGCGAAACCAGCGTTCAATCACCTGTTCAGTCTTGAAGCCCAGTTTTTCGTAGAGCGGCTGGCCGTCTGCAGTGGCGTCCAACTTTATGCTTTCAATTTTCAAATCCGAAGCCCGATCAAGAGCAGCTTGCATAAGCCGTTTGGCGAACCCGCGGCGCCGGTACTCTGGCCTAGTCAGAACCATCCCAATCCAGGCCAGCCGTTTCCCATAGCAGAGCAGGGTGGTCGTCGCGACGATCTGGCGATCGAGTTCGATCGCGAAACATCCTTGCGGATCCAGCCGCAAGAGCATTTCCCAGTCATCGATCGTCTGATTCCAATTGGCCAGTCGCGAAAGTTCCACTGCCCCTCCCAAATCGGTGGGGCACAACAGTCGGAGATTTTCCTGAGACATCGAACGCGAATTCCTTCCAGGCGGTGCTGAGACACAAAGTGTACGACGAGAAACTGCGAAACCCATTCGAATTGTTACGGATTCCTTTGTTTACCTTCGTAGAAAGGCGCGTTAAGCTCTGGGGCTTATGGCGCAAGTCGTTGCTTTTGACCGAGGCCGGGATTGACTGCGGGAGGCTCGACTGCAACTGACGCATTAGCACCGCGGCGATTTGCACATTCGCTGCGGTGGGCAATCGGTGGGCTGCTCTTCACGTCCACCGT
The DNA here is from genome assembly GCA_963819625.1 of uncultured Acidobacteriota bacterium. GTDB lineage: Bacteria > Acidobacteriota > Terriglobia > Acidiferrales > UBA7541 > Acidiferrum. The sequence continues at coordinate 104,954 of CAWFWY010000013.1, forward strand.
AATCAACTACCTTGACCGCCAGACGCTTTCCATTCTCGCGCCATTTCTGAAGGTCGATTTCCACTGGACCAATACCGACTACGCCGCCATCGTGATCGCATTTCGGATTGCTTATTCCCTGGGCCAAACGATTTGCGGACGGCTGATCGACCGCGTAGGGACGCGCCGTGGAATCACCATGACGGTCGCAGCGTATTCGGTGGTTTCGATGTTCACCCCGCTGGCTCGGGGCCTGCACAGTTTTGCTTTTTTTCGATTTTTACTGGGGGCTGGTGAGTCCGCGAATTGGCCTGCGGCCACAAAAGCGGTATCCGAATGGTTTCCGAAAAGCGAGCGGGGGCTGGCGACAGCACTTTTTGACAGCGGGTCATCCATCGGCGGTGCGCTGGCACCTTTTCTGGTACTGGGAATTTACACCCGCTGGGGATGGCGGCCTGCCTTCATCGTGCCGGGAATGCTGGGCATTTTGTGGCTGATATTGTGGCGATGGCTTTACTATCCTCCCGAAACTCATCCATTTATTTCCGCGCAAGAGCGCAGCATGATTTTGGCCGACCGGCCTTCGATCGCATCTCAACCTAAAACACGCTTGCGTTGGCGGGAACTACTCAAGATTCCACAAACTTGGGGCGTGATCGTCGCGCGAACATTTACCGATCCAGTGTGGTTTTTTATAACGGACTGGTTTCCAATTTATTTAATCGCTAAAGGATTTGATCTGCGGGGTAGTCTGATCGCCGTGTGGGTGCCCTTCATCGCGGCCGATCTGGGAAATTTTGCCGGTGGCGCGGCAAGCGGCTACCTTATAAAACGTGGCTGGACTGTCGGTAATGCCCGAAAAGGGGTCGTGGTGGCGGGCGGATTCGGCATGACACTGTTAATCCCTACTATTTTTTCCGGGAATCTCTACGTCATCACCGCACTGTTTGCTCTCTCGACCTTTTTTTATGCCAGCTTCAGCACGATTGCGCACGTACTGCCGACCGACCTGTTCCCAAACCATCTGGTCGCCAGCGTCAGCGGTCTCGGCGGAACAGGTTCCGGACTCGGGACGATCGCTGCGTTCATACTCGTGGGACGATTGGCGGATGCCCACCAAGCCGCGGCGACCCACTCGTTTGACTCCATTCTCGTAGCTGGAGGGGTGATCCCCTTTGTCGGCATGCTGCTGGTCCTTTTGCTGGTTCGCAACTATCGTTTCACGGAGCAGGGATTAACGAAACGGATCTGATCGGAACGGGTGCACAGCGAGTTTTCTACTTAATTTGCTCAGTGGAAAACTTGGGGCTGAGCATTGAGCTGGAAGCAGCGTCGAGGTATACCGTCGTGTTGGCATGATTTTGCAGTGCGGAAGCCGGCGCCATCGGACTGACCGGTGCTTCGAAACAATTCTTGACGGCTTGTGCTTTGCGCGCGTCCGGCACGATGCAGAGAATTTCTCTGGCTTTGAGAATCTGGCTGATGGTCATCGATATGGCTTGCTTGGGAACGTCTTCGAGGGTTGGGAACCATCCCTCGTTAAGCTGTTGCCGGCGGCACGGCTCGTCGAGGGTAACGATGGCATACGGCTCCTGGGTATTGAAATCTGCGGGCGGATCGTTAAATGCGAGGTGGCCGTTCTCTCCGACCCCGACAAAAGCCACGTCGATTGGCGCTCGTTGCAGCTGCTTACCGACTTCTCTCATCACGGCGGCTGGATCATCAGTGCCGCTCAGGAGGTGATATTCGCCGATGCCAACCTTGTCGATAAAGCGCTCGCGCAAATATTTGCAGAAGCTGGCCGGGTGGGTTACGGGAAGACCGACATATTCATCGAGGTGAAACATTTCGACGCGCTGCCAATCGATATCGGCAATCTTCGTCAACGCTTCAAGAAATTCAAACTGGGAAGCTCCTGTCGCCGCGATGATGCGGGCCTTTCTCCGTTCCGCGATAGAGTGACGGAGGATCGACGCGGCGCGAGTGGCGGCGGCGGATGCCAGGGATTTCTGGTCCGGAAATTTTCTGAGCTGCACGGTACACCTTTTCTGAAGCGAGTGAGGTTGGATGCGTCTTGGTGAAACTTACTGTGATTTATACTATTTGAATTATCGGACAATCACCAAGTTTACGGCGTCAGTGGTTCACAACGTGCCCTGTCACTATAGAACTGAAAGATTCCAATGACCGAAGAATCGCTGCGGCTGCCTAAATTTACCATCGGGGTTGGAGATCGCTTCGCTCTGCAGGGTCGAGCCCAACTTCGAGCGTGCGCCCTGGCCCTGGAGCGCGGCGCGGAAGTAATTCCGGTCTGGAATAAATCTAACCGCGAACACTTGATTGTCGGCTCTGAACCTGGGCAAACCCGGCAGGCTGCCCGGGCTGCGATCCAGGATTTGGGATGGACTCGCCCGTATTTCCTCGATGCCGATCATATTGGCTTGAAGACCGTCGACAGGTTTATCGGGCCCTGCGATTTTTTTACGATTGATGTTGCCGACAAGATCGGCTCAGCCGCAGACCCATCCGATGTTCGTGAATTTGCGGATCGCCATCCGGAATTGCTGATCGAAATTGAGCTTTCTCCACTGGGCACAATACTAAAAGCCAATCGCCATACCGTCGAAGACGTCGCTCGAAAATATCTTGCAGCGGTCCGGGAGGCTGGGCGAATTTATCGGTATATCGCGGAACGCAAAGGAACCGGCAAATTCATCCCAGAAATCTCCATGGACGAAACCGATGTGCCTCAGACGCCGCTTGAGTTGCTGATCATCCTCGCGGCGATAGGTGACGAGAAAATCTCCATCCAAACTATCGCCCCGAAATTTACGGGGCATTTTAACAAGGGCGTCGACTACCGCGGGAACGTTGAGGACTTTTCGCGTGAATTCAATGCCGACTTGGCGGTAGTGGCGCATGCCGTTCGTACGTACGAACTGCCGGACAATTTAAAGCTGAGCATCCATACTGGAAGCGACAAATTCTCGCTGTACGGGCCAATACGTCGGGCGATCAGCAGCGCCGGGGCCGGGATTCACTTGAAGACCGCGGGTACCACCTGGCTGGCAGAACTCGAAGGGCTTGCGCTAGCTGGGGGAGACGGCCTGGAACTCGCGAAGGAAATTTATGTCCAGGCTTGCGAGCACATAGATGAATTGTGTGCCCCTTATGCATCCGTGATTGAGATCGATCGCGGCAAACTACCGGCGCCGGAGGCCGTGAACGATTGGGCTTCGGAACAGTTTGCCGCGGCGGTGCATCACGATTCGAACTGCGAATCGTATAACCCGGATTTACGCCAGCTTCTTCATGTGAGTTTCAAGATTGCCGCAACGATGGGTGCGCGGTTTACCGGTGCGGTGCGGAAGAATGAACAGCTGATTGGGCGAGAAGTGACCAACAACTTGTTTGAACGGCACATACGGCCCGTTTTTATCCCAAGTTAAGTATTCCAGCACCCGCATCTGTGCCGCAGCGCAATAGAACAAGCGTGTTAATCGTTGCGCGTCTCCAACCGTTGTTTTGTGGCCCAAAGACCCGACGAAGGAGTGCTGATGAAAAATATTCTTTCTCCGTCGGGCATGACGTTCCATCCTTCTTTCATCCGGTCCAGAGGATATCGCTTCAGCGCTTGGTCAAGCGGCATGTAACCGTATCCCACCTGATTGATTTCTTCTTTGCTTAAGAAGCCGGGTGCGTACGAGATGTTGAAGCGCCCTTCGCTTGAACCGTGCAACAGGTGCGCTGTGGCGTGCGCCAGTTGTTGCAAATCGGCGTTCTCGCGGTACTGCTTTAACGTATTGGGCGTGCCGCGGTAACCATATTTCCGAATGAGAGCATCCACGGATTCTTGCTCGCCGAATCGCCGCAGCCCGGGCGCTATGATCAGCAGCTCGGCCCCGTCCGCCAGGGCCATGCGAGTCCGGTAAACAGCCTTGTTCGCAACCCAGGTACTGTGAAATTCATCGGCCTGCATGACCGCCACTACTTTTGTGATTGGTTCTTCAACTACCGTTATGTTTTCTTTCTTGCTGGCGCGCGCGGCCATCAAATAGGTTTCGAGATCGTCTCCGACGTATACGCCGCAGGTGACCAAGCGGTTGTCTGCGCTACGTTTCATGACCACTTGAAAATAAACATCCGGCAGGCCGCTCAAGAATTCATTTTCTGCCCAATTGAAACAACTGCGTAGCGGGGTAATGAGTTTTCCCAGGTTGTTTTCGATCCCATAAATCGCGGCAGCCATATGCGAAGTACAGATGGTTTCTTTTCCGCCCAGGCCGATGAAGTAATTCTTGTTGTGATTGGCAAAACCCAGCACTTCGTGGGGAACTACGTGGCCGACATTGATAATCAGATCCCAGGATTCCGTCATCAGCGAAGTGTTTAGATCCACTGGAATGTCCCAATCGGCCACACCGCCAGTGCTTTGCTCCACGAGATGCGCAGGAATAACACCGACGCGCGTGACGCCGCCAATCCAGTCGTGAACGTGAATGCGCTCATTGGGGATTTCGCCGAACATCCACCGATTTTGTTCTGCCGAGTGCGGAACGTGCTGACCCAGGGTGGGGATGACGTGCACGTCGCTGTGTTCCGCAAGGGCTTTATAGAGTGTTTCAGTGATTCTGCCGCTGCCACTGTGGGCCCGGGTAATATCCGGGGGCAGCAACAACACTCTGCGAGCATGTTTGTTGAGGCGAGAACGAGCTTCCGAGAGCAAATGTAGAGCGAGCTCATCGATTTCCGCACGCGATAATTCGTCCGCCTCACGCCAAAACCACGGCACCATTCACCTCTCTTCGTGATTGTGAAGTACGCGAAAAGAAAAAGTTTAGTCTACTGATTGACCCCGCTGGCCAGGAATCCGCCGTCGATGACCAGGGTCTGCCCGGTGACGAACGAAGCGGCGTCGGAAGCCAGATAGACGGCAGCCCCGGCGACTTCGTTGGTCCGGCCGAAGCGGCCCATCGGCGTACGTAACAACAATTCGTGGCCGCGAGGGGTTCCTTCCAACAATTTTTGATTGAACTCGGTGCGAAAAACACCGGGAGCGATGGCGTTGACCAGCACACCGTGCCGCGACCATTCGACTGCCAGCGAACGAGTCAACGAAACAACCGCCGCCTTACTTGCCGCGTAGGCCGCCACCTCCGACAAAGAAACGAAACTGTTCAGCGAAGCAATATTAATAATGCGTCCGTACTTGCGTTCCAGCATGTGCTTCCCAAATATCTGGCAAGCGCGCAACGTGCCGGTCAAATTTGTATCGAGAATTTGCTCCCACTCCTCCTCAGGAAACCAGAGCGTAGGGGCTCTCGCGATCTTTGCAGCGCAATTCACAAGAATGTCTACTTTGCCGAACCTGTGGAGCGTCTGCCGGAGCAATTCTTCGAGGGAAGCGCGCTTGCAGACATCGGACACCACCCGTAAGGTAGCGCGGCCTTTGAGTTCAAGCTCGCCTGCAACGGCGTCGACGATGTCCTGGCGCCGGCCAGAGGCGACAACATCAGCGCCAGCGTCGGCAAAACTCAGCGAGATGGCGCGGCCAATTCCGGCAGTGCCGCCGAGAACGACCGCTACTTTTCCCGCCAGAGTGAATGGCGCCTCACTCATCGATGTTCAACCAGCTGCAACAAGCCAAATCTCTCTGGCACATGAAATGTCTCGCTCATGGTGGGCTGCCAAGCAATATCTTTGCGGTTGGAAAGCGGTCCCTGGCTGCGAAAAAAGTTTACTCGAAATGTTTTGCCGGCCGACGGCGAGGATTCTCCTAAAGCCGACCAGGGAATTTTCATCGCGCCATACCAAACCTTGGCCTTCCTGTCGATGCGGGCGACAACTTCAAACCCGGAATTCCACGTCCAGCCTTCTTCGTGATGCGGTTTAGCAAGATCAACGTCCAGGTCTATCCATTCGCCCTGGGGGGAAATCTCAAATTCCTTATAGCGGCGGATATTTTTAAAGTCCGACCCGAGAAAAACTTCCGCCACATCCCAATTCCAAAGTTGATTGGTCTCGGTTTTTGTAGCGGGATCGGGTTTCAGGAAGAGTTGCTCGTACGGGCAGGTAAAAAGAAAATAGATGTACTTGCGGGTCCAGCGAGAACGTATTTCGGTGCGGTGACCGGGAAGCTCCTTCCCTTCTTTGTCCTTTTCCGCGAAGACCGGCGCCGCCTGTTTCCAGAATGCTGAATCTGGATTGGTGCCGATCGTTACATCGTTGGTTGCCTGAGTGCTGGTGGCAACCTCCACGTCGGCGCCTGCCGCGGCGCACGCCGCAGTCGCGAGGACTATGAAAACTCTAAGCAAGTTCTTCACCGCAAGCTCCCGGCATCCAAGCGATCGCTAGCCACTGATGTGCAGCAGCCGCGAAGCGTTGCCGCTGTAAACCTTGTGCAAAATAGTGTCCGGCAAATGTATTCCGTAAATTCGCCAGCGTCCCTGCGGCGGTATTTCAGCCGGGGCGTAATCGAAATACTCATCTTCAGTTTCCAGGAAGCGGTAATAAATTTCATACAACTTGTCATTGAATACCTGTTGGGGAAAAGCTTCTCCATGGGGCGTGGCATCGGTTCCAAACAAAATCCGATCTTGGTATTTGTCGAAGAATTTACGGGAATTGCGAGGTTGGCGTCCTAATTCTCCAATTCTGGCGGCGGTATCGACGGTCATATTGGGAAAGCGGTCCAGACTCTCAGAGACATTCTGCAGGTCTTCCGCAAAATTACCCACGTGCAATGCGATAAATTGCGTCTTGGGGTGCCTGGCAAATACGCGGTTTCGCGCCGCCAGCAATTCCGCATTGCTGGGGAAGTCGCCGCCGTAGAAGGACCAGTCCGGGTGGTTGTTTAACTCTTCAAAGCGTTCGTTGAAACGATCCGTGGGGGTAAAAAAAGCAATCGGATCGGAAACGTGAATAGCGACCGGCATGTTCAGTTGCCCGCAGATGTCCCACATGGGATCAAATCGGGGATCGTCAATCTTCACCAGTGTCCCGCTGGTGATATTTTCGCGCAGATAAAGTCCCAAGGTTTTCAGAATTTTCAGTCCCCTGGCGCCATCGCGATGTGCTTGCTCAATGGTTTCGACCTGATTTTTCGGGTAGTTTGGCTCTTTGAATCGCGCATAGGCAGGTTCAGTGAAGGTGTAAAACCTTCCTGGCACAGCTCGATCGTATTTCTTAACAGCCTCCGCAAGGCCCTTATCGTAGCCCCCGGTTAGATTGACCATGGCGCGAATATTTTTCCGGTCCATCACCTGCAGCAGTTCTTCGGGCGTCTCGGGATATTCGCGGTCGGGGGATAAGGCAACGCCCTTCTCGTAGTGTGTGCTGCCGGAAATGTGAGTGTGGATGTCGATGGCCGGGAATCTGGAGCGAGCCACCATTGTTTCCGTCACGTGCAGCATGCTTTTCGGCTCGTACTCGGAAATATCCAGAGGCTTGCGCTCCGGCTTGGCATCGTCCTGGGAAGCAGACGGCGCAAAAATCCCGGGCTTCACAGCTGCACCGGCAATCAAACCCATGCTGTATAACCAACCGCGGCGATCAATCACGTTTTTCTCCTTATACTGCGAAGGCCTTTGGATTTTCTTGCTCTACTGTTTGGGCAGCGCGAAAGCGACCAGCGCATCCGAGACAGTGCTGCTGAAATTTCCGCCGCCGCCCACGGCGATCACCACGAACTGTTTGTTGGTTTTCCTGATCGAATAGGTCATCGGGGTGGCATGAGCGTTCGCTTCCAGCGTAGCAACCCACAATTCCGCGCCGCTCTTGGCATCAAATGCTCGAAAACGATTATCCGTGGTGCCGCCGATAAACACCAATCCGCCGGTGACGATAGAGCCGCCGAGATTGGGCGTCCCGGTCGGCAAGTTCAGGCCATTCATTATTCCCAGCGGTACCTTCCAGACAATCTCACCGGTGTCCACGTCGATGGCGTTTAGCGTTCCCCAGGGCGGTTGCTGACATGGCAGGTGATGATCGTCCCAGAAGCGCGCGTATTCGCCCAACTTGCTGGCACGCCGGTAGCGTTCAGGCGCGCCAAGCCGCTGGATTTTCATTCCGCCCACGGAACCCAACTCATTCACATTCACGAATAGGTAATGCGAACCTGGGTCGAATGAAGCGCCGGACCAATTCGCTCCGCCAAGCGATCCGGGTGCGACCAGTGTCATTTTCCGACTGAAAGGTGTGTACATGCCGTGATTTTCCAGTGAATGGAACAACGCAGTGCAAAAGCGATTCGATTCCGGCGTCACAGTGCTGATATCGGAGGCGGTAAAAAATTGCCTTACGAGAGGCGGGGGTTTCGACGGTACCGGTTGAGTCGGCCACGTTGCTTCTCCCGGGACCGAGCTTTGCGGAACTGGCCGCTCCTCGACCGGGAACAGTGGATGGCCGGTGAGGCGATCGAGAACAAAGACGAAGCCCATCTTAGTTACCTGGGCGACCGCGGGAACAGCAACGCCGTCGCGTTGCACGGTGATGAGCACTGGTTGGGCCGGCAGGTCGTAGTCCCAAACATCATGATGCACCATCTGGTAATACCAGATCAGCTTTCCGGTTGAGGCATCCAGCGCTACTAAAGAATTGCCAAACAGATTTTGGCCCTTGCGGTCCGCGCCATAAAAATCATAGGACGGCGATCCAATGGGAAGAAATACCATTCCGCGTTCGGTATCGACGCTCATTACGGACCACACGTTTGCGCCAGTACGATTCTTCCAGTCGTCACCCTGCCACGTTTCGTGGCCAACCTCTCCCGGCTGAGGAATGGTGTGAAATGTCCAAGCCAACTCTCCGGTGCGCACGTTGAATGCTCGCACCATGCCACTTGGGCCGACGGAGGGATACTCCGGAACTTCGGCTCCAGTGATAACCAGGTCGCGGTAGACGGCCGGAGGCGACGTGACGGCGTAAAGCTTATGGGAGGGGCGATCTTCAATTCCATCACGCAGATTAATAACGCCGTGATTTCCAAAATCAGAGCGGGTCTTGCCGGTGGTGGCGTCCAGAGCGATCAAACGTCCATCGTAGGTGCCAAAAAGAATGCGGCGATCATCGCCGCTCGCATCTTGCCAATAGGCCACCCCGCGATGTTGGTGAAAGTGGCGTGGGCCGGCCCGGCCAGCTTGTGGATCAAACTGCCAAATCTCGCGGCCGGTTGCGGCATCGAGCGCAATGACGCGGTTGGAAGGAGTGGAAAAATAAAGTTGGTCATCAATAACCAGCGGGGTGGATTCGAAAGGCGGGACGCGATGTCTGGTTGTGCTGCGCTGTTGTCGCCGGACTTCGCCGGTGTGGTAAATCCACGCAGGTTTCAGCTGAGCGACATTTCGCGGGGTAATTTGTGCCAGGGAGGAGGATCTTGTGCCGCCCGGGTCGCCGCCATAGGAACGCCACTGTTGCGCAGAAGCACCTGACGATAGGACCGTCAAGGCCAGCGGAGCGACCAAAAAGCATTTCAAAGGCATTTTCATCGAGTAAGGAAACGATATCATGCCATTGATTGCTTTTATTTGCTTTCATTTTCCTTTTCAATGCTTTATTTTCTCGAAGCGCTGTTTCTACCCAAACGAATGCCTTTCGGCGTACACGGTGAGGTTGATTAAGAATGGTCAGATGGCAATCACGAAGGGCTAGCTACAGACACTTGTACGTCCAGGTTGCTCTGGTTTTCCTTTTGCTGGGGGCAGCGGAATATGCGAGTGCGCAATCCGATTCCGTGGTCGTTCGCCCGAAGGAAAGCCACGAGGTGCTGGTGAATCCCGGAATGGGGATTACTACGTTCCAGCGCTTCAATGGCCAAGCGCTTAATCCTCCGTTGACGTGGTCGGAAGAAGGCCCGACAGAAAGACTGGTCGATCCCGAAGGAAAGCCGGAATTTCCACTTACTTCCGTCTCCTATTGCCGGTGGGTATGGGACGTGATCGAACCGAAACGCGGAGAATTCCACTGGGAAATTATTGACCTGGCTCTGCGCGAGGCACGCGAACACGGGCAAACCCTGGCGATTCGTCTGATGCCATACACCGATAAACACCCGCTTCCGGATTGGTATCGCAGTTCGGGTGCGCGGCGTGCCAACCAACCAGCGGACAAAGACGGAAGCAAATGGCAGCCGGATTACACCGATCCGTTGTTTCTAAAATATTGGGGCGAACTGGTTGCGGAAGCTGGAAAGCGATACGACGGAAATCCGTTCCTCGATAGTGTGGACATTTCTTCCATCGGATACTGGGGCGAAGGCTGGAGCCCGTACATGCCGGCTTTTTCCTACCAGAAAGATTTGACGGACATCTGGTTCACGGCTTTCCCCAACACTATTTTGCTGATGAATTTCGACGAAGAACACGCTCTGACCTATGGCACGCAACACGGCGCCGGATGGCGGCTGGACTGCCTGGGAGATTTGCGGCATTTTTCGGACAATCCCTATTTCCAGCCGGAAATGTTGGATGTGTATCCGCAACAGATCGTGCGCGCGGGCATTCAAGAGGTGTGGCAGCGAAGTCCGGTCTCGCTGGAAACTTGCGGCACACCCGCAGAATGGAAAAAAGACGGTTTCGACGTGGACTATATTCTGGCTCAAGCGTTGCGCTGGCATGTGAGCACCGTGAATGTCAAAAGCACTCCAATTCCGCCGGAGTGGAAAACGCAGTTCGACGATTTTCAGAAAAGAATGGGATACCGGCTGATACTGCGCCGATTCGAATATCCGCGAACGGTTCGAGCCGGTCACACCATGCCGGTGCACATGTGGTGGTTGAACGCGGGAGTTGCGCCTCCCTATCGTGAATACCGCCTAGCGGTCGAACTACGCTCTCCGAACGGAAGCGCAATCACAAACGTGTCCGTGGATGTGAGGAAGTGGCTGCCCGGGGACGCGGTGTTTGATGGACCGTTGTACGTCTCTGAAGATCTGAAGCCCGGAAAATATAGCGTGCGGATCGCGATACTGGATGCGCGAACAGAGAAACCCGCAATGGTGCTGGCGATCGAAGGACGCCAACCCGACGGTTGGTATGAGTTGGGCGAAATAAACGTGCAGTGATCAGGCGCGCACCCGAATTTTGAGTTCTGAGGCTTGCTACTTTGCTGTTGCCGCAGGAACTATAATTCACTCACACGCAAGCGGAGAGAAAAATGATGCGGTTATGGGCTCTGGTTTTGTGCGCAACAGCAGCTTTGGCTCCGGCAACTCTGGCGGCCGACGACGCGCCGCCCGCTGACGCGTTTCAAGTGCTTGCACAAACTTTTCCAATGGGACCACACATCACTCCCTACTTGCGATACCAAGCCGAGCAAGCATGGGAGCAGGACAAGGAGCGCCAGGCAGCCTGGGCAGGCATCCATACCGAAAAAGAATTGCTGGCGGTACAGGATGAGTTGCGAAAGAAATTATTGCAAATGATCGGCGGCTTGCCGGCGAAAAAAACCGATCTGCGTCCGCGCATCACCGGCAAGGTGGAGATGGATGGATTTTCGATCGAAAAACTAATCTTTGAAAGTCTTCCGGGCGTGTATGTGACCGCGCTGGTTTATATCCCAAGCGATCACTCCAAAAAAAGCCCAGCAGTGCTGGTGCCGGCGGGCCACGCGCCGAACGGAAAGATTTATTATCAGGAATTGTGCCAGCGGCTGGCGAAACGCGGATACGTTGTGCTGGCCTGGGATCCTGTCGGCCAGGGCGAACGCAGTCAATTCTGGGATGCTCAAGCCGCGAAAAGCCGTTACAACCTAATCTGTGCCGAACACGCGATCCTCGGCAATCTCGCGTATTTGGCGGGCGCGAATCTGGCACGATGGGAAATCTGGGATGGGATTCGCGCAGTCGATTATTTGCTGACACGCCCGGAAGTCGATCCCGAACGAATCAGCATCGTGGGCACCAGCGGCGGAGGCTTTCAGGCCGCACATATTGCCGCGCTCGATAAACGAATAAAAGTGGTAGTGCCATCCTGCTACATCACCGCGCTGCCGATGCGGATCTTCAATCGGATTTTCGCGGATCCCGACAGCGATCCGGAGCAGGATCTATTCGGCATGATTTCGAATGGCGTGGATCACGCAGGGTTGCTGGTGTTGATGTATCCACGGCCGGTCTTGGTTGCGGCCGCGGTGCTGGATTTTTTCCCCATCGAGGGCACACATAGAACTTTTCGCGAGGTGCGCGAGTCTCTACCAACGTTTCAACCATGGCGACAATATCGGTCTGGTTGAGAGTTATAACACGCATCAGTTTTCACTCGAGAACCAGGAAGCTGCGCTTGAATTTCTTGACCACTTCGACGGCATGCCCGTCCGCCACGGACTTCCGGCCGTGAAAAAACTCGAAGACCAATCCTTGCTGTGCACTGCCAGCGGCCAGGTGATGATCGAATTCAGCGACGCACGATCACTGATGGACGTGATTCGCGACTATTACACCGAACAAAAAGGTACGCGCAACAGCACCATTGCCCATGAATATTTAGGCAACGGATACAGCGGTATCAAATCGTGGAAGGTAGAACAGTATCAAGGCGTTCCACCGGCACGCGATCGGATCAGTTGGGAACTTGCCGGAAGTGCGAAGTTTAGGGACGTGTTGATCGACCGATATGTCCTCCGGCACAGTGGGATGCTTGAAATGCCTCTTTTGCATATCCACAGATCCTCAGCGGGCAAAAGAAAGGCTTTATTGTGGTTTCAGGAAAGCGGCAAGACGAAAGCAGCGAACTGGCCGGAAATTGAGAAATATTTGGATGCCGGTTACGACGTGATTTCGTTCGATTTTCGCGGCCTTGGCGAAACCAGGATGCCGTACAAGGCAGTTTCTCCCGATGACCCCGCAATGGCACGACTGGATTTTGACCAGGCCTATACTTCCCCGCTCTCCGGCGTGCTCGCGGGCTACGTATACAATTCGGTGCTGACTGGCAGGCCGTATTTTCTGCAAATGATCGAGGACGGGGAAATTGCCGGGCGATTTGCTCAGGAAAAACTCGGCATACGCGTCTCCGCTGTAACAGCTCCAGGTAATGCTTTCTCGCTCGCGAAAGATATCTCCGAAACGCTTCCGGGCATTGCTCTTCTTCAACAGCCAGATGGGCGCTCTTTGAGCTGGTCCACGATCATTGGCGAGAAGCAAGAACTGTGGCCCATTCAATATCTAATGCCGGCGGGCGCCTATATTCACTAGGTGGGACTTCAGAACAAGACCTGGTAAGCAAAGCGTTGGCTTGGGGCTACTGCGAAAGCGATTGACAAAACAAGCCGTTTCTGACAAAACGAAAGCGAAGAAACGGTAAAGAAAGCAAAGGAAAGCAATCGACGGTGATATTTTTACTTCAACTTGTCTTAGCCCTCCTCTTTAGTGTCGACGCCAGGCAGTCCCGGCCTGGAGATTTCCAGATTATTGGGCCCGGCGGTGGTGGCGCGATGTTCCATCCCACCATCAGTCCGCACGACATCAACACAGTTCTGATCGCCTGCGATATGACCGGCTCGTATATCAGCCATGACGGCGGTGTCTCCTGGAGAATGTTCAGCCTGCGTGGAGTGGTGCGCTTTTTCGTCTTCGACCCGCAAGACCGTAAGGTGATTTATGCGCAAGCCGACGGCTTGTGGCGCAGCCAGGATACCGGCGACACCTGGAGCCTGGTTTATCCCAAGCCTTCCGCGCTCAAAGAGGTCAAGATGAGCTCGGACCACGCCGACGAGGATCTCATCGCCGAGCCCAATCCTTTGGGAACCATTACGGCGATGGTCATTGATCCTGCCGACTCACGAGTGATGTACGTTGTGGCAGGAGATAAGAAAAAAAGCCAGGCGGCGCTTTTTCTCTCAAGCGACCGGGGAGAGAGCTGGACAAAACAGCAAGATTTGCCGGAGCTCGCGGAGAAGTTGTGGGTGAATCCCCATTCCCCGGCTGATTCGCGCACTCTCCTGATTGGCGGCACGCATTTCCTGATGGAGAAAACCGCATCCGAAGGTAAAAAAATTCCGGGTCCGCCCGCGAAGAATTTTGTTGATATCTCCGCCGGCTTCGCATCCAACGGCAAGCCCATCCTTTACGTGGTGGGGGACGAATCTGCATTCGTATCGGAAGACGAAGGAGCAAATTGGCGAAAGGTAACGCTGGTTCCCGGGGGCGAAAAAGTGCGAGCCGTAGCGACCAGTTTGCAAAACCCGGCCACCGCGTATCTTTCGTACCGTGAGCTGAAGCAGGACGGCATCAAATGGATGGGCGTTGCCAAGACTACAGACGGCGGGCGGAACTGGAAGCTGGTTTGGAAGGAAGACAGTAATCTCGCCGCCAAGCCGGCCGGCAATGTCCACGATGCCTGGATCACCCAGCGTTTTGGATCTGACTGGGGCGAAAATCCACTGGCTTTGGGCGTGGCGGACCAGGATGGAAATCTCTGCTACGGCACCGATCTCGGCAGAACGATGCGGACTACCGACGGCGGCGAAAATTGGCAGGCGGTGTATTCGCGGAAGTCCGGAAACAACGGCTGGACCAGCACCGGCCTGGACGTCACCACGACCTACGGTTACCACTTTGATCCCTTCGATCACAACCGGCAATTCATTACCACCACGGATATCGGACTCTTCAGAAGTGAAGACAACGGAAAATCGTGGATCAGCTCCACTCAGGGCGTGCCGAAAGATTGGATGAACACCACCTACTGGATGGAATTCGATCCCAAGGTGAAAGGGCGGGTCTGGAGCGTCAACAGTTGGACCCACGATTTGCCCCGACCAAAAATGTGGAGAACCCAAAGTGTTGAGAGGTATCGCGGCGGGGTTTGTCGCAGCGACGACGGCGGAAAGACCTGGGTAAAGTCGAACGAAGGTATGGAGCAAACCGCGGCGACGCATATTTTGCTCGATCCCACGAGTCCGCCGGACGCGCGCGTGCTTTATGTGGCCGCTTTTGGACGTGGCGTCTACAAGAGCGTGGACAGTGGACACACCTGGAAACTGAAGAACAAGGGGATCACTCAGAATGAACCGTTTGCCTGGAGAATCATCCGCGACAGCAACGGAACACTCTATGTCCTGATCTCCAGGCGCTCCGAGGACGGCAGTATCGGAACCGATAAGGACGGGGCCATCTACAAATCAGTGGATGCTGCGGAATCCTGGGTGCCCGTGCCGCTGCCTGAGGGGAGCAACGCGCCGAATGGTCTGGCCATCGATCCTGCCAATCCGCAGCGGCTTTACCTGGCTAGCTGGGCTCGGGCCGCAGGGGTGCACGGTGACGGTGGCGGCGTGTTTTTGTCGGAAGACGGAGGAAAAACATGGAGGCTAGTGCTCGACCGCGACCGGCACGTTTATGACGTAACCATCGATCCACGGAACTCAAAAATTCTTTACGCCGCGGGATTCGAGTCGTCCGCCTGGCTATCAACGGACAGTGGCGTCGACTGGACGCGAATTCCGGGATTTGACTTCAAGTGGGGGCAACGCGTAATTCCAGATCCGGTAGATCCTGAAAAAGTGTACATCACCACCTTCGGCGGTGGGGTGTGGCACGGCTCAATACATGGAGAGGACCGCCCGTTGGATATCGTCACCCCGGAAATGCGGCCTGGAAGATAGTGGGCGGCAGATTTTTTTGCGGTTTCGCGGTGGTCTGGTTTTGAATCCTTTCGTCTCTGTCCCGAGACAAAATCTGCAGGGAAACTTGTAATGAGGAAAAACCTAGTTCATGGAAAGTAGCGTCCCAGCCACACAGGCCGATTGGCAATCCACCCTGGCTCAGCGTCAAGCGAAAGCCGCAGAACTATTTGGCCGGCCGGAAGCGGAGCAGCGACGCCTTGGCTATTTTCATACGCTTCATGAAATTTGCCAGCAACCCTGGACTTGGTTACGGACCTGCGAGCGAATGATTCAGTCTCGTGAGGCGCTAGTCAGTACTCTTGCAGGCGTACGGAGTCTCACATTAACCGGTTCCGGCAGTTCCCAATACGCGGCCGAGTGCGTGATGCCGGCGCTTCGAAACGAGCTGAAACTTCCGATCGGGTCGGTTGGCGGCGGAGATCTACTGCTCTACGGCGGTAAAGTCTTGCCGACAGAGCGGCCGGGATTAATCATTTCGCTGGCCAGGTCAGGAGACAGCCCGGAGAGCCGGGGAGCTATCGAGTTGCTGCTCGACTCGGAGCCCGAGCTTCGACATATCGTGATCACGTGTAATGAGCACGGAAGTTTGACCAAGACATGGCGAGACCACGCTAAAGTTCAGGTGATTACGCTTCCACGCGAAACCAATGACCAGAGCCTGGTGATGACCAGCAGCTTTACCAATCTCGCGCTGGCATTGCGCTTTATCGGGATGCCGGAAAAGACCGAAGAGTATTCCCGGTTGGGTATGGGATTGAGCGAAATTGCCAAAGACGTGATCGCCACGAATTTTGACACCCTGGCGAAAATTAGCGGAATGAATTTTGAGCGGGCGGTATTTCTAGGTACCGGGTCACGTCTGGCGGCTTCCCGCGAAGCCGCTCTAAAGATGCTGGAGATGACTGCCGGGCGGGTCACCACGCTTTGTGAAACGTATCTCGCTTTCCGCCACGGGCCGATGAGTTACATAAACGAGAAAACTTTAATCGTCGGATTTCTGTCATCCAATCCGATTCTGCGAGCTTACGAACTGGATCTGTTGCAAGAAGCGGATCGAAAAAATCTTGGCTTATCCAAATTGGTTGTCGGAGAAGCTATTCCTCAGCGAGCGCTCAGAAGACAGGATTTCGCTATCGAATGTCCCGGCCTGACCCAATTTGACGACGAAGAGGCCGCCCCCATCCACGTAGTTGTAGCTCAGCTCCTCGGTTTCTTCCGCTGCCTGGAGGAAGGGCTGCGCCCGGACTCACCCTCGGAGGATGGAATTATCAGTCGTGTTGTGGAAAGCTTCCCGCTTCACAGTTCGTCGTGACGACCATCAGCGGAAACTCTCAGGGCCGCTAAAAGTGACAATGAGGACGTTAGCGATCGAAGCAATGGTCAGTCGGTCGGCGAGCTGCGGCCGCGGATGCTCTGCAGCGTCCGTGCTATTGATTCGAGGCGTGTGCTTACTGCTGTTTCTCTTCACCAGTTGCGCTTTTACAAAGGCGCAAGTACGCGTGTGGCAAGGGACCTTGCAACTGCCGGTATACGAAGAGGGCCCGCCCGATCCCAACCCGCCCTTCGATGAATACGCCACCAATCGATTCAGTTATCCCTACACGCTGCGAAATGAAATAACCAGCAACCGCGTGCAGCATAGCCTGCGCGCCATTTATCTCGAGAATGAGTATCTGAAATGTTCCGTGTTACCTGACATCGGAGGGCACCTTTACACCTGCATCGATAAGATCAGCGGGCAACCGATGTTTTATGCCAACCCTTCGATCAAGAAAGCGAAAATCGGATATCGCGGCGCCTGGGCGGCGTTTGGTGTGGAATTTAACTTTCCCGTTTCTCACAATTGGGTGTCCATGTCGCCGGTGGACTTTGCGTTTGGCGCCAACAGCGACGGCAGCGCTTCCGTTACCGTAGGAAATACCGACCGCGTTTACGAGATGCAATGGGCCGTTGAACTGACGCTTCGTCCAGGTTCGACCGTTCTGGAACAACACGTGCGGCTCAGCAACAGGAGTGACGTGCGGCATCGTTTCTACTGGTGGAACAACGCGGCGGTGCAAGTCTGGGACAATTCGCGAATCGAATACCCTATGCGATTTGCGGCTGCCCACGGATTCGCCGAAGTGCAAACCTGGCCAGTCGATTCCCACGGAAGAGATTTGAGCATCATCAAGAATCAGACCGACGGGCCGGTATCTTTGTTCGTCCACGGAAGCCGAGAGAATTTTATGGGCGTTTGGCACCCCAAGACCAACACCGGAACGGTGCACTTTGCCGACTATGCCGAGGTGCCCGCAAAAAAAATCTGGTCCTGGGGCGTTGACGAAGATGGTCTCGACTGGCGCACCGCGCTTTCCGACAACAACAGCGCGTACGTTGAAATTCAAGCCGGCCTCTTTCGAAATCAGGAAACTTACGCGTTCCTTGAGCCACGGCAAACCATCGCGTTCACTGAATACTGGATGCCCGCCAGGGAAATCGGGGGAATTTCGCGCGGTGATCTTGCCGGGGTGCTTCATTTGGAGCGAAAAGACGGAATGCTTCAAGTGGCTTTCAATTCAAACCGCAAAATCCCCGGTGCTGAGGTACGACTTTTGGACGGAGCCAAGGTGGTACTGGATGAGCGAGCCGATCTGACTCCGGAAATGGTCTGGAAGAAACAGGTGAGCGTTGCCGACGCCACGCGAAAATACCGATTTGAATTACGCGACAACCACGGCGCGGCACTGATGGCCCAACTGGAAGGCGAGTATGACTGGCAGGCGGAATCTGAAATTAAAGTTGGGCCGCAAAAGTCTTATGCCATTCCCCAAGAGGCAGACCGCACCGCCGATGACTGGTTGCAGTTTGGCATCACCGCGGAGTTGAACGGTGAATTGTTGATTGCCGCGAAATGCTATCAACGGGCATTGAACAAGTTTCCGAATAGCCTTGAGTTGCGTAAAGCTTCGGGGCGGTTGTTGGCGGCGTTAAAGCGTTATGGAGAGGCGGCTGCGGACCTCTCTGCCGCGCACGCTCGAAACACGACGGACACTGAAACATCTTTTTATCTCGGAATAAGCTACGAGGGACTCACCCGGGAGCGCGATGCTGTCGACGCCTACGAGGCAGCCATGCGATTGCCGACCTACCGGGCCGCGGCAGCATTGCGGCTTGGCGAACTGCGCGCCCGTCAAGGCAAATTGCTGGATGCACAAACATTTCTAACCATCGGCCTGCAATCCACGCCCGAAGATCTTCGCACCGCGGAAGAGCTTACGGCCGTAACTCGGGCCTTGGGCAACACGGAAACCGCCAACAAACTTGCCGGTGAGTGGCTGGCGCGATTTCCGTTGAGCGATTTTCTCGGCGAAGAAGTTGGCAAGCCACATCTCGAGCATCTCGCAGCCGATCCTTATCGGGTGCTGAGCGTCGCCTATGAATATGCGAGGCTGGGGCTTTACCGGCAAGCGATAGACGTTCTCTCACGCCGGTATTCGGCGGTGAACGCAGACGAGAGCGAGCCCGGCTCGGTGCTACCACAGAATCATCCGCTGGTCGTTTATTTCCGCGGATATTGCCGGGAGAAACTTGGCGAATCGGGCGCAAAAGACTACGCCGAGGCCAGCCGGCTTTCTACTATGTATGTGTTCCCCGACCGCGACGAAGCATTTGACGCCCTGAACGCTGCGTTGCACTCCAACAAAGACGACGCGACCGCGCATCTTCTCCTCGGAGACTGGTATTTCGCTCGCGGGCAGTCGGATCTCGCTCTGAACGAGTGGAATCACGCGCGCGCCGATAATCCCTCTTTGCCAGTGTTGGATGCCAATATCGGATTGGCCCTGCTACACGTAGCGGGAAAGTTTGAAGAGGCCCTGGATGTTTTTGAAGAAGGAATAAAGAATGATCCGTTGAACATTACAAACTATTCCGGCGCGGTTGCGGCAACGACGCTCTTAGGAAAACCTCCTGCGCATCGAGTAACAATTCTTGAGAGCTATCCCCGTATGAGCAACATGCCAACCGCACTTGTTTATGAATTGGCGCTCAGCCGTGCGGAAGCAGGAAATTACGGCGACGCGATCGCGGTGTTCAAAAACAGGTTCTTTGGGCGAGAGGAAGGGGGAACCAACGTCCGGCAGGTGTGGATAGAGGTGAAACTCACACAGGCTCTAGGGTTGTCACGAGAAGCCCGGTGCGTTGAGGCGCTTGATGTCATGAAAAATCTCGCCTCTCCGGCGAAGGGATTGGCGTTTACCGAAAACGGGTTGCAGCCGATTTTAGAGGCGGCTCGAACAGGCTTCTTGCTTGCCGAAGTATCCACCGCGTGCGGCCAAAAAACGGAAGCAGGTCCCGGATACGACACCGCGTCGAAAGCGACAGAGCCGTCTCAAGTAGTGTGGGCCTGGGCCGCAGCAAGAAAACGCGCCGGATATGACCCGGAATACTGGCGAACGCGCCTCCAGTCAGCTCTTGCGGATGCGGAGTCAAGACTGAGTGCCAGCTCTTACAAGGGTTGGTGGACGTACTCGATCGGAATTTTACAAATTGCCTTGGGCCGTGAGGAGCAAGGCCGAAGGTCTTTGCGGGATGCGATTTTGTTGCCGGAGAGTCTGATGTCGTATCACTTTGCGCGCCTGGCACTTGAGGGCGCTACACCTCGATAACTTCGATTCCCTTTTGCCGCAGGCTTTCAATGAACTCCGCAGGCGCCCCCGTATCGGTAATCAAGCGTTGGATTCTTTCGAATGGGCCAATCCTGGAAATTGCTCTCCGGCCCAGCTTGCTGGAATCAGCTACAACGGTTACTTCCTTCGCGGAGCGCATCATGATGTTGTTCAATTGCGCTTCCAATACGTCGGGCGTCGAAGGGCCTGTCTGCAAATCGAAGCCATCGACGGCCAGGAAAAGTCGGTCCGCATGGAATTCGTTCATCATCGCTTCGGCTTGCGGACCAACGAAGGAACTCGACAATGGCCGGAGCAGGCCACCGACCATAATCAAGGTAATTCCCGGCGTATCGGTGAGTTCGACCGCTATGTTCAAAGCATTGGTGATTACAGTTACGGGTTGGAGCTTGAGAATTTTCAGGTGACGGGCGATCTCCACGGTCGTCGTACCGGAGTCCAGAATGATGGTTTCGCCAGCCCGCACCAGGTCACCGGCCGCTCGGCCAATCCTGCATTTCTCGTCCCGATGAAGAGCTTCCTTGGTGCGAAGAGGATAGTCTTGCGCGGTATCCAGCCGCCTGACAGCACCGCCATGAGACCGAACAATGCTGCCGATCGACGCCAATGCGTCCAAATCACCCCGGGCGGTTACAGCAGAGATGGAGAATAATTTGGCCAGTTCGGTGACCGTCGCCTGCCCGTCTTGACCTACCAGATCCAGCATCCTGCGTCGCCGCTGTTCGATCAGTAGTTTTGATTTCTGTGTCATGGTGCGCCGCAGTATAGGGCCATTTCAGGAGCGGGTCAAACACCAGAACAAAGCCCACTAGCCTTGCGTTGCTTTGCATCGATGCTTTTTGGTTATTTTATATTGCGTTTCCTTTCCTTTTAGTGTTACAACTTGCTCACTCATCAAAGGCTGGGGAGGTCCTCAAATGAACTTCAAGGCTGCTGTAGTGTGTATCATCTCGCTGGTATTCCTCTGTTTCGTCGGGTCAGCTTTCGGGCAGGGCACCGACCTCGGCACCATTCGTGGAACGGTCACCGATTCGGCTGGCGGGGTGATTGTCGGCGCGACGGTCACGGTCACTGACGCTCTGACCAAGAGCGAGCGCGTTACCGAGACAAACGCCCAGGGCAATTATGAAATGTTCGGGCTCAACTCCGGGACGTACATGGTGACGGTGGTTGCGCCGGGAATGTCGAAGGCCGAGATTAAGAATGTCGTTTTGAGGGGCAGTGATTCCGTGGCCGCTAACGCGGTGCTGAAGATTTCGTCAGCGCAGGAAAGCGTGGTCGTCTCGATGACCTCGGCGGCCATCGACACCGAAGATCAGACCATCAGTCAAACCATCGACAATCAGGCGGTAATCGAATTGCCCCGCGACAGCCGCAACGTCTATTCGTTTCTGTACCTGAATCCCAACGTCACGCAAGCGGACGCCGACGGCAGCTTCAAATTTATTGGCGCACAGAGTTACGGCGCCAGTTTCTCTCTGGATGGACAACGATCGAACGGAGGAATCTTTGGCCAGCCGACGCAAAGTCAGCCATCGCTGGAGGCAGTCGGCGAAATCAATATTCTCACCAGCGATTTCAGCGCGGAGTACGCGGGAATCGCCAACGTACGCGTTACTACCAAGCGTGGCGGGTCCAGTTATCACGGTTCACTCTTCTACAATAATAAAAACTCAGCCCTGGCGGCGTGGACGCTGGATGACCTGAACGGCAAAGCGAATTTTGCTCCGACCGCTTTCCAGTCGAAGTACCCAAATCCATATTTCAACCTCACGGACTTTGGCGGGTCGTTCGGCGGCCCGGTGCCCCATCTGGGAAAGACATGGTTCTTCGCGGCGTATGAGAGGAACTATGCAATCGCCCCGGTCAAGGTTCAGGACAGCAAGCCCGCGCATCCATCTTTGTTTACGGGAGATTTTTCCGCGCTGAACGATTCGGCCAAGCCGCTGGTTCCTTCCTCGGTAACACTTACACCAACTGAAATCGCCAACAACACGATTTTGGATAGCGATGGCAACCTGCGATTTATCACTATCCCTTCGAGACTACTGAATCCCACGGTTCAGAGCCTCATCAACAATTATTTCCCCAAGATCGGTCTCAGCGCACCCATCAATCCTGCGAACGGAAGAATTATCGGGGGATATCAGACCAACCTTTCCGGGCGCTCGGTGCAGGACACCGGGACTCTTCGACTGGATCACGACTTTTCGGAAAACGATCACCTTTCCGGCGTTTATACCGTTTCGGCACAGGGCAACGCGAACACGCCAGTCGAGGGGACTTCTACTGATTATATCGGGCTCGGTCTCACGCAAAATGATCGGCGAAACAATACTGTATCTCTTTCCTATACCCATGCGTTTTCGTCCAGCTTCATCAACGAAGCGCGCGGTGGATTCAACCGGCAGAAACTTCTGCGGCACAGCAACACCACGCTGGAAGGCTTCCTGAGCAGCATCGGATTTGATCAGAGCAACATAGACGCTTACGGCTCGGTGGTCGGCAGCTTCGCGCTGGGAACATTTGGGCATCCGGCGATCAATTTCAGCAACACATTCACGACCTTTAACAACGGCGGCCGAAACACTTTCCGTCCGCTGGACCAGAACCTGGTTACGTTTGGAGATACCTTGACATGGATCAAGGGCAAGCACGCCTTCCGCATGGGCGGTGACCTGGTACGCAATGCGGCGGTGGACGGCTTTGCGTTGAATCGTGGCAACCCGCGCGGTTTGATCACCTACGCGGGTACGGGTACAACTCCGTTTGCAAATTTTCTTCTGGGCCTTCCGGGCACATCGGTAACTTCCGTGGTGCAACCGCGCCCGGCCATGGACGTAACAAACTGGGAACATGGCTACTTCATCCAGGACACGTGGAAAGTTAGTTCCCGGCTGACACTTAGCCTTGGGCTGCGGTATGAACTGATCACTCCGTTTGTCGACAAAAACGATCTGATCGCCAACTTCGATCCCAACTACGTGAATCCAACGACGGGCCAGCAGGGCCGTTTTGTGATTCCCTCGGAGAAAACGCTTAAGTACCTGGATACGCGGATCATCGATTTCGGCTACGCCTTCGCGAATACTTATGGATTGGGCCGAGGCACTGTATTTGTCGACAAGCTAGACTTCGCCCCGCGTATCGGAGCGGCATATAGAATCGGCGACAAGTCCGTCCTCCGGGGCGGCTACGGAATTTACTATCCAACTTCCGCGGCGCAGGGTATTCGCGATCCCATCGCCACCAATCCCTTCAACCAAGGTGTGACCAAACGGAGTGTCACTGGAAACCCGCTGCAGGGGTGGCCTGGAAATGGTGTGGATGGAACCAGTCCAATATCCGGTGGTGGCGTAACCTCTGGTTTCGGAGGGACGCCGGCAGTTAACCTGGTGCCTTTTAACATTCGCCAACCGCGCATCCATCAGTACAACGCCACGTTTGAGCGCGAAATCGGGTGGGGCAACGCTGTCCGATTTTCCTACCTGGGTTCGACTATGCACGGGTTGATCGCGGGTAAAGACCTCAACCTGATCGCCCCAAGCGACGTGCCTTTTGGCACCCACACGGTAGACGAAAATACGAATGAACCCAACGGAATTTGCGATCCGGTCAACAATGGGGATTGCGGTATTTCCAACGAAGATTTCAGCCGCTATCGTTTCCCGGCGCTTGGCGATTTCCTGCTTAGCTACGGAAACTATGGCCACGCGCAAATGAACGCTTTCCAGACCACGTTGGAGCACAGGTACTCTCACGGTTTCCTGTTCAGCTTCTCGTACACCTACCTGGATCAGAAATCCACCGCGTTGGATACCGGTAACTCGAGTCTTGGAGGCATCGCCTACAATCCCATCACGCCCGACAGCGACTATGGCGTAGACGGTTACGTTTCCAAGCACCGCGCCGTGGCGTACGGCGTCTTTGATTTGCCGTTGGGTAGAGGGCGTCGCTACGGGTCGTCAATGTCGCGGTGGGCGGACCTCGTAGTTGGCGGATGGCAAACAAGTTTCAACATGTTCGCCAAGTCGGGAACGGGATTCACTCCGTTCTGGATCTGTGACGATTGCAATCCCATCGAGCCCGGCAACATCGGCATCTCTTCTGTGGACGCTGTCGGCGACTTCAATTCCGAGCCGTCCTATCGTCCTATCGTTCTCAGCAATGACTTCAACAAGAAGAGCGGCGATCGTGTTTTTAATCCTGATGCTTTCGGGCCACCCTCGGTCGGCGCTGACGTGTTTAGCAATCCGCAGAACGCCAAGCGCAATCTTCTCTGGGGACCTGGCACCTGGGGAGTCAACCTGGGGGTGCACAAGGATTTTCACGCTACCGAGCGTGTGAAGATCGAGTTCGGCGCGGACGTGGACAATCTGTTCAACCACCCGTTATTTTCCCCCAATGCGGATGCCGGCGGCGGTGGAGGATCATTTGCGCTGCTTGGCGATTTCAACATCCGTGTTGACCCCAATACCGGGGCTTTGCTGCCGATCCAGGAGTCGGACATCACTCGCAATGACCTTTTTGGACGGCTGATCAACAGCTTTACCCAGGAGGGCATCGACAACCGCCGTACCATACGGCTGCGGCTAAGAATTACCTTCTAGGCTTTTTTACTCAAACAGGGGCGAAAAAGGCGGCCCAACCGGCCGCCTTTTTTTTATCGTTACTTCTAATGCTGCGGGAAGCGTAACTACCCGCAACTCAAACTTGCTGGAACCGTAATCGCAAGGTGTAGGCGCCGTCCACGTCCAACATTGCGACGCCTTTGTCGTTGGCGCGGAGGTGTTCGGTCTTCACAGCGATGCCGGGTCCCGCGATGGAGGCCGGTGTCGTGATGTTCGGCCCTGCGAAGGTCACTTCATACCGCGCATTTTCTGTTAGACCCGTCAAATAAAGTTTTTTACACGCAAGAGCAGGTAGGCTTACTTCGCCTTCCACCAATGCGGAATCGGTGGTGTTGAACAAGGCCATGGGGCCGGATTCGAATGCCGCGCCCGCGACATTCTGGCCCTTCAACAATTCAACCCGACGCTTGCCGGTCGTTCCACGGCTGCCGATTTCCAGCAAATTGAGAAAATGGTCTTCGACGGCTGGCACCGAGGGAGAAACTTCCACGCGCCACGCGCCAGGCACAACGTTTTTGCGATTGGAATGCTCGAGCTTTTTGAAATCGTCGCCCCAGAATCTCTTCCACATCGCGCGAAGCCGGGGATCTTCCGGAAGCGGTCCGCCTTCGGCGGGTTCCATCGGCCAATTCTCTCCGCTGCCCCAATCGTCGCCTCGCGCGTTTCCAGGAGTCCAAAACTCATTGCCCGGGCCGCCGCGCTTCGTTACGGAACGCTTTTCGGGCAGCAGGCAGTGGATGAACAATTCGCCATCGGCCTCACTGAATCGGAATTCTTCCGCATCTGCAAAATTCGTCGCCCCATGCGAGCAAGTCTGCCCCGAGCCACTGAAAACCGGCTCGTTGACGCCATGCAGCAGCCATACCTTTCGAAAATCGGGATTGGTGCTGACCACCCGGTCGAATACCAACAAAACATCGGATGACGGAATATAGAGTAGCTCGCGTGTGAAGCGCTTGAGCTTGGCCGCGGAGTACGCCGTTGTCGCGTCTCCCAAAGCGTAGTGATACGAGCCTGGCTGGTAATCCACGATACGCATGCTGCCCAGGCTCCACAGATCGCGGGTGCGCTCCCAGTCGTCCAGGCTGCGCACGGTGTTCCAGAAGCGCGACGAATCCATGCGTTGGCCGCCGTCATTGGCGGCGTCCATAATATTATCGGACCAGAAAAATTTCTCGCGCGGATCGTATACGAGGATGGAATTGTGGGCCACCGTCCGCCGGTAGTAGTTGAGGTAGTGCGGGCTTTCGGTATCGGTGTAGTCCGCGCCGCTGTCGATGGCCAGATATCCGCGGTGATAGATGGAGAAGTGATTCTGCGAGAGGTGTTGGTGTTTTGAAAAATACGCGCCACAGTCAAATTCAATCCAGGTGGAATCCGGCTTCCAACCGGTGCGCATCACCAGATGGCCCACGCCGGGAAAGAAACGTTGGCGCGGGAGCTCCGGGGGCTCGGCGAGTGCAGGATCGCGTGGTAGTACCTCGGGGTCGTTCCACAAAAATTCCAGCACTGGCAATACCCAACGGGGGGGAAAGAACCCGCTGTTCCTCAGGAGCCGCGCGCTGTAAGGGTCCTTGAAGCGATGTATCGCGTAGCCCAGCAGTGCTGTGTCGCGATCGTCGAGAATGGGGTATTCATTGTCACCTTCACGCGAAGGTGTTCCGTCGGGCATCAACTTGTATTGATAGGTGGCGCCGACGCTGCCAAAAACGGTGTAGCGACGGGCAGGATCCACAGCCGTGGTGGTACGTTGAAGCTCCGCGAGCAGCACCAGTGGCGCCAGGGTGATCCGAAAATAGTCCATGGACTCGTGATAGCTGCCCAGGGGCGTAACCAGTTGGGTGGTTTCGAGAATATTGTCGAACGCTAGCTGAGCATGTTTTCGCAGTACCTCGGAGCGCCCAACGACGCTGCGATGACCGCGCACCGCGGCCAGCGCGAAGGAAGCCACAGCGAGATAGCGAAGCGTGTAATTGTGATAGGAAGCCTGGGCTGGGATAGACAGGTCGGGCAAAGCCAGCACTGCCGCGGCGCTATCCACCAGGCGGTTCGCAAGGCTGTCTTTCAGCGCGGCATCGAACGCCGGATGTTCGTAGAGCCAATCGAACGCCAGGGACAAACCTGCGACCTGCATCCACAAACGAGACACAGAGCCCTTCGGTACTGGGGGCAATGCACGTATAGCGGCGATTGCACGTTCAGCAAACTCGTTTTTTTTGGTGAGCTGCCCGGACAAGGCCCAGCCGGGGATGTCCTCCGAGGGCCGCTGGCCGGCGTCGAGACGGGCTTTTAAAAGTCCGATACCGCTGAACGGATCGTCGGGCAGCAACAACATGGAAGGCCGCCGGGGAGACTGATCGAACTCGTCGAGAAGTTTGCCGGGGAAGGCCGCGGCGCCCAACAGCGCCGCTGAAAATTCTCTCCTATTCACTTTCACGTCGTAAAACTCCAGGAGCGTATGAATTTCAAACTGATGCCTTCCTCGCGCCGGGCGATATCGCAAATATCGCCGCAGCACCTATCAATCCGGCGGCCGCGATAACGTTCCACGCCAGTTCGTAACTGTGGCGCGTGTCAAAAATTCTGCCGACGACCCAGGGCGCGCCCCACTGGCCCAGCGAATAACCCATGATAATCAGGGCCAGCAATTTTCCGAGCGAGGCCGTGCCAAAACATTCCGCGGTCACCAGCGGAATTAACATGTAATCGGCGCCCATGGAAAATCCAAAAACAGCCACGAAGCCCCAGATCACCGTCGGGCTGTGAGAGAAACCAATCAGCAGGACCGAAGCGCTGAGCGAAGCGTAGAAAAACGCCATGATATTTTTCTTGCGGAAACGATCCGCGAGATAGCCGACCAAAACACGTCCGCCGAGGCTGGCTACCAGAAGCGCGGTGAAAAATCGCGAGGCCACCGTGGCGGAATAGCCCTGATCCTTGAGAAACAGAATGAAGTGTTGGATGACCGCGCCGATAGCGCCCACCGCCAAAGTGGATCCAGCCAGAATGAGCCAGAAATTCCTGGTTCGCATGGCGTTGCGAATGTCGACTCTTCCGGCGGCAAGCATGCCACGGACGCTGCTCGAATGCGAACGGCCAGCATCTGCGGGCCCGGTTCCGTCGGGCATCAGCCCCAACTCCGCGGGGGCTGAGCGTGTGACCAGCAGCCCGACCGGAATGAGCACAACCATAATCAACAGGCCGATAGCTTCCAGCGCGTGGCGCCAGCCAAAATCTCGAATTAGATAATTGCTGAGCATTGGGGAGGCGACGCCGCCAAGTCCCAACCCCAGGTACACGTAACCCATGGCGCGCCCACGCCGCGCCTCGAACCATTTGGCTACCAGGACTTGATTCGCAATCGGACCGGCCAACACGTAGCCCATTACTTCGCTGATACACAACAGCTCGTAGTGCCACAGCTTGGTCATCCATCCCATGAGCATCAGCGAAATGCCCACAAGCCCCACTCCCGAAAGAATGACCCATCTGGCGCCGATGCGGTCGATAACGACCCCGGCCACAAGTCCAAAGGGCAGCCCGGCGATGAGAAATCCGAGTAAGAACCCCTGGGTGAGTTGAGCTCTCGTGAATCCCAGCGACTCTGCGAGTGCGGGGTAAAAAACGGGGAAACCATAAAAAATGATGCCAACGGCAAAAAATAGATTCAAAAACGCGGCAACGACAATCCACCAGCCGTAGAAAATCCGGGTTGAGTTAGATGTGGGCACGAGCGTTTGCCGACCCTATCCGGCAGGAGAAACATATGTGACGCCGCTTCTTTTGTCCAAGCTCTTTTGCGTAAAGTGATAGATTTGTTCCCGGGAAAAACAGAGTGGACTTGCCTATTTTGCGCCTGGGTGCGGTCAAGGACGTCGAGCGATTCAAGGAGCATTTGCATTCCCTCGGGCTGAATATTCCTTGCGACTCGTCCATCGTGCCCGGGCCGGCTTCACCTCTGCGGCAACCGCTTTCACGCGCCGGAATCAAGCTCGCTAACAGAATCGCAATGCAGCCCATGGAAGGTTGGGATGCCACTCGCGACGGAAACATCAGCGAGAGCATGTTGCGGCGCTGGCATCGGTTGGGCGCCAGCGGTGCAAAACTGATCTGGGGTTGCGAAGCAGCAGCCGTCTCTCACGCCGGTCGTGCCAACCCGAACCAGCTGATGGTTTCCGCGCGTGCTCTACAAGGGCTACAACAGCTCCGGACCGCCCTGGTGGAAGGACACCGCGCGACGGCTGGTTCCGATAAAGACCTTCTAATCGGCTTGCAATTGACGCACTCGGGCCGGTATTGCCGTCCTAACGAACACGCGAAATCTGAGCCGCGGATACTCTATCGTCACCCGATCCTCGACCGGCGGTTGGGATTGACCGCTGATTATCCCTTGCTCACGGACGGCGAAATTGGCGGGATCATTGCAGACTTCATTCGCGCGGCACACGTGGCCAGAGAAGCCGGCTTCGATTTTGTCGACATCAAGCATTGCCACGGGTACCTCGGTCACGAATTTCTCAGCGCCCATACGCGCGGAGGCAACTACGGCGGGAGCCTGGAAAACAGAACGCGCTTCCTGAGAGAAACGGTGGAGGGCATTCGCACAAACGTGCCCGGCCTGAAAATCGGCGTGCGCGTTTCGATCTTTGACACCGTGCCATTTGCCGCGGACCCTGCGCGATCATCCCAGGGCAAGCGCGGCCCCGGAATTCCCGAGAACCATGCCAGCCTAATTCCCTACCGCTGGGGATTCGGCGTGGACCCCAGCGATCCGACAAAGCTCGATCTTGTGGAAGGCGAACAGTTCCTGGCCCTCCTCGAAAAGATGGGAATTCATCTGGTGAATGTCACCGCGGGTAGCCCGTACTACAATCCCCACGTTCAGAGGCCCGCGCTATATCCACCGTCGGATGGGTACCAGCCGCCTGAAGATCCTTTGATCGGAGTGGCGCGGCAGATGGAGGCCACGCGGCGAGTGAAGCAGAAATTTCCAGCTCTCATCTTCGTGGGCACTGCGTACACCTACTTGCAGGATTATCTGCCGCACGTGGCTCAGGCGGCACTGAGAGAAGGATGGGTGGATCTCGTCGGCATCGGGCGGATGGCGTTGACCTATCCGGAACTTCTGTGGGATGCCTCCATGGGAAACACTGTGGAACACAAGCGGGTATGCAGAACTTTCAGCGATTGCACCACCGCGCCGCGAAAAGGGCTGCCCTCCGGATGCTACCCGCTTGACAACTACTATAAAAACTCAGACCACGCGGCGCAGTTAAAGGTCGCAAAAGCGAAAACATGATCCATGAAGATTGAGTCGCTGATCAAACGGCAGATACTTCGCCGAAAAGTGTACGGCATAGCGGCGGCGCTGCTGCCCTTCGAAAGCGACGGGCGAGTCGCGGTCGAAGCCTTTCAACGCCATTTGGTGGATACCCATCGCGCAGGACTGATGAACGCGGTGAACATGGACACCGGTTACGTGAACTATCTGAGCGGTGCGGAAAAGCAGGATGTACTGCGATGGACGCGAGACGCGCTGGGAAAAGATACCCCGTTCGTAGCGGGTGCTTATATCGAGGATCAGTCGGGCGATCTCGTCTCGCTGTATCGCCGCCAAATGGACAGCATCGTAGCAGCCGGCGGAATACCGATCCTGTTTCAGACCAACCGGCTGCATGGAAAGACCTCTCGGGAAAAGGTCGAGGTTTATCAAGCGGCCGCGCGCGGGTACGCTCACGTGTTGGCCTTCGAGCTCGGACGTATGTTTGCGCCCAATGGCGAGATATTCGACCAGGAAACATTCTTGGGCTTGATGGATATACCGGAGATTGAGGGGCTGAAGCATTCTTCGCTCAATCGACTGGTGGAGTTGGAGCGCCTCTCGCTGCGCGATGCGCATCGCCCGGATTTCCGCATCTATACGGGAAACGATCTGGGTATCAACATGATCGAGTATGGCTCGGACTATTTGCTCGGACTCGCAACGTTTGCGCCAGAGAAATTTGCAGAGAGAGACAGGCTCTGGGAACAAGGTGATGCCGAGTACTACGCGCTTTCCGATGCGTTGCAGTATCTCGGAAATGTGGCGTTTCGCGAGCCGGTCCCGGCCTACAAACATTCCGGCGCCGTATTCCTGCACCTTGTTGGGCGTGCACCTTCCAGTCTGACGCATCCCAAAAGCGCGCAACGCTCCAGCGGTGAGCGCGTAATAATGCGAGACTGCGCGCGGCGTTTAGGATATGAAAACATCTGACGCAAGGAAGCGCGCATACTTACATTGTCGGCGAAAAACCAGGAGACCTCAGTGATAAACAATGACTTCAGCCGCAGAACATTTCTGCGCACTGCCGCCTTGAGTGGGGCGTCGCTCGCATTTTCCGATCGGCTTCTTTCGGCGGATAAGCGCTCGTTGCTGCTTTTCACCAAATCGTCGGGGTGGGAGCACGATGTCGTAAAAACGTCCGGAGAGCATCCAAGCATCGTCGAACGGGTAATTCGCGAACTGGGAAAGAAGCACGGATTTGACGTCAGCGCCACCAAGGACGGACGAATTTTCGATTCCAGCGAATTTCGCAATTATTCGGCGCTGTTATTCGTTACCACCGGCGATCTGACCAAGTCCGCAACCGACGGGCAACCGCCTATGAGCGAACATGGAAAACAAGCCTTCCTCGACGCAGTGGCCGATGGACTCGGGTTCGTCGGGGTGCATTGCGCCAGCGATACGTTTCACACCCTGCCTGATCCCGAGGATCATTCCAATCGCTACGTAGCGCATGGCGGAAGCAGCGATCCTTATTTGAGAATGCTGGGTGGCGAATTTATTGTTCACGGCAGCGATCCCCGGTTGCAAACCGCCGACCTGATCGTGGACGATGCGAACTTTCCGGGCCTTCAGGGAGTGCATTCACCGGTGTCCTTTAACGAGGAGTGGTATTCGCTAAAAGATTTTGCTCCCGATATTCACGTAATTCTGACGCTCGACACCAAGGGCATGAAAGGCGAGTGTTACCAGCGGCAACCCTACCCGGTCACTTGGGCGCGACAGCAGGGTAAGGGCCGGGTGTTCTATATGGCCATGGGTGATCGGCCAGAAAATTGGCAGGATGCGTTTTTCTTGAATCTTCTCGCCGGCGGAATCCGTTGGTCCATCGGGGATGCAAGCGCAGCGTTGAGTCAGAATCTTAAGAAGGTTGCTCCAGGTTACGCGCAGATTCCGCCGCAGCCGCCAGCGCACAAATGATGTCCCTGCTTACAAGCCCACGGCCAAGAGTTTATTTTCCTTTGCCGCCGGTCCCGTAGTTCCATATCGCTCAGCACTGAATCCAGGCTCTACGTTGACGACGCCGTATTGACGGTCGACCACTTCGCGGCGTGCCGCCATGGCCCACAAGAAACAAATACGATGGCCGGGAACTGAAACATTGGGGTGATAGCCCTTCGGTATGAACACCGCGTCACCGTCGCGAACCAGCGTCACCAATTCGGGTTCTTCGTTTTCGCTATAGAGCCATACGCCGGGGCAGGCATGTCGAAATAAATATAGATCTCTTCGAGCATCGCGGCATGCTCGTGCGGCGGCCAGCTGGTCCAGTTTCCCGGTTCGGCCTGGGTGATTCCCGCGAGGAGTCTGCCAGCCTGAATATTTTTGCCCAGCGACATGCGGATGTGACGCGTGCATCCCGGCCCGCCGGTGTTGTAGTCCAATTTAGGATCGTTGGACATTTCCGCGGCGCGCACCACTTGCAACGGGTAGCGGTTGGCAATGTCGGACGAGACCTCTGCGATATCCACGTTGGTGGTGGTGGTGATCGACACGGCGGAATCGCGTGGAACGTAGACGGCGTCGATTGATCGATCTCAATTTCTTTTTGATCCACAATGACTACCGCACGGCTGAACAGGCAAATCAGCCCGGTTTCGCGATTCCCCGTTTGCGAACGACGCGGTGGTCGTGCCAGAGTTCAGCACAATGCGGCCGTAGGCGAGATGGCGCATGGAGCTGTTGCCGGAAGTAATGGAGACGTGGCGGCCGGAGTGTTCGTGAGTCTGGCGGAAAACCATTTTGTCTTCGACCCCTTGTTCAGACCCGGCCATTGACTCTTCTCCTGTCAGCCCACGACTACTTTCTGTGCTGCGTCATCGAAGGTCACTCGCTGACCCGACTGTATCGCAGTGATGCACATACATAACGCCACAGAATGGTTGTAACCGGCTTCTATATCCGCATTCGGCTTGGCGCGGCTACGGACGCACTCCATCCAGTTGTTTACATTGACCGATGTAGCCACGTCGCTTCCCGCATCAGCCCTGGTGTCCGTCGCTGCACTCTCTTGCGCCAGGGAGCTCGTGGGCAGCAGATTCGCTTTCATGTTCATTTCCTGCGCGAAGTTTTGCTCCAAGCCTCCGGCGGACGAAATCTGATGCTTGTCAAGATCGAGTGTGCCGCCATTCGAAAAATAAATTTCTTTTACGCCACCCGCCGAATTGGTCATCCGCGAGGAATAGACCACCTGGAATCCTTTCGATTGGTCGTCCAGCGGACCGTAATCAAACACTGCTGTCATGGTGTCCCAATTTGTACGGCCGTCATGCCAAAGATAAATGCCGCCGTTGGCGACCACACTGCGCGGCCGGGGGAAACCCGTGAACCAGTGCACAGTGTCGATCTGGTGCACCATCCATTGATCCGGTATGCCCGACGAATACGGCCAGAAAAGGCGAAACTCAACATATTTGCGCGGATCAAAATCTACCGCCGGCCTGTCGATCAGAAACCGTTTCCAGTCCGTATCCTGCTCACGGAGTCCGGAGACCAGCGCGGGACGCCGCCAACGCCCGGGCTGATTTACATTCCAGGTCATTTCCGCCGAGACAATGGCGCCGAACTTTCCAGATTTTATGTATTCGTAGGCACGCTGATATTCCGGAGAGCTGCGCCGCTGTGTTCCGATTTGCACTACACGTCCGGTTTCATGCACTGCTTTTCGCACCGCGCGCGCGTCTTCCATCGTATGCGCCAGCGGTTTTTCGACATAAGCATCGCGGCCGGCTTTGACGGCCTCGACGGCGTGATAAGCGTGCTGAAAATCCGCGGTAGCGATCATGACCGCGTCGATGTCTTTGCGGGCATAAAGTTCATCATTGTTGCGAGCCGCTGCCGGCGCTGTACCTGTCAATTTGTGCAGGAATGCTACGCCTTCGTCGCGGCGCTGGTTCCAGATATCCGAAACAGCAGCGAACTCAAAGTTCAATTTCCGCGCGTGCTCCATGAAAGCCGGAGCGAGCGCGCTGCGGAAGCGATCGGAAAAACCTACCACGCCAACCCGAATGCGATCGTTTGCTCCGGCGATCCGCGCAAAACTGGACGCGGAAAAACCAACCGCCGCGCCAGCCAATCCAGTGCCGGTCACTTTTAGAAACGCACGCCTCGAAGTCTTCTGCTCAATCATGGGTCACCAACCTTGCCCTACGACAACGCCCCGGCCTCGCGCAGTTGTTCTTTCATCCCCGCCCAACTCTGGCGGCTGGACTCTTCCGCTGTGCCCGCTCCGCGCCAGTGGGTCTCCAGGCTGACCGCCTGGCGGTAGCCATCGCGCTTCAGCGCCCGGAACTGCCCGATCCAATCAATCACACCTTTTCCCATGCACACCCACCCGTTGCTGGAGCCATCCGGCTTGCGCGCGACATCTTTGCAGTGCACGTGGCCGATGCGCTCTTTCGGGAGTTTGTCATAACTATCCGGGTATGGAGTGCCGCCCAACTCGGCGGCATTACCGGGATCCCAGTTCAACATGAAATGAGAAGAGCGCACCGCATTCAGCGTTCGCAGGGCCTCGGCGCCGGTGCCGGTATTGCATTCGTGCTCGTTTTCAATCACCAGAACTATATTTTTTTTGCCGCATTTCTCCGCGGCCTCATAGAGTTTCGCGTCCATGGCTTCGCGATACGGTTTGGCATCGTCGAGCCGCCAGAAATCAAAGCAGCGAATGCGGTCGACCACAAAAACGCGAGCTAGTTCCAATGAACGATCCAGGACTTCGCCCTGCTGGTCAAATGTAAAATCCGCGCCGTAATTGTCGTGCGCCCCTTGCCGGAACTTGGGCAGCGGCGCTCCAGGCCAGTCCACCTTGAATAGTGGAGTAGCCAGGTCTGATACGCGCAAGCGATAGCGCTCCAGGAGGCGGCGCGCCTCGGCGATTTCTTTGGCGTCCAGCGCCATGATGTTTTTATTCCAGAGTCCGCGAATTTCCACCCAGCCCATGCCGAATTCCTGGGAGGCTACTTCGCAGGCATGGCCGAAGTCCTGCGAAATCTCATCAGTGATAACCGAGATCTTAAAAGGGGAGTTCATATGCGGTGACCAATGGGCGTTTCGAAATAGGAAAGATCGACCGGAGGATACAGCAGATCAGCAGGCGCCGACGGCACTTCACCCCGGCGGCTCACACGCTGCAAGAACGAAAACCACGGAGAACCAAGAATCCCAAGGTGGAAACTGTTTGGCAGGGCTGAAGCCGCCATCGAAACACCCAAACCGGTGAAGAATTTGCGCCGTGAAAAACCGAATGATGCTCCCGGCTGGTTCCCGGCTTGCGCAACTGAATTCTTCCGCCTATATTCCTGACACGCTCTTGTGAACTCCACGACCTTCTCCGTTAAGCCGGCGACCTCTAACGTTCGCTGGACGATTTGCGCTCTTCTTTTTTTCGCCACCACTATCAATTATCTCGATCGCCAGGTTCTGAGCATGCTGGCAAAAACGCTGGAGACCAGCATCGGCTGGTCGAGTATACAGTATGGCTACATAACCGGCGCTTTCCAGGTTGCCTACGCGATCGGACTCCTTGGCGGCGGTTATCTTATGGACCGGCTGGGGACACGCAAGGGATATTCCCTGGCTGTTTCGGTCTGGAGTCTGGCCGCCATCGCCCACGCGGCGGCCACCTCGGCATTTAGCTTCGGCATCGCGCGATCATTCCTGGGACTGGGCGAAGCTGCAAATTTCCCAGCCTGTATCAAGACCGTCGCCGAGTGGTTCCCCAAGAAGGAACGCGCGCTGGCCGCCGGCGTCTTCAACGCCGGCACCAATATTGGAGCTGTGGTCGCCCCGCTTACGGTGCCTTGGTTGGCGGTCCGGTACGGCTGGCAAATGGCTTTCATCGCCACCGGCGCGCTCGGATTTATCTGGCTGATTTTTTGGCTGAGTTTCTATCACCACCCGGAAAATCACCCGCGCATCTCCGCATCAGAACTTGCTTATATTCAGAGCGACCCTCCGGATCCGCACATAAGTATCAGCTGGAGCCTGTTGCTTCCGCTTCGACAGACGTGGGCCTTTGCTGCTGGCAAATTTCTCACCGATCCGGTTTGGTGGTTCTACCTGTTCTGGCTGCCCAAATATCTGCAGGAAAAATTTGGTCTTTCCTTGATGCAAGTAGTCGTCCCCTCCCTAATTGTCTATAACGCCGCCAGTTTTGGCAGCATCGGCGGCGGTTGGCTGTCTTCGGGGCTGATCAAACGAGGGGCAAGCATCAATTTTGCCAGAAAGATCACCATGTTGATTTGCGCGCTGTGCATGCTCCCGGTCTTGTACGCGCCTTTTTCAACCAATCTCTGGCTAGTCGTGGCGCTGATTAGTTTGGCAACTTCGGCACACCAGGGATGGTCGGCAAATCTCTTTACACTGGTGTCGGATATGTTTCCGCGCCAAACCGTTGGTAGCGTGGTCGGAATTGGAGCCACTGCCGGCGCGATTGGCGGCGCCTTGATTCAAGTTACAACCGGCTACGTGGTTCAGCGCACCCATTCGTATCTGCCGCTATTCATCTTCGCCGGTCTAGCTTACCTGGCCGCGCTGGCGCTCATTCAGTGGCTATCGCCAAGGCTCGAGCCCGTAGCTGTGCAGTGACGGCGCCTGAAAATGTTGATAAATGCTCGTGCATAGGACGATCGAGGAAGCCAGCAGTACCCATTTCTCTGCCCGCAGGAGAAAGCCTTCACCTTGCGGGCGGTAAGTAAGATGATCGGTGTCAGCCGAATATACGGTGTAGTCCGTCGCAAAAATCAGACACACTCAAGGACTTAATAATCGTCCGAACACTCCACATACACTAAGCTCATTCTCGATTGGTTGTGCCTTTCGGCATTGCCAGCAGTCTCGCCACCCTGCCATAAAGCAAACAAACTAAGATTGAATTCTGTGAAACTAGCGCTGTCAACTCGTGCACTTGTCGGATTTCTGCTGGCGGTCATCTTGCTCACCGTGCTTGGGACCTATCTGCGAAAGCGAGCCTTGGAATTTCGGCTATATCGGGAAGAGGTGGCACATTCACGAGTCTACGTGGATGCTTTACAGAGCTATTTGACCGCGGCTCAGGATGCTGAGACCGGACAGCGGGGATTTCTCCTAACCGGTAATGAGAACTATCTAGCTCCCGTATAGTGCCGCTAAAGCTGGCATAACTGACCGACTGGACCGATTAGCGGAATCTGGCGACGCAGGATGCAGACAGCGAGCGTTAATGCAGCAGTTGAAGGCTCTCACAGCCGCGAAATTTAGTGAATTGGAACTGCCATCCAGAAACGCAGGGAATCTGGTCTGGAAGCGGCGCTCACGATTGTGAACACGGACGAAGGTAACAATGAAATGGACGCGATACGGAAAGTGACAGTGGAAATGGATCGCAAGGTTCGAGGGCGTCAAGCATTGAGCGAAGACAACTATAATGCCAGCGTATTTCGAACCGAACTCTCGTTTACCGCGGTTCTCGTCAGCCAAATGATACTTTTGTTAATACTCTCCGTGACGGTCCAGAGTGATTTGAAATATCGGATGACGGCGCAAGCCCAACTCGAAGAGCACAAACGACGGTTGGCATTGGCCCTGGCCAGCGAGAGGTCGCTGGCACGCTCCGACCATCTCACGGGGCTCGCCAACCGCAGGGCGTTTGAGGAATTACTTGAGATGGAGTGCAAACGGTCACGACGATACAAGCGGCCGATAACACTAGTGTATATGGACCTGGATAATTTCAAGAGAGTGAACGATGGACACGGCCATCAGACCGGCGACGAGGTGTTGGTAGCTGTTGCGGCGACGTTACGCTCCAATTTACGCGCAACCGATTGTGTGGCGCGCATAGGCGGCGATGAATTCGCAATCTTGTTCCCCGAAACTGACGAGGACGCCTCCAGGATCGTCTTGAGAAAACTCGACGCGGTGTTGCAAGAACTGCTAACGCGGACAAACTGGCCTATAGGCTTCAGTTTTGGCGTAGCCATCTTTCCCACCCCGCTTGACTCCCTCGAAGCAATGCTGGAACGCGCGGACAAATTAATGTACGAAGCTAAAAACAGCGGCAAAGGCTCAATGCTGTTCCAGTCTATCTGAACCCAAGAATTGAAGTTTCAACGACACAAGATTTATGGAGCGGGCGATGGGGATCGAACCCAACGCCCAACACGGCTAAGTCTCTGAATCGATTAATTTATGGTCGTTGATCGCCGTCCATTACCGTCCACAATCGACGCCACTTTCTCGACAGCTTCACGCTGCGCCTCACCTATGACGTGGCCGTAAATCTCAAGGGTCGGGCGGGCGTCGGCGTGTCGTAGTTGCCGCTGAACCACCTTCGGCGTTGCTCCAGAATCGAGAAGGAGCGCCGTGTGGGAATAACGGAATGCGTGAAGTCCACACCGTGGAATCTCGAGCGCGTCGAGGATCGCCCACAAATGGTACTCCATAACTTTGTTGGAAGACGGAGGCCGTCCGTTGCGGGTTACAAATAGGAAGCCTTGCGGATTCGGTTTCCACTGCGTCTGGTATTTCTTAAGCACAGTAACGAGTAGCTGAGGTATTGGGAGCACGGTTTCGCTGGCTTTGCTCTTTGCTGTCTGGACATGGCCATACCACGCTGACCTGCGGACATGCAGCAACCGACGGTCTAGGTCAATGTCTTTCCATTGAAGGCCCAAGACCTCGCCGGCGCGTAGACCGTCCATAGTTAAAATACAGAAAAGCGTGTGCCATGGCTCTTCGGCTATTGCCAAGATGTGCTGCAGCTGGTCAATCGTGAAGTGCGGGGCCTCGTATCGCTCACCTCGCGGCGGCAAGCGCAGTTTTTTGACATCGATGTATTCGCAGTTGTAGCCCCAATCTCGGGCCGTGGTGAGAATCGATGAGAGCGTGCCAAGAACATTGAGCACGCTCTTTCGTGAAACACCCCTTTCGAACATGCGGGTGATGAAGGTTTGCTGGTTTTCCACGCTGAATTGTTCGAGACGTAGTTTGGCGAGTTGCGGAACGATGTGGCACTTGAGGTGTGACTTCACAGCACGGATGGAGGAAGGTTGTTGCGTAATTAACACTTCCACCTTCCATCGCTCCACGAACTCCTCGAAGGTAGCTACGCGGACCGGACGGTAATCAAGGCCGTTGATCCGGGAAAGAACGGAGTCCATGCGACGCTGTGCCAAGCGTTTCGTCGGCAGATCGCGCTTGCTGCCGAGAATTACTTCTCGCCGGACACGTCGCGCATTCCCATCTATCCCGATCACGTCTTCCCTATACCGACCGACCCACTTGTCTTTGCTTTTCCCAACCAAATACACACTTCCCTGCTGATACCTCTTGCGTGCCATCGAGCTCCTTTCGCTCGATGACTCAGTTTCCCTATGCACACGGAGTGTAGCAGGTTCAGGCACGGACAAGAGCCTTAGTGCCTCCCTAGCTTCGGTTTTGGACTCTCCACTTCTGCAATCGCTCGCGAGTCAGATCGGCCTTGCACGAAATTTGGAACAAGTCTTCAGGATTAGCCCGTCGATTAGAGCAAAGTTTGTGGCGCCGTTTTTCACGCGTTACTGGGAGAAAGCCGTCCAGTCGTCGCCTGAACATTTCAGGACGTCGGCCCCATACACGCTGAAGGCTTATTCGGAGGCGGCGAGCCTTTCGCCTCTCACTCGCGTGAAGAAACTTCTGTCCGCGATGATTTTCTGCACCAACCTGAATTTATCCGATATGTCAGAAGATCTCAGGGCTTGGTTGACTGACCAAGCCTCCTGAAAAGTTCTGCCATGGGAGGCTGCATGTGTGAACTCTTCGGTCGGGTCGTTCTTTGGCTGTTTGGGTCTGTGAGCTTCTCGAATTGGATTGAAATCCTGAAGCTCCTCACGCCGGCGCGGCCTTCTGGATCGGCCTCAATCAGTACCAGAAATCTGAAGCATGGAAGCGTCTGGAATTCGTCGCTGCCTCCCGTTTCAAAACCTCCACATAGTCACGGCTAAGGTTGTCGTCTTTTCGGCGCGCCGACCGGCAAACAAAGCCTGACTCAGAGGTGCGCCGGAGGTACACCACAGGATAAAGTCTTAGAACTGCAGGAATTCAATTAGTTAGGTTGGTAGGGGCGGGGGGATCGAAATTGCATCCCTACTTTCCAAGTCCAACAAAGG
This sequence comes from uncultured Acidobacteriota bacterium, assembly GCA_963819625.1. Taxonomy (GTDB): domain Bacteria; phylum Acidobacteriota; class Terriglobia; order Acidiferrales; family UBA7541; genus Acidiferrum. Next base: position 145,302 of record CAWFWY010000013.1, read on the forward strand.
AAACGGCGTAGCACCGCCGCCCCATTCCAATTGGAGCCTTATGGAGCCAACTCCCGCGAAGTTGTCTGCCCAGTCTTAGTCTGATCTATCTTAGTGCGTCGGTTCGTGTCGGATGCTATTCCACGCGTTCAACGCTCAATTTCGCCGGCGATTCCTGCCGCACTAACAGCAATCCCTTTGCATCGCTGCCCATGCCGATCACCGTCTTTGGATCGATCGCCAAAAGCTTCAGGTCCGTGGTGTTTGTGTTCCAGTAGCCTATGCCGGCGGGATGCAGCGTCATCTCATCCAGAATCAGCGCCAAAACCGTGGGCGCTGTTGGGGACATCGTGACCAGAAAAATCGGATTGCCGCAGCTGCTGGACTTCTTCAGGATCTTCCCGCTGGCGCTCGCGCGCAGTTCGACTCTTCCCTCCGCACCAGCCACAGCGAGCGTTCTTCCATCTGCCGAAACGCTTACGTCGAAAGGCTCGAGCAAGTCCCCTTCTGCCGCGTAAACCAGCTTCCCATCCGTTGCGTTATAAGCACGCACGTAGGTATCTCCGTCGGTGGCAAAAACGGACTTGCCGTCAGGGCTGATCCGCGCGCCATAGGTGTTACCGAAGGTCGTCGATCCACTCCATTCACGCGAGCCGCTGGCGACGTCCCAGAGTTGCACCGGCGAATTTGCGGTGCTGACAGTAAGCTTGCGTCCGTCCGGGGAAAGCGCCATGCCGATGATCTCTTCTTTTAGCTCGGCGCGCTTTCGCACCCTTCCCTCAAAATCGAGTAAAGCGACCGCTCCGTGAATCGAACCGACGGCGATCGTCTTCCGGTCGCAGGCGAGCGCACCGGGATCGATCTGTGTATCCAGGTCCGCTTTGAACAATTTCTGCTGGCCGGTTGCCAGATTCCAGAGATGAATGCCTTTCTCTCTGTCCACACCTGCCACGTTCTCTCCACCGTTGCAGATGGCTGCGAAATACACTTCGCCTGTGGTGTCCAACTTTGTCATCGGCTTGACCGTCTGCGCGGGGCTCGCATTCGCAAAGACTAGCGACACAAGCAGCAGTGCGGAGAAAAAAGCAATCCTCATAGCGGCTCCATCACCAGCTCAAACGTCGCGCCTGCCCCCATCGTGGTCGCCTGATCGCTCAGCAGAATCGGTCGAACCAGCTCGATGGAGGGACAATCGTCATTCATATTCTTTCCCGGATCGCCTCTGAAGATGGGGTCTGATGCAAAATACATCTGCGTCACCAGGGGCTTGTGACCCTCTGCCTGCACCAGGAAATGTATGTGTTGGCACTTCCGTGCCGGATAGTGCCCCGGCATCACCGACTGAAAATCATATTCGCCCTTCGTGCTTGCGAGCAGTAGCGCGCGATACCGGTAGCCAGTGATGTCGTATTTGCCGTGATGGTTGGTCTGCCAGACTTCGATTTTCGCTTCCGGCACGACCGCACCCCGCGTGTCGTATACCGCTCCGACCACTGCAAGCGGCAATCCGGGATCGCCAGCTGCGCGCAGCGTCGCGGAGTGCCCTCCCGATTTAGGCGTTCCTTTTCTGTAAAACGGACCCAACTGGTCGGTGGGCGTCGCGGGGCGAGCGCCACCTTCGGCGCGCAGCCAACTCTTTACCGCGGACGCGGCCGTCATCCCCGGGCTGAGCTTGATGACTCCGATGGCAAGCGACTTCAGGAGCAGATCACGGCGGCTGAGTTCCATGTGACCTCTGGGTAAATTCGACCGAAATGCAGGCAAACACGTTGCGGATTCTATAAGAGTTACCCACCTATTTCAATGCGTTACAATTTCGCGCATCCGATCTTGCTTCACGCAGTTCTTTCTCGTTTGGGGCACCGTAAGGGGCGGTGAAGATCGAACCTGCGACCCTCAGCCAAGCAGTCCAGTGTGTGCCATTCCACCAGCCGAAAGTTTGCTCCAACAGCAAAGACTCCAGTGAAAACTGACCGTCCAATTGAGTCCAGTACCGTCCAACCACCGTCCAAAACCGGCCGGGTTTTTATCGAATTCAGGGAGCTTAGCCGTGTAAGGTCAACTGAGTCATCAGTGTTTATGGAGCGGGCGATGGGAATCGAACCCACGTCCGAAGCTTGGGAAGCTTCTATACTGCCATTGTACGACGCCCGCTCATTCCTCTAGTTTGTTGATTATACACAACTAAGCGACTGCCAGGGTAGCGCGGCCGTTTTCCAATAACTTCCATATTTTCCAATTCCATCTTGGAGAACGCTTCTTGCACCTTGTCGCGTGGAATTTCTCCAGTATATCTTGCCGTCATCACAGCAGAGCTGTGACCCATTTGCTGGCGGAGTACGGCAGGATTCATCCCGGACAATTCCCATCTGCGATTGCAGCCGTGACGAAACGCATGCATCCCTGCTTGAGGAAACCCAAGGGTTCTCAACACAGGATGCAAGAACGAATGCAGCACACTTGTTTCGCGCAACGCAGTTCCCCGTTTCGAACGGAATACAAACGAGGTTTGAATTTGAGGACCCTTCAAGAAGCGTTTAAGCATCACAATGCCCTATCTCTAACGACGCCGGCCGTGTCAAGAGTTGTTTTAGCAGGTTGTTGAAAAACTCGCATATAAGGTGCGGCGCACCACTGCAGTTCGGTCCAGCTGAGGCCAAAATTACGATGTCGACCACAAAGTTTCTAGTCGGGCCGGGAACGAAACGTTCATTTCGCGCTCGTGAAGATGATCCCGCGGGCGGCTTGCGTAAACAGACTGAACCCGGAGACACGATGGCTCGCGTCCTTATGGAAGACAATTGTTCCAAAACCGCTGGCGTAAAACTCATCTTGCGCAGCAGCATCGAGCGGCACCCGGGAATTGTCGTGGTTCTTGAGCGTCAGCCGTCCATCCTCGACCGACAGCGTGTAGGCGGTGTCGAGCTCTTCGGAGTGAAAATCGCCCTCAAACCTGGTTAACTCGGCCACGCTGAGCTGGATGGGTTCGAGCCTGTCGCCGGAAAAATACAGCTCGCCGGGAATGCGAAGCGAGGCGTGCATGGTGCCGTTTTCGTTGTCGAAGGTGATGACGTCGCTGCCAAGGTCGAAATACTTATTGGCGTCGATGCGCCGCAGGACTGCTCCCCAAGCCATCAAGTTTCCGTGGTCGGCAATGAACTTGTAGATCGTTTTGGTGCGGGGATCGAAGTAAGTGCCGGCGAAAGCCGTGGGATCGGGAAGTCCCGACGAAGGGTTAAGCGCGCTGGCTCCGGGCGCGAGATCTCCTTCCAGATAGGCATCTGCGATTTTGTGGGAGAGGCTTTCGGGGCCCGAACTGGAGAGGTTGCAAAGTACGATAACGCTGAATCGCTGCTGCGGAAACCGCAGGAACGCGGTGCGATAACCGAACAGCGCGCCGTTATGTTCGACAATCGGCAGACCGCGGTAGTCCCCCAGGGAGAGACCCATCGCGTAGTTAATCTGGTTGCCGTTATTCAAGACACCGTGACTTTGCAGCTCCCTGAGCAGCGTTCCTTTACCGAGTTTGTTGGAATAGAAATTCCGATCCCATAGCAGCAGGTCATCGATGCTGCTCATCAGGCCACCGCCTCCAACGATGTCGTATGTGGTGGACCAGTCGACCAGGAAACTGCCGTTCTTGCCTGGATCATATGCAGCGACGCGGTTCGGGACGACCAGAGTATTGTCATCGTAGAAGAGCGTGTGGGTCATCCCGAGCGGTTGGAAGATATTTTCGGCGGCGAACCGCGCAAGCGACTTCTTGGTCGCGCGCTGGATCACTTCGGCGAGCAGGAAGTAATTGGAGTTACTGTAGATCCACTGCGCCCCGGGAACGTTGTTCAAGCCCTTTTGGCGTACGATGAGCTTGAGAATCTCGGTCGCGGACGCGATCTCCGCGGGATTGCGGCCCGAGAGGGAGATGAGGTCGAACAGGTCGCGGAATCCGCTGGTTTGATGCAGCATCTCGCGCAGTGTGATCCGATGGCCGTAGTCGGGCAGCTCCGGAAGGTACTTGCGGACGTCGTCGTCAAAAGAGAGATAGCCTTGCTCGGCGGCAAGCACGATGCTTGCTGCCGTGAATTGCTTCGAGACCGAGCCCATGTAGAAAACCGAATCGGGTCTGAGCGGAGCCCCGAGTTCAAGGCTCGCGTAGCCGAAGGATTTCTTATAGACGAAGCTGCCGTTGCGGATTACGCCGGTGGAGCACCCGGGAGAGCCCGGTTTGTCGAACGTTGCGAAAAGCTGATTGACCTTCTGCGCGGGATCGTCATCGCCGACTGCGGCGGTCGCCATGGTGATGCTCAGGAGCAGACCGATCACGCTTTTCATCACTACCTGCTTTCGGTCGATGACATTCGAGTATAGCCCTGAGCGGATCGATCTTCGGATTTTTCAAAGATGGACCCAGATCGGATCCCCGCGTTACAGCAAAATCCGTGTTCCCCTCTTAGCAGTTTGTTGAACAATGCCGTTCCACTGCAACTTTAATTCAAAAAACTCGTCTGAAGTAAGGAAGGCCAAGGAGACGAGCGAATGCGCGGTGACGATAACCAACAAGAAGGAATGTTCAGCTACGTTTCACCAGAGAAGCGTGTTCCGGCGGACCATCCGTTGCGACCGATTCGCAAGATGGTGGACGAGATCCTGAAGGAGATGTCACCGCAGTTTGCGAAGTTGTACTCCGACGTGGGACGGCCATCGATAGCGCCGGAGCGATTGTTTCGATCTTTGCTGTTGCAGATCTTCTATTCGGTACGCAGCGAGAGGATGCTGATCGAGCAACTGCAGTACAACCTGCTGTTCCGGTGGTTTGTGGGAATGGAGATGGACGAGGCGGTCTGGAATCACGCGGTGTACAGCAAGAATCGGGAGCGATTGCTGAACGAAGAAATCGCGGAGTCGTTTTTCAGGCGGGTATTGGAACGAGCCAGGCCGTTTATGTCAGATGAACATTTCACGGTGGATGGAACGTTGATCGAGGCTTGGGCCAGTCAGAAGAGTTTCCGCCCAAAAGATGGGACGGGGAAACCGCCGGAACCGGGAGGAAATGTCGACTTTCACGGGGAAAAGCGAAAGAACGAAACGCATGAATCGACAACGGATCCCGAGGCCCGGCTGTTCAAGAAGTCCAAAGGTAGCGAGGCGAAGCTAGGCTACCTCGGACATGTGTTGATGGAGAACCGCAACGGGCTTTTGGTACAGACGTTTCTGACCGAAGCGAACGGAAGAGCGGAGCGGGAGGCTGCGATGCTCATGGCCGAAGCCATCCCGCTGGGGAAGCGAGTGACGTTGGGAGGGGACAAGAATTACGACACGCACGAATTCGTACGGGAGCTCCGAGGGATGAACATCACCCCGCATGTGGCGCAAAATAATACCAATCGCAGCAGTGCGGTAGACGAACGGACCACGCGGCATGCGGGGTACGAGGTGAGCCAGCGGAAGCGCAAACGGGTGGAGCAATCATTCGGGTGGATGAAGATGGTCGGAATGCTAAGGAAAGTGAAGTTGAGAGGAATCGACAAAGTGGGATGGCTGTTTACCTTCACCGGAGCTGCCTACAACCTGTGCCGATTGCGGAATCTGATGGCCAGAACATGAACGGAGCTTCGATTCGGGCGCATTGAGTCAAGAGAAACAACCCAAGCACTCCTTCACAATTCAGCGATAACTTAAACAATCAAAAAGGAAAGCTTGAAAACTCGATTCTTCAACAAGCTGCTAGGTCTTTTCTTTCACTTCTCCCTGCCTTCGCGCACACCACCTCGTCGGCGCACGCACTGCGTCTTTGTCTGCTGCTGCTTCCGTTCATCTGTGTCACCCTAACTTGCCCGAGCCCGTTTACGTTCATCAACTCAGTGTTGCCCACCAAACATCTCTTCGATCACCATCGACCATGATGAGTTATTCGAACTCCCTGGTCCTCAAGGGAGGCGGGTAGCCTAATCAACCGGCCGGTGACTTTTCGCACCATAGCGCGTTTCTGGCATCCCCACACAGGCATCACTGCTCTTCTGCTGCTTCTGTCCACGACGACAGAACTCGTGGTACTCAATCTGATCCCGCAACATGATCCACAGTCGGATTCCGAGCTTGCGAGCCACGGCCACGCTCGCCTTCCCGAAACCTTTCTGGACTAATTTGCGGCGATAGAAACGTTGCAACTCCGGATCCCGGCGTACGGCGTGCGCCCCAGCCTCACCCCAGAGAAACCGCAACAGCGGATTACCTTGTTTACTTAACCCACCAACCGATGATTCTTCGGCGGCACGTCGGGTCTCGTATTCCGCGCGAAACGACTCTAGTATCTTGTGATCGCGCTTCGCGTACTCGGCAAAGTGCTTAGCCGGGTACTGCCCACAGTTTGGAATATGAGGACGTCCGATCACCATTCCGTAGACGATACCCGTGCTCTCAAGCTGCGCACGGTACCACCGCTCGGAGGTGTTGAACGGAAGGTAGAAACCGGCGTCGATGAGGCTGTCCTCTAGCACATCGCGCGCTTTTCCTTGGACATTAATCGTATCAATGAATGCGACACCTCCCCGGCGAAGCGCTGCAAAAAAACTTCTAGCCGCTGCGGTCATGATAGAAGGTGATAGCCCTTGAAAGGCTCGGCAGTTGATTACAACGTCGAAAACGCCTGTCGGAGGGCTGTTCGTGAAATCATGTTCGGCGACATCGAAGCGCCCGCACTTCTCGAATGGCGCGTTGCTCCCTACGAACGAGCACCAATCATCGAACATAATTTCTGGTGCCAATTCAGCAAACTCTCTCTGCACGCCGACAGCGACGGGCGAAAAGTCGGTCGCAAGTACGGTGTTACCAACGTATGCGTAGAACCGTGGGCCCGGATCAACTCCGCAACCGGGAAACCAGACCCGACCTCCGTGTTTTCTCACGAAACCGAGGAAGCGCACGGACTGCCAGCCTCGTGCGCCGATGGCGGTTGGTACGCGGAAAGGACCGTCGCTGTAATTGGCTTGAAAATATCGATCCCAGCCGGCGATATCGCCCCAGTCAGCAGGAAGGCGGGCCACATTCATGGCGACGGACTGTTTCTGTCTCGGTGCACCGGAATAACAGATCCGATCTTTCAGGCACAGCAGATTCTCGAACCACTCCATGGCCACCTCCCTTCCTTCCAACTCCGCCCTAAGAATTAGCCCAACTTGCCACCTAGCTTGGCCTATGCCCAAAGAGCTTGGTATCCTCACCAGGGTTGTTGAGAAGTTGCGCCGAAGCACATGCGGCAGAGCCCTCGCATTTACCTGCCAGCGAAATGGCCGCGCGTTCCGGCGTACGGGGTTCGCCGCAATAAAAGCCATGCTGCACCCAAACGCCAGATGGCGGCATCATGATGGGAACTCCCCGGCTTCGAATTGCAGAAGCAAGCTTACCGAACGAGCTGTAAGGAGCTCAAGCTGTTCATTCGGTCATTCTAATTCGACAGAGCCGATTAGTCTGAATGTATGGGTAGAGGACACATCTGCTCGTGTAAGATTTATAGATTGTGCCTTACTTGCCTGACCTGGCAGAACCGGGCCCTATGAAAGCCGTCGGTTATCTCTGGTCAGGACGCTCCTACCCGAAAGGAAAGGTTTCACGCTTATTTTTTGCGCGGCTCGTCGAGCTTGTGGAAGATCCACTATGGCATTCGGGCGGCTATCACAATTGCAATCTCGGTTGGTGTAGTTTGAAAGAGAGCGTTAATTCGCCGCCATCATTTCGTTATCGCCGGCGAATCCTTGCTCTGGGTTCTTCGGAGATTTGGGTACCAGGGAACGAGGCTGTCTATTGCGCACCGTCTCTGATTCTGCATTACATTCGTGGCCACAAATATAAGCCTCCAGAATGCTTTTGCGCGGCGGTCCTTAACTGTCCTAAACCAAACTCAAACGAATACTTTTCGGCCATTAAGGAGATCGCCCCCGACGTTGCAAAACGCTTCAGGTTTCCTCAGATCGACTGAAATTCCGAGTCTGGATCGCCTCAAGCATCTTCTACTACATGGCTATGATTTGTAGGGGTTCGCGTTGCTGCCGTGATTGTCGTTTTCCACTCAGAGCTTCGGTAGCGAAATAATGAGACTAAGCTGCACTTGAGCAACCGCTCCTCTCATTGCTACTACGTCGTACTCCACCCATAAATTAATTCCAAGTTCCAGTTTGCACAGATCAGTTTATACTGTCAGAGAGATAAGCCTTGAAGATGAACACAGTCCGTACTTTTCACGGAGGCACTTTGTTTCTTCGACTTCTCTTGTTCTCCGCCTTACTTATTCCCTGCTCGACATCAGCACAATCTCCCGCGTCCGACGCACCCACCCGTCCCTCGATTCTCGGTAGTTTGGAGAAAGGCAAATACTCTAATCCTATAATCGGGTTCGAGCTCCAACTCGATCCAGCCTGCACTTTCGCTGATGAGGCACGGGCGATCGAGTGGTCGACTCAAATGCCGCAGCGACTCAGTCTCTCTCTTCGTTGCGGAGACAATCTGTTTGTGCTGAGCTCGTTTCCGGCTCATGCCGATGAGAAGTTCGACTTGGAAAGGGATGCACAGGCCTCGCTACAGGGCGCAATGGATGGCGGCGGCTTCAAAAAGCACGGTGGTTGGCAGAACCGTAGTGTGAGCGGAACCGGGGTGCTGGTGCAGGAGCTCAGCCGGCACGGCGCCCGGGGCCAGGAACTCGGCTTCTATCACGCATTCATGATCGGCCGACGATATGTTTCGATCCTCACGATTGGTCCGGAGCGGAACAAAGGAGAACTCAGCCAGGCCACCGCAAAACTAAGAATCACACCGACCCAATGAAATGGCCTAAAAGCCTGATTTGGGCCACGTCTTCACTAACTATAAAAGCAGTTGACCGCGCCTGCGGCACAGTCACTGGTGCCAGAAACTTGTCTCGAGTTTCCAATACCTGGAAAATCTAATCGCGGATTCGGTTCGGCAAGCTAAGGCTGAGTTCCCACTGGTGCTTCGTGCCCGGATAAAAGCATGGCTCCGGTACTGGCGATCGCTGGCATGGTGGCAAGGACCGTCGATGCTGACGACCCTTTGACCCCGTTGGAGAGATTCCTCAACCTATCGTCACCGGGCCGAACCGGATCCCATCTTTCGCTGGGGAGCGGGATAATGGCAGACAAGAAGCTGTGGCGGAACCGGAAGGAGAAAAAGGAAAGGGCGCGGCGGTTGCAATCGGAGAACCCCGGTTTAGAGGTAGTCCCGCCGCACGCGGCGGGGATCGATGTTGGCAATGGCGCGCATTACGTCTCCGAGCGGCCGGACCGCGATCCACAACCGGTGCGCCGGTTTGAGTGTTTTACGGCAGACCTGCATCGTCTGGCGGACTGGTTACGGAGTTGTGGAAGAACGTGGCATCCCAGTATTTAGTCAGTGCACGGCACACAAAGAACCTGCCGGGACGCAAGAGCGATGCGGATTGTTTGCTCCTACTTTCCACTTCGCGAAAGTCGGCGCCACCTGGAAGCGTCAAACCGCAGTGGACAGTGAGAACTTATTGGTATCTTTCCGCTAGTAACTCTAGGCGATCGAAGGAAGTAGGCCAAAGGCCCTCCCGTTCAGTTGATGGATTGAAGTCCCAAACGCTTCAGAAACACAGGAAATCGCGGATCCTGGCGAAGAGGATCGGCGAATGGCTCTGTGGGAAGTGTGATCAAATACTCACAGTTCTCCTCATACGCCTTGTCAAGCCAACGGAATGCCTGGTCCTTGTCTCCTAATCCCGTGTAAATCATCGCAAAGTACAGAGCGGGGACATAGCGGGTCCTGGCTTCTGTTTCCAATCGCGAAAGCAATTGCTCGGCTTCTTTCTGGTGGCCCGACAATGCATAATCGTGTCCCGCCAGAGCGACGATGGCTGGTTCATCCGGCGCGGCCTCCAACATTTTCTGAAAAATGCCGTTCGCCTGAGCGTACATTTTCTCTTGTTCGTAAGCTCGACCTAGATTGATCAAGGCTATGCTGTAGTCTGGATCCAGATTGAGCGCCGTTTGGTAGGCCTGGATAGCGCGTCCGTAATCTCTTGCCTGGTAGTATGCTTCGCCTAATGCGGAATTCAGCAAGGGGGCGGTAGGATCCAAATCGCGGGCCACTTGTCTTTCGCTGATAGCTTCGGGTAGGCGACCCATCGCGGTTAGGTAGTATCCATAATATTGGTGGGCAGTCGCATAGGCGGGCCGCAAACGTAGTGCCTGTTGGAATTCCTCTCGAGCCTTCGGATATTCGCGCTCATAAAAAAGGTCGGCATAGCCAAGCGACACATGCGCTTCTGCCAGGTTAGAATCCAATTGCAACGCCCGGCGCGCCGCAGCTTCCGCCTTCGGGAATGCTTCCTTCGGCGTCAGCAACGCCTGAGGAATCGAACCCAGTAGAGAGTAGCAGTCTGCCAGGCCGGCGTATGGTTGTGCATAATCAGGATCGTCCTGTATAGCCGCATCGAAATAAGTAATCGCTTTCTGCAAGCTTGGCGTCGTGCGTTTGCTCCAGAAGTATCTGCCCTCGACATATGCTTCATAGGCCTGAGGCTTCACCTGATGGGCAACGTAAGTCCCCTTGGGCAGCCGGCTTAAGATAGCGTTTCTTACTTCTGTGGCGATATCGATCTGTATATTGATGATGTCTTCAGGTTGCTGAATTTCTCGACTGTAGCTGCCACCCCAAGTCGCGGTGTGATCAGATGCGACGATGAGCTGCGCGGTAATAGCGATTTTGTGCTCCACCCTTCGAACTGTTCCGCGAAGCACATAATCGCAATTGTATTGTTTTCCGATCGCTGCGGGAGTAAGTGAATCCGCAGCGGGCGGCAAACCTACGATACTGACATTGTTCGGATGAAGAGAACCGAAGCCACTCACCATCTCCTCGGTCAAGCCTCCGGCGATTTGTTGCGATTCGGAATCCGAAGTGAGGCTATTGAAGGGCAAGACCGCCAGTACAACATTGTCACGATGCGAGGGCCAGAACACCACCACCGCCAACGCCAAAGATACGGCTACCAGCGAGGGGACCAGCACATATGCCCGGCGGCGAAAGATAACTTTTGCTCGCTGCAGGAAGGGCGTCGCGTGCGGAGTGGGCGCGACGGTTGTGCGGTTGCGGGTAACGTCTAACGTGATTTTCGTGGGGTTCAGTCCGCGATTAAGGGACGTGGACGGGTTAAGTCCGACTCTGTCGATAAGATGAGACAGCCGGGGATCAGATCGCAATCCATCGAACACCGCTGCAACGTTCAGGTAGATCAGTAATCCGTCATGTTCCGCAAAAGATTTTTCTAACCACAAAAAGGCCTCATCGCACGCACCCAACCCCGCATGAACAAGAGCGATAGCACCGGGAGGGACGAACCGCCGCGAAGTTTCGTCAACCAGGCCTTGCAAGACTTGCCTGGCGTCATTGCTTCTGCCTCCCACAGCGTACGCATGACCAAGAAACCCCCGCCAGAGTGGCACCGGGCCAGCAAGAGCAATCGCGCGTTCAATCTGTTCAATGGCTAATCCAAAACGGGCTTTCTGAAGAAGAGCTAATCCCAATATCAGGCGCGCGAGCGCAAAGCCGGGATGAACGGCCAAAGTTCCCTGAAGCTGCTCAATTGCCTCCTCATACTGCCTGGAACAATAAAGCAAGAAGCCCAGATTAAAATGGATTGACGGCGAAAGCGGATTAAGTTCCTGCGCAGACTTGACTTCCCTCAGGGCGTCGTCGAACCGCTCCAGAACCATGAGGTAGATGGCATACATGTAGTGAGTCGCCGCGTCACTATCCTTGAGTTCAATCGCTCGTAAGAACTCCGGTTCCGCGCCTTGCCAATCCCCTTCAAAACGAAATTTAACCATTCCTAACGCAAGGTGAGCATCTGCTAGCTCATCATCAAGCGCGAGAGCATCGAGGGCGGCCTTTTTAGCCTTGGGCATGACGTCAGCGGGAGCCACCAGGCCGTATTCGCCCGTGCCAAGCCGGACAAAACTAATCGCCAGACTGGCATACGTGAGGCCGGAAGAGGGATCGATTGCAATCGCGCGTTGGTAATAACCTAACGCTCTGCGGAAATCTTCATCGGTGATCTGGTTATTCCATAAATACCGGCCCTTGAGATAGAGATCGTACGCTTCGGGATCGACAGAGGGTGCTAGCCCGGCAGCGCTGTCGGCAGATTCGTTGGCTTCTTGCGAATGCGCGGAAGTGCCACGAATTTCGGTTTCGGTCACCGTCTCCGCGGAACGGGATGGGGGGCTCAACGTTTTTCGAATTTCTCCGGCAATTGCATAGGCGACTTCCGATTGCAGGTTCAAAATGTCGCGAAGATCGCGTTCATAACTCTCCGCCCAGAGATGTTGATCGGAAGTAGCTTCAATCAGTTCCGCGGCAATCCGAACGCGGTCGCCCACGCGGAGAACGGAACCTGTCACCAGGGCATCGACCCGCAATTCACTGACAATCTGCGGCAAGCTCTTGCGTGCCCGTTTATACTGCATAACCGACGTTCGCGAAATCACCCGTAGCCCGGGCATCTTGGCTAATGCAGTTATCAACGATTCCGTTAAACCGTCGGCAAAATATTCCTGCTCGGGAATTCCTGAAATATTTTCAAGGGGCAAGACAGCAACGGAAGTAATCGCCGACGGTTGGGAGAACGTCGTGGCTTTCCACGGCGTATCCTTCGCCGGGCGGATCATCTCCAAGGCAGAACGCATTTCGCTCGCGAGCTGGTAACGTTCTCCCATTTCTTTTAGCAATGAACGGTGGATAATTCTAGATAGTGTGGCAGGAACACGGCTCGGTAAAGGCGCAGGAGCTTCGTTTAAAATGGCCGCACCTAATTCCACTATGGTGCGGCCCTCGAAAGGCATCCGCCCGCTGGCCATCTCATAAAGCAGGACACCCAGGCTCCAGATATCACTGCGCAAGTCGGTCTGCCCGCCCCTTAAGATCTCGGGCGCCCAATACGGCGGCGTTCCCACAAGTGATCGCGAACTCGCTGTGTTAGCTTGCGTTTCCAGGAATTCGGGCATCTCCGTGCGAATGTGGGATTCAGACAAACCAAAATCTAAAAGTTTTATCCGGCCGTCAGGGGTAACCATCACATTACCGCTCTTGATATCCCGGTGAATTACCTGACGGTCATGGGCATGCGAAACTGCTACGGCTATCTGAATGCCGTATTCAACTACGTCATGAAAAGGCAGGCCGACTCGAGAGGGGATAAGTTTCGCAAGTATTTGACCTTCGACGAACTCCATGATGATGCCCGTCTGGCCGTCCGATTCTTCGACATCCTTAATAACGCAAATATTGGGGTGATTTAGTGAAGACGCAATACGCGCTTCAGTGAGAAGTTGCTGGCGAACCGACTCGTCGGGCACTCGATCTTCGCTGACCACCTTGATGGCGACCGTACACTCGAGTTTTGGATCCCACGCGCGGTACACCACGCCCATTCCGCTCACTGCAATTAGATCTTTGACTTGGTATCTGCCGAAGAACGTTCTTTTAGGCAGTTGTCCGCCCAACATGCGCGCAATGTTAGCCCTATGCCTAAGCTAAGTCAAAATGCTATATTTCGGCCTCTCTAGGTGCGAATTCGTCTCTTGCTATGAGCCAAATTTCTCCCGAAGCTGCGACTGTTCTGTATCAAGTCGCGCGCAATTTACTTCAAGAACGCGATTACGGTGAATTACTCACAAGTGTTCTCGACATGACTATCCAGGCGCTCGGAGCCGACCGCGGCTGTGTAGTGGTTCACGAAAATAACGAATTCAGGGCTAGCGTTGCGCGCAATTTTCGGAACGAAGATCTTTCGGAGCGCGAACGGGAGATCAGTAGTTCCGTTGCGAACATGGCTGTTAGTGAAGGCAAGATGTTGCTTATTAACGACGCGCAAGAATCGGAGCTTCTCCGCGACAAAAAAAGTGTCCGCCGGCTGCACATGCGATCCGTGTTATGCGCCCCGCTTATTGTGAGCAGTGGCGCTTTTGCCCTCATCTATTTGGAAAATAGGGGAATCTCCAACCATTTTCAAGAGCACCATGAAGCGCTGCTTTCGGAGATTTGTGCATTGGCGACACCGCGTTTGCATACCGCGGTGGCCATCGAGACGGCCCGCCAAAAGGTTCGAGATGCCCTGGTTTCTTCCGGCGAGAGTGACGGCATCCTAACCGTCGATCCGGCGATGACGCAGGTGCTCGAAACACTGGCAAAGATTGCTCCTACAGATCTGCCAGTTCTCATTCAGGGGGAGTCGGGGACCGGGAAAGAATTACTAGCGCGCTCCCTGTACCGCCGCAGCACACGTGCAAACGGTCCCTTCGTAACGCTGAACTGCGCGGCCATTCCAGCCCAATTAATAGAGTCTGAGCTGTTCGGTTACCTCCGAGGAGCTTTTACCGGCGCCCATCGCGATCGCATCGGACTGATTGGCTCAGCCAACCGCGGTACCCTTTTTCTGGATGAAGTTGGAGAAATGCCTCTGGACTTGCAGTCGCGGTTGCTGCGTGTCCTGCAGTCAGGAGACTTTAATCGGCTGGGTTCTACGCGGATTGAACGGGTGGACGTGCGGGTAATCTCTGCGACCAATCGGAACCTCGATGAAGAGATCGAGCGAGGTCGCTTTCGCCAGGACCTATACTTTCGATTGTCCAGCGTCACATTGAAGGTCCCGCCGTTGCGCGAACGCCCAGCGGATCTCGTCATGCTGGTGGACCATTTTCTGCGGGTGTACTCCGGACGCTGGGCTCGCGGAGCACCTCGCATCGGACAGGATTGCCTGCAAGTTTTGTTGGCTTACCCGTTTCCCGGAAATGTACGAGAACTCGAAGGGGAGATGGCCCGTTTGGTCGCGATATGTGCGTCAGATGACGAGATTTCAGCTGCAGCACTCAATGATCGCATTTTTAGAAGTAAACCTAAAACCCATACGTCGAATTCCGAACCGGAGCCAATGTCACTTGCTCAGATGGAAAAGATCCTTATCATCAAAGTCCTTCAGAAGACTTCCGACAATCGAACTCGAGCGGCAGAAATACTGGGCATCAGCCGGGAGGGTCTTCGCGCAAAAATGCAAAAGCTTGGGCTAACGTCACCCGCTGCTCCCCTCGATCTATAGCGCACCCACCTGTCTCCGGAATTCTCCGTCCTCCGGTCTAAAAAAGATAAGCGGATCGACGGGGGTTGAATCCTCACGCCTCAAACTATCTCCGCTACATATTCTTGCCTACTCGCCAGTTGCAGTTTGGGTCGTGAAATGCATCTGTCTTCATCGATTCTGAACAGAAGGAACGAACTTTCTTGCAAACGAACGACTTAGTTCCCGACCGGCTGCCCACCGCCAGAAATGTTGGCAGCACCGGCCGCTTTCTGGGCACCACGACAGTCAACCTGGCAGCAATAAACGGCGGGATCGGCATTATCGAAGTCTGGCTTGGCGTACTTCGCTTCTTGCTCACGGCACTAACTTTCAAACGTGGGAAGGAGGGTTATGTCAATCGCCATCATTAGCATTTGCATTTTGAGCTCAATCTTGCCTGGCGAATTTCTCGGTTATTTGCTGTACCGATTGCTGCATAAAAAATGAAGTACCGACCCGAACAGCTGCATAGCGCGTGGAGGAGCACCATGATTAAGCGCCCGGAACACAACAATCTTCTTCCCTCTTCCCAGAAGATTTCTACAATGCCTGGCACAACCCGCGGGGCGAGCTTGACCGACGTTTCGCTATCTGGAATCTCCGGCGACCAGGAGCCCAGCAAGCGGCTAGATTCATGGAAACACATAGCGAATTATTTTCGTCGCGATGTCCGCACCGTTCAGCGTTGGGAACGGCAGGAGGGACTGCCGGTTCATCGGCACTCGCATCGCAAGTCAAGCAGTGTCTATGCGCTTCGGGGAGAACTCAATACGTGGTGGAGCAGCCGGGATATTTCTAACGAGACTGCCGAACTGGTGAATAGTCGTTGCCCTTCCGTTCATCCGAGGCCAACCCAAAGTTTTACGAAAGACAACTCGGAGCAAAGTCTTCTCCTGTTCCTAGTGAAGGAACTCATGACAGCACTGTTAGTAGAAGTAAAGAATGAGAAAACCAAAAGCACAACCAGGTCTACGATATCTCCCGCAGTCTTTCCAGCTCAGCGGCCTCCCTCCCACCAGCGCCGTACGCAACGCGCATCGCCAAACCAGCCTGAACATTAACCTTTGAGAATCCCGGAGCGACAAATCATGACACGAAATTGCCTCGCCGATCGCTCACACGGATTTAGGTCGGCATCCACACGTATCCGGGTACCCCTACGTCGAAAGCTGCCTTCAAAGAATGTATTGAACGTGCAAAGCGATTCCAATCGGCCTTTGGATTCTGCTGCCTGGGTTAGAAGAAGTGGCGCCGATAGACCTGGTGGGCACGATCCACGGTTCGACTGAGCTATAGCCTCGTTAGTGACCCCGCTAATAAATCGAGCTTATCGCGGACGTCCACCAAACGAAATCGCAGCTTTGCTGTAGTAGAAAAGTTTTTGGGCCAGATGCCAAGGATCACTTGGGTGGGCTGGCACGGCAAACAACGACATCTGAATTTACTCCGCTTACTGTCGTTCTTTGCCGCTTGTCCATTGAACAGATGTCCCGTAAGTTTGCGCAGGTCCACATTCACGAAATCTTTTTCGTCGGTATGGAAGGAACGAAATGACAACGAACCAGGGAAAAACCGCATTGCGATCAGTCGTCTTAGTGGCTGTGGCGCTCAGTCTCGGTGCTATCAGGGTTGCTGCTGCCAACGAACACGACGGAGAAATGGACCGACCACGCAGTACGACGGAAGATTTCCTGAGGCTTAAAGTGCGGCCTATTGCTATTGGACATCATGGGGTTGGACCGAATCGGGGCGAAAATCCTGACCTGCCGATCGAAAATACCGTCGAGTCGGTGCGCAAAGCTTATAATCTCGGTGCACGTGTGGTGGAAGTCGATGTGCAACTTACACTGGACCATCGATTAGCTGTCTATCACGATGACTTTCTCGCTGACTTTACCTGCATTGATTCTTTGACCTTGAAGCAGCTTCAACAACGGCTGCCCTTTATTCCTGAGCTTCAAGAAGTCCTGAGAACTTCGCGTCATTTCAACCGCGAGGCTGGGGATGACCTCGGTGGCATTCTAATCGTAGAACTTAAAGCATTCTCTCCTCACTGCGATCCGTCGGACGCGTTGGAACAGGCGCTCATATCAGCAGTGGTGCCTGAAATCCGCAAAGAAAGAATGGACCGCCAAGTAATTTTCGACTCATTCTCCCCAGCGTTACTTTCTTTAGCCGAACAGACAGCCCCCGACATTCCCCGTGAGCTGGATATCTCGGGTCTGCAACTATTAACACCCTCACAAATCCAAGCCGTCACAGGATTGCCCGTTACCATCATCGACAAGAAAAATTCACTTGGACTCACTTGGGCTGACATTGGTCAGGTTTTTCGGTTGCCTGGCTACGCTTCAGCGCAGCAATTTTTGGCAACCGGCATGGCCATTTCCGTCCGCGCTGTCGGAGGAGAACTAGACTTTTTCGGACCGGCAGAGCAGCAACAGCCAGGCAGCGGCGCCGCATTCGTCGACGCGGCCCACTCTCTAGGCTTGCGCGCGTTCGCCGACCCAGCAGGGAGCGAAGCGGATTGGAAGTTTTTTCGTTCCTTAGGCGTAGATGCCATATACAGCACTATTCCTTTGGGCGTGCGGTTACAGCCTGATATCCCCGAACGTTGAGGCCCTGTCCGAAGAGATGAATACAGGCTCAAAGCATATTCACAGAATTTAAATGCCGAGGGCGGTGTAAAGGTTCGCGACCGCCTTCGAGGACAGTGTCCGACGCACCCATTAGATGGCGGCAGTCGTATCACAGATGTGGCGGTTATCCGGACGGATGAGAAAGTGAGACCGACGATGAGCGATTCCAAAGCGAAAATCAGAACACAGTGGTCGCAAGCCTTATTTCAAGCTACCGCCCTGTTGCTGCTGACCTGCGTTTCGGCACCGGCACCCAGTCTCGCTCAGGGTAAGGTTCCCTTGCAATCCGCACCGCCCATCGTCTACGTCAGTAATGGCGGAGGCGGCATTACCGAAGTGAATGCCGCCAACCATTCCGTTATCGCGACAGCCCCTTTTCCTAATAACTCCAATGGCGTGGTTATCACTCCGGACGGGCGACGAATGTATGCTAGCAGCCGCGACACAGGGCAGGTTACGGTCTTCGACACATCTAGCAACGTGCCACTTGTGGTGATTCCTGTCGGTTTTGGGAACGACAATCTGGGTCTAGCCATCTCACCTGACGGGAGCATCGTTTATGTGGCAAACCAGTTTTCAGGAACAGTCACGGTCATTGCCACTGCATCAAATTCGGTAACACAAACAATCCCCGCTGGGGCCGAACCTATCTGGATCACATTTTCGCCGGACGGGTCGCGCGCCTACGTTTCCAACCAAGGCAGTGGAACCATCAGCATCATCGCCACGGCCTCCAACAGCGTGATCGCCAATGTCGCGGGTTTCGCATGTCCTTTCCAATCCAAAGTTACCCGAGACGGAACCAGATTGTTGGTCTCCTCGCAATGCGATAACAGTCTTAAGGTTATTAATCTGGCGTCTAACACGATTGTCGATTCAATTCCGACTGGTCCAAACCCACGCGGTATTGCGCTCTCTCTTGACGGTTCCAGAGCGTACGTAGCCGATTGGTTTTCCAACACCGTAGACGTGATAGACGTGGCTGCGGAGAAAAATTTAAACACCCCCATAACTGTGGGCCTTAACCCTTGGGGGATTGCGATGACGCCTGATGGGCAAGCCTATGTGGCCAACTTCGGTGACAACACCATTTCTGTGATCGACACGGTTACGAATACAGTTTCCGCGACCCTAAATTCTCGCGGCAATCCGGAAGACGTGACTGTGAGCACGACTGCCCGGCCACAAATTTTGAAGTTCGACTTTCGTGCTTTTGACCCACCCGGCTCAATAGACACCGTGGCAGCAGGACTGAACAGCCGCGGAGAAAATGTCGGAAGGTTCCAGGATATCGCCGGGGTTGTTCACGGTTATCTTAGGCACACTGACGGCTCGTTCATCACGATCGACCCGCCGGGTTCGATATTCACGATCGCGTCAGGTATCGATGACGCCGGTACGATCCTTGGAGTGTGGCAATCGTCAAGCGGAATCTATCACGGTTTTACGCGCAGTCCTGGGGGCTTGTATACCACCGGAGATTATCCTGGCGCAGTCGATTCTCAATTCACCGCGGCTAATTCGCAAGGCGTACGCGTTGGGAACTACGATCTAGGGGACACTAATACATCCATCGCGTTTGTTAGTGCGCGCGGCAGATTTTCGTCGTTTGAAGATCCTGCGGCGACTTCCATGCAAACAGACGCGGTTTCCATCAATGCGGCAGGGATCATCAGCGGTCTGTTTACAGATTCGGCGGGCGATCAACATGGGTTTATGAGGTTTCCCAACGCCCAATTTCAAGACTTCGACTTTCCTGGGGCCGATTTCACAAATGCATATCAGTTGAATGATGTGGGGCAAACCGTCGGACAATACTCCACGAACTTCCCCGATCATGGGTTTATTTATTCTTCCATGCCCCAGAAGGGACTTCTATCCTCTTGCCAATTTCTGTCGTTTGACTATCCCGATTCGCAGAATTCTGGAACTCGCGGTATCAACAATCTCGGCCAGGTAGCGGGATTCTATCGAAAGATTGGCGACACCGGAAGGCACGGGTTCATCGCCAGTGGTCCTATTACGGAAGATAACGATCGCGACAACCAGTGCGCGATGAGCCTGGGCGGCAGGCATGGCAGCAGTTTTTCGTCTTTCGACTATCCCGGCGCTACAAATACCCAGGCTACGGCCATTACGACCTCGGGTGAGATCGTCGGGCGCTATCTCAGTATCGATGGGCGACAGCACGGATTTCGTCTGCGTCATGAACTATTTGTATCAATTGACGTTCCGAATGCGAGTTTTACAGATGTCGCCTGGATCAATGATCGCGATGAGCTAGTAGGAAGCTACTCTGACGCTAATGGAACGCACGCATATGTGTTGAGCAAAGGCAAAGTTTCGACCATAAACTTTCCCGGCAGCGATCCGGCCAATACCAGTACACTGGGCTTTGGCATCAGCAACACCGGAGATGTCGTAGGCGTGGAGTTTCTCGGTGGAGATTTTTCACACGGTCACGGATATCGCTATAGTCATGGGCAATTTGTCTTAGTAGATGTACCCGGAGCCGTCGGGACCTTTCCAACGATGATCGTCAACCCGCATTACATTGTTGGAAATTATCTCGGCGCCGACAGCCTGAACCACGGTTTCGTGTTTCTAAATGGAAAGTTCAGCACCGTTGACTTTCCAAACTCTACCTTTACCTGGATTACCGGTGTAAGTCCCGAAGGGGAGCTCGTCGGTTTTTACAACAGTAAAGACGGCGCTCAACATGGATTTGTAATGAAGGAAGAGAAGTTCACATCGGTTGATGCTCCCGGTGCAAGCTCCACGGAAGGCAATGGAATTGACGCTCAAGGCGACGTTGTAGGGCGATACGTTTCTTTAGATGGCAAGACACACGCATATTGGCTTCGCTGTTCTGCGTGCATCGACCGAAAACCACACGACGGGCCTAAGTCAAAGTAGGCGAGTCGAAATGACTGGCTAGCGATACAGGTTCACGACTCAAGAAGGTCGCTCAAATTTTCTGAATTTGGGCGACCTCCTCTTGCGAGCACCTGTGCTACTCCCCTGCGGCCGTTATGAGGCATAGTCTTTGGTTTATTCATGGTCCGATAATCGCTCCTTCAAGTTCCGAGACGCGACTTTGGTAGCCTTCCGTGTCGCGTAGTTTCAAGTAGTTGCCGAACCACAGTGCACTGTCACGTCGGGTCAAACGCACACATGACGGAATTATTGCAGGTCCATTTTCCATTATTTTCCCATTGTGGCTTGCTTCATTACTAGTAAGTGCCGCCAGTTCAGCGTGTTAGGGTTTACTAGAGGAAGCCTGGGAGGCTTCTGTACTGCCATTGTACGACGCCCGCTCATTCCTCTAGTTTGTTGATTATCGACAGCTAAGCGACTGCCGGTACAGCGCAGCCGTTTTCCAATAACTTCCATATTTTCCAATTCCATCTTGGAGAACGCCTCTTGCACCTTGTCGCGTGGAATTTCTCCAGTATATCTTGCCGTCATCACAGCAGAGCTGAGACCATTTGTTAGCGGAGTACGGCAGGATTCATCCCGGACAATTCCTCAGCACACGCCACCCGGGTGCAGCCGCAAACGCCTCAATGCCCCGAGAAGAATTTCTCGAGTTGGTCAACCAAGTTCAACTCGGTTTTCACAGATGATGCAGCCAGTGACTTATTCTTTTCAACCACCGCTCTATCCATATCGGAGATCGCCTTCTCGAACTTTGTTGCCACGGGGGAAGGTTTCGCTCGCGGCGAGAGGGCATCCCACGTCTTGCGCGCGAAGGAGACGGCGGTGGCCATATCATCCCACCTTATCGGGCGTGCCTTAATGTTCGCGTCATACCGGAAGCCTGCATAATCCAGCAAACTGACTTCTGTAGGAATCTTGGCGTTGTCGGTGACGGCGCTGACAAGAACGCGATATCCTTCAATCGATGACAGAGCCAAACCGGCACGATCATGCTTCTGCCGCGCAGATTTGATGGCCGCGATGTGCACATCCAATTGACCGGCTGCGCCCATAGAAAGTGATCCACGCGCTACTCTGGCGGCTGCTTTTGCCTGGCTAACTGTCTGATCGATTGTCGGCCAACCCTCGCTAAAAGAGATTTCCGTCAATTTCCCGAACGGTTCGGCCGCCGCGCGCAGCTTCTTGTTGCTGTTGGCATCAGATGGCGCAGGCATGGATGAGGTGGAAGCCGTCTGCGCAGCCTGAACCGTAAAGCCGGCGAACATTGCGGCAGTCACGAACGCGCCCAGTAGCGCCAGCGACCGAGGTCGGTTTGCCATGAGTCGGTCTCCCGGAACTCCCGCACCCGGAGAAGAAAACCGCCGAGGCGTTGCCCGGAACCATTAGAGCAAGCGTCCAACTAAAGCGAAAGGCAGCACCGGCCCTCTCCGGGTTGTCGCGAAAAGGGTCCTTATTCTCAGACGCCACCCATGCTCGTTCGGCCCATCTGGCAACTCTTACGCGCCAGTTGTGGAGACCTGATTTGAAGGTGGGGCAGGAATGGCTGTGAAGCTGATGAGGTACTTATCGATACCCCAAACAATTGGCCCAATTCACCAGACAAACTTTACTGCAAATTGGATTTGACGGGATGTAGTCTGCGTGGAAGTGATGAGCCCCGCGCTCGGGACCGGGTTTCCCTGTTGATCAAATACCGAAAGATTGTCAGTCGGCGAGGCAAAGTTTGCACGATTGAACACATTAAAAAATTCCGCCCGAAACTGGACGTTGAAGTTTTCGGAAATCCGCCGGACGTGGTTGTTCTTAAATGCCGAAAAATCAAACTTGGAGATTCCGGGGCCGATCAGCGCATTTCGTCCGAGGTTTCCGCGCAATCCAGGATTCAGGAACGCCAGACATTGTGTCTTGATGTAGTGATTGGGGTTCCCAGGGTTAGTTAACGTGCTACAGCCTGAACCGACCAGTCGATTCGCGGGATTACTGATCTCATCCAAACTCGTGCCTAGCGGATCCCCGCCGATCAAGGCCGTGAATGGCTGGCCGCTGCTGGCCTTGTAAATGCCACCAAACTGCCACCCGCCCAGGGCGCGTTTCGCGAACCGCGATCGGAAATCCGGCGAAGGAATTTCCCAGGTGAAGTTTATGACCAGCTCTTGCCCAACGTTGAAATCGGAAAGTCCCCGTGTGGTTCGTTGATCAAAAAACGGGGGATTCAAGAGCCCGTTTGGATATGCATCATCGGCCATCGTTGACGACAAGGTGTCGATGCTTTTCCCCCAGGTATAAGCGCCATGGATTTCGACACCGTGTCCCACCCGCTTCGTGAGGTCCACTTGCAGAGCGTCATAGAACGAATTTGCCTGCCAGAGCATACCGGCGATACGCCCGAAATAAGGATTAAGCCTTGGACCTCCTGGCGGGTAAAAGTAGCCATCCGCGGTAAGTGTCGGAATTACCGTATCGAAATTATCGACTTTGTAGGGCTGATGAACTCCCCGCGACCCTACGTAAGCAAGTGTAGCGACCACGGTGGAGGAGATTTCCCGAGCTAATCCCAGATTCCATTGCATTACGTAGCTGCGCTTAGGCTGGTGCTCTACGTAACTTGCGCGGGCTACCGTGGAAATGTCTCCAAATTCCTGAAATGCCCCGGTAGGAAACGAACCGGGAGGTACTCCATCAGCGAATACTTGTATTGAAAAAGGTGTCGCGTAGGGAGTAATCAATTCAAACGTATAAGGCAGCGGCAAGACGTCGAATATTCCGAATCCGCTTCGAAGGATGGTCTTACCATTCTTGAATGGACTCCAGGCAAAGCCCACCCGAGGCTCGAAATTCCGCAGTGTTGGATTCAGAAAATACGGACCACCCACTTGCGGCTGAGCATCTGTCAAGTGCAGCAGGTTCGAAATCCGGTTGTGGACGTCGGTAGGAACTGTCGCCACTTCATACCGTAGACCGGCATTTATCGTGAGGTTCGGGAAAATCTTAATGTCGTCCCGCACATAAGCTCCGAAGAGCGTTTGCCGCGTACCGAAAGTGAAATATGGGGGCTTTAAGCCTTGAAAGTTTCTGGGCCGATTGGTTAGGAAATCCCGGAGCGAACTAAATCGAAACGTTCCACTGGTTCCAGAAATTTGGAAGGCGTTGTCCTGCATGCGTTCCACCACGACGCCGAGCTGCAGCGAGTGAATGCCGCGCGTGAAGACAACATCATCGCCTGCCTGAAAGGAATTCCAGACCAGCGACTTGCTGTTGCTAAGGACTGTCGGAGACTGTGCGTTGGGGCCCGTAGGCAAGTTCGTAATGCCAGGCACAGCGGCAATCGCGCCGACGAATTGGCCGGGGATAAACGCAAAACTGGGGTCCACACGAAACGCGTTTAGGACCTTGGAAACTCCTCCATCGATGCCAACAGCGCGATTGAATCCAAACCTGAAGCCATTGGAGAGCGTCGAGCGGAAAAGATGTTTTTCGTGGACTGTCAACACCTGACGTCTCGAAACACCGTTCGTGATTAGATCGTTGAAGGAATCTGGCTGCACGACATTGGAACTGTCGTGCATGTACGTAGCGGACGCCGAGTCGCGTCCCCAGAATTTACGGTCAACGCGTCCCGTGAAATAATTTTCCTTGGTGACTTGCTGACCCGCGAAGCTAAAAATTCCCGTGTCGCCGGCCCCGAGCAATGCGCCATTTGGCAGCGGGTAGAAGGCCGCGAGAAATCGCGCCACTTGAGGATCAACGGTCACCGTCCCGGTAGAAAGTTGCCCGTTGCGTGCCGCCGCCGAAGGCACCGTGTCGACCGTGGTAATGCCGAGGGACTGGCGCAAACCTTCGTAATCAGCAAAGACAAATGTGCGATCTTTCTGGATCGGTCCGCCCGCAGATGCTCCGAACTGATTACGCTTGAAAGGTGGAATCTTGGCGTCAAAAAAGTTTCGTGCATCCAGCGCGCTGTTGCGGAAAAACTCATAGACGCTTCCGTGAAATCCGTTGGTCCCCGAGCGGGTCACGGCATTGATCACTCCTCCAGATGTCCTGCCATATTCAGCAGGGTAATTACTGCCGAGAACGGAGAATTGCTCGACCGCGTCCACCCCCAGGTTGTCTCCCAAAACGCTGCCCGGTGCGGCATTTGCATAGTCATTTATGCTAATTCCATCCAAGCGGAAATTATTTTGATCTGGTCGAGCTCCGGAAATACTTAACGCCGCTCCGAAACCGCGCTCGGTATTGCCGCCACCTTGGGTGCTTCCATTCTGAATGCCGGTTACACCGGCCTGAAGCGTCGCAAGTTGAGTCCAATCGCGCCCATTCAACGGCGCGTTGCGAACTGTTGAAGAGTTTACATTTCCCTCTACGCCCGACGATGATTGGTTCTCTTGACTGGACGGGGCTTGGGTGCGGACCACATCCCTGGGATTTCCTGGTTTTAGCGTGAAGTTTATAGCTAGTTTGTCGTCGACGGCCAACTTCAATCCTGTCGTCAGCTGGGTCTCGAATCCCGCCGCCGCGACAGTGACGTCGTAAGAGCCCGGAGGCAGATGTGAGAAAGTGTAAATGCCTCCAGTGTCGGTGGTTACCGCCAATGCAGTCCCAGTCTTAACGTCCTTAAGGGATACTTGTACATTGGGAACCGCCAGGCCGGCTTCGCTTTTTATTGCGCCGGAAATCTTTCCGGTGTCCTGTGCGCTTGCCTCGTTGACTGACAGACTCAAAGAAATCAGCGCGACACAGGTTGCAAATAACAGCCTGCAAAAAATGGCGAACGATCGCTTCTTCCTGCAGCAATCAACAAACATTTAGCCCTTTGGCTGGGCACTCCGCTTTGAGTTCCAGCGCTATTCGAAGGAAGAACTGCTTGACCACGACCGATCCAGGTAACGTCGGTGCTTAACCCGCAGCCACATCGTACCCCTGGAAGATATGAACGCTAAATTAAGTTCTTTTAATTTCGATGTAAGACTGCCTTACCTCGGCTAGAAGATTATCTTTATGGCGAACTGAATTTCTCTGGCGGTCGTGCTCGTCCGGCTCAGAACACCGGCTACGCCAGTGGGTGCGCCAGTAGCATCAAAAATGTCCGTGTTGTCCGGTGTAACTGGCGGCGCAAAGTTCGCATGATTTAGGACGTTGAACATCTCGGCCCGGAACTGCACGTTGAAATTCTCAGAGATCTTCCGAATGTAGTTATTTTTGAAGACCGAGAAATCAACTTCCGTCGTTCCGGGTCCGATAGCGATGTTTCTACCGGAATTGCCCTTCAAGTTGAAACAACGAAGGTCGCCAGGGGCCAGCGGGGCGCCAAGAGTAGGTGGCGCGGGGTCACAATTGGCATCAAAGAACGCCTGGTCAGGAGCGACCGGGACACTGAAGCACTCTGTCTTGATATAACTGTTGGGATTTCCGGGATTTGTCGGTGACTGGCAGCCCGAGCCGCTCGAGCGGTTGGGGTATGCCCAGTCGTCGGCGGATAGAGTTCCATTGGGATCATTACCAGTGCCGAAGGTTGGAGTGAACGGTATGCCGGTGCTCGCGGTGAAGATCAGGCCTAGCTGCCAACCCTCCGTCAGAAAACGGGCCGCACCAGTGATGGACTTGGGAGAGGGTACTTCCCAAAGGCCGTTAATGACGAGCGTACGGGCAACGTTAAAATCGGAAAGGCCACGACTGGCTCTGGGATTAAAGAAGTAGCTTGGGCTGGCGATGGAATTCCCGAAAGCGTCGCCCGCCACGGTGGCAGAACTAGTGTCAATGCTGCGCCCCCACGTGAATGTGCCTTGAACCTGGAATCCGTGGCTCATCCTTTTTGCCAATTGGAATTCCAGAGCGTTGTAGTAGGACTGCCCTTCATAGAACATTCCGCGCATCGAGCCATAATTTTCATTGATTCGCGAGGGTGGGGCACATGTGTCTGGATCTGAGCCGTCGGGGTTGGTTTGATTACATGTTGGCGAAAATGCGTTACCGAGCACATCCACTTTCGGGAAAAGGTATCCCGCTGAAGTAAGTGTGGGAAGAACGATGTCAGCATCATCGGGGCGGTAGGGTTGGTGTATTCCGCGCGATCCGACGTAAGCCAACAGCGATGTCAGGCTGGGCGTAAGTTGGTATTGTAAATTCAAGTTGTACTGCATGACGTAGTTGCGCTTAGGCCTGGGATCGATGTACGTCGCACGCAACTTATTGGAAGGAAGCGGCGGAAGATTATCGTAGAAAGATCCGGTTCCCGGATTATTAATGGATGTGTATTGAAAGAAAGGCGCGGCGAGAGTTGTCAGAAGAGTGAACTGGTAAGGAAGAGGCAGAACGTCAAACACACCGAATCCTCCACGAACCGCCATTTTCCCGTTGCCCCGGGGATCCCAGGCAAAACCGACGCGCGGTTCAAAGTTTCTCTTGGTGGGATTACTGAAGAACGGATCTCCCAAGTGGGGTGTCGCATCGGAAAGATTGCGCAGAACGGAGAGTTTACCACTCGTTTCCGTCGGGACAGTCACCATCTCGTAGCGCAAACCTAAGTTCAAAGTGAGATTGGGCTTCCAGCGCCAGTCGTCCTGAATGTAACCACCCACGAGAGTCTGGCGAAGGTTGCGAGGCGAAAGGGTGCTGGCGATGCCTCCCTGAAATCGGCTGGGCTGGTTTGCGTAGAAAGCTTGAAGATTCTTGAATTTAAAAATTCCGTTGGGATCCGAGAGGGCCCTGATCTCAAGCTCCATACGCTCGGCTGCAAATCCGAATTTGATCGTGTGGGTCCCTTTGTTGATAAAGGCGTCGTCATAAACCTGAAAAGTATTCCAGTGGTAAAAATACGCGGATTCTCCGCCAACACCACCAAGAAAGGTGGTCAGTCCGCCCACAAATAGTTGTGGAGCTGTTCTTCCAGCAAAAGTACCCAGCGATGTATCTGCTGCCTCCGGAACGATTGCTGAAGCGCCCTGGTTGTTATCGACATTTTCGTAGTTGTAACCGAAGCGCACGCTATTGGCAAAGGTGGGCTTAAAAATGTGAGTTTCTTCGAGTGCCGCAATCTGCCGGGAAGATTTGGTGGTGAGCAAAACGGCATTCACCCCATCGGGCGAAGTATAAGGAGTCTTGTCGAATAGGTACGTACCGGAGGCACTGTCTTTTTCCGAAAATTTATGGTCAAGGCGGGTGGTATAAAAATTCTCGCTGACAACCTGCTGCCCAGCAAAACTGTAAAACGCAATGTCCGGATTGTCAGTAACAGATCCATTGGGCAAATGATAGAACGCGAGGAATTGTTGGGCTTTGGGGTCAATGGCCACGGTAATCGGATTCCCATCCGAATCGTGAATCATCCCGTTGCGGGCATCTAAAGACGGCACGGTCGTGAGTGCAGTGATGCCTTTGGACTGCCGGATGCCCTCGTAGTCGAAAAAGAAAAACGTTCGTTCTTTGATAATCGGGCCACCGATGGATCCTCCAAATTGGTTGCGCTTGAAGGAGGGGATTTGCGGACCGTCGAAAAAGTTTCTGGCATCCAAGGCGCTGTTGCGAAGAAATTCGTAAGCGCTGCCGTGAAATGCACCCGTGCCTGAACGAGTGATAGCGTTGATCACACCACCTGAAGTTTTGCCATATTCTGCGGAGTAGTTACTGGTGAGCACCGAGAATTCCTGAATAGCATCGACGCCCAGGCTGCCACCCAGGACGCTGCCCGGTGCGCCGTTGGCGTAATCATTCAGGCTTATTCCGTCCAGACGATAATTGTTTTGCTGTGGGCGCGCACCTGAAATAGTCAACTGCTGTCCGAACCCGCGATTGCCGCGATCCGCACCGGAAGAGAAGCTGGGCTGAGTTTGAATGGTATCGACACCGGGTTGCAATGCGGCCAGATCGGTCCAGCTGCGGCCATTCAATGGAAGTTCACGAACTGTTGTCGCCTGTACAGTGGCGCTGATATCTGAGGTCGAGAGTTGCACTGCTGGAGCTTCGGCGGTCACTTCCACCCGATGAGTGACGGTTCCAACCTGAAGCGTGAGGTTAAATTCTTGCTGCGCCCCGACGTTAATTTTTATCCCAGTTTTGATTTCCGTGTTAAATCCGGTGGCCGTAACGGTGACCTGATATACCGCGGGCAGCAGGTTAGCGGCAATGTAGAAGCCATCTTTGTTAGTAGTGACGGTGCGCTCCACTCCGGTCGCGACATCTTTAATCACAATCTGCGCATCGGGAATTTCTGCGCCGGAAGGGTCGCTAATGGTGCCGGCCAGAGTGCCTCCGGCAACTTGCCCGAGCAATGGCGGAACATTAAAGGACGACAGTAGCGCCAGCGCTACGGCCGCGAAATACACAAATATAGTCGAGCGAAGTCGAGGAATCATGGATGCCCCCTAGTTGCGTGGAGGCTATTCGAATGTCAGTTTGGATGCCTTAATGGGGAATTAATAAAAATTTAGATGTGCAAATGCACTTTTTTAAATCAAGAAGGCAAGCTAACGGGTGAAATACTAACAGGTAAATTAACCGTGAAGGTCGAGCCGCGTCCAGGTGTACTCTGGCATTCGATCGAGCCACCTAAGACTTCGACCACAGCTTTAGCGATGGCCAGTCCTAGTCCGCCGCTTTGGTGTGATCCTCCGTTATTGGAAGAGCCGGCGCGATAAAATCGTTCAAAGATTAAAGGCAGGTCATTTGTAGAAATACCCATCCCCTGATCTTCAAAATGAACTTTGATTACCCGGTCATCTTTTTCAAGGCGCACTTTAATGAGAGTACCATTCCCGGAATATTTGATGGCATTGTCCAGAAATATCAAGAACAACTGCCGCAAGAAAGCTTCGTCGCCCAGGTAGGGAATATCGGACTCCAGATCTCTGATCAGTGCAATTTTCTTGGCTTCCGCGCGTGACTTCACTAACGCACAGGCTTCTCCCAGCACTTCGTCGAGATAGAGCGGCTCCTTTGTCAGGCGCAACTGGCCGGCATCGGCCACAGAAAGCGTGAAGAGTGCTTCGACAATGTGTGTTAATTTTTTGAATTCTTCGTCGAATTCACAAAGTGTATTCCGATATTCCTCCGCGCTGCGAGGTTTCGATAGTAGCAGCTGAGTCTCTCCATGCAAGACAGAAAGCGGCGTGCGCAATTCGTGGGAGGCGTCGGTAACAAATTGCCGAAGGGGCCGAACAGAAGAATCCACTCTCTCAAGGAGCTGATTAATGGTCTGCGCCAGGAGACTCAGCTCGTCATGACGAGTGGACACCGGCAACGGAGTCCAGAAGCCTTCACGGCTCGTCACACGTTTGGCCATCAACGCAGCGTGATGCGTTAGCGCGGTAATGGGCGCCAAACTTTTTCCAACGTAAAACGTCGAAATTCCCGCAGTAAGCAACAAGCTCAGAGGGAAAATAACAAGAGCGACGCTGCCAAAGTTTTCAAGAGTGCTGCCGAAACGCGATGTTCTCAGCGCCACCACCAGAATCCGAGGGTCATTGACCTGCTGGAAAGGAATGAGCGCCATGCGAACATGGCGACCATCGTCCAGGCTTCCAATTCCAAACGCCGGCTGTGAAATCCGCGGATCGATACCCTTCAAGTTAAGAGGAGCAGAAAGATTCTTGGAGCGTTGCAGCACAGTGCCATCTAGATTGAGAAGCTCAAAAAACTCATCTGGAATGTTGAGATTATTTACATCTTCGACATTAGGTTCGGAGATGAGATCGGCAATGATCGGGCGGGCGGTTTCTTGCAGCTGCCGATCTAGCTGAGCGCCAACCTCCCTATCCAGAAGCGCCCAAAATGCAAGGTAGGAAACGGCGAGAAGTCCTGCGACAACGGAACAAAACAAAACAATCATACGAAAGCGCAGAGTGTCTGCCTTCATCATTCCGGCATTCCTAGGCGATAGCCAACCCCCCGCACAGTGTGGATCAGTTTGGTGGTTCCATTGAGGTCTATCTTCTGCCGCAGGCGATTGATATAGACCTCGACCAGGTTCGTTTCACTGTCAAAATGATAGTCCCAAACATGCTCGACAATTTCGCTACGAGTAACTAGGTCGGGCGCATGAAGGAGTAGTAATTCAAGTAATGCAAATTCCTTGGAGGTTAAAAAGATCACTTCTTTTCCGCGTGTCGCGTGCCGGCGATGCCGATCCAACTCCACATCCGCATAATGAAGCCGGGCATTGCCCTTGTGGAACCCCCGCCGAACAAGGGCTCGGACCCGCGCCAAAAACTCGGCCAACACAAATGGTTTGGTTAAATAATCATCGGCGCCGGCGTCCAGCCCCTCCACTCTTTGTTCTACCAGCGCACGGGCGGTCAGCATCATGACAGGGGCTTCAACGCCCCGTTGGCGCAACTCCTTGCACACTTCGATTCCGCTCATCCCTGGTAAGCGCACGTCCAACAGAATCGCGTCGTAGCTTACGTCCCGGGCAAGCTCGAGGCCTTTCTCGCCGGTGTCGGCCACGTCCACGGCGTATGCGTTTTCCCTCAGACTGCGGGCAACAAAATTGGCGACTTTTCGCTCATCTTCGACTAATAGAATACGCATATGACCTTGCATTGCTCGCGATGCCGGCAGTCAAAAAACTGCGCTGGTCTTGACAAACTCAAAAGTGCAACAGATCCGATCTTCAACAACTGTATTGCAGGGGTCATTTGATGTCGTTTCGCACGATTTGTCCACCCTTCATGACAAAACCGATGCGCTCCAGTTCGGTAATGTCTTTCAATGGGTCTCCCGATACCGCGATGATATCCGCAAACTTGCCCTTATCGATGGATCCGATACGGTCCTGCCAGCCCATCATTTCCGACGCCACAGTAGTCGCGGTCTGAATTGCCTGAGCAGGTGTCATCCCATATTTCACAAGATAGGCGAATTCTATCGCCTGGCTACCATGTGGGAACGGGCCCACTCCGCTTCCAAATGATATTTTCAATCCTTTCGCAACTGCAAGCCGACCACTCTTCTCTCTCATGGCTTCCAGACTGTACTTTCCACCGGTGGATTTGGCATCTTTTTCCGTATAGTCGGAAAGAGAGTAGTGATAAGCAGTGAGCTCGAGATAAATACCCTTCTTCTTGATGGCGTCTGCGGTCGCTTCGTCCATTTCAATGGCGTGTTCAATGGTGTCGACACCGGCATCGATGCAATTGCGCAGGCCTTCTCCGCCGAAAGCGTGGCAAGCGGCCTTCTTGTGGTGCCGGTGGGCCTCATCAACGATGGCTTCGACTTCTTCTTTGGTGAAAGTTGGATCACTGAACAACTTGCCGTCAGGCTCAATTTCGTAGCCGGCGGTAGAGTGAAACTTGATCCAGTCCGCACCGTAATGAATCTGTTCGCGTACTGCCTGTCGGGCGGCCCAGGGACCGTCAACAGTCTGGTAGTTCCGGGGCAGGTTTACTTCAGAGGATCCCAGAATACCTTCCCCGGTGGCCACCAGACCCATGGTCGAGACCTGCATCCTCGGTCCGGGAAAGACACCGCGGTTGATAATTTTCTTGATATCCACATCGGCATACCCGCCGCCATGGCTCATCAAATCGCGTAGCGTGGTGAAGCCGGCGCGCATATCTTTCTGAGCGTTAGCCAGTGCCAGCATGGTGCGATACTCACGGGAGTCGTTAATGGGGCTGGCAAATGGCGGTCCGCCGGGTTTGATACCGTCGAGCCCGAAGCCAAAAACGTGGGTGTGCCCGTCAATCAGTCCGGGCAGTACGGTGGCTTTGCTCAGATCAATTTCCTGAGCGCCCGGCGGAATGGATGCGCTATCCGCAGGCCCCACGGACTTGATTGTCTCACCCTCGATCAAAATTACCTGATTCTCCAGCATTTTACCGGACTTGCTATCGAACAAATGTCCGGCGCGAATGGCCACCGTTGGGTTTTGGGCACTCGCGGAAAATGCTGCCGCAAAAACAATTGAGAAGGCCGACAGAAGTAATTTCCAGGAATTCAATGGATCTCTCCGAAGGCTATTTTCGTTTCTGTGAAATCGTGCGCATGGAGTTAAGGACTGAGGCCCACATAGCCGTCCGGGCCTCAGCCCCCCTCGACTAGTTGCAAACTTTATTGAACTTCGTACACCAAGACCTCCGACGGAGTCGTGTCGTGTTGAGGCACTGCAACGAAGTAGCGCTTCAGCTCAGGCACCAGACGCGCTGTCCGGCCTGAAGGTCCGGAAGGAACCTTCGCGAGGAGTTTATAGCTGTCTGGGGTCTCTTCTTGGTAGACATCTACGAAGCCGTCTGCGGCCGCGTAGATTCGCTTACTACCCTTGTCAAATACCAGGTCATCTACGCCCTTCGCAATCGGCAACCCGGCCAACTCTTTACCTGAAGTGGTGTCAAACACAATCAGATCACCACTACGGCAAGCCACAAACAAGCGATGATGCTCTTCGTCTAGGGCCATGGCAACGTTGGTTTTGCCTTTGGTGATCGGCCAACTGGCAAGAATTTCGCGCTTTTCCCTGTCGACCACATCAACGCGATTCTTGGCTTTGTTATTTACGTACATTTTTGGGCTGGAGGTCTCGAGCGCCATGGCTTCCAGCGTCTCGCCGTCAATTTTCATATCCGCAACTTTTTTACCGGTGGTGGTGTCGACCACGCTCAGCATCGAATAGGTCTCGTGCACATCGCCGCCACCATTGTCGATGTACAAATATTTCGTAGCCGGATCGTATCCAATTGAGTCAGCGTCTTCGAGAAGCTTAACGCTGGACTTCAACGCGTAAGTTTTGGAGTCAAAGATTTTTAGATCGCCGGCATCGCCGTCCGTGACATAGAGTTGGTGCAAATCTTCGCGATACAGGATGGCGTGTGGCTTGCCGATGCCCTTGATGGTGTGAAGTAACTTTCCGCTCTTCAAATCAAAAACCAGGACAGCGTGATAGTCTTCGGGCGTGGCGAACAAGCGATTGCCATTGAGATCCACGGCGAAGTGATCGAAGCGGCTTTTGATTTCATCTGGAAGCTTGATGGTCTGGACCAATTTCAGCGGGGCGGTTTCCGATCTAACGCCGGCGGCAAACAAGAACACTGCCGCAATTAACATGAAGGACGTCTTTTTCATTTCTTCTCCTAAAATGTGGATGACTGAATTATTACTCACCGCGCCTCGCGCTTAGCGGTAGTGCGGAGGAGTTTGAATCTCATGACGGATTGAATTTACATGTTTGACGGGCTTGGCAAGGATAGTTGAAACATCGTTTTTTGGACTTAAAGTAAGATTAATTTTCGTTTAAGTCATACTTCGCACATTAGCTATTTCGCAGGGAATACGCTTCAATTCTTCATTCTATGATCGTAGTTACCTCCTCACCCGCGAATCGCCGTTGACTTGAAAATTCGTGCAACGTAGCATCCGCGTCGTTGTTGAATTGTTTCTTTCACGTGACGCTCACCGTCGCTCCATTCGCCTGCAGCCTGGCGACCTGCAGCCTGGCGAGAGGACCGAAATTCAATTGAGCACCGCACGCCCGACCAACGTTCGTTGGCAAATCCTAGGCATTCTTTCACTGATTATGGTCGCGACGGCTTTCGGGCGCCTGAATCTCGGCATCGCGGGGAAATCCATCCAGGAAGAATTTCATCTTTCAAGCCAGGCGATGGGCTGGATCTTTGGAGCATTCGCATTTGGTTACGCGCTCTTTCAAATACCGTCTGGCTGGGCGGCGGACCGTTTTGGGCCTCGAAAGACTCTAACGCTGGCGATTCTGTGGTGGTCGACCCTGACCATGGCGATGAACCTGGTTCCCTTTCTCGCGTTGAGGTTATCGCTGAATCTGGCGTGGACGTTTGGCGTGGTGAGATTTCTGACCGGGCTGGGAGAGGCAGCCAGTTATCCGAATGCCAACAGAATGGTGGCTTTCTGGACAACTAGAACAGAACGCGGGATCGGAAGCAGCTTGCTGCTCGGAGGCGTAGGAGCCGGAGGCGTGATGGCGCCGGCGCTGTTTGCATTGACCATGCAGCACTGGGGCTGGCGATCATCTTTTCTGGTTTCGGGTATTTTTGCTCTTATCGTGGCATTGATATGGTTTGTTTTTTCCACCAACCGGCCCGACGAACATCCGCGAGTAAATTCCGCTGAACTGAGAATTCTTGGCGCGGATGACAATGCGTCCAGCAGCCGCCCAAGTACAGCTGTTAAAACGCCGTGGCGAAAAATCCTTTCGAACCGTTCGGTGTGGGCGCTTTTGCTTAGCTATTTCTTCCATGGTTACACCCCTTTTATTTACTTCGCCTGGTTTTTCATCTATCTCACGCATGTGCGCGGGCTTACTGTCGCTAAAGGCGGGCTGTGGGGCACAACTCCATTCATCGCGATGACACTGATGTCTCCAATCGGAGGATGGCTTTCGGATAAAGCGGTGAAACATTTCGGTGTGCGTCGCGGGCGGCAAAGCACGGCGTGGTTCGGTATGACCTGCTCCGCGCTACTGTTGTGGCTGGGCAGCCGGACCGCGGACAATACGGGAGCAATCCTCTTGCTGGCCGGCGCGGCAGGCTTCAGCAACTTTGCGGCACCCAGTTGGTGGGCCGCCTGCATCGACCTGGCGCCCAATCATTCGGGCTCACTTTCGGCTTTGATGAACACCTGCGCCAACAGTGCGGGCGGAATCGCACCGGTGTTGACGGCATATATCGCTACAACGTTTGGGTGGACGCGCGCGCTCGACTTTGCCGCTCTTATGAGTTTCCTAGCCGGAGTGATCTGGATCTTTGTGGATGCAAGTAAAAGTGTGGAGAGGAAAGAAAAACATCTGGGCGCTATTGTCCAGCCGGCCCTCAGTTCGTGACGTCATAAGGAGTGCTCACCTTGAAAAGCATGACCGCAGTGTTTCGAGAAATGCTCAGCTCGCCGGGAATTATTCACGCGCCCATCGCGTACGACCCGCTCACCGCCAAAATTGCCGAACAGGTGGGATTTCGGGCGTTGGACATTGGCGGCTACGCGTTGGGAGCCAGTTCATGCGTGCCGGAGCCCCTTCTCAGTCTGGAAGAGGTGGCTATGGCCACGCGGCGAATGACCGCTGCCGTTTCCATTCCTGTGATGGTCGATGCCGGCGCCGGCTACGGAGACGCTGTCCACGTAATTCGAACCGTGCAACTGCTTGAACAAGCGGGGGCGGCTGCGCTGCACATCGAAGATCAAGTGTTTCCCAAACGCGTGCACTACCACAAAGGTCAGGAGCACGTGATTCCCGCGGAGGAAATGTGCGAAAAGATTCGCTACGCGGTCAACAGCCGGCGCGATCCCGGTTTTGTAATCGCCGCTCGCACGGATGCGATGTGCACAGACGGGTTCGCAGAGGGCGTCCGCCGGGCGAATCTCTATGCGGAGGCCGGCGCCGACATGATCATGATTTTCCCAAACAGTGCCGACGAAGCTCGTCAGGCGGCGCGCGAGATTCGCGCGCCATTGATCTACGTGAACAGTGAAGGCAACCGGCTCAACAGACCCATTCTTGGAATCCGAGAACTCGAAGACATGGGCTACAAAATGGCTAACGACGCCATCAGCGCAATAGCCGTGGTGTTCAAATCGGTGAAAGAACTTTTTGTACGCCTTAAGGAAACAGGCCATACCGGGATGGAGCAGGAAGCATTCAAAAAAGTTCGCAAGGACATAGAGGACACCATCGGTCTTGAAGAGTATTACCGCATCGAGGAGAAAACCGTTGAGCACAGAAAATGAGCTTGCTGCAAATAAACGTGAGGCCGATGCGTCACCCAGCTTTCACCACCAAAAGAAAGTATTCACCCGAAAGACAGTCTTCAGCCTCGCTCTTGCCCTTCTTATACTTCTCGCCGGAATCATCTTTCACCGGAATGGTGAAGCAGCGGCCAGTGCGCCTAAAATCAGTCACGTGCTGCTCATCAGCGTAGATGGTCTGCATGCTTTGGATCTTGCTAATTTCATAAAGTCGAATCCCCAATCGAGTCTGGCGCGACTGAGCTCTCGCGGAGTGACGTATACGCAAGCGTCAACCTCAAAGCCCTCCGATTCTTTTCCTGGCCTGATGTCCATCGTCACGGGGGGGTCGCCAATATCTACGGGGCTGTGGTACGAAGGAGCCTACGCTCGCGATCTTTCGCCTGCAGGTTCCGATTGCAAGACAACCGGGACGGAAATTGTGTGGGACAGTGGAATCGATCGCGACAACAAGTTAGTCGACGGCGGCGGTATTGATCCCGCCAAGCTCCCGCTTGATCCGAAAAAGGGTTGCTCCGCCGTTTACCCCCACGATTACCTGCGCGTGAACACTATTTTCGAAGTTGTTCGCCGAGCGAATTTGCACACTGCATGGGTAGACAAACATCCCTCTTACGAAATGACAAATGGTCCCTCCGGTAAGGGCGTGGAGGACTTATTCACGCCGGAGTTGGCGGCTTCGGGAGCCAGCCGCGATGTTAAAAAGGCGGAGATTTTTGACGACAAGAAAATAGCTGCAGTACTGAATGAAATTAACGGCAGGGATCACAGCGGAACAAAGAATGCTCCGACTCCGAGCCTGTTTGGCACTTCTCTTCAAGCATTCAGCATGGGACAAAAATTGGGCGGCTACACCGATGAGATGGGTACGCCCGGTGAGGTGTTGTCGGAAACTTTGCGACACACAGATGAATCCATCGGAAAGCTGATGGGGGCTTTACAGCGGAGCAATTTGGAAAACTCCACTCTGGTCATCGTGACCTCCAAGCACGGCGAGTCGCCTATGGATCACAGGAAGCGGCAACTGGTAGCGGACACGATTCTCGAAGGAATTATGAAGACCTCGCATCCCGGCGCGCTCACGTTCGCATATCAGGACGGCGATCTGGCTTCGATCTGGCTCAAGGATCAGGCGCAAACGCAAAAAGTGGTCGATACCCTGAGCAAGCCAGAAAACGAATCGGCAACCGACGTGGAGGAAATTCTCGCCGGAGAAGCTCTCAAGTTGATGTTCAACGACCCGCTTCACGACGCGCGCACGCCAGACGTCCTCTTAGTCCCTCGTTTAGGAGGTCTGTATATGGAGGCCGACACCAAATTTCTCGCGGAACACGGAGGGTTTCACAAACAGGACATCAATGTGGCCTTGCTGTTGTCCCGGCCGGGTTTGCATCCACAAATCATCAAGACTCCGGTGCAGACCACCCAAATCGCTCCCACGATTCTGAAAGCCCTGGGATTGAATCCGCAGGCATTACAAGCGGTGCAACAAGAAAAAACTCGGGAGCTGCCGAATTAATGGGCAGTCGGTTTCTCGATCGCAATAAAATCATTACAAATCTGGGAGAGATACCAAAATGAAAAGCAAATTGTTCGCAGTGGCCGCGCTGTGCATTACTGTGGCCGTTGGAGGTTTAGCGCAGAGCAGTCCGCAAGCTAAGGCTCATAGCACGCCAGCAGCCAAGTCCCCGCTGAAACTGTTGCAGAGCATTCCTCTGGCGTCGCTGAAAGCCGGGGATTTTGACCACTTCGCGATCGATCTGGAGGGTCACCGCTTGTTTCTCACCGCCGAAGAGAACGGCAAGTTGCTCGTTTTCGATACGAACGCGAATGAGCTGATTCACACCATCGAAGATATGAAAGCTCCGCACGCCGTGCTTTACCGCAAGGAATTTAACAAGCTGTTTGTAGTGGATGGCGACGAATCTGCCGTGAACATCTATGACGCGCAGAGCTATCAACCGCTTGGAAAAATGGGGTTGGATCCAGATGCCGATTCCATGGCCTACGATCCGGCCGCAAAATATATGTATGTGGTGAATGGCGGGCGGGAAGCCAAGACGCCTTACTCGTTCATCACCGTCCTGGATCTCAGCGCCGATAAAAAGGTTCGCGATATCAAGATAGATTCAAATCGCGTCGAGGCGGTCGTTCTTGAAAAGTCTGGGCCCCGGCTTTTCTGTAACATCACCGGCACCAACACAGTGGGAGTGATGGAGCGCGGGAAGACGGCGTTGCAACACGAATGGAAACTGCCGGCGGGTATTCAGCAAAACGTGGCCTTAGCCTTGGATGAAAAGAATCACCGCTTATTTGTTGTCGCGCGCAAGCCCGGAAAACTGGTGGTGATGGATTCGGATAGCGGAAAAGTAATCGACAGCTTGCCCACGGTCGGCATGGTCGATGACATGGCCTATGACGCCGGCCACCATCGTCTGTATCTTGCCGGCGACCAGTTCGTAGATGTTTTTAACCAGAAAGACGCGGATCACTATGCTCTTCTCGCCAGGGTTCCGGGAGGATTTCGCGCCAAGACCGGAATCCTCGTGCCTGAATTGAATCGCTACTACCTGGCCGTTCCGCGCCACGGAAGCAGCGCCGCCCGAGTAAATGTATATGAAGTTCAACCATAGACGGCGTCTGACGTACTTCAAAGCCATGTCGACTCAGGTGGCACTCCTATTTCATCGCGCAATGCAATGACCGTGGCTAGTTTGGCTCCCACTCGCGTGCGCTGGCGGATTGTCGTGGTGCTGGCAATCGTCGCCGGCGTGACCTACATCGACCGGCTGAATCTTGGCATCGGGGCAAAATTCATTCTCGAGGAATATCACTTCACGACCCAAAGCATGGGCTGGATTCTTGGCGCGTTCAGTCTGGGATATGCGATCTTCCACGTGCCCGGTGGCTGGCTCGCGGACCGCTTCGGACCTGGACGGGTATTGGCAGGGGCCATTCTCTGGTTTTCTGTTTTTACCGCGCTTACTGCCATTGCCCCAAATTTGCCGGTAATTAAATGGCTCGGAGCTGCGTGGGCTTTTGCCTTGGTGCGTTTCACCATGGGCCTTGGCGAGGCGGCAGCGCTGCCGGTAGGCAATAAAATGATGGCCTACTGGCTTGGGGAAAAGGAGTTGGCGTTCGGCACCAGCATCTTTTTAGCTGGGGTAGGCGCGGGCGGAATCGTCGCACCCTTTTTCATTTCCTGGCTGATAAAAAACTGGGGTTGGCGCGCATCTTTTGTTGTGTCTGGCATCGTGGGCACGGCACTGGCTGTTCTTTGCTATACCTACGTCACGAGCCGCCCTGAAGAGCATCCGAAAGTTAACGCCGCAGAACTTAACCTGATTCGGGGACGACAAAAAGTTCCCCAAGAAGATAACGTTTCAACCGCGCGGGTAGCGGTTGTCCCATGGAAAAAGATTTTGACGACACGCTCGACCTGGGGGCTGATGGTCAGTCACTTCTGCCTGGTCTATCCCGTGTACATATTCTTTACCTGGTTTTTTGTTTACGTGATGAAGGCCCGAGGCATGACCATTACCAAAGCAAGCTTTTGGACCTCGGCGCCATTTGTGGCCAACGTGATTCTGGTTCCGCTGTGGGGCTGGCTTTCCGATCGTGCAGTGGAAAAACTCGGCAAGCGCACGGGGAGGCGAACCTCGGCGTGGCTGGCCATCGCGTGTTCCGCAGCGTTGCTGTGGTCCGGAAGTCAAACCGCGAATAACACGCTGGCTCTTTTACAGCTCGCTATTGCCGCGGGATTCAATTTTGCTGCCTCGGCAGTTCTGTGGACCACCTGCAACGATATTTCCGCACAATTCTCTGGATCTATTTCTGGGACGATGTCGACGTTTGGCAGTCTGGGAGGTTGGATTTCGCCGGTTTTGACCGGATATGTAGCCGCGAAGCTGGGGTGGAACTACGCGCTGGATCTGGCGGCGGCAATCACAGTGCTAAGCGGATTGGCTTGGTTTTTTATCGACTCCGACCGGCCAATATTGTCGACTGAGTCGTTTACGTGAGAAATTCCAGCACAGCACTCAGCTCAGCGCGAGAGCAGTTTGGCTAATTGTTTCACCTCGGGGGCGCGCTCCAGGACGCTGACCGCTTCGATAATCGCGTCGGTTTTTGACTTGGACCAACCCGCGTACTCCGCGCATCCTCGGAATTTCGTGTTTACCTCTCCCATCGTCATCGGATCGGCAGGACTTCCCTTTGCGAAATCGGCCCGATCCGTCAGCGCCTTGCCGTCCTTTAAATGCACAGTTATGAGCGAAGTCATTTTGTCGTAACCGGCCTTCTCGGCGACCGGGTCAACATAAAAGTTGACGCGCTTTACCAAAGCCTTGACCTCCGGACGGTTTACGTACGCGTCGGTGAACTGCCCCAGCGAGGCCTTACGTTCGAGCAAGAGAACCGCGATGCAGAACTCCATACTGAACTTAGCTTGTAAACCGGTTTGCGGACGGTGGTGGATCAGCGCATTGGGCATGTTTTGATTTGTGCCGATGTCAACTTTTTCGACATCAGCCGGTGCAATGTTGTATTTCTGAATCAGGCGTAACATTGCGGTCATCGCCGGATGCGTGAGTGAGCCCGACGGATAAGGCTTCAAAGAAACACCTGGAGTGGCGAACGTCCACGGATTACCGAGCTTGTTTTGAATGGCTGCAAGATCAAACGATCCGCCGTAGGCGTGAAAAAAACCCCGCGGCGCTTCAAGAATCTGCGGCGCGGCGGTCCACCCCAGCGCGGCGAGGTCAGCCGCCGCCACTCCATTTTCCGCGGCGTGCCCGGCTTGGAACGGTTTCGTCATCGTGCCAAAGTTTTCGCGCAAACCGGCAGCTTCGGCACCCGCGATTCCGAAGGCATACTGCGTCTGTTCCAGAGTGAGCCGTTTGAGCTTCGACGAAGCCGCCGCCGAACCAAAGGAACCACAAGTGCCCGTGGAATGGAATCCGTCAACGTAGTGGCGGGGCGCAATGGCCTCGGCGATTTTGGTTTCCACCTCCACACCCGCAAAATACGCCGCGATCATTGCTTTGCCAGAAATATTGTTGGCTTCCGCGATAGCGAATGCCGCGGGCAAAACGGGCGCGGTGGGGTGCGTCAGCAAGCCGTACACGCGATCCTTGGCGATGGCCAGTTGCGTATCATCGAAATCGTCAGCGTGAATGGAGACACCGTTGACGAAAGCCGCGAAGCGAGGACTGGCTTTCTCCGAACTTCCGATCAGCGTTGCATTTTCTCGGGAGGTTCCGAAGTACTCCTCCACATATTTACGGCTGATCGCACCGGAATCAGCCATTGATCCAGCAAGAGCCAGACCGAAACCATCGAGAATCGATTTTTTCCCCAGGGAAACAACATCGGCCGGAACGTCTTCATATTTCAGGTTCAGCACGAATTCGGCGACATATCTGGTCAACCCCGAACCTTCCTCAGGACGCTTCCCGGCAGGCTCAGTTTGTGTTTGGCCGTCAGCGCCAAATATCCGTTTGTTTAGCATCAGGGCGGCTCCAACTGGAACGATAGATTTCAGCAAATCGCGCCGTTTCATTTAGCGATCCTCGGGTTTCGCAGCAGTGGTTCTCTGTTTCATTGCCATCGAGAGCACTTCGGCTAAGTGTAATGCGTCTCTTCCCGTGCACTGCCGGATCTGTTCGCGGCAGCTGAATCCATCGGCGACAATCAATGTCTCACTCGGTTGCCGGCGAATGGTCGGCAGCAGTACGCGTTCACCGATGGCTTGGGAGATATCAAACTTTTCTTTTGCAAATCCAAATGCCCCGGCCATTCCGCAACAACCCGAATCGAGCAAGTTCACGTCGGCGCCCATGCGACGCAGCAATGCTTCTTCATCGGTCATTGTCATCAGCGCTCTATGATGACAATGGCCCTGAACGACAACTTTTCGCGGAAGCGGCGAGGGTTGATATCCGACGGCATGATGTTGCAGAAATTCGCTCAAGAGAAACGTCTGCGAACGTAATTTCTTGGCGGTGACATCGTTAGGAAATAGATTAACCAGTTCGTCGCGAAAGACCGACGCACAGCTGGGCTCGAGCACCACGATGGGCAGTCCCGCGTCGATCTGGGGGCCAAGCGCTTGCATGATGCGGAGCAGATATTTCTTGGCGTCGTCGAGCATGCCGAAATCGTACAGGGGGCGTCCACAACACAAGTGTTGCCGGGAAGTTGTTACCTGAAACCCCCCATCCTGCAAAACTTCCAAAGCAGCACGGCAGGTCTCGGGATGGAAATAATTGTTGAAGGTGTCCACCCAGAGAAAGACTTCCTGTTTCCTCGTCTTCGAGAATTCAATGGCTTTGGAAGAGCGCCGATTTCTAAACCAGCGTTTGAAATTGGTCGCTGCGAATTGAGGAAGCTGACGTTGCGGAGCCAAGCCAAGAAACTTGTTTATAAAAACACGCGCCGCGGACCTGCTTCCGATAAAGTTGAGAAGCGCAGCAAACGGAGAAGCCAAACGCGCCCATCGGTCGATCTTGCCGAAGAGATGCGCATGCAGCGGGCGTGACTCCTTCTCGTAGTAGTGCGACAAAAACTCCGCACGGTAAGTGGCCAGATCCACATTCGCGGGGCATTCGGACTTGCAAGCTTTGCATGACAGGCACAGGTCCAGGGCTTTCTTGACGTGCTCGTCCTGCCAGCCTTCCCGGATCACTTCGCCCTGCAGCATTTCGAAAAGCAGATGGGCGCGGCCTCGGGTGCTGTGTTCTTCTTCGAGGGTGACCATGTAGCTAGGGCACATCGCCCCGCCATCCTGTTTACGACAGGCTCCGAGTCCGATGCACCGCAACGTCGCTTTCGCGAGAGAACCGTCATCGCCGGAAAATGCAAATTGTGTCTTTGGCTCGAGTGGGCGGTAATCGGCACCCAGCCGCAAATTTTCAGTGGGCAGGTAGGCACTTACGACTTTGTGCGGGTTCATGCATATTTCCGGGATCCCAGATGGACTTGAATTCGGCAAAAGCGCGCATCAGTTCAGGGCCGAACATTTTGGGCAGCAAGGCTCCGCGCGACTGCCCGTCGCCATGCTCGCCGGAAAGCGAACCGCCGTAGTTGATTACCAGATCGGCGGCGCGATCGATGAATTCCGCATACTTTCGAATTCCATTCTCACTTTGGAGATCGAAGCTGACGCGCATGTGAACACAGCCGTGACCGAAGTGGCCATAAAATGACCCTCGATAGCTGTATTCGTCCATCAGCTTGCGAATATCGCGCAGGTAGCCACCCAGCTTTTCCGGAGCTACAGCGGCGTCATCCCAGCCTTCCCATTCGGGTACCGCGCCCGGCGCAAAAGCTGCTGCTCGGGGACCCGCTTCG
The DNA here is from genome assembly GCA_963819625.1 of uncultured Acidobacteriota bacterium. Lineage (GTDB taxonomy): Bacteria > Acidobacteriota > Terriglobia > Acidiferrales > UBA7541 > Acidiferrum. Next base: position 189,057 of record CAWFWY010000013.1, read on the forward strand.
CGCAAATGCCAGACATGAAGCGCTTCTTCTTTGGTGTACAGCCGCGCCGTGGGTGGTGCGCCCGCGTGTTTCAATCGTTCGAGTAGCTTGTGCGCGACAGCTTCGGACTGCGGCCGGATCATCAGCTCCGAATTCCACTAGCAAGATGCCGCGGCCTTCGGGAAGAAGATCAACGTTGGCCGCGCCTTTTTGTTTCAACCCGTCCACGATGCTTCCTTCAAAGCCTTCCAAAGCGATAGGCCGGTATTCCAGTATTTCGGGCACGTGGTCCGCAGCGAGAAAGGCATCCTCGTAGCCAAGTCCCAGCAGCGTTCTATGCTGCGGACTGTGGATGAGCTTCAACTTTGCTTCCAGGACGATCGCGCAAGTTCCCTCCGCGCCGACGAGGGCGCGAGCAACATTGAAGCCGCGTTCGGGCAGCAGTTCATCGAGGTTGTAGCCGGAGACGCGACGAGGAATCTGCGGAAAGCGAGCGCGAATCTGGTCCGCATATTGGTCTCGCAGGCGGCGCAACTTGGCATATATCTCGGATTCACGCCCGCCCGGATTTGTCGCCAGATTGAGTTTTTCTTCACTGGCGGCGCTCACGGTCAGTTGCGAGCCGTCATAAAGCAGTATTCGCAAAGCCTCGACGTTATCGACAGTTTTTCCCCCGAGCAGAGAGTGCGTACCGCAGGAATTATTGCCAATCATTCCGCCGATGGTGCAGCGATTATGCGTCGAGGGGTCGGGCGCAAAGGTCAACTGATGCAGCTCGGCCTGATTGCGCAAAGTGTCAAGAACCACGCCGGGTTGCACACGAGCAAACCTCTGTTCAGGATTAATTTCCAGGATTTTATTCATGTACTTCGTGAAATCTAAAACCACCGCCACGTTGCAGCATTGCCCGGCGAGGCTCGTGCCCGCTCCACGCGCGAGTACCGGAGCATGATATTTTCTGCAGGCATCCAGTGCAGCGATTACGTCTTGGTCGTCGCGCGGTACCACCAGGCCGATTGGGATTTGCCTATAGTTCGAACCGTCGGTCGCATACAGTGCTCGGCTGCCCCGGTCAAAGCGGACCTCTCCCTTTACTGTGCGCCTTAATTCCTTTTCGAGATTAGCCGCTTCGGCAAACACGTCAATCGGTTTGGCATGCGAGCTAAGCGGTAATGGAGTCAACGGTGACAAAATTGTCCTAGAAACGCGTTGGAAACATTTCCTCGCACTTCATATTCCTACGAAGGTCATCGGACCACGACTTTGCTCGGTCCGGTGGTGTCGAGTAATTCGGCCCCAGCCAGGGACTGCTCAGGTTTCATCCAAAAAGCCAGAATTGCACCGAGGAGGAGCAGCCCTATACTCCCGATAAACGGCAGCTCCCAATTACCAGTCTTATCGATGATGAAACCGAATACCAGCGGCGAAATGATCGCGGCGAATGCCGTGCCGGTGTTCATCAGGCCACTCGCTGAACCTGCAAATCTGGGCGCGATGTCCATGGGAATGGCCCACAAGGGACCCACGGTGAACTCTGAGAAAAAGAAGGCCAGGCTCAAGCAAATCGCTGCGTCTGTCAAATTATGCAAGAACAACAGAGGAATCATACAGGCCAGTGAACAGAGAAATCCTATGATAATCAGATTGCGGCGAGCTTTGTCGCGACTTCCGGTGCGAGAGAGTATGTGGTCGCTGAGAACACCGCCGAGGGTATTGCCGACAACTCCAGCGAAAAATACGCCCGCTGAAAACAACGCGGAGTTTTGCAGCTTTAAACCGTAGCTGTGAAGAAAAAAGGATGGTATCCATGCGAGATAAAGCCATAGCGTCCAAGCGTAACAAAAATAGACCGCGGTTACGGGTAGCATTCGCCAGATCAAACTCGCCCAAGGGATAGATTTTTTGGGCCAGTTCTGTTTCGCAGCGTAATCTGGAAGTACATTCAGCTCGCGTTGGGTAATGGCCGGGTGGGTGGCCGGGTCATTTCGAAAATACAGGCCCCACGTGACGGCCCAGGCAAGGCTGATAATTCCCAGAATGAGGAAGGAGCCGCGCCAGGTGACGTAGGCGATCAGCCAGGCCACGATGGGCGGCGTCAGAGCGTTGCCTAGTCTCGCGCTGGAATGGGTAACGCCCTGCCCAAAAGCACGTTTTTCTGCCGGCAGCCAGTCGCTCATGGCGCGTGTGGCGGTAGGAAAAGTTGCGCCTTCGCCGAATCCCAGCAGCAGTCGCGCACAAACTAACGCGGCCAACCCGTGGGCTTTCCCAGTCAGAAGGGTTGCAGCTCCCCAGATGATCGCAGAAACCGTCAGCGCCAAGCGCGCTCCGAAACGATCGCTAACCCAGCCGCCGACGATCTGGAAAATTAAGTAAGGATAAGCAAAAGCTGAAAAAACGAACCCTATCTGAGTGTTAGTGAGATGCAGATCCTGTTTGAAAACGAACGCTGCGGTGCTGACATTATTCCGGTCAATGTACGTGAGGGCATACATGATGCACAGCAGTATCAGGACATTGGTCGTCGCCGAAAAGATTTTTGGGCGCAAATCAGTCCTGTACATTCGCAAGCCAGGCAAGAGAATCGCGCCTCACAAGTGCGGCGTCCCCAATTGGACGTGGTTACGGTTTTGAGCAAGTGAATCGAGAGCGGCCATTATTCCGCCCTGCGTATGCGGGACATCACTCAACCGCAACCCCATCTCCACGCCAGCCAGCGTTCCCGCCAGCATCAGATCGTTGAAGTGTCCCAGGTGGCCGATGCGAAAAACTTTGTCCGCTAATTTTGATAATCCGGCCCCAAGAGACATATCAAATTCCGCCAGAATGGCGGCTCTTAACGCGTCGGCGCTGTGGCCTTGGGGCGTGAAAACCGCGGTGACAGTGTTGGAATATTCGCCGGGTTCGTTGCAAACGAGATCCAGGCCCCAGGCGCGCACCGCGGCGCGAGTTGCCTGGCCATGACTCCGATGCCGGCAAAAAACATTTTGTAGGCCCTCTTCTAGCAGCATGTGCAGCGCTTCACACAGGCCGTAAATCAGATTGATTGACGGCGTGTAGGGGAAAAAACCGTTTCGACTTAACGCCAGAATTTCTTTCCAATCCCAGTACGATCGCGGAAGTTTTGCTGTTTTGCCGGCGGCCAGTGCTTTTTCCGAAATGGCATTGACCGCTAGTCCCGGCGGCAACATCAGGCCTTTTTGCGACGAGGCCACCGTAACGTCAATTTCCCACTCGTCGTGGCGATAATCAATTGAGCCGAGCGATGAAACGGCATCGACCATCAACAACGCAGGATGATTAAGACGGTTCATCACCTTACGTATTTCGAATATTTTGGACGTTGTACCCGTCGAGGTCTCGTTGTGCACCAGCATCACAGCCTTGCAGCGATGCACATTGTCCTCGGATAGTTTGGCTTCGACATCCTCGACGACCACTCCCCTGCGCCACGAACCTGGAAGATAATCGACATGAATCCCAAATCGTTCGGCAACCTGCTTCCAGAGATTTGAAAAGTGTCCGGTCTCGAACATCAAGACTCGGTCACCAGGCGACAGCGTATTTACGATCGCGGCTTCCCAGGCTCCCGAGCCAGACGCCGGGTACAGTGCCACCGGTCCGCTGGTTTGAATTACTCTTGCGAGATTTTCTAATGATTCTTTTACGATCGCGCCAAATTCCGCCCCACGATGATCCATTACCGGACGATCGATAGCCCGCAACACGCGATCCGGAATATTGCTTGGACCGGGGATCTGCAGAAAATGACGTCCGGTGTGAACGGTGCCTCCTTTAAATCCGGGAATCACGATTGCGAGAGCCGCCAATCCAATCAGGTGTGTACGACGGCGCGGAGAGCATACTTCACCGCGCGTGCAACTCGCTTAAACTGAAATTAATTTCCGTTTAGAACCAATGCTAACGCTTCCGCAAATTGCTGTAAATCAACTTATGCCTGTTCGACCGGGAGTCTAACGAGCGGTCCATGAAACTGCCCACCGTAAACATCCGTATCGTTCACATCACCGGAGAATGTCTTTCTGGGAATAGAGAATTTGATCGTAAGGATGTCTCTGATTTTGAAAAATCGTACCTCGTCCTCCGGCACATCGTACAGCTGACTAACCGTCTTCGGGGTGAGAACATTGAGAAGTAAGACGACTTCGTAGCTCTCCACGTCCTTGAACATAATGTCGAAGGTTAGCTCGAACGGGCCGGCGTTCTTGCTGCGAATCAATTTTGTGAGCTGCCACAGTTCCAGCATGTTCCCTTTCCTACAATTCTTCCCATGTAGTTCGGAATGGACCGCACGGATCCTCCAATTCCCAAACATGATTGGAGCAAAACCGGTACACAGCCCCGACATCGATTCCGGGCGGCGAAAAAGGGAAGGCGAAATTGCTCACCAATCCCTGATATTCAGGAATGGGATGGTGCAAGCCGGAATGCCATACCAGCGGCAAAATTTCCGACGCCAAAGATTGCGATGAGGCCACCACATCAATAATCAATCCGACCTCATGACCCTCGATGGCTGGATTAGATTCCAGTGCGCCCATCGTTCCGTCGCGGCCATAGACTCGAAAATTCAGTGTGTAGGATTCCGGTGGCGGCGCCAGATTATCTGCAATTTTGCGCCCTACGGTTGCACGCAAGCTTGAAAGGAAACTGTCAAGTTGTCTCAGGATAAGAGGATCTCTGATTCCTGCGATTACGATCGAACGGTAACCAGCGAGGCTGGCGCCTTCGATGCGCACGGTATATTTTTCGGCAGGTACAAATCGTCCGCCCTCCACTCGCACAGAACGGTCAGTTACCGCGTGATAACGCGCAGCAGTCGTATCCAGGGAGCCGCCGGGTTCGATCAACATGTAAGGATCAGCATTTTCATAAAGCGTGTGAGCAGCAACGCTTTGCGGCGTGCATCGCAACACAGGATTGGGCGGCTCTACGGTAAAGCCTTCCGAATCCAGTTCAGCGGCCATACAATCGGGGTATAAACGCCGCGCTACACTGGCGGCACCACACTCCAGGATCTTGCCAGCGTGAAATGCCACATGCTTGGGGATGCCCATCATCACGGGATATGAAGCATAAATCGCAACATCACTGCAACGGCCCGCGATAACTACTTGCGCGCCGCCGGCAAGCGCCGCTTGAAGTGGTTCGATCCCCATCATGGCCACAAACCTTTGAGCCTGGCCGATGACCTGTTCGTTGAAAATCGGTGCTGGAGAAAGCGCCTTGATTTCGTTTTTGCGGAAAGCAGCTATCAGAACCGCTGGATCTATTTCGCTGTCGATGGCGGCCAGCCTAAGGTGCCAATCGTGTTCACGGGCCAGTTCGCGAACGATCTCCACGGTCCACTGCAAGTGAGGCCGTCCGCCGGCATGGCCCGCCGTACCGATGATAACAGGGATGCCAGCCCGCAACGATTCGCGCAAAATCAGTCCTAGGTTTCGTTTGACCCCTTGCCGCGGGCCGCGAGGATTTCCAGAACCGAGATAATAAGGCCCCGAGTCGGTGCTGCCGGCGTCGCAGCCGATGAAATGAGCGCCACGGTTTACTGCGCTTATGAGACTCTCTTCAAGGAAGCCGGTACTCAGGTTTCCGGTAGCCGCGACCGCGCTGATCTTCTGTCCAGCTTGCTTCAAACCAAGCTCCGTTCGTCGTCCAGTGTAGTCCGGTCTATTCATGTACCGCCCAAGATAAAGAAAACTTAATTCAAGATTTATCGTTAATCGAAGTACGATTGCTCCCGGACCTACATTTTTACTGCCATAAACGACATCTCTTGATTTGTGCACCCACAGTGAACGAATGAAAGAAATTGCAATTCGAACGCTCCACGTTGTTCTGATACTCGCGATTGGTGGCGCAGTTTGGTATTCCAGCTCTTCGCGCATTTCGCCTGCAAACGCTGCGGAAAAACACGCGCCAGCGGGAAATTCGCAGCACAGCGATGCCGCCAGGCCTGCCCCACTGGATTTCAATGTCTATCGCACACGCGTGGAACCAATTTTTCTCAAGAGGCGTGAGGGCGGCGTGCGCTGCGTCGATTGTCATTCGGTGATGAACACCCGCCTGCGGCTGCAACAATTTTCTGCAGGAGACTCCGCCTGGACCGAAGAGCAATCACGCCAGAACTTTGAAGTTGTCTCTCGCCTGGTCACTCCAGGTGAACCGATGAAGAGCCGCCTGCTCCTCCACCCGCTGGCGCCAGTGGCCGGCGGCGACCCGACGCACACGGGCGGCAAATTCTGGTCGTCTCCAAGTGACCCCGAGTGGCAGATGATCGCCGACTGGATTGGAAATGCCCATCCGCTCGCAGCCAAACATCTAAATCCCCGCGAGAATGCACTCGACGATGCGGTTTTTCACTCCTACAAATCCGAAGTCGAGCCCGTTTTCCTGAAGGAGCGGCCGGGGCACGCGCGCTGTTACGGCTGCCACTCGGAAGGCAACAGAGCTTTTCACCTGGAGCGCTTATCCCCAGGGAATAGCGAATGGACCGACGAAGAGTCGCGCAAAAACTTCAAGAACGTTATGCAGCACGTTGCACCAGGAGATCCTACATCCAGCAGGTTGCTGATGCATCCTCTCGCGCCGGAATCGGGAGGCGAGGCGTTCCACTCCGGCGGACGGCAATTTGCTACGCAAAATGATCCGGACTTCTTGACGATTGCGACTTGGATAGACAGCCTCACAAATTCACTCTCGGTCACGCGCTCATCGAAAGTTCGCATTTATATCACCAACAGCGCAGGCAACACCGTTGATGTGGTGGATCCTGCAACGAATAAAGTTGTGCAGACCATTCAAGGCATCGAGTTGCCGCATGGGGTAGTATTCAGTCCCGACGGATCTCGCGTCTACATCAGCAACGAATCGGAAAGTGTGCTCGATGTGGTCGAAGGTGACAGCGGTCACATCCTGGAGAAGGTTCCCCTCAGCGGACATCCGAACAACCTAGCGATCACTAAAGATGGCAAGCGCGTCCTCGTGGGCATACGCGAAGCTAAGGGCGCGCTTGACGTTATAGACGCCGGGACGCTGAAAAGAACCAAGAGCATTCCGGTGAGCGGCCCGGTACACAACGTATATGTGACACCGGACGGAAAGTATGCAGTGTCCGGCTCCATCGATGCAAAAACAATCGCGGTCGTTGACTTGCAAAGTGACCGTGAAATCTGGGACCTGAACATGGGAAGCGGAGTGCGTCCGATGGCGTTTGAGGCAAATGCTGACGGGTCCACGAATAGAATTTTCACCCAACTTTCAGGATTTAACGGTTTCGCCGTCGTTAGTTTCGAAAAGCACGCCGAGATTCAAAGAATCAAGTTGCCGGACCAATCTGGAGGTTACGGCGTCGCCGAAGGCAGAATGGGAACACCGTCGCATGGTATTGGAGTTGCGCCAGACGGCAAGTCTCTGTGGATAGCCAGCACGGCCGCCAATGCGATTTTTCAGTATGCGCTGCCTGCGCTTGAGTTGCTCGGCCATGTTGAACTGCCCGTTGTCCATACGCTGGGGCTAGAAAAACCGACCGGTTCAGTGCCGGAATGGATTACATTCACGCCAGACGGCAAGGTTTTGTACCTATCGAATTCCGGTGACCGTTCGGTCTCGGCAATAAACACCGCGACGCGCAAAATCATAGCGATAATTCCGGTGGGGGAAGTTCCTAAGCGAATCAACACGATGGTCGTTCCCTAAGCGGGTAGGACGAGAGTCGCGGCAACGGCATCGACGACTAGCTCTCAGCGAGTTCCTTCATCACCTTGTATAATTCCGCCTTGGCTTCGAACCCGATCCCGGGAATTTCGGGCAGCTTGACGTAGCTATCCTGCACCGGAAATCCGTCCGCAAATCCCCCGAAGGGTTGAAAAATACCGGGGTAAGATTCGTTGCCGCCGAGACCAAGTCCGGCGGCTATATTTAATGACATTTGATGGCCGCCGTGCGGGATACATCGCCTGGGCGACCAACCGTGCTCCTGCAACATTTCCAGGATCCGCAAATATTCGACCAGACCGTAACTGAGCGCGCAGTCGAACTGCAACACGTCGCGATCCGGCCGCAAGCCCGCATAACGAATTAAATTCCGAGCATCCTGCACAGAAAACAAATTCTCGCCGGTAGCCATCGGCGGCGCATAGATTTCGGAAAGCTTGGCCTGCAACTCGTAATCGAGTGGGTCGCCCGCTTCCTCATACCAGCGCAGACCATACGGGGCCAGCGCATGCGCGTAAGCAACTGCGGTCTCAGGATCAAATCGTCCGTTGGCATCCACCGCGAGTTGATCCGGGCTTTTCAGCAGCTTCAGCACTGCCTCAATACGCCGCAAGTCTTCTGGTAGCTCGACGCCACCGATCTTTATTTTCACGACGGAATAGCCGAGATCCAGATAACTTTGCATCTCGTGCTGTAAAGCACGCAGGTCTTTGTCAGGGTAGTAGTAGCCTCCGGCGGCATAGACGAACACGCTCGGCTCCGCAACTCCCTGGCGATAGCGGTCCGCAAGTAATCGAAATAGAGGCACACCCGCGATCTTGGCGACCGCATCCCACACCGCCATATCCAGAACACCGACGGCCACGGATCGTTCCCCATGCCCGCCTGGCTTCTCATTTTTCATGAGCACGTCCCAGATGCGGAAAGGATTCAGATTTTGGCCTGTATGATCCGCGATAGATTCGGATTTCGCGGCTTTCAATCGCGGAATGAAACGGTCGCGCAACAGACCGCTGGGCGCATATCGCCCGTTGGAGTTGAACCCGAAGCCCACTACCTTTTTGCCATCTCGCACGACGTCGGTAATCAGCGCCAGCACGCTAACGGTCATCTGGCTGAAATCGATATATGCGTTCGCGATTCTAGACTTGATGGGAACCACAGTTTCGCGGATATCAATGATCTTCATTCGGCAGTTTCAAGTGTCAGCGGAGATACAGACCGGGTGGCGAGGCTGGCGTGGGCGTCGGAATGTCCATGGGTTCAGGCGAGTCTTTAGGCTGCAGGTAATAGTTTATGGCCGGCGTGAATATCAGCGACAGCACCATGGAGCTTAGTATTCCTCCGACCACGGCGATAGCCAGCGGTTGCAGCATCTGCGAGCCGGCGCCGATGGCGAACGCCAGCGGCAGCATGCCTGCAATCGTCGCGAGCGCGGTCATCACGATAGGTCGCAAGCGTCGCCGTCCAGATTGGATCATGGCGTCTTTCGCCGCAAATCCTAGTTCCCGGAAATGCTGTTCCGCATCCAGCAACAGAATTCCATTCTTGGCCACAATCCCTATGACCATGATCATGCCCATGAACGACGCTACGTTAAACGTTGTTTGCGTTACGAGCAGCGCCAGGAACCCTCCACAAGTCGACAGAAGAGCCGATGCCAGAATTGCAATCGGCGCGGAAAAAGTCCGGAATTCGAATAGCAACACTACGAAAAGCAGTAATAAAGCCAACAACAAAACCATCAGCAAGTCATGAAACGATTTCTGCTGCTCCTGGTAGATGCCGCCGTATTCCACCCGTATGGAACTCGGCAAATGCAGGCCTTCAACTGTTTTTTGCACCGACGCAATTCCCGTCCCCAGATCTACGCCTTCGAATCGACCGGTGACCTCTACCAGCCGCTGCAGGTTCTCGCGCCGAATCTCCGTCTGTCCCGCCTCTTCCTTTACAGTGGCCAAGGAACCCAGCGTAGCGGTGCGGCCAGTTGAACTCCCCAGCAGCGTGTTGCTCATGCTTTCCAGTGAAGATCGGTTTGCTTCCGGAAATCGCACTCGAATGGTATAAGGGCGATCGTTCAAAATTACCGGCAGCGCGGCGGGCTCCCCTTCCAGAATCGCGGCAGCGTCGAGTGCCACTTCCTCTGGCGTGAATCCTGCTCGTGCGGCCACAGTTGGGTTTACCTGGTACGTTACCGCAGGCCCGCTGATGGTGTTTTCTATTCCGTTCAAAACATCCACCACGCCGTGAATCTTGCCGATGGCCTCGGCGACCTTGGGCGCGGTTTCCTCCAGAAGCTTGGCATCTTCGGAAAATAGTTTGATCACCACCGGTTCGGGTTGACTGGTGAGATCACCGATCATGTCCTGCAACACTTGAATAAATTCCACTTTGGCTTCGGGTTCGGTCTCCTCCACTTGTCCGCGAATATCGGAAATGATTTCGTCAATGCCACGTTTGCGGTCGCGTTTGAGCTTTACAGTGAAGTCTCCGCGATTCGCTTCTGTTACCGCGGCCAGGCCCAGCTGTAGACCAGTTCTTCGCGAGGTGTTCTCCACCTCGGGAACTGAGCGAAGGATGTTTTCGATACGCAGCAAGATGCGATTCGATTCCGCCAGTGAACTTCCCGGGGGTGTGAAGTAATCCAGGATAAATCCGCCTTCATCCATTTCTGGAAGAAGATCGCTGCCTAAAAATTTGTAGCACACCACCGCAAGGACCACGATTACCACGGACCCGGCGACCAGCAACATGGGGCGTCTCAACACCGCCTCCATGGCTCGCCCATAGGTGTTCACGATGCGGCCGAAAAATCCCGAAAGGTCCGCTTCTTCTGCGGCCAGCAGCGCCGCGACATTGTCGCCCTCGGCCCCGCCTGTAGTTTCGGGCGAATCTTTACGCCTCACCAGATATTGACTGAGGGTGGGCGTCCAGGTAAGAGCGAGCAGCAACGAGGTGAAAAGCGATACCGTCATGGTTACCGCTAGCGCTCTGAAGAAGCTTCCGGTTACACCTGTGATGGATATCAGGGGCAGGAAGACAACGATCGGCGTAATGGTTGAACCGATGAGCGGTATCGTCAATTCCTTTAGCGCGCTATTTATGGCTGCGAAACGGCTTTGGCCCGCGTCCCGATGTAAAACAATGTTTTCAAGCACTACGATGGCGTCATCAATAACCAGACCTACCGCGGCGGCCAATCCGCCAAGAGTCATGAGATTGAAACTCTGGCCGGTAAGTCTTAGCACGATAAAGGTAATGAGCAGCGTCGCCGGGATGACCAGCCCGGCTACCAGCGATGTTCCCCAATCGCGCAAGAAAAGCACCAGGATGATGGATGAGAGCACTAGCCCAATCAGTACGGCGTCGCGCACGCTCGCAATGGAATCATGCACGATGGTCGACTGGTCATAAAAGGGCTCTAGGTGCACGCCCGGCGGCAGGGAGGGCAACAATTCCGAAATCTGCTTGTGCACTTCGTTTGCCACATCCAATGTATTGCTGTCCGGCTGCCGGTTTACGCTGAGCAGTACCGCCGGCTTTCCATTGGCCGTCACAACGGTGTACACCGGCGCCACCGATGGAGTGATTTTGGCAATGTCTCCAAGGCGAATCGGTACTCCTGCAGCCGAATTCTTCACCACAATCTGTCCGATTTGCTCGGGGGTTTGTACCTGTCCGCTTACCAGCCCCAAGACCAGTTGGTGGTTGTACTCCAACAGACCCGGTGAGTCCACCAAATTGGTTCGACGAAGGGTGTCAAGGATTTCTGGAACCGTTACGCCAATCGAAATCAAACGCGCCGAGTCCGGCATTATCTGAAACTCCGGCACCCTTCCGCCCTGCACCAGAACAGAGGCGACGCCATCCAGCCGGTTGATGCGCGGCTTCAAATCGTATGTCGCGACTTCCCAGAGTTTGTCGGCAGGCACGGTATCCGATGTCAGGCTGTATCCAATGATCGGAAAGGTCGCAAACGTCAGGCGATGCGTTTCCAATTTTGCGGTCGTGGGTAACTCCGCTTGCAGCCGGGCTACTACGGCATCGACGCGCTGCAGCGTAAGGATCATGTCGGAATTCCAATCGAAGAAAAGATCCACTTCCGCGGATCCTCTACTGGTGATCGATTGAACTTTCGTCAGCCCGGGAACGCTGTTGACGGCTTCTTCGATAGGCCGCGTGATGGTGACCAGCATTTGGTCGATGGGCATCACTCCGTTGTCGATGCCCACTACGATGCGCGGAAAGTCCGTATTGGGAAATACAGATACGGGAATGGTGAATGCGAAATACGCCCCGACCAGCGCCAGGCTGACGATTAAGAAAAGTATCGGTCGAGAAAGCCGCCGGAACCAAGGCATGTCCGACTGCCCTGAAGATTGCCCGGTCGCTTTCTCTCCTCGCGGTGAAGATGGGGGAAGATCCATGCGCGGCTACTCCTTGTCCTTGTCGGCCGCGGGACTGGCCGGCTTGGCGTCCGGCTTTTCGTCTTTCTTGTCGTCATCGTCTTTCTTGTCGCCAGCGGCACCTTCCTTTTGCGGCGCCTCGGGCTTTTCGATCTTGATCTTCGTTCCGTCAGGCACTGCGTAGCCGCCGCTGGTAATTACCGAATCGCCTTCTTTTATGCCACTGAGAATTTCAGCGGAATCGGCGTTGCGAATGCCCACTTGAACAGGTTTCAGGTGGGCTTTGTCGTCCGTCCCTGCCTGCAGGACGTAGTCACCGCCACCCTCGGGATTTTTGAACACGGCGGCGACGGGCACAACGAGCACATCCTTATCGGTCTTCGCCGTTATTTCCACCCGCACGGTAATCCCCGGTCTGAGTGCCGGGTTCGGCTTGCGCGCTTCCACCCAGACTTCGAGGGTGGTGCTCCCAGGGTCCAGCGCTGGACTGACCAGTGTTACTTTTCCTTCGATCGGTTCCTCCACGCCCGGAATCTTGATCTCCGCCGCATTACCAGCTTTCAATTGCGTGGCTTCGGATTGCGGCAGATGGCCCTTGGCAATTAACTTTGAAGTGTTCATCACCGTCAGCAGCGGTTGGTTGGCTGTCGCCAAGTCGCCGACATAAAGCGGCCGGTCGGTCACAACTCCGTCGATGGGACTTCTAATCTCGGAATAACTTAGCTGCGCCTTGGCACCGAGATATTTGCCCTCGGCGGACAATTTCTGGCCCTGCGCGGATTTCAGAGCCTGCTCTTTGCCCAAGCGCTGCAAATCCGACAATTGTTTCTGCGCTTGCTCATTCTGGCTACGCGCCGCCACCAGGGCCACCTCCGCGCTGTCCAGTTCCCGGCGAGGGATGGCGCCCTGTTGAAACAGGTCTTTGCGGCTGTTGTAGATTTTTTCCTGCGCTTCAAATGCCGATTTTGCCGACGCCGCGTCAAGTTCGGCTTTCTGGGTCTGCTGCGGAATGCTGGATCCTACGCTGGTGGCATAAGCCGCTTCCGCTTGTTGATAATCTCCCTGGCTGGCCACTGCGGCAGCAGAAAGATCGGCATTCTCCAGCACCGCGAGCAATTGCCCCTTCTTTACCCTGTTTCCGCGTTGCACCAAGAACTGCTTGATCGTGGAGGTAATTTTGGGCGCCACGGTGGCCTGCTGCAGGGGAAAGATCACCGCTTCTTCCATAACGATTTGCGAGATATCTTGCTTTTCCGCGGGTGTCGTTTGTACGCTGACTTCGGGTTCTTTTTCCGCCTCTGGCTTGGAGCAGGCCACCGTCAAGCTAGCCAACAGCACCGCGCCGGTAGCGAGCGCCACAAATTTGAAATCCTTGAAAGTATCAATCACGATTATTTTTTTCATGGATTGGTGGATACACCTGTCAGAGTTTGCAAGCTCGCCAGCGCCACGCGGTAACGCAACGCGCCATCCTGGTAGGCGGAGTTGGCGGTTGCGAAAGTCGTTTGAGCATCGACGACTTCCAGCACTGTGGACTCGCCATTCTTGTAGCGCAGAGTAACCAGCCGAAGGCTTTCCTCCGCCAGTTCGGCGGAGCGCCGCAAGCCTTCCAATTCGCTCGATGCCGTGCTGGCCTCGGCATACAGGGATTGAATTTCCGCAACCAATTTTCGCTGCGCTAGCGACAACTCCCGCTTGGCCTGGTCGCGCTTCAGCTCCGCCTGGCGTACCTTGCTTTGCGTGGAACCCCAATTCCAGATGGGTATGTTCAGGGTCACGACGGCGGACGAACCAAGATTCGAAAACTTTTGATTTCCCGGATTGACGACGGCGTTCACGCCGAAGTTTGGCGCATCAATTCCGTAGAAATAATCAAAGGTCAGCGCCGGCAAGTAACCTGCGCGTGCGCTGAATACGTCGAAGCGAGCCTGTTGTACCGCTTCCAGGGCAGCCTTTAAATCGGGATTGTCATGAGTGCCGCGCTGCTGAATATCCTCAATGGTAGGCAGCGGCGCCGGGGCATGAAGATCGTCGGCAATTTCGAAGTTTTGGTTAAAATTTGTAAAGATCAGGACAGCAAGATCCAGTCGCGCATTCAGTAGCCCCAGTTGCGCTTCCTGCAGTTGACGGCGTCGCTCCTGCATCTGCAGTTCGGCCTTGATGACGTCGGCGTGCGCGACCTCGCCTCCGCCTTCCAGTTCCTGAGTCAGCTTGAAGAAACGGTCACCTTCCTCCGCGCCGCGCCTGGCCGTTTCCAATTTGCGCTCCGCGGCTCCAACTCTGTAGTAATTCTGGGCTACTGTGACGACCAGCCCACGGGCTGCTATCTCCATTTGCGCGCGCGCTACCGCGGCCGCCGCCGCAGACCGTCTCCAGTTGGCGAGGGCGGCTACGTCGATGGCTTCGTGCACATTCCCTTGACTCAAATATTCATGCACCGCGTTATTCGCGATAAAAACCACTGGTGGCGCGTTGGTTACCGCAGCTGCCAGACCTCCGCTGCTTTGCGTGTAAATCGCGGAGTTGTCGTAGTTCACTGAAGGCAATAGCGCGTCGCGTGCCTGGACGCGATCCTCACGCACCACTCCAAAGTTAGTAACCGCCGCCTGAAACTGCGTGCTATTTTTTCGCGCCAGCTCCACTGCCGCCTGGAAAGTCAGCCGCAGCGGAACCTTGCTGTCTTGTGCTGTGGGAGATTGGCTCGATGGCGCTGCCGTGGTCGCCGGTACCGGGGCTTGCGCTGGTTCCTGCGGAGCCGGAGGTGCTTGCGCCTGTGCATTAACCGCGCCGCTCAGAACGGCAAGCAGCACCAGCGCTGGGGCTCTATTTGCAAATTTGGGGCAAGAAAATCCCATGCACTCCATCCCTGTTAAATACGACTTCCAAAGGTTACTTTAGTTTCGTGATTGAAGTTTTGCCGCGCAGCTCATTGGCACCGATCGTGACGACCTGACTGGCAGTTTTGCAATTCGAATAATACGGCGAGTCGCGGTTAATCCTGCATTAACTTTCTTTTATCTCCTATGTATCTAGTGAAGATATATCATTTAAGTAACTCAATATCGATCACGTGATACATGGACGTTCCGAGATTCTTCACCCGGTGAGTGTAGGGTTTCGTCGAGGCTTCGGCGAAAACCACCGCCCCAGGCTTTACTTCTTGGGGTGCCGGCCATTCGCTGCCCTCCATCTGGTTTTGAATCAAACCGCCGCTGATGCGCACGGAAAGATTGTCGTAGGAGTGTTTGTGGAAAAACAGAGATTCTCCGGGCGGTATCTGCACGTCAAGAACGCAAACGTATTGATTCCTGAATAGCACATGATGGTGCGGCTCCAGCTCGACAGGAACGATCTCCCCGGCAATGGGCTGCTTCACGGCGGCCGCCGAAAGAGGAACAGGCACCGCAGGCGCGGAAACTTTCTTGAACTCAATCTCAATATTCTCGAATGCGTCGCCCAAATTTTCTACCGCATGAGTTCCCGGCTCTCGCCACGTTACATCCCCCGAATTAGCCTCTGCGTCTTGGTGCGTACCGTCTGGCAGAAAAATCCGGCGAGTGTTAGGCGTCAAGGCCACCACGACAAGGGGGGGATGAGAATGCATCTCCAAGCGGTCGTGAGTTGCGAATTTCACACGGAGCACCCGAATGCTGTCATTTTCGTACTCGACCGAGACGATCTTGGGACCGACGCTAACGGCGTCCTGGCGGCCGAAAAGCAACGAAAGACATATCAAAAACAGTGATGTTCCCGGGTACATGTTAGTCCTCCTGAACGGTAGCTACCCGCAAAATCCCGTCGAGACTATGAACCTTTCTCACCAGTAGGCTCTCGGAAAAAGACTCGTCCTTTGTGTTCCGGCCCCAACGCGAAAACGATCATTAGCGCCACGATGGTGCATCCTTCAAAAACGGTTAGCGCCCATTGGTAACCGATTCTGTCTCGCAATGCGTATTCGATCGTGTTCGTCGGCGAGCCGAACAACACTCCAAGCTGGTAAACAAATCCAGGAAACAAACTGCGCACCGCGTCGGGAGAAAGTTCGTTCAGGTGCGCCGGGATTACTCCCCACGCGCCCTGCACTCCAACCTGCATAAGGAATGCGCCGATCGCCAGCACCGTCAACGAATGTCCGAAAGCCCACAGAGGAATCACCAGGGCACACAAGCTCAAAGACAGGATGATGCTTTTGCGCCGGCCTAACTTCTCTGAAGTGTGTCCCACAGAAACCGTGCCCAGCAGGGCGCCAACGTTGTAGAACATCGCCAGATAGGCGACCACATTAGGCGAAATATGGTGCGCCGTTTTTAGAAAATCCGGATAGAGATCCTGCGTACCGTGCGAAAGGCCGATCATCAATGTCAGCATCAGCACCAGGTATGCAAAGCTTTTGCGATGACCCCAAACCACGCGAAGAATTCCGCTAACGCTCTTCACTTGATGCTGCTTCCATGCTTGCGACTCCGGAGACTTATAGGCCACCAGCATGGTGATGACACCGGGCACCAAACCTGCCCAAAACATTGCACGCCAGCCCCAAGCCGGCAGAATTAATCGCGCCGCCACAGCGGCAAGTAAATAACCAAGCGGATAGCCGCCCTGCAACAACCCGGAGAGCAAGCCTCGCCATCGGCCGGGAGCGCTTTCAAGAGTGAGCGACGCGCCCACACCCCAGAAACCTCCCATGCCGATTCCATACAGCAGTCGCAGTACCAGAAAAATGGAATAGCTTGGGGCCAAACCGCTCAAAACTTCTATCAGGGAAAAATAGGCCACTACGGCCATGAGCGGCTTTCGCCGTCCGTAACGGTCTGCCAAGGTTCCAAACAGCACGGCGCCGACAGGGCGCATTGCTAACGTCGCCCCGATGCTCAGAACGATAGAACTTTTTCCCACTTGAAAGTGTGCGGCGAGGGTGTCGACGAGGAAAACCACGACGAAGAAATCAAAGGCATCCAGCGTCCAACCCAGGATTCCCGCTGAAACCGCGTAACCCCGCCCTTTTTGGGGCAGTGCACTACTTCCCTGTGTGCTGACTGTGAGCATGGTTTCCTTGAGTGGGCAGGCTTGCGGCGGCGAGTTTAGTTCGAAAATCCAAATCGCGGCCTGAATGCAGAATTAAAACTATTTAATAAACTGCTACAAGTTTTTTCAAGATGAAAGGGCAAATCGAGCGCTTAGCTACCCTAGTCAAAACTTCGTCGCCGCCAAAGAGTACGAAGAACAATGCGTGGCAGCAACTACATTCAACCAGGCAAGGTCTGGCCGCGCGTTTCCTGCGCGAAGGGAATAATCAAAAGTCCCAGTCCGAATGCGAGCGCGGTGCAGGCAACAGGTTTCCCCAAGGTTCCGGCGTTGCGCACCATTGCCCCAATCAAAAAGTTGACACCCGCTCCGATGAACCGGCCAAAAGAAGTTGCGAACGAAAAGGCCGTGGCACGGACGGAGGTCTCGTACTGCTCGGGGAGCCACAAACTGAACAAGGCAAAGTTGCCGCCAAAAAAGCCCAGAAAAAACAGGCACGCGATAAATGGCTTCAGCCCGTTCTCTAGATAGAAGGCCCAGCCAAAGCTCAGCAAGATGCAAACAAACATACCCACAAAATAAATGGCCAGCGTTTTTTTTCGCCCAAGCCTCTCCGCCAGACCCGGGACCGCGAGGCAGCCCAAAATAGTTCCGAGAGAAAGAATCGCGGTCCCGATGGATGCTGTTTTGGAAGCCTCCGCCATGGACATGCCGGTTTTTTTTGCGAGCGTGATTATTGCCGTCGGCTCGTAAACGGCGCCGGCCCACAGGCCGATGATGGCAACCGTCAATAGCGTTGCATTGACAATGGTTCTCCGGCGGTACTTCGGGCCAAAGATTTCAGCCAGCGGCGCTTTGGGCTTGGCTCCAGCCGCCCGGTGCTTCCAGCGCTCCGGCTCTTTGACTCTCGCGGTGATCAAGATAGAGACGATTACCGGGGACAGGCCGCAAAGAAACATGGCCCGCCAACCGAAGCGCGCCCCAACGGTATAATTCAACGCCGCCGCGAGGAAAAACCCGAAATAATAGCCAGTCTGCAAATAACCCGCGCCCATTTTTCGCCGGTCTTCAGGCCAGGCTTCCGCAACATACGTGCCGGCCAGCGCCCACTCTCCTCCGATCCCGATTCCGGCTAGCAAGCGGAACAATCCAAGTTGCCAAACGTTTGCGGCGAGCGCCGCTGCACCCGTGAAAATCGCATAGGCGAAAACGGTAGCAGCAAGGACCCGGGTGCGGCCGAAGCGGTCGGCGATCGGCCCCCACATGAAAGACAAACCCCAGCCAACGAGAAATAGCGCGAATAAGATCGAGCCGGCCAGTCCTACATTTTCTGGCGTTTTTGCGATTCCTGACTTGGGCAACAGCTCCGTCAGCGCCGGGCTCAGGACCAGCGCATAGATAAACGAATCCATCCCGTCGAGGGTCCATCCGGACCAAGCGGCCCAAAATCCGGTGATTTGCCCCGACGTCAATTTTGTAGACGGCATAATTTCCAAGAACCGACGGCGGTCTTGAAGATTGGCATCTTCAGACAATCATACAATCGGATATCCAGAAGTTTTTAGCTTGGCTGCAAGTTCGCTTGAGCTTTGGCGTGTAATTTTCTTAAGGCAGCACGCGAGTTAACTGAACCTTAATTTGTGTTTATCTCGCAAATCCAAACACACAGATTCTCGTTTTTTACTCGCCAGCGCTGCTACCGCCCTCCAATTACATTGCAATCTCAAGCAAGCGCGGGAGAGAATCCCGCTCATCCCAATGTCGCTGGCCCCAGACTCACACCACCAACCGCTCACTGTACCCCAGTGGCGGGTCCTTATCCTACTCGGGTTTTCTGTCTTTATCAGCTATATAGATCGCTCTAATCTTTCCATCGCCGCCCCCATGCTGAAGGATCAGCTGAATCTTTCGGCCTCGCAACTGGGCATTTTGTTGTCATCTTTTTTCTGGACGTACGCTTCCCTACAGCTGTTTTCGGGATGGCTGGTGGATCGTCTTAACGTCAATTGGGTTTTTGCCGGCGGTTTTTTTCTTTGGTCGGTAGCGACCATCGGAATTGGATTAGTCCACGGCTTTGTTTTGTTGCTAACACTGCGCCTGCTACTGGGCATAGGCGAGTCCATAGCCTATCCGTCTTATTCAAAAATCATCGCGTTGCATTACCGCGAGGAACATCGCGGCATAGCCAACGCCATCGTTTCCGCAGGTCTGGCACTCGGGCCGGGCTTTGGCATACTGGCCGGCGGCCTACTGATCGTCCGATTTGGCTGGCGCTCATTCTTTATCGTTCTCGGACTCTTGAGTTTGTCGTGGTTGCTCCCCTGGATTACCTGGATGCCGGATGCCAAGGCCGCGATTCACGTCGATCGAGTAGCGGCTCCCAGCTTTGCGGCACTGCTACGCCAGCGGTCGGCGTGGGGCACCTGCGTCGCCATGTTTGGCCACAACTACGTGAATTATTTCCTGCTCACCTGGTTGCCGTTTTATCTGGTGAGAGAGCGACATTTTTCCATGTACTCGATGGCCAAGATCGGCGGGGCCGCGTACATCATGGGCGCATGCCTGGCCGTCACCACTGGGTGGGTTTCAGATCGTTTAATTCGATCGGGATCAACGCCAACTCGTGTCCGAAAGACCATCGTGGCGGGCGGACTCGCCGGCGCCGGAATTCTGTTGCTCCTGTGCGCCATCAGCACTCCATCACTAAGCATCGCTTTCCTGATGTTAGGCATCGGCCTCCAGAGTATGAGTTCTTCGAACATATGGGCGATCACCCAGACTCTTGCCGGTCCCTATGCCGCCGGGCGCTGGACGGGTATGCAAAATTTTGTGGGTAATCTATCGGGCATTGTTGCGCCCGCGCTAACCGGGTTTGTGTTGGATCGCACTGGCCATTTTTATTGGCCGTTTGCGATTCTCAGCGTGGTGGCCTTGCTCGGCAGTTTATCGTGGGTTTTTCTGGTTGGACCAGTCCGCGAAGTCACCTGGCCTGCTAGAATTCCAGCCAGCACCGTCGTCACAGAAGTCCACGGTTCGTAAGCGACGTTAGGCTTTTTGCAGTGCAGGCCGCAGTTCTCGCACGTCCTTCAATCCCTCAATTTTCAGGATTTTGTCAATCAGATCCGAACACTTCGCTTCTCCCTGAACGGGCGTGACGAGATCTTGGACTTTTGCAATCAGTTCGTCATGGCTCATGGGATTCTTGGCTGTTCCACGCACCGCATCAACTTCCTCGCTCAGTTGGGTCCCGTCTATTAAGGTAATCTCCACCTTGGCGGCGCGCGTTGGCAGAAATCGCGACAGCGCTTCGTCCGGAACGAGTTGCACCTTGGCGCGTTCGCGCAAAATTGCCGGATCTTTCATTCGCGCCCGATCGTGCGCCGAACGGAATGTAACCGTCTTGTCAGCCAGCATCACCGCTGTCATATGTTGCACACAGATGTCCGGCATCTCCCGGTTGTTAACGGTGACCGCCTCCGGTGGCGCCAGGTGCACTGTTACTGATTTTACCCGGTTGGCATCGTAATGGCGACGATTCAGCAAGTTCACCATGGCGTCCAGCACCGCCTGGATCGGTGATCCCACCGTCCATTTCTTGATGTCTGTTCGGGTAATTTCATAACGTTCGCCCAGTTTCTCAACCAAGCCGGCAGGATCGGCGTGGGAGTTGAAAGCATCGAAAAAGTTATCGGTGCCCGTCAGAATGTCTTCCACGCCAGTCCAACCGGAATGAACCACCAGCGCGGAAGTCACTCCACTCCGAGCGGTCATCCCTCCAAACACAAATGCTTTTTGAATATGCTCACTGTCCCGGCGCCAGGAAGTCAGTCCTGAACATTGCTGGCCCGCGTAGCCCAGCAGCAGGCGCATTTGTCTGGGATTCAGATTTGCCGCGCAACCTGCGGCGGCCGCGGCTCCGAAAATTGTAGCGATACTGTGCGTACTGAAATGACTCTCGTTCTCGTAGCGCTGACCGCCCAATGTAATCGTGAAGCGGCATCCAACATCGTATCCCAGCGCCACAGCGCGTAAGAATTGGTTCCCGCTGATTCCAAACCGCTCGCCAGCCGCCAGTGCTGCGGGTATCACGGCGCATCCCGGATGCGAATGTGACGGACCATTTGAATCGTCGGTCTCGTCCGAATGGGCCAACACCCCGTTTACCATCGCCGCTTCAAGCGGGCCGCACAGCGTGCTTGACGCCACCACCGTGGCCACTTCTTTGCCGCCATATTCCTTCGCGAATCCCAGCGCCGCTTGTCCCGGTGGCAACCCAGATCCTGAAATCATGGCTGCAAAGGTATCCAGCACGTGCTGCTTCGACTTTTCCGCGACTTCCTCCGGGAGCGCTTTCCCTGCGGCTTCGCTCATATAGCTGCTTAGCGTCGACATCACTGTTCCGACGGTGCCCGCAGGAGCGGCTGGCGAAGGCAGCAATGAGCGAACAGTTTTGGCCATTGCCGGAGCCGCCGGTAGCGTGGCGGCCGCTACCGCCATACCCGCGAGCTCGATTAGATTCCGCCTTGTTAGCGTTGGAGCGACACTCTTCGGCAACTTTTCGTCGTCGCGTTTACTTGGCATGAACGTTTCCTCGCTCTAAAAATATTGCCGCTGTCTCTGCTCCACGCGCGTAAACACAAGCTACGGACTCTGCAACAGAGGCCGCATGTCCCCTATGTTCTTGACGCTTTCCAGGTTCATGACACGCTCGACCAGCTTGGTTGCTATGGCAGCTCCCAGCACTGGTGAGATCAAGTCCGTCGCTTTCGTAACCACCTCTTCCCGCGTCATGGGATTTTCCGGCGTCCCGCGCACATTGTCGACACGCTTGGTAAGGTGCGTTCCATCCACTAGTTTGATATCGACAATCGCTACACGCAGAGGCATAAGGTTTTGTAACTCTTCGTCCTTGATGAGCTGGATCTTCGCGCGCTGTCGTAAGACTTCTGAATCCTTCATTCGCGCTACATCATGGGCGGTACGAAAAGTAACGGTCTTGTCCAGCAACATCACTGCAACCATGTGCTGCAGGCAAATACCTGGAATCTCTCGGTTGTTCACAATATTTGCTTCATCGGTCGCCAGTCGTATCTTGATTTCCTGAACCTGTTCCGCGGTGAAGGGATGTTCTGCCCGCAAGGCCTCTATGCCATCCAGCACCGCCTGAATCGGCGAACCGACACTCCATTTCTTGATATTGGTCTTCATGATTTCGAAACGTTCGCCAAGTTTCTCGATCAGTCCGCCGGGTTCGGCGGCGGGCTCAAAAGCCTGAAAGAAATTGTCCGTGCCCGTGAGAATGTCTTCGACACCAGTCCAACCCGCCCGCACTAGTAAGGCAGAGGTCACTCCGCTGCGAGCGTTCATGCCTCCGAAGGTAAATGCCTTTTGCACGTGTTCGCTGTCTCGGCGCCAGGAACTAAGCCCGGAGCATTGTTGGGCGGTGTACCCAATCAGCAATCGCATTTGCCCCGTATCCAAACCGGCAGCGCAGCCTGCAGCGGCCGCGGCGCCAAACAGGGGAGCGATGCTGTGCGTGCTGCGGTGCGTCTCACTTTCGTAGCGTTCGCCGACAATGATCGTAAAGCGCGTTCCCACGTCGTATCCCAGCGCAACGGCACGCAAGAAATGGTCGCCGCTGATGCCAAATTGCTCTCCAGCAGCAAGGGCTGCGGGAATCACTGCGCATCCTGGATGTGATTGCGATCCGGGATGAGAATCATCAGTCTCGTCGGCATGCGCTAGCATCGCGTTCGTTAGCGCTGCTTCAATCGGGCCGCATACCAATTTCGACGAGACTACTGTCGCGACTGCTTTTCCTCCGTATTCCATTGCGAACGCCAACGCTGAACGTCCGGGTGGAAGCGCTGATCCCGAAATCATCGCCGCGAGAGTATCCAGGACGTGGCGTTTCGTCTTCTCTGTTACCTCGTCGGGCAAAGCTTTCCCCCGCGCCTCGGCCATGTATGCGCTCAACGTTTTCATGACGGGGCCGACCGTTTCAGCCTTGCCTTCGGCGGTCGCCGCGGGAACGCCCATTGTGGTAGCTGCCACGCCGCGCGGCAACGCAAAACCAGCGGCGGCTAGACCAGCCAGTTCGAATAGACTCCGCCGCGAAAATCCAAGTCCTTCAGCAGTCTTCAACACTTCAGCGGTTTTTTTTCGTACCATCGCTTTTGTTCCCCTAGTTCAAGACCCGAGAAATAGGATTCATTAAAAGAACCTCGTCGAAACCTCTGCTGGTCTGGATGATCGCAACTGCGACGTGCAGAATAAGCTCACGCGTATGCCCGCCACCTGAAGCAAACATTAATTTACCTTTATGCGCATCGGCATCGAGAGCGTTTTTCCGCGAGGGGTGAAACAAAATTAATCTTGCTTTCAGCCTTTATACGGATGCCGTGGCGTACACTGCAACCCTTTGCAGCTATGGCTGCTGCGATCCTTTGTGAAACGCAGCGCCGCCAAACTTAATAAGAACAAGATTGGGAGCTTAGGATGAAAACCTATCTGTTAATTCTGTGTGCCTTCTTGATTCTCGCAGGAGCGCCCGCTCACGCCCAGAACAATCCCCCTATGAAGTTGATTCAGTCGATCCCGCTACCCAACGTGGAGGGCTACTTCGACCACATGGCGGTGGACTTGAAGGGGCAGCGATTGTTTGTTCCCGGCGAACACCAGCGCACTATTGAGGTCATTGATCTTCGCGCCGGAAAAGTAATTCACACCATCACCGGCTTCGGCGGCGACCCCCGCAAAACCATTTACCTTCCAGAAGTGGACCAAATCTGGGTGGACGACGGCGACTCGACAGTGAAAGCCTTCAATGGAAGTTCTTACGAGCTGATCAAGACTGTTCCGCTGTCCGGGTACGATCTTGACAAAGATTCCAGAAGGGTCCCCGACAACGGCGTCTATGATCCAGCGACCCACCTTTTCTATCTGGGAGATCGCGCCGACTCCACACCGAATGCCGGGCCACAGGGCTCTATCGAAATTGTCGACCTGAAAGCCGGGGCCTTGGTCGGGAGTATTGCCGTAGAGGGCAAGAATCCTGCCGGACTGGTTCTCGATTCTTCGTCATCTAAACTCTATGTGGTGATGGGCGACACCAGCCAGGTGGTGGTCATCGATCGTGAAAAACGAACCGTCATTGCGTCGTGGCCCATCACGGGAGGTCCCGAACCGCATGCCGTTGCTGTGGATGGCCCCGATCGTCGCTTGTTTATCGGCAGCCGGGTGAAGCGCAGCCACATCTACAAACCCGGAAAGCTGGTAATTATGGACGCGGACAGTGGAAAAGTGATCGACGCCCTGGACACGGAGGGGGGCGTTGACGAGGTCGAATGGGAGCCCAAAACACGCCGCATCTATTACACGGGGACAACGGAATTCATCGAGGTCTTTAAGCAGATTGACGCCGACCATTACCAGAGTCTAGGAAAGGCCGAGACCGGCGCCCTCGCGAAAACTTCGTTGCTGGTTCCAGAGATGAGCCGCTTCTACTCCGCTGTTCCCAAACACATCGTTCTGACGCCGCCGGTACCTCAAGCCAAGGAGGCCTTCATAGAGGATGCCAAAATAAATGTGTACGAGATACTCCCCTAGCCCGACCTTCTTCAGGAACCGGCGATCAATCCCCCTGTTTTAATCTTTCGATATAAGAGTTGTACGCCGCCTTGACTGCCGCCGCATCTGGAGTTGCGGCGGGGTGGGCGACGAGCGGGCTGATGAAGTGGTCCATCGCTTTGTCGATTTGTTCGAAGAGCGCCTGATTTGTTTTTGACAGGGCGGTCTCGCCTCCGTAGTCTTCCGCTTTATCCCACGTACGCTCTAAAATGCGGCCTAACTTCGCCGCCATCACATTGTCCCCTTTCTGGGACGCGGCGAAAGTCAGCTGAGCCAGAGCGCGATAAGCGCCCATTTTTGAATCGTCGACACCGGCTGTCTGGGGAAAGTGCCTCTCTTGCGCGAGCGTTTCGACTTTCCAGAGGGTGCATAACAAAATCGTCAAACTACCAATCACTAGAATGAGGCGATTTCTGACAAAGAAGGGGGTCATTCGGGCTCCTTCCGGTTTGAAGATGAGGACAGTAAAGGCATCTTACATTTCAGGCTTGCAAGAAGGAAAAATACTTCGGGCTGCGCTGGGCAAGAGTTATCAGTTTCAGTTATCCCCCAAAGGAGCCCATCAGCCGGCTTCAAACACGCATCTCCACTGAGCCAGTCCCACTTTCAGAGCCAAAATGAATTACTAATTTAGTCTTAATTTTCGTTCATGTTCAGCGTCTTTCGTAGTCATAACCCAAATCTCCTGCTAGCCTCGTCCCGCGTGTTTCGACGATTCACGATATAAAATATGCCGGGCAATCGGGAATGCCTGCTCGGACAAAACGAGGAAACGAAAAAATGCATCACCTATTACGCAAATCAGCTTTGGCTCTTTCTGTTGCTGCACTTGTCCTGGCGTCCAATGCGCTCGGAGCTGAAGGCGGCGGCAAATATAAAATTGGGAAGAAACTGCCCCTCGAAGGCGCGGGCCGATGGGACTATGTCACCGTCGATCCGGAAGCCCACCGCGTGTACGTCGCGCGCGCGACGCATGTCTCGGTTCTCGACTCCGAAACAGGTGCCGTTGTCGGTGACATTCCGGACACCCCCGGCGTCCACGGCGTAGCTGTTGCTCCCGATCTCGGCATCGGTTTTATTAGCGAGGGTGGAGCGGCCAAGGTCGCGGTGTTCGATCTAAAAACTCTCAAAGTGGACTCCACCATCGCCACCGGAGAGAACCCGGATTCGATTTTGTATCACCCGTCCACTCACCTGGTCTTTGTTCAGTGCGGCAAAAGCAAATCGACTTCCGTCATTGACGCAAAAACCAAACAAGTCATAGCCACCATCCCTCTGAATGCTAAACCGGAATACTTCGCCTTCGACGAGAACGGAAACATTTTTGTAAACCTGGAAGACACCCATTCCATCGCCGTGATTGACTCCGCTAGCAAGAAATTGAAGGCAACCTGGCCAATGGAAGGTTGCGAAGGTCCTTCGGGCCTCGCCCTGGACCGCAAGACCCACACCCTGTTTTCGAGCTGCGATGGAAAATTGATGGTGGTAGACAGCAAGACGGGTAAGGTTCGCCAGAGCGTGGCCATTGGCGATGATTGCGATGGCGCATTTTTCGATCCAGGAACCGGCAATGTTTTTGCCTCGGCCGGAGCCGGGAAGCTATCTATCATCCACGCCGATAACGCAGGCAAATATTCCGTGGTGCAAGAGATCGACACGCCACCGGGATCAAAGACGATGGGCCTGGATGTTGTAGCTCACAAGGCCTATGTCCCTTCTGCTAAGTTTACTGGCGACCCGACCGCCCACCCGCGCCCGGCAGTGATAGACGGCTCCATTCAGGTGCTGGTCGTCGGCGAATAAGTTTGCAGTTGAGCCGACGGTGCTGAGCAAGGCCTCAATGCTGCCTGGGAACAAGGTTACGCGACGAGGCCTTGCTTACGGCTCGAGGTAAATAGAAACTAATTCTCACTTAACTCGATTTTACCCTGCGGCAGGTACACTCTGGAAGCTTGGTTCGATAGGTCCATGCATGAATTCCCGACAGGCGTTGATCGCCGCAGTCTTATATTTGCCTTTTGCTTGCTACCCGCAAGAAACCAGCATTCTCCCGCTCAAGTTCGAACCTCACCATCGCCTGGTCTTGCACAATGAATACGTGAACGTCTACTCCGTCGAAGTTCAACCTCACGATTCTGTGCGGTTGCACAATCACGAGGCTGATGCCATCAGCATCATGTTGAGTAACTCGGAAATTACTGTCCATGCTCCTGGTAAACCGGATTTGCATCAGAAGGTAGTAAACGGCCAATTACGCCTTCAATTAGCGGGTTACGTGCACTCGACTTCCATCGATGGTGATTCTACATATCGCAACGTCACGGTTGAGCTGCTTGTACCCCAGCAATCTCCACAAAATCTCTGCGCCGCCGTAATCGCCGCCCAGACGACGAATTGCCCGGAGGCACCCGCGCACTTCATCACATTCGAACGTACTGAACAACCACAGTTTCAGACCGCTCAGACTGACGTCGCACTCATTCGTATTTCTCCGGGACAAAGCAGTACCCTAGAGAAGACAGCATTCCCGCAACTGCTGGTGGTACTGGACGATTTGGAAACGGAAGGCGGGAACACTCCCAAGAAGGTTTTGCCCGCTGGGGATTTTCTGTGGCGCGACGCCAACAACGCGGCGCGGGTTTTCAAGAGCGTTAGCCCCAGCGAGGCACGAATCGTGGCGTTCTCTTTCAAAAACGAAAAGTCTGAGAAATAATTACCAGAAGTTTAGCGGGAAAACCAATGTTAGAACCACGATTTGCGCGGGTGCTTAGCAAGACTGGTTTGCTGTAGGAGGCGAATTTGGATTACGCGGCATTACTGCGGTCCGCCCTCGTGGCTCTGTTAAGAAACAAAATGCGCAGCCTGCTGACGGTCATGGGCATCACGATCGGCATCGCTGCGGTGATCTGCGTAGTGGCTATCGGTAAAGCCGGCCAGTCGCGTGTCGAGCAGCAGATGAATAATCTTGGAGACAACTTCGTGTGGATTGAAGCGGGTGGCCGCGCCGTCAACGGCGTGCGCACCGGCACTCATGGTTCGCCCTCTCTTTCAATGGCTGACGCCGCAGCCATAAAAAACCAGATTGCGCTCATCAAGACTGTTTCGCCCAACGTCGATGACCACGTACAGGTCATCTATGGCAATCAAAATTGGTTCACCGCCTACCGCGGCGTATCGCCTGAATTCTTTGACATCAAGCGTTGGAATGTGGACCAAGGTTCGATCTTTACCCAGGACGATGTGGAGCGTGCCGCTGACGTTTGCGACATCGGCCTGACCGTTCGCGAACAACTCTTTGGCCCTGAAGATCCCATAGGAAAAGTGATTCGCGTCAAAGACCTGCCTTGCAAAGTGATTGGCGTGCTTCATCCGAAGGGCCTTTCCATGTCGGGCCAGGACCAGGATGACAACATCATCCTGCCCTACACCACGGCTCAGAAAAAAATCAAAGGTAACGCGTGGCTCGACGATATTTTGTGCTCCGCCGTGTCACAGAGCTCGGTGAAAATTGCCGGTCAGGAAGCCGCTGCCATCCTTCGCGACCGCCACCATTTGAGGCCAGAAGAAGATGATGACTTTAATATCCGTAATCCTGAAGACATCATTCAGGCTCAATTGGAAGCCAGCAAGACTCTGACGGTGCTGCTGATCGCGATTGCATCTATTTCGCTGGTCGTCGGCGGCATTGGCATCATGAACGTGATGCTGGTTTCCGTGACCGAGCGCACCCGCGAAATTGGTGTTCGAGTGGCCGTCGGGGCCACCGAGAAGGCGATCCAGTTTCAATTCCTTGGAGAATCCGTGATGCTGAGCCTGGTTGGCGGCGCTGCCGGGGTTTTGTTTGGAGTTTTCTGCTCCTACCTGGTCGGGCGAACGTTGAAGTGGCCGATGGAAACATCGCTTCAAGCCATCTTGGTCGCGGCGATATTTTCTATCTGTGTTGGCGTCTTTTTCGGATACTACCCGGCTCGCAAAGCTTCTTTACTCGATCCGATCGAGGCTCTGCGGTACGAATAACAATGCGAACTCGCTGTAACGACTCGTTTTGGTTCACAGGGCGAGCATGAAAAAGAATCTCAAATGGTTGATACTGGCTGTCGCGCTGGCGCTCGTAGCCATATTTCTCGCCTTTGGTTTCAATTCCAAATCACAGGACCAAAACTTCACCGCCAAGGTGGAACGCGGCGACATCCATGATGTCGTGGAGGCCACCGGTACTATCAACGCGGTCATCACCGTCCAGGTCGGCTCACAGGTTTCAGGTGTTATCACCAAGCTCAATGTGGACTTCAATTCTCGCGTCCACAAAGGCGATATCGTCGCCCTGATCGATCCCGCTTTATTCGAAGGCGCGGTGCTACAAGCATCCGCCGACTTGGATAGCGCCAAAGCTAACGTCGAAGCCGCCCGCGCCAATTTGGAAAAGGCTAAAGCGTCATTGGTGCAGACCAAAGCGGATTACGATCGCGCTACACAGTTGACTGCCCAGAACATCACCAGTAAGCAGCAACTTGATCTGGCTAAAGCCAATTATGATTCCATGAACGCCAGCGTCGGAGCAGCTGCGGCGACTGTAACACAGGCCCAGGCCCAGATGAATCAAAAGGCTGCGGCGCTGCGCGTGGCCCAGACCAACCTTAATTACACTGTGATTCGCTCCCCGATCGACGGGACAGTTGTCGCCCGCAACGTGGATGTCGGTCAAACGGTAGCCGCATCTTTGCAAGCCCCGACGATTTTCACTATTGCGCAGGACCTTTCAAAAATGCTGGTCTATACCAAGACCGACGAATCCGATGTTGGTCACATACAGCCCGGGAAGCAGGTCACCTTTAAGGTGGACGCCTTTCCCAAGGAAAGTTTTCACGGTACGGTCACCCAGGTGCGCATGAATCCCACTACCGTGCAGAACGTGGTCACTTATGACACCATGATCGAATTCGAGAATCCGGAGCTAAAACTTTTCCCGGGCATGACCGCCTACGTGACTATTCCGGTCGCGACCGTCCAGAATGTTTTGAAATTGCCGAATACCGCCCTGCGTTACAAGCCGCCCCTGACAGCGGAAGAAATTTTGCGCTTGTACCAGCAATACGGAATCGATCAGAAACACGTAGAGTCGGCCGAGAAATCCGCTGCTCCGGCCGGTACCGTCGAATCAAATATTGCGCGAGCGCCGCGCCCTACCACTGCCGTGGTATGGAAGCTTCATCCCGATAACTCCGCGGAACCCGTAGAGGTCTCCCTGGGAATTACGGACCACGCCTTCACTGAAATTGGGGCGGTTCTCAAAGGTGACTTGAAGGAATCTGACAATGTTATCGTCCGCTCCGTCAGCTCCAAACCGGCGGCACCGGGCGTAGTGAGACGCTAGGTTTCTTCGCGCCGGCGTTAGGCACCGTGGAAATAATTCATGTCTTCAGCAATTGCAAACGAGTTACAGGGTTCCGCGACAGGCCGGGGGGTCATTCGCGTGGAGGATGTTCACAAATACTACGACCTTGGCGAAACACGTGTACACGCCCTGCGCGGAGTCAGCGTCGAAATTCAGCACGGTGAATTTCTTGCCATCATGGGCGCCAGCGGCAGCGGCAAGTCCACCTTCATGAATATGCTCGGCTGCCTGGACCGCCCTTCTTCCGGAAGATATCTTCTCGACGGTATCGATGTTGCCGCACATGACAAGAAATCCCTGGCGTTGATCCGCAACCAGAAACTTGGTTTTGTCTTTCAAGGTTTTAATCTATTGGCGCGCACGACCGCTCTCGAAAACACTGAACTGCCGACACTTTATACCAAAATCGACAAGGCCGAACGCAATAAGCGCGCAAATGAAGCTCTGGCGATGGTGGGCCTCGCCAATCGTGCCGGACACTTTCCCTCCCAGATGTCTGGTGGACAGCAACAACGCGTGGCCATTGCTCGGGCTTTGGTCAATCGGCCGTCCATACTGCTAGCCGACGAACCCACCGGCAATCTGGACACCCGCACTTCCGTGGAGATTATGGAGATTTTCCAGAACCTAAACGACAAGGGGCTGACTATTGTGTTGGTCACCCACGAACTCGATGTCGCGCGCTTTGCGAAACGCGTCCTCATATTTCGAGACGGAAAGATTCGCAAAGACGATTTGGTCGACAACCCGCCCAATGCTGCTGACGTTTTAAAGACTCTGCCTACCCTTGAGGACTGATCCATTCACTGAAAGGCCGGCAAAAGATCTACTTCCCGGATTCGAACAGCCTATTCTTTGCCGGTATTTGCTGCGCCAGTTCACTGCCGATTTCTTTAGCGAGCTTGGCTGCTTCCGCTTCCTGGCCCTCACTGAAATCCAAGCCCACGACAATAAGGCCTATGGTATGCCCAGAGCTATCCAGGAGCCGCTCCAAGACCGTGGTCGATTTTCCTTTCATCTCCATGACCGGAATCCCTTTGTCTACTACGTGAAGATCCGCGCAGGAAGATTTCTTGCCGATCTTGCCCGCATCAGTAGAAGCGAAAATCACGCTGTTTTTGGAGTGTGGCTTCACTCCATGCAATCCCAGGTAAATAAGCTGAGGCCGGTGTTTTGCCGCCACGTCATCAACGAGCTGTTGCCCGAGTGATTTTATGCCACCCCGGGATCCTGCAGGCGAAGCGGAAGCGCAGATTGTGATGATCAGAATGGCGCTCAGCCACCCCCCGAAACGACGGTACACCCTCTCCAACCAAACAGCGGCGCTCACCTTCCACTTAATCGAATCCATCTGCCGGCTCCCTATCGATAATTTTGATACCCCTTAGGCCGAGCTAAGCTAGGCCAAAGGTAGCTCCCTCTCAAATCCGGGCTACTGTCAATCTTATCCGCTCTGCGCGCGGCCATTCCGCTTCATGTTATTGTGGTGAAGCATTGGCCGGATTCTTGGGGTTTAGCTTGGCTCTGACCTCAGGCGGTAACTGATCGGCTTTCGCTAACAGAGCACTCACCTGCCAGATTTGAGTTTCCGACAGCGAGTCTTTAAACCCGGGCATGCCTGACAGCCGAATCCCGTTTTTCACTTTCCAGAAATCCTCTCCCACCGGGTCGTCAGTCACCATGTCATCGTGGTCAAACAGTTGAGGCGCGTGCGGAAACATTCCTTTGGCAGCATCGGGCTTCGGCTGGTTTGGCAGCCCGTGACAGAAAGCACAATCCTTCTGGTAGACATCAGCGCCTGCCTGTAAATCCGCGGTATTGAACGTGGCCAAATCCCGCTTAGGTTGTTCGGCCCGTATCCTTGATTTTCTTCCCAGTTTTGCAAAGAACGCTTCCACCGGCATAGACGGGTCTGCGGTTGCTACAGGTGCATGGCCCGTCGCCACGTACAAAAACAAAATAGCGGGAAGAATCAAAAGTCCGACAAGTACTCCGAACAGGAACTTCAAGTAAGGATTCAATCGCGGTACCCCCCGAACGAGCCAAGTTGTCAAACAATCTCGAAGCGTTTGCAGTGTAGTATCGCCAGAGTTGCAACAACTTAAATCACCATTACTTTTCGTTTAGGTACTCAACTCCGGTCAGCGTAGCGGGCATATTGCCTATAACATAGCCCCCTCAAACAATCATTAGAGGTTCGCGTTCACACATTCTCGCGTCACAAAGAAAGGTCCATAGCAGCAAATGCAAAGTCTCAGTATCGCGGTTATTGCGGGCGACGGCATCGGCAAAGAAGTTGTTCCGGAAGGTATTCGCGTGCTCGAGGCTGCGGGCCGGCGCTTCGATTTCCAACTTACGTGGCGCGAATTTGACTGGAGCTGTGAAAAGTATCTCCAAACCGGAATCATGATGCCCACGAACGGGCTCCAGGAACTGGCGAGTTTTGACGCCATTTTTCTGGGCGCGGTGGGCGATCCGAGGGTTCCCGATCACGTCTCGCTCTGGGGACTTCTTATTCCCATCCGTCGAGGTTTCCAACAGTATGTAAATCTTCGTCCCGTTCGCCTCTTCGCCGGAATTGACAGCCCATTAAAAAATTGGAAACCTGGCGACATTGACTTCCGCGTTGTTCGGGAAAACAACGAAGGCGAATACTCCAACATCGGCGGCCGTCTCTACGAAGGAACGCCGCACGAAATGGCGGTGCAGCAGTCCATCTTCACCCGTCGTGGAGTCGAGCGGATTCTGCGTTTTGCTTTTGATCTCTCGCTCACCAGCAAAAAACATGTAACTTCGGCAACCAAATCCAACGGCATCATCTACACCATGCCATTTTGGGATGAGTGCTTTCACAAAATTGCCGCCGAATATCCCGACGTTCGAACTGACCAATATCACATCGACATCCTTACCGCTCACTTTGTCCGCCATCCGGATTGGTTCGATGTTGTCGTCGGCTCCAACCTGTTCGGCGACATCCTTTCCGATCTGGGACCAGCCGTGGTGGGCTCGATCGGCATAGCTCCTTCTGCGAATTTGAATCCCGAAAAAAACTTTCCTTCGATGTTTGAGCCTGTGCATGGCTCTGCGCCCGACATTGCCGGAAAAGGTATCGCCAATCCGATTGGTCAAATCTGGTCTGGAGCCATGATGCTGCGCCATCTCGGGCAGCCTGAAGGAGCCGATGCAATTGAAGACGCCATTGCTTCCGCTCTCGCCAGAGGCGATGTGCGTACGGCGGACATCGGAGGTCAGGCGACCACGAAACAAATGGGAATGAAAATTGCGGATTTGATTTCTCAAGCGAGTCCCGGCAGACGAGAACTTACGGAATGATTCTAAGAATGCCTTCTGCAATTCTCTGCGGCGATGTCACGAGAAATAATTTGCATGGTTCGAAATACTTACCGCACCCCTAACGGTTTAGGAGGATTGGGTTGGGCACCCCGCTGGAAAACTGGGTAGAGGAAGCGGCAAAGCTGAGCAGGCCGGACCGGGTGGTGTATTGCGACGGCTCGGAAGCGGAAAACCAGCAAATCCTGGGCGAAATGTTGCGGGATGGCGAGTCCTTCAAACTGAACGAAAAAACCTTTCCCAACTGTTACCTGCACCGCAGCAGCCCCAACGACGTGGCCCGCACCGAACACCTCACCTTTATCGCCGCACCGGAAAAAGACGACGTAGGCCCTACGAACAACTGGATGGACCCGCAAGGCGCGAAACACAAGGTAGGGACATTGCTGAATGGGGCGATGCGCGGCCGGACCATGTACGTGGTGCCCTACATCATGGGGCCGGTGGATTCCCCGCTGAGCAAGATCGGCGTGGAGGTCACCGACAGCCCGTACGTGGTAGCCAGCATGCGCGTCATGTCGCGCATGGGCAAAGTGGCGCAGGAGCGGCTGGGGGCTTCGGACGATTTTGTGGCTGGGCTGCACTCGCTAGGCGATCTGGATCCCATGCGGCGTTACATCGTGCACTTCCCGGCAGAGAAGCTGATCTGGAGCGTGGGCTCCGGTTACGGCGGCAACGCCCTGCTGGGCAAAAAGTGTTTTGCGCTGCGCATTGCCAGCGTGATGGCGCGGGACCAGGGCTGGATGGCGGAACATATGCTGATCCTGGGCCTGGAATCCCCCGGCGGCAAAGTGACCTACATGGCCGCGGCATTTCCCAGCGCGTGCGGCAAAACCAACCTGGCGATGATGGTTTCCGCGCTGGAAAGCCAGGGCTATCGCGTGTGGACCGTGGGTGACGACATCGCCTGGATGAAAATCGGCGCGGACGGTTATCTGCACGCCATCAACCCGGAAGCGGGATTTTTCGGCGTGGCCACCGGCACCGGCGACAAAACCAATCCCAACGTGATGAAGGCCATCCATCGCAATACTATTTTCACCAACGTGGGGATGACCGCGAACTCCGAGCCGTGGTGGGACGGCATCGGTGGGACGCCGCCGCCCGGCTTGATTACCTGGAAGGGCGATGTGTGGGATAGCTCGAAAGGTCCCGCGGCGCACCCCAATTCGCGCTACACCGTGCCGGCGCAGCAGTCTCCGAGCATTTCGCCGCAGTGGGAAGCGCCGGACGGCGTGCCCATTTCGGCATTTATTTTTGGCGGGCGGCGCTCGCGGCTGACGCCGCTGGTGTATGAATCGTTTGACTGGCAGCACGGCACGTTTGTGGGCGCGACCATGGGATCGCAGACTACCGCGGCGGCCACCGGCGAAGTGGGAGTGATCCGCCGCGATCCGATGGCCATGCTGCCTTTCTGCGGCTATAACATGGCCGACTATTTTGGGCACTGGCTGGAGATGGGGAAGAAAATCCCGCACCCGCCTAAAATTTTTCATGTGAATTGGTTCCGGCGCGGCGCAGACGGAAAATTTCTGTGGCCGGGGTACGGGGAAAACGTGCGCGTGCTGAAGTGGATCCTGGAGCGCGTGGAAGGCCGCGGCTCGGCGGAAGAATCGCCCATCGGCTACGTTCCGACCATTAATGGGTTAACGCTGGACGGATTGGAAATCTCGCGGGAAACTCTCAACGAATTGCTGCGCGTAAACCCCGATGATTGGCAATCGGAACTGGTGGATAGCCGTAAATTCTTCGACAAATTTGGCGCCCGCCTCCCGCGCGAACTACACGCTGAAGCAGAAAGACTCTCCCAGCGCTTATCCCATTCTCTTACCGCTGGAAACTCCTAATTCGGGAAGTTGAGTTTTGCCTGCAGCGCGATAAACCGCGCATTCGAGCGCAGCGGGTCAAGCTCCGGTTCAACTCTCAGAAACACCAGACCATTCGAGCGGTCCGCGAACGCTTTGTCCAGCCAATCCATCGCCAGGTCGCTTTTTCCAAGAGCCACATACACGATTGCAATATAGAAAGGAGATACGTATTGCTGCTTCGATTGCGCCATCAACTGCGCCAGAAGCTTCCGCGCCTCGTCACGATTTCCCGACAACGCATGGGCGTGGGCCAATGCTGAAATCATCAGAGGGCTGCTATGTGAGAGTTCGACAGCTTTTCGCAATTCAATAATGGCCTGGCTGAATTCCCCCTTTTGTTCGTAGGCCTGTCCCAATATCAGGTGCGACCATTCATAAGACGGATCCATCTCCAGCGTGTCGCGCAGTTGTGCGATAGACCGGTCGTATTGCCGCGCAAGATAAAGACGCCAGCCCAGACTCGAATTAATACTGATAGAAAGGGGATCGAGCTCCCGCGCTTTGCCGATCTGATCCAGGCTGTCATTAAATCTGCCCATAGCAATCGAATACAGCGAATATCTCTGGTAAGCAGTGGGATACTTGGGATCCATCTGAATGGCGCGCTGAAATCCTTCCGCCGCGCCCGTCCAATCCCAATCATAATTAAACTTCGCCGTAGCAAGCGACGTTTCCGCTTCCGCCAGGGTCGGATCGATTTCGAGTGCGCGAATCGCGGCAGCCTTGGCTTTAGGTGCGGCCTCGGCGGCGGGAACACTTCCATAGATGGTTGCACCGATGATTCCGTAACAATCCGCCAGCCCTGCGTAAGCCAAGGCATATTGCGGATCTTCCCCTGTCGCATCTTCAAAATATCCGATAGCTTTTGCAAAACCCTCGGCGGATCGCCTGTTCCAATAATACCGACCCTTCAAATAATCCTCATACGCGGCTGGGCTCACGGAACGGTTTTTGGCCAGACGCTTCTTGTCTTCCGGCGTCAGGTTGATGCGAATTTCATCCACAATGGCGGACGAAACCCGATTCTGAAGAGACAGAACGTCTCCGATCTGGCTCTCGTAAGTGTCGGCCCATAGGTGGTGGTCGGTGGAGACTTGAATCAGTTCGGCGGTAATTCGTACTCGACTTCCCGACCTCAGAACGGTGCCCTCAACGACGGCATCCACATGCAGATCTTTGGCAATTTCCGAGAGTGGTTTGTGAGTTCCTTTGTAAACCATCGCCGTGGATCGCGAAACCACTCGCAACGAACCAATCTTGGCTAGGTTCGCGGTAAGCTCGTCGGTCATTCCATCGGCAAAATAATCCTGCTGCGCGTCGCCAGACAGATTTTCGAGTGGAAGAACTACCAGAGACATCTTATGTGCGGGATTGATCCTTCCGGATTCCCAGCCGGTCACGAAATGAACCGTCAGCCCGGAAAACACCGCGAATAGCAGAACGGCGGCAGACAATAAAGCAATCCTCGGCAGCGTCAGCCAGCGGTTCGGAATTACAGCGGCTGCAGTCTCGAGGTCGTTCCGCACAAGTGCAGGTGTTTCCAAGCTAGCGGGAGCGCCGGAGGAAGGTTCGCTTTCGGCCGCCGCCTTTGGAACTGTGTGGATTACCTCTACGGGGCCCACAAAGCGATAACCCCGCCGAGGTAACGTCTCTATAAATCGCGGCCTCTCGGGGGAATCGCCCAGAACTTCCCTCAGGCGCATCACCGCGTTATTCAGCCCATGGTCAAAATCTACAAAAGTGTCGCCTGGCCAAAGCCTTTCACGGAGTTCTTCCCGCGTAATGATCTCGCCGGGTTTTTCAAGAAGTATCGCCAGAATCTGGAAGGGCTGCTCTGCCAATTTAAGGCGCAGCCCATGTTTACGCAATTCGAACGCTTTGAGGTCTACCTCAAAAACGCCGCAGCGAATAATTCTCGGAAGAGACTTGGGCTGCATATTGTGGGAATCGGATCGCCGCGAGTATAACCCGTGAATCTGCTCGCGTCAAAAAACCTGTGACCCGAGACCCTAAGTTTCGCGTTATCAGCAACAAGGATGGAGATGCAGAAAGGGCTTCGATTGGATGCATCACGGATTGTGTTAATTATTCAATTACCGCAAATTGTTCCCGACTTAGCCGCGCCATAGCGAGATTACTGCAGCGACTGGCACATGACTCATCGGAAGATTTAGCGCCCGGAGATGGGCCGCTCTTCTGTGTGCGTGGGCAAACAGGGGGAACGCGATGTCCTTAAAACTCAACACTGCGCTACTGGCCTGCCTATTTCTGGTGGTGCTTTCGCTTACCTTGCAAATCGTGTGGATCGTGCCTGCCTCAGCTCAGGTGTCCGGCGCCACATTGTCCGGACTGGTCACCGACGAGCAGGGTGGCCCGGTGGCTTCCGCAATGATCAACATCAAGAACACTGGCACAGGTGTGGTTCGCGAAGTCTCCACGAACTCAGATGGAATCTATTCCGCACCCAACTTGCTGCCCGGGAATTACGAGCTGACCGTGACTGCCACAGGCTTTCAGACGTTAACGCAAAAGGCCGTAACGCTGACTGTGGGTGGACAGCAGGCTTTGAATATCACCTTGAAAGTCGGCTCCCTCAGCCAAACCGTTGAGGTCAACGCCGCCATTCCGGACATTCAAACCACCACGTCGACGGTAAGCTCCACGGTGAACTCCACCACCATGCGCGAATTGCCTTTGAATGGCCGCGATTGGACTTCCCTGGCGACGCTCGAGCCGGGAGTTTCAAGCATCCCCAATCAGGTAGGCACCGGTTTCAGTGCGAACAAAGGCAACCGAGGTTTTGGCAATCAATTAAGCAACGATGGACACCGCGCCAATGAAAACACTTATCGGGTCAACGGTATAAGCATTAACGATTATTCGAACGGCTCTCCAGGCGGCGCTTCCGGCCTGAATCTGGGCGTGGACGGTATTCAGGAATTTTCCGTCTTAACCAGCAACTACACCGCGGAATATGGCCGGACCTCGGGAGCAGTGATTAACGCCATCACCAAGAGCGGTGTAAATGAGCTCCACGGCACCGCCTTTCTTTTTGATCGCGACAAGGTTTTCGACGCTAAGAATTATTTTGATCCGGCTGGCCCCATTCCCCCTTTTCGCCGCGTGCAATTCGGTGGTTCCGGCGGCACTGCGATCGCGAAAGACAAAACATTTATCTACGGTACGTACGAGGGAGTGCGGCAGAATCGGCCCGGCTCGCAGTCCATTCACGTGCCCACCGATGCGGAACGCGCTCTGGCTGTTCCCGCCGTTGCACCCTATCTGGCGCTGTGGCCGGAAGCTCCGTCTGGAACACCGGTTGATGCCAACGGAATTACCCAGACATTCAACGTAGCGTTGCCTTCGATTTCCAACGAGAATTACTACACCCTGCGCGTCGATCAGAGATTCTCCGACAAGAATTCTCTGTCAGGCAGCTACTTCTGGGATTCCGGACCGCAGAGCCAGCCTGATCCGTTGCTCAACGCAATCCATCAGGTTTTTTCACGTCGTCAAATGGCCAGCGTGGAAGACACCAACGTGTTCAATCCCGCCCTTGTGAATACCGTTCGCGTTGGTATTAGCCGCATTCGCGGCGACATCAACGCACCGGTTTCCGGCAATAGTGTATCCACCGACACCTCTCTGGCAGTCGCCCCGGGCGCCATCGGCCCTCCCCAAATCGGCGTTCCCGGCGTCCTCACCACGGCCATTGGCTTGGGTGGACTGAACCAGTTCCGCCATCGCTGGACTTCGGTGCAAGCATACGATGACGGTTTTATCACCCGCGGCACCCACGCCATTAAAGTCGGCTTCGCATTTGAACGCATGCTCTACAACATCACCGAGAAGCTCAGTCCTAATGGAAGAAAGAACAATTACCAGACCCTCGACGACCTTTTAAACAATGTTCCCGATCGGCTGAATGCTCTGGCGCCTGGCGGTTCCAACGAAGTCGCCATTCGTGAGAGCCTCTTTGCTGGATACATTCATGATGATTGGCGTTTCCGTCCCAACCTCACTCTTAACGTGGGTCTCCGCTATGAATTCACTACGCTGCCGAGGGACGCCAACAACCGCATTCAGGAAATTACTACTCTCGTGAATTGCTCCACTCCTGGAGTCGACCCCGGGCCTACCAGCCCATGTGGACCGATACACGTTGACACTTTCATCAAAAACAATCCCACTTCGAAGAATTTTGAGCCGCGCGTTGGATTTTCATGGGATCCCTTCAAAGATGGAAAAACGGCGCTACGTGGAGGCTTTGGAATTTTCGATGTGCTGCCTCTTCCCTACGAATTCGGACTTAACACTGCGGCGACCGCACCGTTCCAGATCATCGGTTTTGATCCCACGAACACTCTGGGCGGCGGCATCGACCCGAATATCAGTTTCGATCCCAACAAAATCAGAAATCGCTACGTGGACCAGAATCCGCATCGCGCTGACGTGCTCAACTGGAATCTAAACGTCCAGCGGCAGTTGGGAGCGAGCTGGACCATAACCGCCGGTTACGTCGGGTCCCGTTCCGTTCATCTCTCGGTAGCCGCGGACGATATAAATCTTGTTCCGCCGGTGCAGACCTCTGCTGGCATTGTTATCCCCTCCGACACTTACCAGATCGACCCGAATTGGGCAGGCGCAAACGGAGGAGTTACGCCCGGAGCTCCAGGCGGCGCAGGCATTCGACCGGTTATTTTTGATGGTGAGTCCACCTATCAGGGTTTCCAGGCGCAATTGAGGAGAGAAATGTCCCATGGCTTGCAAGGGCAAGTCTCCTACACGCTTGGCAAGTGCCGCGATACCAGTTCTGCTCCAGTGACCGGCGATACCTACGTGAATTCTGTCGCAGTACCACTGCTCCTGAGCAAGGCCTACCGCATCGGTGCGTGCGACTTCGACGTACGCAATACTTTGGTGGGAACGTTGATCTGGGACGTTCCCGGACCAAAAAGCGGAATTGCCTCGTATGTCGCAGGTGGATGGCAAGTAGGAACTATTGTCACTGCTACCAGTGGGTCTCCTTTTACGGTCACCGTCGGCGGCGGAGGCGACCCGCTCAACACCGGTTTCAACGGCGATTTCTCCATGGACTATGCCGATTTGATTTCCGGATGCAACGCTACACCCGGTGTTACAACCAATGCTTCCGGCCAATTGCTGGCCTTCAATCCAAATTGCTTTGCGGTCGCACCGCCAGTGGCGGGTGGAGTGCTCGTTGGAAATTCAGGTCGCAACCGTTTCTACGGGCCGGGACTCACCACCGTGGATTTCTCAACCTTTAAGAATTTTTCCTTCCGCGAAAAACTCAAGGTGCAGTTCCGCGCAGAGTTCTTCAACGTGCTTAATCATCCTAACTTTGCCGCTCCCAACTTCCTGAATGACTCCAACAATTCCATCGACACTTCCAATGCCGGCGTTATCGGATCCACTTCGACCGCATCTCGGCAGATCCAGCTTGGGCTGAAGTTGGTTTTCTAACGCGGCCAGCACGACCGAGCGATGGAATCGCCAACTCCGTCGCTCGGTAGCGGTTTGCTGCTTGCAACTCGAGTTGCAAGCGGGAGCAACTTGCTCATCGGCGCAACCACAGTCCGGCAGCAGGTGTCAGTTTGTGAGATTGTCGAGATAATGGTTCCGAACATGAATTCTGTTGATCGTAAGTCCAAGATTGGGTCGGTGATCCGCGTCTCCAGCGGAAACTTTCTTGAGATGTACGATTTCATGGTGTTTGGTTATTACGCAGCGGCCATAGGCAACGCGTTTTTTCCCAGCGACAGTCCTTTCGGTTCACTGATGCTCTCGTTGATGACCTTCGGCGCAGGATTTTTGATGCGCCCGCTGGGAGCGCTCGTTCTCGGCGCTTACACTGACCGTCACGGGCGTCGTGCCGGCCTGCTGCTTACACTTGGGATGATGTCGATCGGCATCTTTTCCATCGCCTGCATGCCCGGATACGCCACCATCGGACTTCTCGCACCTCTCCTCGTCCTCACGGGGCGGCTGCTCCAGGGCTTTTCTGCCGGCATGGAACTCGGCGGCGTCTCTGTTTATCTATCGGAAATTGCGACGCCCGGCCACAAGGGCTTTTACGTAAGCTGGCAATCCGGCAGTCAGCAGGTCGCAGTGATGTTCGCGGCCTCCGTCGGCGTCGTTCTCAACTCCGTTCTTTCGACGGAGAAGATGCAACGTTGGGGATGGCGTGTTCCACTGCTGCTCGGATGCCTCATCATTCCCTTCCTTTTCAGGCTGAGAAAATCACTTGCGGAAACTGACGAGTTCCTGGCGCGCAAACACCGGCCAGCCACTTCGGAGATTTTTCGCTCGCTGCGAAACAATTGGGCCATCGTACTGGTGGGTACGTTTATGGTGACGATGACTACCGTTTCGTTTTACATGATCACCGCCTACACGCCAACTTTTGGAAATTCTGTGTTACATCTCGCGAGTATAGATAGCCTGGTCGTGACACTCTGCGTCGGAGCCTCCAACCTTTTTTGGTTGCCCATCATGGGCGCGCTCTCCGACCGCATAGGGCGCCGTCCGCTGCTGATTGCATGCACTGTATTAATGCTGATCACCGCATATCCCGCAATGCTTTGGCTGGTGACAGAGCCGTCATTCGCCAGATTGTTGGCGGTTGAGCTCTGGCTGTCTTTCATTTATGGCAGCTACAACGGAGCGATGGTTGTGGCACTTACCGAAATCATGCCCGTTGAGGTTAGAACTTCAGGCTTCGCTTTAGCCTACAGTCTGGCAACCGCCATCTTCGGCGGCTTCACGCCCGCACTGAGTACCTATCTGATTCACGTTTCTGGCAATCGAGCAATTCCTGGATTGTGGTTGTCTTTTGCGGCGGCGTGCGGCCTCGTGGCGACCTTGTTTGCCAAACCTCAGAACTCGATGGTGAATACTGAACCAGCCTTGGCAGTTAACCCAATTGGGTCGTACCAACCTCACGAACGCCGGACTGCTGCGAAAAATAAATAGAAATTAAGGTTACAGAAAATATCTGCAAAAATCGGTTCCTCCGCGAGCAATTACGCCCCGTTCTGAGCGCTTTTAACCGTCCAGTAACATCCGATTCATCAATTTCTCTTTCACTTAGCTTCAAATAACACTCAAGTATTCGCACCGGCCAAACTGCGGCGATCAGTCACTGCATCGGAAGTTTATTTAACGAGCGTAAGGACGTCACATGAATTCTCTTCGCAGAACTTCTTCATCGTCTAGAAGTATTCATCGCTTCGCGATCCTCGGCCTGACTCTAAGCGCGCTCGTCGCGATGGCACATGCTCAGGGTGGAAAAGGGACGATCAAAGGCCATGTCGTGGATCCCTCTGGCGACGTTTTGCAAGGCGCACAGATCACCGTG
The DNA here is from genome assembly GCA_963819625.1 of uncultured Acidobacteriota bacterium. Taxonomy (GTDB): domain Bacteria; phylum Acidobacteriota; class Terriglobia; order Acidiferrales; family UBA7541; genus Acidiferrum. The sequence continues at coordinate 231,825 of CAWFWY010000013.1, forward strand.
GAACAAAGAGATGCGTCCATCTTTACAGATGCCCAGGGTGACTTCTACGTCAGAGACCTCGCGCCCGGCAACTACGCGGTCAGCGTTACCTATGTCGGTTTTGCTCCCTTCAACAAAACCGTGGACGTAGTAGCAGGTCAGGTGACCCCGGTGCAAATAAAACTCGAGGTGGCTTCACAGAGCGAACAGGTAATGGTCACCGCAGAACGCGCCGCGGGCGAAGCCGAAGCCGTCAACCGCGAGCGCAGCGCCGACAATGTCGTTCAGGTTTTGCCGGCGGACGTAATTCGCAGCCTACCGAACGCCAATCTCGCTGATGCTTTAGGCCGGCTTCCCAGTGTCACTCTCGAGCGGGACGAAGGCGAAGGAAAATATATTCAAGTGCGCGGAACAGCGCCTCGCCTCACCAACACCACCATCGATGGCATCAACGTTCCATCTCCTGAATCGGGCGTCCGGCAGATTAAGTTCGACGCTATTCCTGCCGATATCGTGGAATCCGTCGAAATCAACAAGACCCTGCAGGCCAATATGGACGGCGACGGAATCGGCGGCTCCGTAAATCTGGTTACCAAGTCCGCAACCGAACGCCCCACCATCGCGCTGGCCGGAATGGGCGGATACATGCCGATTCTTGGCGGGCGTGGCCAGGTGGAGTCCACCGCAACGGTCGGCCAGCGTTTCGGCCACGATAAACGCTTAGGCATTCTGATCGGCGCTTCCTACGACTGGACCGGACGCGGCATCGACGACATCGAACCAGTTTCTGATCTTGCAACCTTGCCCGGTGGCGGAACCGCGTTATGGAAGGACGCCATCGACATCCGCGAATACCGCTATTACCGCTCCCGCTGGGGAGTGGCCGGCACGGTTGACTACAAGCTGGGCGAAGGCTCAAACGTCTACGCGCGGTACTTGTATTCAAATTTCAAAAACTATGGAGATCGATGGGTCTACAGTCTGACCGACAACACGCCGGGCGTTCAATTGCTGGACTCCAACGGCTGCGATCCGGACACCGGCCAGTGCACCGGCGTACCGAGTTTCAATACCCAGAACCGCCGCCCCAACATCGGAATTGGAAGCCTCATTCTTGGCGGCAAGCACGAATTTTCGTCATCGTGGTTCTCGTGGGATGCTTCCGCTTCCCGGTCTTATCTTGAAAACGCTTTGCCTGGGACGGCCGGTTTCGACAGTACCCTGGGCACCAGCAATTGCCAGTTTGATCCTGCGGCCACCAAAAGTATCTTCCGGCCGCAGTTCAACTCCGCTTGTTTCTCGGAAGCCTACGACCCCACTACCATGTCGTTGAGCGATGTGCAGGTTAGTCACGGTCAGAGCGCTCAGGTTAACCTGCAACTCAGCGGAGCCTTCGCGAAACGCTACCACCTCGGTGGGCGGCTCTCGACCATCGAGATTGGCGGCCGGTTCCGCAACGCGCACAAGTACGACAACAGCTACAACATCGACTACACTCCGAATGACACCATTCTGCTCAGCCAGTTTCCCAACGGTTTTACCAACAACGATTACTACAACAATTCGTACAAGCTGGGCTACAACGTAAACTACAGTGCGGTGCGCGATTTCCTCAACGCCAACCTCGGAGCATTTTCGGCCGGCAGCTCCTTCGGCGTCGATCCCGGGGATTACAGCCTCGTTGAAAAAGTTTCCGCTGGCTACGTGATGAACAGTGTCGATCTGACGAATCGCATACGGCTGGTTGCTGGCGTGCGTTTTGAAGGCACCAACCTCGACGTCAGGAATTTTTTCTTTGACGGCGCCACAGATCCGCCCACCATCATGCCCAACAAGTTCAGTGGGTCTTACGTGAAAGTTCTTCCCAGCGTCTCGTTGCGCTACACTTTTACCTCTAACACCAACCTCCGCCTTGCGTACGGCCGCGGACTTTCGCGCCCCGATCCCCAGGACATCGCCCAAGCCGTTACCTTTACAACCGCTGGCAGCCCCGGAAACCTCAAAAATCTACTGTCCCTCGGGAATCCAAAATTGAAACCGGAAGCCGCGGACAATTTCGATGTGTTGATGGAACATTATTTGAATCCGTTCGGAATAATTTCTGCCGGATTTTTCTACAAGCGCTTGACCGATCCAATCGTTACTCAAACCTTCGTCCTGACCAATTTCTCTCCGGCGCCCAACATCGATCCGGGCACCTTCACCGCCACGCAGCCCATCAATGCAGGCAGCGCCTGGATCGCTGGCTTCGAAGCCGCGTACTTGCAACATCTGACGTTTTTGCCCGGGCCCCTTTCGGGATTGGGCATTTCCGCTAACTATGGCTACACCAGTTCCCGGGCCAGTGGCTTGCCCGGCCGGTCAGATCATCCCAGGCTCGTTCGCAACGCACCTAATACCTGGAATATCAGTCCTACCTACGACCGTGGACGATTTTCGGTGCGTGTAGGACTAAGCTACAACCAAGCCAATATTTCGGAGTACTCGTTCCAGGACGGGACGCCCACGGCGGACGGCTCGCCGTCGGACCCCACACCTGGCGGATTAAAAGGTCCCTTCAGTGATGTGTATTTTTATTCTCACTTGCAGGTTGACGCGCAAGGCAGCATACGGCTCAAGCATGGTCTGACTTTCACTATGTACGGCCTCAATCTCACAAATGAAGTATTTGGCTTCTACCAGGGCAGTTCGCAATTCATGATTCAGCGCGAATATTACGGTCCAACCATCGCCGCTGGCTTTCGTTGGTCGCCGTCATTCGAGAAGTAATGCCGCGTTTTGACACGCTTGACGACCTCGCATCGAGACTGCCGTCGCGTGAACTTGTCGGCACAGCCGCGCGATGAAGCCTTCTGAACGATGAAGAATCAGCCAAACCTCCTGGTGCTTATCCTCATCGCAACTTGTACGCTGATTTCTTGCGTAAAAAGACCTGGATCTTACGCCAACGGCGCCGACAAAAACGAAACCGTAGTTCTAGTCGGCGCGGGCGATATCGCCGATTGCAGGGACCTGTCTGGAGCAGAAGCCACTGCCAAACTGCTGGACCAAATTCCCGGAACCGTGATGGCGGTCGGTGACCTGGCCTATCCTGACGGCACAAAAGAAAATTTTGAGTGTTATGACCGTACCTGGGGCCGGCAAAAGACGCGCACGCGTCCCGCTCCAGGCAATCACGAATTTCATTCCAGCGCCGCCACTCCATACTTTGACTATTTCGGAAGCGTGGCGGGCGCGCCCGGGGACGGTTATTACAGCTATGAATTGGAAACCTGGCACATCGTGGTGTTGAACAGTGAATGCGTGGATGTTGGCGGATGTGGGCCCGGCTCGCGTCAGGAAAAATGGCTCCGCGCCGATCTGGCTGCCCACCCGGCCCCTTGCACGTTGGCCTACTGGCACAAACCACTCTTTAGTTCCGGAGGAGCACATGGCAACGATCTGGAGGTGACTCCCTTGTGGCAAGCCCTCTACGATGCCGGCGCGGATGTGGTCATCGGCGGACACGATCACAATTACGAAAGGTTTGCGTTGCAAAATCCGCAAGGCGAAGCCGACTCCTCGCATGGCATTCGTGAATTCGTTGTGGGCACCGGCGGAAAGAATCTTCGGCCTTTTGGTACTGTCAAGGCCAACAGTGAGGTTCGAAATAATGAAGCGTTTGGAGTGCTCAAGCTGACGCTCCATCCTGCTGGTTATGATTGGGTCTTCATTTCGCAGGAAGGAAAGCAATTTACTGATTCAGGTAGTTCGCAGTGCCATTGATACTCCATTATTTTTCTAATCGCTTTCCCAATTGTTGCTCCTGCTCCACTCCTCCGTCGGTCAGAGCTTCAATTTAGCCCGACGCGATTTCAAAACCTAAACAGATATTAATCTTGGCTACACCCGCGTAGCCCATAAACTTCTTGCGAGGGGTCGCACAAAGAAGCGGCCTCGCCATACCGACTAGCCGGATACGAGTTCCTTCCGGTGCGGAAGCAATTAGCGCTTCCTTCCGCCACCAGCCCTGGCGATTTTGAAAGGAGATCCAGAATGAAGAAGATCGCATTCACGTTTCTGGTATTGATCCTGGTTTTCACCTGCGCTGCAGTGCCACAAGATAAGTCACCGCTGAAGCTGATTAGGACCACGCCGTTACCCAGGTTTACCGGTGACTTTGACCATTTCGCTCTCGACTTGAGCGGCAAGCGATTGTTCCTCACTGCGGAGGATCACAAAACGGTGGAAGTCTTCGATCTGGACGGCAATCGCCTTCACAGTATTACCGGATTCGGGCAACCTCACGCCGCACTATTCCTGCCAGACGTCAACCAGCTCATCGTCACCGATGGTGATGACTTTGGAATGGTCGAATTAGTGGACGGAAAAAACTATAAGATCCTGCGTACGATCAAGCTGCCCGAGGGCGTAGACGGCGCAGTGTATAACCCTGTTGACCATTACTACTATGTGGAAAGTGGCAGCGACGACGCATCGGTGAAAACGCATGTGCTCAACATCATCGACACAAAAACATTCACACATATTGGCGATATCACCCTCCCCGGCAATCACTCGGAAGCCATGGCTATCGATCGTGAGGGCAAAAGACTTTACGTAAATCTCACTGGTATTAATCAAGTCGGCGTTGTGGACCTTCAAAGCCGCAAAGTTTTGAACACCTGGCCGGTGCCGGAAACTCAAACCACGAACGCGCTGATACTTGATCAGCCAAACCAACGGCTCTTTATTACCGGCCGTAAGCCGCCAACACTTGTGGTTTTGAACTCTGTCGACGGCAAAATGGTGGCGTCCTTTCCCATTTCAGGATTGAACGATGACATGTGGTTCGATAAGGCTAAGAAGAGAATTTATGCCACCGGCACGGAGACTACGACGGTTTTCGAACAGGAAGATGCCGATCACTACAAGCATCTGGCTGACGTTCCTACAGGATTTCGAGCCAAGACATCTATTTTTGTGCCGGAATTGAATCGTCTTTACGTGGCGGTGTCTGGCAAGGGGAAAACCAACGCGGAGCTCGCAATCCAGGTCTTCGAGACCGCGCCATGAACCTCATCAATTTGATTTCTGTGACTTAACGGGAAAGGGGGTTTTCTCACTACAGCTCTTCCCACCCGCCATTTAACCTAGGAGATCGTTGATGTCCTTCCTATGTCGTTTCGCGTTGCATTGTATTGCCGTCGCGGGAGCTTGCGTATCAGTCCCGGCGACTGCATTTGCTCAGAATCTTCCTGCGGTCTCAGTCTCGGCGGCTTTGGAGACGTCGCCACCTACGACCACGGCCTTGCCGCCCGCTTTGGTGAGGGCGGCGACAACCGCGTCGGCGCTTGCTTTGCTCGAGGCGTAATTTACGACCACGGACGCGCCTTCCACGGCGAGGGCCTTGGCGATGCCCGCGCCGATGCCTTTGGAAGCGCCAGTTACAACTGCTACTTCGCCTTTGAGAATGCTCATTGTGATTCTCTCTTGTTATGTGATCTTAAATAGTCACATTTTCAAGCAAAAAAAACTCTAGCGGCCCTTCTCCGGCAGCGCGGCCGCGACGTCGGCCAGCGTTAGGCTCGCCAGCGATTTCTCAAAACTGCCCTGCCCGCGCCAGAACGCCGGACAAGCGCTCTTTGATGGGTGCAACTGACCGGACAGTGCTTCTCTACCTGGTAGGCATGGATCGCGAATGCCGGTGGCGCGGCGCTGGCTGGGTATATGTCCCGCAAAGTGATGCTCTTGGGCGGCCGGGCAAGCGCGCTGGCACCCAGTTTCCCGCGGGTGGTGACGATCAGGCCCGCTTTCGCGAGCTTGGAGAGGGACTTGGGCACGAAACTGGGATTGGCATTCACGATGCGCGCCAGGGTCCCGGAGGCGATTTCCCTGCCGCGATAGAACGCGAGAGCAGCCATGATATATGGACCGCAACGGTGAATTGGACGCTGATTGCCGACATAGTGTTCCTGGCCTCCTATGTGATACTCACAATCACAATTGCTTGCAGGTATTCTTAGCAGGGCTCCAGGTTAGTCCAAGCGCATGGTTAGCGCAAAAACCCCGCTTGCAATGGTACGATGAACAAACAGCGAGGCCAATTGTAGGGGTGCAGGCGGCAATTCAAACACCTACGAACAGCCGCATTATCCGCGACAAGGCGATCTGCGGCGGCGAGCCCATGTTCAACGGCACGCGTGTAACTCTACGTACCGTGCTTGCCAGCTTGGCGGCCGGAGACTCCACCGCTGACATTCTTGCCGATTTTCCGAGCTTGAAAACCGAGGATATTCAAGCGGCCATCGATTTTGCCGCCGCTTCCGCCCAAGCAGACCTGCCCGTCCCAGGCGTTCCCGTACGTGCGATGAAAATCAAGATAGACGAAAATCTTCCCCACCGGCTTGGAACACTTCTGAAAGGCCTCGGACACGACGTTCATGCTGCATGACGAGCTACTTCTTGGCCGTTCCAATAAAGATATCTGGGAAGCAACACAAAAGGAGTCGCGGTTCTTAAACACAGGATTTGGATTTCTCGGATTTACGAGAGTTCGCTCCAGGCTCGCACTACGGGATTCTACTCATACGCCTTCAATCGCCAGACAGAGAGCGCTTGATTCAGCGTGTCGGTGAACTGTTTCAGGAAGAAATGTTGGGGAGTGGTCGGGTAGTTTTGTGGTTGCCTCAGCGCGAAAAATCCGAGTGATAAAGCCACGTAGCAGACAAAATTCCTGGTGCCGATTTGCGTTCGACAAGAAGATCGGCAAAGCCAGAGGTATCCTGCCGGCAAAGTCTGCATGACTCAAGTGAAGAGTGCGATTTCACAGAGAAAACTCGGCGGTTTGGTGGTAGCTTAGACGCGCGTTAATCCCGCACAGAGCGAGCGTTGATGAAACTGAATTCTATGTTGTTAAAAGCCACAGGCGTCGGCGCGCTGGGCGGGCTGTTGTTTGGGTTCGACACGGCCGTCATCGCCGGGACTACGCATTCGCTTACGCTGACCTATGGGTTGAGTCCCAGGCAACTAGGCCTGACTGTGGCGATGGCGCTGATTGGCACGATTATCGGCGCGATGTCGGCTGGCATCCCCGGTCAACGCTGGGGAGGGCGCGAGACGCTACGCATCTTGGCAATTTTTTACGTGCTGTCGGCGCTGGGCTGCGCGTTCGCCGCGAACTGGCACATGCTGCTGGTGGCCCGCTTCATCGGCGGCCTGGGCATCGGCGGCTCCTCGGTGCTGGGCCCGGTGTACATCGCGGAACTTGCGCCAGCCAGATTGCGCGGCCGGCTGGTTGGATTATTTCAGATCAACATCGTGCTGGGCATTTTGCTGGCGTATTTTTCCAACTATATGATCGGCGGGCTGGGCCTTGGCGCCAACGAGTGGCGGTGGGAGTTCGGCGTGGCCGCTCTGCCGGCAATACTTTTCCTCGTGATGCTGTTTGGCATTCCGCCAAGCTCGCGCTGGCTGGTCACGCAAGGCCGCGTCGAGGAAGCGCGGGCCGTGCTGCTGTCGGTGGACGCCGAAGACCCGGAAATGGAATTGCGGGAAATAGTCGACTCCGTCCACCTGGAACGAGCGCAGAAATCCGAGCCGCTCTTCGTGTGGAAATACCGGCTGCCGATTTTTCTGGCGATTACCATCGGCATGTTCAATCAGCTTTCGGGCATCAACGCCATCCTCTATTACCTGAACGACATTTTCGCGGCGGCGGGTTACAGCAAAATTTCCGGTGACCTTCAAGCCGTGGCGATCGGAGCCATGAACCTGGTGGCTACGCTGGTAGGCATGTCGCTGATCGACAAGCTGGGCCGCAAAACGCTGCTGATCATCGGTTCGGTGGGCACGGCGCTATGCCTGGCCGGCGTGGCGAATATTTTCTATACCCAGAGCCATCAAAATTATCTTCTATGGCTGCTGGTCAGCTACATCGCATTTTTCGCCATCTCCCAGGGCGCGGTGATCTGGGTTTATATTGGCGAAGTATTTCCCAACCGGGTGCGGTCGAAGGGCCAATCACTGGGAAGCTCGTCGCACTGGATCATGAACGCGTTGATTGCCTACACCTTCCCGCAGGTGGCCAAATCGTCGGGGGCTTATCCGTTCATGTTTTTCGCGGCAATGATGGTGGTGCAATTTTTTGTGGTGCTGTTTTTCTATCCGGAAACCAAGGGCGTCTCGCTGGAGCAGATGCAGCGCCGTTTGGGAATCGACTAAATCAAGCAATTCCCTGCCCTGGTCCTTCGAGCACCCCGATCGCGGGCCCTCCTTGTGATCGCGCCGCTGTTGCACCTTGGACAGCATGCTGCGCGCCAATTCTTGACGCCCGCAGCGGCCTCCGATAGCGTCGAATCAGCGCAACGATTCATTGCGCATTGCGATTTTTTGGCTGCCGAGCCAGCGGCACCGGGGGAAGAAGTGGCCAATCCAATCATCACCTTAACTACCGATTACGGCACCAACGATCACCTGGTGGGCACGCTCAAGGGCGTGTTGCTCAAAATCAATCCGGAACTGACCATCGTGGATATCACTCACCACGTAAACGCCTACGATCTGCTGGATGGCGCGCTGACCATCGGCGCAGCGTATTCTTATTTTCCGGCGCGAACGATCCACATGGTGGTGGTCGATCCCGGAGTCGGCACCGAGCGGCGGCCTTTGCTGGTGACCGCGCAGAATCAATATTTTGTGGCGCCGGATAATGGCGTGTTGTCGCTGGTCTACGAACGCGAAAAAGAAAACCTGGTCGTTCGCCATGCCAACGCCGAACATTACTTTCTGCAACCGGTCAGCAAAACTTTTCACGGACGGGATGTTTTTGCACCAGTCGCGGCCTGGCTCTCGAAAGGCTGGCAAACCGCGGCCATGGGCGACGAGATTGACGACTATCAGCGGTTCGTGCTTCCCAAGCCTAAAGAAGCGGACGGCGGGACGCAGGGCGTGGTGCTGCGCATCGACGCCTTCGGCAACCTGATGACCAATTTCCGTGCGGAAGATTTGCCGGAGTCGGCGCAAAACGGCGGTGGGCTGAAGTTAAAAGTTGGCGCGCACACGATTTCGCGACTGGTGGATACGTTTGCGATGGGCAACGCCGACGAACCGGTTGCCTATGTGGGATCGAGCGGTTACGTGGAAATTGCCGTCAATAAGGCAAGTGCCGCGCGCAAACTTGCTGTCGGTCGCGGGACAGCCGTGACACTTTCAAACAATTAGCGGGAGCTTTCCAGCGCGGCCATCTGCGAGCGGGTGCGCGGGTCGAGCCAATCCCTCCAGGCATCACCCAACAAATTGAAAGCGAGAACCGCGGTCATCACCGCCAGCGCTGGAAAAATCACCATATGCGGCGCATCGAATAAATGGCTGCGCGCGTCGTTGAGCATCGAGCCCCAACTGGGCAGCGGCGCAAGCACGCCCAAGCCAAGAAAACTGAGCGTCGACTCCGCAAGAATCGCTCCCGCGATGCCGATGGTGGCCTGAATCAGGATGGGCTGCAGAATATTCGGCAGCAAATGGCGCAGCAGAATACGACGGTGTGACGCGCCCAGCGAACGCGCCGCGAGAACAAATTCAAGCTCCTTGGCTTTCAACACCTGTGCGCGAGCCAGCCGCGCGTAACCGGCCCATCCGGTAATAATCAATGCCAAAATTACTTTGCCGATGCCCGGCCCAAGAAACGCCGCGAACGCGATCGCCAGCAAAATTCCGGGAAAAGAGAGAAATGCGTTGATGAGCAGCAGATTGACGAAGCGATCGAACCATCCCCCGACGTAGCCTGCCAGCATGCCGATCATAAGACCGCTCAGGCCACAGCCACACACCACGGAGATAGCGACCAGTAGAGAAACGCGCGCGCCATAAATGGTGCGAGACAAAATGTCGCGGCCAAGTTCGTCGGTGCCCATCCAGTGGGCCCGGGAAGGCGCTTGCAGCCGTGCCGGCAGATTTTGCGCCGCGGGATTGTAGGGAACAATCCACGGCGCGAGCAGCGCAGCGAGCAGCAAGACTGCCGCGGCGACAAATCCCGCGCGGGCCAAACCGCTCTGGCGCAAGAACTGACGCAGAGGCGCGAAGGCGCTCACGACAGCCGCACCCGTGGATCGATCACCGAGTACAGCAGATCGGTGAGCAGATTCACGACTACATACGATACGGAAATCACCAGAATGCAGCCTTGCAGCAGCGGATAATCGCGCGACGATATGGCCTGCACGGTGAGGCGGCCGATGCCGGGCCAGGAGAAAATTGTCTCGGTGACAATGGTTCCGGCCAGCAGCGTGCCGAACTGCAAACCAAGAATCGTAATGATGGGAATCAGCGCGTTGCGAAAAGCATGGCGGAACAAAACCGCGCCGGTCGATAATCCCTTCGCGCGCGCCGTTCGAACGTAATCGCTGGACAACTCCTCCAGCATCGAGCCGCGCACCATGCGGGTCAGAATGGCGGCCAGCGCAGCGCCCAGCGTGGCAGCGGGAAGAATGTAAGACGCCGGACCGGCGCGCCCGGATACCGGCAGGAGTCCCAGCTCGATGGAAAAAAGCAAAATCAACAATGGCCCGAGCGCGAAATTCGGAATGGCCAACCCAAACAGCGTAAAAACGCCGACCGCGCGATCCACGCCACTTCCCCGCCGGTGTGCCGCCAGAACACCCGGCAGGCATAGCGATCGCCGCGCAAACAAAAAGCGCGAAAAACGCCAGCTGCAGGGTCGCCGGGTAACGCTCGAAAATAATTCGGCGCACCGGCGCTTGAAATTTCAACGACTGGCCCAGATCGCCGTGCGCCAAGCTGCCAGAGATAGCGTCCATACTGCGCCGGCAACGAAAGGTCGAGCCCCAGCGAATGGCGCAGTTGCGCAAGTTCGCCGGGCGCGGCGCCTTCGCCCAACATTTGCTCGACAGGATCGCCGGGCACGATGTGAATCATCAGGAATACGAGGGTCAGCACCAGCCAGAGCGCCGGCAGGGTCATGCAGAAATCGTTGGAAGAAATAACGCAGCATTCGCGATTGGAACTAATGATACCTGTGCCGGCGGGTTGCAGTCCAGAAATCTGTGTCGGGCAATTTTCGTTTCCTTGTCTTTTTCCTGTTGAGCAATCAAGGACGGCGGCGTTCTACAGGCTTGGAAACCTCGTCAGCGGGGCGAATGCGCTGAATTTTCACCCGCGCCACGCGCCTGCCGTCCATCTCCACCACCGTGAAACGCGACGGCCGATACTCAAAACTCTCGCCGCCCTTGGGAATGAATCCCAGCTGATCGAGCACGAATCCGCCCACGGTCGCATACGCGGGATCTTCCGGGAGAGCGATATGTTGTATTGCGCGTCGAGATCGCGCACGTTCAGGGCGGCATCGAAAACCACGGCGCCGTCCGCGAGCGTCAGCGGCTGCTCGACGACATCAAACTCATCGTGAATCTCGCCGACCACCTGCTCGAGAATATCTTCGAGCGTCACCAAGTCCGAGGATGCTGCCGAATTCGTCGACCACCATGGCCATGCCCACATGCCGCGCGCGCAATTCGGGCAGCAGTTCGCTCGCGGGCTTGGTCTCCGGCACGATCAAAACTTCGCGCAGCACGCGCCGCAGATCGAACGCCGGCGGCGGAAGATTCTCCGCGACGCGGCGTTCGCGGTCCAGCAACACCCACAACATGTCCTTGATATGCACGAATCCGAGAATGTGATCTTCCGATCCGCGATACACGGGAATGCGGGAGCGTTGCGTGGTGGCGAACGCGCGCATCACCTCATCGAGCGTCGACTTCGACCGGCAGGGTGTGCATGTCCGGCCGCGGCACCATGATTTCGCGCACCTGCACTTGAGTCAGCTCAATGGCGCTGACGATAAATTTTTCTTCACCGGGAGCCAGCAAGTCCTCGCTCGCGCGCCTGCTGAATCTGAATCTGCAGCTCCTCGGTGGAGTGTGCGACGCCGTGGCTCTGCGGCGCGGTGACGCCGAGCGCTTTGATAATGCCGTTGGAAACGGCCTTCCAAAAGATAGATGGCCCAGCGAAATGTCTTGAGGAAACCAGAAAATGGCAAGCGCGATCAGCAGCGCCACGCGTTCGGCGCGCGCCAGGCTCAGGGTCTTGGGAACAAGTTCGCCGATCACCACGTGCAGAGCGCTCAGCAGCGCAAACGCCACCGCCAGCGCCAGTCCGTGCGCGATCAGCACGGAGTGCTCTCCGGGTATGGCGGGCCACACGCGCTGAAAAAATCGTCGCCAGACTGGCTTCGCCCAGAGCACCGATCGCCAGACTGCAAAGCGTGATGCCCAGCTGCACGCCGGAAACTACGCGACGCAAGATCGCCCACGAGCGTTTCCACCACGCGGGCGCGCAGATTGCCTTTGGCCACCAGCTGCCGGACGCGCGACAACCTGACCGCCACCAGCGAAAATTCCGCGGCGGCAAAAAACCCGTTGAGCGCGATCAGCGTCAGCACCCCGAGCAACCGCACGACAAACATAGACTCGCTGACCCCTGCCGCATTGTAGCAGCAGACAAATGCGGTGCGCTGGACCGTTGTCTGGAGGTAAGCGTCTTCTACACTCGTGGGAATCGAAAATGCGAAGGAACAAATTGCGTAGAGCCCGGCCAGGTATGTCTTCGCGTTACTGCGTGATTTCTGATCATGGCCGCGTGCGCGGCCATCTGGTGGTTCGTTTACGGCCGCTGCCGCAGGTCGACGGCAACTGTCGTCGCTAAGCGGGCTGCACAGCGACGTGACCGTGGAGCGCGACGGCTGGGGCATCCCGCACATTCGCGCGGTTCTCCGGAAGACATGGTCGAGGCGCAAGGTTATGTGATGGCGCAGGACCGCCTGTGGCAGATGGATTTGCTGCGGCGCGCGGCGCGCGGCCAGTTGGCGGAAATTCTCGGACCGGATGCCATCGCCATCGACAAGCAACTTTCGCGTTCTGGGATTTGGCCGCGCCGCGGAGCGCGACGCGGCAGCGTTGACCGGCGAATCGCGCCACTGCTGGAAGCCTACGCGCGCGGCGTGAACAAATTCATCGAGCAGCATCAGAATCATCTGCCGGTGGAATTTTCTCTGCTGAAATACAAGCCGCAGCCGTGGACGCCCGCGGACAGCTTCGCGATTACCGCCTACATGTACCAGACGCTGACGGATACCTGGGAAGACGAAATCGAATCGCGCCAAAGTGACCGACCGCGTGGGCGCAGACCGCGCTAAAGAACTTTTTTCTCGCCGATGCCGCCATGGATCATTTCGTCGTAGGCGATCCGAACGACAAGAAAGACGGTTCGCAGCGCGCGCACGGCGGCGACGACGATGATGACGACGATGACATGACCCCGGATGACGTGCTGAAAGCGAGCAATCGCGATGCGCTTCCCGTGCAGACCGGTCTCGCGCCGGACATCGCATCCATGCTTGTGGCCTCAGGTGCGCGATTTTCTGGCGGGAACGAATCGCGAAATCCGCCATGGACTGGGAAGCAACAACTGGGTCGTCAGCGGCGCACACACGGCCACCGGCAAGCCGCTGCTGGCCAATGACACGCATCTGGAACTGACCGTTCCCTCCATCTGGTACGAAGTGCATCTCACCGCGCCGGATTGGAATGTCGAGGGCTTCACGCTGCCCGGAGCGCCGCTGGTCGTCATCGGCCACAACGATCAGATCGCCTGGGGATTTACCAACAACGGCGCGGACGTGCAGGACCTGTACATCGAAACTTTTAATCCGGCGGCGCCCGACGAATATCGCGTCAACGGCGCGTGGGTGAAAAGCGCAGGTGTTCGACGAAGTTATCCACGTAAAAGGCCAGGCCGACGAGCATCTGCAAGTTGGTCGCCACGCGCCACGGACCGGTGGTGCGGCGCGACGGTGATAAAGGATACGCGCTGCGCTGGACGGCCACCGAACCTGGCGGCTTGTCGAACACTTACAACTGGCTGGGCAAAGCGCAGCAACTGGGAGGAATTTCGCAACGCGATGAAACAGGTGTGGGGCCCGGCGCAGAATACCGTGTACGCGGACATGCGACGGGAAATATCGGATACGTCATGGCCGCGCGCGTTCCGATTCGCAAAAAGGGCCACGGCGAAGTTCCCGTTCCCGGCGATACCGATGACTATGAATGGACCGGATACATTCCGTTCGACCAGTTGCCGCAGGCTCTCAATCCCGAGAGCGGATTGATCGTCACCGCCAATGCGCGGGTGATCGGGCCGGATTACAAACCGTATCTGACCGATCGCTGGGAAGAGCCGTATCGCACCGCGCGCATTTTCGATTTGCTGCAGGCCGCCACGATCTGCGCCCCGAAGACATGCTCAAGGTGCAGAACGACACCTATAGCTATCCGCACATGTTTCTGGCCGAGCAATTGACGGCGGCGGTGAAAGTCAGCGCAGCCCAAAGATGCCGCGCGCGCAGCAATTGATCGAGGGTCTGAAGGACTGGAACGGCATTGCCGAGTGCAACGATTCCCGAGATTTCATTTCTGCAGGTGGTGCGCCGCTCACTGCTGGCCATGATTCTGGAGCCTTACCTCGGTAATGACACCGGAACTGTACGAGTGGCGCAGCATGACGTTTCTGCAAAAAGTTTTAACCGACCGGTCGGCCAAGTGGCTGCCGTCCGCATACAAAAGCTATGACGAGTTGCTGGCCGCCGCGGCCGATCGCAGCCGTCGCGAAGCTCGCCGGAGCAAAGCAAGAGCCAGAATCCCCGAGGACTGGGCAGTGGAAGAAGTTCAATTCGCTGCACATGCTTCATCCCATCGGACAAAGCGGAATTCTGAAATTTGCTTTTCAGCATCACGGACAAACCGCAGTCCGGAACGACGTACAGTGTGCGCGCCGCCAGCAGACGCCACGGGCCTTCCGAGCGCTTCGTCGCCAATCCAGCGAATTGGGACGATTCGATCTTGTTGATTACCAGCGGAGAATCGGGCCAGCTCGGAAGCTCGCACTACACGGATCAATTTTCGTATTGGTACGAGGGCAAAGCGATTGTGCTCGCCGTTCACCGACACGGCGGAAAAAGCGGCGCGCAAACACACGCTGACTCTGAAGCCGTGTAGTACAATGCTGCTGCAGAGCGCCGGTGACGAAGAAAGGGATTTTGCGTTGTTTCTTCTCGCTGGCTTTAGAATGCTGACATGTTTATCACGCGCGAATGCATTCACGCAGCTGCAATGCTGCGGCTGTCGAAAGACAGGCTGACCGCGTGAATTCACCCGCACCAAAAAAACCAGAAGCCGTCAAAAAAGCCGGATTTCGAGCGCTCGCTCGCGCGCCTCGAAGAAGTGGTTCGGCGGCTCGAGAGTCCGCAGCTTTCTCTCGACGAGGCCATGAAACTTTTCGAAGAGGGCGTGGACCTTTCGCGCGAGTGCCAGAAACAACTCGAAGAGGCGGAAGGCACGTGTGGAAATTCTGCTGAAAAAAGCGGACGGCAAACTGGCGGCCGAGCCGTTTGAACCCGAAGGCCGAGAACGAGTCGTGAGCGATTTCCCGCAGCGCGATCGGTTGCCTCCGCCGCGCCGCGATGAACCTGCCCGATTTTTTTGAAGACGACCGCCAGGCCGTCGACGCCGCGCTGGACCGCCTTCTTCCTCCTGGAATCCATGGACCCGCCGTCGATCCACACGGCGATGCGCTACAGCGTGTTTGCAGGCGGCAAACGCATTCGTCCGATTCTGTGCCTGGAAGCTGCTCGCATTTTCGACGCCGGCACGGAGCTGGCGACGCCCGCGATGCATCCGGCCTGCGCCATCGAGTTCATTCACACCTATTCGCTGATTCACGACGATTTGCCGGCGCTGGACAACGACGACCTGCGTCGCGGCAAGCCCACGTGCCACAAACAATTCGGCGAAGCCACCGCGATTCTGGCCGGCGACGGCCTGCTCACGCTCGCGTTCCAGACCATCGGATTGAGTCCCGCCTCCGCCGAGCGCGCCGTCAGCGATTCTGCAGGAAGTCAGCAGCGCGGCGGGAACGGTGAAGGGCATGGTGGGCGGCCAGGTCGCCGATCTCGAAAACGAAGGCAGGCGCGTCGAGCCTGCACACGCTCGAATACATTCATCGCTCGAAAACGGCGGCGCTGATTCGCGCGTCGGTACTAGCCGGGGCGATAAGCGCCGGCGCGGGAATCGCCGACGTGTGCGCGGCTTCGGAGATTTGGCGAAACCATCGGCTGGGCTTTCCAGGTGACGGACGACATCCTCGACGTGGAAGAATCTTCCGCGGCGCTGGGAAAAACCGCGGGCAAAGACATTGCGCAGCAGAAAGCCACGTACCCGGCGGTGTTCGGCCTCGAGCGCTCACACGAAATCGCCGCGAATCTCGCTCGCGAGGCCATCGCGGAGCTCGAGTGCTACGGCGAACGTGCCGCGCGATTGCGCGCGCTGGCTGAATTTCTGGTCCATCGCCGCGCCTGAGTCGCGCTCTCCTCATGAAAGCCAGGCAACGACGATCGCGGCTCGATAATCTGCTGGTCGCTCGCGGCCTCGCTGGACTCTCCCGCACAAGGCGCAGGCCATGATTCTTGCCGGCGAAGTTTTTGTGGACGGTGTGCGCGACCAGCAAATCCGGCACAACGATCGCGCAACGATGCGTTGGTGGAAATAAACAGCCGCGAACAAAAATACTGCGAGCCGCGGAGGCTTCAAACTTGAAGGCGCGTTGCGGGATTTTCAGGTCGACCCCGCTGGCTGAGTTTGCCTGGACATAGGCTCCTCGACCGGCGGCTTTACCGATTGTCTGCTGCAGCACGGCGCCATGCGCGTTTACGCTGTCGACGTAACCGTGGACCAGATCGCCTGGAAATTGCGCCAGGACGCCCGGGTCTTGCGCATCGAGCGCAACGCCCGCGAGCTCAGAACGAGCGATATTCCCGAGGCCGTGGATCTGGTCACCGTGGACGTATCGTTCATCTCCGCCGCCAAGGTTTTGCCGCCGGCAACGGCCGCGCCAAACCCGGCGCCGACTTTCTGATCCTGGTGAAGCCGCAGTTCGAGTTGCGCCGCGACGAGATCGGCCCGGGCGGAATCGTTTCTGACCCGGCCCTGCATGAGAAAGCGATTTCGCATGGTTCGGCAAGGCCGCGGAATCGGCCGGGCTCCGTTGCTTGGGGGTACAACCCAGCCAGCTGGCCGGCGCGGAAGGCAATCAGGAATATTTTCTGCACGCACGCAAAAATTCTGTGGAGTAGAATCGCTCTCACCCATGCCGCGAACTAAGCCTTTCGGAAAATTGGCATCATTTCGCGGCCGCGCCGTTCGAATCTTTCCGCGGTGGTGCCGCCTTTGCTTCAGTTGGCTCGAAGCGCGCGGCATGAACGTCATCTACGACCAGGAAACCGCCGGGTCTCTGCCGAACAACCGTCCGACGGGCCACACCCGCGAACAGGTCGCGGCGGCATCTGAACTTTTGCTGGTGCTGGGTGGCGATGGCACGTTGCTGGCCGCCGCACGACGTGGCCGCTGCCAGAGGCATTCCGATTTTGCCCATCAACATGGGCAGCCTCGGTTTTCTCACCAGCTTCATGCTGGAAGAACTTTATCCCGCGCTGGAAGACATCCTGGCCGGCCGCTTGACCATCAGCGAACGCGTCATGCTGCACGTGGAGCTGCATCGCGCCGGAAAA
>CAWFWY010000014.1:0-20968 GCA_963819625.1 uncultured Acidobacteriota bacterium
CGAACGCATCCCCCAGAAACATCGCGGCGATCACCTCCGCATCGTCTCCCCCTCGCGCAATGCGCGCGCAAAAACCCAACTCCTCGTCCTCGGCCACTACGACACCGTCTACGACATCGGCGCCCTGAAAAAAATGCCCTTCCGCGTCACCGCCGGCAAAGCCTACGGACCAGGCGTCTTCGACATGAAAGCCGGCATCGTCCAGGCGCTCTTCGCCTACGACGCGCTTCAAAAATTGCACGCCTTGCCTGACAAACAAATCGTCTTCCTCTGGACCTCCGACGAAGAAATCGGCAGCGCTTCCTCCAGGAAACTCATCGAAACCGAAGCCCGCCGCAGCGACGCCGTCTTCGTCCTGGAACCGTCTTTCGGCCCACGCGGCCTGCTGAAAACCGCGCGCAAAGCCGTCGGTGAAGCAGAAATTATCGTCCATGGCCGCGCCTCTCACGCAGGCCTGGCCCCCGAAGAAGGCATCAACGCCATCCACGAGCTCAATCACCAGATCTCACGCATTACAAAATGGAATGACCCGCAACGCGGCACCACCGCCAACGTGGACATCCTAGAAGGCGGCACGCGCACCAACGTAATCGCCGATCGCGCCCGCGCTGTAGTCGATCTGCGCGCCACCCGCGCCGCTGTATGCGCATCGCATCGAACGCCAGCTCCACGCGCTGAAAGCACATCTTCCCGGCGCGCGCCTCGAAATTCGCGGCCGTTTCTCCCGCCCCCCGCTCGAACGCAAGATGAGCGCCGCGCTCTTCAAAATCGCCAAATCCCTAGCTCATCAAATGAATTTGCCCCTAGGGGAGTGCGCCGCAGGCGGTGGCTCCGACGGAAATCTAACCGCCGCGCTGGGCATCCCCACCCTCGACGGCCTCGGCGCAGTCGGCGCCGGCGCCCACTCCACCCACGAACACATCCTCGTCTCCGCCATGCCCGCCCGCGCCGCCCTCCTCGCCGCCCTCCTCGCCACCGTCTAGTCAATGTCGTGGAGGGATTTCGCTCCAATGACGTCGCATCGATTGAGCCAATCAGAAACGAACAAGTAGCCTCACCAGATAGTCTGGATTCCAGCGGCTTGGATGTGGCGGTCCCGGGTTACAAGCGGGACACCAAGAGGTGCAGGGCAGTGGCAGCAATGATGCGGTCGGGTATGTCGGGAACAACGTCGTGGGGAATTTTCGGAAGCGCTTCGGTTACGGCCACATCGAAGGAGGCAATGAGCATTCCTGAATTTGAGCCAGTCAGGGCCGAACGGAGACGGTCCAGAGCGGCAAGTGGAAGCCTCGTCTTTCCGCCAGGTAAACCGTTTCCAGCAGAGAAATCACCGACACTCGTACAGGACGAGCGTTGCGGACAGCATCTTCAATCGTGGTTCGGGCAACCGGCGACAATTCGTTGGGGTTTTCAAATACCAGAGAACGGCGTGAGTATCCAGCACTACGCTCATAGCTCGACGTCGCGAGGAAAGTTACCCCACATTTCGCGGCGGGCTTGGGCGATATCTTCTTCCGTGACGTGTATGTTCAGGTCTGCCCACAATCCCAGCAGACTGCGAAGCGGCTTCTTCGGACCGTTCTGTTGTTTCAGGAGGTCCACAAAGTCCAATACTTCCTTCTGCTTCTCAGGAGGCAAATCGCGCAGTTTTTCGACAACCAGTTGTTCAATCGTTGTTCAATCGTTGTTGGTATCTGCTCAAGAAATCTCAGTTAATTATACGCTCGCAACGCAAGTTGCATCACGCCTCTACCGCGCGTAAGTCTCCCTCAAAAATTCGGCAGTCGACTTCATCACATCCCCATAATCGCTGTGCAACACTTCCCGCAGCGCCGCTTCCGTAGAACTCCCCGCCCCAATCCGCTCCAGTATCCGCTCCACATCGCTCATCCCGTCGGCCTGCACAATATATTCCACATTCGCCAGCGACCATGCATACGCATACGCCGCCGCATCCCCAGGAAATCCCATCCACGATCCTTCCAGACTCCCCAGCGACACCGCGTGCCCGTCGCCATAAATCTGCAGCAGCACCGCCGCATTCCCCCCGCTGCGCTTCCCTTCCATCCACTGCGCCAGCCCTTCCTGCAACCACGTCGGCGCGCGCCCGTGCGTTTTCTGCTGCACAAAGCTGTGCGTCAGCTCGTGCTTCAACACCCGCGAAAGTTCCGGCGTCACGCCGCTCAACCCCTGCACCGGCACGCGCAGCCGGCCGTCGTTCAGCGCGCCCACCCAGCCCGGCGCGCGCGTAATGTCCGCGAACGCCTGCTGCGTATACAAAATCACCCCAATCGAATCCGCCGGCGCAAAATTCAGCTCCGATTCAATCGCCGCATAATGCACCTCCAAGGTCCGCAGTACATCGCGCGCCAGCCCCGGCTCCGCCGCCCCACTATAGCGCAGCGTAAAGTGGCTGCTCTCATTCTCCTTGTAGCTGTCCTCTTCCTGTTTATCCCGCAGCGCTTTATCCAGCGCCGCCTGCACCTCCGCATCCGCCCGCAGCGCCAGCGAGCGTTTCCACTCGCTCACCGCCTGCTCCATCTTGTTCATCCCGTAATACGCCCAGCCCGCCAGCTTGGCGACATCCGCATTGTTGGGAGCCACGCGTTGCGCGCGCGCCAGATAATCCAGCGATTGCTTGTACTCGCTCCTCCGCAAATGCAGGTACGCCACATTCATCAGCAGCAGCGGCTCATCCGACGCATAAGTCAACGCCGTGCGTTCATCCGCCAGCGCGTGATCCATATCGCCGCGCCCCAATTCAAACATCGCCGCCGCGTGATGCCCCAATGCCGCGTCAATCCCCGCTGCAGGCGACCCGCCGCGCGTTTCCCCTTCCAGCTTTGCGATGTACTCGCGATCGATCGCGCCGTCATGCACCGCGCGATGCTCAATCTCGCCACCGCTGCCGCCCGCCGCCGCATCCATCGCCGGAGGAGTAATCGCCAGATTCGCCGCGTTCGCGGACCCCGACCCACCCATCGGCACCGCTCCGCCTTTTTCAATGTGATCTACGATGGACTTCGGCAGGCTTAATTCCCCGGCATTCGTCTCATACCGGATTTTTTCCCCCACCTCCACAACATTAAACGCTAAAATGCGCCGCCCATTCTTCAACACAATCGTGTCGCCACGCGCGGCCGCGCCGCCAAAAACCAGCACCAAGCCAAGCACAGCCACACGATACCCGGCCGCGATGAAGGGGTTCACCATCCCCCCATTTTATCCGCCCCTTCCCGCCTTGCGTGATTTGTGTGCAGTCGTGTTGTCCGTTTAGCCGCGTGCCTCACGCGCGATTCGAGGGACCTGCTTTTCGTTCAAGCATCGCGCCAACACGCCGTTCCATCACGATCCTTCGCAACCAACAAGCCCAAAAGCCCAAACCTGTCATCCCGACCGGAGCGGCCGGACTTTTTCCTTCGCCTTCGCTCCTGCGAAGGTTTCGGGCCGTGCAGCGGAGGGATCTCTCTTCGATCGTTCGCGTAGCCACGCACGGTTCATCCACAGCCACCTCAAAAACAAAAACCGCACGTGCGCCCCGAATCCTCAGAGCGAACGTGCGGCGCAAAACAAAAAAATGCTGCGACCTTACTTGTGGGTCATGCTCGGCACCTTCGCCAGCATATCCCGGTGTCCCGTTGGATCAATCGTCGATTCAAATCCAGCCCAAGCCGCCGGATTATTCTTCTCCGATTCTTCAACCGCCATGTTGAACTTGTCGATGCCTTCCGCTCCGTTGGCAATGAAGGCGATGTCGAAGGTGCCCAGATCGCCGGCGTGTAAGGATTCCTCATCGATCTGGTATCCGTGGATCGCTCCATCGGCCAGCAGTTTGTCCAGCAGCGCCACGACCGTCGCCTTCAAGATCTTCCCGCCGGGATCATTCGCTCCCGCCTTGGCCCTCCAATTTCCCACCCGCAGGTATCCGTTCGTAAACGTTCCGGAATGGTAGTTGTAATTCCGGCTCTCCAGGACGTAATCCCAATGTTTCGCCGCGGCCAGCGGAGCGGAAGTCGCGCCCGGCGCGGTCCGCAGCCCTTCCAGAAATTTCAGGATGTTGGCCATCGAGCCCGCCGAAAACCACGTCCCATGCGTCGGCATGCCTTCCGTGTGGTTCAACACGGTGAAGCTGCCATAAGCCGTCAGCGTCCCGTCGGCCACCGCCTTTTTCAGCATGTCGTTATCCGCTGCCTCGTTCTTCAAATAGTCGTCCCACATCGCGCGCGGCACCGACCATTCCGACACATACGTATACTGCACC
Source organism: uncultured Acidobacteriota bacterium (assembly GCA_963819625.1). Classification (GTDB taxonomy): domain Bacteria; phylum Acidobacteriota; class Terriglobia; order Acidiferrales; family UBA7541; genus Acidiferrum. Next base: position 4,262 of record CAWFWY010000014.1, read on the forward strand.
GGCTTCTCCGCGCTTTGCGATTGCGCCGAAGCCTGCCTGACGCCCAGCGTCATCAACACCAGCGCACACACTCCAAAAAAAATACTCATCAATCGAATACGCATTTCTTCTTTCTCCTAGTTTTCTCCGCCACTCGAGCGGATATTCAGACGTTCAACAGGGTATCCGGAAGGTAGTTAACCTTCCGGCGCAGCAAAGCCTACACCCGCCAACTCCGCGGCGCAATGTTCCCGCCGCCTGAACCGGCCATGGCCCGCCGCCGGGGCTCACAAAATCTCATTTTTATCTCCACCACCTCTAAATTCCTTCCGTCTAACTCCATAAGCATCAGAAACGGACCCGTCGCCCTGTTCCGCGGCACTGAAAATGACTACACTTTCCACAATGAGGCTCGCAACCGCATTTTTCGTTCTATCCAGCCTCTCGGCAGCGGCGCTCCCCTCCCCACCCTCCACTCACCCCGCCCACGATTTCTACGACGCCCTCAACAATTTGCGCCTCGATCCCGCTTCCATTTATCAACTCAAGCCCGCCCATCACATCGCCCTCCGCCGCGGCGACGCAATAATCTCTTTCGACGAAGGCCAGCTCATTTTTTTTCCTCCCCTGGACGGCCGCATCTACGGTGTGGTCTTCTCCGGACGCGGACACATCCTCGCTCTCCCGCGTGAAATCTCCGAAAAGCAGCAGCTCGCGCGCTTCCTCGGCACGCCCATCCTCGACCAGGATTTCGCCAGCGCCTACATCCGTTTCACTGACACCACTTCCGAAGACTTGCTCAGCCAGCTCCACTCCGCCGGCCTCGCCCCGCAAACCGACTCGAGCGCCCGGGCGCCTTGGGAACCGGTCCTCGCGCTCCTCAACCCCGCGCATTCGCTGCGCACCATGTTCGGCTCCCTGATCTCCGCAGCTCACCCGTACTTTTACGCCAGCCTCGACGGCATGGCCACCGGACCCTTCGATATCTTGTTCGATCCCCTGCGCTTCGAATCATTCCTGCTCGGCCAGGGCCACTCCACCGCCGGCGTCACCAGCTACGATGTGTGGGCCTCCTACAATCCGCCCGATACTCTCGGCCCTGCGGTGGATTTTCACGCTCCTCGCTATTCCATCGACACTTCGATTCTCGCCGATCATTCCCTCGACGCCACCGCTACCATCACCATCCACGTGGAAAATGCCGGCGACCGTCTGTTAACTTTCAATCTTTCCCGCGCCCTCAATGTCGACAGCGTCACCGCAGAAAATGGCCAGCCTCTCGAGTTCTTCCAGAATCAGGGCATGACTCCGCAGCAGCGCAGCCTCAGCGGCAACGATTATCTGTACGTTGTGCTTCCCGACAATCCCCACCCCGGCGCGGATTTTTCCCTGCGCGTCCACTACCGCGGCAACATTATCGACGACGCCGGCAACAACGTCCTCTTCGTCAGCGCCCGCGAGAGCTGGTATCCCCATCTCGGCGATTCCGCCGATTTTTCCCTCTACGAACTGACCATGCGCTGGCCCAAGAAACTGCGCCTCATCGCCACCGGCGAAAAAATCGACGAGCGCGAAGTCGGCGATTTTCGCGTCGGCCATTGGCAAACACCCAAACCCGTCGTCATCGCCGGTTTCAATCTCGGCGAATACGCCTCCACCACCGTAACCGCCTCCAACTATTCCATCGACGTATACGCCAACCAGCAGGTTGAGCAGGAATTGGCACAGCGTCTTGCACCTGCCGACGTCCCGGAGCTTGCCGGTCGTTCACACCCGGGTCTGCAGTCGCCGATGCCTCACGGCCTTGAACCCTTACCCCCCAATCCCGCCGCCGCGCTCAAGCAACTTGCAAAACAAATCGACGCCTCCATCCGTTTCTACGAATCCTTCAGCGGCCCGTTCCCCTTCCACACTCTTAGCGTCTCCCAAATTCCCGGAACATTTGGCCAGGGCTGGCCCGGCCTCCTCTATGTTTCCACTTTTTCTTTTCTCTCCGCCGACGCCCAGCGCCGCGCCGGCCTCTCCAGCCGCAGCCAGGAGCATTTCACCGAAATTGTCCCTTTTCACGAAGTCGCTCATCAGTGGTGGGGTAACGTGGTGGGCTGGTCCAACTATCACGACCAGTGGATCGATGAAGCCATGGCCAATTATCTGGCTCTACTCTTCGCTGACACCCGCAAAAATCCCGATCACACCCTGCACGTCTGGCTGCAGCGCTACCGCGAGCAGCTCGTCGAAAAAGCTGCCCATGCCGATGAGCCCGCTAGCCAAATCGGCGCTCTCACTCTCGGCGCCCGCCTCGATTCCTCGAAATCCCCACATGCCTACGAGGATGTCATCTACGCCAAAGGCTCCTGGGTCATGCACATGCTCCGCGAAATGCTGCGCCAACCGGGAGCCAATCCAGAGGCCCGTTTCCACGCTTTGCTGAACACCCTGGTCACGAAATACGCCTACCGCGCCCTCACCACTCAGGATTTACGCCGTGAAATCGAAGCAGTCATGACCCCCTCCATGGACCTCGAAGGCGGCAAATCCGTGGAATGGTTTTTTGAACAATGGGTAAAAGGAACCGGCGTCCCACACTATCGCGTAGAGTTTTCCAGTCGACAGGCCGATTCCGGCTACGCCATCCGCGGAAAATTATTTCAAACCGGCGTCCCCGACTCCTTCATCGTCCGCGTCCCGCTATACGCCGCCGGCTCCGCCGGCCATTCCGTTCTCCTCGGCACAGTAGTCGCCGCCGGCCCCGAAACCGCCTTCCACTTCAATTCCGCCACTCCCGTCCGCAAACTCCTGATCGACCCCCAAATGACCACCCTCTGCACCACCGAATAATTTTCTTCCTTTGCGTGAATGGCCGCGTAGCCCAGACGTAATGTGCAAAACAGTTTGTGGGTGCCCCATCCGCCGATTTTTGAGGATGGGTCTTTCTTTGTCTCGTGATCTTGGCAACCAACTAGCAAAAAAAAAACAAACACACTCACTTCTTCGGCATCACCATCACCTGCTTCTCCAACAACGGACTCTCCACATTCAACTCCGCCTTCCCATCCTCATCCAACGTATACGCATAACCCAGCGGATCCACCGGTGCCCCGCGCAACAATCCCGCCCGCACCAATTCCCCGATACTCTTCGGCGCCGCGCCACTTCTTTGCCGATACTCATCAACCAGCAAATCAATCTGTTTGCAATCCGCCGCCGCCTTCAACAACTGCAAATGCGTCAAGGCGTTCTCCTTCACCGCCGCATCCTTCGTCGTGTTGTAAATGTCCTGCCACAAAAACAGCGAAGTCTCCGGCGACTCCCCCTCCGCCGCAATCTTCGCCGCCATCACTTTCATCCACACAAACGCATCCGGATTCTTGCTGCCCTCCAGAAACGCCGCCGCGGCCTTGGGATAATCCTTGGCATCGAAGTAATAAATAAATCCCAGGTCGTAATACAGTCGCCACTCGTTGGGGTTGGCGCGAATCCCGCGCTCCACCAGTTTTACCGCTAGGTCCGGCCGCCCTGCCCCACGAGGCGCGGCATCGCTCAGGAACATCCCTCCAAAGTGATACGCCGGAATCAGGTTGGGATCCAGAGTCGTACTCACATCCAACAGCGGCCACAGCAATCGCAAGTCCGGATCGTGACCCGCGTGCTTATTGCCGAAATATTGCACCACCCGCGTCCAGTAAACGTCCGCCACCAGCGGTGCATACTCCAGGCTCAAAGCCTTCACCAGTTTGCTGGAGCGCAAAATCACCTGGTCGTCTTCAACTTGTACCGCCGCTTGCTGCGCATCGATGCGTTTCTGCAGACGCCACACCCCCGCGAAGCCCAGCGGCACCAGCACCAGCAACGCAATAAGCGCCTTGAAATTCATTTCAGGTTACGCCGCGAAAAAATCGCCGCCGCCACAATCAACGCAATCGCGCAGTACAGCGCGGCATATAGCGTGTTCTGCGCGATCAGCGCCCCGGGAATGGCTCGCCCGTGTGCCGCCGCGCCCATCACGTCGAAATTCTCAAAGTTGGGCAAAAGGTAGGAAAGCCACCGCAACACCGCCGCCAGCGCCGGACCGATCTCCTCGGCCTGCAAGCCCCGTAGCTCGTGCACAAATAAACCCGCCACATACAGGCCGGCGGTAAACAGAATCGCCAGCAGCGGCGTGGTAAAGCACGAAAACAGCATCGCCAGCGCCACCACCAGCGCCAGCTTCAGCAAAATAAAATACACCGCCACCAGCACTGCTACATCCGCGCGCTCCATCGAATGCTTCACGTAATACAGCGCCAGAAACAGCGCCACCGCCATCGCCGCCGTATTTACCGCCAGCGTAAAAACCAGTCCCGCGAACTTTCCGGTCAGAAATTCCCAGCGCCGCAGCGGTTTGGCCAGCAACGCATACAACGTCCGCTTATCAATCTCTTTGGAAACCAGCCCGACGCCGATAAACACCGCAATCAGCAATCCGATCACGGAGATGGCGCTGAGCCCCAGCGTCACGATGACGATCTGCTCGATCCCGATGGAAATCTGCCCCACCACGATCGCAGCCACCATCATCACCAGCGCAAAAAACACCAGGTTGTAAAGGACCCGGTCCCGCACCGCTTCGCGAAACGTGTTCAGCGCCACCACCCCGATACGCTTCACTTTTCGCTCGCTTCCGCCGCCGCTTTTGCCCGGTCGGCTTCCACCACGTGCATGAAATATTCTTCCAGCGAAGGTTTTACCTGCGACACCGATAATATCTTTGCCTTGGCCGCGTGCAGTTGCTCGATCGCCTGGTATAGCCCGCTCTCTTCCACGTGCACCCGGTAGCGGTCGCCGGTGCGCGTAGCCTGCGCCACCAGCGCATTTCCGCTCGTGACGCCCGTCGCTGCATTCTCCGCTCCCCCCGGCAACTCAAACAGAATCTCCATCCCGCGCGTTTTTACTCCCACGATTTCGCTGGGCGCCCCAACTCCCTGCAATTTCCCTCCGGCAATCACACCCACCCGGTCGCACAACATTTCCGCATCCGACAAGATATGCGTCGAAAACAAAACCGTTTTCCCCTGCTTCTTCAGCTCCAGAATAATGTCCCGCACCTCGCGCCGCCCCACCGGGTCCAGCCCCGACATCGGCTCGTCCAGCACCACCAGCTCCGGATCGTGCAGAATCGCCTGCGCCAATCCCACACGCTGCAGCATCCCCTTTGAAAATTTCCGCAGCTGCACCCGCGCGGAGTCTGCCAACCCAACTTTTTTCAAAGTACGCGCCACTCGCTCGCGCCGATCGTTCGCAGAAAAATCATGAAACCGCGCAAAATAATCCAGCAGCTCGGTAGCCGTCAGGTAATCGTAAAAATAAGGCTGCTCCGGCAGGTAACCGATATCCCGATGCATTCCGATATCGCTGATCGACTTCCCCAGCATCCGCGCCGTCCCCGCGGTAGGAAAAATCAAACGCATCAACAGTTTAATGGTGGTGGATTTCCCAGCCCCGTTCGGCCCCAAAAATCCAAACACTTCGCCAGTCTGCACCTGCATCGTCAGCGCATCTAGCGACCGCTTCTTCTTCAGCTGCAAAAATCCGTAAGGATAATCCTTGCTCAGCCCTTCAACTTCAATCGCCGCATCAGCCATGCATCATTGTTGGCATACCACGCCACCCGGTCAATCACGCCCCGGAAGCGCTGTGCGCGTATAGAAAATAGAGCTCAGACTAGAAAATAGATGTTGGATAGAAAATAAGGGTTCAGCAGGGCTGATGCAGTAGGGCCTTGTGGGTCATCTCCACAAATTCAAAGAGTTGTTATTCCGAACCGCGGCCTTGCGGCGCGTGAGGAACCTGCTGTTCATAGCGACTGACGAATCGATCGCACAAGTCACCGACCGTTATCAATTGATCTGGCAACACTCACGCCGAACCGCCCAGACCTGTCATCCCGACCGGAGCGGCACGACTTTTTCTTTCACCTTCGCTCCTGTTTATCCTGAGCCCGCACTAGCGGGAGAAGGGCGAAGGTGTCGGGCTGCGCAGCGGAGGGATCTCTCTTCGATCTATCGCTCAAGGCACTTCGATTTGATTCAACTGATCTTGGCAACCAACCAGCCCAAAAGCCCAGACCCGTCATCCCGAACCCTCGTTTTTCAGCGGGTGAGGGATCTGCTGTTCATAACTATCACGGACAGTCTATCGCGCTAGCCAAGGTGTTACGCGGTCTGAACGACAACTACAAGGCAAACCAACCAAAAAACGTCCCGCGCCCTACCGCCGCTCCGATCCAATCTGCACCAACTCCGCAGCCGGCCCCGGATCCATCGGCGTCGGCTTCAAATTCTGCGGCCCGCGCCAGTTATCCAGTATCCCCACCTGCTGCACGCAAGACACCGTGCATCGCGGCGCACAAAACTTCTCCGTCGAATATTCCCGGTGCCGCATCTCGGGAGAATATTGCGCCAGCGGAATCCCCGGATACCCGCGCTGCTGCGAACACCAGTGCACCAATCCCAATTCGCAAATATACAAATAACGTGAACCCGAACGGCACCGCCAGTTGTGCTCCCGCCCGCGCGCCACATTGTGCTGAAACTCGTTAAACCGCGAAAACGACCGCTTCCCCAGCTCCATAATTTCTTCAAAAATCCCCTGCTCGCGCTCCCCCAGCGGCTTCAACTGCCCGTTATTGTCATGAATAATTCCCACCGTGCTCGTGAATCCCAAATCCACCGCGCGATGCGCAATCTGCAGCGCGTCCGCCGGATTATTCACACCGCTCCCCAGCACCGAATTGATATTCACCTGAAACACCGCGAACTGCGACAACATCTCCAGCCGCCCGTCCAGTGTTTTCAAACTTTTCTTCGACACCTCGTCGGGCGTCACATTATCAATACTGATCTGCAGGTGCTCCAGCCCCGCGCGATTCAACCGCTCGATGCGCTCCTGGTTCAGAAAAAATCCGTTGGTGATCATCCCGGCGATAATCCCCCGCCGCCGGATGTGCCGGATCACCTCATCGATCTCCGGATGCAGCAACGGTTCCCCGCCGCTGATGGTAATAATCGACGTCCCCATGTCCGCCAGCAAATCCAGCCGCCGCTTCATCTCTGAGAGCGGCACCGGCGTCGACACATCGTCAAACTCATTGCAATACGTGCACGCCAGATTGCACTTCCGCATGGGAATGATGTGCACCAGGATGGGGTGCTTGGTGGAAATCAGCGCCTTCGCAATCATGCGCAATTCGCGCAAACGCGTCCGCGCAAACCGCGCCGCCCGCCGCAGCCGTATCGCCGCCGAAGCCCCTGTTTTTTTGCTAGTTTGCCCCACGAATCAGCGAATTCCCCTGCTCCCGATTATACACTTGCTTTACCCAGAGCCCTGCGCGAGCAGGCGAAGGGCGAACCATCCGCCCCAATTTAAACGCCTATTTCGCCGTGATCAGCGTGCTCGTCGTCGCCACGCACTGCCACGCGCCATTTCGCTTGATCCAGGTGTCCACGAATCGCTCCCGGTGCACGTACGCTTTCCCTTTCGCCACGCCTTTAATCCGAAAAATCCCCACCACCACCGCCACATCCCCGTGCACCTGCACGCTGCTCTGCTCCGTCACCGCCTGCGACGGCTGATAATCCGGCGATTTAATACTCGCCAGAAATTCCCCCTTCGACGCCACGCTCCCATCGATATCCACCGACACAAACGTGTTGGCCAGCAACATATTGAGCGCCCCTACGTCTTTCGCTTCCAGCGCGTGATTCCACGCATTTTCCAGCGCCAGGACCGTGTCGCCTTCCTCGCTCTTGCTCTTCTGTTGCGCCTGGACCGCAAAAACTCCCAACAACAAAATCACGCTGGCCAAAAATATTTTTCTCATCGTTTACCCCAGACGCTCGTCGAGAACACTTCTCCGCGCTCGCGAAAACTTACTGCACATCCCCGCAAGCCGCCCCCACCCACTTCCCGTTAAAAGTCGAGCTCATGTTGAACGCCGCGGTCCCTCCGCTGCTGCTGATGTGCGTCGTGCCCTTCACCGTTTCCGGATTCAGCGCCTCGATCAGCAACGCGATATCCACCTTGTTCCCTTTTCTATCGCATGTGTAGTGCACATCCACCTTGCTCCCCGTCGAGCTATTCACCGCGCGCGTGCAGCCCTCGCGATCTTTCTCAAACATCTCGTGCTTTTCCAGTTTCTCTTTGGTCAGGCACTCCTTATACGTCTTGTTCTGGCCTTCCGCCCGCGCTTTGATCCGCTCTTCCATCTTCGCGCGCTGCTCGGGAGGCATCTTGGCCAGCACCTCCGGCGGTATCGGAATCGTTCCGCTGATCGTCAAGCTCACTTCCCACAATCCAGTCTTGATGTGCAGTGGTTCCAGGCTCTGCGCCGCTACTCCTCCCACCGCGCACACCAGCAATACTCCCAGCAGAATTTTCATTCGCATGGCATCTCCATTCCCGCGATCTTCATCTCTCGCCACTATTGTTACTACCGCCGCTCCATCGCACAACCAAAGAATTCTTGAGCGACGCAAGCTTTGCAACCATCACCCCAATCGTCGCTCCGCCCCCGTCTCCTCAATACACCGACCAAACCCCCGGCGTAACCACCTCCAACAGATGCCGGTCCGGATCGCGAAAATAAAGACTCCACCCGCCCAAGTCCCACTTCCGCTTCTCTTTCATCGCAATCTTTTTCTCTTTCAGCCACCGCTCCCACCCGGCCAGTTCTTCCGCCGCGATCGCAAACGCAATGTGCAACTCCCCATCCCCACCATGCGGCGTCTGATTAGCACTCGACCTCTCCCGCGAACCTCCCTTCTTGAACAGCAGCAAAACCTGCCGCTCCCCCGCCCGCATCGCGCACCCACGCTCGCCAAACTCAGCAATCACCTTGAACCCAAATACCTCCTCATAAAATCGCGCCGATCGCTCCACATCGCTCACATACAAAGCCGACTCCAGTATCCCCTCACTCTTAGGCCCCATCGCTGCCTCCCGGTTCCACATCCGACCAGTATCCTGACATCACTTATACTTCGTCTCTAGATGGAAAGTCGGCCTCTAAATAGCTACGGCCCCAGCGCTGTCGCGCCGAGGCCGTTTCTTCTGCTGCAACAAATATCCCGCGGTTACCGCACTTACTTCGGCATCAAAACAGTGTCGATCACGTGAATCACGCCGTTGCTGCACATGATATCCGCCTTGACTACTTTAGCGCCGTCCACCATCACCGTACCGCCGTTTACGCTGATCGCCAGCTCCTCGCCATTCACCGTCTTGGCCGAATTGATTTTCATCACTTGCGCCGCCGTCACCTTCCCCGGCACCACGTGATAGGTCAGGATAGCGGCGAGTTTCGCCTTGTTCTCCGGCTTCAGCAGTTCGTCCACGGCCCCCGCAGGCAACTTCGCGAACGCCTCATCTGTCGGCGCAAACACGGTGAACGGGCCCTCGCCCTTCAGTGTATCCACCAACCCCGCCGCCTGCAACGCCGCCGCCAGCGTCTTGAACGAGCCCGCCGCCACCGCCGTATCCACAATGTCCTTCGACGCACTCTTGGGACGCGCCATCGCCCCCAGCGAAAGAAACATGACCGCCGCAATCGCTACAACCGCCACCAAAGAACCTGTAACTTTTTTCTTCCAATTCGTTTGCATTTCGTCTCCTTGAATTTACTTCCTCTTTAACTATAGAGACAAACTATTTGCCTGCAAGGAAAAACACCACTCACATCAAAGTCGATTGAACCCCAGTCAAATCGCCGCCCCTGATTTAATCCCTGGTTAAATCACACTCCTCAGCCGCCACCGCCCGCGCCCCACGAATCCATTCCTCACCCCTGCCCAACTCAGGTAGACTCTCTCCGCCCGAACATTTTGCCGGTTGCTTTTGCCCTTTGCCTTGGGAGGAATTTCCGATGCGCCGCACCTGTGCTCTTCTCGCCAGCCTCGCTTTTCTTCTCGCGTCGACGCCCCTCACCTCCGCCGACACCGTCGCCGACCACGCCCGCCAGCTCCATTTCTCCTCCATCGTCCTCGACACCCACGCCGACACCACCCAGCTTTTCTTCACCAAGGACTACGACTTCGCCAAGCGCAACTCCGGCGGCAGCCACATCGACATCCCCCGCATGCGCGAAGGCGGCCTCAACGCCCTGTTCCTCTCCATCTTTATCGACGCCAGCATCCAGGGCCCGCCCGCCATACAAAAAGCTCTCGACCAGATTGACGCCATCCGCGTCACCGTCCGCGATCATCCCCAGGATTTGCTCCTGGCCACTTCCGCCGACGACATCCGCCGCGCCCACGCCCAGAAAAAAATCGCCATCCTCATGGGCATCGAAGGTGGCCACATGATCGGCAACGACATCCGCATGATCCGTATCTACTCCGCTCTCGGCGTTCGTTACATGACCCTCGCTCATTTCAAAAATGACGAGTGGGCCGACTCCTCCACCGACCAGCCCGCCCACAATGGCCTCACCGACTTCGGCAAAGACGTCGTCCGCGAAATGAACCGCCAGGGCATCCTCATCGACATCTCCCACGTCTCCGACAAAACTTTTTACGACGCCCTCGAAGTCAGCAAAGTCCCGCTCATCGCCTCGCACTCCTCGGTGCGCGCCATTTCCAATCACCCGCGCAACATGTCCGATGACATGATCAAAGCTCTCGCCGCCAAGGGCGGCGTCATCCAGATCAACTATGAGCAGAATTATTTAAGCGATGAGTATCGCAAGGCCTACGAAGCCACTGCCGGCGACGTCAGCAAAGCCGACGAAGCCTTCAAAAAAGAATGCGGCGACGATTTCACCTGCATCGGTAGGGCCCAGCAGCGCCAGCTCCAGCAACTCCAGGCCGAAGGCAAGCTCCCTCGCGTCAGTTGGGAAAAAATCATCGAGCACATCGACCACGTCGTCAAACTGGTCGGCCCCGATCACGTCGGCCTGGGCTCCGACTTTGACGGCGCCGACATGCCCGACGGCATGGAAGACGTCTCCCATCTCCCAAAAATCACCGAAGCCCTGGTCCGCAAAGGCTACTCCGACGCCGACATCCAAAAAATCCTGGGCGGCAACATCCTCCGCGTCCTGGACCAATCCGCCCAAATCGCCCACCAACTCAATTCCCCACCCAACTAATTCGACAGCAGCTGCTTCCTGAATTGGCAACCAACAACCCCACGAGTCATTCCGAACCGCCGCTTCGCGGCGCGTGAGGAATCTGCTATTGTCTTCGCCTTGTTCGCGGCTTGCCGTACCAGTGAGGAACCCGCCGTCACTCCACTTTCCGTTTTGAAGGCATTATCACGCCGTCGGATGCTTCAGAATTTCCGCCAGAGCATGTAACCGCGCCGCATCTCCCGGACTCTTCGCGCCGGCCGCGCTCTGTTCCACAGCACCGGCCAAGCTCTTCAGTTTTGCTAATTTTCCCCTGTTCATGTGGGAAGTTTCGGCGTTCCGCATGGCCTTCTGCAACTCCGCGATTTGCTCCGCCGGCAAAGTCAGCGATCTGGTCAACTGATCCACGTACGCCCTGGCCACCACCAGCTGCGCCGGCCACTCAATCTTTTGCTGGTTCTGCACATTCAACTCCGCCACCCGCACCGTCTTCGCCGCGTCGATTTCGTTTTGCGTCAGAAACTTCGACGGCGTCAGCTCCAACACATCCAGCCCCCGCGCAATCTCCGAAGCATAGATTCGCCCGTTATACCAATACGCAGACCATTCGCCCGCCAATACCAGCAGCTTGGGATCGATCGGCCCACGGTCGAAATACGCAATCTCGAAGGGATGCGCCGCGTCGGTAAAATCCATCACCGAGATGCCTCCCTGGTACCATGCTTGCACCTCAATATCCCGGCCCGGCACCGGGATCAGCGAACCGTTGTGCGCCACACAATTTTCCGTGTCCCCTTGCGCTGCCGGCATTTTGTAATAACTGGCCATGCTCAGTTTTTTATCCTTAAGATTGAAAATCGCATCTGCGCCCCAGGTATTCGGATCGTTCCGCCGGCATCGCGCCCCTAGCCCCCCGCCCCACTCATCCGTGAACACCACTTTCGTTCCGTCGTTGGAGAACGAAGCCGAGTGCCAGTAGGAATAGTTCGGATCGTTCACCGCGTCCACCCGTTTCGGATGCACCGGATCCTTAATGTCCAGCAGGATCCCGTTGCCCGAACACGCACCCGCCGCCAGCCCCATCGCCGAGTACACCGTGATGTCGTGGCACTGGTTCGTGTCCGATGCCTTCTCTCCGCCTTTCCCGTGAGTGCCGCCGTTACTCAAGCCGTTCATTGCGCCGGTCCGTGGATCAATAAACACCCGCGGGTTCGCCACTACTCTCGCCTCTTGCGGTGCCGCCAGCGGAACCTTGATCACATCGATGCGAAACAGCGCCGTATTCGGATCCTTGTCCGGCTTTTCCCCCGAACATCCCGCCAGTTCTTCCGCTTGACGCACAAATGAGGTCCCCGACACGTAGATGTACACGTTCTCCTTATCGTTGGGGTCCACCACCAGCGTGTGCGTGTGCGAACCGCGGCACGTCTGTACCGCCGCCACCTGCTTCGGATTCCTCAGGTCGGAAATATCAAAAATTCTTATCCCCCGAAAACGATCCTTCTGCGCGGCCGGCGGTTTCCTTTCCTTCTCTGGCCCCTTGGCCGGCGGAGGCTCCGCCGGAAATCCCTGCGTCCCGCAGTCCAGCCGCCCATTCGGCATCTCCACCGACATGAACAGCAATTTTCCATAGACCGACAAATCTCCCTGGCCCCCCGGGCACACCAGGGTAGTCAGCAGCGTGGCGTTCGCGGCGTTCGAAATGTCATAAATATTCGCGCCATAAAAATTTCCCTCGAACACGTGGTTGCCCTGGAACGCCAGGTCGGAATTCGCAAACGCGAGTTGCGCGATCACTAGTTGCATGGGCTTCGGTATCTTTGTCAGGTCGCGCACCCCAAGCTGGCCAAGCATCTTCTGTACCTTCGGATCGTCAGGCTCCGCCGCGCCCAGTTGAAACGCCTCGGGCTTTTTCAGCAGTTGCACGTGCTTCAAGCCCATCGCCGTTTCTCCCGCGTCATAAATCCCGGGTGTCAACTTGGCGCGCGGATCACTCGCGTCCGACCCGATCATCCCCGGCGGCAGCGCTGGAGCCGCCTCCACCGCGAACGGGTCGTCATCCTCTTCAGACGCTTCCGCTCCGCCAGGACCGGAAACAGGCGGCGCGGCCTTTAGTCGCACAGGAGCCTGTGCCTGCGCCTGCACCCGGCTCGCGCCAAAAATCATAATCATTGCCGACGCTACCATCACCTGCAAAACAAAACTGCGCACTCGTGTCATTATTTCTCCCCGCTCGTTTTTTTCTCCAGCATGGACTCCATGATGCTGATCTCCGCGCGTTGCGTATTGTCCGCATCCGTCGCGAAGTTAAAAATGTCCGCATCCTGCCCCGCCCCCGCGGTGGCGAACAAATCCTTCACCATCGTCAGCGCTCCCTCGTGGTGCTGGATCATACCCTTCAAAAAAAGCTTGTCAAACTCTGCGTCCTTCGCCTGGCGCAGCCCTTCCATCTGCTCCGCTGTCAACATTCCCGGCATCGCCGCTTGCATCGCCCATGGCATAGTCGGAGTCGCCTGGCCGGACGCACCCGCGATAGCTCCACCCGCCGTGCCAGATACCGTTTGACCAGCCATTTCCATATCCATTTTTTCCGGCCCCGCCATGTCCGTGCGCGACTTTCCGGCCATCGAAATCGGTTCGTTTCTCGCCGCCAGCCACCGCTTCATGAATTTGATCTCGTCCGATTGCGAGCTCCGGATCCGCGCCCCCAGCAATCGCAAATCTTTATTCTCCGTGTGCGACGCGATCAGCGCCGTCATTTCCACCGCCTGCGCATGGTGCATGATCATCCCCTGCATGAACGCCACATTCGCCTGCGACTGCTGCGGCAGCGTCCCGCGCGTCGAAGGCGGCAGCACCTTGCTCGGTGTGCCCGGCGCTCCCGGCTGGACCACCACAGGCCCCTTCGCCGCATCACTCTGCCCCCGGCGCACACCGCCCCCGCGCACACCAATGAGCAGCGCTCCAGCCAGAGCCCATGCGGCCAGCAACCTCAACGTTCCCTGCACAAAATAATATTTGCACTTCCGGCGCAACCAGACCGGCTTTGCCCGCGCTGGATAACCGCACATTTTCGAGGCTCATAACCTATCACGAACCGGCCAATCGCGGACCTTAACCGCCCACAAAAGAGAGTTGTCATCCAATCAAACCCGCGTTTTCAGCGGGCCTGCCTGCCGTAGGCAGGTGAGCCTGCCCGCCGTGTGTCGGGCGGGGGACCTGCTGTTCGCTTCTTCACTTGATCTCGGCGACCAAACCAACCACACGAGTCATTCCCAACCGCCGCTTTGCGGCACATGAGGAATCTGCTGTTCGCTTCTTCTTGTGGGTTCCCACGCCTCTTCAACGTTAATGCCGACTGAGACAGATACCATATCTAGTCCCTCAGCCCCTCCTTAAACTCTTCATAGCTAAGGAGAATTTCAATGAAACGTATATTCGCGAGCGTCCTGTCATCGGCCCTGATCCTGTCATTTCCAGGCCTTTCAATAGCTCAGCAACAGCAACCGGTGATGGTCGAATGCCGTGACCTCGCCGGGTCGGACAACTTCCTTGGCCCCAACGAAACGCTCATCAACGGCAAGGCCTGCCGCCCGGCTGGCTCAGCCATCAGCGTAAACATTTCGAATACGACGTCCGTAGCCGGTGCCGCCAAACCGGCGCCTGCAAAGCCTTCCGTCGCGCCGGCATCGGCCGAAGCAGCGGCTCCCGTGCCGGCTGTCCCTGCCGCGCCCACCGTGGCGCCCGTGGCGACTGTCCCTGCCGCCCCACTGGTGCTGGAGGACGGCACGCCCGTCAAACTCGTGCTGCAGGAAAATCTTTCTTCCGCCAACACGGTCACAGGTCAAACCGTATCCTTTGAAACTGTCGAGGACGTCATGGTGGACGGAATTGTTGTGATTCCGAAGATGTCCACGGCGTGGGCCACCATTACTCAGGCCCAGGCCAAGCGCCGTATGGGGCGAGGCGGCAAGCTCGATCTCAATATCGACAAAGTCCGCCTGGCCGACGGCGAAAAAGCCATGTTGCGCGCCGTCCGCGAAGGCAAAGGCGGTGGCCATGCCGGCGCCATGACCGGAGCCATCGTGGCTACTTCTTTAGTGATCTGGCCGGCAGCCCCGCTATTCCTGCTCATGCACGGCAAAGACGTCACCATCCCCAAAGGCACCGAAATAAACGCCTTCGTCAATGGCGACTCAAAACTAGACCGCAACAAATTCGTTCACTAATCCTTTTCTTTAGCAGGTGGCGGGCCTGCCCGCCGTGGCAGGCTTCAGCCGCCACGCAAAGCGCCCACCTCCAAAAAAGTTGTTCCGAGATCAGCAAGCCAACTTTTTCTTCAACATTGAGATAGAGAACGTTTCGGCTTGCGAAATCGAGGGAACTCTCTTCGCTTTCTGTTTAGTCATCGCGAGGTAGACGCCATCGATCGGATGGCAACCTATTCTCCAAACCGCTCTCCTTGCTATCTACTTCTTCCCCTGGTTCAGGTTTGCCCATCGCACCGCCGGCACCCGCACCTCCCGCGCCACCCGAATCGCCACCCGCAAAGCCTCCGGCATCACCTCTAGCCCTAAGCTCGGCCTAAAAATCCTGTCAAACTTGAAGCAACGAAAAACGCTGCTTCAGGAGCAAAGATGGCCGACGCCGTTAAGCCTGTCCACTCCGGCAGGACCCGCACCGAGTCCGACAGCATGGGCAAGATGGAAGTTCCCGCCGACCGCTACTACGGCGCGCAAACGGCCCGCTCGCTGATTCATTTCGCCATCGGCAAAGACACCATGCCCGCCGAACTGATCGCCGCTTTCGGCGTGCTCAAAAAAGCTGCCGCGCTGGTAATCAGGACCTCGGCAACTTCGCCCGAAAAATCCAAACTCATCGTCCAGGCCGCCGACGAAGTCATCTCCGGAAAATTGCGCGAGCACTTCCCTCTCCGGGTGTGGCAAACCGGCAGCGGCACGCAAACCAACATGAACGTCAACGAAGTCATCTCCAATCGCGCCATCGAAATTTCCGGCGGGGGCGATGGGCAGCAAGAAACCTATTCATCCCAATGACGACGTCAACATGTCGCAATCCTCGAACGACACTTTTCCCACCGCCATGCACATCGCCGCGGCCACCGAAACCGCGCGACGCCTGCTGCCCGCGGTAAAAAATCTGCGCGACGCGCTGGACGCCAAGGCCCGCGAATTCATGGGCATCGTGAAAATCGGCCGCACCCATTTGCAGGACGCCACGCCGCTCACCGTGGCCAGGAATTTTCCGGCTGGGTCAGCCTGCTGGATCGCGACATCGAGCGCATCAACTCCGCGCTTGGCGGGCTCTACGATCTGGCCATTGGCGGCACCGCTGTCGGCACCGGGCTCAACGCGCACCCTGAATTTGCGGAACGCGCCGCGCGCAAAATCTCCGAGCTGACCGGATTGCCGTTCCGCTCTCATCCCAACAAATTCGCCGCGCTTTCCGCGCACGACGAAATTGTTTTCGCCAGCGGCGCGCTGAAGACGCTGGCGGCTTCGCTGATGAAAATCGTCAACGACATTCGCTGGCTGGCCTCCGGCCCGCGCTGCGGCCTCGGCGAATTGACGCTGCCGGAGAACGAGCCGGGCTCTACGATCATGCCC
>CAWFWY010000015.1:0-521272 GCA_963819625.1 uncultured Acidobacteriota bacterium
CTGCTCCGCCTCGGAGACCTGACGCGCGAGGAACTCGGACGACGCTGCGTGAATGCCGATCTGCTGAAGGGACTTGATCGCCTGCTGCGCGCGAAGAGATTGCTCGAGGTAAAGATCGCCGGGGAAAAGCGGCTGATTGCGGTGGAAGATGGTGCGCGATATCGTGACGCACTTGGAATTCCTCTTCCGCCCGGCGTGCCTACTTCGCTGCTGTCGCCGGTTACGGCTCCAGTGGTGGAACTGGTGCGGCGGTATGCGCGTACACATGGCCCATTCACCAAGTCGGAAGTGAGTGCACGATTCGGCCTGGGCGCGCCGCAGGTTGAAAGTGCATTGCGCTCTTTGATGGTGGACGGCAGGGTGGTCGAGGGCGGCTTCCGCCCCGGCGGCGTGCACCGTGAATGGTGTGATGCGGAAGTTCTGCGATCTATTCGGCGCAAGTCGTTGGCGCGGCTTCGTAAAGAAGTTGAGCCGGTGGAACAGCAGATGCTGGCACGCCTGTTCTCTCACTGGCAGGGAATTCTGCAACCGAGGCGCGGTCTGGACGCGCTGCTGGACACGATTGAGAATCTGCAGGGGGCGCCTTTGCCGGCGTCGCTGCTGGAGTCGGCGATATTGCCTGCACGTTTGTCCGCGTACTCGCCGGGCGATCTGGATACGCTGATCGCGGCAGGAGAAGTGACATGGTGCGGCTTTGACGCGCTCGGCGAACGTGATGGCAGAATCTCACTCTATCTCGCTGACAAACTTGCTGTGTTGTTGCCTCAACGAAGCGCGACGGATATTCAGAATGCAGGGCCGCTTTCGCAGCGAGAGTCGGCAATTCTTGAGGAGCTTCGCCGGGGAGGGGCGGCCTTCTTCACGCAAATTCATGACGCTTCGGGCGGCGGCTATCCGGGAGAGACATTGGACGCGCTGTGGAACCTTGTCTGGCGCGGCATGGTGACGAACGATACGTTCCATGCATTGCGTGCTTACGTAGCAAAGCCCGCAGCCTCGCGCCCGGCAAAGCGCCAACACAATCTGCCCGCCTTCCGATCTCGCAGGACTACGCCGCCGAGCGCGCAAGGCCGCTGGACACTGCTGCCAATGCGAGACAGCATTGCAGATCCGGTTGCGTCGCAGACAGAATGGAGTCATGCGATCGCGCTGCAACTCCTGAACAGGTATGGAGTGCTAACGCGCGAGTCAGTCGCGGCAGAAAATCTGCCGGGTGGATTTTCCGCGGTATACGACGTGCTGAAGGCGCTGGAAGAGAGTGGCCGCATTCGTCGCGGATATTTTGTATCAGGGCTGGGCGCCACTCAATTTGCGTTACCAGCGGCGGTTGATCTGTTGCGGTCGCTTAGAAACTCCCCGGTACTCGAAAAGCCAGAGATCGTTTTGATTGCCGCCACTGATCCGGGAAATCCCTACGGTTCAGTGTTGCGCTGGCCAGCTGCGGCGGCCGATGAAATCGACGAACAGTCACCGCGATCGCTCACTCGCAGCGTCGGCGCCAGCGTAATGTTACGCAATGGAGAACTGGTGGCGTACTTGCGCCGAAGTAATCCGAACCTGCAGATCTTTGTTCCGTCAGAGGAACCTGAGCGCTCGAACATCGCTCGTGACCTCGCACATTTTCTGGCTCGCAATGGACAGGCAGAAATGCGCAAGCATGAAGCGGATCATCGAGGCGGGTTGCTGTTCAGCACCATCAATGGACAGCCCGCTCATCTGCATTGGATGTCGCGATTTCTGCTCGATGCGGGCTTCCAGGCTGCGCCGCTTGGCTTCAATCTGCGCCGGCTGCTTATGTCTGCGGAGCAAGCCGCGACGCCTGAGGTGCAGTAGCAATGCCTGAAGGAGATACCATTTTCCGTTCTGCGCGGACGCTGCATCGCGCGCTCGCGGGCAGCAACGTGGTTTCGTTCGAGACTGCATATGCTCCGCTGGCGAGTGTGAACGACGATACGCCCGTCGCGGGAAGGACTATTGATAGCGTTGAATCTCGCGGCAAGTGGCTGTTGATCCACTTTTCAGGCGACTTGATTCTTGTGACTCACATGCTGATGAGCGGCAGCTGGCACATTTATCGGCGTGGAGAGAAGTGGCATCGCGCGCGGTCGCACATGCGCGTCGCCATCACCACGGAGCAATTTGAGGCGGTTGCGTTTGACGTGCCGGTGGCGCAATTCCACACCGCGAAATCTCTGGAGCAGCAAAGATCAATTCCGATGCTTGGTCCGGATTTGCTGGGCGAAAAGTTCTCAACACAAGAGGCGACACAACGGTCTGCGAGCACATGCCACAGAGGAAATCGCGAATGTGCTGCTGAATCAGCAGGTGGTTGCTGGCATCGGCAATGTCTTCAAATCCGAGATTTGTTTTGAGTGCGGCGTTCATCCTTTTCGTTTCGTTTCCACGTTGACCCAGGATGAGGTTGAATGCGCTCTTGGATCGTTCGCGAAAGTTGATGCAGCAGAATGTTTCTGACACGTCCAGGCGATGCGATCGTGACCTACACCGGCGGCAGGCGCACGACGGGCGCATCCAATCCGGGCGCTCGACTCTATGTATATGGACGGCGAGGCAAACCATGTCGACGATGTGGCGCGGCCATTCTAATGCGCAAGCAGGGCATTGGCGCGCGTTCGACCTACTGGTGCCCAGTCTGTCAGCCGATGCTCGAAGACGGACGAACCATCGAGGGCTGGACCGCTCCGATAGGTCGCCGCAAAGTGGGTTGCACCTAGACTATTGTTGGGCTAGTGTTGGGAGCAGGCACCGGTTGTGGCTGAGTCGCAGGCTTCTTGTCGTCACTGCCCTTGAGCGCGCCAAAGACCTTTCCGAAGAAGCCCTTCTTCTTTTGCGGCTGCTGACCGTCAGCGTTCGCCGGGATCGGCTCACCGTTGGTGCCGCGTGCTGCCGCTTGTGCGGGCGGCAGTGCGGCGGGCTGGCCGTTCACAACATTGGGCGGTGTGGGCTTCTCTCCTAGGCCAAAAAGCTTTTGGAAAAGATTCCGCTGATCGCCATTGGAGTGGTCGCAGGTATCGGTCGGCGCAGTCCCTTCCAGGAAGGAGGCAGTGTACCCAGCGGGGCAGGTATCGTTCGAAAGCAGGTTCGTCTCTTTGTCGAGCTTCACCTGGATGATGCCGGCCGGGACAGAGAATTCGTGCGTGTCAGAGTATTGCGGCAGCAGCACGGCACGCTTCATGAACTCCGCCCAGATGGGTGCGGCGAGCCGAGTGCCGGTCGACTTAACGTCGGTGTAATCGTCGTTGCCCACCCACACAATGCAGATCAGGTTGCTGGTGAAACCCGCGAACCAGGCGTCGTGCGAGGTTCCTGTCTTGCCGGCGGCGGGAGCGTTGAAGCCGCGTCTCCGCACTTCGAAGCCGGTGCCTGAATTGACCACGTTCTCCATCAGGCTGGTGGTCAGGTAAGCAACGCGCGGGTCAAGAATCGGCTTCGAGTCCGGCGAGTAGTCGTTCATTACATCACCCGATGGCGTGCGAACGGAGGCGAGCATCCACGGATCGATCTTCACGCCGTTGTTCGCAAAGACGGTGTAGGCGCCCGCCATGTCGAGCGGTGATGCATCGTATGCACCCAGCGCCACGGATGGAGTGCCGCGCGCGGACTTGATGCCGGCATCCCGCGCCAGCGACGCCACATTGTTGAAGCCAACCATCTGCGCCAGCGATATCGTCGCGTTGTTCAGCGACTGCATCAGCGCGTAACGAGCGGTTACCTCGTCGTGATAGTCCTCGTGGTAGTTGCGCGGCGTGTATTCATCGGTCCGCGCCGGCGTTGTAGGTGGTCTGCTGATCATTCAGCATGGTGACCGGCGAGAAGACGCCTTCCTGGCCCTCAAGACCCTCAAGCTGCGCACCCGACAGGCTGGAATTGAAGGCGGCCGCATAGACAAACGGCTTGAAGATGGAGCCGGTGGGCCGCCTTGCAACTGCATGATTCAGTTGGCTGATGCCGTAATTTCGGCCACCCACCAGCGCCAGCACCTGCCCGGTGTGCGGATTCAGCGCAATCAGCGCGACCTGCGGATAGTTGATGGGCCCGTTGCGCTGTACCGTTCCGTCCTTTGCCTTCTTCGAGTGTGCAGCTTCAACATCAGCTCATCCACATTCTTCATTCCGACTTCAACGGCTTCTGACGCGGCGCGTTGCAGGTCAGGATCGAGCGAAGTGTAGATGCGAAGACCTTCGCGGTTGAAGTCGCGCTCGCCAATCTTCTGGTTCAGTTGATCGCGTACCAGGTCGACAAAGTAAGGCGCCTCGCTGGCATCCACGCTCATCGGCGCCAGCTTCAGAGGAGAGGCCTTTGCGGCAACCGCCTGCTGATGCGTGATCGCGCCGGTCTCCACCATGGAGTCGAGCACCAGGTTGCGGCGCTCCAGGGCACGCTCGGGATGCTTATACGGGGAGAAATAATTGGGCCGCTGGATCATGCCCGCGAGCAGCGCGGACTTGCGGCAGATCGAGTTGCTGAACGTCTTTGCCGAAGTAGGCCTTGGAGGCCTCGCCGAATCCATTGATCGAGAAGCTGCCGCGTTGTCCCAGGTTGATCTGGTTGGCGTACATCTCGAAAATCTGCTTCTTATTGAACCTGTGCTCGAGTTGAAAGGTGATGGCAATTTCGATGAGTCTTGCGCTTCAGCCGCTTCTCGGGCGTGAGAAAAAATCCGCGGGCAAGCTGCATGGTCAGCGTGGATCCGCCCTGCGCCTTCTGTCCGGAGCGCACGTCCTTGA
Organism: uncultured Acidobacteriota bacterium; assembly: GCA_963819625.1. Taxonomy (GTDB): domain Bacteria; phylum Acidobacteriota; class Terriglobia; order Acidiferrales; family UBA7541; genus Acidiferrum. The sequence continues at coordinate 4,749 of CAWFWY010000015.1, forward strand.
ACATGGCCATCATCAGGCGGTAGTAGTTCACGCCGCCGTGTTCGAAGAATCGCCGATCTTCAATTGCCAGCACCGCCTGGACCAGGTTCTGCGGAATTTCGTCGTAGGTGATCAGCCGTCTCTTGGTTCGATTGACGTCTTCTGAAAGTCCGGTAATCAGCAGCGGTTCAAGTTCATAGGCTGCGAGTGCCTGGTTCTGGTCGCCGGTAGATGCTCGATGACCAGGCCGCTGGGCGAGAAGTTGATCGTGGCGCCATCCTGCGTGTGGTACGACTCCGGCCCGGGGTGGATATAGATGCTGCCCGGCCGTTCCTGAAAGGTTCCCATGGATGAGGCATGGTTTTCTGTCGCGTCGGTGTAGCCCGCCTGTCGAAGTTCCTGGGCCACTCCGTGCACGGTCAACTTCTGCCCGACACGGACTTCACGCGGAGCCGCATAGATCTTTGCAGTGTTGGCGAAGAGCGGCTGCGTGAGCCGCTTGTCCACGATCTGCTCGTAGCGGTGGTAGTAGAAAGGCGGCCATGCCCATGAAGAAAAGCACCACGAGCGCGGCGCCTGCTAGCGCGTAGCGGAGCCATCGCTTCAGCCTTTGGGCTCGCGAACATGTTGCGAACGGAGGTGGTTGGACTTCCAAGTTTGATCTTTACTGCCAAGCGATTACCTTTGCCTTCCAACTTCACAAACCTCCCGCATAGAATCGCGAGGAGTACAGGAATGAGCCGTGTTAGTTGGATGCGAACCAGCCTCTATCCGGCGATGGATTTGATTACGACGACAACATCGTCAAAGTTCACGTCCTGGCTGCTGGCGGTCGCGCGTGTTACCACTTCCACCTTTCCCTCGGCCGTCTTCTTGCCGACATTCACGCGGAAGGGAATTCCGACCAGATCAGCATCCTTGAACTTCACGCCAGCCCGCTCGTCACGATCATCCAGCAGCACGTCGAGTCCCGCTGCCTCAAGATCCGCGGCAATCTTTTCTCCCGCTCTCAACCAGCTTGGCGTCGGTGGTATTGGTCACCGTGACGACGACGTCAAAGGGAGCAATCGAAGGCGGCAGCCAGAAGCCGTTGGCGTCGTGGAACTGCTCCACCGCCGCCGTGAGGATGCGTTCGATCCCAATGCCGTAGCTGCCCATGATGAGGAGCGACTTCCTTGCCGTTCGCAGTCGAGTACGTTGGCGCCCATGCTCTCCGAGTACTTGTAACCAAGCTTGAAAATGTGCCCAATTTCGACCGCCTTGGCCACTTTCAGCGGAGATCCGCACTTTGGACAGCCTTCTCCTTCCGCAGCATTGCGCACATCGGCGGTAAGAGTGGGCGTGAAGTCGCGTCCCGGAGTCACATTGCGGAGGTGGTACTCTTCTTGATTCGCCCCGGCAATCAGATTCGTCCGGTCAACAAGCGCTAAATCCAGGATCACCGTAACGCCCTCGCCCGCCAGCTTGGTCGCTGTCTTCAATCCGATCGGCCCGAGGTACCCGGCGGCCGATCCAAAAGTCTGGCGAATCTCCTCGTCGTGCATGGGACGCAAGTCAGCGGCTGCGACTTGCGCGTTCAGCTTCGCCTCATTTACCTGGTGGTCGCCGCGGAGAAATACCACAACCGGCACCAACTTGGGCGAATCTCCCTTGCCACGTGCCGCGATATTCGGCCATGTAGGCCATGGTCTTCATCTGTTGAGCCTGTTCCACCTTCAGGAATGCCGCCACGTCTTCGATGGTCTTTTGCCCGGGCGTGTGAACCAGCTCCGGCTTTCCATCGCCGCTCACCGCCAGGTCAGCGACCGGCGCAAGCTGCGAGGTCGCCTTCTCCATGTTGGCGGCATAGTCGCACTTCGGGCAGCTCGCGATGAGATCCTCGCCCGCCTCTGTATAGACCATGAATTCCTGCGATTGTGAGCCGCCCATGGCGCCGGAATCGGCCTCAACGGCCACGAAGGGCAGTCCGCAGCGCTCGAAAATTCGCCGATAGGTGGCGTCGTGCAGGTCAAAACTACGGTCAAGACCGGCCTTGTCGATGTCGAAGGAATATGCGTCCTTCATGATGAACTGCCGCACACGCAGCAGACCCGACTTGGGCCGCGGTTCATCGCGGAACTTGGTCTGAATCTGGTACCAGATCTGGGGAAGCTGTTTATAGCTGCGCAGCTCCTTGCGGGCGATGTCGGTCATCACTTCTTCGTGTGTCATGCCCAGGCACAGGTCCGCGCCCTTGCGGTCCTTAAGGCGGAACATGTTGTCGCCCATGACGGCCCAGCGGCCGCTGGCTTCCCAGATTTCGCGGGGATTCAGCGCCGGCAGCAGGAATTCCTGCCCGATCTTGTCCATCTCTTCGCGGACAATGCCGATGATCTTGTTGATGGATCGCTGACCGAGAAACAGGTAGGAGTAGAGCCCCGCGCCCAGTTGACGGACGTATCCGGAACGGAGAAGGAACTTGTGACTTGCGACTTCGGCGTCTGCAGGGGCTTCGCGAAGCGTAGGTATAAAGACTTTTGACCAGCGTTGCATGCTTTCAGTAGGCCTTCCCGCCCGCCAGGCGGCAGGGCCGCGGTCCGGACGAAACATCAGTTCCAGCAAAGATTTCATTCTAAATGCTGGGGAGCAGTAGCGCCCTTTCCGGCAGGAGACAAATGGACTTAGCGTACGGAGTCGGTAGACAGGCAATCTCGCGGCCGAGAAGCGCTGACCCCGCGCTCGTCCGAGCGGCACCTCATAATTCCGAGACATTCACAGAAATGTAACCCGGACATGCGATGCTTTTTCATACACTTGGCTGCGTATGCTTTCACAACAACCGTTTCACCTCTGTCTCTCAGCCCGGTTCGCGCGCCGATATCCGCGTCACCAAGGTCACGGGTCCACTCACGATTCAGCACGTCTTCGCTTTTCAGGACGAGCTTCGAAAGGATCCCAAACCGTTCAATGTGATCGATCTGGCAGGCGTCGGCTTATCTCGACTCCGCAGGCATGGGTGCGATCATCAACTTCTATGTCTCGTGCCGAGAAGGCAGGCAGAAAGCTGGTGGTGACCGGAGTAAGCGAGCGCGTGATGTCGCTGTTTATGCTTACGCATGTGGACAGGCTGATCACGTTAAAGCCGAGCATCGCAGACGCCGAAGCGGGATTTTAGCGCGGGATTCAGGCCGACAGCCTACATCAACTCGGTGCCCCACAAATCGTGCAAGATGGAGCACGCCTTTCACGGTGCCCTCAGCGTCCACTACGACCAGCGCGGTGATCTTCTTGCCTTCCATCACACTTAGCGCCCGGACAGCCAATTCTTCCGGCGCGATAGTTTTTGGCGTGGAGTTCATGGCTTCGCCGGCAGATTTCTGAAGGGCTCCGGGTCCTTCGCGCTGGAGCAACCGACGTAAGTCGCCGTCGCTGATTACGCCGACCAGCTTCGCTGCCTTCCTGCACGGTTGCCAGGCCAAGGCCTTTGCGGGACATTTCGTAAATCACTTCCGTCATGAGTGTCGACCGCTCGACGCGCGGCACGTCTTCGCCGGCATGCATCAGTTGCCGTACACGCGCGAGTTTTTTGCCCAGTTTTCCGCCGGGATGCAGATCGGCAAAATCTTCGGTCTGGAATCCCTTTCTGAGGGAGACGGCAATGGCCAGCGCATCTCCGAGAGCCAGCATGGCGGTGGTTGACGCGGTGGGAGCGAGGCCGAGACCGCAGGCTTCCTTTTCGACGGAGCAGTCGAGAGCCACATCGCTGGCCTGCCGAGCGTGGACGCGGTATTGCAGCAGAAACTGATCAGAGCGTCGCCCAATGCGTTTGAGGGTGGCCAGCAGGCGAAGAATCTCCTCCGTCTCGCCGCTGGCGGAGAGCGCAATCACCACATCTCCCTGCATAAGTACGCCAAGGTCGCCGTGAAGCGCTTCTGCCGGATGCAGAAAGAGGGCCGGGGATCCGGTGGAACTGAGCGTCGCGGCAATTTTTTGCGCCACAATGCCGCTCTTGCCCATCCCGGTAACCACCACGCGGCCACGATCTTCGCCGCACTGCAGCAGCAGTTCTACGGCGCGGTCAAAGTCGGCCGCCATTGGTCCTTCAAGCCGGTTCGCCAGGGCCAGCAGGGCTTCAGCTTCTGTGCGTACGAGCGATGCCGGGGTGTGTTGCGTCATGCCTTGCTCACCGTTGGTCTCCAAAGCATTTGATGGTATCAGAGCGCGGGATTCTCTCCCGTCGCGCAAGCCTCGCACGCTCTCCATTAGAATAGTTCGAGGACCGCTTTCCCCAAAGTGCAAGCGGCATCGCCACCTGGAAACAAGGAAGGTCTGATTCTTCGGTGAAGCGCAATTATCTCGTACTGTTCTTGATCCTGGCCTCGCTCGCTCTCATGTTCTGGGCTGGATGGGCAAACTTCGAAACCCGCCGTCAGCAGGCCGCACGAATCCAGGCTCAACACGTGGCATTGGAGCCTGAGGCGGAAAACGCGTACGTTTCTCCGCTGCAGGGCAAGCCCGCGCCGGAGTTCACGCTGAATGACCTCAGCGGGAAGAAAGTTTCGCTGGCGGACTACAAGGGGAAAGCCGTTCTGCTTGAACTTCTGGGCAACCTGGTGCGCGCCGTGCAAGGTGGAGATTCCCTGGTTCCTGAAGTTGCGCGAGCAATACGCCGGGCAGGGATTTGAGATTATTGGCGTCTCCAGCGACGACCTGGACAAGGACGACAAGGCAAAGCTTGTTCGAGCAGAAGGCCGAGATCGCCAAGTTCGTCGAGCAGCAGAAGATGACGTATCCGATCCTGATCGATGGTGACGCCATCAGCAATCCCTACGGCGGAGTGGATTCGTTGCCCACCTCGTTCTTTATCGACCGCGAGGGAACGGTGGTCGCACAGACCGTCGGCCTGGTTCCGCGCGACGAGATTGAAGCGGACATCAAGAAGGCGCTGGGCGGCAACTAGATGAGACTTCGCAACACGATTGCCGCAGCCTTGTTCCTGACCGCTAAGCGTTGCTGCGCATGCGCAGTTTCCCGCTGCGGATAAGCCGCCGCAATCCAGCGCTCGCGGAAGCGACTCGGTGCGCTACCTGTTTCCCGAACAGGTCACGATTCCGGCAAAGAAGGCCAGCTCTGGTGGAATTGCATTTCCGCGTGGCAGAGGGCATGCACATCAATTCGCATGATCCTCATTCAAAGATGCTGATCCCGACAAACCTGATAGTCGCGGAGCGGCCCGGGGTGAATGTGACCGCCGTGGATTTTCCCGCCGGAGCCGACTACAGCTTTTCGTTTTCGCCGAAGGAGAAGCTGAGCGTCTATGCGGGCGAGTTCATCCTGAAAGCAATGATCACCGCGCAGCCAGGGCAGCACCTGCTGGAGGGCGGCCTGCGCTACCAGGCGTGCGACAGCAATTCCTGCTACCCGCCAAAGACGATTCCGGTTGCGCTGAATATTCTCGCGAAATAATTCTTCTAGGCCAGCACGATCTGCCCAGCAGCTTTTAGCCGCGTCACTACTCGATCTTTCCCCAGCGCCACCATCACGGCAAACAGGCTTGGAGCCACGCCCTGTCCCGTGAGCGCGACGCGCGATCCATTGATCAGAGCTCCTGCCTTTACACCTTTTTCTTCCGCGAAGGCGCGCAGCGTCTGCTCGGTGGAAGCTTCGGTGAATTCGCTCGCGGCTTCGTAGCGTGAGGCGAGTTCTACCAGCATTCCCCGCAGCGCATCCTCTTTGAAAAACTTCAATACGGCTGCGCCATCGAATTCAAATTCGTCGCTGAAGTATGCCTTGAAAGCGACAGCGAAGTCCTTGAGATTCCTGGCTCGCGGCTTCAACAGTTCAATGGTGGAGGCGATTTCTTCGTCGGTGCGATTTGGCGCGAAGCCCGCCTTCGCCCACTCCTCGCGGATCAGCGGAAGCAGCTTTTCTACAGGATAAGAGCGAATGTATTCGGTGTTGAACCAGGCCAGTTTGTCGTTGTCGAAGACGGCGTTCGACTTCGAGATTCCATCCAGAGAAAACAACTGGATCAGCTCATCCTGTGGGAATATCTCGCGGTCCTTGCCGTCGGCATCTTTTCCCGCAGCGCCCGGCGACCAACCCAGCAAAGAGAGAAAATTGCGGAACGCTTCCGGCACAATTCCGACGTCTTTGTAGGAGATAACGCTCGTTGCGCCGTGTCGCTTGGAGAGGCGCGTCTTATCCGGTCCAAGGATCAACGGCACGTGCGCAAACACCGGCAGATCCGCTCCCAATGCCTGGTACTGCAAGCACCTGTTTCGGCGTGTTCGAAATGTGGTCTGCCCCGCGAATAATGTGCGTCAGCCGCATATCAATATCGTCTGCCACAACGCTGAGATGGTAAGTAGGAATTCCATCCGAACGCAGCAGAACGAAGTCTTCCAACTCGGAATTCTGGAATTCGATTTTGCCCACAACGGCATCGTCGAAGCTGGTGCTTCCGCCGTGAGGAACGGCAAAACGAACAGCGCAGGCATCACCGGAATTCTTTCGCCGCAAAGCTTCTTCAGGAGCGATGGTGCGGCAGCGGCCATCGTACATCGGCGGACGGCCGGCGGCGGTCGCTTCCGCGCGACGCTGCTCCAATTCTTCCTTGGTGCAGAAGCAGTAGTACGCATGGCCGCTTGCGAGCAGCTTCTCAGCGGTCTCTGTGTAAAGCGGCAAACGCTGCGACTGGTAGAACGGCCCTTCATCCCAATCCAGGCCCAGCCATCGCATGCCCACCAGGATGCCTTCGACCATCTCTTCGGAGGAGCGTTCGAAATCGGTGTCCTCGATACGGAGAATGAGTGTGCCGCCGGTGTGGCGTGCAAACAGCCAGTTAAACAGGGCGGTACGCGCACCGCCAACGTGCAGGTAGCCGGTGGGAGAAGGCGCAAATCGAACGCGAGGAGTTTTGATGATGTCTGCCATTTTTCTTTCGGAGTTACTTCGATGCTAGAGCATCCCTTGTGTGGGTGTAAACCGGCGCCGCCTGCTGAGAAAGATGCGCATCAATTCCATCTCTTCATCTGCGGCCACAACTCGATGAGGTTCCACTTCAGCCCGCGACAGTGGAAGACAGGGCCGAGCTCGTCGCGGCGTGCATATTTGTCGTCCAGCATCGCGATCTGGGTAACGGATTCGCATTCGGTTTTCAGCGTCTCTTCGTTGTCTCCGAGCACGATCAGACTTTCGCCGGTGTAGCCATGTGGACCCCAGAACCAGTAATTCTGGTGGCCGCTGATTGCCGGGGGCAATCCATACTGCGGGCCGAAGAAATCAATTGCGCCCGCCTCGCCATAATCGTTCGCGAAGATTCCGGTTCGTGCCTTTTCTTCGGCCGGCAGCGAGTTGTAGTACGCCGCCACTTTCTGCGCCATCGGCTCCCAGCCAAACATATCCGCGTAAAGCTGCGGCAAGAGCGCCGGAACGGTTGTGCTCGAACTTCGGGGGAGCCAGTCCGACGGCCTGCGTGTAGTCAAGATACTGTTCGACTGTCAGCACCGGGATTGCGATTGGAGAAAGGAAGACGCCGGTGAAGACGAGGAGGACTGTGAAGGTGGGAACGATCCAGCGGGGATTCAGCGAACACAACCAAACCGCACCGGCAGCCAGCACCATGGGATACACCGGGCCCACGTAGTAGTTCTTCGCGTGCATGGCCATCAACAGCAGAAACGTCAGGACGAATGCCCACCCCAGTGCGCGGAATCGCTTGCCCATGGGGCCGAACCAGAAGATAAGCGCACCCGCGACCAGCACAACGTTCAACGGGTGGATGATCTGCGCCTGTTGTCCGAAGAACCACGGAACGCCGCCCCAGATGTCGCGCCCATTCTCGCGAATTGCATGCATCAATTGCAGAAAAGGAAATTGACGATGCCACTGCCAGAGAAAATTCGGCATGGCAATCAATGCGCCGATGGCTGCACCTATCCAGAGCCATTTGCTCAGGAACGCCCGGCGCATGCGGCGTCAAGCAGCAGTCCCGCCATCAATGCAATCGTGAAAAACGCGACGCCATATTTGTTCAGCAGGGCGATGCCGACGACGATTCCCAGCCACACCCACGACTTCTCGTTCCCCGACTTCACAACGCGGATCACCACTGCTGCGGCGGCCATCCACAACAGCGCGTCGAAGGCATTCATCGAAAACCAATGCGACATCGCCAGGAAGATTGGAGTGAAGAAAGCCGCGAGCGAAGCGAGGAATACCGACCTTCGGCAGCCTCCGAATTCTTTCGCCAGCCATCCCGTGAAGAAGATGGTTCCCGCGCCGGCAAGCGCCGGCAACAGCCGCAGCGCATGCAGGGAAGTGCCGATGGTGTGCTCAAGCAGCCACGCCATCCATGCGATCATGGGCGGCTGATCGACATAGCCCCACGCCGGATGCTTGCCGCAATCGATGTAGTACAGCTCATCGCGGAAGTATCCGTATCGCGGCGCAATCCACACGTACAGCGCCAGCCGGAGTAGCGCAACGATCGCCGCGAGGCCGAGTCCGCTGCTCCAGAAACTGGATTGAGTTGTCTCGACCTGCGGCTGTTCCAATTCAGTCACCAGCGACGATACGAATTTCCGTTCTCAAGAGTTCGCGAACAACAGACAGCGTGCATCCCGCCTGCTCCGTATTTTATCGCGCCTAGACGTGGCGGCTGCACCGGAGGATAGACGGGATACGGCCATCGTTTCAGCCGGAACCACTTTCCACTGCTGAAAACGCCAGCACGTACAACATGATGATGTTTCCCAGCGGCACAAACATCAACAGGGACAACCAGGGGGTGAAGCCGGCCTTACGAAAAATTACCCAGTAAGGGACAAGGACGAGCACAGTCACAACGATAAAAAATGGAATCAGGATTGCAAAAATTGCGGCGGGATTAACGTGCGGCGAAGCAGGATCCATCGATTTCCTCTTTCTAATCTCGCCGCCAGATTAGAAGAAGGCCGTGCGTCGCGCAACTGAAATGAGTTGTGTTATTTGAGCGGAAGCGTATCCGTTTTGGCCAACCGCCCCACGGGGTAAAGCCCGAGCTGCGAGTCGGCCCAGGGCGAGCGGTCGTAAAAGAATTCCAGTCTGCGCAGCGGGATTGGCCGCAAACCTCGGATCCGTCTCCACCTTGCGTTCAAACTCCGCCTTCAGCTTCGGATCTTTCGCCATCATCTCGCGGGCCAGTTTTTCCAGCACGTATGCCTCGCCATATTCTTTCTGTTCGAAGATGGAATCGAAGAATCCCCATGCCATTGCTGAGTCAGGCCCCTGTGGCTCCAGCCACTGGATGGCCACCTTCGACAATCGTTGATTCAGTTGGACGACCGCCGATCCGGCAGGATATGTCACAGTATCAGTTACAAGTATGCATTGGCCGAATTTACCCGGCCTTCCGTGCGACCCTTCTCCTGCAAAAATGGGATGCTTGCCCTCAAAAGGCGGGCTTGCCACTCCATCGCGCTGCAGCGGTAGGTCTCCACCGTGCCTGTCCACGGCGCGGTTGTTCGCGACATCTCTACCTGGTGCGCTTCAAGCACATCGATCACCTGCGTCCACTGTGCGGGAACAATGTAGGCAGCCGGAGGAACGGTGGATGCAATCACTTTGGCGCCGGTTTGCAGCGGCAGAGAAACATTCCATGGCTCATGTGAATACTCCACCCACATCGCGCCGGAAACCTCGCTCAATTTGCGAGTGGCTTTGTATCCACGAAACAGAAAGGGAGTCGTCTCTCCACTCCACCCAATGGCAAGAGGGAAGGGTGTGTTGCCGAGGGGATGAGCGCCAAGGCGCTCCGCAGTTTCATCGTCCGCCTCACCTTATCGAATCGCGCGGCGACCTTCTGCCACGTGGCAGGTGATCGCGACGATCTTGACGGATTCAGCCACAGCGGATAGCGGGCACACGGCCTTTCACATCTTCCCGTCATGTCAGCCGCCCGGGCCTGACGTTCCCCAGCCGTTAAACTCGCAGGAGTGCTCTATGCCAGCAGTGAACATCCATGTGACCCACTTTTCCAAGATTTTGGGAGATATTCTCATTCGCTGAGTCCTCCCTTCAACTCGCCATCGCCGGCGCAGAAACGAACGTTCGGACTCGACTGCAAGATCGAAATCCGTCGCCTCTTGAAGGTACGCTCGTAAGGCCTCGGCGGCATCACGGCTCGGTGCGCAATATGTAAAGTCCAATCGCAACTCGGTTCGTTCGGTTACGCCATGCTTTTGAAGCTCAGCCCATGTGTAGCGATTCATCACGAGCTGCTTCGCCAGTAAATCCATCTTACGTGAGTCATTTGGCATCCGAAAACCCTCGACAATCCATTCAACCCCATGAGAGTACCCGTTGTTTCTCACTCGACAACTTAACACGAAGCGAGCCTCGGCGATGCAACCTCGAATAAGCGTGCATCATCCAGTAAACCTCGGTGCCTGTCCAACGAGATGGCGCGATTTGAAGTCTCCCTTCGATCTTTTCACCGAGACGACGAGCAGACCATGATGGGAACTCTAGGCCCGAACTCGTTGCCACCGAGCACGGCAACCGCAACGACGGTTGCATCGGGTGACTAACTGTCAAGGAAGACCGAACATATGGCCAAGAAGAAACCGGAAAGCAAACGACACACCAAGAAGCCAAAGGTAGCTCTCTTACCGAAGGGCTACGAGGTGTTTGTGGGCGAAGTCAAGGAGCGGGTAAGGATCGCCCAGAGCCAGGCTGCGACCGCGGTGAATCGTGTGCTCATCGAGCTCTATTGGCACATCGGGGCCTCCATTGCAGAACGGCAAAGGACGCAGAGCTGGGGCAAGTCAATCGTGGAGCGGTTAGCTCGGGACCTCCAAACGGAGTTCCCCGGGATGAGTGGTTTCTCACCCCGAAACTTGTGGCGGATGCGTGCCTTCTACCTCGCATACAGCGAGGAGTTCAGAAAACTGCCACAGCCCGTGGCAGAAATGATAGGACTGAGCCAGACTGATGAGTCGGCTCTTCACCTCAGAGGCGTGAGCGCCAGTAGGCTCTTGTCTCCACAACGCGGTCTCAGCGACTGCGGCCTCTTCACTCAGCAAGAACCTGATGTCCCGTCGATAAACGTCCGCCAACTGCTTGAGTTGGGCAACTTTGGGCGACCGCTTGCCATTCTCGAACTCTGAAAACTCTGAGCCTATTCGGGCTTGGCAAAACGCCTCCGTCACACGACTTCGCGGATGAGACTGCCCTCTACGAACGTCAGTCGCTCGTCGCGGCCGAGGTGAGGATAGGTCAGCCGATGCTGGTCGAGGCCGAGCTGGTGGAGGATCGTCGTGTGAATGTCGCGAAAGTGGTACGGGCGCTCGATGGCGCGGAGGCCGATGGCGTCGGTTGCACCGACGACCTGACCGCCCCGAATGCCGCCGCCGGCCATCCACATGGTGAACCCAAGGTTGTGGTGATCGCGGCCCCGGCCGGATTCCGCCTCGGGAGAGCGGCCGAACTCGCCGCCCCAGAGGACGAGCGTCTCGTCGAGCAGGCCCCTGCGCTTCAGGTCCTTGAGCAATCCAGCCACAGGCTTGTCAGTCTCGGCGGCCCGGCAGGTGTGGTTCTCGTCGATGTCGTTGTGGGCGTCCCACTGGCAGTTGCCCGGTCCGCCGCCCGAAACAACGCAGACGAAGCGAACCCCTTGCTCGACAAGTTTCCGCGCCAGCAGACATCGCCGGCCGTAATCATCAGTTGGTCCGATGCCGATGCCGTACAGCTCGAGCGTCTCGCGGGGCTCGCGAGAGATGTCGAGTACCTGCGGCGCCTCAGTCTGCATCTTGAAGGCCAGGTCATACGCGTTCATGCGCGCAGCGAACTCATGGTCGGCCGGATCGAGCGTCGCCTGGTTCAAGTCGTGGATCAGGTCCAGCGTGCGCCGGCGCCTGTCCAGAATCGACGCCGTAAGGCAGGTCCAGGTTGAGCACCGGCCGGCCGCCAGGCCGGAACATCGTCGGCTGGTAAACTGCCGGCAGAAAGCCGTGCAAATACATCGGCTGGCCCGCCTCGAGCGCCCCTTCGGGTCGGGCATCACGACGTACGAAGGCAGCGACCGGCTCTCCGAGCCGAGGCCGTAAAGGACCCAAGACCCGATGCTCGGGAACCCCGGCACAATCCGGCCGGTAAACAACTCGTACTGTGCCGCCGAATGGACGACCATATCGCCATGACATGAACGGATCACCGCCAGGTCATCGACGCACTGGGCAGTGTGCGGAAACAGGTCCGAGACTTCGATGCCGCTCTGGCCGTATTTCTTGAACCTCCGCCGTGTCCCGAGAAGCTTGGCGTCGCGCTCGACAAACTGGTACTTTGCGTCGCCGAACTCCTTCGGCCGTGTCTGCCCTTCGAGCTTATCGAGCAGCGGCTTGGGATCGAATGTCTCGAGGTGGCTCGGGCCGCCGGCCATGAACAGAAAGATCACGGCCTTGGCCTTGGCGGGAATGTGCGGCGGCTTGGGCGCGAGCGGGCCGTTAACATCCGCGCGGACTTGCTCGTTCTCGAGGAGAGAGGCCAATGCGAGTCCGCCGAAGCCGCAGAAGGCGTCGCGGACGAACTCGCGGCGCGTCCGGGTTGGCACTGCGTGCGGATGGGAGCGATGATCAAGGAACATAGACGAACCCATTCAGATTGAACACCGCCAGAGCAAATTCCTTGAGGGGCTGCTCGCGAAGGAAAGCCAGCGACAGCTCACGTTCCTCTGATGTCGGAGGGCGGCCGAGCGCCAGCCGGAAGGCACGTTCGACGACGAGTTTCGGCGACCTACCCGTCTCCGCTAGAAGACGAGCGGCAAACGCACCGGCTAGCTCGTTTGACAGGGAACCGTTGAGAAGCTCCAGGGCCTGTGGCGCGTGAGTGGTCGACTCCCGCCGCGCGCAACTGGTCAGCAAGGCCGGGGCGTCAAACGTCTCGAGGAACGGGAGCCGCAGGTTGCGCTTGGCGATCAGGTAGACCGAGCGCCGATCAAAGGCAGGCCGGGTCGGCCGCGACCTGCCACTGTGAGGGCTTGTAGAGGAGCTTCACCAGGTTCGGGTCGACCGGTACCGTTACGCTCGGGCCTCCGGCCTTAGAATTGAGCCGCCCGGAGACGGCAAGCATGGCATCGCGAACCTCCTCCGCCTCGAGCCGGCGCCTCGGGAACCGCCAAAGCATTCGATCCTCCGGGTCGGTACGCTCCGCCTCGCCCGACGATTCGGATCGGTTCGATTGCCGGTAGGTGTTGCTCAAGACGATGAGCCGATGCATCGGCTTCAGCCGCCAGCCGCCCGCGACGAAGTTCGCCGCCAGCCAGTCGAGCAGCTCGGGATGGCTCGGATGGCCCCCCTTTGTCCCGAAGTCGTTGACCGTCTTCACCAGCCCTGTGCCAAAGTGGTACTGCCAGAGCCGGTTGACGAAAACCCGCGCCGTGAGCGGGTGGCCTGGGTGTGCGAGCCAGCGGGCCAGTCGGGTGCGCGGGTGGGGCTCGTCGGCCTGGAGCTCGGGCTGTTCGTCTGCCACGAGGATGCTAGGCGGACGAGGCCCGACGGCGTCGCCTTTGTTTTCCCAGGTCCCCCGCTTCAAAACGTGGATCGCCGTGCGCGTCTCGAACGCATTCCAGGTGCTCGGGATGGTCGGAAGCGGGGGCGGCATCCGGTCTTCAAGCGCCTCGACTTCCGCTTGCAATCGCTCCCTCTCGGCCCCGACGGCCCGCTTGGCCCGCTGCTGGAGGCGCAGCATCTCGCGCTTGATCCGCCCGGTCTCTGCCTCCCAGGACTTTCGGTCCGCCTCGGGGGCGAGGATGACGTTGTGCTCCTCACTCGCTGCGAAGTAGGCCTGAAGGCGGTAGTAGTCCTTCTGCGAGATCGGTTCGAGCTTGTGATCGTGGCATCGGGCACATCCGACGGTCAGGCCGAGGAAGACGGTGCCGATGATGTCGGTGCGCTCTGTCAGGACCTCGTTGCGGCTCAGGGCAATTTCAGGGTTGCCGGCGTTCCGGCGCACCGGGCCGAGCCGGTGAAAGACCGATGCGGCGAGGCTTTCCGGTTCGTCGGGCTCGATCTCGTCGCCGGCGAGCTGCTCGACGAGGAAACGGTCGAACGGCTTATCGCGATTCAAGGCACTGATGACGTAGTCGCGGTAGCGCCAGGCGTCGGGAAGGTGACGGTCATATTCGTACCCCTCGGTCTCGGCAAACCGCACCACGTCGAGCCAGTGCTGCCCCCAACGTTCGCCGTAATGCGGGCTCGCCAGCAGGCGGTCGACCACGCGCTCGTAGGCGTCCGGCGACGACATCGGCCTCGAATGCCTCGACCTCCTCCGGCGTTGGCGGCAGGCCGATCAGGTCAAACGAGGCGCGGCGGAGCCACTCAGCCCGACCAGCGGGCGGCGCGGGCCGCCAGTGTCGATCCTCCAGCTTCGCCAGAATGAAGGCATCGACCGGGTTCCGCATCCATTCGCGATGCGTAACATACGGCGGGGTGACCTTCCGGACCGGCTGGAACGCCCAGTGCCGACGTAGCCTCCTCGGGCCAAGCGCTCCCAAGCTGGCGGAGCCTTGCCGGTCCGCGGGTCGGCGCCCCCAGCTCGACCCACGTCACAAACGCGGCGATGGTCTCCTCGGAGAGCCTCGGCTGCTTGGGCGGCATCGCCAGCCCGTCCTCGTGACGAATCGCCTGGATCAGCAGACTACCTTGCGGGGTCGCCAGGTACGACCGCCGGGCCGCTGTCGCCGCCTTCGAGTAAAGTCGGGCGCGAGTCGAGCCGCAGGCCGCCGCTGGCCTTCTCGGCGCCGTGACACCGGGCGCACGTCCCCTCCAGCACCGGGCGGACCACCCGCTCGAAGACAGCCGTGCCTTCGTCGCCCGTCGCCCGGCCTCGTGCCTCCGGGCCCGGCTCAGCGACGATCGAAAATGCCAGGAGAACGAGCCGCCCTCTGAAGCATGTCTCACGCCTCCACGATCGTTCAGTGTGATCTGCCGACGAGGACGAGTCAAAGAAAAGTTCATTATTATACGCGCGTGGAGCATGTCGAGGGGCAAGGTCGAATCCCTTACCGGGGAGCGAACCTCGGCCACGCCTCTCGACTCTGCGAGCGTCCAGTTCGATGAACAACATCGAACGGCCTGTTGAGCCCTGCCCCATCACAAGGGCACTGACCGCGCTAGTTCCTCAGCCCAGGTCCGATCGGCCACCCCTAGAGGAAGTGCGAGCGGGGCGTGATAGTCGATCGATCGTTCGTAATGCCCCCGGTCGTCGACCGCGGCGACGATCTTCGCCAGGTCGAGCGAGATATCGGAATCGGGTGACAGGAGCGGAATCGGGATCGTCGGTAAAGCGTCGCGGATCGACCAGGCGTAGACGTCTGACAGCGGCCGTCGCTTTGTTCGCCCATGCCCGGGAATGGACTGCCTATGATCACGTCCCTCGACGTACAGCCACGAAGTCGCGCCCTCGATTGTATCCGGCAGGCGACTTTCGATGTCAACTCCTCGAGACCATCCGAACCCTTTCGATAATCCGTTCATCGCGGCGTCACCCGCGGCCATTCAATCTCCACCCCTTGCTTGACAAGCCAAGCTTGAAAGGCCCCCAGAAGTTTGCCCGTATTCCGAACGGAGCGCGGCGTCGCCCTCTGCTCAAGGCAAAAAGCCGCCAGCGCCCCGGCCGCTTCGCCGATCCCCCACTCGACCGGATGCAGGCGATAACATCCGTTAGTGATATGAGTCGTGCCCAGGTTCTTGCAAGCCGGCAGAAGATTCTCGACTCTTCGCGGGATCAATGCCCCCAGCGGAATCTGAAACGGCAACGAGCTGACGTCGATATAGTTGTCGCCGCCGGTGCCCGGGTGCAAATCGATGCGATAGCTTCCGACCCCGACGCTGTCGGGAAACGCTTCGGCTGATACATCCTGTGATTTCAGAAACCGGCGCCGGGCCTCGGTTCCGACGTGTCGCTCAGTGACCGTGAATTCAGCACGGATACGCCGAGACTCGCGGATATAGGGCGCTTTGGCAAGTCCGTCCGCCGTTCCCACCACGTCTGCTCGCAGCCGCAATTCCTTCCACCCCGCGTTCCCATCCGGACGCGGGCATTCGGTCTGCAGCCAGTACAGCAGCGAGAGGCTCAACTGTTTGGCCCGTGCCACGTGCTGCGCGGCCTGAGCCGCCGGAACGTCCTTCCCAACCAGCGGCCCCAGCCAGTAGTCGTTCTGCGGCCAGTTGATCAGAGAGATTCCCGAGCTGCCGCGATAGCTATCTGGCAAGAAGTTTCGAGGGTCGAGGATTCGCCGGTATACCCAGAGCCCTGAGCCAGCACCACGCGGGTCAAAACCCCGGCTTGCGGACTTGAGTGTGATGGGATCGCTGTAGCTCAGGTCGAGCAGTCGACCGGGCCAGGCGGGCCTGATCGCCGGGACGAAATTACGCCAGAACGCGTACTCAGCCGGCCGTTCAATCGTGTGGTTCTCCCCATCCCGATAATCGACCGCGAAGCAGCAGGTGAACGCTTGCTGGTTGTCGGGATTGGCGTCCGGGGCGCGTGCGGCTCGCCGTGCTCGGCCTGCCCCTCCGCGCCGGTCACGAATTCAACGCCCGCGGGCGGCAGAAGATCGCCCAGCTCGGTGGCATCGAGAAAGTACGGAGCGTGTAGCGTTCGCTCCACAAGCGTCTGCCGATCTCGCACCGTGACGGTTTGTACCCGGTCGCCCTTCACCGATGCGGCGATCGGCTCATGATCGAGCAGCGTCAACAGCCGGCGACTTGAAGCGTACGGCGAAAGCAAGCTCGTTAATGCCGCGAGCGCCGCTCGCGGCTCGTGGCAAAGCGCGGAAACAGCCCCATTGCCAGGGTTGAATCGCTCATTCGTTCTGCGCCTCTGCCGTCAAGGGATAGTGCCGCCGATAAAAAGCGCGAATCTCCTGACGCAGCTTCCGATACGAGGCCGAGGCCCCGAATCGCTCGATCCATGGATGTTCGTCGGGCGGCACAGCCTGAGATGTGAGCTGCCCGCCGATCCAATCGGTCGCCTCCGTCAAAATGGCCGTTCGGCCGTTTCTCAGCACCGCCAGCGCCGCCGCACATCCACCAAGGCCCCCCCCGACGATCACAACGTCGGCAGCAAGCTCTCTCGGAGAAACATCACCGCTCAGTTTCGCGCCGCGCGCCGGTTACCGCGCCAGTCAACCCGACAACCCCGTACCCGGCGTTCGCAAGAAACCGACGTCGACGCACGATGCTCCCCCTCTTGGCAATAAACGCCACAATCCCGATAATTGCCACTGACAACTGACAACTGACAACTGACAAATTATTGGCCTCGTGGCGGAATGGCAGACGCGTCGGTCTTAGGAGCCGGTGTCCGGAAGGACGTGGGAGTTCGACTCTCCCCGAGGCCACTGTTCAAGCGAATGCGCATTTTGACTCACTCGATCAATCGGCGTCCAAGCCCTTACCTCGTAGGGGAATTCATTTGACACCCACCGCCGCCGCTGTAGTATAGAAACAGATAGCCCGCCCCGCGTCGTCCCAGTCGAGACGCTTAGGCTTGGGTTGCGCCGAAATGTCGGCCCCCCAAAAGCGCGACAAAATCCCACCGTGTTGCCGTTCGCTTCTGCTCCGTCCCCTGGACGACTTCCGCCACCTCGCGTGGGTGCTGCCTCTCTCTTTCGGGGACAGGATCTGGCGTTGCTGACGTGCGCATGCAAACCCTTCCTGGCCCTCCAGTTAGGGATTCCGTTGCTAAGACGCCAGCCCGCGCATGGGCACGCCTCCAATTCGGTGGTACATTCAACGTCGTAAATCTGCCCGGCCAGGAGAATCGGTGGCATCATCATGATCGGCTTGCGAGAACTGGCGATCTTGGCCGCAGTCGTGTTCGTTCTCTACGGTCGTTCCGGCGTCCTCAAGAGCCGCCAGTTCCAAACAATCTGGCCCTGGATTTCTCCGCAGCGGCGGGCAACCAAAACGATGGGAGCAGTACGGGCGGCCGCGAGCGTTGCCAGGCCGAAGTCAACCGTGGCCTCTGGACGCCCAGGGCCGGCCAGAAGGACACGGCCCTTTCTCCTGGAAGGCAACCATTTGTTCTGGTTCTTGACGATCCTGGCGGCGACCGCTGTCGCCGCAATCATCGTTGGTCGAATCATCGTCGCGAGCGGGACCAGTCCCGGCCTTTCGCATTGAAAATCGTCTCCATTCACGCCCCAGCTCGACCTGAGCGTGTCGTCCATAAAGTCTCAGCCAAAATACTCTGACGCGAGGAGATCTGTATGCTGCCTTTTGCCTTCCTCCCATCGATCGGCGGTTGGGAGATGATTCTCGTAGCGATGGTATGCCTGCTCGTTTTCGGAAACCGCCTGCCAAGCGTGATGGTCGCTCGCTCGGCAAGAGCGTGACCGAATTCAAGAAAGGCGTCTCCGGCATCGAAGAAGAGCTCGATCAGGCGGTGACCGTCGACAAGAAAAGCCCACCGGTTGCGTGATGGTGCTTGCGGTTAACGTTTTTTGGCGATGAGCCTGCGCGCTCATACCTACCAAATCTGAGAACTCGGCCAGGTCGTTTGTCTGAATTCTTGTTGCTGCATTTCCGGAGTTTGTCGCATGCTTCCCAATGTTGGCTGGTTCGAGATGATGATGCTTTTGGGGGTGGCAGTCCTCCTCTTCGGCAAGCGCCTCCCCGAGGTGGGTCGTTCGCTGGGCAAGGGAATCATTGAGTTCAAGAAAGGGCTGAGCGGGGCGGTCGACGAACTCGACATTTCGGGAACCGGCCGATCATCGTGGACGTCAGGCTCGTCATCGCGAGCTACGGACAAACCGTTTGCCGAATCAACCTACACCGATGCGTCCGTCCCGAAGTTCGAGCTGCCCGGCACGGCCTCGACTTCTGCATCTCCGCCGGAGATGGACTATCAGGCCGCACCGCGCGATTGACCCGTCATCCGTGATCCCATGAGGGCGAGGCTCCCGCCGAGATCCAGAAATCTCGCAACGCCGTTCATTGATCAACCGCCTCAGCCCGGCGCGCCAGCCGGGCCGCTTGCCGGGCCTGTGCAGCCTTCTGGCCGGCTCGATCCGCCTCAGTTTCGATCAGCAACGGAGGCACCTGCCGGGGCCGTTGCTGTTCCAAATCAAGCGCCACATACAACCCGAAGCCGACACCAACCTTCCGCTTGACCGCGTTCTCGATGGGCTCGGCAAAGACCTCGATCCGTGTCTCGATCGAGCTCCTCCCCACGTAGGTGACCTCGGCCGAGATCTCGACACGCTCACCCACATACACCGGCCCGAGGAACGTCATGGAGTCAATGGCGGCTGTCGTGATTTGCCCTCTGCCCGCGTGTCGAAGTGCCGCGATCGCGCCACATTCGTCGACGAGCTTCAAGATGACGCCGCCATGGATCGTGTTATTCGGATTGGCCTGCTTTGGCTCGGTAATAATTGCCAGAGTCACTCGTGAAGCCGAGGCCGGCTTCGCGGCGGGTATCGCCTCGCTCGTCATGAACGCGCTCCTTTGCTTGCCCACCAGCTTATCCCGAACCGACGTCGACAGGCTACCCGGTGGGCCCTCGCCATGATCGAAGACCAGTTCATCGAGCTCATCGAGCCGGTCTTGCAGCAAGCGGGCGCGAGCTTCCAGGGCGGAGAAGAGTTTCAGCGGCCGCCGCTGGACGTCCTCCGCTATTACCGGCGCCCGGTGCGTATGGGCCGTGTCCCCCTTCTCGGCCACGCACAGAGCGTGGTGCTGGTAGCACGTCAACCGGTCGATATCGATGGTAGCCGGCCCTCCTACGAGCGCCTTCTGACCCGCCTGGCCATGGCGGTCAATGGGCGTTTTCCACCATGGAAAGGCCTGACCATCGGCCTGAACGCGATCGTCCTCACCCCTGAGCCGATCGCCTCCGGCGACGATGACATGCTGCGGGAAGTGCTCGGTATCAAGCTGCGCAAGATGCGCGCCGTGCCGCTGGGCCTCTATCGAATCAACCTCGGCCAGGAGGCAATGGCACTGGCGATGCACACCGACCCCAGCGGGGCGTTCACCGAGGGTGGCCTCCTCGCCGAGCTCCTTTGCGAGCGATTTCGCCGATTTGTTCCGTTGATCGAGATGTAACCCCTCGCCAAAATCCATAGACGGGGGCTGTGGCGTCGTTGGCGCGTGGGCTCATCAGCGGCCCGCGCCGGCCGGCTCATCGACCAGTGACCACGACAAATGCTTGTTGAGGGCGTGGGCCAGGGCCCGGAGTGTGCCAAACGTGGGGTTCGTCACCTTGCCTGTCTCGAGCATTGAGAGCGTCGCATGGTCGATGCCGGTCCGTTTCGAGACATCGGACAGGCTCAAGCCCTGCCGCTCGCGCTCCGCGCAGCGCGGACAGTGCCTTGGCCAGCTCGGGGTCGATCGCCACGGGGGGGAACTCCTCGCGGACCTTGCGGATCACCTCCTCCTCTTCCGCCTGGCCGTCGGGCGTCGCGCGGCGGGCCAGGGATTGCGTGATCGCGGCTTCCGCGGCGGCCCGCTCCGCCGGGGGCAGGGCCTCCAGAGCACGCTGGGTCCTGGGGTGCATCAACAGCCTCCTCATTCGGGCACGGGTTCGTAGGCGGTGATGGGCCGGATGACGATCACCGGTTCGGTCTCCAGGGCTTCAATGAACGAGTAAGTTCACAGGCTTACCGCACGATTTCTTCCGTGTTCTGCGACGGCGCAGCCTCGGGCGGCCCCGGGTAATCCCAGTCAAAAATAACCTCAAACGGTTTCCACCACGGATCGACCCCCGTCGCACGGTCCGCGTGCCGGCCCAGCCCACCGTAAGAAGGCGGCTTGATCGCATAAGTCAATTTGTAGCGGCCCGCCTTGGTCGACCGGAAGACCGCTGCCGTATTGGGTGCTGACCGCGAGCCAGACGCGGCGGTCAGCTTGGAAGCGGACGCGCGCGCGGGCGGTGTTGCGCTGGTCCTGCGAAACCGCGAACTGGCTGGAGTCGCCGAGCCCGCCCGCAGCGTCGCTGCCGATAAACAGGCCACCGGTGATCGGTCCACTTCCGACGCCGGACTGATTGGCAAAACTGAGATGGCCCGAGAAGCGCCACCATTGCGGAATTTCCAGGCTCAGCTCCTCACCGTAAATGCGCGCCTGGGCAAACGCAATGGGAAAACTGACGCCGGTGTCGAGCAGCGTGTCGTCGTCGGGATAGTTATGAAAATCGCGTCGAAAAATATTGGCGTCCAGGCGCAGCTTGCCGAGAATCGATTTGGTGATGCCACCTTCATAGTAATTTCCGCGTGCGGGCCGCACGGGGAGCCGCAAGACCACGGGATCGATGGAATTCAACTGCGGTGAGCTAGCCAGCAGCAGATTTTCCATCGCGGGAGTCTGGAAGACGCGATCGTAAGAAGCGTGGAGAAGCAAATTCAGCGCCGGCACGTAACGCGAGACACCCAGGCGGGGGCTCCAGGCGGATTCGTGAACCACAAATCCGTAATGATCGAAGCGCAATCCCGCGGTGATATTCCAGTTGCCGATGCGGATTTGGTCCTGCACATATGCGGAAGGCTCGATGTCCCAGCGGCGGTCGGCGAATTGAAATTGCTGTTTGGTATCGGGATCGAACCGCGACGGATCGGTGATGAGGTAACTCAGCGCTTCATGGACTGTTGTGAAGAGAGAATCGACGCCAGTCTTCCAGTTGTGGCGTCCGTGGTGGCCTGCCAAATCGGAGCGGGCGTAGCCTTCGCGATAGCCGCGTGACTGCGCAACCTCGACGGGAGTGGCGAAGGGATTGGAGGTGAGATCGGCGCTGGCATCGCGCACGCTACCGGACAAGCTGAGAAACAGGTTGGGGGAAATGGTGTGCTGGTAAAAAACCTGGCCGCTGGTTTCGAGATTGGTGATGTCCTGGCGCTGGCCGGCTTGCTGTTGCACGAGTTCGTTGGGAACAAGAAAGCGCACGACGTTGTGAATCAGTGTGACGCGCAGGCGATCGCTGCCGGAAAATTCGCGCTCGTAAGAAGCTGAAAAGCCGCCGGCATTGCCGCGATTGGTGAAGTTTTCAAGAACCGGCGGATCGAGATAGCGATCGGTGTGGAAGCCATTGCCACTTACCGCAAAGCGATTCTTGTCGTGAACGTAAGAAATCGCGCCGGAACCGCTGGCGGTGGAAAAGCTGCCGCCGTTTACATCGAACTGGCCGTGAAACCCGTTGGGCACGTCTTTGACGGTGGTGACTTCAATGACGCCGCCAAGTTTGCGGCCGTATTCGGCGGGGAAAGTGGCGGTGAGGACGCGCATGGAATCCACGTCGTCGGCGTCGAATTCTGGCGCGAAGGCGGGCGAGCGATTTTGGGTCAGCGGCAAGCCGTCGAAAACGTATTGCACATCGTATTCCGAGCCCCGGGGATGCAGCACACCGTTGGCTTCATAGAGCCAGCCGGGCTGTTGATTGACCATGTCGGTGAGATTTCTTCCGGGCTGGGCAGCCATCTCCTGATCGATGGTTTCACGGCCGACGGAATAGATGGAGCCGGTGCGGCTGGGATCGACCAGGGTGGCCGAGTCTGTCACCTGAACCTGGGTGGCGACGGGGGCGACGCCAAGGGTGACGGCGACGTGCAGCGGGACTTCCGAGCGGATGTCGACGAGATTGTTCCAGGGCGCAAATCCTTCGGCGCGGACGGTGAGGCGGTAGACGCCAAACGGGAGGTCCTGCGAGGTGTACCGGCCGTCGGGAGCGACCTGAAAGGTGCGATGCACCTGATTTGCTTCGGAGAGTAATTCGGCTTCGGCGGAGAGCGATGCGCCCTGTGAATCGCGCACCTCGATACGCAATTCTCCGCGGACCCGCTGTGCGCGCAGGGTTGTGGCTCCTAAGGCAACCGCGAGAGCGATCAAGACTGCGTAAGTGATTCTGATGCGCATGCATTTTAACGTTAGCACGAAGGCCGCCATGCTCCACAAGGCGGCGACTTAGCGGACGGCAAAGCGCCAACAATTCAGATCTGATGACACGGCAACTCTCGAAGCAGGTGTGTCGACAGCCTAGCCTGGCAGCCTTAACTTGTAACTTTTTGTTACATGGTGGCGGCTGTGGTTAACTACTAGGATTCACACCTCCATCTAAGTGCTTTGTAGTTATTGATTTGAGCTGATAATCGAGCTGGCCAGCCATTTGCATTACTTAGTGCAACTAGCGGCCTCGAATTTTCTTTGGAGTCTATCGATGATCAGAATCAAGCACAGAGATTCCGGATTTACGGTGATCGAATTGGTCATTGTGATTGCCGTAATTGGAATCGTGGTGGCCTTCGCGCTGATCAACATTTTCGCCATCCTTCCCGGATATCGGGCCGATCAGGCGATGAACCAAGTATTCAGCCAATTGCGTGCCGCGCGCGAGCTGGCCATCTCTCAGCGCCGCGAAGTGCAGGTGCAGTTCACGGGCACCGGCACCATCCAAGTTACTGAGATCGAGCTGGTAGGCGCGAATGTGGTTTTCCCTCCCGTCACCTGGGAAGGCGGGGTGCAGTACTACTTGATGCCGGCCGTGCCGGACACTCCGATGGCGTTTGGAAACTGCGCCGCAGTTTGCCTGGAAAATCTCGTTGGCGGACCGCCGACGATGAAGTTCACGCCCAGCGGGACGTTTATTGACGCTGGAAACACGCTGGTGGACGGAACGATTTTCCTGGGAACGCCCGGTAATCCGATGACCGCGCGGGCGGTGACGATTCTGGGCGCGACCGGGCGAATCCGGCAATATCACTGGAACGGAACGACGTGGCAGGAATGAGGAAGGGGCCGGCGAACATGCAATCTCGGACAAAAAGATCGGCGCAGTCGGGCTTCACTTTAATTGAGGCGTTGATTTCCATCCTGATTCTGTCCTTCGGCATTCTGTCGCTCGCGGTGGTCTATGCACAGGGCATTCAAGTTTCGGCCATGACGCAGATGAACTATATCGCGCAGAAGAAAGCCGAACAGGCCATGGAGACAATTTTCGCGGCGCGCGATTCGCACATCCTGCAATGGACCAATATCAGAAACGTGACCGGAGGGGGCGGTGCGGCCGACGGAGTATTCGTGGTCGGGCCGGCCAACCTGCTTGGCGCGGGCCCCGACGGGTTGTACGGCACCATCGATGACGACCCGGCCACGCCCGACGTGGTGATTTTGAATGCCGGGCCGGATGGAGTTCTGGGCACCAACGACGACGTGGTGATGAGCCTGCTGGGAATGAGGCGCACGATCGCAATCAACGACGTGATTAACCAGCAAAACCTGCGACAAATCACCATCACCATGACGTACGCAATCGGCGGCACGGCCCGGACGTACACGCTGGTAAGTTATATCTCGCAGTTCTCGTGAGGAGCCCGCAGGAGGCTGAGGTTATGAGGAAACGGCAGCAAGGATTCACGATGATCGAACTGCTGGTGGCCATGGGCGTCACGGTGGTAGTGCTGCTTGGCGCGGTGCTGGCGTTCCGCGAGTCGGTGCAGGTCAACAGCAACGTGACGCAGTCTTCGGACATCAACGACAACCTGCGCGCGGGCATGAACTTCATGGTGCAGGACATGATCCAGGCCGGCACTGGAATTCCCACGGGTGGAATCGCGATACCCAATACGCAGGACGCCGCGGGATGCAATACCAGCGCGCCGATCAAGAGGCCGTTCGGTCCACCGCCGGCCATCATCACATTTCAGGGACCCAACGCCGTAACACCGGGTTGTAACGTGATTTTGCCAGCGGTTGAGCCGGGACCGGCGATCGGTCCGATCATCGCGAGCACGGATGGAACGACGGCACCACAGTCGGACATCGTGACGATGCTTTATGCCGACAATACGCTGGCGCTGAACCAGTCACCTATCAGCCGCCCTGCGGCGGCTGGACCGCCGGCGCTACCCGCCTGCAATGGAGTGATCGCGCCGAACGGCTCAACGACCTCTTTCGACGCCGCTTGCGTGACGTTGGGAGCCGCGGGTATTCCGGTGAACGCGGGCGATCTTATTTTGTTCAGCAACGCGAACGGCAATGCCTTGCAATGTGTGACCGATGTGGCGGGCCAGGTTTTGACTTTTGGCGCCGGCGATCCTTTCGGATTGAACGGCAGGACGGCCGTAGAAACCGGCGGCACGCTGAAACAATTGCAGTCGCCTGCAGGCTCCGGAAATTATCCGCCGACCACGGCAACGCGCATCTGGATGATTACCTACTACCTGGATCCCAACCTTGCCGATCCGGTTCACCCGCGACTAATGAGGCAGATCAATTTCAAGATTCCGCAGCCGGTGGCCGAATCCATCGAGAGGCTGCAGTTCCGCTATAACCTGTCGGACGGCACGAATCCGCCGCCTTCCAATGTTGCCGCGATTCCCGCAGCTGACAACGAAAATGAACTTCGGGCGGTCACCATTTCGTTGGGAGCTCACGGAGCGCAGCGCGCGCTGGCGAACCAGCGGTACACGCGGTCCAATCTTTCTACCCAAGTAGCTTTGCGCAGTTTGGCCTACTTCAATAATTACAAATAACCATTTACTAAATAACTGGCAATGAGGAAACGGGAGTCCAATGATGAGAACGTCGCATAAAAAACCGAACCGGCAGTCGGGCATCGCGCTGCTCACGACCTTGCTCCTGCTGATCCTGATGTCCAGCCTAATGGTGGGATTCATCCTGCTGGTGATGTCCGGGCAGCGCCTGTCGGGCATGGACAATGACTCCAGCAAAGCTTTTTATGGCGCGGAAGCTGGCATGGAGAAGCTCACCGCAGACCTAGGAACGCTGTTCAGTGCGAACTATGCGCCGAGTGCGGCGGTGGTGACGGCTATCAGCACGGCTCCGCCGGTCCTGGGAGCCCAGGGCATTTCCTTTGTGGACCAGAGCGGCAACCCGGCTTACAACATCAATTTCACGCAGGCTAATGGGTTCCCGGTGTCTTCGTTCGGGCAAGTCACTTCCGGTTCCAGCCCGTACCAGGGAATGACAGCGCTGGCGACGCCTTACGATTTGGAGGTGACGGCGCGGACGGGATCGGGAGCGGAAGCGAAATTGACGCGGCAGATACAAACCATCGGTATTCCATTGTTTCAGTTTGGAATTTTCTCGGACACTGACCTCAGCTACTTTCCTGGACCGGACTTTAAGTTCGGCGGTCGCGTACACACGAATGGCGACCTGTACCTGGCCAGCGGTGGTCCGGCAGGCGCGGGGCCGGCCAACGTCGGTTCGAATCAGCTGTGGCTAAGCAGCAACGTGACGGTGGTGGGCAGCGTGTATCGCGATTGGCTTGAGAACCAGCATCCTATCGATGCCGGGTCGGAGCACCCGGGCTCGGTGGAAATCACCAACGGCGGCGGATTCCAGGCCCTCGAATTTCGGCCAGAGCAGCAAGAATCTACTCACATCCGCGCCTAACGCCGCGTGGCCGGGGATCGTCAACAGTTACAACGGGTACTTGCGCACCGGGGTGTAGAAACTCAACCTAGGCATCACTGTTTTGGGCAATGGCGCGGCCCAGCCGATCGACACGATTCGTCGACCGATACAGGGCGAAGATGTCGCAAATCCGGGAGTGTTGGGCCAACGTTACTACTCGGAAGCCAGCCTGCGCATTCTGCTTTCCGATAATCCAGCGGACATTCAGAACCTGCCGTGTACGGACCCCGCCAAGCAACCTTTCGATTTGTCCGAACTGGCGGCTCCGATTGCGACCATAAATGCGAATCCCACGGGCGACCCCGCTTTGCCTGCTTTGGTGGCTGCGATGGCCGCGAACGGGACGCCTCTTGTGCCGCTGGCCGCGTCTGGCGGCGCTCCTGTTGGGGGCGCGTACAACGCCGCGAACGGATATTGGCTCCCTAATGGTTTTCCGATCATCAAGGGATTCATCAAAATTGAAGTTCAGCCCTTCTCAACGGGCGGAGGCTGCGGAACGTTTAAAGACGTGACCAAGGAAGTTCTGGCATGGGGTTACGCCGGACGCAATATTAATCCCAATGGCGCGACCATTGCTCCTCCGGCGATGCCGGCGCCTCCGGGTGCGCAAGTGAACGACACCGGCGCGGCACGCTGCGCTGAGCCCCATCCAAACGCTATCATCCGCCTGGAACGCATTCGCGATAACCCTTCAAATTATCTTGCGCAGGGTGGCTGCGGCGTAGTCGGAGCGGTGGTGCCCACTCTGCCGACGGATTACTGGCCAAACGTGATCTTTGACACTCGTGAGGGATGGCCGCGTATGACCACCCCGCCTGGCGCGTTTGGTAATAGGGTTACTCTTGGCGGCACCATGCATTACGTGGAGCTGGATATCAAGAATCTGGCCCGGTTCTTTGCGGGCACGATTGGCGTAAGCGGACCAAGCACCCTGGATCCGAACATCGCTCCTAACAACTTCGTGGTGTATTTTTCGGATCGTCGCGGCAACTATGCCCCGGCCGGTTCGGTTCCCGGGGCGTGGCCGCAACTGTCTCCCAGCGGCCGGGAAACCGGGGAATATGGATTTAGCGATTTTGCCAATCCGCTGAATGTGAATGGTTGCCCGAATAACGCTCTAGATCCTGGCGAAGACCTGGACGTTCCCAACGGCGGTACACTGTTTACCTACGGTCAGGATCCGACCTTCATCATGGACGCTGGAGCCCCCCTGCCCCTCAGCGTGGCCGGCCAGTATGGCCGCTACGGGGTGTTTAACGGTTTGCCAGGTACGGGACTGCTGGACAATCCGGTGTGCCCGGTGCCGGCTCTTTCGGCGATATGGCCGGAAACGTTTGCGGCTAATTCGACGGACGCGCGGGAAAACCCTCCGCTATTTTTCAGGCGGGCAATAAAGCTGGTGAACGGCAACAAAATTCAGGTGCCTGGATGGCCGGTTTGCCCCGGAGGAGTGGTGTGCGGGCTCACCGTCGCCGCTGAAAATCCCGCGTACATTCAGGGAGACTACAACTCGAACTCGGCAGGTGGTGGTTTTAACGATAGCTATGTCGCGGCTTCGGTAGCGGCAGACGCTGTGACACTGCTTTCAAATCAGTGGGATGACGTGAACTCCTTCGCGTTCCCTTTTAACTCGGGCAACAGAAATGCGAACAGCACTTATTATCGCGGGGGCATTATTGCCGGAAAAAGCGGCATCTTTCCGCTGCCTGCGTATCCGACCAACGGCAGCTTTGACTTTGGCACCGACGGCGGAGTACACAACTTCCTGCGCTACATCGAAAACTGGGGAGCGACACTTTACTATCACGGATCGCTCTTGAGCCTGTACTACAACCGGCAAGCGGTTGGATTGTTCAGAAGCGGCGGCGGAGTTTACAGCCCGCCGAATCGTCAATATGACTTCGACACGAACTTTTTGACACCGGCTTTGCTGCCGCCGCGAACGCCGATGTTCCGCGACATCAACACCACAGGATTCTCGCAACTGCTGCTGCCACAGCAGTAAAAAGCGGAAACCTCAAAACTGAGTGAACAGCCAGTAGCCAATGCCGGCAGCGGCGTTGGCTATTTGGTTTTTGTGGCGGTGCTGAGGCGAGAGATTATTCGCCGCGCTGGAGTTGTATCGGTTCGCGCTGCGCGATTTCAGCGGCGATGGCGCGCATTTCTTCGTGGATGAGGCCGTTGGTGGCGAGGATGACCGGACCGCCGAGCTGATACGGCTGGCCGGAAAAATCTGTAACTTTGCCACCGGCTTCTTCCACCAATAGCACTCCCGCGGCGGTGTCCCAGGCTTTCAAGCCAAATTCCCAGAAACCTTCGAAGCGGCCAACCGCGACGCTGGCAAGGTCGAGAGCGGCAGAGCCATCGCGGCGGACTCCGTGCGAGTGCATGGTGAAATCGCCGTAGTAGCGCAGGTTGGGGCTGCCTTTGCGATTGTGAACCGGGAATCCGGTGCACAGCAGGCTGGTGGAAAGCGTTTTGATTTTGGAGATGTGAATCTTGTTTCCGTTGAGGGTCGCGCCTTCGCCGCGAGCGGCGGCGAAGAGCTCATCGGAAATGGGATTGTAAATGACCGCGGCCACCAGGCAGCCTTGTTCGGCAAGAGCGAGGGAAACGCAGAAACACGGGTAGCCATGCGCAAAATTCGTGGTGCCGTCGAGAGGATCGACGTGCCAGCGGTAGCCGGAAGCGTGGCGAGCTTCGTGTCCGGTGCCTTCTTCGGCGGCGATGGCGTGGTCGGGAAAAAATTCAGTGATACGGGCGACGATGGCGGCTTCGGAACGCTTGTCGGCCTGGGTGACCAGGTCGACTTCATCGCCCTTGTAGGAGATTTGTGCCGGACGCGCAAACTCTTCGCGCAGGATTTGGCCGGCTTCGCGCGCAATTTCAATGGCAGCTTGCAGGTAATTTTTTGGCATCAGCCGCTACGAGGCTAACACTGAACCGCAACTCGTTTCTAGTTGGCCGGGGAAAATTTATTGCGGGCCGGTGAGATACGTTTTGCGATGGCGGGCCTTGTAGTTGTCCAGAACTTTCACTGCGATGCTGCGGTAGGTGTTGGCGGGTCCGCGGGGATCGGGATAGTAGCCCAGGCGATATTGGGTGCGCAGCTC
Source organism: uncultured Acidobacteriota bacterium (assembly GCA_963819625.1). GTDB lineage: Bacteria > Acidobacteriota > Terriglobia > Acidiferrales > UBA7541 > Acidiferrum. Next base: position 34,234 of record CAWFWY010000015.1, read on the forward strand.
GCGGTCGATGCGGTCGAAGATGATGTCCAGATCCTGAGGAGTGTCGGGGAAAAAGATGGCGCCGCCGGTAGTGTCGGCGATGGTTTCAAGCGCGTGTTCGCCGGCAGTGTTGCGGCCGCTTTCGTTTTTTACCGGGCGAACCAGAATGGTGTAGAGCAGGGTATTGGCGCGAACGGCGGCTTTGCGAGCGGCCTCGAAATCGGCGCGGCTGGTGGTTTCTCCGCCGTCGGTGACGAGAATGATTACGCGGCGGCGGTCTTCGCTGCGGCGTTCCAGCGCCTGGGAACCGAGCAGCAGGGCGTCGTAGATGGAGGTGCCTGCTCCAGAGGGAATGTTATGCAGGGCACTTTGCAGCGAACTGGCGTTACTGGAGAAGCCGGCGACTTGCCTGACGGTTTCATCGAAAGAAAAAATTGCCAGGTGATCCTCGGGACGGAGGACCTGGCCGATGAAGCGCGCGGCGGCTTGTTGTTCGAAAGTAATTTCCTTGTGGGCGCTGAGGCTGGCGTCGATCATCAACACGATGTCTACCGGTTGCTTGGTTTCCGTCTCGAAAATCTCGATTTTCTGCTTCACGCCTTCCTCAAACAGTTGAAAGGCTTCGACGGGCAGATCGGGGGCGGGGCGATTGTTGTCGTCGAGCACGCTGACGAGGACATTGACCAGATTGACGCTGACGCGGATGCGATCGCGCTGGGCGGGATCGGCGGAGTTTGAATCGGTGTCGTTGTTATTTTTGTTTACCGGCTCGGGATAGGACTTGCCGTCGGGCGGCGGATCGGCCGCTTTGGATTTGTTTTTGGCTTTCTTTTTGGCCCAGGGCGGGCGATCGGAATTGGAACTGTCTTGCGGAACTGCGGCAGCGCCTGCAAATAACAGGGCAACGGCCAGGGCGGCAAGTCTTCGCGGACGAAATAAGCGGGTCCACATCAGGTGGTTAAGATGCTGATTCCGTCGCGGGTGTCGCCGAAGGAGCGGGAGGCAATTCTCCGTCGGCCCACACCGAGCCGTCTTCAAAATACTCCTTTTTCCAGATGGGCACGGTGCGTTTGAGGGTGTCGATGGCATAGCGGCAGGCATCGAAGGCGGCCGCGCGATGAGGAGCGCTTACGGCGATGAACACGCTGGTTTCGCCGATTTCCAGACGGCCCAGGCGGTGGACCATGGCCATGCGGTGAATGGCGAATTTTTCGTGAAGGTGCGTGACGATCTCTTGCATTTTGGCGATGGCCATGGATTCGTAGGCTTCGTATTCGAGGTAGAGAGTACGCCGGTTTTTCGAGTGATCGCGCACGAAGCCGTCAAATGCAGCCATTGCGCCGTCTGAAGCGCCGCGCACGTGAGTGGTGAGGCTAGCGGGATCTATGGGCTCGCGGACCAGTTGGATGATGTCGGGAGAAGAGGCGGTCATGAGTGAGCGCTAACCGCCGCTTACGGGCGGCAGAAAGGCTACTTCATCGCCGGTGTGAAGTGGCGTGCTCCATGCAGCGAACTCCCGATTGCAAGAGGCTACCAGGGAGGAGCGATACTCCTGAAGGCCGGGATAACGAGCGGCGTATTCTTCGAAGACTGTCTCGATATCTGCGTGACTCCCCACATCGACGGATTCCTCGGAGCGCCCGGCAATTTCTTTCAGGCGGCCGAAGAACAGAACTTTGACGCGGATGGTTTGGGTGGCGGACGGCACATGCAGATTGTAACCCGCGTATCAGGTTAGCGGCCAGTGGTAGGAGTGATCCGCATAGCCAGAATTACTTTGAGGCGATGATGAACATTTTGATGACGGGTGCGACCGGGCTGGTGGGCACGGCTCTTACGAAGGCACTGGCGGGTGACGGCCACACGATTTACAGTTTGCTGCGGTCGGGAAAGAAAAAACGCGGAGAGGCGGCGGAGCGCGTCGTCGACGTGCCGTGGAATCCTGAAGGTGGAGAAATCGGCGGCACGATTGGCGGCGCGGATGCCGCGATCAATCTGGCGGGAGCGTCGATCATGAGCGGACGCTGGACTCACAAGCGGAAAGCGGTGCTGCGCTCGAGCCGGGTCGGGACCACGCGCGGTCTGGTCAGCGCCATGGCAAGAATGAATCCGCGGCCGCGCGTGCTGATTTCCGCATCCGCGGTGGGCTACTACGGTAATCGTGGTGACGAGATACTGACGGAAAAGAGTGACGTGGGGCGGGGGTTCCTGGCGGAGCTCGCCAGCGAATGGGAAGCTGAGGCGATCAGGGCGGAAGCGCTGGGTGTGCGCGTGGTGTGTGCGCGATTCGGAATTATTCTGGCGAAAGAAGGAGGAGCGCTGCCGCAGATGATGGCGCCGCTGAAGTTTGGTCTGGGCGGCAAATTGGGGTCGGGGCGCCAGTGGATGTCCTGGGTCGCGCTCGAGGATGTGGTGGCGATTTTCAAGCGCGCGCTGGTGGACGATGCTTTAAACGGGGCTGTGAATGTGGTGGCTCCTGAAGCGGTACGCAACGACGAATTTACGATGCTGCTGGCTAAGGCCATGCACCGGCCTGCGATTTTTGCTGCGCCTGCGTTTTTGCTGCGGCTGGCGATGGGAGAAATGGCGGACGAGGCGCTCTTGGCGAGCGAGCGAGCCGCGCCGCAAAAACTGGAGCAAGTGAAATATCAATTTATTCATTCGAATCCCGGCGAGGCGCTGCAGGCGCTTTTGCGTTGAAGCCCGCGAATATTTAATAAGACGCGCGGCGGCGAATCCCGAATTGGAACAGTGGGCTGCCGGGTGGTTCGACGGAGATTGGAGAAATTCTCGACGCGGATGTTTACTTCGATCCAAGCGATCCGCATACCACCTATGCGACGCCTGCGGCGCTGGCGACGACGCCTGCGGCCTATGATCTGGAATCGCTTTTGACGCACGAGCTGAGACATACGCTGGGCTTCAGCCACTCGGCAGTATGGAGCGCGATCATGTTTTCCGTTTGCGCCGACGCCGGGAACGTTCAGCGGCGCGCGCCCGACCGTGGGCCAACCGGATGCGCCATTGGGAGAAGACGACCGCACCGGACTGCGCGTTTTATATCCCGATGCGGGGGATGTGGTGCGCACCGGTTCGATTCGCGGGCGGATCGTGAACGCCACTCCGCTGTCGCCGCCGGGCGTCACCGGAGTGTTTGGCTCGCAGGTGGTTGCGGTTGACGCGAGTACTGGCGCAATCGTGGGCGGCACGGTTGGCGGATGGACTTGCAGGGCGCTGGTACCACGCAGCGGCTATGCCATAGAACGGTTGCCCACCGGCCACAGCTATCTGGTGAGGCGGGTGGACTGGGCGGCGATTATTTCGCTCCCCACTCCGCATAGAGTTTCGTGACCGCTGGGCCGATGGTGAATCCCCAAGGGCCGAGGGAGAAATTTTTGAATTTGTCGGGAACCTCGTACAAGTCCGCTGCCTCCTGCACGGGCACGCCAGCCTTGTGCATCTTTTCGGCCTGCGCGGCGATGTCGTCGAAAATATTGGCCAGCGCGGTGACTCCTTCCTGGCCGCAGATTTGTCCGTGACCGGGAACGAATAGGGTGTCTTTGTCCCAGGAAGAAAAAGCTCGCAGCGTGGCGCGCCAGCCGGAAATGGTGGCCTGCTCATCGAAGCAGTAAGGATACACGCCACTGAAAAGCAGATCGCCGGCGTAGACGACATTCTGATCCGGGACGCGCACGATCAAGTCCGTGCCGGAATGTCCGGCAAAACTTTCGATTTGCGCGGTCAGCCCGCCCAGGTCGATGGTCATAGGCAGCTTGGTTGGATCGAGGGGATGATCCGGCAGGGCCAGAATACTTCCGTTTATCACGTTATAAATGTTGGTGAGCATGCCGATATCGCCCTGGGCGTGCTGTTTCTGTAGGTTCGTTTTGGCGTCGCGGAGTCGAGTTTCAAGGGGCGCGAGCACCGCGGATTTTTCCGCTCCCTGCATAGCGCCATAGCTCTCCACGATGCGGCGAGCCACGGCGGCGTGAGCCCAAAGCGATACATGGTTCGCACCATAGAATGAATTGCCGGTGGAATGATCGTAGTGGTAATGGGTGTCCAGCGCAGCTTTGACGGGCACCTGGCTGACCATGCGCAGGGCATCCATCTGGAAGGCCGCCCCGTCTGGATTCATAAAGCCTTCCAGCAAAAGCGCGCTGTCTTTGCCGGCCAGGAATCCGCCGTTGCAAATGGTCTGCAGGCCTTTGGATGGATCGGAAATGGTGGCGTAGAGGCCGTTGCCGATCTTCCTGACGGACGCGAAACCTTTGTCCGCGACCACCGTCTGCGACAGGCGCGTATCGCTTTGCAGTTCGGCGGCGAGCGGAGGAAGAGGAAGAATGCGGCCGAAGGCGTGAAATGCTGCGAACGACGAAGTGCCGGCCACAAAGGCGCGGCGAGAAATACGTTGTGAATCTGCACTCATGATTCTCTCCCATTCCTGAAAACGAGTGTGCGAGACTGACGGTTAGCAGTCTAAAAAATATCAGAAATTGCGCTTCTGGGAACCAGCCCTATCGTTGCACGTAAATGATGCTGAAATTCCCGTAAAATTTACTACATTAGCCGTGCAAGCTTCCAACGCGCATTCCGTGGCTTGGAATGAAGGAGATGTACAGGCATGCTCAAAACCATTGCGCTTCTTCTAATTCTGGCGCTGTTCATCACCCCCTCCCTAAACTCGCAGGGGCAAGGCGCGTGGGATCCCTGCGATCCCAACAATCCTGACAACCAGCGACCGAATCCGGAGATGCAGCGCGCGGAAATCGTGAACCTGGAGCGCGAGACGGCGCGCGCCATCATGTTGAACAACGGAACATTTTTCAGGCGTGTCTATAGCGAAGATTTTTCGGGGACGCTTTCGCATGGCCAGACGGTGGACAAAATTCGTTTGATCGATGAAGTGCAGAACAGCGGAGCAAGATATCAATCGTTCACGGCCTCGAATACGCAGGTGCGGATATTTCAGGAAACGGCGGTGGCTACTTCGCTGTGGACTTCCCGGGGGACCTACGAGGGCCGTCGAATCGAAACGCAAATGCGAGTGATGCACATTTACATCAACGGCCCTCGCGGCTGGCATGTAGTTGCGGGTCAAACAACTCCCTTACCGCCGTACGGACCGCATCCGCTGTAGCAAATTTCATGAACGATGCCCGAACGGGTACACGAGCTGAGTTCCCATCGTCAGCGGCGAATCGCCCAGGCCAGACCATCCGGTTCGGGACCTGCGTCGATATGGCCGACAACCTCGAGTGATTTGAGACCGATCACAGCGACGTAATCATCCGGCGTGCACGCCACGAATGCGCGCGAACCGTCAGGTTGCATGACGATGCCGGCGGTACCGCGACCAATGTTCAGCCGCTTGATCTCTTTGCGGGTGGCGGCGTCATAGATGGTCAGACCGGAGCTGCCCAAACTGGAGATCAGCACCATTTTTCCGTCGGGAGTGAACTTGAGCCGGTTCGCTCCTTTCACGTTGGCGGCCAGTGTCTGTATGACCGTTTTCTTTTCTTTGCTGATGATCGAAACGGTGCCGTCCTGGGCGTTGGCTACCCAAATTTCGCTGCCGTCGGGCGACACATCGAAGCCTTCGGAACCATTGCCGACAGGGATCACCGTTTCGTCCCAATCGCCGCCCGGCGCGCCTCTGGGGCCGCCGCCCATTGGCGGGCCACCCTGTTGCGGAGCACCACTACCGCTATTCGCCATCGGTGGCGGGCCGGCGGGCTTTTGATTCCTGCTCTTCTCAATCAGACTGACTGTCGCCGAACTCACGTTGGTCGTGGCGATCCACTGCAGGTCTGCCGAGACGAAGATCATGTGCGTTCTGTTCTGGCCGGTTCCTAGAATCCAGTCCACTTTATTAGCCTGCGGATCGTAACTGCCGATGGCTTTGGCGGCTTCGGCCGTGAACCATACTTTGCCGGCGGCAAATGTCAGGCCGTGAGGACCGCGCAACGCGCCAAGATCGATCGGCGGCAGTGGCGCCTGTCGCACCAGATCGACGGGCGTAATTGTGTTGAACGCGCCAAAGCCGTAATTCGAGACGTAGGCCGTTTTGCCGTCGGCGGAGGCAATTACCTCATGGGGGTCATTGCCGACGGGGACGCGAGCGACAACTTCCAAGTCGGACGGGTCGACAATCGCGAGCGTGTGAGCGCGTTTTGAAAGAATCAGCAGCTCCTGGCCTCCGGAGCTCTGGGCGTTGGCCTGGGCGGAAAGAGAGAAGAACAGAAACAGACATACGGCTGAATATTTGATGTTCATGGATTGAAAGTTTACTCCGGAAGACGGCAGCGGTGAACACCTGCAATTTTTTTGCGCTGGGCGACCGTCCGGTGGTCAGCCGTGGACATCGGCCGGCAATCGCAGTAGCATCGCGCGCATGAAAAAAGCCAAATCCAGCAAATCGGGTTCCCGGGCGAAAAGCAAGGGCGCGGCGAAAAATTTTGCCGAATATCTTACGGGCATCCCGGTAGCGGCCCGCGGCAACCTGAAAAAGATGCGCGCGGCAATTCGCGCCGCGGTACCGCGCGGGGCGACCGAGATTATGAGTTATGGGATTCCGGCGTTCCGAAACAGAGTGGTGCTGGTGTGGTTCGCGGCATTTTCGGACCACTACAGTTTGTTTCCTACCGCCGCGGTTATCGAAGAGTTCAAAACGGAACTCAAGGATTACTCTACGTCCAAAGGAACTGTGCATTTTCCTACCGGCAAACCCGTGCCGGTCGTGCTAGTAAAAAAACTGGTCAAAGCGCGCGTGGCGCAAGCGGAAAAAAAGAAAAAGCGCTGAGCAACGAGTCGGGCAGAACACGCGGCGAAATCCACGTGATGATTCGGCACCCGGCCGGCGGTTATTCCTGAAAAGTGACGCACACACCGTTTGGATCGATGGCGGCAAACTCTTTTGTGCCCCAGGGCTTGGTTTGTAACGGACCGTTGGAATGGACGATGCCGCCGCGTTTCTGGTACTCGGCGTAAAGATCCTCGATACCTTTCACCGCGATTCGAACCATGGTCTGGTCGCCGACCTGGCGCGCCAGTTCTTTGTCCAGCATCCCGGAGATATGCAGGTACGCGTCGCCGCGATTGATCCCGGCATAATTTGGCGGAGTATTATCGCGAAAAGTTTCGGTGAATCCGCAGATCTCCGTCCACCACTTCAGGGATGCGGCGGCATCGGCTGCGGGCAGAACGGGAATAGCGCCTTTGATCGTCGGTTCCATGTGATTGCTCCGGCAGCGTGATTTGCAACGCGGTTTGCCACATCGGATTTTGCCTCATAACCGCGATCAGAACAAACGTGACGTGTCGTTAGCAAATAAAAACTCCGGTTTTGGTTGAGGCGGTGGGAATTGGTTTTGTGGTGGGGCCGTGGGAAAGTGGAAATCGCGGAGCGATTTCCAAGGGCGCGGTGCGCCCGGGTTTTCCACGGTTTGCTGGTCGCCGTTGGGTCTAATCTTCTTGGCCATCGCTCGCAAAATGACTTCCTGTACTTTCATTGCCCGCTCCACTGCCGCCTTCGGATAGCGCTCCATGCCTTCCCCAGTGGTAGCTACCCTAGCGGCTCGCTAAAGCGGACATTTCGCGTGCTAATTAAACCGGACATATCATGTGCTACCGACACAGAACAAACGTGGCGTTGACCCGCCAAGGGCCGGATGTTACGCTCCCGCGACATCTCCCAACCGCATGCGCGCCGTCGACCTGATCCGCAAAAAACGTGACGCTGGTGAACATTCAAGCGAGGAAATCGATTTTCTGATTTCCGGGTATACGCGCGGCGACGTGCCCGACTACCAGATGGCCGCGTGGCTGATGGCCGTATGGATTCGCGGGCTGAGCCGCGCCGAGGCGACCGCGCTGACGGAGGCGATGCTGCACTCTGGCGAGGTGCTGGATCTTTCCGGGTTGCCGGGCAAAAAAGTCGACAAGCATTCCACCGGGGGAGTCGGTGACAAAACTTCGTTGATCCTTGCGCCTATTGTCGCCGCGGGCGGGCTCACCGTACCCATGATTAGCGGCCGCGGGTTGGGCCACACTGGCGGCACGCTGGACAAGCTCGAGGCCATCCCAGGCTTCAACACCAATTTGTCGCTGAAAGATTTTCGGCGCGTTTTGGGCGAGTGCGGTATGGCTTTGATTGGGCAGACCGCTGAAATCGCTCCCGCTGATAAAAAAATTTACGCGCTGCGCGACGCGACCTCCACGGTGGAAAATACCGGCTTGATCTGCGCGTCCATCATGAGCAAGAAAATGGCGGAGGGGCTGGACGCCCTGGTGCTGGACGTCAAGACTGGTTCGGGCGCGTTCATGAGGCGCGAAGAAGACGCGGTGCGGCTTGCGGAAGTGATGATTGAAACCGGAAAGGGCATGGGCAAAAAAGTCGTCGCACTCATTACGGATATGGACCAGCCGCTGGGGCGCGCCGCCGGGCATTCGAACGAAGTGATTGAGTGCATCGACGTGCTGTGCGGCAAAGGACCGGCCGATGTTCGCGAGCTGAGCGTGGAGCTTTCTGCCTGGATGTTTTATCTGGGTGAAAAGACGGGCAGCGTGGAAGGGGGACGAGAATTAGCTGAGTCGCTCATTGCCAGCGGGAAGGCGCTGGTAAAATTCAGGCAGTGCATTCGGCTGCAAGGTGGAGACGAGCGGGTAATCGACAATCCGACTCTGTTGCCTGCGGCAGCGTCCCATGTAATTGTGCCCAGCCCCGCGAGCGGCAATGTGACGGCAACAAACTGCGAGCAGTTTGGCGTGGCGCTGGCCATGCTGGGCGGAGGCCGTGAAACCAAGGAAGATCAGGATCGATCACGCGGTCGGGCTGGAATTTCACAAGCGCATCGGCGACGGCGTAGAAAAAGGCGAACCGCTGGCTACAATTCATTACAATAGCGGCGCGAAGCTGGCCGAAACGAAGATCCTGATAGCCGAGAGCTTTGTCATCGGCGAAGAGCCTGCTGCGGCAAAGCTGTTGATACGCCGGATACTTGGCGTGTAACGCGCGCGACAGATTCGACAGGGTTCGCGCCGGAAACTACAGCGTCGCACCGCAGCGGAAATGAGCGCCACGCATGGGAAGATTCGTCGGAGTTCTGGGCCTGCTGACCATGCTGGGGCTGGCCTATGTATTTTCCACCGATCGCAAAGCCATCCGCCTGAAAACCGTGCTGTGGGGATTTGGCCTGCAGCTGACCTTCGCTCTTTTTGTCTTGCGCTTTTCCGCCGGGCGCAGAATTTTTGAGTTTGCCGGCTACTACGTCAACCTGCTGTTGAGCTACGCCTTCGTCGGCTCGCAATTTGTTTTTGGCGAGCTAGGCATGAAGGATTCCCCGCAACATTTTATTTTTGCGTTTCAGGTGCTGCCCACCATTATTTTTATCGCCGCGTTTTTTGCACTGCTGTATCACATCGGGGTGATGCAGGTGCTGATTCGCGGCGCGGCCTGGCTGATGACCCGCATCATGGGCGCCAGCGGCGCGGAATCGTTGAACGTGGCCGCCAGCATTTTTATGGGGCAGACGGAAGCGCCGCTGACCATTCGGCCTTTCCTCAACAAGCTGACGCGCTCGGAGCTGATGTGCGTGATGACCAGCGGAATGGCGCACGTCTCCGGCGGAATCATGGCGGCGTACATCGCATTCGGCATCAAGCCGCAACACTTGCTGGAGGCGGTGATCATGACCGCGCCGGGAACTTTGCTGATGGCCAAGATGCTGGTGCCGGAAACGGAAGTGCCGCTTACGGCCGGGCGCGTGGAAATGCCGGAGATGGAAAAGGAAGCAAATTTTCTGGGTGCAATTTCGCGCGGCACCGTCGACGGGCTGCACCTGGCGCTGAACGTGGGCGCGATGCTGATTTCGTTTCTGGCCATGCTGGCGCTGGTCAACGCCATCATGGGCGGCACGCACAACTGGCTCGCGGCGCACCACGTGGGCTGGTTTCCGTCCAGCTTGCAGCAGGTTTTTGGCTGGGTCTTCGCGCCGGTGGCTTGGGTGATTGGAATTCCGTGGCGCGATTGCGCCACGATTGGAAATCTGCTGGGCACGCGCATGGTGGTGAATGAGGTGGTTGCTTTTCAGCAACTCGGCACGATGCAAGGCGCGCTTGATCCGCGTTCCGTTACCATTGCCACGTTTGCGCTGTGCGGTTTTGCGAATTTCAGCTCCATCGGGATTCAGATCGGCGGGATTGGCGCGCTGGCGCCGGAGCAGCGCGGCTAATCTTGCAAAATTGGGGATACGTGCGATGCTGGCCGGAACCATGGCGAACCTGATGTCCGCGTCGATTGTGGGGATACTTACGTGAGCGCGAAGAGAGAAAAAGCTAAGCCGCCGAAACGTGCTGCGCCAAAGGCGTCCCTGTCGGCAAAATCTTCAGCGGTGGCCGGGCCCGTAACTGCGGATGAATTCGAACGCGCGGAAGCGGCCGCGCAATTTATTTTGTCGCGCACGCCGCTGACACCGAAGATTGCGCTGGTGCTTGGGTCGGGACTCGGACCGTTCGCGGATGAATTTGCCCAGGCTGTGAAAATTCCCTACGCGGAGATTCCGCACTTTCCGCAGTCTACGGCCATCGGGCATGCCGGCAAGCTGGTGATTGGAAAAGTGGAAGGCGTCGCCGTTGCGGCCATGCAGGGCCGCGTGCATCTCTATGAGGGCTATTCGGCAAAGGAAGTGTCGTTTCCGATTCGCGTGTTTTCGCGCATGGGAGTGAAAGCCGTGATTTTGACCAACGCGGCGGGCGGCATCAGATTTGTGCAAGGGCGGCTGGTGGTGATTCGGGATCACATTAATCTGCAGGGCGTGAATCCGCTGTCGGGTTTCAACGATGAACGATTCGGGCCGCGGTTTCCGGATATGACCGCAGCCTACGATAAAAGATTCCGCGAAATGGCCGTGGGGCAAGGCAATCGCCTGGGAATCGGCATCGATGAAGGAGTTTACGCCGCGCTGGCGGGGCCGAGCTATGAAACGCCCGCGGAAATTCGCTACTTGAAGACCATCGGCGCGGATCTGGTGGGTATGTCCACTGTGCCGGAGGTGATTGCCGCGTGCCATTCCGGGATGCGGGTGCTGGGAATTTCGTGCGTGACCAACGCCGCGGCGGGAATTCTCGATCAGCCGCTGAATCACCGCGAAGTTCTGGAGACGGCGGCGCGCGTGAAAGGCGAATTCATCGCATTGCTGAAGGCGGTGCTTCCGAAAATCGAGCAGGCCGTCACGTGATGGCTGAGATTTTCAGGCAGGGAACCGAAACATGAGCGAGAAAGATTTGCTGATCGACACCGCGAAGCAAGCCAGGGAAAACGCGCACGTGCCGTATTCGAATTTTCGCGTGGGCGCCGCGTTGCGAAGCGCTTCCGGAAGGATTTTCAGCGGCTGCAACGTGGAAAACGCCAGCTATGGACTTACCATGTGCGCAGAGCGGGTGGCCATTTTCAAAGCCATGAGCGAGGGGGAACGCGGCTTCAGCGCGCTGGCGGTGGTGACCGATGCGGACACTCTGACGCCCCCCTGCGGAGCGTGCCGGCAATTGATTTGGGAATTTTGCGGGGATATACCTGTAACCATTGCAAATTTGAAAGGCCAGACGGACGTGATGCAGATGAAAGATCTATTTCCCAGACCTTTTGACGACTCCAATCTGTAGAGTGAGAATCGCGAGCCACTTGTTGTCATCGGAGCAAAACAACGTGTGCAAAAACAAGATAGTCGCGGCGCTTTATGTCGGCGTGTCTCTTTTTCTGACGGTCGCGTTATTTGCCGGCAGCGCTGCGGCGCAAACCGCCAAACCGCAACCGGCAGGTAACAAAGAGAAGGTCGACCTGCTGGTCAGCGGCGGCACCCTGGTCACCATGGATGACAATCGCTTGATCGTTGAGGACGGCTCCGTGGCCGTAAAGGGCGACGTCATTGCCGCCATTGGTTTCCGAAGCGACATCGAAAATAAATATACCGCCGCGCAAACCATCGACGCGCGCGGCAAGCTGGTGCTTCCGGGATTTATCAACGGGCATACCCACGTGCCCATGACGCTTTTTCGCGGACTCCACGATGACGTTACGCTGGACGACTGGCTGCGCAAATATATTTTCCCCGCCGAGGCCAAGAACGTCACCGAAGAATTCGTACGCTGGGGCACGCGTTTGGCGGCTGCCGAGCAGATTCGCGGCGGCATTACTACTTTTGCGGACATGTATTACTTCGAAGACGCGGTCGCGGAAGAAACCAAGGCCGCTGGGATGCGCGGTGTGCTGGGCGAGACGTTCATCGATTTTCCAGCTCCCGACAACAAGGACGAGTTTGAGATGCTGGCTTACACTGAAAAATTCCTGAAGCGCTGGCAGAACGATCCGCTGATTCACGCCGCTCCCGCGCCGCATTCTATTTACACCTGTTCGCAGAAAACGTTGCAGGACGCGGCGGAGCTGGCGCGAAAATATCACGCCCCCATCCTGATTCACGTCGCCGAGATGAGGAAGGAGCTGGACGACAGCCGCGCGCAAAACGGGACGACCCCGGTGCAATATCTAAACAAAATCGGCGTCCTGGGCCCGGACGTGGTGGCCGCGCACTGCATTTTTGTGGACGACGCCGATCGCAAAATTCTCGCCGAGCAGCACGTCGGCTGCGTACACAATCCGTCCAGCAACATGATGCTGGCCAGCGGCGTCTCTCCCGTGCCGGAGTTGCGCGCCGCCGGGGTCTGCGGTCGGCCTGGGCACCGACGGGCCAGCGGGAAGCAACAACGACCTTGACCTGATGGAAGAAATGGACCTGGCGGCCAAGCTGCAAAAAATTACCAAGATGGATCCGCTGGCGCTAGGCGCCAAGGCGGTGGTGGAAATGGCTACAATCGATGGCGCGCGGGCCTTGCACATGGAAAAGGAAATCGGTTCGCTGGAGCCGGGCAAAAAGGCCGACGTGATTCTCATCGGCCTGAACGAGCCCAACGCTGTTCCCATGTATGACATTTATGCGCAGCTGGCTTATGCATTGAAGGGCAGCGACGTACAGACGGTGGTTATTGGCGGACGCGTGGTCATGCGCGAACGCCAGTTGCTGACGGTGAAAGAGGATGAGGTTTTCGCCAAGGCTCGCGAATACAAGAAGAAGATCGAAGCCTCGCTCAAGTAAGTTCCACCTTGTTTAGGCTGACCGCAGGACCGGTTGCCGCGTTGTCACTAATCCACCAATCACCCGATAGAGAGTCGCTGCCGAAGGATGTAGCGTCGGGGCGAAGCCTACAGCAGGATTTTTGCCCTGTTGTTCTGGAGGGCTTATGCAAGATGGTGCGACATCGACTATAGAGATGGCGGTGGAATGTCCGAAATGTCATCAGGAGAGCGTGGTGAGTGTCGCTACTGGAAACGAGGTTGATACGTTAAAGAAGTCGCTGGTGTGCGTTTATTGCCAGAACCCGTGGATCGAGTTTTTGCCGGGGCAACTCATTAGCGGGCCTTTTGAGCGCAACAACATCAAGCCTGAATAGGCGCGTTTTACGTCAATCCAATTTTGTGTACGTGTAGCAGGTTGGTTTTGGAGTCGACCGTTCCGGTTATCTGCACGTTCCTGCCATAAAAACTTTTTGCCTGCTGCTGGTTGTCGAGGGCGTAAACCGTTCCTTGCTGTCCCTCTCGAAAAACAAATTTTCCGTGTCGGTGAGAGATTCTTCCGGAAAGTGTTCGCACGTCGAGATGTAATCCGCCCGGCAGCAACTCAGGCGCGGCGGACCAGGCAGTAACTGGGCGAGGATGCTCCACGATGACCAGCACGGCGCCGAGTACAGGCAGCGCCGAAGCCAGAAGCACGGTTCCCAATGTCGTCACTCGAATGCGTTTCATCCTTCACCTGGATCAGATTCTGGCTGGGAGTGTTGACTGGCGGGCACTTAGAGGAGGAGCATCTGGAACACCAAAAGTGAAGGAAGTTAACTGTAATCATTACAGGGAGTTAGCGAGATGGCTTGGAATTCATGTATGACACGAAAGCAAATGCCGGAAAAATTTACGCGGTTGTTCCGCGGTTGGACGAGTCAATCAAGATGCTTCGTTGTAAATATCGTAGGTCCCCGCAATAGAGCGCACTTCGGCAAGAGTCTGATCCCGCATAATCACGCCATCCTCCAGCACGGTTTCAAGCGCGTTCGAACCAGACCTCGGGCTCGGCGGTAGCGATTCGCCGTCGACAACTTCTACAGTGGCAAACTCCTTGCCGTTTTGAATTAGATTGAATCGGCCGCCCTTGCTGGCCTTGGTCGGATCGGTGATCGGATTTTTATAAACGTTCTGCCATTTTCCGTTGCGGTCGATCGCCGAACATTTCAGCGCAAATTTCAACGTGTCGCGATTCACTTGCTGGAGCAGTGCGCCGCCCATGCCGTAACTCCAGATGTCCTGCGACCAGCCGCGGCGTGTCAGTTGCGCGGTAATGTTCTGAATGGTGTAGAAATTCACGCCGTCGCCCTGGATGAAGCGCACACATGGCACGGTGGTCTTCCAGCCTTTGCGGTTCACTTCGTAACCAAACACTTCGCTGACAATTTTGAACAGCTCTTCAAGCACCGTTACGGCATCGCCGGAGTCGGGACGAATAATCAGCGTGCCATTGCGCTGGAGAATTTTTTCGCGCAGCGCCCCGCCCCACAAATTGCGCACCGCGTTGTAGATGTTGTACGAATCGCTGACGCAGGCGACCAGGCCCTCGGGGCAATTCTCCAGGATGTTGGCGTAGGCTTCGAGCTCATGCTCTTCGCCCCACGCGGTAATGGTGGAGTGTTCCGAGGCCGGGATGCTGTAGCCGGCGCAATCCAGCGGTTTTTCGCCAGTGAGGTCGGCGGAATAAAACTGGTTGACGAGTTGAATCGCCGCTAGCGTGTCGGTGCCAAAAAAATTCAACAGGTGTGCAGCGCCGCCGATGGCCGCGGATTCCTTGGACGAAACGCCGCGAAATCCAAAATCGTGCAATTTGAAAGGCAGCAGCGCAGGATCGCCGGTGCGCACCAGCGCTTTGCCGATTACCTGCTTGATGGCTCGCGAAAGCGTGGCCACGGTGATGGGATACCACACCTGCAGCAGCACCGTTTCAGCCCAATTGGTCAGCCAGTAAAAGTCCGGATCGGTGTTTTCGATGGTCATCAGGGCGTTGTGGCTTTTGACCACCGTGCCTTCTTTCACCGCGCGAATGCGTAAAGGCAAGCACCCGCCATGTTTGGCGTACAGCGATTTGAAGCCCTCATAGTTGAAAGATTTCGGATGGCCCTGAAAGTGGGCGTGCGCGATGCGCCGGGCTTCTTCCACGTCTTCCAGGGTGAAAACGTTGCCCGCGAAATTGGACTTGATGATGTATTGCAGCATGGCCAACATGGTTTCATCGAACATGCCGCCGCGCGACTCCACGTAGGAATAAATGTGACGCGTGTCGGGCGGATATTGCCACCAGTGCGTGAGTTTGTAGGAATCGGTGTTGAGAATGGGATTCAGGCGCAGCGACTGCATCGAAACTCCTCACCGGAAGTGGATAGAAACCGCGTCGCAGCCGGGCTAAGCTTGGGCTGTAAGACGAATGCGCATCGCGCTGACGAAGGGTAAGTTGCCACTGAGATGAGAATAGCAAAGAACCTGCAAAAAGCGGGCGTGCTGGCCGGGCTGGTGTTGTGCGCCAACGCAGCGTATGCAGCGGACACTCCGCATTGCAGCGGCGGGCTGGAATTGCGCTTGAGTGCACCGCTAGCGGCCCAGGGCAACCTGATTCTGGCGGAGGTACAAAGTAAAAAAGCTCTGCGGGAAGTTACCGGGAAATGGAATGATCGCAGTGTGTATTTCTGGACGGTGAAAGCGGGCCCAGCCGGCCTTGCGGGATCGAAGGCTCCCGGAATTGATCGCCGCGAGGCATTGCTGGGCGTGGACCTGGAAAAGCCGCCGGGAACATACGAATTGTCGGTGGCGGCGACGGCCGAAGATGGAGTCACGGCGGAGTGCAGCGCAAAATTAACGGTGACCTCCGGGAAGTTTGCGACGGAAAAGCTCACCGTTGCGAAACAATTCGTGGAGCCGAACGAGCAGCAAGCCAACCGTGCCGTGGCGGAGCAGAAGAAATTGCGCAAATTGTTCGACCACGTTACGCCTGAAAAATTGTGGCAGGGGCCATTTCGCTTCCCGCTGACCGGCGTAACGAAGGGGACAAATTTTGGAAAGCGTCGCATCTTGAATGGGCAACCGCGCTCGCCGCACACCGGCGCGGATTTCCCCGCTCCCACGGGAACTCCGATTCACGCCACGCAAAGCGGCCGCGTCGTTCTGGCTGAGGAGCTATATTTTTCGGGCAACACCGTAATCGTCGATCACGGCTTGGGCGTGTACTCGTTATACGGCCACTTGTCCGCTACTGATGTTGCGGTGGGGGACGACGTAAAGGCGGGAACCATTCTGGGAAAGGTCGGCGCAACGGGCCGCGTCACCGGGCCGCATCTGCACTGGGGAATCACCGTAAACAAGGCGCGGGTAAACCCCGTGCGCATGGTGGGCCTGCTGCAAAGGGTTCAATTCAGCAGGTAGGAGCTAGCATCGAGGCGCTGCGGCGCCCCTATTCTTCCCGTTCATTGCAGCCCGAATGGTCGCGCCGGGAAAATGGGCAACCAACTCCAAAGTTCAGGGGTACATCGGTACTGCAATCTGAAAGATTTTGTGGTACCGTTTGCCTATTGTCCTCGGAGAAGTTGCGAGGCAAAGTTAGAGCTGGTTTGGACACGTTTCGCGAAGGGCACCTCGAAGTCGCGTTAAGTACGTTTGCAGGTGCGTCCACACCATTCGACCACCCGCCCACTTTGCTGCGCGCTTGAAAAGTTCCGGGCGGTATCGGCCTGAGGATGGTAAAGGCTTAACCTATGTCCCTGCTGCATTTTCGATTCAAAGAGCGACGGCGAACAGTGCGAGTAACGCTGACTGTGGGATTGACGGTGCGGTGGCAGGCGGAGTCGGGCGAGAAGTTTGTAGTGAAAACCAATTCGCAGTCGGTAAGCCGCGAAGGCGGCTTGTTTCCCATGGAAGAACCGATCGTTGTGGGCCAGACTGTGCACGTGGTGAACGAAAATAGCAGCAAGTCTATCGAGTGCAAGGTAACCACCATCCGAAAAGCCCGCGACGGCAAGACTCACGTCGGCGTTGAGTTCGTTTCGTCCAACAACAATTTCTGGCAGATGTGTTTTCCGGTTCCGGGCACCCGGCCGCTGCGCCGCACAGTTTCCTCCAAAGCTTCCGCGTAAGATTCCACGCTTCGTCACCTTACTTTCTCTTCGCCAGCTCTGATATAAAGTCTGTGTTCATTGCGGTAAGTGCGACCATGCTCCTCGGCCTGATTTCTGATACTCACGGACTATTGCGCCCATCGGCGCTGCGCGCCATGCAGGGTTCGGATTTGATCATTCATGCCGGCGACGTGGGCGACCCGGCGATCCTGGACGCGCTAAGGAAAATTGCTCCCGTCGTGGTGGTCCGCGGAAACGTTGACACCGACAAATGGGCGGAAGCATTACCAATTACGGCGGTGGCGGATGCCGGACCGGCGCAGATTTACGTTTTGCATAACGTCAAACAGTTGGATCTGAATCCTGCGGCGGCTGGATTTTTCATCGTGGTCAGTGGACATTCTCACAAGCCCGGACAAACCGAGCGCGATGGCGTGATTTATATCAACCCCGGCAGCGCCGGGCCGCGGCGCTTTCAATTGCCGATAACGGTCGCCAAGCTCAATTTGAAGCAGCGGCCGTGGAAGGCCGAGTTCATCGACGTGAGCGCGACGTAAAAAATCGACCGATCAGCGATGCGGCCGTCGGTTGCGCCGCAGATGATTGCAACAGGGCAGAGTGATAGACTTGGGCTATGGCTACCAAGAAGAAAACCCACAAAAAGAAAAGCAATCCACGTAAAAAATCTGCCACGCGCAAAAGCGCAAAGACCGCCGCGTCGGGCGCTTCCCGCAAAATGAAGGCCAAGGCGCAAAAGTCAGGATCAAAAGCGCGCGCACCCAAGAGAAAGGCGGCCAACAAATCCCGCGCCAGCAAACCGGTAACTCGCACAACCTCCCGTAAACCTGCGCGTGTGCTGCGGTCAAGATTGCCCACTCGCGGAGAGGACCGTGACCTGGAGATGGAAAATTTCGAGCCCGCAGGATTGGGAGCACGATCGGGTGGCCAGTCCGGCGATCTGCAGGGACTGTCGAACAAACAGAGCGCGGACTCCGAGAGCGTCGATGAGCTGCTCGAGGAAGGCAATTCCTTTGAAGCGGAAGTAGTCAAGGGAGTCCAAGATGCTCCCGACGCCGACGTCTCGGAAGTGCACACCCACCAGGAACGCGAAGAGCTCGACCTGCCGGAAGATTTCAGAGAGAATTAAAGCGAATATTTCGCAACATTTAGCGCTGCAAACTTTTTTGAATTAATCCTACGTTCCTCATCGCATATTTACTTAGTTGGGTGGTGTCGCTGCGTTTGTATGCCACCGCAATCTAATCACCCCGTACATCCGCCTTGTGCTGCGAATACACGGTTCACCTGATTGGTCTTCGCGGTACCTATAGGTACTTTCGTCTCAGGCCCGGTCATTGTCAGGAGGGCGAATGCGATTGGACAGAAATTTTTTGCAGACCAAAGCAGGAAAAGCGATTTACGTAGGCAGCGTCACAGTGGTTTTGTCTGCCATCGGCAGCTGGGCGGTGCTCGCACATCAAGACAGTCCGGCAGCGAAGGCCAATACAACGACTGCCAGCAGGCCGTCCATCGCCGATACGCACTTTGCCAAAGAAGCGGCGCAAGGTGGAATGGCGGAGGTGAAGCTGGGCCAGCTCGCGCAGGACAAGGGCGCAAGCGACAGTGTGAAGAATTTTGGGAAACGCATGGTGGACGATCACTCCAAAGCCGGCGACAAACTGAAAGACGTGGCCTCGCAAGAAAATATCACGCTTCCCACCGACATTTCGGCGAAAGACCAGGCCACCTACGACCGGTTATCCAAGCTGAACGGTGCGGCGTTTGATCGTGCGTACGCGAAAGACATGGTGAAGGATCACGAGGCGGACGTGGCCGCGTTCCAGAAAGAAGCCAATGGCGGGAGAGTCGACTCGCTGAAGGGCTTCGCTTCAGATACGTTGCCCACCCTCCGGGACCACCTGACAGAAGCCAAGGAAATGACCAAGAGCCTGGCTGGCTCGTCGGCAGCCCCTAAGAAGGCAAAAGCAATCAACAGCGGCCGGTAATCTGGCCCGCCAGGATTGAGAAAACAAGACCCGTCCTTTTTAAGCGAAGGATGGGTCTTGTTTTTCGTGCGATGAGCCAGTTACTGCAGTTGAGCATTCTTTGCAGCAGTTTGATTCGCAGTTACGTCGCCCCGCGGCGTCATGGAAACGACAATATATTCACGCTCTTTGCCATCGGTTTCCGGTACTCGCAGCAGCATTTTATCTTTATGCAAACGGAATTGTGCCGACTCTCCGATAGGCAGCAGCGCGGGGTGCTTGTCGTCCTTAGGCCTGATGCGGAAAATCAGCCGGTCCGATTGCAGGATGTATTCCTGGCACAGCACTTCCTGGGTTTTCTGATGCTGGCCGTCGGTGCCCAGCAATTCGCCGGTTACGGTTTTGCTTCCTTTTTCCGCGAATCCACAAGATGTAGAATCCATCTGCAGCAGCACGCCGGTCTGGTAGGCGGGCTTGTCCTTGGCGTTGGCAGCACACGCGGCAATCAGAAAAATACCTGGCAACAGAAAACGTTTCATGAGGTCATTCTCCTCGCGGGAGGTTCCGGGGGACGAAACTGAGTTCGCCGCTATCTTTATTTTCTCAAAAAGGACAATCTGGCACTGATCGGTCCAATCGAATGTTTCGCCGTTCGTACCGGTCCTTGGTACAGGTCGTCACAGGGATGTTGATGCGCAAGAAATGTTTCCAGATTCGTTAAGACGCTACGCGAGGTGTATATGAAACTGTTCGGTGGATACGGCTTGGCAGTGACTTGTTTGGCTTTGGGAATTTCTGCGGCGATTCTTGCCGCGCCATCTCGCCGTTCGGTGTCGCTGGCGCAGGCAAATGCCGGCGGGGCGGACAAAGGCGACGTCGAACGCGGACGTTATCTCGTGGAAGAAGTCGCAAAATGCCCGGAATGCCACACGCCCCGCAACGAACGAGGCGAACTTCGCACCGATGCCTGGCTGCGCGGTGCGACGGTGTGGATCCGGCCGGTAGCTCATATTCCGAATTGGGCGGACCACGCGCCCGCGCTGGCGGGTTTTCCCAGCTTTACCGAGGCGCAAGGCGAACGGATCCTGGAAAAGGGAACTGGTCCCGAGGGAGAGGTTTTGCGGCCTCCCATGCACACTTACCACATGAATCATGCCGACGCGAAAGCGATTATTGCGTACCTGAAATCTTTGCCGGCTGGAGATTAGTGTTGCCGCCTCGCCTGCTGTTGTTGCCGCATCTTGCCCGCGCTATTTGGCAGCGAGCCACGCTAGCCCGTCGACGCCCCGGGTCATGACGATGGAGTCTTTTTGCTGCCAGGCGCGCAAGTCCACCACGGCAATTTTTCCGGAATCCATGCAGGAAATAAAAGCAACGCCGCCATCCGGACGCACCAGGATCTCGGAAGGCGCTCCCGGCAATTCGAAGGACTTGGCGACTTTCAGCGTGGCCAGGTCGATGACCAGCAGCAGATGTTTCTGCATGCTCGCCACCAGCAGCCACTTTCCGTCCGGTGTGGGCTCCGAAGCGTAAGCCACTCCGGGAAGATCGATCCAACTGGTTACTTTGTACGAGGGAGTACCGCTCGCATCAGCGTTTTTCTCATCCGCTACATCGATCACTGCCAGCCGCGGAAAATCCTGATCGTGCGTGAACAGGCGCCGCCCATCAGGCGATATGGAAATGCGCTGGATCACTTTTGCCACCGGAATGACGCCCAGCAGTTTGCGCCCGGGCACGTCCAGGACGCTGATGTTTCCGGCGCCGACGTTCGAGGTATATGCGCGGCGTCCGTCCGGCGAAAGCACGAACATGTGCGACTGTGGCTCCCCGGTGGGAATTTCGCCGACAATTTTCTGCGTCGCCGGGTCGACGATGTCGATGGCATTGCCGAGTTCCGCGGTCACGTAGAGCAGTCCGCCGGGACCGAACTCGGCGCGATGAGGACGAAGCGGTTTGCCAAGATCGATCGATCCGGAAAGGCTGCGTTTGCCGATATCGATCACGTCAATCGTGGAACCGTCCGTTCCCGGTTTGCCCACGCCAGAGTTGCCATAAATCGGCACGTAGGCAAAGCGCCGATCGGGAGAAACGGCCACTTCGTGCCCGTTCACGCCTACAGAAATGGTAGCGAACGTGCGCCTCAATGGTGGCTCCACCAACGATACGTTGTGCTCCACTTGATTCACCACCACCAGCGTGCCGCGCTCGTCGTTGGCGGGCGAATTGTCCGAAGATTGAAGGGTAAGAAGCAAGAGTGCAGCGGCAATCGTAATTCCCAATGGAATATTCATAAGAAGCCTCAAACGAAAAATTACAGAACGGGTATTTGCACCGCTGTTGAAATCACCGTGCGCGGTGAAATTCCACGAAGTCCCTGCCGGCATACAGTCGATACGTGCCTCCGGCGGGGGCCGCAGCAATCTGCAGCGGAACCGGATGCTTCATTTCCGCATCGCGCTGCGAGACGGCCTGAATCACGTCGTGGGCACCCAGATCCATGACCACGAATTTCCCCCCCAGGAATCCAAAACCATATGCGCCCGGCTGCACTGTTTGTCCGCCAAAATCCAGCGCGACCTCGGTGATCAGATAGCCTTGATATTTCTCACGGATGCCGGAGGAATATCCGGAACTGTCCACGATGGCCGCGAGCGCGTAGAGATCATCGGAAAAACGCACTCCGGCGGAATTGCGAAGCTGCGCCGGGGCGGTTTTTCCTCGAAAGAAAACCGTTTCCGGCATCAGTTTAGGAGTGATGTCCGTGGCCTTGAGAATCGCTTCCTTGCCGGCGGTATCGTCGGCTCGCACGGACAAGGTGTCACTTAGCGCGGCGGGCAGAAGTACCGCTAGAATTGCAGCCAACCATACTTTGTTGCGGGTCATAAGAGCTCCTTTGCGAATGGCTGGCATCGTACCCTATTTCGGGAAGAGCGTTCACGCGGAAATGCGTTGCAGGCAGTGCCTGGTGTCTGGTGTCTGGTTGACCGCGCCAGCAATGGAGAAGTAGGATGACGCAGTTTTTGACGCTCATCACTTCATAGAACGTGAGGACCTGTGTACTGTTCAAAATGTGGAAGTTTGGTAGCAGACGGAACCGCTTTTTGTCCGGCGTGCCGGCAACCGGCCGGCGTGACACCGGCAGCGGGCGTGCCTGCCGCGCTGCCTCCGGGCAGCTATCCTGCCGCTACCTATCCGGTGGTTCAGCCGGCCGCGCCGGTGGTCTACGCCGCTCCCGGAGTGCAGTTCGCGGGCTTTTGGCTGCGTGTCGTCGCCTACCTGATCGACGGCCTCATTTTGGGCCTGGCGTTCATGGCCATCTTCATTCCATTTGCGGTCATGACCGGATTGACTGCGGTCCTCGGAAACATCCACCCGGGAGAAGATCCAGGCGACGTCGGCGCTGCTCTGGGCGGCACGATCGTGCTGGGATTTATTACGATTGTCTCGCTCAGCATTTTGGGAAGTTGGCTTTACCACGCCAAGATGGAGAGCTCTGCCTGGCAAGCGACGCTGGGTAAAAAGTTTTTGAATCTGCGGGTGACAGACATGAACGGAGCGCGCGTCACGTTTGGACGCGCTACCGGGCGCCATTTTGCCAAAATTATCACCGGACTGATTCCTCTCGGCGTCGGCTTCATGCTCGCGGGATTGACGGAGAGACGGCAGGCTTTGCACGACATGATCGCCAGTTGCTTGGTCCTGCGCGATAACTGATTGCGATGCCTGGCGTTTCAGCGCTTCGCTGAAAAAGTATTTTTTTGATCAGACTCACTACCTGATCGGTGCTTACTGAAAAAGACACTTCCAGCCCTTCGCCATTCGGCACCATGCGAACAGAACTCAGCAGCGCCGAAAGCTCCGGATCTGAATTTCTTGCTTCAAATTGCTTCAGCAAAACT
Source organism: uncultured Acidobacteriota bacterium (assembly GCA_963819625.1). Lineage (GTDB taxonomy): Bacteria > Acidobacteriota > Terriglobia > Acidiferrales > UBA7541 > Acidiferrum. Next base: position 57,356 of record CAWFWY010000015.1, read on the forward strand.
CCGGCCTGTAGCAATTGCGCATTGGTGGCCGCGTCATCCGGCGCCGATGAAATCAGTTGGAAATGCGCTTCCAGATCGCTGCTGCCCTCGATGCCGATGACCATCCCGTTCAATTTGTTGACCAGCTTGCCGGCTTGCGGGAATTGCGTGGCTTCCGGGACGATTTGCCGAATGGCTTGGCGCGTTCCGGCCTGGTGCAACACTCCCCAGAACATGGCGCAGCCGTTGATCTGGGAGATCAACGGAAAAACGTTTTCATTCTGTAGCAGACCGTGCCCGCACGCACATCCAGCAATTTCTCAAGTAATTGCGGATGGCTGAATGCCACGGTGCTGCCGTCGATAAATACTACCGACAATTCATCGCACGACGCGCACGGATACTTAGAACGTCGGTCTCAGGAATGCTCTGCGCCCCGGGATTCGAACTGGACTTGCTATCGGAACAGCCTTGAATGACCGCGCCCGCCGCGATTCCCGCGCTGGCGAGCCCGACGTTTTTCAGGAAGTTGCGACGTGCAAACGCCTTCTTGTAACGAATCAAATTCATCTGCTGTTCCGCTTTGACCGCATCAACAACGCCGCTCAAAGGTGTTTCCGTGGTGTCGTACATTTATCCCCCCATTCGAATGTGAGACCGGGCCGCCTCAACATGGATACGTCTCGAATGGGAGCTGGATGAACAATAAGAAGGATTTAACGTACCCAGAATGCTGTAGGTTTGCTTACGAGACATCCAACCACCGCAAAAATCTATTGCTTGGCCGCGGCGCGGGTGCGAATCAGCTTCACCGCCGTGGTGCGCAGGGTTTCAGGCACATTTTTGTTGGTACTTAATTTTTTGAGGTCCATGGCATTCAGCGTTGGCAGCATGTGCAGGGTTACGTCCAGCGGAGTCTTGGAATTATTCATCAGATTGCGGACCACCGCGTAATTCTTGCGGAATGCGCGATTGTTGGCGATCTGCCGCAAAATTTCATCCGTGAGGCTGGCCATGGACGCAAACGATTCCACTTCCTGATCGGTAAGCCGCGGCGACTGCAGCACGGCGCGCTGCACCACTTTGTTCGAATCGCGAATGAGCGTGCGGCGAGCTTCCGAGCCGCCCTTGATCGCGAATTGCACGCGCTCCGATACGCTCATCTTGGAAAGCCGCTGCAGCAATGTTTGCCGCCGCTCGGCATTGGGCTCCACGTCCATCAGCGCGTCCATCAGCGCGTTTTCGTCCACAGGAGTTTCCGGGCCCAGCAATTCTTGCAGCACCCGCTTGTGATCCGCGGTAGCGGACGACGACTGCAACAGCGCCGCGGCCAGCGTCGCGGATTCGGCCACGCGGTCGAGCGAATCCATCAGCATTTGCACGCTGACGGGAGAAAGGCTGGGCACATGCGGTGCTATGAATTTGGACGGGCAATTTCTGTTCTGTACCAACGCTTCGGCAACCGTGGTTTGGCCTACCAGGTGGTTTGCAGCGTATTCAAAAAGAGCGGGCATGGCTTCGTCGCGCTTCAGCGCTTCCACAAACGCTTCCATCGGTTGACTGCGCAACGCTTCCGCGGCTTTTTGAGCGACGACCTGGTCGGCGTCGGTGGTCAGCATCACCAGGATTTCAGCGCGATCCGCAGGAGAAAGATTTCCAGCGCTGGAGCACACGGCAAGTTTGCGTTCGCGGGCGCTCTGATCGTGCTGAACTTCGTGCTGCGCTTCAGGGCCGGGCTGTTCCATCGTTGGGGGGCCTCAAGTCTTTATATCCAAGAACAATTGTAGCCGAGCTTCGCGATGAGTTTCCAAGGGCGGCCCGCGAGGTGATTGGCCGTCCGTTCAACTCCAGATGCAGCGCGGCGCCGTCCGCGGCGTTAATCTGAAATTCCTGGGCGGCGGAGAAGTGATGAATGTCACCAGGCATCACGTCCGCGTCGAGCAGGACCTGATTGTCGGCCAAAATGCGCACATGCGACGGCAGGGAGGTCGAGACAGTAAGTTCGAGCTTGTCAGGTGTCTTGGCGGAACCACCGGCGCTCAAGCTGTTGGCGGTACCGGAAGAATGCGTTGAGCGATACTCTGCGTAGCGCCGCCAGCCGTAGCGGCCGGCATAAATAAATCCCACTACAAGAGCTACCAGCGTGAGCAGCGCGATCGCCGGAATCCACTTAGGAGGCGAGGGCAGCCGGTTTTCATAGGGAGCGGGTGCATCCATTTTCTGCACGCCACGCGCCAGGTCGAACTCGGAGAGAAGGTCTTCCTCGTTCAGCCCCAGATAGCGGGCGATGGAGCGGACGAATCCGCGGCTGAAGATTCCGCCGGGAAGCTTGTCCCACTGTTCATTTTCGAGCGCTTCCAGAAAGCGTTGCCCGATGCGCGTTCCGCTGGTGACTTCGGCAAGCGACACTTCGCGCAGTTCGCGTTCGCGCTTTAAACGTTCACCGAAGTTGCCCTTGGCCATGCGATGGAAACCTACCCTTATACGATATCAAAGCCGGGCGCACAGCGGCGCGTCGATGCAGACGGATGTGAGTCCTGTTGAGGGGCGCCGGAAGCGCCCGGCGTTTACGAAACTCTGAATTCAGCGTGAACAAACATGCGCGGCAAACTGCTTTTCTCGCTCCGCCGCTAGTCGCCGGTGTTTTTGCGCCACCGTGAGATTTCTTGGCAGATCGATGGGTGGTTCAGATTCTGGAAATCTGCACCCGCACCAACTGCAACCAAAGCCGTGAAAGGCATCGATCAATTCCAACTTGCGGTGACGGCCCTCATGAATCGCATGCTGCGCCCGCAAAGCCGAAGCTGTTATTTTCGGCACAGCCATTTCGGCGGCCAACTGGTAGAGGGCTTTCTTGAAGTTTTTCTTAACCTGGGCCATGTCAGATGCTTCCACAGGTGCCTGCCACCATACTGTGCAATTTGACACTGGTGGCCCTTTCGCAGGTTTGCCAACCTGCCCGGCACTCTATCTGGCACTCTATCTGGCGCGTTGACTAGCGGATGGGGGGTTCGTAAGATGAACCCCGGTGAACGGGCCCTGTAAGTGATCGGCGAAACCATCTCCCATTACCGAATCGTCGAAAAGCTTGGCGGCGGCGGTATGGGCGTCGTTTACAAGGCCGAGGACTTGAAACTCGACCGGTTTGTGGCCCTTAAGTTCCTGCCCGAAGACGTGGCAAAAGATCCGCAGGCCACCAACCGCTTCCAGCGGGAAGCCAAAGCCGCGTCTGCCCTGAACCATCCCAACATCTGCACCATCCACGAAATTGACACGCAGAATGGCCAGACTTTCATCGCCATGGAGTTTCTGGATGGCGTGACGCTGAAGCACCGCATCGCCGGGCAGCCCATGGACATCGATACGGCGCTGTCGCTGGCCATCGAGATCGCCGACGCGCTGGACGCGGCTCATGAAAAGGGCATCGTCCATCGAGACATCAAGCCGGCGAACCTGTTCGTCACCCGGCGCGGCCACGCCAAGATTCTCGATTTCGGATTGGCGAAGGTTCGGCTGCGCAGCAGCGGGGCGAACGGCGGCGGGACGGCAACGCTGCAAGGCAGTGATTTGAGCGAAGAGCATCTCACCAGTCCGGGCGCGATGCTGGGCACGGTCGCTTACATGTCTCCCGAACAGGTGCGTGGCAGGGAATTGGATGCCCGCACCGACCTGTTCTCATTCGGCGCGGTTCTCTACGAAATGGTCACGGGCGCATTGCCGTTTCGGGGAGAAAGTTCCGGCGACATCTTCGACGCCATTCTGCGCAAGGCGCCGGCGGCGCCGGTGCGCCTGAATCCGGAAGTGCCCGCGGAGTTGGAACGCATCATCCAGAAGGCGATGGAGAAGGATCGCGATCTGCGTTACCAGCACGCGTCGGAAATACGCGCCGACCTGAAGCGGCTGAAGCGCGATACCGAATCGGGGAAAATGGTCGCGGTTGAATCATCCGCGGCACCCGCGCCATCAAATCAACATCTCCGATGCATCCATCGCAATCTGCCGCAGCCGCTCCCTCCGTCCGTGTCTGCATCATCCAGCTCGGTGCTGATCGCCGAAGCGCGACGCCACCGGGGCAAGTTGATCGGCGCTGCGGTCGTGGTTTTGGCGCTGACTCGCCGCGGCTGGCTTTGGCGTTTACAAACTCCTGAACAAAAACATCCCGGCAATCGACACCCGCAATCTCAACATCCGCCAATTGACCGAGAACGGACAAGTCACCGATTTCGCCGCCATCTCGCCTGACGGCAGATTCGTGGCCTACGGCCGCAGGGAGGGCGAGCGCAGCCTGCGCGTGAAACAGGTTGCCACCGGAAGCGAGGTCACTGTAGTGCCGGCGCAGACCGGCTTCTTCGGGTCTGGCATTGCGTTCACCCCGGACGGAAATTATCTTTACTATCCGCATACCGATCCTGCCAACGAACACAGACTCAATCTGTATAGCGTACCGTCGCTGGGGGGAGCGATCCGCCAGATTGTGAGCGATGTAGACGGTGCGGCGACATTTTCGCCCGATGGTAAGCGCATCGCGTACCTGCGTGGGAGTGAGGCAAAAGGCGAGCAACAGATCGTGATCGCCAATGCCGACGGTACCGGTGAGCAAGTGATTTATACGCGCTCCGCCGGTGAAGGCGTCGGCTTGATAGCCGATCCGAGCTGGTCGTCGGTTGGCGACCTCATTGCCGTCGGGGTTTTTGACCAGGGACCAAATAGAATTACCTCCATCCTGGTGTTCACGCCAGCAGGCAAGCTCGTTAAAACTTTTCCTCTGTCCGGCTTGGTGAGCGCGGTGGCATGGATGCCGGACTCCTCCGGTCTTTTATTCGTGGCTGGCGAAAAATCGACTGGCATGCGCTGGCAAATCTGGTTCCAGCCTTATCCGGCGGGTGTTCCGGTGAAGGTCAGCAACGACCTGAATCAATACACCTCCATCAGTGTCACCGCCGACGGCAAATCGTTCGTCACCACCCAGTCGCACCACGCGGCCACCATTTATGTTGGCGATTCGCCGGCGGTCCTGAATGACAAGATAGACTGGAAACTCGCTGCCATCTCGAACGAACAAGCAACCGGCTATAGCCTTTCGTGGACCGCCGACGGCAGACTTCTGCAACGGGATCTGTCCTTTCACATTTACGTTACTGCTGCGAATGGCGCCAACCGCGTTCGTTTGCTGGAAAAAGATGACATCGATTTCGATCCACACGCCTGCGGCCCTGCAGACATCGTCATGGTCGGTCGAGCTCTCGAAAACAATGCACCCAACTTATGGCGCTTGAACATGGCCACCGGTGAGTTGAAGCAACTCACTTTCGGCAAGGATGAAGAGGCGGGTTCGTGCACTCCCGACGGAAAATGGGTGGTGTACAACGGAAGCAGTCCGAATGATTCCGCCGGACACATTTTCAAGATGCCCATCGATGGCGGCACGCCTGTGGAATTGGTCAGCGGAACACCGTTCTCACCGCCGGTTTCCCCCGACGGCACGTTAATCGCTTATGGCAAGACGGAAGGGCCAGGGCGCCGCCGCCCGCTTGAAGGTTGTCGTTCAAAGATTGGACGAGAAGCAAATCGTAAAGGAGCTTGAGATATCGCCGGCCGACTGGCACGAACTGGGTTGGACCCCCGACGGCCGCGCGCTCACCTACGTGCGCAACACGACCGGGAGTGTGCAGAACGTATACATGCAGCCGCTGGATGGCGGCGCACCGCTGCAGTTGACGCACTTCGACTCTGAGCCTGCTGTGGTGCTTCGCCTACGCCTGGTCGCGGGACGGCAAAAAATTCGCCATCACCCGCGCCCGCTACAACGACACCGACGCCGTGATGTTCAGCGGCTTCAAATAGGCACTGACTAAACGATGGCGAGATAGCGACGCCTGTACCACGAGGGTGTTGCAGCGCTTTTTGCCTGACGCCTATACTGGCGAAGATTGGGTTTTCAGGTTTGATTCCGTACCACTCTCTCTGCCCAGGCGCCCGGGCGGCATAAATGCATAAAGGACAGGTTCAATCGCGCGTGGAGGAAGTAAAGCAATTTCCGGATGTTGAGCGCCGCCGCAACGCTGCCGTTCCCTACGAACAGCGCGAAGCCGGAGAGGTCGCGGTCTTCCAGGAGTTGGGGAAGGCGCTGACGTCGTCGTTGCAGCTCGATCAGGTTCTCCGCACCATCATGGAGAAGATTGACGAATTTCTGCGGCCGGAAAACTGGTCGCTGCTGCTACTCGACGAAGCCAAGCAGGAATTGTATTTCGAGCTGGCGGTCGGCAAAGCTTCTCCGGCGCTGAAAGACGTGCGCATCAAGATTGGGCAGGGAATCGCAGGCTGGGTGGCGCAAAACGGCGAGACCGTGGTGGTGCCGGACACCGCCAAAGACACGCGCTTCTTCGGCAAAGTCGACGAGAAGACTAAAACGGAAACGCAATCGATCGTGGCTGTGCCGGTAAAATTTCGCGACACTTGCCTGGGAGTCATCGAGCTGATCAATTGCGTGGGGCCGGAGGGATTCGATCCGCGAGACCTGAAACTCCTCGAAGCGCTCTCGGACTTTGCCGCCATCGCGCTGGAAAACGCGCGCCATGTAAAGCGCATCCACGAGCTGACCATCACCGATGACTGCACCACTTTGTACAACGCTCGGCACATGGGCTTCATTCTCGATACCGAAATCTACCGTTCCCAGCGCTACGCTTATGAATTTTCGCTGGTGTTCATCGACTTGGATTACTTCAAGCAGGTCAACGACACTCACGGGCACCTGGTCGGCTCGCGCCTGCTGGCGGAGATCGGAAATTCGCTGAAGAACAAGTGCCGGCTGATCGATTTTGCGTTTCGTTATGGCGGCGACGAATTTGTGCTGCTCCTGCCGCAGACTTCCAAAGAAAACGCTTTGAACGTGGCGCGCCGCCTGCACAAGCTCATACGCGAATCGGTCTGGCTGGCCGCGGAAGGCTTGAACATTCACGTTACGCCCAGCCTGGGCGTGGCTTCTTACCCCGTGGATTCAAAAACCAAGGAAGGGCTGCTGCATCTCGCCGACGAAGCCATGTACCTGGTCAAAAACACCAGCCGGGATGCCGTGGCCGCGGCCAACATGGGAATTTTGCCCGAGCGGGTAGCCAGCGGCGAGCCAGTCGAATCAACCGAATAAGCTTTTCCAAATCGCGCTCCGCGTTTGCCGCCACTTCTATACACACCCCAAAAAGTTTGCTTAACTTGAAACTATGAAACGAAGTGAAGCCGCTCGTTATGCGCGATGGTCGGCCGCGCTGGCGCTGTTGCTGGCGGCCATTACCGTGGGCGTCTATGTGCAGCACGGCATCGTGGCTCGCTGGCAGGGAAAAAGCGCCCCTCCCGCGGCCGCCGTAAACGTGGAGCGCCAATCCAACGGCCTGACGTTTTCCAAAATGGAAGGCGACCGCAAAATCTTCACGGTGGATGCCTCGAAATCCACTGAATTTCGCAATCAGGACGCCAGTCTGCTGGAAGAAGTAAAGATCACCATTTTTGGAAAACAGGGCGATCGCCACGACACCATTCGAACGCATAGCTGCAAATACTCCAAGGCAAACGGCTCAATCGAATGCAGCGGCACGGTGCAGATCGATTTGCAGAGCGCCAAGGACGCTGACCTGGCGGAAAAATCTGATGGCAAGGCAAGTATTCGCCCTGCCGCGCATGTGGAAACTCGCGATGTCAAATTTGATCAGGCCACCGATACCGCGCGCACCAGCGAACCTGTCACGTTTACGTTTCCCGAAGGCAGCGGCGAAGCGGTGGGCGTCGAATACAACTCCCAGGAAGGAATCATGAAGCTGCTGCGGGACGTGAACATGACCCTCAAGCAGACTGGAGGGCCTGCGGGCACCGCCGGTCAGCAGGTGCATGTTACTGGTGCCGGGCTGGATTTTAATCGCGACACGCGGCTGCTGCATCTGTGGGGCCCCGCGCACGCGCAGACGCCGACAGCTCAGCTTGACGCCGGTGAGTTCACGCTAAATCTGGATGAGGATTATCGCGCACAAAAACTTTTTGCCACCGCGGGGGGCCACGGCACCAAGCCTCACGCCGTTACCTCGAGCGCTTCGGGAGCCATGACCGTAAATGCCAATGTGCTGACGGCGTGGTTCGATGCCGACGGCTGGCTGAGAAAACTGGACGCCGATGGCGATGTGGAAGGCTCGCGCAAAGCTGCCGCGGAAGACGACGAGTTCGCCGCGGCAAATATTTCCGTGGACATGTGGCCGGAAATTACGCAGCCGAAACAAATCATCATGGATGGCAGCGCCAGCATTAAAACCGCGGGGAAGAATGGTCAGTCTCGCGTGCTGCAGACCGGCAAGGCACGCATGGAATTCACGCAGGGAACTGAGCAGCGGGCGGGCCAGCCGAAGCGCGCCGAAACGCTGGCGCCCGGCAGCATCCAGTGGACCGACGCGCGCGAAGATTACAAGGATGGCACGGCGCACACCATTCTAAACGCCGGCAAGTTTGTACTCGATTTCGCGAACGGCGCCGCATCGCAGTTGGTGGCGACCGGCAATGTACAGGCGGAACGAGCCGTCCCTGGCAGTCCGGTGCAAACTTTGACCGCGCAGCGCGGCACGGCGCAACTGCAAGCCGGCGGCGGCTGGTCGCAAATCGTGTTGAACGACAATGTGAAGTTCAAAGAAGGAGAGCGAAGCGGCCAGGCTGATCGCGCGGTGGCGGTACGCGCCAGCCAGACAACAACACTGACGGGCCAGGCTGTGGTTCGCGACGCGTCGACGGAAACGCACGCGGCCAGCATTGTTTTCACGCAATCCAGTGGCGACATTCGCGCGGAAGGCCCTGTGCGCTCCACCGCGTTTCCCGGTAAGGGCGCGACGCCGCAGTTTGCCGGTGTTCCGGCCAATATCACCGCGGAGAAAATGCAGGGCAACGCAAAGACCGCGCGCGCGCTGTATAGCGGCCACGCGCGCCTGTGGCAGGGCGATTCAGTGTTGGAGTCCGACTCCATCGAGCTGCTGCAGAAAACGAAGCAGTTGAATGCCGTCGGCAAACTGCGCGCCGTGTTTCCCCAGGCTGCGCCGCGCGAAACCGTGACCGTGTCGGCAGGCAACAAGTCCGCAAGGAAAACAATTCTCTGGCATATCGCGGCCAACTCCTTGGCCTACGAGGAACTGGAAAATCGCGCCCACCTCGAGGGGCATGTGGTTGTGCAATCGGACGCCCAACGGATCCGCAGCGAGGTGTTGGATCTTTATTTCACGCACGCCAGCTCCGCGGCTGGTTCGGAAAAATCGCCCAGCACTCCCGCGGGCGCGCAGCAGATCAGCCGCGCCGTCGGCGATGGCGGAGTGATCGTGGAAGAGCAGGGCCGCAAAGCTACCGCCGAGCACGCCGAGTACACCGCCGCCGAAGGAAAATTCGTGATGAGCGGCGGAAAACCCACGCTTTACGACGGCACGCAAGGCACCACCACCGGGCGTCAATTGACCTTCTTTTTAGCGGATGATACGATCATCGTCGATTCAGAAAATGGCTCGCGAACGTTGACGAAACACCGAGTCGAGAAATGACGAGGTATGCTGAATCTCCAGGCGGTTGAGTTAAGCAAGACATACCGCGGCCGCAAGGTTGTCGACGACGTGCAGTTGGAGATTGGGCAGGGTGAAGTTGTGGGGCTGCTCGGCCCCAACGGTGCCGGAAAAACCACTACATTTTATATTATGGTGGGGTTGACGCGGCCCGATTCTGGCCGTGTAATCCTTAACGGGGAAGAAATCACCGATCTTCCCATGTATCTCCGGGCCCGCAGTGGAATCAGCTATCTCCCCCAGGAACCTTCCGTTTTTCGCCAGCTTACCAGTGAAGAAAATTTGCTCGCGGTGCTCGAGACGCTGCCGCTGACTCCCGAGCAGCAGCGCGATCGGCTTGAGGAGTTGCTGGTGCAGATGGGCCTGGAAACCGTTCGAACCAGCAAGGCCTATGTGCTTTCCGGCGGAGAGCGCCGGCGCCTGGAAATCGCGCGTTCTCTGACGCTTTCGCCCTCGTTCATCCTGCTGGACGAGCCATTCTCGGGTATCGATCCCCTTACCGTGAAGGACCTTCAGGAAACCATTCGCGATTTGAGCCGTTCAGGAATTGGCGTATTGATCACCGACCATAACGTGCGGGAAACTCTGAATGTAACCGATCGCGCGTACATCGTGAATCATGGGAAAATAATGGCACAGGGCACTCCCGACGCCCTGAGCAACCATGCGGAAGTTCGCCGGGTTTATCTGGGCGATCATTTTCGACTGAACTAGCATCGTAATTGGCAAACGAGCTGCAGAGGGCTGAACAGCATGGCGTGGCAGGGACTAAAACTAAACCTCAGGGTGTCGCAGAAGCAGATTCTGACGCCCGGTTTGGTGCAGATGGTCAGCGTTCTGGCGCTGAACCGCCTGGAGCTGCGCGAAATGATCAACCAGGAAATGATCGCCAACCCCGTCCTGGAAGAATTAAGCGAAGAGCCTACCCAGACCGACAATTACAGCGACGAAAATTTTCTCAAAGCTGAAACCGAAAAAGTCCCCGAGAAACCCGAAGCCAATCCTTTCGACGAGTTCGACGTCGGCAGCTTTTTCAACCAGTATCTCGATACCGGCGGCGATGGCGGCCAGTCGCAGGAGCGCGAAGTTTCCGAGCGCCCTTCGTTTGAGAAATTTTTATCTTCGCCCAGCGGCTTGAGCGATCACCTCGCCTGGCAGCTCAGCGTGACCATCTGCTCCGACACGGTAAAGGAGCTGGCCGAAAGCATCATCGGCAACCTGGACGAGAACGGCTACCTGACCGCCTCGATGGAAGAGCTTTCGCAGTCGGGAAAATATTCGCAGGACGATCTCGACGACGCCATCGCTGTCGTGCAGGATTTCGATCCCATCGGAGTCGGCGCGCGCGATCTGCGCGAATGCCTGCTGCTGCAAATCAAGGCCTTCGATCCGCAGAATACCCTGGCGCAGCAGATTGTTTCCGATCATTTGAAACAGGTGCAGGGCAACCAGCTGAAAGAAGTGGCGCGCGCGTTGAATCGTCCCCTGGAAGTGGTGAAGCGCTCGCTCGAAGTCATTCGCAAGCTCGATCCGCGTCCGGGATTGCGTTACAACAAGACCGAGCCGCGCTTGGTCGAACCCGACGTGTACTTTCGAAAAGTGGACGACCAGTGGGTGGCCTTCCTCAATGAAGACGACATGCCGCAGCTTCGCCTGAGCCCGACCTACCGACGACTTTTGGTCAAAGACGCTTCCGATCGCGATGTGCGCAATTACGTCAAAGAGCGTTTCACCGCCGCGATCCAGCTGATGAAAAACATCGAGCAGAGAAAGCACACCATCCTTCGCGTATGCCAGTCCATCATTGCGCGCCAGGGAGAATTTCTCGATCACGGGCAGGACGCTCTGAAGCCCATGATGATCAAGGAAGTCGCCGAAGAAGTCGGCGTGCATCCCTCCACCGTCAGCCGCGCGGTGGCCAGCAAATATGCACACACGCCCCAGGGCGTTCTGGAGCTGCGTTCGTTTTTCAGCGAGTCGGTGAACGGGCCGGAAGGCGGCGCCATGTCGCTCTTGACCCTCAAGCGCGTGGTGAAAAAAATGATCGAAGAAGAAGACGGCACCAAGCCCCTGACCGACGAGCAGATCGCCAAGAAACTCGATGACGCCGGAATCCACGTAACCCGCCGCACCGTTGCGAAATACCGCGAAGACATGAGAATTCCCAGCACCCATCAGCGCCGGGTGAAGAGTTAAGGCGCCGGCGCGGTGAAACGCCAGCCGACGCGACACGACACGCGCCATCTCGTCGTCCTTACCGGACTTTCCGGGTCTGGCAAAAGCACTGTTCTGAAATCCTTCGAAGACATGGGTTTTTATTGCGTCGACAACCTGCCAGTCGAGCTGATGCCGATTTTTGCCGAGCTCCACGCCGCAGGCGAAGGCGATTTTGCGCGCGCAGCGCTGATGATTGACGCGCGCGAAGGGTTGCAATTGCAGAAATTGCCGCCCCTGCTGAAACACTTACGCAAGGACCATCCCATCACGCTCGTATTCATCGAAGCCAGCGACGACGCGCTGCTGCGCAGGTACAGCGAAACGCGGCGGCCACATCCTCTGGGTAAAAACTTTTCCGTGCGCGAAAGTTTACGTCATGAGCGCGCGCTGATGGGCCCCATTCGAAAACTGGCCGACGTGGTGATCGACAGCACGCAATTCAACGTGCACGAGCTGCGGCACTTCGTTACCGAGCGATTCAAAAATCCGGATAAGCGCCCGCTGATGGTTTCGGTGGTCAGTTTTGGCTATCGTTACGGAGTACCTACCGATGCCGATCTGGTCTTTGATGTGCGCTTCCTGCCCAATCCGCATTTCATTCCGAGCCTGCGCGAATTCACCGGAAAAGATCCCAAGGTCCGCCGCTATATTCGTTCCTTTCCCCAAACGGGAGAATTTTTGCGGCGCGTCGAGGGACTGCTCACTTACCTGCTTCCGCACTACATTCATGAAGGCAAAAGTTATTTGACCATCGCCTTTGGCTGCACCGGTGGAAAGCACCGCTCGGTGATGATGTCCGAAGACGTGAAGAAGTCGTTCGAAAAGCGCGGTGTCACGGCCAAGGTCTTTCACCGCGACATTTTGAAATAGTTTGCACAAGCGGCTTGGCGTTTACCCGGAGCCGGCGCTAGCAGACATCGGGCCGGCGGCCGCAAAGAGCGTTTTATCGGCTGTCCGGAAACTTGACACGTCATCGGACGGCGAATAGCGTACCAAGTGCAACGTTCGGGGGAGTCTGAAGCGTGGCATCGTTGTTTTCACCACAATTAAAACGCCTGTTCGGCTATGTGCGGCCATACTCGTTCCGCCTCGGCGCCGGCATATTGTTGCTGGCCTTTGTGGCGCTCGCGGAAGGCGGCGTAGCCTTGATGGTCGCCCCCGCCGTCGATCGCGTGCTAAATCCCGCCGCCGTTGGCTCGATGCTGACCCTCGTCAAGTTGCCCTGGTCCGGCCGAACTATTTATCTCAACGATTTTTTCCCGCCGAGGATTCACAACGTTTGGACCGTCTTCGCCATAGCCTTGCTGATTCTCTACGTTTCTAAAGCGGTGGCGGAATATCTGGGCACTACCGAAATTCAGTACGTAGGGCAGGCGGCGGTCACCGATTTGCGCAATCAGGTCTACGCGCGGCTGATTCGCCAGCCCATGGGTTTTTTCCAGCACAACTCTACCGGGCGTTTGAACTCCACGGTGATCAACGATGTGGAGCGCACCCGTGTCGCGCTCAGCGAATATCTCGCCGACCTGTTTCAAAAAGGCTTCACGTTTCTGGTATTTGTCGCGGTGTTGCTGGTGGTCAACTGGAAAATGGCGCTGGGGTCTGCGGTGCTTTTGCCGCTGGTCATCTGGCCGGTGAATAAATTTGGCCGCAAAATCCGCCGCTCCGTGGAAAATAGCCAGTCCCGCCTGGGAGACCTGAGTCAGATTTTGCAGGAAACCGTCAGCGGAAATCGCGTGGTCAAAGCTTTCGGCATGGAGCAGTTTGAGATTCGCAAGTTCCGCGAAGCCGCGAAAAGATTGTTGCGCGAGAATATGCGCTGGGTGCGCGCCGCGGTAATTACCTCGCCGTTGATGGATTTGCTCGGCGCGATAGTGATTCCCTTGCTGCTGCTCTATGCCCGCGGCCAGATCCAGCATCACGTGATGACTACCGGCCAATTTTTCACTTTTATCTACGCCATGTTCAATGCCTACATGCCGCTCAAACGCATGGGTAATGTCTATCAGCAGTTCCAGGCCGCTCAGGGAGCCAGCACCCAGGTGTTTGCTTACCTCGATCTCGAACAGGAAAACATCGAGCAGCCCGGCGCTAAAATCCTCCCGGCATTTCGCAGGGGAAATCGAGTTCGATCACGTTGGTTTCAACTACGCTCCCGGCTCTGCCATGGTTTTGCAAAACGTCACGCATGCACGCGCGTAAAGGGGAAGTGATTGCTTTCGTGGGCTCCAGCGGCGCGGGAAAAACTACTCTTGTGAATCTGCTCCCGCGATTCCACGAAGTGACTTCCGGCGCCATTCGTGTCGACGGCACTGACATTCGCGAGGTGACCATCCGCTCGCTGCGGGACCAGATCGCCATGGTCGCGCAGGAAAATATTCTTTTCTACGATACGGTGTGGAACAATATTTGTTACGGCCTCACCGACGTCGCCAAAGAGCGCGTGGAAGCCGCGGCGCAGGCCGCGCTGGCGCATGATTTCATCACCGAGCTTCCCCTGGGCTATAACACTCTGGTCGGCGAGCGTGGCACCAGGTTGAGCGGCGGCCAACGCCAGCGCATCGCCATCGCCCGCGCCATCCTCAAAGATTCGCCCATCCTGATTCTCGATGAGGCTACCTCCGAGCTCGACGCCGAATCCGAAATGTTTGTTCAGAAAGCGCTGGCCAATTTGATGGTCGGCCGCACCACTTTTGTAATCGCTCACCGCCTGGCCACCATTCGCCGCGCCGACAAAATCATGGTCCTGGAAGACGGACAGATTCGCGAGAGCGGCACCCACACGGAATTAATCGCCAGCGGCGGCACCTACGCCCGGCTTCACGATATTCAGTTCGCGGACGACGACATGCTGGCGCCGGCAAGGTCAGCGTCCGAGGTCGGCGCCAAGCCAAGAGCCCTATGAGCCACACTTCAGCGGCAATCAGAAATCCAGAATGCATGTCCATGACCGGCTACGCCCAGGCGCACACGGAAACTACCGACCTCGCCCTGCGGGTCAGCGTCAAAAGCGTCAACCACCGCTTTCTCGATTTGAAAATGCGCATGCCCGAAGGACTCGAGCAGTACGAGCCTCGCCTTCGGCAGGTGGTGCGAGAACGCATCCATCGCGGCCACGTGGAACTTCAGGTGGCCGCCGAACCGCGCACTGCCGCAACCATCCAGGTAAATCAGGAATTGGTGAAGGCCTACCTTCGCGCCGCCGAGGCGTTGCGCCAGGAGACGCGTGCCGCCGCGGACGTCGATGTCGTGGCACTGCTGCGTTTGCCCGGCGTTATTTCAGGATTGGGCATAGCCGCGCCGCAAAGCGAAGAAAGCCAGGAGCAGCTTGGACGCGCGCTTGAAGGTTGCCTGCGCGACGCGCTGGGAAAGCTCGATGAGATGCGCCGCGCGGAAGGCGCTCACCTGATCGAAGAGTTGCGCGCGCGGCTTACAAAAATTGCAGCCGAGGCCGATCAGGTCGATGTGCTTGCGGAAACACTGCGGCCCGCGTTCGCGAAGCGTCTCGATGCCCGCTTGAAAGAATTGTTGAGCGGGGCGGCGCTCGAGCCCGCGCGCCTGGCGCAGGAGGCGGCGATCCTCGCGGAACGCAGCGACATCAGCGAAGAATTGCAGCGGCTGCGAAGTCACGTTTGGCAATTCGGCAATCTGCTGGGCGGCGCCGGCGAAATGGGCAAGAAACTCGATTTTCTCCTGCAGGAGATGCATCGCGAAGCCAACACCCTGCTTTCCAAAACGCCCGGCGTGGACACCGAAGCGCTGGCCATCACCGGGCTGGCCCTGGAGATAAAATCGGATATTGAAAAATTGCGAGAGCAGGTTCAGAACATCGAATGAGCGAGGCCGCCAAGATTGCGCCCCTGGTGATCATCGTGTCCGGCCCCTCGGGCTCCGGAAAATCCACCCTGGTGCAGAAAGTTCTGGAAATGCCCGGCACCATGCCTTCCATCTCATGTACTACCAGGGGGCGTCGCGCGACCGAGGCCAGTGGGAAGTGCTATGATTTTGTCACGGACGCGGAATTTGAAACCATGGTGGGCCGCGGCGATTTTCTGGAATATGCCCGCGTGTTTGGCAGGCACTCCTACGGCACGCCGAAAAAATGGTTGGAGGGATCGCAAAAGTCCGGGCTCGATCTCGTTCTAGAGATTGACGTGCAGGGCGCTTCGCAGGTG
Source organism: uncultured Acidobacteriota bacterium (assembly GCA_963819625.1). GTDB lineage: Bacteria > Acidobacteriota > Terriglobia > Acidiferrales > UBA7541 > Acidiferrum. Next base: position 73,302 of record CAWFWY010000015.1, read on the forward strand.
AAAGAAAAGCTCCCGCAGTCGGTGGCGATTTTTATTTTGCCGCCGTCGCGCGAAGAGCTGGAACGCCGGCTGCGCTCGCGTGGGCAGGATTCGGACGAAGAAATCGGGCGGCGCCTGTCTAAAGCGCGCGATGAGATCGCCGAGTTTGGAAAGTATTACGATTTTTGCGTAGTGAACGACGATATTGAACGGGCAGGACGCGAAGTGCAGGCCATCGTAACAGCGCTGCGTTGTACAAAAACGCGGCGTCAAGATCGAGTGGAAGAACTTCTGGCATCGTTTGGGGGGAAAGACTGAAATGACCGTGCTGACTAAAGCTCCTGAGAGCCAGTTTGCTTACGTAGTGTTGGCGGCCCGGCGCGCCCGGCAGATCATGGCCGGCGCACCGCCGCTGGTGGAGAATCCGAGAACGCAGAAAGCCACGCGAATCGCCGTGGAAGAGCTGGATCACAGCCTGCTCGAATACGATTTCGTGGAGCCGGATTCCATCGACGAGGATAAGGACGGCAACAAGCGCCGCAAGTAGCGCCGCTGCCACAAACGCCATGCGAATCACCATGGGTGTGACCGGAGGAGTCGCGGCCTACAAGGCCGCCGAGCTGGTGCGCCTGTTGCAGCAGGACGGATTCACCGTCGAAGTGGTTATGACCCGAGGCGCGCGCGAGTTTATCACTCCGCTGACCTTCGCCGCTTTGACCGGGCAAAAAGTAATTACTGATCTGTTTGACAATTCGGAAACCGAAGCCAATCTCGAAAGCGCCATCGAACACATTGCTGTCGCGCAGCGAACCGATTTGCTGCTGGTCGTTCCCGCCACCGCCGATATCATTGCCAAATTCGCGCGCGGGATTGCCGACGATTTTCTGAGCACCTTGTATCTGGCGTCTGCCGCACCGGTGATTGTCGCTCCCGCGATGAACGTGAATATGTGGAATCACCCGGCCACGCAGGAAAATATCAGCACCTTGCGAGAGCGCGGCGTGAACGTCGTTGAACCCGATGAAGGCTACCTCGCCTGCGGGATGGTTGGCGCCGGCCGGCTTGCCGGGCACGGAGAAATTATCGCCGCGGTGAAAGCCGTGCTGCGGACCAAACAGGATTTGGCCGGAGAGACTGTGCTGGTCACCGCTGGCCCGACCTGCGAAGATCTCGATCCGGTGCGGTATCTGACCAATCGCTCTTCCGGAAAAATGGGCTATGCAGTTGCGCGGGCTGCAACGCGGCGTGGGGCGGACGTAATCCTTATCAGCGGTCCGACCGCGCTCGAAACTCCTGCAGGCGTTCGCCGCATCGATGTGCGCACTGCCGAGCAGATGAATCAGGCCGTCACCAAAGAGTTTGCGGCTTGCTCGATTGGAATTTTTGCCGCCGCCGTTGCAGACTACCGCCCGGCGCAGAAACATGCCGACAAAATGAAAAAGACCGCTGCCGCTTTGAGCGTGCGGTTGGAACCGACTGTCGACATCTTGAAAGAAGTCGCGGGCGCCAAGGGCGACAAATTTGTCGTTGGCTTTGCCGCGGAAACCGCCAGTGTGGCGCAGAACGCACGCAAAAAGCTTGCCGCTAAAAATCTCGACCTGATCGTGGCCAATGATGTCACCGCGGAAGGCGCCGGCTTCGACCACGATACAAATGTGGTCACCTTGTTTTCCCGCGACGGGCGCGATCTAGCCTTGCCCAAGATGAGCAAGTCCGAAGTCGCCCAGCGCATTCTCGATGAAGTTGTCCGCCTGCGCAGCGCGCACCGCACCAAACAGGCCACCCGTCTGTCGGCGGTCTGATTCCTGTCATGCCCGGCCGTCTTCCCGAAAACCTCCAGCAAAAACTTTCCGACCGCCTTCGTTATTACCAGGATATCGGTATCCGCGAATTTTTCCGCGACCGCGTTGGCGCTGCATTGGAGGGTATTCACGTCGAAGCCGCCACACCTTACGCCGGAGTCGCCGCAGCCTATGAGGCCACGCAAAAGATGATCGAACCCCCAGCACCGCTCAAACCCCTGCCGCGCGCGTCAGTGGCTCCTGATCTGTTCGCCCTCCCCAAAATCCTGGATGTCACGCTGCAGGACATTCGCACCGACATCGGCGACTGCATCCGCTGCAAGCTGCACAAGGGCCGCAACAAAATTGTCTTCGGTGACGGCAGTCCGCAGTCTAGGCTGCTTTTTATCGGGGAAGGTCCCGGGCGCGACGAAGACCTGCAAGGCCTGCCATTCGTCGGCCGCGCTGGCAAGCTGTTGACGCAGATGATTGAGGCCATGGGCTTGCGCCGTGGCGATGTATACATCTGCAACGTCGTTAAATGCCGCCCGCCGGAAAACCGCGCCCCTGAAAAAGACGAAGTCGCCGCCTGCTCGCCGTTTTTATTTCGCCAGATCGATCTGGTCGCGCCCCACGTGATCGTCTGCCTCGGCAGCATCGCCGCGCAGACCATTCTCGAAACCACTCGCGGCATATCTCAATTCCGAGGCCAGTGGCTCGAATTTCGCGGCAGAAAACTGATGGCCACCTATCACCCCGCCTATTTACTGCGCAATCCCGCCGCAAAAAGCGAAGTCTGGAAAGATCTGCAAAAAGTGATGGCCGAGCTGGGACTGGAAGTCAAAAAAAGCAAGCCTGCCCAAGCGTGATCCCTGAAACAAGAAAAAAATCTTCAGAAATAATTTGTCCCGCGTGATGCAACGCGCCCCGGCGATGAGAGACTAGCCGCATGGGAATTCTGCTGGGTCTGCTCACCGCCGTCACCTGGGGCGGCTCAGACTTTCTCGCGCGATTTGCCACCCAACGCATCGGCACGGTGCGCACCATGTTTTATATGCAGGCCACCGGCCTGGTGCTGCTCAGCGTTTGTTTGCCGTGGCTCGGCGGCTGGGGGCACTTGCACGACGGCTCCGGCTGGCAGCCGTGGGCCTGGGGAATTTTGGCCGGCTGCATCAACGCCTTCTCGACGCTCACGCTGTATCGCTCGTTCGAAATTGGCAAGATGGCGGTGGTCGCGCCGCTCTCCGCCAGCTATCCCGCTCTCACGGTTACGTTATCTTTTCTTACTGGCGAACGCCTGACCGCTGCGCGCGCCGCCGGAATAGTCTGCACCATGCTTGGCGTCCTGCTGGTCGCTCGCGGCGAACAGGCCCCGCATGCAGACGACGTCGAAGCCAACACGCGCAGCGGCAAAGGCCTGGGATGGGCGCTGTGTTCCGCCGCGGGATTTGGAATACTCTTCTGGCTGCTGGGGAATCGCATCGTGCCGCGCGTCGGCGCGCCGCAAACGGTGTGGATGATTCGCGCTACCTGCGTAATTCTCACCATGATTGTCCTGCTCGTGATCAAGCATCCCGTCGGCCTTCCGCGCGGCCACGTCCGTTGGTACGTCTGGGCCATGGGCCTGCTCGACACCAGCGCGTTCGTCATGAGCAATCGCGGCATGCAACTGGAACAAGTCGCCATCGTCAGCGTTCTCGGCTCGCTTTATGGAGCGGTTACTGTCGGCTTGGCCGCCGTCTTCCTGAAAGAACATGTCGCCAAGTGGCAGTGGGCGGGCATCGCCACCATTTTCGCCGGCATCCTGCTGATCAGCCTGTAGCACAATGCTGGTCGCCGTCTGTCAACGCGTCGCAGCTGCTAAACTACACCCCGCCATATGAGCGAAACATTTTGCAACGTAGCGCTAGCCGTCCCGCTGCGCACAACATTCACCTACGCAGTGCCAGCAACGTTGCGCGATGCGGTGCAGCCCGGCACCCGCGTGCTCGTACCCTTCAGAAAAAAATCCATGGTCGGTGTAGTCGACGATCTTCCCGCCCATCCGCCGGAAAATACAAAAATCCGCGAAATCAGCCAGGTCCTCGACGTCATTCCGGCCTTGACGCCATCCCTGATTGAGCTCGGCCACTGGATCGCCGCGTATTACCTCGCGCCAGTAGGAGAAGTTTTTCGCGCCATGTTGCCGCCGGTGACGGAACTTAAATCGCAACAGCAAATCGTCATCACTGAAGCCGGCCGCCAGTTCGTCAATTCGAAAGCAGCCACGCTCAGCAGCGATTTCAATCCCGAAGAAATCGCTCTGCTTTCGAAATTGATGGCGAAGCAAGGAACTTTGACGGCAACTTCGCTGGCAAAGTTTGGATTGAACACCGCTCTCTTACAGCGCCTCAACCGCCGCGGCCTCGTCAACATTCGCCAGAGCCTCCTCGAGCGCAATCAGAAAACCCAAACCATTCTCGCGTGGAGGAGCGAAGCTTCATCGCAGTCCGCTGCAGCTCCGACAGAAAACTCGTCTCCTGCAGGGAAAAGCCCTCGAGAAAGTCCAGCAACAGATCAAGCGTGTACAAGAGTTGCTGCAAGCCGAACGCGGCCCACTTCCACTGCCGCAGTTGCTAACTCTAGCCGAGGTGTCGCGCGCCTCAATCGACCGCATGCTCGCCGAAGGCCTACTCGATAGTTGGCAGGAGCCCGTCGATCCTGCCGAAGACCCCTTTGACGTAGGCTATGCGCCGCCCGCCCACGAACTGAATCCCGAACAGGATCACGCGCTGAAACGCATTCGCGCCAGGTTCGAACTAGGCGAATTTGGCGTGCAGTTGCTATACGGCGTCACCGGCAGTGGCAAAACCGAAGTTTATTTGCGCGCCATTCAGGAAACTCTCGCGCGCCAGAAAACCGCGCTCGTGCTGGTCCCGGAAATCGCGTTGACCTTGTGGATTGGCCGCCAGTGCCGCGCCTGGTTTGGCGCGCGCTTCGAAGGCGTCGCCGTGCTGCACTCAGCGCTCACCGATGTCGAGCGCGCCCGCGAATGGTGGCGTGTGCGCAATGGCGATGCCCGGGTGGTGGTGGGCACGCGCTCCGCAGTGTTCGCGCCGCTCGATCGCCTCGGTCTGATTATCGTCGACGAAGAGCAGGAAAACAGCTACAAGCAGGAAGAAACCCCGCGCTATCACGGCCGCGACGTGGCCATCGTGCGCGCGAAAATGGAAAACGCCGTTGCCCTGCTCGGCTCCGCCACGCCATCGCTTGAAACCTACCATCACGCCGTCACTGGAAAATACGAACTGCTCACGCTGGCTTCCCGCGTAGAAAATCGCTCGCTCGCAAATGTGGAAGTTGTCGATCTGCGCGAAGAGTTTCGCCAGACCCATCAGGCCGGCTCCATTTCTTCGGCGCTGCACGCAGGCATTCAGGAATGTTTGACCAACGGAACGCAGGCGCTGGTGCTCATCAACCGCCGCGGATATTCCTGGTCCGTGCTCTGCCGCAGTTGCGGTGCGTCGGTGCAATGCGCCAATTGCAGCATCTCCATGACCTATCACAAAAACAGAAACCGTCTGGAGTGTCACTACTGCGGTTTCATCGCGCTGGTGCCGAAGGTTTGCCCCAAGTGCGATTCGAAATACGTCTATTTTTTCGGCGAAGGTTCAGAGCATCTGGAAGAACGGCTGCGCAAGGAATTTCCCACCGCACGCATCGCCCGCCTCGATCGCGACACCACCCGCACCAAGCGCCAGTATCAGCAGACTCTCGGCGCCTTCGCCGGTGGCGCGCTGGATATTCTGGTCGGCACGCAGATGCTCGCCAAGGGGCACGATTTTCAGCGCGTCACGCTGGTTGGCGTGGTTTCCGCCGACGCCTTGCTCAGCCTGCCCGATTTTCGCGCCGCCGAGCGCACCTTTCAGTTGCTCACCCAGGTCGCGGGCCGCGCCGGACGCGGTGAACTCCATGGCCGTGTCTTGATCCAGACCTTTTATCCCGAGCACTACGCCATCCAGGACGCCGTCAAGCAGGATTACACCGCGTTTTTCGAGCGCGAGATGAATTTCCGCCAAACCATGGCTTATCCGCCGTTCACCTCGTTAGCCAACGTGATTGTGCGCGACACCAGCCTGGAGAAGGCCATCCGTTGGTCTCGGGAGACTCTCAGAATATTTTTTGCCGCACGATGGCAAAGGCGCGCGGATTCTGGGCCCCGCCACCGCGCCGCTCGCTCGCCTAAAAAAGGAATATCGCTTCCAATTTTTGCTCAAATCGCCGAAGCGCTCCCTGCTCACCCGAATGTTGACCGGCGCGCTCGACTATTGCGGGGCCAGAGAAATCCCCGACACCGCGGTGCTCGTGGACATGGACCCATTGAGTCTGATGTAGCGCCAAAAATTAATTCTGCCGTTGTTTTTTCTGCCAGAAGAAATACGCGGGAAGTCCCAGCAACGAGAATCACGATCGCCGCAGCCAGATAACGGAATTGACGCGGATCGCTGAACGCCAGAAACACGGCGTTTCCGACGATGGCGGCGGCAACCAGCACAAAAATCAGCGGTGTCCACGGGTACCCTGGCACGCGGTAGGGAATTGGCAATCCTTTTGACGCGCGGCGAATCGGAAAAATCGCCGCCGCCCCCAATCCGTAGAAAATCCATCCGATGAAAATCGCGCCGGAGGCCAGCTCCGCAAATCTTCCCGCGCAGGAAAGCACCGCGGACCACACTCCCAGCGCCACAATCGCCGCCGCCGGCGTCTGAAATCGCGGATGCACCTCGGCAAGCTTTCTGAAAAAGAGCCTGTCGTTGGCCATGGCGTAAAAAACGCGCGGAGCTGTCAGCACCACGCTGTTGGTGGCGCTGAACGTTGAAATTAAAATCGCCACCGCGACGATTTTCCCCGCCCACGGACCGAGCACTAATCCGACGGCGTCCGCCGCGATGGCGTCACTCACGGTAGCGGCCGCGGGCCCCAGCGCCACCAGGTAGGCAATATTGGCAATCAGATAAAGCGCCATCAGAAATACCGAGCCGAGAAGAAACGCCTTCGGGAAAAGCGCGCTGCGGCTTTACGACTTCTCCCGCGCTGTAAGTGCCGAATTGCCATCCTTCGTAAGCCCACAGCACTGCAATCATAGCTAGTCCAAAATTCGACGCCAGCGAAAATCCCCGTTGCGACGTGCCTAGCGCGGGCCCCAGATCGGAATAATGGTGGCCCAGAGACAGCAGAACCGCGCTCAAAATCACTACGATGCCCGCCTTCGTGAGTGTCGTCCAGTTTTGCAGGTCCGAACTCTTGCGCGTGCCCCACACATTTACCGCCGTCACCACCGCGATCATCACCACCGCTACGACATTGATGGCGATCGGCGACAGCGGAATAATTTCCGCCAGGTAGCGGGTGAAGGCGTGCGCCAGCGCCGCAATCGTTCCGCTGGCGATCACCAGAAACAGGCACCAACCGTATAGAAATGCCGGCGCGCGGCCGAATCCATCGCGAATGTAGCAATAGAGTCCGCCGGCTTCAGGATTGGCGGCGGCCAACTCCGCATAGGTCAGCGCGCCGAGCAGCGATAAAATCCCGCCAACCACCCAAACCAGAAGCGAAAGTCCAACCGAGCCATCCACGCGCTGCAGTATCAGCCCGGGAGTGAGAAAAATTCCCGAGCCGATCACTGAGCCGATAAACAGCAGCAAAAGATCAGTCAGTCGCAGTGTTCGAAGGAGAGGTGGCATGGGAGTGGGAGCTGTGCGCTATCAGCGGTAACGAAGCATGATAACCGCAGTTCGGTTGAGGTCAATCGGAACTTCAACGCGGTTCGAACGTCGTCACAAATTAACGAATCGGCGCGGGCATAAAACACAGTAGAAATATCAGCAGCGCCAGCAGCGCGGCGAACCGCCGGTCCGGATCGAGAGGAGTTGTGTCGTACACCGGAGCCATGCGCATAAATCGCAACCCGAATAAAATCGCGGCCCAGATGTACCAGCCGCCCCAGTGTCGGAAGAAACCCAAAAGGATCAATAGCGCCGGTAAAAACATAGAAACAAATCGATGCGCACGCACGCTGAGCGACCGCAGAATATGCCCGCCATCAAGTTGCCCTGACGGCAGCAGATTCAGCGAAGTAGCAAAAAGTCCCACCCACGCCGCCCGGCCCACCGGATGCAAGAGAAGATTGCCCACCGCTTCGCCGGGATGAAAAACCTTCGCCAGTAAATCAAGAATCAGCGGCGCTCCAAACACCACAGCCGCATCGTTGGGATTGGCAAGCCCGGGAACAATTTTCGCGTAAAGCACGCCATAGATCAGCGCCGGAACCGCAAACACGAAACCTACGAAGGGCCCTGACGCGCCTACATCGAACAACGCGCGAACATTGCGAATCGGCGAGCGCAACAAGATAAACGCGCCGAATGTCCCGATCAGCGTCGGCGCCGGAATAAAAAATGGATAGGTCGTGCGGATGTGATGGTGGCGGCACGCAAAAAAGTGCCCCAGCTCGTGGGCCAGCAGAATGGTCATCAATGTAATCGCGAACGGCAAGCCGGCCAGCAGTGCCGCCGGATTCTGGTACAACAGCTTGAACGCGCGCTCAAATTCGTCCATCGAAAGAGACTCATTGTGCGCAAACGCGATGGAAAAATGCGCTCCGGCAACCAGGCAGGTGCACAACGTCAACAGGAACAGCAACGCCGCAAGCGCCAGACTCTTGCGCGAAGGCCGCGGCGGCACTGCACCGTAATACGCGCGCGCAGCGAGAAGAGTTCGCCAATCTGCACGAGAGGAAGCGGGAACCGGTTGAGTTACGCCTTCTGGGAATCGAGTGGCCACGGAATGGTCTGGCAAACCTTGCAAGCGAACAAATCACAGTACAGCACAGTTGCGGCGGCTGCGCCACTCACGCAGGTCAAACTGCGAACCGGCAACCGCCGTGACGTTCAAATTTTCATGCGATGGAAACTACTCGGTTGGCTTCGCGCCTTCCAATCCCTGCAATTCCTTGCCGGGCTTGAAGCGAACTGCTTTCCCCGGCGGTATGCTCACTTCCTCGCCGGTGCGTGGATTTCTTCCGATTCCGGTTTTTCGTGGCTTCACGCTGAAGACTCCAAAGCGGCGCAATTCGATGCGTTGCCCGCGGCCCAGCGCGGCCTTCAACGATTCGAAAACCGTCTCTACTGCCTGTTCGGCCTTGGTGCGGCTGATGTTGGTTTTTGTCACCACGGCGTTTACGATGTCCAGCTTGATCAAACGAGCCTCCCGCGTTCTGTGGGCAGATGCTAGAGGGTGCGCCGTAGGTTGTCAAGACGCGACCGCCTCAACTACACTGACGTTCCTTTGTGAAACACTCGAATTGGTTTTTTGAGACGCCGCAACACGATTTTCTAATCAATCTGATTTTCCAGGAGGAGTGGATGTCCGTTAAGCCTGATCACTGGATCCGCCGCATGTCGCTGGAGCACAAAATGATCGAGCCGTTCACGGACCGCCAGGTCCGCGAAGGAGTGATCAGCTACGGCGTGTCCTCCTACGGCTACGACATCCGCGTCGCCGATGAGTTTCGAATTTTTACCAACGTCAATTCCACCATCGTCGATCCCAAACATTTCGATGCGCGCTCGCTGGTGGACTACAAAGGCGACGTTTGCCTGATTCCGCCGAACTCCTTCGCGCTCGCGCGCTCCATAGAATATTTCCGCATCCCGCGAAATGTGCTGACCATCTGCCTGGGGAAATCGACCTACGCGCGTTGCGGCATTATCGTCAACGTGACGCCGTTCGAACCCGAGTGGGAAGGTTTCGTCACCCTCGAAATCAGCAACACCACGCCGCTGCCGGCGAAAATTTACGCCAACGAAGGCTTGTGCCAGGTGCTTTTCTTTGAATCCGATGAAGACTGCGAGATCAGCTACAAGGACAAAAAAGGAAAGTACCAGTCGCAGGGCGGCATCGTTCTGCCGCGTCTCTAAGCGGCGTGCCCATCACCCTTTTTTCATTGCCGGTTCGATCGGCACCAGCTTCACCGTCGCGGCCACGCCTTCCAGCGGATAGCCCTTGTCGCGCCACGCTGCCAGCCCGCCTTGCAGCGGCCGGATGCGTTTGATCCCTTGTTTGCGGAGCAGCAGCGCCACACGGGCGCTAGTGGCTTCATTTGGTCAAGTACAGTAAAGAATTACGTCGCGGTCGCGCGGCAAGCGGTCGTTCTTTTCCTGCAACTCTCCGGCGTCCATGCGAAACGCCCCAGGAATGGTTTGCGGGTCCGCTTCGAAATCCATGGAGTGCCGCAAATCCACGATCACAATTTGCTCGCCGCCATCCATTTTTTCTTTCAACTCATCCACGGTGATGCGCGAGATACGCAGCTGCCGCAAAAATCTCTGCCGGCCGATAAATTTGTACGCGATGTAAAGCGCAAAAAACGCCCCCAGCGCCACGCCCATCCGTCCGCCCAGCGCTTCAATCCGCTCCGCGATGCGTTCGATCTGCCCGCTGAAAATAAATCCCACGCCCAGAAACGATCCCGCCCACAACAGCGTGCCCATCGCATCGAACATCAGGAACCGCGATGGCCGCATATGAAACACGCCCGCCAGCGGCGGAGCCACTGTTCCGAGCCCCGGCAGGAATTTTGCAAATATTAAAGAGCGAGAGCCCTGTCGCGAAAAGACTCCTTCCGTGCGCCGCACGCAGGAGTCCGGCTCCAGCGAAATCTTGCACAACAACTGCAGAATCCTGATGCCCTTGATTCTGCCCAGTTGATACCACATCGAATCCGCGCATATCGCCGCGAACACGCTGACGAACAGCGCGGCAAAAAGATTCATGCGCCCTGTGCCAGCCAGTGCGCCCGCGGCCAGCAGCAACGGAATCGACGGGATGGGCAGCCCGATCTGCTCCACGAACACCCAGCCGAGCAGAACTACGTACCCGTGGCGTACCAGGAATTCAAGTGTGCTGTTCATATGCCGGGTTTTGAATTTACACTGAAAATGTTACGGAACGAATGGCGCTTTTTGCCCCCACTTGCCGGTCATCACGAATGAGCTAAGCGGCTTGCGCGTCCGTGGAGCGTGCTCCCGCTCGCGTATATGTTCCGGCAGCGAATCCGCTTCGCCGGGATAACCGATAGCCAACGCCGCGATGGGTTCCCATCCGGCCGGCATCTCGAAAACCTGCCGCGCCTTGTCGGCCTCGTATCCGGCCATCTGGTGCACAAACAATCCGCGCGATGCGGCCTCCACCGTCAGCCACGCGCTGGCTGCGCCAACATCGTACTGCGCGTTGCGATTGGGCTTTCCGGTTTTTGCAAAGGTCAGTTCCGCCACCGCCAAAGCCAGCACCCCGGCATTTTTTGCCCAGCTCACATTTGCCGGGAACCAGCACGCTGACCAGTTTCGCAAAATTCTCCGCGTCTTCTTTTGCCGCCACGATATACGCCCACGGCTGCTCGTTGCTGCTCGAAGGCGCCCAGCGCGCCGCTTCAAACAGGCTGGCCAGCACTTCAGGCGCGACACTCTTGTCGCTGAACGCCCGCGGGCTCCACCTCTCGGCGATGAAATCGTGTACCGGAAAATCCGTTGGCGCTCGCTTGTGCATTATTTTTTCCTTTTCTTGCTGATCCAATTTATTTCGCGGCTGGCGCCGTTCATTTCCCCGGCGTTTATTTGGCGGCCTGCTTGATCATTTCCGCATCGATGTTAATGTTCACTTCGTCGCCCACCACCGCTACGTTATCGATCGCGGTATTCCACTTGACGCCAAAATCCTGCCGGTTGATTTTGGTCGTCGCACTGACGGCGGCGCGCTGATTTCCATACTGGTCTTTTATCGGCGCCGTCGGGCCGTCCACATCCAGCACCACTTCATTGGTCACTCCGCGGATCGTCAGGTTCCCGGTGACTTTCAACTTACCCGCGCCGGCCTGCTCGACTTTTGTGGACTTGAAGGTCATGGTCGGGAAGTGTTCCACGTCGAAAAAGTGATCGCTGCGCAAATCCTTATCCCGCGCCGGTTCCCGCGTATCCACGGTCGAGACGTCGATGCTCACGTCCACGCTCGACTTGCTCACGTCCTGGTCGTCGAACTGCATCGTGCCGGTGACCTTGTTGAATGCGCCCCGCACCGTCGAGATGGTCAGATGGCGAACAGAAAATTGCGCCGCGGTGTGCATCGGATCGATTTTCCATGTGGAGGTCGCTGCGAAACTTGCTGCGCAGGAGAGTAGCGTAACGCCTACCAGCACCACGATTTTTCTTAGATGATTCTTCACCTATAATTCCCCTTTTTCTTGTTTTCATTCCCGTCTACTTCGATTCCTGCGACGGACGAAAGTGTGCCAGTTTGGGTCAGTTGCGGATCACGGGTTTGCTGCAACCGGATTTCCTCGAGCATCGTGGCCAGCGCCCCAAGCCGCGACGCGCTCAAACGTTGAAATTGCCTTTTGTGCAGTTCGCGCACCGGTTGGTCGAGACCCTTCAGCAGTCCCAGGCCCTTGGCCGTGACGCGCGTCTTGACCACCCGCCGGTCGTCGCTCTGCCTTTCGCGGGTAATCAGTCCCCGTTTTTCCATGCGGTCCAGCAGGCGGGTGATGTCCGGGTCGCGGGAAATCATGCGCTCGCCAATTTCCTTGCACGCCAGGCCCTCTCCCGCTCCCCGCAGGATACGCAGTACGTTGTATTGCGCCCCCGTCAGTCCCGCCGTTTTCACCACCTGCTCGGCCTGGTTGGCGAAAATATCGGCAATCTGCAGGAAGTTCACAAACAGGTTGGTTTCGGTGCTGCCCGGGCGGGTTTTTGTGCGGGAACTCACGGCACCAATGTAGTCGTTATAACGACAATTGTCAAACTTCCTGGTTTGTGCCGCCGGCCAGATGGCCAATTACCGATGACAGTTTGGAGAAAAGGGAACTACGGTTTGCTCAGCGGTCGAATCTGCACCTGGCTCATGAAGCTTTTCGGCCCTTGCGTCACGATCATCTCCACTGCGTGCGCCACATCTTCCGGCGACAGCACTTTCGATGCATCCTTCGGCCCGCGTCCCGAAAATTCCGTCGCTACGCTGCCCGGACAAATCACGCTCACGCGAATCCCGTGCCCGCGCAGATCTTCCGCCATGCACGCCGAAAGTCCCTGCACGCCCCATTTCGAAGCGCAATACAGCCCGCCGCCTGCAAAGGCGTTCACGCCCGCCAGTGAACTGATATTGATAATGTCTCCGGATTTGCGCGCGATCATGCCGGGCGCGACCGCCTTGGAAACCAGAAACACGCTCTTCAGATTGGTGTGCAAAACTCGATCCCAATCCTGCTCCGATTTCTCATGCGCCGGACCAAACACGCCAATCCCCGCGTTGTTCACGAGGATGGTGATGGCTCCCAAGGCCGCTTCCGTCTTCAGCACGAGATCTTCCACTTTGGCATTTGTCGTGACATCCGCCACGGCGGAGAATACGCGCGCTCCCAGACCGGCCAACTCGTTGTGGGCGCTCCTAAGTGCTTTCTCATCCCGCCCGCAGATGGCCACCGACGCCCCCAATCGCGCCAGCATCAGCGCTATTGCGCGTCCAATCCCACGGCTTCCGCCGGTGACCAGCGCCACTGCGCCGGACAGGCGCTTTTCCCCTGCACTAGCCGCACCCGCTATCTCACTTTGATGCATCAAAATTCTTCCTCGTGTAAGCCACGCTTTTTATGCGAAACTCATCTTAACATCGGAGGCTTCTATCAGGTCCCCGGACAGTCGAGATCCATAGAGCAAGACGGCCATTCGAGAAATAATCTCCGCAACATGGATTTTCTTGCAGTTAACGACTTGCGGAGGGTTGGCGTCTTACCTATAATTCCATGGTTTTCCGAACGACATTTGGAAACTCAGGTCGAAGTGACCCGGGCGCGTGCGAGTAGAATCCCAGGGCTTGGTGTTTAAGCGAGGAGAGGATCGGAAATGAGTGGATCACAAAAGATGGCGGGCCTCGCGATAGCTGCGGCGCTTTGTCTGAATCTTATTGGCGCAGCTGGCAGCAGGGCTGCCACGCAAGCTGCTGCAGCGGGGCAGGATGCTGCGGCGGCGAAGCCCCAGTACACCATGGCGGAATACAACGCCTACCAGGCAGCGGCGGCTGAAAAAAGCCCGGCCCAGCAGGTGAAATCGCTGGACGATTTCGTCTCCAAATATCCGAACTCCGCGCTGATGATTTATATTTACCCGCTCTACTACCAGGCCTACAGCCAGCTGAAGAACTATCCCAAAGTAATTGAGTACGCCGACAAGCTGGTGGCCATGGGCGACAAGGTTGACGCCGGAGCCCGTTACCAGGCCTTGTATGCGCGCGCTTTTGCTTACAACGCCATCGTTGCCGATCCCGCGCAAGCCAAAACTGGCGCCGTGGATCCCGCTCTGGCTAAGTCAGCCCAAGCTGCCGCGGCTGCCGGGTTGAAGGCCCTCGATGAAGTAAAAAAGCCCGATTCCATGACCGAAGAAGCTTTCGCCGCTCAGAAAAAACAGATTCAGATTTATTTCAACGGCACGGCGGCGCAGGCGGCCACGGTTCAAAAAGATAATGCTGCCGCCATTCAATCTTACAAAGCAGTGCTGGCACTGAATCCCGACGACGCCATCACCAGTTATCGCTTGGGCCTGGCCTACATGGCCATGACTCCTCCGCAGCAGATGGATGCCTTCTGGTCCATCGCCCGCGCCGTCACCGCTAAGGGCGCGACCCAGGCTCAATCCGCCAAGGTGAAAGATTATCTACGCAAGTTGATCGTCAATTACCAACAGGCCGCTTGCGACAATCTCACCGATGCCGAATTGAACGAACTACTCCAGTTGGCCAGCAGCTCGCCGGGCCGTCCCGACAGCTACAAGCTGGCGAGCGCCGACGATCTCACCGCTGCTCGCAAGGACATGACCATGCGCTCGGTCATCGCCGATCTGAAAGCCGGCGGCGACAAGGCTAAAGTTGTGTGGCTTGCAGCGTGCGGTCTGGAGTTTCCCGAAGTACCCGGCAAAATTATCGAGGTCACTCCGGGAACCGATTCCGTGCAGCTCAAAGTCGCTTTCGTCACCAGCGAAGCCGAATTTGACGCTGCCACCGTTCCCGATCTCGACGTGAAAGTGGTCGGCCAGCCGGAAGCCGAAAAGCTCGAAAAAGACAGCGCCGTTCACTTCACGGGCACCCTGGTTTCCTACGATCCTGATCCCGCTTTCATGCTGCACTGGGACAAGGCCAAGGTGAAGGAAGAGGACCTGCCCAAAGCCGGAGCTCCCAAGAAGCCCGCGCCGCGGCGCCCTGCAGCCAAGAAGCCGTAATCAGGGCGATCAAACATAAGAAATAACAACGGCCCGCCGATTGGCGGGCCGTTTTTTATTAGGACGCCGAGCATGTTTGATGGCTTGGAGGTGCAAGTCCTCTTCACAACCTGATAGAGGGTGAAGTGATAGCGAAACGCAAAGGCGTCGCCGCGAGGTGGAGTCTGAAGGAAGCGTGGAGCAAAAGCGCGAGCCAATGCACAAGAACCGGGTCTGAGGCGTGAGCGTCGGGCGAGCGTGCCAATGCCCGGAGGAGAGTAGGGGTGCAGCCCCGATGGCCTTCGAGGGAGGGACCGAAGCGGAGTTGGCGAAGCGCAAAGCAGAAAGTCCGACTACCGAGCTAGTGGATGGAAGAAATCTGCGAGCGGGAAAACTGCAAGCAGGCGCTACGACGAGTGAAGGCCAACAAAGGCAGCCCAGGCATTGACGGGATGACCGTCGAGGGATTGTCTGGACACCTGAAAGAGCACTGGCCAGTCATCCGCGAACAACTCCTCAACGGAAGCTACACACCACAACCAGTGAAACGGGTGGAAATCCCGAAGCCGGACGGCGGAGTGCGCAAGTTGGGCATTCCGACGGTGCTGGATCGATTCATCCAGTAAGCGGTGAGGCAGGCGCTGCAGAGGAGCTGGGACGGAACGTTCTCTGAACACAGCTATGGGTTTCGGCCCAAGCGATCGGCACATCAGGCGGTGGCGAAGGCGCAGCAATAGCAAGCCGAAGGCTACCGCTGGGTGGTGGATCTGGATCTCGAGAAATTCTTTGACCGGGTCAACCACGACCGATTGCTCGCAAAGATTGCCGCGCGGGTCACCGATAAGCGGTTGCTGAAGCTGATTCGTGGGTTCTTGCGAGCTGGAGTAATGGAGAATGGGCTGGTGAGTCCGGCCGAGGAAGGAACGCCGCAAGGCGGACCTCTCTCGCCCGTGCTATCGAACATCGTACGCAACGAACTGGATCAGGAGCTGGAGCGACGCGGCCATCGGTTAACCAGATATGCGGATGACTGCAACATTTACGTCCGCAGTCGGCGAGCCGGTAGGCGCTTGGCGCCGAAAGCGGTGGCGCGGTTCAAGGAGCGAATTCGGGAACTCACAAGCCGGACGCGGGGCATAAGCCTCGTCCGAATCGTCCATGACTTAGCGGAATATCTCCGCGGATGGATCGGTTACTTCGGACGATGCGAAACACCGGAAGTGCTCGCCAAGCTGGAGAAATGGCTCCGACGCCGACTTCGGTCGATGGTCTGGAAACAGTGGAAACGAGGAACTACGAGATATCGAGAGCTCCGCCAGCGTGGCATCGCTGCGCAGGACGCCGCGAAGACGGTGGGTAGCTCCGATGGACCGTGGCACCTTGCGAACACGCCAGCGGTGAAAATCGCTCTGTCCAACGCTTACTTCGCCTCGCTCGGACTTCCCGAGCTCACGGCTCATGGTTGGTTCGACCCGCCGAACCGCCGGATGCGGACTCGCATGTCCGATCGTGTGGCAGGGGCGAGAGGGCGACCACCCCCCTATGCCGATTACACTTAAATTCCTTGGTGACGAATTCCAGCCGACGTGAGGCTGCTGATTGCCTCAATGCGAACGGCGGTGCCCGTTGTGATCCAGTTTGTATTCGCCGATCTTGCGACTCAGCGTGTTGCGATGGATTCCCAGCACTTCCGCAGCACGCGACTGGTTGCCGGCCGCGCGTTCCAGCGCTCGCTTGATGAAGCGCTTCTCAAATTCACCGACGGCCTCATCGAACAGAATTCCGCGCTCCACCATCTGGCTCACAAGTCCTTCGAGTTGATCTTTCACGTTGCCACTCTCCATCCAGAAATCTGTTCCACACGCTGTGCTGCGGCGGAATAAACATTAGTTCAAGTCATGCCCGGTAAGAATACGGAATGCTTCCAGGTATTTCTCGCGTGTCGCCGCAACTACGTCCGCCGGCAGTTCCGGTCCCGGCGGAGTCTTGGCCCAGCGAATCCTCACCAGATAATCGCGCACGAATTGTTTGTCAAAAGACGGCTGTGGGCCGCCCGGCTGGTACTGCGCGGCAGGCCAGAAACGCGACGAATCCGGCGTAAACGCTTCGTCAATCCAGATCAACTTCCCAGCCAGCATTCCGAATTCGAATTTCGTATCGGCCAGCAATATTCCCCTTGGCTCCGCATACGCCGCGGCCCGTCGATACAGGTCGATGCTTATGGCGCGCACCAGCTCCGCCGTTTCTTTGCCGACCTCCCCGATCATTCTTTCAAGCGGAATATTTTCATCGTGACCAGCGGCCGCCTTCGTCGAAGGCGTAAAAATCGGCACTTGCAGCTTCTCCGATTCCTGCAATCCCGCCGGTAGCGTGATCCCACAGATTGCTCCGGTGGCCTTGTAGTCCTTCCAGCCCGACCCCGAAAGATATCCCCGCACCACACACTCGATAGGCAACGGCTGTGTCTTGCGAACCACCATCGAGCGGCCCGCGAGCTCGTCGCTATAGCGATCAAAAGGGGCAGGGAACTCGCTCGCGCTCAAAACGTGATTGGGAATTACGTCCTTCAGTAATTCGAACCAGAACAGTGAGAGCTGCGTCAGCACCCGCCCTTTGTCGGGGATGGGTGTGGGCAGGATTACGTCGAACGCCGATAGGCGGTCGGTGGCGACGATCAGCAGCTTATCGCCGAGATCGTAAATATCGCGCACCTTGCCGCGTGCGGACGGTGTGAGCCCGGCAAAATGGGTCTCGCGCAGGATACGGCTTGCAGGAATGGCAGGCAAAAACTTTCCCCCGACTAAGTGGGAGCATTTTAACGCAGCGATACGCGATGTCAAAGCCGCGTCGGTGGAAAACTCTGGAAGAAAAAATCGTGCGAGAGAAAAATAGTTGTGGACAAAACAAAAAATAAGGAGCAAAGCGGTGAAGAAACCTGTTGAAAAGGTTTTGCCCTGCTCTTACGTGGTTTTCTTACCTACTACGCGGCCGAAGCCGCTGCCGCTTTGTCTTTCTTCAAACCGGAATCGCCTTCCCAGCGCACGCTCACCAGTTTCGAAACTCCCGGCTCCTGCATGGTCACTCCGTAGAGTACGCTGCCGGTCTCCATGGTCTTGCGGTTGTGCGTCACGATGATGAATTGCGTTTGATCGCTCATCGCCCCGATCAATCGCGTGAACCGCCCTACGTTCGCTTCGTCCAGCGGCGCGTCCACCTCGTCCAGAATGCAGAACGGGCTAGGCTGGTAGCGGAAAATCGCAATCAGCAGCGCCAGCGCGGTCATGGCCTTCTCTCCGCCGCTCAAGCAGCAATATGTTTTGCAGCCGTTTGCCAGGAGGCGACGCCACGATGTCGATGCCCGCGTCACCCGAGCTATCCGCCTCGGTCAGCCGCATCTCCGCCATTCCGCCGCCGAAAATAGTGTGAAAGGCTTCCGAAAAGTTTTTGTTGATGGCATGGAACGCCTGTTCGAATTGTTCCTTGGTCGCCGCATCCAGTTCCGCGATGGCTTGCTTGCGTATCCTGGATGGACTGCAGCAGGTCGTCGCGCTCGCGCGTCAGGAATGCAAACCGCTGGTCGCACTCGTTGAATTCCTCGAGCGCCATCATGTTCACCGCGCCCATCGCTTCGATGCGCTCTTTCATCTCGCGATAGCTGGCTTCCGCGATCGCCAGCTCCTCGCCGCTCATGAACGCCGGTCTCCGTGGCGATCAAATCCTCGGGCTGCGCGTTCACTTCCGTCATGCACGTTTCGCGCAGGTGCTGACGGTCGGAATCGTTGCGCGCCCGCCCGATTTCCGCTTGGCTGCGCTGTTCGCGAAGTTCCTGTAGCGATTGCCGCCCCATTCGCAAATGATCTTCCATCTGCGTCACGCGGTTGCGCCCGCCATCCCATTCCTGTTCCACGTTCGCGCTGCCGCACTTCCAGCCGCAGTTTCTCGCCGCGCAGTCCTTCCAGTTGAGTGGTCAGCTCCTGGCTCTGTTGCGCCAGTCCCGCCAGCTCATCATTCGCAGATTCCAGTTGCTGCCGCAGCGAAACCTCCCGGCGCATCAACTCGGCATTTTCTTCCGTCAATCGCGTCGCCAGCACTTCCGCCGCCGCCAGCCGTTCGTTCATCGCCGCAAGCTCCGCGCGTCCGGCGGACAGCTCCTGCTGATCCGTTTCAATCGAGCCACGCAGATTCACCAGCTCTTCCGCGATGCGCGCTGCTCTCGGCTTCTGCTTCCGCTCGAACGGTCGTTGCGGCGGCATGTTCTTCCCGCGCGCGATCTGCGCGTGTCCGAGCCCGTTCCACCTCCTGCCGGATGCGCTGCAGTTCGTTCTGGCAAACCGTCAGTTCCAGACCCAGCCGCGCCAGCTCGCCCTGCATTTGCTGGTGCCGGTGCCTTGCCGCGAAGACGTTGCGGTCGGCTTCGCGTTGCTGCATGTCAATGCCTTCGAGTTTTTTCTGCTGTGGCGTTCAACTCGGCCGTGACCGCTTCCAGCGCCGCCTGTTTTTCTTCGGCGTCGTGTTCCAGTTGCATCACTTCCGCGTCCAGCGCCCGCAACTCGCGCTTCATCCCCAGCGGCCCGGCTTCATCCGCACGTCCACCGGTAACCATGCGTCCCTGATAGCAAGTCCCATCGGGCGTCACGAACGCAAATTGCGGATTCTCGCGCGACAGTCTTTCTGCGGAGCCGGCGCTGTCCGCCAGGTAAGCCGCCTTCAGCCGGGGCAAAAATTGCTTGGCCGCCGCTCCCAGCGGATCGCGAAATTCAACCAGCTTGTCCAGCCGCGAAATCACGCCGTCTTCCGCCCGGAAATTAATGATCGGTTCGTACTCCGGCAATTTCAGGGTGCGTAGCGAATCCACAAAAAACGTTGCGCGCCCGCCCACTTCGTTGCGCAGCAAAGAAACTCCAGCGCGCGCATGATCGTACGTTTCCACCACCACGTATTCGAGCTCGTCGCGCAGGTACTGCTCGATGGCCGCTTCGTGGTGTTCTTCCACTTCGGCGTAATCCGCCAGCACGCCCACGGCGCGAAAATTCTGCCCGGCCCCGCGCTCGTTGGCCGCAAACAGTTTTTGCACCGCATCGGCCGTATACGAGCGGTCGTTCAGAATCTGTGTCAGCGTCGAGTGCCGCGCCCGTACTCCCGACAGCGAATCGCGCAGCGCTTCCGCCTGCTCCTTCAGCGACCCGCTCTTCTCACGAAGTTCGCTGATGCTGGCCAGCAGCTTCACCGCCGCCTGTTTCAGCGTGCTCAATTGCCCGCTGGCCGATTCAAATTCGTGCGCCGCCTGGTCGGCATCGTCACGCAGCCGTATCGACGTCTCCAGCATGTCATACTCGCTGGATTCCAGTTTACCCAGCGCCTGCGCCTGGTGCACCAGCGCTTCTTCCGCCTGTTTTTGTTCGCCATGCAGCCGCAGCAGGCTCTCGCCCGCTTCCACTTCCGAGCGCCGCAGCGCCTCGATGCGTTCCTCGGAGTCGGTGATCAGCGTGTGCCGCGATTGCGCCCGTCCTGCCAGCCCTTCCACGCGCGCGCTCAGCGCCCCCGCCTCTTCCCGCAAGTACGTTACTGCCTGAATCTGAGCCGCGCTCCGTCGCTCACACTCCGCGGCCTGCGCGGTCGCCTGGTTAAGTTCACTCGACACCACACCGTGCCGCACCGCAAGCTCTTCCGACCGCTGCCGGTTAAAGCTGATGCGATTTTCTCCGCGGTCCACTTCCAGCGCCGTGAGGTTCAACACATTCTGGTTTTGCCGGATTTCCGCATCCAGTTCGTAGATGCGCTGGTTCAACCGGTCGTGATCGTCTTCCTGTTGCTTGATGGACGTGGCATGCTGCGTTTCCGCCGCGGTCATCTCCGCCAGTTGCGTCGCCAGCCGTTCCGCTTCCTGGTCCAACTCGCGAGCCTTACCCGCCAGCATCTGCCGCACAATGGCGCGCATCTGGTCGCGAATCTCCGAAAAGCGCCGGGCCTTGGACGCTTGCCGTTTCAGAGAACCAAGCTGCTTCTCCACCTCTACGACGATGTCGTTCACCCGCGCCAGATTCAGATTGGAAGATTCCAGCTTCGCTTCCGCCAGCCGTTTCTTGGTCTTGAATTTGGTCACGCCCGCGGCTTCTTCGATAATCGCGCGCCGCTCCATTGGCTTGGTCGACAGAATCAGCCCGATGCGCCCCTGCTCGATAATGGCGTACGAGTCCGGCCCCAGCCCGACGCCCATGAACATTTCCTGGATGTCGCGCAGCCGCCCGGTCCGTCCATTGATCAGGTATTCGCTCTGGCCCGAACGGTACAGCCGCCTGCTGACCACCACTTCGCCCGGCTTGGTCGCCAGCACCGGTTTATCCGCAACTTTTCTGCGGCGTTTAAACCTGTCTTCCGGCATAGCCAGACTTTCTATTTCACTATGCGCTGCTGTTTCTTGCTGAGCTCCATCTGCTTCAGGGGACTGCGCGGGGACAAGCGAGATAATTTCGTCATTTCCGTTCGAATCCGCGGCCGCCTCTTGCACTGCGGCGCCCTCCATAGCGGGCACGCCTGCGGGTCCTTGAATCTCGGCGCTCTCCATCACGAAGCGCGCCGCTTCGGCCAGTTCCGGGTCTTCCATGGTGATGGTCACTTCCGCCAGCCCCAGCGGCGGCCGTTTGACCGTTCCATTAAAAATGCAATCCGCCATGCGCTCCGCGCGCAGCGACTTGTGGCTCTGTTCGCCCAGCACCCAGGAGATGGCATCCACCACGTTCGATTTGCCGCAGCCATTCGGGCCCACGATGCAAGTCGTCCCCGAGCCGCTGAAAGTCACCACGGTGCGCTCGCAGAACGATTTGAATCCGGTAATTTCCACTTTTCGGAGCTTAAGCAAGGTTTCCTCTTTGGGTCTCCACGCGCGCGCCACTATCCAAACGTCGGGGCTTCAAAAGCCGCGATGAGAGACGAGTCTTTGTTCCTGTAGAGGAAGACGTAGGTTTCGACAAAAACGTTGGCAGGTTCTCGATGAGAGCCCTAGCCGCCTGCGCTGGCGCGTGGATGGCGGTAAGCAAAAAAATTAACACGAAGCAACGGTGGTGTAAAGCCTTACCCCACAAGTTGTGGCCGAAATATTACGGCTACTAGCGCAGCCATGCGTGTCCTGAAACTACTTCGTATTCACCGGACCAGTCGCATCGCCCTTCAAATACTTGTCATACCACGCCAGAATGCGCTTGAGTCTGTCCACCAAGTGCTTTTCCTCGTGAAACCCGTGCGGCTCGCGCGGGTAAAGCACCAATTCCGTCTCCACTGCATAGCGCTTCAGCCCGCGATAAAGCTCCATGCTCTGGCCCACCGGATCGACAGTGTCGGCCTCCCCCTGCAAAATCAGAGTGGGAGTCTTGGCGTTCTTCAAATGTACGAACGGCGAGCTGTTCAAAAATCCCGCCACTTTTTCTGGCTCGTAAGGCAAGCCATAGAACCATTCATCGTAAGACGGCCCCTCTTCCGTTCCATATTCCGAGATCAGGTTGGAAAGTCCTGCGCCAGACACCGCGGCCTTAAACCGCGTCGTCTGTGTGATGGCCCACTCCGCCATGTATCCCCCGTACGACCACCCGCCGATACCGAGCTTGTCGGGATCGGCGACCCCGCGCGCGATCAGGTCGTCGACTCCCGCCATCACGTCCTTGAAATCCCCGCCACCCCAGTCGCCGCGGTTCATCTCGATAAACTTCTGGCCGTACCCGATGGACCCGCGAATGTTGGGATAAAAAACCGCGTATCCCTGCGCCGTCAGTAATTGCCCCCACGGTTCCACAGTGTCTTCCCACGCGCCCGTCGGCCCGCCGTGGATCAGCGCAATCAGCGGCAGTTTTTTCTTGCCGTCATATCCGGCCGGTTTCAGAAGCGCCGCTTCAATCTCCAGTCCATCGAACGATTTGTATTTGTAGAATTCCGGCGCCGCCAGCGAATACTGCTTCCACGCGTCATTCATATGCGTAATTTGCCGCGGACTATTTTTCTGGTCCCACGCGAACAGCTCCTGCGGATGCGTCGCCGTCTGAGATACAAAAAATACTTCGCCATCGTCCGACGCCGCTAAAGAAGAAGGATTGATCGTCGCGGGCGGCGCGATTGGCTTAATAGCTCCATTCGCATTGAACCCAGCTAATTTGGTATGAAACCCGTCAGCGGTCACCGCCAGCAAACCCTTGTCGCTCAGCCATTTGTAATCGAAAATCTGCCGGTCCAGGCTCAGTCCGGTCAAGTTGTGCGCCGCGGAGTTCCCAGCTGGCAGTAGCATCAGGTCATGCGGCGCCGGGCCGTCTTCGCGCGAGCCCACATATGCGATGGTCTTCCCGTCCGGCGACACGCGTATGCTGCCAAATGGCCCGTGCGGCGCACTTAGCAATTTCATCGCCCCATCGGGAACGTGCACCTCGAAAATCCGGTCCGTTTCTTGATCTGACTCCGGTCGATCGGTGCAAATCACCACAATGTTCTCGCTATCCGGCATCCAATCCAGTTCCTTAATTTCCCAGTTCGCCGAGGTTATCGCCTTGGCTTCGCCGGATTCCGCCTTCATCAGCCACAGCCGCGGATGTTTTTCATCCTTGTCGGCCACTCGCCCGTCGTCCTTATCCTTTTCTTTTTTTTCCTCTTCCTCGCTCTTGGCGTCCGGCGCGATATAGGCGATAGTCTTGCCGTCAGCGGACCATGCAAATTTGCTGACGCTGCTTTTGCCCTTGGTTCGCGCCTGGGCCTCGCCTCCCGCGGCGTTCATCACATAAATCTGTTGCTGGTCGCCGCCGCGGTTCGACAAAAAAGCCAGCCGCTTGCCATCCGGCGACCACCGCGGCGAAGTTTCTGATTTGCTGGAATAGGTAAACTGCCGCGCGCTGTCTGCCTTCCTGTCGTACATCCACACGTGCTGCGCCCGCCGCTCGCCTTTGGGCGGCTCGGAAACCACGAACGCCATCCTCGACCCATCCGGTGACAGTTGCAGATCGGAAAGGAAATGAATGTTCAGGCTGGCCTCGGGCGTAAGCGCCTTCTTGTTCTCCGACTCAACTGGCTGCTGCGCGCCCGAAAAAGTCGCGCACCCAAAAATAACCAGCAAAACCGCCGCAAATCGTCCATTCCTCAAGGAATCCCCTCCGCTTAACGACACCGCACTGTAGCCGCCGACGGCCGCTCCGTCAATCCGCGCAATGCATTTGCGCTCACCCAGGAACACACTCGTAGCTTCCACATTGCTCCGTTTCGAACCCCTCGGCTACAATCTAACGTTTATCCATCACCGCGGAACGCACTGGGAGCACATGGCCGAGATTCAGCTGCACAACACTCTGGGCGGAAAAATTGAGCCTTTCGTCCCGCAAAAGCCCGGCGAAGTGCGCATGTACAGTTGCGGCCCGACGGTCTATGACTACGCCCACATCGGAAATTTCCGCACCTTCGTTTTCCAGGATATTCTCCGCCGTTTTCTGAAATCGCGGGGCTTCAAAATCACCCAGGTCATGAATCTGACCGATGTGGACGACCGCATCATCGCCAATGCCGCGGCAGCAGGGGTCGGCATTCGCAAGTACACCGAAAAATTCGCCCAGGCTTTTTTCGACGACTGCAAAACTCTAAGCCTCGAGCCGCCCGAGCACTGGACCCGCGCCACCGACAACATCGAGCCCATGGTGCAGCTCATCGAGCGCCTGCGAGAAAAATCCTTCACCTACGAAAGCGAAGGCTCCATCTATTACCGCATCGCCAAGTTTCCCGATTACGGCAAGCTCTCTAATATCGACGTCGCCGGCATCCAGGCTGGCGCGCGCGTCGACGTGGACCGCTACGAAAAAGAAAGCGCCCGCGATTTCGCGCTATGGAAAGCTCCCAAGGCAGGCGAACATTTCTGGGAAACCAACATCGGCAAAGGCCGGCCCGGCTGGCACATCGAATGTTCCGCCATGGCCATGAAATATCTGGGCGAAACTCTGGACATCCACACCGGCGGAATCGACCTGGCTTTTCCGCATCATGAAAACGAAATCGCCCAGAGCGAAGCCGCCACCGGCAAACATTTCGTCAAATACTGGCTGCACGCCGAGCACTTGCTGGTCGAAGGTGAAAAGATGTCCAAGTCGCTCGGCAATTTCTATACCTTGCGCGATCTTTTCGCCAAAGGTTACAAGCCGTCCGCCCTGCGTTTCGCGCTCGCCAGCGTGCCCTACCGCCGCCAATTGAATTTTACCTTTGACGGACTGCAACAGGCCGCCAGCTCCGTCGAGCGTCTCAGAAATTTCGCCGACCGCCTCGCCCAAGCCAAATTTCCCGCGGGCGCGCACAAAAGCATGTCCGCGCGGATCGCGGAAGCCGCTAAAGAATTCAACGCCGGCTTGTCCGACGACCTCAACACCGCGCGCGCCCTCGGCGCCATATTCGAATTCGTCCGCGAAGCCAACATCGCCATGGACAAGGGCGAGTTCAGCCCCGCCGACGCTCCCGCCGCGCAAAAATTCCTGCAAGACTGCGACAGGATTTTCGCTGTGCTCGAAAACAATGACGCCCGGAAACTGCAAGCTCTGGGCTATGGCCAGTCAGAAGCCGCCGGCGACGACGCGGAGATCGAAAAAATCGTGGCCGACCGCCAGTCCGCCCGCCAGTCCCGCGACTTCGCCACTGCCGACCGCATCCGCAAAGAGCTCGATAAACGTGGTATAATCCTTGAAGATTCACGAGACGGCGGCGTCCGCTGGAAACGCAAATGACTAACAATCTCCAAATCTTTTCCATCAATTTCTCGCCTGCCGAAACTCGTCCCAATCTTTACAGCGTTGATTAACCCCCTCCCTGTCGTAGTCCAAATTCTGTAATTTCGTGTTTCCGCGTCGTTTTCGCCCTCCGGCAAGCTCCGCCTAATCGTTAACCACTCTTCTTTAAGGAGGAAGACATGATCACCGCATCCGAATCCAAAACGAAATCCCCCGCCGCCGCGTCATCGAAATCAGAGTGGAAGCTGCCCCAGCTCATTACCGAGCTGCCGGGACCGAACGCCAAGCGTGTGCTCGAAGCTGACGTGAAGTTCATGTCGCCCTCCTACACCCGCGACTATCCGCTGGTAGCTAAGCGCGGCCGCGGCGCCATCGTGGAAGACGTCGACGGCAACATGTTTCTCGACTTTGCCGCGGGCATCGCTGTTTGCTCC
The DNA here is from genome assembly GCA_963819625.1 of uncultured Acidobacteriota bacterium. Classification (GTDB taxonomy): domain Bacteria; phylum Acidobacteriota; class Terriglobia; order Acidiferrales; family UBA7541; genus Acidiferrum. The sequence goes on from CAWFWY010000015.1 coordinate 99,506, forward strand.
ACCGGGCACTGTCACCCAAAAGTTGTCGCCGCCATTCAGGAACAGGCCGCCGACCTCATCCACATGTCCGGCACCGATTTTTATTACGAGAACATGCCGCGCTTCGCCGAAAAATTGGCCGCCACCGCGCCGGGCCCCGAAAACAAGAAAGTTTTCTTCACCAATTCCGGCACTGAAGCCGTCGAAGGTGCCATCAAGCTGGCCCGCTACGTCACGAAGCGCGACAAATTCATCGCGTTTTACGGTGCCTTCCACGGCCGGTCCATGGGCGCTCTCTCCATGACTGCCTCGAAATCCACGCAACGCAAAGGTTTCGGCGCGCTGCTCAGCGGCGTTGAGCACATTCCTTATCCCTACGCCTACCGTTGCGCGCTTGGCCATACGCCCGACACGTGCGGCGCGGAGATCCTCGAGCAGCTCGAAGGCCAAATCTTCAAGCGCCTCTTCGATCCCGAAGACGTGGCCGGAATTATCATCGAGCCCATTCAGGGCGAAGGCGGCTACATTCCCGCGCCTGATTTCTTCCTGCAGGAACTGCAGCGCATCTGCCGCCGCCACGGCATCATGCTCATCGCCGATGAAGTGCAGTCCGGCATGGGCCGGACCGGCAACTGGTGGGCCTGTGAAAAGTCCGGCATCGAGCCGGATATCATTGCTTCCGCCAAAGGAATTGCCAGCGGCATGCCCCTCGGCGCCATCATCGCCCGCGAAAGCGTGATGAACTGGAAGCCCGGCTCGCACGGCACCACTTTCGGCGGCAATCCCGTGTGCATCGCCGCCGGTCTGGCGACTTTTGACCTCATCGACTCGGAATATCGCGAAAATGCACGCCGGCTTGGCGATTACATCTTCAAGAAAACCGCCGGCTGGAAAGACAAATTCAAAATCGTTGGTGACATCCGCGGCCGCGGCCTGATGATCGGCATTGAAATTGTCCGCGATCAAAAAACAAAAGAAAAAGCCGCCGACCTCCGCAATCACATCGTCGATCGCGCTTTCTATCATGGCCTGTGCATCCTCGGCGCGGGAGAAAACACATTACGCCTCTCTCCGCCGCTCATGATCGACCAGCAACAAGCCGACGCCGCCCTTGCCATCGTGGAAAAATGCCTCCACGAAGCTGAAGCCAAAGCCTAAGAAACCCGCGGTTCCCGCCATCCCGCGGCGCCCTACATCATTGGGGCCGCCGCGGGATTTTTCTTATATATTCAATTAACTTTTATTTGTCGTCACTAATTTGTATACTCACTTCCGCATCCCGCAAAAGCAATCATGCCCATTTTTTCCAGCTTGATCTTCTACGCCGTCCGTTGGAGCGCCCGCCGCGGCCTCCACGACGCCGACGCTAATTGACCACCCGCGACGCTCCAGGAAAAATTCGAAAAAAAAGAAAAAGCCCGCCGCACCGGCACCCGCGGTGAAACCTACGGCTACTGGTATCTCCGCCGCCACGGTTACGTTTTCTTCGCGAAAAACTACATGCCCGTCGGTGCCAAAGGAGAACTGGACCTGGTCGGCTACGATGGCGAAACTCTCGCATTCGTCGAAATCCGCACCCGCACCATCCCCGATAACCCTTCCGCGCTACCCGCTCTGCCCGAGCTGAGCGTCACGCATTCCAAGCAGGCCGGGCTCGTCCGCACGCCCAGCGTTTCTTATCCGATCGCCGCCTTCGCGATTGCCCCACCCGCTTTGACGTCGTGGCCATCGACAATATCCCCGGCCAATCCCCGGTCGTCCGGCTGCACAAAGACGCCTTCAGCCCTCAGTTACATCGATAAGACATCGCCACGATTCAGTTCCGCCGCAATCGCGGTACAATGACCCACCAAAGCGACCCGGCCTCCCCGAGCCCGGTCCATGTCATCTGTCGAGGAGGACGTCTTTGCCTGAGTTGCGGAAGGATCCCATCACCGGCCGCTGGGTCATCATCTCCACGGAACGCGGCAAGCGCCCCAACGAATTTCTCCGCGAAAGCGTCGTGGCCTCCAACGGAAAGAACTGCCCGTTCTGCCCCGGCAGCGAATCCAAAACTCCCACAGAGATTCTGGTCTACGGCCGCAATGGCGGCGGCGTCAACACTCCAGGCTGGAACATCCGCGTAGTTCCCAACAAATTTCCCGCTCTCGGCATCGAAGGCGATCTGGATCGCGAAGGCGAAGGCCTGTTCGACAAGATGAACGGCGTCGGCGCGCATGAAGTCATTATCGAAACGCCCGACCATTCCGCCACGCTGGCCACGCTTTCCGAGCGCGCCGTCGAAGATGTGCTGTGGGCCTATCGCGACCGCATGCTCGATCTGAAAAACGACAAGCGCTTCCGCTATATCCTGATTTTCAAAAATCATGGCGAAGCCGCCGGCGCTTCGCTAGAGCATCCCCACTCGCAGCTCATCGCCCTGCCCATCGTCCCGCGCCGCGTGCGCGAAGAGGTCGACAGCTGCTGGCACTACTACGACGAAAAAGAGCGTTGCATTTTTTGCGACATCATCCGCCAGGAGCGCGACACCGGCGAGCGCGTCATAGGCGAAAACGAACATTTCGTCACTCTGGCGCCCTACGCTCCGCGCTTCCCGTTCGAAATGTGGTTATTGCCCAAGGCTCACGGCTCTTCCTACGAAAACAATCAGAGCTCCATCTACGGCAGCCTTGCCCGCATGCTCAAAGACACCTTGATGCGCCTCGACGCCGTGCTGGACCGCCCCGCCTACAATTTCATGATTCACACTTCGCCTATCGGTGAAGAAATCAACGACCACTATCACTGGCACATCGAAATTATTCCCAAGCTCACCAAAGTTGCCGGCTTCGAATGGGGCACCGGTTTCTACATCAATCCCAACGCCGCCTGAAGAGTCCGCCCGCTTCCTGCGCGAAACCAAAATCGACTCGCCACTCATCCCCGACAAAAAGTAGCGGGATTTCCTTACAACTCGACGCAGCCTCGCGCCCGGCACTCGCGCAACTTTTGCTATACTCAAAAGTTCGGCGCGGTACCCAAGTGGCCCAAGGGAGAGGTCTGCAAAACCTCCATTCGTGGGTTCGAATCCCACCCGCGCCTCCAAATTTAGTCGCTCGCTTCACGTCCTCTAGCGGGCCGATGCCCCCGCCACTCTCCGTGAACTCCGCAAATTTAGCGCTTGCACCCTGATGCCAACTTGCGACTTTTCCCGTAAGTGATAAAGTGCTGCCTGTTCGCTGATCCGCTGTCTGATCGCTGGGTCGCTCCACACTCACTCTACCGGGAGATTTTTCATGAACGTGCGCTCGCTGGGCTTGTTGCTGATGGCCATATTCCAGATGTTCTGGTTGCACTCCGAACCACAGCAAGACACGAAAGAAACCAAAACTGCGGCTCTCTTGTCCGGCTACGCCGCCGACAACTCCTCCGCCCAGCGCACGTGGGAAAAAAAGTTTCAGGACGCGATCTCGCGCGATAACATCCGCGAAAACATGCGCCATCTCAGCGCGCGGCCCCACCATGTCGGCTCTCCCTACGACAAGGAAAATGCCCAGTGGATTCTTGCTCGCTTCAAGGAATGGGGTTTCGACGCGAAAATTGAAACCTTCGATGTGTTATTTCCCACCCCCAAAGAGCGCCTCGTCGAACTGGTCGAACCCACAAAGTTCAGGGCCAAACTTCAGGAACCGGTCGTCAGCGTTGATCCCACTTCCAATCAAACCGCCGAACAACTCCCCACCTACAACGCCTACTCCATCGACGGAGACGTCACCGCTCCGCTCGTGTACGTCAATTTTGGAAATCGTGAAGATTACGACACCCTCGATCGCCTCGGCATCTCCGTCAAAGGCGCCATCGTGATCGCTCGCTACGGCGGCGGCTGGCGCGGCATTAAACCCAAAGTCGCCGGCGAGCACGGCGCCATCGGCTGCATCATCTATTCCGATCCCGAGGGTGACGGGTTTCCGAACGGTGACGACTATCCCCAGGGCGGCTGGCGTCCCCGCGAAGGCGTGCAGCGCGGCAGCGTCATGGACACCGATTATCCCGGCGATCCTCTAACGCCCGGCGTGGGTTCCACTCCCGGTGCCAAGCGCCTCGCCATCAAGGACGCCAAGACCATCACGAAAATTCCAGTTCTTCCCATTTCCTACGCGGATGCAACACCTCTTCTTTCCGCGCTCAAGGGCCCGATTGCTCCCGAAGGCTGGCGCGGCGCTCTCCCCATCACCTATCACCTCGGCCCCGGCCCCGCCAAAGTGCACCTGAAAGTCGTTTCCAATTGGGAAACCAAGCCGCTTTACGACGTCATCGCCACCATGCGCGGCACCGATGATGAACAATGGATCCTGCGCGGCAACCACCACGACGCCTGGGTCAACGGCGCCGACGATCCCATCTCCGGCCAGGCGGCCATGCTCGAAGAAGCTCGCGTGCTCGGCGAACTCCATCACCAGGGTTGGAATCCCAAGCGAACCATCATCTATTGCGCGTGGGACGGCGAAGAGCCCGGCTTGCTGGGTTCAGTGGAGTGGGTCGAAACCCACCTGAAAGACTTGCAGTCCCATGCCGTTGCCTACATCAATTCGGACAGCAATGGCCGCGGATTCTTCTACGCTGGGGGTACCCAGGATTTGCAGAGTTTCATCAGCGGCGTCGCGCGCGACATCACCGACCCCGAAACTCACTCCACCATATTTCAACGCGCGCATCTTTCCGACATTTCCAGAGCCAAAAACGCCGAGGAACGCGGCACCCGCCGCCGCCAAAACGATCTCACCGTCCGCGCGCTGGGGGACGGTTCCGATTACACCGCGTTTCAGGATTTCGCCGGCATTTCCAGCTTGAACGTAGGCTTTGGCGGCGAAGACGACGGCACTCAATACCATTCCATCTACGACGATTTCTATTGGTACACCCATTTTGCCGATACCGATTTCGCCTATGGCCAAGCTTTAGCGCAGTCGGCGGGAACCGCCATGATGCGCTTGGCCGACGCCGACCTGCTGCCCTTCAACTATGCTCCGCAGGCCGAAGCTATTTCGAAATACGAAGACGAGCTCGAGCACTTGCTGAAAGACCAGCGCGAGGAATCGGTCGAGCGCAACCTCCAGCTCCAGGAAGGCGTCTTCGCCGCCACCGCCGACCCTCACAAACATTCCGTCGCGCCGCCGGTTGAGCCCGTTCCGCCCTACATGAGTTTTGCTACCATGAAAAACGCCATTGAGCTGCTCAAGACCAGCTCCGAACATTATTCCAAGTCGGTTTCCAGCTGGGAAAAGAAAGGCCGGCCCGCGCTTTCCGCCGAATCTTTCGAGCTGGTCAACGCCGACCTCATGAACATTTCTCGCCTGTTCCTCAATGAAAAGGGACTCCCCGAGCGCCCCTGGTTCAAGAATCAAATCTACGCTCCCGGCGCCTATACCGGTTATGGCGCGAAACCCATCGCCGCCGTTCGCGAATATATGGACGAGAAAAAATGGGACAAAGCCGAAGCTCAGGTTCCCCAGGTCTCGCAGGTGATTGAACGCGTCGCCGCCGGCATCCGGAAAGCCGCCGACGACCTCGCCGACGCCGTAAACCAGGCCCGCTGACAGCACATTGCTTGCCGGGCATGGCGGAGCCCCGGCTCAATCGTCTAAACTCAACAACCGAATTGAGCCCCCATCAACCAATCGCAATCCAGACCGCAATTCCTCGCCGCCGCTGGATGATTGCCTCGCTCCTCGGCTTTGGCGTCTTCGTCAACTATCTCGACCGCGTCAACATCTCCGTCTCTCAACAAGCCCTGCACGACGCGTTCGGCGTCACCACCATCACCTTCGGATATTTGCTCAGCGCCTATAGTTGGACTTACGCCGCGCTTCAACTCCCGTCCGGCGTGGTGCTCGACCGCTTCGGCGTCCGCAAGGTCGGTCTCATCAGCACATTTCTGTGGAGCGTGGCTTCCTTCTGCTCCGCGGCGGCCTCCAGCGTGGGAGCTTTCTTCGTTGCCCGCCTCCTGCTCGGCGTCGGCGAAGCCCCCACCTTCCCGGGCAATTCCAAAGCGGTCGGCTACTGGTTTCCCGATCGAGAAAGAAGTCTCGCCACCGCCTTTTTCGATTCCGCGGCAAAACTCGGCCCTGCGATTGGCGTGCCCTTCGTCGGTCTCCTGCTGCTGCACTTTGGATGGCGCTGGAGTTTCGCGATCACTGCGTTCATCAGCCTTCTCTATCTCGTGCTTTTCTACTTTCTGTACAGGAATCCCGGCGAAGACGCCAAACTCAGTGAAGCCGAACGCCAGTTCATCGTGCACGGCGGCTCCCAACCCGAAGGTCTGGCCGCATCCGGCAAAGGCGCATCGCTCGCCTACCTTGTCAGCCGGCGAAAAGTTATTGGCCTCGTGTTGGGTTCCGCAGCCTACAACTACACTTTTTATCTGCTGCTGACCTGGCTCCCCAGTTATCTCTCCACCGCTCTGCACCTCACACTGCGCAACTCGGTGGTCTACACCAGCGTTCCATGGCTCTTCGCGGCCTTCACGGATTTTTTCATCGGCGGCTGGCTGGTCGACGAATTGATTCAGCGCGGATACGAATCCTCCCGCGTGCGCCAGGTCGTGCTGGTGGTGGGCACTGCATTCGGACTCGGCATTTTAGGAGCGGCCCACGCGCCCAACGCGGCGGTAGCAATTTTCTGGATCAGCATTTCACTCGGAGGCCTCGCGGCCGCCGCGCCCGTGGGCTGGTCGATCCCATCCTTGATCGCGCCCGCGGGCGGCGTGGGACGCCTCGGCGGAATTCTGAACTTTGGAAATCAGTTGACCGCCATCGCCGCGCCAATCGTCACCGGCTATATCGTTTCCATCACTCATTCCTTCTCGTGGGCTTTTGCAGCCGCCACCATCTTTTTATTGACCGGCATCAGCGGCTACGTTTTCTTGCTCGGCCGCATCGAGCCGATTCCGGATCCCATGCCTTAAGAAATTTGCAGCCCTCCGGGCATCGACAACAAACACCCGCTTAGCGTACAACGGTGAGGGCCGTTACCTGGCAAAGCATTCTTCGGAGAGATCAAATGAGATTGGGAATCTGCGTGTTACTGTTGATGGGATGCACCGCGACAATCGGAGCAGGCCGCACTCGAGAAAAATCGCCAACCCCGGGAGTCACCAAGACCGTGTTCGGGAAAACTCACGACGGCCGCGAAGCGCACCTCTTCACCCTCTCCAATAAATCAGGCATGGAAGTCGCCATTACCGATTTTGGCGGCACTGTCGTGTCTATCAAAGTGCCCGATCGCAATGGAAAAATGGGTGACGTGATTCTTGGCTACGACAATGTCGAGGGCTACGAAACTGGCGCGGCGTATTTGGGCGCAACCGTCGGCCGTTACGCCAATCGCATAGGTGGAGCCAAATTTTCGCTCGATGGCAAAGAGTTTACTATCCCCAAAAACGACGGCCCCAATCACCTGCACGGCGTTTTCAATAAGGTGATGTGGGACGCCAAGCCAGGCTCGGCGAAAAACGGACCGTCGCTTCACCTTTATTACCTGAGCAAGGACGGAGAAGAAGGTTATCCTGGAAATTTATCCGTGAACGTGACCTTCACGCTGACCAACTCCAACGAGTTGAAAATGGAATACTCGGCGACTACCGACAAGAAAACCGTCGTCAACCTTACCAACCACTGTTATTTCAATCTCGCGGGCAGTGGCAACATTCTAGAAAACAAACTTACTTTGCACGCCGCCCGTTTCACTCCTGTGGACGCCACCCTGATTCCCACCGGAGAACTTCGCTCCGTCGCAGGCACGCCCTTCGATTTTCGCGAATCAACGGCCGTCGGCGCGCGCATCGAGCAGGATGACGAGCAGCTCAAACTCGGCCACGGTTACGATCACAACTGGGTGCTCGATGTCGGAATCACAAAAACTCCCGGACTCGCTGCCACTCTGTATGACCCGTCAACCGGACGTGTTTTGGACGTTTTGACCACCGAGCCCGGCATCCAGATTTACACCGGCAATTTTCTTGACGGCACCATTCACGGCAAAGGCGGCCAAGCCTACGAACGCCGCTCGGCAATCTGTCTCGAAACCCAGCACTTTCCGGACTCGCCGAACCATCCGGATTTTCCGTCCACAACGCTGTTACCCGGCAAAACATTTCACAGCGTCACCATTTACAAATTTTCCACTCGGTAAGGGTTTTCAACTGGGCAAGAAATAGAGAAAATACAGGAATGCGATCATTGCGTCTTTCTGTTTTTGTCCTCGCACCGCTGATTTGTCTGTGCCCAGCGGAGGCTCAGCAGGCGACCGCTTCAAGCAACGCCAAAGCCCTCACCGTGGAGCGCATTTTTTCCCAGCCCAGCCTCAGCGGCCGCCTGCTGCACGGAATCGCCTGGACTCCTGACGGCAAGCACATCAGTTTTCTCGAGGCTAAACCCGCGCCTGCGGAAACTTCACCCGTAGCCGGCGACAATCCATATCCGCAGAAATCCCGGCGCAAGAAAGAGCCCAATGTCGATCTTTGGCTGGTCGACGCTGCGTCGGGCGAACGCCGCGTACTGGTTTCCGCGGAACGCCTGGCCGCGGTGATCCCTGAAAATTCGGCGTCTCCCACACAGGCCACCGGACTCGGCCGCCACGCTCCTTCGGATTACCAGTGGGCGCCCGGCGGCGACGCAATTTTGTTTCAAGGCCCCACGGCGCTGGTGTGGTTCGATTTGAAAGAGCAAACGCCGCACACCCTGGTCTATGGCAAAGCCACGCTGGCCGACCCGAAAATTTCGCCGGACGGAAAGTACGTCAGCTTCATCCGCGATCACAATCTGTGGCTGGTTAACGTTTCCGACAATCAGGAACGCGCCATCACCCGTGGCGGAAGCGAAGAAATTCGCAAAGGTGAACTGGACTGGGTGTACCCGGAAGAACTGGACATCAAGACCGCCTACTGGTGGGCGCCCGATTCTTCCGCGATCGCTTACATGGAGATGGACGAGCGCAAAGTAGCGCAGTATCCGCTAGTGGATTTCGCGTCGTACAGCGGCGAAGCGGACATGGAGCGCTATCCACCGGCCGGCGGAGCGAATCCTATCGTGCACGTCTTCGTTGCTCCGGTGAGTGGCGCGGAAGCCAAACAGATGGACACAAACTCCGAGACCGATATTTACATTCCACGCGTGAACTGGTTGCCGGACTCGAAACACCTGGCCGTTCAGCGTCTCAATCGTGCTCAGAGCGCTCTGGATTTCATGATTGCCGACGCCGCGTCCGGAAATTCACGCGTAGCGTTCACGGAAAAAGATCAGTACTGGATAAATATCAGCGACGATCTTCGCTTTTTGCGGGATGGCCAGCGTTTCGTGTGGTCCAGCGAACGCTCCGGCTATCGCCATCTCTATCTCTACAACACGGAAGGGAAGGAGTTGGCGCAACTCACTAAAGGCGATTGGGAAGTTTCCGGCGTCGACGCTGTCGACGAAAAGTCGGGCGTAATTTATTTTACCGCCACGGGAGCATCGCCCCTCGAGCGCCAGCTCTATCGCGTGGCACTCGACGGCTCCGGTTTCAGCCGCATCACCAAAGAACCCGGCACCCATGCAGTTTTCTTCCCGCCTGCGTCTGCGACAGACGCGGCAGCCACCTCAAGCGGCCCCTTAAGCGCATTCTTCGACACCTTCTCCGACACCACAAATCCTCCGCGCCAGGATCTGTTGCGCGCTGACGGCACGCGCATCGTTTCGATCAACGAAAACAAAGTTCCCGAACTGGCGGCCTACCATCTTTCGCCCGTGGAATTTCTGCAGGTGAAATCGCATGACGGCGTGATGCTCAACGCCAGCATGATCAAGCCTCCCAATTTCAATCCGCAGCGTAAATATCCCGTCCTGGTTTACACCTATGGCGGCCCGCACGCCCAGGTAGTCTTGAATCAGTGGGGCCGCTCAACCTTTCTCTGGCACCAGCTGATGGCCCAAAAGGGCTACATTATTTTTTCGCTCGATAATCGCGGCTCCGCCGGCCGCGGTCATCTTTTCGAAGAGCCTATTCACTATCGCCTCGGTGCGCAGGAGCTCTCCGACCAGCGCGATGGCGCCGCGTATCTCAGATCGCTGCCGTACGTTGACGGCCATCGCATCGGCATCTGGGGCTGGAGTTATGGCGGGCACATGACGCTGCACGCCATCTTCGAAGACCCGGAAGATTTCAAGGCAGGTTTTGCAGGCGGCCCGGTCACCAACTGGCACTATTACGACACGATTTATACCGAACGCTATCTCGGTTTGCTGCCGGCGAACGAAGAGTATTACCAGGAATCGTCGCCCATCGAAAAAGCCAAGCAGCTTCAAGGCAAATTGCTGATCGCCCACGGCACCGGCGATGACAATGTGCATTTCGCAAACACGCTGGCGCTGATCAACGAACTCATCGAAGCCGGAAAATATGTCGAAGTGCTTCCATTCCCCGGTCGCGGACACGGCGTCAGCGACCCGCCCGCCTCGCGCCTACTCTTCGAACGCATGTCCCGCTTCTTCTTCGATAATCTGTGAGCAAAGAAGGGCACCTTAACGCTCCCCACTTACCACGGTGTTTGCGCATCCAACATGGATGCGAAATACAACATTACCGATCGCCCTTTTATTCGCAGTTTATTTATGCGGATCGAATGCTTTGCGAGCGCAAACCGCTCCGCAGGAAAAGCCCGACATGCCGTCTCCCCGGCAAAGTTCACTGGCGCCGTCGGTGCAGGAACCTTACTTACCGATATCCGGTAAAGAGCGCGCGAAATGGTTTGTCAAAGCGTCCATCGGCCCGCAGAGTCTTACCGCTGGCTTGTTTACCTCAGGCATCAATACGGCCCGTGACAAGCCTGTGGAGTACGGGCCTGGCTGGGAAGGATTTGGCAAACGCTACGCAATGCGATTAACCGGTGTTGCGACGAGTAGCGCCATCGAAGCGAGCCTGGGATCGATCTGCGACGAAGATCCTCGTTATTTCCGCACCAGCGGCGCAGCCATCGGCAAACGCGTTCGTAATGTGGTGGTCATGACGTTCATGGCCAAACGCCCCGATGGCCACCTGGCGCCGGCCTACGCCCGTTACACCGCAATTGTTGGAGGTAATTTTCTCTAATACCTGGCGCGCGGACAGTGAAGCTACCAATACTGCTGCAGTGCGCCGTGCCGCATTGGGTGTTGTGGGACGCATGGCGGCTGATGCCTTCAAGGAATTCTCGCCCGATTTAATACGATTGATTCGTCATCGCTGATGTTAGCGCCGGGCATAACAACCGGCCTACAATGGAAGAGGATTTCGTGTCGCATTCGCCGAGTAACGTGGGTTGGGGCAAGGCGCCCTGGAAGATTGATTTTCACTCTGCGGCGCGTGAACTGCCGTCAGAGGTAGATTTCGCCATTGTGGGCGCCGGCTTCAGCGGCTTATCCGCGGCGTGCCGCTTGCGGCAGTTACAACCGCAGAAAACTACCGTCGTGTTTGAAGCGGATTCGGTAGGCGCGGGCTCCAGCGGCTACACCGGCGGCATGGTTCTGGCCGAAACGGCCGCCGGCAAGTTGCCGGGCCTTGGCGACGTCCTCAAAGGATTCGGCGAAATTCAGGGCGAGCTCAAGATCGACTGCGACTTCAATCTGCCCGGCGCATGGGAGCTGGGCCGCAAGAACTTAGAAAAAGATTCGCCCGTCTCCTGGAATGACTCCGGAACTCTGGGCGTCGTTGGCAAAGTTCCGGGTGGCACCATCGATCCGGGAAAGCTGATCAGCGGGTTGGCCCGCGCGGCGCAACGAATGGGCGCCAACATATTCGAAAATACTCGTGTGGAAAAAATCTTATACCACACGCCATTGGAATTGGAAGTAGCCGGGAAGCGAGTTCGCGCGAGTAGAGTTGTGATCGCCACCAATGCGGAATCGCTGGAACTGAGCGGCCTGGCCGGCGGCGCAGAACCGAAATTTACACTGGCCCTGGCAACGGAACCTTTGAGCGACGTAGCTCTTCAAGAGCTTGGTCTGTCATCTCATCGCCCTTTCTACACCGTGGACATGCCGTATCTCTGGGGCCGTCCTCTGCATAAAAAGCAAATGATATTCGGCAGCGGACTCGTGCACCTCTCACATTGGAGCGAGTTGCAAGAATTAGATATTGACGGCGGAGAAGCTGCCGGGCTGATGCGCCTGCTGGAATCTCGCGTGCGCGCCCTGCATGCAGTGCTTCACAATATTAAGTTCACCAACCTCTGGGGCGGCCCGATTTTGATCGCCGACGAAATGAAGCCCGTGTTCCGTCACCAGCTGAAGAGTAAAAACGTCATCGTGCTGGGCGGCTACAGCGGCCACGGCGTAGCGCTGTCCGTATACCTGGGCCGCTGGGCCGCCGAGGTCCTGCTCGAGAAACGAAAATTGCCGAAATGGAACCAATTTATTGGAGCGAAACACTGAAATGAGAACGCTTTCGAAAATTCAGACGCTTCAATTTTCAGGGTCGACTCGCGCGTATCGGTTTTTTTGGTGTTATGCGGTGCTCTCGAGTCTGGAAGCACCAGCGCAGCTCCATCGCGATCACGATGAGAAACAGGAGGCCCGGAGATTTATCGAGGTTATGGAGCGATGATGTCTTTCAATTTCGATTTCGCCTGCACCGCCGCCAGGCTCGACGCATCCCAGCCCCCGCCCAGCGCTTTGACCAGCAGCACGCTGGTCAGCAACCGTTGCCCTTGAATGGTGACCATCTGCTGCTCGTTGCTCAATAGGTTCTGCTGCGCGGTGACCACGTCCAGATAACTGACCAGGCCGCCGTCGTAGCGATTGGTCGAAATATCCAGCGTGCGCCTGGCCGCATCCACCGAGAGCTGCTGCGCTTCCTGCGCGTTCGCCAAGACTGTCAGTCCAGTCAAGCCATCCTGCACTTCGCGAAATGCGTTTAGCACTGTGTTGCGGTAACTTGCCACATTAGCGTCGAAGCCGGCCTGTGCGTATTGCACCTGCGCGCGGCGCGCACCTCCGGTAAAAATACTTTCCGCCACATTGGCTCCGATCGCCCAGAAAATGCTGGACGCGTTGGCCAGCTTTGCCAGGTCCGACGCCTGCGTGCCTGCCGATGCAAACAAGTCGATAGTCGGGTAATACGCGGCCCTCGCAACGCCGATCTGCGCATTGGCGGCGGCCATTTCGCGCTCCGCTTCGGCAACATCGGGGCGCCGCTCCAGCAGGTCCGACGGCAGCCCGGCGTTCAGCGGCGGAGGCGTCGCGGCGTTCAATTCTTTCGAGGGCAGATGAAATTCCGGCGCGGGTTTGCCGATCAGGACGGCGATGGCGTCTTCAAACTGCCGGCGCTGTTGCTGGCGCAAAATCGCCTGCGTCTGCGTATTGCGCAATAGCGTTTCTTCCTGTGCGACGTCCAGCCCCGACGCAACGCCGCCATCGTGCCGCGAATTCACCAAGTCGAAACCTTTTTGCAGCGCCTGCACGGTGCGATTGAGTATCGCGATCTCGCTGTCCAGTTGCCGCAGCGAATAATAATCGCCCGCCAGTTCCGCGGTGATCACCAGCCGGACGTTTTCCAGATCGGCGGCGCTGGCCTGATATGCGGCCTCCGCGGATTCGATGCTGCGGCGCCGCTTGCCGAACAGATCCAGTTCATAACTCACCATAAACGGCAGCGTGGCCGAATTCTGCTGCACCGGTCCGGGAGTAATGGGCGAGCCGGCCACGGGCCGGTTCCCCGAAAGCCGCTGCCGCTCAATCGTCGGCGTCGTCCCGGGAACCAGTCCAAATGTGGGAAACAGTGTGGAAAGTTGCACAGCCGCGGTCGCGCGCGCCTGCTCGAGTCGCGCGATGGAAACCTTGATCGTCTGGTTGGCCTCCAGCGATTCTTTTTCCAGCGCGTTCAGTTCGTCGTCGTGAAATACCACCCACCACTGTCCCTTAGGTATGCCGTCTTTCGGCGCGCTTTCACGCCACGGTTCTTGGACATCCCACGTAGCCGGCACGGGCGCAGCCGGCCGATGGTAGTTCGGCCCCACCGTGCAACCGGCCAGGAACGCGGCGATGAAGACGCCGATAAACGCGAAGGTCCCCGCCGCTCGCACGCGGTTTTTGAAAATGACGTTGATGAATTCCACTCCGCTCATTTGGATACCTGCGCGCTCTATGAACGCAAATTTAACTACTGCTTTTTGGGCGCGGGCTGCCCATCGCCGTTGGGATTTGGCGCGGGAGTACCGCTGGGCGGGCGCGTCCCGTTATTCGTCGGATTGCCTTGCCCGCTGGAACTACCAATCCCCTTGCCGGCCGGCGCAGGCGCCGGGTTTTGCGCCATTTGTTTCACGTTGACCTGCACACCCTCATCCAGGGAATCCGCCGGATTGATTACGATCCAGTCCGTGGGTTTCAAACCTTGCAGCACTTCCAGCGAAGTTCCGTAATCGCGCCCGATGATCAGCGGTTGCAAGTGCGTCTTGTGATTGTCGTCCACTACCACGGCGCGTAATCCTTCGGAACGGAACAATAAAGCGTTCACCGGCACGTTCAGTCGCGCGCCTGCCACTTTCACTTCCAGGTGCACTTGCGCGTATCCGCCTGGCAAGAGTTGGCCTGTTTTGTTGGGCACGTCCACTTCCGTCAGCAGCGTACGCGTGTTCAGGTCGATGGAGTCCGCGGTCCGCGCTACCTTGCCGTAAAATTTCTGCCCGGGAAACTGCTGCAGCTCCAGGTAAGCCTCGAGCCCGGGATGAATCGCAGGCGCGGAAACTTCCGGCACGTTTACGAACACGCGTATCGGATCAGTCTGCGCCAGCGCAAACAATTCCTGCGCGGAGCCGCCGTTTCCCGCATTGATCAGGTTCCCCAGATCCACGTTGCGCCGGGTGATCACCCCGCTGAACGGCGCATAAATGTGTTTAAACGACTCGGTCTCCTGCAGGCGCCGCACATTCGCTTCCGCCGACTGGGTGTTGGCTTTTTTCGCGGCTAGATCGCCCGCGGCATTATCCGCTTCCTGCTTCGATACGCTGTCCGACTTTAGCAACCCCTCGTAGCGCGTCGCGGTGATTTGCGAAAGATTCTGATTGGCCTGCGCAGTTCCCAGTTCAGCTCGCGATTGCGCGAGTTGCTGGTCGATTTCCGGCGTATCGATGTCCGCCAGCAGCTCGCCCTGGCGCACGCGCGTGCCGATGTCGTGATACCACTTCTTCAGATAGCCGCTGGTGCGCGCATAAATCGGCGATTCCACATACGCCTGCATGGTGGAAGGCAGAACCAGGTCTTCCGCGTCCGATGCGGCAATCGGATGGACCACCGAGACAGTGGGGATGGCGCGAGTTTCGGTTTCCTTGGCCAGCGCCTGGTACTGCGAACGCCGTGACAGCAGCGTGAACACACCGGCAACCAGCAACAAAACAACCAACACCACCAGCACCAGGAACAGCCGGCTGCGCGGATGCTCTTCCGTGGCGCGCTGATCACGCGGTTGATTCTTTGATGGCCCCTGATCCGTGCCCGGCCCTTGGTCTTTTCGTTCCATGACTTCCTGGCTCATGCTTTGCTCCACTGCCGTTTGTCGCTCATGCTTTTCACGCGGTCGCCTCTTTAGCGCCGTGTGCTTTTCTGCGCTCCAGATATCCATGAATCATGGAAAACACACACGGCACAAAAAACAGTGTCGCGAACGTCGCAAACAACAATCCACCGATGACCGCGCGGCCCAGCGGCGCATTTTGCTCGCCGCCTTCGCCCAGGCCGATGGCCATCGGCAACATGCCGATGATCATGGCCAGCGCGGTCATGATGACCGGCCGCATGCGCACGAAGCCGGCTTCCACCGCCGCGTCTAGCGGGACTCTTGCCTTCGTCCATCTGCTCGCGCGCGAAAGACACCATCAAAATACTGTTGGCGGTGGCCACGCCCATACACATGATCGCTCCGGTGAGCGACGGCACGTTCAGCGTGGTGTGGGTAATCAGCAGCATCCAGCAGATTCCCGCCAGCGCGCCGGGCAACGCCGTAATGATGATGAAGGGATCCAGCCACGACTGGAAATTCACCACGATCAACAAATAGGCAAGCACAATAGCGCCCAACAGCCCCAACCCCAGTCCGGTGAACGAAGATTTCATGGTTTGCACTTGCCCGCGAATCGCGATGTGGCTGCCTCTAGGCAAATGCTTCTCCGCTTCCTTCACGTCCTTGGCTACCTCGTCGGCGACACCGCCCAGATCGCGGCCGTCCACTGAGGCGTATACGTTGATCATGGGCTGCACGTTGTAGTGCGAAACCACCGCGGGCCGGGCAGTGGTGGAGGTGGTGACCAGGTTGCCCAGAATCTGCGGTTTCAGGTTCGGTCCGCTTCCGCTGACCGGAGTATTTTGCAGCGACTTGGTAAGTATCCACCCGGTATTGCGGCGTTTGCACCGCGACGTTGTAGCTGACGCCATTCTTGGGATCGAGCCAGAACGCCGGTGCGGTCTGAAAGCTGGAGCTTAGCGACACCAGCAGATTTTGCGCCACGTCCCTGGCCTGCAGTCCCAGGTTCTGTACGCGGGTGCGATCGATGTCCATGTGCAGCGTGGGTTGGTCGAAGGCTTGCTGCACGTGTACGTCGGCGGCGCCTGGAATGTGCCGCAGTTCGTTCGGCAAGTTTTTCGCCGATCACGTAATTGCCCTGCTGGTTCGCTACCCGGTGACCTGAATATCGATGGGCGCAGGCGCGCCAAAATTCAGAATCTGCGTGACGATGTCGGCGGGCTGAAAGAAAAATTGCACGCCCGGAAAAGTCTGCGGCAATTTTGATCGCAAGTCGTTGATGTACGTCGCCGGTTGGCTTTTCGCGCTTGCCCTTGAGCTGCACCAGAATTTCGCCGTCGGCGGTGCCAAACGTTCCGGCGTTGCTGTAGCTCAGGTTGATTCCGCTGTAGGGCACGCCGAGATTGTCGAGCACCGTTTCCACTTCGCCCTGCGGAATGGTTTGCCGGATGACGCCGTCGACCTGGTCGGCAAGCCGCGCGGTTTCCTCAATGCGCAGGCCGGTGCGCGCGCGGAAGTGCAGGCGAATCTGGCCCGGCGTCGACGTTAGGGAAAAAATCGCGGCCCAGAACAAAAACCAGCAGCGTGGAAAGCACGCAAAATGCCAGGAAACACGAGGCAAACAGAATGGGCGTGGCCAGCGCGCTGCGCAGCGCGTCGCGGTAGCCTTCGCGCATGCGTTCGAACGCGTGTTCGAACTTCTGCTGATAGCGGCGCAAGAAATCCGTGGTGGCCCTTCTCGGGAACGAGTTCGTCCGCGGCGCTCAGACAGGTACATGGCCATGGTCGGCACGATGGTGCGCGACCACATATAGGAAGCCAGCATGGCAAAAATCACCGCTTCCGCCAGCGGCACAAACAGAAACTTGGCCACTCCGGAGAGAAAAAACATGGGAATAAACACGATGCAGATGCACAACGTCGAAACGAACGCCGGCACGGCGATCTGCTGCGCGCCGTCCAGAATGGCCTGCACCGTTTCCTTGCCCATCGCCAGGTTGCGGTTGATATTTTCGATTTCCACGGTGGCGTCGTCGACGAGGATGCCCACGGCCAGAGCCAGGCCGCCCAGGGTCATGATGTTGATGGTTTCGCCCAGCGCGCTCAGGCACAGCACGCTCACCAGAATGGACAGCGGAATCGAGGCGGCGATGATCAGCGTGCTTTTCCAGTTGCCCAGGAAGACCAGGATCATGAACGGCCGTCAGACACGCGGCGATCAGCGCTTCGCGCAGCACGCCATAAATCGGACGCGCGCACGAACAGCGACTGATCGAACAGCATGGCGATGTGAATGCCCTCGGGTATCGAGCCGGCGTAATTCTGCGATGCGTTTGTTTCACGCGGCTGACGATGTCCAGCGTGGATGCCGAGCCGGTTTTGTACACCGCCATGAGCACGCCGCGCTGGCCATTGGCGCGCACGATGTTGGTTTGCGGCGAAAATCCGTCGCGAATATGCGCCACGTCGCGCATGTAAATGGTCGCGCCGTTCACGGTTTTGATCGGGCAGATCGTTCAAGCCCGCGACCGTTTGCGGGCTGCCGTTCATTTCCACCATGTATTCCAGCGTGCCGAGTTTCGCCGTGCCGGTGGGCAGAATCAGGTTCTGCGCGTTGATGGCATTCACAATGTCCACCGGCGAAAGCCCCTTGGACTGCAGCGTGAGTCGGTGTCGAGGTCGACGGAGATCAGCCGCTGCTTGCCGCCGTAAGGGTAGGGAAGCGCGGCGCCCTGCACGGTGGCGAGTTGCGTGCGGATGAAGTTATTTCCAAAATCGAAGAGCGCCTGTTCGCTCAGGTTGTCGCTGGTCATCCCGATTTGAATGACCGGCACGGTAGAGGCGGAATAGATCGCCACCAGCGGAGCGGTCGTGCCGGGCGGCATGGTGCTTAGAATGGTCTGCACGATGGCAGTGGTCTGCGCCAGCGCAGTCTGGATATTGGCGTTCGGCTGGAAATAAATCTTAACCACCGAAATTCCGTTCAGCGACTGCGATTCGATGTGTTCGACGTCGTTCACCAGCGTGGTCACGGCGCGTTCGGAGTTCGAAGTGATGCGCTGCTCCATCTCCTGCGGCTGCAAGCCGCTGTAATTCCAGACCAGGCTGATCACCGGAATATCGATGTTGGGGAAAATATCGGTAGGCGTGCGCAGCAACACCACGGGCGTCAGCAGGACGATCACCAGGGCCATCACGATAAACGTGTACGGCCTCGACAGCGCTAAACGGACAATCCACATATTGCCTTGTGATTTCCCTCAACGGGCCGGCATTTCAGCCCGTAGACCTGTTCCTCGACCTGGTTTTCTTACCTTCGTTAGATTCCGCGACGCGCGGCGATTTGGGTACGCTTCTTTAGCCCTGTTCGCCGCCGAATTAACCGAAAGGTCACGCAAAACGGCTGCAAATATTACGCCAAGCATGGTCGATTCTTGGATGCGTCCAGGCCGCGGTATCTTGGTACGGAGGCGGCAGGATCGAAGGCGGATGAAACACCTAAAAATTTGGATTGATACAGAGTCAGAATCTAAAATGCGATGGCCGTAAGATTACTTGTGGGTCATGGTGAAAACGCCGTCCCAACCTGATGGGCGGCTCGTCGAATAGATAGTCCTGGCAGCGTTTCCAGTACAGGCGCGAAGGTCCGTCTTCCGTCCAGCGATCCAGCATGGTTTGAAACGTTCGTTGCGCTTCTTGCCAGCGCCGCGCTGCGGTAGAGTTTTTGCCCGTGCGCAAATCGCTCCAGGCGCTGCTGCAGTTCCTCGCGCGCTTCCATAGACGCTGGCTTCGCCCTTGCGGCCAATCAATTCGTAAATCGTGACCGGCTGCGATTTCCCCTTCACGCGGATCACGTCCAGCTCGCGGTACACGAAATTTCCGTCTCGTGCGTGGCCGCGTAGGTGGTCTCGTTCACGATGATGTGCGTGCCGTAGTCCTTGTTGAGCCCTTCGAGCCGCGACGACAGATTCACCGTATCGCCCAGCGCGGTGTAGCCGTAACGCAGCGCCGAGCCCATGTTTCCGACGCTGGCGACCCCGCTGTTCAACCCGATGCCGATGTCCAGTTTGGGCTTTCCCTTGGGCTTGCCACTCGCGCTGCATGTCGCGCACCCGCTCCATCATGCGCAGCGCCGAGTTGCAGCCGTTCACGGCGTGGTCGTCCACTTCAAACGGCGCGCCCCAGAAAGCCATCACCGCGTCGCCAATATATTTGTCCAGCGTGCCGCGCGTATCAAAGACCAGGCTGGTCATATCCGACAAATATTGGTTCAGGAAAATCGCCAGGTCCTGCGCGTCGAGCTTTTCAGAAATGGTGGTGAATCCGCGAATGTCGCTGAACATTACGGTGATTTCCGTTTTCCTCGGTTCCACCAGTTGCGGATTCAACAGCAGCCGCCGGATCACTTCCGGGCTCAGGTATTGTCCGAAGGCCGTCCGATCTTGCGTTTTTCTTTTTCTTCCACCAACGCGCGATACAGCGAGACCAGCATCACGTTGGAGACCAGCGTCAGCGCCGGCACGCTGAAGTTCAGCCACCAGCCGCGCAAAAACGCCACGTAATCCACCACCAGCAGCGGAACAATAAAACTCAGCCCAAACCACATCCACCGCGGCGTTACCAGCGCCATCCAGATCCCCACCGGGATGCCAAAAAACAGAATCAGCCGCGATGTCCCACAATTCCTGGATGCGCCACGCTTCAGCGCGTCGTGATTCAGCATGTTGTCGATGGCGTTGGCGTGAACTTCCACTCCGGGATAGGTGATGCCGCCGTAAGGAGGAGTGCGCAGATCCCCGATGCCGGTGGCCGAAGCTCCCACCAGCACAATTTTGTCTTTGAATGTTCCGGCGGGGAAGCTTGCGCTGCACCACGTCGACAATCGAATAATAAGGATAGGTGCGTTCCGGCCCGCGATAGTTGATGGCCATCCGGCCGATGCTGTCCGGCTTGACCTGCAGCTTGTCGCCAAACTGCAGGCTGACAATGCCGGTCTGGTTGTAGTTCACGGTCAGCTGCTCGGAGGGCACACCGAGGTACAGCCGAATCGTCTGGACTTCCAGCGATCCATACAGCTCCGCCTCCGCCAACTTTTCCGAGCGATCGAACGGCACTACCAGCAGGGAACGCCGCAACACGCCATCGGCATCCGGGAACACGTTGAAAAAACCCATGGTGCTCTTGGTGTTGTTGTCCGGGACTCAGCAGCGCGGGAATATTCGCCATCGTGGCGGTATAGAGAATGCCGTTGGCGTCGTAGCGCTGCATCAGGCTCAGAAAATCCTGCTTACCGGTGACCGGATTCAGGGAATTCTGTCCCAGCGAATACCACTGCACCAGTTCGGCGTACGAATTCAGCGTGGCCTCGTCGGTGCCCTTTAATTCCTCTCGCGGAAAGAAAGAAATTCCCCAGCACCACGTTGCCGAATCTTTGAATCGCCGCGCCAAATTGTTTGTCGGCGTCGTATTCCGCCGCCAGCGCGGCGATCTCTGCCTGCAGCTTCGGATCGACGTGCTGGCCGGCGGCCTTTGCGTTTTGCCAGTCGATCCGCAAGCGCGCGAACCGGCGCCGCGGTCTGGTCCGGTTTGTCGAAGGTGACGTCGAAGCCCACCACCTTCGCGCCGTCTTCGCGCAAAACGTCGAGCATGGTCGCGAAATTCGTGCGCGAAAATGGCCACTTACCAAGCCCTTCCTGCGATCTTTGATCGATGTCGACAATTACGATGCGCGGGTCAGGAGAACTATATTTCGCGGGTCGCATCCGGAAGCGCGTGTCCAGCGCATCCAGTTCCAGCCGCTCGACGAAAACGAGGAGGGGATTGCTATGCTCGCCGATGTAGGTGAAAACGTACAGGCCCAGTGCGGTGATGGTGATGACCAGGCTGATCAGGAAACGAAACGCGGTGCTGCCACCAGGACCGCAGCAAGTCCGCTACAACTGCCAGTTCTCGCGCCCGCCCGGTTCCGCCTGACGAAGCTTCCATCGACTATCGCGTCAGTCGCGGAAAATAAAGTTCAGGCGTACGCCGCTGACGTTAATCAAGTCGCCGTCCTTCAGCAGCACTTGCCCACGGATTGGCGACGCCATTCACGGAAGGAACCTTTTCGGCCGGCGCCGATGTAATAGCCGTCGTCGCGCTGGTTGACTTGCGCCGCCATGCTGGGTTTGAACCATCCGCTGAGGCGCACGGTGGCCAGGTTTGACTTGCCGATGACCGTTAATTTGCTGGTCAGCGCGTACTCCTTGCGGTCCGTTCTGCCGCCCAGCACCACCAGCGTGGGAACTTTCAAGCGCCCGGAAGCAAATTGTGTTCGCTCACCCGTCGCCGCGGCTTGCTGCAACATTTCGCGGCGCACTTTGGTGTCCAGCACCATGGTTTCATTGATGCGCGGAGCATCGGCCTTTTGCTGCACGCTGCCACCCTGTTGCAAGGGAGCTGTCGCCGGTGGCGTTCACCTTGATGTGATGTTTGCCGATGTGGATGGAGTCTCCGTCGTGCAGTGTGGCGCGCTCCACGCGCATGTCGTTCACGAAACGTGCCGTTCAGGCTGTCGAGGTCTTCGACCACCAGCCGTCCGCGCTTCCACGTACACGCGCGCGTGATAATTGGAGACCGCGAGGTTGTCGACAGGCAGATCGTTGTCCGGTGACCGGCCGATACCCACGGGCCTGGCTCCCACCGGCACTTCTTTCGACGGTTTTCTCTTCGAACATCAGAGTGAGCTTTCGCATTTCACGATTCCTCCTGCGGAGCCGTTGCTGCCCGCAGTTTTCCGCGCCCCACGGCGCAACCACGAAAACCATCCCTTGTCTTCCGACGTCCACTCGAATCACCACTACCGTCACGTTGTCGGCGCCGCCATTTTCATTGGCCAGCGCCACCAGTTTTTCCACAGCGCCTGGTAGGATCGGGTTGCGCCTGCAGCGTCCCTGCAATCTCCGGCTCGGTCACCATGCGCGTCAGCCCGTCGGAGCAAAGCAGCACAACGTCGCGCGGAAACAGCGTGTGTTCGTCGGCGTCGACTTCCACTTCCGGTTGCGTTCCCAGCGCGCGCAGCAATACGCTCTGCATCTCGCTGTGTTCCGCTTCCGCAGCCGTCAAAATTCCTCGCCGCACCTGCTCGGCCACCAGCGAATGGTCGCTGGTCAGTTGCTGCAGCGCGCCGCTGCGCAATAGATAGGCCCGGCTGTCGCCCACGTGCGCGATGCTCAGCTTCTCCTCGTTGATCCACGCGGCCGTCAATGTCGCGCCCATGCCTGCCTGCTCCGGTCGCGCTTCCGCGGACTCGATAAATTTTCCTGTTGGCCAGGTGCGCGGCGTTAAAGAGCCGCTTGGTCTGTCGCTCCAGCTCCGGCTGGCAGTTCAGCGGAAATCGCACAGTGTGCGTCCGTTCCGTCTTCCAGGCAGTACTTCACGACTGTTTCTACCGCCAGCGCGCTGGCCATTTCGCCATGCGCTTCTCCGCCCATGCCGTCGGAAATCACAAACAGGTTCAGCGACTGCACAATGCGGTAGCAATCTTCGTTGTTTCCCCGCTGCTGCCCGACGTCGCTCTTGCCGCTGCTCTCAATGCGCACAATACCCCTTGCCTGGCCGCCGCCCCCCAACGACGCGGTCGCGGTAGACACCCGAAGCGTGCCGGGAGCTGACAACCTCTGTTCACACGCTACCAGACACCGCTAGCCCGTTAAAGCCTCTGAACCCTACTGATTAGCAGCACTTTAGCTACAAAGGTACGGCCTGAGGGGGGACGGACGGAAGGGAGAACTGGTTCCTGCCGGGAAGTCTCTGTTCATTGTCATTGTTCGCTTTCTTGCGAACAGAATTTCCATTTGGGTACACCCATTTTTCGGAGCACTTATCCTAATCTCACTCAGGAGTTCAAGTTACAATCTTTCCATGCCCTCGCGCGACCGCGCCCTGCTCTTGTCGGGGCTCTGTGCACTTTTTTTCGCGGCCGTCGCGCCTGCACAGGAGCCGCCCGCACCCGAAGCCGCCCGGATCCTTCTGCTTCCTCGCCGAATCGTCTCAGGAGAGCGCGCCACCCTCGCGGTCCTCGACGTAAGTGGCCGGCTGACTCCGGGCGTCACTGTTAAATTTTCCAATGGCGACCGGCTGACCACCGACAAGACCGGTCGGGCGCTGTTTGTCTCTCCACTCAACCCCGGCGTAATTTTCGGCACCATCGCGGGCCGCCCCGGACGAGTAGCGACCACCATCCTTTCACCCACGGATGCGCAACTTTCCAAGGTGGAAGTAAACGCCGTCCCGCGCATCGCATCCCTCAGCGACCGCTTCGATATTCTGGGCCACGGCTTTTGCGGCGATGCGGATGCCAATACCGTAACCATCAGCGGTCACGCGGCCCTCGTACTCGCCGCTTCGCCCAACTCCCTGGTCGTCCTGCCTCCCGACGACCTCGATCCCGGCATCGCTCCGGTGCAGATCACCTGCGGCAGAAACACGTTTCCCACTTTTTCGATGATCTTCCTGCGCCTCGAGCTGCACGCCGATGCTTCCGCCCTCGCTGCGGGCGAACACCGCAAACTCACTGTGACCGTAAGCGGCACCATCTCCAGAATTTCTCTGGACGCCACCAACCTCGCTCCCGACGTCGCCGAGCTGATCGGTGGAAATAACGTCCGCCATTCCTCCTCAGGAGGCCCGGAAAACGCCGCGCATTTCGAAGTCGTCGGCCGCCGTCATGGCCGGTTCCTGATCTCCATCCGCCTGACGCCCATCACCGCACACCCCGCGCCTTGACGACTATTTCTTATCTCTAGCGCGACCTCTATTCCTGTGAAGTCGGCACAGTGTGATAACTATCGTGTTACAGCACAATTGTTGTGCCCTGTTTCCTCTAAAATACGACCAGAGACGAAACCCACACGAGTTAGATAAATCGTCAACGCGGCACAGGTATCCGCGAAGTAACGCGCAAGTTTCTCACGTCAAACGGAAGGTGGTTATGAGAAGAAAGATAGCCGCACTGGCGTTCGCCGCGTGCACT
This sequence comes from uncultured Acidobacteriota bacterium, assembly GCA_963819625.1. Taxonomy (GTDB): domain Bacteria; phylum Acidobacteriota; class Terriglobia; order Acidiferrales; family UBA7541; genus Acidiferrum. The sequence goes on from CAWFWY010000015.1 coordinate 124,002, forward strand.
GTTGTTTCCTGCACTTTTGGGCAAACAGATCCTCAAATGCCCGCGAAGGAAATCTGGAACGCGCTTGCGAATCCGGTGATGAATAGCGACCGGTCGGCGCAAGTGCAAAACCTCGAAATCAAACGGGACCGTGTGAACATCACTCTGACGGATGGCGTCATCCAATTCGTTAAACCCGCCAATGGTGTAGTGTTCGGCGCAGTATTTCACGGCAGTGGTCGCTTGCAGATTGACCCTCCCAATAAGGTGGAAGAACAACAACTGCTTCTTTTCACCAAACAACCCAAGCTGGACATGGCTTTCACTGAGGCCACCTTCAGTTTTACAGACGGTTTCTTTGATGAGATTGCCAGTGTGGTCAAATGGCAGGCCTTAGCTAGTGCATCAGATGACTTATATGCCACGCGCCAGCAAGAACGTGAGCACTTGGGTGCGCAGCACGTGCCGCGGCTCTTCAAAAGTGTGCTTTCCTCGGACCGGCGAAGAACTGCGCTGTTTGTCGCTGATGTGCACATCAAAGAAAAGGATTGGGTCGAGGTGGTTGACGATGCGATGCAGCACGAGGAGATCATTGCGGGCCATTGGTCCACCTATGCGGGCCGCAAGCATTTCGATGTGTGGACAGAGTTTCCTGTCAACACCGGCGATCAACGCCATACCTATGACGACCCCGCTGCCCGCCAGGACTTCAGCGTCGTCAAATATCAGATTGATGCCTCAGTCGAGGACAATACTGACCTGAACGCGACAGCCACGTTGACGGTCCAGCCCCGCGTTTCCGGCGAGCGCGCTCTTCTTTTTCACCTCGATTCCAACTTGCGCGTGGATTCCATCAAGGACGGTCAGGGAAATGCCCTGGTTTTCATGCAGCCTCCACAAAAAAAAGCAGGCGAATATGTAGTCGTCGCTCTTGCGGATGCCACTACCGACGCTGTTCAAAAATTGCAATTCCATTACGCGGGACGAGGCGCGGTAAGAAACCCTGGAGACGGCGACTATTATTGCGAAAGTTCCGGCTGGTACCCCGAGATCACGGAACAGGATACGCCGCGGCGAGCCTTTCGGTCGGATTTCGAACTGACGTTTCACAATCCAAAGCACTACCAGCTCTTCGCGACTGGACGCAAAACTCGCGACAGCATCGAAAATAACACGCGGGTCACCACCTGGGTCAGTGATGTGCCAGTTACGTCGGCGGGTTTTGTATTTGGGGATTTTCTGTCTCGTGTCGAGAACACTGATGGTGTTGAGCTCCAGGTTTATGTGACTCATCAATCCGATAACTTGCTCAAATCGCTCGCGCAAGGATATAGAGATCCCTTGCATGATCCCGATAGATTCGATGCCGCAACTGGACGAAGAACTCCAGCGCCCCCTGTGGGTATTTCTCCTTCACTTGCGAATGCGCTCGCACAAGTGTCGCCTGACGCTTTGGCCAAGACCATCATCATTGAGCTCGGCAACACGGTTAGAGTCTTCCAGAATTACTTTGGCCCTTATCCGTATCACCAGCTGACTATCACCGACGCGTCTCTCAGTAGTCAGGATTTCCCGGGGCTGCTGTTCTTGGGCTGGCCAAATTTCCTTGATTCCTCGCAAAAAGCCGCTATTGGACTCACCCGCATGCGAGGGTTGCCAGACTACGGCAACGTAATACGCGCACATGAAAGTTCACACCAATGGTTCGGGCAGCTCGTGGGTTGGAAGGGCTACCATGACGTTTGGCTCTCCGAAGGTTTTGCGGAGTTTTCCGGGAATCTGTATGTGCAATACCGCGAAGGCCCCAAAGAGTTCATCGAGCGGTGGCGTGCGAAAAAACAAGGTTTGTCCCGTGTGGATGCTAATAATCACACGATCGAATCGCTAGGGCCTATCTCGCTTGGGTGGCGCATCGCTTCCAGCGAGACCGATGCTCTCGCGTTTCATGATCTGGTCTCTGCCAAAGGGGCTTTTGTTCTTCATATGCTGCGTATGCAGTTGTATGACGTACGCCATGCCGATCCAGATCACCTGTTCAAGGAAATGATGCATGACTATTGCAAGGCCTTCGACAACAAGCCGGCCTCGACGGATGACTTCAAAACAGTCGTCGAACGACACATGACTCCTCCGATGGATCTCGCGGGAACTCACACCATGGATTGGTTTTTCAATCAGTATGTTTACGGAACCGGGATTCCTCGATACAGCCTCAAGTACACTCTGGAGAATGCTCCGGAGGGAAAAAAACACCTGAAAGGTATCATCACGCGCAGCGGTGTTCCGGATTCATGGAAGGACGATCTGGCTCTATACGGACACTCCGGCGACACTTCTACGAGGTTGGGAATTATTGGGGCAACGCATCCCACGGAAAATATTGACGCGACCCTGCCTGCGAAATTTGACAGAATCTCGATCAATGATCAGGAAGATACTCTCGCGCAAGTGACCCAGTGATGGCGCCAGGACTTAACTTTATTAAACAGGTGCGATTCATCGACCTGTTGGGGCCACCAAACTTATGGGGAGCTACGCGCTCTTCTTCGCGGCTGTGGCTGGGGCTGGAGCAGTGGAATCGATCGGCAGCGCCAGTGTGCCCTGTACTTCCAGCGCGGCCTGCGTGGAGCTGGTGCCCAGCAGGTTGTCCAGGGTGTTCTGCGTTTTCTCCAGCCGCTTGTCCGCGTCGGTATAAGCCTGCTGGGAATTCTTGATGTGCGTCCCCAGCTTCTCAAAAACATCCGTGAACGTTTCCAGCTGCTTGTGCATGCCCGACAGGCTCGAAAAAATTCGCGTCGCGTTTTCTTCGATCTGCATGCCGCGCAGGCCCATGGCAATCACGCACAGGTGCGCGTAAAGTGTGTTGGGCGAAACGACAATCACTTTTTTGCTGCGGCAGTAGCTGTCCAGTTGCTGGCCTTTGCCGTCCGCCAGCATCAGCAGCTCGTAATACACGCTTTCCGAGGGCACAAACATCAGCGCCATATCCAGCGTGCCTTCCCCCGGCACGATATATTTCTTGGCGATGCTGTCGGCATGGCCTTTCACCGCGCTGGCAAACTGTTTTCTGGCTTCATCGCCGTCGGTCGAGATGCGCCGGAACGCATCCAGAGGAAACTTCGAGTCGATAGACATCAGTTTATTGTCGCGCAGGAAAATCACCGCGTCGGCGGTCTCTCCGGACAGGAAGCGGTGCTGCGAAGCGAATTGCGACGGCGGGAGGCAGTCTTCCAGTAGGCGCTCCAGCGTAACCTCGCCAAGCAGTCCGCGGCTCTTCGCTCCGCCGAGAATGTCTTCGAGCGATTTCGTCGCGGAAGAAACATTGCGGCTTAATTCCTGGAATTCGCCCAGCTGCTTCTGAATCTGCCCCATTTGCTCACGGGTATTTTTCAGCTCGGTGGCGATGGCCGTCTGGCCTTGCGTGGCGATTTGCGCGGAGCTGGAAACGCCGTCCTGCAGCGCCTTGGTCACGCTTTCCAGCCGCTGCGACACGCTCTGCCCGATCGTGGCGATCTGCCCGCTGCTCTGTGCCTGCGCGGTAGCGATGGTCTGCAAGTCGCGGCGCAATTCGTTCATCTGCGATTCCAGCACGTCACCTTTACGCTGGCTCTGCGTGCTGTGCAGCATCTGCCAGGCCACCAGAGCAACCACCAGAATCGCCATCGTGATGGCCACAACCGTCATTCGTTCTCCTATTTACCGCCGCTCGTTACGCCAACATTTACGTCGGGGTAACCTATGTACTTATCTTATAGCATGGCCGCGGGTCCATGCCGAATCGAGGTTAGACCGCTTTATCCACACCCGCCGAGGCCACCAGCACTCCCTTGCTGCTATCTCGTTTGGCCGTCCACGCTTTCAGCACAGTGGCGATGGCAATCAGGATTGCAGTGGCGAAATTGGTGATGATCACCTCGTGGGCGCGCAGTAATATTCCATACGCCAGCCACAGAATCACTCCGATGAGATAAAGCGCCAGCATCCCGTAAGATAAATCGCGCCCGCCCTGCTTCCATATCTTCAACACCTGCGGCACAAACGCGAACGTGGTGCAGAACCCGCCCAACGATCCCGCCACCGTAACCCAGTTTTCTGTAGTCATTACTTCTCCGTCTGCTTCACGATAATTCATCGTAGTTTAGCAGCGGCAGGCGGGCGCCCAAAATAAATGGTGCTCGTTCATTCCCAAAACCCTAAGTCCAATGCCTCAGGTGCCGTGCCTTTGGGTGCCCCACACACCGAATTTGCGTGTGGGGATTTTGGTAATGAGCATAGCCAAATGTTCACGGAATTTACGAGGCCAGATGCGGTTGATAGGAAGAGCAACTACTTCTGCGAGTGCGCTTGACCGCCAGTTTCGGTGGTCAGCATCGCAACCTGCTGGATAGACGTGGCCGGAGGCACGCGACGAAAATCAGTGTCAATTTCCTTGGTGCGTACCGCAATGGTCTTGAAAAGCAACGCCCGACCGTCCATGCGCACATCCATGTAAGTCATTTCCCAGCACCCGGGGGTGATCTCCTGCTGCTTCACATAAAAAGTCCCGCCCTGATCGAGATGGCCCAGCAGACCGCCGAAGAATTTCACTTCACTCTCCAGTTTCCCGCTGATTTCCACCAGGCGTTCTTGTTTCAGGTCCAGCGTCAGCGTTCCTTTCAAGTGATGCAAAACCTGCGCCCCGAATCCCGAAGGATGAAAATCCGGATTGGGCGAAAATTTCAAGGTGATTCGCTCGCCGTCGTTCTTTTCCAGCTGGAACACGAAGGCGTCCGGAAAAATTTTCAGGATAGTCGACGCCTGCTTGGCGTCGTCGTCTTGTTGCTGACGCTGCTTCTTCAACAGGTCGCGATCGCTCAGCAGTCTTTCGATGCGCTTTTCTTCTGCTGCGCTTTGCTGCGCGGTCAGCGGCTTGCCGTCCACCGCCAAAAGCCGATTGATTTCCGCGCCTTTAGTCTGGCAGGAAGCAAACAACTCAACCTTGCCGTCTTTTTCCTGCAGCTTGCGGTAACACCACAACGAGTCATCTAGTGCCTGCGCGCGGACCTCATGTTGCAGAATATCGCGCACCAGCGCGTGCAGGTCGGCGGGAGTCTTGGCGTTTTGCAGCGTGATCTGTTGCGGCTCGTCGGAACCGCGCGTGGGAGCGCCAATAATCAGCGAACGTCAGCAGAAAAACGAGTACTGCGAGAATTAGCGACGCAGCAACCGGGCCCGCGTGTGCGGATTTCCTGTCTGGAGCGTTCGAATTGAAGGTTTCGTGGCCCATGCGTGCCGTCGCGGCAAAGACTCAATGTGAATGCGCCTTGGGAAGCGGCCGGCCCAGCATCTCTTTCCTAACGCCGCATCGAGCTTAATTGTTCTTTAGCAACCAGGAAGGCGGCGAATCCCAACAGCGCCAGGATGATGAAAATCCCCGTGATAGCCAGAAGCATAAGCACCTCACGTCAACGGGCAGGAAAAGAGGACGAACGAACTGTACGCCTCCACCGTAGGCGCCGTCGATACCGCATTTCAGGCATCACCATAACAAATTTACTGTAGATTGATACCGTTAAATCTTAACCCTTCCGGTTTTCATCCGTCCGAAGCTAGTGAGATCGTCAGGTTAGTCATGACAGCGCGCTGCTCGAGAACTGTGGCGGGCATGTAGCGCCGCTAGCCTAAAGGAGTCTGATGGCCACCGCCGATTTGGCCCAACCCGCGCCACGCCAGTTCAGCCGCATCGCCGCTCCGCTGCACACCGTAATCGTGCTTGCTGTGGAAGCGGCTCTAGCCTATTCCGCCCAATTTCGCGTCGTGCAGATGCGCGCCGCGGACCATGCCGGCCGCCTGCGCATGTACGAGCGGACCATCCTTGTTGAATGGCTCGTACTGGCACTGGTGATCGTCGGCGTGCGCCTGCACGGCTCGCCACTGAGCGCCATATTTGGCGAGCGCTGGCGCTCCCTTCGTCAAGTTTTCACCGACGTAGGAATCGCTCTCGTGTTCTTGATTGTTTCGACCATTGTCCTGTCGGTCTTTGGCAGTCATGACAAGGGTATAGACCCGGCCACGTCATTTTTGTTCCCGCGCGGGGGCGCCGAAATATCAATGTGGATATTAGTTTCGCTGACCGCCGGTATTTGCGAGGAAGCTCTGTTTCGCGGTTACCTGCAGCGCCAATTCACGGCGTTTACAAAAAGCGCCGCAGTGGGCATTGCGCTTTCCGCCGCCGCTTTCGGAGCGGCCCACGCCTATCAGGGCTGGCGGCACGTCGCACAGATTTCCATGCTCGGCGTCATGCTAGGCGTTCTCGCCTATTGGCGCAGAACGGTGCGTCCCGGCATGATTTCCCACGCCGCACAGGACATGCTCGCCATTTTCGTCAGGCATTAGACTTCGGTGACGGGATTCTTTGATTGAGGAAAGCGGTCTAACCAGGCAGGTTGCGCAAAACCAGTTTGCGCAATTTGCTGCGATCTTCGTCTTTCATGTGCACAAACTCCACGCCGCCTCCGCCAGGAGCCGTATTGCGCACGATCGCGGTGCAATGAATCTTGCGCAAGCCGGAGCGCAGCTCCAGCTTGAGCGAATCGCCGACTTCAAATTTCCTGGGACTTTCCAGGTACGCGCCGCCCAGGCTGATGGTTTTCACCCGCGCCAGGCTGGCCTGCGCACCGCCGGCTTGCGCGCCTACCTGCGCCCGCAACGGAGCATCGAGCGGCACGCGCATATAGCGCCGCGGAACAGCAAATAGAGCAGTGTTAGCATCCGGCGCATCGAACGTCGCGCGCACCGACGCCGACGTGGGCTTGTCCTCAATCATCGCCAGTGCGTCCTGCGCCGCGGCGCGCAACCCGGAAGGTTCGGCATAAGCGATTCCGCTGCGCCGTTCCGCAAACGAATGCAGCATCTCAATCGCTTCGATAGCGCGGATACGCCCCAAGGCTTCGATGGCTTTAATGCGCACAAACTGGTCGATCAAAATCGCATTTTCGCCCGAGGCAATTTCCATCAGTTGCGGAATCGCGGAACGTTCCCCGGCGAGCCCGATCTGGTCGATCATCATCGGCACCACCAGCGGGTGCGCGGTGGTCAACACTGTCGAAAACAGATAGGCGGCGGTTTGCGCGCTGTTGGCGCTGGCGGGCCGCGACAATTCGCTCACCGCCAGATCCTGCATGTTCCATTCCCAGCCGCTCAGCGCGCGCGTAAAGCCCCGCAACAATCGGTCGGGATCCGCTGCTGCCAGCAGCCGAATCGCGGCCGTCACGCGTTGCGGCCGTGCCTCATACAGCCGCGTTTCCAATACGCTCAACACCGGCACGCCGATCGTTCGAATCAGCCGCGCCATGGCCGGCAGCATCTCCAGGCCGCGCGGTTCGGCAAGCAGTGTCGTCAAACGGTCCAGCAAGCGGTCCGGGTCGCGCGCCAGCAATCTGGGCAGCGCCGGATCCAGCGCGCGATTCGCCAGCGCGGCATCCATCGGCAGCAGCCAGCGGTCCTGCCCCACCAGCCGCTTCGCCAGCGTGGCCAAGTGAGAATGCTGGCGGTCAGCCGGCGCCAACTCCAGCGCCAAAAGAATTGTTTCGAAACCTGCATAGTCCGCCCGCATTAACAAGATGCGGCTCAACGAGTCGATAAACGTGGCCAGCGAAGCCGCCGCTTGCGGATTGCACTCAGTTTCCAGCGCTTTCAGCGCGCCGCGGCTCAAATCTTCAGGCAACTGGTTGGGCCACAGCGATTCGATGATGGAGCACAATTCATTCAGCCCGGCGGCCACCGCGCGCCGCGCCTGCGAATCTTCATGCTCCAGACGGCGCGCATAATTCAGCACGATGTGGCGCGCTTCGCGGCGTGGCGCGTCGGCGCCCGCATCGGCGAGATGTCCTAAAGTTTCGCGAATCGCCGCGACCGGCACGCTCCACACTTCCGGTCCTCGCAGCACTACCGACTTTTCGCGCGGCGCCAGCTCCATCCAGAATCTGGTCGCCAGTTGCCGCCGATAACTTTCCGCCGCCCACATCGCCGCCAGTGAAGAACCTGCGCCGGCAGTGGATTCCGTCGCCGCACTGGAATTGTTTTCTGCTGACAGGCGTGCCGGAGAATTTTCCCGCGCCGCCCAGCACCTCGCCAAAACGGTTGATGGCGGGAAGCACTTCCACGGCGGAAACCGAACCAGCGGAGAATTCCGCCTCCAGGTATTCGAGAATTAAATTTTCAGAAAGCCGCAGGATATACGCTTGCGGTAATTCACCCTCTTCCGGGGAGTATTGCAAGATCGCGCTCAGCAGCAGCCGCACCGTATCGTGGCTGGCCGCTTCCATCGCATCGTGGATGGCCCGCGCCGCTTCCTCCGGCGAAAGACCGCGCGCGGGTTCCAGCGGCAGCGTGATGCGCGCCAGCAGCGTCAACGTCGCATTCAAATCGTCAAGACCCGGCAGGCGAATCGCTTCTTCGGGATTTCCACGCGGAGAATTGCCGCCGTAAGCCACCAGCGCCGCGATCAAGCTCGTTAACAGCGTGTCCACTTTGCGGTCCACTTGGGTATTGATGAGGATCCCTTCCACACGGTGCTCCGCAAGATGCCCCGCCCACCACTCATCTCGCCAGGCGCGCGCCGCGCCGCCTGGTATTTTCGCGGGCCCGGACTCGGGAGTCATCAATGATACCTTGATGAGCTCGGCCAGAATGTTTAGTTCCTCCAGGCCAAGCTTATAAGTGAAGGTCAGCCGCCGGATTCCCGCCTGCCTGCAACAGCAGGGCGAGAGCCTGCATTTCCCCTCGCGTATCGGGCAGGTGCGCCGCGGCAAGCCGCGACACCGCCAGTCCGTCGCGCTCCACGCGCACTTCCAGTTTATCGCGTGCGGCAATTTTGTGGAGCGCGTCGTAAGTTGCTTCCAGCGTCGCCAGCCGGCGCGGATGATTGGCGTCGTAGAGGCGCCCGCTGCGCAGCAGCAAATAAAAATTCAACAGCGCACGATGAATACTTTCGATTTTTCCGTCTTCGGCAGAGGCTGGCGGATGTGGCTGGTGAAATGAAATCGCTTTGGTCAACGCGTGCACAGCGCTTGCCGCAGGCGTGGCTTGTGCTACGCGGCGGTTTTTCTCAAACGATGGAGAATTTCGAACGCTCAATGCTTTCCCTCTTGGCGCCCAGCTAGACCTGTACCGTGCTCGGGCAGAGCTTTCCCGACGGGGGACTGTCGGGGGATTAGCATGAATGCATGCACGCCTTCGTCCGCCGATGAGGGCTATAAGTCCTTTAGAAACAATGTTTGATTTCGAACGGGGAGCTGCGAGCCAAGAATCGTGTTACAAAATGTTACTTTTCGCTCCGCCCAAAATGCATCCTTATATCAGTGCGAGGTGTTTACTTGAGGGTAACGATAATTTGTGAATTCGGATAAACTCCTGCGGGAATCCCGGAACCGCTTTTCTGCCCCTGCGTCCGCAATTCAATGCGCAGCGTTTTCTTTTTTTTCGGCTTGAACTCCTCGCTGACGATGTTCGATGTTTTGCGATTCGCTCCGGTTCCCGCGATCACCCGAAATTCCATCACTCCAGGCGGAACGTACAGGTCCTCAAAAACCGTCTGGCTTTTGGCCGCACCGCGATCGAAATAAACTCTTCCGTTCATTTCCACGGTGAAGTCTACATTTTCCGGAAACTGTTCCGCCTCGATTTTCAGCTTGGCGTTGGCGGTGGGATCCAGCTGCCTGGGATCAAAGGCTACGCGCGGCGGCACCGGAAGCGCCACAGCGGAATTCTTCGGTGCAGGTGCGGATTTTGCCGTGAGCTTACGCGGTGGCGCGCTGAGATCTTCTTTGTGTTCTCGCGTCACCGGGCGGGTGGTCGTCGCCCCGGAATCGCTCGAACTGGGGACTATGAGCGTCTCGTGCGAAGAGCTCGTGTCCAAAATGGACGCGATCTTTTCCCGATGCCGGTAGCCGTACCATGCCCCCACGAGAATAATTACCGCGGCCAGAATTCCGACCGTCGCTCCCACGTGGCGTTTTGCTTTTGCTGCTTGCTCAGGCGTAACCGCAGCGCCACCGGTTCGTCGCCCGCCGTGACTATCGGCCGTAACCGTTGGATGCGAATCCAGAGTGACCTCTGTGCCGTCGGAATCTCCCTCAAACACCGTTAACATCGGCACCTGCAACTCCGCTTCCGTACGCCCGGCGCGATGCGCAGCCAGGTCGCGCGCCAAATCTTCGCCCGACGCATAACGATCGGCCGGCGCTTTCGCCAGGCATTTCAAGATGATGCGGTCGAATCCTGCCGGTACCGCCGGGTTCAAATTTCTGGGAGCCACCGGCTCGGTGTGCACCACTTTGTAAGAAACAGCGGTAATCGTTTCGCCGGGGAAGGCGAGCTCGCCCGTGGCCATCCAGTACAGAATTACTCCCAGCGAAAAAATGTCGCTGCGTCCGTCAATGGGTGCGCCGGTAAATTGTTCCGGTGGCATGAACGCTGGCGTGCCCAGCATCTGGCCTGTGGTGGTAAGTTCTTTGGCGCCCAGTTTGGCGATGCCGAAATCGGTGATCTTGGGCCGTTCGACCCCGTATTTTTCCTTCGACGTCAGCAAAACATTCGCAGGCTTGATGTCCCGGTGAATCACGCCGTGCTTGTGCGCGTAGCCCAGTGCCTCGGCGATTTGCTGCCCAATTTCGCAAACGCGCTCCAGCGTAAACCGCTCGCCACCTTTCCCCGCTTCCGCCAGCGTGCGTCCTTCGATGAACTCCATCACCAGGTAGGGCATCGCATCTTGCTCGCCCACGTCGAACATGGTGACAATGCCCGGGTGCGCCAGTCCGCCCGCGGAACGCGCCTCGCGATAAAATCGCTCCCGGAATTCCTGTGCGTGCGGCCCGGTGAGCGCCAGCGAGTGAATCGTCTTCAGCGCCACGATGCGGTCCATGGCCGGATCGCGCGCGATATACACCGCGCCCATGGCCCCATGGCCCTTCTCTTCAATAATTTCGTAGCGCCCGATTTTTTGCGCGTCAATCATTTTGAAAATTTGTGCTTCCGGCTTTACTTTAACACGGCCTGAATATTGGGATTTCGCCGTCGAACAAGCTGTTACCGCGTCGCCATGCCGGGCTCCGGCCGGCAGCAGAGCCAGCCTCTATGATGCGCGAGCAACTGTCGGGGTTCTCAATTTGTCGCCCCTGGATACCCCCATTTGGCATCCGTTATATATTGATGACCGTAGAAGTGGCTCGTGTGCGTCTGCTGAACTCTCTGGCTCCCGTTTCTTCGAACTGAATCGCTATGCCTTTCATATCCATCACGCGCCTGCGCGTCCGGTCCTGGCGTTTTCTTCCGTCATTCTTTGTACAGGCTATCCTTTCCGCACGGCAGGCACGGGCCGCGGCCGGAAATCTGAGCGTGTCCGTATTACGCGAAAGCGGGAATATTTTCTGGACGCGCACGCTGTGGGACACGGAATCTTCGATGAGGTCTTACATGCTCGCCGGCGCGCACCGCAGGGTGATGCCTCGGCTGCTCAAATGGTGCGACGAGGCCGCCGTCGCTCATTGGACCCAGGAATCGCCGCAGTCCCTGGACTGGCAGGAGGCCCACCGCCAACTAGTAGCCATTGGCCGGCTGTCGAAGGTGGACCATCCGTCGGAGGCCCAACATCTATTTCAAATTCCCGCACCACAAGTTCCTCCCGGCAAAGAATTACGCTGGAAATAAGACTGAGCTCCAGCCATGACACCACTTTTCCCCGCGTTGACTTGCCTTCTATCGCCACCTAACATAATCGATATAACCGCGAATCATGATCGACAGCGGGCCGATCATTAATTGTCCAATGGGCGCGCTGGCACACTTGGGCCTGGCACGCGCGTACGCCATGTAGGGTGACAAGGCGGAAAGCCGCACTGCTTATCAAGATTTTCTGACTCTCTGGAAAGATGCCGATCCAGAGCTGCCATTCTTGCTGCAGGCCAGGCGGAATACGCCCGGTTGAAATAGCGCTACGCGCGTATTTTTGCCGGAATCAAACCGATGCCTTTTAGACGCCGCAAGCAATTTCGAAGAAACAGGCTTATGAAGCGCCTGACGATCGCCATCGTGTCGATCGCAGCCGCACTCGCGCTGGGCTCTTATTTTTTCACCGCGCGAAGCCGCCAGTCCGATGTGCGCCAGCCGCACAAAATTACTCTGCGGTGGAACAAGGCGCCCCACGCGAAGTCATACATCGTTTATCGCCGGCCCGATCGCGTCGCCACTTACTTGAAGCTGGGTGCCACAGTAGAACCCAGCTTCGAAGATCGAGCAGTAGAGGCCGGGCAACACTACTGCTACCAGGTCACCACGGTCGAGTCTCATGGACGGGAGAGCGTGCCTTCGCCCGAAATGTGCGTCAACGTACCGGAACCTTAGCGAAAATATGACATGGGCCGTTCTTCCGCCTTCGACCGAAACCTGTTGACACTTCGCGCTCCGCAGCGTACCTTGCCCAAGCGATTTACAACACCCGGCCCACAGACCTCTCATGGCGCCCATGAGAAGATCCGAAAAAAAATCGTAAGTTAAAACTTAAGGAGAAACATCCATGAAGCGTTTGCTAGGTTATGTTGCTATCGTTTTGCTCGCGGCTCTTGCTTCTACGCCAGTTTTTGCCCAGGACAATCCTGCGCTGGGAACATGGAAGCTGAATGTCGCCAAATCAAAATTCACCGGAGTGCCCGCGCCCAAGGAACTGACTCGCACCCTCACCGCCGATGGCGACTCGGTAAAATACACCTTCGCCGGCTCTGCTGCGGACGGCAGTTCCGTCGCTTACAGCTTCACGCTGAAATATGACGGTAAGGACTATCCCGTGGAAGGAACCGCTCCCGGCGGTTTCGATCAAATCGCCATCAAAAAGGTAAACGATCACACTTACACCGCTTCTCAGAAGAGAGCGGGCAAGGCGGTCGGGAGCGGTAAAGTGACGGTGGCAAAAGACGGTAAGACCACCACTGTAGTCCTGAAATACACCGGCGCTGACGGTAAATCCGTCAGTACCACCAGCCTCTACGAAAAGGAGTAAGCCGCGAGTTTCCACCTCGCGGATTCGCATTGCGCGCAGGGTGTTCAGTAACAGCTCCCATCCGCGCTAATCAAGTAATACCCATGGTGGATACGCGGAGCGTCACAAATATACTTCGTGTATCCGCCAATTTTTTGGTACTGGAAATCGGCCATACTAATAGCGTCCAGTCTCTTACACGCCCCCCGCTGATTCATTCTGACTTGTGCAGCTCGATGTGAACTGAAAACCAATTCATTGGAATAAACAAGGAGGAACCGTGAAAAAGACGAGCTATAAAGTTGCCGCCGTCTCGCTCGTGATCGCCGGGCTCATCTCTCTGAAGGTGTACGCTGCCATACCCAAAAAACCCGCTCCCCAGGTGTGGACCCCCGGGTGTGTCGCAATCCGTACCGAAGTCCTGGCGAACCTTCAAGGGCGCTTCCACCCAGTCCGGTCTCGCATTTGAAGACAGCGCGGGCACACTTCGCTTCCTGATCAACGTTCCGTGCGACGGCACTCCCGTGGTTGCGCTGGAAATTCGCAGGACAGTCGGAAACGCATCAAGCGGAACAAATCAGTAACGCTCTGCCTTTGCAGCGGTAATGAGTAGGCCTCCTTGTCCATCAGGCCGGACTCCAGCATGCGGTGGCGGAATCCAGCATCGCCGGAGTATCATTCCCGCATCTTCTCATCGGCGTCACCTCGTATCTTTTAACTTTCGGAGCGCAGCTATGAAAAAACCTCTCGTCATTGCCGGAGCGATTTTAGCTCTCCTGCTGATTCTGGTCCTGTGCTTGCCGCTATTCATTAACGCGAACCAATTCAAGCCGACGCTCGAGGCTAAGCTCAACGCGGCGCTGGGTCGTAAGACTACGATCGGCGATATCAAATTATCGATCTTCTCGGGAGGCGTGACCGTTTCCGACGTCTCTATCGCCGACGATCCCGCCTTTAGCAAATCGCCCTTTCTCACCGCGAAATCTCTCAGCGTTGGCGTCGAACTTATGCCGTTGATCTTTTCCAAACAGCTCAACGTGCGCTCCATCAACGTTGAAGCTCCCGAGGTCAACCTGATTCACACCGTAGGCGGCAAGTGGAATTATTCCAGCCTGGGGAACAGCAGCGGCGCGTCCAGCAGTCCAGCAAGTAGCGGCGGATCAGGTACCGGCGCATTGAATGTTCAAAAGCTGGCCATCACGAACGGTAGAATTATCGTTAGCGTTGCCGGATCGCGGCAAAAACCAAGCATCTATGAGGATGTGCAACTCGAAGTTTCCGACCTTTCTTATACATCGCAATTTCCTTTCAAGCTTTCCGCCAAGGGTCCCGGCAACGCCGCTCTGAAAATCCAGGGCAAGGCCGGCCCGGTTGATCCGGCGGACTCTTCACTGACTCCGTTGAACGCGTCAATTGAGGTGCAGCACTTCGATCTCGCCACTACGGGATTCATCGATGCCTCGTCCGGCATTGCGGGCCTGGTGGATTTCAAAGGGGATCTGAACTCCGATGGCAAGCAGATAACTTCCAAAGGCTCCATCACCGCGAACAAGCTGAAAGCATCGGCGGCGGGCAGCCCTTCAACGCTACCTGTGAATGTTGATTACGCCACCGTGTACACCATTCATTCTCAGGCGGGCGTTTTAAATTCCGGCGACATCAAAATCGGCAGCGCGGTTCAGCATTTAACCGGAAGCTTCAATACTGCGGCCGAGCCTACGAAAATTGACATGAAGCTGAATGCTCAGGGCATGCCCGTCGGCGACCTCGAAGGATTCTTGCCCGCCGTCGGCGTCGTGCTTCCTTCCGGATCGAAGCTCCAGGGCGGCACGGTCAGCGTCAACATGACCATTGTCGGTCCGGCAGACAAATTAACGATTGCCGGTCCCGTGAATTTGTCGAACACCAAGTTGGAGGGTTTTAGTTTGAAGTCTAAACTAGGCGCGCTCGGTCCTTTTGCCGGTCTGGGTGGAGGCGGCGGCAATGACACTGAAATTCAGACACTCAGCGCCACCATCCACAACGACCCCTCGGGAACGAAGTTTGACTCCATAGATATCGTTCTTCCCTCGATAGGAACTGTCACCGGGAACGGAACTGTGAGCTCGACGGGCCAACTAAGTTTCAAGATGCTTGCAAAACTTTCCGGTGGACTCGGCAAAGGAATTGGAGCGGTAACCAACGTGGCGGGAGGCGCAGCTGGGGCGCTGTCATCCTTGGCGGGCGGAGGCGGCCGTAGTGGAGGCAACACCGGTGGTGGCATTCCATTTACGATTCACGGCACTACGTCAAGTCCGCAGGTGCTGCCCGACATAGGCGGAACGGTCGGAAATGTCGCGAAGGGCGTAATTCCGGGGAACGGCAACCCAGCGAATGCGGCGACCAAAATGCTAGGTGGATTGCTGGGAAAGAAAAAGCCGTAACAGCCAGGACTTTCGATTTCCTCAAGACCCTAGGTTTTGAAGACTCTTGACGGAACGGCGAGACTGGCGGAGCCAGGAGTTATTGATGGGCAAAAGCGCCGATGTCCCTGTGTCCGTCGGGCTGGGAGGAAAGAATGATGCTGCCCAGCCAAGAGATGGCCGGAGCGCCGGCCAGGTATGGGCCAGCAACGAACAATTACAATTTCTTGTCGAATCGGTAGCAGCCATTTCCGACCCGCCTTCAAAGATGCCAATGGCGCAACACTCCTGACCAAGAGGGAACCCAGCCTGGTTCAATTGGTTGCCGAAGGATGAACCAATCGCGACATATCTCGCGAGCTGCACCTCAGTGAACACACAGTGCGCAACTACCTATTCCGAGTCTTCAACAAAGTGGGCACCTCAAACCGGCTGGAGTTCGCGTTGTACGCTATCAGTCGAAGACCGCCGGCAGAGCGCCAGTTAGCCGAGAAGCCTTAAGCCGTCGAGCCAATCTCCAGTTTCGTTCGTGTAGTTGATTGTCCTGCTGCCCCGGTATTTCCTCCCACTCAGGCCGTTCAACTACGCCTAACCCACACTTCCATAGGCCTTGCCTGAGCGAACTCGCAAACTCGGCGGATTATTTTTCCGTGCCGACCCTGAGCACTTTCTCGGTGGCTGAAGACCATTGCGTTGTTCGATGCGTTTTCTCTTTTGATGGCATAACCCGCCTGCCGCGCCGTGCGGCTATCAATGGCGTGGTTGAAAACTCTTCACACTGGCCCAGGCTATTATCGAAATCAGACTTGCAGGCAGTCGGACGGTAATATCCGGTTTGATGGTCAATTTGTGAATGCTGCCGGGGTCCGAGAAGATTATAATCCCAGCACTTCTGTCATTGGATGCAGGTATAAAGCTTGGACCTTATGAGATTGTGTCCGCGCTTGGCGCAGGTGGGATGGGAGAGCTGTACCGCGCGCGAGACGTCTTGCTTGGCCGCGATGTCGCGGTAAAGGTTCTCCACAACGAGTCGACGCGCGACGCCGATCGCCTTCGACGCTTTCGCCAAGAAGCCCAATCCGCAGCCGCACTAAATCATCCCAATATCCTGGCCATCTATTTTGTCGGTGAGCATGGCGGTGCGCCTTTCATCGTCAGCGAATTATTGGAGGGCGAGAGCCTTCGTGAGCGCATTCGCGCGAACCGATCCCACTGCGAAACCTGCTGGACTACGTTTTGCAGATAGTAGACGGTTTAGCCGCTGCCCATGAAAAAG
This sequence comes from uncultured Acidobacteriota bacterium, assembly GCA_963819625.1. Taxonomy (GTDB): domain Bacteria; phylum Acidobacteriota; class Terriglobia; order Acidiferrales; family UBA7541; genus Acidiferrum. The sequence continues at coordinate 140,671 of CAWFWY010000015.1, forward strand.
ACATCGTTCATCGCGATCTCAAACCTGAAAATATCTTTCTGACTAAAGATGCGGGTTAGACTCTATCCCGCCTCGACAATACCGCAGATTTAGTGCCACGCCCGACAAGTATAGGTTTACGACCCGGCGTGCCCCGAGATTCGCAAATCGGAATCAAAGGGCGAACTTCATGAGGGTTGTGTGTGCTGGAACTTTTTCAAGCTCTCCTGCGTATTCTCTTCTGGATCTGAGAGGTGTGCCCATGCGCTGCACCGTTGCGTTCTTTTCTGCGATCTTTTTCCTTGCGATTGCGAGTCTTGCGCAGAGCAAGATCGAAGTCGAGGATCTTGCACATCATCCCTTCGATGCTGAATTTCCTTCGAACGGGCAAATCGACCTACATATCCGCTCCGCGAAGATTCAGATCGTCGGAAGCGACGAAAATAAGATTGGCGTCCGAGTGGGCGGAGAACAAGGAAGCAAATCTACCGATATGAAAGCGCGCTTCGGGCGCTCCAACAACTCCTGCGAACTGCGGATCACGGGTGGCCCGCACAACGAATTGACAATAACCGTCCAGGTTCCAAAGAACTCGAATCTCCTTGTCCGCATTTTCGCAGGCGACGTTGAGGTCAAGGGCATCACCGGCAACAAGGACATCGAGCTGCATGCGGGTGATTTGACTATTGGCGTTGGAGACCCGCCTGATTACGCACACGTGCAGGCGTCCGTCACCACAGGCGAAATCGACGCGAAGGCGTTCGGCGAATCACACGGCGGATTATTCCGGTCGTTCGAGAAGTCCGGCAGTGGCAAATACAAACTGGTGGCGCACGTTGGCGCTGGCGAGTTGACTCTGGACTAAGACTTAAAAGCGAGTCAACTACTTCGCTTTCTTACTCTTTTCGGCCCTGAACTTCGCCCAACGAGCCTTGGTCGCCTTTGAAATCCTTGCTCTGGCCGCCGCGGACATCGTCCGCTTACGATTGGCTCCCTTGTGATTGACGACCGCGCCAGTGAAAGTGGGGTGTGAACCGTTCAGAGCTAGGATGGCTCCCTCTATCCCTCTTAACTGTCGCTGCAACTTTGACTGTTCCTGCTTTAGCGCCACCAAAATGTCCATGATTCCTCCGTGGGACATTAGACACTTGGACCAGACCAAGTGACAAGACGTGCCTACCTAGTCACTTGAACGGTCCGGAGTAGATCAAGCGATCAGCGATCAGTTGTTCACGTATCCGGTAGCACGATCGTCAGTATTTAGCTTCCGCCTTCCCACTGCCAGTCGCAGATGTGACGTGGAGATATTTGCTACACTCGGCGAGGAATGCGATTCCCGTTTCTTCCGATGGTCCATCAGCAAAAATCCAGGTCCAGACCCACCGATGAGGAAAAGCTAGTTCTCGTTGCGTGGGATACTTAGTTGATCCTAAGTGTCGCCGGGCTCTCCGTCCGGTACTCTCTTTTGAGCTGAGATTGAAATCAGAGAATACCTGAATTCCTGTTTTGCCAGGAAGATCACCTCACGATTCACCCTATATGACTTGGCGCGATTACCATCAACTGACAAAGCACAGCGTCGAATCGCTGCGGCGATCTCAGCACTATCTCGATTGGGTCAACATGCCCAATCCGTTTCGGCATTATGAGGGCGTACCAATCCTCGATTTTCCAGCCGACCCGCCGGCTCCGCAGATTTCAGCACTCGAAGTACTCGGGGGTAAAGCAGGAAATACTTCAGCCAAAGATGGCGCGGAATTCCTTTCGCAGTTGATGTTCTATTCGGCCTCGATTAGCGCGTCCAAACGAGTCCCGTCAACTGGAGATACATACGCACTGCGCGTCAATCCTTCTTCGGGCAATCTTCACCCGACCGAATTTCACTTCTGCACCCGTGGTCTCGTCGATTGGTCCGACGGTCTCTATCATTACCGTCCGTCATCCCACATGGCAGAACAACGCGCCACCGGAGATTTTGGCTCGAAACTTATCGACACCTCTGCTCCGCTTGTTTTTATTCTGACCAGCATCGCCTGGCGCGAAGCTTGGAAATACCGGGACCGAGCATATCGGTATTGCTTGCACGACATCGGACATGCTTGGCAGGCTCTGACGCTTGCTGCTAGATCCATCGGATGCGAAAGCTTAGCGCTTGGTCATTTCCTCGATGACAGGGTGGCCGAATCGTGTCTCCTCAGTCAGGATGAGTGGCCCATGTTAGTCATCGGGCTTAGTGGTCCATCTATTCCCGTGACGAGGCGGGACCCGGTTGAGACGATTTTGTTGGGTGGTCAACCCAACCCACTGTCGGAAGCGCAAATACCTTTTCCACTGATTGACAGAATTCACGCTGCTACGAAACTCAACATCGAAGTCACTATCCCCGCTCATGGCCAAGCGAAGTCAGCAGGTCGGGGCGAACTCAGCCTGCCGCTTCCTGTCTCCACGAGTAGCAGCTTCGGCGACATCGTTCGTACCCGACGTTCCGCTCTCGACTTCAGGGGTGGAAGGGAGTCCATTTCACTATCGCAACTTGCGACTCTCCTCTCGAGTACAAGAGAGCCTCTGTTCGCGGATTTCGCCGTAACCCGTTTTGTCCACCTGTATGTTTACGTGCACCGCGTCGAAGGCTTGGCACCGGGTGTTTATCGCTACTGGCCGGAGCACGCGGAGCTGGAGAGAATCAAGGAAGGAGACCAACGCCTAGTAGCGGCTGCTCTCAGTTTGGGGCAAGACCTGGCGGGTAACGCTTGCGTGGCATTCTCTATGATCGGCGATTTTGAGAATGCTGCCCGCAATTTTGGCGACCGTGGATATCGATACGTTCATTTCGAGGCGGGTGCTATCGGTCAACGAATGTATCTTGCCTCCGAGGCGCTTGGCCTGCGCGCAACAGGCATCGGAGCGTTTTTTGATGAGGAAGTGAACCGGTATCTAGGTCTGACCCCTGAGTTAGGGCAAGTCGTCTACCATTTCGCAATCGGCTACCCGATTCCCGATCCGCGCTTGGAGGCTTGAAATAAAATGGTCGGCATCCTGGTACATGGAACAACCACTTCATTCTATCCGGGCCGTTGCCTGACGAAAAACTGGGAACCTGCACCGACCTTGCAACGCCCACCCAGAAGCGAGTCGATTGAGTTTCGCAACGCCCACAGTTTTAAGGAGATGTTGGAGCCGAGGGCGAGAGTTGAACTTCCTCCCGCCCCTCGGAAGCGAAGCGCCCTGCTGGAAGCCGATGCTAGACGGCCGCGGCGGTGGAGCTCTTCGCGAGATTCGTTCGCAAGGTTGCCCCAGTGAGCTCGCGCTCCCAGCGGGCGACCACGATGGTGGCGACGCCGTTACCGATCATATTCACGAGCGCGCGGAACATGCTCATGAAACGGTCGATGCCGAGAATGAGCGCCATGCCGGCGACGGGAATTGTGGGAATAACGTTGAGTGTAGCGACCAGAATTTCGTGACAGACGGACTGGGTAACGTGATCGGGGTGGCGTCCGGCGCTCCCGCCGCTGCTGCAACTTGTCTAGCCGCCGCAGGCGGCCAGGCCGCCGCGAACCAGCTGGCCAACTGGGGTTGCTATGCCGACGGTAAGTCCGTAATGACTCCGCCGGCCTTCGGCACATTTGGCAACATGGGCCGCAATACTTTCCGGGACTTCGGATTCCGCAACGTCGATTTTTCCGCCATCAAGAATTTCCGGTTTGGGGAGCGCCTCGACATGCAATTCCGCGCGGAATTCTTCAACATCTTCAACCATCCCAACTTTGCCAATCCCTTCGGCGGCCAGAACGGCTGGGGCCACAACGACCCATCCGTCCCCGGCCCGGGAGGCTTCGGCTGCTCCTGCGCTACTCCGGACGTGGCCGCCTCGAATCCGGTAATTGGCTCGGGCGGAAGCCGGGCGGTGCAGTTGGGACTGAAGTTTATTTTCTAGAGATAGGCCGCTTGGCGATCGCCGTCTTCTCGACGCCAGGGGCGACACATGACGACGAGGTCGCACGGCGTATCTCACAATTTTCACAGTTCAACGAAAACCTGACAAAGGACCCTTCACCATGCCTGACTCCCGTGCACGCCCGTGGTTCCGTTCGTTTTCAGCCGTGCTTGTTGTTTTGGCGTTCGCCTTTCCGATGAGATCGTCCGCACAGGAAAAGGCCGAGCGCACCATCGACGAGATCAAAGTGGAAGCCGTCAAGCGCGCCCAGACCGGCATGTACCCGATGATCGGCCTCAATCCCGCCGACGTGGAAGAGGCGTTCACCTCCATCAAGACCCGCGACAAGGACGAATGGGCTACCGCATTCATGCGCGTAGCCGACCGTTACATGGCGGAAGGCAAGTCGCTGCAAAGGACCGATCCGGAAAAAGCCAACGCCGATTTCATCCGCGCGTGGCGAATCTATTCCTTCGGCCGCTGGCCGATTCCTTCTTCGCCCAGGAAGAAAGAGTCTTACGCGAAAGCCATCGAGGCGTTTCTGGCGCACGCGAGCTTCTGGGATCCGCCGCTCGAAGTGGTACACATTCCGTTTGAGGCCTCCGAGATTATCGGATATGTGCGCCTCCCCAAAAATACCAAGGGTTCGGTGCCGATGGTCATTGCCGTCAATGGACTCGACAGTCGCAAGGAAGATTTGACCGAAAGTTTTGGGGCAATTCTCCCCTACGGCATCGGTTTTATCGCCGTGGATGGTCCAGGCACCGGTCAATGCCCGATTAAAGCCAGCCCCACAGCGGATCGCCTGCTGTCCAAAGTGATCGACTATCTGCAAACGCGTCCTGAAGTGGATAAAACGCGGATCGCTTTTCATGGCGTGAGCTGGGGAGCGTACTGGGGCACTAAAATGGCTGTCGTGGAACGCGATAGGCTCAAGGCCGTGAGTGTGCAGTCGCCGCCGACCGATCTTTTCTTCACCAGAAAATTCCTGACCGAATCGCTGCTGGGCAATCGCGAATATCTTTTCGATCAGGTCCCGGCGCTAATGGCCATTTTCGACAATGTCAATTCAGTGGACGATATCGCGGCGATTTTCGAAAAAATGTCGCTGGTGAACCAGGGCATTCTCGGCAAGCCCACCACGCCGATGCTGGTCATCGCGGGTGTCAAAGATACCCAGGTGCCCATCTCGGATATTTATGAGCTAATGAATGCCGGCGACGTTCCTAAAGAGGCGTGGATCAATCCTTCGGGAGGCCACTTGGGACGCCAGGTGAAAGTGTGGCCCGATCCAGTAATCTTCAAACGGGTTTTGTTGCCCTGGTTGGCGCGCAATCTCGATGTTCCGCCTCTTCCTGAAACCGAAAAGAAATCTGGGGATTGAAGAAAGCGCACGGGCCAGCCAATTGAAGCTCGCAACGCCAACGCCCCGATTAACGAACGTTTGCACAAATCTGGAGCACCCTAATAGGAGTGCCAGAAATTAAGGAACTATATGACGAAAGATATTGCAATCTCATGCGGGAAAAAGAGATTCAACCTTGATTGCCCACCATATAATGTTATACAGGCCTTTAAAAAAGCATCGATTCAGTAGTAACACTCAATCTACGCTGCTTCAATCGGTTAAAGTGGTGGGGCTGGCGAGGTTCGAACTCGCGACAACCGGTTTAGGAATTCAGAGGGCTGTTTTGATTGGAGTTGAAAATTTTCGATTGTATATGCAGTGTCAACCCACTGCTCTGACGGCGCGAGCCTAATTGACGCCGTAAATTCCAAACGTATAGATGAAGTCCGGACGGGCGTCACCGCGCTCATCAGAAATCCGCACGTAAAACTTTACGGCAGTATTTCCTGATCCAGGAACTTGGAACGCGTAATAGTTGCTCGACAGATATTGGTTCCCGGGAAGACGGTTCACGCACGGCAGATTATTCACCTGGCCTGGCAACACGCCATAGTAGCCGCAGGTTTGATAGCGCGTGCCATTCGCATCCAAGATTTCAATCACCGGAAGCATTGAATTTGGTTCCGGCGGTTGCAGAAAATCATTATTGGCTGAAACGTACACCTGCACGATGGTGCCTGGCGCGGCGCTCGCCGAAAAATAGTCTGCATCGGGCGAAGTGGATTGCGGGTCACTGTACGGACTGACCGAAGCCAGGAGAGATATGTTGGACACTGGTGTCGCGGTCGCGATGGAGTCGTTTCTTCCGATCTGCGAGGGATCTTTCACCACCATCGTCATCGGATACGAAAGCGTTTGTTGCAGGCTTCCTGTATTTCCATCCACAATATGTATGGTGAAATTGTAGGTTCCCGGCGTCGTGGCCGTCCCCGTGATGGTCGCCTGGTTGCCCGTGGCTGTGAAATTCATGCCTGGCGGAAGCGCACCCGAAGAAATGGTCCAGGTGAAAGCTCCCGAAGTGCCTCCTCCTCCTCCTGCACTGTTGAGGCTGATCCACGTCTTTACACCCGTCGTGATGGGAGGCAGCGAACTGCTGAGAATGGTCAGTTTGCCGTACACGTCCAGCACAAACTGGAAATAATTGGCAAACTGCATCGGGTTGCTGCTGTCTCGCACGGTTACGTTTGGATTGGTGAAGCTGCCGTTGGTGGTTCCGGTTCCACTCAGCGTTCCAGTGGCCGTATCAAACGTGAATCCCGGCGGAACTGTCCCGATGGACCAGGTATACGGCGGAATTCCTCCGGTTGCCGGAAAGGTCGTCGAATAAGTCTTCCCGTAAAGCAGTTGTATCGTACCTGGGCCCGAAACCTGCAGCACATCGCTGACTCGGATTTGGAAGTTCCGTGTCGCGGTGTTCGGTGTTTCATACGAATCGGAAACCTTGAGCGTGAACGGAAAGGTCCCGTCTTTTGTTGGAGAGCCGGTCAGGTTGAGCGAACTGATCGCAATGCCATCGGGAAGTGACCCCGACCCGACCGTCACAGTGTACGGGGCACGGCCTCCCACGATCGTCAAGTTCTCGTAACAATTCTGATTCCGAATACAGTCCGTCAGCGAGGTCGTTTGAAATGCCAGCGGTGGTTGCACCGTGACAGCGACGGAGGCAAAAAGCGAAGCAGGAGTGGGCGCCGAATCCGTGATCGTCATATAAATGTAGTCGGTGATTTGCGGGCTCGACGGAGTTCCCGACACGATCCCCGTATTGGAATCAAGTGTCAGTCCCGGTGGCAACGAGGCGTTGGGGAACTTCGCGAAATGGTAAGGAGGAATTCCTCCGGCCGGCAGGATCCTTTCGCTATACGCCAAATTCTGCACCGCATCGGGCAGCATGGATTGGGGCAAGACCAGATTGTTGTCAATCGTCAGGGTGTACGGCTGGCTCGCAGTAAGTATAGGATTCCCACTGTCACTCACCTGAAACGTGATGTTGTATTTTCCTGCGCTGGTCGGCGTGCCCTGCAAAGCCTGATTTTTGTCCATCGTCATTCCCGGCGGCAGCGCTCCGCTGGCCAGGCTGAACTGGTACGGCGGCAGGCCACCTTGTATCGAGGGGATGTACGAATACGGGACAGCTATATTCCCGTCTGGCACTGAGGTGGTAGACACGGAAAGAGGCGCCACGCAATCCAGTTCTAATCCGATTCTGGCTTTTTGACCGGCTGCGTCCTGCACAACAAATTGGGGAAACCACACCAAATAACAACCTGCCGTCGCCGTTCCGGTAATGGTGCCGTCACTCAGAAGGTTGAGCCCGGGAGGCAGACTTGAGACTGTGTTCGACCCGGGAGGAGGGCCAAGGCTCCATGAATACGGTGCCTTGCCACCAGATGCCTGCATCTTCGAGTTGTACATGGAACCTGTAACACTCTTTGGAAGCGTCGTTGTGGAGATATTCAGGGGCGTTGATTGGCCCCCGCCGACGCCTCCACCAGTCGAAAATCCACCACCTCCGCAGCCCGCAACAATCAGCAGAGCCTGCAGCGACGCCGTAACCGCGATTGCTTCGAACCCTTGTCTCAGGATCACGCTAGCTCCAGACGGAATTGCTTCCGCCTCAACCAACGCAATTGATTCTCGATGTTCATCGCCGCACTCTCGAATGCGTCAAAGCGTGTCGGAGTTCCCTGTAGAGTGATGTTCAGCGAAGTGGTTGCGCCTGCCTTCACAGTGACCGTTGCGCTTGAGGTGTATGTGCCGGGCATCGGAATGGGCGGATCCAAAGGCGTCAAGCTGGAACCGCCAGCAAATCCGGCGAAAACGGATTCCACGGAAATCGAATACGTACCCGGCGGCAGTGGAATGTCGTAATGGCCGATGAGCGTGGCGTCCCGGGATCCAAACGGATCACCAAGATTGGAACAAGTTGCGACGCTGGGGTGGGCCGGATCGATGCAGGTCCTTGTCTGGCCCGGATTGCCAGTGAAGAGATAGCCCGAAACTGCGGAAGCTGCGTTGCGCCTGGGCGCGTTGGTGTTGCGCGCGATCACGTTCACACCCTGGACGGGCGTGGTCCCGTCGCTGAACAGCACATTTCCCGAGAGCGTTCCGTACGCCGCGTTGAAGCTCGTTTTTCCCGCTGGCGGCGAACTTCCAACTGGATACAGCCTGGAGATCCACGCCGCATCATCTACCGCAATAATCGGCAGTTTTGAAGTCACTTTGGCTGGACAAATTCCCAGGATCGGAAACATCAAAGGCATTCCGGCGGTGTCGTCCGCTGTACAGGAGTAAGCCTGGTTGTTGACCGCTTTTAGCAGCAAGTCGACGTTGATCTGGGAGTGGCCCAGTCCGAGAAAGTGCCCGAATTCGTGGGTGAAGGCCTGGTTGAACTCATCGGTTGTCAGTTCCAGATTTCCACTGTTGGGATCGTTGATACCGTCTTGAAATCCTCCGTTGAGGATCGCTCCCGCCGAAATTATTCTTCCCGTCGCCGGATCGTAGTCGCACCCAAAGGCGAACCCGATAACCTCGGGTGGAAGTCCTAAGTCACCAAAGATGGAACCGTCTGCGTCGAAGATGATCGGGCTCTGTCCGCCACCGTTGCAGGAGTTAGGGTCCGGCGCCATTTGACCGCCGGTATCACCGACCACCGCCAAGAACTGCTGCGTCGTTTGTACATCGCCTCCGGATGGAAAACCCGCGTTAGCAATCGCCAGTAATCCGCCGGCGTTGCTGAAGTTCAGGTTGGCCGTGGGTATTGCGGCCCAGTTACCGAACATGCCGTTGACGCGTGCGACTCCACTCGCATTGTCGATGACCACTGTCCCGCCATTTGGCCGCCGACTGAGAGGACCGGAATCGACGCGGTAAACGATGGCTTTGCTGTCGTCCCAAAGCAGCGGCACGCCTGGCAGACCTGCGCCAGGTCCTCCGACATCCAGGGGACCACCGGCAAAAGCCGGCTGCACCAATAGCAGCACTGCCGCCAGCAAACTGACGGCTCTTTTCATGAGTCCGTTGTTTCCCGTCTCTCTCACTGGACTTGGCGGGTCATCGCGATCGCACGAATCAAGTTCTTCAGTTCTTTCAATGGCGCGGGTGATGGAATCGTTTGACCGATCATCGCGCGCACCTCAGGCTGCACCAGCACTCCGCGCGCTTCGAGCTGCGTCTCGATTCCACGGAACAGCCCGCCATTGCTGAATCCATTCACAGCTTCAAGACTCTTATCGGGGAGAGTTCGCAAGAGGAATCGACCTTGCTGCATTCCGGCGGGGCTACTCAGTCCGTAAACGCTTGGCCGAATCAAAAGCAACAAGACGTGTTGCCTGGGACGGTATCCGAGCAGTTGTTGCTGGTCCCGCCGATCAATCGCAACCTGACGAAAGGTGTGGACCGAGGTAGCCGTTCCCTTGAGACTTTCTTCCACCTCTACAGTCACTGCCACGGTCATCAGGTTGCTTAATTGCTCGCTGCGCTCCAAAGCCACGTTGGTTACTCGTCCCTGCACGATTAGGTCGGACTCGTCGACGAGTTGCACCAGATTGCGCGGAAGAGTCAAAGCGGAGCTTTGCCCGCGAAGAGGGAAGGACAAGACGAGCAGACACAACAGGAAAGAGAGCGGGCGAATCAATCTACAGGCAACACCAGGGGTCGGGCCGGAGTGGGTCGGCATTGGCGTCTTCGCGGACGGATGTTCCAGCTATTCTCGGGGGACTTTATTGTCCGGTGAATTTACCTCTGGGCCATTATCCTGTCAAGTCTAGAGCTTCGGAATACCTAATCATTTAACTATGCAGTCAAGGGGGTTCTACTTATCATTGCGCTTCTTGTTCTTCTTGGAGGGCGCAAGAGGCGGCGTTGAAGAACGGGCGGAACACTGCTCTTGCGAGTTTGCTGGTGGTGTAACCAGTCGCTAACAGTTTTGATTAGAAAAACAGTGGTAAAAATAGTGCCAAAATTGTGCTTCATTCTGGATAAAACATCGTTTTTATTGATTCTCTGAACTGTTAACCCCAATAAGCTTGGTAAATCAGTACGGCCTGCGTGTCCGATTCCAGCCAGCGTCTCGAACGTTTCTGTCCCGACAATGTCTCGCACCGGAATTCCTGTTGTGCAACATGCAACGAAATATGCAACAAAACTAGGGGACTGGATCAAGCAAGAAAATGGCTTTCGTGTACGGCTGTCAACTTTTCGAAAACGAACACGCAAGTGTCGCGAGCGAAACAATATTCGGCAAACAGCTCACTCGCGCGGCCGTAGAGAAGCTCCCGAAATTCGTCTCGTTACTCGCTGGTACACTGCGGCTGTAACAATTGTGTTTCAGGCAAGTCGGGCGAGCGAGCAAGATTACGGGGCGGTAAAGAATTCCCACATGGCCGGGGCGGTGGCGGCATCGCCGGGTCGTTTGGTGACGCCGAGACCTTCGAGCATTAGGCGGAGAACGCTTTGGTGCTGATAGAAGGCGATGGACTTATATGCTGGCTTGGAAAAAGGGCTGATGACCACCGCGGCTACGTGACCGCCACCGGAAGTGAGATCGAGGTCGTTGGCTTCGTCGAAAACGATGATGAGCAGGCCGTCCTTTTGAAACTGGGGGCTCTTGATGAGCGGGTCGATGTTGTTCTTGAGCCAGGTGTCGGCAGTGCTGAGCGGGCAATCGTGCGCGTCGTCACAAAGGTTGGGAACGATGAAGGAGTAGTCGGGCAGATTCGCGGTAGGCAGGTCCACGGGAAACTGGGAGAACGGCACGAGATTTTGCGATTGAGCTGAATTGTTCTGAACATCTGTGAAGTAAGCGAGCGGATTGTGGCGTACGGCGTAATTGCCGGTGTCTCCTCCGGTATAGCCGACGCTCGGGAGGTCCTCCGCGTAGGATTTCCAAGTTTTGCCGGCGGCCAGCAGCTCACGAACGACATTGTCGTCCTTGACGGGAAAAGACTCGGGAGTCGAAGAGTCGATTATGGTGAGAGTTTTTCCGGCGGTGAGCTCGAAGTAGTTGGGGATAGAAGGATGCAGGTTCGCAAAATAATTGGAGGCCAAGCCGTACTGGGTGGCGAGACTGTTCAGGTAGGGCATGGAGGGACTGCCAATTACATCGGAGTAGTTGGCATTTTCCTCGACGACGACGAAGACGTGGCCGAAGCGCACGGTAGTTGGGCCGGTGGCCGGCGGCGGAGTTTTCGCCACCTGCCCCACACAACCGGACATAGCCAAAACAAAGCAGCCAAGCGCAGAGAGTATTCGAATGCGGGACGGAGCTGCGGGATTAGAGTTCATGTTTGAGTGCCTATGCGCAGCAGTGAAACACAAAAAAGCCAAAGTAAGAACGTTACGAATCGTTCGGCGCTTACGCCTTGTGCGAGAAGGCAGCGATTTCCTTGGCGACGCGGAACAGCCAATCCCTGGGATTTAGAGAGTAGGCACAGATGAATTCGTCCTTGGGCGGCGCTTCGGCTACGGCTTCCCAAGGTTGCACCGATTCGATGACGGCTGACAGGTCCAGGCCGTTACCCATCCAGCCACAGCGACAAACGGCGCTGAATTGACCGTCTTCGAAAGCCTGCGTGTCCGCGTTCGAATAGGAGAACGCGGAGGCCAGAGGTCCACGGCATTGAGGGCATTGGAATAAGATGACACGGGCAAATTGCTCACGGGTGCTTGGCACGTCTCTCCTTTTGCAACGGGGATTTGGCTTGCGAAGGGAAAGACCTTGCCCAAGTGCCCATTGGTACCGTCGCAATCCCACGGGGGACTTGACTGGAGAGGCTACGGTGAAGTGATTATCAGGGAAAGGGCCGCCAGGAGGCGATACAGCCAATACCGGAAGCACCGGAGGACAAAGCCTTAGAACATTTCGGGTAGTTCTGTTGCGGAATATTCAACGCCATATGCAGCACTGGTTGCGCGGGTCTACAAATTGACATTTCATTGCAACTCGCGAGCTCCCCCTTGGCGGCCGTCAGGATGAAGTGTCGGGGAAGCGCGCAAAAATCTCTGGACTTTTCACAAATTTCCGCCGATAACCAATGACGCCGAGCGTCCCGGCACTACGGAGGATCATCATGCGCATCAACAGGTTCGTCGCTCTCGCAACGACGCTGGTCTTTGTGGCACTCGCGCTTAGCATTGTAGCCAGCGCCGCCGATCAACACTCTGGAACTTGGAAGATGAATCCCGCGAAGTCGAAATATAGTCCCGGCCCGGCTGCAAAAAGTATCACGTTAACGGTCGAGGCTGACGAAAATGGCGTCAAGAGCAGCTCAGAAGGAATCGGCGGTGATGGAAGTCCCATTCACGTCCAATACGATGCAAAATTTGATGGAAAGGACTATCCGATCACCGGTGCTCCAAACGCCGATACCATCTCGATGAAGCGCATAGATGCCCACACGATTCAGTCCATTGCGAAAAAAGGCGGAGAGGTCACAATGACCGTAACTTCGACGATCTCGAAGGACGGAAAAACGAGGACCTCAACATTTAAAGGCAAGGACGCCCAAGGACACGACGTTAACAATGTCGTCGTCTACGACAAACAGTAGCGATGCGTTCTGAAGCTAACGATTTACCTCTCGCGGCTATTGCAACTTGGCGTACTCCGCCTTAGCGGCCTTGAGGATAGGGATGTCGGGGTCGGCGTCTTTCCAGAGGGTGAGGAAGTCTTTGTAGCGACGGCAACGCACTGGCCATTGTGAAGAAGGTGCTCATCCGCTCTCGACGCGAATTGAGGATTTAGTGAGGTAGGCCGACCTCGGCCAAAAGCTTTGCAAATCGTGGGTCCGACCTAAGACTATCTAGTTTCGAATCAACGCCAATGACTGCCATATACCATGATCGTGCTTCGTACGCTTTGTCTAGCTCGGCGAAAGCTCGATCTTTGTCTCCGAGTCCGGCGTAAATCATGGCGTAAAAATATGGTTCGACCCAATGATTCTTGGCACGAGCATCGAGTTCCGCGAGCATGTCTTGTGCAATTTTGCGGTCTCCCTTGAGCGCAGCAGCCCAGCCGAGTGAGGCGACCGCCTCCGTGAAATCCGGCTGCGCTTTGCGAGCTTGTTGGATGGCTCGAATTGCCTCGTCGAATTGACCCTTCGCTGCGTAGCTCCATCCCAATACATCTCCGGAAATCGAGACAAAGCCGGTGCTGGGAAACTGCTGGATGGTCTGCCGCTCTTGCCGAATGGCGTCGTCATAGCGGTGGGCGTAATAGTCGGTTTGCCCAAGCAGGTAATTGTCTTCAGCCGAAATTGGATCGAGCCTGAGGCTTTCGGCGTTCTGCGCTAGGCCCTCGTCGTATCGCCTCAAATCCGCAAGGCACCAGCCGTACATTGCGCGAATCTGAGCGTCATTGGGATCGAGTTTGATTGCATGCTGAAATTCCTGAAGCGCCTTAGCCTGATTGTAATTGTAGAAATGGTCCGTGTACGCCAGCCGCCCTTCGGCGTCACCCAGTGTCGGGTCAAGTTCGAAAGCCTTCGTCGCTGCCGCTTCAGCTTCGGGCATGACCTCTCGTGGAGGCACGTACCAATCTTCGATGATGCTGTAGTTGTATGCGATCGTCGAATAGGCGAGAGCGTAATTGGGATCGAGCGCGACCGCCTGTCGAAGATAAGTCATTCCCTGCTTCAGGCTGTCGGGCGTGAATTGACGCGTGTAATACAGCCCTTTCAGGAAAGCGTCGTAGGCCTCAGTATTTTCGGTCGCATGGGCAAGCAGGCGATCCTGTTGTTCTCCGGTGAGTCGCAATCGTAGGGCATGGGCGATTTGTTGGGACATATTGTCTTCAAGAGAAAAAATATTGGACACCTTTTCCCGGTAATGACTACCCCACAGTTCGGCATCGTCGCTCGTGTCCACGAGATTAGTATTTACTTCGAGCGTGTCTCCAACTTTCGCGACGCTGCCTTCGAGAACGCTCGAAACGTTCAATTCTCGGCCGACTTGCCTCGGGTCCACATGACGCCCTTTGTAGGCGTAGACGGAATCGGACGCCATCACGCGAAGCCCCTTCAACTGCGAGAGGCTCGCCGTCACGGTGCTCGCAATCCCATCTCCCAAATATTCTAGGTTTGGGTCTCCACTAGCATTGGCGAACGGAAGCACAGCAATCGACCGGATTGGATGACTGCTGATCGCGCCGCTCAGTATCCGCCGCAACCCGCCCAGGTCGAACGCGAAGGCTATTGCGAGGATCACAACGATCCCTGCGGCGCATCCTGCCCAGAGCCATCGCGAAGTCACTCGTAGTCGTGCAATATGCCCTCTGTAAATTTGGCCGGACTCGATTTCGGGCCGGCTGTTCAAGTCTACCTTCAACGCGCTCGATGACTGAGACGGGACAAGCGCAGGCGAGGAACTAGATGCAGGGGACGAAGGTTGGGCGAGCTTGGATTGCACAACTCCAAAATCGCTGTCTGGTGCGGCCACAACCGTACCAGACGTGGCAGAGATGGCTCGTCCCGTTTCCGTATCCCGCTTCAGACGTTGTAAATCCGTTCGTATGTCGGCTGCGTGCTGATAGCGCAGCTTGCGATCTTTCTCTAGCGCCTTAGTGATGAGGTCTTCCAATCTAGGGGGCACGTCAGAATTGAGCCGAACGGGAGCAACCGGAGCGCCCTGCAAGATTCCAGCAAAGATTTCCGCGGGACTTGTGCCACGAAAAGGCAGTTTGCCGGTTGCCATTTCGTAGAGAACCACGCCGAAGGAAAAAAGATCTGTCCGCGCGTCCAGCTCTTTGGCACTCGCCTGCTCCGGAGACATATAGGCGACAGTTCCGATGGTTGACCCGGGACTGGTTAAGTGCTGATCGTCTACCTCCAAAGTGTCCAACGTGGCCGCCTTGACGGGGGTCAAAGACATTTTTGCTAGGCCAAAATCGAGAACCTTTGCGTGGCCTCGTTCCGTAACAAAAATATTAGCGGGCTTGATGTCGCGGTGGACGATTCCTTTGGAGTGCGCTGCGTCGAGCGCATCGGCGATTTCGATGGCAATACTCATCAACTTTTCGAGTTCGACCGGGCTGCCGCTGATGATGTGCTTCAGCGTCGCGCCGTCGAGATATTCCATCGCAATGAACGCCTTGCCTGCTTCCTCGCCAATGTCGTGGATTGTGCAAATATTCGGATGGTTCAACGCAGAGGCGGCGCGAGCTTCGCGTTTGAAGCGTTCTAGGGCCTGAGTGTCATGGGCGAGTTCGTCCGGCAGGAACTTCAGCGCGACGAAACGGCCCAATCGCGTGTCTTCCGCCTTGTAGACGACGCCCATCCCGCCACCGCCGAGCTTTTCGAGAATTCGATAGTGCGAGATCGTCTGGCCAATCATCTTGGTTGGAAGGGATGTTTCTGCGGGCCATCTTAGGGGTCGCCGTCGATCAAGTCAACGAGGGCTAACCCGAGGAAGTTTTCGTAGTAGCTGTAGTAGGCCCGTAACAGACGCTAACCCGTTGGCAGGCCCCCTCAGAGCGGACTACACCTACTACAAAGGCGAATGGCCGTAAAGTGCTCCAAGTCCATCTGTCCACTTGATTGGTCGGGTAGGGCAAAGGCGCGTAGCGGGCTTCGAATGATGCCGACGTTTCCATTGCCCTCCCTAAAATTCCGTACGGCGGGTTTTCCCCAGTACGGCTTCAAGGCCGGTTTTTCAGACAGGGCCTGCCCTAGGAGAGATGTACGGTTAGCGCTAATCAGGAACTATGACTAGTCTAGAATCCTTCCTGTCAATCGCGTCAACGCGAGAGGACAAGTAGCGAGGTGTATTCGTGTGATCCGCGACCCGAGACAGGCTGGTTTCAGGTTGCCGGGCCAATTCTACAATTTGGCGAGTACGCAGGCGCTCCCGCATCATCTTGGACTGGGAAGGAATAAAAGCCATAGCACCTTCACTGATATTTCGCAGCTGGTCGTAATTCCAATGCGCACACATGATTCCACTGACGGAGTGAGAATTCGATCCGAGTAGCAAGTGCCCAATTTCATGGGCCATCACATCTGCCAGGAGCGCCTGCCCAAGCCTTTGTCGTCCGGCAAGTTCTTGAACCCGGTCATAGAAAACATAAGCAAAGTAGCCAATCCCCTTATTATCCGGATAAGCGGTACCCAGCACATCGACGCGATCGCGAACCTGGGCATTCACCGCGCGAGCAATGATCTTAAGGGTTAGATGGAGCGAATCCGAGAAATAACAGCTTTCAGGTTCGGTTTTCTCAAGTTTCGGAGAGCAATTTAGCCAAACCGTTTCCAATCCTGCCCGACGATAAACTTCCCTCGCTTGGTCCTCGGCTGCGCTGAGCAGTGCAGTGGGAACATCGGCGTAGTTGTGCACGGAGATAGTCATTTCTGGACCCTGAGGCGCAGATGGTGGTGATGTCTGAGCTGAGGTCGACGGAACAACGACTAGAAGCATTAATACGAACCAAGTTTCGGATATTTTGTTCACGGCATCACCTTGGTGGCGACGCCAACGTTGCTTTCCGCGAACTGGTACCTCAATGCTCCCGAGGCAACGAGTGGGTTACGTTCAGATGACGCGCTAAACTGCTTGTCACCAGGCGCTTACAGTGAGAGGTGACAAGGCTTTTTTGGGAGTGTAGACTCCGTTAACGCCAAGACCCGATGTCCCAGCCACCAAAGTTTCCACTAATGTATCGCTTCGGAGTTTTCCAACTAGATGTGCGCAGCAGGTGAGTTACACAAGAATGGAGTCAAGCTCAAGCTTCAGGACCAACCCTTCAAGGTTCTTTGCCTCCTCTTGGAGCGCCCCGGCGATTTGGTTTCGCGTGAAGAAATTCGCAAGCGGCTGTGGCCGGCGGACACCTTTGTAGATTTCGATCATGGCCTCAACGCCGCAATCAAGAGGTTGCGCGATGCGTTGGGCGAATCGGCGGACACCCCGGTGTTCATCGAGACGCTTGCTCGAAGAGGGTATCGCTTTATCGCTCCTGTGGAAGGTGGCGAACTTCCAGGCGGAACTGGAGTTGAGTCCGCACCAGGGGAAGGCAAGTCGTCTTTCGTGGTCCGTGGGGTTGCCATTGCATCCTCGCATGTCTCGGAGATAGGCGTTCTTGCCTGGGTGTTGTGGCGGCCACGCGGCTAAGGAGGTCGTCGAACACAAGCTGACTGCGAATTCATCAGAGAATAGTGTGAGTGGCGCAGCCATCTCGCCGGACGGCAAGTACCTCGCCTATACGGACACCACAGGAACTTATGTGAAGCAGACGCGCACCGGTGAAACGCACTCCGTGCCCTTGCCGGCAGATTTCCAGGCACGCGTTGACGACTGGTTTCCGGACGGCTCTCATTTGCTCGTCTCCCGCCAGGCAACCGCCCGGCAGCGAAAGCTTATGGTCCATTTCGGTGTTCGGCGGTTCCGCCACGGCAACTGGCAGAGCAAGCGTCGAGAGGATCCGTGTCTCCCGGACGGAGAGCACATCGCATTCTGCCGTGATGAGTGGACTCCTGGCTATCCAGGGGCCAGGGAAGTGTGGGTTATGCGTTCCGACGGAACGGATCAGGTCAAGGTCGCAGGCGAAACAGTCTTCCTGGGTGACCGCGGTGACCTGGTCACCTGACGGCGATCGCATCGCTTACATCAGATTTAGCGAATACTCGAATTCCGTGGAGGTCAATGAATGGAGAAATGCTCGACCGAAATCATTTTTTCCAACAGTCACATGACTCCTGCGCTGCATTGGCTCCCGGACGGCCGTCTCGTTTACGGCCTTTGGGATGCAGATGATCAGCAGGGCCCGGGCCTTTGGGTGGTGCCGTTGCAACAATCCCGAAAAATAGGAGGGCTCCCGAAACGCGTCACTCGCGGCAAGACTTGGATGGGGCAAGTTACTGTTAGCCATGACGGGAAAGTTTTGACCTTCCTTAGAGAGACCATACCTGCCGAGTGTTTACGTCGCGGCGCTTTCGCCGGACGGCAAACATCTACTTACGAACAAACGGCTGACACTCGATGAGAACGAAACCGTGTGTTTTCCTGGACACCAGACAGCAAAGCGGTACTGTTTAATTCGGACCGCAACGGCACTCAAGAGATATTCAAACAAGCCATCGACCAGCCGTTGGCGGAACGACTGGTCACGCAGCTCCGAGCAACTCTCACAACCAAGAGTGACGCCCGACGGCTCGGAGATTCTGTACCTTTCCGCTCCTACAGTCCGGCGATCCGGAAACTCCAATCTCCATTTTCGCGATTCCAATGGCTGGCGGATCTCCCCGCTTGGTGCTGAGAGACGTTCGCATCCTGAATATGCAATGTGCGCGCTTGCCATCGACGACCTGCTTGTACAGCCGGTCGACAGGGAGACAAAACGGAGACGTTTGAGACATTCCGGTTTGATGTAACAAAGCGGCAAGAGTTCAGATCCACCTCAAATCGATCCCGCCGGTGATTGGACCTTATCCCCTGACGGTTCGCAGCGAGCCATACTCGCTGGCCGTCCAGGCGCAATCATCCGGTTCCGCTCCACACTCACGGGCGAATCGCATGAAGTTGCCGTGAAAGGATGGGACGGAGGTTAAGATACCGCTGACTGGTTGGCGGACGGAAAGGGGCTTCTGGCTTCTTGGAGTCTTTACGAACGGAACAGCGCCTTACTGAATCTCACGCTCGATGGTAAGGCTACAGTCTTGTGGCGATCCAGTAATCCCGAAATAGGTTGGGCAGTCCAGTCGCCTGACGGGCGATCGCTGGCCATACAAACCTTCATTCACTCGAAAAATGTCTGGCAGGTTGAGAATTTCTGATTGCCAAGAAACGGCGCACTGGCCTCTATTAATGGCGTCTTTGAGAAATTAGAATTGGATCCGAACGGATTACCGGACAAGCGCCCTTAGACGCTAATTCCTAGCGAGTGGACCAGGCATGGCGGGGATTACTAAGTCGAGCGGGAGCTTTTCCACTCCAACGAAGGCAATTCCAAGTTGACGGCGCTCTTCAAATACGCCTTGGCATACGCTTCAGCTTTCACTTTGCCCTGCTGAATGTTCTCAACTGGTTCGGAGGGCGCAATCCAGGTCCTGCCATTGACATTGTAGACAGAGGCCAGCACTCCCTGTGCGCAATCCTCGGAGAACAATCGTAGGCACTCACCACCCACTCGGATTTCAGACCAGACACCTTCCGTCAGCATTGGGAGACTTTGCCACGCTACGCGGTGAGAGGCTAGACGAAGTGAGAATGCGCGACTCGCAGAAGTAAACACGCATTCGGTTGACTCCCGACTAGTGGAGCGACTGGACAAGTGGTCTGGCGTCGGGTGCAGAAATAACCCGCCAAGCAAGAAACACCCCTTAGACACGGATATATAGCCAGAGCTTTTTCACGGTTCAGTTTCCGAACCATCTTCGCCATGTAATACCGATCGAGAGGATTGCCGTTCGCCGTTCGAAATCCTTTCCCAGCAAGATCACGGCAAAGCTGATAGCCGGAGATGAGCGGGTTGGGGACGATGATGTCCCGGACTGCGAGCTTCAGTTGGACTTCTTGCTCGGCCGTTTTTCTTCATGGGGTGATGTGGGGTTTGAAAAGGAAGGTTTATTTGATTATAACGTATCTCGTAAAAAAGCCTGGACAGAAAACAACAGCCAAAGCCAGGATTTGGAGCGTGCAGGTTGGAATCAACGATAAGACACATTGATAAGATGTCGAAGCAAGAATTAAAACGCGCCATCGACAATTGTTTTGACTATGCGCCGGACGCCGATCCAATAGACCGGCTTGCTGTATTGCTAGAGGCTCAATTCTACACAAGAGAGCTTGAGCGTCGAAGCGATTCCCGAGTTTCCATCCGCGACTTAATTCTCGAAATCTTTGTGATTCTCCTTATAGGCGGGGAAATATACATGGGCTACCGCGCCGAAAGACTTCAAGCACAGAATTTTGACAAGCAGGAAATAGCTTTCAATAATCTCAACAAGAGCTCAGACGCTACAGCTAAGACGCTCGTTGCCGTGCAAGGCACGATGGAAGGAATGAATGGGGCTCTCCAAAAGCAACTGGCGCTCTTTTACGAAGTTTCTGTGAACGTTATTTTCGAACCTGAGACAAAACTACTGTTCATCACGAATAACGGAAGGACGAACGTTTCAATCTGGGGCGATAAGTTCGGAGGTAACGCTGCGGCCATCGTCGCGGATGGGCGAGCAATTCCTCCTGGAGGAGCGTTAAAGGTAGATGCGGCTTACGTACATGACTTTCTGAGAGAACGCTTTCCGAAACCTAACAGCGGTCTAGTACCTTACGAGCTTTACATTAAAAATGACCGAGGAGAGAAATTCGTTCAGGGGAGCCAGATAGGAATTCGGTGGCAGGGCGATTTAGCAGTACTTAATGTTCAAACGAGTTCCGTTGCCCCCGGCCATTGGAAGCCAGGCACGTCGGGAAATCCAGCGTTCAAGCGAGCTCCTTACGCAGATCCCTTAGTTTCTACATGTCTGCACAATCCGCAACCACTTCGATCTTCGCTTTCACCTGGCTAAGCCTGGCGCTGTCCTCCGGCGTGAAACCTTTGCCTTCTTGAAACCGTTTGAGCATTTCTCGCGCATCTACAGCCGGGGTTAGTTTGATGGTGTAGTGGTTAATCATTCTTTAATGGTAGGTTGTGTAAAGCGTTGTGTTCCGCGAAGCAAGCGGGGCACAATCGCATTTCATTCCAAGTCCTCAACAAAATCCCCGAAATTTCCAAATTTCCAAATCCGTGTCGGAGGACCCTCACCCGTTGCGATCAGGGGGACCCCTGGACACTAAGCCTAAACTCCCAATCTTTTCTCGCGTGTGAGCGCCTGGCGGTTAGTAGGGCCACAAACCCTAACTAACTTGAGAGGAGATTGTTTTAATGGCTACTCAATCTGTTCGACCAGCATCTCGCAACAATTCCGAAGCACTTTCGCGAGCAACATCCGGCCTGAGCATGAACAACTACCCGACGATCTACGGCGGATTCATGGAAAAAGGCATTCCAGAGTCCGAGATCAAGCCCCGCGAAAACGTCTTCACTTACAACGCTTGGCGGGCACTGGGCCGTCAAGTCCGTCGCGGTGAGCATGGCGTTAAGGTCCTGACGTTCATCGACTGTCAGAAGCGCGACGAAGAGACCGGCCAACTGAAAGAACGCTTTCGCCGTCCATCGTCCACGACTGTCTTTCACGTCTCGCAGACAGACGAGATTCCCGGGGGTGCGCGGTGAGCACCCCTTCTTTCGCATTCCCCCAATCCCTCGCGGACAAATACCGCCCTCGTCGCATCGAGGATTTTGCCGGGCTGGAAAAACCGAAGAAAATCCTCCGCAAATTTGCCGCGAATCCGTACCCATCCGCTTGGCTGTTTGTCGGCCCTCCGGGCGTCGGCAAGACGACGATGGCCTTGGCACTCGCCGAGACGCTGTCAGCCGAGCTTCATCACATTCCCTCGCAGCAATGCCAAGTCTCCGCCGTCGAGGATGTCATCCGTCAGTGCTGGTACATTCCGCGATCCGGATTTCACCTCGTGCTCGTCGATGAAGCAGACAGGATGAGCAACGCGGCTCAACTCCACTTTCTGAGCAAGCTGGACGCGACCGCATACCCGCCGCAAACAATCTTTGTCTTTACGTGTAACTCCATCGAAGGACTCGAACCGCGATTTTTGAGCCGCACCCGGCAAATCGAATTCTCCAGCTATGGACTGGCGTCGGAAACTATCGCACTCCTGCAAACCATCTGGCGATGCGAAGCCAACGATGCGCCCTCGCCGGCATTCGCGCAAATCGTCAAGCTGTCCCGCAACAACGTCAGGGACGCGCTGATGTCCCTCGAAACAGAATTGTTGGCCGTCTAGGCCTTCGATCAGCGGTTTGCGTAACGGCTATTCAGGTTTTCCCCGCCTCAAATCAATCACTTAGAAAGGACGTTGCAAGATCATTGCAAGGAACATGGACGATAAACGACTAGAACCCGAGGACATCCTCACACCAACTCAACTCGCCAAACGGCTGCAAGTCTCTCTGAACTGGGTTTATGAAAAAACTCGCAGCCGAAAGATGGGCAACCCTATGCCGCACCTCAGGCTGGGTCCGTATCTACGATTTTTCTGGCCGGACATTTGCGCCTGGATGCGCACGAGCACCGCCACATAGCCCCTGATGCGTAGCGAAGAGCCCCAAAAAAGCACACTAGGAGAATGAAGGAATGAAAGAGCAGCGTGGCTACATATTCCATCAACGGAAAAGTTGGTTTGTGCGCTACTGCGATTCAGTTTTGCAGGCTGATGGAAGCGTTAAGCGAGTTCAAGTTTGTAAGAAGTTAGACGTACCGTACGTGCGATCAATATCGGACTAAAGCGAGTGTGAAGCCTTTCGCGCAGGAGATCCTCGCGCCGGTGAACAACGGTACGCTCAACCCCGAAAGCACGATGGCGATAACCGAATTTGTCGAGAAGGTTTACTTGCCGAAGCATGTCGATCAACAGTTGCGCCCATCGACGCGCAAGTCCTACAAGGACATCTGGGAGTCTTGTCTCAAGGGGCGCATGGGGAAAATGACGCTCCGTAATTTCCGCACCGTTCATGGTGAGCAAATTCTTGCGGAGATTGCTAGGCAAACAAACCTTGGAAGGCATTCCTTGAAACACATTAAGTCATTCCTGAGCGGCGTCTTCAAACAAGCGAAGCGGCTTGGAGTGCTCGACGGGGTGAATCCCATGATGGACGTCTCGATTCCACGATCTCGGGAGCCGGAGGAAACTTACGCTTACTCACTACCACAGATCAAGGCCATGCTCGCCGTGCTTCCAGAGCCTGCTTGGACAGTTGTACTGACGGCGGCATTGACTGGGTTGCGCAAAGGCGAAATTCGCGGACTCGCTTGGGAAGATTTTGCAGGAACAGAATTGACCGTGAACCGATCAGTGTGGAATAGCACAGTCAACGAGCCAAAAACGCGACGCAGCCAAGCGTCCATCCCCGTTGTTTCGCAATTGGCTGACGCGCTTAATGCGCACCGCGCAAGAGCAGGAAAGCTCGCGCTCGGCTTCATCTTCCAAGGTGGAACCGGAAAGCCTTTGAATCTCGACAACCTGGCGCGACGTGTGATTCAACCTGCAATCGAAAAATGCAGTGTCTGCAAACAGTCGAAAGAAGAACACAAACCCGAAGGCCATCTGTTCGAGCAGGACAAGGCTCTGCCGAAGTGGTACGGCTGGCACGCTTTCCGCCGCGGACTTGCAACGAACCTGCACCAATTGGGCGTAGCCGACAAAACTATTCAGGCGATTTTGCGGCACAGCAACGTGGGTCTGACCATGAACGTTTACGTGAAGAGCGTTAGCGAATCCCAGGTTAGTGCGATGGATTCCTTGAGCGAAAAACTCGGAGTTTGCAACGACCTTGCAACGAATGAGAAACCTTCGATCCAGTAGGAACGCGCAAGCCACGCTGCTTCAATCGGTTAAAGTGGTGGGGCTGGCGAGGCTCGAACTCCCGACAACCGGTTTAGGAAACCGATGCTCTATCCATCTGAGCTACAGCCCCAAGGCAACAACTTGATTTCCATAGTCTACCCGCGATGCTGACGGTTTTCACGCTGCTTCTAAAACTGTCCTCGAACCCAGCTTCCTCAATTTCAAGTGTCCGGTTCAGAACTCTTTTGCGTAGCCGCCCAACGGCGCAGAGTTGTTACCATCCCCGCCTGCTAAGCACGATCAATCTTTAAAGGCAGGCGACAAACACTCACGAAACCTGCCCCCTTTTAAATTAATTGTCTCATTTTGGGACATTCTTTAATGGCCTAGGACATTTCTCTTTGACGGAAGAATACGAGCCTAGGGCTAACGACAATTGCTCAGAACAAACCACTTATCCCGGTCAGAAGAATGCACTATTTACTCCCAGCGGGTCTTCAGGTCGTTCTTGGGCGGAGTACTTCTTTACCCACAAGCTTGGCGGTGCAATGCGCCAGGTATTGAACTCAGGAGGCATTTTCAATATGCAGCGCGCAAGCCGGAAGCTTGGCTACAGGCCAAGTGTCGCAACAGCCATCAAACTGCTGCGTGAATTTGCCGCGGAACATTTCTTCGTCCGGTCGGCGTTGACTGCCGTCGCCGCAACGGCAATATTAATATTTTTGTTGAACGTTCCCGCCGTGCACGCGCAAGCCAACGTTCAAGGTACTTGGCAAACCTTGCCCGCCGTGATGCCCATCAACCCCGTGCATACCGTGCTGATGCACAACGGGAAAATTCTGATCGTTTCGGGTTCCGGTAATTATCCGCAGCAAACCGTTTTCAACGCCGGCGTTTTCGATCCAGTCGCCGATACGGTTACAACTCAACTGCTCAGTTGGGACATGTTTTGCAACGGCATGGTGGCCTTGCCCGACGGCCGCCCTTTCATCATGGGCGGCAATCTGCAATACGATCCGTTTCACGGCTGGCAACGCACCGCCGCGTACGATCCAGCCACCGGAAATTTTGTCGACATGGAAGACATGGCCCACGGCCGTTGGTATCCCACCAGCACGGTTCTTGGTGATGGACGTGTCTTGACATTTTCGGGTCTCGACGAAACCGGAAGCACGAATTTTCAGGTGGAAATCTACAAAGTGGGAGTTGGATGGGGAGCACCACACACCGCTTCCTGGACGCCGCCGCTGTATCCGCGCTTGCATCTCTTGCCCAACGGAAAAGTTTTTTATTCTGGCTCCAGCATCCAATCACGAACATTCGACCCCACCACGAATTCCTGGTCGGATGTGATAGCCACCACGAATTACGGCGGCGACCGCATCTATGGTTCTTCCGTTCTTCTTCCGTTGACGCCGGCGAACGGATATAAACCCGTGGTCATGATTTTCGGCGGCGGCAATCCGTCCACCAAAACCACTGAGAGTATCGATCTTTCGGCCGCCACCCCTGCATGGGTTAACGGACCCGCAATGTCTCAGCCGCGCATCCAGATGAATGCTACGTTGCTTCCGAACGGCAAGCTACTGCTCTCGGGAGGATCGCTGAACGATGAAGACACTGGCACGGCCAGTTTGAATGCCGACCTCTATGATTCCGTGACGAACACCATCAGCTCCGCAGGCGCTAACGCCGTACCGCGCCTCTATCATTCCGTGTCGCTGCTTCTACCCGATGGCCGTGTATGGATCGCTGGCGGCAACCCGCAGCGCGGAACCTACGATTCCAGCATGGAAATTTATTCGCCGCCCTACCTTTTCAATCCTGACGGCAGCCTAGCGACTCGCCCGGCAATCACTACCGTGACCCCCGTCATCGGCTATGGCACATCGTTTCAGGTGCAGACTCCGGACGCCGCCAATATCGCTTCCGTGGTGCTGATGAAAAACGGAGCCGTGACTCACGCGTTCGATATGGATCAGCGCATGGTCGGACTGAATTTCTCCGCCGGCAGCGGCATGTTGAACGTCACCGGGCCGCCCGCCGGCAACGTCGCACCTCCGGGCTATTACATGATTTTTCTGATCAACACCGCCGGCGTGCCCTCCGTAGCTCAATTTGTGCAAGTCTCTTTGGCGCCTACAGACATACCTCCAAGCGGCAGCATCACCAGCCCCGCGACAGACGTATCCATCGCCGCAGGCCAGGCCGTCACCTTCGCCGGCTTTGGCACGGCGCCCGGCGGCTTCATTACTGGATATTCATGGTCCATCCACGGCGGCACGCCGGCCAGCAGCACCGTGCAAAATCCCGGTGCGGTCACGTTTCCCGCTCCTGGAACTTACGTGGCCTCGTTGACTGTAACCGACAATGCCGGCATCACTGATCCCAGTCCGAAAACACGAACAATTACGGTGACGGCCAGCGGTCCCGCTCCCACTCTCATCAGGTGCGGCTCCCAACTCCGGCGTCCAGGGTCTGATCAACGTCAACGTAATTCTCACCGGGACAAATTTCCTGCCCAATCCCGTTTGCAATTTTGGCGCGGGAATTGAAATCAATACCTGTACCTACAATTCAGCGACGCAAATCACCGCTAACATCGACGTTCTGGCCAACGCTGCTGTTGGTCCGCGCGATGTCATGATTACCGACACGGATACGCAGAGTGCCACGTTACCCGACGGATTTACGGTGATCGGCGGCGTGGCTCTTCCTCCTCCTACGCTTGCCGCCATCAGCCCCAATTCGGAATTTCAAGGCGCGGCCAATGTCACCGTCAATTTGACGGGTACAAATTTTCAGCCGTCGCCCACCTGCAATTTCGACTCCGACTTTGGCGGCACGATCAACACCTGCACGTTTGTTTCGTCCACGCAAATCGCTGTAAATCTCACCATCGCCGCAAGCGCTCTGTTGGGAGGACACAATGTGATCGTCACCAACGCCGACGGCCAGAGCGCCACGCTCATCAACGGTTTTACAATCACCCAGGACTTGGGCAACACCGTCAAGCTCGGCTCCGGATTTACCGTTGGCGCCCTGGTTTTGAACGGCAACGCGCAGTTGGATGGTTCCGCTCTCGAGCTCACTGACGGCAATTTCAGTGAAGCCTCCAGCGCCTGGTACGCTACGCCCGTTAACATTCAAAACTTCTCCACTGACTTCACGTTCCAGATTTCACCCGGAACCACCGCGGACGGTTTTACATTCGCGTTGCAGAACAATTCAACCGCCGCGCTGGGAACCCTCGGCGGCGGGCTGGGCTATGGCACCGATATCGCAGGCAATCCCGGAGGAATACCCGCTAGCCTCGCGGTAAAATTCGACCTATACGACAATCTCGGCGAGGGAATTAACTCCACCGGGTTATACGTGAATGGCGCACCGCCAAACACTCCCGCCATCAATCTGGCCAGCTCGGGGATTGACTTGCACAGCGGCGACACCTTCGCGGTTCATATGACCTACGACGGCACCAACCTGGTGATGTCCATCACGGATACTGTGACCAACGCCATGTTCACCCACACTTGGCCGATCGATATTCCCGCCACTGTGGGCGGTAGCACTGCGTACGCGGGATTCACCGGCGGAACCGGTGGACTTTCCGCGGTTCAGAGTGTTCTTACTTGGACTCTCTCCGCACTGGTACAGGCTCCGGCCGTGACCATCACTCCCACCGGGCCGATTTCGTTTCCCGACACTCCGCAGAATGTCACTAGCGCACCGATCGCCCTGACCGTTACGAATTCAGGAACCGCGACCTTGAACATCACTACCGTCTCCCTCTCGGGTGCGAATGCCGCCGACTTTGCGGTCACCGGCACCTGCGCTGGCGCCGCGGTCGCCGTCAATGCGACCTGCTCCATCAATGCGACGTTTACGCCCTCAGCTACGGGTTTGCGCCAAGCCATGCTTCAAATTGCCGACGATGCATTCGGCAGCCCGCAGAGTGTTTCTCTCAGCGGAACTGGAGTTGCGCCCAACACGCCCATCGTCTCCGTCGCGCCTTCGCCGCTTAGTCTATCCGCTACTCAGGGCACCACCGCCGCCGGTCAAAACATCACTGTCACGAACACCGGCACTGCGCCTCTGCATATCACCGCCGTCACTTTCACCGGCGCAAACGTCACCGAGTTTGTGAATCCTGCGAGTTCCTGCACCGCCGCCATCGCACCTGCTGCGAGTTGCACTATCGCTGTAGGTTTTGCCCCAACCGCCGCCATGGGCTCCGCCACTCGCACCGAAACGATATCCCTCACTGACGACGCCACCAATTCGCCGCAGTCCGTCACCGTGAATGGTATGGTCACCGCCTCCGCATTTACTCTCACCAGTGCGCCTTCCGCCTCGACGGCTACTGTAAACGCCGGCCAGACCGCGCAGTATTCTCTGCAGCTCACGCCCGGCCTCGGATATTCGGGAAGTGTAACCATGACTTGTTCTGGCGCTCCAGCCACAACAGTCTGCTCAGTGGCGAATCCCATAGTCCTGACCAGCGGGGGTCCCACTGCATTCATGGTTACAGTAACCAGCACTGCGAGATCGTTTTTGGCTCCGCCTTTGAGCCACCGCTCGGCGCCTCCAGCCGTACCTTATCTCCTGCTGCTCAGCGTAATCGTTTCTCTCGCGATGCTGGCGGCGATGCATGGATTGAAGTTGCGCGGCGCTTTCACTTCACGCCGACTGGTTTACAGCGCAGGAATCCTGATTCTGGCGGTTTGCGGAATCGCGGGATGCGGTGGCGGTTCTTCCACCGGTCCTGGCAACCCAGTCGGCACGCAGAAGGGGACCTATACACTGACCTTAACGCCGTCGGCCAACAGCTCCAGTGGTCAGGCGCTGCAATTGACGCCTATTCAGCTGACTCTGATTGTGAACTAGTGAACGAGACGTCGGTCGCCATTTTGCACGTCCACTTTGCGCCGTTAATTGACACGCGTCCGCAGGTGACGACATCATCATCTTTACGATGCTCGACCACGTTAAACTATCCTGATCCCTATGACTCTCGACCGCAGACATCTTTTGAAGCAGCTTGGCCTGGGAATCGCCGCAGGTTCGATCCTCATCCCGGAACGCGCCACCGCGGATTCCGCTCAACACGTCTCTGGCGTGCGTCCTCCTCTGAAACATCGAGGGCCAATCCGCCTGGACCACAACGAGAACGCCTACGGACCCTCCCCGAAAGCGGTTGCTGCGATCCAGGAAGCCGCCAGCCACGCGGGCCGTTACCCCGATACCGCGATGCTCCAAAACGCACTAGCCCTTCGTCACAACGTAAAGGCTGAGCAAATCGTCCTCGGTGCCGGCTCCACCGACGTCCTGCGCATGACCGCGTCGGCATTTTTGAACGCCGGAAATACCCTCATTCTCGCGAACCCCACATGTGAATTACTTGCCGATTATGCAAAAAGCAATGGCGCCGCGGTGGTCGACGTCCCCCTGCGCAACGACCACGCCCACGACTTGCATGCCATGTCGCAGCGCTCCGCCCAGAGCGGAGCTTCCGGCCTGATCTACGTGTGCAATCCGAACAGCCCCACTAGCACGTTAAGTCCGCGTGCAGAGATTGAGGAATTTGTCGGCAAAGTCTCGCCCAATTTTCATGTGCTCATTGACGAGGCCTATCACGACTACGCCGGACGTTCCGGGTCCTACCAATCGTTCCTGGACCACCCGGTCGCCAATCCTCGCTTGATCGTGACACGAACTTTTTCCGCCGCGCATGGACTCGCCGGTGCCCGCGTGGGCTACGCCATAACGTCCGCACCGGTGGCCAGCGAGTTGTCCCGCTCAGCCTCGCCGTTTGCAGTTAGCGGGACCGGAGTGGCCGCGGCTCTGGCGGCGCTGGCCGATCAGCAGCACGTCGACACCTGCGTGAAGCGCAATGTTGACGATCGCCAGGAGTTCAGGAACCAGGTAAACGCCCGGATGCTAAGAGTGTTGGACTCACATGCAAACTTCGCGTGTTTGAACGTCATGCGCCCCGCGGGCGAGATTGTCGAGCATTATCGCAAGAACAATTTTGTGTTGGCTCCGCCGATACCCGCCATGCCGAATTACCTGCGCATCTCGCTGGGAACACCTGACGAAATGCTGGAATTCTGGCGTGTCTGGGACCTGCTCGGCTCCCATCCCATGTCGATGTAACTGCTGTAAAGCAAAAACGATAATCTGTACTTTTCCCACCGGTTCCGCTAAAAGAGGCATTGAAATTCCCATTAACAGCAAGTCATTTCACAATTTTCAGATCTGCGGGTTGAAACTAAAGCGGTTACGCAGGTTAGTGGAATGCAACTTGTCCCTTGTTCGGGGCTAGTAGTTTTTTGACTTGTCGTTCGGAATTTGAACGCCGCGGTCGGCGACTCGAGTTGCCTTTCTCTCTGTTGTTCCGCCGCCAGCAGCTCAATTTATGTGTCTTGGGGGAATCGAATGTACCTGTCTATCGTGAATCGCAGCAAACCAGCCTTGCCCGAGCCTGCCGGGCGCAAGTTGTGCTTGCGCGCTTTCACTCTTGTGGTCGTTGTCGCCGCCTTGCTGGCGTTCCACGCACCCGCGGCATTTGGCCAGTCCAACGTCACAGGTACGTGGCAAACATTACCGACCTTGATGCCCATTAATCCGGTTCACACCGCGTTGATGTCCAACGGTAAGATCCTAGTGGTTTCCGGTTCCGGAAATTACCCCCAGCAGACCACCTTCATGGTCGGAGTTTGGGACCCCTCCAACAACTCGGCCACCACAACCACGCAGAGCTGGGACATGTTCTGCAACGGCATGGTGGTCTTACCGGACGGCCGGCCGTTCATCATGGGCGGCAATCTTCAATACGATCCGTTCCACGGCTGGCAACGTACCACGGCATATGACCCGACCACCGGAAAATATACCGATATGGAAGATATGGCACACGGCCGTTGGTATCCCACCAGCACCGTTTTGGGTGATGGCCGTGTCATGACCTTTTCGGGCCTGGATGAAAATGGCGGTACGAATACCCAGGTCGAGATCTACAAAGTAGGAGTTGGATGGGGAGCTCCAGTCGCGGCATCTTTTACGCCGCCGTTGTATCCGCGCTTGACTCTTTTGCCCAGCGGCAAGGTCCTTTATTCTGGCTCCTCGGCGCAGTCGAGAACATTCGACCCCTCCACGAACACCTGGTCGGGAGTCATCGCCACCACCGTTTATGGCAGTGACCGCACCTATGGCTCGACCGTTCTGCTGCCGTTACTGCCTTCCAGCAGTTATAAGCCGCAGGTGATGATTTTCGGCGGCGGTAACCCTTCCACGAAAACTACGGAGCTCATTGACATGTCGGCGGCCAGCCCCAAGTGGGTCAAGGGTCCAGACATGAGCAAACCGCGCATTGAGATGAACGCTACGTTGCTGCCCACTGGCAAGATTCTGATGGTGGGCGGCTCGCTGAATGACGAAGATGTCAACTCGGCTAGCCTTCAGGCCGATCTATATGATCCTTATGTGGACGCAGTGCAGGGCGTGCAAGGCACCATGGTCGCAGCCGGATCGGAGTGCTGTGCCCGCCTCTATCACTCCGTGTCTCTGCTGTTGCCCGATGCCACCGTGTGGGTGGCCGGCGGCAATCCCAATCGCGGCAGCTACGAGCAACACGTGGAAATTTATACTCCACCCTATCTTTATAATTCCAACGGCACCCTCGCCGCCAGGCCGTCGATTTCCTCCGTAAGCCCCACCGTGATTGGCTACGGCACGTCATTCCAGGTGCAGACTCCCGATGCCGCCAATATCGCCTCGGTAGTTCTTATGAAGAACGGCGCAACAACCCATGCATTTGATATGGATCAACGCATGGTTGGTTTGGTTTTTTCAGTCAACGGCAACACCTTGAATCTAACTGGTCCGCCAAACGGAAACATTGCGCCTCCTGGCTATTACATGCTTTTCCTTGTCAACACCGCCGGGGTACCTTCCGTGGCGAAATTCGTACAAGTGTCCAAGACTCCCACCGATGTTCCTCCTACCGGAACGATTACCAGCCCGGCTACCGACGTTACGATTGCTCCGGGCCAGTCCGTTTCATTTGCTGGCACCGGCACGGCTTCCAGCGGCTCCATTACCGGTTATTCGTGGTCCATCCGCGGTGGCCTCCCCAGCAAGAGCTCGCTCGCCAATCCGGGTAACGTGACCTTTTCCACCGCAGGCACGTACACCGCGGTCTTCACCGTCACCGATAGCGCGGGGAACACCGACCAAAGTCCCGAAACACGCATCATCACCGTGACCTCCGCGCCGGCGCCCAAGTTGAACTCTCTCAGTCCGACGACCGGAAATCAGGGCGCTTCAAGTTTAATTGTAGTGCTCACCGGCACCAATTTCCTGAGCTCCCCGACCTGCTCTTTTGGCGCGGGCATCACCGTTAATTCTTGCACCTTCAACTCGTCCACAAAAATTACCGCCAGCATCAATATCCAGTCGGGCGCGACCACCGGAACGCGCAATGTCACCGTCACCAATACCGACGGCCAGAACTCCACCCTGACCAACGGTTTCACAGTGCTGGCAGGGTCGGGCAATCCTGCTCCGACGATTACCAGCGTTAGCCCCAACTCCGCAACGCAGGGCCAGTCCAATCTCACTGTCACCATTAACGGAACGAATTTTCTTACCGCCCCAGGTTGTTCTTTCGATTCCGACGCCGGCGGGGGACTGACGTTCAACTCCTGTACCTATAACTCCGCTACAAAAATTACCGCTTCCGTGTCCATCGCAGCGAACGCCGTTTTGGGCGGGCACAATATCACCGTCACCGATACCGACGGACAAAGCGCTACGTCCATCAACGGATTCGTCGTGAGTTCCGCCGGAGGCGGAGCGATCAATTTCGGCAGTGGCTTCACTGCCGGCTCCATGGTGGTGAACGGCAGCGCCGCGATCACCGTCCCCAGTCTGACTTTGACCACCACTGCCACCACCGATCAGGCCGGCAGCGCGTGGTTCTCGACGCCGGTTAACATTCAGAACTTTACGAATGACTTCACTTTCCAGTTGACCGCCGGTGCCAACACCGCGGACGGTTTCGCCTTTGTGCTGCAGGGCAACAACACTGCGGCACTGGGACTCCGAGGCGGAGAACTGGGATACACCGGCATTGGCAAGAGCGTGGCGGTGAAGTTCGATCTGTACGACAACACCGGTGAAGGATCGGATTCAACTGGAATATTCCTGAACGGAGTATCGCCCTATACACCGGCCGTGGATTTGACCAGCACGGGAATCGATCTGCATAGCGGGCACGTCTTCCAAGTGCACATGACCTACGACGGCACCAACCTGGCGATGACCATCACGGACGGCACTACTAACGCAACATTTACGAAAACATGGGCGGTGAATATTTCCAGCGCGGTCGGCGGGACGACAGCTTACGCGGGATTCACCGGCGGAACTGGTGGCTTACTCGCGGCCCAGAAGATTTTGACCTGGACAATGGGCAGTAGTGGCGGAGGCGGCGGGACGGTGGCAACGCCCACGTTCAGCATTCCTGGAAACACCTATCTGGGGACGCAAACGGTCTCATTGAGCGACGCGACGTCGGGAGCTTCAATTTTCTACACCTTGGACGGCACCCAGCCGGGAACCGCAGTTGGCGGCTCGACGCAACAGTACAGTTCAGCGTTGACGGTGAGCTCCACGACGACTATCAAAGCGTTGGCGACGGCGACGGGCTTGACCACCAGCGCTACAGCGAGCGCGACATACGTCATCGAATCACAAGTAGCCACGCCGACATTTACTCCTGTGGGCGGCAGCTACGGCTCTGCGCAATCGGTGACCATCAGCACGACCACCGGCAGCGCCAACATTTACTACACCACTAACGGGACGACGCCGACCTCCAGTTCTACGCTATACACCGGAGCCATAAACGTGGCTACCAGCCAAACACTGAAAGCCATCGCCACCAAGAGCGGCTTCTTCGACAGCAACGTCGGCACCGCAGCCTATGTAATCGGCGGAAGCGGAGGCGCCATCAACCTCGCCAGCGGTTTCACCGCCGGTTCCGTGGTAGTGAACGGCAGCGCCGCGATCACCGCCCCCAGTCTGACTCTGACCACCACCGCCGCCGCGGGCAACCAGGCCGGCAGCGCGTGGTTCCCGACGCCGGTAAATATT
Source organism: uncultured Acidobacteriota bacterium (assembly GCA_963819625.1). GTDB lineage: Bacteria > Acidobacteriota > Terriglobia > Acidiferrales > UBA7541 > Acidiferrum. The sequence continues at coordinate 174,540 of CAWFWY010000015.1, forward strand.
CAGACCTTCACGAACGACTTCACTTTCCAATTGACCGCTGGCGCCAACACCGCGGACGGCTTCACCTTCACATTGCAGGGCAACAATACCGCGGCCTTGGGAGCCAACGGCGGGGAACTGGCCTATACCGGCATCGGCAAGAGCGTGGCGGTGAAGTTCGATCTGTACGACAACGCCGGTGAGGGATCGGATTCAACTGGAATATTCCTGAACGGAGTATCGCCCTACACGCCGGCCGTGGATTTGACCAGCACGGGAATCGATCTGCATAGCGGGCACGTCTTCCAAGTGCACATGACCTACGACGGCGCCAACCTGGCGATGACCATCACGGACGGCACTACTAACGCAACATTTACGAAAACATGGGCGGTGAACATTTCCGGTGCGGTCGGTGGAACGACAGCCTACGCCGGATTCACGGGAGGCACCGGAGGGCTGACCGCGGCCCAGCAGATTCTGAGCTGGACGATGAGCGGCGGCGGCGGAGGCGGCGGCACGGTAGCGACGCCGACGTTCAGTATTCCCGGAGGCACCTATCTGGGAACACAAACGGTGTCGTTGAGCGATGCCACATCGGGAGCGACGATTTTCTACACCTTGGACGGCAGCCAGCCCGGAACCGCGGTGGGCGGATCGACGCAACAGTACAACAACACCGCCTTGACGGTGAGCTCCACGACGACCATCAAAGCGCTGGCGACAGCCAGTGGCTTGACCACCAGCGGTACGGCAAGTGCTACGTACACCATCCAATCGCAGGTGGCCACTCCAACATTTAATCCTGTGGGCGGCAGCTACGCTTCCGCGCAATCGGTGACTCTCAACTCCACGACCAGTGGCGCCACCTTCTACTACACCACCAACGGCACGACGCCGACCTCCAGTTCTACGCTATACACCGGAGCCATCAACGTCGCTACCAGCCAAACGCTGAAAGCCATCGCCACCAAGAGCGGCTTCTTCGACAGCAACGTCGGCACCGCAGCCTACGTGATTGCCGGTACAGTGGCGACGCCAACATTCAGCCTGCCTGGCGGCACGTATCTTGGGACCCAGACCGTGTCGTTGAGCGACGCGACGTCGGGAGCCTCAATTTTCTACACTTTGGATGGCACTCAGCCGGGCACCGCAGTAGGCGGCTCGACGCAAAAGTACAGTTCAGCGTTGACGGTCAGCTCTACAGAAACGATCAAAGCCTTGGCGACCGCAACGGGAATGAACACCAGCGCGACAGCCACCGCTACGTACACCATCCAATCGCAGGTGGCCACGCCCACATTTACTCCCGTGGGCGGCAGCTACGCCTCCGCGCAATCGGTGACCATCACATCGGCGACGTCGGGCGCAACCATTTACTACACCACGAACGGCACGACGCCGACCTCGAGTTCTACGCTATATACCGGAGCCATCAACGTGGCCACCAGCCAGACGCTGAAAGCCATCGCCACCAAGAGCGGCTTCTTCGACAGCAACGTGGCCACTGCAGCCTACGGTATCGGCGGATCCCAGCAGATCAATTACGCGTCGGGCTTCACGGGGAGCAATCTCAGCTTCCACGGCGCCGCCAAGCTGAATGGAACCAGGTTGCGGCTCACCGATACAACTAGTGGGGACGGAAATTCCAGCGCCTGGTTCACTACGCCGGTCAATGTTCAGAAATTTACGACCGACTTCACGTTCCAGATAACCACGCCAAATGCGGATGGAATGACGTTCACCATACAAAACGCCGGCCTCAGCGCGATAGGAGGCATAGGCGGCGGTCTGGGCTACGGCGCCGACACTCCTGGCGGGCCCCTCGGCATCGCCAACAGCGTCGCCGTCAAGTTCGACATCTACGACAACGCCGGCGAAGGAGTGAATTCCACCGGCTTGTATACCGGCGGCGCGTCTCCCACGACGCCAGCCACGACTTTTGGCGGCGGAATAAATCTCCACAGCGGCCACATTTTCTCCGCGCATATCGTTTATGACGGCACTACCTTGACCATGACCGTGACTGACACGCAGGCCACCACTAACACATTCACCACCAGCTGGACGGTTAATATACCGTCCACGGTTGGCGCCAATACTGCCTATGTCGGTTTTACGGCCGGCATCGGGGGCTCGACCTCGCGGCAGGAAGTCGTCACCTGGACATACACGGTTAACTAACCAGAGCAGGAGCGCTCCGGGCCAGCGTCGGCCCGGATAGGTTCTAGTCGTAGCGCAATGCCACCATCGGATCGACGCGCATCGCGCGCCGCGCAGGAATGTAACAGGCTAGCAGGGCCACCGCTGTGAGCAGTAGCGTGACAGCGGTATACGTCGACGGATCGTACGCGCGCACGTTAAACAACAAGCTCACCATCACCTGCATAGTCGCCAGCGCGACCAGCACGCCCAATCCCAGCCCTAACACTGTCAGCCGCAATCCCTGGCCAAGGATCAGCCGCATCACATCCCCGCGCTGCGCTCCCAGTGCCACACGTAATCCAATTTCGCGCGTTTGCTGGTTCACCGAATACGAAAGCACGCCGTAAACTCCCACGGCCGACAGCGCCAGCGCGAGCCCGCCAAATAAACTCAGCAGTATCCCCCCCATCCGCGGCGCCCACAGCGCCTGCGCCATAATCTCCTCGATGGTGAAAACATTGGTGATGGCCAGGTTGGGATCGAGCGATTGCAGCGCAACCCGGGTGGTGCCCAGCACGCTTTCCGGCGCCCCGGTGGTTCGCACGTGCAAAGTTGCGGCTGGCACGTAGTCCTGCGTCATCGGCAGAAAAACAATCGGCTGCGGGTCTTCTCCCACTTGGCCCACCACCGAATTTGCTGCCACGCCGACGATTTCCCGCAGCGTCGCATCGCCGAAGAAATGAAAGCGCTTGCCAAGTCCGTCTTCATTTGGCCAAAACTGCTTCACCATGGCTTCGCTGGCGATAGCCACCACGGCGGTCTCCTTGCGGTCTCCGTCGTTGAATATCCGCCCCCGCAGCATCGGAATACGCAGCGTTTCAAAATAATCCGGCGTTATGTCGTTCACCGTCGTCAACGTGCCCCGGTAGCCGGAGGCTTCGTCCTGGCCCTCGGGGAAAACCGTGCGTCCGAAACCTCCCGCCAGCGGCGCGTTGGACGCGATGCTTACCGAGGCGACTCCTGGAGAATTTTTCGCGCGTTCGATAACTGCCCGGTAAAATTGCTGCCCGCGTCCGTCCTCGTAATGGAGCGCCCCAAGATCGAAATTCATGACCAGCAGGTTTTTGGACTCGATGCCCAGATCGATCTTCTGCGCATTCTGCATGCTGCGCAGAAAAAGCCCGGCCCCCACCAGCGCAACCAGCGCCAACGCCATCTCCCCGATCACCAGCAGGCTTCGCAACGGGTCGCGTTTCCAGCCCATCGTTCCGCCGCGGCCGCCGGATTTCAACGTATCCATCAGGTCCGGCCGCGAAGCTTTCACCGCCGGCGCCAAACCGAAAATTATTCCGGTCAGCAGCGACACGCCCAGGGTAAAGAACAGAACGTGTGAATCGAGAGAAAGATCGATGCCGCTTTGATCGATGAATGGCGGGCGGAAAGACCACAGGATGCTGCGCCCCGCGTAGGCCAGCGCCAGTCCCACCGCTCCACCTGCCAGCGACAACAGCAAGCTCTCCGTCAACATTTGTCTTACGATGCGGCTGCGATTTGCGCCCAGCGCCGCCCGCAGGCTGATCTCTTTTTGCCTCCGTGCTCCTTGCGCCAGCAGCAGGTTGGCAAGATTGACGCAGGCGATCAGCAGCACCAGCCCCACCACTCCCATCATCAAGCCGCCGGCCAGCGTGAATTGCTGGTAATTGTTCACGCCCAACGCGGCATCTGACAGCGGGCTTAGCGCCACACTCCGCCCGCCGTTGTCCTTCGGAAACTCGGCTTCCAGATGCGTGGCCATCGTTTTCAGCGACGCTTCCGCGGCGGACATCGTGATGCCGGGCTTCAGCCGGCCGAACGCCAGCACCATCAGCGCCCGCCGGTCGTTGAAAAATTCCTTTTCTCTGCCGCCCAGAATCTGATCTTTCATGCTGGTGGGAACCCACACCTGCTCGGAACTCAGAAATGTCAACGTTCCTCTGAATCCCCGCGGCGCAACGCCGATCACCGTATAAGGATGCGCGTCCAGAACCAGCGATTTTCCGATGATGGCTGGATCGGAACCCAGTTTGTTAGTCCACAAGCTGTAACTCAGAACCGCCACGTCGTTGCCGCTCGGTTGGGTGTCCTCGTCGGGCATGAAAAATCGGCCCATCGCCGGGCGCAATCCCAGAACGTCAAAATAATTTGCGCTTACCAGTTCCCCTTGCAACTGCCGGGGCTCCGCGCCGCCGCTCCAGGTCAGCAACACCGGCAAATAGGCCGTGAGGTCGGTGAACACCTGGCTGTCGCGCCGATAATCCTTCACGTTGGGATACGACATCCCCAGCTTCTCGACTCGCGCCTGCGTCACCAGGGTTTTGCTGTCGACCGTGTCCAGCTGCACCAGTCGTGGAAGATCGCGGACCGGCAGGGCATTCAGCAGCGTGGCGTTCACCACCGTAAAAATAGTGGTGTTCGCTCCGATGCCCAGCGCCAGCGACAAAATCGCCACTGCGGTAAACCCAGGATTCTTGCGCAACATTCGCAAGCCATAGCGCAGGTCCTGGAGAAACACCTCCAGCATCGGCAGGCTTTTTCGATCGTGATAAATCTCTTTGGTTTGTTCGATGCCGCCCAGTTTCATCAGTGCGTTCCTCCGTGCTTCCTCGGCGCTCATGCCTCTGCGAAGATTGTCTTCCGTGTGCATCCGCACATGGCCTTCGAGTTCCTCCGAAAATCCGCCATCCTGCTTGTCTTTCCGAAATGTGCCCGCCAGCCGCATCAGGAATACCTGAATCGTTCTCATGCGGATTCCTTTCCAGGAGCCAGGAAGCGGGCCAGGATCGCCGTCGTTTGTTCCCAGTCGCGTTCTTCGCGCCCCAGGAATTTCCGTCCCGCGCGCGTCAATTTGTAGTATTTGGCCCTGCGGTTGTTGTCCGACTGGCCCCACTCCGACGAAATGTGCCCTTCCTGCTCCAGTTTCAGCAGCGCGGGATACAGCGTGCCGTAGTTCACCGCCAGCAGGTCTCCGCTGGTCTGCTCGATGCGCCGCGCGATCCCGTAACCGTGCAAAGGCCCCAGCGCCTCCAGGGTCTTGAGGATCATCAACGCCAGCGTGCCTTGCCAGACATCCATCTTCTCGGCCATCGGTTTCCTTAATCTTCCGCGGTGTCTTTCTCGGATTTAACCTGGGTGCTCTTCAGCACCTATGGGTTGGCCATACTAAACCTGAATTTCTCCTATGGGAAGCCCATAGATATAGACGAAGCCCACGGCCGTTCGTTTCCCATAATTCCTGGAGCGCCCCGCCTTGCAAGGCATAAGCGGCCGGGCGTGTGATACTTCGCACACTCCAACCGAAGAATCGCATCTAATCTAAATGAGCGCCGCGAAATCGATGTCCCCTCCCGCAAAATCTTTTGTCCGCAGACGCTGGCTGGTTCCTGCCGCCGTAATCCTGCTCGCACTGCTTTGCGTCGGTGGAATTATTCTCGCCTTCCACTGGCCCTTCTCCGCCCAGAACATAACCCAGTCGATCCAGGAAGATTGGCCCGGCAAAATCAACGTGCAGCGTTTTCACAGGACCTATTTTCCTCATCCCGGCTGCGTACTGGAAAACATCGCCCTGACCCGTGGATCAACTCCATCGGACACGTTGTTGGTCGCCATCCAGAAAGTCACCATCGCGGCCAATTATCACGACCTGCTCCTGCGCCCCGGCTACGTGTCGAGCGTCACCCTCGAAGGCCTGAAAATTTCCATTCCGACAGAGAAGCCTCAAGATCAGCCCAAGCCGCAGCAAACATCGAAGTCCGTCAATTCTTCCGTGCGCCTCGGTGAAGTATTCACCAAAGATGCCGTGCTGGAAATCGCGCAGGAAGGTGATGACCCGCTTCGATTTGAAATCCACCGCCTCACTTTAAAATCGATCACCAATACCTCTCCCATGACCTACGATCTCGCGATGCGCAACGCTCAGCCTCCGGGAGAAATTCGCGCTAGTGGAAAACTTGGTCCCCTGGATACCGAACACCTCAACAACATTCCGCTGTCCGGCTCATACACCTTCGACCAGGCCGATCTTGGAGTCTTTAAGGGCATCGCCGGAACGTTATCCGCCAAGGGAGAATTTCACGGCGTGTTGGGCAAGATCGAAACGCAAGGCACGACCGACACCCCGAATTTCGAAGTTACCCGCAGCAAGCATGCCGTGCCGCTAAAAACAAAATTCGCCGCAACTATCGACGGAACTGGCGGCGACACCATTCTGCATTCCGTGGACGCTTCTTTTCTCCGTACCGGAGTGCACGTTGGGGGATCGGTGGCTGGAAAAAATGGGCAACCGGGTAAGACCGTCGCGCTGAACATCACCGTGCGCGATGGGCACGTCGACGATGTGTTGCGGCTCTTTGTGAAAGAGAGTAAGCCTCCTATGGAGGGCGCGTTAAATTTCCACACCCGCGTGGTGTGGGCCTCAGGGAACCACCCGTTCATCAAGAAAGTAGCGCTTCAGGGAGAATTTGATATCACGCACGCGCAGTGGGAAAACGCCGACCGCCAAGCCAGGCTCAACGAATTGAGCAAGCGGGCCAGCGGGAAAAAGAAGGATCAGCCCACGGAAAACGTCACGGCGGATATCAAGGGTAGCGTTCAGATGAATGACGCGATTGCAAAGTTCACCGATACTTCCTTCAAAATTCCCGGGGCCGAAGCCACCATGCACGGCACTTACAATTTAGAGGACCTGAAGATTGATTTTCACGGAAATCTGAAAACGGACTCTTCCATCTCCAACGAAACCACTGGTGCCAAAGCTATTTTGTTGAAGCCGCTTGACCCCTTGTTTAGAAGGAAGCATGCCGGCGCGGTGGTGCCCGTGGCCGTCACAGGGTCATACGCCAATCCGCAATTCGGATTGGCCTTGCCGGGGCAATAAAATCTCACCCGCTTGTTCGCAAACCAGCCTGACTCGTTGTTATTTTCCTTCGAACGGGTAACGATCCTGCGACTGCACCGCGGCGGCAACGTTGCGCCGGAGCGCGATCGTGTCCACCGGCGCGCGCTTTGAAAAGCGCTTCAGAACCGACATTTGCGTTATGAGCATATCGCCTTCATGAATCGCGGCGATGGCCCGCTTGGCTTCGTGCTCCACCCGCTCGGCGGCGTCGGAGATGAAGACTCGCGCTGCATCGATCATCGTCTGCGCCGCGGCCTGGCCCCGCGTATTCGCCGCTTTCTGGGCCCGCAGCAGCGACGATTCCATGGCATAAATTTCCATAACGATATTGGAGAGCGCGCCAACTATCTCCTGCTCGTCAGCCAGCTTTTCGCGGTATTTTTGAACCGCGCCCCCGGCAGCCTGCAAGAAAATTTTCTTGGAGTTGGCCACTACCGAGGTTTCCGCTCCCAGCACGCCTTCTGGAGTTTCTTCAAAAGATGGTCCGCCCAGGATTTCATCCGCCAGCTTCATGGCTGCCGGGATCAGCGGTAGTTGGCCGCCCATGGCGCGCTTCATCAACATCTGTACGATCAGCATGCGGTTGATTTCGTTGGTGCCTTCAAAAATGCGGTTGATGCGCGAATCGCGATACGCGCGGCACACCGGATAATCCTCGTGAAATCCGTAGCCGCCAAAAATCTGCACCGCTTCGTCCACCACGAAGTCCAGCATCTCGCTGCCATACACTTTCGCGATAGAGCTTTCCACCGCGAATTCCTCCAGCACCTTCATGGTCACTTGCACTTTTTCGCTCGCGCTGGCGTTCGAAGTATTCCCCGAGGCCGACGCCATGGCCGTTTCCATGTTGCCCGCCGAGCGGTAAATCATGGACTCCACCGCGAAGAGTTGAATGGCCATCTCCGCCAGTTTTTCGCGCATTATCCCGAATTCGCCGATCGACTTGCCGAACGCCTTGCGCTCTTTCGCATATTTCGCGGCGGTTGTCAGCACATACTTCGATCCGCCCACCGCCGAAGCCCCCAGCGTGAAACGCCCGGCGTTTAAAATATTGAAAGCCACGATGTGCCCGCGCCCGATTTCGTGCAGCAAATTCTCTTTGGGAACTTTGCAGTTTTCCAGAAATATTGGCGTGGTGGAGCTCCCGTGGATGCCCATCTTGTGCTCTTCATTTCCCGGCTTGAATCCGGGATAAGAGCGCTCTACGATGAACGCGCTGAACTTTTCTCCATTCACCTTGGCGAATACGATGTACACGTCCGCGAATCCGCCGTTGGTAATCCACATTTTCTGGCCGTTCAAAATGTAGTGCGCGCCGTCCGGCGTCAACTCCGCGCGAGTCAACGAATTTTGCGCATCGGACCCGGCTTGCGGCTCGGACAAGCAATACGCGCCGATCCATTCGCCGGTGGCCAGCTTGGGAAGATATTTTTTCTTTTGCTCTTCGGTCCCGAAATAAACAATCGGCAATGTGCCGATGCCGGCGTGCGCGCCGTGCGTCACGGCGAAGCCGCCATAAATGGAAAGCTTTTCGGTCAGAACAGTGGTGGCCACTTTATCCAGGCCCGCTCCGCCATACTGCTCCGGAATCCCGCCGCTCAACAGCCCCAGCTCTCCCGCTTTTTTTACCAGCTCCGGCAACAAACCGGCCTTCTTGGCTTCCAGTTCCTTTACGTGAGGCATTACTTCTTTTACCACGAATTCTTCAGCGGATTGACCGATCAGCCTTTGATCGTCGTTCAGATCGGCGGGAGTAAATACAGCGTCGGGCTGGGTCGACTCCAGCAAAAAGCCGCCGCCCTTCGTGCCTTGGGGAACTGCGGTTACCGTGGCCATGATCGTGCTCCTGGACTTCGGCGCTTTCTGCGCGCTCCTTGAATTATCTCACCAAAAGGAGAATAAGGGAGACAGCAGCGCCCCATCACCAAATACACCCGCGCGCTTAATTCCCCGGAGGTTTCGGCGCGTCTTTGAAACTGAACATCAAAAGAACTGAAGGAGTCTGCTCCGAGGTATTCGCGATCGCTGTTGTGGAGCCCGAAGGCAGCCACAATGAATCTCCACCGCTCAGTAATTTCGACGAGCCATCGCTGAAATCCACCGTGAATTGCGAAAGCGGCTCGACAACAATCAAAGTCCCTGTCGCGCCCGCATCCGCCGAAAATTGTCCCTTTACAGGGAACGTTGCCGATTTTAGCGTACTTTCATCGCTTTCGAGCACGACCACGAACGTCGGAGCGACCGTCGGCAATTTCGATTCATCGCGGCCCATTTGAGCCAGCGGGGAATCGACGCTTGTTGTCGAGGACGCCCCGCCAGTCGCAGGAGCCGCAACCAATTCGCTGTTCTTCTTGTCCGATTGGGCAACCACGTTCTGAGGCGCGCCACAACCCGCCAACGGCCCTTCCATGACTTTCGCGCAATCGCTGCGAAGATTTTCCTGCGGATGCAACAGCTGCACCGTAATGTTGTAAAACGGTGTCTCATCTTCGGTGCGAATGATCTGCGAAAATCCGCCTTGGGAATATCCCAGTTGCCCGTTAGCCATCTTCACTTGCGCTTCCGGCTTTCCTTCTACCTCTTTCGTGAATTCGGCCTTGCCGATGGACATATACACGTAGGGGTGGTCATGCCGGTAAAGCGGAGTCTTATCCGGCGATATCAGCTCCACGCGAAAGACGCGCACGTAAGAATTTTCCAGAATCAGGTGATGATGAGGCTCTTGAGTTATCGGAATGGCGATCTTGCTGTCCGCAGCTGCCGGTGGAGCCTGCGCCCACAACGGGGCCGTGCCGCAAAAAGCCAGCAGAGGGAGATAAGTAATCATTTTCATCGAGACGAATCCTAAAGGTTTACCATCGCGCTGACAAGTTCGCCCGCGGCCTCTTCATTCACGCACGCGCAATCTAAAATCCGCCGCCAATCAAGCTGTAAGACAAAAGACCCAGGACGATCAGCGTCACCGTCACATAGGTCCAATCTTTTTCGTAAATAAAAGCAAATACGGAAAAAAGCACCCGCGCCACTGGCGTGGCGATCAATACCAGCAGCCCCAACTGAATTAATCCCCGCCCATGAAATTTCGCGGCGTCGCCCAGAATGCCCCGAATGGTCCGCATTTCCGGCGCCGCCCCCTGAAACACGTGGTAATCCGAGGCCGGCATCGGATGTCGCACCAAAAAAATCACGCCGCCTGAAAACACCAAGCCAGCCGCCAGCAACACACCGGTGCGCAAAAGCACCGACATGATTTCATCCATGCGCTGATCCTCCTGCAGATTAGGCGCTTTCATCTCAGATCTTCCCCGCAAATCCGTTGTAGATCATTTCAATCGCCAAAATCCCGATCACCACGCTGAAAACAATCCGCAAGCTGCGCACCTTGGCCCCCGCTAGAATGCGCGCGCCCACCAGCGATCCGCCCAGCACACCCAGCATCACCGGCATGGCGATGGCCGGCTCGATATATCCCCGGCTCAAATAAATTCCCGCGCTCGCCGCCGCCGTCACCCCAATCATGAAGTTGCTGGTGGTGGTAGAAACTTTAAAGGGCAGCTTCATCAACTGGTCCATGGCCAGCACTTTCACCGCGCCGGATCCGATGCCCAGCAAGCCTGACAGAACGCCGGCGCCAAACATCAATCCGAATCCGCCAGGCACGCCGCGCACGTGGTATTTCTGCAGACCCGTCTCCGTTGGATAGGTGCTGTCCATGCGCAGCCAGGTGGCCACGCGGTCGGGTTCTCCATCGCGGACCCCGTCAGCCTTTTCGCCCAAGTTGGCCAGCGCCGAATAAATCAGCACCACGCCAAAAATTATCGCGATCACCGAAACGTGCAGATACAGGGCCAGCAACGCGCCCGCCAGCGCGCCGATCGTCGTGGCGATTTCCAGAAACATGCCCACGCGAACATTCGAATAGCCTTCTCTCACGTACGCGGCGGCTGCTCCGGAAGAAGTGGCGATCACGGACACCAGCGCCGCGCCGATGGCATAGCGAATGTCCACGTGAAACAGCAGCGTCAGCAGCGGCACAATCACCACGCCGCCGCCCAGTCCCGTCAACGAGCCCAGGAAGCCGGCCAGCAGCGATCCCATGCCTAAAAGTAGAGTGAACTCCAGCGTGTTCAAGAGCAGCTCCGCATGCGCCGCTTAGTTTAACTGCAGTGGAGGGGTTAGGGATGATGAGCCGAAAAAAATTGCCTTGGTTTGACCAACCTTATGAGTTACGAAAGCAATTCGAATATACCCGCAGCGCCCATTCCGCCACCGACGCACATGGTAACCATGCCGTAGCGCCCTTGGCGTCGGTGCAGCTCGCGAATAATCGTCGCCGTAAGTTTCGCACCGGTGCAGCCCAGTGGATGGCCCAGCGCGATGGCCCCGCCATTGGGATTCACGCGCGCCGGGTCGAGTCCCGCCTGTTGAATCACGGCCAGCGATTGCGCCGCGAATGCCTCGTTCAACTCGATCACGTCGATATCCTGAAGAGACAATCCCGCCAGCTTCAGCGCCTTCGGAATTGCGTACACCGGGCCGAGTCCAAATTCTTCCGGCGGGCATCCGGACGTCGCGTAAGAAACGAAACGCGCCAGCGGTTTCAGTCCCAGCGCTTTCGCGCGCGCGTCGGACATCACGATGGTTGCCGCTGCGCCATCGCTCATCGGCGAACTGTTGCCCGCCGTCACCGTTCCTTTTACGTGAAACGCCGGCTTCAACTTTGCCAGCGCTTCCATGGACGTGTCCGCGCGCGGCAATTCATCGCTCGCAAATGAAAAGCTCTGCGTCACGGCCCTGGGCGCAGCAGCAACCGATGCGGCGCCACCGCTTCCCGCGCCGCTCGCGCTTGCCAATGCGACGATTTTCACATCCACCGGCACGATTTCATCTTTGAAATTCCCAGCCGCAATCGCCGCCAACGCCTTTTTGTGCGAATCGGCGGAAAACTGGTCGGCCTGCTCCCGGGTAATCCCAAATTTGCCCGCGATATTTTCCGTACCCAGCCCCATGTTGATGTATGCGTCGGGATAGTTGTCCACCAGCCAGGGATTCGGCGAAATTTTATTTCCGCCCATCGGCACCATGGACATGGATTCCGTCCCGCCCGCGACAATCACCTGCGCTCCACCGGAGCGAATGCGTTCCGCGCCAAGCGCGATGGCCTGCAAGCCCGACGAACAAAATCGATTGATGGTCATCGCCGACGTTTCCACCGGCAAGCCCGCGCGCAATGCGGCGATGCGCGCCACGTTCATGCCTTGCTCGCCTTCTGGCATCGCGCAGCCCAGAATCACGTCGTCAATTTCATGGGTATCCAGCGCTGCGGCGCGCGCCAGCGCTTCCTTGATCACCAGCGCGGCCAGGTCGTCCGGCCGCGTAGCGCGCAGCGATCCTTTATATGCACGTCCCACGGGGGTTCGCACCGCGGACACAATTACGGCTTCGGGCATCAATTTTCTCCGCAAAGCCGCGTTAGCAAATCGCGACTATGTAATGATTGTTCGCCCCGCGGCCCCAAAATGCAATGTCGCGATAAATGTGCATCGAGATCCGCAAGGTCAGCGCTTTGGTTTGACCATCGGGGCGGAACCTTTGCGGCTGATGAAAATCTTGGCGGGCGGAGCGATGCTGAATTTTGTCGCGTAGTTTCCCTGGTTTACGGCGATCCCGACTCGCCCGCGTGAATCTATATAAAGCAGGCTTTCCCCCACCGGCACGTCCATAAAAGTGTGCGCATACGGCATCGTGAGCGCCCGCTTGTCGATTTGCACGGCTACTTTATCGCCCGTGTTGTAGCCCAGTTTTTTGAATTCATCTCCGGGAATATCCGTAATCAACGAGCCGTACGGATCGTCAAGACCGATCACCTCACCCTCAATGCCTTTGGCACCGGTCACCGAGGTTTTTATCGTAAGCCGCACCAGTTGATCCACCACCGGACCCACCAGGTTGAAATCCCAGCCGGCGGCGAGGTGCGCGGCCGCGGGCGAAAAAATATCGCGGCCATGAAAAGTGGAGGAAACCGTCGCGCCGATCATCCAGTTCTGATTGGTGATCTCCCGCGCGCTTTGCAGCCCGTCGCGCTCGACCACCGGGGTAATGATTCCATTGTCGGGCAGCACAAAATATTGACCCTTTTTTGATTTCACCACGATGGCTTTCCGCGAAGTGCCCACGCCCGGATCGACGACCACGAGGAAAATCGTTCCGGCGGGATAGTAAGGCGTAACCTCGGCGAGAAAACGCGCCGCTTCTTCGATCTGGAATGGCGTGACTTGATGCGTAATGTCCGCGACCCGGACGTCCGGCGCGATGTCGGTAATCACCGCCTTGCAGATGGCCACTGCATCGTTGGCCGTGCCGAAATCGGTCATGAACACGATTGTGGGCCGGGAAGAAGGCGCCGCTGGCGTCTGTGCCGCGTTGTACGATTCCAGTGCGGCATGCGGCTTCGAGCATGCTGCGCCCAACAGCGCCGCAGCCAACACTGCAAAACTAATCGAACTCCGCGAGAGCCAGTTCAGAAAATCTCCTTGATGGCCGGCGGTGATACCGCCGCACGAATCGAAGCGACAAAGTATACTCGATGTCGCGCGCAACAGCTGCGAAGAGCGTGCTCGCAATTCTGCGAGAATTTGAACGCTGGGGGCTCCGCGTCGAGTAAAAGTAACCATACCCGTCCCGGACACTCGTGAATTTTATCCGCGCGTGCCCGCCACCCAATAAATTCGTCTCAAGGAGAACGATTGTGGCTCGAAGCCTATTCTTAGCAGTGGCTCTACTTATATTTGCAGGCTCACTTTTTGCCGATCAGGTCACGCTGAAGAACGGCGACCGCCTCACCGGCACGATCGTGAAGTTCGATTCGGACAAATTGGTACTAAAGTCCGAATTCGCGGGAGATGTAAGCCTGCAATGGGCAGCGGTGACCGCCATCGTTTCCGCCGAGCCTCTGCATGTCGCCCTCAAAAATGGTCAAACCGTCGTAGGAGTGATTACCACCAAGGACGAGAAGTTCGAAGTCGCGGCTCCGTCCGGGCCGGTGGAAACATCTAAGCCCGAAATCGTCGCGGTGCGAAATAACGCCGAGCAGGAAGTGTACATGCGCACACTGCACCCGCGTTTCGTCGACTTGTGGGCCGGTATTTTCGACGCCGGCCTCAGTCTCACCAGCGGGAACTCGGAATCCACCAGTTTTACCCTGGCCGCTAAAGCCGCTCGCGCTACGCCACACACCAAGTTATCTCTCTACGCCACCGAAATTTATTCGCGCAGCACCCTGGCGGACGTTAGCAGCACCACCGCCAGCGCGATTCGCGGCGGCGCGCGCATTGACGTCAATCTCCGCAAGCGCTGGTTTGTTTTCGGCTTGACCGATTTCGAGCATGATCGCTTTCAGGATCTGGATTTGCGAAACGTCCTGGCCGGCGGCGTGGGCTACCACGTAATCAAGGAAAAAGACCGCACCTTCGATGTGTTCGCCGGCGCGGCCTACAACCAGGAATATTATTCTCAGCCCTTCAATCCGCCCGACCCTTCCACCACCCGCAAGACCGGCGAGATTGACGCCGGCGAAACGTTTGCTGCCAAACTCGGCAGCCGCACTGCGCTCACCGAACAATTCAGTATTTTCCCGAACTTATCGGACACCGGTGACTATCGCCTGCAGTTCGATGCCACCGCCGCAACCAAAATCAAAAATTGGCTCAGCTGGCAGGTCACCTTCAGCGATCGCTACGTCAGCCGGCCTCTCGCAGGTCTGAAGAATAATGACCTGCTCTTCTCCACCGGCCTGAGGTTGACATTCGGCAAGGGGACGTTCTAGATGGAGCCTGTAATTCAGGCCCTGTTCGCACCACGAGTTATGAGGAGGCGTCAATGGCTGGTGGAGGATTAATCTGGTGGATCGTCGTAGGGCTAATCGCCGGTTGGCTGGCTGGCCAGGTAATGAAGGGCGGCGGGTACGGGGTGCTTGCCGATATCGTGTTGGGAATCCTGGGAGGCATTCTGGGCGGCTGGCTCTTTGGACAGATGGGCATCGGAGCCGGAAGCACCATCGGTTCGATCGTGGTTGCGTTCGTGGGAGCCGTGATATTGGTAGGTATCACGCGCCTCTTGAAACGAACGTGACCATTTTCTGAATTTCGCGCGTATCTGCCACCGCGATTTTCTGGCAGAAATAATTTTCCATCTCGCCGGGGCGGGTTAATCTGCTCCGGCTTTTTTTTACGGCGTGTCGGTTGCCGGAATTATCGCTGGAAATTCCGGCCATGCCCGACCAGGAACCACTCTACCGATGCGGTGCGCTGATATTTCAGTTTGGTAATCGATTCCACCGCGGCAATGGTGTCGCCTAATTGCGTTTGTGTCAGCGCTAGTTGTTGCACGGCCAGGGGCGAGCGTCTGCTCGCGGAAAGTTCGTCGGCGGCGTCCGGCAGGTTCCCTTGCGCCACCAGCAGGTAACCGCGTGCTGTTTCGTAGTCGTTTTCGGCTAACAGATCGCTGGATTGCGCGGCAGCTTGCGCCAGTTTGCTGATGGCCTGCTCGGCCACGTCAATCTGCCCATGCCGCGCAGCGATGCGCGCTTCTTCGGAAAGCGCCGCAGCCATGGAAGCGCCGCGTTCGGAGTCGGCCATCTCATCCGATTTGGTTTGCAGCCGCTCTTCGACGGCGTGGAGTTGCTCAAGTTCGCCGGAAAAATCTGGAGCGAGCATTGCCGATGCCAGTCCGACTTCGAACCGAGCGTAGGGCGCTTTTTTCTCTTCCGCTTCTACAGCCAGCGCAGCGAGGGCCTTGCGGCCTTCTGCCGTGCGGCCTTCCCAGAAAAAAACCATCGCTTTTTGAAAAGCGGCGTGCAGCGAATTGCGTTTGTTGTCTGCCATCTTTATGGCTTTGTCGTATTCCAATCGGGCCTCGTCGTACTTGCCCATCAGTGTATGCGTATCGCCCAGTCCCAGTTGCGAGGTGAAAAACGTGTGATCGATCTGCAAGGCCGCGCGATAGTGTTCCAGAGAGCCTTCATCGTCGCCGGTATAACGCAACACTTCGGCGAGGGAATCGTGCGGATTCGGCTGGGTCGGTTGTACTTCGACATAGCGTTTCAACATCGAAACCGCTTTGACCGGGTCGGGATGGCCGTCCTCGATGTACGCGTAGCCGAGCATGTTCAGCACCGGCGGGAAATTCGGATCCAGCCCCAGCACCGATTCCATCATTTTCTGGGAGCGCTCATAATCCTGCTGTGCATAAAGCCATTCGGAGGTGAGATACAAAACGTGCTTGTCTTTCGGATAGCGCTTCAGTAGATCGTTCATGCTGGCGATCGCGGGAAGCAGATTTCGGTCCTGGATGCTGGTCATCCAGCGCACCATTAATTGTTCGTCGGGTCTGGCCCGCGGCAACAGCGCCTTGGCTCGTGCCAGCGCGGCGGGATCGGGCACGTTCCGCCTCGAAGTAAACGCCAGAACCGCATAGCCGAGCGCAAAGTTACGATCCGCCTCGACGGCTTTCTTCGCTTGGAGGATCGACTGGTCCAGCATCACGTTTTCGTAGCTGTCCAGCGCCGCCTCCGTCAGTTTGCATGCTTCCTGGGAATGGGTGGAGACGGGAATCGCTCCGAACAGCAACAAAGGAGCCGGTCCCAGGCGCAGGGCGCGCGCGGCCCGCGATTTTGTTTCTCGCACCTGCGGAGGATGGTCTTGCGCGCGCATTGTGGCGGCCCCGAAAATCAGCAGCGCGATTACCGCGAGAAGTTTCTGAACCTTCATGGCCACACTCTCCCAAGGAATGCAAGAAATCGAGCGATCTACCATTCAACTTAGCGGGACCCCTATAGCCTCGATACTGGCCCAAAGGACAGGTGTGCATACTGCGTTATGGGGAGCGTAAAGTGAGCACATGTCAGGAGAGCAATACTTGTGCGCCGCCGCAGGCATGGGGATACTGCGGGTGCGTTCCTGGAAAGCTCTGTGGGGGGAAATGAAAGTTCGCCACCGCGTCACTCGCAGCGCGTTTTGTGCCGTTGTGTTGTCTGGCGTGTTTGCAGCGGCGTCGGTGCTTCCGGCCGTCAAGACCATGGCGGTGGTGGCAGCGGCTGACAGCAAGTTGCCGGACGTAACCCTGGCCGAACTCGTTAAATTGACCAGAGGTACTCAGAAAACATGGCCGGATGGGCGCAGTTTCACGCTGGTGCTGAAAGACCCAACGGCGCCGGAGATGCACGTCACGGTGCAAAAGCTCTTTGGAGTCGCGCCCGCCGATGTGCCCGCGGCTATCGCCAAAATCAACCAGGCGCGCCCACTGATTAAAGTCGTCGCCACCGAGGAGGACGTTTTTCGCACGGTAACGACTACTCCTGGCGCCGTGGGGTTGGTGGACGTGTACTCGATCAATAGTGCTGTCAAGGTACTGCACATCGACGGCAAGCTGCCTTTCGACATCGGTTACGCCCTCAAGTAGCTCCCTCCAAGAAGCCCAGTAATTTGATCCAATTCGGCCCTGTCCTCATCCCTTTCCGTTCAACATGCTGAGAATTTCATCCCCCAGGTTTATGCCTGCGCCGGACTCCAAACGCCTTAAAACACCTGTACGTTGGTACAGGCTTGAGAGCCGTGGTACAGCGAAAACCAGGCGTAGATTAAGATTTTAGCTTGCCTTCGGCATATATCTTATTTTCAGTAATTTACACGGAATTCCTACTGTGACCAGACGTACTAGTAGGCAAGTTTGGGCTCCAGAATGTGCCTTCTGTACCATCGATTTCAGGTCCAACGTGGTGTCAAATGGGTCAGGTACGAAACGGTGGAACTTAGGGGCAGCGCCCGCATCTAACTAGAACAAAAGACCACGGAAAGTGTTTCATAAAAGGACAGTATTCAGGCCAATGACAATGACGAAAACCGGCGACAAGAGTAGGAAGTGGATGTGGTGGTTGCTGGCGGTGGGGGTCGCGCTGCAGCTGTATTTCGTGCGCGAGCTACTGGCTGCCTTCGCGCTGTTTGCCGCTGGATTCGCGGTTATTGGGTTGGGCATTGGGGCCCTGTATTTGATGCAAAAGGCCTGGGAAGTTGGAGTGGCGCGGTTCGCGGACAGCCGTAGCCCGGCAGCCGATATGGCGCGTCGCGCGGCATCGGCAATGGAAGAATTGGGCCGCCGTCCGTTCCGGCGCCCCGTTTAGTTCTGGATCGAGCGACTCAGTTTTTTATCTGGAATAATTTCTGGTTTAGCCAGAACACCACGGATTGAGTCGTCCTTCTTACCCCGTGAAAAAGACCAACCGTCCTGAGAGAGCGGTTGGTCTTTTTAATTTCTGTGCAGTCTATTTCGCGGCAGAGGGTTTCGGTTTATTTATTGCCGCCGCCGGCCAGGTTCTGCAACTCCTCATCCCAGTTCACGACTACTTTCAGATTGCCGCCATCGGGGTCCTTGATGCGCTGCACGACAACAATTTTTTTGCCTCCCGGCGCAAGCGTGTAGTTCGGGCCGGCGGCATCGTTCCAGATGTCGCCTTGATACAGAACGCGGGACTTGCCGACGCGGAATGGCGACACCAGAACTTCGGTGGCCCACAACGTTCCGGCGTTTTCAAAAACCAACTGCTTGCCGTCTCGCGACCATACCGGGTTGCTGCCGCCATCGGTGGAGACTTGTACTTTCTCGCCCGGCCCGGGAAATCGCTGCACGTAAACTTCGCTTCGGCCTGATTCGTTGGAGGTGTAGGCCAGCCAGTTGTTGTCCATCGAAAAGGCCGGCTGGTCCACGCGAAATTGCGAAACCAGGTAAGGATATGGTTTGCGATCGCCTTCCAGCGACAGCATCCAGATTTCGTATTGCCCGGAATTTCCGATGCGCTCGTAAGCGATCAACTTTCCGTTGGGCGACCAGGATTGCAGATGAAAATGCGATTCGTTTTTCATCAGCGGCTCTTCCTGGCCGCTCCCATCCACGGCAACCACGAAAGCCTGCTGCCTGCCATTGGAAGCGAAGGCGATGCGCTTTCCATCCGGAGACCACACCGGAAGCTCATCTTCTCCGGGCGCGAAAGTAATTCGGCGCAGCGCCCCGCGCTCGATGTCGTACACCCAGATGTCGGGATCCGGCAGGCGCACGGTCATGGCCAGCAGTTTTCCGTCGGGAGAAAACCTCGGCGATTCGTAAAGATTCGGTTTGACGGGCAAAGACTGGGCTTTCGCATCATGCTCCGCGAGCACCAGGTTGTTCTCCACGGCTTGCTTGCCGCCGTTCACGTAAATAAGGGTGCCGGTGCCGGACACGTCGTACAGGGCGGAGCCGGTTGCGGGATGCATCAGCACATCGCGAATGACGGTCTCTGGAGAACCTCCAACTTCGAGCTTGGCGGGGTCGAACTCCGAAGACATCAAGTTGCCGTCGCGCATGAACAACAGGCGGTTGGGAGGAAAAAAACGCGCGTCGGATCCCTTGGCGATGATGACTTTTCTATCCTGCGATCCGATTTTCTGAGCCAACAGCGCGCCCTCGTCGGCGTTGCCGCCGGAATAGGCGCTGAACAACAAGGTTTTTCCGTCCGGCAGAATTTCCGGAGAAATATGCGCGAGCTCGCCTTTATCCGCTTGCAGTTTGGTGACGGGTTGCGCTGTACCGCCGCTGTCACTGACCCGCAGAATTCCGGAGCTGCGGGAGGGCGCGTAGTAAATGTTGTGATCCGGGCCCCAGCTGACGCCGCCCAGCGAGGTGATGCCATCGGCGAGCGAAACGACTGTGCCGCCGTCGATGGAAATCTTTTTGAGTTGTCCGCCGGCCAGAAACGCCAGCCATTTGCCATCCGGCGAGAACACTGGATTCACAGCGCCATCCGACCCGGCGATGGCGACGGGCGAAGGCCCGTTTAAATCGCGGAGGTACAGGCGGGAACCGTCCGAAGTGCTGGCGCTGAGTGCGATGCGCGTGCCGTCGCGTGAAATCGCCACGCTGCGCCAGTTGGAATTTAGCGAGGTGCCGGGTGGCGGATTCACGGTGAAACGAATCACAGGGGCTTCGTGCTTGGCGCCGCGATGCAGCAAATTGGCCGTTACAAAGCCCGCGGCGAGCAGCAATACGCCGAGCGCGGCGGCCGCAACGATCGGGAGCACCCGATTTTTGCGCGACTCCGCTGCAGCCAAGATGGACGTGCCGCTGCCGGTAGAAGAGCCGCGCCCAGCAATGGCGTTTTCAATGGCGATGCGCGCTTCACCAATGGATTGCAGGCGCTGGCGCGCTTCTTTTTCGAGGCAGCGGCGCATCAGCTGGCGAATTTCGCTGGGCACGTTGGAAGGCAGCAACGTCCAATCGGGTTCACCGCGAATGACTGCGGCCAGCGTGTCCGAAACGGTTTCCCCCTTGAAGGCAACTTTGCCGGTGAACATCTCGTAGAGCACTGCCCCGAAAGACCAGATGTCCGCGCGGCGGTCGACCGCTTTGCCGCGAGCTTGTTCCGGCGCCATGTAGGCCGCGGTGCCGAGAATGTGCCCGGCCTTGGTGGCTGCGGCGGTGAGCGTGGGTGAATTGGTGATGTCGGCATTGCTGGTTTCGTCGGACAAGGCTTTTGCCAGGCCAAAGTCCAGGACTTTTACGGTGCCATCGGGGGTGATTTTTATATTCGCGGGTTTCAGGTCGCGATGCACAATGTTGCGCTCGTGCGCGTATTCGAGCGCTTCGGTAATTTGTTTGGCGATGGGCAGAACGTCTTCTAGGGGGATGGGGCCTTGCGCGGTTCGTTCGGCAAGCGTGGTGCCCTCGACCAGCTCCATGATGAGCGCATGAATGGTGGCCGATTCCTCGAACCCATAAATGCTGGCGATGTTGGGGTGATTCAGAGCGGCCAGAAATTGTGCTTCGCGCGCGAAGCGAGCCAGGCGATGTGCGTCGTTGGCGGTGGCTTCGGGAACGACTTTGATGGCGACTTCGCGGCGCAGCCGGGAATCGGAGGCGCGATAAACTTCGCCCATGCCGCCCGCTCCCAAAGGAGAGACGATCAGGTATGGGCCAAGTTGCGAGCCGGAAGAAAGAGCCATGCAGTCGGATATTATACTGCGCTTCGCCAAATTCTCAGCAAATCATCACGCCAATGCTGTAAGTAACGACATTGAAATGGCTGTTGGTGTGGTGTCGATAAGAAGGTATTCAATAGATTATTTATCCAGGTAATAAATGTCGACGCGCCGACAATTAAAGTATTACTTAAAGTTTTACAAATGAGAATCCGAACGATGCGCAGATTCTTTTGTCGCGCAAATTGCTGGTTTGTCTGGGAATAACAAAAAATGCGTTCGAATGATGGCGTAAAAAGTGACGTTTTATTCGAACGCGCGGTCGTCGATCGAAGAACAGCACTGGAAAGCATTCGAATGCGGTGCGGCTGTGGTACGCTCTGCGCGTTTGAGGAGGATGAGTATTATGAGCCGCAAATTCACGAGCGTGTTTGTTTTTCTGTTCGCGGTAGCGAGTATTTTTGTTTTTGAATTAAAGGGACAAGAGAAGACGGCTGCTCCGGCCAAGAAGATTGCTGTTCGCGCGGGGCATTTGATTGACGGCAAGAGCGACAAGGTTGTCGACAATGCGCTGATCTTGATCGAAGGCGACAAGATTGTGTCGGTTTCTTCCGGCGGGGACGTGCCGGCGGGCATGGAACTGATCGATTTGTCGGAGTACACGGTGCTTCCTGGATTGATGGATACGCATACGCATGTACTGCTGAATGGCGACATCACCGCGGAGGACTACGACGTGCAGTTACTTAAGCAGTCCATTCCGTATCGCGCGATTCTAGGCGCGCGAAATGCGCGCATCGCGCTGGAGCATGGATTTACCACCATGCGCGACCTGGAGACGGAAGGCGCGATGTACGCGGACGTAGACGTGAAGACAGCCATCGCGAATGGAGAAGTGCCTGGGCCGCGCATGCAGGTGGCCACCCGAGCGATGACCCCGACGGGCATGTATCCGCTGCTGGGCTACTCATGGGAATTAAAAGTGCCGACCGGCGTGCAGTATGTCGATGGCGTGGATGGAGCGCGTAAAGCGGTGCGTGAGCAGGCGATGTATGGAGCGGACTGGATCAAATATTACTCCGACCGCAAATACCATTTTGAAGCGGATGGCGTGCTGCACAGCATGGTGAATTTTACGGACGAGGAAGCGAAAGCGATTGTGGATGAATCGCACCGGCTGGGGAAGAGAGTGGCGGCGCACGCGATCGGCGCGGACGGTATTGCCGCGGCGCTGCGGGCCGGCGTGGACACCATCGAACACGGCGACGGATTGACGGACGCGCTGCTGGATGAAATGGCGAAAAAGGGAGTTTACTGGGTGCCGACCATTACTGTCGGCGCTTATGTGGCTCCGGGACGCGGCGGAAACTGGACAAAAATGGTGGACGCCGAGCGCAGCGCGTTTCAAAAGGCGTTGAAGAAAAACGTAAAGATTGTTTTTGGGACGGACGCGGGCGGGTTTGACTGGAAAGAATTAAACCAGGCCAAGGAGTTTGAATATTACGTGCACTACGGGATGACGCCGATGCAAGCGATTCGTTCGGCGACGTCAAGCGCAGCGGAATTGCTGGGCTGGAAGGACAAAGTGGGAGTGATTGAGGCAGGGCAGTGGGCGGATATTGTGGCGGTGAGCGGGGATCCGTTGAAGGATATTTCGGAATTGTCGCGGATGAAGTTTGTGATGAAGGGCGGAGTGGTTTACAAGAGCCAGGGGCATTGAGGCGGGCTTACGCAGCGATTGAATAGAGATTGAAGAGTTGAGGAAGCTGACGCGATAGATCGAGGAGAGATCCTCGACTGCCAAGAACAACGAAAACAAAATTCAAAGACCGCATCCTTTGAAGGGCGCAAAGGATGCGGCACCCCCTCTTGAAGGTTGGGGCTGGTGACCACCCGCCGAGCGAGCTTGGTTGGATGACGAAGAGCCCTGGCGGAATTCGCCTGCGACCTACAATATTCGCACCCACTCGTTCGTCTACAGATGTAGATGAGAGTTGCGGCTAGCCTGGAACAGATGGCACTCGAACAGGACCAGCGGATTTCTGAAGCGGTCAAGCGGGAGCAGTCCCGGCTGCGGAATTTCATTCGCCGGCGTGTGCCTGACCCTCGCGATGCCGAGGACATTTTGCAGGATGTTTTTTACAAGCTGGTGGAAGCGAACCGCCTGCTGATGCCCATCGAACACGTGACCGGCTGGCTGTTTCGGGTGGCGCGCAATCGCATCACCGATCTTTTCCGCAAGAGGAAGACGGAGAGTTTCAGCGAGAGCAGAGTGGCGGACGAAAACGACGAGCTGTTGCAGTTAGAAGAGTTGCTGCCTTCGCCCGACGCCGGACCGGAAGCACTGTACGCGCGCAATGTGTTGCTGGACGAAATGGAGTTGGCCATCGACGAGTTGCCGGCGGAGCAGCGCGAAGTGTTTGTGGCGCACGAACTGGAAGGGCGGAGCTTTGCAGAGATAGCCGCCGAGACGGGCGTGAACGTGAACACGCTGCTTTCGCGCAAGCGGTATGCGGTGCTGCACCTGCGCGAACGATTGCAGGGGATTTACGACGAATTTACCAAAGGGAGGGACTGAACATGAGAAGGAAGTGGATTTTCGCGATCCCGCTGATACCGGTGTTTATTGCGTTATTTATTTTTATCGGCGGCGAGTTGGTGATGCATTTGTGGAATTGGCTGACGCCGACGTTGTTTGGCTGGAGCCAGATTACTTTCTGGCAGGCGTTCGGAATTCTGGTGCTGTGCCGCGTACTTTTCGGGGGATTCGGGCGGCATGGTTCCGGTCGTTTCAACCTGCGGCGGCGCATGGAAGAGCGGCGCAAGAACATGACTCCTGAGGAGAGAGAACGATTCCGGCAGGGGATGCGCGAACGGTGTGGGTTTGGGCCGGCTAGCGGTGTGGGCGAAACGAGCGAGAGCAAGGGGTAAGAGAGCGCTTGCCAAGAGCGAGCTGCGGGAGATGGTTTTGCGCCCTTCGGCGGCTGGCGCCTCGCTCCGGGTAAACGAGCGAACGCGGCTGAAACAGCAGACCCCGCATGACGGTTGTAATGTGGCGGAGATGATTGCCAAGAGCAAGAATAAGCAAAATCAAAGACCGCACCCTTTGAAAGGCGCAAAGGATGCGGCGCCCCTCTTGAAGGCTTGGGCTGATGGCCACCCGCCGATCTCGACGGGGCATACCGGTATTGATTTGAATCAGCGGACGTGGGGATGTCGTCGTTCATGGAGAAGACCTGCTCGAAGTCGGGCTCGTAGGGAAGACGTGGATCATCCAGGTGAACATGAAGGGATGGAAGGTGCCGCCTTCGGCGGTGTACTCTGGGTCTTGATGGAGCCGAACATGCCGAATTTTGGATGTTCGGCCTGGTAGTCGTTGATACGGTTTTCCGGGGCCGCGCAATAGTTGACGTGGCGATACCAGTGCACAACGCTTAGCGGGATGCGGCGGTTGAGTTCGTCCTCAGTGGCGTCCGGGCTGGTGGTGTACATCGCGCCTTCGAGCTTGTAATCCTGCATCGGCGTGCGGCGGTAGAGCAAGGCAGTAGGCCGGCTCGGATCGAAATGTAGATCGGCTTAGTGGGTGTTGGCATCATTCAAGAAGTGATATTGGGCTTGTTTAAGCTTCGGATTGGCGATGACGTATCCGTCGGCTAGAGCTTTCTGGTAGTCCTTGTAACGGCCCATGGTGGCTTTTAATTTAGCGACCACGTCTTTGACCTTTTCTACATCGCCGAGTTGCTTGGGCCGGAGCGGAGTGATGTACATGTGGCCGGCCATCGCGGCCATGCTTGGCCCCATGTCACCCATGTCGTCCATGGCATTATTGCCGCTCATATCCATTCCAGGCATGGCGCCCTTGTGCTCATCCTGTTGGCCAGCGTGTGCGAGGAGCGGAGCGAGCAATGCAATTGCAAGGGTGAGTGCTGGGGATTTCGAGGTCCGCTCGATAAATAGGGAACTGATATTCGATGATAATCAGCGAGAAACGAAAAGCCGGATGGCGGTTTACGCCACCCGTTTTTTTTGGCAGCGAATGATCGCCGCGAATGATGCAACCATTACTTGTTGGGTTTCAGATCGCGAAGCAGTCGTTGGACGGCGTCGCGAATGTGACCGGTGGTGAACGAGTCGCGATACAGGACTCTCATGCCCACGGCTCGGAAGGCCACTTTGTTGGAGCCTTGCTTCACGAAGTCGAAGACGATGGTGCCTTCGCGGTAGTGAACATTCTGATAGGCATATCCGGGTCCGCCCCAGTAGCCCCAACGGTAAGACTCATAGCAACCGAAAGGGCCGCAGACTAAGCCCGGGTACGGTCGTGCAACGGTCATGGTGCGCCTGTGTATGCCCACGTGATAGTCGACCAGGAAGTCGGCGGTGGCGGGATCGTCGACCTGATTGAAACCCTTGGATCGCAAGGTTTGTTCGATATCGGTGCGGATGGCCAGGCGGAACGTTTCGTTGTCGATGCGGGAATCGCGTTCACGGCTTTCGCGGCGGCCGTTGTTGGTAATGTCGTCGCGGGATATTACCGGCTTGCGGCCGTCATTTTTCTCAAGTTTCTCCGGCGGTGGAGCGGGGCGCCAGGCCCAGGTGGCGTGTTTGGGGATGGCTACGCTATGATCGCGGACGACGTCGACGTGTTCGTCGCAGCCGGTAAAGATGAGGCCGGAAGCTACGACGGCGGCGAGCAACAGCGGGGAATTTCTCTTAGTGATTAAGGATCCGAGCGACATTTCGAAAATCCTCCAGATGCGAACTTGTACCTGGTTGTTTAACACTAGGACGGGGGAATAGTTGTGGGGGTTGCATGCGTCTGAGACGTGCGGTGCGCGAAGTCAAGAGCGGATAAACGCGTCAGACGCAAGTTCAGATGCAGAAGGCCACAGCAGATTCCTCACCCGCCGCTGCGCGGCGATTCGGAATGACGGGTTTGGGTTTTTTCTGACTGGAAACAGGCAAGGTGATGAGACAGAACCATGTTGAGTCGCACGGATAATGGCGATGGAACGCACGAGGGAGATGGCGATTCACAAACGGATGCAGGGTGAGCGGGCGGTGAGGTATGATAGAGTCTTCGAATTCTAGAGTCAGGGTGACGATGCAGACTGCAAAGAACGGAAAAGTTTTGCTGAGGGTGAGGCCGCGAGGCTTCTGCGCGGGAGTGGTGCGCGCGGTAGACATTGTGGAACTGGCGCTGGAGGCTTACGGGGCGCCGGTTTATGTGCACCACGAGATTGTCCATAACACCTACGTAGTAGAGCAGTTGCGGCGGCGCGGAGCGATTTTTGTGGAGTCTATAGAGGATGTGCCGCATAGGGCGGTGCTGGTGTTCAGCGCGCACGGCGTGCCGCCTACGGTGAGGGACGAGGCCAAGTCGCGGTCGCTGAAAGTGATCGATGCGACGTGCCCGCTGGTGACCAAGGTGCATCTGGAGGCGCTGAAATTCGCGCGCGAGAAGCGGACGATTATTTTGATCGGGCATAAAGACCACCAGGAAATTGTGGGGACGTCGGGAGAGGCTCCGGACCGCACCATTGTGGTGGACTCGGTGGCGGCGGTGGATTTGCTGGAAGTGGACGATCCGGAGAAGCTGTCGTTTCTGACGCAGACGACGCTGAGCCTTTACGACACGCAGGAAATTGTGGCGCGGCTGCGGCATAAGTTTCCGGCGATCAAGGGACCGGCGAGCGACGACATCTGTTACGCCACGCAAAACCGGCAGGAAGCGGTGGAGCAGGTGGCAAAGGATGTGGAGCTGATTCTGGTGGTGGGCTCGCCGAACAGTTCGAATTCGAACCGGCTGGTGGAAGTGGCGCAGCGGAGTGGAGTGCGCGCGCAGCTGATCGATTCGGCGGCGGACATTGATGTGCAGTGGCTGCGAAGGCGTGGAGCGAGTGGGGCTGACGGCAGGCGCGTCGGCGCCGGAAGTGCTGGTGGAGCAAGTGAGCCAGCGGTTGGCGGAGTTTGGATTTACGGATCAGCGCGATCTGGATTTGATTCGCGAAGATGTGCGGTTTACGTTGCCGCCGGAACTGGCGACGATCGCGGCGGCACCGAGACGTTAAGGATCTGAAATCGCAGTGCAGGGTAGACCCAGGGCGGGATTGTCACGCGGTTAACAGCAGGGTAATTCGCAGAAACTGGACCGGCGAGGAGCAAACTTGGCGGCGAAAATCACGCGGCAGCCGAAGAAAATTGCCCTGATAGGCGCGCCCTCGAGCGCTGCGGCGTTTCTGGGGGGCAGCGAGAAAGCGCCGGCGGCGTTGCGCGCGGCTGGGCTGGTGGACCGGCTGCAAGCGGCCGGGTACGAAGTGGTGGACCACGGCGATTGCGCGGTGCGGCATTTTGCGGAAGACGACGAAAACCAGCGGGCTCGCAACCTGAAGGAAATTGTGGCGGGATTGAATGATTTGAAGTTGCGCGCGGAAGTGGCGGTGAAGAGCGGCGCGCTGGTGCTGGTGCTGGGCGGAGATTGCGCGCAGGTAATCGGGCTGCTGACGGGCGCAAGGCGATATTACAAACGCATCAGTTTGCTGTGGGTGGATCGCGACGCAGATTTGAACACGCCGGCGACGACTCCTTCAGGGCGGATTGACGGGATGGTGGTGGCGCACATTATCGGGAAAGGCGCGCCGGAGTTGGTACGTTTCTGGGGCGAGCCGCCGCTGGTGCGCGAGCCGGACGTGATGCTGTTCGGGCTGGAAAGAATCGATGCGCCGGAGCAGGAATTTTTGAACAAGTCGCCGATGCGGAGAATGTCCGCGGCGGATGTGCAGGCCAAGGGTGCGGCCGCGGCGGCGCGGGCTACTTTGACGCAGATGCACGCGGACGCGCGGCAGGTGGTGCTGCACGTTGATACCGACGTGATCGCGCAGGAAGAATTTCCGGGAGTGAACGTTCCGAGCAGCGGGGGACTGAGTTTTGAAGATGTGCGCGGGGCGCTGATTGAGTTTGTGAAGAATCCGAATTTGCTGGGGATGGATGTGGCGCAGTACAACCCGGACAAAGATGCGGATGGAAGTGGCGCGAAGAAACTGGTGGACCTGCTGGTGGAGGCGTTGACGGCGCGGATGGAAGCGCTGGGCGGGACCGAGAGCGGGACGGCGACGGAGCCGGTTGTGGCCGCGGCGGTTTCGGAAGCGGCGGCGATTGAGACACCGCTGAGTGAAGCTGTGTCCATTGAGGCGCCAACGAGCGAAGCGCCGACGGTTGAAACACCAGCCAGTGAGGCGCCGAGCCGTGAAGAACCGACTAGCGAAGCGCCGGAACGCGAAGGCACTTCTGGCGAAGAATCTGCAAGCGGCGAGTCTTCGAGCGAAATATCGGCGAACGGAACAACTGGTTAACCGCTGCGTTTCTGCGCAGCCAATTCTGAAATCGAATTCAAATTCAAAGTAAC
This sequence comes from uncultured Acidobacteriota bacterium, assembly GCA_963819625.1. Lineage (GTDB taxonomy): Bacteria > Acidobacteriota > Terriglobia > Acidiferrales > UBA7541 > Acidiferrum. The sequence goes on from CAWFWY010000015.1 coordinate 203,008, forward strand.
CGCGTTTAGCCGCGAGTGTCGGCGCGCTTGCGGATGTGGCGCGCCAGGCCGAGGAAAGAAAGCGGGAGGCCGGCGGTGAAGGCGTGCTGCTCGGCGTCGGCGGCGGAAAGAAATTTGCTCATTTCCGCGCGGGTTTGCGCGAGGAAAGATGCGAGCGCGTCGTCGTTGTCAGGCTGTGCGGCGAGACTTTTTTCGGTGATGTCGGCCCAGAAGTGCAGGCGCTCGCGGAAGAGAGCGATGTGCTCGAGGGGATTTTCGGCGAAGCCGAAGTGGGTGAGGAAAAGGCGCGCGGGGCGGAGATTCAGAATCGCGTCGAAAGATTGATTCCAGATGGCGAGATCGATATCGGGGGGCGGAGCGGCGGGCATGATGTACGGGCCGTTGGCGATGCGGATGCCGGCGCTGTCTCCGACGAAGGCCACGCCTTCCTGTGGATCGAAGTAGGTGACGTGGTGGCTCGCGTGGCCGGGAGTGTAGAGCACTTCGAATTTTCGCTCGCCGAGAGAGACGGTTTCTCCGCCTTGGAGGACTTGAATGTTTTGTTCGGGGACCGGAAGAGTTTCGCCGAAGAGCCGGGGAAGTTCATCGGCCCACAAGCGGCCGGCGCTGGCGAGTAGAACTGAAGGATCGGCCATGTGGAATGCTCCGCGCTGATGCACGTAAACGCGAAGGCGGGGATTTTCTCGGACGAGGGAGCCGGTGGCTCCGGCGTGATCGAGGTGGATGTGGGTGAGGAAGATGGCTTGGAGATCGGCGATGGAGACTCCTCGAGAATGCAGTTCGGCGCGCAACGTTTCGAGCGTGGAGGCCGGGCCGGGATCGATGATGGCGTAGCGGCCGCCAGCTTCCAGGAGAGCGGCGGCGACAGAGTGTGGGCGGCCGGTCCAGTTAAGATCAAGCGCGGTCGTGGAGGGCATGCGATAGGAATCATACGAGAGGCTCGCGGCGGGAACAAATAGCACTGTGCAGTAGTGCTAATTATCAAATCGCTTCACGTCGTCTCGAACTGGCCAGATAGGTATAAACTGGCGTTGTTTTCGAAACTAAAAAGGGAAATTTCGGATGAAACGAATTGTTGTCTTGGCGCTTTTTGTGGTGTTGGCCGCCGGATGGTGGACGCCTATTGAAGCTCAGGACGCCGCACTGTCAAAAAGTGATCGCCAGACCGAAAAATTAGCCCAGCGGCAGCAGAAAGCGCTGTACGAGTATCAGAAGAAACAACAAAAGGCACAAGAAAAGGCTCAACGAACGGCGGAAAAGCAGCAGCGAAAAGCTGCAAAGAAATATGAAAAGGAGCAACGTAAGCTGCTCAAGCGCTCGAATCTTCCAGCCAAACGCCGCCGTAGGTCCGGTCAGCGAGACGCCACGGCGCTAAGCAGGTTCATCGACGCGGCGTACTCGGATCACCTCAGCGAATCTCGGGGTAGATGACCTCGGCCTGGGAGCAGAACCCGCCCATCATGCGCGTTCCCTGAATGGTGGCGAATCCGTTCGCATAGCGCATTTCCGCAAACTTCTTCTGGATCTGGCGCTGCCGCGCCACCTGCATGGACAGTTCGTCCTACGCCGCCTTCGACTGCCGGTCATACTTTTCGGTGATCGCAATTTGCTGGGGGCCGAGATTGCGAAATGAACTGCCCGACCGTCTCAACTCATCCTGCTTGTCGAACGTGACCTGGCATACTTTGTTGTGAGCTGCGTATACATCGTGCAGATAGGCCTGCCACTCCCCGTCCGATCGCACCAGTTCGAGCTGCCACAGCACCTCTCTTCGCCAGTTCGGGTTTGTGTCGGAGTTAACCAGCGCCGAAAGATGACTTACCATGCGTTAGCGGCGTTTCCGATGCAGGTGACACAACATAGCCTGAAGTGGTCCCGCCCGGAGACGATGAAAAAGATGGAACGGATTTCAGAAGCGTCGTCACGTTTTAAGTCCCGGATAGCGGGTTCCTTGTACCTGCTCATCATAATTGGAGCCCTGTTTGCCCCGTTCGACGTCGCGCCATCCGGCATGATCCGGGGCGATGCGGGATTACCAGCGACCGCCCAGATCCTAGCCTCAAAGCCATTGTATGTTTTCGGCGGCGCCGCCCATCTCGTCGTGGGCGCATGCGATATCGGCGTGGCGCTGATCTTCTATGGACTGCTCAAGCCAGTCAGCAGGGGGCTCGCCCTTCTCGCGGCATCCTTCAGACTCGTTTTTGTGGCCATAGCGAATGCCAACGTGCTCAACCAGTCCGGCCGGTTGCGATGCATGATCGAGCGGCGGGCCTCGTCGCGGCATCCAAGGGTTGCTACCGAAGGCTTGGTCGGAACGATGCGCAACAACATGGGTTGTTAGCCGTTTTCGACACGCGCCTTTATATCTGAGTACGCCGCGTCGATGAGCCTGCTTAGCGCTGCCGCGTTTGTGGCCATTCCCGGCCTCAGCTTCACATGACGCATGTACTTGCCGGTGCCTTGCAACAAACGAGACGGGTCGGGCAGTTCCGCGCCGTGAAAGAATCCCACGTTTACATGCGAAGTGAATACATTCACATAGCCGAAGGGCACGTCTCCCAAACATGCAACCGGGCAGCCGTCATGCATGAGCTCCCGGACTTCGTCCCCGCACTTTCGCATCACCTCGAACCACTGATGAGCGATGGCTCCCAATTCGCCTGCATGCTTTTTCATCCAAGCATCGATAGCGGGATCACGCTCGACAGCGCCGTTGAATCGCAGCGATTCCGTTCTCATGGTCGCTCGCGTTTCTGCTTTCGGGAGCAATGGTTACAGTGCACCCTTACCTTCCCTCTGGCAAATCCTGCCATGATCGCATCCTTCTTTTTATTACTATAGTGTTCCAATAGATGCGAGACATGAGCGTGCTAGCCGGATTCTCGATTGTGCGACTTTCAGGATTTAACAATTTTTACTGGCTGGTCTCGTCGATCCAATATTCGCGCCTAAATTCTGTCACAAATTGTCGGCGGTCCTTGGTAGCCACGTGGAGCGCATGCATGCCGGGAGTGGAATTGGCCGGTTGAAAACTGAGAACATAATAATTGGGTAGGTCATTCGACAGCGCGATAAGGCCTGCCTTGAGATCCTTAGCGTCGTGGAAGCGAAGGAACTCACCACCGGCAAGTTGGGCCAAAGCCTCAGCTGTGTTGGTGCGCAGCGCGTTGCGCGCAGTGAGAAAGGTCATGGTGGCCAGTCGAAGAGGCGGGGCAAGCTGACTGATACAGTCGAGCACCTGCTTGCTGTAGTGGCCTTCATACTCGGAATCGGCCCCGGTGCGACTTAGACAGCCATGCTCGGGTCCGGAGTCTTTACTGCTCAGCTTTGCTGCTTCGTGCGAAATTGCCGAGCGCGTACTCGAGAAACCGAAGCTGTATATCGCAGTGTTCGTATCGCTGACAAGGCGCAGAGCGTCATCGAGTGTTGTCTTGCTACCCTGATCAATCGTTTCGCTAAACAATAGAATGGTGCGCCGATAGCTCGTGGGTTGCTCCCGCAACTGCTCGACGGCGAATGCAACTGCATCTAAAATCGTCGCATCACGGTCACCTGCGGAAAGATTTGCGAGCGCGCTGGAGGCATCTTCGGTGTTTATCGTGGAAGGGACTATCAGGTGTGGCGTACCGTCGAAGCCGACGACGGTGACGCGGTGCTCTACGTTGCCGATCAATGCGTCGAGAACAGAGTCTAGTGTTTGGTAGTCACCGAGATGGCTCGCGCCCGCGCCGCCGGTCTGAACCACGATAGCCAACGCCAGTGGCTGCGAATCAGTGTCTTGTTCCAAGGTGAGAAGTTGCGAGACGCCGTTATCTGTGAGAACAAAGTCGTTAGCCTTTAGATCAAAGAGTACGTCTCCGGACTTGCTCTTCACAAAGACCGGAACCATGACCAAATTCGAATGCACGTTCACTGTAGGCTGACCAGCAGCGTTCTCTTGCGCAGTACACATATTGCCAAGGCAAAGCAGGAAAATCAGGCTGGAAATAGATTTCATGATTCAATTTTTCCTGTTTGATAGCTAAACGCCGGGAATCCGCCAGTTCGCTCAGTGAGACTGCGAGGATGATACTAAAGGTTGCTCAACTCCTGATTCACGCGCTACTCGTTCAAGTGGAGAAAGGGGAGGGCTACCCAAGGGGATGGATTCATACCGGGGAGTTCAGTGTCAAACCTGAATTGTGGAACGTCTCATACCAGGATTGGCGAGTGCTTCGCGCGAATCAGGCGACCAGTTGGTGTAACGCCGCGGTGAATATCTCGGTGTGGCAGTCGACGTGTTTCTGCGTGGTGGCGGGCGACATCAAGGCCATATTGTGAAAGGGCGTCAGCAGGATTCCACGATTCATGGCGAAGAGGTGCATGAAACGTTCCAATTCGAAATCCATGGCATCGTGAGCCTCTGTGCCGTTGTGCGGGGCGGTGCGCGAAAAAAGATATTCGGCGCGGCAGCCGAGGCGGCTGACATGCCAGGGCATATCGAATTTTCCGATTGCTTGCTGTACGCCAGCTGTCCACGTTTCCGCGAGAGGAATCATGCGATCGAAGGCGTCGCTGGTCAGGACGCTTTCCAGCGTGGCGCGCATGGCGGCCAACGATAGCGCGTTTCCGGCGAGCGTCCCGCCGATCCCGCCCACGTCGCAGTCCTCGAGGTCTTGCCGGGCAACGATGGCGTCTGCGACCTTTTGAGTAAACCCATAAGCGGCGCCAGGTACGCCGCCGCCGATGGCCTTGCCGAAAATCAGAAAGTCCGGCTCAAGATTTTGCGCGCCGGTGAAACCTCCGGGTCCCGCGCAAATCGTGTGGGTTTCGTCCATGATCAGCAGGCAGCCGTGTTTGCGGGTCAGGTCGCGCAAGTGGCGATGAAAGTTTGGCTGCGGATGCACGATTCCAACGTTGGTCATCACCGGCTCGGCAAGCACGCAGGCCACCTCCCCGGACTTCAGCGCTTGGGCTAGCGCGTCCACGTCGTTGAACTCCACAACTTTGGTGGTCACGGATGGATCGACCGGCGGCCCAACATTGCCGCGCCGAGACTTTGATACGCCGTTCTCGTCGAGGGTGATAAAGGTTTCATCCACGGTACCGTGATAGCACCAGTTGAAGACCAGAATTTTTGGACGGCCAGTAATCTGCCGCGCCAACCGGATGGAGAAACGGTTGGCATCCGTGGCGCTCAGGGCGAACTGCCAACACGGCAGGCCGAAGCGTTTTTGAAGTTCTTCGCCGACGTAGATGGCGTCTACGTTGGGCAACATTGTAGTAATTCCACTGGCGAGTTGTTGCTGCGCGGCCGAGACAGTTGCGGGCCGAGAGTGTCCGGTCATGGCGCCGGTGTCGCCGAGGCAGAAATCGACGTAGCGGTGGCCATCTACGTCGACAAGTTCGGCGCCGCGCGCTTCGGCTACGAATGGCGGAAAAGCGCCGGCCCATTTGGCCATCCAGTTCATGGGCACACCGCCGAGAAGCGACTTCTGGGCGCGTTCGAACAAAGCTGCCGATTTGGGGCGCTCGGCTACAAACTTTTTTGATTCGGACTCCATCAAGGAGTGCAGACGGTCGCGGCTAATTTCAGTCATTCGGATGATTCCAAGAAACTCGGTGAAGCAAATCTAGAAACGATGCGATGGTAGTTGAGGCCGGACCGGGGTCGCGGATGGCGTGATGGCCGCCGGCTTCGAGCAGGGCGGCGACGGAACGCAGGTGGCCGGTCCAGTTGACGTCGAGCGCGGTGGTGGAGGGCATGCGATAGGAATCATACGAGAGGCCGGCGCCGGGAACAAATGAGAGATCACTTCCTGTAAACGGGCAACTCTTCCATAGTTCCGTTGCGGTAACGGTTGCCGCCGCGTTGCTGTGAGAGGATGGAGTTGACTGTTCCTGAGTAACGCTTATTGGAGACTTGACCCACTATCGAGAGTGGGGGGTGTGCATCCAACGGTGCGGGTGAGGCGTATAGTAATGGTATGAGTTTGCGGCGGATCGTCGGATGCGTGGTGATGGCGTTGCTGGTGGCGAGCTTAGTGCTGCCGGCTATGTGCGGCGCATGTATGGATTTGGCCGCGAAACCGGTGTGCGGTGAAAGGCATGACGCTGGGGCGAGCGCAAATCGGCAACTTTCCATGGCAATGGACGGCCACTGCGCCGATTGTGGCGATCAACCAGGAATTACGGGCAAGGAGACGGGGAGGCATGCTCCCGTGTCCGAGTTTATGTTTCTAGATTGCGCGAGGCGGGCTTGCGTGCGGGCGGGAGAGCAGAACGCCACGATTTATCGCGGTGGGGTCGAGGCGCACCGCTCGATTGGAGATCGAACAGCTTTCGGAGTTTCTGCTGAAATTGCGAGCCCTGCGCCGCGGACGGTGCACTTGAATGTTTTTGGAAGCGAGAAAATAGCGTCGGGAAATTCTGCGTACCACCCCCTCCTGGTGAGTCTGAAGATTTAGTTATCCGTTTAATTCCTCATTGATTCATTTTGCTGGCGCGGTTGAAGGATCGATTAAACAGCAGATTCCTCACCCGCGCTGCGCGCGGGATTCGGAATGACTCGTTTGCTAGGTTTCGATTTTTCGGGTGAGTGGTTGCCATGAGCGAGGCAAAATCCCAACATGCAACATCCTGTCACAACATCGTCAGCGCTGGCGCGTTTCTTACATTGCTGAACTTCAGAGTAGAAAGAGAATTTATGACGGGATTTGCAAGAGTTGCGGGGATAGTTTTGTTGATTCCGTGGTGTGCGTGGGCGCAGGAGGCGGCGAGCGTGCAAGGTGCCGATGCTGCGCAGATGCAGGGCATGGACATGTCCAGCGGCAAGACCAACGACAAGAAGGATGAGCCGGGGATGAGCATGCACATGCATCCTGAAACTTTTATTCAGGAGATTGAGCATCACAGCAGTTCAGGGACCAGCGCGGAGCCGAACTCGACACCTACGCCGATGCTGATGGGCATGAAGGGGCAGTGGAAATTCATGTTTCACGCCAATGTCTTTGTGGGCGACCTGCAGCAGTCGGGGGCGCGCGGGGCGGACAGATCTTTCTCCACCAACTGGTTCATGGGCATGGCGCAGCACAAGGCCGGGCCCGGATTGTTTACCGCTCGAGTGATGTTGAGCCTGGAGCCGGCGACGGTGACCGGGCGGCGGTATCCTTTGCTTTTCCAGCAGGGCGAGACGGCTTTTGGATTGCCGATTGTGGATGGCCAGCATCCGCATGACTTCATCATGGAACTTGCCGCGCTTTACGACGTGAAGCTGGGAGACAAGAGCCTGGTGTCGTTTTATTTTGCGCCCATGGGGGATCCGGCGATGGGGCCGACGGCGTATCCGCATCGGGCTTCGGCAATTGAAAACCCCGTGGGCTCACTGGGACACCATCAGCAGGATTCCACGCACATCGCCGGCGATGTGGCGACGGTGGGTTTTACATACCGGGTAGTGCGGCTGGAAGTTTCCGGATTTCACGGCCGCGAACCGGACGAGTTTCGCTGGAACATCGATGGGGGAAAGATGGATTCGTGGTCGACGCGTTTTACGATACAACCGGGAAAAAACTGGAGCGGGCAATATTCGTATGCGCGGATTACCAGCCCGGAGGCGTTGTTCGCGAGAGAAGATCAGGAACGCATGACTGCCTCGGTGATGTACAACCGCCCATTTGGCGGGAAGTCGGGCGGCGGGAAATTGGGAAGCGGGAACTGGGCGAGCACGGCTTTGTGGGGCCGCACGCGGTCGCCGCAGGATGGCTCGGTCTTCAACAGCTACCTGCTGGAGTCGATGCTGCGATTCATCACGCGCAATTACGGTTGGACCAGGATCGAGAGCGCCGATCGCTCCAACGAATTAATCCTGGGTGAGCAGCCGCTGCCGCCAGGATTTGAGGAACAGAGCATTGGACGGGTGCAGGCGTATACGTTTGGGTATTCGCGGGATTTCGACGTGATTCCGCATGTGGCGTCGGGGCTGGGAGCGCAGGTCACGACGTATGGCGTGCCGGACGTGCTGAGACCGATCTATGGTGTACACCCGGTGGGAGCAATGGTGTTTGTGCGCTTTCGGCCTTATTCAGGGAATGACCGGTGAAGGCAGCGATTGGGTCGGTGCCAGACAGACGTGTGGGTATAACCGACTTGGTCTTCGCTTTCAACTCACTTAGGCATCCTTTGCGCGTTGGTGTTACGGGCTAACGGGTTGCTCCTACAGTTACAAAATCCCCACATGTAAAACCGACGTGTGGGGCACTCGGACGCCGAGTAATGCCAGATGGAAAATCTGCGAGCGGGTGAAGTGAATACCTGATGTGCAGGAGAGGCTGCCTCTACTAACTTCATTAGTCACCGACTAGATCGAGATAAGGAAGAATATGAATTCGGAAAGAGGTGACGAGATGATGGCGGAGAATATCAAGCGTAGAGAGTTTATCGGGGGAATGGCGGCCGTGTCGGTGGCGGCGAAAGTGTCGGGGGCTCGTGGGCAAAGCAGCAATGGCGAGATGCCCTACCGCACGCTGGGAAAAACGGGCGTGAAAGTATCGGCCATCGGATTGGGCGGATTTCATCTCGGGTTGTCGCACCTGGAGGAGCCGGAAGCCATCAAGATCTTTCACGCGGCGGTCGACCGGGGAATTAATTTCTCGGACAATTCGTGGGATTACAACCAGGGAATCAGCGAAAAACGGGTGGGCAAGGCGCTGAAGAAAGGTTACCGCGACAAAGTATTCGTGATGACCAAGTTTGACGGGAGGACCAAGGGATCGGCACTGAAGCAGCTGGACGAATCGCTGCAGCGCCTGGAAGTCGATCACGTGGACCTGTGGCAATTTCACGAAAATATTCGACTGGAGGATCCCGACCGGTTTTTTGCGGAAGGCGGAGCTGTGGAAGCGATGCAGGAAGCGAAGAAGGCGGGAAAGATTCGTTTCATGGGGTTCACGGGGCATAAAGATCCGAGTGTTCATTTGCGGATGCTGGAAATGGCGGATAAACGTGGGTTTAGTTTTGACACCGCGCAAATGCCCCTGAACGTAATGGACGCGCATTTCCGCAGCTTCGGGAAAGAAGTTGTGCCGGTACTGGTGAAGAAACAGATGGGCGTGCTGGGTATGAAGCCCATGGGCAGCGGAAACATTCTCAAGGCGAAAGTGGTTACCCCGCTGGAATGTTTGCAGTACGCGCTGAGCTTGCCGACTTCGGTGGTGATTACCGGAGTGGACAGTATGGCGATTCTGGATCAGGCGTTCGAGGCGGCCAAAACGTATTCGTCGTTGAGCAAGGCGGACATAGCTAACATTTTGAAGAAGACCGAGACCGTGGCGGCGGACGGAAAGTACGAACCGTTCAAGACCACGCCAATGTTCGACTCCACAGCGAGCCATCCGGAGTGGCTGGGTTATGCGGCGCAAGCTTAGAGTGGCGGAACTTTTGGGGCTGAGGCGCGGAAAACAATAGTTATAGGACTACAGGGATTATTTGCTGAAACTACAGGACCAGCGGTATACGTGGTACGCGGTAATGGCAGCAATCTTGTTGCGGAACAGGTAGTACTAGTCTACGATTATGCACTGTTCGATATGCGTCGCACGGCCCCCTTGGGAAAAATTTAAAACTGTTTCCATTGCGGCGGCAAGTGCATCAGTTTTTTCTGAAGTGAGGTTGGAGATCAAGTTTCAAGCGGCGCTTGTTCATCTCGTTCATATTTAATGAACGCCGTCTGTACCTGGCATTTTAAGGCAGGGCATCAAAAGCGAGTGGGGGAAATCGAAGTGGCGAAATTAGGGAGGAAAGAGATGTCCAAGTGGTATGTAACCTTGATGATGGGTGCGCTTCTGGCGCTTCCGAGTTTTGCGCAACAGAGAAGCACCGGCAGCGGAGACGGCGCGGCAACAACGACTGAGACGGCAGAGAATGCGCCAGTTTCGTCGGATGCCGTTAACGTGGTGCCGGCGCGAACTATATTCGCGTCGCCGGCCGCGGCAAGGCCGACTCCATTTCCACCGACATTATTTTCAAGCGACGAGGAGTTGGGACGCCAAGTACCGCGATACGAATTCGCGTTCTTGTACGAGTATATAAATTTCAGGCCGGGCGACCCGTTCAGCGATTTCAACAATCACGGCGGGTTGGGGTCGTTCACCTTCAATCCCAACCGCTGGCTGGGATTGACCGCGGAAGTGGGCGGAACAACGTTTAGCCGGAACCTCATTCCCCTGAACGGCACCAACCACGTGGACGGCGGAATCACCACGTTTTTATTTGGTCCGCGACTGAATCTGAGGAAGTTCGACCGCTTCGTGCCCTTCGCGGAATTTTTGGTCGGCGGAGCGCACGCAGGATTCGGTACTACCGGCAGCGCCACGCAGTATTCCTTTGCGCTGGCGGCAGGCGGCGGAGTCGACCTGGTATTGTGGAAGCATGTGGCGTGGCGGGTAGCGGAATTCGATTACCTGATGACGAATTTTGCCGGCCCGGGATTGGGGCCTGACGGGCGGCAGAATAATTTCCGGGCTGCCTCCGGTATTGTGCTGCGTTTCGGGATACCGAATCCTCCCCCACCGCCGAACCGGCCGCCAGTGGCGGCTTGCTCGGCAAGTCCAACCTCGGTTTATGCCGGGTCGGGCGATAGCGTAGCGGTGCACGTGACCGCGAGCGATCCAGATAGCGACACGTTGACCTACAGCTACACGGCCACGGGCGGCACCGTGGAAGGCACCGGAGCCGATGGGCGGTGGACATCGACGGGCCTAAGCGCGGGCAACTACACGGTAAACGCCAAGGTAGACGACGGCAAGGGCGGAACGGCAACCTGCGCGACGGATATCAGCGTGCAGCCAAAACCGAATCAGCCACCGGTCATTTCCTGCTCCACCGATCGCAGCCCGATTCAACCGGGCGAGCGCACCGGCATCACTTCGGTGGCCAGCGATCCGGACAACGACGAATTGACCTACAGCTACAGCACCACGGGCGGGCAGGTAACCGGCACGGGAGCTAAGGTAGAATTTGACTCCACCGGATTGCAGGCCGGCAGTTACACCGTGAAGTGCTCGGTGAGCGACGGCAAGGGAGGCACGGCTGACGCATCGACGAACGTCGATGTGCAGCAACCGCCGCCGCCGCCGCAAGCGACCAAGGTAGGCGATTGCAGCTATGGCAAGCCGGGCAGTTCGCGAGTGGACAACGTCTGCAAGCGGGTGCTCGACGACGTAGCGCTGCGATTGAAGAATGATCCCAACGCCAAGCTGGTGATTACCGGCTATGCGGACTCGCATGAAGCACGGGCCGCAAAGCTGGCCGATACGCGCGCGGATCTCGCCCGGAAGTACCTTGGCGAGAAGGGCATCGATGCGTCGCGTGTCACCACCCGCACGGGCACGGCTTCGAAGGAGAAGGGCGCGGAGAAGGAAAACCGCCGCGTGGACTTCATCTTCGTGCCGGAAGGCGCAACCTACTAAATCGCACCAGAAGGTGCAACGTGCCACTTCGCGGCGCGGAGCGTGAGGCACGTAAACAGAATAATTCGCCGGTGAAGTCAGAGTGGTTTTCTGGCAGCGCGTAGCGAAAGGAAATAACAAGGAAGGATGGGGCTCTCCTGATTGGTTCAGGAGGGCCCTTTTTTTGTTTGCGGGCGGGACACTCGGGAGGGGCAAGGAGGAAAACACCAAAATGGGACAACGAGATTCCATTTCGGGAAGGTGTTGAAAGCGCGTCGATTCAAGTGGAGAAGAGGAACGTGGGGAGGGTGAATAATTCCCGAAATGAACTTGGGCGAAGTGATGATAGTGTAGATAATGTATTGATTCGTGAATAAATGCCGGGTTTCCTGAAACGGCACTGTGGGTGCAGGAGCAAGGGTGCGGCCGGAAAGCCAGGCTTTTTTGCCGATGATTGAGGAAGCGCCAGTTCCAACAGCAGTGCTGCCGATGAACCTGCTGGTGGTGGACGATGAGCTGCACGTGCGGCGGTTGTGCACGGATGTGGCGGCCCAGAGTGGAATGAAAGTGACGGCGGTGGCCACGGCGGAAGAAGCGCTGGCGGTACTGGAAAACTCCGTCGTAGACATTCTGATGACGGAATTAAACTGCCGGAATCGAGCGGGCTGGATCTGCTGCAGCAAATTCACGACAGCCATCCGGAAGTGGCGGTGATTGTGTTGACGCAATACGGAACGATCGATTCGGCGGTGACGGCTACGCGCCGGGGCGCCGTGGACTATGTCACCAAACCGTTCCGGCGGGAAGAGCTGCGCACCCGGCTGGAGCGCGTGGCGCAGGCCGTGGAGCTGCAGCAGGAAAACCGGCTGCTGCGCGAGCAGTTGCGGACGCGGCCCGGATTTGGCGGGCTGATCGGTGTTTCGGCCAAGATGCAGCGCGTCTACAAGATGATCGAGAAAGTCAGCCAGCATGAATACCCGGTGCTGATTCTGGGAGAAAGCGGCTCGGGAAAGGAAATGGTGGCGCGCAGCGTGCATTTTTCCGGCCCGCGGAAAGACCGGCCGTTCGCCCCGGTAGACTGTTCTTCGCTGGTGCCTACCCTGATCGAATCGGAGCTGTTTGGCTATGTGAAGGGCGCGTTCACCGGAGCGATCCAGGCCAAGCAGGGATTGCTGGAAGCGGCGGCGGGCGGCACGCTGTTTCTGGACGAAATCGGGGACATACCGGTAGACCTGCAGGCCAAGCTGCTGCGTGCCGTGCAGGAACGCGAGGTGAAACCGGTGGGGTCCACGGAGCGGAGACTCATCAACGTGCGGGTGATCGCGGCGACCAATCGAGATCTGGAATCGGCCATCCGCACCGGAGCTTTTCGCCAGGATCTGTATTTTCGGCTGAATGTGGTGCAGATGAAGCTGCCGGCGTTGCGCGACCGCAAGAGCGACATACCGCTGCTGGTAACATCTTTCCTGGAAAAATTTTCGGGCATGCACGGATCGACGCGAACGATATCGGACGACGCCATGCGGCGCTTGATCGCCTACGACTGGCCGGGGAACGTGCGCGAACTGGAGAACGCTATCGAACGCGCGGTGGCGCTGGGCTCCGGGCCCATCGTGCACGTGGCAGACTTGCCGAGGATTTTGCAATACTCCTCCAGCGAACGGGCGCCGGACCGCAACGAAATTCTGCCGCTGGAAGAACTGGAGCGCCGCGCCATCCTGAGCACCCTGCACGATACCTCCGGCGGCAAACTGGCGGCCGCGCGCATCCTGGGCATCGGGAAGACCACGTTGTACCGCAAATTGAAGCAGTACAACATGAGGCAAGCGGAGGAGCAGTAGAGCGGCGCGATGCGGCGCCGGAACATCTGTTAGGCCGCACCAGATTTTTATCAATGCGGTAACGGGCAATCGTGTCGGCGGTTGCTGGCTTAATGGTGCGGCGTTTTTTTCTTTTTCAGAATGGGCTTCAGTTTTGTCAGCTGACAGAGCGTAATTCTTATTTTCCTTCCTGACTGACCTCCGATTGTAGTTCACGGACATTTCGTTTTTTTTGGGTTTCCACCTGAGCGTGTGAGTGTTGCGTTTTTTCGCTTTCGCAGCACGCGCGTTGGAGTTTCACTCTGGGAATTGCAGGCGATGGAAGTATCGACATGGGATAGTACTGCGATTGTCCCGACGGCAATCTCGTTTAACTGATTGATTTTCTTACCCAAAATGTTTTCCGACGTTGGGCCTGCTGGTGCAAGAGGTCTACAGGACCGCTTGTTTGCGAGTCTGGCACCGGGCGAACCGGTGCGAGAGCAGGAGCAGTTGAGCAACGGGACGAGAAGAGCAGGTCAGGTTGCCGAGGTGGCCGGCGCAGATGAGAGTGTGGAGCAGGAAAAGCGAAGTTCCGGCAGCGATTGGAGTGGCCCGGGCGGCCAACGAAGGACTTTCGCGGCGGGAACTTCTTGAGAAAGCGCTGCACGCGCTTTCCACTGACGGGCGCGCGGATCGCGTCGGCGCGTGGCTCGCTCCGGCCGAACCCGAAATGAGTGAGATCCACGGCACCACAAGTTTCAGCGGAGTGGTCTGGGATCGCGACCGCGGAAACATGCCGGCGGAATGGCGGCGACTGTCATTCGAGGCTCCATTGCCGCAGGAGGTGTTGTCGTCGGGCCGCAGCGTTGAGCAGGAACTGGAAGACGGGTCGCTGCCGATGATTGGTCCTCTGCTGGAATTGCGGCGGGCCATGTGGGTACCGATTGAAAGAAGAGGGCGGCTTCGCGGCGTGTTGCTGGCGGGCAGCCGCAGCAAGCATGGGGAGATGCCCAGGGAATTGTTCGAATCCGCCGCGGCGGAACTGGCGCTGGCGATTGAACTGGAGGATGAGCAGCGCGTCGCGCGCGAGCGCCACGCCGATCTGGGAGTGGTGAGGCGGGTACTCGCCGGCTTGGGCGGGAGCGCCGGGCCGGATGCGATCCTCGGCGATCTGGCGGCAAGCTGTACCTCGGTTTCGAAAGATGGGAGCGGGCTGGGCGCAGTGTTTGCTGCGATCGGGCTCGTCGCGCACAGCGGTAATTCTGCGGCGCCGCCGGAAATGGGCTTTCACTGGAAGAGTGGGGACTCCAACTGGACACAGGCGATAGAAACCCGTCCAACTGCCGGTGTCTGGCACATGGCAATGGAGACCCGGCGCATGACGGGTGCGGAGCCCGAAGCTCATTCGCTGCGCGGGAGCGCGACACATCACTTGACGCATGACATGACGCGCGGGATGGCGTGCGAGGTCACCCGCATAGTGGCCATTCCGCTCGAAGGAGATCAAAAATTAATCGGAGTGCTGGTCGCAGGATTAAGCGCGCGTGCGGCATCGCTGGCGATAGTCGAACGGCTGGAACTGCGCGCCGCGCTGGCGGCCACGGCGCTGGTGGACTGGAAGCGGGTGCAGGAGGAGATGCGGCATGCGGCACAGAGGAGCGCGCTTCTGGAAGGCGGGCCGGAGGCGAGCATTTTATTGGATGAGCGAGGACGCATCACGGCGGTCAGCGCGAGCGCCAAAATGCTTTTGAACGAGCGCCAGGGAAGATCGGTGGCCGGCGATCAAATCGGCGGCGTCGGTCAACGGCTGATGGAATTATTTCAAACCAGCGATCAGCCGCGGGTGGAGGCCTGGGCGACGCGGGCGCTTTCTGGAGTAGCCGATCGCCGCGGCGAACGGCGGAGCGGTCCCGCGGAATTACCGGAAGCGGTATTAAGCAACGGCACGCGGGTGCGCCTGCGGCCGGCCATGCCCGCCGGAGGACCCTACTCGATCGTGACGCTGGAAACCTGGCGCGATGCGGACAGTACGCCGACCGACCGCCGCGCGGAGCCGGAATTGCGCGGTGTACTCGAATGGCTGGACGAAGGCGTGATCTTGTTCGACACGCAAGACAGCGTGCGGGCGCTGAATACCCGTTTTCTGCAGATCGCCGGATTGAAGAGCGCGGACGCCGCGGACCTGGGAACACTGGACCGCTTGATTTTCAAATTGTCGGAGCACGTGGCCGACCCGTGGAGTTTTGCGCAGCGCTGGCGCAACCTGGCGCGGGGGATCGATGGAGGCATTCGCGAAGAGCTGGAACTGGTGCGGCCCACGCAGCGAATTGTTCAGCGCCTGGCGCGGCCGATCGTGGATGAGGGCGGCCACAAGCTGGGGCGGGTGGAAATTTACCGAGACCTTACGGCCCGGCGGGGATTCCAGGCGCGCCTCTTGCGCACCGAAAAAATGGCGTCGCTGGGGCAACTGGTTACCGGCGTGGCGCACGAGCTGAACAATCCGCTGACCAGCATTCTGGGCTATTCACAAAGGTTGCTGCAGAACGAGCGCGCCACAGGAAATGGGCGCGAAGTGCAGCACATTTTCGAGGAAGCGGAACGCGCCACCACGATTCTGCGGCAGCTGCTGCTGAACGCGCATGAGAACAAGCCGGAATTGCACACCGTGGCGCTCAACCAGGTGGTGCTGCAAACCGTGGAGCTACAGCAAGCCGGTCTGGCGCAGGAAAACATTCGTGTGGAACTGGACTTGGACCCGGCGCTGCCGCTGGTTCACGGAGATGCCGGGCAACTGCAGCAGATTCTGACCAACCTGACCGAAAATGCGCGGCAGGCGATGGGGCAAAGAGGCCGGGGAGGAACGATAAAGGTGCGCACCAGGCAGATCGGCGATCAGCGCGTGCTGCTGGAGATCGGCGACGATGGTCCGGGTATTTCCGCCGAAAACATGGAGCATATTTTCGATCCTTTTTTTACCACCAAGCCGGCGGGCACGGGCACCGGGCTGGGATTGGCGATTGTGCTGGGCATTGTGCGGGAACACGGCGGGCACATAAACGTGTCCAGCCCCCCGCAGGGCGGAGCGGTTTTTTCCATCGCATTGCGCGCGGCGAGCAGCGCGTTCCGGCCGGATGAAGCGTCGTGGACCGGCGCGGGACGAAAAGAAATTCACGGCGCGCCCGAGGCGGGCGGAAAAATAGCGCCCTATCGCGGCGCGCCTGCGGCCCGCGGAAATACGCCAGGCGCGGGAGCGGAAAAGTTTCCCAGTCCCGATTGGCCGCGGATCCTGCCGCAGGCCAGCAATCGGATCCTGGTGGTGGAAGACGAGCCTACCGTGGCGCGGCTGATCGCCGACGTGCTGGGAGACGAGGGCTATCAGGTGGAGGTGCTGCTGGACGGACACGAGGCCCTGGAACAGGCGGGGCGCGAAAATTACGATCTGGTGATCTGCGACATGAAGATGCCGGGGCTCGACGGTCAGCATTTCTATAAGGGGTTGGTGCAGGCGGGCAACCGGCTGAGCGAGCGGTTTCTGTTTGTCACCGGAGACGTGGTGTCGCAGCACACCCAACGGTTTATGGAACGCCATAATTTACCGCACGTGGCCAAACCGTTTCGCATGGAGGAACTGAAAGATCAGGTGCACAGCCTGCTGGACCTGCACTTTACCCGCGAAGCACGGCCGGCGGAGACGAGAAACCTGGGATGAGGCGCAAGTAAGCGATGAGCGAAGCCCGGCAGACAATTCTGGTGATCAGCAATGACGCGCTGCTGTGCGCGGCGGTGTGCCGCGACCTGGAGTTGCGGAGGCCGGAGGTACGCGTTTCGGCGGTAAGCGGCATCGCGGCGGCTTTGAGAATCATGGAAACTTCGGCACCGAGCGTGATTTTGCTGGCGGCAGAATCGCCTGGCCGGCCGCCCTGCGAATCCCGAGAAAATGCGCAAGTTGAGACGCGCGACGAGGAATTGCGCGGCCACATTTCGGCGTTGGGCGCCGCCGTCGACGCCCTGGCGGAATATGCACCGATCGTGGTGATGGGCCACGCCAGCTGGGAGCCCGCGCTACAGGCTTTAATTGCGAGGGGTGAGGCGGACTACGTGCCCCGCAGTAAAGGATGCATTGCGATTGCCGCGGGACTGCTGGAACGCCGTCTGGCGCAGGCCAAGCCGCACGCCGGCGGGGAGTCTAACTTGACGGAATGCTGGGAAAAAGATTTTGCGGAAGTCCTGCGCCATGAACTGAACAATCCCTTGACGGGCATCCTGGGCAATGCCGAACTGTTGCTGGCGGAAATTTCCAGGAGGAACGACGGGCAGCTGCCGAGCGGCGGGCTGCAACGGGTAGAGACCATCGCGGCGCTGGCAATGAGGATGCGTGAAACGGTGCGGCAATTGAGCCAGGAATGGGAAGCGCGAAGCGAAGCGGTACGCTCCGCGTAGACTGAAAAGTGGACGGGCTCAGGCCACCGGGCGGGGCGCGGCGATGTCCTCTGTTACGTGCCGGCTCGAGAGGCGTTGGCTGGAAACGGTGACCGGCGCCAGGACCCGCGCGTGCGAGCGGATTTTGTCGAATGCCGCTCCCAGCAACAGCTGTGCAAACACAAAATATCCGGCATTGAGGCAGGCCGACAGCAGGAAGAAGGCTACTTTGCCCTGAGCCGTTTGCGCTCCCAGCAACAGGACGGCGCTCGGCCACAACAGGACGCAGGCTGCTTCGAAAGAAGTTTGCAAAGACGCGGATGGCGCGGCGCGGCCGATGGCGAACTGCACCAGGGCGAGTGCGACGCAGGTCAGGAATCCGGCAATGGCAGCACGGATGGCGGTCCGCTGGAGAGTGTCCAGTGCGGCTCTGTTTGCGGCCTCTTCCGATTTGAAACCCATGCGATCGCTCCCCACAGTCGAGTACCGGTATTCTTAGGACTATCTTGAGTCAGTATTTCTGCTACGCCCGATTCCGGCAAGCTCGGATTGGCGGCTTGTGGCTTATCGGCGATTGACTCTTGGGCCACATTGGGAAGGCAGGCGTGTAGGGCCGGAATTAGCATACGGGGCATACGAGGACAGGCGGGGCACTTGAATTTCGCCGAAAGTGTAAAGGATGTCATGAGACAGAACAGCTTATGGAAAGGCCAGATCAGGAACGAAAGAGGACGGATTCCCGGTGGAACATCTTGACAGCAATGAAGATAGCGGCGGCGGCGTAGACGCAGGTGGAGAAGAAGATGATGGCGATGGAGTTCCAGTGGTAGGTGCCGGTCATGAGTTCTTTGCAGAGCAGGCTGACGTTCAGGATGGGGATCAGTGAGAGCTTAGGGGTCAACTCGGCGCCGGGAAGCATGGCGGCGACGGCTGGGACGATGACCACGATCATCAGCGGGGAGATGTAACTCTGGGCTTCTTTGTAGCTTTTGGCGAAGAGAGCGATGGTGATCAGTACGGCTGAGAATAGCACCGCCAGGGGCACGGCTAACAGAAAGACAGAAAGCACCTCATTCAGGCCGATGGCAGCGGGCATCACGGACTCCCCTGATTCCAAAGGGCCGGCAGTGTGGAAATGCTGAAGCACCGCGGAAGAGACCCCCATGGAAGTGACTGAAAGCGCGGCGGTGGCCAGCGAGGCGGTGAGCACCAGCAGGAATTTGCCGAGCACCAGGTGGGTGCGGGAGATGGGGCTGGAAAGAATGGTCTCCATGGTGGCGCGTTCTTTTTCTCCGGCGGTCAGGTCCATAGCGGGATACATGGCGCCGGTGAGACACATGATGATGACCAGGTAGGGAATGATGCCGCCAAAAGTTTCTCCCGCGACTTTTTCGGCGGAGACCACGTTCTGCTGCTTGATGTCGAACGATTTGAGCAGGCTGGCGGGTAGATGTTCGGCGGCCAGGCGTTCGCGCGCGCGCGCGTCACGGTATTCGCTGAAGAATTTTTCGATGCGGGTAGCGGCGAAGGAAGATTTCAGGTCACCGGAAAAAATGTAGATTTTCACCGGCGGATATTGGTCGCCGGCCGCGGATTGCAAACCGGGCGGAATTTCAACGGCGGCGCGAATTTTTTTGTTGGAGATGAGGTCCACGTAGTTGGCCGAAGGCGGCACTACGATCAGGTTTTTCACCTGGCTGAGGCTTTCGACAATGGCCGGAGAGTCGCTGCCGCCCAGAATCATTATTTTTGAGGGCTGGCGGCTGGCTTCGTCGATCAGCCCGACCACCATGTAGCCCACGCCCACGGTCAGCACGGGAAACAGCAAAATCGGAACGAGAATGGTGGAGATCAGCGTGCGGCGGTCGCGCAGCGCTTCGCGCAATTCCTTGCGATAGACGATGCCGATGTTGCGCCAGGACACAGTCAGGAAACCTCGGCGGCGACGTGCGGCGAAACGATTTTCACGAAAATCTCCTCCAGATCGTTTTCCCGGTAGGTATCGCGCAACTGCGCGGGGGTGCCTTCGGCGAGCAGCGTGCCGTTGTGGATGATGCCGATCACGTCGCAGAGTTTTTCGACTTCGCTCATGACGTGGGTGGAAAGAATCACGGTTTTGCCGGCATTCGCGGCATTCGCGGATGAAATTGACGATAGTGCGGGCGGCCATGATGTCCAGGCCGAGGGTGGGCTCGTCGAAAATCATGACCGGCGGATCGTGAACCAGGGTGCGGGCGATGGAAGTTTTCTGTTTCATTCCGGTGGAGAGTTTGTCGCAGCGGCGATCGCGAAAAGAGTTCATGTCCAGGCGCTCGAAAAGTGTCGTCGACGCGCTTTTTCAGGGTGGCTTCGTCGAGGCCGTTGCAGGCGGCCAAAATATTCGACCATTTCCAGGGCGGTTAGGCGGGGATAGAGCGCGGTGGCGGTGGAAAGAAAGCCGATGCTGGCGCGCACTTTTTCAGGATGCTCGACGATGTCGTGGCCGAAGACGATGGCGGTGCCGTCGGAGGGCTCGAGGATGGTGGCCAGCATGCGCAGCGTGGTGGTTTTTCCGGCGCCGTTGGCTCCCAGCAGGCCGTAGATGCTGCCCGGGCTGGCAGGTGAAACTGACATTGTCGACGGCGGAGATTTGGCCGCGTTTTTTATCGTGGAAGTGCTTGGACAAACCGCGGGCTTCGATCATTCCAGGACCCCGGAGAATTTACCTCAACACGAGCAGGCAAAGTGTACTACGCGATGCGGGCCGTAAACTTACGGGCGCAATCAACAGTGCGGAAGAGGAAAGAGGAAAGATTTGGCGCGCGGGCGGGTTAGTTCTTTACTGGATATTGGGAACGGAAGCTGCTGGCCAAGGGATGTGCAGCGCCGGCTGGTTTTGGCATCTAATTTTGTGCGGTAGAGGCCAGCAGAACTTGAGGTCAAACGCGAAGGAATTTGGAGAAAGGCGCGCGCGGCTTGCTAGAATGGAGCGTTTGGCGTCTGACCTCCATCACTAGAACCCCAACAGGCGAAGCGCCGGGCTGGTGCAACGCCGCGTAAGGCAATCGGCCCCGGGGGCATCCCACGCATTGCGTGTCTGGTGGCAAATGAACGTGGCAATGAATAAGGAAAAATGGATCAACGCAAGGTTCGAAACCGGATACTGATTTTTCTGGCGGTCGCGGGACTGGTGGCGTACCTGCTGGTGCGGCTGAGCGGGCGCGAACCGGTGGTAAAGATTGCGGCCGTGATGCCGGTACGCGACAACCTGGTTTCTTCGATTTCCAGCAATGGCAAAGTGGAGCCGATTGCGCCGTACGTGGTGCGCGCGCCGCTGGATACGTTTGTGGAAAAAGTGGCGGGGGTCGAGGGACAGCCGGTAAAAAAAGGGAAACTGTTGATCCGGTTGGATGTGAGGGATGCCAGAGCGCAACTGGCGGAAGCGAAAGCGAGGCTGCTGCGGGCGCGGGATGACTTGCGCGCGGCGCAAGCCGGCGGAAAAACGGATGACGCGGCGCGGGTGGCGGGCGACCTGGCCAAAGCCCAGGGAGAGCGCGACCGGCTGCAGAAAAATCACGACGCGCTGGAGCGGCTGATTGCCAAGCAGGCGGCGACGCGCGATGAGCTGGCAGCCAACGATCTGTCATTGAGCAACGCGCAGGCGGAAGTGAAGCGGCTGAGCGCGGCGAAGCAGGAGTTCGACCGCGGAGTGAAGCTGGACGCCGGAAAAGCCGCACTGCAGGTGCAGCAGGCACAGAGCGAGATTGCCGCGTTGAGAGAAAAAGTGGCCAGCGCGCGGATTACGGCGCCGGCGGATGGGACGCTGTATTCACTGCCGGTTAAATCCGGAGACTACGTGAAGACCGGCGACCTGCTGGCGGAAATGGCGGACTTGCATCGCGTGCGGGTGCGCGCGTTTATCGATGAGCCGGAACTTGGCGCACTGGAGCCGGGCGAGCCGGTGAAAATCACCTGGGACGCTCTGCCCAACCGCACGTGGACGGGGAAAACCGAAGTGATTCCCAAGCAGGTGGTGGCGCGGGGCACGCGCAGCGTGGGGGAATTGCTGTGCACGGTGGACAACGACAAGCTGGAACTGCTGCCGAACATCAACGTGAACGTGAAGATTCATTCGAAAGAAAGAAACAATGTGCTGACCGTGCCGCGCGCGGCGGTGGATGCGGAAGGCGGGCATCGCTACGTGTATGTGGTAACCAAGAATTCGCTCAGCGTGGGCGGAAAGTCGCGGCTGCAGCGCCGGGAAATTCAGGTGGGGATCGCGGATGCCTCGAGCTTTGAAGTGGTCAGCGGCTTGAATGAGAACGAAATGGTGGCGCTGCCGGGCGACGCCGTGCTGCACGACGGGATGGCGGTAAAGATTGTGAATACGGATGCGTCGTATGTAAGGGGCCACCGGGATGGTGAGTAAACGGCGGGCGGCGCTGCTGGCCGCGGGATTTTTTCTGGCGATGAGTGAAACGGGCATCGTCGCGCGTGGCGGGCAGAGCGGCGATTTATTGGCGGGGCGCAAGGCGTACGAAGCGAGCGATTACGAAAAAGCGGTGCAGATTCTGGAAGACGCGGCGGGAAAAAATCCTAGCGACGGCGAAATTCAACTGCTATTGGCCAAAAGCCACTTTGAGCTGCGGGAGTATGACGCGGCGATTGCCAGCGCGGAAAAAGCGGTGGCGATTGCTCCCGACAACTCGCTATACCACGAGTGGCTAGGGAGATCGTACGGAGAGAAAGCGTCGAAAGCTTCGTGGTTTTCGGCCCTGGGGCTGGCCAAGAAAGCGGAGGGGGAATTCGAGACGGCCATAAAACTGGATACGAAAAACTATTCGGCGTTTCAGGCGTTGATTGAATTTGATTGCGCCGCTCCGGGCATCGCCGGCGGCGGGGAAGACAAAGCGCAGCCGAAGATTGCGCAACTGGCGGCCATGGATGCGGGAGAAGGGCACTACGCGGCGGGAAATTGCCGGCGGCAGAAGAAGGATTTCAGCGCGGCGGAAGTGGAATTCGATAAAGCGCTGGCGAGCGCCAAGTCGGCGGATTTGATTTTCGATATTGGGGATTATTCGCTGCGGCGAAGCCAGGCGGAGCGGCTGATGGCGGTGGCGGAAGCCGGGCAGAAGGCCTCGCCGAGTGACGTGCGCGCGAAATTCTACCGGGCCGCGGCGCTGATCGTGAAAAAAGAAAAACCGGAAGAGGCGGAAAGATTGTTGCGCGAGTATCTGAGAACGGCGCCGACGCGCACGGCTTATCCGCGGCCGGCGGTGGCGCACGAATGGCTGGGGCAGCTGTTTGAAAGCGAAAATAATCGCGAGGCGGCGCTGCGTGAATATGAAACCAGCTTGCAACTGGATCCCAAAAGCAAATCGGCGCAGGAAGCGTTGAAGCGGCTCAGAAAGAGCTGAAATGCACCTGCGTGAAACGGTCTCGGTGGCCATCGATGCATTGCGCGCCAATAAATTGCGGGCGGCGCTGACGTCGCTGGGAGTGATCATCGGCAGCGCGTCGATCGTGCTGGTGGTGACGGTGGCGCTGACCAGCAAAAAATTCGTGATTTCGCAGATCGAGGGCGTGGGCTCCAACCTGGTGTGGGCGGAAATGGTGCACGCCACAGGAAAGGCCGAGCCGCTGAGCTACGAAATCACCATGGGCGACCTGGAGGCGATGCAAGCCTCTCCGGGAGTGTTGGCGGTGGCGGGAACGCGCGAGTTGCCGATGTCGGTGGTGGTGAGCGGGGTGGAGCGGCCCGTAAACTTGATCGGGGTGACGGAAGGATTTCAAACCATACGGCGGCTGGTGATTTATCGCGGGCGGTATTTTGATTCCGAAGACATGCAATCGCGCGGCAAAGTTTGTTTGATCACCAAGGAATTGTCGGAGCGGGTGTTCGGGCTGGAAAATCCTATCGGGCGGCCGATTCGCATGGGAGAGCTGACATTCACGGTGATCGGAGTTTTTCGCGAACGGGTTGCGACATTTGGATTGTCGGAGATTCAAAAGGAGTCAGTGATTATTCCGCTGGGTTTGATGAAGTACTACACTGGCGAAGACATTTTGCGCGTGTTGTATGCGCAGGCGGCGAGTCCCGAAGCGGTGCCGGGGGTGGAGCGGCAGATGACCCAGCTGCTGAAAACGCGGCATCCGTTGGAGGCGGAATACAACGTGCAGACGCTGGTGGCGATTCTGGGCGCGGCGCGGACGATTTCGCTGGCGCTGACCATTGTGCTGCTGGTGATTGCGGCGATTGCGCTGTTGATCAGCGGCATCGGGATCATGAACATCATGCTGGTGACAGTGCGGGAGCGCACTCGGGAGATCGGCATTCGAAAAGCAATTGGAGCGGCGCGCAAGGAAATTTTGTATCAATTTTTGATTGAGGCGTTTTTGATCAGCGGCGGCGGCGCGGTGCTGGGAATTTTGATCGGGCTGGCGATTCCGGTGAGCATCCAGCCGCTGTTGCCGGGAAACTTGCGCGTGCCGATTTCGGGGTTGAGCGTGATCGTGGCGTTCGTGGTGTCCTGCTCGACGGGATTATTTTTTGGGTATTTGCCGGCGAGCCAGGCGGCGCGGCTGCAGCCGATTGAATCGTTGCGCTACGAGTGAGCTTGCGATTTTTTGAAACGGCGTTGAGAAGTGGCGAGGTGCGAACGTGAATCAGGGAAGCATTGGGACAATGTGGCGCGGAGTTGTGGGAGCGATTTTGGTAATTTTGGGCGGAGTGGCGTGTTACGCGCAAAGTTCTGGCAGCGACGCGCGCGCGGCGGACGTAACGTTGCGGCAGCAGGCGCAGGAAACATCCACGCCGCAGTCTGCTACTGCGCGGAGCGGTGTTGCTTTGACGCTGAAGCGCGCTATCGAGCTGGCGCTGCAGAATAGCGCGGACCTGCAACTGGCCAGGATTCAGTCGCGGCTGGCGGACCATTCGGCGTTGATCACCAAGGCGGAATTTCTGCCGAATTTATATGCGGGCTCGGGCGCGGGATACACGTACGGAATTCCGGAGACGCCGGGCGGACGCGCGCCAGCAATTTTTAATGTGAGCTATACGCAGCAGGTATTGAACGAGCCATTGCGCGGGCAGGCGAAAGAACTGCAGGAACAGGCCCGATCGCAGAAAATTGTTCTGGAGGATGTGAGAAACAGCGTGATTGTGCGCACTGCGATGGCTTATCTGGAGCTTGGGAAGGTGCGGCACTCGCTGGACCTGCTGCGAGCGGAGCAGGAAAGCGCGGACAAGATTCTGGAGGTGACCAAGGGCCGGGAGGGAGAAGGATTCGAATTACCGATCGAGGTGACACGCGCGCAACTGACCAAGGCGCAGGTGGTGCAGCGGATTTTGCAACTGGAAGGAAGGCAGGACGAGCTGGAAGTATTTTTGCGGTCACAGCTGGGGTTCACGGCGGACCAGGCGGTAGAAATTTTGCCTGAGGATTTGCCGGGAGAAGCGGAGCAGGAAGGCGCGAACCTGGTGGCGATGGCTTTGCAAAACAATACCGGGCTGCAAATTGCGGAATCCGATGTGCGCGCCAAGGAATTCCGGCTGAAGGGCGAGAAGCGCGGATATTTTCCGACGCTGGAGCTGGTGAGCGTGTACAGTGTGTTGGGAAAATTCAACAATTACAGCCAGTTTTTCAATACCTTTCAGCGAAATAATTTTAACGCCGGGATACAAGTGCAGGTGCCGCTATTCAGCGCGCGGACGAAGGCCAATATCGGGCTGGCGGAAGTGAACCTGGCGGCCGCGAAAGCTACCCTGAGCAACAAAAAGAGCGAGGTCAGCGCGGAGGTACGCCAGAAGACGCGCAGCGTGCGGGAGAAAGATGCGGCCAAGGAAGTGGCGCGATTGGAGCTGCAACTGGCGCAGCAGGACGTGGCGGTGTATCAATCGCAATACGCCGAGGGCAAATTAAATTTGCGTGAAGTGGAAAAGGCGCGGTTGAGTGAGAACGAAAAGTGGATGGCGTACTTGGATGCGAATTTTCAACGGCAGCAGGCGCAACTGGAGTTGCTGCGGGCGGCCGGGCAGCTCGACAAAGTGTGGCAGTAACGCAGCATGGCGATCAGCAAGCCTACTGGCGGCGCAACGCCCGCGAAAGGTCTTTCAGAAGAAAACTCACAGGTGTTTGATCGCGAGCGGCTGGAGCTGCTTTCGAATGCGATGCGGACACTGAGCAAGGGTTTTGCCGGCCTGCCTGGATTTGAGAGTGACCCGCCGGGGCTGGCGCGAATGGAAGAAGTGCTGACGGCGACCGCCGAACGCCTGCAAGACAACTATCCCTATTTCCATCCGATGTATGCCGGGCAGATGCTGAAGCCTGCGCATCCGGTGGCGCAGCTTGCGTATGCGCTGACGATGACCATCAATCCGAACAATCACGCGCTGGATGGCGGGCGGGCGACTTCGGCGATGGAAAAGGAAGCGGTTGCGCAGATTGCGGCGATGTTTGGGTGGAGCACATTTCTTGGGCACCTGTGCGGCGGCGGAACGATGGCGAACCTGGAGGCGTTGTGGGTGGCCGGGCAGGTGGCGCCGGGTAAAACAATATTGGCCAGCGCGCAAGCGCACTATACGCATGAGCGCATCAGCAAAGTCTTGCAACTACCGTTTGAGACGGTGGCGTGCGACGCGCGTGGGCGGATGGATCTGAAGGCTCTGGAGAAACACTTGGCGCGCGGCGATGGGGCGACCGTGGTGGTGACTTTGGGAACGACTGCCACGGGATCGGTCGATCCTCTGGACGAAATTCTGAAGCTGCGGGCACGGCACAGGTTTCGAATTCATGCCGATGCCGCGTACGGCGGATATTTCACGCTGGTGGCTAACCTGGGAGAGGAAGCGCAGCGAGCGTTTGCGGCCATCGGGGAAGCGGATTCCATCGCGATCGATCCGCACAAGCACGGGTTGCAGCCGTATGGTTGCGGCTGCATTTTGTTTAAGGATCCGGCTGCGGGGCAATGGTACAAGCACAATTCTCCTTACACGTATTTCACTTCGAGCGATCTGCATCTGGGTGAGATTAGCCTGGAATGTTCGCGGCCGGGAGCGGCGGCGGCAGCTTTGTGGGCGACGCAGAGATTGCTGCCGTTGGTGAAGGGCGGCGAATTTGCGCGGAGTTTGGCGAAGAGCCACGAGGCGGCGTTGGCGCTTTTCGCCCGATTGAAGAACGGCCGGCGATTTGTGGTTGCGTTCGAACCGGAGCTGGACCTGGTGATTTTTGCGCCGAAAGCGGGGAGCGTGAGCGCGGCGTCGGCGCTTTCGCGGAGGATTTTTGAGGCTGCGGCGAAGCGGGATTTGCATCTGGCGCTGGCGGAGTTGCCGGTTGATTTCTTTGCGGGCGCTGTTGGCGGAATGAAGCGTGACCGGGAGACCATGACTTGTTTGCGGTCTGTTTTGATGAAGCCGGAGCATTTGGATTGGATCGAGCGAATCTGGGAGACCCTGGTTGCTGCGGTTGGCGAGGTTTGCGGTGATTAAGTAATCGGCGTGACCAGCTGAAAAGAGAGAATTCAAAGTCAAAGGCCGCACCCTTTGAAAGGCACAAAGGATGCAGCACCGATCTTGATGCTTAGCTGCTCGCTGTTCACCCGCGAATTGCGGCCAGGTCGATCGGGTGCAACTACCACTCAATGCTGTATTTAACCCCTTGGTGCGGGATAGTACCCGATTGCAGAAAGGTTTGAGGCGATTCCGGCAATTCAGTTAAACTGATTACTACCGGTCTTGGGTTTGGGCCTTGCCAGAATGTTTGGAGGCGCCGGGCGTTAACGATTTACCGCCTAACATCATCAAACGAAGCTGACATATCGAAGCTGAGGGTGAAGAATGCCGGATGTCATGAAGACGTTGCTGTTGAATCCGCCGAGTTTTGAGAATTTCGACGGTGGAGCAAGCTCGCGCTGGCCCGCAACCCGCGAGATCGAATCTTACTGGTACCCCGTTTGGTTAACGTATCCTGCCGGAATGATTCCGGGAAGCCGGTTGCTGGATGCCTCGCCGCACAAGATCAATTGGCAACAGACGGTAGAAATCTGCAAAGACTACGAATTTCTGATTTTGTTTACCTCCACGGTGGGTTTTGACAGCGACGTCAAGCTCATTCGCAAGATTAAAGAATCCAATCCCAGCATGAAGATCGCGTTTGTCGGGCCGCACGGGCACATCAAGCCGGACGAGACGTTGATGGCGAGCGAAGACATCGATTTTGTGACGCGCGGGGAATTCGATCACTCGGTGGTGGAGTATGCCGAGGGCAAACCGGTCAGCGAGATCATGGGCATCAGCTACCGGAAAGACGGCAAGGTGGTACACAACGCGCCGCGCGCGCAACTGCACACCGCGGAACTGGACGCACTGCCGTTCGCGACGGACATTTATAAGCGGGACCTGGAGATTGAACGCTACAACGTGCCGTTCCTACTGAATCCTTACGTATCGTTCTATACCACGCGAGGTTGCCCGGCGCTGTGCACCTTCTGCATGTGGCCGCAGACGATTTCGGGGCATGCATGGCGCACGCGCTCGACGGAGAACGTGGCGCGGGAAGTGAAACAGTGCATCGAATATTTCCCGCAGATGAAAGAGATTTTCTTCGACGACGATACTTTTAATATTCGCAAGGACCGCGTGCTGGATATTTGCTCGAAATTCAAGCCGCTGAAATTTCAGTGGTCCTCCACGGCGCGGGTGCACAGCGATTACGACACGCTGAAGGCCATGGCGGATGCGGGGGCGCGGCTGTTTATCGTGGGATTCGAATCGGGCGATCCGCAGATTTTGAAGAACATCAAGAAGGGTGCGACGGTGGAGATGGCGCGCACTTTCATGAAGAACTGCCGCAAGGTGGGCATCCGCGTTCACGGCGACTTCATTATCGGCTTGCCGGGCGAGACGCGCGAAACGATTCAGAAGACCATTGAGTTTGCCAAGGAACTGGATCCGGAGACCATCCAGGTGTCGCTGGCGCACGCCATGCCGGGTACCGAGCTGCACGATTCGATGGCCAAGGAAGGCTTTTTGAAGGTGGAAGCGCTGGCGGACATGAGCGGCCACCAATTGCCGCACATCGAGTACCCGCATCTTTCCAAGTCGGAGATGATGGCGGGAGTGAACCAGTTTTACGACGACTATTATTTCCGGCCGAAGGTGGTTTGGCGCATCGTGAAAGAAGCGCTGTGGGACAGCCACGAACGCAAGCGGTTGTACCATGAGGCCACGGAATTTCTGAAGCTGCGAGCGGAACGATTGAAGTGGGCGCGCGAGGGCGGCGACGGCGAAAAGCCGCTGATTTCCGTGCCGCAGGCGCACTCAATTTCGGGCAACGACTAACCAATCAACCAAATGTCCAATGAGCGAAAGCTCCGTGTGAAGACGCTGGTCATGGTCTTCGCCATGGTGGTGTGCGCGACCACCGGCGATTCGCTGCTGAAACACGGGATGACGCAGATCGGCGCGGTCACGCTGACGCACGAGGGATTGCTGCATTCATTCCGCGCGGCGATGAGCAGCGGAACGATCTGGTTTGCGATTGTGTTTCTGATCGGGTTCATGCTTTCGAACATGACGGTACTGAGCTGGGCGGACTACAGCTACGTGATGCCGGCTTCGGCGATGGGCTATGCGGCGGTGACGTTTGTGGGCGTGGTTGCGCTAGGCGAGACAGTTTCGCCGCGGCGGTGGATTGGAGTGGCGCTGATTTGCGCCGGCGTATTCCTGGTGGGGCAGACCAAGCCGCGGACCAGCCCGGTGATGGAAGTGGCGCAATGATGCGCAGCGCGGTTGTTCTGGCGATATTTGTGTTGTCCGGCTCGGCGGGCGAGTTGGCGGTGACTTACGGGATGAAGAGGGCGGGGGCGCCGGAGCATTTGCGGATCAAGCTGATGATCAGTTTTCTGGGGAGAGCGTTTTGTAACGGGTGGTTCTGGGTGGGCGTGCCGCTGATGGCGTTGTCGTTTTACCTGCTGCTGGTGCTGCTGTCGTGGGAGCCGATCAGCCTGGTGATTCCCGCTTCAGCGCTGAGCTACGTGGTGGGAACGCTGGGCGCGAAATATATTTTGAAGGAAGACGTGAACGGAATGCGCTGGGCGGGCGTGTTGCTGGTGTGCGTGGGCGTGGCCATTGTTGCGGCGGGATAATTTTGTGAAGAGCGACCGGCGATGAGTCAGCTCCATGGCGTATTGGTGGCCGCGATACTGGTGATTGCCAGTTTCCCGCTGATTTACTACTTACTGGCTTGCGTGGCGGCGTGGAGATTTTCTCGCGGTCCTGGCGAACGTGTCTCGGGGAGTTTTCAACCGCCGGTAAGCATTTTGAAGCCACTCCACGGCGTGGATTTTGCATCCTACGAAAACTACGCCAGTTTTTGCCACCAGCATTATCTCGCCGAGTACGAAATACTTTTTGCGATCAACGACCAGAGCGATCCCGCCGCCGCAGTGGTGCAGCGGCTGATCGATGATTTTCCCCAACGGGAAATAAGATTGCTGATTGGCGCGGAATATTTCGGGGCCAACCGCAAGGTGAACAGCCTGGCGCGATTGGCGCGCGAGGCCAAATACGAAGTTCTGGCGTTGAGCGATGGTGATGTGCGGGTGGCCCCGCAATATCTGCAAAATATTGTGGCGCCGTTGCAGGACCCCGCGGTCGGGGCAGTGACTTCGTTCTATCGCGGCATAGCTCAGAAAAATCTCGGCGCGGAATTCGAAGCGATCGGCGCGTCGAGCGCGTTTTTTGCAGGCGTGCTGATGGCGGTGTGGACTGAAGGCGTGAAATTCGCGCTGGGCGCTTCGATTGCGACTACAAAAACCTGGTTGCGAAAAATCGGGGGATTCGAAGAGATCGCCGCGTTCCTGGCCGATGATTATGAAATCGGGCGGCGAGTGGCGGAAGCCGGCGGTCGAGTGGTGCTGTCGCACGAAACGGTGTGGACGATGTATCCGGCGCAGACGGTGCGCGGTTTGTGGGAGCATCAATTGCGATGGGCACGCACGGTGCGATTGTGCCGTCCGGTTTCGTATGCTGCTCTGCTGTTCACACAGGGATTGCCGTGGGCTATCGCCGCGGCGATTGTGGCGCCGGCATTGTGGATCGCTGTCGGGTATTTATTAGCGTATCTAGTGTTGCGACTGGCGATGGCGTCGATTGTGGGCGTGACGGTGGTGAAGGATGCAGTGCTGCGCCACCGGATATGGCTGGTACCCATCTGGGATGCGATTCATTTTGTGGTCTGGGTGGCCAGCTTCGCGTCAAATCATGTTGTGTGGGGCAACGTGGAATACGTTGTGAATGGCGGGCGGATGAAGCCGGTCGGGGACGGTGGAGCAACGCGAGCGAGCACAGCTCAGATCGATCGATAACTTTCGAGCCTAATGAATCACCGATAATGAACAGAGGCGGGGCCAATACGGCGATGCGCCACTGAAGCTTTCGCGGTAGAGGATGAGAAACCCCATGTGCGACTGCAGCACATGGGGCACCCGGTTGTCCATCCATGGCTTTAATGAGGGAAGGTCGATATTTTTGCTTCGCGCGAAGAACTAGGCATGGCTGTCACGGCAAAAACGCATTGAAATACAGTATTGTCAGGCGGTTGGTCAGGCGGTTGTCCGGCGGTTGGTTGACGCACTGGTGAATCCCGATTAAATTAGGAAGGGTGAATCGTGGCTGCCGGGAGAGCCGGACGTGCCGCGATTCCTTTTTGTTCCTCCCGGCTGGGAGGTCGTCCAATTGGTAGGACTCCAGACTCTGAATCTGGCTATCCTGGTTCGAGTCCAGGCCTCCCAGCCAATACTGCGTATCCTTTGGAATGATTGCAGTTGTTGGCGGTCACAGAATTAATAACCGCTGTTAGTAACCGCAAGTTATTTTCACGCCCGAGTAACCGTTTTCCGTTTTGCCCCGAAGTATGTAGGCAGAGGGCGAAATGGCGAACAGGCACTGCGGGATCTTTGCGCGTATAGGGCAACAAACAAAACAAGTTAGGCAGCTGGGTCGTTCGGGCATCGTACCGGTGGAAGGGGCCACCTATTGGCTGCGTTGGCGGGATGGTGACAAACAGAGGTACCGCAACGTGGGCAAGGACCCCGAGGCGGCCCTGGCAGAGCGAAAACGCCAAGAACGGTTACTGGCTGGTTTCGCCGATCCACCGCCACTACCACCAGGGCTGACGATCACCGCGCCGCGCTTGACATTGGCGGCAGCGATCGATGCATTCGTGGCCGAAAAAGAAGGCGGTCCGGACAGGCGAGCCGCGAAGCGCTGGCGTGGGGATTTGGAGAAGTTTGCGCAGGTTTGTGGCAAAAGGTACCTAGCCGACATAACACGCGCCGATATCTTCGCGTGGATGAAGTTTTTTCAGACCAAGAACTCTGCACCACGCACCGTGTTCAACCGCACGCAAAGCCTGGGGACTTTCTTGCACGCCATGAAGCACCACGTGGATTTCAAATTCACCAAAAAGAAACGCGGAGGCGACATTCCTAACTACACCGATCCCGCAGTAAATTGGTACTCCAAAGATCAACTCGAGAAATTTTTCGCGGCCTGTGATCGGGAAGAAAGAGTGCGCTATTTATTTTTTCTGAAGACCGGCTGCCGGGAGCGAGAAGTCTCCAACGCATGTTGGAGCGACTTCGAGTTTGCTACCACCGAAGACGGAGATGGGAGCGTCTACGTGGTACAGCCCAAAAACGATGAGCTCAAGTTCACACCTAAAAGCGCTGAAACGCGGGACGTTCCATTGGATGACGATCTTGTGAAAGCACTGCTCGAGCATCGCGCTACTTGTCCGCCGCGGCGCCTGGTGTTCACGTCTAGCAACGGCAAACCTGAGGGTCATTTTCTGGCCAAGCTCAAGGCCATCGCATTCCACGCTCGCTAGATCGACCAAACACTTGCTCGCAGCGCTTGAAGAGTTCCGTTCGCTCGGAGTCCAATTCATCAGCTACCAAGAAAATATGGACACCAGCAGTCCTCTGGGGCAGGCGCTTTTTGTAATCGTGGCTGCCGTCGCGCAACTCGAGCGCGACTTGATAAGGGAGCGAGTAACCGCCGGAATTCAGAATGCGCGGGCGAATGGTAAGAAGCTCGGCCGCCCGACGAATGCAGTGGACCGCCACCGGATTCTAGAAATGAAGTCGGAAGGCCGCAGCCTGCGACAAATTGCAGCGACCTTGGGTATCGGTTATGGAACCGTCCGCTCAAGGATTGCTATATCAGCCCGAGACGTCGCCGTCCTATCGGAATACAAAGGTTAGTCGTCAATGACTAGGTTACCTGGGGAAAGTGAATCTTCAGCTTATAGCAAATGAAGAGAAGCAAGATCGCACCCAGTGTGGACAAGATGAGGCCGGCGGGATGATATCGTTCGTTTGTCGAGCGCGAGAACATGTGGCTAACGCCGCCACCAATGATCGATCCGATGATGCCGAGCACTATCGTCCAGAAGATCGTCATGTGCACATGCATTACCGATTTCGCGATTATGCCCGAGAGTAGTCCAATAAGGATATACCAGACGAGGTGAAACATACTTTTTCCTCCATCGCTTGCCTGCGGAACGTCGTCGAGTATAAGGCAGGGGTCAGCAATTTCGCAGACTTTCCTGGGGCATTGACCGGCCGTCCAAGGCCGTCCAAATTGAACCTTAAAACTCGGGCCATCTAGAATAAAGGGCCTTGAAGAAATCAGGCCAGTGCCGCAAGAAGTGAGCTGAAAACCCCACGCAAAAGATACGGAAGAAAGGCGGCAATCAAACGCACTTAGCAATGCGGTTTTGACGGGCGGAAAATATAAGTATTACGCTCACCTCCAGGCCATAGTTTCCGCTAAAGGCAGGCCTTGTACGCTTCGCGGATTATGGACCGCCAAACGCTCCTGGCAACGCTGGCACCAGCCGATAACGCATCGAGAACCACCAACATTCACCTCGTCGGCAGCTATTGAATCGTCGAAAGAGCTTTTTTGTGTAAAGAGATGCAGGTTTAATGTCTTCATTCGCGAACTGGACGCACCGAGATCTTGGCTCGGCGGTCTGGGAATCCCAGCCCACGCCGAAATCCAGTTGTGCGTTATTCGCGGGCACTCGGCCGACACCGTTCTGCAATTGAGCTGGCGACATGAGCTTGCTGGAAGGATTCACGTTCTTGGAAGTCCAGTGATTTCTTTTGCAACCCGAAACAAAAGCAGAAAGGTCGCGCCGCCGTCAAGTCTAGAATCGGCCTTCAGTCCGCTCCAAGGCTCGGATGGAGCTCATCAACCCTGACCGGCTATTTCATGATCCGTTGCGATCCAGGGATCATGAACAACTTAGCAGTGCTCTGCCATCCTGCCTCCACGCATAGCGCAGCTAGAATGAAAGCTTCAACGCCAACTGAATCGTCCGGGGGTCATAGGCAGACGTGACGGCTCCGAAGTTGCTCGCGCCATAGTTAGTGCTGATGCCGCCGTTCAAGGTGTCGCCAACCCATTGCGGGTGATTCCAAACGTTGAAGAATTCCGCGCGGAATTGGAGGCGCCTGCCGTGCTCTTCGTTGAAGAGGAAGTTTTTGAAAAGAGAGATATTCCAATTGTCGCGGCCAGGGCCTCGAACACCGTTATGCAGTTCGTTACCCCAGGTCCCCGGGGCTGGTGCTGAAAAGACGGACGTGTCAAACCACTGCTGGACGGTATGGGGGTTAATCATTGTGCCGCTCACGTTTGGACGGTTGGCTGTATTAGGAACGATACTCGCAACGTTTTGACCGCTTAATCCGATATTCAGTGGAGCGCCAGATATGGCTGTGACGATGCCCGAAATCTCCCAGCCACCCAAAGTCGATTGCAGTAAACGATGTGCGCTGTCTTTCAGCAGCGGAATGCGATAGACAAAGTTGGTAAAGAAGTTGTTCCTGATGTCGAACGCAGACGGCCCGTAGTCATATTTCCAGCCCGCGTAGGGGTTGGAAATATCGTACAGATCGGCGTCGCTCTCGGTTATCCCGTCGAAGGAATCATTCGTGTGGGAGTGGGTGTACCCAATCTGGTACGTCAAGTCGTTCTTCAGCGTGGCGCCGCGCAGCGAGACTTGAATCGAGTTGTAGTCGCCGTTGGCCTCGTTTTGCGCCATTAGAACGCTGCTGTAACCGACGTAATGGACGCTTCCGTTATAAGTTTGCGCAGCGGCGCCATTCGTTACGAACGTCGGCAGGAGGCTCTCCGCCGGTAAGTTGGTCTCCGTGTAGTAATTCTGACGGCGATTCTGGGTGCCGACATAGGACACCGCCAATATCGACTTCCCGCCAATGGCTTGTTGGATTCCCAGGCTGAATTGGCTGCTTCGCGGTGCCGCGTACTCATTCTGGTTCATGCCTACGAGACCGGTAACGGGAATCGATTGCGGAGTCGTTGCACCGGTCTGGATGCTCAAGGTGGGGTTCGAGAGAGACACGGTGGGAAAGCTCACACCCGCTGAGAATGGAGAATTTCCCGCCAGGTTGTAGGCGTCGTTCCCCTGGACGCGCTCGTACATGATCCCGTACCCACCGCGGATCACCGTCCTTCCGGAGCCTGTCAGGCTATAGGCAAAGCCAAGTCGTGGACCAATATTCAGCCAAACGCCCTTCACGCAACCAGCGGGTAGGTCATGCGTGCCGCATACGCCGACGCCGTTCAGATAGAGAGGTTTCCCCGCCAAAACCGGGTTCGGACTGGTCCCCAGTCCCGGGCTGGTTGGGAGAATTGACTGGAAATCCGAGCCAAGCTGAGCCGCGTCCGCAGGGTCATAGAGACTTGGATAAAAGTTGGACAACTGTTTGTTCGCTTCATACGTATGCGGTATGCCATCCCAGCGCACGCCCAGGTTCAACGTGAGCCGGTCCGTCACGCGATAGTTGTCTTGAAAATACAGCGCGGTGGAAACGTTGTTCCAATGGCCGGTACCCTGGACCGCCGATTCGCTGTAGCCAATGGCGTCGCCGAGCAAATAATCGGCAAAGTCATTCCCGGTATAGAAGCCATTGAAGATGAATTGCCCTTGAGTCGCCAGAAACCAATCCTGAACCTTCTGATAAAGCATCCAGCTCCCGCCCATCTTGAACTGGTGCCTTCCCCTGGTCCAGGAAACATCATCGCGCATCTGGTAGTTTTTGGCTGAGTTGCTCCAAGGTGTGATACCAGAACTGTATCGCGCTCCGGTACTCCCGAATAAGAGGATGGACGGGATACGATCCTCGTTGTTCGGTCCGTCAAAGTAGCGGTTGAAGCTGAAATCTGAGGGTGCGCTGACCAACCCCACGGGCAGAATCGCGACACGATTTCCGCTGTAGTTGAAGGACACCTCATTTATCAACGCCGGGCTCTTGACGTACGTCGTGTGGATTACCGCTGCATAGGCAGGATTGCCGAAGGTACTTCCGACGGAAGGAACATTGTCGGGGCTAAATATAGATGTTCCATACGTCTGCGAGGTCTGTTCAGCAACGAGATGACCGAAGACCGTGAACTTGTCGCTGACATTTTGGTCGATGCGGACAATTTCCTCCCGGACGTTTGTGGGCAAATTGTTTCCGCCGATGAATGCGGCTTCGTTGTTGGGGCTGGGAAAAATTCCTCCGTATTTGCCACCGGCCGTCAGCAGCGCTTGAGCGTTCGCGTTTAAGAGGCTGGTCGGAATCTTATTGTTATTGAAGGGCACTTCTAAGGTCGGATCTGGAGCGCTGCCCGTGCATCCACTTAGCGCTTGTCCGGCGGCGGCAAACTGGCCTTGGATGGCTGGCGAGACTTGACAGATCGCTGGTGCATGGAGCTGATCAAGGCTGTATCCGGAAGCAGAGAAATTACCGTCGTGAAAAGCGGTTGGGGGAACCGTTTGGTTGAGCGTTTGTCCCTGGATCAATTTGCGCCATTCCATATTGTAAAAGAAAAACGTCTTGGTCTGATGCGGGTTGTACCACTTCCCGAATGTTACAGGTCCTCCGGCGTTGAATCCGTAGAGGTTGTATCTGAGCTCAGCAATGGGCGATGGGGAGAAGTTAAAATAGTTGCGAGCATCCAAAGCGTCATTGCGAAAAAACTCCCATAGCGAGAAATGAAATGTCTTGGTTCCGGACTTCAACACGGAACTGATCGTGCCGCCGGAGGAAAGTCCATATTCTGCGCCGTAGTTCGACGTTAACGTCTTCGTTTCGGCGATGGCATCGATCGAAGGCATGATGATCGAGTTGCCGCCTCCGCCACGGTCATAAGTTTCCCCGCCATCCAGCAGAAACAGATTGTGTCCCGGCCGGTTCCCGTTAAAGCTCACATTGGAATTCCCACCGACTGACGTCGGAGGCTGAAACGAAGGCATCAGGTTCGCGGCGCCCGGCGACAACGTTATATAGGTGTAGATACTCCGGCCGTTTGTGGAAAGCTCCGAAATCTGAGTACCGCTGACGAGGGAACTCTGTTCACCGGTGTCAGCCTGAACAGAAATGGCGCTCGATTCGACGGTAACAACGTCTGCCATCGTGCCCAACTCCATGTGAAAGTCGACGCGGATTCGATCATTTACGTTCAGGACAACTCCCTTGAATTGCTCCACTTTGAAACCTGAGAATTCCGCCTTTAAATCGTACTTACCAATGGGCAGGCCTGGGGCCACATACTGGCCGACGCCATTGGTTATCAGCGTACGTCTAGCTTCTGTTTGTGCGTTAGTAATAGTGACCGTAACGTTCGCGATAGCTCCACTGTTTGGATCGGTAATCGTTCCTACAATTGTTGCTTCTTGGGCCGTGACAAGGGATGGCAACGCCACCAGCAACCCGGCAATGCAAACCGTACGACTGATCCAACGATGCTTCACAATGAAAACGGTACAGACGAACGACGAGAACACAGAACACATTGTTTCCCCCCACAAGCCCGACCATTTTCAGGACACCATGAAACTTGTTCGCAAAAACTGAATCGCTGCGTCAACCCTTCGAAGTTAGTTTCTTAATGAAATTGCATCGCGGAGTTGGAGCAGTTTTCACGGGTTTCAAGGACTATATACCTAACTCACGTCTGCTCGAACGTTCGCTCAACCAAAGGACTATCGGATCTTCGCGTATGCAGCCTTCGCTTGCTTCAGGACGGGAATGTCCGGGTCGGCTTCTTTCCAGAGCGTCAGGAAATCTTGATATGCAGTGCGGGTTTTGGGAATGTCGCCTTGCATCGCGTACGCGCGAGCGAGGCCAAGATGCGCGAGCGCGCCGAAAGGTGCGTTCACGACAACGCCGCGATGATCGATGATTTTCTGGAATTCTGCCGCTGCCTCTTGGCCACGATGAGCAAGTAGGTAGGCTTCGCCCCTCAGGTACGCAGGCCTATAAAGTTCATACCAGCCCGCCTCGTAGGATGCCGCTGGCCCGAGGTATTCCAAGGCTCGCATTGCATTACCTCGATTGAGCTCGATGGCTCCTCGAAACTCCGTATGCGTCACCTTGTCCATGAAAGCTCCCGGTGGAGTTTGGCTTTCGATATGCTCCACGACTTTCGTGGCTTGAGCGGTGTCACCGGCGAGAGCGAGTGCCATCACGTAGAAGCCCGGATCTCCGCCTAGTTTCACTGCCGCGGCCGCATGCCTGAGCGCCGGTCCAGCGTTGCCAAACAAAGCTTCGCGGACACTCACGTCGGATTCAATGAAAGCCGCGGTCCCTGTGTCTTTCTCACTCAGGGCTTTTTCTTCACTGCGCCTGGATAATTCGCGTGCCGCCTTGAGCCGTCCGAAATACGCTGCCGTATTCGACTCCTCAAAAAGTACTCTGCCCTCGTAGCCCGGTTCGCGCGATAAAGATTCCGCAAGCTTGGCCATCATCAACGTGTCACCCTCGACAAAAGCCAGCTGATACCGCAAGCGTTCCACTTCACCCGCATCCACTTTATGCGCCTGGGCGTTTTGGTACACGGCGCGAGCCTCAGCAAAACGATTTAACGCCATCAAGTCAGTCATGAGGCCGGCATACGGCAGTGCCTTTGTCGGATCCAATTCCACGGCCTTGCGGAATTCGTTCGCGGACCGCTCGTACTTTGCCAGAGCCCCGTTTTCAACTCCCAGGGTGACATGTGGCCGGAAGTCGCGGGGATAGCTTTGCTCCCAAAGTTCGCAGTTCTGGATGACCTGATCCGTCTGTTGGCTGACGTTTTGATAGAAGACCGAAGCGATTTCAAATTTCTCGTGTTCACTCGCGCGGTCGCGTAGCGCAAAGGCCTTGCGGAGTGGCTCCGCCCGGCGGCTATACTCTCCTAGAACGTTATACGACCGCCCGAGATCGACGTAGGCCATTGCGAACTCGGGGTCCAACTCAATCGCTTGCTGAAGCAGCGGAATGGCGCCGGTTTGGTCGCCCCTGTCGAACTTGGAAAGACCGAGACTATAGGCTTTCAAGGCTTCCAGCGACGGCGTCGTCGCTTGAACAAGCGGCGTGTCGAGCTTTTGAATAGTTATGAGTGACTCTCCGAGCTTCTCGCGCATCTCCGAAGATGCCTTTCCGAGAGCACCCAAAATGTGGTTCTTGTCATCCGCCTGAGTCTCCGTGCTTGCGATTGATTCCCGATTCAAACAGTTCACGGCCTTCAGAACCAGGTCGTACTGCGTGCCAACCTGAGCTATCGAGCTCTCTATAACCGCAGCACCGTTGGTTCGCTGGCATACTTGGCGGGCGATCTCGGGCGTTAGCTTCGCGTCGGGGGGTTGTTTCATCATGGCCAACGTCTGCCCAATTTGCTGGTCGGACACAAGGTTGAGGAAAGGTGATTGTTCCAGTTGCACCTCCAGTCCTTGCCTCAGAGCGCCGTCAAACACCGAGTCTCCGGTCGTATTCGTGAAGTCGGCGAGGACTACCGTATCCTTCTCGGTCAATCGATGGGCCTTTCGGTAGTTCGACAACCAACGGCCGATCGCCAGCCCAAACGCCAGGAGCCCTACGCCGCAGACCGCTGTCCAGAGGAGCCACTTGGATTTAGGGACAGCCTTCGCTACTTCGCCAGTTGCGCCTGCAGCCGGGGCGGAGCCGTTCGCGTCCACCCATTCCCCACCTGCTTTCCAGCGATAGCCCCGGCGCGCCAGGGTTTCGATGTAGCGCGGATTCTCGGCAGAATCGTCCAGTACCTGCCGAAGCCGGTTCATCGCGGCACTGATGCTGTGCTCAAACTCTACTATCGTCCCATCGGGCCGCAGGCGCTGCCTGGATTGACGCCGGCTTACCACCTGGCCCCAGGATGTTCAGCAACATGGTGAGGATCTGAAAGGATTGCGCCGGTAGAAGGACGGTCTCAGCGCCGTCCTTGAGCAATTCACCACTGCGAAAGTCAAGTTGGAAGCCTTCGAATCGGACCAAGCCAAGAGTCGCGTTGCTTTCGGGCATCCCCGAACCTCGGAAGTTCAGAAAGTCTACCATTTTTCTCTGTATTGGCTGGGCCCTCTCAATCCGGCCCACCCTTGAGTGATCGAAAAAGGAAAAATGCGCCCCAGACTCTCACTCTCATAAATGCTTGAAAAACTGCCCGATAGCGTTCGTGACCCAAATGTGAGGCTGAAGTGACTCTCCCTGCATTGAGGCACTCTCCAGCGTAGCCCACTTTCGCTCCTGCGGCGCGATGCGGAGGTGAGGCGATGAAGAGGCAAGTAATCGGTGGCTTGACGCTGGGTTCTGGTACTCGCGGTGAGTTGCAACGGCGTTCCGCAGGCCGCCGGAACAGATCAATCTGATGAATTCTCGGCGCTCCTGCAATTGCGGTCGAGGTAAGCGCCGTGAAAAAAGTGATCGGCTTCTGTCTGCTGACATCGATGTTCTTGCAGGGTCCTGGTCAAGCGCAATCAGGTCCTGACCCGACAAGATCACGGATGAACAACGAGATTCCCTCGTCTTTGGTCGCCGCGCTCCCCCTCCCAACCGCTGACCTACGGAGAGCCATACCGATCAAGCCCGACGCAGCAATTCGTGTGTAACACAGGCTACAGTCAGAAGCTGTGCAACGAAGAGATGGTGGTCCTGAGAAAGGCACTGGCAAACTACCCCGTGGCCCAACTGGGAAAGTGGACCTGGATAGTGGTGCGTACCGAGGACTGGAAGGCCATCATGCGCCCGAGGGGACTTGATCCAAACAGCCCAGCGTTCACGTTTTATCCGAAACGCGAAACGTTCATCGAAGAAGCGTTAGTAACGCAAATACCTGTGCGCAGCAGCGAATTACTACTGAAATGGAGCATGAGCAGGCGGGACCTTCTTGATCTCGCGATCCGCCACGAACTGGGTCATGCGCTATGCAACGATGCGAACGAACGGAACGCCGACCGTGTGGCGAGACTTCTGGAAAAGGGAAAACCGGTCTCCTGTGAAGCGAAGGCCGAGGCGAAACAGAAGTCCGGTCATCAGGCATCACTAAACT
The DNA here is from genome assembly GCA_963819625.1 of uncultured Acidobacteriota bacterium. GTDB lineage: Bacteria > Acidobacteriota > Terriglobia > Acidiferrales > UBA7541 > Acidiferrum. The sequence goes on from CAWFWY010000015.1 coordinate 244,035, forward strand.
AAGTGCGATCGATCCGAGCAAGCCGTTGAAACATGATGAAATAACTTGCCACAATACTGTCAAACAACTGTTCGATCGTTGATCGCATTTTCAAGGAGTTCATGAGAGTGCTTTAAGCACTGTTTGCTGGGCAAACTTGTGATTAATGCGAAATCGTAGAAGCGCGCCGAGTGCGGATGAGATCGTAGTAGAAGACTTTGTCTCATTGGCTCCTCCCTTCACTCCGGCCTAAACGCGCCGCCTGCGGCGTCGCAGACCGTCATTCCGGGAGGGCCAGTGAAGCGTAAAGATCTGCCTCGGCCGAATGGACCATCCTACTTGGAGAATCTCTTGCCAAAAGCTATTCCACTTAACTATAAAATGGACTTCTGCCGGACTTCGGGAAAGAGAAGCGCGTTGCTATAGTTCGCGGTTGGCTCGCATTATGAGCCGCTGTGTCAGAACTGTAGCTGCTGATAGACATCCCGGACAGGTGGGATAACCATTCTCATTCTTCGCCTTCGATGGGCAGCACCACATCAGATAGGTGTTCGTTGTAGTCCGCAGCGTCATGGACGGAGTAAACTCTCCGACCCAGCTCGTTTTCGGTAAGTACTTGTGGGACCCCACCACGTGTCGGTGGCGTCCGGTCGTGCACAAATGCGATATAGATTTTTCCTGAGTAACCTTTTTTGGCAGCGCTCATGGAATCGACCAGCTACCATCGCCCGGTTGTAGGTAACCGAAAGTAACCGTTTTCGCCTTCAGGGAAGGCAAAACTTCTGCAACGAGTGGAGACAGAGGGGTTGGTTAACTATTTCAGTCATTCTTAAGGGGTTGGAGGGCCGCTTTCGTGAGTCCAGGCCTCCCAGCCAATACTTCTTATCCTATGAATAATTACAGTTGTGGGGGACCGCAGAATCAATAACCGCTGTCAGTAACCGCAAGTTATTTTCTTGCCCGAGTAGACGTTTTTCCGTTTTCCGCCGAAGTAGAAAGCTAGTCGCTAGCCAAGATTTCCCGAGGGCGGCGACGAGAGTGACCGCCCCAGAAGACCAAGGCCAAAAGCCCCGCGCCAAGCAGCGAGGCGGAGGCAGGTTCCGGAGTAGATACGGGGCCGGACCCCAGGGGAATGACTATCGCTTCTCCGGAAGTAAAACCAGCGTTGTCGATGGTGCAACTCGGACAAAAGAACCACAAGTCCGTCGGGAAGATCCCTGCCTCACCGGTCAGCGGAGGGATAAGACCACCGTGGTTGGCGCTGTTCATTTGAAAAATGTCCCCAGCGTTGTTGCCGAAGTCGAGCAAACCAGGCATCGCCGAATCAAGGACATGCATATCCTGGAATAGAGTGCTGCTACTAGAGGTCACGTTAACGTGGGAAAGCGCATTAGTGGTGAGATCCCACACAAACGTGGCACCCACGGCCACCGGTCCATAATGCTGTGGTTGATTATTTTGGCTGGGCACAAGCACATTGAACGTGACCGGCACCATATCTACAAATACGAAGCTATCGGCGTTTGCGACGGTAGGAATAAATAGAAGGACAAATAGGATTGCCGGAGCAAGATACTTCATAGAGTTCCTCTCTGACGCGTGCTTTCTCAGCCCCTAACAAACAAGATCGGTCTTGCCCGAAGCAGTATACGCCGCTGCAGAGAAGCTTTTGAAATTTAATTGACGTGGCCGCGGATAACGGAAATGAGTTGTTCCGGCTTCATGGGCTTAGCGAGCACGTCGAAGGAATGGCCGCGCTCGCGGGCTTTTTCGAGCAAATCGACGGTGGCGGCCTGCCCTGAAAAAAGAATGATTCTGCAATTGGGCAAGGCTTCGCGAATGCTGATTCCCGTTTCGACGCCGTTGAGGCCGGGCATGATGACGTCACTGAGGACAATGTCGGGCTGCAAAGTTTTGGCGAGTTCGATGGCGGAAGCGCCGTCGGATGCGGAGACGGCTTCAAATCCCTCGTGATTGAGGATTTCGACCATGGTTTCGGCGATCAGGGATTCGTCATCAATGACGATGACCTTGGCTTTTTTGACTTCGCCGAGTCGGCCGCCTTCGCCGGCGCCATCGGGCAAATGCCCGCGCACCCAACTTGAAAATTTTTCGCCGGGACCGCCGGGGGACGGAAAGATTGGATTAGAGAGAACGAAACAGCTTGTGGTCATAAGGCTCCGGCGGCGCTCGCCTTATTGCGCGAGTCGACGATTTTAGATGCTCAAGGTTAATTGGGCAAGAAAACAGAAAAGGCTGTCCATGTTTTCCCTGGCCGTGTGTTGCTTCGAACCCTCACCGAACCGTGGTGCTTTTCCACCAGGCCCAGCGTCAGCCAAAGTCCCAATCCCGTACCAACATCTTTTTTGGTGGTGAAGAAGGGTTCGAAAATTTTGCCGCGGTGCGCGAGAGCGATGCCGCTGCCGTTGTCGAGGAAGGTGACACGCACGCCTTCGCGCGCGGAGCCATCCTGGGACCGCGCCCGGGAAGCGCGGATGCGAAGACAGCCTTCGCTGGGCAGGGCTTCGATGGCGTTGGCGATCAGATTGGCAAAAATCTGGCGAATTTCTCCCGGGTATCCGGCGATTTCGATGCTGCCGCCAAAATCGGGCTGGAGATTAATCTTTTTGAAATTAAGTTTTCTGCCGTAGAGGGCCAGGACCTCTTCGAGGACCTGGGAAATGTTGACGGGCGAAGGAGAAGCATTGTCGCGGTAGAAGCCCAGAGTATTTTTGGTGATTTGCGCAATTCGGTCGAGCTCCTGGTCGGCCAACTGGAGATATTTCGAGGCGTTGGGAGGCTGTTTGCGCGCGAGATACACGAGATTGGTCACCGCTTCGAGCGGATTGTTTATTTCGTGGGCGATGCTGGCAGCTAGGCGTCCGGTGGCGGCAAGTTTTTCGGTTTGGCGCAGCGCTTCTTCGGAGCGGCGCTGTTCGGTGATGTCGGTGTTGCTGCCGAACCAGCGCACGACCGTGCCGTGGGTATCGCGAACGGGCATAGCCAGGGTTAAAAACTGGCGATAAAGGCCGTCGGCGCCGCGCAGAGGGAAAGTCATTTCGAACGGCTGCCCGGTGGAGATGGAAACGCGCCATTTTTCCATGACCTGCGGCAGAATTTGCGGATCGTGCACGGAAGCCCAACCCCAGCCGGCCATCTGGTCGTGAGAGGTACCGGTGTATTCGAACCAGCGGCGGTTGTACCAGAACAAATTGCCCTGGTCGTCGGCCATCCAGGCCAGTTGGGGAATGGAATCGGCCAGAGTGCGGAATTGCTGCTCGCTTTCCTGCAGGGCGGAATCGCGAGTCTGAATTTCGACCAGCATTTCGTTGAAGGCATTCACCAGCAGGGCGACTTCGTCGTGATCTCCGCTGGAGAAAGCGCGCAAGGAGTAGTCCTTGTTTCGCGAGACCAGGCGCGCGGTGTCCGCCAGACGGAGAATGGGTTGGGAAATGACCCGCTGCGAGATGCGCGACAGCGCCAGGGCGGCGATTAGTGATGCAGGCAGGATAATCAGCAGGATAAGCGAGTAGGTTTTAAGGCGAGCGTAGATGGCGTCGAGGTCGGACCGGATGTAGACGATGCCGACCGGCTTGTTTTGAAAAATGATGGTTTGAACCAGCGCGAATTGCCCGGTTCGAACCAGTAGTTTTCGTTGTTCGCGTCGGTGACAGCCGGGAGGGGAATCGGGGCTTGGATCGGTCGCGCCAGTAGCCGGCAAAGAATCGTCCGCCTGCGGAATAAATTCCGGCGTAAACGATGTGCTCTGAAGCGCGCAGGGCGGACAAGGTGGTCTCCGCGGATTGCGCATCGTTGAAAATCAGGGGCGAAACGGCATTGGCGCCGATCATTTGCGCCTGAATGGAGGTGTTGGTTATCAGGTTGGCGCGGAAGGTGAACAGGTCGTAGGCAAAAAAGGCGATGGACGCCAGCAGCAGCGCCGCGCCGCTGACCAGCATGTTCATGGCGGTGAGTTTTCTGGAGAGCGAATCGCGAAGGGTGATCAATTGTTCCATCGGCGCAGTTATTTCCTGATATCCGTAGCGACTTTCAAGAGTTGAGAACTAAAAGTCAAACCGGCTTTTTCGGCGGCCGCAAGATTCACTTCAAAGCGAACTTTATTTTCTTTCAAGACGAACTGGATCATGCCGCCGTTGGCAGTAAAGCCGGGCATGTCGCTGACGGTCAAGACGGGAGATTTCTCTAGCCGGGCAAGAATTTCCCTGGTGCGGCCGGCTTCCGAGGAACTGACGAAGAGAATCCGGCAGCTAGTGGCGTCGCGCAAGGTCGGAATTCTTTTCGCGACGAGTTTCTGATCGCCGATGGCCTCGCCGGAGAGAGTGGCGTCGAGAACTGGGCCGAAGGGATCGTGTCCAAGAACGCAAATCGTGAATGCTTCGTCGGTGGAGGAAACGGCGGGCCATTCGACGAACCTGCCGAAATTGTAGAGGTAGACGGCTTTTACCTGATACTCCTCGGGCTTTGATTGCTGAGCCGAAGAGCTAAGAGCGAATGCTAAATTTGCGGACAGAATTAGCGCGCACAAGACGTACCGCGGCGAGAGCGCTGAAGTTCGGCGCTTCTGTCGAGACGGGACCCGGCGGGAAGCAGGCGTCACGTTGATCAGTTTTCCTTGCTTCTCCAAACGAGTTTGGCGTAACCGCTTCGTTTGATTTCGACGGATGGCCCCGGATCGCTGGGGAATTCCAGGTGATGCGGCTGCAAAAGATTGTCACCGACGACGGAAACTTCCCAATGGCGTCCGAAGGACCAGGCGAGGCGGGCATTGCCGGTGGAATAGCTGGGGACAGCGAGGCCCGGCAGGGCGCTGACAAAGCGGTAGGAAATGTCTGCGGTAAAGCGTTTGGGCAAATCGAAGGAAGATTGGATAAGGACCTGATGTTCGGGGCTGGAGCCGGCGATCATGGGCCCGCTGCCGACGTCCAGTGATCCGGGACTCTTCTTCAGAACCATCTGCAGAAAGGAATACGATCCGCGCAAGCGCCAGAAACTGGTGGGCCTCCATTCAGGGGCGATCTCTCCGCCGGCCGTGGAGCCCACAAGGCCATTGCGGAATTGGGCAGGCAGCAGGATGTGCGTGGGCGCAGGATCGTTTTCTACCAAGGGAGCGCCGGTGATTTCCTCGCTGAAAAGGTCGTAGTACTGGTTGTAAAAGCTGGAGAGATCCATATAGATATTTTTTCCGAGCAGACGGCGGTAGCCCAACTCATACCCATTCAGTTTTTCAGACTTGAAATTCGGATTGGCATTGAAACGGGCGAAGAAAGGCGTGCCGTCGGTGGTGGTGCCGATAAATCCACTCAGGAAAAAATCGCGCTCGCCATCTGAGGGCGTGCGAACAGCGCGCGTGAGGGCCAGCCAGACCGTTTGCGTGTCGGTCGGTGTCCACAGCAAACGCCCACTGGGTTCGAGCTCTGCTCCGGTGTAGTTCGTGTGCACCAGCTTGGTGCCGATTTCGAGAGTCAGGCGCTTGGGTAAAAGAGAAATGTCGTCCTGCAGAAAGGCGGTGAAAAGCTGGTCTGTTCGGGTGGGTGGTTCGAAGAAGAGCCCGCTAGTGGTTGCCAATTCGTCGCCGTTGCTGGCGCGCCCGCCGAGTCCCCAGGAAAGGTGGTGGCGGGAGCCGATATGGAAGCGCTGGAGAAAATCCACGTCGAAGGTGTCGCGGATGTCGCCGAAGTTTGGTTCGTGGCGATTGGTGCGGTCGTAGTAAGCCTGTAGCTGAATGTCATCGCCTGCGCGGAAGGTTCTGGTCCAACGGCCAAGAATGTTTCCACCGGAAAGATAGGCAAAGCCGTCGGCGATCTGCCTGAAAGGCGGAGTGTAGTTGACGAGCGTGACGCTTTCGCCGGCACGTTCATCGTAGATGTCGCCCTGCACGGTGAAGGAGTCGCGCTCATTTTTTGCCCAATCCAAGCGGAAGCCGCCTTGGGCAGCGCCCCAGCGGTCGTTGTGATCGCCGTCAGAGTGATATTCAGAGCCCCGATTGAAGCCCTTGGCGTATATGCGATAGTTGAAGTCGCGGTCGTTGCCTCCGCCATAGCGCGTGCTCAGAAAGCCCTGTTCTTCGTTTCCGCCGCCGGCGCTCACGAGGGCTCCGTGAGTATCAGTGGTTTTCTTGGTGATGATGTTGATGACGCCGTTGACGGCATTTGGTCCCCAGACCGTGCCGCCGGGCCCGCGAATGACTTCAATGCGCTCGATGTCTTCCATGACGGTGTCTTGAACTTCCCAGTAGGTGCCGGCGAGGAGTGTGGTGTAAACGCTGCGGCCATCGATAAGCACGAGCACGGAGCGCGATAAGCGACTGCCAAATCCGCGGATGCCGATGGACCATTTGTTGGTGCTGATGCGGGCGACCTCGACACCGGGCGCGAGGCGCAACGCTTCCGGTATGGTGGTGGCTCCGGAACGCCGAATATCGTCCTGGGTAATCACATAGACGGCGGCGGCGGTCTGCCACACCTGTTCGGGAGATTTGGACATGGTGGTGACTTCCACGTTTCCCAGCTGTTCGAGGCTGAGAGTTTTTAGTTGGCCGTCTTGAGGTTGATCGGGCTGCGGGCGCGCGATGGCGCTCAGACCGGCCACCAGGATTGAAAGAGCGGCAATTTTGCGCGGATATATCCTCGTGAAGCCAGGACGCATCTGGATTCTCCATTGGACCTGCAACGCGGGCCAAGTCCGTCACGTGATGTCGTACCAATCAGAAAACAAATACAAAAATACCTATTCAGCGGTATATCCAGGGCGACGCTCCAGCAACGTGCTGATGGACTCCAGGAGTTTTTCAGCGCGGTGACTGCCTTTGAGAAACCACTGATCTACGAGGCCGGCCGCTTCGCCCGGCAAATTTGAAACGCCAGAAAGAACGATGATGGGAATGTTGGGATTCAAGCGTTTGAGTTCCGCGGCGACCACGGTGCCTTTCATTCCCGACATCCAGTAATCGAGAATGACGACAGCCACTTTCTCGGATTGAAAAAGGCGGATGCCTTCAGGGCCGGAGTGGGCTTCGATGACGCGGTAACCCGCGGATTCGAGGAGCAGCCTGCGAGCCAGAAGCCCGGAGGCTTCGTCATCAATACAAAGGATGGTGGCCGGTTGTTGAGCGGATTCCGTGGCGGTGCTGCCGGAGGGAGTCAGTTCCACGTCTGGCGAGAGATCGGTTTTGCCGGCGGATTGGGGCTCCGACTCGACAGGCAAGATGGCCACGATGCGAGTGCCCTGGGGGCCGGAGTGGAACTCCAACTGCCCGTCGAATTGGCGGATTCTTTCACGCATCCCGCGCAAGCCGACTCCGGCGATTTCGCCGGATGCAATTTTCGACTGCACATCGGCGGGGATGCCTTTGCCTTGATCTTCTACGATCAGAGTAATTTTCCCGGGCGCGCGATCGATTTTCACAAACGCAGTGAGACTTTCGGAATGGCGATGGATATTGGTCAGAGATTCCTGCACGATGCGGAAGACCGACAGAGCAAGCTCGCGCGGCAGGTCGTCGGTGAAGCCGCTGGCCATCTCGGTGCGCACGGAAATCTTGCTTCTTTCGGAGAATCCTTCGATATACCAGCGGAGCGCAGAATCCAAGCCGACTTCATCGAGGAGGGGCGGGTGCAGAAGGTGGGACATGGTGCGAATTTCGCGCGAGGCTTGGTCGATCAGCGCGAGACTTTGATCCAGAGTTTGCCGCGCTGCCGGGCTGAGCTTTTCTTTTTCGGCGACGATGTTCGAGAGGGTCATACTCATGGCCACCACAAGTTGGCCTACGCCGTCGTGCAGTTCGCGGGCAATGCGTCGCCGTTCTTCGTCCTGGGTCTGCAACAGAGTTGCGGTCAGTTCCCTGAGTTTTTCCGTGGCGTTCTGCAATTCGAGGGTGCGCTGCGAAACGCGAGACTCCAGCGATTCGACCAACTGAAGCAACTGGTGCTCGGATTCCTTGCGATGCTGGATATCGAGATTAATTCCCGCCCAATAAACAATTTTTCCCTGGGGGTCGCGCATGGGCACGCCGCGAGCGAGGATGTAATGCCAATCGCCATTGGCAGTGCGAAAGCGGTGTTCGCGTTCCCACAGCGAGTCCTCGCTGACGCATTTCTCCCAGGCGGCGACGGTGGCTGCAACATCATCGGGATGGAGAATCTGTGTCCAACCGAGCTCCGAGCACTGTTCTTGGGTCAATCCCACCAGTTTCAGAAAAGAGGGGCTGGCGTAGATGTTTCTTCCCTCCGCATCGCAAATCCAGACGCCATAGTCTATGGATTCGCCGATGGCGCGATAAATCTGCTCGCTGAGGTTCAAGGATGACTCCTTCCCGACGCGTTTGAAGGCGCCACGAGAATCAAGGGACGAAATTGCGACAGCGCGGCCGCTTGGCGCGGCAGAAGAGCTGGATGAGGTAAGTTCGCTTCCTTTGGCGGGCGGTTCGGCGTTGATGTTGGCGATAGCGGCGAGAAGATCCTGAGCCACTGTGGATTTGACTACGTATCCGCGCGCGCCGGCGCTGTAAGCCTGCCGCATCATTTCCGGAGTTCCATGCTGGCTGACGATTACGACTTTGGTTTCGGGAAGGAGGCGCCTGATTTCGCGGGTGGCGTCCAAGCCGTTCATCTGTGGCATGGAAATGTCCATGAGCACGACGTCCGGGCGCAAGGCTTTGGCTTTTTCTACCGCGTCTCGGCCGTCAACGGCTTCACCGCACAGAGTCAGTGTGGATTCGTTGGCGAGTAATGAGCAGATGCCCTTTCTCACGATCTCATGGTCGTCGACTACGAGAATGCGCATGGTGCTCGTCTCTCGGTCACACATTTCAGGGCGCTCGCGCTCAAAGGCGCTATGGCCAAAAGTTTGGGACCGTCTCTAAGAAATCTTCGCCGGCGAATAGAACGGGAACCCGGTAATGATAAGCAAGGGCGGAATATAGCCCCATACCATATTCCATGTAGTGTGCCGAAAAATGGCTTAACACAGGTGTTACCCGCAGGGAAATTTCCGGAGGAATGGAGGAACGAGTGTTTACTGGTTAAGTAATGTTGGCATGCGAATCAGCCGGGTCTGACCTACCGGCCAGCTGATTAAAGCGACACGAAATAGGTCATAAATATTTGGTCTGTAGCTTTACTTTTTGAATCATTCAACTTATTCTTTGCACCCCGCGCACTGCTACCCCAGCAGCAGTCCATGGCTCGCTTTTTCTACCTCCTCAAGAGGAAGTATTTATCGGTGTGTCCAAGGGAAAGGTATACATGAATTTTGGCACTTCGGGGCGCAGTCGGAGAATTGTATCTATCGCGGGACTTCTCCTCGCCGTTCTGGCGATTTGCGGTTGCGGCCATATCCAATCCTCCTCACAGCAGAACGTAACCTTGTTGGTAGACCCCGCTAGCGCGTCGGTACAGATCTCCAAAACGTTAAAATTCACCGTGCAGGTCTCGAATACCTCTAACACCGCTGTTACTTGGCAGGTGAACGGGGTCACCGGCGGCGACAGCTCGCATGGCACCATCGATGCGACCGGGACGTATACCGCGCCGAAGACCGTACCTGTTCCGCCGACCGTTACCATCACGGCTATTTCGCAAGCTCAACCGACAGTGCTGGACACCGCGCAAGTAACTGTGATGGGTGCAGTGGCGCAGATTTCTGTGTCGGTTGCCCCGGCGACTGCGTCGGTGCAGAGTGGGAAAACGGAAAGCCTTACCGCGACGGTGAAGAACGATACGCAGAATAAGGGCGTGACGTGGGCGTTGACGGGTGCAGGCTGCACGGGCGCGACTTGCGGAACGCTTTCGGCTACTTCGAGCGCCTCGGGCGCGGCGATTACCTATACGGCTCCGGCTGGCGTTCCATCACCGGCGACGGTGGCGCTGACTGCCAAGTCGGTGACGGATACGAGCAAGACCGCGGTGGCGACGATCACCGTCACGGCTGCGCCAGCGGTGGCTGTGTCTGTAAATCCGACGAGCGCTTCGGTGCAGACCGGCAAGACGCAAAGCGTCACTGCCACGGTATCAAACGATACGCAGAATAAGGGCGTGACGTGGGCGTTGACGGGTGCAGGCTGCACGGGCGCGACTTGCGGAACGCTTTCGGCTACTTCGAGCGCCTCGGGCGCGGCGATTACCTATACGGCTCCGGCTGGCGTTCCATCACCGGCGACGGTGGCGCTGACTGCCAAGTCGGTGACGGATACGAGCAAGACCGCGGTGGCGACGATCACCGTCACGGCTGCGCCAGCGGTGGCTGTGTCTGTAAATCCGACGAGCGCTTCGGTGCAGACCGGCAAGACGCAAAGCGTCACTGCCACGGTATCAAACGATACGCAGAATAAGGGCGTGACGTGGGCGTTGACGGGTGCAGGCTGCACGGGCGCGACTTGCGGAACGCTTTCGGCTACTTCGAGCGCCTCGGGCGCGGCGATTACCTATACGGCTCCGGCGGCGTGCCGTCGCCGGCGACGGTGACGCTGACTGCCAAGTCGGTGACGGATACGAGCAAGACCGCGGTGGCGACGATCACCGTCACGGCTGCGCCAGCGGTGGCTGTGTCTGTAAATCCGACGAGCGCTTCGGTGCAGACCGGCAAGACGCAAAGCGTCACTGCCACGGTATCAAACGATACGCAGAATAAGGGTGTGACGTGGGCGTTGACGGGTGCAGGCTGCACGGGCGCGACTTGCGGAACGCTTTCGGCTACTTCGAGCGCCTCGGGCGCGGCGATTACCTATACGGCTCCGGCGAGTGTGCCGGCGCCTGCGACTGTGACGCTGACTGCCAAGTCGGTGACGGATACGAGCAAGACCGCGGTGGCGACGATCACCGTCACGGCTGCGCCAGCGGTGGCTGTGTCTGTAAATCCGACGAGCGCTTCGGTGCAGACCGGCAAGACGCAAAGCGTCACTGCCACGGTATCAAACGATACGCAGAATAAGGGTGTGACGTGGGCGTTGACGGGTGCAGGCTGCACGGGCGCGACTTGCGGAACGCTTTCGGCTACTTCGAGCGCCTCGGGCGCGGCGATTACCTATACGGCTCCGGCGAGTGTGCCGGCGCCTGCGACTGTGACGCTGACGGCCCAGTCGGTAACGGATGTAAGCAAAACGGCGGTTGCGACAATCACCATTGTGCCTCCTCCACCGGTCGGAGTGACGGTGAATCCGCCGACTGCATCGGTGCAGACAGGGTTGACGCAGAACGTCACGGCTACGGTAACGAACGATCCACAAAATAAGGGTGTGACGTGGACGTTGACGGGTGCAGGCTGCACGGGCGCGACTTGCGGAACGCTTTCGGCTACTTCGAGCGCCTCGGGCGCGGCGATTACCTATACGGCTCCGGCGAGTGTGCCGGCGCCTGCGACTGTGACGCTGACGGCCCAGTCGGTAACGGATGTAAGCAAGACGGCGGTTGCGACAATCACCATTGTGCCTCCTCCACCGGTCGGAGTGACGGTGAATCCGCCGACTGCATCGGTGCAGACAGGGTTGACGCAGAACGTCACGGCTACGGTAACGAACGATCCACAAAATAAGGGTGTGACGTGGACGTTGACGGGTGCAGGCTGCACGGGCGCGACTTGCGGAACGCTTTCGGCTACTTCGAGCGCCTCGGGCGCGGCGATTACCTATACGGCTCCGGCGAGTGTGCCGGCGCCTGCGACTGTGACGCTGACGGCCCAGTCGGTAACGGATGTAAGCAAAACGGCGGTTGCGACAATCACCATTGTGCCTCCTCCACCGGTCGGAGTGACGGTGAATCCGCCGACTGCATCGGTGCAGACAGGGTTGACGCAGAACGTCACGGCTACGGTAACGAACGATCCACAAAATAAGGGTGTGACGTGGACGTTGACGGGTGCAGGCTGCACGGGCGCGACTTGCGGAACGCTTTCGGCTACTTCGAGCGCCTCGGGCGCGGCGATTACCTATACGGCTCCGGCGAGTGTGCCGGCGCCTGCGACTGTGACGCTGACGGCCCAGTCGGTAACGGATGTAAGCAAAACGGCGGTTGCGACAATCACCATTGTGCCTCCTCCACCGGTCGGAGTGACGGTGAATCCGCCGACTGCATCGGTGCAGACAGGGTTGACGCAGAACGTCACGGCTACGGTAACGAACGATCCACAAAATAAGGGTGTGACGTGGACGTTGACGGGTGCAGGCTGCACGGGCGCGACTTGCGGAACGCTTTCGGCTACTTCGAGCGCCTCGGGCGCGGCGATTACCTATACGGCTCCGGCGAGTGTGCCTACACCTGCGACTGTGACGCTGACCGCTCAGTCAGCGGCGGACGGAACCAAGACCACTGTCGCGACCATCACGGTCACGCTTCCGCCGCCGGTGGTCATCGCGTTAAATCCGACGACGACGTCGGTACAGATCGGTCAAACTCAGAACCTGACTGCCACGGTGACGAACGACCCGCAGAATCAGGGAGTGACGTGGGCGTTGACGGGCGTGGGTTGTTCGGGCGCAACTTGCGGGACGTTGTCGACTGCTTCGAGCGCCTCGGGCACGGCGATAACGTACACCGCACCGGCGACAGCGCCGACTCCGCCAACAGTATTGGCGACAGCCGCGTCGGTTTCGGACATCACCAAGACTACGGCGGTGACGATCACGATTACTTCCGTGCCAGTGACGGTGAGTGTGAGTCCGAAGCGTGTGGGGTTGACGACCGGCCAGTTGCAAACTTTCACAGCGACGGTATCGGGAAGCTCGAATACTTCCGTGACGTGGGAAGTGGACTCGATTCCTGGAGGCAACTCTTCGGTGGGGACGATCAGCACGGCGGGAGTGTACGCGCCGCCATCGAGCGCGGGAACACACACGGTCGGCGCTCGTCCAGTGGCGGACTCCACCGTGGTGGCGACGGCTAGCGCGGCGATCACCGATCTCGCGGGAGTGTTTACTTATCACAACGATCTGTCGCGCGATGGTGTGAACAGCAAGGAATATGCGCTGAACACTTCCAACGTGAAGACTGCGACATTCGGCAAGCGCTTCGCTTGCAGCATTGATGCAGCGGCTTACGCTCAGCCTCTGTGGGTGGCGAATGTTGCGATTGGCGGCGGAACGCACAACGTGGTCATCGCTGCCACGCAGCACGATACGATTTATGTATTCGATGCGGACGCTTCGCCATGCCAGACGTATTGGTCGAAGAGCCTGCTGGGCAGCGGGGAAACGTGGGTTACCAGCGGGGACGTGGGCACAGGAGACATCACGCCGGACATCGGCATCGTGGGCACGCCGGTGATCGACGGCGCGACGAAAACAATTTACGTAGTATCCAAATCGAAGAATGGCTCGACCTTTCATCAACGGCTGCACGCGTTGAGTCTCATCGACGGATCGGAAAGATTCTCGGGCCCGCAGGATATCGCGTTCGTCTCGGGCGGAATTACTTTCAGCCCGCTTCGCGAGAACGATCGCTGCGGCCTGGCACTCGTGAACGGCGTGGTGTACATCGCGTACGCTTCGCATGGAGACCAGCCAACTTATTACGGCTGGGTGGTGGGTTATAACGCGAGCACGCTAGCGCAAACGGGAGCGTACAACGATGATCCGGGCGGCGGATTTGGCGGAATCTGGATGGCGGGCGGAGCGCCGGCGGCGGATTCCAGTAATAATCTTTATGTGATTACGGGCAACGGAAATTTCGACGGCACGTCGAATTTCGGCGACAGCTTTTTGAAACTGTCGACGGGCAGCAATATCTCCATGACCAGCTTTTTCGCCCCCAACGATCAGGCGAGTTTGAATGGCAGCGACCTGGATCTGGGATCCGGTGGAGCGGCAATTCTGGTCGATGCACCTTCGGCGCCGTTTCCACGTCTGGTGATTGGCGGAGGTAAAGAAGGCAAGCTGTACCTGCTGAATCGCGACAGCCTGGGTGGAAACAACAGCACCGACAGCGGGGCGGTGCAAACTTTCAGCGTGGGCAACGGAATCTTTTCTACCCCGGCGTTTTGGCAGGGCAGTCTTTACATTGGTGCGTCAAGCGGCCACGTCAAAGCTTTTGCCTTCAGCCCCACGTCGGGGACGTTCACGACCGCGCCCTCTTCGCAATCGCCGGGAACGTTTGGGTTTCCGGGTTCCACGCCATCGATTTCTTCTCAGGGAACATCGAACGGCATTGTATGGGCGACAGAGCGGGTGAGTGGAAGTGCATCGGTGCTGCACGCCTACGACGCTACGAACCTGGGTACCGAATTGTGGAACAGCAACTCCGGCTCGGGCAATCAGGCAGGGCAGGCGGTGAAGTTCACGGTTCCGACCGTAGCCAACGGCAAAGTGTACGTGGGAACCGCCGGAGAAATCAGCGTGTACGGTTTGTCACCGAACTAAATTAGACTGCGGTTGACCTCGCTCGTAGAGATCATTGCGCGAATGCTATAAGACTAAAAGTACTGCAATCGACCGCCCGGTCGCTATACGACTCAACCTTCAACCAACAAATTTAAACGTTTCGATGCGCGTGGCTTGCCCTGAATCGCGCTCGGTCGCAGCGGTCTAATGTTGCAGTTTATTAATGTGTGCAATTTTGAACAGGCAAGACTCATAACTTCTTTCATTATAGGCACGTAGCGGCATCACTGAAGCACCAGTGGCCTCCTGCGGCGGAGTGTGAACCGCGCGAGGCAAGCGCTGGTCCATGGAAGCGTCAACCCCTTCAACTGAATATTCCCCCGGGGCCAACGTGCGCTTGTGTTTTGGTGACCGAAGTCACAGGTTGGTGTGGGGCATGTCATATCATTCGTCAGGTGAGTCGAGCTATTAAGGCCGGGATGGATGGCCCGGGGGAGACGCTATGGCTTACCGGCTTCTAGTGATACCCAAGAAGAAGCGACGCATAAGGCAGCGCGAATCTGTCGCGAAGGGTCCTTACGGCTTGCAAGTCATCGAAAGCTGCCTGACGTGTCCGCTCGTACCTGAGCGGATTTTCTGCAATCTGCCCCGGCCAGTGATCTCCGCGCTGGATGCTATTTCTACATCCGCGACTTATCCAAAAGAGGCCATCCTGTTCGTCGAAGGCCAAGAGCCTCGCGGCGTATTTGTCCTCTGCAACGGCAGGGTCAAGCTCTCGACAAATTCGGCTGACGGGAAATCCATCATTGTCCGCGTTGCAGAGGCAGGGGAAGTTGTAGGCCTGGCTAGCACGCTTTCGGGAAAGCCATACGAGCTGACGGCCGAGGCTCTCGAACCCCTTCAGGCCAATTTCATACCACGAGATGCGTTCATGCATTTTTTGCGGGAGCACGGCGACGCGGCGCTGCGAGTAGCCGAGATTTTAAGTGAAATCTATCACTCCACACTTCTAGAGGTTCGCTATCTCGGTTTCGCGAGCTCAACCGCTGAAAAACTGGCTCGCTTTGTGCTTGATTTGCCCGCTACGCCGGCGCAAGACAACGGCCATCTGCGCGCCACGCTCACTTTCACCCATAGGGAAATTGGAGAAATCATAGGCGCGTCACGGGAAACGGTCACGAGGCTTTTCGCGCATTTCAAGCGCGAGGGCCTGATAGAAGTGCATGGGTCTACGCTGGCCATTAGAGATAAGCCCAGGCTCGCGAAGTTACTAGAAGGCTAGACCGGCGCATTTTCCGATTTTGCGCAGACGTCGTCGTCACCAGCCATTGCCTAGCGAGAGATGGGATTGTCGAACCAAATGTCCTAGGTTAAAATCCTCTAAACATCCTGTCTCTATTTCTGTCGACTCCACTGGGCATGGCGTTCTTAAAAAATTAATGGGAGATGTGACTAACGTCACCGCGGTAGCTCCGGGAAGAGTGCATTCTGCTTTCCACGGAGTGCAAATGGACCCTAAGTGGAAGTTTAGGAGGCCTTGGTTTGCCTTGCTCACGGTCGGCCTGATTTGTACATCGCTGCTGGTTGCTCCCGGGCTGGCGAACAAAGATAAAGACGATAAGAAGGATAAGAACGACGCCAAGGCGAGCCACCAGGCGAAGGAATACGAGCGCCCCACCGATCCGTCTCTATATGTTGGATCCGAAACCTGCAAAACCTGCCACGAGGACATGCCTGCCAAGGACTTTTACAAGAATTACGAATCCTCTCCGCACTTCGTAACCACGCTGGACACGAAAAAGGGGCCGGAGTGGCATGGATGCGAGGCCTGCCACGGTCCGGGCAAAGCCCACGTCGAGGGCGGCGGCGACAAGACAAAAATTTTCACCTTTAAGAACGCTTCGGCGAAAGAGATCAGCAGCCGTTGTTTGGGCTGCCATGGTTACGACGAAGAGCGCGGCAACTACGCGCGGTCGGCGCACCTGCAGAACAACGTGAGTTGCATCGACTGTCACTCGCCCCATCATGCGAAAGAATCCCAGAATTTGATGAAAGAAACGCAACCGCAGCTTTGCTACGGATGCCACCTCGAGATTAAGCAGCAATTCAACCGCCCGTTTCATCATCGCGTGAACGAGGGCCTGGTGCAGTGCAGCGATTGCCACAATCCTCACGGCGGGTTTCTGACGCGGCAGTTACGCGCCACGGCGGCGCAGGACACCGTCTGTTACAAGTGCCACGCGGATAAGGCCGGGCCGTTCGTATACGAACATGAATCGGTGAAGATTGAGGGTTGCGTGGCCTGCCATACGCCGCATGGGTCTTCAAATCCGCGCCTGCTCAAACGCAGCCAAGTGAACCTCGTTTGCCTGGAGTGCCACGCGTTCGCGGTGGATGCCGGGCCGGCTGCGACTCCGACTTTTCACAACCAGGCGCAGAAATACCAAGCCTGCACGTTGTGCCACGTGGCCATTCATGGGTCGAATACCGACCCCTTTTTCTTCAAGCCCTAGGAAACAACGATGCGAGAGACCAACACAAAAAATCAGCGACGGGCAGTGTGGAACCCGACTCATGCATCGTTGTGGATTGCGATGGCGTTGCTGTTGACGGTTCCCGCGGCACGCGGTCAGCAGGATCCTGAACAATCGGGAGTGGATGAGGGGAATTACAACATCAAGCAATCGATTGAATTTGGTGGGCGATTCGTCAGCGTTTCGGGTGACTCACAGGCCTACGATACATTTATTAATCTGCAGCAGGGGCCGCGGTTGCTGGGCTTCACAACCGAGATTCGTTCGCTGGACCATCACGCCGCGCTGTTCGACCGCTTGAACTTCAGCAACTTTGGATACGGCGGCGACCCTAACCAGGTTTCCCGCCTGCGCATCAGCAAGAACCGGTGGTACAACTTCGACGCGCAATTCCGGAAGGACGAGAATTTCTGGGACTATTCACTGCTGGCGAATCCGCTGAACCCGGTTACTCCCGCGTTCGCGAATGCTCCGGCGGGCTTCACCCCGGTGATTTCAGAATCGCCGCACCTGATGAATACCAGGCGCAAGCTGGGGGACTACAGCCTCATGTTGCTACCGCAATCAAAAATTCGTTTGCGGCTGGGCTACTCGCGCAATACCAACGATGGGCCAACGTTCACCACCATTCACCAGGGCACGGAGCAATTGCTGTTACAGGATTGGAAGACCACCACGAATACCTACCGCCTGGGCGTAGACTTCCGGCTCTTGCCGCGAACGAACATCAGTTACGACCAGATATGGAACTATTACAAAGGAGACAGCGGCACCAGCGATCAAAATCAGATATTCGCGCTTTCGAATGGGCAACTGGTGGACCTGGGTGTTTCCTTCAATGCGGGGGCCAACCAGCCGTGCGCTGCGACGTTTGTTGGCCCGCCGCCGGGTGACGTAAACCCCACGTGCAGCGCGTATTTTGACTACCTGCGAAATGCACGGACGCGCACGAACTCGCCTACAGAGCAGATCAGTATGCAGTCAAACTACTGGAAGAACCTGGACCTGTCGGGGCGCTTCAGCTACACGGGCGGGGACGCGAATGTGTTCGACTACGCGCAAATGCTTGCCGGACGCGAATCGCGCACGAATTTGCGAAACGACGCGACCACGGGCTCTGTTTTTGGCCGGCGGGTCATCGCCAGCTCCGATTTCGGGGTGACCTGGCACATCACCGACCGCTGGAGCTTTCTCGATTCCTTCCACTTTTCCAATTTTCACTATCCCATGGAGTTTGATTCTGCCGAGTGCTCGTTTTTCAGTCCCAACCTGCTGACGGGAGCGCAAATTTACACTCCGCTTTCGACAGTGCCACTGAATTGTGTCGGGCCTTCCGATGGCACGGCGGGAACGCCGGTGCATTCCGCAAGCTCCGGGCCCGATATTTCCGTCGCCGCGAACAGCAACTTTCTGAAACAGGACGAGAAGACTAACCTGGCGGAGGTGGATTACCAGTTTTCGTCAAAACTTGGAGCGCGGCTCGGATTCCGTTACCGGCATCGCGCCATCGGTGATAATCCCTTCTCCGGAGTCACGGAGGTGTACTTCCCCAGTAATGCGAACCGCGGTGATTGCGCGTTGAACGCCGGACTGCTTCCAGACGGGTGCACCGCCAATGGAGACGGCTCGTTCACGTTCGTGACACCGGAGCCGGCCGAGGGCCCAGGGGAAACGCTGATCAATGAGTACGCGGGGGTATTCGGTATCTGGGCTCGCCCGATAACTAACTGGCGGATCAGCTTCGATGCGGAGCTGATGAGCGCGGACAACAGCTTCACGCGAATCAGCCCGCGCCAGACGCAGGAGTATCGCGTGAGGAGCAAGTACAAGCCCACGGGCTGGATGAGTGTCGATGGCTCGGTGCGCATCTGGGAAGGACGCGACAACATCGCCGAGGTGAACAATCTTCAGCATGACCGATCCTACGGATTGTCGGCGACGTTTATGCCCGGCGAAAAATGGGCTTTGGAAGTCGGCTACGACTACGACGATGTGTTCTCGCAGATTTTGATCTGCTACGTGAGCAGCGCGACGCCACCTGGTCTTGCGCAGTGTCCCGGGGTTCCCGGACTCATCCAGCAGCTTTCCATCTATACGAACAAATCGCACTACGGAAACTTCGATGTGATGTGGACGCCCATCCACCGGCTTACCGCGCATCTGGGGGCGAACCTGACGGGAACCAGCGGCAGCGCCATTTTGCTGGACCCCAATGCCGTCCCGGGGCCGCTAAATTCCAAGTGGCTGCGGCCGTATGGCGGGTTCGACTATCGATTCGGCCGAAACTGGACCGGCAAAGCGTACTGGGGCTATTACGGTTATCACGAGGACCTGACCGCGCTTCCACAGGATGTTTTCGCTCCCAGAAATTTTCACGCCAACACGGCCACGCTATCGTTGCGCTATGCATTTTGAAGCTCATGAAGTCAAAGCGGGCAGAGTGTACAAGGGCTGAACCGGAGGAAACTTATGTCGTTGGATGGGAACAGAATAAAGGGTTTACTGGCCATCGCCTTCTCGGCTTTTCTGTTGGCAGCGGCGCCTTCGGGCCGCGCTGATGACGCTAGCGCGAACCTTTTTAAATCGAAGTGCGCGATGTGCCATGGACCCGATGGTTCTGGCAAGACAATGATGGGAGAAAGGCTTAAGATTCCGGACCTTCATTCCGCCGATGTTCAAAAAAGGTCCGACGCCGACTTGAAAACCATCATCACCAAGGGCAAGGACAAAATGCCGGCGTACGCAGCCAAGCTGAGCAAAGAACAGATCGACAAGCTGGTTGCGTATGTTCGGGATTTGGCGAAGACGCCTTGAGTTTCTGCTGAGCCGACGGCCGCCCCGAAAGAAACTCCAACTTTATGGGTCCTCAGAAACCGGCAACGATTCAGCTCGCACGACGGCGTCTGGTCGAGCTACTTCTCGGCGGCGGAGTCCTAGGTTCGATCATCGCCTTCGTCTACCCTGTGTTGCGCTACCTGATTCCGCCACCAGTGGCGGACCTTGGCGTCGATGAAGTGGTCGCATCCAAAGTCGGAGATCTAAAGCCCAACGGCTCTAAGATCTTTAGATTTGGATCTCGTCCCGCGTTACTTCTAATGACCGCCGACGGCGAATATCGGGCCTTATCGGCTGTCTGCACACATTTGGGCTGCACGGTGCAGTATCGAAATGACCTCCACCAAGTCTGGTGCCCCTGCCACAACGGTCTCTACGACGTTTTTGGACGCAATATCTCTGGCCCTCCTCCGCGCCCGCTGGAAGCTTTCCAAGTGCACTTGCGCGGAGACGATATCGTGGTTATCAGAAAGCGGGAGACCTGAGGTGAGTTTATTTGCTCGCGTCCAGGATTGGCTGGATGAGCGCTTTCACTGGGCCGAACTCATCGGGCCCCTGAGAAAGAAGACTGTTCCCATACATGGGCGCTCTTACTGGTATTTCTTGGGCGGAATTACTCTCTTTCTATTCATGGTCCAGGTGGCCACGGGAATCTTGCTGCTGCTCTATTACCGGCCGGGACCCAATGAGGCTTTCGAGAGCGTGCAGTACATCATGACTCGGGTTCAGTTTGGTTGGTTGGTGCGCTCGATTCATTCCTGGGCGGCGAACCTGATGATTCTCACCGCATTCGCTCACATGTTTAGCGTGATCTTCTTGAGCGCTTACCGCAAGCCTCGGGAACTGACCTGGGTCAGCGGAATGTTGCTGTTGTTCCTAACGATGGGATTCGGTTTCAGTGGCTATCTGCTCCCTTGGAATACCCTGGCATTTTTCGCAACAAAAGTAGGCACGCAAATCACCGGTCAAGTACCAGTCATCGGTCACAGCATGATGGTCTTTCTGCGCGGCGGGGAAGAGGTTACCGGCGCAACACTTACGCGCTTCTTCGGATTTCACGTCGCGGTTTTGCCTGGGTTGACTACCCTCCTCATCCTGATTCACTTGGCGTTCGTTCAATATTTCGGCATGAGCGTCCCGCCGGGCGTGGAAGCGCGCTGGCAAGCCTCTCCGGTTGATGTGCGGCAGATGAAATTTTTCCCCAGCTTTTTTTTGCGCGAGCTGATGGCATGGTACATCGCTCTTGGAGTTCTCGGAACACTCGCGGCCATTCTGCCTTGGGAACTGGGAACAAAAGCGGATCCGTTTGGGTCTGCCCCGGCTGGCATCCGGCCAGAATGGTATTTCATGTTCATGTTCCAAACGCTTAAGAAGATCCCGGCCAAGGTGTGGTTTTTGGATGGCGATGTCGTGGGCATCGTTGTATTCGGTGCTGCCGGATTGCTCTGGATCATGCTTCCATTCTTTGATCATTGGGGCCGTGGGCGTGGCCGGAGATTCATTATGGGCGCTGGCGTATTCGCGCTCACCTATATCATCGCGATGACTATCTATGGCTACATGGCGAAATAGCAGACTTCCAAGAAGCGTGACCCTGTTGCTGGTCCTTTCCGCCAGTGCGGGCGTGGCTCACGCGCAAGCTGCGAATACCTGCCTCGATTGCCACTCAGCGCTGGATCCACCCAACCGGGTAACCGAAGAGCAGTTTGCCCAGGACATTCATTCACGAAAAGGGTTGAGCTGCGCAAGTTGTCATGGCGGAGATCCCACGAAGACTGACCTGGACGCCATGAGCAAGGCCGCCGGGTTCCGCGGAAAGATCGAACGGAGCCAGATTCCAGCCCTGTGCGGACGTTGTCACTCCGATGGGACCTTCATGCGGCAATACAACCCTTCCTTGCGTACTGATCAACTGAGCGAGTACAAGACCAGCGTCCACGGGAAGCTCTTCGCGAAGGGCGATACAAAAGTGGCCGTATGCACGGATTGCCACGGCGTGCATGACCTGCGGCCTGCCAGCGATACACGCTCGAGAATTCACCCTCTCAACGTCGCACGGACCTGTGCACGTTGCCACGCGGACGCTGCCTATATGAAGGGGTACGGCATCCCCACGGACCAGTTCGAAAAATACAGCAAAAGCGTGCACCACGAGGCCATGGTGGCTCGGGGGGACTTGAGCGCGCCGACGTGCACGACTTGTCACGGGAACCATGGTGCTGCGCCTCCGGGAGTCGACTCGGTTCAAAACGTATGCTCGAAATGCCACGTTTTTCAGGATCAGATGTACGAGAAGAGCGCGCACAAGGCGGCGTTCCAATCGGCCTCCCTTCCCGGTTGCGTGGTCTGTCATAGCAATCACGAGATAGTTCACCCAACAGATGCGAAGCTGGGTACGGGGCCGGAGGGGGTATGCACGCAGTGCCACACGCCTGGAGATGAGGGCGATCAAGCTAGAGCGGCAATGTTGAGGGGTTTGACGCAATTAGACGACGCCATTACGAAAGCGCACGGCGTGCTGGGAATCGCCGAATCGTCCGGCATGGAAGTGAGCCAGGCCCGGCTGGATGAAGATCAGTCACGGGATGCACTGACCAAAGCGCGCGTGACCATCCACAGCTTGCGCAAAGACCTCGTGGATCAGGACCTCCAGAAGGGATTGACGATTGCCGCGAATAACTTGCATGCAGGTCAAATTGCGCTGGTGGAGCGGGATTATCGCCGCAAGGGCTTGGGAGTTGCGCTGGTATTCATCTTCATAACGGTGCTCGGGCTCTTCCTTTATATCCGCCAGATTGAGAGATATGCACCGAGAACATAAGACGTAAGAGAGAACGTAATGTGTGGGAGATGAGGGAAGAGGAAAACGCAGAGTCCAATCGGGCAGTACTTCGGATAAGATGTGCGTGTTGAGAACGGCGGGGGATGGCAGTAAGTATGGGTTCCGCGCCGATTTCGCGACTAGGAGAGGAATCATGCGAGAAAAAATGGACTGGATCGGAAAGGTCATCTTGATTGGAGCCGTGTTGACAGGCGGGTTCCTGAGCACGTCGGTAAGGGCTGACAACACAGCTGAGCCGACCTATAAGTCTAAGTGCGCAGCGTGTCACGGCCCCGACGGCAAAGGGGAAACGTCCATCGGGAAGGCCGACAAAATTCGCGACCTCGCCTCTGCGGACGTACAAAAACAAAGTGACGACGAGCTGACTGGAATTATCGCCAACGGCAAGGGCAAGATGCCGGCGTATGCCAAGAGCCTGAAACCGGAGCAGATCAAGGGGCTAGTGGCTTATATTCGCAGCCTGAAAAAATCTTGAACCGCAACGGCGACCATCGCGGCTCGGTCCGATAATTTATAAGCGATGACGCTTCCCGTCACACTTCTCGTGATTCTGATCGCGGGCACTGCGATCCTGATTGGGGTGCTAGTATTTCGCCCCGCCATGATCACAACCTAGACGGGAAAAATCTTCGCGTTCTTCCTGCTGTACCTTCTGCCGCTGGTCTGCCTGGGCATGGGCACGTCGTATCACATTGAGCGCTCCAAGGAGACGACGTTTTGCCTCTCTTGCCACGAAATGGAGCCGTATGGAAAGAGTCTGCTGGTCGACGATACCGCCCATATCCCTGCCGCGCACGTTCAAAACCATCGCGTGCCCGCCCGTAGCGTGCTACACCTGCCATACCAACTACGCGATGTTTAGTGGTCTTCGCGCCAAAATGCACGGCCTGCGGCACGTTTACATTCACTATCTGCGTACACCGCCGGCGCCTGAAGCGATCAAGCTCTACGACCCATACAACAATCGAGAGTGCCTGCATTGCCACCTGGGCGCGTTCGTTTGAAGAGGGCGCGGTGCACACCGCCGATCCTAATTTGCTGCCCGCGATTAAAGCCAACAAAGTCTCGTGCATTTTCAGCGGCTGCCATGACGTGGTGCATGGCATAGCTACACTCGACAAAGAGAAATTCTGGAAAGGCGGCCCGTCATTCAGAACGCCAACCCACTGGAACGGAGGCTGCAGTGCTCCGGGATTCTGGTGATCCTCGGATTGCTGGTTGAAGTTTTGTGTCTACTGTGGACCAGAGTGATCGCTTTTGTGGTGTTTCTCGGCGCCGGCGGACTTTTCCTGGGACTCGGGGTACTCGTATATTTATTCGCGCTGGTGTCCAGCCACCATCTCGAGCGCTGAGCTGGTGGTACTAATTCGCTTTCGCAGGTTTATGCCGGCGGCGTTGAATATTCCCTGTCGGTGACGTGTTCCAGCCAGATGACAGCTACGCCGTGCTCGTCGGCTTCCTGAATGGCGAGATGGACCATCGTATGGGTGGCATCGGCGCCGTGCCAGTGGCGTTCACCGGCTTCGATCCACACGGAATCGCCCGGGCCGATCCTCTGCGCGGGCTGGCCTGCCAACTGTACGCGCCCAACGCCCGTTAATACGTGCAAAGCCTGCCCTACCGGATGGGTATGCCAAGCGGTGCGCGCTCCCGGTTCGAACGACACGCGATTCACTCTTACCCGCGAGGGCGCGGCACCGGCGACGATTTCGTCGATCCATACCGTGCCGGTGAACCATTCCCCAGGACCTTTGCGGCAGTCACGCACTGCATTCGCAAGTATTTTCAAATTTGGACTCCATATACTTATTTAGAGCCTGTCCCCATCAAAAATCACGGTTGAGTGGGTCGACGCGGCAATGCTTTCCAAAGATCCATCACCCACTGCGGAAATTCCGGCGTGCCCCTGGGTGGCTGGCCACGAGTGATGGCCCAATGTTCAATCCAGCCACCGCCTTCTTCGCCGACATATTCATCGGGCAGGCTGTAGGCGGTGTCGCCGAGCGCTTCCCCGAGCGTAACGAAACGGTAGCCACGTTTTCGCAGCAGATCCAGCAACTCACCGATGTGGTCGGCTTCGAGCCAGTTGCCGTGCAGCAAGAGAATCTGCGCCGGTTCATATCCGATCAGGTTTTTGGACAGCTTTTCGTAGTAATCGAATACGTCGGTGGTGTGAGCGAGATAGGAGTCGACCAATTTTTTCTGTAATTCAGTGTCGCCGCGCTTGCGAGCGTCTTCGTAGACTGGCGCGTACATCCAGTCCCAGGCATCCATGGTGACCGGTGCGATGCGATAGCCGCGATTCACGAGGAAGGCTTCGGCATCGCGGCGGGTTTGCAGGTCGCGCCCGGTGTCGAGGTACGGGTGGCGGAAATAGCGCATTTTCATCTGGTGCTGGGCAAGCAATTGGGCGGTCACGGTCTCGCCGCGGATCACTTCTTCTTCCCAGTCCTTCAGGGTTACTCGATTGAGGGAAGTGTGCGCGTAGGTGTGATTGCCGAGTTCCAGGCCATTGTCTCCCCACATTTTGAGGGCATTGATGCGGGCGTCGACTTCACCGAGTTTGTAAAGTTTTTTTTCGTTCACGAAGCCGACCGCGGGAACTTTCTGGTCGCGCAGGGTGGTCACGAGCTTCGCGGTCATATCCGTTGATTTCGTCGGCGGTCATGAAATCCGCAGAGGCGGCGGGAAGGTCGTCGATGGTAATGGCGATGGTGCGGTGTGGAGGGTTCTGCGCGGCCAGCGGGACGACCGCAGCAAGCAAAAAAATGGTGAGCTGCGAAAGCTGCGGTCTTCATTGAACGATTCATGCCCATCCCCTGAAAATCGGGTCCAGTATTTCGAAACTACGACAATCTGCCGGGTGTAAAGAGCGCGGTCATTTCCATGACGTCACGATAATAGTCTTTTTGTTTGAGCTGAGCGGCGGCTTCTTCATCGAGGATGGCGGTGGCGTCGGGATGAAGCTGCAACGCGGACGCAGTGACCGACGCGGTGATGGGACCTTCGATGGCGTTGGCCACGGCGGCGGCCTTTGCCGCGCCGGTAGCGAGCATGAGCACTCGCCGGGAAGCGAGGATGGTGCCGATGCCCATGGTGATGGCGCAGCGGGGAATGGTTTCGCCGGGCGCCAAAAAATTTGCGGTTGTCGTCGATGGTGGCCTTGCTGAGCACTTTCAGCCGCGTTTTTGAAGCGAAGCTGGAGGTGGGCTCGTTGAAACCGATGTGTCCGTTGCGGCCGATGCCGAGGATCTGCAGATCGATGCCGCCGGCGTGCTGAATGTCATCTTCATAGGAGGCGCAGTATTTTTCGTAGTCGCCGGTGACGGTGCCGTCGGGGATGTGAACGTTGCGGGGGTCGATGTTCACGTGCGAAAAAAAATGTTCCAGCATGAAGTGGTGAAAGCTGTGAGGATGCTCGGGGGAAATTCCGAGATATTCGTCGAGATTGAAAGTGAACACGCGCGAAAAATCGAGTGATTCGTCGCGATGCAGGCGCGACCAGCTCGCGATACACGCCGAGCGTGGTGCTGCCGGTAGCCAGGCCGAGGCGCACCGCGGGATTCTGGCGCACGGCGTTGGCCACGATGCGCGCGGCTTCGCGGCTCAACTCTTCATAATTGGATTTCAGGACCACCAGCATGGTAGGCTTCGAGCAGGCGCAACCACCTGTGAAATTTCTGCGATGGCCGCCCTTGCCATTTGGACTATTCTGAGCCATTCTCTGCGGTCGCAGCTTCCCGATAGACTACAACATCCGGGCCACGGTTTCGCGGTCAGACCATTACTAAAACGATTTAACTCGACGCGTCCGAAACCGTAGCGCGACGCCAAAGGGTTGCGCCCGCCAGCGGGACAACGGGCAGCAAGGGGCAGAAACCGAAGATGGCGCTGACCGCTACCGACTGGATTGTAATCGGCACCTACCTGCTGCTCAACCTGCTGATCAGTTTGTATTACCGGCGGCGCTCGTCGGGCAGCACGGAAGAATTTTTCGTGTCCGGGCAGCAATGTGTCGTGGTGGCTGGCGGGCACGTCGATGGTGGCGACCACGTTCGCCGCGGACACACCGCTGCTGGTGGCCGGGCTGGTGGCCAAGAACGGAATTTCCGGGAACTGGCTGTGGTGGTCGCAGTGCCTGTGCGGCATGATGACGGTTTTTTTCTTTGCGCGTTACTGGCGCCGCGCGGAAATTCTGACCGACGTGGAATTCGTGGAGCTGCGTTACGAGGGCAAGCCGGCGGCTTTTCTACGTGGCTTCCGGGCCATTTATCTTGGCGCGTTGATGAATTGCCTGATTCTGGGCTGGGTCATCAAGGCCATGATCAGCATTACGACGGTTTTGCTGGGCGATGCGATCGCCGCCGGACGGGTGCTGCAGATTGCGGTGGGCGGCCATGTGCTGGTGCATTACACGCTGGGCGCGCCGGAACATACCGCGCTGCTGATCTGCGTGCTGATACTGGTGCCGTTCACGGGGATATATACATTTATCGGCGGGCTGTGGGGCGTGCTGGTCACGGACCTGTTTCAGTTTATTTTGAAGATGACCATGATCGTGGTGCTGGCGTGGATCGCGGTGGCAAAACTTGGCGGGATGACGCTGCTGAAGGTGCAGCTGTCGCATGTAGACAGCATGGTGCGGCAGTCGGGCCAAACCACCGGCAACATTCTTTCATTTTTTCCGTCGTTTAATCTGGGGTGGACGACCAACGCGCTGTGGACGCTGCCGGTCATTACATTTTGTCTGTACCTGGCGGTGCAGTGGTGGGCGAGCTGGTATCCGGGAGCGGAGCCGGGCGGCGGCGGTTACGTAGCGCAGCGGATGTTCAGCGCCAAGGACGAGAAAAATTCGCTGGGCGCGACGTTGTGGTTCAACATCGCCAATTACGCGATGCGCTCGTGGCCCTGGATCTTGACCGGTCTGGTGGCGGTGGCGGTGTATTCGCCGCACGGCGGGCTGCACCCGAGCATGGAGTTTGCCGCCGAGCCGGAAAAAGGCTACGTGATGGTGCTGCGCGATTTTCTGCCGCCGGCGTTGCGCGGGTTGATGGTGGCGGCGTTTCTCGCGGCGTTCATGTCCACGGTGGGCACGCAACTGAATTGGGGAACTTCGTATCTGATCAATGATTTTTACCGGCGCTTTATTGTGCGCAAGGCCAGCGACAAGCATTACGTTTTTGTCAGCAAGATTTTCATCGTGCTGCTGGTGATCCTGAGCGGCTACGCGGCGGCCAATATCAATTCCATTCAGTCGGCGTGGCAACTGCTGCTGGGGATGGGCGCGGGAACCGGCAGCGTGCTGGTGCTGCGCTGGTACTGGTGGAGAATCAATGCGTGGAGCGAAATCTCCGCGATGATTGCGGCGTTTGTGGTTTCCATCTCGCTGCAGCGGGTGCATTTCGCGGGCAATGACTCCGTGGTGTTCGCGAAAACTGCGCTGATCACCACCGTTTCGACCACCGTGGTGTGGCTGGTCACCACGCTGATTACCAAGCCGGAATCGAACGAGCGGCTGGTGAAGTTCTACCGCCGCGTTCAGCCTACCGTGCATGGCTGGAAGAGGATCGCGGCGCTGGCTCCGGAGATTGCTCCGGTGCGCGATCTGGGCGCGAACACCTTTGACTGGATCATGGGCTGCACGCTGGTGTATTGCTGCATGTTCTCCATCGGGGAACTGGTGTTGCAGGAATGGTTACCGGGATTTGCGCTGATGGCGGGCGCTGCGGCATCTGGCTATTTCATTTATTGGAGCTTGTCACGACGCGGGTGGAAGACTTTTTCGGGTGCATCCGATTCTGTGACAACCACTCAACCTGGAATTGTCGACGGCACCGACTAGAGTGCAGCGCGGATGAAAGCATTCGATAATTGTTCTTTCCCAAACAGGCCGTTATCAAATCGATTTGCCCGATGACGTCTTCCAAGAATATGACGATCTATTAGCGAGCTTCTGGAGGCCAGCAAGTGATTGCGCACTCCAACTATCCAGTCGATCGCAGACCGGCGAGCAAGTCAGCGCGGCGCAAAGAATCAAGGACAAGATCGAATCCGCCGGTGGACGGTGGGACCCTTTCCTTCTGTTTTGAGCACGAGTGGGCACCAGATTTTGCCGGAGCCATAAATCTTAAAGAGGACGGGTGGATTTGGACGCACATCTATCTGGTTTGGTCCGACCTGAGTGTGTACGCAACCATATCCAAGCCGCCTTATGAGGCTCCGAATGTCGATCGTTGGGCAATTGACGCTGTCAATAGTTTGAAGAGGCGGACGAGCTAGCGTTTTTGATTGCCGGAACGAGCACGGGTCATGAACTCCAGCCCACTGCGCAAACTAAAATGATGCGACGATAAGTTCGAACACAGATTGTAAATACGAAGCGCGTACGGCAGGACTCAGCCCAATGCCCAGACTCCCTACCACGGAAGATCATCGCCTCGAGGAAACACGCACCCGCAAAAAATATTGGAAGCGCTGGGGACCGTACCTTTCGGAGCGGCAGTGGGGAACGGTGCGCGAAGACTACAGCCCCGGCGGGACGGCCTGGGAATATTTTCCGCACGATCACGCGCGATCGCGCGCGTACCGCTGGGGCGAAGACGGTATCGGGGGCATCAGCGACCGGCACCAGATGATTTGCTTTGGGCTGGCGCTGTGGAATGGGCGCGACCCTATTCTGAAAGAGAGGCTCTTCGGGCTGACCGGCCACCAGGGAAATCACGGCGAAGATGTGAAGGAGTATTACTTCTACCTGGATTCCACGCCGACGCACAGTTACATGCGGATGCTTTACAAATATCCGCAAGCGGAATTTCCCTACGACACGCTGGTGGCGGAAAACGCGCGACGGGGCCGCGAGCAAACCGGAATTTGAACTGCTGGACACCGGAGTTTTTGCGGAAAACCGCTACTTCGATGTGTACGTCGAATACGCAAAAGCCGACATCGAAGATATCCTCATCAAGATCACGGCGGTCAATCGCGGACCGGAAGCGGCGACCGCTACATCTTGTTGCCTTCGCTGTGGTTTCGCAACACGTGGTCGTGGGGAAGAGACACGCGGCGGCCGGTAGTGCGCAAAGCAGTAGGACTGAGCGGATTGCAGCTGCGTCGAGGTGGAGCACTGGCAATACGGGAAGCGCTGGCTTTTGTGCCGCGGGCAGCCGCAATTGCTGTTTACCGAGAACGAGACCGACTTCGAGCGGCTCTTCGGACGGGCAAAATCGCACGCCGTATGTCAAAGACGCTTTCCACGAATATGTGATTCAGAAAAATCAAGCGCGTGGTGAATCCCGCGCAGACCGGGACGAAGATGGCCGCGTATTATCCGCTGACTTTGAATCCGGGCGAAAGCGCAACACTCAAGTTGCGGTTGACGGACATCGAGCCGTTGAGCGGATTGGGCAGCGAGTCCGGGACGGTGGGGACGATCACTTCGCCGGGGCACGCGGAACGAGACAAGGATGTGCCCGCTACCGACGATTTCGGCGCTGGCTTCGATCGACGTGTTTGCGTTGCGTCAGCGCGGAAGCCGATGAATTCTACGCGTCGCGCACATCCAAGGATCTTTCAGACGACGCGCGATCGGTGATGCGGCAGGCGCTATCGGGAATGTTGTGGTCCAAGCAGTTTTATCATTACGACGTGCTACGTGGCTGAGCGGCGATCCGGCTGGACCGCCCCCGCCGGAAGAGCGCTGGCTCGGGAGAAACAAGGATTGGACGCACCTGTATAACGACGACATCGTCTCGATGCCGGACAAGTGGGAATACCCGTGGTACGCAGCGTGGGATCTGGCGTTTCATTGCGTGTCGCTGGCCATCGTGGACCCGGATTTCGCGAAGGATCAATTGGTGCTGTTACTGCGCGAATGGTACATGAATCCCAACGGGCAATTGCCGGCCTATGAATGGGCGTTTGGCGACGTCAACCCGCCGGTGCATGCCTGGGCGGCGTGGCGTGTTTACAAGATCGAGCGCCGGGTGCGCGGAGTGGCGGACCGCGGGTTCCTGGAAAAGGTATTTCACAAACTGCTGCTGAATTTTACCTGGTGGGTAAATCGAAAAGATCCCGACGGCTCGAATATTTTCCAGGGTGGATTTCTGGGTCTCGACAATATCGGGGTGTTCGACCGGTCCGCGCCGCTGCCGACGGGCGGCCATCTGGAGCAGTCCGACGGAACCAGCTGGATGGGTATGTATTGCCTCAACATGCTGGCCATCGCGCTGGAACTGGCCAAAGAAGACCGCGCTTACGAAGATATCGCCAGCAAATTTTTCGAACATTTCGTGTACATTGCGCACGCGATGAATAATTTCGGGTCGCAATCGCAGTCGTTGTGGGATGAAGAAGACGGTTTTTACTACGATGTGTTGCGGTTGCCTAACGGCGACGACCAGTTTCTGAAAATTCGCTCAATGGTGGGATTGATTCCGTTGTTCGCGGTGGAAACACTGGAGCCGGAGGCCATCGACCGGTTGCCGGGATTCAAACGGCGGATGCAGTGGTTTATCGACAACCACCCGGATGTGCCCGATCACATCGACATGACCCAGAGCTCGGCGCGCGGGATCCGGTTCCTGCTTTCGCTGGTAAGCAAAAAGCAGCTGGGGCGGGTATTGTCGCGCATGCTGGACGAATCGGAATTTCTGTCGCCGCACGGGGTGCGGGCGTTGTCGCGTTATCACAGGGATCATCCGTTTGAGCTGCGCGTGGACGGCACGGTGAGTAGCGTGAATTACGAGCCGGCGGAATCGACAACGGGGCTTTTCGGAGGGAATTCGAACTGGCGCGGGCCGGTGTGGTTTCCGGTGAATTACCTGCTGGTGGAGTCGTTGCAGAAATACCATCACTATTACGGCGAAGACTACAAGGTGGAGTGCCCCACGCGTTCGAACAAGCAGATGGACTTGTGGGAGGTAGCGGCGGAAATATCGCGGCGGCTGACCCATATTTTCCTGCGCGATGAGAATGGGCGGCGCCCGGTGTACGGCGGCACGGAAGTTTTTCAGAGCGATCCGTACTGGCGGGACCTGATTCTTTTTTACGAATATTTCAATGGCGAGAATGGCGCGGGGCTGGGCGCCGACCACCAGACGGGTTGGACTGGGCTGGTCGCCAAATTAATCGAGCAGAGTGGGGAATAGGCGGAGGAGGCTAATCAGGGGAGTGCTGCGCTGATGACGGCGCGGCAGGCAACTGGTACAACTCAATCAAGACTTTGCGGCTCTCCGCCGCAGCATCGGGGACTGGAATAAGAAAGAAATTTATGGTGGAACCGCCGGCTCCTGGGCGGGCTTGCGGATACAGCGAGGCGACACCAAAGCGTTCGCGCAGGATGAGCGAGGCGCGCCCGACATCCAGGCAAAGAAATTCCACCTGCTGAATGCCCTCGCCGAACCGGGCCAGATAACGCGCGATGGCGCCCGGCCCGCGCGGGTCTTTGGAAGTCAGCACGTCAAGCTCGACCCCATCCGCGAAATGCAGTTCAAATTCCTCGGCATCCTGGTCAGGTGGAACGTTTGCGAGCGCCGGCGACCCGGCGGCGGCACGAATACGCGCGAAAGTTTCATGTTGCACGGCCACGCCGACAGTGACATGTGGCTTCGGACCTAAAAGCAGGCGAGACAACTCCGAATCCTGCCACCACGGGAAAATCGCGCGGTCAGCCGGGCCGCGACCGAAGCGATAAATTTCAGAAGCAGCGGCCAGGCGAGCGGGGGCTTCCGGAGCCGAAAGATTCAGAATTGCGGAAGTGATGTCGCCGGTCATTTTTAGAAGGAGCCAGATCAGGAACTCGTGGCAATCGTACCGCCGCCCGGCCCTTGCACAACCGGCGGAAGCGGCCGCGACAGTAACGACGCGATCAGGGCCACCACCAGTATTGCCGCGACTACTCCCAGGGAAATATGAACAGGTATCTGCACCCACCGCTCCACCATCATCTTGCCGCCGATGAAAAAGAGCACGCACGCCAGCCCGACGGTCAAATACCGCAACCGGCCCAGAGCGTCGGCCAGCATGAAATAGAGCGAGCGCAGACCAAGAATGGCAAAGACGTTGGAGGTGTACACGATGAAGGCGTCGTGAGTG
Organism: uncultured Acidobacteriota bacterium; assembly: GCA_963819625.1. Lineage (GTDB taxonomy): Bacteria > Acidobacteriota > Terriglobia > Acidiferrales > UBA7541 > Acidiferrum. The sequence continues at coordinate 276,643 of CAWFWY010000015.1, forward strand.
ATTCCGAATATTGCGGGAATCGAATCGATAGCCAGGGTGATATCGGTGATTTCCACGACCAGTAGGACGAGAAAAAGAGGAGTGGCGAACAGCTTCTTGTCGCGCGCACAAAAAACTTTTCGCCATGATAATTGTGAGTCACACGCAAATGCTTGCTGGCCAATTGAAAAATCTTGTTCTGTTCCGGAGTGCCGGCTTGGCGTGTGACAGCAGTACGTGAATGCCGGCGTAGATCACCAGAAACGCGCCGAAGACATACATGATCCACTCGAACCGCTCCACCAGTGCGGCGCCCAGCGCGATCATGATTCCGCGCATGACCAGCGCCCCTAACACGCCCCACGCCAGCAAGCGGTGCTGCACGCGCTCGTCCACGGAAAAGGCGCTGAAGATGACCAGAAACAAAAACAGATTGTCGATGCTGAGGGCTTTTTCGATCAGGTAACCGGTAAAGAATTCCAGCGCGGGCTGTCGTCCGAGAAACCAGAGCACGCCCACGCCAAACAACAGAGAGAGCGCAAGCCAGACGCCGCTCCAGATCGCGGCTTCGCGCAGACCGATTTTGTGCGGACGGCGGTGAAAGACGCCCAGGTCCAGCGCGATTGCTACCAAAACGAAAATGTTAAAGATGACCCAGCGCGAGAGGGTGCCCATGGTGCGCGTCGGCCGGGATCAGGGTGCGGATGCGGCGCGCGAGTCGGTGGCGTTGAGATTGGTCAATTCAATGCGCGTCGTCTTGCCCGCCTGAATCGCGATGGGCACATCCCAGCGCACCCGCGTGTCGCCGGCGTCGGCATCCAGGTTCAGCGAACTGATCCAGTAGCTTCCCGGCGGGAGGCCGGAGACTCCAGCGCGACCGTCGAGATCGGTATCAGTCTTGGCGACCAGGTATTTCGTCTGGGCCACGTCCGGCGCCAGGTGCTGGACGTGCTTTTTGTGGTCGCTCTCAAGCTTTTCCCATTTGCGCTGGGGATTGACGCCGTCGAGCTCGAGCTCCATGCCGCTCATGGTTTCCGGACGCGAACGAATAAATTTGCGCAGCGCGGTGAAATATTCCTGGTGTTGCTTTTCGTATTTCTCCGGGTGATCTTCCTTGTCGGCGTCGTTATATTTCGGTTTGGGAATGCCGCTGGTTACGCCGCCGCTATTCGAACGCTGGTAGGCCAGCAAAAATTCGGGAACGTGCAGCACGTCGTCGGCGTGTGAGCGCCTTGTCGAGGCCGGGCATGGTCAAATCCAGAATGTCGTGAGCCTTGAGCCATTCTTTCAGTTCGGGCGAAACTTTCAGCTCGTCGATGAATTCATCGCGCGGAGGCACCACGTCGCTGCTGCCACTTCCTGAGCGACGTCAGCGTAACTCTTGCTCAGAACGTAAAACGTGAATTGCCGCACCGGCTCGGGGCGCGCGGCGGTGGGCGTAATCCTGGCGGTGAACTGCAAAGAGCCGGTTTCAGCCGCGGTCTGAGCCGGACGAATTGGCGGACGAGAAACAGCGAGGCGAGCAAAACGGCCAGCAGCGGCCATAGGAGTTTTCATCATGCGCAAATCGTAACAGATTGAAGCCGGGCCGCGCACGAACATCGCGGTGTTTCGTTGGAGTGATGTGTGGCCTCTGACGGCCGCTGACGTGCAGTTAGTAGAGGTGGAAAGTGACTTCGATTTGCACACGGCAATTTACGGGTTTGCCGCTGGGGCCGAGAGCCGGACGCATCTTCCAATTGCGAACCTGCGCCAGCGCCTTTTCTTCCAATGCCCAGTCCGGGGCCTTTGATGACCACTGGGATTGACGACCCGACCGTCCGCGGTGACGGTGACGTCCAGCAAAACCGTGCCCTGATATTTCGCCTTGCGCGCTTCGTCGGAATATTCCGGCTGCGGGCAGTAGATGCACTGCGGGCGACCCGACACCGTTCACGCCGGCGCGAAAAGCGCCGCCGCCGGTGCCCGCGGTATCGCCGGGTCCGAGGCCCGCGCCGCTGCCGCTGCCAATGCCGCCGCTGGTTCCCGTGCCGATGCCGCCGCCACCGCCGGGTCCACCGGAATTATTCACGGAGGCTGCCAGCGGATCGCCCATATTCGTGAGAGGGGGATTGACCACCTTCAAGTCTGGCGGGCCGAGCAGCGTGGGATCCATCGGCAACTTTGGCGCTGGATTCTTGAGCGTAGCTTCAGGGCGGCGTAAATTGGGTGTAGTCAAACTTGGGCGCTTTGCCCTTGGTTGGCGGAGTAACTGAGCGGTCGCCGCCGCCACCGCCTCCGCCGGCTTTCTTGGTGCCTGCGGGCAGGGTGGTAATGTAAGGCGAAATATCCAGCGGCGTCATGTCCAGCTTGTTCTTGGCTTCGGTGGAGCGCGGGCAGAATATGAGTGAACAGCGGAATCACCAGCAGCGCGATGACTACGGCGTGCAGGCCGATGGAGATGACCTGGGTCCAGCCAAAATTTTCGTCCTTGGACCAGATGTCTTTGACCTTGACCGGCTTGCTGGTCCACTGCGTGGGAGCTTGCTTGACCGGGAAGAACAAGCTCCTTGATGCGGCTGCCGAATCCGCCGAAACCAGCGCCCCAGGCTACTTCCAGCTGGCTGTTCGGATGGGCCCTTGCGGCACCGGGCCGGACTTCAAGACACGTTTTCAGATTTTCGGTGAATCCGTCGCCGTAATTTTCCGGCATCAGCGGAGACTCGAAATCACCGCGGATCTTCACCGGGCGTTCGGTCAGGAATTGCTTGAGGTTGGCCCAGAAACCTTCGGTCACAAAACGGCGGGGGGTTCCAAATTGAGGTATCGGGGCGCTGGGGTGCCCGGGGTTCCAGGAGTGTTGCCTTGCGTTGGCTGAGGCTGAGTCGGCAAAAGACTGATCATTTTACCCGGCACCGTCTCCCCTGGGTTTAGACGCAGCTAGTCGCGGATTAAGCGTGCCCAGCCGGATATGATTCGCGCAGGCCGGGAAAGGTTGCGCGAGCCACGCGGCTGACATCGACTGCTATTCATTGTAACATACGCGTTTCACGATGCTTTCCGATGTTTCCCGCTCTCACAACCAACCGTCGTAGCAGGTGGGCGGTATACATGCGGCGAACGGCATTGATGTCGCCAAATTGCGACACAGCTAGCACCAAGATGGCAAGCAACCGGACCGTTAGCGCCAAAACAAAAGGGGATTTTCTTTCGCTCAGCTCATGGCCGAACCACTCGAACTCAAGAAAACACTGAACCTGCCGAGAACCGATTTCCCCATGAAAGCCAGCTTGCCGCAGAACGAGCCCAAACAGCTCGCGGCATGGGAGGAGGCGCACCTGTACGAAAAAATTCTGGAGACCCGCAAGGGGAAGCCGCTGTTCGTGCTGCACGACGGGCCGCCTTACCCGACGGGAACGATTCACCTGGGCACCGGGCTGAATAAAATCCTGAAAGACATGATCGTGAAATCGGAGAGCATGGCGGGACATTACGCGCCGTATGTGCCGGGTTGGGATTGCCACGGACTTGCCCATCGAGACGCAGGTGGAAAAGGAACTGGGCGGCAAGGAAAAAGTATCCGCATCGGAATTTCGCAAACTGTGCCGGGAATTTGCGACGCGCTATGTGGAGCAGCACAAGAAGGATTTCAAGCGGCTGGGTGTTTTTGGCCGGTGGAACGATCCCTACCTGACCATGAATTATGGATACGAAGCGACCATTGCGGGCGCTTTCCTCGATTTCATGGAAAAAGGATACGTGTATCGCGGGCGCAAGCCGGTGTACTGGTGCCTGCACGACCGGACCGCGCTGGCGGAAGCGGAAGTGGAATATGAGGATCACATCAGCCAGTCGGTGTGGGTGAAGTTTGCGATTGCGAACGGGGAAAAACCCGGCAAGGAAGTGAGCGCGGTGATCTGGACCACCACGCCGTGGACGCTGCCTCACAACCGCGCGCTGGCTTTCCATCCAACTCATGAATACGCGGTGGTGGACACCGAGAAAGGCGCGTTGCTGCTGGCCACCGACAGGATCGCGGCGCTGCAGTCTGAATGCGACATTAAAGAGGCGCGCATTCGCGAAACTTTCAAGGGGCAGGATTTCGAGGGACGCAAATTTCAGCACCCGTTTTTGCCGATTCAGGTACCAGGGATCCTGGCGGAGTACGTGACGCTGGATCAGGGCAGTGGCGTTGTGCACACTGCTCCGGGGCATGGCGCGGACGATTTTTATTCTGGCCAGAAATACGGACTGGAAACATACGCTCCGCTGGACGATCGCGGCGTATATCTGGAAGGTTTGCCGGAATACAAAGGGAAAACCGTATTTGAAGCTAATCCCATCATCGTGAAATTGCTAAAGGATCGCGGTGCACTGCTTGGCCATCACGAGTACAAGCACACGTATCCGCACTGCTGGCGCTGCCACAATCCGGTGATTTTTCGGGCCACCGAGCAGTGGTTCATCAGGATGGATGCGGTTGCGGCTGGTAGGGAGAAATCACTGCGGCAAGAGGCGCTCAATGAATTGCAGGGCGTGAAATGGATCCCCGCGTGGGGCGAAGAGCGCATGTTTGAAATGATCGAGAAGCGCCCCGACTGGTGCGTGTCGCGGCAGCGCTTCTGGGGCGTGCCCATCATTGTGTTTTATTGCGATGCGTGCGGGACACGGCTGGAAGATTTTGCCGCTTTGCGCAATGTGGTGGAGTGGTTCAAGAAAGAAGGCGCGGACGCGTGGTATCAGCACACTCCCGAAGAGCTGCTGCCCGCGGGGACGAAATGCTCGTGCGGCGCGGTGAAGTGGCGCAAGGAGCACGACATCCTGGATGTGTGGTTCGATTCCGGCTCGTCAAACCTGGCGGTTTTGCATGGGGCGGAGTGGCCGGCGGACATTTATCTGGAAGGGCCTGATCAATATAGAGGATGGTTTCAGAGTTCGCTGCTGGTTGCGACGGGGATACGCAACGGCGCGCCTTTCCGCGGAGTAGTGACTCACGGCTGGACGCTTGATGAGCAGGGCCGGCCGATGTCGAAATCTTTGGGCAATGCCATCGAGCCCGCGGAGATTTGCGAAAAGTGGGGCGCGGATTTGCTGCGCTTGTGGGTGGCATCCCAGGAATATCAAGCCGACGTAAAAATGAGCGAGCGGGTGATGACCCAGCTCAGCGAAGCGTATCGCAAGATTCGGAATACGTTTCGATTCGCGCTGGGAAATTTGAACGACTTCGATCCCGTGAAGGATGCATTGCCCAACCGGCAACTGGAAGAGATCGACCGCTGGATGCTGGAGCGCACCGCGGAATTGTCGCGGAAATGCCGGGAATGGTATGCAGGCTATGATTTTCACCGCGTGTATCACGCGATTCACGATTACTGCGTGGTGGACCTCAGCTCGTTTTACTTCGATGTGCTGAAGGACCGGCTGTATACCAAGGCTCCGCGTAGCAAGTCGCGGCGCTCGGCGCAGACAGCGGTGTGGGAGATTACCAGCGCGCTGGTGCGTCTGCTGGCGCCGGTGCTGGTTTTTACCACCGAGGAAATCTGGAGAATGCTGCCGCGGGATGCCCAAGGCGCGGGTAGCGTGCACCAGATGGAATTTGCCGCGGCGGAATCGCTGGCCGGTGGGATCAGTAAAGAAGCGGCGGAACAGTGGGTGCGGCTGGCGCAGGTGCGGGCTGCAGTGCTGGTGGCGCTGGAGCAGGCGCGCGCGGCCAAGAGCATCGGAGGCGGGCTGGAAGCAAAAGTGAAGCTGCATGCCGGCGGGGAAGCAGCCGGTTTGCAGAAATTGCTGCAGGACCGGCGCGGCGACTTGCCGGCGCTGTTTATTGTTTCGCAGGTTGAGGTGGACGGGTCCGCGCCCGAAGGCGCGATGCAAAGTGAAGTGCTGCCGGGGCTGGCGATCAAGATCGAGAAAGCGGACGGAGCGAAATGCGAGCGCTGCTGGAATTATTCGATCCACGTAGGCGAAAACAAACGGTACCCGACAATTTGCGAGCGGTGCACCGAGGCGCTAGCCGAAATCGAAAGTGCATCCTGAAATAATACTTTGAGCGATCACGCACACATGTGGGCGTGCACCAAGCTGCGAAATTTTGTGGCGCGCCCGGAGAAAACGTAGTGCGGCTGCCTGCGCGGCTGCGATGGTTGTGGCTCACACTTGTGGTGGTGATCGCCGACCGGGCGACCAAGGCCTGGTTCGAAGTATCCACGGTGGAAGGCTGGCGCCATGAAGTCGTTCATCACTTTATTTACCTGGTGCATAGCGTAAATCCCGGCATCGCTTTCAGTTTTTTTGCCGACTGGTCTTCGCCGTGGTTGAAAACGGTGTTGATCGGCGGATCGATTCTGGCGGTGGTTCTGATTACCTGGCTGCTGATCGCCGGCAAGAGCGGCGGCGCAATGACCCATGCGGGACTCGCGCTGCTGATCGCCGGCGCAACCGGGAACGTGACCGACCGCATTTTGCACGGCGGCGTCACGGATTTCCTTGAAGTGTGGATTGGCTCGTACCGCTGGCCGGCGTTCAATGTGGCCGATTCCGCGATCACCGTTGGAGCGGCGCTGGTTTTGCTGGATGCGATTTTCGGCTCGAAGGCCGACGGCGCTCCTGTATCTTCCCGCAAGCGCGGCTGAACGATGATGGCCGTCAAGAAACAATCGATCGAGACGAAAATTTCTCCGGGCGCCTCCGAAGACACCAAGGTGTCGTTCGAAGTCTCAGCTTCCGAGGCCGGGGAGCGGCTGGATCGCGTGGTGACGGCGCGATTCCCGGAACTGAGCCGCACGCGAGTGAAAGAATTGATCGATGGCGGATTGGTGCAGGTCGATGGCAGGACTTCGAAAGGGGCGCATCGGCTTCACGGCGGAGAAAAAATCGACGTACATCCGCAGGAGCGCCCGCCGTTGTGCGCGCAGGCCGAATCCATTCCGCTGGATATTCTTTATGAGGATGCCGACATCATCGCGGTGAATAAGGCCGCGGGGATGACTGTGCATGCTGGCGCGGGTAACGCCACCGGCACGCTGGTGAACGCGCTGCTGGGACGCGGTCAAACGCTTTCGCAATTCGGGGATGCACTGCGGCCGGGAATCGTTCACCGGCTGGACAAGGAAACCTCTGGCGTGATTCTGGTGGCCAAGACGGATGCGGCGCACGCGCGGCTGGGCGAAGCTTTTCGCCAACGCACCGTGAACAAAACCTATATTGCGCTGGTGCAAGGATCGTTCGCGCAAACCAGCGGGCGCATCGAGTTGGCCATCGGCCGCGATCCAGTGCGCCGAGTGCGCATGGCCGCGGAGCAAAAAACCTGGCACGGCGCCAAGATTGGAAATCCTCGCGAAGCGCGCACCGATTGGCGCACGCTGCTGCGGCTTGACGCCACGACCTTGCTGGAAGTGCAGCTGCACACCGGGCGTACTCATCAGATCCGCGTGCATTTTTCCGCGCTGAAGCATCCGGTGGTGGGCGACACGCTCTATGGCGCAGCGGCACATTTGAAAGTTGGAGGATTTGAGTTGCCTCCTCTGGGCCGCAACTTCTTGCACGCCGCCAAAATTATCTTTTCTCATCCACGAACGGGCGAGAGGATGGAGTTGCACGCGCCACTGCCGGTCGAGCTCCGCGAGTTTCTGCATGCACTGGCGAAGGCCTCCGGGGGAGATCCGGGAAAAATTGACGCTGCGCTTGCCGGGTACCTATAATCTTGTCACATGCCACGTAAACTATTTTTAGTCTCCGTTATGGCCGCGTGCGCCGTGCTGCTGTTGCCGCTGCGAAACCACGGGCAACAGCCTGCTCCTCCCGCGCCGCCGGCTCAGTCTCCCGCCGCTCAGGAAGCGCCCGCGCCGGCTCCGGGCCAGAATCCCACAATCATTCCGGTGCGCGTGAACCTGGTCGATATTTTGTTCACTGTGCTGAACCGCCGCAACAAGCTGGTCCCCGACCTGGATAAGAACGACTTCAAGATTTACGACGACAAAGTCCCGCAGGAGATCCGCTATTTCAGTAAGCAGACCGATCTTCCTTTAAGAATTGGAATGTTGCTGGATACATCCAACAGTATCCGCGGGCGCCTGCAGTTCGAACAGGAAGCCTCCACGAATTTTCTGTTCAGCGTGTTGCGGCATAACAAGGACGAAGCGTTTGTGATGACCTTCGACGATGAGCCGCAGGTGCTGCAGGCCTTCACCGGAGATGCCGGGGCGTTGCGCGATGAGATCATGAAAACCCGCGCCGGTGGCGGCACAGCCATTTATGACGCCATCTACTCGGCATGCGTGAAGGAATTGAGCCATCCGCCGCGTCCGCCGGGCGACCAGCCCGACGTAGTCCGGCGCGTGATGATTCTGATCAGTGATGGCGACGACAATTTGTCGACGCACACACGCGCGGAAGCCATCGAAATGGCGCAACGCACCAGCGTGGTGATTTATACCATCAGCACCAGCACACAATGGATTGCCCTGTCGCAGACCGATCCCGATAAACTGGCGAATCGCAAGAATCACTTAACGGAAGGCGACCAGGTCCTGAAAGATTTGGCGGAGGACACCGGCGGGCGGGCTTTTTTCCCCTACCATGTGGACGATCTGGACCAATCGTTCCAGGACATCGGTGACGAGCTGCGCAACCAGTACTCCATCGCGTACAACCCGACGAATTACGTGCTGGACGGCCGCTACCACAAAATACGGATCGAAACGCCGGATCACAAGGGCTATCAGGTAAACGCCAGGCGAGGTTATTTCGCGCGCGCTAACGCCGACGGGGCAGCGCCGCCGGCAGGCTCTGCGCCGTAATTGTCTCCCTTGGGAGCGTAGTAGCCTTTGCGGGCCAGCACTCTGTTGTCGTGGTTGGTGGTCTCCACTTTAATTTTGCGGAATTTGCCGTCGCGCGCCGCGTTGCTGGGGTAATAGCCCAGAGTGTACTGGCTGCGCAGCTCGTCGGAAATTTCATCGAAAGCTTCTTTTAGTTTCTTCTCGGAGTTCACGGATATCATTCGCCCGCCGGTTTCATCGGCCAGCCGCTTGGCTACTCCACCGTTCCCGCCGCCGAAGCGGCGGTCGGCTACGAGCAGTATGTGAATGACGGAATCGGTTCTCTGCGCGGATTCGATGGCTTCTTCGATGCGCACTTTGCTGCCTTCGTCCTGCGCATCGGTAACGATGACAATTGCTTTGCGTCCCGCCTCGGTATTCAGCTTTTCACCGCTGGCGAGGTAAATGGCGTCGTACAGCGCCGTGCCAGTCATTTGCTGATTTCCGATGGGCCCGGGATTGCCGGCGATCATTCCGCCGCCGGGAGTGTTGATGCGTGCGCGCCGCACGGCGCGATCGAGCTGCGCGCGGTCGTCGGTGAAATCGGACAGCATATCGACGTCGGTGTCGAAAGACATCACCAGCGCCTCATCGCCTTTGTGCAGCACGCGATCCAGAAACTGGCTGCCGGCGGCCTGAATGGCGCCGAGCATGTCCTGCTCGCTGCCGGAGGTGTCGAGCATCAGCGCGAGGGTGATGGGCAGGCTTACTTCCTTGGAAAAGAAGGCAATCTTCTGCTCCTGGCCATCCTCTTGCAGGTTGAAGTCTTCCTTTTTGAGGTCGCCGACAATGCGCTTGCTCTTGTCGCGCACGGTAACGAAGACGTTGACGAGGTTGACCTGCGACTTGATGACCGGTCCCTGGCCCTGGTTGTCTTGGGGAACCGCCGGAAAGGCGAAAATTGACGCGACGCATAGAGCCAACCCGGGCCTCACGAGATTACTCAAAGAAGGCATGTATACTTTCCTTTGCAGAATTCGGTGGTTAGTTCGCCTTGACGGGCGACAGCAACTTCGATGCCGCCATGAACTGATGGGATGGATGTGCAGCCGGAATACAGCGCAGCAAAATCCGACAGGAAGTTTGGCTTGAGGCCCATGAAAAGTCTACGAAAAAGCACCATTCTTGCGGTGGCAACACTGGCGATCGTCCCGCTGGCATTTTTGAACAGTCAGGAACCAAAGCCGAACACGCCCACGCCGGTTCCGGGGGCGCAACCACCTCCCCAGCAGTCGCCGGCCCAAGGGCTGGCGGACACGCCTGGGGCACCGGCAAGTGGCCAAAGTAACGGCCAAGCGACGATTGGCATCTCCGTGAACCAGGTGATCGTGCCGGTGACGGTGAAGGATTCCGAGGGCCGGCTGGTGCCCGATTTGCGAAAGGACGAGTTCCGCATTTTTGAAGACAACGTGGAGCAGCGCATCGCATACTTCAGCAACGAGGCGTTTCCGCTCTCGATGGTGGTGCTGATCGACAACGACCTTAAAAGAAAAGATGCCGAGGAAGTGGCCGCCAGCCTGCGCTCCATCCTCTTCGGGATGAGCACCGCCGATGAAGCCGACATCTGCCGCTTTGACCAGTTTTTTCACCCAGGCAAAGGATTCAACAAGAATCAGGACCAGCTGCTGACCCAGTTGAAACGCACCGAGCTGGATACCGAGCCCGCCGTGGCGCCGCCTTCATCTCCGATGATGAACGGCCCGACCATTAATGGGCATGCGGCCAACAGCGATGCGCCGAATATCGCGGGCGGAGTCGCCAATATCAAAGGGCAGAGCACCAAGACGCTGGACGACGCGGTGTACAGCGCGGCGCAATTGCTCAAGGATCGCGGCTACGAGCGGCGCAAAATTATTTTCCTGATTTCCGATGGCGAAAACGGAATCAGGGTGAACACCCACAGCTATAAGGAAACGGTGAAGGAGTTGTTGCGCTACGGTGTTTCGGTATACAGCGTGGCGGTGAGCAGCGCGTTTTTCGAGCGGCGCTTCAGCCGGCTGGTGGATTACGCGCATGACACCGGCGGCGACGTGTACTTCGCGGCCAAGCGCAGCATCATGGAAGAGCTTTATTCTAAGGTCACCGAGCAGGCGCGCAATCAATACACGCTGGCGTACTCGCCGGCGGGGACCAATCGCGCGCTGGATTATCACTCCATCGAAGTGCGCGTGAAGCGCGAAGGCCTGAAGGTCGACGCACGCGAGGGCTACTACGCGGGCGCCGCGCCGCGATAGTCCGCCTGGCTGCTCGCAAATTATTTTCAGAAAATTGTTTTGCCGCTAGTGCGCGTCGGACATTTGTGAGACAACTGTAGCGGACCCGGCGAATTTTTTGCCGGCCGTCGTGGAATGCAGGAGGTACAGAGATGAAGAAGAAGCCAGCGAAGGCCAAGAAAAGCACCACAAAAAAAGGCAAGTAAGTCAGCGGTTTAACAGAATTAAAAAGTAGAGGGGCGCGGAGAATTCCACCGCGTCCCTTTTTTGATTTTTGCGGCTTTTTGAAAATCGAGCTAGGAGCTCAGGGACTCTTCATGGCTGGGACAGACCGGCCGATAGGCGCAATTGCGGCACAGATAGCCCGGACGAGGCGGAAATTGGCCGGCGCGAATGTCCGCGGCCACTTCCTGAATGATTTTCTGGGCTTCGTTGAGATGTTTGCCATCGCGGGTTGTGGCCTGGATCTGGTTGTCCTGCAGGTAATGAAACACCAGGCGCACCGGGTTCCATTCGAATATCTCGCGCGCCGCGATGGCGTAGATGCTCAACTGTAAATCCCTCCGAGCGTCGAGGTCTTTTTTGCGGCGGCCGGTCTTGTAGTCGACAATTTCGACGTCATTGCGGCCCAGCGCGTTTACCTGGTCGATGCGCCCGGTGATGATCACGTTATTTTCCATGGGCAATTCGAAAACTTTTTCCTGCTCAAGGATGTCCGGCAGGCTTTCCAGCATGGCGGCATGGAATACCCGCAGCTGCTCGACGCCATCTTTCTTGTACTCATCTTCCTGGTAGTCGTCTTCGAAACCCGCGGACTTCCATTCCGTTTCGAATATTCTTTGCACTTCCTCGAACGGCAGTTTGTTTCCCTTGCGCAATTCGGCCAGGGTTCTGCGGATGGTGTCGTGTACCACGCGGCCGAAGGTCATAGTGCCGCGGGGTCCTTCCTGCAGCGACCACAGGCGCCCGAATAAATATTGCTGAGGGCAGCGGCGATAGTTATCGAGCGCGGAAGGGCTGAGCTTCAAGGGCTCGGGTGATGGCGGATGAAACGTTTCGGCCCAGCCGGCGATGCGCGAAAAGATACGGGGCGGGTCGAGCGGGAGCGGGAAAAGCGAGGTGGCCGAGGCGAGATGGCCCGCGTCGCTGGTTTTCTCTCGCGGCACCAGTTTCGGCGCGAGTTGTACCACGTTGCGCCGTTTCACAGCCGGGTCCATGACGATATCTTCGACGAACGTGGGAATCTTGCCTTTGCGATCCGTCAACGCGGTGACGGTCAGGCGTTCGCGCGCGCGGGTGAGCGCGACGTAAAACAGGCGGCGCTCTTCCTGAATGTGAAACTGTTCCGCGGGCGCGCCTTCTTTCATCAGCGCGGCGGGGAATTCGAATACTCGAGTGCGCTCGGTCGCCGGGAAGGCTTTGTTGTTCAGGCGCATCAGGAACACGTGGGGAAATTCCAGGCCCTTCGCGGCATGCACGGTCATCAACTGCACAGCGTCGCCAGGTACATCGTCATCGAGGCTTACGGTGCCGCCGGCCTGTTCGAAGTAGTCCAGATATTCGAGGAATTCCGGAAGGCGGCGCGTGTCGCTCTTGGGTTCCCACTCGACCAGGAACTCGGCCAGGCGGGTGACGTACTTGCGATCCTGCAGCGCGGGGCGCTCGTTGATTTCGAGCCACTCGATGACTTCTGCCAGAATTTCCCGCGCGTTGCGCCGGCGCATGGTTTTGCGCTGCGCGGAAAGAAAGGTCAGCAGCACTTGCAGCGACGCCTGCGAGGAATCAAAAGCCAGCTCGGTCTGTGGCGTCTGCACCACATCGATCAGCGAGGTGCCGCGCTTCTTCGCTGCGCGCTCGGTGAGCCGAAGCAAATCACGCGGCTCCAGGTGCCACGCGGGAGCGGACAGCACGCGCGCGCAGGCGACGTCGTCATAGGGAGTGGCGATGAGCCGCAGATAGGCCAGCACGTCGCGCACCAGCGGATGTTCGAGAATGGAAAGCTTGGTGATGACGAAGGGAATTTTCGCGCGCGAAAGCTCGTCGACCAGCTCATCGCGATGGGCGTGCTGGCGATAGAGAACGGCAAAATCCTTCCAGCGGTGGCCGGCGCGGTGCAGGCGTTCGAGTTCGCTGGTCACCCAGCGAGCTTCTTCTTCGGCGGTAGCCAGCTCGGCGATGCGAATTTTCTCGCCTTCGGGATGCGCGGTGGTCAGCATTTTGGGCGGGAATCGATCGCTGCGGGCGTTCTGTCCGATCACATGGGTCGCCACGCGCAAAATATTCGGCGTGGAGCGGTAGTTTTCCGTCAGCGTGACGCGGTAGCGGCCGGGGTCGTCGCTGTCTTTAAGACCAGCGAAGCGCTCTTCGAAAATGGCAAAACTGCCGAACGAAGCGCCGCGGAAGCGATAAATGGCCTGATCGTTGTCGCCCACCACGAAGATATTTCGCGGCTCGGCGCAAAGGAGACGTAGCAACTCGATTTGCGCGATATTGGTGTCCTGAAATTCGTCGACTAGGATGTAGCGGTAGCGCTGTTGCAGTTTTTCGCGCAGCGCGTGGTCTTTTTGCAGCAGTTCGACCGCTCCGGTAATCAGCGAGCCGAAAGAGACGCATTTTTTCTCGCGCAGCAGGTCTTCGCTGGCGGTGTAGGCTCGCGCAATTTCCTGCTGCAGCGCTACGTGACTGGCGCGCTCGGCGAAGGTGTCTTCGTCGAGGCTGCTGCGTTCGGCATCGAGGTTCGCGGCCAGGCCGTCGGCGTAATGCTGGAAGTTCGCGGAAGAAACCAGTTCATCCTGGCAGCGGCTGAAAAATTCCACAAAGTCGTTCAGGAATTGTCCCGGATCGGCGATACGGCGGTATTTTTCCAGGCGCAGCCGCGCCAGATTCCGCCGCAGCAGGATCCAGTGGTCGAAAGTGTTAAGGATTACGCGCTGGGGATCGAGCTCCACGAGCAACGATTCGCAGAAGGAGTGGAACGTGGCGAGGGTCACTTTTTTGCCGCGCTCGCCTACTGCTTTCACGACGCGGGCTTTCATTTCGCCGGCAGCTTTTTTCGTGAACGTCAGGCCCAGAATGTTTTCGCCCGACAATTCCGGATCCGATTCCAGCAGATGGCGAATGCGCTCGGTAATGACCCTCGTTTTTCCTGTGCCGGCGCCGGCAATGACCAGCAGCGGGCCTGATCCATGACTGATAGCGCGCCGCTGCGCATCGTTTACATGGAGTTCCGGCCGCAACGGAGCGGCGGGCGCTTCCGCTGCAGCGGGCAAGCCCATGTCGAAAAGTGTGGCCATGTATTGCATAGTTTAGCGGAATCGAGGGCGAAGAGGAAGCGAAGACTGCCACGCCTTGAATCTGGTGCAGTCCGGATTTGGCCGATACGTTAGCGTTGCGATGCCTCTCCCGAGGCTGCTCGCACATTGAACTCGGTCGATTTGTGTTTTGGAATGGTCAGCGTTTTCCATTGGCTGCCCGCAAAGTGCCGCGCCAGATAGACGATCTGGCCGATGTGGTAGGAATAGTGAGCGATCTGGCGGTTGATCGCCTGCGTCACTGAGTGCGGCTCGGTGCGAATCGTGACTGTCGCGGAAAGGTCGGCGTCAGTTAAAGAAGCCAGCGCAACGAATAGTAGTTTCCATCCGGCTTCCCACATCGTTAGTAGCTCTTCGCGCGTTTTGAGAGAAGCTTCAAATTCCGAATCGCGCTGGCGGTTGGGCTTCTCGCCGTCGGTAGTGAGAAAATCGGTCCAGCGCGAGCGCATATTTCCAGCCATGTGCTTCATGATGACGGCGACGGAATTGGATTCGGGATCGATTTCGGCGCAGAGTTTGTCGTCGGGGCACTGGGCGATGGCATTGTCGGCCAGTCGCTTGTAATGGCGAAAAAGATCGATGGCGTCTTTGGTGTGGGAAGCTGTGAACTGGTGAGCCATGGCGGGATTTTCCGGCGAGCCCGCGAAAAACGCAAGGTGAACTTGCGAAAATTGCTTCGCCTTTCATTGTTCCAGTACAATTAAATTTCCCGCTAACTTCGGAGCAGAATCTTCAAGGAGTCCATAATGCCCACCAGCGAATTACTCGTCACCGAATACGACCAGGAAATGGCCAACACGCGCAAGGCGCTGGAGCGGGTGCCCGCGGAAAAGTGGGACTGGAAGCCGCATGCCAAGTCGGGTTCACTGGGATGGATGGCATCGCATATCGCCACGTTGCCGCAGTTTCTGATAACCACGATCAACACGTCGGAATTTGAAATCGAGGGCAGTCCGCGCGTCAAAGTAGACAATCCCTCCGAGTTACTAAAAGTTTTTGACGAGCAGCGTCAGAAAGGGCGGGATGCCATCGCCAAGGTTACGGACGAACAGCTCAAAGAAACTTGGACGTTGAAGTGGAAAGGGCAAGTTCTTTTCGCAATGCCCAAGTACAACGTGATTCGGGTTATGTGCCTTAACCACATCATTCATCATCGCGCGCAGCTCACCATGTATCTGCGCCAGCTGGATATTCCCGTGCCTGCGTTGTATGGACCAAGCGCGGACGAGCAGAATTTTTAACTTATTCGCTGCCGCTTTTCCGGAGATTGAAAATGGAAACTCCCGTAATTCTCAGTGCCGTTCGCACGCCCGTGGGCAAATTTCAGGGCGGGCTCTCCAGTTTTTCCGCGGTTGAGCTGGGCTCCAAAGTTGTGGCGGAAGCGGCGCGCCGCGCGGGCCTGGATGCGAAACAAATCGACGAAGCCATTCTGGGCAACGTGGTGCAGGCCGGGCTGGGCCAGAATCCCGCGCGGCAGGCGGCGTTGAAGAGCGGCTGCGATCCACGCGTGGCGGCGCTAACGATCAACAAAGTGTGCGGGTCCGGTCTGAAAGCTGTGGCGCTGGCCGCGCAAGCGGTGATGCTGGGCGAATCGCAAGTGGTGGTGGCGGGCGGGATGGAGTCCATGTCGAACTGTCCTTATCTATTGCCGCAGGCGCGCACCGGCTATCGCATCGGCGACGGCAAGCTGGTCGACTCCATGATTCATGACGGCCTGTGGGATGCCTACGAAGACTTCCACATGGGCATGACCGGCGAGCTGGTGGCGGAAAAATACGGAATCACCCGGGAAGAGCAGGATCGGTTTGCGTTCGAAAGCCATCAGAAGGCGGTGCGCGCGCGCAAATCGTGTTTCTTTGAAGTGCAGATATTGCCGCTCGAGGTGCCGCAGAAAAAGGGCGCGCCCATCGTCGTGAAATACGATGAGTCGCCGCGCGAAGATACTTCGATGGAGGCGCTCGCCAAGCTGAGGCCGGCTTTCAAGAAAGACGGAACGGTCACGGCGGGAACGCTCCGGGAACGAACGACGGCGCCGCGGCGCTGATCGTCACCAGCGAGCGCCACGCGCACACGTCGGCAAAAAGCCCATGGCGCGCATCGTGGCGCAAGCGGTCAGCGGAGTGGAACCCAAGTGGGTGATGATGGCGCCGGTCGAAGCGGTGGAGAAATTATTGAGCAAGACTGGTTGGGACCGCGACAAGGATGTCGACCTGATCGAGTTGAACGAAGCGTTCGCAGTTGCGGCGATCGCGGTGATGCGCCAGCTTGCGCCTGAATCCTGAAAAAGTGAACGTGAACGGCGGAGCGGTGGCCATCGGTCATCCCATTGGCGCATCAGGGGCGCGCATCCTGGTTACGTTGCTTTATGAACTCCAGAGGCGCAACCTGAAACGCGGAATCGCCGCGCTGTGCCTGGGCGGCGGCAACGCGGTGGCCCTCGCCGTGGAGATGATGTAGCTCAGACAGAGCTTCTGACGATGGGCGCGTCTTGCGGGAATGTTCCGGCTCCGGAAACATTTCCGGCAGTTAATTCTGTAGCGCAATAAGGGCAAAACTTGTCGAGCTCGCCAACTTCCCGCTTGCATTGCGGGCAAGAGGGCCGGAGATTGCATTTGCAGTTGGGGCAGTAATTGAAACGCGCGCCGACGGTGGCGCTACACTGCGGGCAGTTATACGGCAGCGGTTCGCGCATCAGGAAGTAGATGAAGAATCCCAGGGCGAGCCAACCCGGCGACAAAACTACGACTAGCAGCGTCCAAAGCGTGGAATTCATTCCGCGGCGCTTGGCGTCGCGATTCACATAACCGATCAGCATCAAAAACATGGACAGTGGAATGGCGGCCGCGGTGATCATTCCCGCAATGCTGAGTGCGGAGAGCAGTGCGTTATTGGGGAATGGAAAGGGTTCACCAGGCGGACTGCTCATGGCGTGAAAACCGAGATTGGCAATCAGGAATCCCACCTGCGCCGCAACGAACAGCACAATGATGGTCACGATCAGCCATCGCGGCACGATGCGAAATTCATCGCGGAAACGGGTGGTTTCCCTGGTGCGGCGAAAACGGATGCGCCGCATCTTTTCGCTGAACGTAGTGTTCACCTGAAAATCCGACATGACGTTGACCTCGTCAGTTCCTGTGACGCATTTCGCTTGCTGCCGAAATGTTCACGATGTTAATTCGTCTAGTTACTCAGTTCGCCGGAGCCAAAAACTTTCGCGCGATTGCTTTTCGTGCTCGGAAAGCAGCACGACGGCTGCGATCAGCGCCGGTACTGCCCACCACAATCCGAATCCGGCCTCCCACACCAGTTTGGGAACGCCGGCATGGTCGCCCAGCCACGCAAACATGCGCCAAACCAGCGGCGCACTGGCCACTCCCGTGGCCCAGGAAACACCGGCGGCGATCCACAGCGCGCGGTGACGCGGTTGACGCCGGCGAAGCTGCTGCGCGCGCAAGCCGACACGAAATTGCGTTCGCTCCGCCAGGCCCGCGGGCAACGGAACAGGCATGGTGCGCAGCGCGCGCAACGCCGCGGAAGTGCTCTGCGCGAAACTCGCGCAATCCGCGCACTCTTGCAAATGTCCGGCAAGCCAGGCAGTGTCGGAAGCCGAGAGACCTTCGACGCGATCCTGAGCAACCAGTTGCTGCGCGCGTTCATGGATATTTTCGTTCATGAGGTTCGCGGCTCCAGTGTGGTGCGCAAGGCTTCCAGTCCGCGGTACAAGCGGGACTTTACCGTGGAGGGCGGCGCGCCCAGTACGGCGGCGATTTCTTCGATCTGCAATTCTTCCTGAAAGCGCAGCAGCAGCACTTCACGGTAAACGGCGGGAATCTGGCTCATCGCGCCTTGCACCTGGGCATCCTGCTCGGTGTTCAGGAACGCATCGAGTGCCGATGTTGCGCGCTCATCCTTTACCTGCAGCGGATGCGCCTGATCCGGAGCGGTGAGCGAATCGAGGCTTTGTATTTTTCGCTGACGCTGCCAGTCAATCACCAGGTTGCGCGCGATGGTGAAGAGCCACCCTTCAAAGCGCGATTTGCCGTCATACTGGTGCCCGCGCTCGAGAACGCGAATCCAGGTTTCCTGAAAAAAGTCTTCCGCGCGGGTGCGGTCGCCGGTGATGTACACCAGGTAGCGAAACAGGCGGAATTGATATTGCTCGATGAGGCGGTCGAGGAGGTCGGGATCGCGCCGTTGCAAACCACGCGCCAGGGCTTGGTTTTCGTCCTTCATCAGCACAGAAAAGGAACAGGCTGGCAGCGCCGCCGCTTGGTGAGCATTGTGGTTCGAAATGGCCGGGAATAGAAACGTCGCGCTCATTGTACAGAGGTATACGAAGTAGCACGGCTAAAAGACGCAAGCGGGGCGGGAGGGCTTTAGATCGTTGTACTTAGCGGCTCAGGCGTCTGGGCGGTTTGGCGCCCTCTGCGGGTTCGGCGCTGGGTATAGTAGACTTCCTCTGCGTCGATAGATGATGCGCACAAGGCGGCCCGGCTTTTGCGCAACATGTTGCAGCAGGGAGCGCGGAACGGCGCATCGACTTAGAGCGAGGCATGCATGTCTGAATTCGGCAAGGAAGGGTCGTTTGTAATTCTGTGGGCGGGGGAAAATCCCGCGGTACACGCAAATCTGCTGGAGAAACTGGAAGCCAATGGAATCGACTTTGATGACAAGGTGTTAGGCGATGATTCAGTGGCGCCGACCGCGGATCCCTTGCCTATCGACTGGAAACCGCGGTTCGGGTTTGAAGTCGCGGTCTTGACCAGTGATTATCCGGCGGCGAAAGCACTGCTGGAAAAGGTCCTCGATAAGGCGCCGGAAGATCTGGAGATTCCCGCGCAGCCGGAAGTGGTGGACCCGTCGTCGCTGCCGTCGAAAGTCAATGATGCGCCGGCCAACGTGCTGGTGTGGAAGGGGAGCGATGCGAAGCTGGCGCAGTTTCTGACCAGCGCGCTGGGCGAAAATAATCTTACAGCGCGTGTGAATGCTGAAGCCGGCGTTACGGCCATATATGTTGCGGCGGGAAATGAAACGCGGGCCCGCGAGATCGTCCGCGAAGTGACGCAGGGCGCTCCTCCCAAGTAATCCATGAGCGCAGACGGCATCAAGACGGTGGCAGTGCTTGGCGCGGGCACCATGGGCAATGGTATTGCTCATGTTTTCGCGCGCGCGGGATACAAAGTGATTCTGCGTGATGTGGAGGAGCGCTTTGTGGACCGCGGCATGGACACCATCGGGCAGAACCTCGCGCGGGAAGTAAAAAAAGGCAAAATTACCGAGGCGGAGCGGGGAAGTACGCTGGAGCGGCTGCTGCCGGTCACTGATATTTCCAACATCGCGGCCGCTGATTTTCTGGTCGAAGCCGTTCCCGAAAAAATCGAGATCAAGCGCGCTGTTCTTGCGGATGCCGACCGGCTGCTGCGAGACGATGTGATTATTGCCAGCAACACCTCGTCAATTTCGATGACCACTTTGGCGTCGCTTACTAAACGGCCCGAGCGCTTTGTGGGAATGCACTTTATGAACCCGGTGCCGGTGATGGTGCTGGTGGAAGTAATCCGGGCGCTGCAGACCAATGACGCTACGTTTACGACCACCATGCAGCTGGCGGAAAAGCTGGGGAAGAAGCCGGTGGCGGTGAATGACGCGCCCGGGTTTGTATCCAATCGCGTCTTGATGCCGCTGATTAATGAGGCGGCTTACTGCGTCATGGAGGGCGTGGCCACGGCCGAAGCTGTGGATGCAGTGGTGAAGACCGGCATGAATCATCCGATGGGACCGCTGGAACTGGCTGACTTTATCGGCCTGGATGTATGTGTGGACATCATGCATGTTCTGCAGGAAGGGCTAGGCGACCCCAAATACCGCGCCTGCCCGCTGATCAAGAAGTATGTGGCGGCGGGATGGCTGGGTCGGAAGACCGGGAAGGGATTTTACGGGTATGGGGAGCCTAGGGAAGGCCAGAAGGCAGGGTCAAAATAGTGTTTGCTTTTTCTTCGCCCCAGTGTTATTTTGCCTCCAGAGTTTTCAACAGGCCGCCAAATCGCAAGTTTCGAGAGGTAGTTCCGGTCTGGGCAACATGAGAAACTCGGATCAAGGCGATTAGTAAAGCGCCGCGACCGGCGGCTTGGATTATACATAAGTAATGTTCAGATAAGTTAGCTATATAGTACTATAGGTTATATTCGAATGATGTCCCACATTGGTATAGCACGGACGATTCAGACTCTAGTTCCTTCCACCGAGGTGCTGCATGGCAGACGATAGGTCCAAATTACTGGAAGCCGCAATTTCACAGATTGAAAAGTCCTACGGCAAAGGGTCCATCATGCGGCTGGGCAGCCGCGACGTACTGGTGCCCGTCAGCGTAATCCCCAGTGGCTGTTTGTCGATCGATGCGGCGCTGGGCGTCGGCGGTTTCCCGCGCGGACGCGTGATTGAGATTTATGGCCCGGAATCGGGCGGCAAGACCACCCTGACGCTGCACGTCATCGCCGAAGCGCAGAAGCTGGGCGGCCAGGCGGCCTTTATCGACGCCGAGCACGCGCTCGATCCGGTGTACGCGCGAAAGCTGGGCGTGGATGTAGACAATTTGCTGGTGTCGCAGCCGGACAACGGCGAGCAGGCGCTGGAAATTGCGGAAGCGTTGATCCGCTCCGGCGGAGTTGACGTGGTGGTGGTGGATTCGGTGGCCGCGTTGGTGCCCAAGGCTGAACTCGAAGGCGAAATGGGCGATCCGCAGATGGGATTGCAGGCGCGCCTGATGTCCCAGGCGTTGCGCAAGCTGACCGCTATCGTTTCGAAGTCGCGCACCTGCCTGATTTTCATCAACCAGATTCGCGAAAAAATTGGGGTGATGTTCGGCAATCCGGAAACGACAACGGGCGGCCGCGCCCTAAAGTTTTATGCTTCGATGCGCGTGGATATTCGCCGCATCCAGGCCATCAAGGAAGGCGACAAAGTCATCGGTTCGCGCACGCGCGCCAAAATCGTAAAGAACAAGGTGGCTGCGCCGTTCCGCGAGGCGGAATTCGACATCATCTACGGTGAAGGAATTTCCCGCGAAGGCGATTTGATCGACCTGGGCGTGGATCGCGGTGTGCTGGAGAAGAGCGGCACGTGGATCAGTTTTGGCAGCGAGCGCATGGGCCAGGGCCGTGAAAACGCGCGCACGTTTTTGAAAGAGAATAAAGATGTACGCGACAAGCTGGAGCTGGCGCTGCGCAAGAAGCTGGAAATTTCCATACCGAGCAATCCCAACAGCGCCGCCGCACCTGGGCCCAACGGACACGCGGCTGCGCCCGCCGACGCCAAGCCGCCGGTAAAGGCTTCAGCTGCTGCGGCTGGGACAGATGCTTCTCGAGGCCGGCCAGCCCGGTAACTCGACACATCTCGCAATGCTAAATGCCCTCCGGGAAAACCGGAGGGCATTTTTTCGTTCGGTGATCGCTTGCCGGACGCAAGGTCAGTAGCTGACCCCTGGGCCAGCTGATACAAAACAAAGCACATACTTTCGTACTGGACCCCATAGGCTATTGCGGCGAGCTCCACCGCGTTTTAGTATGTCTCAAGTTGAGAGCGACACTTGCCGTTCAGCAGGAAGCAGGCAGGCCAGTAGTTCGGCACCGTTCGGGACAGATTGCACAAATGGCCGCATCCGGCCGCAGACCGGGTTGATGCAGCAGGAAAGATCTCGACGAATGGTTGTTGACCAACGGGGCGGCTTCGATGAGAATCAACGCCCGCGAAGTAGTGTAAGGGAAGACTAAACCTGAGGTGGTTGTAGTGAAGGATCTCGTAAAAGCGACGGTTGCAACTGTGCTCGCGGCACTGTGCGCCTTGCCGGCACCGGCGGCGCCCGCAGCTGTCAAGCCAGCAACACGCTCACGCAGAGCACCTGCGCGTTATCACGGCGCAGGAGTGCCCACGTTTGCGAATTCTTCGGGCGCGGACGTCACCACGTTTGACGATCCAATTGTGCGCCAGGCAGCGGTAGAAGGATTGGGCCGTTATAACGGCGCGGTAGTCGCAGTGGATCCCAACACCGGCAGGATTCTTACCGTAGTGAATCAGAAAATTGCGTTCGGCGAAGGCTACATTCCTTGCTCCACCATCAAGCCGACGATTGCTTTGGCAGCGCTGGAAGAAAACGTCATCGACCGCGACACCATGCTGAAGGTTGGCCGCCGCAGGTACATGAACCTTACCGAAGCGATGGCGCATTCCAACAACGAATTTTTTGAGCAACTCGGCCTGCGCATGGGCTTCGACGTGGTTTCCAAGTACGCGCGCCTGCTGGGCCTGGGCGAGCTTTCCGGCTACAACCTGCCGGAAGAACATCCCGGAGCTTTTCCGATGCAGCCCCCGCCGCACGGCGGAGTGGCGCGCATGTCCAGTTTTGGCGAAGGCATACAGATGACGCCGTTCCAGTTGGTGTCGCTGGCCGCGGCTTTTGCAAATGGCGGCACGCTCTACTATCTGCAATATCCGCGCACGCCTGAGGAACAGCTTGCTTTTACGCCGCGTGTGAAGCGCGAACTGAATATCGCGGAAATATTGCCGGAACTTCGCGAAGGAATGCTGGCCGCCGTGCTCTACGGCACGGGCAGGTCGAGCTATGACCGCGGCGGCGATGAAACTCCGCTGGGCAAGACCGGCACCTGCGACGATCACGTGAATCCTTCGCGCATCGGCTGGTTCGTGACCTACGCGGATGGAGCGCATCCGAAAATCGCGCTGGCAGTTCTGCTGCGCGGAAATACTCGCCGCGTCAAAGGACCGACCGCAGCGGAAGTAGCCGGTCGAATCTACCGCCGCTTGCGCGAACAGAATTACTTCGCAAACGTGACAGCATCCAGCACGCTGCCGGGCCCTCAATCGGGCCACTAATCGCCACTAGTCATTGATGGCTGCCCTGGCGGCGGCCCATTCACCTCCACGAAAACTCCTCAGGGAACTTCATTGACACCAACTCCGTAATTGAATCAAGCTCCGTACGTTCAAGTTCGGCGCGTATCGAGTCGAGTGACTCGAATTTTAAGCCAATTTCCAACGGCGCTCGTCTAACGAGGTATTGTGAACCGTCGTTTACCGATTATCTTGCTGGCCATAGTTGTAGCCGTTGGGGCCGGGATTTTGTACTCCGCGCGGCAACGCCGCGCCGTCGCGGTGGAACAACAGCGCGAAGCGGAGTCGGCGAGAATTGCGGCGGTCGCGGCTGAGGCCGAAGAAAGGCAAAACACGGTTGTGCCTCTGGAGCAACGAGTGCCCTCCGGGAATTTCCTGGTGGCGCTGGAAAAACTGGGGCTGACGAATACCGAGGCCTCCAGCGCTTCAGCTGCGGCCCAGCAGGCATTTAATTTGCGGCAGATCCGCGCGGGCAACACCATTACCGTGGGCCGCTCGGTCGATGGCCAACTCCACGAGATCGACTACAAAATCGATGGCGATCGCGTACTGACCATCGTTCCGCATGACGGCGCTTTTTCGGCAGCCATAAAAGCGATTCCCTCCACGGTGGAGATCGACGCGGTCTCAGGCCAAATCGAAGATTCGCTGTTCAATGCCGTGCAGCAGAGTGGGGAATCTCCGGAACTGACCATGCGGCTGGCGCAGATATTCGGGTATGACCTGGATTTCTACACCGACCCGCGCAGAGGCGACACGTTTCGCGTGGTGATGGAGAAAAAGAAATACGCGAAGGGGCAAACGGCGGCCTACGGGAAAATTCTGGCGGCCGAATACGACAATGGCGGGAAACATTATCAGGCCCTGCTGTTTCACGATCCGGCGGGACAGCCAGGCTATTACACGGCGGACGGCAAGTCTTTGCAGAAGGAATTTCTACGCTCCCCGCTGAAATTTGCCGCTCCGGTTACTTCGCACTTCAGCAAAGCGCGCTTTCATCCCATTCTGAAAACCTATCGCGCGCATCTCGGAACGGACTACGGCGCGCCCATCGGAACTCCGGTGCAGAGCATCGGTAGCGGCAAGGTCAAATTTGCCGGGCGCAAAGGCGGCGAAGGCAACATGGTGGACATCGTGCATTCGAATGGCTACGAAACCATGTATCTGCATCTGGCGCGCATGTACGTGCGCGCGAGAGAGCATGTGGAGATTGGCAAGATCATCGGGGTCGTGGGCAGCACCGGGCTTTCCACCGGGCCGCATCTGGATTTCCGGATCCTGCAAAAGGGGCAGTACCGGAATTTCGAAAAGTTGGGTTTGCCCCCGTCCGATCCGGTGGCCAAGAAGAACTGGCCGGAGTTTGCGGTGTTACGCGAGAGATGGCTGCCGGTGCTGAAGAATCCCGAATTGTTGCAGAAGGCGAGCGCCCCAGCGGTCGCGGCGTCCCGCTAATCGTTGCGACCGGCAAGTCCGTTTCGGTAAAATCCTCTAATCGTATAAACCTGAAAAGGGAGTTGGGATGGCCAAATTCGTAAAGAGTCTTGGCATTGTTGTGCTTGTATTGCTGGTGATGGCGGCGATCGGCATCACTGCGACCATTGGATGGCGTCCATTCATCGGCTCAAAATCCCGGGCGCTGACCGACCGGAAATTTGTAGCCACGCCGGAACGGCTGAAGCGCGGCACCTACCTTGCGGAACACGTTTCCGGCTGCACGGATTGCCACACACTCTTCAAGGACGGGCCCAACGGGCAGGAAAGCGTGGCCGCGATGAAGGGCGCCGGCCAACTTTTTCCGATACCGGGTTTCCCGGGCAGGCTGGTCGCTCCCAATATTACGCCCGATCCTGAAACAGGCATTGGCACGTGGACGGACGATCAACTGGCGCGCGCCATTCGCGAGGGTATCGGCCGCAATGGCGAGACGCTGTTCCCGTTGATGCCGTACTCTCATTTTCGACACATGACCGAGGAGGATCTGGCGTCCATCGTTGTTTATCTTCGATCTTTAACGCCGATCCGTAATCCTCTGCCGGCGAGCGACGTCCATTTTCCGGTGAAGTACCTGGTCCGCGGAGTTCCCGAACCGATCACCTCAGCAGTGCAGGCCGATTTATCTACTCCAGTAAGCCGGGGAAATTATCTGGTGGAAATTGCGGTGTGCTCCGAATGTCATACGCCCATCAAGCAAGGGCGGCCCGAGACGGCGTTGAAGTTTGCGGGAGGGCAGGTATTTGACGAGCCATCGGGAAAAATTGCCAGCTCCAACATTACGCAGGGTGCGACCGGCATTGGAAGCTACACGGAAGAGACGTTCCTGAAAGCGATGAGGACGGGATATGTGGGCAAGCGGCAACTCAATACGCTGATGCCGTGGCAGTTCTACGCCGGGCAAACGGAAGATGACCTAAAGGATATTTACGCCTACCTGAAAACATTACCGGCGATCAGCCACCATGTGGACAACACCAAACCGGGAACAATGTGCAAGAAATGCGGCACGGTTCATGGCGGCGGAGACGAGAACTAGGAATTTGGCGCTAAATGATTTCTATTGTTAATAGATGACAGGCAGTTTAGCAATTTCAGAAGCGCTCTCGTCCGTTACGCGCAGCACAATCAGCGTACGGTCATCATGGGGAGTGGATTCCGCGCCGCTGTATTCATCGGTGGCCGCCAGGATGCGGTCGGCAATGATGAGAGCGGTTTCGTCGAGAGTAATGCCGGCGAGCAGCGCGTGAAGACGGTCCGCACCGAATTCCTGCTGGTCGGAGTCCTCCGACTCCAGAATCCCGTCCGACGCACAGACCACGATGTCTCCCGGCAGCAAATCGATCGTAATCTCTTCGTACGCGCTGTCCGCAAATATTCCCAGTGGCACGCCAGCCACTTGAAGCTCGGTAGTCACCCCGCCGCGAACGAGTAATGGATAGGGTTCTCCCCCATTCGCCAAAGTAAGGCGCCGGGCCGGGGCGTCGTAGACGCCAAAGAGCAGGGCAATGAATTTTGCTTCGAGCCGGGCGCCGAACATGCGCTGGTTGAGCGCCGACAACAATTTTGCAGGTCCGAGAGAGCTCTCGTTCACCACTTCGCGTAACGTTCCGATGGCCAGCGATCCGTACAGTGCCGCGGCGGTTCCCTTGCCGGAAACATCGCCCAACGCGAACGCCAGGCGGCCTTCGCCGTACGGATGAAAATCATAGAAGTCGCCGCCCAGTTCTCGGGCGGGCGCGTAGGCGGCGGAAAGATCGAGTCCGGGAACTTCGCGCGCGCCTTTGGGCAAGAGTTGGCGCTGAATTTCCCGCGCGGTATTCAGATCGTTCAGCAGGCGCAGTTCGTTCTCGCGCGCCAATTGATACAGCCGGGCGTTTTCGAGCGCGATGGCGACGTAGGTGCCCAGGGCGTCCAGCATGCGTTCATGTTCGAGGGTGAACGCTTGCGGCTCGGTGCTCTCCAGGTCCAGCACACCGATCAGGCGGTCTTGCAGCAACAAGGGCACCACTAATTCGGCGCGCACCTCCACATCGGTGTCGAACTGGATGTAGCGCGAATCCTTGCGGACATCATCGATGCGAACCGGGCGGCGCTCACCGGCAGCTGTCCCGGTGATTCCCTGGTACAGGCGCATGCGCAGCCGCGCGGGAATAGCGTCTTCGTAATGCATGGCGAAGACGCTTTCGAGGAACTGGCTGGTGTCGTTCCAAAGCATTACGGTGAACACGTGATAGTTCACGATGCGCTTCACGTGCTGTGCGACGCGGCGCAACAGTTCTTCGCGATCGAGGATAGAAGTCAGGTCGCGGCTGACCTCGTAAAGCAGCGCCAGGCTGGCGGCCTGGTCTGGGGCGGCGCCGAAAAAGTGCTGCGCAAACGAATCGTATTCCCCCAAGGGGACTAGCGGAGTGAATTTGTGAGAATCATCCATGAGTGAGTAGACGAAGCTAGTTCGTTAGATGTAACACAATCGCCGAAGTTCCAGGAATTGTTTTTGAAGCGGGGAAAAGTTTGGTGTACTGACCGAAAATGACCGGCGGTACTATTTCACTTCCCAGGTGTCTCCGGCGCGAAGAAGCTTGCTTAAGTCGCCTGCGCCGCGCATGGCGATAACGTCTTTGATTTGCTGATTCATGACGTCTTCATAGCGGGGAACGTCTTCCCAGGCGCGGAGCACGCCGATGGGGGTGGGAAAGCCAGGGCGCTTCTCCATTTGAGAAAGCTGGAAAGCATAAGCGGCGTCGAGGTGATGGGCGTCGTGAACTAGCAAGTCTTTCTCGGTGACGCCATTGCCCAACTCGACGACGTCCATGTCCAGGCCGTTCATGCGGATGCCTTTGTCGCGATTTTTACCGAAAATCAGAGGCTTGCCGTGCTCCAGTTGAATGACGTGTTCGCTGCGCGCGTCGCGGTCGGTGAGCGAAAACCACGCGCCGTCGTTGAAGATATTGCAGTTCTGCAAAATTTCCACGAATGCGGAGCCTTTGTGAGCAGCAGCGTGCTTCAGCGTTTCTTTCAGGTGGCCCTGGAAAACGTCCACGGAGCGAGCCACGAACGTTGCTTCCGCGCCGATAGCCAGCGACAGGGGATTGAAAGGCCGATCGACCGAGCCGAACGGTGTGGATTTGCTTTTCTTGTTCAGTTCCGAGGTGGGCGAATACTGGCCCTTGGTCAATCCATAAATCCGATTGTTGAAGAGCAGCACCTTGATGCCGACGTTGCGCCGCAGCATATGAATGGTGTGATTCCCGCCGATGGACAGCGCATCGCCGTCGCCCGTCGCCAGCCAGACTTCCAGGTCGGGACGCAGCGACTTGATGCCAGTAGCCACGGCGGGCGCGCGGCCGTGAATGGTGTGAAAACCAAAAGTGTTCATGTAATACGGAAAGCGACTGGAGCAGCCGATGCCGCTAACCACCACGAAATTTTCGCGCGCGATGCCTAGTTCCGGAAAAACAGACTGCACCGCCGACAGAATGGCGTAGTCTCCGCAGCCGGGGCACCAGCGCACTTCCTGGTCGGTTTGAAAATCCTTCTTGGTCAGCGGCGTGATGGGCGGAAGCGTTGTCGTACTCATTCGAGATTCTCCTGGCCGCCGAGCATTTCTTCAATTTTCTGCTCGAGTTCCGCCTGTTTGAACGGGCGCCCCTGAATCTTGTTGAGGCCGACAGCGTCGACCAGATACTTGGCGCGCAAAATCCAAAGCAACTGGCCCATGTTGAGCTCAGGAACCAGCACCTGTTTGTAGCGCTTGATGACATCGCCCAGATTCGCGGCCAGGGGATTCAGATGCCGCAGATGCACGTGCCCGATCTTGTGTCCTTTTTCGCGCTGCGCCCTGACGGCCGCGGTGATGGCGCCGTGCGTGGAGCCCCAGGCGACAATCAGCAAATCGCCTTCGCGATCGCCCGCAGGCACGAGGTCGGGAATATCCTGAACGATGCCGGCAACTTTTGCGGCGCGGATGCGCACCATGTTCTCGTGATTCAGCGGCTCGTAGTTGATGTTGCCGGTCACATCCTGTTTTTCCAGGCCGCCGATGCGATGTTCCAGGCCGCGCGTGCCCGGAATCGCCCACGGACGCGCCAGAGTCTGAGGATCGCGCTTATAGGGCAAAAATCCTTCCGGGTTGGTCGCGAATTGCACTTTGAACTCTGGAATGTCATCGACTTCGGGCACGTGCCACGGCTCCGCGCCGTTCGCCAGGTAGCCGTCTGAGAGCAAAATCACCGGCACCATATATTTCACCGCGATGCGGCAAGCTTCCAGCGCGACCCAGAAGCAATCGCCGGGCGTGGAAGCTGCGATTACCGGGATGGGCGCTTCAGAATTTCGGCCGAACATCGCCTGCAGCAAGTCCGCCTGTTCGGTTTTTGTGGGCAGACCGGTCGACGGTCCGCCGCGTTGAATGTTGCAGATAACCAGTGGCAATTCGATGGCAACCGCCAGGCCCAAGTGCTTCGGTTTTCAGCGCCATGCCCGGACCGGAAGTGGTGGTGACGGCCAGCGCGCCGGCATACGCGGCGCCAATCGCGGAGGTGATCGCCGCGATTTCGTCTTCGGCCTGGAAAGTCATCACGCCAAAATCTTTGTACTGCGAAAGCTCGTGCAGGATGTCCGACGCCGGCGTAATCGGATAGCTGCCCTGAAACAGCCGCAAACCGGACTTCTGCGAAGCGGTGACTAAGCCCAGTGCCAGCGCCTGATTGCCGCTCAGGTTGCGGTACAGTCCGGGCGACAATTGCGCGGGCGGAATTTCGTAGCTGATCTGAAACGCTTCGGTGGCTTCGCAGTAGGAGTAGCCGGCCTTCATGGCCAGCTTGTTGGCTTCGGAGAGCAGCGGCTTATTCTTGAATTTGTCTTCAATCCAGCGAACCGTGGAATCCATCGACCGGTTGTAAAGCCAGTAGCACATGCCCAGCGCGAAGAAATTCTTGCAGCGGTCCATGGACTTGGCGTCGAGTCCCAGGTGTTCCAGCGCGTGGCGCGTCAGGCGCTCGAGCTCCACGGGAAACAGGCGGAACTTGTCCAGCGAATGGTCTTCCAGCGGGTTCGACGGAAATTTGCGCCTTACGCAGATCGTTTTCCGTGAAGCTGTCGCTGTTGACGATCAGGATTCCGTTGGCCTTCAGGTCTCGCAACATTTACCTTGAGCGCCGCGGGATTCATGGCCATCAGCACGTCCACGGCATCGCCCGGCGTGGACACGTCGTCCGAGGAAAAGTGCAGCTGGAAGCCGCTTACGCCCGGCAACGTGCCGGCAGGCGCGCGAATTTCCGCCGGGATAGTCGGGAAAGGTGGCGTATGTCATTGCCGTATAGCGCCACGGTATTGGTGAACTGGCTGCCGGTGATCTGCATTCCGTCGCCGGAATCGCCGGCAAAGCGAATAACCGCGCTATCGATGACTTCGCGCTTGGCGCGTACCGCCGGCAATGTGGTCAGAATGGACATATCCCAAGATTCTCGTTCTCAGCGCGCGTGGTCGCCAGCGTGTTTTCACACGCGGGACTGGCAGCGGCGCTAAAAGGGTGACCTAAAAAGAATACCACACCGGAGCGCGGACGGCGTCGATGAGGCCTGCGGGGGTCACTCAGATGCAACGGCGACTCGCAAATGGAGCGAAAACCGCCGTTAAGTCAACGCACAGAGGCAGCGGGGAGCTGCAACCCATCAGTAGACCCTCGGTTGTTTACACATCGTTAGACTTTGGAACATTTTCGCTTGACGTTCGCTTTCTTTTCGCCTAAGTTGAATTCACTAAGAGCCTGCCGTCCCACAGCTCCAAATCGCAGGCATCCGATCGGAGGCGCACGTGGCCCTGACCAAGCGGCAAAAGGAAGTGCTCGATTATCTTGTCTCGTTTGAAACGAAACATGGATACGCGCCGAGCTTCGAAGAAATCGGCAAAGGCATGAAGCTGACGTCGCTGGCGACGGTGCACAAGCACATCTCCACGCTGGAAAAGAAAGGCTTCATTCGCCGCGGCTACAACCAGAGCCGCTCAATTGAAATTGTGCAGCTTCCAAAATCGGTAAAAGACCAGGTGATGGAGCGAAAGATTCAGGAGCTGCCGCTGGTCGGGCGTATCGCGGCGGGCCGACCGCTGGAGGCCGTCGAAGAGCGCGAGACACTTTCGCTCGGCGATTTTGCGCGCGGCGGCAATTCCTTTGTGCTGCAGGTCAAGGGCACGTCGATGATTGAAGATCACATCATGGATGGCGACTACGTGGTCTGCGAACAAACGCAAGTCGCCAATGCCGGAGACATCGTTGTTGCGCTCATCGGCGACGACGAAGCCACGCTAAAGCGCTTTTATCGCGAAGGCCCAGGGAAAATTCGCCTGCAGCCTGCGAACTCAGAAATGGGCCCGATTATCGTGGCCGCCAATGACCTGAAGATTCAGGGCCGCGTGATTGGCGTGCTCAGAAAATATTGATCGGTTGCCACTGGACTCCTCCCCCCTGCGGTTATGGAACACACCGTACCGAAAACCAGCTCTCCGCCTCCAGCCGTCGCCCAATGAGCTAGACTAGTCTCAGCCCGAATTACCCTCCCAGAAGGGAACCGCATTGAGCAATTTCACAACCGAGAAGTCTCGAAAGTTGCCTCTGGTGGGCGTTGCGCTGGCATTGGTGTTGTCGCTGGGCCTGCCGCTGCGCTGCCTCGGATACGCCGTGCTGGCGCACGAAGCCATCATCGACACCGTCTGGGACACCCACATCAAGCCGCTGCTGCTGAAGCGTTTCCCCCACGCCACGGTAGACCAAATTCACCAGGCGCATGGCTACGCCTACGGCGGTGCGATCATCCAGGACATGGGCTACTACCCGCACGGCAGTCATTTTTTTAGCGACCTGACCCACTACGTACGCAGCGCCGACTTCATCCTGGCCCTCATTCGCGACTCGAAAGATTTGAACGATTACGCTTTTGCCCTGGGCGCTCTGGCCCACTATGCCGCGGACAACGATGGCCACCGCATCGGAACGAATCCCTCCGTGCCGCTGCTGTATCCCAAACTAAAAAAGAAATATGGGAACGTGGTCACCTACGAACAGGATCCGTTGGCCCACGTGAAAACCGAGTTTGCCTTCGACGTTCTGGAAGTAGCGCACAACCGGTATGCGCCGGACAGCTATCACGACTTCATCGGTTTTCAGGTCGCCGCTCCATTACTGGAGCAGGCCTTTCTTGAAACATACGGTCTCGACCTCAAAACCGTGCTCGCCAACGAAGAGCAGGTATTGAGCTCCTACCGGCACGACGTCAGCCAACTATTACCGAAAGCCACACGCATCGCGTGGAGCCTGAAGGAGAAGGATATAGAAAAGGACGCTCCGGGAATGACCAAGCGGAAATTCCTGTACAATCTATCTCGCGCCAGCTACGAGAAAGAATGGGGCAAGACATATGTGCAACCCACCTTTAAGGAAAAATTTATCGCATTTCTGCTCAGGCTGCTTCCCAAGATCGGCCCGCTGAGGGTCCTGAAGTTCGTGGCTCCCACTCCGCAAACGGAAAAGATGTTTGAAGACAGCTTCAATGCCACATTGACCCGTTATCGCGGTCTGCTTACGCAGGTCGGGAACGGCCATCTGGAATTGCCGAATGATAATTTTGACACGGGTGAAGCTACCGGCCCCGGCGTGTATTTCATGAATGACGATACCTTCGCGAAGCTTCTCGGCAAGCTGGCGGAAGAGAAATTCGCCGGGGCTCCGTCGGAGCTGCGCGCCGATATTTTGAAGTTCTATGGTGACTCGAACGGCGATTATTCAACAAAGAAAGATCCGAAGGCGTGGGCCAAGGTGCAGGCTGAACTCGAACAGCTGAAAGCGGCTCCGCCCTACGAAACTCCGCCTGCCAAACCTGCTGCGGACATCGCCAAACCATCCACCTCGAATCCCTGAATCCTCGTGTTTGCGCATCCCTTCATTTTCCTGTATGCGTCATCGCGCAGAAATTATTTGAGTTTTCCGTATAAAAAAATCCGCGGGCTTATGTCGCGCTCCGTCCATGAAACAATGTAGAATTCCGCGCATGCTTCTCCTGCGCACGGAATGAAAACCACTGAACTCATCCGCAAACTTCTGGCCGCCAACCGCAGCGAAATCGCCATTCGGATTTTCCGCGCTGCCAATGAGCTGGGCCTGCGCACCGTGGCCATCTACTCGCAGGAAGATCGCCTGGCCTTGCACCGTTTTAAAGCCGATGAGGCTTATCAAATCGGTGCAGGCAAGGGACCTGTCGAGGCCTACCTCGACATTCCCGGCATTGTGGCGCTGGCCAAGGAAAGGGAAGTTGATGCCATCCATCCCGGTTACGGATTTCTATCTGAAAATCCGGCGTTCGCGCGAGCGTGCGAAGCGGCGGGGATAAAATTTGTCGGTCCGACACCGGAGCTTCTGGAATTGCTGGGCGACAAGACTGCCGCGCGGCGGCTGGCCGCCTCGGCGGGTGTGCCGGTGCTGCCCGGTACTCCTGAGCCGGTAAAAACCGGGGCCGCTGCGCACAAAGCTGCGGGCGAAATCGGCTACCCGGTGATGGTGAAGGCCGCCATGGGTGGCGGCGGGCGCGGCATGCGCGTCGTTCACGACGCCGGCGAACTGGACCGCCTGCTGGAGGAGGCGCAGGGTGAAGCGCGATCCGCGTTTGGCGATGGCTCGGTCTTCCTGGAGAAATATCTCGCCCGCGCGCGCCACCTGGAAGTGCAGATTCTAGGAGATGAGCACGGCGACCTCGTGCACCTGTACGAACGCGACTGCTCGGTGCAGCGCCGCCATCAAAAAGTGGTTGAAGTAGCGCCGGCCGCGAATCTTCCGGCGGGCGTGCGCGAGGAATTGTGCGCGGCCGCGGTGAAGTTGGCCCACAAAGCCGGATACCGCAACGCTGGGACGGTAGAGTTCCTGTATGATGTCGACGCCGCG
Organism: uncultured Acidobacteriota bacterium; assembly: GCA_963819625.1. GTDB lineage: Bacteria > Acidobacteriota > Terriglobia > Acidiferrales > UBA7541 > Acidiferrum. The sequence continues at coordinate 310,274 of CAWFWY010000015.1, forward strand.
AAGTTTTACTTCATCGAAGTGAATCCGCGCATCCAGGTGGAACATACCGTAACGGAGATGGTCACCGGCATCGATCTGGTACGCTCACAAATCCTGGTGGCGCAGGGACATCGATTGCACGAAGCTCCCCTGTCGTTGCCCGCGCAGGACAAAATTCCGCTGTACGGCTCCGCGCTGCAATGCCGCGTCACCACCGAAGATCCGGCAAATAATTTCGCGCCCGACTACGGAAAAATTTCCACATATCGATCGCCGGCGGGCTTTGGAATTCGTCTTGACGGTGGAACGGCGTATGCGGGCGCAATCCTGGCCGCCTATTACGATTCTCTGTTGGTCAAGGTGACGGCCTGGGGAGCCAATCTGCCCGAGGCCTGCCAGCGCATGGACCGCGCGCTGCGGGAGTTTCGCATCCGCGGCGTGAAAACGAACATTCCGTTCGTGGAAAATGTAGTAAATCATCCCAAGTTTCGCAGCGGAGAAGTCACCACTTCGTTTCTGGACGATTCGCCCGAGCTGTTTCGCTTCCGCACCCGCGGCGACCGCGCCACCAAGCTGCTTTCCTATCTCGGCGATGTGATCTTGAACGGGAATCCCGAAGTGAAAGGGAAGAAAGCTCCGGAGGTTCGAGACACTCCCGTTATCCCAACCGCACTGGGGTTGGAAATTCAACCCGGAACGCGGCAAATGTTGCAAAAGCTCGGACCGGAAAAGTTTGCGGCCTGGGCAAAAAAAGAAAAACGGCTGTTAATCACCGACACGACTTTCCGCGACGCCCACCAGTCGCTGATGGCCACGCGAGTGCGCACTCACGATTTGCTGGCCACCGCCAGTGCCGTGGCCCGGCGCTTGCCCAATCTTTTCAGCCTGGAGATGTGGGGTGGCGCTACTTTCGATACCTCGCTGCGCTTTCTTCACGAAGATCCCTGGCAACGCCTGCGCGATCTGCGCGCGCGCATTCCGAACATTTGCTTTCAGATGCTATTACGCGGCGCGAACGCGGTCGGCTACGCGTCGTATCCCGACAATGTGATCATCGAGTTTGTGCGCGAAGCATACGCGCAGGGCATCGACATTTTCCGCATCTTCGACTCGCTCAACTCCATCGACAACATGCGCGTTTCCATCGACGCGGCGCTCGAAACCGGAGCGGTATGCGAGCCGGCCATCTGCTACACCGGCGACATTCTGGATGCCGAGCGTCCAAAATATTCGCTGAAGTATTACGTCGGGATGGCGCAGCAGCTGGAAAAGCTGGGCGCGCATTTTCTGGCCATCAAAGATATGGCCGGATTGTGCAAGCCGTACGCCGCGTATGAACTGGTGAAAGCGCTGCGCCAGGAAATCGGCATCCCGGTTCATTTTCATACCCACGACACCAGCGGCCTGAATGCCGCGAGCATTCTGAAAGCGGCCGAGGCCGGTGTGGATGTTGCGGATGCGGCTCTCGCGGCCATGAGTGGCGGCACCAGCCAGCCGAATCTGAATGCCATCGTGGAGGCGCTGCGCCACACCCCGTGCGACACAAAGTTGGACATCGAAACGTTGAACGAGTGCTCGGACTATTGGGAAACGGTGCGGAATTTCTATGTGGCCTTTGATTCTGGGCCGAAGTCAGGCTCCGCGCGCTTGTACCAACACGAAATTCCCGGCGGTCAATACACCAATCTCCGCGAACAGGCCACCGCCATGGGCTTAGGCCACCGCTGGCGTGGGGCGGAAAAAATGTACGCTGAGGTCAACCAGCTTTTCGGAGACATCGTGAAGGTAACTCCCTCAAGCAAGGTGGTTGGCGACATGGCGCTTTTCCTGATGGCCAACGAGCTCCGCCCCACCGATATTCTGGCGCTGGACGAAAAACACGATCTTTCGCTGCCCAACTCCGTGGTCGAAATGTTTTCCGGCATGCTGGGCGTGCCGCCCGGCGGTTGGCCCAAGAAATTGCAAAAAATCGTCCTGCGCGGCCAGGCTCCCATGCGCGGCCGCCCGGGAGATAATCTTGAAGCAGTAGACCTGGACAAAGAGCAAAAGTCGCTGGAGAAAAAATCGGGTCACCCGGTGCGCCGCGAAGATTTGTTGAGCTACCTGTTGTACCCCGACGTCTTTACCAAGTACGACAAATTCCGGCAGACCTATGGCGACGTAAGTGTTTTGCCGACCAGCGCGTTTTTTTACGGCCTGCGCTCGGGCGAAGAAATCACCGTGGAGATCGAATCGGGAAAATCGCTGATCATCAAGTTTTTGACTGCCAGCGAACCGCATCCCGACGGCACGCGCACATTATTTTTCGAATTGAACGGCCAGCCCCGCGAAGTGAACGTTCGGGACCGCGCGTTGCGTGTCGTGGAGCGGTCGCATCCGAAGGCCGACCCGGCCGATCCCGGGCAAGTGGCCGCTCCAACGGCCGGTGTGATCAGCGGAATCGTGGTGAAAGCCAATCAAACGGTAGAGCGCGGCTCAAAACTGCTGACGCTCGAAGCCATGAAGATGCAATCCAATATATATGCGCCGATTTCGGGCCGCGTCGTCAAGCTGTTGGTCTCCCCCGGCCAGAATGTGGAAGCCAAGGACCTGCTCGTTTCCATCGCCCTATGACGTTTCGCAAACACGAAAAATTTCCCTCGCGAATCCTGAGAAACGAACGCGACCTGGTGGTCTACCTGCCCCCTGGATATGACGAACAGCCATCGCGCCGCTTCCCGGTGCTTTACCTGCACGATGGGCAGAATCTTTTCGATGGCGCCACTTCGTTCGTTCCGGGGATGGACTGGCGTGTAGGGCAGACTGCCGACCACCTGATCGGCATCGGCATGGTGGAACCTCTGGTAATTGTGGGAATTTACAATCTCGGAAAGCACCGCATCCGCGAATATACTCCCTGGCGCGCGCCAAAACTTGGCGGTGGCAGCGCCAAGCGCTATGCAAAATTTCTAATCGAGGAATTGAAACCGTTCATCGATCACGAATATCGAACGCTGGGCGACGCGGCGCACACTGGATTGGGAGGCGCGTCGCTGGGGGGATTGGTTTCCCTCTACGTAGGCCTGCGATTTCCGCGCGTTTACGGGCGCCTCGCGGCGCTTTCTCCCTCGGTATGGTGGAACCAGCGGATCATGCACCGTTTCGCCGCCACCGTGCAGGTTCAGCCTCGCCCGCGCATCTGGCTGGATATCGGCACAGCGGAAGGTTCGCAAATCGTGCACGATGTGGAAAACTTTCGCGACGTCTTGCAGCAAAAAGGCTGGCAACCGGGCGCAGATCTCCATTATGAACGTGTGGAGGGCGCAGAACACAACGAAGCCGCATGGGCCCAACGGGTCGGCCCGGTGCTGCAATTTCTCTTCCCGGTGGGGAATAGCAAAGTATAATCCGCCGTCTGGATAGCGATGCAGCGCCTGGGAACTGGGCCCGTCGTGGTTCGCAAGCGAGCGCAATGTATAGAATGTTGGGATTTTATGCCTGACGATAAACCAGTAACCATCCTGTGCGTAAGTTCCTACGAAAAGGGGCAGGAATTTATCCGCACGTGCAAAGCCCTGGGTTGCCGCGTCCTGCTGCTCACCGTAGAAAAGCTCAAAGACGCCGACTGGCCGCGCGACTGCCTCGACGGAATCTTCACCATGTCGGAAGACCTTCCCCTTCAGGGCCTGATTTATTCCGTCAGCTACATCGCCCGTTCGCAACCCATCGACCGCATCGTGGCGCTGGACGAATTCGACATGGAAAATGTTTCCGCGCTGCGCGAGCATTTGCGGATTCCGGGCATGGGCTTGACCACCGTGCGTTATTTTCGCGACAAGCTGGCCATGCGCGCGCGCGCCAAAGAAGCGGGCATTCGCGTGCCCGAGTTTGTACACGTCCTCAATTACGACAGCTTGCGCGAATACATGGCGCGGGTTCCGGGGCCGTGGCTCTTAAAGCCTCGTTCGCAGGCCTCCGGCATCGGCATGAAGAAAATTCACAATTCCGACGAGTTGTGGCCCTGGCTGGACCAGCTTGGCGACCAGCAATCTTTTTATCTGCTGGAGCAGTTTGTGCCCGGCACGGTGTATCACGTCGACAGCATCGCTTCCGAGCGCGACGTGGTTTTCGCCGAAGCTCATGCTTACGGGACGCCGCCCTTCACCACCTCTCACCACGGCGGAGTTTTCACCACCAGCACGTTGCCGCCGGATTCGCCGGACACCGCCGAGCTGCTCTCGCTGAACCGCAAGGTGCTCCACGAGCTGGGATTCGTTCGCGGCGTAACCCACGCGGAATTTCTGAAGTCTCACTCGGACGGGAAATTCTATTTCATCGAGGTAGCCGCCCGGGTTGGCGGCGCCTATATCAGCGACCTATTGGAAGCCGCAACAGGCGTCAGCCTCTGGCGCGAATGGGCGCGCCTGGAAGTAGGCCCGAGCAAATCGTACCAACTTCCGCCTCGCCGCCGGGAATACGCCGCGGTAATATTGTCGCTGGCGCGCCAGGAGCATCCCGATACTTCCGCGTACAGCGATCCGGAAATCGTACGCCGCATCTCCAAGTATCATCACGCCGGGCTGATTCTTAAATCTCCCAGCTCCGCGCGTATCCAGGAGCTGCTGGCGACATATCCGACGCGTTTCCAGGAGGATTTTCTGGCCACAGAGCCGGTCCCGGAGCGGCCGACGTCCTAACCTAAATTTCCCGCGCTCGCCGGCTTGACCTCCCCAAAAGTCCACCATTCATTATCGAGATTTGATGACCTGTACGGCGGATTCTATGTTATCGTGGCGCCCCCTGTCCTCTAGTCCCGTTAACTGTCACGCACAGTCGGGCTACGCTCTGTTTGCAGTTGCCTATCCCAAGGAATAGAGTTTGCTGTACCCCGGCAGGACGTCTTGTCGTTATGGCGCTCCCTTGGGAGGGTCCGATGTGGAGTAATAAAAAACCGGATACGCCGCAGGCCGCGCAGCCGGAGCCGAGAAACTTACATTCGAATGAGTCGCCAAGGCCTGCTGCGGCGACTTGGGAGGGAACAAACGCCATGAGTACCGATGCACTGCGTCCATTAGGGGCTACAGGGGGTTCCGCAGCACGCCTGGGGTCCAGCCTGCACGTCAAGGGCGAAATTTCCGGCAACGAAGATCTGCTTATCGATGGCACGGTCGAAGGACTGATCACCCTAGATGAGCGGAAGTTGACTGTCGGCGCCAGCGCCAAAGTCACCGCGGACATTATTGCCCGTGAAGTTGTGGTGTACGGCACGGTCAAGGGTAATCTGCGGGCGAAAGACCGCATCGAGATTAAAAAGGACGGGTCGGTAAACGGCGATCTGACCACTGCGCGCATTATGATCGAAGACGGCGCGTACTTTAAGGGCTCCATCGAGATTGATAAGACCGCCGACAAAGAGGCCGGCGCCAACGCTTTCGCGCGCAGCAACGCACCGGCGACCGCGAAGACCATTTAACTTTTCTCCTCTGAATCTCGAAAGGGCGGCGAGGATAATCTCCTGGCCGCCCTTTTTATTTTGGTACGCCGAGCATGTTCGATGGCTTGGAGGTGCAAGTCCTCTTCACAACCTGATAGAGGTGAAGTGATAGCGAAACGCAAGGGCGTCGCCGCGAGGTGGGGGTGTGAAGGAAGCGTGGAGCAAAAGCGCGAGCCAATGTAGAAGAACCGGATCTGAGGCGTGAGCGTCGGGCGAACGGGCCAATGATCGCGAAGCCCATATCTATCAAGGACGCCAAGCGTAAATTCGGTGGTTGCGGGTGGAAAGTGATCGAACTTATCTCGGGAGATCTGCTGCATGTCACGGATTCGTGACTGAAGAGATTCATGCGGACCCTGCAGCAGAAGTCAGCAGCGGGCGTATTAGTCGCGAAAGCGATGAAGGCCCAAACAGTAAGGGTGAATAGTAAAACGTCGAACTCCTGGGTGGCACTGCGCCAGCCAATCAGCTTCGGCTGAGCTTTACAGGTTCAGAAGACGGTGAAGACGAAACGGAAACCTGCACAGTGGCGAAGCCCTTGTGGCGAACGAGGACTCGAACCTCCGGCCCGCCAGGGCTCAACTTACTGAACCGCCGTATGCGGACCCGCAGGTACGGTGGTGTGGCAGGGGAGAGCGGGCCACCGCTCCCCCCTATGCCGATTGACTCCGCTCCGTTACCGCCCGGCCAGCTCCGCGCCTCTCGTCTGATATTATTAACTTGATACAAAGGAGCATCGCCGTGGAAACTCGTAAACTCGGAAATTCCGACCTGAATATTACCCCAGTGGGTTTTGGAGCCTGGGCTATTGGCGGCGGCGGATGGGAATTTGCCTGGGGCGGGCAGGAAGACAGCGACTCCATCGCGGCGATCGAGCGCGCACTCGAACTTGGCGTCAACTGGATCGACACTGCCGCGGTGTACGGCACCGGCCACTCAGAAGAAATCATCGCCCGCGCCGCCAAAGAATGGCACGGCGCCCGCCCGTACATTTTCACCAAGTGCTCACTGGGCTGGGATGAAAAACGCAAAGTCAGCAGTAATCACAGCGCGGATTCCATCCGCCGCGAATGCGAGGCCAGCCTGCGCCGCTTGCACGTCGACACCATCGACCTGTATCAAATGCACTGGCCGCCGCCGGATAACGGACCGGGACTGGAAGAGGCGTGGCAAACGATGGCCGCGTTGCAAAAAGAAGGAAAAGTGCGTTGGATCGGTGTTTCGAATTTCAACGTCGAGCAACTGAGGCGCGCGCAAAAAATTGCGCTGGTCACGTCATTGCAGCCTCCCTACTCGCTGATTCGCCGCAACATCGAAAGCGACATTCTTCCGTACTGCGAAAAGCAGGGAATCGGCGTGATTTCCTATTCGCCCATGGCCTCCGGCCTGTTGACCGGCGCGATGACGCGCGAGCGGGCCACTGCTTTGCCCGCCGATGATTTTCGCAGCCGCAATCCTGAATTTAAAGAGCCGCGCCTGTCGAAAAATGTCGAACTGGTCGAGCGGCTTCGCCAGGTTGGCCAGCGGCATGGCCGTTCACCAGGAGAAGTGGCCATTGCGTGGGCCCTGCGCCTTCCCGCGGTTACCGGTGTAATCGTCGGCGCGCGCAACGCCAAGCAAGCGGACGGAGTGATGCGTGCCGCGGACTTAAAACTATCGAAACAGGAAATCGACGAAATCGAAGGAGCCGCTGCGTCCGCCGCGGCACGTTAATTGTATTTGTAGTCGTGTGTTGCGGATCGGCTTAACGCGCGGGCAATATTATCCAGATCAGGAGCAGTGATGGACCTTGGAATAAAAGGAAAAAGTGCCGTGGTGACCGGATCGACCGCCGGCATCGGCTTCGCCATCGCCAATACCCTGGCCGCTGAGGGCGCGCAAGTGATCGTGAATGGGCGCACGCAGGCCCGTGTGGATTCTGCGCTCGAGAAAATTCGCAAGTCCACGCCTAACGCCGGCGTTCGCGGCATCGCCGCCGATCTCTCCTCGGTCGCTGGACTGCACGCATTCACAAAAGAGGCTCCCGAGGTCGATATCCTGGTCAACAATCTCGGCATCTTCGAGCTGAAATCGTTCGCGGAAATCTCCGACGCCGATTGGCAGCGTTTTTTCGAAGTGAACGTGATGAGCGGAGTCCGGCTCAGCCGCCAGTATCTTCCGGGCATGCAGCGCAAAAATTGGGGCCGCATCATTTTTATTTCCAGCGAGTCTGGCCAGCAGATTCCCGCGGAAATGATTCACTACGGCATGACCAAGACGGCACAGATCGCCATCGCCCGCGGATTGGCCGAATCGGTGGCGGGCACGCGCATCACCGTGAATTCCGTTCTCGTGGGGCCGACGGCTTCAGAGGGCGCTGGAAATTTCTTCGAGGACCTGGCCAAGCAGCAGGGAATATCGAAATCCGAATTCGAAAAGACGTTTTTTGCCAGCATCCGGTCCAGCTCACTTCTGAAGCGGTTCGAAACGCCGGAAGAAGTCGCCGCCGTGGTGGCCTTTGTGGCCAGCGCTCAGTCCGCCACCATCAACGGCGCTGCCGTTCGCGCCGATGGCGGCGTGGTGCGCAGCATTTTGTAGCCAGTCGCCGTCGACTCAGCCCGCCGCGGCCATCACGCCCGCAAATAGTCCGCTCGCCAGTTTTTTACCAGCTGCTTGATGGCTTTGCGTTCTTTCACCTTTTCGTCCAATACTTTTCGCGCCAAATCCGGCAATTCCGCATCGCTCGCGAATCGCAGCGCAACGAGCTGCCCGGGTTCGAATTCCACGATGCGTGCCTGCAGATCCGTGGGCAACAGTCGCGCGCAACGTTGCCGCTCTTCCATGCGGATTACCCGGTCCTGCACGCTCAAGGCGAAAAGCCTGGCAAACAGAAATCCCACCAGGATCGCCACCGACGTCAACACCCAGATGGCGCCATCGGTCGACCATAGTGACGTTTTCCAACGGTAAATCGACCATCCGATATTCAGGAATAATACCGGCAACACAAAAAAGTGAAACGCCGGCACGTACTTGGCATGATTTGAAAAATTCTGTTCGCTCATCGAATCGCCTCCTCAAACGAATAAATCGGTTCTACGTCCACGGGAATATCCGAAACTTTATCGAGCGCCTGCTGCAATTCGGGCGGCACCACCGCGTATTTGGCAAACCATGCCTCGGAGCGAGCACGGTCGCCGGTGGCCTCCTGTTCCAGCAGCTCTTTTGCCAGCGCCGCAATCGCGGCTGGCATTTTCTCAAGCACCACGGCGTAACGTCCCGTGGCGTCTCGCATGATAGCGCCTTGCGTCGACAAATAATTAAATTCCATCATTTCCGCGCGACCGTGCGGCTCGGCGATTCCAAAACGTATAGTCCGCAAATTTCCGGCCACGTAGGAAATGTAGTCTTCTTCGAGTTTTTCGTTGCTCACGACGCCATGGACGTTCAACCACTGCAGCCCGAACATGCCGACCACATCCGCTTTGGCCTCTTCCAGCCCGGAAAAAGTTCCGCCGATGGCCTCGCGAATATCTGCGTGGCCTTGCTTGGTTCTCGCATAGTCCGGGCCCAGTTCGTGGCTGATCTCGTGCATCAGCGTGGACGCCAGATATCCTTCGCCGCTCGCCTTGGCAGCCTGATCTTCGCGCATCAGGCGCCTGGCCAGCGGCAAAATCACTTCGTTCACTCGCGCATCCATGAAGTTCTTGAAAAAAATCTTCTTGCTGCCTTTGGCGGCGTGCACCCGCGCATCGTTCGGCAAATTATCGGCGACGGACTGATAGCCGTGAAGTAAATCACCGGTGCGAAACGGCGCATCCATCACTTCCATGGGCGTCAAATGGCCTCGTTTCGAGGGCAAATCCGCTTTCTCCAGCGGCAGCGCTTCCTGCAAGTCCGGCACGTATTTCTGGTAGACCTCGAGTTTCTTGCTCTCTTCTTCGTTGCGGATCAGCACAGCCGCGCCGTAGGAAGTTTTCACGCCCAGCAGGTTATCGAGATAGGTTTCATACGGAGCGAGGATCAAATCGAATTGTGGGTTCTGTAGATCAAGCCAGGCCAGATCGCTCTGGTAATAATCGTCGTTCAGCAAAGCGCCGGCGCGCAGCCGCAGAAACTTTGCAAATGCGGAATCGTCGCTCAAAGCTGCGGCTTCGCGCAGCGCCCGCGCCGCCGGCTTTACAAATTGCGCAAATTCCACGTGGTAGGGAATTGCGACCAGAGCGTTTCCCTTCCTGCGAACCACGGTGAAGTCGTCGTAGAGCGCCGCTTTTTGATCGGGATGCTGCTGAACGTATTTCTCAATCTCTTCGCGAGTCAGGTCGGAGGGATACAGAGCGCGGCCCGGCGGCGCCGGCGCTGTGCCAACGAAAGGCTTCATTTCATCCACCAGGTCGTAATGGCTGCCGTTGATTTTCAGGAAGCGCCGGAGCTTGACGTCTTGAGGTTTTGTGCTGCCGGCGAGCGAAATATAAAGTTTCAGTCCCTCGGAATCGCTCTGCCGCCAGTAAATTTGCTCGATGCAATTTGCGGCCTGCACCAATTTGTCTACCAGCTTGATCTCTCGCGCACTGAGCCCCAGCCGGTGAAACGGCATCTGGATCGGTTTGAATCGCGCCAGTCGCGCGTCCAGGTCGGCGGCCACTTTTTGTCCGGCAAGCGGATTTTTGTCACTCCTGGCGGATTGCGCCACGAGTGGTGCCACAGCCGGCAAAAGTAGGATGATTGTTGCCGCACACTTCTGTATTCCAGACACGAAAGGTGCTCCCGTGAATCTCCGGCTGTAGTTTGGCATTGGCTCGATTGTAGCAAATCAAATTTGTTAGGGTTGCCACGCCGTATTTGAATCAAAATATAGCGTCTGTGCATCCAACCCGTCGGTAACTAAAAGTTTGATTCGCGTGTGTAAGTGCGGTTGGCGCGATATCATCGGCAGGTCGCAACAATCGATCGTTGTGGGAGAAAACAATGGCTAGGGCCACCTGGGCAGGAAAAACAATAGCAGAGAGCAACGCCACCGTTGAGGTGGAAGGCAATCAATATTTTCCGCTCGAATCAGTGGCCAAAAACCTTCTGAAGCCCAGCGATCACACGACGATCTGCCCCTGGAAAGGCACCGCGCATTATTACCACGTAGAAGTCGACGGCATGAAAAACGAAAATGCCGCCTGGTATTATCCCGAGCCGACGGCCGCCGCCGCTGAAATTAAGGATCGCGTCGCTTTCTGGAAAGGTGTCCACGTTCAGGCGTAACACCGCTGCTTAATCCACCGCTTGGAATGTCTGCGTAGAATTCACCGCCCAGAGTTCACGTACCCAAAAGATTCGGCTGCGCTCGCGAGTAGCCATGCTCTTCAGCCCACAGCGATAGCGGAATAGCCGCCAGATCGTCCACCAGCGGCACGGCGTTGCCATCCTTGGTCAAATCGATGGTGCGCAAATAAAATTTGCAGGTTTCGCAGCCTTCCACGCGCATCTGCGGAAACTGCTCGGCCACGTATACCGGCAACTGTTTTTCGGTTTCTTCCCCGCACGTCGCGCAAAAAATTCTGCGGAATTCCCACTCGCGCAGGCAGAAGGAGCACATCAAAAACCGCTTGCCGCCATCCCCCTCGGGACGAAGCACGCCTAACAGCGGCCGCGCTCCGCACACCGGGCACAGTGTGGGAGAACCGGAAATCTGGCGGCCGTCGACATCCCCTACGAGTTGCTCCGCGTACGGCTGCAGGAACGCCCGTGGCAAAAATTGTTCGAACGCCGCGTTAGCCCTCAGCTCGTGGCCGCCGGCATTCCAATAGCTGCCCAACGTATCAGACCAGGACCCGGGCGAGGCAGCGGACAGTTGGCGCGCGAATTCGGCCAGCGTCACTGGCCCATGTTCCGCAACCATCTCCAGAAATTTCTTGAACTGAGGAAGCAGCCCCTGGATCTCCGCGTCTTTCAACAGTGAAGAGGTCTCTTTCGCATCCCCGTGCGGACCGGCTAGCACCCTGGCGTACAAGCCCTTCTGAAATTCCGCGACTCGTATGTAGAAGGTAAGGATTTCCTGCGCGAAGGAATGGACAGAAATCAAATATTCGGCGCGGCGGATGCGCCGGTCATAGTCGCCCGCAACATTTTTGGCCGCCATTATCTGCGGCTGACGGACCCAACTACCCGCTCCCACCACAGGCGGTGGTAGCGTTTTGCAAAGTTCTGCGACACGTCGCCGCGAATCATGGAATTAAGCGCGCCACGCTCGGCGAAAACGCTCATATAAATGTGGATCAGGAAAAGCCCGATGGTCAACATGGCCGCGGCTGGATGAACCAATACCGCTGCATAGCGCAACGCCCGCGCATTCCAGGGCAGATATTCCGGAATCCACAAAACAATTCCCGACAAGAACAGCAAAATCCCGCAGAACACAAATCCCCAGAAGAGCAGTTTCTGGCCCATGTTGTAACGCCCGGCCGGCGGCATTTCGTCATCTTCGTTGCGGACGTAATGACTCATCGAGTCCCACCACTTTTTGTCCGCTTCGGTGGTGTGCATCTGCGAAGACCATGCGGTGAACATCCAGGTCAAGCTGAGCGCAAAAACCAACCCGATCCACGGATGCAGCATGCGCGATACCTGCGTGCCGCCGAAAATCACGGCGATCCACAGCAGCCAGGGCGACCAGAACGCCAGCCCCGTCAGCATAAGGTACAAATAGGCAAAACCATTGATCCAGTGCATCAGGCGCTCGCGAAAATCGTAGCGCACGATGTGGCCATTCGGCAGGATTTCGTCGGTTCGCGTGTCGGCCCGGGTGTTCATATCGCGCGATCTCCAGTGCGGGTTTCAGGAGGCGGGCCATCCGGCGGCAATGTTTGATTTTCCTCAGGCTCGTCAGGGTCGTCCTTCGGCCCGAAGCGAACGTAGTGCACGAAAAGTCCGATCAATCCGCCCACCATCGCCAGATTTCCCAGCCACTTCAGCGGATGCTTCCACAATTTCACCGACCAGGGGATGCGCGGGTCGGCAGGCAGGCCGCCGTACACTTCCGGGTTGGTCATGTCGTGCAAGATGTACATCACGCCCGTGCCGCCGACGCCCGGCGGGTCGTACACGCCCGCGTGCGGGAAATTCGAATGTTCCTGCAATTGTTTCGCGCGCGCATTGGCCAGCTCGCGCATGTCATCTTTCGTGCCGAAGTGTAGGCACCCCGTCGGACAAGACTTGATGCACGCCGGCTCCAGGCCTTCGCTCACGCGATCAGTGCACAGCGTGCATTTGTAAACGCGTTTCGTCTCCGTATTGAATTTCGGAATATTGAAAGGGCAGCCGGTGATGCAATAGCCGCAGCCGATACATTTGTCCTGCTGAAAATCGACAATCCCGTTGGTGTACTGCACGATGGCGCCATCGGCGGGGCAGGCTTCCAAACATCCCGGCTCCGCGCAGTGCATGCACTGGTTCTTGCGCATCAGCCACATCAGTGAGCCGTCTTCGCGCTGGTGCTCGTTAAAAAGAATCAGGTTCCAGTAATTCCAGCGCGTTTCCGGCATGGTCTGGTAGGTATTGTCGAAAATGGTTTCGCCAAAGGGCAGATCGTTCCACTCCATGCAGGCCACTTCGCAGGCTTTGCAGCCGATGCAGGTGGTCGTATCGATCAGCTTGCAGACAGTTTCTTCGCGTTGTGTGCCTTCGCCGGGCACACTTCCGGCGTGACCTGAAATTTTTTGCACTCGCAGTGTGGCCTGGCTCATTTAGCTCTTAAGCCCTTTCCACTTTCACCATGAAGCCCTTGAACTCCGGCGTGTAAGCATTCGGATCAACCACTGTGGGCGATAACGCATTGGTCAGCGTCCGCGCGGTCTTGCCTTCGTCTTCGGCAATTCCGCGGTAGCCCCAATGGATCGGTATTCCGATCTGATAAGTCTTTTTTCCGTCGATCAACATAGGCTTGATTCGGCGCGTTACCATGGCTTTCGCGATGTAGTCTCCACGAATGCTGGAGACTTTCAGTTTCTCGCCGCCGTGCAGGCCCATTTCATCCGCCATCTCCGCGGGTATCTCAATGAAAGGTTCGGGGACCAGCTGCACGTTCATGGGATTGTTCTTCGTCCAGTAGTGGTAGTGCTCCGTCAATCGGTACGTGGTGCACACCACGTTGAATCCCTCTTTCGGTCCGCCGTACTTGTCGTCCGGGGTCCTGAATTTTTTCACCACCGGATTGTGATTTTGCTTGGGATGCAGAAGGTTGTCGACCGGGCTTTCTATCGGCTCATAAAATGTCGGGAAGGGGCCATCGGCGAATGAGCCCAGCGGCCCAAAAATTCGCCCAACTCCTTCCGGATTCATGATGAACGGGCCCATGTGGTCGGAGGGCTTGGAGTCCGCTTTGAAATCCGGCACATCGTTTCCCGCCCATTTTTGCGTGGTCTCGTTCCACCACACCTGTTTGCGGGTGGGATCGAAGGGTTTGCCGCTCAGATCGCAGGACGCGCGGTTGTAAAGGACGCGGCGGTTGGCAGGCCAGGAAAATCCCCAGCCCGCGTGGATGCCTTGGCCGGACGGATCCGCGGCATCGCGCCGCGCGGTCATGTTCCCCGCCTCGGTGTAGGCCCCGGCATACAGCCAATTTCCACAAATGGTCGTACCATCGTCTTTCAGCCATGCAAATCCCGGCACCTGCTGGCCCTGTTTGATCTGCACCTTGGTGACGGGATCTTCCAGATCGGCCAGCGCTTTTCCGTTGATTTCTTTCAAGACTTCCGAAAGCGACGGGTTGGAGGGATCGGTATAGTTCCAGGTCAGTTTCAGAATCGGATCGGGGAATTTCCCCGGATCCTGGGCATACAGCGCCTTCACCCGCAAGAAAATCTGCGCCAGGATGGCCTGATCCAGCCGGCAATCTCCGGGCAATGGCAGCGCAGTGTTCTTCCACTGCAGCCACCTGGCTGAATTTGTGAAGGTGCCGTCCTTTTCAGCAAATCCTGCGCAAGGCAATCGGTAAACGGTGGTCTGAATCTGTTTCATCTCATCGGCGGTAATGCCCGGAGACTTCCAGAACTCGCTGGTCTCATCCTGATAAATTTCGCCGACCACCAGCCAGTCCGCTTTTTTCAGCGCGTCAATATTTTTCTTGGAGTCCGGGCCGATGGCCACCCCGTTCATCCCAAAGGCGAAGAGGCCTTTGACGATGCCGTTGTACATGTTGTCCCACAGGTAGACCCACGAAAAATTGCGGTCCACTTTCGGGAGGTAGGAGTAGGCCCAATCGTTTTGTTTGGTGCAGGCGTCTCCATACATCGCTTTCAGAAGGCTGACAGCGAACTTCGGAGTATTGCTCCAATAATTAAACGACTGCCACGCCGCGGGCTTGGCCTGCGTCGGCGTAATTCTCTTCATCCATGCGTCAAAATTCAAATCGTTCGGATTGGGCACTTTCAAATATCCGGGCAAGTTATCGAAAATTCCCGCCATGTCCGTAGCGCCCTGGATATTCGAATGCCCGCGCAACGCATTCACGCCTCCGCCGGCGCGGCCCACGTTGCCCAAAATCAATTGCAAAATCGCCGCGGTGCGGATGATCTGCGTGCCGAAAGAATGGTGGGTCCAACCCACCGCATAAATAATCGTGGCGACCTTCTTCATGTCGCCATCCTTGCGGATGGAGGTGAACAGGTCGGCGGCCTTCAAAAATTGGTCGCGCGGAATGCCGGTAATGCGCTCCACCATTTCTGGCGTGTAGCGCCAATAGTGTTTGCTCAACAGTTGATAAACGCAGCGCGGATTCTGCAAGGTCAGATCGAAGTCGACTTTTTCCGGCAGGGGCGGCAGCGGCGGTAGCAGCGACCCTTGACCCGTCTGCATGCCAGCATTCTTTGCCTGCGCGGCGCCGGTGCCCGAATAATTCCAGGTCGAGCGGTCGTAGCTTTGTTTGGCGGCGTCGAAGCCGGAGAAAACCCCTTCGTCTTCCGGAAGTTTGAAGCCGTCCTGAATAATAAAAGCGGCGTTGGTGTAATTGAGCAGGTAATCCTTGGCGATGCGGTTGTTCTCGATGGCGTAGCGGATGAAACCGCCGAGCACCGCGATGTCCGTACCCGCCCGAATCTGCGCGAACACATCCGCCACGGAAGCGGTGCGCGTGAAGCGCGGATCGATCACAACCATCTTGGCGTTGCGGTTGCGTTTTGCTTCGATGGCCCACTTGAAGCCGCAGGGATGGTTTTCCGCCGGGTTACCGCCCATGATCAGCATCATGTCGGTGTTCTTGATATCCACCCAGCCATTGGTCATTGCGCCCCGGCCAAACGTTGGTCCCAAACTTGAGACCGTTGGGCCGTGTCAAACTCTGGCCTGGTTTTCCAGGTGCACGACCCCCAGGGCGCGCATGGTCTTTACCACTAGGTAGTTGAATTCGTTGGTGTCCGTGCAGCCGCCGGTCCAGGCGATGGACTCGCAGCGATTTACAGTTTTTCCGCTCGAATCCTTTACGATAAAAGTATCGTCGCGCGTTTTCTTAACTCTCTGCGCGATTTCGCTCAGCGCGCTGTCCCAGGAAATATCTTCCCAATGGTCTGAACCCGGCCTGCGCACCTGCGGCCTCGTAATTCGCCGGTCATTCAAAATGTCCTGCTGCAGCGAAGCGCCCTTGGGGCACAGCGTCCCGCGATTGATGGGATGATCGGGGTCGCCCTCCACGTGAACGACCTGAGGCGTGACGTTTTTGGCCCGGTCGCCGATGGTATAGATGATCACCCCGCAGCTCACCGAACAATAAGGACATGTAGAGCGGGTCTCGCTGGCCCGCGCGATCTTCAGCGCGCGAAGCTGGGCGTAGGCCGGCTGCAAATCAAATCCAAAAACGGCTGCGGCTACACCACCAACTGTTGTTAATTTAAGGAAGTCACGGCGGGTTGGCTGCACGGCACGTCCCTTCGCAGATGCGAGCGGAAAACGCCTGCCTTACAGGTAACTAATAAAACTATGCTCGCCCAGTGTCAAGTGAACATTTGTTTTTTTGCAGAAATTGAGCGGTCAACCACCGCATTCCTAAAATTGCCCGGCCACGTTACAATAGGCGGAACGCTAAAGATGGTGGGATTTAGCCAGTAATCTTTCGCATCTCGCGTGCGTATCAAATACATAGGTAAATTTTTACCGCTTAAGGAGTAGCGCCGCTGATGGCGACGCCACCGCAACCCATTAAACCCGATCTCGGCAGCCTGCGCATCGGTGACGACCATCGCAAAGGCGGCGGCTCGGGAAAACGCATCGTTCTCGTCGTCCTGCCATTCGTAATTTTGGCAGGCATCGGCGCGGCTGCGTTTGCCTTCCGCAGCCAGAAGCCAGTCGTGGAGGTAATCACGGCAGCCAAGGCCGACTCCAACGAACGCCAATCGCTGCTGAACGCTAGCGGCTACGTCACGCCGCGGCGCCGCGCCACCATTGCCGCAAAAATCACCGGCCGGGTCACCGGGGTTTTCTTCGACGAAGGCACCCACGTGCGGCAAGGCCAACTACTCGCCACGCTCGATGATTCCGACGTCAAGCGCGCATTGGCATCGGCGAAAGCTGACGGCAATTCCGCGCAGTCAGCCATATTGGACTACGTTGTGCAATTGAAAAACGCCAAGATCGAGCTGCGACGCGCCGAAGAACTTCAAAAAGCCGGGGTGCAGACCCAGGAGGCGCTGGATAACGCGACCACCGCCGTCGAAAGTCTGAACGCCAAGATCAATCTTGCGAAGAGCCAGGTGCTCGGTGCCGATGCGCGCATCAACGAAGCCCAGCAAGCGGTCGACAATACCGTCATCCGCGCGCCCTTCGACGGCATCGTCGTATCCAAAGACGCGCAAGTGGGCGAAATGGTTTCACCCATTTCCGCGGGCGGCGGTTTTACGCGCACCGGCATCGCGACTATCGTGGACATGAATTCCAACGAGATTGAAGTGGACGTGAACGAGTCGTATATCGCGCGCGTGGAACCCAATCAACCGGTCACCGCGGTTCTCGATGCTTATCCCGATTGGCAAATTCCCTGCAAGGTTCGCACCGTCATTCCGACCGCGGACCGCCAGAAAGCCACGGTAAAAGTTCGCATTTCATTCTTGAAGCTCGATCCGAAAATCCTGCCGGACATGGGCGTGAAGGTTTCCTTTCTTTCGGAAGCGCCGGCGGTGGCTAAAGGACCGGAACCGAAAACCTATATCCCCAAGTCAGCGGTGCGCGGCGATGGGGCGAATTCCTATGTCTTCTTGGTGCACGACAGCAAAGTGGAACGCCGTGCCGTGCGTCTTGGCGCCGATCGCGGTACGGACGTAGCGGTGATGGCGGGCGTGATGCCGGGCGACTCTCTGGTCGTCAGCGGCCCGACTAGCTTGCAGGACGGCGACAAAGTTGAAATCAAAAAGTAGGAGCTCACAATGATTCGTGTAGACGGACGATCCGATTCGCCCAGCCTCATTCGCGTCCGAGGCCTGAACAAGACATACCGCCGCGGTGGCGAAGAAATTCAGGTCCTGCAGGGACTCAATCTCGACGTGGACCAGGCCGACTTCGTGGCTTTCATGGGCCCCAGCGGTTCCGGCAAGACCACGCTGCTCAATTTGCTGGGCGGCCTCGACGTGCCTTCCGCCGGAAGCATTACCGTCGCCGGCGATGAAATCACCAACATGTCGGCGAGCAAGCTGACGCAATGGCGCGCGCGCCACGTGGGATTCATCTTCCAGATGTACAACCTGATTCCGGTGCTCACCGCGTTTCAAAACGTGGAGCTTCCGCTGCTGCTCACCAAGCTTTCGAAATCCGAACGGCGCAAGCACGTGGAAACCGCGCTCGGCGTGGTGGGTTTGGCCGACCGCATGAATCACTACCCCCGCCAGCTTTCCGGCGGACAGGAACAGCGCGTCACCATTGCGCGCGCCATCGTTTCCGATCCTACCTTTTTGCTGTGCGACGAACCGACCGGCGACCTGGACCGCAAGAGCGCTGACGAAATCATGGCGCTCATCGAAGAGCTGGTCGGCAAATATCGCAAGACAGTGCTGATGGTCACCCATGACCCGCTCGTTGCGGCCCGCGCGCACACCACCCTGCACCTGGAAAAAGGCGTCCTGGTGGAAGGCGAGCGCAAAGGTGTCCTAGTGGGAGGTGCGGCGTGAAATTCAGCCGCTTCATTTTTGCCAATCTCTTTCGCAAAAAGATTCGCCTGATCCTGACCATCGGCTCCTTCGCCGTGGCGCTCTTTCTGTTCACGTTTCTGGCGGTAGTGAAAAGCGCGTTCAGCCGCGGCACGGACCTCGCTGGCGCCGATCGACCTCGTTGTCATCAATCGCGCTGGACTGATCAATACCATTCCGCTCGCTTATCGCGACAAGATTTTGAAAATCAAGGGCGTCAAATACGTCACCCACAACAACTGGTTCGGCGGCGTCTACCAGGACGAAAAGAATTTCTTCCCCCAGTTTGTGATCGACCCGGAAAATCAGCGCCAGGTCATGACCGAAATGGTCGTCCCCGACGACCAGTGGAATAATTTTCTAAAGGATCGCCAGGGAGTGGTCGTGGGCGGCGCACTGGCCAAACGCTTCGGCTGGAAAATCGGCGATCGCATCCCCATCAAGAACGCGCTGTACGGTCCGACCAAGACGTGGGAATTCAATCTCGACGGCATCTATAAAAACGACCATCCGGGCGGCGACGAGAGCCAGTTCTGGCTGCAATGGAAATATTTTGACGAAACGATTCCCGCGGTCATCAAGGACATGGCCGGCTGGTATGTAGTGAAACTGGACTCTCCTGACGACTCCGTGCAAGTCGCTGCGGCCATCGACAATGGTTTTGCTAACTCTTCCACCGAAACCAAGACGGAAACCGAATCCGCATTCCAGGCGGGATTTGCCAAGCAGCTCGGCAACATTGAATTGCTGATTCTGACCATCGGCGGCGTAGTGTTCTTCACCTTGCTACTGGTTACCGGAAATACCATGGCCATCTCAGTTCGCGAGCGTACCGGCGAACTGGCCGTTCTGAAAGCCATTGGTTACCCGGACCGCTTCATACTTTTCTTTGTCCTCTCGGAAGCGCTGGTGATCGCCCTGATCGGGGGGCTGATCGGTCTCGGTCTGGCGGTCCTCGCGATTCCAGTGGTCGGCGCCGCGCTGAACGGCCTGCTTCCACCGCTGCTTTTGTCCGTCACCGTATTGGCGCTCGGCCTGGCCTTTGCCGTTTTTGTCGGCGTGGCCAGCGGCCTTCTGCCGGGCATCGGCGCCATGCGCCTGCGCGTCGTTGACGCGTTAAGGAGAGTCTGAGTGGCCATACCCATCGTTTATAACTTGCGCAGCGTAAGGGCCCGCTGGACTTCGGCCATCGTCGCGGTCCTCGGCATTGCGGGCACGGTTGGCGTATTCGTCGCCATGCTGTCGCTGGCTCGCGGATTCAAAGCCACGCTGGTGTCATCGGGCTCGGCCGACAACGCAATTGTCATGCGCGCCGGCGCAACGTCGGAAATGACCGGGGGCGTAGGCATCGATGCGGTGAAAATTATTCAGGATGGTCCGGGAATCGCCCGCGACGCGAGCGGCGCGCCTTTAGTCACCGCCGAAGTTGTGCTCGTCGCGCCCATCCCGCTGATTTCCACCGGCACCGATGCCAACGTGCAGGTGCGCGGCGTCTCCAAAAATGTTTTGGAAATTCGCAATAAAGTGAAAATCGTTCAGGGGCGCATGTTTCAGGCGGGCCTCAACGAAGTCGTCGTCGGGAAAAACGCCAACACTTCCTACTCCGGTCTCACCGTCGGAAATACCATCAGTCTCGGCAACGTTAAATGGCAGGTTGTAGGAGTTTTCGACGCGGGAGGCAGTTCGTTCGATTCAGAAATATGGGCCGACGCGCATTTGCTCGGTCCGGCTTACAATCGTCCCGATACTTTTTTCCAGTCCGTTACCGTGCACCTCGCTTCGCCCGACTCCTTTCAGCAATTCAAGGATGCGGTGAGCTCCGATCCGCGCCTCAACGTCGACGTGTCGCGCGAGATCGATTATTACTCCAAGCAATCCACCCGCTTGACGTCTTTGATCACCATTCTCGGCGGCTTGATCGCCTTCATCATGGCTATCGGCGCGATTTTCGGGGCGCTGAATACCATGTATTCCGCCGTGGCTGAGCGTGGACGGGAAATTGCGACCATGCGCGCCCTCGGTTTCGGCGGTCCGTCGGTGGTCTTCTCGTTTGTGATTGAAGCGCTGCTGATTGCCTTTGTGGGTGGTCTGCTGGGCTGCCTGGTGGTGCTACCGCTAAACGGACTCACCACCGGTGCAATGAACTTGCAGACTTTTTCACATCTCGCCTTCGCCTTCAAAATCACCCCGGAATTGCTGGTGAAGGGAGTGATTTTCGCCCTGCTGATGGGCTTCGTGGGCGGCCTCTTGCCCGCGGTCCGCGCCGCGCGCAGACCTGTAGCCCAGGCTCTGCGCGAACTATAGCCCGCTGGAACTAGTTCCGCTAATCGCGGTTGTTTTGTTCAAACCACCCGATCACTTTGCGCTCGAATTCTTCAGGATCTGCGCCCTGAGCGCCACAGTGATCTGCGCCAGGCACTTCCCATAAGACAACCACGGGGTTTTCCGCTGCGATTTTTCGCGAATGGCGCACCGGAATATTTCGATCGGCTTGTCCGTGAATCAGAAAAACCGGAACCTTTGTGGATGCCACGGCTCTCTCCGGAGACACCTGTTCGAAATCCAGCCCGTATTTCCACTTCGAATAGATGAACGCGATCTCCACAACGGGTCGCAGGATGGTTCTGCCCAGCCATGGGCCTGCGTGAAAAAACTGCCCCATTCTGTCGTAGGCGATCTCCCGAAAATTTGAAAAAGGTGATTCCGCGACGACTGCGCAGAAGCGCGTTTCCGATTCGAGCGATTGCAAGAGTCCCGCGGTGCCCATCGATTCAGCAAATCCATATGTGCACGAAGGATGCTCGTTCTTTTCAACCCACTCGAGCCAGATCCTGATGTCTCCAGATTCCCGCAATCCATAAGTAGCCAGGTCGCCGCCACTCGCTCCGTGGGCACGAGCATCCGGCATGAGTACGTCATAGCCATATCTCAGGAAAATTTGCGCATAGCTGATCACGCCCAAACGGTTGTCACTCAACCCGTGGAACAGGATGACGGCTTGCCCGCTTCGCGTGCGAGGTCGCAGATTCCACGCGTGCAGCGGAACGCCATCCGTTGCCGATATGCTTACGGAGCTGAAATCAGAATCATTTTGTTGCGCGAGGTTTCGCACGACATTTTGATCATTGTCCACAAAAGGGCGGCGGCCCGGATGTAATGTTCCTTCCGCCACGAATACGCCTGCGGCAAACTCTAAGACTAAGCATGCCAACAGAAAGTAGCCGATACGCCGCACAATGGCCCTGGCCTTCATCTGCCTATAGATACGTATTTATTCGTCCGGATGTTGCTACAATCCCGCCCAACACCAACGCTTTCATCACACCTGAGCGTTGAAAGGAACCGCCATGGATACCGAGACAAAGAAGATGATCATTTCGATTTTGGATACTCTGCGGGAAGTAGCGGAGACGGCCTTCGAGGCGCGCGAAATGGCTTTCAGGAATTTTGGGTCGTTAAGGGTTCAACCGGGCTATGCGGAGGCCTATCAATCGCAAAAAGGCGATTTATTGGAGCAAATCCAGGCTTCGCGGGAAAAGATACTCACGCGGCTGGGCACGCATCTTCGGCAACTTGGGGAGCGGTGAAGAAGGTTCGCGTTCGCGGCAAACCGCTTTACTGCACGGTGACAGTCACGGTCGCGGTGGTTCGTCCAAACTCATTCGTGGCGTACAGGGTGTAAGTCGTCGTCGCGCTCGGCGTGACATTCACGCTGCTCCCGCGCACCGCGCCCACCTGCGGTGACACGATGAAATACGACTCATTGGTGGTCGACCAGCTCAACGTCACTGCCGTACCTGCGCTCACCGCCCCGCCCGGGCTGGCGCTGAAACTTTGAATCCCCGGCGCTTGCCCCTGCGGCACGTTGCTGCTGGTGTAAATGGTGTCCATCTTCACCACTTCGAAGTCGGAAGCCTTTACGTTGCCCAGCGCGTGCAGATCGTTATTGTCCCAATGGCTGTCCGGCGCGCCGCTCAAAAACATCGACGAGCCATTGTCCGCCATGATCATTCCGTATTGCTGCAGCGCCTTCAAAATCACCTGGTTGGCCGCCGAGTACGACGACAGATTGAAATTGGCTTTCAATCGCAGCCGCATGCCCATCGGCGCGGCGTTCGCATTTGTAGAATTCCCCGCCCAGTGTGTGGCCGGCAACACGTAAGCCGCGCGGCTGTGTTGCAGCGTGAACCGCAACGCATGCTTGATCGTGCCGCTGGCCACTTCGTCATAGCGCGCCAGCCCCGGAAAAATCGGCAATCCCGCAGCATCAGCCGACGTCCACGTCTGCGGCCGCTGATTGTAATTCTGCAAGTCCCACACCGAAGCTGACGCCGCGTTCCACGTTCCGTTGCCGTTCACGCTAGCGCCAAACAATTCGTACAGCCAGCAGTTGCTGTTGTCCAGTACCAGCACATGCTGATCGCCTGGATTCGGAGCTCCCTCGATTTGCGCATTCGCCGGAATTGGCATCGGCCCAGGATCGCTCTCATCTCCATACGCATTAAACGTTACGTTCTTCGGTGCCTGGCCCGCGCCCACTACCGCGTAAGGAATGCCGATTGAGCTCCCGTTGAAAAGCCCCGAACCAAAATCCGCATGCATCCCGACCGATCCGCCGATGAAGTTGATAATCGCGGCCGAATTCGGATCCACCGCCGCGCCAGAAATATTTTCGTTCCAGAGATTATTCGCCGGGAAGGGAACGAAGCCATTCAGGCTTGCGCCCGCTCCCACGCTCATGCCACTGCAAGCGCTCGCTTGCGTGCTGCCATTCACCGTCAAATTCACTCCCGCAGAACTGCTCGCGCCCGGATTCGGATTGCTGACCGTCACGGCATAAGTGCCGGACGTCGCCTGGCTTCCGGTAGCAGTTAACTGCATCGCGCTCACGAATGTTGTGCTCAGCGGCACACCCGCCAAAGACGCCTGCGCGCCGTTCACAAAATTGCTTCCCGTGATGGTCAGCGTGAAGCTTCCGCCATTTATCGTTGAAGGAGAAATATTGTTCAAGTTTGGAGTGGGATTCAGCAGTGTCACCGCTGCACTGGCCTTGGCAGTCGTGTCCGCTACGCTGGTCGCCGCAACCGTAACTGTGTTGGAATTCGGCAATGTTTGCGGCGCAACATATTGCCCGGCCGAATTGATAGTGCCCGCGGCGACATTTCCTCCCGCCACACCATTCACCGACCAGCTCACAGCGGTGTTGCTTGTCCCCGTCACCGCAGCCATAAATTGTTGCGGCGCGCCTGCGCGCACGTTTGCGGTGGGAGGCGTCACGGCTACTTTCACTGCCGCGGAAGGCGGTTTCGGTGGGTCCGGAACGCTCGTTTTAGTGGTGGCCGCGCACCCAGCCGTCCAAACCACGGCGGCCAGACACAGTAGTTGGATATGACGAAGCAAAGTGTTCTCCCTGTTTGCATGAGTATGGCCCGCTGCATTGCCAGCGACCACTGTCCGATAGGCCAACAAAAGTACAGTGCCACTCGACGCTCCATTGAATTACGTCGCGAAATCGAAGATGCTGGGAACCGAGATTGGTTCCCAGGATATACATCGGCTTCGTAACGGGGAGTTCCGCAATGAAACAATCGCAACAATCACAATCACAACAATCACAATCACAACGTTGGCCCGCCCTTCCGCTCGCCGAATGGAAAGATACCTACGCCACGCTGCACATGTGGACGCAGATCGTCGGCAAAATTCGCCTGGCTCTCTGTCCGCCCGTCAACCATTTCTGGGGAATCGCGCTATACGTAACCTCGCGCGGCTTGACCACCTCGCCGATGCCCTACGCCAAAGGAGCGTTCGAAATTAATTTC
The DNA here is from genome assembly GCA_963819625.1 of uncultured Acidobacteriota bacterium. GTDB lineage: Bacteria > Acidobacteriota > Terriglobia > Acidiferrales > UBA7541 > Acidiferrum. The sequence goes on from CAWFWY010000015.1 coordinate 334,681, forward strand.
GACTTCATCGCGCACACGCTTGAAATCTCAACCAGCCTGGGAGAAATCAGGTCTTTCCGCCTCATGCCCCGCACCGTCGCCGAATTTTATTTTGAGCTATTGGCCGCGCTGCATTCCCTGGGCATCGCCGTGAAAGTCTGGTCCATGCCGGTGGAAGTGCCCCGCCCCGTGCGCTTCAATCTGGATGAAACCCACGCCTCTTACGACGCCGAATATGCCCATCGCTTCTGGCAGATTCTGGTCAGCGTGGACGCAGTGCTCAAGGAATTTCGCTCGCGATTTATCGGCAAGTGCAGCCCGGTGCATTTTTTCTGGGGAAGTTTTGATCTGGCGGTAACGCGTTTCTCAGGCAGGCGCGCGCCCGATCGCCCCGGCGCCGACCCGATCACCAAAGAAGCCTACTCGCATGAAGTAATCAGCCACGGATTCTGGCCCGGTGACGGTAAGATTATAACAGACGCCGCCTTTTACGCCTACGCCGCTCCCGAGCTGACGGGATTCAAGGACCGCGCGGTGCTCCCCGGGAAAGCGTTCTACAGCGGAGAGAAAAACGAATTTTTCTTGATGTACGACGACGTGCGCTTGTCCGATTCGCCGGAAAAGACTTTATTGGATTTTTGCCAGAGCACCTACCAAGCGGGGGCAATTCTCGGCAACTGGGATCGAGCGAATCTGGAGAAGGAAGCATCCGGCGCCATTCACGCCTGACAAGAAACGCGCAGCCTCACTGAATTATTGTTTGGCGCCTGACGGTCCGATGGTCTCCGCCGCTGAACCGGCCTTTTCGAGGTTGGCAGCAATGTTGGATGCGGGCGGATGAGAACCGGAACTGGCTCCGGCGCTGACCGCCGATTTCAACTGTGCCACAGGATTTCCACCCGCGCTGGGAGACGTCGCTGTCGGCGACGGCGCACCCGATGAAGACGAAGACAAATCCGTCTCAGTCATGGCTACCGCGGGCGTCGACCGGTATCTGACGATCAGCAAAGTCAGATCGTCGGCCTGGTGAGCACCCTTGGCGAAATTTTCCACCGACTCCAAGATCGACTTCTGCAATTTGTCCAGCGCGCATTCAGATTGCCCGGTCAACACTTCGCGCAGCCGCGGCACCCCGTACAGTTCTTCGCTGGGATCCATCGCTTCGGTGACACCGTCGCTGAACAGGATCAACGTATCCCCAGGCTCAAGTTTAACGGTGGCCGTCACGTATTCCGCCTCAGGCACCAGCCCAACGGGATATGAGCCTTCCGTAAACGGTTCTTCCGCCACACCGTGACGGATCAGAAATGGTGAAGGGTGGCCGGCGTTGATGTAGTCCACTCGCCCATCTTCATCGAGAATTCCAAAAAACATCGTCGCGTATCGGCCCACTTCGCTGTGACTGCACAGAAAGCGATTCACGTGGTTGAAAACGCGCGCCGGATCGGTGCCCAGCGTCATCCCCGAAAGCGCTCCCTGCAACATGGTGGTCAGCAGCGCAGCACCCAATCCCTTTCCGGAAACGTCAGCCAGCAAAAACGCGGTGCGCCGGTCGGAAAGCGGAAACACATCGAAGTAGTCGCCTCCCACCGAGAGACACGGAAAATTGATGCCCGAAACGGCCAAGTGGGGAAACTCGCGGAAGTCGCGCGGCAAAAGCGCCTGCTGAATATCGCGCGCAATATTAATTTCCTGCTCCAGCCGCTGCCGCTCGCGTTCGCGTTCCACCAGCCGGGCATTATCCAGGATGCTTGCAGCGTCGCCGGCCAGCGCGTCGAGAATCTGCCGGTCAAGTTTCGAAAACGCCGCGGGGCGCCGCGAGTCCATGTACAACACGCCAAGAAAATCGCCGCGTTTGATATTCACCATCGATTCCTGGGTATTCGCGCGCGACATCGCATATAAGGGAATCACCACCACCGCGCGCAAGCGCTGCGCCACGATACTCTGCGCCGCTTGCAAATCCATGTCCGCCTGCGCCAGGTCTTCAGTGATGACCGGCTTCTGCTGCTTCAACGCCAGTTGAATGGCCGTCTGGCTGGGCGTCAAACTCTCGGGCGGCAAGCGCAGTCCGCCGCTGCGCCGCGCCAGCCGAACTTTTAAAGTCGCGGGACTATCGCCGGCCAGCAGCAATCCGCGATCGGCATCCGTAACGGAGACGGCGTGATCCACCATGGTGCCCAGCACCGAGTCGATGGGCAGCTGCGAATGCAACAGCGTCGTCGCTTCCAGCAGCAGATTCAGTTTTCTCAGCCCGCCGGAACCGGACTGGTCCGAAGCGGTGATGTGCTCGATGCGCGTGAGCAAGTGGGGAAGGGAATCGTCTTCGGCGCCGGCAGCGGAGTTGCGAAAAATTACTTCGTAAGAATCTTCCAGGCCAAAAGTGATGGCGTCGCCGTTCTGCAGTTCGCGGCTCTCTACTTTTTCCCCGTTCACAAACAGCCCGCGCCGCTGCCCGCGGTCTTCCAGGTAGTAGCGGTTGGCTTCTGTGACGATGGCCGCGCAATTTCGCGAGATGCGCCGGTCCGATAATTGCAAATGATTGCCCGTTTCCGCTCCACGCCCGATGTGAAACGGCGTCTGGGTAATGCGCGCGAATCGCCGGGCGCCGTCCGGCGACACAACTTCCAGAACCGCTTCCCCTGGCAAACCTACGGAATCAGGCATGTACTGGCTCCAAGGCTGGGATTGTAGCATGTGCAGGCAAACACAATGCTTTGCGCAGGCAAACAAACACTGTCTCGCCGGCGTCTTGGCGATGTGACTTCGTGGTGTTGTTGTAGGACCGCCTGAGCGCCTAAGCGGTTTCTCTGGCGCGCGAGTGCCGTCCGGATTCCGTCGCCTGGTTTTTCGCGTGCGCTACCTTGTTCGCGATGCTTTCCTTCAGCGCGGTCATCAGGTCCACCACCGGCGCCAGTCGTGGAGCTTTTTCGGGCCGCGGCGCCGCGGTACCCTTTTCCTTGCTCTCGATCAATTTCTTCACCTGCGCCTGATACTCGTCGTGAAACTGCTCGGGCCGAAACGGGGCGACCAATTCTTTGGCGAATTGCTCCGCGAGAGAAACTTCCTGCTTCTTCAAATTCGCCGCGGCATTTTTTCCGTATCCCGCCACATCGCGGATTTCACTCGGATAATACAACGTATGCAGCGTCAGCCCGTGGCGGTAAGGACGCACAATCACGGTGCGCTCTCGCTGATGCATGGTCACCTGCGCAATGGCCGCCACTTGCAGCTCCTCCATGGTCTCCAGCAACAACGTATATCCCCGGCGGCCTTCCTCTTCCGGCACGGAAAAATACGAAGTCTCGAAATAAATAGGATCTACATCGTTCAATTTGACGAATTGAAGAATTTCCATCGATGAAGACGACGCTGGCTGAAGTTTTTTCAGCTCCTGTCTGTCCACGATCACCATTTTGTCTCTGTCCACTTCATAGCCCATTACGATTTCGTCCCGCGAAACCACCCGTTTGTCATACGGGCAGTACAGCTGCTGCTTTACGCGATGCCCGCATTCGCGATGCACTTCATGAAAGCTGATGTGCGAATAACGCGCCGCCGCAAATAGCTTTATGGGTACCGACACCAGTCCAAACGATATGCTGCCTTTCCATACGGACGCTGCCATAACCTGCCTCCCGGACGACTACCCCCTCTGGTAACGCCCAAGTATCGCCAAATTCCTAGCGTGGCCATTCCTTTATTTGTGGTCTACAACTTAATACACGCCGAAATCAGGCCTCCGTTGTAGACTGACCGGCAATGTCGACTGAGAAAGCTGCCAGAAAGCTCAGCACTCACCAGCAGGCGGTCCTCATCCAGGTCTTGCTAACCTTCCCGGATGAACCGGTCGGCGTCTGCTACCTGCCGTCCATCCCAGATGCGCATGCCTATGCCGAAGATTTTCTGACCATTTTCAAGTCCATCAATTGGAGCGTTGACGACGCCCACGCCGCGGCGAATCTTTCATCCGCATCTGGCGGGTTGTCGATTGTTGTGAAAGACAGTCAATTGCCGCCCAGCGCCGCGGCGTTGCGCGACGCGCTGCGTATCTACGAAATCGAAGCGGAAATTGTACCGGATCGGGCCAATCTTTGCGGCCCGAGGAACTTTGTGCTCGCGGTAACCTAGCCATTGGGGCTATGTAGGCCATGCGGCGCGGATTTTATTTGTCGCTCTGCTTCCCTTCCTGCACGTCTTGTTCGACCGCCGAGATTTCCACCCGCTCTCGTTTAATCTCCAATCGCAGCCGCGCGAATATGCTCATATAGAGGTTCGACATCCACACCAGCGCAAATCCCGCAATCAAATATCCGCGCCATCCCTGCATCAATAGCTTGAACCGCGTCATTATCAGAAAAACTACCGCCACGTAGTGGCTGAAGCAAAATTCACACGTAAAGAGATAAAAGAATTTACGTTCATACACGTTTGGGCAGTTTTTGCTGCGCTGAGCGCACCAATCGTGGGCTTCTCTGAAAATCTCTTCGTGCGTGATGGTCCACGCGATGGAAGCTACGGGGATCGCGAGGATCACCAGCGTCAAAAGTTGTTGCCCAAGGCTCATGCGATTCTCGCCAGCCTTTTGGCAACAACCAACGCAGGTAGAAGGTGGGCCATTTACTTTAGGGATCCCGCAGATACATCCTGCGGAACCGCTTCAATCCCGCGAAAAACATCGGCCTGCAAGATGGTCTGCGCCAGCGTCAGCGCCAGTTTGTCGTGGCCATCGATGTGCAGCCGGGTTGCCGCTCTGATTGGATCGCCGGCAAATTTCCATAGTCCAACAATAATTTTCACATTGGGCAACTGCGTTCGGATTTTTCTATACAACTCTCTGGCATGCAACAATGCAAAAGGCGGTAACGCGGAAATGCACACGATGTCGGGGCTCGAATCTTTCAGTTGTGCCAGCATTTCCGCCGTCGTGCCGATTGGAATCGCCTGCGCCTGATATCCGGCCCGCACCAGAAGCTGCCCCAGCATAATGCCCACGATTTCGTCGGTCTCGTCACGGGCCGGCAAGCAAACCACGCAAAGCGGTTCGCCGCGATGGTTGGTGTGTCGAGGCGCAACCAGCACCTCGGAGTCCAGGGGTGTCTCCGCCACGGCTACTGCTTCTTCGTCCTTCGTTTTTTCCGCCAGGTCTTCCAGGAATTCCTTGGTGCTCTGGCAGATAAATTTCTCCGTTATGGCTTCCAGATCATTGTGGTGCCGGTCTTGCTCGGCCAGCGCCAGTGCCGGAATCAGCACCGAGTCATAAAGCTCCTCGAGCGAATTTGTTCTTAGATATTCCTCCAGCACGTGTTTCGCCTCGGTCTGGTCGCTAGCCAACAGGCGCTGGTAATAATGCGCCTCGGGCGACAGAACAGGCTGATCGCCCAGCATGATATTCAGGAAACCCAGCGTGGGAACGTGACGGCCGATTACTACCAGGCACACTGTCAAAGGCGTGGACAGCAACAATCCGATCGGGCCCCAGATTAGCGACCAGAAAATCGCCGCAAACAAAACTGCGAACGAAGAGATCCCCGTATGAGCGCCATACAGCAACGGCTCCAACACGTTTGCTACCAGTAGCTCAACGACCAGGTACAGCACCACCGTGTATAGCGGTTTTGTCCAGTTCGCGAAAATGGCCAGGGAAAGCAGGATTGGCAAAACTGCCGCAAGCGGCGACCCGATGTACGGAAGAAAACGCAAAAGCGCCGCGAGAGTACCCCATAACAACGCGTTAGGAACGCCGATCGCATACAGCCCCAATCCGATCACCACCCCGTACGCCGTGTTCACCAGTAATTGCAGTCGCAGATACCGGCTCACCCGCGATCCCGCATCGTCCAGGGCCTGGGTCATCTGGTTGAGGTGCCCGTGTCCCACCAGCCCGATCAAGCGGTTCCTTAAATCTTCACGCCCAGCCAGCATGAAAATCGTCAACACCACCACGATGATGGCGCTTCCCAGCGGTGTAATCACGCTGTTCAACGATTCGAGTGGATTGGTGGCCGGCTGGTAGATCTGCACAGGAGCGGGCGGGGGGATCGCTGCGGCGCGTTTTCCCTTGGCGGACGCATTCTCCACCGTATTGGTGGACGCGTCTGTGATTTCCTTGCCGATTTCTTTCACGGCGTTCGCGGCAGTATCCAGCCGGCGGCTTCTGGGATTGCGAAGCGAATCGATCTTGGCGCGAATATTGGATTTGTAGCTCGGCAACTGGTTGGTTACATCAAGCACCTGATTTCCTACCGTCCAACCGACGCCGCCAAACGCGGCAATAGCGATGCCCACCACCAGGAAAATCGCCACAAAGCGCGGAAAATGAATGCGCTCCAATGCTCCCGCCAGGGGAGTAAGCAGAAACGTGAAAAGCACCGCCAGCGCCAGCGGAATGAGTATCACTCGCGCGAAGTACAACGCTAAGATGACCACCACCGCAGTCATTAGCGTCAGTAGATTGGAGATGTCTTTGGCCGGAGAAGTGCGCGCCACTTACGCCACCTGATCTTTCAAAATACTAAGGAGCCTGGCTATCCATCCGACAGACGCTGTCGGTCGTGCGCGGTCAAAAAAGGGGAGTGGAAAAAAGTTAAAGCGTTCTGGAGACCGCTCCAGCACGACCAATAACTGCAATTGTTGCGGACGCTGGCGCATTGGCGCAATCCCGCATTCACCTGAGGTAGCCGGCTCGGTCGAAGGCGCCGGCAAGTCGTCAGCTTCGCCGGCGCATTGCCCCCAGGAAGCCATCGTCTTCGCTCATCGCCCCAAAGTCCGCCAGTTCCGGGTAGAAATCAGTCATGTCGTCGCGCCCCCGGGTGGCAGGCAAGTTGGCAGGGATGTGTCTGTTGCCTGTTTCCAGCATACATCATCAATTACAGACAGAGGACGCGGCATTTCCGCGGTGTTCGCCCCGTCATCCATTGATACCGCGGAAGGTCCAGAAATCTACTCTTTTTACTGGATAGCCCACCGTGTCGATGGGGACTACGATTTGCGGCGTTGAGTGCTGCACTCGCGGTGTGGCGTCCCGCGTCGCGCGCTCTTCGATTTCTCACCGTACGAGGAGGATTTATGGATGAGCAATATCAGCAGGATGGACAGAATTCCGCCGACCAGTTTGGCTCCGGAAACGTTGGCTCCGCCGCGGGCACCACTGCCGCTAGATTGAGAGATCAGATTGCCGACAAAGCTGCCGGCGTGCGCGACCGCGTAACCGATTTCGGCCGCCGTACCGCCGACAAGATTGACGCTTCGCGTGAGCCTGCGGCCGCTACGTTGGACAAGACCGCCTCCGCGCTGCACACCAAGTCAGACCGCGTCGCCAGCGCCGCGCATACCACTGCGGACAAGATCCAAGCCACCGCGGACTATGTTCGCCACCACGATTTCAAGCAAATGGGCAATGACGTTCAGGACCTGGTGAAGCGCTATCCGGTTCAGTCGCTGGCCGCCGCCGCGGTTCTGGGTTTCCTCGTGGCCCGCGTAATGCGCGGCAGCGATTAACTCGCAGTTGCGAGGAGTCAACATGACCGGCCAAATCGGAAGAAGTGTGCCTGAAGTTCTACAGGACATCGTCGGCAATATTCAGGAGATCATCCGCTCCGAATTCAACCTGGCGAAGATAGAAATTAAACAAGAAGCGGCTCAAGCCAAGGGCCCGGCGATCATGTGGCTCATCGGCGGAGCCCTGGGCCTTTACGCGCTGGGTTTCCTCCTGTTAACCGCAATTTTCGGCATGGCGACGGTAATGCCTATCTGGCTCGCGGCCCTTATCGTCGGCGCCATTTTGACCGTCATTTCAATCGCTCTTTTGAGCGCCGCCGGCAAGCGCCTTAAGCAAGTCCACAAGATCCCCGAACGAACCATCGAAAGCTTGAAGGAGAATGTCCAATGGGCGAAAGAACAGATCAAATAGAGCGGCACATCAAGCGTCAGCGCGATGAACTGGAAGACAATTTCAGTGAGTTGGAGCGGAAAGTAAAGGACGCCTTCGACTGGAGAACCCAGTTTCAGGAGCATCCCGGCACCATGCTAGGCGCCGCACTCATAGGCGGCGCCCTGGTTGGCGCCCTTCTGCCTAGCCGTTCCAGCGTTACGGCGAAGGTCACTTCGCGCCGCAGATTGTTCAGCGAACAGCAGATTCCTCACACAGAGCCTTCGGTGCCCCAAGCCGCAGCTGCTCCGGCGTGGAATCCCTATTCCGCTTCTTCTGGTGAGGTGGCTCAAAGAACTGCCGAAGTTTGGGACAATTTAAAGGGTGCCGCCATCGCCATGGCTGCAGCTCGATTGGGCGACGCCATCGAAGGAGTGGTTCCCGGTTTTGCCGATCACTACAGGAAAGCTGTGGGTAACAACAAGACGCGCAGTGCCAAAGCAGTGTGGTCGTACAGCGTTCCTAAGCCTGATGCCTCGTCATCGACAACAGAAGCGAGCCAGCAGAAACCAAACGGCGGCACGGATTACGGCTCACATTCTTAAAATCGGCTTGGCTGCGCTCTAAGAAGATACCAAGGTGGTACCGCGGACCCTGCAAACCTCCGATACTACAAAATGCATGGACCCCTACCGCGAATACCTGATGGCCCCCGAGACGCCATACTCGTATTGTCCCTTTCGATCTCCAGGCGCCTCGAAGGGCCATTAGCAACACAACCTACGGAGACAGGAGCTGAACTTTGCTTTGGACAATAGCGGTTGTACTTGTGATCCTTTGGCTGCTCGGTCTGGTCACTTCGTATACGCTGGGCGGCTTTATCCACATCCTGCTGGTCCTGGCGATCGTCGTGATTCTGATCCGGGTCATCCAGGGACGCAGAGTAGTTTAAGCTTCTATTCGTTTTTCGGATTGCAGGCCCGAGCTCGTTGCTCTAGCTCAGGCCTGCTTTTCCATCGCCGTGTGATCCAAACTCGCCCGGCTGTAATGGATTGGCTCTGCGCACGCCTCACAATGAAAAACTGATTACTTGATTCGTAACTGAGTGGGAGCATACATGACCGACGACGTTAACTCTGCCGATAAAGACCAAGGCCTGCTAACCACCGTGGCCGAGAGCATCGGCTCCGCCTTGGGAAGCATCGCCGCAAAGGCCAGCGCCGCTCAGAAATCCATAGGGAAATCCACCGCCGCGGCCGTTCGGAAAGTCACTCCATCTAAACGCAAGTCTCCTCGCAGGAAAACCGCGAAACCAGCTAAGAAATCCAAGGCCCGCTCCAGCGCGAAAAAGCGCAAGCCGGCAGCAAAATCGCGCAAACGCGCCCGTCCGGCCAAACGAAAATCGCGCCGCTCCAGATAGCCCGTTCACATCGCTCGCTTATTCGTATCTCAGTGCAATCACCGGACTCACCCGCGTCGCTCGTCGCGCCGGAATCCAGCACGCAAAAACTCCAATCACCAGCAGCAACACCGGCACCAGCACCAGCGTCATCGGATCGTGCGCCGACACCCCCCAAAGCTGGCTGCTGATCAGCCGCGCCACCACCACGCTTGCCACCAGGCCAATCGCGATGCCCAGCGCCACCAGCCGCAACCCCGTCCGGATTACCAGTCTCTGCACGTCCCCTGCGTCCGCGCCCAGTGCCATGCGTATGCCGATCTCATGCGTGCGCCGCGCGGTGGTGTAAGCAATCACGCTGTAGACCCCGATGGACACCAGAATCACGCCCACCACCGCGAAAACGGTGATCAGCAGCAATCCGAATCGCGGTTGCGCGTACGAAAACGAGTTGATGAAGCTTTCCATCGTGCCGGTCAATGTAAGCGCCACGCTGCGGTCCGTGCCCCAGATTTCCTGCCGCACCCTGTTCATCATCAGCAACGGATCACCGGACGTGCGCACCAGAACGCCGCGCGCCGCGGACCCCGTCGCCGTATAAGGCACCCACGTTTCCGCCGTTACCGGCTGCTGCAGTCCCTGATTTTTCACGTCGGCCACAATTCCGATGACTTCGAACCACGCGTCCGGCAGGGCATCGGGGAATTTTTCAAGCTGCAGCATGTGCACCCGCTTGCCGATGGGATCCTCGTCCCCAAAATACTTGCGCTGAAACGTCTGATTGATCACCGCGACCTTGCGCGCGCCGTTGACTTCCGCTTCCGTAAAGTTGCGGCCGCGCAGGAACTGGATGCGCAGCACCGTAAAATATTGCTCACTGCAAAGCTGCAGCAGTGAACTCCACGTATCCGCCCGCGTCTTGCCGGGAATTTCGATGTCGCTCGGAATTCCCCCGTACGGCGGCAGCGTGCTGGTTTCTGTGGCGGACACCACGCCCGGCAGCGCATTCAGCCGCTGCAGCAGCGGCCGGAAAAATCCGGCAACCTGCGCCGACGTCTTGTAACGCTCCTGCGGCAAGGGCAAGCGCGCCACCAAAATGTGATCCGGCCGTAATCCAAGATTCACATCGTGAAGCGCCGCAAAACTGCGCATCAGAAGTCCCGCGCCGACCAGCAGCGTCAAAGAGAGCGCCACCTCGAAAACGATCACGGCGTTGCGAATATTCGAATGACCCGATCCGCCGGTCGTGCCCTTCCCGGTGTCCCGCAGAGAATCGTTAAGATTGCGACGCGACGCCTGCAGGGCCGGCACCAGTCCAAAAATCAGCGCAGTGAGCATCGCCACCGCCAGCGTAAAGAGCAAAACTGGTCCGTTGATCCGAATCACGCTTTCTTCGGGAATAATGTTCGGAGGAATAATGGCGATCAGTCCCTTCAACCCCGCCCAGGCCAGCAACGCCCCCAGCACCGCGCCACCCAAAGCCAGCAGCATGCTTTCCACCAGCAACTGCTGAATCAGCCTCCACCGTCCCGCTCCCAGCGCGGCTCGCACTGCAAATTCCTTTTCGCGGGTAGTCGCCCGCGCCAGCAACAGATTCGCCACATTGCCGCACCCGATCAGCAGCAGCAACGCCACAGCCGCCAGCACGATGAAAAGAGTGGTGCGAAATTGCCCCACCACCAGATCGGCCAGCGATTCGATCTGTACAGAAAAATGTTTAGGATAATCCGTGGGGTGCGCGACCGATTGCTGTTTGGCGAGGACCGTGAAGTCAGCTGCGGCTTGTTTCGTGCTCACGCCCGGCTTCAGCCGTCCCAGCATGAACCAGAACTGCGGGAATCCGTTGGAGTTCATCTGCTCGCGCACGGGAGTCTGCGGTATCCACATATCCGCGCCTCCCCACGCGAACCGCGGCGGCATGATTCCTATCAGCGTCCGCGAAACTCCGTTGAGCGTAAAAGTCTTGTTCAAGATCGACGTATCGGAGCTGAAGCGGCTTACCCATGTTTTGTAGCGCAGGATAAAAGTGGGAGGCGCGCCGGGCTCGTAATCCGCCTGCTGGGCTGCGCGCCCCAGCAAAGGCCTGACGTCCAGAAATTCGAACGTGTTAGGCGAAATGAGCGCACCCTGAAATCTTTCCGTGCCTTCGCCGGAGGTGTACAGCACATCCTCCTGCTGATTGGCAATGACGCTTTCGAACGAGTGGTTTTGCGTGGAAAAATCCAGGAATTCAGCCGCCAAATACGACGCCCGGCCACCTTGGTCACCCTGGTCCGTATCGTGAATCTCCACGCACATCAATCGTTGGGCGTCCCGGTAGGGAAAGGGTTCCAGCAGCACGTTGTCGATCACGCTGAAAATCGCGGTGGAGGCACCCACTCCCAGCGCCAGGGTGATGATCGCCATCGCTGTGAACGACCGGCTCTTCCATAGCGTCCGTGCGCCAAAGCGAAAATCAGAACCCAGGGACTCCAGCATGTGTTCCTCCAGAGGAACGGCTGCCACTGCAGCTATTGAGACGCCGCTGGGTAACAATGGTTTGAGCCGGCGCGGACTATCTCTGAGGGATGAACGAGAACAGGGGAGTTAATGTTCCGCGGCACAAACTACGGCTGCCCGGCAGGGCTCAGCGCGCGCTGGTGGTCAGCCGGCGCGTCACGTAGTCGTCGACATAGGCCTCGAACATCTCATTCAGCTGTTGCGTAACCGGACCAGGCGCATTCGCGATCGCATGGCCGGCAATCTCGCTAACTCCGATGACATTGCGATTGGTCGAAGAGATGAAAATTTCGTCCGCGGAATACAGGTCTTCCGCATGCAAGGTCTGTTGCGTGATCGAAATGCCCGTTTCCGGCGCAATCTCCATCAAAATACCGCGCGTCACTCCCTCAAGGCATCCCGCGCTCAGCGGCGGCGTCAGAATTTTCCCGCTTTTCACGATGTAAATATTCGCAGAGGTGCATTCCGAAACTTCGCCGCGTTCATTCAGCATCACCACTTCGTCGAAGCCTTCCCGGACCGCTTCGGCAACCGACCACACATTGTTCAGCCACGAAATAGTTTTCACCGCGGTTAGCGCATTCGCAGCGTGCCGTCCGTGAGGACGAAGCGCCAGCCGCGCCGCTGCCGCATATTCGGGAAGCGCCGCGGTGCAAATCAGCAGATCGACCGGAGGACGGGCTTCCTCGCTTTGCCAAAAACCCACGCTGTTGTAGACCAGATAAATCCGCGCGCACCCTTCGGTAATTTTGTTGGCGCGAATTACTTCATGCAGGTGCATCCGCACCTTGGCCGCCGCGACGGTCATAGGCATGCGAATGATGGCCGCGTGCTTCTCCAGCCGCCGCCAGTGCCGTTCGTATGCGAACGCCTCGCCGCGCGCGATGCGCAGGGTGGTAAAAACCCCCCAGCCGCAGATCAGTCCGGCCTGGCCCATCGAAAGGCGCGCCTTTTCGACCGGCAGCAGGTTTTCATTATGGAAAATATTGCGGTGAATCAATCCAGCCTCGCGAAAAACGGCACATCCTCATTGTAACCGAAAAAATTAGAAGATTAGTTGGAGTGCCCGCATGGCCAACACAGAGAGCATCGCCCGGCTGATTTCCACCACGTTTGAAAACAATCCGTATCCGGGAGACGATTTTCTACTCCGAAGCCGGCAAGGATGCGAGCCGGCCGACGAGGTCTTGCCCTTTCAAGGGAAAACAAACTGGAAAGAGTTGACCGTGGACTTCCTCGATAAACAGGCCGGGGCTCTTCACTCTTTTTTTGGAAGCCGGGTTGCGATTTTTTCTGCCGGCGTTTTTGCTCGCCGATTTGCGCGGCGAACTCCAGTATGCCGATCCGCTCTTTACGTTGACCCACGGCTTTCCGGACACAACTGTGGACGTTACAAAAAATAACCGGAATTTCCAGATCAAGTCGGAAAAATCGCAGCTCCTGAATCCCAACCTCTAGGGCGCCACTACCTTTTTGGATTACGCTCACTACAGGCTGTCGATTTTCACCCGCGAAGAGGCCGGTACCATAGCCGCGTACCTGGAATTCAAGCAAAGCCTCGAACGCACTGACAGGGACCGCATCGAATCGGCGCTCCATCAATTTTGGCACGAACGCGCGCGGACCGCTCCGACCGGATCGGAATTGAGAGATTACATTAAATCCAAAGAGGAATACATCGCCGCCCTGTTAAAGGACAACGAAACAAAAATTCCTTAATTGGTCTTGAAGCACGCCGGTGTTTTTTACTTCTGAGTTTCGCAGCTCGACGGCATGTTCAGCGTCTGCCCGGCATAAATGCGGTTCGCGTCGCGGATGGCGCGATTCGCTTTGGCGATGCAGCCCCAGAACCCGCCTGAACCCAGTTGCAGCTTGGCGATTTTCCACAAACTGTCGCCTTTACGCACGGTGACGGTGGAATCCGTCGGCGCCGCCGGAGTCTCCGGCACGACCAGCCCGTTGCCGCCGATATTGATCGCCGATCCCGGAACGATGTGATGGGGATCGACCAGCCCGGGGTTCACGGCCAGCAGTTCGCGCCAACGGTTACCGTCGCCCAGATTTACCTGCGCCAGCTTCCACAGAGAATCGCCGCGTTTTACGATCACGCTATGTGCCACGGTGGGCTCTGAAAATACGGGAGCCACAGGTTGGCTAATCTCCATCGGTTGCACGGGAAGCGGCCGGGGCGCCACAACCTCACGCATCGGCCTGCCCGGCACGATGGTCGCAACGACTGGAGCCACGGGCATCTTGGCAACTGCCGGTTGAAGTGACGGCGGCTGCACCGCTTTCGGCTGGATCGCAGTCGGTTGCACGACGGGTTGCACTGCGGGCGACTGAGGAGCTACGAATTCGGTCTTCAGGAACGCGATGACGTTGTCTTTGAATACTGGAGCCACCGGTGCCTTCGTGGCCTTCGGTTGCACAAGGATCGGTTTCGGCGCGACGAACTCTCTCACTACCAGCTCAGGCTTCGGGGCAGCCACCGCATTGGTCGCCGGCAAGTGAAACTCCGCCGTTTGACCCTCCATGCTCAATTCCTTCGTTGCCCGGTACATGCGCGCCACATCTCCCAGCGGCAGCTCTCCAAGCGCCTGGATATCCGCGTCTGCAGGAAGAGTTGCGGTACCCGGTACCGCCTGCTCGCGTTTCTTGGCGTCCAGCACCTCACGGTCTTCGCGAGTCAGGATTCGCGCCCGCTTCAAATCTTCTTCGGTATAGACGTGCTTCGATCGCTTGGCCTGCTTGTCTTTACGCGCCTGTTCTTGCCGCGCGGCCTCAGCCACGTCCTGCGCCCAGACGGGCGCGCTGGCGGAAAATGCGCAAGCGGCGAACAAGATGGCGCCCGCGTGCAGCCTTTGCCGGGACCGGTCCCACGCCAAAGCGGCATTCGAATTCGCGGATTTTTGCTTATTTTTGGAGCTTTTCATGGCACACCTGCCTCAAGGACTTCGCTATGTGCCATTTTATCGGAGCCTCAGGAGTGTCAAAAAATCGATTCGCAGTAGTGCCTTGTTCGATAACGGAACATTCGACACCATCTCGCGCTGCGGGACCCGTCCTCCGCATTGGGATCCGCGCCCCGCTGGGCCAAGCGCAGCCGTCTAAGTGTTTTGTCATCGCTTGCGGCTGCGCCTGACTCAAACTTGACGTAACATGTCTCCGCCCACGGCCAGTATTCCAGCGAGGCTTCGAAAATGAACGACGATTCACGAGTGGATCCCCAGCGTCCGGCGCGCGCGCCTCGGAACGATAAGGACAATGAGAGGGAACCGTCCGCCGCCGCACCGCAACTTCCCGCGCGCAGAAAATTCATTCAAACCAGCCTGCTCGCCGGAGCTTCGGTCGCGGTACTTTCCCCGGTACCTTCTTCCGCGTCATCTATCAACAATCCGCTCGCGCGCGGAGCAAATAGCCTTGGCGGCTCATTCGAATTCGATGAAATGACGGTGACCGAGTTGCAGGAAGGCATGGCCTCCGGCCGCTTCACCGCGCATTCCATCACCGACAAATATCTCGCGCGCATTGAATCCATCGACAAGCACGGCCCGGCCATCAACAGCGTCATCGAAGTAAATCCCGACGCCGTATCCATCGCCAAGGCTCTCGACAAAGAACGCAAACAGAAACACGTGCGCGGCCCGCTTCACGGTATCCCCGTGCTCATCAAAGACAACATCGATACCGCCGACCGCATGATGACCACGGCTGGTTCGCTGGCCTTGGTGGGCTCCAAGCCTCCGAAAGATTCCATAGTGGCGCAAAAACTTCGCGAAGCCGGCGCCGTAATCCTCGGCAAAACCAATCTCAGCGAATGGGCCAACATCCGTTCGAATCAATCCACCAGCGGCTGGAGCGGCCGCGGCGGCCAAACCAAAAATCCCTACGTGCTCGATCGCAATCCTTGCGGTTCCAGCTCCGGCTCGGGGGCCGCCGTCTCCGCCAACCTCTGCGCCATCGCCATTGGTACCGAAACGGATGGCTCAATCGTGTGTCCCGCGTCAGCCAATGGCGTCGTCGGTTTGAAACCTACCGTCGGCCTCGTCAGCCGCTCGGGAATCATTCCCATCTCCCACAGCCAGGACACCGCCGGCCCGCTTTGCCGCACGGTGCGCGACGCGGCCATTCTTCTCGGCCTCCTCACCGGCGTCGATGAAGAAGACAAAGCCACCTCAGAAAGCCGTGGCAAGTCTTACGCCGATTACACCCAGTTCCTCGTCGCCGACGGTTTGCGCGGAGCCCGCATCGGCGTGGTCCGCGGAACGTTCGGGTTCAACGCCGCCGTCGACGCGGTAATGGCCACCGCTCTCGACCAGCTCAAAGCCCAAGGCGCCGTCCTCATCGACCCCGCCGAAATCGAAACCCGCGGCAAGTTCGACGATTCCGAGTCCGTCGTGTTCATGTACGAGTTGAAAGCCGACCTCAACGCCTATCTCGCCCGCCTCGGCCCGCGCGCTCCGGTTCATACGCTGCAGGACATCATCGAGTTCAACGAAAAACACCGCGAGCAGGAAATGCCCTATTTTGGGCAGGAACTATTTCTGAAATCGCAGCTGAAAGGTCCGCTGACCAGCCAGGAATATCTGGACGCGCTCAATAAGAATCATCAGCTCTCGCGCGTCGAAGGCATCGACGCGGTGATGGAAAAGCACAAGCTCGATGCCTTGGTCGGCCCCACAGGTGGTCCCGCGTGGCTTACCGACTTGATCGCCGGCGATCACTTTGAAGGAGGCAGCTCTACGCCCGCGGCCGTCGCCGGCTATCCCAACATCAATGTTCCCGCCGGTTACGTTTTCGGTTTACCCGTAGGCATTTCATTTTTCGGCCGCGCCTGGAGCGAGCCAGTGCTCATCCGTATCGCCTATGCCTACGAACAAGCCAGCAAAAACAGAAAACCGCCGCAGTTCATTCCCACACTGGGACCCAAACCATAAGCTGCGTTAACCGACAGAACGATTTTCAGGTGAGTACTCTCTCGGGGTTCGGAGGAATAAATGTACGTTCGGTTCGCATGGCGCCGTCTTGTTGGGATTGCTATTGCAACCAGCTTGGCATTGGGTGCCACACTCGAATCTTTTGCTCAGAACCGATCGGAAAACCTCGGTTCAGTTGAGCCCAGAAAACGAAACGTCGAAGCTCGTAGTCCCTTCAAGGCATATGAAGACAACGACTTTCGACTCCTGATGCCATCGGGATGGAGGGTTTCTCAAATAGATCGTCCCTTTGCTTCACTGAACACGGAAAATCCTGGGGTTGCCCAATTCCCAACACGCGGACACGGGCTTTTACTGGTGAAGAATGGCTACACACTCGCCTGGAACAACGACGCGGGACAGACAAGCCCCATCTCAGGCGGCAGGTTTTTTGAAGCATTCCGCATACCATGGCTGGATGACGTAGCCAATGCTCAGGCCTGCGGTGCCAGGTTGCTTGAAGACCATGGCCAATCCGCCGGGAGGGTCCAATTCTTCAATCTGACTTTCGATTCTCTTAGCGACGAAGACAGGAAAACCTGCGGTATTCCGGAGGGACTGGAGATCAAGAACCGCTGGTTTGCGGGATATTTCACAACGGCTAAGGGAGTTTGGCTATTCGACTCCACAGGCATGAGCTGCCGTGAAAAAGCATATACTCTTACAAGCGCGGCTAAATCTCCTTCTGAACTTCCTGATTCGAAAGATCCGACACTACAAAAAATCATCAAAGAGGCCAAGGAAATAGTCTCTTCTATTCACTACAAACGATGTCCCCCAGGAAAAGGGGCGGCGCCGGATTCATAGGATCTCTCGGCGCGCATCCGCTCGATCTCCAGCGTTGAAACGTTACGTAAGAAGACGGTATTGGTCATTCATGCTTGGTTCAATTATGCCAGCCCGCCCGACCGCGCCAGCTTCAACGCTTCAATGGCCGCGCCGCGCGCACCAGCCGTGTCGCCATTGGGCATGATGTAAATCGGAATGTCTGCCTGTTCTTCCCGCTGCGTCGGCATGCCGGCGTGAATCTCTTTCAAAAACCACTTTTGAAATTCAGCGCTCGTCTCAATCGCGCCTCCGCCGACAATCAACGCGTCCGGATCAAACGTATTCACCATCTCATCGAAGAAAAGCCCCAGCGCGTGTGCCTGCACCCGGAAAATTTCCCGGCACATCGGATCGCCCTTATCCGCCCGCCCGCGCACCATTTTCGCCGCCTGGCTCACGTTCACCTTCGCAAGCTCGTGCCCGGGATATTTCGGCAGAAAATACGGCAGAAAATCCCTTTCAATAGCCGTCAGCGAACACAGCGACTCCAGGCATCCCAGCCGTCCACAATTGCACCTGGGTTTCAATCCGGCGATTTCCTCGATGCTCTGGTAGGGAATCAGCACGTGCCCCAATTCTCCGCCAAATCCTTTTCTTCCCTTAATAACGTTGCCGTCCAGAATCACGCCGCCGCCCAGCCCGGTCCCAATCACCACGGACACTGACGTTTCTTTTCCCGTCGCGCCAAAAATAGAGAAATGCCCCCACAGCGCCCCCGCATTCCCATCATTCAAATAGCACACCGGTTTCCCGAGCCGCGTCGCCAACCCTTCGCGAATATCGAACTCCGCCCAGTCCGCATGCACGAAATTCGTCGACCCCTTCGCGCTCAACATGCCCGCCGCGCTCGCCGGTCCCGGCGTATCCAATCCCACCGCGACGATTTCAGACTGCGCGACGCCCGCCCGTTCAGCGGCCACTTTCAACCCATCTTCGATCTGCCGCAAGCACACTTCCGGCCCCTGCTTCGCCAGCGAGGGATGCTCGCACAATCCCTCGATCAAAAATCTCTCCTCGCGGTTCAGAAACGTATAGTTGACCGCCGTCCCGCCCAGATCCACTCCAGCAACAACTTCCACTTTTTTCTCCTTCAGCCTGCGCTCTTCACTCCCCGCAGTTCTCAGAAAATTGCTCGAATCGCCCAATCTTGTCGCGCTCCCCGGGGAGCCACAACCAGACTGTTCGGCACATTGTGCTTTAGCATCCGGCTGTATGGCAGCAATTTTTTATTCGTAAGGCCGCCGCCCAACCCATGCCCACTCCGCGGAAATAAAACGCATCGGTTTGACGCGACCTCCGCCAAAGCCTACACTCTGCGCTCCATCTTGAAAGAACTGAATCCCTGAAGGGAAACTATGACCGCAGAATTGAAAAATAAAGTTGCCCTGGTAACCGGCGGCACCTCCGGCATCGGCCGCGACACCGCTATCCTTTTCGCCAAGGCCGGAGCCAAAGTGGTCGTCGCCGGCCGCCGCGAAACAGAAGGCCAGGAAACCATCGATCTGATTCGCGCCGCAGGGGGAGAAAGCCTCTTCGTAAAAGCCGACGTGGCCAAAGCCTCCGATGTTGAAATGCTGGTTCAGAAAACCGTGGAAAAATTTGGCAGCCTCGACGTCGCTTTCAATAACGCCGGAATCGAAGGTGTCTGGCTGCCCGTTACTGACCAATCCGAAGAAGACTGGGATCTCACCATCGACATCAATCTCAAGGGCGTCTGGCTCTGCCTCAAGTACGAAATTCGCCAGATGCGCAAACAACCCAACGGCGGCGCGATCGTGAATATGGCCTCCGCCGCGGGCCTGATGGGCTTGGCAGGCGCCGCTACCTACAGCGCCAGCAAGCACGGCGTCATCGGTCTCACAAAATCCGCCGCGCTAGAAAACGCGCGCACCGGCATCCGCATAAATGTTGTTTGCCCCGCGGTAATTGAGACCCCCATGGCCGACCGCGCTTACAGCCAGCCCGAGGTCAACAAATTCGCCGTGGGCCTCCATCCCATGGGCCGTTTTGGAAAACCGCAGGAAGTTTCCGGCGCCGTCTTATGGATGTGTTCCGACGCCGCCTCCTTCATGACCGGCCAGACTTTGGTGCTCGACGGCGGATTGCTCGCCGGGCCCAATCCTCCGGGCTAATCGCCGCGCATCTTCATTCAAACGGCGTAATTTGATCGCCGTACATTCCTTTGACAATGCTGGAGGCATATTCTAAACTCAGTGTTTGTCTCTACAGGGAAAGGTGTGACCGTTTCAATGAGGACGTACGTAGCCAAGGGCAAGGAAGCCGAAGCCCTCAAAGTAGGCGCCAACTGGTTTGTCATCGACGCAACGGACGTGGTTCTGGGACGCCTGGCCACCCAGGTGGCTCGCATTCTGATCGGCAAAGATAACCCCAGTTTTACGCCGTATCTCGATTCCGGCGACCATGTGGTGGTCATCAACGCCGACAAGGTTCGCCTGACCGGCAACAAGGTCGAGCAAAAAGTGTACTACTCGCACAGCGGCTATCCCGGCGGATTGAAAGAAGTTCCGGCCAAGCGCCTGCGCGCGACGAAATCCGATTGGATGATTCGCGAAGCGGTGCTCGGGATGCTGCCCAAGAATAAACTGCGCGCGCGCCGTGCCAGGAAGTTGCGCGTGTATCGCGACGCCGCGGGTCTGGCGCGTCATGCAGGCCAGAAGCCGCAAGCCGTAGCTAGTTAGCTGTGGTTATTTGATCAGCGGTAAGGTTCGGGGATTGTTGTTCTGGTGGGTGTCATAACCTGCGGTATTCCAGTCTCCAGGATTTTTCCATCGGGATTTTTGAGGACACACGTACCACGTGTCTCTCGAACTGGATTTTAGGAGGAACGTTTGAGTTCTACAGGTTCGCCCCTCGCGGGTAAGCAGACATGGATTCTAGGGACCGGCCGCCGCAAAGAGTCTGTCGCGCGCGTTTTTCTGCGCGCCGGCTCCGGCAAGTTCACCGTAAACGGCCGCACCGCCGAACAATATTTCCCGAATTTCGCGTGGAAGCACGACGCCACCGAGCCGCTCAAGTTCACCAATCTGCATGACCAGGTGGACGTGGTCATCACTGCCAAAGGCGGCGGCGTTGGCGGACAGGCCGGAGCCGTTCGCATGGGCCTGGCGCGCGCCATTTCGGTGTTCAATCCGGAATTGCGCCCGGCGCTCCGCAAGAATGGATTTCTGACTCGCGATTCGCGCATGAAGGAACGCAAGAAGTACGGACAAAAGGGCGCACGCAAGCGCTTCCAGTTCACCAAGCGCTAAGCGCAGGTTATTTTTGGATTTCGCTGGGCACGCTAAGCAACAGTGCTCAGCATCGAGCTCCGGCGGTTTCGCGCAAGCGGCCCCGCCGAGATCACGGCCGGCAAGGAGCCGGCAAAAAGGCTGTTCTTTCGCAAGGCCAGTTTGCCTCGCGAGCGCAAACAGCAATCCTTAAAGGAGGAAACTTGGCAGTAGAAATTACCATGAAAGAGTTGCTGGAGGCTGGAGTGCACTTCGGTCACCAGACGCGGCGCTGGAACCCGAAAATGAAGGAATACATTTTCGGCGAACGCAACGGCATCCACATCATCGATCTTCAAAAGACGCTGAAAATGTTCCGCGAAGCCAGCCGCTTCGTCGGTGAACTTTCCGCGCAAGGCCGCACCGTCCTGTTTGTCGGCACCAAGCGCCAGGCTCAGGAAGCGGTCGCAGAAGAAGCCAAGCGCTGCGGCGCATTTTTCGTGAATCACCGCTGGCTCGGCGGCACGCTGACCAACTGGTCCACTTTGCAGAAGTCCATCAAGCGCCTGAAGCTGCTGAAGGCCATGAGCGAAGATGGCCGCATGTTGGAGCTTTCCAAGAAAGAAAAAGCGCGTCTTGAGCGCGAGATGAAGCACCTGTTCCAGAATCTCGAAGGCATCGAGAATATGGCGCAATTGCCGGACGCCATGTTCGTGATCGATTCCAACGCGGAGGAAATCGCCGTAAAAGAAGCTCGCCGCATGGGCGTCCCCGTCGTTTCGGTCGTGGACACCAACTGCGACCCCGACGTCGTGGACTGGATTATTCCCGGGAATGACGACGCCTTGCGCGCCATTCGCTTGTTCACTTCGAAAATTTCCGAATCCGTGCTCGAAGGCCACAACGCTTACCAGCAATCGCAGGTCGCGGAGCAGAAAGCCACCGCGGACCAGGCCCTGGCCGACGGAGTCGAGTACGTGGACACCAGCGCCTACGAGCAGTACGAAAAGCAGGAAGGCGACTTCGTGGAAGGTGTTGTAGAAACGGCTTTGGACGTACCCGTGGAGCCAGCCGAGCCCGCGGAAACTGCGGAAGCGACCGTTCCCCCCGACGCAGAAACGCGCCCCTGACACGAATTTTACCGGGCGCAGCAAGGTAGGCTCCTGAGCCCGTTAAACGAGGCTCGCGAGATACCCGTATCACCATCTGGAGTATCAAATAACGAGTGAGAAGAGACCACCAATGAGCACACAACCGACTCCGATACAGATTCCGGCGCAGCTGGTGAAAGAGCTGCGCGAGCGCACCAATGCGGGTTTCGCGGATTGCCGCGCCGCCTTGGTTGAAGCCGAAGGCGACATCGAAAAGGCCATCAGCGTCCTGCGCAAAAAGGGCCAGGCCGCCGCTGCGAAAAAAGCGCAGCGCGAAGCCGGCGAAGGTCTGGTGGGCAGTTACATCCACGCAGGCGGCAAGATTGGTGTGCTCGTCGAAATCAATTGCGAATCGGATTTCGTGGCTCGCACCAATGAATTTCAGCAGCTTTGCCACGACATCGCCATGCACATCGCGGCGCTTGATCCCCGTTACGTGCGGCGCGAGGAAGTGACCCCGGAAATGCTTGAGAAGGAGCGCGAAATCTACACCGCGCAGGCGCGCGCCACCGGCAAGCCCGACCCGGTCATCGAAAAAATCGTGAACGGCAAAATGGAAAAGTTCTACGAAGAAAATTGCCTTTACGAACAGCACTACATCAAGGACGAAAGCGTCACCATCGGCGAGATGATCACCCAGGCTATCGCCAAGCTCGGCGAAAACATGGGCATCCGCCGCTTTGTGCGCTTCAAGGTCGGCGAAGTCAGCGGAGGGGGCTCTTCCAATTCCGAACCCGTTGCCTTGCCGGCGGCACCGACCCCAGAGCCAAGAGGGAAGTTGCCGGTGTCTGCCTAACCTCAATCAATTCACGAAGCCGAAAAAAGTCCCGGTGCAAACCGGGACTTTTTTTTGGTTCGCCCGCCGTGCGGCGGCTGGCATTGTTTGTTACAATTCCGAGGATTTAACGCCAGCTGCCGGAGCTACATGCCCGCGAAAACTCTGAAGCCCAAAGCAGTGCAGTTGCCCGCCGGCGCGAAACGCGCGGCGGCCCCGCTGGCCAATCACACCGAGCCGATTTACAAACGCATATTGCTCAAGCTTTCCGGCGAGTCTTTTCAGGGCCCGCAGGGTTTTGGCATTCACGGTGAAACCATCCAGGCCATCGCGCGTGAACTTAAAGACGTCCACGCGCTCGGCGTGGAAGTCGCCATCATGGTCGGCGGCGGAAATATTTTTCGCGGTGCGCGCCAGAAGGGATTTGAAATCGATCGCGCTACCGGCGATTTTATGGGCATGCTCGCCACGGTCATCAACGCGCTGGCGCTGCAGGACGCCCTCGAAAAAGAAGGCGTGCACACCCGGGTGCAAAGCGCCATCGAGATGCACCAGGTATCCGAGCCATTCATCCGCCGCCGCGCCATTCGCCACCTCGAAAAAGGCCGCACCGTGATTTTTGCCGCCGGCATCGGCAATCCATATTTCTCAACCGACACTGCCGCCGCCCTGCGCGCCATGGAAATCAAGGCCGAGGTCATCATGAAAGCCACGCGCGTTGACGGCATCTACGACGCCGATCCGGAATTGGTAAAAAACGCGAAATTGTATTCTGAAGTCACCTATCGCGAAGTGTTGCAAAAAAATCTGAAGGTCATGGACGCCACCGCCATTTCGTTGTGCATGGACAACGGCATGCCCATCGTGGTTTTCAATATGAATCGTCACGGAAATATTCAACGCGTGCTTCTAGGGGAACGCGTCGGCTCGACGGTGATACCGGCGTAGTTCTCGCGTTAGCGCGGGCGGCGCACGGTAAAAGGGACTCAGCAAAAACTAAATCAGATTCACCTTTCAATTTCAAAACGAGGGTGTTTATGACCACGATTGCATCCACGAAAGAAGCCCTGGCCGCGGCCAAAACGCGCATGGAAAAGGCCGTCGAGGATTTCCGCAAAGATCTAAGCTCGCTGCGCACCGGCCGCGCCCACGCCTCGCTGCTGGACAATATCCGCGTCGATTATCACGGCACTCCCATGCCCGTGAATCAGCTCGGCGCGCTCACCGTTCCGGAGCCCAGCATGATCGTAATCGCCCCGTGGGACCCCACCGTCGTGGCCTTGATCGACAAAGCCATTCGCACCTCCGACCTGGGCCTCAATCCCACCAACGACGGCAAAGTAGTCCGCGTCCCCATCCCCTCGCTCACCGAAGAACGCCGCAAGGACATGGTCAAGCAGTTGCACAAAGTCCTCGAAAATCATCGCACCGCGCTGCGCAACGTCCGCCGCGACCTGAAAGAAGCCGTGGAAAAATTAGAGAAAGATAAAAAAATCAGCGAAGACGAAAAAAAACGCGGCCTCGACGAACTCGAAAAAATCTCCCACGCCGAAACCAAAAAAATGGAAGACCTCTCCGAAGCCAAAGAAAAAGAAATCCTGCAGGTTAAGTAAAAGCCAGTATTCGGGCGGAGTTTTCGGGGCGTGGTCCCGGGTGTGGTGTCCGGGTGTCCCATACGTCGGTTTTGCGGATGGGGATTTTGATAAGCAAAGACCACAAATCGATCAATCTAACCGTCTCAAGGTTTCTCCGCCGCGCCAGTCTTCTTCACCGCAGGCTTAGCCTGTTCGTCCGCCCGCTCCAACACAAAATCCTGCGCCTCATCATTCTGCACCGCGTGCATAAACGCCTTGTAATCTGCCACCCTCGCCGCAGGCACCTCTCTCAACAAAAATCGAATATGTCGAGACGCCGTCACCGTCACATTGCGCTCCGGATCTGCGTCCCGCACGCCATACTTCGAGGAAAACGTTGCATAATCGCGTTCCACAGAAGTCCCCGTCGGCGTGTGCGCGGTCGTCCGCGGCGGCAACTGCAGCGTGGCGTGAGTCTCCACGTCGAGCGGCGTACCTAGTTCGATCGCCGAAGTCGCCGAGTCTTTATCCGCCTTCACCGGCATATCCGGCAATCCAACTTGAGGCAGCAGCGCCGGAATGCGCACCGGTTTCTTCGACCAGTCCACAAATTTCGGCATGGCGATTTCATAATCCACGCTGAACGGTTCCCGCGTCTGCGTAGGATCCGACGCGTTCACGCTCGTCACTTTGCCGCGAAAGCCGTCGGAGATGGAAAGCAGTTGTGCGAGATCCTTCCATTTCTCCTTCGCAGTGTGATGAAAAGCCACGCGCAGCAGAAGTTCGTTATCGCCGCGCAACGCGTAGTGCACTTTGGCCGACAGTTTTCCCTCCGCGCCCAGCACCGCATCCACATTCACGCGCTGCGACGCCGCAAACGGCAAATCACTTGGAACAGCCAGCCATCGCGACAACGAAGCGTTCTCCGTGTCCTCCGGCAACAACAAAAAAGCCGGCTTGCCCCGCAAATTAGCCGCGATCATGCGAAACGGCGCCACTTCCACGCTGGGATCCATCCAGTATCCCGGCCCATCTTTCCCCGTCCACACCAGCGTCTGGGTAAACATGGTTGGTCGCGGCAACAACGTCTCCGCGTTGTCCGGTGCGCCAGCCAGCGCCACAATCGCCGGCATTTTCGCAGCGCGTATCAGCGCGCTAAACAAAGCCAGTTTGTCTTCCGCAGTCGCGTAACCGGAAGAAAGAATCTCCGCCGCGGCACGCGCGCGAAAACCATTCGAATCCAGGGGTAGTTCCAGCGTCGCAATTTTCTGCGACACGAAATCATAAATCGCTTCGATTTTCTCTTCCGGACTCTTCGCCGCCTTTGTCAGATCGCCGGACTTGGAAATTACTTCTGGCGCAATATTTTCCGTAGCCTCAAATCTTCCCGCCAGTCGCGCCGAAAGCTCCTTCCAGGACGTGAACGTCGTCAGCGTCACGTCCGGTTCACCCGACGCGTTTTGTTTTGTCGCCGCTGCACTTTTGCTGTCAGGCGCCGCCCAGCGGTACTCCCAGCGGCGAATCATGCGCGCGTCCGCGCCGTCGCCGGATTTTCCTTCATAACTGGCCGGCGTTTCAGGGTTCACTCGCGATTGCACCGCGCGCGCCGCGGGCAGATCCAGTTCGAATTTTTCCTCTGTGACGATCGCATCTTTCGCAAAAGTGTGAAACAAATAAAAGTCCGGGCCCAGCGGCGCGTGCGTGGTTGTGGTGACCACCCGGTATTCCAGTTGGTCCGTCGGCTGTAGTCCCAGAATCCGAACCGTCTTGCGGCGAATATCCTCGTACGCGGCGGCGTCCACCACTGCGGGATTGGGTTGGTCGGTCACCGCGCTCGGCAGAATGTCGGCGGTTCCTCCGCTGGCATGGGTAATTCGCGCCAGGGGAATTTCCACTGTCTCGAAAGCGCGATTGTAGTCAAAACTTAATCGCGCGAATTGTCTGGTGCCCAGCTCCGTGTTGATGCGCACCCGCGCGTGAACTTCTTTCCGGCTGGAACCGTCGGCTTCAAAGCGGATGTGGGTTTCCAGCAGCTCAATTTGCGCCGGAGTTTGGCTGGCCGCCTCAACCGGCTTCTTCGCCGCAGGTTTTGCCGGTTCCTGCGCTCGAGCGCCCGGCAGGCTCGCCACAAAAACGGGCCCGACTGCGAGCACACAAATCAACCTGAGAGGGAGGGGAAATCGATTCACCAACACACTTCGCAGTGTAGGTGCTGCGGGGATGGCAGGTAAAGAAGAAGGTTGCCCCTGCGTTACCTTAATTTTATCTTCACGCTGCACACCGCTTCGCCCCGCATGCGTCTGAAGTGCATGTTGGCCTCCGTGCAGATAGACTGTTTCAAGGAGAAAGATCCCCATGCGACGCATTCTGGTGATCACGGCAACTCTGGCGGCGGCCCTCACGCTGGGCGCGCGCAGCTCCGTCCCCAAGGATGCCGAAGTTGACGCCACCCGCACTGCGCTGGTCAGAATTGCCGGTGAAGGATTGATCGAGTCGCACGCCTTCCAGTATTTGGCGCAGTTGAGCGATGAAGTCGGCGCCCGCGTCACCGGATCGCCGCAATCACAGAAGGCTGTCGAGTGGAGCCTGGCCAAAATGCGCGCCATCGGCCTGGAAAATGTCCATGCGGAAAATTTCCAGATGTGGCGGGGGTGGACGCGCGGCACAGCACAAGCCTCGCTGACCGAGCCCATGCAACGCCGGCTGACCGTCGATGCCATGGGCTGGACCGGTTCCACGCCGCCCGGAGGCGCGGAAGCCGACGTCATCACCGTCAATGTCTTCAACCTCGATGAAGAAATGAGAACCCCGGCCAGATTTTCGGGGAAAATTCTTCTGATGATCACCAAGGGCGAGCCCAGGAAAGACGGAGCGGCCATGTTTGCTCAGTTTGGTGATTTCGTAAAGCTGGCAGGCAAAAACGGAGCGATCGCAGTTTTTGGTGGCCAGGGCGGATTCAAAAGCGAAGGCATGAATCTTACCCACACCGGTATTCTCGGATTTGAAGCTGAATATGCCATTCCCGTTCTTTCCCTCACCGCCGAGGACCAGGGCCAGTTGGAGCGCTGGCTCGCTGCCGGCAAAAAAGTTCGCGCGCGCCTGAACGTGCAAAACAGTTTCAGCGACGGCCCGGTGCAGACCGCCAACGCCGTGGGAGAAATTCGCGGCCGCGAACACCCCGAGGAAATTCTGGTCGTTGGCGCACACCTCGATTCCTGGGATTTGTCCGAAGGAGCTACCGACAACGGCGTGGGCTCCGCCAGCGTTCTGGGCGCTGCGGAAGCCATCGTGCGTTCCGGTCAACGCCCGCGCCGCACCATCCGCTTCGTTCTTTTCAATGGAGAAGAGCAAGGCCTGCTCGGTTCGTTCGCCTACGTCAAACAGCACCAGTCCGAAATGGCCAATCATCTCGGCGATCTGGTCCTCGACGAAGGGCCAGGCCCGGTTAGTGAATTTCAGCTGGGCGGCCGCGACGATCTTGTCGCCGCCTTCCGGCCCTTCGCCGCCGCGATATCCAACATTCAATCCGTAAAGGTGAATGACAAAGTTGAGTTCGGGACCGACACCGGTCCGTTCATCATGGCCGGCTTACCGGGAATCAATATGAATCAGGATTCCCCTGAATATAAATTCACCCACCATTCCGCGGCTGATGCTCTCGAAGCCGTCAAGCCGGACGTGCTCGCGCAGGACGCCACCCTTATGGCCATGGCCGCTTTCTGGATTGCTGACCGCGTCGAGCGTTTCGCCAAACCCTGGCCCGCTAAGAGAACCGCCACTATGCTCCGAGAACGCCACCAGTTCGAATTGCTGAAAGCATTCGGTCTATGGCCGTTCGGCGACCTGGGTGCCGAAGACAAACAAAATCCCGCTCCGCAAGATCAAAATTAACGCCATTCAAACCTGGCGCGTCTCTTCTATGACTGTAACCCTTGAGTACCAAGTCCTCCCAGTACCATTGCTTTTTGGAACATTAAAGATTATTAAGAAATGACCGGGGGCTTCCGCACCTTTCCCGTTAGAGAACTCATTCGATGAAAATCCTGCTCGCTATTTTTTCGCTACTGCTATTTGTCGGTACCGCATCAGCCGATTCCGTTTGGACCTACACCGGAAATACTATGACCGGCTGCAATTGCGCCCTCGACGGTTCGGTCACACTCGACAGCTCCGGCAACGCTACCGCGTGGGACTTCACAGACGGTACCCACTCGCTCACTCAAGCTAACAGTGCAGGGGCTATCCACCCGCCCGGCACTGACCCGAATGAGTTCTTCCCCACTGCTTGGTTTGTCGACCTCTCTGGCCTCGGCATCTTCATCCACTCGCAGTTCAATGGCAGTGTGTTCGAATCCACCGATAGCTTCAGCGGCCCAGGCTTTGCCGAAGGGGAACAGGGCAATCCAGGCGTCTGGACTTCCGAGGTCGTGGCGACGCCCGAGCCCGCTACTGCTTTGCTTGTAGCCAGCGGGTTGCTGTTTGTTGGCCTATTACGCCGCCAGCGAAGAAAGCCTTTAGACTCTGTCACTTGGGACAAGTTAGCATAGCGGCTCTTTCGCGACCCGCAGTTTCGGGCTCGGATTTGAACGCGCTTCGAGCCGGATCTTCTAGCCCCAACTCAGGCGAGCACCTGCAGTCCGTATTCCCGCGCAAGAATCCGGCCAAAGCTAGAGTTTTCCACCGACCTGTTTCGAAGTTAATTTGACAGAGCACGTTTTCTTCCTTATACTTCGTTGGTTTGTCGGGATACGTTTCTCCCGAGGGGTGCGACCGCTATAAGCGGTCGTAGTTGGAAGGAATTATCTTCGGTCCCGGAACATTGCATGACGGAATGGGACAGAAGAGCGGCCGGAATGGGACGCCAGTCCCGCAAAGCCGAGTAAGCCTCTCCGAATCGAAGCCAGGAGCGATTTTCCGCCTCTTGGAGTGCGCACGGAGTTTCTTGCTGGTATCTCCGGATTCGCAGTAGACCTTTCAGCATTGGACTGCGCTCTCGCGTATTTTTGCGCGCGCCTTGCGAGAGCCGCGGAAATTTGTGCGCGCTACTGAGGGACTGAACTGTGCCGACGTTTTCGCAACTAGTACGGATGGGCCGCGAGCAGGTCCAGGTTAAAACCAAATCTCCCGCGCTGATGGGCTGCCCGGAAAAGCGGGGAGTCTGCATTCGCGTCTACACTCAGACGCCCAAGAAACCGAACTCTGCGCTGCGCAAAGTCGCGCGCGTGCGCCTCACCAATTCCATCGAAGTCACCACGTACATTCCCGGCGTCGGCCACAATTTGCAGGAACACTCCATCGTTCTGGTTCGCGGCGGCCGTGTAAAGGATCTTCCCGGAGTGCGCTATCACATCGTGCGCGGTACGCTGGACGCCGCGGGAGTCGAAAATCGCAAGCAGGGCCGTTCCAAGTACGGCGCCAAGCGCCCCAAAGCGGGCCAGACCAAGTAACAAAATATTTGCAGCAAAGATTGGCAACAACGTTCGGCAATTTTTTGAAGGAGCTATAAACAGCAATGCCACGCAAAGGATTAGTGATCCGCCGGCCGCAAGCGACCGACCCGGTTTATGACAGCCCGCTGGTGGACAAATTTATTTGCTCCATGATGTGGGAAGGCAAAAAATCCACCGCGCAGCGCGCCTTTTACGGCGCGATGGATCAGGTCGCCAAGAAAACCAACGACGACGCGCTGAAAATTTTTAACAAAGCCGTCGAGAACGTTAAGCCCCTGTTGGAAGTAAAAACCCGGCGTGTGGGCGGCGCCAACTATCAGGTTCCCGTGGAAGTGAATCCTTTCCGCCGGCAATCGCTGGCCATTCGCTGGCTCCTGCAGTATTCGCGGGAACGTTCCGGCAAGACCATGGTCGACAAGCTGGCCGACGAGTTGATCGACGCTTCCAACGCTCGCGGCGGCGCGATGAAGAAAAAAGAAGACGTGCATCGCATGGCCGAAGCCAACAAGGCCTTCGCGCACTATCGCTGGTAATTGCAGCGCGCTATTTGAATTGAAGGTTGAATGTGCCGGTAAACGAAACAACACAGCAGGAAGTACCGAAGCAAGGAACCGCAAAACCGGAGTCTGGGAAACAGGTCTCCGCTAAGCAAGGATCAGCACAAGGACAAATGGGCAGGGCATTCAAACTCGAAGATACCCGCAATATCGGGATCATGGCGCACATCGACGCCGGTAAAACCACCTCAACGGAGCGCATCCTTTTCTATACCGGGGTGACCTACAAGATCGGCTCGGTCGATGAAGGTACCGCCACCATGGACTGGATGGAGCAGGAGCGCGAGCGCGGCATCACCATCACCAGCGCCGCCACCACTGCCTCCTGGATGCGTAACGACAAGAAATATCGTGTCAATATTATTGATACCCCCGGCCACGTGGACTTTACCGTCGAGGTCGAACGCTCCCTGCGCGTGCTCGACGGCGCGGTCTGCGTTTTCGACTCCGTCGCCGGCGTGCAGCCGCAATCGGAAACGGTGTGGCGCCAGGCCGACAAGTATCGCGTCCCGCGCATCTGCTTCGTCAACAAAATGGATCGCATGGGTTCGGATTTCGATCACGTGGTCCGCACCATTCGCGCCCGTCTCGGCGCTCATCCCGTGCCGCTGCAGTTTCCTCTCGGCCGCGAAGACAACTTCATCGGCATCATTGATTTCCTTGAACAGAAAGTAGTCGTCTGGCTGGAAGAAACCCTGGGCGCCAAGTTCGAAGAGTTCCCGGTCGAAAAATTGTGGGATAAGGCGTTTGTCGATTCCCGCCCGGACGTGGCTGCCGCTTTGAAGGGCTCCGCCATCGATAAAGCCTTCTACGACGAGCATCGCAATAAAGTCGTCGAGTACGTCGCCGAACACGACGACGAAGTGATCGACAAATACCTCAACGAAGGCACGCTCTCCGTCGAGGAAATGCGCAAGTCCATCCGCAAGTCCACGCTCGCGCTCAAAATCGTTCCGGTGCTGGCCGGCTCGGCGTTCAAGAACAAAGGCATTCAGCCGTTGCTCGATGCCGTCATCGATTATCTTGCCTTCGCCCGTCGACGTTCCGCCGCTCGAAGGCACCAATCCAAACACCGAACAGGTGGAATTGCGCCGCGCTTCCGACGACGCTCCCTTTTCCGCGCTGGCTTTCAAGATTATGTCCGACCCGTTCGTCGGCCATGTCACTTATATCCGCGTTTACTCCGGAGTTTTGAAGTCCGGCAGCTACGTTTACAACTCCGGCAAAGCCACCCGCGAACGCATCAGCCGCTTGCTGCAGATGCATGCCAATAAGCGTGAAGAAATCGATACCGTCTACGCCGGCGACATTTGTGCCTGCGTCGGTTTGAAGAGCGTCAACACCGGCGACACCTTGTGTGACGAAGACAAGCCGGTCATCCTCGAAAACATCGATTTTCCCGCCCCGGTAATTTCCGTAGCCATCGAACCGAAAACCAAGGCCGACCAGGACAAACTGGGTGTGGCCATGCAGCGCCTCGCGCAGGAAGATCCTACTTTCCGCGTTTCCACCGAGCCCGATACCGGGCAGACGCTCATTTCCGGAATGGGTGAGTTGCATCTCGAGATTATCGTCGACCGCATGCTGCGCGAATACAACGTGCAAGCCAACGTCGGTCGCCCGCAAGTCGCCTATCGCGAAACCATTCGCAAGAAAGCCACCGCGGAAGGCAAATACATCAAGCAGACCGGCGGACGTGGTCAGTACGGCCATTGCAAGATCGAACTCCATCCCATTCCCAGCTCCAGCCGCGAAAACATGAAAGACATGTCTACCGACGAGCTCGACGCTCTCGCCAAAGAAGTTGTTGGCGGCCCGGCCGGCAAGTGGAAGTTCGACAAAGAACACCGCTTCCTGTTCATCGACAAGATTATCGGCGGCTCGGTTCCGCGCGAATTTATCGCTCCGATCGAAGCCGGCATTCGCGAAGCGCTCGACAATGGGATTCTGGCCGGATTCACCATGGTGGATGTCGCCGCAGTCCTCGTGGACGGCAGCTACCATGACGTAGACAGCTCGGAAATGGCCTTTAAAATCGCGGGTTCCATGGCCTTCAAGGAAGCCTGCCACAAAGCTTCCCCGGTCTTGCTTGAACCCATCATGCGTGTGGAAGTAGTCGTACCCGAAGAATATATGGCCGCCGTTTACGGCGACTTGAACGCGCGCCGTTCTGCGATTCAAGGTTCGGAAAATCGCGCCGGAGCCAATGTAATCAGAGCGGAAGTTCCTCTGGCGCAAATGTTTGGGTACGCCACCGATTTGCGCAGCCGCACTCAGGGCCGCGCAAATTTCACCATGCACTTTTCACATTACGCTGAAGCGCCAAATTCGATTGCGCAGGAAATCATCGAGAAAAATAAGGGTCGAGACACGCGTTCGTAAGAAATTTGCACAGTTGAAAATATTTTTGTTGTTGGTAAGTAAACAGACTTTGATTTGAGGAGCTGAGCAAGCGATGGCGAAGGAGAAATTCGAACGTAATAAGCCGCACGTGAACATTGGGACCATTGGTCACATCGATCACGGCAAAACCACTTTGACGGCGGCCATCACCAAGGTGCTGTCGAAGCACAATCCTAAGGTGCAATTCCGCGCGTTTGATTCGATTGACAACGCGCCGGAAGAGCGCGAGCGGGGCATCACCATTGCGGTGTCGCACGTGGAGTATGAAACGCAGAACCGCCACTACGCGCACATGGATTGCCCGGGCCACGCTGACTACATCAAGAACATGATCACCGGCGCGGCGCAGATGGATGGCGCGATCCTGGTGGTCGCGGCCACCGACGGCCCGATGCCGCAAACGCGCGAGCACATCTTGTTGGCTCGCCAAGTTGGGGTGCCGGCCATTGTGGTGTTTTTGAACAAGTGCGACATGGTGGAAGACGCGGAATTGCTGGAACTGGTGGAGCTGGAAGTTCGCGAATTGCTGAAGAGCTATCAGTTTCCCGGCGACAGCATTGCCATCGTGCGCGGCTCGGCGTTGCAGGCTTTGAACGGCGACGCGAAGTACGAAAAAGCGATCGATGAGTTGATGGAAGCGGTGGACAAAAACGTGCCGCAACCGGTGCGCGACATCGACAAGCCGTTTGCCATGCCCATTGAAGATATTTTCTCCATTTCCGGACGCGGCACGGTAGTGACCGGGCGAGTGGAACGCGGCAAGGTAAAAGTTGGCGAAGAAATCGAGATCGTCGGTTTCCGCCCCACGCAGAAGAAAGTTGTTACCGGCGTGGAAATGTTTCGCAAGCTGCTGGACGAAGGTTTGGCCGGCGACAACGTGGGCTTGCTCCTGCGCGGCACGGAAAAAGAAGATGTGGAGCGCGGGCAAGTAGTTTGCAAGCCGGGGTCGATCACCCCGCACACCAAGTTCAAGGCGGAAGCGTACGTCCTGACCAAGGAAGAAGGCGGGCGGCACACTCCGTTTTTCACCGGCTACCGTCCGCAGTTTTACTTCCGCACCACGGACGTCACCGGCGACGTAAAGCTGCCGACCGGAGTGGAAATGGTGATGCCGGGCGACAACGTCAGCTGCGAAGTCACACTGATTACCCCAGTAGCTCTCGAAAAGGGCCTGCGCTTCGCGATTCGCGAAGGCGGCCACACCGTGGGCGCAGGCGCGGTCACGGAGATCATCGAATAATTTATGAGACAAGGCGACAAAATCCGTATACGCCTCAAGGCGTACGACCACAGAATTCTCGACCAGTCCACCAAGGAAATCGTGGACACCGCGAAGCGTACCGGCGCGGATGTGGCAGGCCCGATTCCTTTGCCCACCACCATCAACCGCTGGACAGTGCTGCGTTCGCCGCACGTGGACAAGAAATCGCGCGAGCAGTTCGAAATGCGCACCCACAAGCGCCTGATCGATATCCTCGAGCCGACACCCGACACCGTCGACGCGTTGATGAAGCTCGATCTTCCGCCCGGCGTGGACGTAGAAATCAAGGCGTTCGGACACACGAAGTAGCAGTTCGTATTTCGATTCTAAATTTAGGTTTTTTCGAGACACGGAAGAGAGAGCGGGCATGGCAGTCAACGGGATTATCGGAATCAAGCTGGG
Organism: uncultured Acidobacteriota bacterium; assembly: GCA_963819625.1. Taxonomy (GTDB): domain Bacteria; phylum Acidobacteriota; class Terriglobia; order Acidiferrales; family UBA7541; genus Acidiferrum. The sequence continues at coordinate 369,032 of CAWFWY010000015.1, forward strand.
GATGACGCAAATCTTCCAGGACGACGGCACGGCGGTTGGGTGCACCGTTCTGCAAGCCGGCCCCTGCGTGGTCGTACAGCGCCGCACCTCGGCCATCGACGGCTACGAAGCCGCGCAACTCGGCCTGGTGGAATTCGTCAAGCCGCAGCGCGTCAACAAGGCCATGACCGGGCATTTCAAAAAAGCCGGCGCGGCGCCCATGAAAGTTCTGCAGGAAGTTCGCCTGGACGAATCGAAAGACGAAACCAAGGTCGGCGACCGCGTGCTGGTGGAAAATTTCAAAGCCGGCGAGCTGGTCGACGTCAGCGGCGTCAGCAAGGGCAAAGGTTTTGCCGGCGGCGTGAAGCGCTGGCATTACGCCGGCGGCGACGCCACTCACGGTTCGATGTTTCACCGCGCTCCGGGCGGCATCGGTGGCAGCTCGTTTCCCGTCGCGCGTGTGGAAGAACCAGCATTTTCCCGGTCACATGGGCAATGCCCGCGTCACTGCGAAAAATCTGAAAGTCGTCAAAGTCGATAACGACGAAAATCTCTTGCTGGTCAAGGGCTCGGTGCCCGGCCCCAGCGGAACGTACATCTTTATTCGCAAAGCTCGGAAAGAACAAGTAATCCAGGAAATAAGGAAAAGAAATTATGCCGGTGGTTGACGTAGTCAATTTAAAAGGCAGCAAGGTCGGGCAGCTCGATCTCCTCGACGCCGTGTTTGGCGTCAAGGTGAACCAGCACCTCTTGCATGAAGCATCGCGCTGGTATCTGCGCGGGCTGCGCAGGGGCACCCACAAGACCAAGGACAAGAGCGAAGTCAGCGGCGCGGGCCGCAAGCTCTGGAAGCAGAAGGGCACCGGGCGCGCGCGCGTCGGCTCCATTCGTTCGCCGCTCTGGCGCCATGGCGGCACGGTTCACGGACCTCGTCCGCGCGACTACAGCTACGCCCTGCCAAAGAAAATGTTGCTCGGCGCGCTGCGCTCGGCGCTTTCGGCGAAGCTCACCGAACAGCGCTTGACCGTGGTGGAAGACTGGGAACTCGAGAATCACAAGACCAAAGCATTCCTCGGTGTGCTCGGCAAATTGAATCATAAAAAGTCGGCGCTGATCGTCGCGCATGGCGACAACGCCAACCTCGAGCGTGCCAGCCGCAACATCGCGGGCGTCACCCTGGTTGCGCCCAACGGTCTTCAGCCCTATGACTTGCTGAATCACGATTTGCTGGTGCTGTCCAAGGATGCCGTAGCGCGGCTAAGCCAGTCGCTGGATCCGGAAAAAACTCCGGCGGCGGTTCCTGACGTGGAATCCATTGCTCCAGCGCCCAAGAGCGAAAAGAAAGCTGCGGCCAAGCCAGCCGCGGCCACCAAGGCCAAAGCCGGCGCTAAAAAGCCTGCCAAAGCCGCCAAGAAAAAGGGCAAGGAATAAGCGATGTCCACTCCTCACTACCAGATTATTCGCCGCCCGATCATCACGGAAAAGGGACTGGGCGTAAAAGAGACGCAGCACACGGTAGTCTTTGAAGTTTCCGCCAAAGCCACCAAGACGCAGATCAAGGAAGCGGTGCAGCAGATTTTCAGCGTGAAAGTCGCCGGCGTCCGCACCGCCAATTTTTACGGCAAGATGCGCCGCCGCGGCCAGAATGAAGGTTATCGTCGCGACTGGAAAAAAGCCTACGTGAAGCTCGCGGAAGGCGAAAAGATGATCGAGTACGCGGAGAATTTGTAATCGATAAGAGTTTGCGGTACCGGGCCAAAGTTAAAAAAGCGGTTGCAAAGCACGCAAAAAAGGTAAGAGGCAGCGATGGGACTGAAAAGCTTTAATCCATACACGGCGTCGCGACGGTTTATCACCGTCGTGGATAAAAGCCATATCACCAAGCAGGAGCCGGAAAAAGCCCTGCTTGAGCCGAAAAAGCGCACCGGCGGCCGCAACAATCACGGCGAAATCGTGGTGTGGCACCGCGGTGGCGGCCACAAGAAACAGTATCGCCAGGTCGATTTCCGCCGCGACAAGCTCGGTGTGCCTGCCAAGGTGGCGGCCATTGAGTACGACCCCAATCGCAGCTCCAACCTCGCGCTGCTGCACTATGCCGATGGCGAGAAACGCTACATTCTCCATCCCGTAGGGCTCGAAGTTGGCGCCACAGTTTCCACTGGCGAAGGCGCGGACATCCTTCCCGGCAATGCACTGCAGTTCAAGCACATTCCTCCGGGCACGATGGTGCATAACCTGGAACTTTATCCCGGGCGCGGCGGCCAAGTGGTCCGCTCCGCAGGGCGGCTCGGCCCAGTTGCTCAGCAAAGAAGGCGACCTCGCTCTCGTGAAGCTGCCTTCCGGCGAAGTTCGTAAATTTTCCATCGAGTGCATGGCCACCGTCGGCCAGGTTGGCAACCTCGATCACGAAAACGAAACGTTTGGCAAAGCGGGGCGTACCCGCTGGCGCGGCATCAAGCCCACCGTGCGCGGTGTGGCTATGAACCCCGTCGATCATCCGCACGGTGGTGGTGAAGGCCGCGTCAAGGGCAATCACCCGCAAACGCCGTGGGCTTTCCCGACGCTGGGTAAGAAGACCCGCAACAATAAGCGCACCGACAGAAACATTGTGGAGCGCAGGAAGTAACGGAAAGAATTTCAGAACGAGTGGTTGTTCTGAGGGAGAATCCGGGCAGCTTTAGCAAAGCGGCCCGGCGAGAGCAGAAGTGATGCGAGCGACAAGAACAGCACGTTCATCGAGAACGCGCAAGCAGGTCCGCGGCGCGCCGCAGCAGGGCTTCCGCGAAGCGCTCGCGGCCGAAGCGCGCGGCAAAAAAACACGCCGCCAAGGTCATTGCCAAGCCGGTGCGCGCCAATTTGAAGCCGGTGGTCGTTCCGCCGGAGCCGGTGCTGTACAAGCTGTGCAAGCCCGGATGGGGCGTGATCGTGGAACGCATTCCGAACGCGCAAGGCACGCGCTTCGTTTGCCCGTTCTGCCCCAGGTCGCATCGCGTTCCCGGGCCGGTGCGGGGATTCAAGAAAATGCGGCGCGCTCAGTGGAGCCGCTTGCGTCGAGTGGAGGAATAGGGGATCGATGGGACGCTCACTAAAAAAGGGTCCGTTCGTGGACGGCCATCTGCGCGAAAAGGTCGAAGGACTGAACACGCGCAACGAGAAGAAAGTGATCAAGACGTGGTCGCGGCGCTCGCACCATCGTGCCGGACATGATTGGCCACACCATCGCGGTGCATAACGGAAAGAAATTTATTCCGGTGTATGTCACGGAACAGATGATCGGCCACAAGCTGGGCGAATTTTCTCCTACCCGCACGTTTAAAGGTCACGGCGTGAAGGCCGCGCTCGAACGCGCCGCCGGGCCGGCACCGGCAGCAGGAGGCAGGCGCGGGAGCAGGCGCAGCGGCAGCGCCGAGGTCATAAGACATGGCTGAGCTACAACAGACGCAGGCCAACATCGAAGCGCACGCGCTGGCCAAGCATGTGCGCATGTCGCCGCAAAAGGCTCGCTTGGTGATGGATTTGATTCGCGGGCAAAAGGCCCAGGACGCGTTGCACACGTTGCACTTCACGCAAAAGCGTTCCGCGAAGCACATTGAAAAGGTGTTGCGCAGCGCCATCGCCAATGCCGAACGCAAGGCCGAAGATGCCGGCGCGCCGCTCGACGTGGACGAGTTGTACGTCAACACCTGTTACGTGAACGAAGGCACGCGCTGGAAGCGTTTGCGTCCCGCGCCGATGGGCCGCGCATTCCGCTACCAGAAGCGCACCGCGCATTTGTGGGTCGGCGTCGCCGAGCATCATGTCGCCGCCGCGGAACGCGTGGCGGCCATTGAAGCGGAAACCGAAGCGCAAAAGGGTGTTCGCGGCACCGCGCGCCGGGTTCGCAAGGCGTTGACCGGCAAGCAGGCTCCGCATCCGAAGAAAGGGCAAGAAGTAATGATCGCCCTGGCCACGAATGAGTTTTGGGACGAAGAGGATAAGCATGGGACAGAAGACACACCCGTACGGATTTCGCCTGGGCTACAACAAACCGTGGAAGTCCCGCTGGTACGCCGACCGCGACTACGCCGAGCTGCTGCACGAAGACGTGAAGCTGCGCACCGAGCTGAAGGAAAAGTTGAAGAGCGCGGGCATCAGCTCCATCGACATCGAGCGCGCCGCCAACAAACTGGTGGTGCGCATCTACACCGCGCGTCCGGGCATCATCATCGGACGCAAAGGCGCGGAAATCGACAAGCTCAAGCAGGACGTGCAGAAACGCACCAAGCGTGAAGTGCACATCGACATTCAGGAAGTGCACCGCCCGGAGCTGGACGCGCAACTGGTCGCCGAATCCATCGCGCTGCAGCTGGAAAAGCGCGTGGCCTTTCGCCGCGCCATGCGTAAAGCGGTGGACTCCGCGCTGCGTTTCGGCTGCAAAGGCATCAAGGTCCGCGTGGCCGGCCGCTTGAACGGTGCGGAAATCGCCCGCAAAGAATGGTATCTGCAGGGCCGCTTGCCGCTGCAGACCCTGCGCGCCGACATCGATTTCGGCATGGCGCGCGCCAACACCACCTACGGCGTGATTGGCGTGAAGTGCTGGGTCTATCAGGGCGAAAACGTTCCGAAGCGCGCCTCGAAAGTACAGAAAGAGCGCGAAACGATTGCGGCAGCGTAGATAATTTCGCCGCGGCTTAAACACGGCAAAGCGGTAAACGAGATTCAGGGAAGCGAGAACACAGCGATGTTGATGCCCAAGAAGGTGAAGTACCGAAAGCAGATGCGCGGCCGGCGCACCGGCAAAGCCTGGCGCGGCAGCGATCTGGCCTTTGGCGAATACGGTTTGAAGGCGCTGGAGTGCGCGTGGATCACCGACCGCCAGATCGAAGCTTCGCGCGTGGCCATTTCGCGCTTCATCAAGCGCGGCGGAAAATTGTGGATTCGCATTTTTCCCGGACAAGCCGTTCACCAAGAAGCCCGCGGAAACCCGCATGGGCAAAGGCAAAGGCGCTCCGGAAAAGTGGGTGGCGGTGGTGAAGCCCGGACGAATTATGTTTGAAATGGCCGGCGTCGACGAAGCTGACCGCCAAGGAAGCCATGACCCTGGCGGCGCACAAGCTGCCCATCCCCACGAAATTCGTGACTCGCGCGGGAGGCATGTAATATGCCGCGTCGCATTGACAAGATTCGCGAATCCGAGCAGCGACGAGTTGCACCTGCAGGAAAGGGAATTGACCGAGCAGATTTTCCGACTGCGCTTTCAGCTGTCCACCGGACAGGCGGAAGCGCTGAAGCGTTTGCGCGATGCTCGCAAGGATCTGGCGCGTGTCAAAACGCATTTGCGCGCGCAGGAACTGAACCAGGCCGGCGCGCACATCGCCACGCAAAAGCCCGAGCAACCGGAAGCGCGTCGCTGAAAAAACCGCGGCTCCCAAGAAAGACCAACGGCACAAGCACAAGAAACCCAAGCACGCCAAGAAAAGCAGCAAGACGAAGAAGGCAGGGAAAGCGTAATGACCACTGAATCACAAGCCGCTCCGGCGGCCGCAAACGACCAGCGCGGCGAGCGCACCATCCTCACCGGCAAGGTCACCAGCGCCAAGATGGAAAAAACCATCGTGGTGGAAGTGCAGCGCCTGGTGCAGCATCCCAAGTACCGTCGCGTGGTGCGCATTTCCAAAAAGTTTTATGCCCATGACGAAACAGGCCAGGCCAAGACCGGCGATGTCGTGCGCATCGTGGCTTCGCGTCCGTTGTCGAAGCTGAAGCGCTGGCGGCTTAAAGAAGTGCTGACGCGTAATGCGTCGGCCGAGTAATCGGGGCGAGGGAGCGGACCAATGAGCATCATGATGCGAACCTGGCTGACGGTGGCCGATAATTCCGGCGCCCGAAAGCTGATGTGTATTTTGCCGTTGGGCGGCGATGCGGGCTTAAAAGCGGGACTCGGCGATGTGATCACCGCCTCGGTGAAAGAAGCCACGCCGGAAAGTCGCCGTGAAGCAGGGCACGGTAGTCAAAGCCGTGGTCGTGCGCATGCGCAAGGAAGCGCGCCGCAAGGATGGCACCTACATCCGCTTTGACGACAATGCCGCGGTCTTGATCAACGACGCGGGCGAGCCGGTCGGCACCCGCGTGTTTGGCCCGGTGGCGCGCGAATTGCGCGACCGCCAGTACACCAAAATTGTTTCTCTGGCTCCGGAGGTTTGGTAACGCATGTTGAGGCATGACAGAACCGAGCGGCACACCATCGCCATCCGCAAGGGTGACAATGTACGAGTCATCGCTGGCAAAGACGCTGGCAAAAGCGGCCGGGTGCTTTCTATCGACGCGAAAAAGAACCGCGTGGTGGTCGAGCACGTGGCCATCATGAAGCGCCACACCCGCCCCAACCCGCAGAAGAACATCAAGGGCGGCATCGTGGAAAAAGAAGCCTCCATCAACGTTTCCAACGTGATGGTGGTTTGCGCCAGTTGCGGAAAGCACACCCGTATCGGCCACACCGTTTTGTCCGACGGCACCAAGGTGCGCAGTTGCCGGCGTTGCAACACCGCGCTGGACAAGTAAACGGAATTTGACTTTGACACGAGGCGAAAGAAGGCCATGAAGAGCAGATTGCAGGAAAAATATCGCAACGAAACGGTGCCGGCGCTGATGAAGCGCTTCGGCTGGAACAACAACATGGCCGTTCCCAAGCTGCAGAAAATCACCGTGAACATTGGCCTCGGCGAAGCCAGCCAGAACGCCAAGCTGCTCGATACCGCTGCGCAGGAACTCGGCCAGATCACCGGCCAGAAAGCCATGATCACCAAGGCCAAGAAGTCCATTGCCAATTTTAAAATTCGCAAGGGCATGCCCATCGGCTGCGCGGTTACCTTGCGCGGCGACAAGATGTACGAATTTCTCGATCGTTTGTGCAACGTGGTTCTGCCCCGCGTCCGCGATTTCCGCGGCTTGCCGTTCAACGCCTTCGATGGCCGCGGCAATTACACTCTCGGCCTGAAGGATCAGTTGGTTTTTCCGGAAATCGATTACACCCGCGTGGACAAGATCAAGGGCATGAACGTCACCCTGACCACCACCGCGAAAAACGATGAAGAAGGACGCGAGCTTTTGAAAGGGCTCGGCTTCCCGCTTCGGGTTCCAGGAGGAGCCCAATAAATGGCTCGCACTGCAAAAATCGCCAAAAGTTTGAAGAAGCCCAAGTTCAAGGTTCGTGTGCGCAATCGTTGCCGCGTTTGCGGCCGCGCACGCGGCTACATCCGCAAGTTTCAGATGTGCCGCATCTGCTTCCGCGGCATGGCGCTCAAGGGTGAAATTCCCGGCGTCACGAAAGCCAGCTGGTAAAGGCATTTAGGAGAACTATGCAGACTGATCCCATCGCCGATTTTCTTGACCTGCATCCGCAACGCGGTTGCTGCCAAGCACCAGCGCGTCGACGTGCCGGCCTCGCGCCTGAAATCCGAAATCGCGCGCATCCTGAAGGACGAGGGCTACATCTCCACCTACAAAATGGTGGACGAAAACAAGACTCGCAAAATGCTGCGCGTTTTTCTGAAGTACACCCCGGACCGCCGCAGCGTCATCACCGGCCTCAAGCGCATTTCGCGTCCGGGAGCGCGCCGCTACCTGGGCGCCACCGATATTCGCCCGGTCGTCGGCGGCCTGGGCATCAGCATCATGACCACCCCCAAAGGCTTGATGAGCGGCCGTTCCGCGCGCAAAGCCAAAGTGGGCGGCGAAATTCTTTGCGAAGTTTGGTAAACAGGTTTTGATGTCAAAGAAATTTGCAGTCAAGTAAAAGGACAAGAACAGATGTCACGTATCGGCCGTAAACCAATTCCGCTTCCCTCTGGCGTAAAAATCGCCATGCAGGGCGGCAACATCGATGTCCAGGGACCCAAGGGCAAATTGTCTTTCGCCATTCCGCGCGGCATCACCTTTGAACAAAAAGACGGCGTGCTTACCGCGCTGCGCGAAACCGAAGATCATCGCGCGCTGCACGGTCTGGCTCGCGCTCTGGTGGCCAACGCCGTTCATGGCGTCACCCAGGGATTCAAAAAAGATCTCGATATCGTGGGCGTCGGCTATCGCGCGGAGCTCAAGGGCAAAATCGTCAATTTCGCCCTGGGCAAATCGCATCCCATCGAGTTTCCCATACCGGAAGGCATCCAGGTCGCGGTGGAAAAGCAGACTCACATCGTCATCACCGGCGCGGATAAAGGTCAGGTCGGCCAGGTCGCCGCCGACATGCGCTCTCTTCGTCCGCCGGATCCGTACAAGCAGAAAGGCATCCGCATTACCGGCGAACGTCTCAAGAAAAAGGCCGGCAAAGCGGGAGCCAAGGCTGGCGGCGCGTAAAATTTTTGATTTTGTCCGGGCGCATTGCGCCAAGGAGAAGAAACAGTGGCATCGGCTAGAGTTCGAAAGCTATCACGGGATCTGCACCGCAAGCGCGTGCACGATCGCGTGCGCACCAAAGTTTCCGGCACCACGGAGCGTCCGCGTCTGTGCGTGTATCGTTCGCTGGGCCACATCTATGCCCAGGTCATCGACGACCGCACCGGCACGACGCTGGTTTCCGCCAGCTCGGTCGACGGCGAAACGAAAAAGAATTTGAAGGGCGGCGGCAACATCGCTGCGGCCAAAGTGATCGGCAAAGCGGTCGCCGAGCGCGCCAAAGCCGCCGGCGTCCAAAAAGTAGTGTTTGACCGCGGCGGATACAAGTATCACGGCCGTGTGAAGGCGCTCGCTGACGCGGCGCGGGAAGCGGGGTTACAGTTCTAAGCCTATGTCGAAGCAACTTTTGCGAGACAGTTTAGCGGTTCGGCGGCTCCTGGAAGTCAATCTTTCGGATCTGAAAGACGACGTCATCGCCATCAACCGCGTCACCAAGGTAGTCAAGGGCGGCAAAAATCTCAGCTTTTCCGCGCTCGTCGTGGTTGGCGACAATCATGGCCACGCGGGATTTGGCATGGGCAAGGCCCGTGAAGTTCCCATGGCCATCAAAAAAGGCATCGAGCAGGCCAAGAAAAACCTAATCAAGCTCAACTTGAAGGGCACCACCATCCCTCACCAGGTGATTGGCTATTACGGTTCAGCCCAGGTTTTGCTCAAGCCCGCATCCGAAGGCACTGGCGTCATCGCCGGCGGCCCGGTGCGCAAAGTCATGCAGATCGCTGGGATTCACAATGTGCTCACCAAGTCGCTGGGCACATCGAATCCTCATAACGTCGTGAAAGCTACCTTTGCCGCGCTGCTCAGCCTGAAAGACGCCGCGCACGTGGCCGAAACCCGCTCCAAAACAGTCGACGAAATTCGTGGCCGGCAATCCCGTACCGCGGTAGAGGCAGTCTGATGAGCGAAAAAGCGGCAGCTCCAAAAATGCGTCACGGAAAGAACGTGAAAAAGTCCGGAGGACATCACTTCGGCAAGCAATTTGTGATCAGCGAGCATCCCGACGCCAAAAAAGGCGGCACCATCAAGGTCAAGTGGGTGGTCAGCGCCATCGCTTGCACCGACGATATGCGCGCCACCATTCGCGGCCTCGGTTTGCGCCGCATGCATCACGTCGTCGAGCGCCAGGACACTCCTGAAACGCGCGGCATGATTCACAAGGTTCGGCATCTCGTAGAAGTGATGGACTAATTCGATGGCTACGATAAAAAAGCGCGGAAAAACAGGACGGCACCGGCCGGCGGGCGGCCCACGCAACCGTAAAGCGGGCGCTCGCGGTCACCATAAACCGGCTACCCCGGCGGGGCGCAAAACCTTTACGCTTTCCAATCTTCATCCGCCCGTGGGCTCGCGCAAAAAGAAGGTTCGCGTCGGCCGCGGTATGGGTTCCAAGCTGGGCAAGACTGCTGGAGCAGGCAACAAGGGCCAGAAATCCCGTCGCGGCTATTCACGCCGCCGCGGATTTGAAGGCGGCCAGATGCCTCTGCATCGCCGCATGCCCAAGCGCGGATTTCACAATCCGTTTTCCGTGTCGTACTCGGTCGTCAACCTGGAAGAGCTGAACGTCTTCCCGGCCGGCGAAACGGTGACGCCGGAATTGCTTCGCGCTCACGGATTCATTCGCCGCGCCAAAGACCGTATCAAGGTCCTCGGAGACGGCGAGCTGACCGCCAAGATTGCTATTCACGCGCACGCTTTCAGCGCGTCGGCCAAAGAAAAAATCGCCGCGGCGGGAGCCACGTTCGAGGTTTTGGCCACAGCCTAAGCAGTCAAGAGTTTTTGTCGGGAAATAAAAGGGAGCAGCACAGAACAGCATGAACCGATTCATCGAAGCCGTGAAAAACATGTTCCGCATCGAAGACTTGCGGAACCGTGTCATGTTCACGCTGGCGCTGCTGGCGGTCTATCGCATTGGTGCGCACATTCCCATTCCCGGCATCAATACCGCGATCCTGGACCAGCTTTTCAGCCAGGCCGCCGGTTCCGTGCTGGGCATCTTCGATCTCTTCAGCGGCGGCAATTTCCGCCGCATGACGATTTTCGCGTTGGGCATCATGCCCTACATCACCTCATCCATCATCTTGCAGTTGATGACCGTGGTGTTCCCCTACCTTGAGCGCTTGTCCAAGGAAGGGGAACTCGGCCGCCGCAAAATCACCCAATACACCCGTTACCTCACCATCGTGCTCAGCATCGTTCAAGGTTTGTCCATCGCCGGCACTTTGCAGGCCCAAGGGCTCAACGGCCAATCGCTCGTTTATCACCCGGGTTTTGGTTTTGTTTTGATGACCGTCCTCGCCCTCACCACCGGCTCGGCCTTCATCATGTGGCTCGGCGAACAGATCACCGAGCGCGGCATCGGCAACGGCATGTCGCTCATCATCTTCGTGGGTATCGTAGTCGGCCTGCCTCGAGCCATCATTAACCTGTACGAGCTGGCCAAGTCCGGCCAGTGGGGCGCTCTTACTCCCATGGTCCTGATTCTCCTCCTCGTCCTGATGGTCGCCGTAGTGGCCTTTATCGTTTTCGTGGAAGGCGGCCAGCGCCGCATCCCCGTGCAATACGCCAAGCGTGTCGTCGGGCGTAAAGTTATGGGTGGGCAATCCACTTACTTGCCTCTGCGCGTGAATTCCGGCGGGGTGATTCCGCCAATCTTTGCCAGCTCCTTGCTCGCTTTTCCAGCGACCATCGCCTTAATTTTCGGCGCTCGCTACGTCTTCCTGAAAACTATCGCCGACCGGCTGAAATGGGGCGAGCCCCTGTACACCCTGGTGTACATCACCCTGATCCTGGTCTTCGCTTTCTTTTACGTCGGCATCGTCTTCAATCCGACTGAGCTGGCCGACAACATGCGCAAGAACGGCGGATTCATTCCCGGCATTCGTCCCGGACGCACCACTTCCGAGCATGTCAGCCGCATTCTCAAGCGCCTAACCTTTATCGGCGCAATTTATCTCGCGCTGGTTTGCCTGCTTCCCGAGTGGATGATTGCCGGTATCCACCTCGACCATCTTGGCTGGGGAGTCGGCGGCTGGTTTGACCGCCACTTTCCGGTCTGGTTTCTCAAAGGTATTGGCGTGCAGTTTTATTTTGGCGGCACTTCGCTCTTGATCGTTGTAGGCGTGGCCATGGATACCGTTCAGCAGCTGGAAGCGCAGTTGGTCATGCGCAACTATGAAGGCTTTGCTCGAAAGGGCCGGTTGCGTGGCCGGCGGTAATGGCGACGAGCGGAGCGATGCCGGATTCTCGGCTCCTCGGGCGGCTGCAGCGCGCGGTCATTTTTCTCGGACCGCCGGGCGCCGGCAAAGGCACGCAGGCTCAGGAACTGGCCCGGCGCTACGGTGTGCCACATCTCTCCACCGGCGACATGCTTCGCGAGAATATCGCGCAGGGCAATGCGCTGGGAGAGCAGGCCAAGCCCCTGATGGCCCGCGGCGAGTTGGTTCCCGACTCCATCATCTTGAAGATGGTGGCGGTGCGAATCGAGCGGCCGGACTGTTCCTTCGGTTTCGTGTTCGACGGTTTTCCGCGAACCGTGGCCCAGGCTCAGTGGCTCGGCGAATTGCTTAGGCAGCACGGATTTAAGCAGCCGGTGGTGGTGCACTTTGTAATCGATCCCGCGCTGCTGATGCGCAGGATTACCGGCCGGCGTATGTGCAAGACGGGTGGCGAGATTTATAATATTTACGATCGCCCGCCGAAAACGCCGGGTATCTGCGACTCCGACGGCGGCGAGTTGGTGCAGCGCCCCGATGACCGCGAAGAGATTGTGGCTCCGCGGCTCGAAGCGTACGCCAAAATGACCGCGCCGCTGGCCGCGTATTACCGGCGGCTGGGGCGGCTCGAAGACGTAAACGCGGCCGAGAGCGTTGAAAAAGTTTCGCAGCGGGTCATGGAAATCGTAACCAAGGCGCAGTAACCGCCCGCCCATAAAACGGCGGGCAAACGGAAAAGAGATGGCCATTCATTTACGCAGCGCGGAAGAACTGGAAAAGATGCATCGCGCGGGCCTCATCGTCCACGAGGTGCTGAATGCCTTGCGCGCGGCCGTGAAGCCCGGCGTCTCGACCATGGACCTGGAAAAGCTTGCCGAGCAGAAGTTGGCAGGCAAGCCCGGCAAGCCGGCCTTTAAGGGCTACCGCGGCTATCCGTGCTCGCTGTGTACCTCGGTAAACGGCGAGATTGTTCATGGCATTCCGTCGCCCAAGCGCAAATTGCGCGAAGGCGACATCGTCTCCATCGATTTTGGGATGGAGGTCGACGGTTATTACGCGGACTCAGCAGTCACTGTGCCGGTGGGCGAAATCAGCCCGGCGCTGCAGAAATTGCTGGATGTCACCCGCGAATCGCTGGACCGCGCCATTGAAAAGATGCGCGCGGGAAACCGGCTGGGCGATGTTGGCCACGCGGTACAAAGCTGGGTCGAGCAGAACGGCTACTCGGTCGTCCGGGAATTTGTCGGGCACGGCATCGGCACCAAGATGCACGACGAGCCCAACCTGCCGAACTACGGTGATGCAGGCCGTGGCGCCCGTTTGCAGGAGGGCATGGTCATCGCCGTCGAGCCCATGGTCAACGCCGGCGGCCCGGAAGTTCGCATGCGTGATGAGTGGGTGGCCGAAACCGCGGATGGCAGCCCCTCGGCTCATTTCGAGCACACTGTGGCGGTTACCGCCAACGGTCCTTGGATTCTGACGCGGCCGAAAGAAATGACCGGCCCGTCGTGGTAGCCCAGGCAACGCTTTAGCATCTAACGATATAGGAGACTATGGCAAAACCGGTTCAGGACGACAAAAAGAAAGGCGACTCCGGCAATACCAAGGAAGACGCCATAGAAGTAATGGCCACGGTCAAGGAACCCTTGCCCAACGCCATGTTTCGCGTGGAGCTGGAGAACAAGCACCAGGTTCTGGCCCACGTATCCGGCAAGATGCGCAAGAATTTTATCCGCATCCTCGCGGGAGACAAGGTCGCCGTCGAGCTTTCGCCATACGATCTGACGCGTGGCCGCATCGTGTACCGCTACAAGTAAGCACGCACAGAAAGAACGGGAAAAATGAAAGTACGGGCATCAGTTAAGAAAATTTGCGACAAGTGCAAGGTCATTCACCGCCGCGGAGTAGTCCGCGTGATTTGCCAGAATCCCAAGCACAAGCAGCGCCAGGGCTAAGCCCCGAAATTCAGGACTAGGGACTAAGGAGAACTTATGGCACGTATCGCAGGTATCGATCTCGCTCCCCAGAAACGCCTGTGGGTTGGCCTCACCGCCATCTACGGCATCGGGCACGAGCGCGCCCGGAAGCTGGCCGCAGCCGCCGGCGTCGATCACGACAAGAAAATTCGTGACCTGACCGAAGACGAAACCAACCGCCTTCGCCAGGAAATTGAAAAAGAAGGCCGCGTCGAAGGCGATCTCCGCAAGGAGATTCAGATGAACATCCGTCGCCTGATTGAAATTCAGGCTTATCGCGGAGTTCGTCACCGCCGCAATTTGCCGGTCCGTGGCCAGCGCACCCACACCAACGCTCGCACCCGCAAGGGTCCGCGCCGCGGCGCAGTGGCAGCCAAGAAAAAGATTACCGGCAAAAAGGGCTAATACCCGGCGGGTTCGATTCACCGGAGTTAAAGCAAATCAGAAACGGAGCAACACGTGGCAAAAGAGCAGCAAAAAAACGCAACGCCGGACGTTACACCCGGCGGAAAACCGGCGGCGGCGACCAAGCGCAAGAAGGAATTCAAGAAAAAGCGCGAGCGCCGCGTCATTCCGCACGGCGTGGTTCACGTCGCTGCGTCGTTCAACAACACGCAGATCACCATCGCCGATCAGGATGGCCGCGTGATTTGCTGGTCTTCCGCCGGCGCCATCGGCTTTAAGGGTTCGCGCAAGGGTACGCCCTACGCCGCGCAGCAGGCTTCGCTGGCCGCCGCGGGAGTCGCTCGCGACCAGTACGGCATGAAAAGCGTCGAAGTACGCGTGCAGGGTCCCGGCTCCGGCCGTGAATCCGCCGTCCGCGCTCTCGCCGCCGCGGGTTTGCACATCGTTTTGATCCGCGACATAACCCCGATTCCGCACAACGGCTGCCGTCCGCCGAAGCGTCGTCGCGTTTGATGTCTCTAGAAAAAAAGTTCAGGGCCAGCCAGGATATGTCTGGCCTGCAAAGAAGTTTTTGGGAAGGGAGATAGAAGTTGGCAAGACATAGAGAAGCAGTCTGCCGCCTGTGCCGCCGGGAAGGGCAGAAATTATTTCTAAAAGGCCTCCGTTGTTTCACGGAAAAGTGCGCCATCGAAAAGCGTAACTTCGTTCCGGGCCAGCACGGCCAGTCGCGGCGCCCGAAAGTCGCCGGTTACGGCCTGCAGTTGCGCGAAAAGCAGAAGATGAAGCGCACCTACGGCCTCCTGGAGCGTCAGTTCCGCCTCTATTTCGAGCGGGCCGAGCGCGCCAAGGGTCCCACGGGTGAAAACCTCATCATCATGCTCGAGCGCCGTCTGGACAGCGTGCTGTGGCGCGCCGGATTGGCTTCCTCTCGCGCGCAGGCTCGCCAGCTGGTGCTCCATGGCCACGTCCGCGTCTCCGGCAAGAAGGTCAACATCCCTTCTTACCTGGTTAACGTCGGCGAAGAAATCGCCATCAAGGAGCGCATGCACGAAAACGCTATGATTCTCGAAGCCCGCAACGTGGCCCAGAGCCAGAGCGCCGTTCCCTGGCTCGAGCAGGACCGCGAAGCCTTCAAAGCCAAGGTCGTGGCCCTGCCCAAGCGCGAAGACGTGCAGACGCCGCCATTCACCGAGCAACTGATCGTCGAGTTGTACTCGAAATAACTCCGGCCCGGCCGCTTTTGGCCGGCTCGCAACTTTGGTGACATTTCGATATACCCAGTCATCTAACAGTAATAGCAGTATTGGGGCCTTCGCCAGCCCCGGAAGGAAGGAACAGAATGTGGAAGGGCTTTCAAAAACCAAAGCGTCTCGCCTCTGAACTCGAATCGCTCACCGAAAAGTACGGGCGCTTTTCCGCGCAGCCGTTTGAGCGCGGTTGGGGCACCACGGTAGGCAACGCGCTTCGTCGCGCGCTGCTCAGCTCCATCGAGGGCGCGGCTATCACCGCCGTCAAAATCGAGGGCGTATTGCACGAATTCTCCTCGATCGCCGGTGTGGTCGAAGACGCCACCGATATCATCCTCAACTTGAAGCAGGTGCCCATCAAGCTCAACACCGACCTGCCCAAGACCATTTATCTCAATTTTGAGCATCCCGGCCCGGTCACTTCAGCGCAAATTGAAGAAGACGCCGACTTCGCCGTCCTCGACAAGAGCGTCTACATCGCCACCGTCAGCGAAGGTGGCCGCCTGCAGATCGAAATGCGCGTCAAGAACGGCCGCGGCTACGTCGCTGCCGACCGCAACTACGACGAAGACCTTCCCATCGGTTACATCCCGGTCGACAGCGTCCACTCCCCGGTCCGCAAGGTGAACTATTCCGTCGAAGCTGCTCGCTTGGGCCAGATGACCGACTACGAAAAGCTGATGATCGAAGTGTGGACCAACGGCGCCATCACCCCGCAGGATTCCATCGGCCTGGCCGCCAAGCTCGTCAAAGACCACATGAGCATCTTCATCAACTTTGAAGAGCCGGTGGACAGCATCGAGCCGCTGCCGGACACCGCCCACGATCCGCGCCTCGAGCATCTTGACCGTTCCGTCGAAGAACTGGAGCTTTCCGTGCGTTCCTACAATTGCCTCAAGAACGCCAACATCCAGACCATTCGCGAGCTCGTCCAGAAGAGCGAAAACGAAATGCTCAAGACCAAAAACTTTGGCCGCAAGTCGCTCAACGAGATCAAAGATATACTGGTGAAGATGGGCCTCGCGCTGGGAATGAAGTTCGATGAGCACGGCCGCATCATCTGGCCGCCGCTCCCCAGCCAGACCACCCTCGCTCCTTCGGAGGAAAATCTCGGCCTGTAAGCCAGTCCCGAGACCCGGTAAATCATGCGCCATCTCAAGTCAGGATCGAAGCTCGGACGCAACCCGTCCCATCGCCGTGCTACCTTGCGTGCCCTGGTCACCAATCTGTTCGAACACGGCCGCATCACCACCACGTTGACGCGCGCCAAGGCCGCTCGCCCGGTCGCCGAAAAAATCATCACTCTCGGCAAACGCGATACTCTCCAGTCGCGCCGCCAGGCCGCGTCCTACATCATGCTTCCCGCGATTACCCAGAAGCTGTTCAGTGAAATCGCGCCCAAATTCTCCGATCGTGCCGGCGGCTACACCCGGATCATCCATGCTGGTAACCGCGTAGGCGACAACGCCAAGGTAGCCATCCTCGAATTGGTCGGGTACGAATTCAAAAAGAAAGAAAAGAAAGAACGCCCCAAAAAAGAAGAAGCCCTCGACGAAAAGAGCTAGCCGCTCGCTATTGGTCCCGACCCAAAAGTAAAGCCCGCTTCAATCCATCGAAGCGGGCTTTTCTCTTTCTCAAACTCGTCTTTCGCCGAACCTATCCTGACGTTCGCGCTGCCCTGAAGCGAAACCACACCACCAGCACCGCCATCGCAAAGAACGCGCCAATCGAATCCAGCAGGGAATCGTACGGCGACGCCGTCCGGCTGGCCACGAAAGCCTGATGTATTTCATCCAACGCTGAATAACCGACCGCGATAAATAACGCCGTCAGCGCCCACCCCCAGCGCCACCCTGGCCGCCCTCCGCGAATGCCGCGATACAACAGCAGGCAAAACACGAAATATTCCGTGAAGTGCGCGGCCTTGCGCACGAAAAAGTGAATCGCGCGAAATCCCGCTTCCGTCGTATGCGGCATCAGCCAGAAAACCAGCGGTCTTAGAAATTTCCCGGTGTTGTGCGCGGAAAACGTATCCGTCGACAGCGAAAAAATCAGCCCCGCCCAGCAAATCGCTGGCAGCCACGCCAGCAGCAGGCTGTATTTGCGCGGCATGCGTACTCGGCCTTCCATCTCCGATAGTTGCGGAGCAGGGCGCGGATTGCGCCAAGGTTGGGAGTCAGGCACGAAATCTCATTGTTCTATCTCTTGCCCGCGTACCCGCCAACTCACTCCATGCGGTAATTCGGCGCTTCCCTCGTAATGATCACGTCGTGTACATGGCTTTCGCGCAATCCCGCGCTGGTAATGCGGATAAACTTGCTCTTGGTCGTCAATTCATTCAGCGTCGCGGCCCCCGCATACCCCATCCCGCTTTTCAATCCGCCCACCAGTTGATCGGTCAGCGCCGCCAGCGATCCTTTGTACGGCACTCGCCCTTCCACGCCTTCCGGCACCGATTTCCCTCGTTCCGCGCTTTCTTGCCCGTAGCGGTCCGCCGACCCGTCTTCCATCGCCGCCGTCGAACCCATCCCGCGATACGACTTAAACGTGCGCCCCTGATACAGAATCGTTTCTCCCGGCGCCTCTTCCGTCCCCGCAAACAATCCGCCAATCATCACGCACGAAGCTCCCGCGGCAATCGCTTTGCTGATGTCTCCGGAAAACTTGATCCCTCCGTCGGCAATCACCGGAACGTCCGTTCCTTGCGCCGCGCGCGCCGCTTCCATAATCGCGGTGATCTGCGGCACGCCTGCGCCAGTCACCACCCGCGTGGTGCAGATCGACCCCGGACCAATCCCCACTTTCAACCCGTCAATTCCCAGCGAAATCAAATCCTTCGCGCCCTCAAAAGTAGCCACATTACCCGCGATCAGTTGCATCTCCGGCAAGCGCTGGCGAATCGCCGCAATCGCTTCCATCACCCGCGCAGAGTGCCCGTGCGCCGTATCAATCGCCAGCACATCGGCCTTGGCCCGCGCCATTTCCACCGCGCGCTCCAGAAAATCTCCCGTAGCTCCCACTGCCGCCGCCACCCGCAATCGCCCTTGCTCATCTTTCGCCGCGCGCGGGTACGCCAGCTTTTTCTGAATATCTTTTACGGTAATCAACCCTTTCAGGTTGTAATCCTTGTCCACCACCAGCAGCTTTTCGATGCGGTGCTTTTGCAGCAGGCGCTCGGCTTCCTCCAGCGTCGTCCCCACCGGCACGGTCACCAGGTTTTCTTTGGTCATCACCGCGCTGACCAGTTGCGTGTGATCCTTCTCAAACCGCAGATCGCGGTTGGTCAGGATGCCCGCTAGCCGCGCGCCGCGCGTCACCGGCAACCCCGAAATCCGGTACTTGGTCATGATTTCCAACGCCTGCCGCAGCGTGATGTCCGGCGAAATCGTTACCGGATCCACGATCATCCCGCTCTCCGAACGCTTCACCCGGTCCACTTCTTCGCTCTGCCGCTCCACCGGCATGTTGCGGTGCACCACTCCGATGCCGCCCTGCCGCGCAATCGCAATCGCCAGCCGCGACTCCGTCACCGTGTCCATCGCCGCCGACGCCAGCGGAATATTCAGCGGCAATCCGCGCGTGAATTTCGTCCGGGTATCCACTTCCGTCGGCAGTACCGAAGACTTACCCGGCAGCAGCAGCACGTCGTCGAAAGTAAGGCCTTCGGGAATCGAACCGTCCTTCATTCACAGCCCTCGCAAAGGGGATTTTTCGTGCCCACCTGGCACGCCTGAAAACAAACGCCCGCTAAAAAACGCACCCTGAAACAGCGCGGCCCAGCAGTCTTCCGCTGGGCTCGTCAAACGCATTCATCAAATCGAAGAAATTGTTCACGTGAATAGATCATTGTAGGGGCACGCGTATTGCCGGTCAAGCCGCTGTCAGCCGGCGCAGTGGTCAGCTTCCGGCCGGTGTTAATCAGCTATAACACGTCAGACGAAATAGCGAATTCGGCACTTCCGGTGGTTTTGAATTTCCTGACGAGAGAGCGTCGATCCTATATTGGAATCGATGGCACAAACGGCGGCTTCGCTTGCTGGTGAGGTAACTGCCGGGTCGCGGCAGAGCGATTTCGCATTTCTCTTGCAGGTTTGCCGTCCGGGCTTGTGGACGACCACGGCACTCTTTTACCTGATGCCCCTCGGCCATTCCATCAATTTCAGTTCCGCGAAGTTCTGGGTCGGCTTGGCCTACGTGCTGATTCCCCTGGGATTCGTGCTTTACGGCGTCAATGATATTTTTGACCTGGAAGCGGATCGCCGCAACCCGCGCAAGGGCACATTTTTGTTCGGCTCGCTGGGGCGCAGGGACCAATTAGCCGCGTTGCGATGGCAGATTGTGGCGCTGCAGATTCCGTTTGTCGCGACATTTCTGGTGTGGATCGGCGCGCGAACGTTGCCGTGGTTTGCTGTGCTCCTGGTGGCCGTGGCGCTCTACAATGCGCCGCAAATCCGATTGAAAGCGCGCCCGCCCTTTGACGTGCTGATGCAGGCCAGTTATCTGCTGGTCTTTGTGCTGAGCAGTTGGCTGAATGGAGTCCCGCAACTGCCCTGGCCAACCTTCGTTTTCGGCGCCCTGTTTGCCATGCATTCGCACCTGTTCGGGGAAGTAATGGATATTGTTCCCGATCGAGAATCGGGGAGGACCACCACGTCGGTACGAATCGGCGCGGTGCGAACCAAGCTGCTGATGGCCGTATTTCTCAGCTTGGAGGTCGCGCTGGTCACCCACTATTTTCACGATCGCGTAATTGCTGGTTTCCTGGCGCTCGGCGTGGCGTGGTTCGTCGCCGATGCATTGTGGTTGTGGCGAAATAAACCGTACAGCCCCAAGGTGATGCCCTTGTTTATGTGGATGTGGAATGCAGCGGCGCTGCTGTTGATCGTCTGGGATTACACGCAGGAGACTCTAACACGCAGCGCCTAGGTATTCTGACGGTAACAATCGGTAATCGGACCCGCGCTTTTGCGCTGATTTCACGTGTCCGATAAGCGCTGTATCGGACATGTGCGCGTTTGCCCTCGTGCAGGTTTCATTTGTAGATTTAACGCAAATCAAGTAATGGGTCCACTAGCTGATCCGACTCGAAGAATACTGTCGCAGCCTTCAGTGGAGGACTGTTTGTGAAATGCCGGTCTTTAACAACTTGGCGAACTGTTCGGGAGGCACCGGTCGGCTGAAATGGTATCCCTGCCCCTCGTCGCAAAGGTTAGCCTGGAGAAATTCTAGCTCTTCTTGCGTTTCTACACCTTCCGCAACGACCCGCAGCTTAAGGCTTCGGCCCATGCTGATAATCGCAGTCACGATGCTCTTCTCGTCGGGAGACGTGGTAGTCTGGCGGACGAATGACTGGTCGATTTTAAGGGCATCAATCGGAAACCTTCTGAGATAGCTCAAGCTGGAGTAACCCGTGCCAAAATCATCGACCGCCAGCTGTACCTCTCTAGCTCTCAGCGCCTTGAGGATCGATTCCGTGGACTCGGCACGCTTCATTAGAACGCTTTCGGTCAGTTCCAGCTCAAGAGATCCCGGATCCAAGCCCGTTTCCTCGAGGATTGCGAAGAGATTCTTCAGAAAGTGTTCGTCCCGAAACTCCACCGCAGAGACATTTACCCCCATAGTACCCAGCGGCAGGCCCGCATCCAGCCAGACGCGGGCTTGCTTGCACGCCTCACGAAGGACCCAGTTGCCGATCGGCAGAATCAGGCCGCAGTCCTCGGTGACGGGGATAAACTCTCCAGGAGGGACCAAACCTCGAAGCGGATGCCTCCAACGGAGCAATGCTTCCGCGCCGGAAATCTCTCCTGACCTAAGATTGACTTTTGGTTGGTAGTGCAACTCAAATTCCTTCCGCTCCAAGGCGCGCCGCAAACTCTCCTCAATGGATTGCCGCTGCACGGCTCGGACGTTCATCACCGGCTTGAAAAACTGATAACTCTGACGACCATTTTCCTTTGCCTGGTACATCGCCGTGTCCGCGTTTTTGATGAGTGTCTCCGCGTTTTGGCCGTCGTCGGGATAGACGCTCACGCCAATACTTGCAGTGACGTGAAGATCGTGGTGGTCAATGGGATGAGGCTTCGCCACCGCCCGCAGCATTTTTATGGCCGTTATGGCGGCATCTTCTGACCGTTCCATTTCTGAAAGCAGTACCACGAATTCATCGCCGCCCTGACGGCCGACGGTGTCCGAGGCCCGTACGCAATCCACCAGACGCTCCGCGATAGATTGGAGTAGTTTGTCGCCGCTTGGATGCCCCAGGGAATCGTTGATGTGCTTGAAGCCATCCAAATCTAAAAACAGCACCGCGACCCTTTTTCCGTGACGCGATGCGGACAAGATAGCTTGGTTAACCCGGTCATTCACGAGCGTTCGATTCGGCAAGCCCGTCAGAGAGTCGTGTTCGGCTGAATGAGTCATCTGCATAGCCATTGCCTTGGCTGCGCTTACGTCGCGGAAAACGATGACTGCTCCCGTGGCCTGCCCTTCACGGTCGTGGATGGGGGCCACGGAGTCTTCGATCGGAATTTCAAATCCATCACGCCGGACAAGGATACAGTTCGGGGGCAGGTGTACGGTTCGGTTCTGCCTAACTGCCATCTCCATCGGATTTGGGTTGGTTTCGCGGCTGGTGGCGTCCAGGATTCGGAAAACTTCAGCCATAGGTCGGCCGGCTGCCTCTTCCCACGACCAGCCCATCATTTTCTCCGCGGCTAAATTGAGGAAGGTGATGTTTCCCGAGGTGTCCGTGCAAACGACGGCGTCGCCGATGCAGTTGAGCGTGACCTGGGCGCGCTCCTTTTCCACGAACAACGCCTCTTTCGCCTCCGTGCGTTCGGTGATGTCCTGGGCGATACCGAGAACACGACTGACGTTCGCGTGCCCATCGAGGACCACTCTCCCCATCGCCGATACATTCCTGACAGCACCATCCGCCAAGATGATGCGGAATTCCGCAGATCCCTGACCTTTTTCGTCGATAGCTTTCCGCAATGTAGCTTCGACTGCTGGCAGATCCTCAGGACAAATGGCTGCAGACCATTTTTCGTACGGCATGGGAACAATAGGCGGGAAACCATAGATTTCAAACATCGTGGCATCCCAGGTAAATTCATTGCTGGCCAGGTCCCAGTCCCACACACCCAGCTTTGCAACTCCGGTGGCAAGCGACAGCCGCTCTGCGAGCAATAGAAGCTCGGCCTCAGCTTGCCTGCGCTCAGAAATATCCAGTTTGACTGCGATGTAGTGAGTGATTTCTCCTCTTGTACCCTGTACGGGAGTGATGGTCATCTCTTCGTCGTACAGGCTGCCGTTTTTGCGCCGATTTACGAGTTCTCCGCGCCATATCCCTCCTTGGAGAATAGTTCGCCACATCTCTTCGTATATCGCCTGCGAGTTCTGGCCCGATTTGAGTACCCGCGTGCTTTGTCCCACTATTTCCGCAGCCGTGTAGCCGGTTAATTGTTCGAAGGCAGAGTTAACCCAGATGACCGTTCCGGTCTGGTTGGTGATCACAACAGCGTTAGCCGTCGCCTCTAGTGCCGCGGCTTGCAATTCAACAAGTCCTTCGGTACGACTTGGGGCGACCGAGATGAACCCGACATTGTGCTTATTCTTCATTACTGAACTTTGCTAGGCAAGACACCGTGCGGAAGGGGGAAAAGAGCCGACACCCGAAGAGGGAAAAGCAGGAGGCGTTCGACCCATGCAGTATACTTCGGTAAAAGGGCTGTGCGACATCCAATCATTGCTCTAGGTCCAATTGTGAACCCTGTCCTCGTCAAGACGTAGACCGAATTGACGGCCAGCTGTCAGTGCCCGATAAGTCCTGGTAATCGGAAACTGGCCCAGTTACACCGCCTGCTACTACGCGCATTTCTCCGATGCGCTTGAAACCGGCGGGCTGATCCGAACGCATGGTATTGTATCGGGCGGCCTTTACCACTAGACTCGCTATGCCCCGTTTCCTCAAACATTTCGAGCCTCACGCTCTACTTCGTGGCGCGCATGTCATGACCATGGCTCCGGTCTTCTGGCGAAGAACATTTTCGCTCCCGCCACCCGAAGACCGCCTCTTCCAGGTCGATCCCGAATCGCGTTTGCTGGCGCATTGCCATTGGCAGCCTGGGACGCGCTCCGGCTCTCCGGTCATCGTCATCGTCCACGGCCTCGAAGGCTCCAGCGATTCCGACTACGCGCGCGGCATCGCGGAGGCGGCCTTCAAGAAGGGCTTTCATGCCATCCGCATAAATCAGCGTAACTGCGGCGGCAGCGAAGAGCTCACCCCCACTCTCTACAACTCCGGCATGAGCTCCGACTATCGCGCCGTCTGCGAAGAGCTCGCCAACCGCGACGGCCTCAAGGAAATTTTCTTCGTGGGCTACTCCATGGGCGGCAATCTCGTACTGAAAATGGGCGGCGAGTACCGCGAAGCTTTTCCCCCCGAGCTGCGCGGTATCTGCGCGGTGTGCCCCGCGTTGGACCTGGCCGCTTGCGCCACCGCTCTCGAGCGCTGGGACAATTATTTTTACCAGCGCCATTTCGTCACCGCCTTGCTACGGCGCTATCGCCGCAAAGCCGCTCGCATGCCCGAGCGTTACCCGCAAAACGGTTTTGATCGCGTCCGCACCGTCCGCCAATTCGACGACCTCATCACCGCCCCGAATTTCGGTTATCGTGACGCCGCGGAATATTACGAAACCGCGTCCGCCAAACGCGTCCTGAAATACCTGCAGATCCCCACCCTGCTGATGATCGCCAAGGACGACCCCTTCGTGCCGTACTCCTCCATCCTCGCCGCCGGCGCCGAAAAAAATCCCTTCATCACTCTGCTCGCTCCAAGATTCGGCGGCCACTGCGCCTTCGTCTCCAACAAAAACGGCCCCACAAGATTTTGGGCCGAACAATGCGTCGTTCATTTCTGCTCCAGCCTCAGAACTTGACCTCGCCACAGACTGATATTTTTTACGATCCTAAAATATTCGTAACCCCCTCGTAGCCCTTCAGGATTTACGGCGTCTGTACGCAAACTCGAATGCGTTTGAAGAACCTGTATAAACAATCTGCCGTCGTTTGCCTGCCCTCGCCACCGTTTATCTTTACCTTAGCTAAAGTATCCAAGGGTATGTCCGTAAGTAATTAAAAACAGTAATGTTATAGGTTAACGAGTCGGTGAGAAAGATTTGATTCTCACCCCGTCAATATTGGACTCCTATCTGCATTCTTCCCTCCCAGGCTTGCTAAACCCAATGAAATACAAAAACTGCCGGACACAACTTTTGTTCGTTTAAGGGTGAATTTTTTATGACGGAGAACATGCCACTTCTTCGAGACAGTTGCAGTGAACAGCCGCAATCAATTTTTCAGCCACTCGGAGGGGGAACAGTAATGAAGAGCTCGAAGATCAATAGTTCGCGGACGAGAAATTCCCTGAGGCCAGTTCTAAAAGGGATTTTCCTTCTGGCACTCGCAACGATCCTTATCCTTGGATTTGGAAATTCTGCTTTGGCGCAAAGCACCACGGGCGCCCTGCGCGGCCAAGTCCTCGATACTTCTCAGGCCGCCGTTCCGCTCGCCGAAGTATCGGTCGCGAATCAGGACACCGGTGTGGTCATCAATGTCACCACCACTTCCGCCGGAACCTACATCATCCCCAGTATCATTCCCGGACTCTATTCCGTCACTGTGCAGGCCAAGGGCTTCAAGTCCACCACCAAGAAGGATATCAACGTACTGGCCAACCAGGAAAATGTCGCCGACATTTCTCTGGAAATCGGCTCCATCGCCGAAACCGTTGAAGTCGTCGCCGGCGCCGTCGAAGTTCAGACCACCACTTCAACGCTCAACAATACTTACGATTCCAAGGATGTCATTGGCTTGCCTCAAGCCCCAGGAGTCCTGAATGGCAGCCCGTTAAATTTGGCTTTACTCGCTCCTAACGTGAATGCCCAGCCCGGCGGCGTCACCGGTATCGGAGGAGCGGTCGGAGGCACGCGTCCTCGTGACAACAATTTCACTATCGATGGAGTTGACGACAACAACTTGGGCGTTACCGGACCGAACTCTACGGTCATCCCGGATTCCGTCGCGGAATTTACCCTTATCACCAATCAGTTCAGCGCCGAATACGGCCATTCCGCAGGCGGCCAGTTCTCTCTCATTACCAAGACGGGCACCAACAACTGGCACGGTTCCGGCGAGTGGTACAACCAGAATCGTAATTACAATTCACTCGACAATTTGACCAAGTTTGGAATCGCCGGCAACACTATCTCCGGCCAGCCGCCGTTCGACAATAATCGCTTGGGCGGCACTGTGGGCGGCCCGATCGTCAAGAACAAGCTTTTCATTTTTGGCGCCTACGAATTCACCTACCTGCACGGCCAGGGCAATGCCACCGCTTTCACCGCACCCACCGCGGAAGGACTGGCGATACTCAAGGCCGACGCCGTCGATAGCGCGGTATCCAATCTATTGGACAACTTCCCGGTAGCCCCCAACGCTGATGTTGCCGCTGCCAACTGGGCCATCGTCAACGGCACTCCCATTCCCACCGGCAACATCACCATATTTAGTCCTAACTATCAGCGGGAGCATGACGCCTCGGTCAGCGCCGACTACAGCATGGGCAAACATCAATTCGGCGCACGCTTCCTCCTGAATCAGGCGAATTTTATTTTCCCGGTGAACTCCACGCAGGCGGAGTTCAACCAGAACGAGCCGCTGCACAATCGCAAGATTGCTCTGAGCGATGTTTGGACCATCAACAGCCGCCTGATTAACGATCTGCGCGTGCAGTATTCCTATTTCTTCTCGGGCTTTATTAATCCCTGCTCCGCTTGCCCCACGGACATCACCATCAATGATTTGCTCAGCGGCGTTACCGTTGGCCCCGCTGACAATCAATCGCAAAAACAAAACAGCTACCAGCTTTCCGATACCTTTACCTGGAACCACGGGAAGCACAGTTTCAAATTCGGCGGCCAGTACAATCACTTCATTTATCCGCAGTTCTTCCTTTCCCGCAGCAATGGCGACAATCAATATGCAACCGCCAACGCTTTCATTAACGACCTGTTGCCTGACAATCCCGGAAGAACTCTGCGCGGCGCGGGCACAGGTAGTTTCCTTGGCACCCAGAGCGCTTTCTACGGCTTTGTCCAGGACGACTTCAAAATTACGCCCCGTCTGACCTTGAATTTGGGCGCTCGTTACGAATACTGGACCAATCCAGTGGGAGCCAGCAATCAGGCCCTCAACTCCATCTCCGATGTCCCGGGCGTAATCTTATTCCGCGACCCCAAGACCGACAAGAACAACTTCGCTCCGCGCATCGGTTTTGCCTATGACCCCACCGGCAGCGGCAAGACCGCCATCCGCGGCGGTTTCGGCATCGCCTACGACGTGAAGTTCCAGAACTTCGCTTCGATCACCCTGCCTCCGCAGCTGCAAAGCGAACTGAACACCGATTCCGCTTGCACCCTTAATCCCCAACCGGCGTGGTGCTCCACTCCCAACGGTTCCGGCTTCCTCCAGACGGGCGGACTGCCTCCGGCCTACATTCCTCCAGCGAACCAGGCAGATGCTCGCGCTTTGACAACTTCCTTCGTCGACGACACGGTGATGCCCAAGATCCTTACCTGGTCGTTGGGCGTGCAGCACGAAATGTATCGCAACGCCACCATCGAAGTTCGTTATCTCGGCACCCGCGGCTTGGAATTGCCCGTTCAGTTCCGCCGCAATCACATCAGCGCTTTTGACGCGGGCATCGCTCCTTTGCCCACGTTCTTCCAGGCCTCCGACGTTCCCGCCACGTGGACGGCCAGCACCCCGACCGACGATGCGTTCAACAACTTCAACTCCAACATCTACGCGCAATATGGCTTCCAGGGAAATGTCACCGCCGATCCTCCGCTTGGCAACAGCATCTACCACGCCGGCTCGGTGAACTTCACCCAGCGCTCGCATTACGGGCTGACTTTGAACGCCAACTACACTTACGCGCACACCATCGACAATTCCACCAACGAATTTTTCACCAGCCTCTTGAATCCGCGCCGCGCGCAGGACACCACCCGGATCAATGACGATCGCGCCAGCTCCGACTTGGACGTTCGCCACAAGTTCGCGCTGTCCGTCTTCTACCAGGTCCCCAACGTGAAGTCCGACAACGCCTTCGTGAAAGCCCTCGTAAATGGCTTCCAGATCGGTTCCACTTATCTGGCTCAGAGCGGCCAGCCCGTCACCATCCAGAGCGGCGGAGCCGGCATTGACTCCAACGGAAACGGCGACACCGCCGGCGATCGTGCCTCACTGAATTCCTTTGGTACGGCACGAACCGGCAGCGACGTCTACGCTGTTTGCGAAATTCCCGGCGGCGCCACCGCTCTCTCCAACGGAGGACCAGGTGCTTTCGGCACTCCTACGGGAGTAGCGGCGGGCGGCGGTTGCTTCGATCCTTCCGATCCCACCGGCGCAACTTTCTTCCCGGCCATCGGCTACACTCCCGTGGACTACTCGTCTAAGTACGTGATCACCGGACCTGGTGCGCGGGCCAATCTCGGCCGCAACAGTCTGACCAGCCCGGGCTTTGGTGTTCTCAGCCTGGCGGTCGCGAAAAACTTCCACTTCACCGAATCAAAATCGTTGCAGGTGAAGGCCGACATCTATAACGTGCTGAACCATCCCAACTACGCCCTCAGCAACGGCAACGTTTTCAGCAACGCGGGAGTCGTCGCCGCCACCACAACCCCGGGCTATGCGGTTCCCACCGATGCGAACTTCCTGAACGCCTTTCAATTGTTCAGCGGCGGAATCCGCTCCATGACCCTATCCCTGAAATTCATCTTCTGAACTCACAACCAACGGTTCAATACGAAAGCCGGGAGTCGGCGCAAGCCACTCCCGGCTTTTCCTGTTTCTAGCGCCAAGATCCTTACGATGGTGAGATAGAAATCTCCGCCTCTCAGCGCGTCACAGCCTTCGTAGCTCGCTCCCTAAGACTCCGCCCCAACAAGGTTTACTGTATCCAGGAACGGTTCCAGCGCGCGCCTGTACCTGACTCGACCAGTCCGTTGACACCAAGCAAGCGTAACCACCCACCTTTCTTGTCCCTGATCACCGTTGAGCATGAATTGTGCGCCACCCCGGTTGGTCCGAATGGCCAACAGGTATCTATAAATGAGGTCCCTCCAAAATAATTCTAAATTCCATATTTAGTATGCTGGATAGGATGCGAAACACATAACTTCGGCATAAAACATATAAAATAACTAGCTAAATTATTGATATATGACATCTTAAGTGTAGAAACTATATGTGAATTTTGCACTTGGTTTGGTGTGGGGATTGCAGTACTTCAGTACGGGCATTTATTGGGGCGCAGTTTAACTTCAGCGATATATTCAGGTACGTAAATTTAGGAGGCTTCAGTGAACGCAGGTTTTCGCAAATTTTTTGTCTTTTCTTGCATGGCGATCTTAGCTTTCAGCTTGGTGCTCGTGGGTGGTGTCAGCGCCCAGCTTATCAGCGGCAATATCGTCGGCACCATTCTTGACAAGACTGGTGCGGTAGTTCCGCATGTCAAGGTTGAGGCAGTGAATACAGAAACCGGTGCAAGGTACCCCACGGAATCGAACGACACCGGGGATTATCGACTTAACAACTTGCCAGTCGGCATCTATAACGTCTCTGCAAGCTCGGATCAGTTTGCCACCACCACGGTAAACGGCTTTAAGATCGAGTTGAACAAGACCATTACCCTCCCGATCACTTTGGAAGTAAAAGGCGCCGTGACCTCCATCGAAGTTTCGGGAACGGCAGAAACTCTGGACACCACCACCGCCACGCTATCAAACACCTATGAGCAGAAGCAGGTCAGCGATCTGCCTAGCGCCAGTATCGGCAGCGGCGTGCTGAACCTTTCGCTTCTGGGTGCGGGCGTCGCCAACGCTGGCGCGCTCGGAGCTGGCTCTGGCCCCGCCATCGGCGGCCAGCGCCCTCGCAACAACAACTTCACTGTGGAAGGCATCGACAATAACAGCAAGAGCGTTACTGGCCCACTGGTCCCAGTTCCCAATGATTCCATCGCCGAATTTTCCCTCCTTCAAAATCAGTATTCGCCTGAATTTGGTCACTCTTCTGGAGGCCAGTTCAATTACGTTTTGAAGAGCGGTACCAACTCTTTTCATGGCGGGGCATATATCTACTCCCAGAATCGCAATTTCAACGCCATCGACCAGGCCACCAAGAACAACGGCTTTACCGAGAACCAGCGCTTTGACAACAACCGGTTCGGCGGAAACGTCGGAGGCCCCATTCTCAAGAACAGACTCTTTTTCTTTGGCAGCGCACAATACAATCCGGTGGGCCAGGCTTCGGTGCCCGGTGCTGCAGTTTGCACCCCGACCGCCGCAGGCTATTCCACGATCGCTGGAATTCCCGGGATTTCCGCCAATAACCTGAGCGTGTTTCAGACCTATGCCACGGCAGCCCCTACGGGCGGCAATTGCACGAGCGTCTCCACCACCACGCCCAGCGGCGCCGCGAATACTGGCAACAACATATTCATCACCAATCCTTCTGCCCCCGGTGGCTTCACCCCTGTAGACGTTGGAGTCTTGCCCGTGTCCGCTCCCAACTACAATAACGCTCTGACGTGGCTGGTTAAGCTGGACTGGGACATTTCAACAAAGGACCAGCTCCGCGGCGCGTACATCAAGAACGACTACAACGCCATCGATAACACTCCAACTTTGCCTGCCTTTTTCTTGTTGAATCCGGCCAACATCAATCGTCTGGTCACTCTGAACGAATACCACACCTTTGGCCCCACACTGAGCAACGAGCTGCGCTTTGGTTTTAACCGCACCTACAACTTGACCAGTACCGGCAGCTTCAATTTTCCGGGGCTTGAGAATACTGATGGTTCCCCAAACTTTCCCAACCTGACCTTCGATGAGCTCAATTCTTTGCAATTGGGTCCGGATCCCAACGGTCCTCAGTTCACCTTTCAAAACACCTACCAGTTGAGCGAAAATCTCACCTGGACCAAGGGCCGTCACACCTTTAAGTTTGGAATCGAAGGCCGCAAATATATTTCGCCTCAAGCCTTTACCCAACGGTCGCGCGGCGACTACGAATACTCCACATTGGATCGCTTCCTCCGCGACGTGAATCCTGACGTCCTTGCGGAACGCAGCCTCGGCAATCCCGTTTATTATGGCGACCAGACCGCTCTATATTGGTATGCCAATGACACTTTCCGTGTGAAACCGAATCTTACAGTGAACCTTGGTGTTCGCTACGAGTACACCACCATCCCGGTTGGCGAGCGCCAACAGGCCCTGAACCAGGCTGCCAGCGTTCCTGGCCTCGTTGACTTCAGCGAACCGCGTGCTCCCAAGAACAACTGGGGACCGCGGATTTCGTTGGCCTACTCTCCGGGTTCGAGCGCCACTACCTCGATACGCGCAGGATTCGCCGTCGCCTACGACGTCCTCTATGACAACATCGGTATCTTGTCGCTGCCTCCGCAGTTGAGCGGCACTGTGGACACTCCGTTTCCTCCGCCAGATATCACTAATTATCTCGCTAATGGTGGCATACCCCCAACTTCGGGTGGCATCGTGACTTTCCCAAACTCTGTTGGACCAACGCGAAAGTACCGCCAACCAGATCGTGGTTAATCAACTCGATCCGAAGTCCATCACCTGGACGCTGGGTGTTCAGCATCAGTTTTGGAAGGATTACACTGCCGAGGTCCGCTACGTTGGGACCCGCGGCATCCATCTGAACACTCAGGAGCGCCTCAATCGGCAGCCCTTGACCAACAGCACCGTGTTTCTGCCGACCTACACCACGGCCCCGGATCAGGCAACGCTTGACGCCTTGCCTTATACCCAGGCGGGAATTGCCAATGGTGCATACGGCAACGGCGATAGCCTGGTTCCCGCTTATGAAGCCGCCGGGTTTGATGCTCAGAACCTGGTTTCCTTCCAGCCCAACGGCTCTTCGACCTATCATGGGTTGGCCACTCAATTGACCCGCCAGTTCAAGAACGGTCTGCAGTTTACGGCCGCCTACACCTGGAGCCACACCATCGACAACAGTACGGCGGACTTTTTTACTACCTTGCTGACCCCTCGTCGTACGCAAGACTTCCAGAACCTGGCGGCTGACCGTTCCAACTCCGCCATCGACCACCGTCACCGCTTCACTTTGGCGTTGATTTATGACGTGCCATTCTTCAAAAACGGCAACTGGCTGACGAAAAATGTCCTCGGCAACTGGGAAATTGCTCCCATCTACACCTACCAGTCGCCCCAATGGATGACCGTGCAGTCTAACCGCGACGTCAACGGAAACGGAGATACCGCCGGTGATCGCGCCGTCTTCAACCCGGGCGGAGTGCGCGGCACAGGAAGCGATGTAACGCCCTTGACAAATACCGCCGGAGACATCGTCGCCTACGTCGCCAATGACCCCACCGCGCAGTACATTCGTGGTGGTCTGTACGCTAAAGCCGATGTCGGACGAAACACACTGCCGTCCCGCCCCATTGACGACATCGACCTCACTATCCTGAAGCGCATCTCTTTTACCGAGCGCCTCCGTGTGGAATTTTCAGCCCAAGCCTATAACGTCTTCAACCACCCGCAGTTCGTCCCGGGCTATCTGAACGACGTGACCTCCATCGGCTTCACTACGGATCGCACGTTCCTCGTTCCTGGCGCCGCGAACTTTAACAACGTCGAAAGCATTTTCCCAAGCAACGCCCGTACCCTTCAGTTGGGGTTGAAAATTATTTTCTAAATTCTTCCCATGGCCTGTAACGTGGGCCACGGCTTTCCACAAGGCGTCCCGAATCTGGGGCGCCTTGTGCTTTTTGTTTTGATTTTTTTGCTCGGTTAAGTCGTAGGCGAGGAGGCGACCCACCGTACGTCGTGATACAGGCTCGCCGGCAGGGTGCGACCAGGCGCTGCTTCAAGGATTCCTTAACAAGCTACGGCTTCAGCCCCACCTTACGCACTCAATAAAAGAGTGGGCTTTCACACCCTGAAGATTTCTTCCCAATCATTCCATTCTGTTGGCGATAATTTTTTGCCCCTTGATCTTCACTTCAATCGCCAGCGGCGGACGCATGTCTGCCCCCTGCACAATCTCTCCTCGCACCCACGCCCCACCGGGCAAACTCGATAACTTCAGCGGATCGATGATCGCGCGGTTGCAGGGATTGACCAGCATCGGATGCCTTGCTCTACGGTAGCCAAATTCGTCATTCAGTCTCTTAAGGTCCGTCACGTATTCAAGCTTGCAGTTCCCATAAGCCGCATTCATGGCGAACGCCCAATACCCCGACGCTTGTGTCGCGGAGCCCCCAGGAAGCCGAAGGAGCATTGCTGGAGTGGACCAGGCCGACAGTGCGTTGCGATATAAAAAATCCTTCGCCGACCACGCCTTGGACATTTCCGCCGTCGTGGCGATTACTTGCTCTTCAGCCGGCCCCGCGGCAGTGGCTGCCGGCTCCGTACCTGCTGCTAGAGATGGAGCGGCCGATGGCAGCTTCGATTTGCGCAGGCGCCGTTGCGGCCACCGCTTGGGTGTGTCTCGGGCGCACGGGCCAACCCGATCGCCAGCATCCCTACCAACATCAGGAACACTCCGGCAGCGATATATCCCCCGGGTATGGTTCGCGATGCCGGACGAGCTCCGCTTCCCACTCCCGGGATGCTCGGCATCTCCGGCTTGAAACGGACGGCTGGCTTCTGCTCCGCCATATTATTGCGCCGCGCAACTATAGTAGACTGCCATCGATCACTCGCTCCCAAGTCGCGTTAAATTCGTCTTGCGGTGCCTGGTGCCAGTGTATTCCAGGATATTCGCGTCGGACGGCGCGGTGTCCAAGCTGTCATCAAGTATCTGGAAAAGTAATTCGCGTCAGGTGTTAGTCAGATAGCTACAACAGCGGCTGCGGCACTTGTCTTACCGCGTGCCAAAAATTTATTGTTGTAAGCACTTGGGGCAGGGCCCCTCCTAACGTATGAGCGTTGAAACTCACGGCCGCGCGCGCACCTTCGTTCGCAGCCTTAACATTCTGCTGAAATTCGCCCGCCTCTATGAGTTCGGGCACGTACGCACCGCCGCGCAGTTTGAAACCACCTGGAAAGAGCTGCGTTCCGCGCTGGATGAAAGCGGCGGCAGCGGTCTGCTTCTCGGCGCTTCCGGCAATCAAATTCTGCTCGATGGCGTGCCCCTCGGCGCCGCCGCCGGCGAAAAAAGTTTCGCGCAATTGCTCATCTCTTCCGGTATCGCCAGCATCCATTTTTCTCCCGCTCTCACTCAGCCGCAATTTGCGCGTTTCGTCCGCGCCTTTCCCAGCGGAAACGCCAAGCCCTCCTCTCTTGCCGAGCAGCTCAAAGGCGCGCTCGCCGGTGAAACCGGGATCAAGATAAACGAAATCCGCTACGTCGCCGAAGATTCCTCCGTTGCTGGAATCAAGACCGCGGCCAACCTCGCTGCCAAGGTTCTGGGCGCCACGGGCGACAAGTTTCAAGGCCTGTTCGATGATCCCAATCGCCTGCTGCAGATGATTCTTGCCGCGGAAAGCTCCCGCGGGGGCGTAGGCGGCGGTACAGGAGGCGGTTCGGGAGGGCCTGGTTCGGGCTCCGGTGGCGGCGACGGTGGCCACGGTGGCGCGAGTCTTTGGGGATCTGGCGGTGCCCCTGGTTTGGGCGGTGGTTCAGGCCCGGGTACCGGCACTGGTGGTGGGCCCGGCACGGGAGGCGGATCAGGCCTCGGAGGCGGCCCTGGGGGCGGTTCAGGCTCCGGAACCGGCTCTGGTGGCGGCGTCGGCGGTGGATCAGGGCCAGGAAGCGGCCCCGGTGGCGGATCAGGCCCCGGAAGCGGCCCCGGTGGGGGCACTGGTGCCGGAACCGGAGGATCAGGTTCTTCGGCGTTCAGCCTCGGAATCTCCGGAGTCGAAATCGCTCCCAAACCCAGCAGATGGCTGGCTGCCTCAGCGTTGCTTCGCGCCGGTGTGCAGCCCGCACCGCCCGAGATTTTGTTAACAGGTTCTGCTGCGCTTGCTGATCCCGCTGCGCCTGTCTACACGGTGGCCGAGGAAGAGATTCGCTCCGTCTTAAGTTTGTTTTCCCAGCTCGGTAAGTCCCGAAAAAACCCAGATGCCCGCATGGATATCCCCACATTTCAATCCCGGCTGAGTGCCATGCCCGTTCGCGCCCAGTACACCCTACAGCAGGCTTTGGCCGGTTTGGCCGCCCAGGCGCCTACGGAAGCCCCGGACAAACCCATGCTGCTCAAGCTCGCCGAGCACGTGGCCATTCGCTTCGCCCTTGACAGCTATGAGCGCGGCGAACTTCGCGTCAATGCCGTGAAACAACTCCTCGACCGCATGAATTCCGAGATTGAAGCCCTGCGAAAGATTCTCGGCACCCAGGAAGAGATGATGGCCAGCGCTGGCCTCTCCGTGCAATCCCACACCGAGCTTCTCGACCAGGAATTCTGGGACCAGGTCCCGGAGGAAAACAAGAAAGAGGTTTTGACCTCCGATGAGGCCTGGTGCGTGCCTCCCCGCAACATCCGCGTCTATCTTGAAGACCAGTTGCGTCGCGGTGAACTCAAAACCGTTAACGAAGTCCTCCTCAAATATGCCACCTGCATCGGCATGGAAGCGCCCGAAGCCCGGCGCACCACCGCGCTGGGTCTCTCCGATCTCGCCGAGCTCTACGGCAGCGGTGACGGCAGCGCCTTGATGGACGCCATCCGCCGCACCGGAAATCAACTCGCTATCGAGCGCGAACCGGAACTGCAGATGCTTGTCGGTGCCACCTTCACGCGCCTTAGCCAGGAGGCCGCATCCAAGCGCTGTTACGCCGCTATTCACCAGGCCCTGGCTTCGCTCGACAGCATTGAAACTCAGCGCCCCGGTTCGACCCAAAGTTTGCGCCCGCGCATTGGTGCGGAAGAACGCATTCCCGAATTCGTGGAAGAGGCCCTTCGCGGCGGCCAGCTTCCTGATGGCATGGGCGAAATCTTGGCCCTGATGCCCCAGGCCACCCTGCAATACCTCACCACTCGGTTTGGACATTGCGGATTCCGTGACGATTGCGAGCTTCTTGGGGACATGGCCCGTGGTCTCGGCGAGGACGCCACCAACCGCCTGATCGAGACCCTGCAGACCGCTCCCGCAGCGGAAGCCGCCGAAGTCATCGGCCTCCTCAGCCAGTTAGCTCCGGATGCTGTCGAGCAGTTCCTGCCCGGCCGCCTGGAACAATGGCCCAGAACCGCCCACGATCGCGCCGTGCGGCAATTGTCGTCGGTTCCTGCCGAGCAGCGATGCCACTTGTTGGTCGCCCTCTATGAGTTTCTCGACCCCATGATTCGCCCTTTGGCCATCGATGAGATGGGCATGTCGGGCCGTTCCGAATGCATCCCCAAGCTAGTTGGCCTGGTTGACGATGACCAGACCCCTGGCTTCGCTCGCGTCAAGGCCGTCGAAGCCCTCGGTCGCTTGCGCGCTACGCCTTCCAGCCGCTCGCTCCAGCGCATACTTGAAGCCAAACAGCTCTGGCGCTGGTCCTATCCCAGCGAACTGCGCATCGCCGCGGCACAAGCGTTGTGCTTGATCGACCCACCCGTCGGCACCCAAAAACTCGAAACCAGCAGCATCGACCACAAAGACCTGGCTCTCGAACCCAGCGATCCCGAAGCCAACGCCTCGGTAATCCGCCAAAGGCGCTACGCACGCCTCAAGCTTTCTCACAACGTGGTGATGACCACTACCAATCTCAGGGACAATTTCAGGCTCTCAGTCCCCGAGCTGAACCTCGGCGGCGGCATCGGTTCCGGCGAACGTCATCTGGCTCCCGGGTCCCTGCTCAACTTGAAAGTATCCTCGGGTGTTCGCACCATCAAAGCTCAGGCCATCGTCCGCGGAGCGCGTCCTCAGGCCATGGCGTTCGAATTCGTGGACATGGATCTCGAAGAACGCTCGCGGCTCAGAAAATTACTCCTCGAACTCGGCTCTCTGCCGCCGTCCGCCGCCGCCATCAACCGCGCCCGCCGCCGCGGCCGCATCGCCCTCAACAAAAGTTAGCGTGGGAAGTTGAACAAACTAGGTTCGGCACTGAAGGGTGGCTTGCCAATTCAGCGCCCGCCAAAAGTGTCGAAAGAGTAATCGCAGCTCAAACTTCGAGCGCATTTTTTGCAGCGCAGTTGAACGCTCAACTACATTTTCGTATTGACGTACTAGTCCTAGCTGCTCTCGCAAACTGCTACCTGCCCGTAACTTGACCGCCTGGGCACATAGGACCTCTGTACCATTGCACGGGAACGGTCTGGAACTTAGGGTACTAGTGAGGAAGTCCTATTGTAGGACTCGCTACTCCAAGTGAAAAGAACCGACCCACATTCCGCTTCGGCCCGCGCTTTCGTTCGCAGCCTCAACATCTTGTTGAAGTTTGCGCGCCTCTATGGCTACGACCATGCCCGCACCGTTGAGCATCTCGAAATAGCCTGGCGCGAATTGCAGTCCGCCATTCCCGCCGGCTCCGAAGCTGGGCTGCTCCTCGGCGCTACCGGAGCGCAACTCTTGCTCGACGGCGTGCCGCTCGAAGGATCTCCCGCGGAAAAACAATTCGCGCAACTGCTTTCCGCCGCAGGCGTCGCCAGCGTGCAGTTCTTTCCCATCGTTACGCAGGACGAATTGCGCCGCTTCGCGCATGCTTTTCCCACCGGCAAAGCCAAGCCCGCCGAGCTCGCGCTGCAGCTGAAAAAAGCCCTGTCCGGTGCGCGCGGAATACGCATCAACGAAATTTGTTTCATCGCCACCGACGCTCGATTGAAAGACACCAGCGTGGCCGCGCAACTTGCCGCCGCTTCTTTGGGCGACGCCAATCAGGATCAATTCAAGCAGTGGCTCAACGATCCCAAAAAGTTATTGGAACTCATCGCCGCGGCGCAAGGTTCTCACGCAGATGGCGGCGGCGCGCCCGGTTCTCTCGGCAGCAGCGGACACGGCAGCGGTCACGGCGGCACCGGATCGCGCGGCACGGGAACCGGTCTCGGAGTTCCGGGCACCGGGAATCCTGAAGGAGAATTTCTAAGCGGACCGGTCGCTTTCAACACCGGTTCGTCCACCGGCGGCGATGCCGGCGGCTACTGGATTCCCGCGGGTGCGGCCGTTCCGGAAGGAATGGTTCCCAGTCACAGTTATTCATCGGGAAAGCCGGTCGAGCCCAGCGAAGCGGAAATGTACGGAATTCTCAGCGCGCTGACCAGCTTTGGTCAGATTGCCGCCAATCAGGGCGGAATCGCAGGAGCCGGCGCGTTTCAGCGACAAGTTGCGCAGTTGCCGGGCACCGCGCAGGTCACGCTGCGTCAGGCCATCGCCGGTCTCGCAGCACAGACTTCCCAAGCCAAGCCCGATGAAACCATGCTGGTGCAATTGGCGGAGCACCTGGCCATCCGTTTTGCGCTGGAGCAATTCGAGCACGGCGAAGTAAAAGTCAACGCTGTCCGCCAGATGCTCGATCGCATGAATCAGGAGATTGAAAATCTCCGCAACATTCTCGGCGCGCACGAAAACAAAATGACCGATGCCGGAATCCTGGTCGAATCGCATCGCGAAATTCTCGACCGGCAGTTCTGGGCCGCCGTTCCGGAAAGCGGCAAGCAAAGCGTTCTGCTCTCCGGCGAAGCCTGGTGCATCCCGCCGCGTAACGTGCAGTCTTACGTTGGCGGGCTGATTGAAAGCGGCAACGTCGCCGAAGCCATCAACATCCTGCAGAATTATGCCGCCTGCGCGGACAGCGAAGACGCCGATGCGCGCAAGAAAACCGCGGTTGGTCTATCCGAGCTTGCCGAACTCTATTCCAAGGCGGATCCGAAATTACTCGGGGAAGCGCTGCGCCATGTGGGGCTGCGCCTGAGCGTCGAGCAGGATTCCGAAGTACAGGGCATGGTCAGCGCGGCTTTCGTTCGCTTGAGCCAGGAAGCGGCCACCAGCCGTTCGTATCCCGCGATGGAGCAGGCGCTCGATCTTCTGGCCGGGGTGGAAACACAGCGTCCGGGAATCGCGCGCAGTCTGCGCGGAAAAATGGGCATCGAAGAGCGCGTGCCTGAATTTGTGGAAGAGGCTTTGCGCGCCAGACAAGTCGCCGCCGGGCTGACCGGCGTGCTGAAACTTCTGCCGCAAAGCGCCATGGAACAGCTCACCTCGCGTTTCAATCGCTGCAGTCATCGCCAGGACGCGGAACACATTGCCAATCTCGCCGCGGATCTCGGCGAAGAGGGCCTGCAGTATTTGCGCAGCACCCTGCGGGGCGGCCCGGTCGCGGAAGCGGTCGAAATGGCCGGCCTGCTCAGCAAACTCGATCCCAAAGCGGTGCAGGTGTTTCTGCCTGGCCGCATTCGGGATTTCACCCGCAATGCGCAAGACCGCATCGTGCGCCAGATTTCAGCCAGTGGCGCCCCGGCGCGCTGCCGCATCCTGCTGGACATTTTGGATCATGTCGATCCCCTGGTGATGCCGCTGGTCATCGATGAAATTGGAGTGAGCGCCGATCGCGAAGCGCTGGGCCGCTTGTTGACGATCGTCGACGGCGATTTGCCCATCGGTTCGGGTCAATATCTGCGCGTCAAAGCGGTGGAAGCCCTGGGGCGAATCCCCGCCACGGAGTCCATCGCCGCGCTGAAGCGCATTGTCAGCGGCAAAAAAGTATTTGGCTGGATTCACCCTCAGGAGTTGCGCATCGCCGCGCTGCAAGCGCTCGAGAAACTAGATCTCTCGTGGGCCCAGGAATTTCTGCCCAAGAGCGGGATCGAGACGGAAGATTTGACGCTCGCGCCGTTGACGGTGGTGGCCAATTCCAAATTTGTTCGCCAGCGCCGGCACACCCGCGTGCGGCTGAGAAAGCCGCTTACCGCGGTGAGCACCAATTTGAAAGAAAATTGCCGCCTGGAAATCAAAACCGCCAGCCTGGCCGGCGGCGTTGCCGCCATCAACCGCCATCTGGCGCCCGGCACGCAGGTGCAACTCAAGCTGCAGCTGGGCTTGCGCAGCCTGCACGCCACCGCGTTGATGCGCGATTACCGCGCGCAGGATATGGCTTTTGAAATTGTGGACATGAATCTCGACGAGCGCACTAAGTACCGCCGCCTGCTCGCCGGCAAGCTCACCCGCCTCGTTCCTGCAGTCGAAGAAGAACCTGTCGCGTCGGCCGCGCCAGTCGATTCACTCGTCGCCCGCTGACTTTACGTCCCGCTCTCCGCGTCAAGAATCAGGCTGTCGCATTTGCCCGTCGAATGATCAGGTTTTTTCTCTGACCTACAGACCAGTAGATTCCAACGTAAGAATTTCGTAACCTGAAACCTCACGTTGCACCTCTTCGTCTAATTGGTTCCCGGTCCCGAGAGAGCGAACATGCCAGCCACCATTGCAGAAAGACGCAGCCAAAGAATCACCCTGGACGTGCCCCTGGTCGTAAAAGGGTTTGGAGAAGGGAAGCAGGCTTTTCGTGAACAAACTTTTACGTTAAGCGCCAGCGCTCACGGCGTGTTGCTCACCCTCAGGGCTAAAGTCACAGTCGGGCAGAAACTGGTGCTGTTGAATCAAAAAAACTGGGATGAGTGCGAAGGTTTGGTCGCCTACGTCGGTGTTCCTCACGCCGGCCTGAGCCGCGTCGGGATTGAATTCGCCAAGCCCGCGCCGCATTTCTGGTCCTTGCACGCGCCGCCCGCGGATTGGTATTGATCATGATCTGATTGCCTCGGCAACGAAGTGATGGTTCGCGCGCGTTTCCGCACTTCTGCGCGATACAAAACAACTACTCTCGCTCCCCGATCGCAAAACCGCTCGTCAATTCCGCTCCGTTGTGCGATTGAACCAAGGAGCCCCGACAGACCGGGAGTTATACAATATTCCGCACGGCGCGCCGAGGTTCTCGCGGCCGCAAAGGATATCCGGATAAAAATGAGTGGACCACAAGGCCTGAAAGCCGATGCTTTTCGCGCCATGCATCAGGCTCCTCCGATTCTGCTTCTGCCCAACGCCTGGGACGCCGTCAGCGCAAGACTGTTCGTAAAAGCCGGCGCGCGAGCGATAGCCACTACGAGCGCAGGGGTCGCGGCGACGCTTGGCTATCCCGATGGAGAAAAAGTCCCGCGTGATGAAATGCTGGAAGTGGTCGCCCGCATTGCACGCGTCGTCGACGTTCCGGTCACCGCCGATATCGAGGCTGGATACGCGGACTCGCCGGACGCTCTGACCGACACCATTCGCTCGGTCATTGATGCGGGAGCAATTGGTTTCAATCTGGAAGACGCCACGGGAGATGCTTCTCGGCCGCTCTACGAAGTCGAAGAACAAATCGAGCGTATCCGCGCGGCGCGGCAAGCCGGGGAACGGACCGGCGTTCGAGTAGTGATCAACGCGCGCACGGATGTTTATCTTGCGAAAGTGGGCGAGCCAGCCGGGCGATTCGCGGAGACCGTGCGTCGCGCAAATGCGTACCGTGAAGCAGGCGCAGACTGCCTATTCGTGCCGGGCGTGACAGATCTTGCCACGCTCACAGAGTTGGCTCGCAAAATCTCGGGTCCGTTAAACGTTTTGGCCGGGCCAGGGATGCCGAACACCGGCGAGTTGCAACGCATCGGCGTGTCACGATTGAGCGTTGGTTCGGCGATCATGCGCGCCACGTTGGCGACAGCCCGCGATGCCGCCAACGAACTAATTCAGAAGGGTACCTATTCGGGGTTTCTTGACCGCAATATTCCTTACGATGAAATCAACGAGCTGATGAAATAAGCGGTCTGCGGATTGTCACTATTTAGCAAAGATCAGCCGTGTTGCCTAAGCCGTCCCGCGCGAATTACTCGTAACGCAGCGCAATCATGGGATCGACGCGCGAAGCGCGACGCGCCGGCAGAAAGCCGGCCAGGGCGGCGACACATCCTAGCGTCAGAGCCGCGAAAGAGATGGCGATAGGGTCGGCGACTCCCAGACCGAACAGCATGCTGCGCACAAAATGGGTGCCACCGATCGCGATGGGCACACCGATCACGAATCCCAGCAGAACCAGCGTCAGCGTTTCGCGCAGCACTTGCCGCAGAATATTTCCCGGTTCAGCGCCCAACGCCAGGCGAATACCGATGTCGCGCGTGCGACGAGCCACGGTGTAAGCCATGATGCCGTACAGGCCGATGCTGGCGAGCACCAGCGCGAGGACGCCAAACGCAGCCGACAGCCGCTCGATAAAGCGATCGGTTTGCAGCGACTCGTCAACCAGCCCGGACATGGTATTGATCTCGACCGGCGGCAGGGACGCACTGGTTTCCTTCACCGCTTCGCGAAGAGCCGCACTCACGCTGGCGGGATCCGCATAGGTCCGGACTTCATACACGGCCGCGGTTTGATCCCACAGCGGGATTGAAGAGCGGCGCGTAGACGCGCGGCCGCGCCTTCTCTCGCAAATCGTTGTACTTGGCGTCCGCCACTACCCCCACCACTTCCATTTCCTGGGGGTTGCCGGGATAGGTATCGCGAATGTGCTTGCCAATGGGATTTGCTCTGAAAAGAAATGACTCACGAAAGTCTGGTTGATGACCGCGGCGCCGGCCCGTTCCGTCGAATCCTGCGGCTCGATTTCGCGCCCAATCAGGATAGGGATTCCCAACGTGGAGAAATAGCCAGGTCCGACATGATCGAAACGCGAACCCATTTCTTCACCCGGCTTCGGCGTGTAGCCCTCGACGGATACGGGGTCGCCCGATTCCGAACTGACAGAACACGCCGTTGTGAGAGACAGTGGCTCCGCGCAAGCCGGGGATAGCCGCTATTTTTTCGAGCAATTGTTGATACAGGTGAATCGATGCGGGAGTTTTAAATCCTCCGGCGGCGGCATCTACGCGGAAGAGCAGTAGATTTTCGCGGCTGGTAACCGAGGTTCACTTTGCTGAGCTCGCCAAGGCTGCGCACCGAAAGCCCCGCTGCGATCAGCAGGATCAGCGAGACGGCCACTTGAGTAACCACCAGCAATTTTCCAACCGGCAATCGTCGCGAGCCCGATTCTCCCAGGCCGCCCATGGCGGTGGATTTCAAGAGCGGCGACATGTTCGTGCGCGTGACATGCAGCGAGGGAATCAAACCGAAAAGTATGGCCGTCAGTAATGTCAGGCCCAGGGTGAAAGCCAGCATTCGCGCATCCGGCTGCAGGCTCAACTGTATGTTTGACGATCCCGAATCGGAAACCATGCGCAGCAACAAAGCATCGCCCCATTGGGCCAGAACGATTCCGGCCACGCCGCCGAGCACGGCCAGCAGCAATGTTTCCGTCAAGAGTTGGCGGATCAATCGCCAGCGGCCCGCGCCCATGGCCAGGCGCAAGCCGAATTCCTTTTGGCGCGCCGCGCCGCGCGCCAGCAACAGGTTAGCGACGTTGGCGCAAGCAATCAGCAGCACCAGCCCGACAAGCACCATCAGCAATTTCAGCGGCCGGCCAAAGTCATCGCTGAGCGTGGAAGCGCCGCGCCCGCCGGGTTGCGCGTTGATTCGCTGATCCAGGGCCGAGCGGCGCTCTTCGCCCGCCAACGTGCCGACGTTCGCTTCCAGCATGTTCTTGAAATCGACGTTGACGGCGGCCTTGGCCTGCGCAAGAGAAATTCCTGGCTTGAGGCGGCCCATCACTTGGAGCCACATGTA
Source organism: uncultured Acidobacteriota bacterium (assembly GCA_963819625.1). GTDB lineage: Bacteria > Acidobacteriota > Terriglobia > Acidiferrales > UBA7541 > Acidiferrum. The sequence goes on from CAWFWY010000015.1 coordinate 412,002, forward strand.
CTGATTTACGAGGCCGGGCGATGCGCTCAAGAAATCCTTACCGGGATAGATGGACGCCTGCATCGTCATGGGCACCCATATATCGGGGGATTCGCCGACGGTTTCGCCAAAAAATCCGGGCTGTGTTACGCCGACAATTTCAAACGAAGTGCTGTGAATCTGGATGGTCTGGCCGAGGACCGCGGGATTCAAAGCGAAGCGCCGTTTCCAGAAAGCATAGCTGACCACCGCGATGGGTGAAGCGCCGCGCGCGCGATCCACTTCGGAAGTGAACGTGCGCCCGGCGGCCGCCTTGATTCCCAGTGCATCGAAATAATCGCCGGTGACCAGACGCACCTGCACGGTTTCTTTGGCAGGTGTCGCGCCGGTGGGAGACCACGAAATGGTGGCTTCCGGATCGGGCAAGCTGCTGTCGGCGGCGAACATATGCGAGAAGACCTGGTTGTGGTCGCGAAGATATTCAAATTCCGAATAGGCCAGCATGGAACGCTCGCCCGTTTGACTGCCAAAGTGAGTGCCATGTTCGTCAGGATTGGTCAGCACGACCAGTTCCTGGGGATGGGGCACCGGCAGCGAGCGCAGCAGGACGGAATCGAGCACGCTGAAAATCGCGGTGTTCGCGCCGATGCCCAGCGCCAGGGTCAGGACGGCGATCAGCGTGAAGCCGGGACTCTTCGCCAGCATGCGCATCCCGTAACGCAGGTCCTGCCAGAAATTTTCCATAGCGTTTGCCTCCGCGCAAAGTGCAACAGAGAGTGCTAGCACACGGCCGACCACTTGTGACATGGCGAGTCCGCATGAAATCAAAGTACTTGTGATGTTGAACAGCGCAAAGAAGCGCCAGCGCTGCCCGGTTTTGGGATTTGCGTGTCGCTAGATCGGACCGGTTGCTCGGAAAGCAAGCGGCCCGGCGGGACTTCTGAAATGGCGGCGTCGAATGGCTGGAATGTTGCGATTTTTGGCGCGAACGCATCCAACCAGTTAGAATAAGATGTTTGGGCACAGGGGGCTGCAGCGCGCTGTGCGGACTTGCACCGTAACACGCAGATGACCGTCAGGAAACGGCGAACCAATACATGGAAGCAGCACAAATACTGGATAGGGTAGTCGCGCGATTTATCGGCACCAAGCACGAGCGCGACGTAAAGAAGTTGCAGCCGGTCATCGCCTCCATCAACGCGCTGGAAGCGGAGATGAAGGCGCTTTCCGACGAGGACCTGAAGCTGCGCTTTGCGGAGTTACGGAGCCAGGTGCAGGAGCGGCTGAAAGATGCCGATCCCGCGGAGCCCACTTTTCGCGATCTGATGCAGCAGGCGCTGGAGCCCGCGATTATTCCCGCATTTGCGCTGGTGCGTGAAGCGGGCTGGCGTTTCTTGAAGATGCGCCATTTCGATGTGCAGTTGATCGGTGGCATGGTTTTGCATGAAGGCAAAATCGCGGAAATGAAAACCGGCGAAGGGAAAACGCTGGTAGCCACGCTGCCGGCGTGCCTGAACGCGTTGGCCGGGCGCGGCGTACACATCGTTACGGTGAACGATTACCTGGCGCGACGCGACGCGGAATGGATGAGCGCGCTGTATCGCGCGCTGGGATTGAGCGTCGGCGTGATCGTGCACGATCTGGACGACGAGCAGCGCCGTGCGGCGTACGGCGCGGACATTACTTACGGCACCAACAACGAGTTTGGCTTCGATTATCTGCGCGACAACATGAAGTATGACCTGGCGAATTGCGTGCAGCGCGGGCACCACTTCGCGATCGTCGACGAAGTGGACTCGATTTTGATCGACGAAGCGCGCACCCCGCTGATTATTTCTGGGCCGTCGGAAGAGTCCACCGACAAGTACGCGAAGATCGACAAGATTATTCCCAAACTGATTAAGGATATCGACTACACGATTGACGAGAAGCATCGCACCGCGACTTTAACGGAAGAAGGCGTCAGCAAGACCGAGCGGCTGCTGGGGCTGGGGAATTTGTACGATCCGGCGCACATGGAATCGATTCACCACGTGTATCAGGCGTTGCGCGCGCACACGCTGTACAAAAATGACGTCGATTACGTCATCAAAAACGGCGAAGTGATTATCGTGGACGAATTTACCGGGCGGCAGATGCCCGGGCGGCGCTGGTCGGACGGTTTGCACCAGGCGGTGGAAGCCAAGGAAGGCGTGAAGATCGAGCGGGAAAATCAGACGCTGGCGACCATCACCTTTCAGAATTATTTCCGCATGTACAAAAAGCTGGCGGGCATGACCGGAACTGCGGAAACGGAAGCGGCGGAATTCGGAAAGATTTATAACCTGGATGTCGTGGTGATTCCCACCAACCGCAATTTGATTCGCAAGGAATATCCGGACGTCGTTTACCGCACGGAAAAAGAGAAATTTACGGCGGTAGTGAACGGGATCATGCAGGAAGACGATTCCTTCGCCAACGGGATAAAACATTTTCACGAGCGCGGGCAGCCGGTGCTGGTGGGAACGATTTCTATTGAGAAGTCAGAAAGTATTGCTGCGATTTTGAAAGCGGCAAAGATTCCGCACGAGGTGCTGAACGCCAAGCAGCACGAGCGCGAATCGCGCATCGTGGCGCAGGCGGGGCGCAAGGGCGCGGTTACCGTGGCCACCAACATGGCCGGCCGTGGAACCGACATTCTGCTGGGCGGCAATCCCGAGCAGATGACTCGCGATTATTTTCTGAAAAACAAAATGGCCATGCCGTATGCCGCGGCGCCCGCGGTGATTGCGGCTGTCGATGGCGCCGCGGATAGGGTGGCAGCTCCTGTGGCGCCGATGGTGCTGTTCCAGCACGAAGGCAAAATTTTTCAGGTGCCCGCGGACCAGTGGAAGCCTATTTACGACCAATTCGCCGACCAGTGTAAAGCGGAGCATGACGAAGTGGTGGCGCTGGGCGGCTTGCACATTCTTGGAACCGAGCGGCATGAGGCGCGGCGCATCGACAACCAGCTGCGAGGCCGCGCGGGACGGCAGGGCGATCCCGGTTCGTCGCGATTTTTTCTTTCGCTGGAAGACGATTTGATGCGCATTTTCGGCGGCGAGCGCGTCAAGGCGCTGATGTTCCGGCTGGGAATGACGGAAGGCGTGCCCATTGAGTCGGGGCTGATTTCGCGGCGCATCGAAAACGCGCAGAAGTCTGTGGAAGCGCAGAACTTTGATGCGCGCAAACATTTGCTGGAATACGACGATGTAATGAACAAGCAGCGCGAAACCATTTATGGGATTCGGCGCTCCGCACTGGAAGGCAAGGACCAACGCGATTATGTGCTGGGAATTGCGGAAGATGTGGCGCGCGAGCTGGTGGATACTTTCTGCCCGCGCGAACAGCATCCCGACCAGTGGAATACCACGCAGTTTCTGGCGGAGATGAACGCACAGTTTGGCATCGACGCGAAAGCGGCGGGAGCGGACCCGGGAACGCTAACTTATGACGCGCTTTGCGATGCCATCGTGGAAGCGGTGAACGCGCGCTACGCGGAAAAAGAAACGCAGTTTGGCGCGGACCTGATGCGCTGGCTGGAGCGGCGGATCATTCTGGACGTGGTGGATTCGCAGTGGAAAGACCACTTGCTGTCGCTCGACCATTTGAAAGAAGGCATCGGGCTGCGCGGGTACGGACAGAAAGATCCGCTGGTCGAATTCAAGAAAGAAGCGTTCATACTTTTTGAAGACATGATGGCGCGCATCGATAACGAAACGGTGCGCTACCTGTTTCATATTCAGATTCAGCAGGGTGAGCCGCCGCCGCCGCAATTGCAACAGCGGCCGGAGCCGCCGCGTCCGCCCAGGCCGGGAGCTTCGGCGGCGATGGCCAGCGCGGCTGCGCGAGCTTCGGGAAGCGAGATGGACTCGCAGCATTTGCCAAGCGTGGCGCGGGAGATCGAGCGGAAGCAATCGCGGCAGCAGCGCGATTTGCAATATCAGACTGGGCCGGCGCAGGCTGAAGCGCCGAAGCCGGTGCGCGCGGCGGCGAAAGTGGGACGCAACGATCCTTGTCCGTGCGGTTCGGGGAAAAAGTATAAGAAGTGTCACGGCGCGAACGCCTGATCGTTGTTCGGTTTTTTTAGCGGGTGCGAAATTTCAGAAATAGAACCAGCCGCCGGGCAATAGCCAGTTCATTCAAGGATCAAAACACCATGCCGCCAGGAACAGGTCCGATGCAGCAGCCCGAACGCCAGCCGATTCCGGGCGTGAAAAATCTGGTGGCGATCGCCAGCGGAAAAGGCGGCGTGGGCAAAACCACGGTGGCCGTGAATCTGGCGCTGGCGCTGGCGAAGCTGGGGCACAAAGTTGGATTGATGGATGCCGACGTGTACGGGCCGAACGTGCCGATCATGCTGGGCACGCACGCGGAGCCGCAAGCTACGGCGGAAAAACGGATCATTCCGGTGATGGCCCAGGGCGTGAAGATGATTTCCATGGGCCTGCTGAATCCCGGCGACAAGCCGATGATCTGGCGCGGGCCGATGCTACACAGCGTGATCACTCAGTTTTTGCGCAGCGTGGATTGGGGCCAGCTGGATTATTTGCTGATCGATTTGCCGCCGGGCACGGGTGACGTGCAACTGACGTTGATTCAAACGGTGGCGGTGACCGGCGCGGTGATTGTGACCACGCCTTCGACGGTGGCGCTGGCCGACGTGCGCAAGGCGATAGAGATGTTTCGCCAGGTGAATGTGGAAGTGCTGGGCGTGGTGGAAAATATGAGCACGTTTGCCTGCCCGCACTGCGGCAAGGCCGTGGATATTTTTGGGCACGGCGATGGCGCGACGACTGCGAAGGAATATGGTGTGCCATTGCTGGGCGAAATTGAGATCGATCCGCGGATTCGTGTGGGCGGCGATACCGGCAAGCCGGTGGCTTCGCTGGGCGAAGACGGTGCCGGCGCGAAGAGTCTTTATATTGTGGCGCGCGCGGTGACGGCGCGATTGGCGGAAGTTGGTGCGAACGCGTCGGGCCCGGCGGTACAGATCGATTAGGGGATTACTGGGAATTTTTTTGAGTAGAATGAATGCGCCGGGGCAATGCTGGTGAAAACCCAGTCGTCCCACGCGCTTCAGGTGGGAGTCGTCTAACTAGACGCCCCGGTTAACTATGCGGTTCTTCTGTTGGCTTTCAGCAGGCAAACGAGATCAGCTGACCCCGTAAACGGTCGGTGAGGCCAGTTGCCCAGTGCCGCGATTTCTTTCCTCGAAACACGTTCCCCATTTAAGATAGAGGCAAGATAACGGTAAGCTGAGGCGTTTCGGCGCTCACCACGGAGAATATTGGCGCACGGTCCAGACATTCGAGCGTATCGCGGGAAGCGGCCGCAGATTGCGGTCAGCGCGTGGATCGATCCCGCCGCCGTGATTATCGGCGACGTGACCATTGGCGAAGACGCCAGCGTGTGGCCGGGCACGATTATTCGCGGGGATGTGCACTACATCCACATCGGCGCGCGCACGAATGTGCAGGACGGTTCGGTGCTGCACGTGATGAGGGACGAGTGGCCGCTGATTCTGGGCGATGAGGTTACCGTGGGGCATTCGGTGACGCTGCATGGTTGCACGATTGAGTCGCTATGCCTGATCGGGATGGGATCGATCATTTTGAATGGCGCGCGGATCGGAACGGGAAGTATTGTAGCGGCGGGGACGCTGGTTACCGAGCGCACGGTGATTCCGCCGGGCAGCCTAGTGATGGGTTCGCCTGCGAAAGTGAAGCGGGCGCTGACGCCCGCGGACCGGGCTTCGATTGCGGATTACGCGAAGCGTTACGTGGAATACAAAAATATTTATCGTGAGGGAGCTGCGAGTGAGTGAGAGTTCTGCTACCGGACAGCAGCCCAAGCCAGCGGGAAAGCCTCGCAAATTTCAGGCGATTAAGGGCGTGCGGGATTTGTTGCCGGCAGAGACGCCGTTGTGGGATCACGTGGAAGAAACGGCGCGTGGCGTTTTCGGAGCGTATGGATTTGGCGAGATTCGGCTGCCGATTTTTGAGCCGACGGAATTGTTTGCGCGCTCGATTGGTTTGAATACCGACGTGGTTTCGAAGGAGATGTATACCTTCGAGGACCGCGACGAGTCGATGATCAGCTTGCGGCCGGAGGCGACGGCGAGTGTGTGCCGGGCCTACATCGAACACGGGATGCAGCAACTGCCGGCTCCGGTGAAGCTGTACTACATGGGGCCGATGTTTCGGCGGGAGCGGCCGCAGAAGGGACGATTTCGGCAGTTTTACCAGATTGGCGCGGAGGTTTTGGGCGGGAACGACGCGCCGGGGATTGATGCGGAAGTGATTGAGATGGTGATGGCGTTTTTTGACCGGCTGGAATTGCAGGGCGTGCAGCTGGACATCAATTCGATTGGGTGCCGCGATTGCCGGTCGAAATATGTGGAAGTCTTGCGCACGTGAGTTGCTGAAAGTGAAAGACAGGATCGGGGGCGGACAGCCAGCGGCGCATTGAAACGAATCCATTGCGCGTGCTGGATTCGAAATTGGAGAGCGAGCAGGAAATTATTGCGGGCTTGCCGCGGATGGCTGAGCACCTTTGTGCCGCGTGCGCGGAACATTTTGCGGAAGTGAAGCGGCAACTGGAGCTGCGCGGCGTGCTTTACCGCGAAAACTGGCGGCTGGTGCGCGGGCTGGACTACTACATGCGCACGACGTTTGAGATTACGGCGCAGGGACTTGGTTCGCAGAACGCGGTGTGCGGCGGCGGGCGATATGACGGGCTGGTGGAGCTGCTGGGCGGGCCGCCCACGAAAGGAATTGGTTTTGCAATTGGCGAAGATCGATTGATTTTGTCGCTGCAGGAGAGCGGGAAGGCGCCCGCGCCGCCAGGGCGCGATATTTATATCGCGTGGATGGGCGAGAAAGCGTTTGCGACGGCGATTCGCGCGGCGAAGACGTTGCGCTCGGCGGGTTATCGTGTGGAGATGCCCGCGACGGAACAAAAATTCGGAAAGGCACTGGGGCAGGCGGACAAGCTGGGCGCGCGGTATGCCCTGATTTTGGGCGATGACGAAGTGTCGTCCGGCGAATGGACGCTGAAGACGCTGGCGGACGGATCGCAGGCGAAATATACCGAGCCTGATTTGCTAGAGTACCTGCGCGACGCGAAGCCGGCGGAGTAAGCGATTACATTTGTCTGAATAGCATCAGGGGAGAAGAGACTTGCTGGATTTTCTGGGGAATCTGAAGAGAACACACTACTGCGGCGAATTGCGCGCGAAAGACGCGGGCAGCGATGTGGTGGTGATGGGCTGGGTGGCGCGGCGGCGCGACCTGGGCAATCTGCTGTTTCTGGACGTGCGCGACCGCAGCGGAATCGTGCAGGTGGTTTTCAACAAGGAGACGCAGCCGGAGGCTCACGCCAAAGCGGAGCAGGCGCGCTCGGAATTCGTGGTGGCGGTGGAGGGCAAAGTCATCCAGCGGCAGAAATCGAATCCTGAGCTGGAAACCGGCGAAGTTGAAATCATGGCGACGCGGCTGCACATTTTGAATACCGCCAAGACGCCGCCGTTTCAGATCGAGGACGACATCAACGCCGCGGAAGAGACGCGGCTGCGCTACCGCTACCTGGACTTGCGCAGGCCCAAGCCGCATCGCAATCTGGCGTTGCGTCACAAGATATTTCTGGAAATTCGGCGGACGATGGACGAGCTCGGATTTATCGAGATTGAAACGCCCATGCTGACGCGTTCGACTCCTGAGGGCGCGCGGGATTATCTGGTGCCCAGCCGCGTGCATCACGGGCAGTTTTATGCGTTGCCGCAATCGCCGCAGATTTTCAAGCAGATCCTGATGATTGGCGGGATGGACCGCTATTTTCAGATCGTGAAATGTTTTCGCGATGAGGATTTGCGCGCCGATCGCCAGCCGGAGTTTACGCAACTCGACCTGGAGATGTCGTTTCCGCGCCAGGAAGATATTTTTGGTGTGATCGAAGCGGTGATGGTGCGGGCCTGCGCGGTTGCGGGAATTAAAGCCGAGGCGCCGTTTCCGCACATGAATTATAAGGATGCGGTGCGCAAATACGGCAGCGACAAGCCGGACATGCGTTTTGGGATGGAGCTGCACGAGGTGACCGAAGCGTTTCCCGCGGAAGCGATCGCGAAGCTGCAAATCGAAGGTAACGTGTTTGCGTTTGCGCGCTACGGGCGCAGCGGGATATTCGCGCAAGCAGCTGGATGAATTGACGGAAAAGGCCAAGGCCGCGGGGGCGCGGGGTGCCTATTTCGTGAAGGTAGCGGCGGAGGGCACGACTTCGACCGTCGAGAAACTGATAGGCGCGGAAAACGTAAAAAAGATTGCCGAGTTGTGCGGCGCAAAAACCGGCGACCTGGTGGTAGCGGTTTCCGCTCGCGAACAGATTAAAGGTACCGAAGCGGCGGCGCTGGCGGCCGGGCAATTGCGTTTGCAGCTCGGCGAAGCGCTGGGCGCGATCGACAAGACGCAATGGAAATTTCTGTGGCTTACCGGGTTCCCGCTTTTCGAGTGGAGCAATTCGGACAAAACATGGGTGAGCGCGCAGCATCCGTTCACTGGGATTGTGGATGAGGACCTGGAGAAGCTCGAATCGGCGCCGTGGGAAGTGCGGTCGAAGGGCTACGACCTGGTTTTGAATGGCGTGGAGCTTGGCTCGGGAAGCATTCGAATTCATCGGCAGGACGTGCAGGAGCGGTTGTTCAAGGCGCTGGGGCTTTCGGAGGAACAGCTGCGGCGGCGGTTTGGATTTTTTCTGGATGCGCTTACGTATGGGACTCCTCCGCATGGCGGCATCGCGCTGGGGCTGGATCGCGTCGTGATGTTGCTGGCGCGGGAGAAGTCGATTCGCGAAGTAATTGCGTTCGGCAAGACGACGGCGGCGGTGGACCTGATGGCGGAATCCCCCAGCGAGGTGGATAAGGAACAGTTGGATCAATTGGGGATACGCATTGTTGAAGGGGTTTCATGAGAAAGCGCGAAAATATGCACGCGCGGTGGTGCGAATAATTTATGTCGCGGATACGGATATTGGCGGAGGCGGTGGCGAACAAGATCGCAGCGGGCGAGGTGGTGGAGCGGCCTGCCTCGGTGGTGAAGGAATTGCTGGAAAACGCGCTGGACGCGGGCGCGAACAGCATTCGTGTGGAGACGGAAGCCGGCGGGCGGCGCATGATTCGCGTGATCGACGACGGGCACGGGATGACGCACGACGATGCGCTGCTGGCGTTCGAACGGCACGCCACGAGCAAGTTGCGGAATCGCGGATGATTTGATGTCGATTGCCACGCTGGGATTTCGCGGGGAGGCGCTGCCGACGATTGCGGCGGTGTCGCGGCTGCTGCTGGAAACGAGAGACGCGGCCGAAGCGGAAGGGACGCGCGTTGAATTTGCGGGCGGAAAATTAATTGGGGTGAAACCTGCGGGGCTGGCCGCGGGAACGACAATCAGTGTGGCGGACCTGTTTTACAGCGTGCCGGCACGGCGAAAATTTCTGAAATCGGATACTACGGAGTTGGGGCACATTGCTTCGCTGGTGACGCATTACGCGCTGGCGAATCCTTCCAAGCATTTTTTGTTGAGCACGCCGACGCAGGAAATTATTAATTGTTCGCCGGTCGAGAAGCTGGGCGAGCGGGTTTATCAGCTGTTTGGGAAGCAGGCGCTGGAGGAACTCGCGGAAATTCCCGCGGCTACCTGGGCATTTCGGTCGGCGATCACGGAGCCGGAACTTGAGGCCGGAGAAGAGAAGGCCACGCTGACGGTGAGCGGATTTACGTCCCGGCCGGAAGTGCAGCGCGCCAACCGCAATGGGATTTATGTTTTTGTGAATCGCCGGCTGGTGCGCGACCGGTTGATATTGCACGCGATTCACGAAGCCTATCGCAATATTCTGCCTGCGGGAGTTTTCCCCGCGACGCTGCTGTTTCTGGACATGCCGTATGACGAAGTGGATGTGAATGTGCATCCCGCGAAGATCGAAGTGCGCTTCCGGCGGCCGCAAATCGTACATGACTTCACGCGGGACACGATTCGACAGGCGCTGATGGGGACGCGCGCGATCGCCAGTTTTGCGACGGCGGCAGGCGGTGGCACGCAGCCGATGCGAACGCCGGGGATGGGCGCCGGAGTTTCGATGGCGGCGACTTCTGCAGAATTTTTGGAAGGCGGGCAAGGAATTGGTGGCGGCGTTGGGCCGTCCGGGATCCCACGAGCAATTATTCCTTCGCTGGAAGAGATTGGAGTGGGTTCGGGCGTGGGATCGGACGGCGGATTCGATTTGAGCTCCGTGCCGCTGCGGCCGGTGGAACAGCGGCTGGCGTTCGAGCTGGGGGGGTTCACCGCGGAGCCGGGCTCGACGCAAAGAACGAAGATTGGAAACTGGGCCGGGAATCTAGCGGGACCGAACGGCGATGCGCCTGCAAGTTTGCCGCGGCCAGAGCAAATTTCGGATTTGAAACCACTGGGACAGGTAAGCTCGAGTTTTATCGTGGCGGTAAATGGCGGCGGGTTGTGGCTGGTAGATCAGCACGTGGCGCATGAGCGAGTGCTTTTCGAGCAACACCTGGCGGCGCGGCGGGCGGGCAAAATCGAAGCGCAACGGATGCTGATGCCCATGGTGATCGAACTGGCGCCGCGGCAAATTGTGATTTACGAAAAAATTGCGGAGGAGCTGGCGGCCAACGGATTTGAAGTGGAGCCGATGGGTCCCAGGAGCGTGGCGATTCAGGCGGTGCCGGCGGGAATCGCTGCGGGCGACGCGGAAAAACTGCTGACGGAGATTCTGGATGGCATCGAACGCGAAGATGCGGCTATTTCCATCGAGACTTTGCAGGCGAAAATTGCGGCCTCGACGGCGTGCCACGCGGCGATCAAGGTGAATATGCCGCTGGATCAAACGAAAATGGAATGGCTGCTGGGGGAACTGGCTAAAACGGATTGTCCGATGAGCTGTCCGCACGGGCGTCCGGTGGTGTTGCGCTATTCGGTGAAAGAAATCGAGCGCGCGTTTCAACGGATATGATTCCCGCACTTAGATTGACGACTCGAGGTGAACGCCAGGCATGAGCGAGACGCAGAAAACGGCGGTGGTGTTCGGGGTGGCCAACAAGCGAAGTATTGCGTGGGCTATCGCGCAAAAACTGCAGCAGGCCGGTTGGCGGCTGGCGATTACTTATCAAAACGAGCGGCTGGAGCAGGAAGCCAAAGGGTTGATCGAAGAACTGCCCGGGGCCGCGGGACTCATGTGCGACGTTTCGCAGGATGAGCAGATTGCGAAACTTTTTGAAGAATTGAAAGCGCGATACGGAGTGTTGCACGGGGTGGTGCACAGCGTGGCGTTTGCGCCGGCGGCGGAATTGAGCGGCGATTTTGTGAATACCACGCGCGAAGGATTCCGGGTCGCGCACGACGTGAGCGTGTACTCGCTGATTGCGGTGGCGCGGGCGGCTGCTACTTTGATGACTGAGGGCGGTGGAATCGTGACGCTGACGTATTACGGCGCGGAGAAGGTAGTGCCGAAGTATAACGTGATGGGCGTGGCCAAGGCCGCGCTGGAAGCTAGCGTGCGGTACCTGGCCAGCGATTTGGGCTCAAAGAATATCCGCGTGAATGCGATTTCCGCGGGACCAATCAAGACGCTGGCGGCACGAGGGATTTCGGGTCTGGGGGACATGCTGAAAGCGCATGCCGAGCGCGCGCCGCTGAAACGGAATGTCGATCCTGCGGAGGTCGGCGGCGCGGCGGAATTCTTGTTGTCGCCGGCGGCTTCCGGCATTACCGGGGAAACGATTTACGTGGATTGCGGCTATAACATCATGGGATTTTGAGCGGCGCCGCATTTTTTTAGGATGTCCAAGAAGCTCGCTTCCTGCACATGCAAAAATTGACGATTGCCATCGATGGACCGGCGGGCTCGGGGAAGAGCACCGTGGCGCGGCGGGTGGCCAGCCTGCTGGGCTATTTGTATATGGATAGCGGAGCGATGTACCGGGCGGTGGCGCTGAAATCGCTGAGGGAAAGTGTGGCGGCCGAGGATGAAGTGGCGTTGAGCGCGATCGCTCGCGAGGCGCTGATTGAATTGCGGCGCCCGACTGCCGAGCAAGAGGCTGCGGGAGCCAAGAACGGCGTATTTCTGGATGGCGCGGAAGTTACCGAGGAAATTCGCACCGCGGACGTGGCGCTGGCAGCTTCGCGGCTGGCGACCATTCAAGAGGTGCGGCGGGTATTGGTGGCGCAGCAACAGCGAGCTGGGGCGGGCGGCGGGATCGTGATGGAGGGGCGGGATATCGGCACGGTAGTTTTTCCTCGCGCAGAGCTGAAAATTTTTCTGGATGCTGTGCCGGAAGTGCGCGCGGAACGGCGATGGAAGGAACACCGCGAGAAGGGGCACACGATTACGCTGGCGGAAGTGGTGGAAGAAGTTTACGAGCGGGACCGGCGCGATCGCGAAAGGAAAGTTTCGCCGCTGGTGCGGGCGGCGGACGCTGTGCTGGTGGACAACACCGCAATGGGGATTGAGGAGACGGCGCGGATTATCGTGATGCTGGTCAAAGAAAGAGAAGCGCAAGCGGCGAGTGCAGGGAGGAATGAATGATCAGGATGCTGGCGATGGCGCTGAGCGTTGGTTGCGCATTGATGATGATGGCCACGGTGGTGTCGGCACAGGGCGCGCCGAATGAGCAAGGCGGCGCGAAAGCGGGGATGGGAAACGAGGCGGCGCGAAAATTTCGCGCGTACCTGGATGAAGATTGGAACCGCTGGATGGTGGAATATCCGGAGGTGGCTACCGGGATTGGCTTTCCGGGGCAGAACCGGCGATGGAGCGACGATTCGCCGGCGGGCATTGAAGCGCGGAAAAAACATTTGCATGAAAGCGCGGCGCGGTTGAAAGCGATCTCGAGGGCGGCGCTGCCTGAGGCGGAGCAGCTGAACTACGATTTGTACGCGGAGCTGTTGGCGACGGCGGAAGAGGGATTGCAGTATGGCGACGACCCGCTGCCGTTTCGGCAAGTAGTGCCGCAAAACCTGTGGATGCCGCTGACACAGATGGGCGGCATACAGCAGGGCGCAGCGGAAACTCTTTCGACGATGCCGCGCAGCTCGGTTGCGGATTACGAAGATATTCTGGCGCGGCTGGAGGCGCTGCCGGCGTCGGTGGAGCAGCAACAGGCGCTGCTGCAGGAGGGATTGAAGCGCGGATATACGCCGCCGAAATTGATGCTGCGCGACGTGCCGAAGCAGATTGCGGATTTGATTCCCGCCGATCTGATGGCCAGTGCGTTGCTGGAGGCGTTTACGGAGTTTCCGGCGGAGATGCAAGAGCATGAGCGGACGCGGCTGAGCAATCGCGCGAAGGAGATTTACAGCGCGAGCGTGGCTCCAGCTTTTCAAAAGCTGCACGATTACGTGGTGTCCACATATTTGCCGATGTGCCGTGAGTCCATCGCGGCGTCAGCGCTGCCAAGAGGCGCGGAGGCTTATGGGTTTCACGTACGCTGGCAGACTACTACCAATCTGACGCCGCAGCAGATTCATGAAATTGGCTTGTCGGAAGTGAAGCGGATTCGCGGGGAGATGGACCGGGTGGTCGCTTCGGCGAACTTCAAGGGGAGTTTCCACGAGTTCACGGAATTTTTACGAAACGATCCGCGATTCTATTATTCGCAGCCCGAGGACCTGGTGAACGGCTACCGGATCATTGCCAAGAAAATCGATCCGGAGCTGGCGCATATGTTTGGGAAGCTGCCGCGACTGACCTACGGCGTGACGCCCATTCCGGAATTCAAAGCTCCGTCGCAGACGACCGCTTATTACCAGCCGGGCGCGCCTAGCGTGGGCCGGCCGGGCTACTACTTTGTGAATACTTATAATCTGCACGCGCGACCGAAGTGGGAGATGGAGGCGCTGTCGTTGCATGAAGCGGTGCCCGGGCATCATTTGCAATTGTCGCTGGCGCAGGAAATGGAAGGCGAGCCGGAATTTCGCAGGCACGTAGGATATTCGGCGTTTGTGGAAGGCTGGGCGCTGTATTCGGAGAGTTTGGGCGAAGAGTTGGGGATGTATAAGGATCCCTATTCGAAATTTGGACAGCTGAGTTACGAGATGTGGCGCGCGGTGCGGCTGGTGGTGGATACGGGAATGCATGCGAAGGGCTGGACGCGCGAGCAGGCGATTCAATTTTTCAAGGACAACACCGGCAAGACCGATCAGGACATTACCGTGGAAGTGGATCGCTACATCGTGTGGCCGGGGCAGGCGCTGGCTTACAAGCTGGGGCAACTGAAGATCCGCGAGCTGCGCACGCAAGCCGAGAAACGGCAGGGCGCAAAGTTTGATGTGCGCGCGTTTCACGATGCGGTGCTGGAGAACGGGGCGGTACCGCTGCAGGTGCTGAACGCGCACATGGAAGAATGGATGGCGGGCCGGACGCAGTAAGCGAACAACAGAGTTGGTGCAATTCTCGCCGAGGTATTGCTGTGTTCCCACCTTTCACACCGTGCAGCGATTAACTAACTTTATAAGTATTTCGAAAATAACACCATTGTCCGCTCCAAGAAAATATTCCCTGCCTGGGTTAGGATAAAGACGCATGCTCCCCCTTCCCCCTCACGAGCAGTTGAAAGACATTCGCGACCGCCTGGGAATTACCACGCGAGACGTCGCGGAATTCAGCCACAAAATCGCCGAGGCGGAAGGGAATCCGGAATACCAGATTTCCAACGCGTGGCTGACGCAGGTGGAGAACTCGGACTCTGTTCCGAGCATTTACAAGCTGTACAGTCTGAGCTCGATTTACCGCATCAAGTTCACCGACTTATTGCGGATTTATGGCGTGGATCTGCAAAACCTGAACCGGCATCAGCTGGCCGAGCCGCTGCCGAACACGCATCTGACCACGCTGGAAGTTTACGATGCGGAGCGGACGGTGACTTTCCCGGTGCGCTTCGACCGGTCGTTTGATATCGACAATACCAGCCTGGTATCGCGCATCGTGGAATTGTGGGGCGAGGTGCCGATTGCGCTGATCCAGCATCTGGACATCCGGCACAGCCAGTATGGCTATATCGGGCTGCAGGACTTCACGCTGTATCCGCTGCTGCGGCCGGGATCGTTCGTGCAGATCGATTCGCGGGTGCGCAAGATACAACCGCAGCGATGGCGCACGGAGTTCGACCGGGCGATTTATTTTGTTGAACTGCGCGACGGGTACGCGTGTTCGTGGTGCGAACTGCAGGACGGACACCTGCTGCTTTTGCCGCACCCGTTGTCACCATGCAGCGTGCGGCGGTTGAGCTATGGGACGGACGCGGAGATTATCGGGCAGGTTACAGGAGTGGCGATGCGACTGACGGATGCGACGGAGACTGCTCCTGAAGGCGCGGCAAAACTGCCAAGGCGAGTTTGACGTTGGAAATGAAGAGCGCCGCCGCAGTGGCGTTCACTCCCAGTGGGACGGCGATGCGATAGGGTTCCAGGCGCCGCCAGGCGCGAAGCAAGTCGGCCTGCGCTTCGTGCGAAGACTCAAAATAAATCCGCATCTGGCGCACGAGCTCGTCGAGGGGAAGAGCCGCGACCTGGTAAAAAATTTCTCGATGGGCCATTTCGAGGGCTTCGCCCGCAGCCGCCGGGCTGAAGCGAGCAGCCAGGCCGTCATGACGGTACTTGCCGGTATTGTAGTCGCGCATGGAAGCGAGATAGATCAGGCGAGCCAGGCCGCAGGGGATTTTTGCGAGCGTGCGGCGCAGAAAATCGTCATACGCTTCCTGTACCGGAACGACGGTGAGCACGGTCTTCATGGTCTGCAAATCCCAGCAGGGTTAGGCAAAGAAGTTAGCCTTGCCACATACCCTGCAATTCCCTGGACTCCAGGGCGTCTTTCAACGTCCAGTGGGCGTAGCTGAGCCGCGCGGAGAGTGCGTAGACGTATTCCGACAAGTAGCGTACCCGAGACGGTCCAACCAACCCGATGGAAAGCTGTAGACAAGCACAGGCGGCCTGCAACGAGACATAGCGCAGGTAGAGTCCCAGTTCGTCGCTGATTTCCAGGTCGCTGCTGTGGCGGACAATCTGAGCGTGTTCGCGCATGATGCGGTGGATGGAGCCGGCTGTGGCGCGCACCCAGGCGCGCGCGACGGATTTCCGCTCGCGTAAAAACGTCGCGCGGAGCTGCGGCGAATCGAACTTTGAGACGTACTGTTGATCAGCGTCGCTGAAGATGGCTGAGACGATTTCCCTGGGACACGTGGCCCATTCATCGGCGGTATCGGGGCCGAAAGGCGAGTCCTGCTCCGGCAGGCAAGTGCTTTTCCAGACGCGGCACAAGATAAGGAGGAGCAGGGCGGCAGCCAGGATGGATATGGTGAAGGGAATCATGGGTCGATCACCCTACCCAGATGACCGCGCGCGGTTTGGAGGCGGCGGCGGGTACGCGCGGCCACTCGCTGATACTGTTCTTCAAGGCGCACAGTAGATGCCGGAACCGGTTGAGCTTGCGGGGACCACAAGTATACAACCCAGAGACATAAAGCCAAATCGTAACTTATCGGACCTAAATAGGCCCAGAAATGATGGTATTGATAACCCTCCGGCGGTAAAAACGTGAACCAGATCACGCTCACACCAATGAACAAGCCATACCCAAGAAGAATTCCCTTGAGGTTCCGGCCGAAAGGAATGTTGTAAACAAGAAACAAGGCTGCTAAAGCCAGGATGGCAACAGCCTGGACCGTGCGCATGGTTCGCTCGATGTCGATTGTCGTAGCTTCGGCCCACCAACGTGGATCAGTTGAAGCGTCAGCTAAAGCCTTGGCAAAGGCGACAGCGAAGAGAATGGTGAGCAGGATGCGTGCCATCCGCGCGGTGCCGGGAAAAGAGGCCAAGCCGAGGCGATAAATTTCGTAAACAATTCCGCAACCGATGACTACGCCGATGAATTCGGTACCCCAATAGACATAAGAGTAGAGAGTATCCCAACGGTGCACAGCTAGCCGGGCTAAGGACTGCGTCAAAACGAAAAGGATGTAGAGGTAAAAGATAGGATAGCAAAGTCTGAGTTTAGTGCGGAGCGCGCGGACCAACAGAAGGACTTCGAGAGCGATGCCGAACCACCAGAGCGAATACACGAAGACTGTCATCAGCGGCGAACTCCAGGAGCTTTTAGACAGTCATAGCCTAGCACGTTGAGGGAGAGGGGGCCGCGACCTCTCCCCCTCTCTTTCGTGTTACTCCGGATTCCTGTGGCCTACTTGACCCACGGCTTGGGAAGTGGGTCGCTGCCATCCGCGATGAGGCCCTGGGACGCTTGCGGCTGCGCCGAGATGCTGGACGGCCGGGACGAAGTATTTGAAACGTGGAGTGAAATTACGGCAAAAGCGAACAAAATCACGGCAAAAACGCTGATCAACAATCTGGCTAAACGCATGGAACCTCCTAGAAGGGTAGGGTCGACGGAAATCCTGCTCGAGACGCCCAAGTTCAATCGAGCGTGGGCAGGCTATCGTGAGCGGAGAAAAGATGCGCAAATGAAAGAGCCTTGCTTGGGATTACAACCAAAAAGTCATTGGAAGATTTGATTTTCACAGCGCTCCAAGAAAACTGCGGAGAACGGCACGGGTGGCGCCCACGGTAGGCGCACGAGTGGGCGGGACATAAACAATTTATTTTTTAGAAGCATCCAGTTGGCAGTTTTACGAACAAAAGTTATGAGAACAGATGCTTTGTCCGGAAGGCCCACAATGAAGCGTTTTGCTGATCATTTGTCGTAAGGGTGCGCCGGCAACTGTCCCGATTGTTTGCGAGAGCGACGCTTCCAAACGCGCAAAGTTGATGTAACGCAGCCGGGCGCTGCCCCATGGAAATGTGCGTACCGCGCGAAGATGTGAAGGAGGAGAGCTGCGCTGGTTGGCATGCCGAGCATCTCGTGGATTTGTGAGTGTGAGAGGTCGCGAGCAATCAGAATCGTGTCGATTAAAATGGAACTCACTGGACGATAGAATTTGTAGCGCGAGACCTCGGCGCAGGCGGCTCATCGGGTTACCACAGAGCGGGCGGGGTGGCAAAGAGGACCAGGATGTTTACATCGGAGCGGGGGGACCGCTGGATTTGCCAGAACCCGGGGTGCGGAGCCGAAGTAATGGTGATCGCGCCGAGCCAGCTTAAAGAGGAATCAAATCTGCGATGCCGCTGCGGCGCAGATATGAGCAGAAGCTATAGTGCACCGACGGTCAGGAAGCTGGCGGCCATCGAGGCGGAAGAATTGCTGCAAGATCCGGCGCTGTCTGAAAAACTTCGAGTGAACCGCGCCAAACAGTCTGAGAGCTAGTCGATAAGTCCTGCGGATAGATTTTTCTTAACGCATCAAAAAGCAGATTCCCCGCCCAACACGCGGCGGGCAGGCTCACGCCCCGCTGAAGCGGCGGTTCGGAATGACGCGCGTGGGCGGTTGCCACTAATGGCAGGCCGAACAGGCGCCGACTAGGTGGGCGCGGACATGGAGCCGAGGAATTCGGCGTTGGATTTTGTTTTGGTGAGGCGGCTGAGCAGCAGCTCCATGGCTTCCACGGTGGAGAGCGGGCTGAGGACTTTGCGCAGCACCCAGATGCGGCTGAGTTCGTCCGGCGGGAGCAGGATTTCGTCTTTGCGGGTGCCGGAGCGCTGGATGTCGATCGCCGGGAAGACGCGCTTGTCGGAGAGGCGGCGGTCGAGGTTGATTTCCATGTTGCCGGTGCCCTTGAATTCTTCGAAGATGACGTCGTCCATGCGGCTGCCGGTGTCGATCAATGCAGTGGCGATGATGGTGAGCGAGCCGCCTTCTTCTACGTGGCGCGCGGCCGCGAAGAAACGGCGCGGACGCTGCAGGGCATTGGCATCGATACCGCCGGAGAGCACTTTGCCCGACGGCGGAGTGACGGCGTTGTAAGCGCGCGCCAGACGCGTGACGCTGTCGAGCAGCACTACCACGTCGCGCTTGTGTTCCACGAGGCGCTTGGCTTTTTCCAAAACCATTTCGGCAACCTGAATGTGGCGCTGCGGAGCTTCGTCAAACGTGGAGCTGATGACTTCGCCTTTCACGGTGCGCTGCATGTCGGTAACTTCTTCGGGGCGCTCGTCGATGAGCAGGACGATGAGTGCGACCTCCGGGTGATTGACGGTGATGGAATTGGCCATGGACTGCAACATCATGGTTTTTCCGGTGCGCGGAGGAGCGACGATCAAACCGCGCTGACCTTTGCCGACGGGGCAGAGAAGGTCGAGCACGCGGCCGGTCATGTTTTCCTTGGTGGTTTCCATCTTGAGGCGGCCCTGGGGATAAAGGGGCGTCAGGTTGTCGAAGAAAATTTTGTTGCGGGCGACCTCGGGGTCTTCAAAGTTGACGGCTTCCACTTTGATCAACGCGAAATATCGTTCGCCGTCTTTGGGAGGACGGACCTGGCCGGAGACGGTGTCTCCCGTGCGCAGATCGAATTTACGGATCTGCGACGGGGAAACGTAGATGTCGTCGGGACCGGGGAGATAGTTGTACTCCGGG
Source organism: uncultured Acidobacteriota bacterium (assembly GCA_963819625.1). Lineage (GTDB taxonomy): Bacteria > Acidobacteriota > Terriglobia > Acidiferrales > UBA7541 > Acidiferrum. Next base: position 431,520 of record CAWFWY010000015.1, read on the forward strand.
GCACGGAGAAAGCCGAAGCCGTCGGGGAGGCATTCGAGGACGCCCTCGGAGAAAATGAGGCCGTTCTTTTCCGTTTGGGCGCGGAGGATCTGGAAGATCAGCTCCTGCTTGCGCATGCCGCTGGCACCGGGGATATTAAGTTCCTTGGCGATCTTGGCGAGGTCGGTGATGTTTTTTTCTTTGAGCTCGGCAAGGCTAATACTCATCTGATTGCTTCCTTCAACGCTTGTTTCTTTCATATGTCCTTAGCTTTTATGGGTGAAAATTGACCTAGAAGAAGCCGGATTGTTTACGAGGTTGGCGCGCAGACTGGCAAACAGCATGGAAATCGGCCAGGGAGGCAAACCAGACTATCTTCAACCGGAAGCGCCACTTAACCACGACCACCCGAAAACGGAGCCCGAATACGAGCCGTAGTCTGGTGGAGCTTTAGTTGGTCAAACTTGAATCTTTCTCGGCACCGGCCACGAACGGTTCAGTGACGGGCGCAACCGCGGGATGCTCAATCGGCACAATCAGCCGTTCAAGAGCGATCTGCAAAACTTCATCCATGGTTTCAACGAAACGGATCGTCAAACTGGAGAGAATCTCCGGCGGTATTTCCGCCAGGTCTTTCTCATTGTCCTTCGGAAGCAGTACGGTACGCAAGCCCATTCGGTGGGCGGCCAGAAGTTTTTCTTTGACGCCGCCGATGGGCAGGACCTTGCCGCGAAGGGTAATTTCACCGGTCATGGTGACATCGCGGCGCACCGGGATACGGGTCAGCGCGCTGACGATGGAATTACAAATGGTGATGCCGGCGGAAGGGCCGTCCTTGGGGATGGCGCCTTCGGGGACGTGCACGTGAATATCAATGTTGCGATAAAAGTCTTTGGGCAGGCCGAAAGTGGCGGAACGCGAACGAATGTAGCTCATGGCGGCTTGCGCGGATTCCTGCATAACGTCACCGAGTTTGCCGGTGAGGGTGAGGCGGCCTTTGCCTTCCATCAAGGTGGCTTCGGTGGTGAGCACGGTGCCGCCGACTTCGGTCCAGGCCAGGCCGGTGGTGAGGCCGATTTCGTTGTGCTTTTCGAGCCAGAATTCGCGATATTTCAGGACGCCGAGATAATCGTTGACGTTGGCGGGAACGACTTCGGCTTTGACTTCGGCCTTGGGGCCTTCGGTGACTACCTTGCGCGCCATTTTGCGAGAGATATTCTGAATTTCGCGCTCGAGATTGCGGACGCCGGCTTCCTGGGTGTAGTGCCGGATGATGTGCAGCAAGCCTTCGTCGGTGAAGGACAGATTACTTTCCTGCAGGCCGGTGGCTTCGCGCTGGCGTTTGACGAGGAAGCGCTTGGCGATCTGAAGCTTTTCCTGTTCGGTGTAGCCCGGGATGCGCAGAATTTCCATGCGGTCCTGCAAAGGCTGCGGAATGGTGTGCAGCACGTTGGCGGTGCAAACGAACATTACTTTCGAAAGGTCGTATTCGACGTCGAGATAGTGATCGGTGAAGGCGTGATTCAGCTCGGGGTCGAGAACTTCCATCAGCGCTGCGGACGGATCGCCGCGGAAGTCGGTGGACATTTTGTCCACTTCATCGAGAACGAAGATGGGATTGACGGTGCCGGCCTTTTTCATCATCTGGATGATCTGGCCGGGCAGGGCGCCGATGTAAGTGCGGCGGTGGCCGCGAATTTCGGCCTCGTCGCGCACGCCGCCGAGTGAGACGCGAACAAACTTGCGGCCGGTGGCGTGGCCGATGGACATAGCCAGGGAAGTCTTGCCGACGCCCGGGGGCCCGACGAAGCACAGGATGGAGCCTTTGGGATTTTTAACCAACTGGCGAACGGCCAGAAATTCGAGGATGCGGTCTTTTATCTTTTCGAGGCCGTAGTGCTCTTCGTTAAGGATTTTTTCGGCAGCCAGGATGTCGCGAATTTCCTTGGATTTTTTCTTCCAGGGTACAGCGAGCAGCCAGTCGAGATAATTGCGGCTGACGGTGGACTCCGCGGACATAGGCGGCATCAATTCCAGTCGCTTCAGCTCCTGGATAGCCTTTTCGTGGACTTCCTTGGACATGCCGGCGGTATCGATTTTCTTTTTGAGCTCGTCGATTTCGCTTTTTTCGCCGCGACCCAGCTCTTTCTGAATGGCTTTGAGTTTTTCGTTTAGGTAATACTCTTTTTGCGCGCGCTCCATCTGGCGCTTCACGCGAGTGTTGATGTTGCGGTCGACGTTGAGCTTTTCGAGTTCGATTTCGAGAATGTCGCCGATGCGGTTGAGGCGCTCAAGCGGGTCGACGGTCTCGAGCAAGTCCTGCTTCTCGTCCACCGGCAATTGCAGATTGGCGGCGATGGTGTCCGACAAGCGCGAGGGATCATCAACGCGTGCGGCGGCAATCATGGTGTCGTAATTGAGGCTTTGCGAAAGCTTAATGAATTGCTCGTAGAGGCCGGTAATTTTCTGGACGGTCTGCTCGACCTGCGGAGAAGGTTCGACGCGGGCATTGAGCAGGCGAACGGTGGCGCGGAAAAAGCCTTCCTCGGCGGTGATGGTTAGCGCGCGAGCACGCTCGACACCTTCCACTAGGACTTTGATATTGCCGTCGGGAAGCTTCACGCTCTGGACGATATTCGCAAGCGTGCCTACGGCGTAAATTTCTTCGGGCTTGGGATCGTCTACGGAAGCGTCGTGCTGAGTGGACAGGAAAATTTTCTTGTCGCCGGCCAGGGCTTCTTCGAGCGCACGTACGCTGGCTTCGCGGCCGACGATAAACGGCGTCATCTGCTGCGGGAAGATAACCATATCGCGCACCGGCATCATGGGTACGCGCTTCATTTCCTGTTTTTCCCGGTTGAACATGGGGCCCCTGAATTACGTCGCGTAGAATATTAACGCGATTTAATACTTAGAACGGTAAAGGCGATTCAGCCTGGTGCGGAAGAGCTAACCGGCCTTTTCGAGCAAACTCCAATTAATTTCGCGAGTGCGGACCATGTCCGCGGTGACCACGAAATCGCGCACTTTGCGCTGCATGGGGAGGTGATACATCAACTCCAGCATGAGGTCTTCCAGAATCATGCGCAGGCCGCGGGCGCCGACTTTGCGGTGCATGGCCAGCTCGGCGACGGTGTCGAGCGCGTCGTCGGTGAAGCGCAAGCGCACATTTTCGAATTCGAAGAGGCGCTGATACTGCTTGAGAAGAGCGTTCTTCGGCTCGGTCAGGATTTTGACCAGCGCAGACTTGTCGAGGTCGTTCATTACTCCCGCGACGGGGAGGCGGCCGACAAATTCGGGGATCAGTCCATAGCGGATCAGATCGCCCGGCTGGACATGCTCGAGCAATTCGGTGTTGCGGCGCTGGGGAACCGAGGTAGATGAATCGGTATGAAATCCGAGCGAGCGGCGGCCGGCGCGCTTTTCGATTACTTTCTCGAGCCCCACGAATGCACCGCCGCAGATGAAAAGAATGTTGGTGGTGTCGACGGGAGTAAATTCCTGGTGCGGATGCTTGCGCCCGCCTTGGGGAGGAACGTTGGCGATGGTGCCTTCCAGAATTTTCAGCAACGCCTGCTGCACGCCTTCGCCGCTGACATCGCGGGTGATGGAGGGGTTTTCGTCCTTCTTGGCGATCTTGTCGATTTCATCGATATAGATGATGCCTTGCTGGGCTTTCTGCACGTCGCCGTCGGCGGCCTGCAAAAGCTTGAGAATGATATTTTCCACGTCCTCGCCGACGTAGCCTGCTTCGGTGAGGGTGGTGGCGTCGACGATGGCAAAGGGCACATCTAGCATGCGCGAAAGAGTCTGCGCCAGGAGGGTCTTGCCCGTGCCGGTGGGGCCGATCAAGAGAATGTTGGACTTGCTGAGCTCGACTTCACCGGGCTGCTTGTTCAGGAAAATGCGCTTGTAGTGATTGTAGACGGCGACGGCCAGCTTCTTTTTTGTGCGGTCCTGTCCGATGACATAGCCATCGAGAAATTGTTTGATTTCCGGGGGGCGCGGAAGGCGCTTGGCGGGCGCAGTGGCCTGTTCACGCTTTTCGTCTTCCAGGATGGTCTGGCAGACGCCCACGCATTCATTGCAGATGTAGGCGCGCGGGTAGTCGGAAGGCGAGCTAATCAGCTTTTCGACCTGTTCCTGGGTCTTGTGGCAGAAGGAACAGCGCAGCGGCTCTTCTGGGTTGAATTTTTTCACTGGCGTGAAGGCCTCGTCTCCGCTGGGCTTCGACGGAGTCCCCTTAACTTCATTCTAGGCCCAATACTGGGCCGAAGCAAAACACAAACGTAAAAACTTTGCTAACTTTTTGAGCAAGAAGAAATCGGGAGCATCGCGCCCCATGAGGGGACGAACTAGCGATGCTTGTAAATAATTTCGTCGATCATCCCGTATTCCTTGGCCTGCTCGGGATTCATGATGAAGTCGCGCTCGACATCTTTTTCGATGCGGCTGACGGTCTGGCCGCTATGCTGCGCCAAAAGTTTATTGATCACCGCGCGCATGCGCAGGATTTCCTTGGCGTGCAGATCGATATCGGTGGCCTGACCGCCCAAACCGGACATCCACGGCTGATGAATCAGGATGCGAGCGTTGGGCAGCGCGAAACGCTTTTTGGGCGTACCGCCGGCAAGCAGAACAGCCGCGATGGAAGCAGCCTGACCCACGCAGGTGGTGACTACGTCGGGCTTGACGAACTGCATGGTGTCGTAAATCGCAAAACCCGCGGTGATGGAGCCGCCGGGAGAATTGATGTACAGCTGAATGTCTTTTTCTGGATCTTCCGCCTGAAGAAAGAGCATTTGAGCGGTGGCCAGGTTGGCGACGTGGTCGTCAATGGGCGTGCCAATAAAGATGATGTGCTCTTTGAGCAGGCGCGAATAGATATCGTAGGCGCGCTCGCCACGGCTGGTCTGTTCGACCACCATGGGTACAAGAGTGGTGCCGCGATATTCCGGTTCTTCGAAGTTTTTCATTGGTTGGTTGACGCTTCTGCGGCTGCTGCGGTGGTGCTGATCTTTGCGTTTTGCGCTAACCAGTCGAGAGTTTTATCACTCCGCAACTTCGCTTTTATCCTATCGAGCGTGCCCTGCTTTGTCAAACGAGCGCGAATCGCTTCGGCGGATTCGTTACTATGGCCGGCGAGATGTTCGAGCTCGTGTTCGACTTCTTCCTCACTGACGTCGATATTTTCCGCGGTGGCGATGCGATCGACGATGAGTTCCGCCTTGACGTCGTCCTTGGCGCGGTCTTCATTGCGCTTTCTGAGCGAGACCCAGTCGATATTGACGGCGCGAGGATCGACGCCTTGCTGGGCCAGAGAGCGAACCACGCGTTCGAGGCGCACATCCATTTGATGCTCGACGAGCGCCTGGGGTACCGGGAAGCCGTGGAGCTTGACGATTTCGGCGAGGACCTTTTCGCGGAGCAGGTCTTTGTGTTTATGGTCGCGCTGATGCTCGAGGCCTTCACGGATTTTCTTGTTCAGTTCATCGAGGGTGGTGGCGTCGCTGACATCTTTGGCAAAATCGTCGTTCAAGTCGGGCAGTTTTTTGGTTTTGATGCCCAGCACGTCGACAGAATAATGATAGGTGTTGCCCGCGAGCTTGGCGTCGGGATAATCGGCGGGGTAGGGGACGTCGAAATCCTTGTGATCGCCGATGTTTACGCCGCGAAGATTTTCGTTGAAGGGCGCCATGGTTTCTTCGGCGCCGATGTGGCAGAGAACGCTGTCGGCCTGGAGAGGCTCGCCGCCACCTTCAGGAGTGCCGGTGAGTTTCAGTTGGACGAAGTCGCCGTCTTCAACGGGGCGACCTTCCGCGGGAGCGAAGGCGGCGGCGCGTTCGCGCATTTCTTCGAGGGTTTTGGTGACGTCTTCGTCGTTCACTTCCATGGCGGGCATCTCAAGGTGGAGATCCTTGTAATCGCCGAGCTCAAATTCGGGAAGCACTTCGAAGACGGCGCGGAATTTGAGCGGCTGGCCATCGTTGAAATCGAGTTTTTCGACCTGCGGCTGGGAGACGGGAGTGAGTTTTTGTTCCGTGACGGCTTTTTCGACGCGCTCGGGGACCAGGGTCTGGAGGACTTCTCCCTTGATGTCGTCGGCAAAGCGGCGTCGTATCAATGTCATGGGAGCTTTGCCGGGGCGAAAGCCGGGTATGCGCGCGACTTTGGCGAATTCTTTGGTGACGCGATCCATAGCCTTGGTGACTTCGTCCGCGGGAATTTCAAGATCGAGCTCGCGGCGGCAAGTGGCTTCGGCGGCAGCCAGTGTGGTTGTTTCCGCGGTGGTTTCGGTCGGATTTTCGGTGCTTTCAGCCATGCGAGGTGCCTTTCAAGATTCGTAATCGGCGATCGACGGTAATTGGAACTGGGCCTGCCATCGGCAAGCAAACAAAACTTCCTGGTGGAAGCGAACGGACAATCCAAGCTTTCAGTTGAGCTTAAAGAGGCGAGGACAGACTCGCGATCAATGGTTAGTATAAGCCGACCATTCTCACATCGTCAATTCGAGGCTTCGGGCGATTGGAATTGTTGTGCGATAAAAATCCGCAGGCGAATAGAGGGCGAGGGAGGCTGGGGGAAGTCGGTTAAGATGAGCGGACATTTGGAGTCACCTTGAAAGAAAGCGCGATCTTGCTGGTGGAGTGCCCGGATCAGAAGGGGCTGAATGCGGCCATTTCCGATTTTATTTTTCAGCGCGGCGGAAACATTTTGCATTTCGAGCAGCACCAGGCGGGTGAGGAGCGGTTTTATCTGGCGCGGGTGGAATGGGACCTGAACGGATTTGCGCTGAAACTGGAAGATTTTCCGCGCGAGTTTGCGCCTATAGCGGATAAATTTTCGATGCACTGGCGGCTGGCGGTTTCCACACACCGGCTGCGCGTGGCGATTTTCGTTTCGAAGTTCGATCACTGCCTGGTGGATTTGCTATACCGGCAGCGCTACGGAGAGCTGGCCTGCGAGATCGCGTTAATCGTCAGCAATCATCCGGAGGCGAAACGGCATGCCGACTTTTACGGGATTGCGTATCACCAGATCGCGGTCACTAAAGAGAGCAAGCAGGAAGCGGAAGCGCGGGAACTAGCGCTGCTGCGGGAGAATAATATCGACCTGATTGTCCTGGCACGGTACATGCAGGTGCTTTCCGGGGATTTTATTGCGCGCTATCCGCAACAGATCATCAATATTCATCATTCTTTTTTGCCTGCGTTCATCGGCGGAAAGCCGCACCAGCAGGCTTACGATTCGGGAGTGAAGCTGGTGGGCGCCACGGCGCACTACGTGACGGAAATTCTCGACGAGGGGCCGATTATCGAACAGGGCGTTACGCGCATTTCGCACCGGGACGGACTGGAAGATCTGGTAGAAAAAGGGCGCGACCTGGAGAAAGTGGTGCTGTCGAAGGCGGTGCGCTGGCATATCGAGAATCGGATTCTGTTGTATGCAAATAAGACGGTGATCTTCGAGTAGCAGGCGATTGTTCAGTCGGCGGCGGCTGCGGTTTGATTTATTGCGCCGGTCAGGTCGGCGTGGAGCAGGCGATGGAAGAGATGTTCGCCTGCTTCGCGGCGCACGGATAGACGTCCGGCCAGGTAGGCGCGCGAGCCCAGGCCGCGTTGGACGGCGTCGCAGATGCCCATGTCTTCGTCCTGGACTTTTTCACTGACGGCGATACTTTCGCGATTGCGGGCTTCCGCAGCGGCGGAAATGTCGGAAAAATAGTAGTCGAAGACCACCGCGCATTTGTCCACGGCCAGCGGCACGACCAGGTTGGTGTCCATCACGCCTTCATAGGCGTTCAGCATGAAATTCGGGTAGATCCACAGATAGAAGGCGCGGCCCTGGCGGGTAGAGGCGACGCCCGCTTCCGAACTGGAATCGGAGCTCAGCGGGCTGGATTGCAGGCAGGCGCGCTCGAAATTTTCGATCGTGTATTTGGTGTACTCGATGACGCTGCTGAGGCCTTTGTGCGCGTGGGGAACGTGGTAGCCGCCATCGAGATAATTATCGACGTAGACTTTCCAGTTGCAATTCAAGGTGTAGATGCGGCGATCGAAGTAGCGGAGTTTTTTGGCCAGTCGAAGCGGCGCGACTAACGGCGGCACGCTGCCGAGGAATTCGAGCAGGGAACCGGAGTTGGGATCGAGATTGACGAAGACAAAATTCTCCCAGATGTCCACCCGAATGGGCACGAGGCCATTGGTGGAACGCTCGAAATCGCAGACGCCATCGAATTCGACCATGCCTTTCAGCGCGCCGTCGATGCCGTAGGTCCAGCCATGGTAAGGACAGCGAAATTGCTTCGCGCAACCCTGGAGTTCGGTGACGACGGCGGCGGCATGGTGGCGGCAGACATTATAGAAAGCGCGCAACTGCGAATCCTCGCCACGAACTACTACGATGGGTTCTCCGGCGATGTCAGCTGTGAAAAACTGGCCGGCGGACTGAACCTGGTCGGCGCGGCCCACTGCTTGCCAGGTTTTGCCGAAGACGGCAGAATTTTCGAGGTCGGCGATATTCCCGTCGAAATACCACGGCGAAGGAATGGTGGAGGCGTGGTCCAGCGGGTTGTTGGGATTGTAGAGATCGAGAAGAGTGCGGACATCGCGCGTCATAACGGCTCCGGGACGGTTTGCGACGGCGTGGCGCGCTCGCGAAGCGTCTAGTAGTTCATATCGCGAAATGGAGAGGCAGGAAAGAGGAATTATCGCGAACGCCGGGCGGTTTGTGACACCGGGAGGCAGCAGATGTTGTTGCTGAGCGCCCGCCTGGAATCGGCGGCCAGTTCAGGAACGTTGCGAAAACATTCCTTGAGGCACTTGATGAGATTGCGATGAAGCGGGGAAGCAGCGGGAGCGAGCTTATAGTAGGCCCACAGACCTTGCTTACGCTTGGTAATGAGACCGGAGCGCAACAGATAGGCGAGGTGGCGGGAAGCGGTAGGCTGGGGCACCCGGACGACGGTAACGATATCGCAGACGCACAGTTCTCCTTTAAGGAGCAGATGGAGGATGCGCAAGCGGGTGCGATCGGAGAAGGCGCGAAAGAGCAGATTGACATTCGGCTGAGGCATAGACTATATTCGCTTAGGCGAATATAGTGGATTTGCCCCTGGCGGGCAAGGAGAAAATTTAATGAGCGGACAACTGGAATCGAAAGATATCACCTCGGTGGTAAAGGAAAAGTACGGCCAGGCGGCCACGAGGGCCGCTTCGGGGGCGGCTGCCTCATGCGGCACTTCTGCCGGCACTTCTGCCTCTTCGTCGTGCTGCGGCGGGGATCCCATTACGGCCAATCTTTACGACGCGGCACAGTCTGCGGACGTTCCGAAGGCAGCGATGCTGGCGTCACTGGGATGCGGCAATCCGACCGCGCTGGCGCAATTGAAGGCCGGGGAAGTGGTGCTGGACCTGGGGTCGGGCGGCGGAATCGATGTGCTGCTCTCGGCGAAGCGCGTGAGCCCGGGCGGCAAGGCCTACGGCTTGGATATGACCGACGAAATGCTGGCGCTGGCGCGGGATAATCAAAAGAAGTCCGGGGTACAGAATGTGGAGTTTCTGAAGGGCGAGATCGAAAATATTCCGCTGCCGGACGACTCCGTAGACGTGGTGATTTCCAATTGCGTGATTAATCTTTCGGCGGACAAGGACCGGGTGCTGGCGGAAGCGTTCCGGGTGCTGCGGCCCGGAGGACGATTCGCGGTGTCGGACGTAGTGGTGCGGGGCGAGGTGCCGGAGGAAATCAAGCGCAGCGTGGAAGCCTGGGTTGGTTGCGTTGCGGGAGCTTTGCAAGATTCCGAGTACGAAGCGAAGTTGCAGGGCGCAGGATTCGAAGCGATTTCGATTGAGCCTACCCGGGTGTACAAAATTGCGGACGCGCGGGAGTTTCTTTCCGGGCAGGGAATTGACGTGGATACGATTGCGGGAGAAGTGGATGAAAAATTCAGAAGCGCATTTATCCGCGCCACGAAGCCGCTGGCGTGAACGATCAAGCAGATTAGCGATTTATAACGGCGGCGCCATTCACTGCAAGAACCGGGTGCATGAGCGATTCCTCGGCGTGGTAAACTTTCCTTGCCAAGCTCTGCGGGAATGGCGGAACTGGCAGACGCAGCAGGCTTAGGACCTGCCGGGCGCAAGCTCTTGGGGGTTCAAATCCCTCTTCCCGCACCATTCTTTGCGAACGCTCGATGATTCTTTACGAACAAGACAATGAAGTGGTGATCATCCGGCAAACGGATCACGCGCTGCTTTCTGGATTTTTCGCGCGCGAGTGGGGAAACGAGCAGTTTTCGCGGCCGGAACCGTTCGAATCTTTTCGCCTGGCGGCCGCGGAACACGATAACGGATGGCAGGAGTGGGAAATCCTGCCGAAGGTCGATCCGGCCACTTTTCTGCCGTATAGCTTCATGTCCGTTCCCACCGAAGCGCACATCGCGCTGTACCAGCACGGCCTGGAACGAATCCTCAAAGTGGACCACTACGCGGCTTTGCTGGTGAGTATGCATTGCGCACTGCTTTATGACCGCGCGCGCTCGACCATGCCGGGCTATTCCGCGAAATATGTGCGTTCAAGTGAGGCGCACATGGTCAGTGAATTTGTGCAGCGGTTGAGGCTGCAACAGTTGCGGTTGAAGGTAGATCTGCGCACCAATCCGGCGACAAAAGTTTTCACCGAGGAAAAGTATCTGCAGGCGAACCTCCAGCGGCTGGAAGCGCTGGACAGGTTGTCGCTCTATTTCTGCCTGCCAACCTTGGGCGACTCCACTATCGAAGGCGTGCCGGTCAATGATCAAGGCAGCGAGGCGGACTGGGAACTTCGGCGGGAGGACGGAACGATTACGCTGGCGCCATATCCTTTCCGGCGCGAACCGTTGTCGGTGAGTATTCTGGCGCGACGGGTCCCGAAGCGGCGCTACGCGGACGATACCGAATTTCAAAATATTCTGGCGCGCGCTCCTTACTCTCCCGTGAAGTTCACATTGCGCCGGGGCAAGGCGTCCATCCAATCGTTGCTCGCGGGCGCCTGATCAAACTGATCAACTGAGGGCGCGGCCAACCGTTTCAGGCAGCGCCAGCGCGAGAAGCGCAGCCACCAGAAAAGCCGCAGCCTGCAACAGGAACGCCGGGCCGATGCCGTAGTGTAGGGCCAGCGCCCCCACGGCGAAAGGCGCGAAGGCGGAAAGTCCCCGGCCGATGTTGTAACTCAATCCCATGGCCGCCGCTCGAATTTCACCGGGGAAAATTTCGCTGGCGATGGCCGCGTAGCCGGAAAAAAATCCTGTGCCGAAAAAAGCCACGAAGGGACCTAGAACGAGAAGCCAGAATGGGCTCTTGGCCGCGCCATAGAGCGGGACGAGCGCGGCGGCAATGATCAAGTAGGCGAAGTACGGCTTGCGGCGGCCAAAGGCGTCGGCAAAGAAACCGAAAAGCGCGTAGCCCAGCCACTTGCCAAAGCACAGAACCAGAAAAAACGTGGTGGTTTTGACCAGGCTCAGTCCGCGGCCTCCTTGGGATACGGGTAGTGATAAATACGCGGGAATCCACGTGAACAGGCCCCAGTAGCCGAACATCGCGCAGGCGTTCATGGCGGTGGCCAGCACTCCGACGCGGAAAACATCTTTGCCCAGAAGCAGGCGGAAAAAACCGGTGCGCTTGGTCCGGACGCGCTGTTTCCAAAGTGATGGCTCGGGTACGCGACGGCGAATCCAGAAAACGAGCAGGGCGGGAAGAACGCCGACAAAAAAAACGGCGCGCCAACCGAAGTGCGGTAGGACCAGCGCCACAACTAGCGCGGCGATAGCTTCTCCAATCGCGTAAGACGATTGCATCAGGCCGAGGGCTTTACCGCGATGCGCGGGTCGCCAGGTTTCGGCGATCAGCGCAGCGCCGGCGGTCCATTCTCCTCCCATGCCGAGGCCAAGCAGGAAACGGAATGCCGCGAGTTGCGGAACGCTGTGTGAAAAGCCGCATGCGGCGCTGGCGATCGAGTACAAGACGATGGAACCCATCAGCGCGCGGGTGCGACCGATGCGGTCGGCAATCCAGCCAAAGGCGAGGCCGCCGATGGCGGAGGCGAGCAGCGTGAGGGAATTGAGAAAGCCAGCGGTACGCGTGTCCATCGCGAACTCGCGAATCAAGAAGGCGAGGACGAGGGAGTACAACATCACGTCCATGGCGTCGAGCATCCAGCCCAGACTGCCGGCGATGAGGGTTTGGCGTTCGGCGGGAGTGCTGTCGCGCGGCCAAGCGAAGATTCGCGGGTTTGGAGATACGCGATGGTCAGCCATGGGATTCGAAACGTTGCGGACGGCGATCGGGCGAGAAAGTTCTCGGGCCGCGCAGAAATGGTTTTCGGAGATTTGAGCGGACAGGATAAAACATTGCGCTCCGGGGCCTTCTTTTGTTACGCTCCGCGCATTATATCCTTGGGAGGTATCGCAAATGGCGTTTTGCAAAGCGTGTGGAGCGGAGGTCGGAGGGGCGGCATTTTGTCCCAAGTGTGGTGCCGGCCAAGGTGCTTCGGCAGTGCCCGCTGCGGCAGCGCCGGCGGCGAGCAGTGAAGGGCTGGCGGAAAACGTAGCGGGATTGCTTTGCTACGTGCTTGGCTGGCTTACCGGAATCATATTTTTGCTGATCGACAAGCGGCCGTTTGTGAGATTTCACGCGGCGCAGTCGATTGTGGTGTTCGGAGCGCTGACGATATTAAGGATAGGATTCGGAATCGTGATGGGCATCGGCGGATTCGTGGGATTCGGGATATGGGCGCTGGTATCCATGCTTCTTGGTCTGGTGGGATTGATCCTGTGGATCTTGCTGATGGTCAAGGCCTATCAGCATGTTCTCTTCAGGGTACCCATCGCCGCGCCCATCGCCGACGGAATAGCTGGAAAATAGCGATACGCAACGCTCACGAAAACTTGCAGGAGCTGCGGCAGATTGTTTGCGGCTCCTGTTTTGTTGTGGGTGCAGGAACCTTGTTCCTGCTTGACTTTCCGTGAAGCTCCCACCAATCTAAAAAGCTTGCCGACCTAGAAAGGCGCATGTAGTTTCTTATGACTCGAGTACGACTTTGTTTCCATGACCGGTGCTTTGACGGGACAGCGTCGGCGGCGCTGTTTTACCGGTTTTATCGCGAGCGATTCGATGCCGATGCGCAGTTTGGGCTGACCGGAATGGCGCATCGCGCCGCGCAACCCTGGACGGAAGGAATGTTCGACGGGGACGAGAACGTGATCGTGGATTTCAAGTATTCGAATTCGCCGAAAGTGACCTGGTGGTTCGACCATCATCAAAGCGCGTTTTTGACTCCCGTGGATGCGGAGAATTTTAGAAAGCATCCTGGCTCGAAAATGTTCTATGAGCCGGATTACAAATCATGTACCAAATTGATTGCCACGGTTTCAAAGGAGAAATTCGGATTCGATACAGCTCCCTTGGCCGACCTGATTTATTGGGGAGACATCATTGATGGAGCGCAGTACGCCACGGCGGAGACGGCAGTGGAATTGAAAGAGCCCGCTACGCAACTGGCGCTGGTGATCGAAGCCGCGCCGGAAGACGGACTGCCGGCGAAAATTATTCCGGAGCTGGCTTACCGGCCGCTGGCGGAAATGGTGAAGTTGCCGCTGGTGGCGAAACACCTGGGACCGCTGCTGGAGCGGCATAAAAAGTCGATCGATATCCTTCGCGAGCGAGCCGAAGCGTCGCAAGGAGTGATTTTTTTCGATGTCAGCGATTTGGACCTGGAAGGCTACAACAAATTCATTCCTTACCTGTTGCATCCGGACTGCGTGTATTCGGTGAGTGTGAGCGCGTCGGCCATGCGCGCCAAGGTTTCGCTGGGAACAAATCCCTGGAACCTGGCGAATGCGGATGCGAACCTGGCGTCGCTGGCTGAGAAGTACGGCGGCGGAGGACACGCGCGCGTGTCGGCGATTTCGTTTGATCCGGGGGATCTGACGCGAGCGCGAGAAGTGGCTCGACTGCTGGCCGCTGATTTGCGCAGCCGCTGGCGGGGATGACGGGGGCGTTTTTCCCGGGTAGCGAAATTGTTCCTCAGATTTCGGAATTAACTAAAGCCATGAACGTATTTGAGCTGACCCGCGCGCTGATCGATATTGAATCCGTGACGGGCGCGGAGAAGCCGCGTCGGAGAATATCTTTTTGCGTATCTTTCGGCGTTGGCGAAGCGCTGCCAGGGAAACGTGGAGCGGATGGAGGTGGAGCGCGAACGATTCAATGTTCTCGCGTGCTGGGGAGAGCCCATCGTAACGCTTTCGACGCACATGGATACGGTGCCGCCGTTTTTTTCGTCGCGGGAAGATACAGAAACGATTTGGGGACGAGGCGCGTGCGATGCGAAAGGAATTATCGCCGCCATGATTGGTGCGGCCGAAACGCTGCTGGCCACGGGAACTAGAAATTTCGCGTTGCTGTTTGTGGTGGGGGAAGAGCGCGACAGCGCCGGAGCGCTGGTGGCGGCAAAGAATTCGCGCGGGTCGCGGTACTTGATTAACGGGGAGCCGACGGACAATAAGATTGCGCTGGGTTCGAAGGGCGCGCTGCGGTTCGAAATTGTGGCGCGCGGGCGGCTAGGCGCATTCCGCCTATCCGGAACTGGGAGAATCCGCGATCGAAACATTGCTGGATGTGTTGCAGGCAATTCGCGCGATCAAATTGCCGGAGGATGAGTTGTTGGGGCCCAGCACGATGAACATCGGAACGATTCGCGGAGGCCGCGCGCCCAACGTGATCGCCGATCATGCGCAAGCTGAAATATGTTCCGGCTGGTGGGCGGCGCGGAGCCTATCCGTGAGGTCGCTGAGAGACGCGGTGGCGGGGCGCGTCGAAATACACGAGGTGTTCGGCACGCCGGCACAACGGCTGGACAGCTTTTCCGGGCTGGAGACCACGGTGGTCTCGTTTACCACGGACATTCCAAGTTTTGGAGGCTCGTGGGGAAAACCGTTGCTGATCGGGCCGGGAAGTATTCATGTGGCGCACACCGCGGAAGAGCATATTTCGAAGAGGGAATTGGCGAATGCAGTGGAGATCTACGTGCGGATGGTCAGGACATTGATTTCTGACGGGCAGAAAAATTGACGGCAGGATGACGGCTGTTGGTCGACAAACGTGCACGGCATGTTAAAATTCAAGAGCTAACGTGGACCGGTAGCTCAATGGTAGAGCAGCTGACTCTTAATCAGCGGGTTGCAGGTTCGAGTCCTGCCCGGTTCACCACTTGCTTTCAATAAGTTAGCTTCGTCTGACTTCTCGCTCACAAAAAACTGTGCCCAATTTTGTGCCACACCCGGCTCAAAATCCGTCCCGCTGAGTGTGTCCACTGCCTTAAGCTTCGCTTCCATTCGGATGTGCGAATAACGTTCCATCATTGCGCGGGACACGTGCCCGGCGAGAGCCATTACAGTTGAGTCTGAAGCTTGTGACTCGGCCAGTCGCGAGATGAACGTATGACGAAGATCGTGGAAGCGGCAAGAGACGTTTGCCGTCTTGCGTGCACTCTCCCACTAGAGCTAGGTCCTGGTGACTCTGCTGGACTACTTAGCGAGTCTTCCTTCTAGCGTCGCCCTCAAAAAACAGCATTCGGTTCTGAGCCGAAGGGTTGGAATACTGTTTCCGTACATTAGTTGCGGCAAGAGTGCCTCCTCGTGGGCACAAACACAGTTGCGCTGCACAAATCTGGACGGGATTTCAATCCAAGCTGCGACGGCGTTATCGCCCGTATCCAACGATGCGCTATTGTTTGCGGATTAAGAACCCGGTTTGCGACTACGGTCGGCGACAACCGTGACCTGAAGATCCTGAGCTAAGCGGACAATGTTTTCAGTGAAATTCCTGCCGCGCAGCCGGTCTAGAAGAGGAACGTCTGAATGGGCCACGAAGACTTGCGTGGCTCGATGGCGGCGAGCAAACTCCACCACCGTTTTGGAGACATCGCTACCACCAACCACTCGAGCTTCGATCTGTAGGCTCCGAGCGAAACGAAGGTGCCTTTCTACCGCCTCGCGCTCCTCGACCGGCAATTCACTCAGCTGAGCAGTCCTATGCACGAAAAGAGCAATGCAATCGGCATGGAGGTAGTCCGCTACCCGGCGACCTCGGCGAATGAGCATGGCGGTGGAAGGATCGGCGGTGATGTGGATGAGAATGCGCTCCTTCGGCTGGTTATCCGTTGCTCCAGTGGAACGCGCTTCGGAAATACGTGGGACCTGAAAGGCACGGGTCTCATCGTAAGCGGACTGCCTGAGATCTACTTCGTGAGCCGCCTGGCGAAGCGTCAATTCACGGAGCGCGCCTAAATTGGAACCTTTGAAAAATCCCGTAAGCGCCTTCTGTACCATTTCTGGCTTGTAAACCGCTCCCCGCTTTAAACGATTGAGCAAGGCGTCCGGTGTGACATCGACGGCCACAATTTCCGCTGCTTGACGAATGATCCCGTCCGGAACCGTTTCGCGCACTTGAATGCCCGTGATCTGCCAGATTTGGTCGTTGAGGCTTTCGATGTGTTGGACATTCATCGTGGTCCACACTTCGATACCAGCGTCCAGCAGCGCTTGAACGTCTTCCCAACGCTTAGTGCGCTCGGAGCCAGGAATGTTCGTGTGCGCCAGTTCGTCGACTAAGGCGATCTGGGGTTTGCGTTGCAGAACTGCGTCCGTATCCATCTCCTCGAATGTTTTCCCCCGGTATTCGACCTTCCGGTGAGGGGCGATTTCTAGTCCTTGAACCTGCGCGATAGTGTCGGGGCGAGCGTGAGGCTGAAAGTAGGCAACGAGAACATCGACTCCCCGTTGTGCGGCAGCATGGCCATCCGCAAGCATCTGGAAAGTCTTTCCGACACCCGCGGCATAACCCAGATAGACCTTCAGGTTGCCGCGTTGGATGTCGCCGGCTGCAGGCATGGAGAGCTAATGAGGGAAGACTCGGACATCGATACCCTCCGCTGCGCGAATGAGGCGGAGCACCGGATCGCCGAACAAGCGATCCCGCCAAGTGTTGCGGGAGGTGTGCCCGATGAAAATCTGTGTAATGCGTTTCTGACGTGCAAAGTCGATAATCGCTGATATTGGATCGCGACTTTCCAGCACTTCGGTGGTGGCACCGGCTTTTTTCGCCGCGTCGAAATATCTTCGAATCGTGACTCTTTCTCGTTTAGACCGCCCGGGCTCGCACACATACACCGCGTAGAGTTCACCTTGAAAACGCTCTTTATTCCGTTCTCCGCTTTCAATCATTGCCGGAGCATTAGAATGTGGCGTCATGCACACGAGAAAACGTTCGTGCGTTCCAAAGACAGGTTCGATGCCGTGCGCATGAACATAGGATTCCAGTTGCGCGTCTACCACCTCGGCGGTCAGCAGCAAGGCGAGTTCGCGAAGTTCTGAGAGCCTGCGCTCCTGAGAGTTGCTGATTCCCGTCGAAGTGAACTTTTCTCCCTGCCGCCAGAGGCAAAGGTCTGGCGGTACATCCACAATCACGATATCGTCCGCTGCGAGCAGGAACGATTTTGGAATGGTGTCGATGGTGTTCTTGCCGGTGATTGCTTGAACCTTGTCTTTGTATTCCTCCACATGAAGCAGGTTAACGCTCGAAAGGACCGAGATGCCATTGCGCAAAAGCTCCTGGACATCCTGCCAACGGTGAGCGTGTCGACTCCCAGGAGGATTCTGGGCGGCGAGAGGGTCAACGACGCAGACCTGCGGTGCGCGCCGAAGAATAGCATCGAGATCAACGGCTTGGCCCTCGGGAGTCTGGAGCGGAGGAATCAACTCCAGTTTCCGCAGAAGTGCCTGGACGTCTTCAGATTGCCGCCCCTGAACAGCGCCCACCACAACGTCTTCGCCACGCTCGTGCCGCCGCCGCGCTTCGTCGAGCATGCGATAGGATTTGCCAACACCGGGCGCGTAGCCCAGAAAAATCTTGAGTTTGGCACCCCAGCGCTTGCTCTCCTCCGCCTGCACCTGCTTGAGGAGCCGCTCGGGACTAGGCCTTGCTAATTCGGATATGCGCATTTCTCAGTTCCAATGAAAGTGTAGACCGTCGCGACGACACGGCGCAACGCGTGCTGGAGCACATCCAAGCTCTAGGAACAGATGGTCACCGGTCCGAAGAAAAAGTGCAGTCATTGCTTCGAGAGCGGATGCGCAGCGTCCAACGCAAGGTTTAGCTCTAGCACATTAACGCGGCGCTCTCCAAAAATACCGAATTGCCGATTCTTGGTGAATTTTTGAACAAGGATGCGCACCTCGGCTTCACTGATATTTCTCTCCCGCGCCACTCGGGGAACTTGGAACTCAGCCGCTGCAGGTGAAATTTCGGGATCGAGCCCCGAGCCGGAAGCCGTCACCAAGTCGATCGGAACCGGCATGGAAGGGTTTTCCGTTTGAGCTTTTTGTACGTCACCCTTCACCCGGTCGATCAGCGCCTTGTTCGTCGGCCCAAGATTCGAGCCACTGCTGGAAGTTGCGTCGTATCCGGTCCCCGCACTGGACGGGCGCGAACGGAAATAGCCTGGCCCGTGAAGGATTGACCTATGATTCTTGAGCCCACGATTTTGCCGTTCTTCTCGATGAGTTGTCCGTTGGCCCGGTGAGGAAACAGCAATTGGGCCAGACCTGTTATTGCGAGCGGGTACAGGACACCGAACATTACCGTCGTAACCAAAGTGAACCACAGAGCGATCAGAAGATTCTTTTTCATAAGTTCCTCAAACAACTCGAAGGTACGTCAGCAAGTACGTCGATGAACTTGATTCCGATAAATGGCGCAATGATCCCGCCCACGCCGTAGATCAGCAGGTTGCGCTGGAGCAGAGCCGCTGCACCCAGCGGACGATAGCGCACGCCGCGCAAAGCGAGCGGAATCAGGGCGATGATGATCAGGGCGTTGAAAATCACTGCGGAGAGAATTGCTGATTCCGGCGAATGCAGATGCATCACATTCAGAACGCCTAACACTGGAAAGGCTCCAGCGAACATCGCTGGAATAATCGCGAAATACTTGGCTACATCGTTCGCCACGGAAAATGTCGTGAGCGCCCCACGGGTGATCAACAGTTGTTTGCCGATTTCGACGATTTCGATCAGCTTGGTGGGATTGGAATCGAGGTCCACCATATTCCCGGCTTCCTTAGCCGCTTGCGTTCCGGTGTTCATGGCCACGCCGACATCCGCCTGCGCGAGAGCGGGAGCGTCATTCGTTCCGTCGCCAGTCATCGCCACGAGCTTGCCCTTGGCCTGTTCGCTCTTGATCAGCGCCATTTTGTCTTCGGGCTTGGCTTCGGCAAGGAAATCGTCTACCCCAGCTTGACGAGCGATAGCAGCGGCGGTCAGCGGGTTGTCACCCGTGATCATCATCGTGCGAATGCCCATGGCGCGAAGGTGATCGAAACGCTCCTTCATGCCCCCTTTGACGATGTCCGTCAGTGCGATCGCCCCCAAAACTCGGCCGTTCTCCGCAACCAGCAGCGGTGTTCCCCCGGCATTCGAAATATCCCGGACGCAAACGTGCAATTCAGAAGGGATGCCGTTACCACGCTTGCTGACCAACAGAGAAATTGCCTCCAGCGACCCTTTGCGGATTTCTCGACCATCCATGTCGACTCCAGACATTCTGGTCTGTGCGGAGAAAGGGATGAAATTTGCCGCGTGAGAAGAAAGATCACGGCCGCGGAGCTGGTAGCGCTCCTTGGCCAGCACAACAATGGAGCGGCCTTCGGGTGTTTCGTCGGCAAGCGAAGACAGCTGCGCGGCGTCGGCCAGGTAAGCCTCTTCGATACCAGGTGCAGGAAAGAATTGGGTGGCGGCGCGGTTTCCCAGCGTGATTGTGCCAGTTTTGTCGAGCAGCGAGTACATCCACGTCGCCTGAGGCTTCGACGGCACGTCCGGACATCGCGATGACGTTTCTCTGAATCAGCCGGTCCATTCCCGCGATGCCGATCGCAGACAGCAGCCCACCAATCGTCGTGGGGATCAGACACACCAAGTAGTGAGACCAGAACAAAGATGTTCTGCGGAGCACCCGAATAGATTGCAAACGGCTGCAGCGTTACGACGGCTAGCAAGAAAATTATGGTTAAGCCTGCCAGGAGAATATTCAGCGCAATCTCGTTCGGGGTCTTTTGCCGCGAGGCTCCTTCCACCAGCTTGATCATGCGGTCGAGAAAGGTTTCGCCGGGATTCGACGTGATGCGCACCTTGATTTCATCGGACAGTACCCGAGTTCCTCCCGTTACCGCGGAACGGTCTCCTCCGGATTCGCGGATGACCGGCGCCGATTCGCCCGTGATCGCTGATTCGTCGACCGACGCCACGCCTTCGATCGACCTCGCCGTCGCCGGGAATAAATTCGCCCGCGGTGACGACGACGATGTCTCCAGAACGCAGGTTGGAACTGACCACAATCTCAATACTGCCGTCGACCGCGCAGACGATGGGCTTGCGTTTCCGCCCGCGATTTGCGCAGTGTGTCGGCTTGTGCTTTGCCGCGGCCTTCGGCCATGGCTTCCGCAAAGTTGGCAAAGAGAACCGTGAACCACAGCCAGACCGTGATTTGCAGCCCGAAACCGAACTGCCCGCCGTGATGGAGAGCGTTCACAGCGAGTTGGATCGTCGTAAGAACAGCCCCAACCTCTACGACGAACATCACCGGATTTTTGACCATTGTCCGCGGATTGAGTTTGCGAAACGAATCAACGATAGCTCGCGAAAGAATGGCGCTATCGCCGAGTGATTTTTTCCTGATTTGAGCGACCGGGTCCATAGACACCTCAGAAAACCTTTCCTGCGTTCATAAGCAAGTGTTCGAGAATCGGCCCGAGACTCAGGGCCGGGAAAAACGTGAGAGCGCCCACGATCAAGATGGTAGAGACGAGCAATCCGGCGAACAGTCCGCCGGTAACCGGAAAAGTTCCTGCAGATTCGGGCACAGTCTTTTTCTTGGCGAGGCTTCCGGCAATGGCGACCACCGGAATGATCATGAAGAACCGACCAAGGAGTTGAGCAACGGCCGTCGTCGTGTTGTACCACATGGTATTCGCGTTCAAACCCGCGAAGGCCGAGCCGTTGTTGCCGGTCGACGAAGTGTAGGCGTAAAGAATTTGCGATAGGCCGTGCGGGCCGGGATTCGAGATGCTGGAAGTACCGTACGGTTTGACCACCGCGATCGCGGAAAAGATAAGAATCGTGAACGTTAGAATCAGAACGGCGAGCATCGCCATCTTAACGTCGTACGACTCGATTTTCTTACCGAGATACTCCGGAGTTCGGCCCACCATGAGCCCGGCAATGAACACCGCGAGCACAACGAAAACGAAAATGCCATAGAGACCTGCGCCGACCCCCCCAAATACGACTTCGCCCAGCATGATGTTGATCAGGGGAACCATTCCGCCGAGCGGCGTGTACGAATCGTGCATGCCGTTCACGGCGCCGCAGCTGGCGTCAGTTGTGACCGTGGCGAACAGCGTGGAGTTCGCGATGCCAAACCGCACTTCTTTGCTTTCCATGTTTCCGCCGGACTGCAAGCTCGTAGCCCGTTGGTCGGTGCCGGCCAAAAGCGGATTGCCTTTGGCTTCCGCCCAATAGGCCGTAGATACACCGGCAAAGAACAAGAACGCCATGGCCGCCCACACCGCCCAACCATGACGCTGCGAGCCGGTCATCCGGCCGAGGGTGTAGGTCAGCCCGGACGGAATCGCGAAAATCAACACCATCTCAAAAAAGTTCGAGAACGGAGTCGGATTTTCAAAAGGATGCGCGCTGTTGGCGTTGAAGAATCCACCGCCGTTGGTTCCGAATTCCTTGATCACTTCCTGGGAGGCCACCGGCCCTTGTGCGATCACCTGCTGCGTCACGGTTTGTGTCGAGGTCTTTCCGTCCGGACCCGTGACCTGTGCTGAATAAGGTTGAATCAGATCGACTGTGGTATAAGGCTTGAAATTCTGCACAACTCCTTCGGACACTAGAACCAGCGAACCCACCAAACAGACTGGCAGCAGTACCCACAGAAAGCAGCGCGTCGTATCCACCCAGAAATTCCCGAGCTTGTCGGTTTCCTTGCGGGCGATGCCGCGGATCACCACAATCGCAAGAACGATGCCGACCGCGGCGGAAGCGAAGTTGTGATAGGCGAGCCCGGCCATCTGGGTCAGATAGCTCATCGTGGATTCGCCGGTATAAGCTTGCCAGTTCGTGTTCGTCGTAAACGACGCTGCCGTTCCGAACGCCAAGCCTGGTTCGAGGTTCGGGAATTTTTGCGGGTTAAGCGGCAGCCATTTCTGCGTGCGCTCAATGAGATAGAGAAGGGCCATCGAAACGCCGCTGAACAAAAGCATTGCCACTGCATATTCCGTCCAGCGCATCTCGCGCTTCTCGTCGATGCCACTCAGTCGATAGACCAGTTTTTCTATAGGCCGGAGCACGGGATCGAGAAAAGTTTTTTCCCGGTTGAACACTCGTGTCATGAAAGTGCCGACTGGCTTCGTCACCAGGAAGATCACCAACAGATACAATCCGATTTGAAACCATCCGTTCGCCGTCATGGGTTAAAACTCCTCCGCCTTTAAGAGGGCATACAGCAAATACCCTAAAAGAAGCGCGCAAATCACCAAAAGTGCCAAATCTCCTGCAGTCATAGGTTCACTCCTATTTCAGCCGTTCGCAGCCGCGAACATAGAAAATTCCAATCGCGAAAAACACTGCGGTTGCTGCAATGAAAATGGTGTCTAGCATCGTCGTTCTGCTCCTCTCGGGGAACCGTTTGGTTTTCGAGTACTCACCACGAGCCTTGCTTCTGACCCCACCACCAAATCAATCCTAGAGTTGCGGTGTTCTGTTCCTTCTTCAATTGACCGGGTTGCTCCGTAAGGAAAAAGGGATGATTCGAGAAATCCCGTCGCCACTCAGCCCGCGCCAGGAAACCGTCGGCGAACTTGTACTCCGTGGTGAAGGTGGTTTCTTTCAGGGCTTGAGTGGTACCGCTAAAAAGTCCTCCGCGATCCGACAGGTACTCAGCCCGGCTAGCAAGAGCAAATCTTGAAGTCAGTTGATAGCGCACATAAGCGGCGCCACCCGTCACATGCGCAGGCGCTGAACCTGCAAATGCCCGGTTGACGACATAGTCGGCCTCGCCCACCAAAGTCAGTTTCGGCGTGGCGTTCCAAGTCACGTATGTGTCGAAGATGTGTTCGCGACCATCAGGTGTCGGTTGAATTGGCATCGTCGGCAAACCTGGCTGCGTCGGACTAGTCGGAATTTCCGGATTCAACACAGCCACCACATCACGCTGTTCCTGGCCAAAGTAGTAGTTCAGGTTCCAGCTGATGGTGGAAGTTGGCTTAAGATTGAAGAGAAAGGCCTGCGATTTGAATCCATTAAAGTCTTCGGTCTGTTGCGCGCCGTTGACCAGCCAATATGTCAAATTTGCTTTCGATGTCAGGTTGTAGCTAGCTCGGAATCCTGTATGGTAAAATGGCAGGAAGTTGAAATAATACGAGCGCGAATAGTTGATCTGGTCTTTGTTGTAGTTTCCCTCCACTCCAAGCGCACTGGCCCACTTGCCAAAATCGACCGTCAGTCCGCTGCCAATCGGAGCCACATAGGTGCCATAAGCCTGAAAAACCGCCCGATATACCTGCGGGCGCAATTCGTTCGCCGCGCTTCCTTGCACCGTTTCTGTTGCTTGGCCGTACTGCAAGTCTACTCGTGCGCCAAAACGCCGTCCCAGCGAAGCATCAGGCGCGCGCTCAAGCACTATAGTCGCTTGATTTAAACTGAAGCTGTTGCTGCTCACATCGTACGCACGAAGTAGATTTACTCGACCGACTGGACGGTTGAAATTGTATGCATAATATCCGTCCAGCATGAGATTGAGCGTAGTGCCCTGCAGGAAGTCAAGCGCACCATGCTCGGGCGCCTCGTGGGTGGTTGATGTATCTTGCGCACTTTTTCCAACCGACCCCACCCTGACTGAGCCGGAATTGGCAGAAGAACTAGTGGCGTTCACGGGTGTTTCTGGGGTTGCCCCATTGTCCTTTCCATGACCTTCGAGACTCTGGATTCGTTTCGAAAGCTGCAGTACCATCCCGCGCAACTCTTCAACTTGCTTTTGAAGAACTTCCTGGTTTGCCTGGGGTGCAGGAGGTCCGTCTTGCGCTTGCGCATATATGGCGCAGGTGCACACGACCGTCACTATAAGTAATCCGGACTTAAAATTCCTCATGGCCCTTCTCCATTCGGCTGTGCGTGTCTAGCGAGCAAGATCCGATTGTTTCGGATTCAGGTCGCTCACGCTCCTAATCTGGCCGTTTCCCCTCTTCGTGTTCAAATTGGCTTGGCGCTTGGAGTCCTTTGCATTTGCCTTCACGGAAAATTGGAACAGCACATACAGCATGAACACCAGGCCCAGACTCACGAGAATCAAAAAAAGCCACATATCTCTCTTCGCGCCGCCCAGCCACATTCATCGTCAGCGGACACACGTAGACTGGCATCCGAGTTCTAAGGAAGTCGTGTAGAAGTTATAAGGATTTTGTAAAGATGCGGTCGCTCAGTACCTTGGGGCCAAAGTGTTCTAGCTTTGAGAGTTTGTCGGATCAAGTTTATTGGGCGGCCGGAAGCGATAGCCAACCCACGGCTCGGTAAGAATAAATTGAGGATGAGCGGGGTCAGGCTCGATTTTTTTCCGTAACTGATTGATTGCTACTCGGAGATATTCGGGCTCATCGCCATAGTCCGGTCCCCAGACCGCCTGCAGCAGACGGCGGTGCGTCAGCGGTTTTCCCTGGTTCAATACAAGCTGGCGGAGCAATTCAAATTCCTTCGGCGTGAGATGAACTTCCAATCCCCGCGCAATCACGTTCCGGGTTTCAAAATCGATACTGAACTCCTTGGAAACAACTGCCTCCAGTTTCTCTTGGAATGAGGTGCGCCGAAGTGCTGCCCTGATACGGGCAAGGAGTTCCTGAATACCAAATGGCTTTACGACATAGTCGTCGGCACCGGCGTCCAGGGCGAGTACTTTATCGCGTTCTGCTGATCGGACGGTAAGCATGATAATGGGAACATCGGAAGTGCGACGAATTCCGCGGCACGCTTCCAATCCATCCATGATTGGCATGTTCACGTCGAGGAGAATTACGTCAGGAGTATTGGCACGAAAAGAATCGAGTGCTTCCTCACCGTTGCGCGCTTCAAAAATCGTGTATCCCTGGGCTGTGAGAGTTGCTTTCATTACGCGTCGCACCTGAGGATCGTCATCCACAACCAGGATTTTCGCCGATGTCATTGACGACCGCCTCGGCGGTGCACAGGTAGCGTAGACGAAAAGACGGACCCGAGGCCTGGCTGGCTGGTTACTTTGATTGAACCTCCGTGTGCTTCAACGATTGCCTTTGCAATAGGCAGCCCCATTCCGGTCCCACGGACGACGTACCTCTGTTCTCTCCCGCGATAGAATTTGTCGAAAATCAACCCTTTTTCCTGATCTTCGATGCCCGGTCCGTGGTCAGTGACGCTGGTCTGCACATAATTTCCAACAGACTCAGCAGTGATAAGAATCGGATGATCTTTTGGAGAATACAGGTCGGCATTATTAATAAGCTGAATTAGGACTTGCTTGGCTCGATTGAGATCTGCCCAAACGGGTGCGATTCCCGATGCCACTTGTACGCTCACCTCACGCGAAGCCAGAGGATTGACAGAATGCTTTAGAGCAGCGTCGATTACTTCCTGAATCGGCATTGGCGTAAACTCCAGCTCGAACTCCCCAGCCTCCAGTCGTGCCATCTCAGCGGCTTGTTCTATCAGATCGTTGAGCCGATCAGTCTCTTCGTCGATTATGGTTGAAAGCTCCTGTCGCTGGGCTGGATTCTGGTTCTGTCCGGCACGGAGACTTGTAGCAGCAGCTTTGATTGACGTCAGTGGCGTGCGTAATTCGTGCGTAATTGAATCGAGGAGAGCGGATTTTAGCCGTTCGCTCTGGCGGCCGGCTTCCGACTTGCTTAACTGTTCCACCGCCCGAGCACGTTCAATAGCAATGCCGACGAGCGTTCCGACGGCCTCCAACGTATGGTTTGAAAGTGGCGAGCCAGAAATGCCGAGGCTGCCAATTGGGCGTATTCCTAATCGAATGGGTGCCAGGCAGAATCCTTCAGCTGCATTCACTAACGGCTGATCTCGCCTAAAAACATCTGTCATGCTTTCTTCGTCGAACTGCGAAGCAACAAGTCGAGAGCAGTACAGCTTATTAGTATCCGCCAGGTAAATGGTCGCGGCGCTTTCCTCAAACGCTTCTACGATGTGATTTGGAATGGCATTAAGCAATTCTATGACGTTGCCCTCGCCAAGCATCTGCTGACTAAGCATGTAAAGCTTTTCGATCTCTCGGCTGCGCTGGTTCGCGACGTCTGCTTCCTTTCGAATTCGGGAGGAAAGTTGGCTACCAACTACGGCCGTGACTAGGAAAGCGAAGAGCGCTACCCAATTCTGGGGATCAGCGATCGTAAAAGTGCCGACCGGCGGAATAAAAAAGTAATTGAAAGCTATAATGTAGCCGCTAGCGACATAAACACGGATACGGCCATTCCCCATAATGCCGAAACCGCGAGAATCGCGAGAAGAAACGAAAGAGCGACCGTTGTTTGATTTACTGACGGTAGGCCTCGTCGGTAGAAAAATGTAAGACCTAAAATAATCGCCAGAGCCCCGACAAACCGAAGAACCGGCAATTGTAAGAGTCGCGGCACGCGTAGATTTTAGCACCTGGACAAATTCCACACGTAATTCGATTTTCAAAAGAAGTGGGGAGATTCACAGACCACTGGT
Organism: uncultured Acidobacteriota bacterium; assembly: GCA_963819625.1. Lineage (GTDB taxonomy): Bacteria > Acidobacteriota > Terriglobia > Acidiferrales > UBA7541 > Acidiferrum. The sequence goes on from CAWFWY010000015.1 coordinate 458,347, forward strand.
TAAAGTGGGGTGCAAGCGCGCGTCTGCCGAAATATCACTCACTTTCTGAGCGTCAATCGTGGGCTGTCACGCACGCAAGACCATTCGAAAATACCTACAACAACCAAGTGCGCTGCCGGAGTACGGACCGCGGAGTACGGACCGCGGCAAGCGGCGTCGCGTAATCTCCGTAACTCTAAACCAGGTATACTTGATGAAATCGCGCCCCATATGAGGCTCTGTTCCAGAGCTTCAATGCAGGCTGCTCACCAGGAAACAGTTCTAGCGTCAAAGGCAGGATTGGGGTACTCTGAAAATCGAAATGGCTAGTAAGCCCACACCTAGGTCTGACTTCGTCAGGCTGTTGGCCGTTTGCCTGGCCATCTTGTCACTTCTGTTCGTTGCCCAAGCCCTAAACCATTCTCACACTAAGGGACAGAATGAAGCTGCCTGCCATATCTGCCAGGCAGCCCATATCGGAGCTGCGCCGAAAACGCTGGGTCCCACTCTGTTTAGTCCTCTTGTGGCGATCGGCTTCGTACGACTTTTTGTTGTAACAATTCACCAAGAGCTTTTCTCCCACGATTCTCCTTCCCGCGCACCACCGTCTGCGTAAGCCATAAATATCTATTCTGATTTGTTCTAGCGCGCTGACTCCCGGAGTGGGTCAGTGCAATCGCCATATTTCCAGCCGGCGACTCTCAAAACAACCAACAACATATAGCCCAACTTAGGGCTCGGAGGAGTAATCCAATGGTCTTTCGAAGGCTCATGTTTTTAGTATTGAGTTTTAGTTTTTGGTTTTGCGCAATTCCCAGTCGGGCGCAGCTGGGCAACTCAGGTTCGATTGAAGGGGTGGTAAAGGATGCGTCGGGAGGAGTGGTGGCCGGGGCGAAGGTGGAAATTTCAAATCCGGTCAGCGGGTTTCGCCGGGAAGTGATCACGGGCGGTGATGGAACTTTTCGGGTCACGAACGTGCCGTTTAATCCATATCATCTGGCAGTGAGCGCAGAGGGATTTTCGTCAACCACGCAGGATGTGGATGTACGGTCGACAGTGCCCACCACACTGCAGATCAATGTGCAGGTTGGCACAGCCGTGACGAGCATCATTGTGGAAACGAGCGGGGGAGATTTGGTGGAGACGGAATCCACGTTCCACACGGACGTGGATCAGAAAATTATCGACAGGCTTCCGTTGGAGAGCGCTTCGTCCTCATTAACGTCACTGGTGACACTGGTGTCGCCGGGCGTGGCTGCGGATTCCAACGGCAACATGCACGGGCTGGGCGACCACGCGGAAACTTCATTTTCGGTGGATGGCCAGAAGATTTCAGATCAAACGAGCAAAGTGTTTTCCAACCAGCTTTCCTCGGACGCGGTTCAGTCGATGGAAGTGATCTCTGGTGCACCGCCAGCGGAATTCGGGGATAAGACCAGCCTGGTGATTAAGGTGACGACGAAATCAGGACTTGGAGTGACGACGCCAACCGGAAGCGTAACCGCGTCCTATGGAAGTTTTGGGACCACCAATGTGGGATTCAATCTTGCTTACGGCAGCCAGAAGTGGGGCAACTTTATTGCAGCGAACGGACTGCAGAGCGGCCGTTTTCTGGATGGCCCTGAGTTTTCCGTGTTCCACGACAAAGGGAACGAAGAAAACATTTTCGACCGCGTGGATTATCAAGTTTCGCAAAAGGATACCATCCACGGGAATTTCCAGTACACGCGGTCATGGTTCCAGACACCCAACACGTTCGACAACCTGAATGTGTTGGACTCCGCCGGAAATAACGTTGGCGATACGGACCAGAGATCGAAAATCGGGACGTTCAACGTCGCTCCGACGTGGACGAGATTGATCGGCACGAAGGCGGTTTTTACGCTGGGCGCGTACGTCCGCAAGGATCAATACAATTATTATCCGAGCAACAATCCGCTTGCTGACCTGGGACCAATCAATTCGGAAACGATTTCGCAAAACCGCACACTGACCAATGCGGGATTACGCTCTGACATTTCCTACGTGAAAGGTATTCACAACATTAAGGCTGGCATCACGTTTGAACATACGTTTCTTACGGAAAATGACCGGTTCGGGATCATTGATTCAACGCTTCTTCCATCAACCACCGATGATTTCGGTAATCCGTGCTTCGATCCGGTTACGAACACCGCAGTGCCGGGTACGCCGTGCGCGACATTGCTGCCGATAGATTTGACACGCGGCGGAACGCAATTTAGTTTTCACGGACATGCGGATGTGAAGGAGATTGCGCTGTTCGTCCAAGATACGATTACTAAGGGAAACTGGTCCTTCAATCTCGGTATCAGGAGCGATCTGTACCGAGGACTGTCGTCTACCAGCCAGGCTGAGCCTCGGCTGGGCATCGCGTACAACATCAAGCCCACCAGTACCGTACTGCGCTTATCGTACGCACGGACGCTGGAAACGCCATTTAACGAAAATCTAGTGATCGCCACAACTGGCTGCAACGTGGATGTGATTGCCGCGTTGATTCCGTGCGTTCCGGCGAATTCTCCACCGGGATTCAGGAATGAATTTCATGCAGGTCTTCAGCAGGCATTTGGGAAATACCTGGTGGTCGATGCCGAGTATCTGTGGAAGTACACGCATAACGCATACGACTTCAGCGTGTTGGGGAATACGCCCATCACATTTCCGATTGATTGGCACAATTCAAAGATTCCAGGATTTGCGATTCGGGCAAGCGTGCCGGATTTCCACGGATTTACCGCGCTGGTGGTGATGTCCAGCGTGGCAGCGCGTTACTTCCCGCCGCAGGTGGGTGGTCTGGGAGTAACGGTTGGGCAAAGTGGTTCGGTGTTTCGCATCGACCACGACGAGAGGTTCAACTCAACCACGCACTTGCAGTATCAGCCTTGGAAGCGCGGACCGTGGGTGGGATTCAATTGGCGGTACGACAGCGGTCTCGTAGCTGGCGCGGTCCCAGACTTTGCCACGACTCTGACGTTTGACGGCGACCAACAGGCGGCCATCGGTCTCTTCTGCGCTGGACCGGGCGGCCAACGGATATTTGCGACCCTTACTTCGGCCCTTAGCAATGACCCCGCCAGCTGCGGTCCCAATCCGACTGGAACTGGTGCTACACGTGTCAAGATTCCGGCTGACGGCACAGAGAACGATGATCACAATCCGCCGCGTGTTGCACCACGGCATCTGTTTGACATCGCTGTGGGCGATGACAACTTGTTTCGCGGAGACCGATACCGGTGGAGTGCCCGTGTGACTGTGATTAACGTCACGAACAAAGAAGCACTCTACAACTTCCTCTCTACCTTCAGCGGAACGCACTTTGTCAGCCCACGTGCCGTGACAGGCGAACTTGGCTTCCACTTCTAAGAATGGTCGAGGAGGAACGAACCCGCGAGGTTTCATTGGAAGCCTCGCGAGTCGCAATACTGACCAGCGGGCCTAAGCAAGAAGAATGAATCGCCGCCGGGTGATCTATGATCCAGATCCGACCATCGGGACGAGCCACGGAACGGAAGAGAACCGCTCCTCTCGGAGCTCTGGCAATTGCATGCTTCCTGGCTGTCTCAATTTTTCATCCTTGGTACACTCGCGCCCATTCGCAAGAGAAGCCGGCGCCCAGAAGCTACGGGCAAATCCGCTTACAAATCACCAATTCTGAAGATGATCGCCCTATTCCAGGCGCAACCGTCAGCTTGGTGTACTGGCAGAGAACCGATTTCCGCCTGGAGAAGAAAGAAATTGAAACAAAGAGTGATGAGAACGGCATCGCGGAATTCTCCGGAGTACCAGCCGGGAAAGTTGCTGTCAGCGTCAGCTTGAAAGGGTTCCGGCCCTATTGGCGTTGGCTGCAGACAACTTCGCCAGAAGAACCGGTTCGGATTCGCCTTGAGGCATGGGCAAATCGTCGCAAATGAATCGAGAACTACAAGACGACGAAGTCCCAATTCTCGTCGTGGACGGTGCGCCCCGTGAGGAGTCGGGCAGGGAGAAATGGTACCAAGATCTTCTCGTGGCCTGGATCTTTCAGACGTGGGTCAGGATACATAACTCACTGGACCGGAGGTTTTTGCCTTTCAAAATGACAGCAATGGAGGCAAGCGTGCTCCTCTGTTGTGTTGAGGCACGAGAAACAACGTCGGCAAAGCTCTCGATTATGCTCGCAAGAGACAAATCAACGATGACTTACATTATTCGCGCGTTAGAGGCTAGGCGACTGGTTAGGCGCGAGATCCTTCAACGAGACCGGAGGTGCAATGTGATAAAGGCCACTGGAAACGGGCGGCAGATGGCTAAAGAGTTGACTTTAGTCTTCGACAACGCTCGCAGGGCGCTCTTCGAGGGAATAGCCGAGAGTGATGTAGAGACCTTAGGTAAAATGCTGCCAAGGCTGCATAAGAATGCGACCCAGATGAGAATTCAGCAGGAAAAAGATACGTAGCCGCATCGCACGGTGGCCCCTCAAAGGTCCAAAGCCCCCAAACAAATCAACTTCTGTTCGTCGAATGCCTCAACTCCTCTTCCCGGGTAGAAGTCTGGTGGAATTCAAAATGAATGCGAGCTCGGAAGCCACATGAATAAATGCAGCCAACAGAGGATTGAGCATCCCGAAAGCCGCCATTCCGACGCCCACAGTGTCCACTGCCAAGGTCCCGCCAAAATTTTGCATGATGATGCGATGGCAGCGACGGGAAATCTTGATGGTATCCACCAATCGCAGAAGGTTGTTGCCGATCAACATGATTTTTGCGCTCTCCCGTGCAACCTCGGTGCCCGACCCCATTGCAATACCGACTGTTGCCTGCATTAGTGCCGGCGCATCGTTGATTCCATCGCCCACCATGGCGACCTTTCTGCCACTCTTCACAAGCTTTCTGATGACCTCGCTCTTCTGATCCGGCAGGACTTCTGCGTGGATGACATCAATCCCGACTTCTTTCGCGATCGATTCTGCGACGATCCTGGCGTCGCCAGTCAGAAGGACAGTCCGAATTCCAAGAGCATGGAGTGCAGCCACCGACTGTTTGGCTTCCGGTCTCAACGTGTCTGCAATCTTGATGGCACCGAGATAAACGCCATCACAGGCGATCAATATCTCCGACGAGGGGTCGCCAATAAAACCCGAACCGTTAAGAACAATATTGTTGCCCTGGAGAAATGCGCTGTTTCCAACCAGAATCCTTCGGTGACCCGCACGACAATCGATGCCGTTACCCGGAACATATTTAAATTCTTCGGGTGACGATACTTTTAGCTGTGATCTCACCGCCTTGTTGACAATGGCCTTACCCAACGGATGTTCCGACCTCTGCTCAGCGATTGAGGCGATTCGAAGGACTTCCTCCTCAGTGTGTCCATCCGCAGCGAAGATGGAAGTCACTTCAGGGTTTCCGAACGTCAGCGTGCCAGTCTTGTCGAAGACCACGGTGTCCACGGAACTTAAAAGTTCGAGGTACAAACCACCTTTGATTATTGCGCCTTCACGTGCTGACCGCCCGATTCCCCCAAGAATAGCCAGAGGAGTCCCCGCTGCGATTCCGCAAGCGCCGGCAACAATGATGACGGATATGGTCGAGGTCAGATTGCGAGTGATGACAAATGTCAGGACAGCACAACCAAGGGCAAACCAAACCAGATAACCTGCAAGCCTGTCTGCGGTCTTTTGGATTGGGGCGCGGGAACGCTCAGCTTCCTCAACCGCGTTGAGAATGCGGCCAAACGCCGTGTCGCGCCCAATCCTCGTAACCCGGACCTCCAGCGCGCCTGACTGATTGACCGTGCCTGCGAAGACCGATGTTCCCGGAAGTTTCTCGACAGGAAGAGACTCTCCTGTGATCGTTGCCTGGTCTACGAAGGAATTGCCGCCGACCACGTCTCCGTCGACGGGTATACGTGCCCCAGGATTGACTTCGATTATTTCCCCTGGACCGATGGTCTGCGTGCTGCATTGTTCCGCCCTGCCATTTCTCCGAACCGTGACTTCATTGGGAAGCAGATTCAGAAGCTCTCGAATGGCAGTGCGACCGCGCTGAACCGTGAGGCCCTCCAGCACCTCTGCAATGAGGACAAACAGCACGATGATAAGCGCTGTGAAGAATTGGCCAATTGCCAGCGCCGCAAGGATTGCGATGGTCATCGAAAGCTCCATCGTCATCCTGCGTTCCATTACATTTTCGGCCGCTTCTTTAAGAATCGGATAGATTCCGATCAACGTACCAACGATTCCTATAACGCTGACGTGTGCAAACGGCTCCCACACTCGGAACCAAACCAGGACTGCAGCAACTGCCACAAGAATGATTCGTATTCCGTCCTGCAATTCGAATCCATGGTGGTGAGCTTCTGCCCCATGCGTTATGGAAACCGATGCGGTGGTTTCAGGAATAACCGTGGCGGTCGGCGGACTTTCCTTTACGTCTGGCATGCTTTCGCCTCTCGTTAAACTCAACTTCACTTCAAATAGGACTTGGCAATACTGATCACGTCGTCAACGGCGTTGCTCTTGGATGGCTTGCGCTCGTGGTGACGCTCTACCAAATGGAAGCGGATATGTCCTTCCAGAACCTCAGACATCAACCCATTGATGGAGCCACGACAGGCGGCGATCTGCTGAAGAATCTCTTCGCATTCGCTTTCGTTTTCCAGCAGGCGCTCAACTGCTTCGATTTGGCCGCGAACCCTCCGAACCCGGTTCAATAGTTTCTTCTTGTCTCGAATCGTGTGTGCCATTTCAGCCAAGAGTATATACTGGGGGGTAGTATTATGCGAAAGCCCGAAATGCCGATCGCATCGGACGAATGGAATGAATTGCCCGTGCTGACCACGAAGCGTAAAGTGATCGCCCAAGTGTTTGTGTGTCAGGGTTGTTGTTGTGGTCAGGTCGAACGCGGACGGCCCGAAGTCCCGGCAGAGTGGTTGAAGCAGGAGTGGAGAAAGCGCGGTCTGCTCAAGCGCGTTCAGCTGACGATAGGCGGATGTCTCGGCCCGTGTGACGTACCAAATGTCATCGCGATTATCACCCAAACGAATAACGTGTGGCTGGGAAACATTTCTCGGCGAGAACAATATCAATCGCTGCTGGACTGGGCTTTGCGCAGCAAGAACCTGGGTCGAGCAGTTGATATTCCGAGCGAATTGCTCCTGCATCTACTTGAAGATCCTGTGTCGCTTTGACTGCGTCATAGGGGCGGTTTCGACCTTAGCCATCTCAAAAAAAAAGGTGGTGCCAAGGTAGTTGGAGGCCATTGGTGAACGCGGCATATCCCCGTTGCGCGCCCTGTTTTGGTAACTCCCCGAATTCCAATCATCGCGAATTGACAATCGACAATTCTTTGCCTTGTAAAGCGTTACGTTCGCACCAACTCCAGGATTGCCGGCTACTCGCAGTTATTCCGGCCCGTGGCAGTCCTTTTCTGAAAAACGCTGGTCACTTGCCTGATAAGTTTGAATGCAAAGGTCAACGAAGGAGCGCTTGGCGTACAAAGCTGAGCTCAGCGACCAAGGGCGGGAAAGCTGGCGGTTTTTTGATGAACGCTTGCTGAACTTTAAGCTGCAAATGAGCGTATTTCAGTGCAACTGGCGAGTACGTGTCCGAGTCTGAATACTAGATACTGGGCTCACGCGCAGATCCACCTCGAATAAAAAAGCCATTATGAGTTAACCACTTTTGAAATACCTCCATTTGACCTCGAGGTTATTGGAATCGAGCGGTGTGCGCCCTAGGCAGGCGTGCTACCTCGCATAAAACATCTGGGAACAAATGTGGGCACAAAACGCTGCCGAACACCGTGCTAAACCATATTTCGTGACGCAAGGAAATGCTTGAAGAACCAACTACATAGCATTTCTGGATTCAACAGCGGGTTGCAGGTTCGAGTCCTGCCCGGTTCACCACTTTTTCCACCTAACAGATTTACTGACATTAATTTACCAATTCCTTCGAAGTTGCCTCCGAAGCGGAGCCGAGTCCATGCAGGTCCAAACTCCCGCGACTTGCTCTACAGCCTTTTTTTGCGAGTCCGGAATTGCGTGGGTGTACACCCCGAGAGTGGTCTCCAAGTCAGAGTGCCCTAGCGGTGCCTGGGCCGTTTTCAGAGATTCGCCGGATTCATGCAACAACGTCGCATGCGCGTGACGAAAGGAATGCCACGAAACGCGCGGCAATCCGATCGCGTGCGACGCCGGCGCGAGCTCCCGGCCACAGCTCGAGCCGCTCAACTTTGTCAGCATCGGCCGTCAGCGAAAACTTGCCATTTCTAGTTCCTCCTCGTTTAGTCGTCAATTGAACCTCGAGGCTCTTGGTGCGCGCACAAGACCAGGCCTCGCTAACCCTATGAATTAAAACAGGTTAGTAGGGCGGCATCGCTTGCTTCGTACATTGTGTATAAATTCTTGAACTTGGAACGCAGAGTTTGTTCAAGAACTCTTGGGTGGCAGAAAGCAATGTATGTAGAGGAAAGCGGAGAGTCTCGGGTGGGAGCGCATTATTTCGAATCGTTTGCCTAGTTCCCACCCGGCACCGATGTTCTCGTTGTGGGAAGTTCGAGGCTGAATCGCCCTCGGCGGTTTTCTTCGCGAAGAAAACTAACAAGAGCGAGCGTCGTAGCCAGAATGATTGGACCAATGAAAATGCCCATCGCGCCGAAAGCTCGAAGGCCACCCAGGATGGCAAAGAACACAAACAGCGTGGAGAGTTTAGTTCGTCCTCCGATCAAGTACGGACGCAAAACATTGTCTATCGGATGAACAACAGCCAATCCCCAAACCAGAAGAATAATCGCTTTTATCCAGTGTCCGCTGAACAAAAGCATGGAAATCGCTGGCGCTAACACAAAACCAGTACCGATCACAGGAAGTAGCGCGCAAAGGGCTGTTACGGTCGCCCAAAGAATTGGAGAGCTGAGTCCCAACATCCAGAAGGCAACACCCGTTAGCGCACCCTGGAGGCCCGCCATCACGATACTCCCGTACACAATTGCTTCCAGTGTCTCTGCGACACGCGTGAATAATCTTCGCACTTGGTCCACGCGGAGGGGGAGCAACACATAGGTGCGGCGCAACATGTTCCTACCATCTCGAAACAGAAAGAAGAGAATAAAGAAAGAAAGCAGGCCATTTACAAATGCAGATGAAATCCCTCCAACCAATCCAGCCGTGGAATTAACAATCGATGTCACGATTTTTTGCATTTGGCTTATCGCTGCCGTGCGCAAGTCGAGTGAAGAAATAGGCAGGTACCGACCGACGAAAAGCACTGCCCGTTCTGAAAGGCCTACGAGGTAAGTTCCCAGCCGTTCTCGCCCGTCTCCAGTGGCGTTGAACGAGTCGTAAATTTCATGGACTCCCGTTGCGACGGCTCGCCCTAGAAGAACAGAGGACGAAACAATGAGCACAATGACGATCAACGTTGTTAATAGGGAACCTGCTGTCTGATTCCTAATTCGGCGACGAATCCTGGAATATAAGGGATAAAACAGGATCGCCACGACGGTCGCAAATAATATTGCCTTAAAGAATGGGGCAACCAACAGATAACAACCGTAGAGAGCTGCGAGTGTGAGGCATAAGAGGAATATCGACGCAAACCTCTTTTGTGGCATGTCACCTCGCTCGTACACGCGCCCTCCTTGAGTTGATTCGACGGGTGCAAGATAACCTCGTCATCAAGCTGCTTGTTTACCTAGAAGCAATCGTCGAGCCACAGTTCGCAGGTTCAAATGGGCTTCGACGTTGTCCTGTGTGACCTCCGTCCCGTTTCGGCCAATTCCCCCCTACAAGTCTCCTTCATGACTTGTCAGATTTTCTCGCTCTCAGCGCATTCCCAGCCACATGCCGAAGTAAGCCGCCAGGACTACTGCAATCAGGCCGGGAAGCAACTTTAAGCCGAAGCGGACTCCACCCACCAAGAACGCAACGACACCCTTCGTCAGTGTATTGGTGGTGAAGCCCAGCAGAATAGAGAGAGTGGCTGCCTGCGCAGAGATCTTCCCCGAAGATACCAACGAGGCAATCGAAATTGCAGTCGCATGCGTATCCGCAAAACCAGAGAGCGCGGCCCCCAGAAAAAGCCCTCGATTGCCATAGGCCTGATTCAAGAACGCGCAGAAGAACAGAATGACTGTTATCGTGATGGCGAAGATAAACGCCAATAGCAGGTCGAACGCCCTCCCGACGGCTGGTTCGTTGGCCGTCTGTACCTTCGGCGAAAGGGCCACAAAGATCAACGCATATCCAATGGCCGCAATTCCTGCAAAAAGCAGTGGCATCGCCATGGCGCGGCATGCCGCTGCATTGGCGACAAGGAGAACCAGAAACATCTGAATTACGGTTGCTACTGTCGCAAGAATCGCACCGGACGCTGCGGCGCTCCCGAGCTCAGGATTCCGCTTGACACGGTTCCCCAACGATCCAATGGTTGCGCTGGCAGAAATGAATCCGCCGGCAAACCCAGCCAGGGCCAGTCCGAGTCGCGATCCCAAAACACGGAGGGCTACATGACTTGCTGCGCCTGCTGCCATCACGAGGACCACTAGTTCCCAAATTTTTCGTGGGTTGAAAGCATCAAAGGGACCCATGGCGCGATTTGGTACGATCGGCAAGATCACGAGCGTTGCGGCTAGAAATATAAGAGCGTCGTGGGCTTCTTGCTCTGAAAGCAGATTCTTCAGCGCTCCATGAAGGCGCTCTCTGGCGGCTAGGAGAATGGTTGTGACTACGGAAAGTCCTGCTGCAAGCAGAGGATTCTGCATCGTCAGTGCGCCGAGCAGAACCGTCACAGTCAGAGCAAATTCGCTAGTGAGCCCGGGATCCTTTCGCGCGGTACGACGATAGGCAAGCGCAGAGAAAATCACCGCTCCGGACACAACGGCTACGAGTGAAGCCTCACTCTGAAGATAGCTGCTGAGTGCACCGGCAAAAGCCGCAAGAGTGAAGGTCCGTGCACCAGCAGCACCCCGTAACACACCGCTGCCTTTGCGCCGTTCGCGCTCGGCCCCGATCAGTAAGCCAATGCCGATTGCGACGGCCAGACGAATCGCCGGAATCTCAAGAATTGGCATTCAGGCCTCAACCACTTATACCGCATCCATGCGCCTAACACTGGATCACCTTCTTGAGTGAGTGGGAAGGGCTCATGGCGGCACCGCAACGTCACATATCTGCGCAAATCATAGCCTTATCCAGCAAGAACGTTAATTTTGTCGGCGGCAAATAGACTGCACCGAACGCGAAGAACTCTACCCTCGGCGGTTCTGTCTTGACCTTCACGCTCTCGTACTTTCCTTTCGGGCCGCCAAAGCCAGCAAACGTCAAAAGGTATTGATTGTCGAGGTGCACTCCGATTTCGTCAAAGTACAGTTTGAGGGAGACTGGAACAGCAGAACCCAGTTAGTAGGATTCGGCCCCTGTTTCCCCCGGACAATTCGTCCAAATTGTTTTGTGTATAAAACGCGCGGTAGTACGAACGACCGCGATGTCCGGAACTCGGATAATAGATAGTCCAAATGTTCGTATTCCGTCTCTCGGCCCTTTGAATCAAAGGATCAACATCGGGATAGAAAGGTTCCGACCCTCGGCCACGAAAATAATCGACGCCGAAAGAAATAAAGAGAATCGACCTGCGCGGCGCGGATTGTGGCCATCGCTTGAGCAAATCCATCGCTCCAAGATAGGGCTGGAGCCAAGCGCGGCCACGCCCATTGGCATGCGTAGTGCCTTTGCCGCTTGGTCATGATTTGTAGTGAAGTCTTGAGCCATCGCGCCACTGTTATTGCGAATGTATCCCACCGCAATGTGGACTGACGCTGGTTGAGCCATAATGAATTCTTTTAAAATCATTCCAGTTTCCCAGCGGGCTTGTGTTGGCGCCGCAATAAGTATGAGCACCATCAGCGCGCTCAACTGTTCCCAGAGGATCAGCCAAGCGCGCCTGGTCCCGCGTGTCTGTAGTTCGTTACGTCCGTATTCACCTAGTCTGCGAGTGGCCTCTGCAGCGGTCAGTCCTTTTACGACGTCACCCCGAGGTAGTTCCGCGACAACCTTCGAATCCGGTTCATGCCATTTGGGCACAGTTAATCCAGAAAACTGAGAGTTCGATCCTGGAATCTTGGGCATATTTGAAGGCAGCGCCGAAAAGCGCAATGCACACGACACGATTCTATCTTGCCAAAAACTCCACATACTTGCCGATCTTGACCGACGCAAGGAGTCCGCCGATCCAGATCCCAATCCGGCTACCGCGTCTATGTGATGGGGGTCACAACTTGACGTGACAATGATCACGCCTGTTCGGTGTTTCGGCAGAGAAAATGGATGCCGTGATCCGTGGAGGTCAGTATGATTACGGAAAATCGCGCCTATTGGTTAAGAGCTGTTGCCCTCTGGTCTCTTCTGATGGCCGCGGAGACCCTTCACGGACTTTGGCGGGCAAGAGTCTTTGAAGTGTGGATTGGGGATGTTGCCGCGCGTGACGTCAGCGTGTTCACCGGCTCACTCGTGATTCTTTTGATCACATGGGCGTCGATTGGGTGGATTCCGGCTCGTAATGCACGTACGCTGCTTCTGGTAGGATTTACCTGGATGGCGTTGACGATTGCTTATGGGCTGGTTCTGGGAAGATTCATCTTCAATCAAAGTTTGTCTGAGATTGCATCGCAACTTGATGTGCTGCACGGCAGGCTGCTTCCGCTCGGCCTGCTGTTCTTGATGTTCTCGCCGCTTCTTGCCGCTCACTTGCGGGGGCGAATTGCACGGCGTCCCGAAGCTGAAGCCTAAAGTCTTTCTTCGGATGGTCGCACAGCATTTCTTGCCCCACTGGCGGTTGCTGGGTTTGTCCAAATCGATGTGCCCCGTGGCACCAAACAGGACGAGTCGCTTGGAACATTCAACCCCGTACAGGGTTTTCGCATCTCGTTAACGATCACCCAGCCGGCGCCCAATCGCGGCGAGACTAATTCAATCCGCCAAAATTGGGCCAGCTTCGCCCCACAGTCGGCCACGATGAATTGCACGGTGCCCGTCCGCACGAGTTCTCGGATGAGGTCATGGGCAAGATGCCGGATGCTTTCAGCGCAGGTCGCCGAATGGTCAGTCCTGTCCGGCGATAACTTTCCCGTGGCAACTTGCCCTTAAATCATTTCAGTTACTGACGCGCTTGCTGCCCCTATAGTCCCAACCGACGCGCTACGAATCTCCGTGGCCCTTTCATCATGGTGTAGAGCGAGTTGCGATTTCTTGTGACGCCGCGGGACTTTGATTTTTCAGTCCACCTTGGAATCAATCTGGGCTCTCGAGTCAATCTTGCCGCTGACTCTCGTTAGCGCACAGTCCCTCAAGGCCTTTGGAGACCTGGTTACCGCGACGGCGAAAAGTCCCGCGATGCTTTTTACCTGGATAATTTTCTGAGCGCCGATCCCCAGGCCGCGCAGCGCGCCATGCGGCAGAACCGCGGCGGATTTGGTCCTATTGCACGACCACGGTGATGGTGGTGCTGTGTGAGGCCGTTCCGGAAGTGGCGGTAAGCGTCAAATTGTATGTGCCTTTGGCAGTTCCTCTGGAGCTGGAGGCGCCGCCGCCGCAGGCAGCTAGGCCGCAGACACTGACAAGAAAAGCCGCTAAAACAATCGTTGCGACACGCGCTGTGCCGAGCCTGTGGAGCGATGCGGCGAGACGGTCACGGGGTGGAGTGGCGATGACCAACAACAGCAACATGGCAAGCAAAACAGCGAACAATGTGTTGCGCAATGACAGCCCCACAAGCAAGGGCGATGCGGGGAATCGCAGCCCCGAGTTTGGCGGAGCCAATATCTGGCCGGTCGCTTGCGTGACCAAGGTTACGGTGACGTCAGTGGGTGCGCCGGTTGCCGTGAACGAAGTGGGCGAGACCGTGCAGGTGGACAACGCTGGCGCTCCGGTGCAGGCCAGGGTAACCATGCCGACGAATCCGCCTTGCGGCGCGATGGTGACTTGAATGGTTGCGGTGCCGCCGGGAGAAATGGTTTGTGTGGCCGTGTTTACCGCGAGGGTGAAGTCCTCGCCGGTGCCTGTCAGCGCGATGGTCTGGGTAGTGACCGTGGCGTTGTCCGTCAGCGTAATTGTCGCGGCGCGTGCGCCGCCTGCGGTGGGCTGGAAAGTGGTAGTGATGGTGCAGGCCGCGGTGGCCGCAAGGGAGGCTCCGCAGTCGTTAGATATGGTGAAATCGGCGGGGTTTGTGCCGGTCAGAGCGATGCTGGTTATGGCCAGGGCGACAGCACCATTGTTTGTGAGCGTGACTTTTTGCGAGGCGCTGGGAGTTCCGGAAAGCGTCGCAGCAAATGTCAGGGTGCTGAGGGAAAGATCGGCGGTCGGCGCGGGTGGCGCAGTTGCGGTGCCGGTGAGCGCAGCGGTCTGCGGGCTTCCGGGTGCATCGTCGTTGACCTGCAGGGTGGCGGACAGCGAGCCTGCCACGATGGGAGCAAAGGTGACGTCAACGGTGCAAGTCGCCGCGGTAGGGAGGGCGCCGATGCAAGTGGTGGTGCCGTGTTGAAAGTCAACGTTCGAACCTGTTTCGGCGATAGAGATACTGGTGATATTCACTGTCGCAGCAGTGCCGTTTGTCACGGTGAACGTCTGGATAGACGAGGTTGCGCCAGCGGCGAGGGAACCGAAGTCCACAGTGGCGGGCGAGATGGTTACCGCCGGTTGAAAAAGTAACATGTTGGTGCCGGAGTCAGCCGCGGCTACGGCAAGCCCTCCGCCGGTTGTGAAATTTCCAACCGCGAACGAGAACATGGGGCCTACAGTGGTTCCAAACGAGTGCGCGGCTTGAAATGTCCCATCGCCATTGCCGAGATAAAAGTCCAGCTTGCTGCCGGTAGCGTTCTGCGCGACGACGTCCAGATTCCCATCCCCGTTGAAGTCTCCCATCTGCAAAGCGCGATCTTGACCAGTGCCAACGGAAACCGCTGTCTGCAAGGTCCCATCGCCGTTACCTTTCAGGAATTTCACTCCTAAACCGGCATACGTTGCGACCACAACATCGAGTTTGCCATCGCCGTCAAAATCGGCAACTGCAGCGCCAACGGCGCTGCTGAGCGAGCTGTTTGTGACCGGGGTTTGGAAGCTTCCATCCCCGTCACCTAACAGAATTGAAACTCCCGCACCGCCGGTGGCCACCAGGTCGAGCATGCCGTCGGCGTTCATATCCGCAGCCACCAATGCATCTATCTGTCCCAGAGAGGCGCCGTATATCACGGGTGCCGAGAACGTACCGTCGCCGATGCCGAGGAACACCTCGATTCCGGTGTTGAGTTCGCCGGCCAACACGTCCAGATTTCCGTCACCATTCACATCGGCCAGGACGATGCTAACCGCCGCGCCAAGGTCGTTGGTGAAGATCGATGCTGCCTGGAACGTGCCGTCGCCGTTTCCCAGAAGCACCGCGACGCCTCCAGTAGAGCTGGCGAAAAGTGAGGTGACCACCAAGTCCAGCTTGCCGTCGTTGTTCACATCCCCAGCCGTGATTGCAAACGGGCCTGTAAAAGTATTCGAAATGTTGATCAACTGGCCGGTTTGGAACGTGCCGTCGCCGTTCCCGAGAAACATGGTTACCGACGTGTTGCCGCGGTTGGAAGTGACCACGTCCAGTTTTCCATCGCCGTTGAAGTCTCCATCGACGGCACACCAGGTTTCCGAAGAGCCGGGGTTGGTGGACTCGAGCAGCGCCAGAGAAGAAACCGCAGTGACCACGGGAAGAAACATGAGATTGGATTTTCCGCCACCCGGGGCAGGCGTACCCACGGTGATCCAGCCCGTCCCCGTCGCGGCCGTCAGGGTCGCGGGAACAGCAGCGGTTAATTTTCGGCTGGAGACAAAGGTAGTCGTTAGTTGCGTGGAATTAAAGAAGACCTGGGAGGTCGCCGTAAAGTTCGATCCCGTAACCGTCAACGTGAATAGGGCGCCTCCGGGAGCGACTGCGACCGGACCGATCGCCTCGATGTATGGCACCGGTTGGTTAGGAATTGCTACCGCTTGCGGTGGGGCTACCCCCAACCCCAGCAGTATCGCGGCAAATAAAATCCCACAACCCTTCCAAAAAGCATGGAGTCGCTCGCCTTGGCGCATGTCGTTTTCCTTTATTGAGGGGCAGATGTTCCGATTCGTGAGGACGAGGGCGAATCGGTAGCGCATCGGTGGAAGCAATTTGTAGACCAGTGTCTTGCACGAAGAACACATCAGTTACGGTCGAGAGTTCGCACTGCGAATTTCAAAAGAGGAACCGGCAAGCCCAAAACGGCACAGCGTGCCCAAGTTCTCGTGCTGGCCCGACCGCCTGAAGTCCAAGTTTATTTCCAGGGCAGCAAAACTAGGGAATGACCGCTTTGACTTCGGAGGAGTGCGCGCTTTCCTGATTGGCTGAATTTAATGCCGTGACGACATAGTAGTAGGTGTCTCCCGCCAAGACGTTAGTGTCCAGGTAGGCCGCCGCGGTCACCGGGGAGGGTGTCAATTTTGAATAAGGCCCGCCGGAATTCGAGCCAACGTAAATATTGTACCCGGTAGTTCCCGACCCGCTGGGATTCCAGGACAAGGCGACAGAATGCGCAGCCACGACACCCGTGCCAGAGAGGGCGATGCTGACCGGCGAATTTGTGGCGTTGCTACTGACGACGATCGTGCCGGTCTGAGCACCTGTGGCGGCGGGAGCAAATGTAGCGCGAAGAGTGGCTGTTTGATTAGGGCTCAAAATTAAACCAGCTACACTACCGCTGGCGTTGAAGCCTGCGCCGGATACGGTGACCTTGGAGATCGTGACGCTGGAGCTTCCGGCGTTGGTCAACGTGATGTTTTGATTGTTGCTGCTCGATACGCTGACCTTTCCAAAATTCAGGTTCGTGGTGCTGGGATTCAAAATCAATTTGGCCGAGGAGGGCGCCGGGGTGACCGCGATGTTGCAGATGCTGAGGGAACCCTGAGAACTCAAATTTCCGACGTTGTTGAGGGATTTCACGGCGGATTGCTCGCTACGAAACTTTACATTTGTGCCCAATGTGGTTTGCGCGGAACCGACCACCACGTAAGCGGTGTAGGTGTGCGCGGAGACGTTTACGTCGAGGATGAAATGATATTTCACGCCCGGAGAGTAGAGGACGCGGCTGGCGGCGCTAAACCCAGAGCCATTGCGTACGTTGATTACTCCACTGGTATCAAAATGAGTGGCGGCGGCGATGTCGGTGAATGCGTGCGCCGAGGACGAAGAAAGACCGGCGACCGCGTCCATGATTCTGGCCGAGGGAGTGGCGTCGTAGGTCGCGCGAAATGTTGCCAATTGCGCCGACGACAGTGCCGCATTAGCCCACGAGCCCGAAGAGGATATGCAGGTCTGGCTGTTGGCGGCTGGCGCGGCGAGATGAAACGCCAGCAAGACTGCCAGAACCAAGGTGAGTTTACAGAATGTAAAAACTTTGCGCGTTTCCAATCCAAGCTTCATCTCATCGATATCCAGAGTTTTGATTTGCTCGGAGAGGGAGGGCCGACGTCCGCAGCAAGTGCAGGTTAAGAGCTGGACAAACGGGCGGCTACTGTACTCGGGTGCAAAAGTAGAACAAGTCCATGAGCTGTTCCAGGACAGGTACAAAATCTCCACTATGTGAACGCGGGATGACGCCCCGATTGCGATTTGCAGATCGAAAAGGCTAGAGGTAGTTAAACCTGGTTAATCATGGCGAAGAGCGGCCAAAGGATCCATGCGGGCAGCGCGTCGCGACGGCAGGTAACACGCTACGGCGGCGATACAGAAAAGAACGAGCCAAGCGGCGGCGATCATGGTGAACTCAACGTGCTGGACGCCGAGCAGAAGAGTATTGAGAACGCGGTTTAACGCGAGAGCAACGATGGAGCCGAGTGCAAGACCGTACATAGTCAGGCGCAATCCGCGCTGCAGGACCAGGCTCAAGATATTTTGTGCTGCAGCACCCATGGCGATGCGTACGCCAATTTCGCGGGTGCGCTGCGTAACGGCGAAGGACATGACGCCGTAGACGCCCAGCGCCGCGAGTAAAAGCCCAAACGCGCTAAAGAAAGTCATGACCCGCGCGCCGAGACGCTCGCGTTCGAGCGAAGCGGAATAGTAGTGATCCATGGCGGCGACGTCGTAGGTGGCGAGATTCTTGTCCACCCGCCAGATGGCCTGCTGCACGCTGGAAACGGCGCTTAGCGAGTCCGCCTGGGTGCGCACCATAAAGATCAGGTCGTGGGCCGCGGGTGTATTCGCTTGTTGGGCAAGCGGCAAGTACCAGGTTTCGGGAGGATCGTCGGGATCGCCAGCGTCGTGAACGTTTCCCACGATGCCGACAACGGTGAGCCACGGGCTGCCAGGAGTGGCGGAGCGCACCCGCTTGCCTAGAGCGTCCTGCTGAGGCCAGAAATGCCGGGCAGTTTCTTCGCTGAGAATAGCAACGGGCGCGCCGCGCTCGTCATCTTGTGCGGTGAATGCGCGGCCGCGCAGCAGCGGAATTCCCATGGTGAGGAACAATTCAGGACTGATCAGCCGGTGATGCAGGTTGAAGGAAACTGTTCCGTTGCGGGCATCGATTCTTTCGGGAATTACCGCGATGCCCCAGTTGCCGCCGCCGAGCGGGTTCACCGTGGTGACGGCCGCGGAGGAAACTCCAGCAGTGTTCTGAATTTCGGTCAAAGTGCGGCGCATCAAGTCGGTTTTACGGGGCGCGGCGGAATAATTTATTTCTGGCGGGGAAATCTGCAGGGTCAGAAGGCGATTTGTGTCGATACCGAGATCGCGATGCTGCAAGCGCTGGAAATTCTCAAGCATCAGACCCGCGCCGGCGAGCAATACCAGGGCAAGCGCAGTTTCCGCGACGACGAAGCCGCTGAGAAGCCGCCCGGTAGCGCGGCTGCCGAATTGGCCGGCACGACTGCCTTCCTTCAAATTTTCGTTGATGTTCACCATGGAGTTGGTGAGGGCCGGAATGACGCCGGCCAGGACGCCTGCAAGCATCGAGACGAAAAACGCGAAGGCTAATACGGGCGTGTCCATAGCCGGTTTGACCAATCCAAGCTGAGTGCTGATGTTTGAAGGAATCAGCGACAACATGTACTGATCAAGCCACACGGAAAGGGCGATGCCGACCAAGCCGCCCAAAAATGCGAGGAACAAACTTTCCGCCAGCGAGTCCTGGATCTGACGCGCGCGGCCGGCGCCCAGCGCGGCGCGAATCGCGAACTCTTTGGTGCGAGTGACGGAGCGCGCCAGAATCAGATTGGCGACGTTCACGCAGGCAAGCAGCAGCAGAAATCCGACGACGCACAGCAGCGCCAGCATGGTGCCTTCCTGATTGTCGGAAAGATTCTGGCGAAGAGTGATCGAAGTTACCGCATAGCCGGGAAGAGTCTTGGGATACCGATTCTTGATTTCTGCGGTGATGCGCTCCAGCGATTCATTTGCCTGGTTTTTGGCGATGCCCGGCTGGAGGCGGGCGAACACCGCGAAGTCGCGACTGTCGTCCGCGGGATTGAGATTGAACGGGATCCACACGTCGGCGTCATACGGAAAATTGAAACCTTCGGGAAGGACTCCGACGACGTTGTAGACGCGTTCGCCCAGGTGAATGGGCGTGCCGAGGATAGCTTTTGCGCCGTCGAAATGCCGATGCCACAACCCGAAGCTGATGAGCGCAACGCCACTGTTAGCCCCCTGGCGCTCTTCCTGCGGAGTGAACTCGCGACCGAGAATCGGTAGCACGTT
The DNA here is from genome assembly GCA_963819625.1 of uncultured Acidobacteriota bacterium. GTDB lineage: Bacteria > Acidobacteriota > Terriglobia > Acidiferrales > UBA7541 > Acidiferrum. The sequence continues at coordinate 478,079 of CAWFWY010000015.1, forward strand.
GAGAGTCCCGGCCCAATCTCCCGAACGGTAGACAGCGTTGACGCGTTCGGGCGCGTCGCCGCCGGTAAGAGTGAGGTCGGCTCCCGACAACGCGACTATGGAATCGAATGCGGTGTTGGATTCGCGGAGGACTTGGATGTTGCGGGTGTGCATACCGTACGTTCGGCGGTGGCCATCGGGTCCGGCTTGGGAATCGAGAAGGCGGAGGACGCGATCAGGCTCGTGGATGGGCAAGGGCCGAAAAAAGACGGTATCAACGAGGCTGAAGATGGCGGTGTTGCCGCCGATTCCCAGAGCAAGCGTGAGAATTACAATGGCCGCGAAGGCAGATGAGCGGTGGAGGAGGCGCAGAGCGCTTCGTAGATCGTGCCACAGGGTGCTCATCAATGTCGCGTGTCTCCGGAGTGTTACGGCCAAATCCTTACATTTGGAGCAATTCGATTGCCCAGAGTGATCGCCAGAAACCTTTTCGTAGCAATGGTTTACGCCGGACGAGGGAGGCAATGGCTTGAAAGCGTCCGAATCTGGGATGAGACGAGTTACAAGCGAACACTTGCTAACCGTCGGAAGAACTGGAGATCGGTGAAGGCGCACGACCGAAAAGGCGACGGGGCAGTTCGCGCAGCGGAAGAACTTCTAGCTCGGCGAGATAGGAATAGGCGACGGGAACGATCAGGAGCGTGAGCACCAGGCAAAGGGTTTGCCCGCCGATAATGGTGACGGCTATGGAGGCGCGCTGTTCTGAGCCGGCGCCGATGCCGATGGCGACGGGGATCAAACCGGCGACGATGGAGAGGGTGGTCATCAGGATGGGGCGCAGGCGGACGCGGTTGGCTTCCAGGAGGGCTTCGCGCACGGGTTTGCCGGCGAGGCGCAGGCGATTGGTGTAATCGACCTGCAGGATGCCGTTCTTTTTCACGATGCCGAGAAGCAGAAACATTCCGAGCGCGCTCCACAGGCTGAGCGCGCGGCCGGTGATCCACAGAGAGAAGAGCGCGAACGGAATGCTGAGCGGCAGGGTGAGCATGATGATGAACGGATACGAGAAACTTTCGAACTGGGCGGCCAGCACCATGTACATAAAGATCGAAGCGAGCAGCATGGCCAGCAGAAGATTCCAGGTGGTTTCTTCCAGCACTTTTACCTGGCCGGAAAAACGGTAAGAGTAGCCGGGAGGCAGGCCTATTTCCTTGATGGACTGCACGGTGTGCGAGGCGCCCACGTCGAGCGGATAGCCGGGAGCGACGTTGGCAAACACGCTGACTTGAAATTCGCGATTGTAGCGCCACAGTGTTGCCGGTCCCGAGCCGCGCACAATGGAAGCGACATTTTCCAGGCGCACCTGGCCGAGCTTGGTGGAAGGCACCATCATGCCGGCAAGCACGTCGGGATTGTCGCGCTGCTCGGGGAGCAGTTGCATGATTACGGGATATTGCTCGGAGCCTTCCTTAAATCGCGTGATTTCATCTTCGCCGGAGTAGAAGAGGCGCACCGCATCGCTTACGTCGGTCATGCGCACCCCCATGTCGGCGGCGCGCTGGCGGTCGAGTTTTACCTGTAGCTCTGGAGTGTTGAGATTGAGGCTGGGGTTGACGTCGACCAGTTCCGGATATTGATGCATGCGATTGGCGACCTGCTTGCTGATTTCCACCAGCTGACTTAATTCTGGACCGCGGATGATGGCGGCAATCGGGAAATAGGTTTCGCCGCCGAGGACGGAAGGCAGGCGCACGTTATAGGTAATGTTTCGATAGGTTCCCAGAATTCCTCTGACCTCGGCGGCCATTTGTTGGTGGGAGCGTTTGCGCTGGGAGCGCGGCACCAGGCCGATAAAAAGATGCGCGTGGTTGGTCGGTCCGTGGGTCAAGGCTTCGACGAAGGCGACCTCTGGCAAGGCTTCGACTTTCCCGGCCATGTCCCGCGCCATTTGCGTAGTTTTCTCGAGGGAGGTTCCCTCAGGAAGCGTGAAGGAACTTTGCAGCTCGGCTTGATCATCGGCGGGAATCCAGTCGCGGCCTACGAGATGATAAAGGCCAAAAGTAGAAGCAAAAACGAGAACATAGATTATGAGAATGACGCGGCGGTGGGCCAGGGACCAGCGCAAAAGCATCAAATAGAATTCTTCAATGTGGTGCATGAAGCCGTGGGCGTGCTGCTCTTTTTCCTTTTCGCCCACTTTGAGCAGGCGGGAACTCATCATGGGAGTGAGCGTGAAGGCCACGAGCAGCGAGACCAGAATGGCCATGGCCATAGTCCAGCCGAAAGAGTTCACATATTTTCGCGCGTAACCGGTCATGAAGGCGATGGGCAGAAAAATAATCACCAGAGAGAGCGTGGTGGCCATGACGGCCAAACCGATTTCTCGGGTGGCCTGAACCGCGGCGGTGGCGCGATCCGTGCCTTTTTCTTCCATGAAGCGAAAAATATTTTCAAGCACGATGATGGCGTCGTCGATGACGATGCCGACCGCGAGGGTCAGCGCCAGCAAGGTCATGTTGTTCAACGAAAAATCCATCACGCGCATCAGCGTGAAGGTGGCAATGATGGATGTGGGGATGGCCACGGCGGCGATGAGCACGGCGCGCCAGTTGCGCATGAAGACCCACACGATGAGGCTGGCGAGAATGCTGCCTAGAATCAGGTGCTCGAGCAGCGAATGGACGGACGCGCGGATAAATTCGGAGATGTCGTGAATGACCTGGAGATGGACGCCGGGCGGTAACTGGGTCTGTAAGAAATCAAGCTGTTTGCGCACATCATCGGCAACTCGGACGGTATTGGCGCCGGATTGACGGCGGATTTGGACGGTGACGACGTCTTCACCGGGAACTCCTTTTCGAAAGAAGGCTGACCAGGTGCGCAGCTCGGAAGCGCCGTCTTCCACCTGGGCCACGTCGCGAACGCGCACAGGCGTGCCGGCGCGAGTGCCGATGACGATCTCGCCGAATTGCTCGGCGGAGGTCACCCGGCCAAGTGTTCGCAGGCCTAATTCCTGAGGGCCGGTAATGATGCGGCCGCCGGGCGCTTCGATGTTTTCGCGGCGGAGGGCATCGCGCACATCCAGCACGGTGAAATTGTGAGAGGTCAACTTTTGCGCGTCGAGCAGGACGCGAATCTGGCGTCCCTGCCCGCCGCTGAGATCGACGCTGCCGACTCCGTCGACGGTCTGGATGGCGCGCCGCACCTGCTTGTCGGCGATTTCCGTTAATTCGCGGCGGCTGAGCGAGCCGCTAACCAGAACGGTCATGATGGGATCGGATTGCGGGTCCTGCTTGGTGATGACCGGAGGCAAAGTGTCGCGCGGCAAGTTGTTGATGGCGCCGGCGACTTTTTCGCGGATGTCCTGGGCCGCGCCTTCGATGTCGCGCTCCAGCACAAATGTGCAGGTGATCTCCGCGAATCCTTCGGTGGAATACACGGTGATCTCGTCGATGCCGCTGACCGAGGAGATGGCGTCTTCCAGCGGAAGAACCACGCCGGTGATTACTTCTTCGGGAGTGGCGCCGGGAAGCTGGACTTCGACGTTTACGGTGGCGGGATCGGCCTTGGGGAAAAGATCGACGGCCAGCCCGCGGTAGGAAAATATTCCGAGCGTGACCAGAAAAGCGATCAGCATTACCGTAAAGACGGGATACTTGACGCAGATTTCAGCGAGTCTCATGGATAGTTTCGCCGGTCTCGATATGCGCGCTACTTTGTGCCGGCGGTGCCCTCAGCCTGCTCCCGGACCGTAGCGCCATCCTGCAATTCTCCCGAGACGGCTACGGCCACGCGGTCGCCCGGCTTCAGACCTTCGGCAATTTCAAAACGCCTGCCGCGCTCATCTTCGGTTTGACCCGCGGGACGAATCTGGCGTTCGGATACCTGGTTGCCGTGCAGCAGGAAGACTTTGTAGACGCCGTAACGATAATTCACGGCTCGCTCGGGAAGGAAAATGGTTTTTTCTTCCTTCTCGCTGGGGATGGAGGCTTGCACAAAAAAGCCCGGTTTCAGGCGGCCGTCGGCGTTGATGAGCAGGGCCTCGGCGTCAAAGGTGCGGGAATCCTGGGAGACCGAAGGATTGATGCGGGAGATCTGTCCGTGAAAAGTTTCGTTGGGAAAAGCCTGGACCTGTAAATCGACGGTAGCGCCGTCTTTCACCCAACCGGCCCAGCGCTCGGGCACAGCCAGGCGGGCGCGCAGGCGGTCGGTGCGCACCAGGACCATGACCGGGCTTTGCACGCGAAGGAATTCGCCGGGATGAACTTCCCTGGTTTTAACGGAGCCGGGGAATGGCGCGCGGATGATCGCGTCGTTCAATTTTTTCTCGGCCAATTTTTCGCTGGCTTCGCTGGAGACCAGCAAGGCTTTCAGGCGGTCAACCTCTTGCAGCGCGACATCGTAAGTGGCCCTGGTACTTTGAAAACGGCTGGCGGCTTCATCCAGTTGTTGTTGTGAAATGAGCTTGTCTTGAAACATTTCGCGGGCGCGGTTGTATTTCTGGTCGGCTTCGAAACGATCGGCCTCGGCGCGTTGCACAGAAGCAAGCGTTTTGGGATCGGACGGCGGCGGATCGCCGGGGTTGATGCCCAGCTGAGCGCGCACCTGTCGCACAATTCCTCGCTGGCGATCTACTTCGAACTGCAATTCCTGGGGATCGAGGACGATCAGCGGCTGGCCTTCTTTAACGTTGTCACCGACGTCAGCCAAAACCTGAGAGATGCGGCCTTCAACCTGTGCGCTGATGATGCTTTCTTCGAAAGGGAAGAGGGAGCCGGAGGCCTGCACGCGGCGCTGGGCGGTTTCCTCCGCAACGGTATAAACGTGAACGAGAGCGGGATGAGCGGCGTCGCCCAGGACGCTGGGTGTGGATTTTCCGCAGCCAGAAAGCAGCAACATTGCGCCGGCAAGGAGCGAGATAAATCCCGTTCTCATGCCCGACTGGCGACGGATATGGCACATGTTTGAAGACACACGCAGGGTAGTAGACCCGGTGATATTTTGACGCAACAGCACGCCTTTTGGCTCTTGGTTTGCCGGCATAAATCGACTTAAGTTCACCCCGGAATTATACGCAAAGAAGTGTGAAGCGAAGCAGAATCTACAGCGGCAGGCGGAGGCGGGCTTCGCATCCGCGAGTGCCCACGCGGTTCGTTAAGGTGAGCTCGCCGCCGTGGGCTTCGGCAATTTGTCTGCTGAGCACCAGGCCGATGCCGGAACCGGCGGGCTTGGTGGTGAAAAACGGAACGAACAGGTTGGCGGTATTGGGGATGCCGGGGCCCTCGTCGATTACCCAGACTTCCAGTTGCGAGCCCTGCAGCGACCAGCCAACCTGTACGCCGCCCCGAGTTTCAAGAGAGGCATCGGCGGCGTTGCGAATCAAATTGATGAGCAATTGCTCGAGCTGGTCGACATCTGCCGAGATCACGACGTCGGGCGGCCCTTCCTTCAGACAAACCTTGACGCGGGTTTCGATTTTGGCGGTGCGGCTGACCCAATCGGCGACGCGTACCGGCAGCAGCTTGGGCTTGGGCAGGCGGGCAAGACGGGCATACGCGGCCATGAAACGACCCAGAGCTTCCGTCCGGGAGCGGATGATTCCCAGGCCTTGCTGCAGATCCTCGAGGATAGGGGCCGCGGGTCCGGTGCGCAATTCCGGCAACTGGTTTGCGGCGTTCAGTCCACTTTCCAAGCCCTGAGCCACGGACTGAATGGGCGCCAGAGAATTATTCAGCTCATGACCGAGGACGCGAATGAGGCGCTGCCAGGCCTGGCGCTCTTCATCGCGTAGAGTACGGCTTAAATCGCTGAGAACCACGAGGTGATGCGGCAAGCCGCCCTGGCGAAAGGAGCCGCGGCGCATGCTCCAGCGTCCCGAGGCGCCCGGGAAGGTTAGGTCCATGGTGCGCGCGGATTCTCCTTCGAGGCACGCGGCAAGCCGCAATTCCTCGGCGGTAGAACCGAGCAGGCGTTCGATGGGGCGCGCGAGCAAGCGTTCGCCGGCGCGGTTGACCAGGCGCAGCTTGGTTTCATCATCGAAGGTAAAGATAGCCAGATCGATTTCTTCGATGATGATGCGGAGCAAGCCGGTGGCTTCCATGGCTCCGAGGCGCTGCTCGCGGAGCATGGTGCTGAGGGCGTTGACTTCGATCATGACTTCGCCCATCGCATCGTCGGGGCGCGCGCCCCGTGCGCGGATGGAGAAATCTTCCTCGCGCATGGCGGCCAGCAGGTTGGACAGAGTCTGCAAAGAAAAAACCACGCGGTGGCGAAGGGAAAACGCGAAGCCGAGCCACAGGCTAAAGATCAGTAGAGTAAGTGTCCACGCGGCGCCGGAGGAGTACGAACCGGTCCAAAGCAAAATCAGCGCAATAAAAGAACCGGGGAGACCCGCAGCGAGCGCCAAGAATTGAAGCCGGCGTTCGTAGGTGAGGCGCTTCATCCTAATTCGTGCTTCTGCAAACGACGATACAACGCGCTGCGGCTGAGTCCCAGCGCTTTGGCCGCCTGGCTGACGTTGCCGTCGTGGCGGGCGAGCGTGCGGCGTATCAGGTGGCGTTCGACTTCGTCGAGGCTCATCTCTTCGAGGCGCGCGGAGGCCGTGGATGCCTGCGCGCGCAAACCAAGATCGGCGGCGCGAACCAGGGGGCCTGCGGAAAGCAGGACGCCACGCTCGACGGCGTGGTCCAGCTCGCGCACATTGCCGGGCCAGAGATGTTCATGCAGCGCGGTGACCGCGGCGGGATCGAAGCCGGAAATGTTTTTGCGATACCGCTGGGAATATCCGTGAACGAAATGATGAGCGAGCAGATCGATGTCCTCGCGGCGTTCGCGCAACGGCGGGATCAGTATTTCGATGGTGTTCAGGCGGAAGAGCAAATCCTGGCGAAAGCGGCCGGCAGCGGCTTCGGAGTTTACGTCGACGTTGGTGGCGGCGAGAACACGCACATCGACGCGCCGCGTCGAAGAAGAGCCTACGCGCTCGAGCTCGCCGGTTTCCAGAACGCGCAGCAACTTGGCTTGAAGATTCAGCGGCACGTTGGCGATTTCGTCGAGAAACAGAGTACCGCCGTCGGCCAGCTCGAAACGGCCCACGCGATCGGAGCGCGCATCGGTGAACGCGCCTTTCACGTGGCCGAAGAGCTCGCTTTCGAACACGCCTTCAGAAAGGCCGCCGGCATTCACGGTGACCATGGGTTTCGAGGCACGCCCCGACAACGCGTGCAGAGTCCGCGCCACGACTTCTTTGCCGGTGCCGTGCTCGCCGGTGATCAGCACATTGGCATCCGACGGCCCGATGCGGCCGATTAAATCGAGCACGGGGAGCATCGCTGGAGCTTTGGCCAGAAAAGTGGGGCGCGATTCGGCGCGCAGCAGGCGATTTTCGGCTTCCAGCCGCGAAGCCTGGCGCAGGGCCTGGCGCAAATCGATTTGCGTTCGAATGATGGAAAGGAGGCGGATATTTTCCCACGGCTTTTGCACGAAGTCGCGGGCGCCACGGCGCATCGCTTCCACGGCGACTTCCACGCTGCTCCAGGCGGTCATGACGATGACCGGGAGAGTGCTGTCCAGTATCTGGATGCGGGTGAGGAGGTCGAGACCTTCCTGGCCGGAAGTGGTGTCGCGCGCGTAATTCAGGTCCATCAGCACGGCGTCGAATTCGCGCGACTCGATGGCCGCCAGAGCGTCGGCGGGCGAGGCCACGGCGTGCGTTTCATAGCCCTCACGCTTCAACAAAAGGCGCAGGGCATCGCGGATATCGGGTTGATCGTCGGCGAGTAAGACGCGATAGGACTGAGTAGCAGGCTTCATTTCGTCGGAGGCGAGTCTATTCTAAATCAGCTTCCTGGGCTGGGAACCGCGAGCTTGTGGGACCTTCAAAGCCAGCCCAAACCGGTTACGCCGATTGCACTGTGGCCGGCGAACTCTCGCTGACGACCCAGCCATCTTTTAACTGAATGATGCGATTGCCGTAGGCAGCGTTGCGCTCCGAATGGGTGACCTGAATGATGGTGGTGCCCGCATCATTCAGCTTCTTGAAAAGCTGCATGATCTCTTCGCCCTGCGCGGAATGAAGATTTCCGGTGGGCTCATCGGCGAGAAGCAGTTTTGGATGCAAAATCACCGCGCGAGCCACGCCCACTAGCTGCTGCTGGCCTCCGGAAAGCTGATTGGGAAACAAATCCTTTTTGCCGACGATGTGGAAACGGTCGAGAGCATCGCAGACCAGGCTGACCCGCTCTTTGTGAGGAACGTTCTTGTAGGAGAGCGGCACTTCAAGGTTTTCGAACACGGTCAAATTGTCGATCAGGTGATAGCTCTGGAATACAAATCCAATGTTGGCTTTGTGAAGCTCGTTGCGAGTCTTGTTGTTCAGCTTGTGGACGGCTTCGCCTAGGAAATAATATTCACCGCTCCAGGCGCTGTCCAGCATTCCGATAATGCTGAGGAGCGTGGACTTCCCGGCGCCTGACGGTCCCATGATGGTTACAAACTCGCCTGGCTGGATATCTAGATTGATGCGGCGAAGCACAAAGAATTTGCTGCCGCCGGCATCGTAAGATTTTTCGAGATTTCTAAATTGAATCAGGGGTTCCACGGTGCTCCTCTTAACAGTCCTTGCGGATTGTTTCACTCATAGCGAAGAGCCGTCAACGGATCGACGCGAACGGCGCGGCGCGCGGGGAGATAGGATGCCAGCGCGGCTACCGAGGCAAGGATCAGCGGCAAGCCGATGAAAGCAAACGGATCGGCGGCATTGACGCCGAACAGCAAGCTGGAGAGCGCCCGCGCCAGGCCAAATGCCAGCGGCAATCCGATGGCGATGCCGATACCGGTGAGCAACATTCCGTTGCCGATGATCAGCCGGTGAATGGCGGCGGCAGTCGCGCCCATGGCCATGCGAATGCCCATTTCGTGGGTGCGTTCGCTGACGGAATAGGACATCACGCCATACACGCCCACGGAAGCCAGCACCAGCGCGATCACGCCGATAGCGGCCATCATGGCGGCGACGTAAGCAATGCCCACAATGGATTCGTTGATGACCACGTCGAGCGGCTTCACTTCATAAATGGGCAACTCGCTGTCGATGGCCGCGAATTTGGAGCGCACCGCGGAGACAAAAGCCAAGGGATCGCCGTCCGTGCGCAACACCACGGTCGTGTAGTGCGGCGGATTCTGGCGGTAAGGGCGGTATAGCGTAGGAATGTCGTTTTTCTGGAGCCAGTTGTAATGTACGTCGTCAACGACGCCCACCACCGTCAGCCACGGGTTGGAATCGTCGTCGCCGACGCGAACCTTTTTGCCTAAAGGGTTTTCATCCGGGAAATAGCGCCTCGCCAGGCTGCCGCTGATAACGGCGACAGGCTGAGTCTTGTCCGCGTCGGAATCGGCGAAGACCCGGCCGTCGCGCAGGCCAATATTCATGAGCGCAAAATAGTTAGGGCTGATGGTTTCCATGATGGCGTTGCGAGCTTCCTCGCGCTTCTCCAAGGGCCGATTCTCGATGGAGAAACGGTCCCCGCTGATACCACCGCCATTCGAATAAGGCACGGCAGTGGCCATGGCCGCGGATTGCACGTGGGGAATGGTGGAAAGATCGGCCAACAGCCGGTCGTGAAACGCGCCGCGGGCGGATTTTTCCGGATATTGCACGTCGGGTAGATCCAGGTTCAAGGTCAGCAGGGTTTCGGGGTCATAGCGCTGGTTGACGCTAAGCAGAGCGTGGAAGCCCTTTACGAGGAGGCCTGCGCCGACCAGCAGGATCAATGACAAGGCCACTTCGGCGATGACCAACGCGCCGCGCAGGCGATGGCGGGCGCGCCCAGACGATGCGCCACGTCCACTCTCTTTCAATGTTTCCGAGATGTTGGAGCGGGAACTCATCAGCGAAGGCGCGATACCGGAAACAATGCCGCTGGCGAGGGCGATAACGAAGGTGAACAAGAATGCGCCCAAATCCAGGTGAATGGTTTTCCATCCGGCCACGTAGCGCGCGATGTCGGGAGGCATGTGCGAAAGAATCAAAGTAAGTGCCCACTGGGCTACGAAAAGGCCGATTATCGCGCCGAAAAGCGAAAGCATGATGCTTTCGATTAATAATTGCCGGACAATGCGGGTGCGGCTTGCGCCCATGGCGCTGCGAACGGCCAATTCTTTTTGGCGCCCGGACACACGCGCAAACTGAACATTGGCTACGTCCGCGCAGGCGATCAGCAGGACGAACGCGACAGCGCCCAGTAGGAGAAGGGTGTATTGACGATTTAGATCGCCGGCGGTGTACTCACCAAGAGGCAACACGCGAAGCTGAATGTTCTTGTAGGCATCAGGATACGCGTCGGCCTGGTGATGCGCGATGGTGAGCATTTCGGCTTTGGCTTGCGCGATGGAGACTTTGGGTTTCATGCGCCCGAGGACCCACAGCTGCCGATGTTCACGATCGACGCGCGCTTTTGCATCGAAAGCCATGGGCAACCACGCTTCGGCGCTCATGGGATAGTCGAACCCTTTGGCCATCACTCCGACGATGGTGAACGGTTTACCGTTGACCTTCACGGTCTTGCCGAGAATTTTGGGATCGGACGCGTAGCGGCGTTCCCACAGCCCGTGACTGAGGATCAGCTCCTGATTTCTTCCGGGCTGGCCTTCTTCAGCAAGAAAATCACGTCCGAGCTGGGGCTGGACTCCCAAAACAGAGAAAAAGTTGGTGGTGATGAGAAAATCCTGAATTTTTTGGGGGGTAGTGTCGCCGGTGAAATTGACGCCGTCCCACGCATACGCGCCAACCTGCTCGAAGGAATTGGCCTGCGATTGCCAGTCGAGGTAAGTGGCGGGAGCGACCGGAGAATTCTCCACGCGTTGCGGTTGTGAATCGACCATAGCCACCACGCGATTCACGTCTTCCAGCGGGACGGGATGGAGCAGGAAAGCTTCAGCCATGCTGAAGATGGCGGTGTTGGCGCCAATTCCTAGCGCCAGTGCTCCGGCGCAGACAAAGGTTGCGAAGCGGTGCTTCCAGAGCATGCGTAAAGCGTAGCGAACATCCTGCCGGACGGTATCCATGGACGAGTAGCCTCAGTTGCGAAAAATAGTTGCGGGTCGGCAAAAAATGCCGTTTATGCGCTTACGCCGACTTCCCTGGTTTCATCGACGATGCGGCCATCGAAGAGGTGAATATTGCGCTCGGCGAAATGCGCGTAGCGTTCGTCGTGAGTCACCATGCAGATGGTGGCGCCATTGCGATGCAGATCGCGCAGCAGTTCCATAACGGCTTCGCCGTTTTTTGAATCGAGGTTGCCGGTGGGCTCGTCGGCCATCAGGATCAACGGGTCGCCGACTAGAGCGCGAGCAACGGCGACGCGCTGCTGCTGACCTCCGGAGAGTTGAGAAGGGTAATGGCGCAGCCGGTGAGCCATACCGACGCGCTCCAAGGCATGCTGCACCTTCTGCTTGCGTTCGGCTGCGCCGGTGCCGCGATAGGTGAGCGGCAACTCGACGTTTTCGTAGACCGTGAGATCGCCAATCAGGTTGAAGGCCTGAAAGATAAAACCGATTTCGCGATTGCGAATGCGAGTACGCTCGCTGATGGTCAGCTTGGAGACCGGCTGGCCGTTGAGCCAGTAATTCCCGTCGGTGGGCGAATCCAGCAAGCCCAGAATGGAAAGCAAGGTGGATTTGCCACAGCCAGATGGACCGGCGATGGAAATATATTGCCCTTTCAGAATTTCCAGATGAATTTCCGACAGGGCGTGGGTTTCGACCTCGTCGGTGTAGAAAACTTTCTTGACGCCTTCCATCTTGATGAGGATTCCGTTGGACTCAGTCATTTCCTCTCCTTAAATCACACTACTGATACGAGCCGCGGGCCAAATAGTTCCGCTGCTACTCGTAACGCAAAGCAATGATAGGGTCTACCCGGGTGGCGCGGCGCACCGGGACAAGGCACGCCGCGGCCGCGATAACCGTGATCACCGTAAGAGCGAGTAAATAGATGCCGATGTTGTTGGCGTGAACGCCGAAAAGCAGCGATTCGCTGAGCCGCGCGAATGCGTATGCGGCAGGTAAACCTACAGCTGCGCCGGCAATCACCATGAAGCCGACTTCTTTGACAATCAGGGCGCGAACTTCAGGCGTGGCGGCCCCTAATGCGATGCGGATGCCGATTTCGCGGGTGCGCTGAATCACCAGGTAACTCAGCACCCCATAGATTCCTAAAGCCGCCAGCAGCCCGGCCAGAAGGCCGAAACCGGCGGACATCGCGGCGATGAGGCGCTCGGCGATTAAGTCTTCGTCGACAACGCGGTCGAAGGTTTTGAGGTCGTACACCGGCATGTTAGGGTCGAGATTGCGGACGGTGCCACGCATTTCATCGGCGACCAGCAAAGGGTCCTGCTGGGTGCGCACGTAGAAAGACATGCCCGTTATGGTTTTGTTCTGCGCGTACGGGATGAAAACATACGAGGCCATCTCGCTGCGGACGTGGTCCTGCCGGTTGTCTTTAATCACTCCCACAATCTGCCTATCAGGGGTGACTTTGGCGCCGCCGCCGAAAGCCAGGTGCCAACCAAGCGGGTTGCGATTCGGGAAATAATGCCTGGCCAACGTTTCATTGATGATTACGACTTTGTTGCCGTTGGCGGAATCGGCGGCGGTGAAGTCGCGTCCGTCGACCAGCGGCACGCCGAGCGTAGAAAAGTATCCTGGGCTGATAAAATCGAACAGCACGTCCGGATCGTCAGGAGTCTGCGGTCTACCCTCGACGGTGATGTTTGCGCCGGAATTTCTGCCGGTGAGAGTCGGCAATTCGGAAGTACCCACGGCACCAACCCCGGGAAGCGCTGCGAGACGCTCGCGCATGCTGTCGATGAGCGCGATGCTGCGCGGCGTGTCGTAACCGTTCAGCGCCGGAGAAATGGAAAAGGTAATTACATTCGAGGTATTCAATCCCAGGTCGGTCTTGCGAAGATTCCACAGAGTCCTGGTGAAAAGACACGAGCCTGCCAGAAGCAACAACGTAAAAGCCACCTGGCCGGCTACTAGGAACTTGCGAAAGCGCACGTGAGACATGGCCACCGAGCCGGTCGAGCCTTGTTCTTTCAGAGTCTGCGTGACGCTGGTTCGCGTAACGCGCCAGGCGGGGATGCCGCCAAACAAGATTCCGCATAGCAGCGTCGCACTTGCGGCAAACGCCAAGATTGTACCGTCAAGCCTGGCGGAAAGGCCGGACACGCCCGTGGAGATAATTTCCGGCGTCAAAATATTCATCAGCCACAGACCGATCACCAAACCCAATGCGCCACCGCCCAAAGCGCAGAGCAGGCTCTCGATCAATAACTGCCGCACCATCCGGCCGCGGCTGGCGCCCAGAGCGCTGCGAATGGCGAACTCCCGCTGCCGCGACGCGCCTTGAGCCAGCAGCAGGTTGGCGACGTTGGTGCACGCAATGAGAAGCACCAGCGCTACCAGCGCGAACAAAGCCATCAGCGCGGGCCCGGAGTCGTTCTGAACGGTGGGCCGCCCGACGGCGCCCGGCACCACTAGAACCTTCTTGGCGAGAAATTCCTGCCGTTTCTTCTGATCCCAACTCTTGTTGGTAGCCAGTTGTTGCTCGAGCAGCGGCCGGTACGTGACGGTGAGGCCGGCCTCTAGCTGAGCGGTGGAAACGCCGGGTTTGCGGCGAGCCAAAATGGCCGCCCAGGCATCGTTCCAATCATCCAGCCCGTTGCGGTCCGGGGTCATCTGCCCCTTCATCATCATGGGCACAAAGACATGCGCGATTTGGCCGACCTGAATGCCGTCGAAACCTTTTTGCGCGACACCCACGATGGTAAGTTCCGTGTTGTTGACCAGCAACGCTTGATTCAGAATCCCAGGGTCGCCGCCGAAGTGCTGCTGCCAGTAGGAGTAACTCAAAACCGCCAGGGGATGACCACCTGGAACTTTGTCGTCGTCGGGCGTGAACAGCCGGCCAAACGAGGGTCGAACGCCGAGGACGTCGAAATAATTTCCTGAAACCAGCTCGCCAAGACCGCGTTCGGTCTGGCCATGGCTGGAAATGCTGGCGTTGAAGGCGAAGCGGGCGAGCATGCCGGACACAACCGAAGTGTTTTCCCGCAAGCCTTTATAGATGGGATAAGAAAACGATTGAGCGTCGTCGCCGTCGCTCCAGACGTGCCCTTCTTTGAGTCCAGGGGAGCGAAGAACCACGAGTTGTTCGGGATGATTTACCGGCAGGCGTCGGAGAAGCATCTGGTCTACTAGCGAGAAAATAGCGGTATTGGCGCCGATGCCGAGAGCCAACGTGAGAATGGCAATCGCCGTGAAGGCCGGGTTCTTCGCGAGCATGCGCAGGCCGTAGCGGACATCTTGCCAAAACGTCTGCATCAACGATTCTCCCGACAGACGAACAGATACGTCATCACTTCAGCCGAATACGATCGAAATTATCCCAAGCCGACATATCGGAGAGGATCACCTTGTCTCCGACCTTCAGCCCCCCAAGAATCTCGATGGTATTTACCGAACTGCGGCCCAGCTTTACATTGACGCGCGTGGCATCGCTTCCGTCTTCATCCAATTTGAAAATTCCCACGGTGCTGTCGGACTGGCCATGAACGGGGCGTCCGACGTAGAGCACGTCTTTAAGATTTTCGATTTCGATGGTGCCGTCGACGCTGAGGTCGGGGCGCGCGCCCTGGGGCAGCGGCTGGTCGATGGCCACGTCCACGGTCACTGTGCCGTTCTGCACCGAGGGGTCGATGCGCGAAACATGCCCGGATACGATGCCATTGCGCGTGTCGATGGCAGCCTTTAGGCCGATGACGACGTCCTTGGCCTGGGTCTCCGCGATCTTGATCTCCGCTTTAAGTTTCTTGGGGTCTGCGACGCGCGCCAGGTTTGTTCCGGGCGTAACGTGCTGGCCGACATCGACCGGGAGCAGTTGCAGCACGCCGTCAATCCCGGCGCGCACGTGCAAGGCTTCCAGTTCGCTGCGGCGCAATTGATAAAGGGCGCGCTGCTGATCGACGTGAGCGCGCTGTGCGGCAAGCCTGGCAGCCGCGGAGTCGCTGGCGATCAGGGTGCGTTGATCTTCCAGCTGAACGCGGATGGCCAGCTGCTCGGCTTTTACTTTGGAGAGCTTCGCGGTTACATCAGCGCCCAGGCCTTCTTCGTGGAGCCTGTCGTCTACATCATGCTGAAGCTTGGCTTGCTCGTAGTCGCTGCGGACCGAGGCGGCCTGGGCTTTCTGATTCAGAAGCTCGCTGTTTACCTGGACTTTCAGGTTTTCGTAGTCGGCCTCGGCGCCCTTGAGCTGGTATTCGGCGTCCAAGGCGTCGCGCTGCAACGAGGGATTACTCAATTCCAGGATGATGCTCTCGGGTTTCACGATGGCGCCCGGGCGGAGAACGATACGGTCCACGCGCGAATCTGTTTGCGCCGGGATCCAGCGGATGTCTTCTGGAACCAGAGTGCCGAGGCCGCGAACTTCGCGAAGCATGGGACCCCTTTTTACCTCGTCGGTCCAGACGGTGGCGCGGTCGACGGAAGGAGCAGCTGGGCGCAAACGAGAAAGCCCAAAGGTGACACCGGCTATGAGCAGAACGGCGACCGTGGCGTACAGGATGCGTCGAATTTTTTTGGCGTGAGCGTTCGATGGGCGTTGAATGTCCATAAGATTGATACACCTTGAGTGGCAAGTTGGATGCCTGAACAGCGGCCCGGTAAGGGCGGCAAAATGAACAACCTAGGAGAACATGGCACGCGTGATTGCCGCAAGCGGAGCGGAAATGGGATTCGGCGTCCCACGAGCGAACAACAAAATTAACCCGGCCGTGCTGAAACCGAGTGAATCAGCTGACCTGGTTTTGGAGCGGAGCGGCTTGCTTGCCACCCAGAGTAAATAGAACTCTCCCAATTTCATCGCGAATGGCTTGAGACGTTACCGGTTTGACGACATAGCCGTCCATGCCGGCTTCGAAGCACTTGCGTCGGTCCTCGTCAAAGGCGTTGGCGGTAATGGCAATAATGGGCATGTGCCGGAGCGTGCCCAGTTCCTGCCGCCGAAGAATGCGGGTGGCTTCGATTCCGTCCATGACGGGCATCTGCATATCCATGGCGATGAGATCGAACTCCTGTTGGGACAACAAGGCGAGGGCGGCCTTGCCATCCGCAGCAACTGCCACGGAGTGGCCCATTTTTTCGAGGATGCGGGAAATCAAGTGGCGATTTATGGCGTTGTCTTCCGCAAGCAGAATGCGAAGGCCGGTGCTGGGCGCAGCATACTCAGACACGATGGCCGACTCCCTCACCAGGGTGGCCCGGCGCTCTCCTCCCAGGGCCTGATGCAATGCCAGGCGGCGAAGCGGTTTAGAGATGGTGATGATTCCGAGTCGCTTGCAGAGGGCGGCGCTCTCGGCGTCGATCAGCGACGAGAACATCAAGATGATTTGGGGCGCGGGACTCTTCGAAGCGTGGAGCAGGGAAACCAACTCGAGCCCCTCCGCGGCGGGCCGTTCCACCGCGAGAACAGCAGCGGAAATGGGAGTGCCTCTTTGCAAGTTCTCCTGGAAAATGGCCAAGACTTCGCGAGCGCCAGAAGCGATCACAGGTTGAATGCCCCATACGGACAAGACACGCTTCAGAAGCGCCAGGTTTACGGCATTTTCATCTGCGATCAGGACGCGCGGATGCAGCGCGGCCAGCCGGCGATCGGGATTGAAAGAATCCCCGAGCGCCGCGGACGGCAGAAAAGGAATTTCAACATGGAATTTACTGCCGCGGCCCTCTTCGCTCTCCAGCCGGATCCGGCCGTTCATCAATTTGACCAACCGCTCGGATATGGATAACCCCAGCCCGGTGCCGCCGTAGCTGCGGCTGATGGACATGTCTGCCTGGGCAAAGGATTCAAAAATTCTGACTTGTTTCTCGAGCGGAATGCCTATGCCGGTATCCGAGATGGTGAAGTGCACGTTGACAGCGGTCTCTGTCTCATTCACGAGCTCACCGACGATGCTTACTTCGCCCTGGGTAGTAAATTTGACGGCGTTGCCCAGCAGATTGATGAATACCTGCCGCAACCGGGAATGATCTCCGCGCACGAAGGCCGGCAGGCCCACGACATTCCAGGCCAGTTCGATGGGTCTCTTTTGGACCAGAGGCGAGACGGGCAAGAGCGCTTTTTCGATGCAGTCCTCGATGGAGAAATCGGAAATTTCCAGTTCCACCTTGCCGGCCTCGATCTTGGACAGATCCAGGATGTCGTTGAGAAGCGAAAGCAGCGAATCGCCCGAACTCTTGACCATCACCAGGTACTCGCGTTGTTCGACGGACAAGTTGGTGTCCAGAGCGAGCGCAGCCATGCCGAGAATTCCATTCATAGGCGTGCGTAGCTCGTGGCTCATGTTGGCGAGAAAATCGCTCTTGGCGTGGTTCGCAGCTTCCGCTGCTTCTTTGGCCTGGCGCAACGCTTTTTCAGCGTCCAGGCGTTCGGTCATGTCCGTCAAAGTGACGACCGCGCCGCGGACTTTGCCATCCTGGACAAGCGGATGGGACCACATTTCCACGCAAACGCTGCTGCTGTCGGACCGCCACATGGTTTCATTGACAGCATGGAATTTCTCTCCCGACGTGAGTGCTTCGCGAAGGGGACAATTGCTCCAGGGGAAAGGCGAACCGTCCTGCCGGGTATGATGAATCACGTCATGGATATTTCTTCCCAACAACGCTTGTTGCGAGGAGTATCCCATCAACCGCAGAAAGGCCGGATTGCAAAACGTGCAGTTCCCGTAGGCATCCATGCCGTAAACGGCATCACCGACCGATTCGAGCAGCAGACGAATACGCTCTTCTTCGCGAGACAGGCGCGACTCGGTGCGGTCCCGCTCGCTGATCAGCGAACCGAGCACGAGTCCAGTGACCGATAGAATCAGCATCAGAAATTGCAACACGGCGAAATGAGAGGGGTCCCCGTGAGAAATTCGAAGAGAGAGAACGATACCGACATCCACCATCAGGATTCCGATCGTGGCTCCCCGCAATCCGCGCCGCACCGCAATCCAAATGATGGGGAGGAAAAAAAGATAAAACATGTCGTGATTGTCTCTGGAGTCTGGTCCGAGAATGGCCCACAGCGACCCCACGATCACGCCGGATATGGCGATGGATTCAACGGTGCGAAAGAGCCCATGGGCTTGGTGAATGCTTTGCGTGGCGAGGGCAGATTCAACGTCTGTCGCGGTGGGTGTCATGCCAATAAAGCGGCGCACCGCGGGCATCAAGAACACCAGGCAAAAGGGCGTTATACAAGTGATAGCAACAGCATCCCCTACCCACCAGTTCAAGGACGCTTTGACATATTCGTTCCAGGGAATGGCGTGATCGAGCACGATCATCAACGTGCCGAGGAAAGCGACTATGCCGGAGGCGGGCAGGGCGACGAATAACAAATACATCACGTCCCGAATCGAAGTAAGCCGCCAGTCCATTTTCAAAACGCGTTGCATGAAAATTGCGGCGCCGGTATACGCGCTTATGATAATGAGGTTGCCTGCCAGGAAATTGTAGCTCAACGTCGCGGTGTGATAGTTCAGCTTGGCGGATACCCATCCGGCCAGGAGGAGGACCGGCGCATAGCGTGCGCCCAGGCCGATGAGCACGGCAATGGATAGTCCAATCGGCGGATACCAGGCGCTGATATTGCTCCACATTTGGAAGAAAACGGTGGAGCGATCCAACAGTACATAGATGACCACGACGAAAAAGCCGACGACATATCGGCGTAGCGCGAAAATCCTTTCGGAGTCGGGATGTTTATCCATTTTTCCTGACGGCGCCGATTCTGCCGTGGCACGGTTGTCGGAGTTCATATTGGTTAACGCCGATGAATTTCAAAGTGGCACGATTCAAGAGATAAACCGTCCCGATTTGGCAATGTAGGTCTGCTGCTTTGCCGTGCTGGAAGCCAACGAACTTCCTCCCAATACATCGAATAACGGCCGTAACTCGCGTGTTAGCAATGACCATGCCGAGATTTGGACACACAACTACCGGCAGGGCACACCTACCTCAATAAGAATGTTCAGCGTCCGAGGAGCCAAAGCCGACGGGAATTGCAGATCATCGAA
Organism: uncultured Acidobacteriota bacterium; assembly: GCA_963819625.1. Taxonomy (GTDB): domain Bacteria; phylum Acidobacteriota; class Terriglobia; order Acidiferrales; family UBA7541; genus Acidiferrum. Next base: position 497,182 of record CAWFWY010000015.1, read on the forward strand.
GAATTACAAGATTCGGAGAAATTCAGGTGGCAGTGTTGGCGTAGGAGATCACCAGAATGGACAGAAGGTAAAAAATAAACATGCAAGCGAGATATACGTAAGCTTGCCGGTTGGCGCCGCGGAATTCCTTCCAGGCCAGTATGCCCCACAGCGCCGCGACCATCGGAGCAGATTGACCGATAGCATAGGAAATGGCCACGCCGGTGAAGTTTGCGGCCACCAGATTAAAAACCGTGCCGACTCCCCAGATGCAGCCGCCCAGAATTCCGAGAAAATGACCGGAGGCCGGGCCGCGAAAAAATTCCGAGAAATTCACGGGCTGTCCGGCCAAGGGATGCTTCATGAAATAAATATTCCAAACCAGGCAAGACAGCAGCGCGCCGAGCGTCAAAAATACCGCGACGCTATAAGGGCCGAGAGTGTTGCCGTGGGTCATCGAGCGAGTAACGAACGGCGCCCAGATGCCCATCAAAACTCCGGAGATGACACAGGTCACGATGCTTTTTCTGGTGACGGCGCGATTGGCGGTTGCAAGGCTGCCGTAGGCTTTGCCGTCGAGGATCACCGCGATGAGAGCGCAGACTACGCCCGCGGCCAGCAGGCCCGCGTGTCCCTTGGGCTGCAGGATATAACTCGAAACCACACCCACGACCAGCGCGATACCGATGGACACCGGGAAGGCGATGGCGAGTCCGGCCATATCAATCGCGGCGACCAGCAGCAGATTGGCCAGATTGAAAATCACTCCCGCGAACATGGTGGAGGCGATGTTGGAATTGTCCGCGCTGTGGACGTTATTCAGAAAACTCGAAGGGTCGTTCGCGGTGTTGCCCATGGTGAAAGCCAGAAGCAGGGAAATCAGAAAAATTCCGACGGCGTAATCCCAATAAAAAAGTTCGAAGCGATAATTCTTTACACCTTTATAGGTGTTTGCCCAGGAGCCCCAGCAAACCGCGCTGGCGACCATCATGATCAGGGCCACAATGAAAGTGTGCGGCACGAACATTTACGTTTCTCCTATGCGCCAATTCTTCCGGCACCACTGACGCCGAACTATTCTTAGAAGGCCGACGGTTCCGCGCCGCGCTGCGACTTGATCAATGCCATCACATCATCGAGGCGGCCCATGGACCGAGCGCCCACCTTGGTGCAGCAGATCGCTGCACACGCGTTGGCGAAAATGCCGACGTGCTGGTGCTCCCATCCTTGCAGCAAGCCGTATGACAAACCGCCCATGAAGGCATCGCCGGCGCCCGTGGAGTCTACAACTTTGACCTGAAATGGCGGCACACGAACCATTTGATTGGCGCTGGCGATAAGGCAGCCGTCGGCTCCCATCGTGAGGGCCACAAGTTTTGGCCCCAGCGCCAGGAGCTTGGTGGCCATTTTTTCGTAGTTGCTTTCCCCGGTGATTTCGCGCGCGGCTGCTTTGCACGGTTTCAAGACATCCACCAGTTGGAGTGCGGCGAGGAGTTCTTCTTCGCTGCCCAGCCTGGCTTGTGCGAAGTAACTGGGTGCGACGTCGAGATCGAAGTATCACGCGCACCCCTGCCGCGCAGGCAATCTTCATGCCCTCCTTGATGGGCGGTAAGGGTAGCTGCGAGGCTTCGGTATGAAAATGTTTTGCTTTGGAAATGTGCGAAGAAAAAAGCGTGCGTACCTGCTCGGCGGAAAGCTTGCCGTTGATATTCGGAAACATATAGATGCAGCGCTCGCCCTGCGCGTCGACGGGGATCCACACGAAAGTGGATTGTTCGCCCTTGATGGTTTCAATGCCGGAAAGATCCAGGCCGTCGTCGGCGAAAGCCTTGGTGATCAGCCGGCCGCTGTCATCGTCGCCGATCAGGCCCAGCCAGGCGGCTGAGATTCCCAAGCGGCCCACTTGCGTAAGGTTGTTGCCGGTCACTCCGCCGGCATGAATTTCCAGACGATCGGCGTTTATTTTTTCTTCCGGGCCCAGCAATCGAGGAACAATTGCAAAATAGTCGACGCCGCAGCTTCCGATTCCAACGACTTTAGCGGATTCTGGCATATTTCTCCTGCGCGTGCCGGGATGGATCGGCCTGGCGATTTGCGGCGCAAGATGGCGGGTCAGGCCGCAAGCGCCGGGAACGATAGCATAAGGCGAAGCGCAAAGGCCACGGCAAGCGCCACCCTGATGTGCCCATTTTTCTCTGTTATATTTGCTGCTGATTGCGTTCGCGGGGGCGCAGGCCGGCTCACCGGAATGTTTCGGACGAAAATTATTTACATTATGCGAATTTTTTCCAAGAGGCACATCCTGACGGCCTGTTTATTCCTGCCGGGCATTGTTTCAGCAGCCGGCAGTGCCGCGGCCGCAGGCGCGCGAGAGTTTGATTCGCTACAACAATCGTCAGCTGATACGAAACAGTCAGCCGCCGAAGATGCAGTCGAGAATTACCGACGTGAAATCGCGGCGGCGCCGCATGACGCCAGACTTCAGATCGGATTGGCGAAGTTGCTGGTCGAACGAGCGCAACTCCCGGAAGCGATAGAGGCATATCAGCGGGCTCTGACTCTTCAACCTGCCGGCGAAAATATCGAACTGGCGCTGGCAGAAACGTACCGGCGGGTTCACAACGACGACGAAGCAGGCAAAATATTGCAAACCGCGCGGCAACAACATCCCCGGAGTGTTGAGGTCCTGCGCGCAATAGGAAGCCTGGAAGTGGATGCGCAGGCTTACGACGCGGCAATCCAGGCTCTCCAAGCCGCGCTGAAAGATGCGCCCACTAACAACGCCATCAAGAATTTGTTGGCGGCCGCGTATCTAGGAAAAGGAGATTCCGACGGAGCCCTCCGCGAACTCGACTCGGTGCTGGGTCGGGATGCGAACGACGGCCTGTCGTTATTTCTGCGCGCGGGAATATATGCGGACGCCGGCGAGAATGAAAAAGCCCGCAGCGATGTGGAAAGAGTGGTCGCAGCTCGCCCGGATTACCTGCCGGGCCGGATTCTGGACGCCAAGATACTCGTCAGGTTGAAGGAATGTCAGGGGGCCGCGGCAATTCTTCGACCACCCGCAGGACCAGCGATCGCGCTGGATGAAGACGGGTTGTTTTTGCTGGCCAGCGCCTACGATTGCGCTGGGGAGAAAGAACTGTCGGAGGGAGTGCGGGCGGAGTTTGAGGCCGCGTCGCGCGCGGAGCATGAGCGATCGGAAAATCGCGTGCAGTCGCTGCACCTGGTGGAGCAGGCCAACGCATTGGCGATGCAGAACAAGCTGGCCGAAGCGCAGGGATTGTTGCACGAGGCCCTCGAAAAAAATCCTGACAACGGTTTCGCGTATTCACAACAGGCCAAGATTTATTTTTCCCTGCTGCGGGTGCCGCTGGCCAGGGCCGCCATCGAAAAGGCGCTCCAACTGCAACCTTATCAGCCGGATTTTTTGTACGTGCGCGGGGTGATCGAGGAGCGAGACGGAAATCTTGACGCGGCGATGGCGGCGCTCCGGTCCGTGACGCTGGTGAATCCAAAGGAAGCGGACGCCTATTTCGAGATCGGCAGGATCTGGCTGCTGAAAAATGATCGTGCGCAGGCTCTTCGTGCCTTCAAGAAGGCCGCCGAACTTGAGCCGGACGACATCGATTATCGGGAAGCGGTGCGAACGGCCTCCGAGCCGCATCCCTAGTTCATTTCTCGAAGAAGCTAGCGAGCCGGCTTAGGCGTCGGGCGAGTCAAGAGCTTCACGTATTCCTTGTAGAATGTTTCCTTGTCCATCTCTTTTTGAACTTCCACTAGCTGTTCGCCCATGCCGGGTTGCTGGCCGGGCGCCCAGGCAATGGTATCGCCGTAGGAAGCGCCGTGATCGATCTCCACGTCAATGTAAAGTTTCTGCCATTTGGTGATGAAACTGGGATCGAGCCAAGCGACCGCGGCTAACTCATCCCACAGATAATTCGCTTCAGCATATTTCGCGACGTACTGCGCCGCCGGCGTTGAGCTTTTTGCCACTTTGGCGATCAGGCTTTTCTCCATGCGGGTTTGAACGGAAATGTCCACGGTGGTCAAGACGATGCGCGGCCAGTGGGCGTGCAAAACAGCGTGTGACGCTTCGGGATCCATCCAGAAATTAAATTCACGGCGTGGGGTCAAGCGGAACTCCGGGTCGTCGGTGTGGGGATTGATGCTGCCACCCATTACGATCAGTTCTTTAGTGAGCTCGGCGAAGTGCGGATCGAGAGCGATCGCCAGCGCCAGATCGGTCATCGGCCCGGCGGCATAAATGGTGACCTCATGCGGATATTTTTGAACCATGCGCACCAAGAACCGCGCGGCGTCTTCCGTCGCAGCTTTTGTGGATGGCGCGCCTTCGGGCATGGGCGGAAGGTCGTACGGTCCATGGACCGGGTAACCTTTGGCGTAATTCCACGCGCCCTGGTAGACCACTTTTCCATAGAGCGTTTCCCATTTGGCGATGTATTCCTTGCTATTCACGAGCGGGAAGGCCGCGCCGGGAATCACGGGGATATCGGTGCGGCCGATAATTTCGAGGAGGCGTAACGCATGCTGGACTTCCTCGTCCCGCCACGCGTCGCCGGTGAGTACGGTGATGCCCAGCACATCGGTGTCGGGAGAATTGATCAGCGCGAGGGTTGCCTGCATGTCCGTGCCACCGGGCCCGGCGCAATCCTGGTCGATGATGACTTTGCGTTTTGCGTGAGCCGGGCACGCGCATTGCAGAACGTTGGCCAGCAGGACCAGGCTGGCGCAGCGCAATGCTGTTTTTACGAACGGCATAGATTTACCTCTCGAGGCCCTGGCCATCTGCCGCAGATCAATACATGATGGTACGGGTCAAATGATGAGGCCAGGAAGTGGTGTGATAGTGGGTCCACAGCCGCGCATCGATTTGCGGGATGATCACTTGTTCTTGCGGGCCGCGCAGCCTGTTGATCTCTTGCGTAAGTAAGGCCGTGGTGTACAAGCAATGCGCGCGGATTTCAATTTCCTGTGTGGAATCGCGCGCAATCAGTTGATGTGCGTGGATGGCAGACTCCAATTCTGTGGAATACGAGATTATACCCAGCAGGCGCAGCGCCACCGGAACAATGTAATCCGCGAAGGCGCTCATCTTTTCGAGATCATCCAGGTGGAATTGTCCAGAGCGGTGCAGCGTGGAGTACAGCATCCACACGCCCAACTGCGCCAGCTTGTAGAATTTGATTTCATGGCCCGCAAAGATACTGACGTCATTGAAACGCGGAAACTCTTTCACCAGGCGATCGATGATGCCGTTTCCGTTGTCGTACAGTCGAGGCGAACACGCTTGAATAAATTTGTGGAAGCGCCCGTCGTATTTCTCGACCAGCACGCCGCCGACTTGATGCAGCACCTCCAGCTTTTCATCAAGCATCGGCATCTTGATGTTGCCCGCGAAGATGCCATCAAGCTCTTCGCGAGACACCGTCGAGAGAAATTTCCCGTCTAGGATGGCAATGCCGGAATCTAGAGCTCGCTTCAAGCAGGCGAATTCGGCTTCCGAGTCCGACCAGTGCCTTCCGGCGAAATCTACTTGAAATTTCTCGCCGGATGAAAAATCCGTGAAAGCCGTGTCGATGGAATCGGCGACCAGAATAAAGTCTATAGTCTCGTTGCTGTCGCTTGCTCCGACTCCGAAAGGAAGCGTGAACTCCGGGAAGGGCAGTGCCTCATAGGCCATCCAACCTGCGACTTCCGCAATTTTGTCCAGATTGGTGCGCACATCGTGCGACTTCTCGATGACTGGGCGCAGGCTATCGAGAACCGGGCTGCCGGTCAGAGTGGGCCAACGCACAGGGCTTTCGCCGTAGTCGCTCGGCTGCCGGAAATCGCCTAGAACTGGAAACGTACACCGAACTGCGCGGCAAGCGCCGTGCTGCCTGGCGAAATTTCATCGTGCACGCCATAAGGCACCGGCTGCCCGGAATCGGTGTGATAGACGTTGCCCTGTTTGGGGAGTGCCGTCAGCGGATCGCAAACTGTCTGCAGCGTGCCGGCAAGTCCCGGTACGCAATTGTTTAGCGTTACGAATCCGGTGTTGTCTGGATTGGAGTACAAATTGCCGCGGTTGGTCAGATTGAAAACATCGGCTACCAGCAGCAGTTGGTAACGTTCGCCCAGGTGAAAATTTTTGCTGAGGCGCAGGTCCCAGGTAAAAAAGTCCGGCTGGCGGGCGGGATACCGGGTCAGCAAAGATTCTTTTCCGCCAAGGTCGATGACCGGACGGTCATCGTTGGAAAACTGGTTAATGACCGTGTCCCCGTTCAAGTCGGCTGAGGAATACGCCGGGTAGGCGAGGCCGCTGTGATAAATAAAATTGCTGCTCATGTTGAAGCCCATGGGCAGATCGAGGATCAACCCGGCTTTGAACTGATGGGTGAGATCGAGCCCATTGCGGCCATAGTCGATACCGATGTTGAAGGGATCCTGTGCTCCGAAAAATGTGTCCGTATCGCGTTCGCTGGAGTCATTGCTGTAGTTCCTCGACCAGGTATAGTTGCCGAAGAATTGGTAGCGATGTGAGAAGCGTTTGTTTATGGCAGCGGTCACGGCGTGGTAGTTTCCGTGGCTGAAGCTGGCCAACTCCTCCGCTCCGGAAAATGGCGACAACGTACAATCCAGCGGCAGCGGAGAATCCCCAAAAACAAATACGTTGTTCGCCGGGCAAACGAATCCAGCGCCGGTGGAGCCGATCAGTGCGCGGCCGAACTCGTCGGTTCCCACCGGCGTAAGATTTCTCTGCCAGTTCGAAGTGCTGAATCCGCCAGTCTTCAGGTGCGTGGAGTGCATGAAAACATAATTCACCGATACTTGCCAGCCACCAGAGAGGTCATGATCCACGCCCACGGTCAGGTTGGAGACCTTGGGATTCTTCAACGCCGGGTCGGAGTAGGAAATCGCCGGGCATCCGATGAACGGCGGTCCGGCGGCGCACAGGTCTTCAGAGGTGACCCCCAAACTGGATTGGAAGGTGTAGGGAAAACCACTCTCCGGAGCGCAGAAAAATAGCGGATTGCAAAAGAGCGTCGTGGATTTCGAACCGCCGCCGTTGGATGCTTGCGGGAAGAAAATGGTCGGAGTTTGCGCATAGTAAAAACCCCATGCGGCGCGCAACGTAGTGGGATGATTGGTATTGAACAAACTCCAGGCCAGACCGATGCGGGGTCCGATCTGAGTAAAGTCGTTGGGAGTGTGTTGGGGAACAGGAGAAACTTTAGTGCCGCCTCCCAGTGGACCCACGCCGGTATAGACCATCACTCCGGGGATGTGAGTCTGCGGCTGGGGATTCCAGGTGCCATCCCAGCGAAGTCCATACGTAAGTGTTAGCCGGGGCGTGATTCGCCATTTGTCCTGTACGTACAAGCCGATTCCCGTCTGGTAATTCGGCTTCAAGGTGTTTGCCTGGAATGGATCTAGTCCATTCAAGCCGAAACCCTGGAAATAAAAGTTGGGAATATTGGGCATTTCCCCCGCTGCGCAAGTCGAAGGGTCAAAGTCGCACAGATTCGTGAAATTGTACCGGCCGGCGGTCCAACCGGCGAAAACGTCCTTGCGGTCGGTGAAGGCATCGACGTCTCCACCGAACTTCACGTCGTGCTTGGAAAATGAATAGGAATAGTTGTCCTGCACCTGCAGTTTGCCGTTGTCATTGTTTGCTGGCAGGTAGAAGCGCTGTCCAAATGTGCCGTGGCCAAAGATGTCCACCTCCGGCGCGCCGGAGAAGATCGGTTTGCGCTTACGTGTTTCGCCCTGCAGCAAGAATCGAAGCTCATTGACTCGGCGTCCCATGACGGTCGTGAGCGCAAAGACCCCGCTGACGCCCTGGTTCACGAAAGCCTCGGTGTCGATGAAGGCGTCGGAGGTTTCCGACTGTCCATGTCCGCCGGTAAATCCCTTGGTGTTGTTGCGGGTAACCAGGCCCCGGACGCTGAAGTGGTTTGCCGGCGTGATCTGCCAGTCATAGTGTCCAAGAAGAGTGAAAAAATCCTGGAATTGCGTGTGCGGACCTTCGAGGGCGCCGAGGTTGGGCACTCCATAACAAAGCGGAAGCAGATGATTGTTAGCTGGATCGGCGTCTAGCGGTTTACAGGCGGGCGGCAAGACCTCGCCGCTGTTCGGCACGAGCGGGCCGACGATTGGACCGGCGGAGCCTTGGCAGACCGGGTCGCCACCGCACAGATTGGTGGTAAGAGGGCCGCTATTCCGTTGAATGTCGGTAGAAAGAAACAGCCACTGACGATCTTTGCGGATAGGAAAGCCGACCGAGCCGCCAAACTGATTCTGCCAATTAATACTGGAAGGATTACCCAAGGCGTCGTCTTTGCTAATCGCGCCTCCACGGTAATATTCGTGAGCCTCGCCGTGAATTTCGTTTGTGCCGGACTTGGTCACCACGTTAAGAAGACCGCCGGTAGCGCGCCCGAATTCGGGGGCAAAGCCATTTGTGACTACCTGAAATTCCTGGACGGCTTCGATCGGTACCGTGAGGTTCTTGGTCTCGAGAGAGCCGAAATTCTCGCCGAAGAAATTGTTGGTGGTATCGGCGCCATCGATGACCAGGCCGGTGTAATCGCTCTGTTGTCCACCCAGACGAATGTTGCCGCGAAGACCGGGAACGACCTGTGCGGAGGGCGTAAGTTGCGCGAGGTCGCGGTAGTCTCGGCCGGGAAAGGGAAGATTTTCAAGACTCCTGGTGTCGAGGAGCTGAGAGATGCCGGCCGTGGATGTATCTACGATGCCCACGGCATCGGCAGTGACGGTAATGCTTTGTTCCGACGATTTGACTTTCATGTGGGCGTCCAGCGCGAGTGATGATCCGATGGCGACCACAATCTGTTTGACTGTGTAAGTGTTGAAAACGTCGGACTCGAACGTGATTGTGTAATCGCTGGGGACCACGGCTTCAAAGTCGTACGCGCCGTTTTCGTCGGTCATGAGCTCGCGACGAAGGCCTGTCGCGGGATTGGTCAGGGTCACTCTCACCCCGGGGACGGCGGAACCCGAAGTGTCATACACGAATCCATGAATAGCGCCGCGATCCAGGTTTTGCGCCGCGGTGTGGATAGCGCCAAGGAAAACCAGCAACAGCGCGAAAACTGCGCACTTCTGAAATGATGGCTTCATCTTAAAACCCTCCAAAACTCTTTACCTTCTGCTACCACTGCAAAACCGGGTGCTGTTTACTTACCTTGAATGCGTGACACAAAGAGTTGCAAAAAGCGATCGGCCTGCACTTCGGTGCAAACCTTGGCGTTGGGCTGCACCTTGTCCAGCCCCTCGATAATGTAGCGATCAGCCTCGCCTGATTTGGCTGGAAAATGGTGCAGCACGTTGCGCTCGACTTCATTGCGGCGGTTCGCAACCGTTTCTCCGCGGGTGAACTCGCCGCGGGTCTCGACTTCCACCTGCATTGCTGGGGCGGTCACCAGCGTGGAGTCGATGGCTACGCCGACGGCTAACGGGTCGTACATCGGCGTAGCGCTGTCGCCGAATTTTTCAGAAAGCTCCACGAGAAATTTGGCCACCCGGTAGATGAAATCATTCACCGGTCCGTGCATGGCCGCCAATTGATCCAGTTGCTTGTGGCCCAGCATGGTTTTGTCGCCAACGTCCAGGCCCACCATGGTCAACGGCCATCCGGCTTGAAAAACAATTTGGGCGGCCTCCGGATCGTTGTAGATATTGGCTTCCGCGGCGGCGTTTACGTTTCCGCCTTTTATGGAGCCGCCCATCAGAATCACGTCCTTGACGAGAGAAACGATGGAAGGATCTTTCTCGACGGCCAGCGCGATGTTCGTCAGCGGTCCCACGGCAACGAGGGTGATTTCGTGCGGCGAAGCATGAATTAATTCAATGATCAGGTCAGGGCCAAAGCGAGCATCTACTTTACATTTGCTGGGTGGCAATTCGATATTGGCCAATCCGTTTTTGCCGTGCCAGAACTCAGCGGTGATCAATTTTTGAAACAGCGGATGTTGCGCGCCGCCAGCGACCGGGATGTCACAGCGGTTGGCAAGCGAAACCATGCGCAGGGCGTTCTCCAGTCCCTGTTTTGCGGTGGTGTTGCCGGGCACGACCGTTATTGCGCGGACATCCAGCTCCGGAGAATTCAACGCCAGCATCAGTGCCATGGCATCGTCAGTTCCGGGATCGGTGTCAAAAATAATTTTGCGAGTGGACGCAGCGGCGGACGCAGCAACCGAGGCGGCGGCAAATACGAGCAGAGCTGCGAGCGCTAACCGACTTCCCCAGTGGGGATTGCGTGAGCAAATGGTTGTGAAAGGCGAATACCGTTGAATCGGCGTAGCTACTGGCTCGTTGTCGCGCGGGAGGACAACGGACGTACCAAAAGCGCTTCTGTCTTGCTGCAGAACCAACCCCTATCCAAGAATTGTGCGTAAGGCTACGTTTGAGTAAGAGGAGTGTCAAGGCAAAAGTATTGACAGCAGGCATGATGAGGAAAAATATTTCCGATGCAACACTGCAGAAATAATTCTCATTGGCGGACGGAACGGAATCTGCCAGCTTTCTGCGCGTGAAATGCGCCAATGCTACTATTCGGTTCGCGTATGTGCCGCAATGGAACAAGTCACTCTCGCTGCGTACTTCTGATCGGGGCGCTCGTGTTGTTCACGAGTGCTGTCGGGCAGCCTCGTGGCTCCCCGGTCCCGCAGACCGCGTCAGCCAAAACGCCTGCGGCTAAGTCCCCCGACGTTCAATTCCGCGATGTTACAGAAGCGGCCGGAATTCACTTTCGTCACGAACGCGCCGCCTCCGATCAGAAGCTATACCTAGAAACCATGGGAGCCGGAGTCGGCTGGATCGACTATGACCAGGACGGATTTCTGGACATTATTTTTGTAAACAGCGGCGACACGCCGTTTTTCCATCCGGCACAGCCGCCGCAGCCGGCTCTCTACCACAACAACGGCGACGGAACATTCACCGACGTCACCGCGAAATCCGGCATTCACACTGACGGAACATTTTTTTTTCGGAGTGGCCGTCGCCGATTTCGATAACGACGGCTACCCGGACATCTATATGACCGGCTACCGCCGCTCGGTGCTGTACCACAATAATCGCGACGGAACGTTCACCGACGTGACGGCAACCGCGGGTGTCGCCGACGAAGGTATGTGGGGAACAGCAGCCGGGTGGTTTGACTACGACCGCGACGGAAATCTGGACCTGCTGGTCACCAATTATGTGCAATACGACGTCGACCATCCGGTGTCTTGCGGCGGTAATAAGCCGGGGTACCGCGCCTATTGCCACCCCGACAGTTTTTCAGGCGCATCGCCGCGCCTGTATCACAACAACGGAAGCGGAACATTTACCGATGTTACGAAAAGCGCTGGCCTCGAAAACCGCGACGGCAAAAGCCTCGCCGTGGTGCTGGCCGATCTGAACGGCGATGGCTGGCCCGACATTTTCATCGCCAACGACACACAGCGCAATTTTCTGTATCTCAACAATCGCGACGGCACATTTCGCGACGCCACTTATTCAAATGGAGCCGGCTTCAGCGAAGACGGAAAAGCGGAAGCAGGCATGAGCGCCGATGCGGAGGACGTGCGCAACACCGGATTCTATGATTTGTTCGTGAGCCACCTCGACTTTCAACTGAATCGCTATTATCGCAACAACGGAGAAGGGGCCTTCATCGACGCAACCATTGCGGCAGGCCTGGGCCCGTCAAATTATCGGAACAGCAGTTTCGGAGCGCGCTTTTTTGATTTCGACAATGATGGCTGGCGGGACCTTCTGGTGATCAACGGACATATTCTGGATAACATCGCGCTCTATCACCCCGACGTTACGTACGCGGAAGAAAAACGTCTGTATCGTAATACAGGAAACGGGCATTTCGTTGACGTTTCCGCGACGCAGCCGCCGGCATTTCGCGCGCCGCGCGTTGGTCGAGGGTTGGCGGTAGGCGACTACGACAATGACGGCTGGCAGGACTTTGTGGTCAACAACAATGGCGAGGCCGCGCAACTTTTCCGCAATATGGGAGGCAGCGCCTCAACCGCCGGCAAGAATCACTGGCTAGCGGTCCATCTGGTAGGCACAAAAAGCAATCGCGACGGATTAGGAGCGAAGTTGAAACTGATCTCCGGCGGCTTCGTGAGCTTCGATCAATCCAAGGGCGGGATGAGTTACTGCTCCGCGCAGGACCCGCGCATTTATTTCGGACTTGGAACTCGCGCGAAAATCGATTCTCTGGAAATTACCTGGCCGAGCGGAACTGTGGATGTGGTTCGTAATCCGGCGCCGGATCAAATTATTACCATCGAAGAAGGCCGGGGCCTTACAACCTATCGCTTCCCGAAATTCCATAAGCGCCCATGATCTAGAGGCCCTACAGGGCGTTTCTGTAAGTTCCCATAAGCGTTATCACGCAACAGCGGCGCAAATACCTCCGCCAGGCGCTTGCCTGACTGCTGGTCTTCCCCGACAATAGGAGCCTCGACACGGTCATGTTTTCCGCCCGGAAGAACGTGCTCTTAATTCAAGGGAGTGGGCTCGAATGGCAGGTGTGGATAAGTGTAAACGGCTGGTGGCTTATTTCTCGATGGAAATTGCGCTGGAAAACTCCATGCCGAGTTACAGCGGCGGATTGGGTGTCCTCGCTGGAGACACCATCCGCGCGGCGGCGGATCTTCGGTTGCCCATGGTGGCCGTTTCTCTGCTCTATCGCAAAGGATATTTCTCCCAGCGCCTGGCCGAGGATGGAACGCAGACCGAAGAATCGGTGGAATGGCGCGTGGAGGATTTTCTTAAGGAAGAAACGCCGCGAGTCACCATCCCGCTGGAAGATCGCCGCGTGGAGCTTCGCTGCTGGCGCTACGCCGCGATCGGCGTTCGCGGATTTGAGGTTCCGATTTATTTTCTGGACGCGGACTTGCCTTCCAACGCCGACGTGGATCGCAACCTGACTGGAAGCCTTTATGGCGGCGATCCCTACTACCGCCTGTGCCAGGAAGTCTTGCTAGGTATTGGCGGCGTGCGTATGCTGCGCGCGCTGGGACACGACGACCTCACGCGTTATCACATGAACGAAGGACACGCCGCGCTTCTGTCCCTGGAACTTCTGGAAGCGGAGGCCGCCAAGGCCGGCCGCACCACCATACAAGCCGAGGACATCGAGAAAGTTCGCTAGCAAATGCGTTTTCACCACCCACACGCCGGTTCCCGCCGGGCCATGACCGCTTTCCGATGGAATATCTCACGCGAGTGTTTCCGACTCAGACGGGAATTTTCGATTTGAAAGACGCTTCCTCGGCCGACCTGGTGAAGCGCGTGCTGCAGGCGGAGCAGGCTTTCCCGGATTTGCAGCAGGCCGCGCGTGCGGGCGCTTCTCTGAACATGACCTACCTGGCGCTGAGCCTGAGCAAGTACGTGAACGGCGTCGCCAAGCAGCACGGCGAAACTTCGCGCCAGATGTTTCCCGGAGTGCCCATCGAGGCGATCACCAATGGCGTTCACGCCGGCACCTGGACGTCGCCGGCGTTTCGACGAGCTCTTCGATCGCTACATTCCGACGTGGCGAGAAGACAACTACAGTCTGCGCGGCGCGCTGGGACTTGCCGCCGGAAGAAGTGTGGGCGTCGCACCTGATCTCCAAGCATGAACTCCTGGAAGTGGTGCGCCAGAAAACCGGCATGAAGTTCGATCCCGCGAAGTTCACGATTGGTTTTGCGCGGCGCGCCACCGGTTACAAGCGCGCGGACCTGATTCTCGCGGATCTCGATCGCCTGCGGCAGATTGCGAAGAACGCCGGCAATTTCCAGATTGTGTACGCCGGCAAAGCCCATCCGCATGACGCGGGCGGCAAAAATATTATCAAGCACATTTTTCAGGCCAAAAAAGCTCTGCGCAAGGCCGTGCCGGTCGTTTTTCTCGACGACTACAACATGGAGCTGGGCGGAAAAATTACCGCGGGCGTCGATCTGTGGCTCAACACGCCGCAATTTCCCCTGGAAGCTTCCGGAACCAGCGGCATGAAAGCGGCGCTGAATGGCGTGCCCAGCCTCAGCATTCTCGATGGCTGGTGGTCGGAAGGACACATCGAAGGCGTCACCGGCTGGGCCATTGGAGACGCGCGCCGCGCCACGCCGGATTTGGTCACCGACAATCACGCCGACGCGGAATCGCTGTACGCCAAATTCGAGCACGTGATCTTGCCGATGTTTTACAACGAGCGCGACCGTTATCTCAGCGTGATGCAGCATTCCATCGCCATCAACGGGTCGTTCTTCAATACCCAGCGCATGGTGCAGCAGTACATCACCGACGCCTACATGCGTTAGTTTCGTGAAAGCGTCAACTTTATCGCAGAATGTTTTTGTACATGGCCATGCCCACCGCCGCGTCCATGCCAATTTTCTCCAGCGCGGCTACCTCGCGCCGCGTTTTGATTCCTCCAGCCGCGATGATCGGGTGATGCGTGGCTTGCGCGAGCTGTCGAAACCATTTCAGATTCGCGCCGGTCATGGTGCCTTCGCGATCGACGTCGGTGCACAAGAACGCTCCGCAGTAAGGCTCCAGTTCCGGCATCACCTCTGCGGCGCGCAGTTTGAGCGTGCGGCGCCAGCCTTGAGTCGTGATGTGGCCCTTCGCCGTGTCGAGCGCGATCACGATTTTGGAGGGATCCAGTTTTCCGGCCAGTCTTTTCAAGAAAGGCGAAATTCAATTTACCTGTCGCGAAAGGCGGCGCTGCCGATAATGATTTGCTCTGCTCCCCAGCCGCGACCCTGGCGGCCCGCGCCACGGTTCGAATTCCGCCGCCAACGCGAACTTTCATTCCGTAAGCCGTGCCTGCTGACAAACACAATATCTTTACGAGCTTCGCGTTTGGGATCTTGCCCATCGCGGCGTCCAGGTCGATCACGTGCAGCCATTTGTACTGCTTTGAATTTTTCCAGCAGCCCAAACACATCGGCTACCGCCAGTTCGCGTTTCCGGCCGTGGACCAATTGCACCGCCTGGCCGCCCTGCAGATCGATGCAGGGAATCAGCACGGCAAGCGCACCTGAATATCCTGCGCGGCGAGAAACGTCTTTCAACGCGCGGATGGACTGAACGTCGTCGTGAAAAATCGAAGCGGCAAGCGCCGCGTCGGCCAATCCATCGCGAAAAATATCCACAAAATGCTCCGGCAGCTTCGCGCCGCCGGAGGCGATGACCGGAACAGAAACGCTTCCTGAAATTGCCGCGGTAAGCGGGATATCAAAACCGCGTCTGGGTGCCGTCGCGATCCACGGAGGTCAGCAGAATTTCTCCTGCGCCAAGTTCGGCTCCTCGGACCGCCCACGCGACGGCATCCAGCGCAGTGAGTTCCCGGCCGCCACGAACCGTGACGTCCAGCCCGTGCCGTTTCGCTTTCGCGTCGATGGCCAGCACTACCGCTTGCGAGCCAAATTCCGCCGACAATTCAGAAATCAATTCCGGCCGCAAAACTGCCGCGGTGTTGACGGTGATTTTGTCCGCGCCGGCGCGAACCACGGCGCGCGCATCGTCGAGCGTTCGAATGCCGCCGCCGGCAGTCAGCGGAATCGCCAGTTCCGCCGCCACGCGCCGGATCGTTTCCAGAAACGTGGGACGCCGGTCGCGCGATGCGGCGATGTCCAGCACCACCAGTTCATCGGCGCCCTCGGCGTTATAGCGCGCAGCCAGCGCGACTGGATCGCCGGCATCGCGCAAGCCGATGAAGTTCACCCCTTTCACGACGCGTTCGCCATCGGTATCCAGGCAGGGAATGATGCGCCGGGCCAGGCTCATGCGGCGATCCTCAGAAAATTCTGCAGCACTTGCTGACCGGGGCCGCCGCTTTTTTCCGGATGGAATTGCACCGCGAAGATATTTTTTCTTTCGGACACGGCGACAAATTCGCTGCCGTACTCGCAGGTAGCTTGAACCTCTGACTGCGCGTCGATCGGCGGTTGGGGATGTGCGGCATAGGAATGCGCGAAATAGAAATACGCGGTCGGATCGATTCCATCGAGCAGCCGCGATCCGTTCCGGGCTTGCACCTGATTCCAACCCATGTGCGGCAACTTCACGTTTCCCGTTAGACCGCGCACGCGGCCCGGAAAAATTTTCAGCCCTTGCAAGTCGGGAGCTTCTTCGCTCATTTGATACAGCGCCTGCAATCCCAGGCAAATCCCCAGGAAAGGGACGCCGCGCGAAATGGCGTCAATCAGTGCCCCGCGCATGCCGCGTTCGTCCAAGGCGCGGATCAGCGCGGCATAGTGGCCGACGCCCGGCAGTATCAGCGCCGATGCATTCGCCACACCTTCCGGCGAGTCGACCCTTTCGGTAGGAGCGGCAAGGCGATGCAAGGCGCGTTCCACGGAAGGAAGATTCCCGGCGCCGTAATCGATGAGCGATATTTTCACAACAAGCCCTTGGTGCTGGGCAGCACCCCGCGAAGGCGCTTGTCGCGGGCCACCGCAAAACGCAACGCTCGCGCGAACGCCTTGAACATCGCTTCCACCTGGTGATGCGAAGAACGCCCATACAAAACGCGCAAATGAACGTTGGCGCGCGCGGCCTGCGCAAATCCCTGAAAAAAATCCTCGACCAGTTCGGTTTGAAAATCGCCGACGCGCGCGGCGGCGATTTTCGCGTCAACCACGCAGAAAGGACGCCCGCCCAGGTCGATGGCGGCCACTGCCAGCGATTCGTCCATGGGCATCACAAAATATCCGGCGCGCAGAATGCCGCGTTTATTTCCCAGCGCTTTCAGACACTGCTTCGCCGATGGCGATGCCCACATCTTCGACGGTGTGATGCTGATCCACGTCGAGGTCGCCGCGCGCGGTAATTTGCAGATCGAATCCGCCGTGACGCGCCACCAGTTCCAGCATGTGATCAAAAAATCTGATTCCGGTAGAGATGCGCGCTTTGCCGTGGCCGTCCAGATTCAGACTCAGCTTGATGTCGGTTTCGTTGGTCTTGCGGTGAATCGTAGCTTTGCGAGGCATTTATTCTATCCCTCGCGCTGATTTTCGATTCAAATATTGTTCAACGATCTTGACCACCTGCTTCATTTCGGCTGCGGTGCCGATGCTGATGCGCACAAAGCCGGGACCAATCTCCCTGGTTCGCTCGCGCACCAGGATTCCCTGGGCGGCCAGTTTCTTGAAAAGCGCCGGGCCTTGCGGACCAAAATCGGCCAATAAAAAGTTTCCCGCGCTTGGAAATGTTTTAACTCCCAATCTCTGTAATTCGCCGGCAAACCTTTCGCGCACGATTCGCGTTTGCTTTACGTAACTGCGGATCGTGCTCCCTTCCTGAAGAGCGGCTTCCGCGGCAACCAGCGCGGCGACGTTTACCGGAAAAGGTGGCATCGCCCGCCTGAGAATCGAAAGCGATTCTCTGCAAGCCATCACCGCTCCTAGCCTCAGTGCGGCAAGACCCGCCGCTTTCGAAAACGTGCGGGCCACAAAAAGCTGCGGGTACTTGCGAATCCACGGGAGCATCGTCACACCGGAAAACTCGGCATAGGCTTCGTCGATCACCACAGCGGTGTTGGGCGCTGCACGCAGGATTTTCTTGATCGCGTCGAGCTGCAAAAGCGTGCCAGTCGGATTGTTTGGATTGGCGATGAACAGCACGCTGGGCTTATTGCGCAACCCCGCCAACAATTCGTCGAGCGGAAATTCCATGTTGCCGCCGTAGCGCAGCGTTTCAACCCGCGCGCCGGCAATCTCCGCGTAGTAGCGGTACATCGGAAAAGTGGGCTCGCAGATCAAAATGTGGCTCGCGGGTTCCACGAACGCATCGAAAAAAACGCGCAGAGCGTCATCGCCGCCGTTGGTGAGAAGCAATTCTTCTCTAGCAACCCCGAAGTAAGACGCAATTCGGCCAGTCGGTCTTTGGTATTCGGGATACATCGCCAGCTGCTTGGGTTGCAGTTTTCTCAACGCACGCAACGCAGCCGGTCCACAGCCGGAGGTGTTCTCGTTAAAATCCAGCCGCAATTTATTCAGCCGCCCTTCAGCCGGGGCCTCATAGGTCTTCCGCCGCAAGATGGCTTTGCGCACCGGCAGCCAAATCTTCATCGCCGTATCTCCACAGCGCTGGCGTGCGCCAGCAAGCCTTCCGCGCGCGCAAGGGCTTGAACGTCGCGCGTCAATCGCTCGAAACCTTTGGGGTTGATGGTCTGCACGCTGATGCACTTCACAAAATCGGCGGCCGTGAGTCCGCCGCGCCCCCGCGCCCAACCGGCCGTCGGCAGCACATGGTTGCTGCCGCTCGCATAATCCCCGAAAGCCTGCGCGCTCCAGAGGCCGACAAAAACAGTTCCCGCTGCGCGAATATCGTTGAGCAACGACTTGGTATTTTGCGGCAGGCTCAAGTGTTCGGGTGCGAAACGGTTTACGAAATCACAAGCGGCCCTCATCGAAGGTGCCAGCAAAATCGCGCCGGCACTCCGCGTCGAAAGATGCGCGGGATTATTCTTCGGCAGCGCCTGTAGCTGCTTGCGCATCTCGAGTTGCGTCCTAACCGCAAGATCGCGCGAGGTGGTGACCAGAAAACTCCCGGCGTCCGGCGCATGTTCCGCTTGCGCCAACAGATCGGCCGCAATCCATCGCGCGTTTCCGGCCCCAGCCAGTACGATGGCTTCCGTAGGACCAGCCGGAAGATCGATGGTGCAGTCGCTGCTCACCAATTGTTTGGCGGCGGTGACAAAGCGATTGCCCGGCCCAAAAATTTTGTCCATCGGCGCAATCGTCTTCGTCCCGTAAGCCAGCGCCGCAATGGCCTGCGCTCCGCCGATTCTGGCGATCCGCGTAACGCCCAAAATATGTGCCGCAGCCAGCAATTGTTCGTTGGGCTTGGGAGAAACAACAACAATACGTCGCACTCCAGCAACCATCGCCGGAATCACGGTCATCAGCAGTGTCGACATCAGCGAGAACTGGCCGCCAGGTACGTAACAGCCGACGGCTTCGATGGGCCGAATTATTTGACTGATGCGCACGCCCGGTTCGACATCCAGCGCCCATCCGCGCGGCAACTGCTTCTCCGCGACGGCTCGAATATTCCGGGCCGCATGTTCGATGGCGCCACGCAACTCTTTGCTTGCCGCGTTACCTGCTTTTTCTATCTCGCGCTTTGAGACCCATAGCCCGGAGCGCAGATCCACTCCATCAAATTTCTTCGACCATTCCCGCAGGGCAACATCACCGCGCCGCCGCACATCGGCGACGATGCGCGACGCCACCCGCTGCGCCTGCAAATCCCGCTCCCGTCGGCTGCTCAACAGTCGCCGCTCCACGCCGCTTGTCAGTTTCACGATTCTCATCAGAGCACAATCTTGTTCAAGGGGTACTCCACGATCCCCTGCGCCTTAGCGGCTTTGAGTTTCGGCAGAATCTGCCGCACCACGGTCTCTTCGATAATGGTGTTCACCGCAACCCACTGGGGATCGCTCAACGTGGAAATGGTGGGATTTTTCAGCGCGGGAAGCACGCCCAGCACGGTGTCCAGATCTTCCCGCTTCACATTCAGCATCAGCCCAACTTTGTTAGTGGCATCGATCGCACCCTGCAGCATGAGCACCAGGCTCTCTGCTTTCTCGCGCTTCCACGCGTCGGCAGCCGCCTCGCGGTTCATGATGAAAACAGTAGCGGATTCCAGCACGGTATCGACAATCCTCAGGCGATTGGCACGCAGCGAAGATCCGGTCTCCGTTACTTCCACAATCGCGTCCGCGAGGCGAGGAACTTTCACCTCCGTCGCGCCCCAGGAAAATTCCACGCGCGCCGTGACGCCATGCCTGGCCAGATACTTCTCAGTTGTGCGCACCACTTCCGTGGCGATGACTTTTCCCGCGAGATCGGCAGGCTTCTTTATGTCCGAATCCTCCGGCACCGCCAGCACCCACCGCACCCGCGCCAGCCGCTGCTTGGCGTAAACCAGTTCGGCCAACTCCTCCACGTTTGCTTCCGTCTCCATCACCCAGTCGTGCCCGGTGATCCCGGCATCCAGTGCACCGGTTTCCACATAGCGGGCCATTTCCTGGGCGCGCACCATCAGGCACTCGATTTCCACATCGTCGATGGAGGGCACATAACTTCGCGCGCTGAGCGTGATGCGCCAACCGGCTCTCGCGAATAGATCGATAGTGGCGTCCTGCAGACTTCCTTTTGGAATTCCCAGCTTGAGCTGATTCATGATTTTGAACTCCCGCCATATATCGCTTCCGGCGAAAACGCGCGCTCTTCCGTCACCTTCACGCTCCCATCATTTTCCAGCTTGCGATAAAAGCAACTCCGATAGCCTTCATGACACACGCCCGGACCCACACGTTCCACGCGCACCAGCAGCGAGTCGGCGTCGCAATCGATCCGCAGCTCCCGCACCTTCAACAAATGCCCGCTGGACTCGCCCTTCCTCCATAGCTTATTGCGCGAGCGGCTGAAAAAAACCGCCTGCTGCGTCCGTTGGGTCTCGGCCAGCGCTTCGGCATTCATGAAGCCCAGCATCAACACTTCTCCGGTAGCTTCGTCCTGGACGATGGCCGGAATCAAACCATCCTGTTTTTCGAATGCGATTTTCACCGTGCCGCCTTTCTGAAAATGCTCCACGAAATAAAAAACCCGCTGGGCTGATTGCGCCAGCGGGCCGATGAGTGCTTGTTTTAGCGAATTGCTATGCGCACCCCGGAAGCCGCGGCGTTATGCCGTGATGGTGGTGATGGCGAAGCGTCCCGGATGTGAGCGCTGAATTCATCTCGAAAATCAACAATAGGGAAAGTCGCGCTGCGTGTCAACGCCCGATTACCACCCGCGGCGGCGGTTCAAACGGTCATCAGCAGATGTACCGCGATGCCAAATCTCCCATGCGACAGGTCTTCCACGCGTTTCACTTCCGCCAGATATTCCGACTTCATCGGGTCGTGCGCCGAGGTGAATGGAAAAGTGACAAAGATGCGCATGCCTTTATAGTAGCCGGCACGCCGGGTCGTGAAATAAATGCCGTATTTCGATGCGTTCACGCTGATGGGGAAATCTTCGAAATGTTCGTCGCGGGCCTCTGAAGGACGTACCCGGACAGCCTTAGCCACTTTGGCCCGGCGGCTACGCCGCAATTCCACGTAGTTTTTCTGGGACTCTTCCGTCATTATTTCTTGCTGGCAGGTCCTCTAGTGCCACTATTCGCGTCCAGAATTGAAACGTCAAGGCCATAAAGTGAATCAGATACCGATAAGTAGGGAACCGTCAGGAGGCGTCATGGACGACAACACCCAGAAATCAGATAAAGATTGGAAGAAAGTTCTCACCCAAAATCAATATTACGTAACAAGGCAGAAGGGAACTGAGCCGCCCTTTACCGGGGAATATGCGGATACGGAAGATCCCGGCATGTACAAATGTGTCTGCTGCGGGCAGCCCTTATTTGCTTCCGACACGAAATACCACTCTGGATCAGGCTGGCCCAGCTTCCATTCTCCCGTTGATCAGGAAGCCGTCGAAACCGAGACCGACAGCAGTCACGGGATGGCCCGCACCGAAGTGAAATGCAGCAAATGCGAGGCGCATCTCGGCCATGTATTTGAAGACGGCCCCCAGCCGACCGGCCTGCGTTACTGCATTAATTCAGCGGCCCTGAAATTGGATCCACAATAAGCCCCAAATAAAAAAAGAGCCGGACGCTGCCGTGCGGCTCTCCAAGGTTTTGGGGAAAAATTTAAGCTGCGGAACAGGAACAGACGCAGGCCACTAATTCCGCGACGGGGTCGCGTTCCCAGACGCCGAGCAAAAGAACTTTTGTGCCCGCGGGATATTTGAAAATATAGAAAACGTTTTGTAGGCCCTGGAGTTCAAAGAAACCGGGCCGGCGTGGATCGGGCTTTGCCGGAGCTCCTTGTTCAAGAAGCTCGCGCAGTTCCGCTACCTGCTCTTCCGAGTGATTTCGCAAATCTTGCAGTACCGGTGGTCGTTTTGTGATTGACATCATATTCGCATCCGTAAACTAAGCTTAACTTGCCGCTCACTAGTAAGACGTAAAAACTCCGCGAATGTTTCAGGATTCACAACATTTTCGAATTTTATCTTACGCGCCCAATCGCACAGCGCGGGCCAAAATGGCCCACATATTACAAATTGGTCGCAAAGGATTAGATGCCCGGGCTGCAAGCAAAGATAAAAGTCGCTGTTCGTTGATGTATTTCTTTAATTGATGCGTGACATGAAAATAAAGACTCCAGTTCGCGCAGGCGGCGGCTACTCAAACCACGGTTTATCCGTCCCGCAAAATAGCGCTAGTGTCTCGTACGGTACTTGCGAAACCTTCCGTTGTTTGCGATAGTGCCGCATCGTTGGAAACGAGAGCAGGATGCCGCCATGACCAAGACCCCACCGAAAAGCAGCGCGAGGAACGAAAGGGCCGCCTTTAACAAAGACCGCCGCCGCAAGCATCATCACTGGCTGGTCACTGTTTTTTATGCTGACGGCGAAAAGTTTGGACGCGTCTACACCGATAAGGACAAGGCCACGCGCTTTGCCGACCGCCAGAAACGCTCTCCAGTAGTGAAATCGGCGCGCATCACCCAGGTTTCTTAGTCGTTTCGAAATCTCGCAGGGATCACCAGCACTATCTGGAATCGTGGCGGGCAGCAGCACTTGTCGCTGCTTGGTCCAGCATGTTATATAAAGAAGAGTCCTTGAGCGGCCTTAGTATAGTGGTAGTACGGAACCTTGCCAAGGTTCAGGTGTCGGTTCGATTCCGATAGGCCGCTCCATATTTTCAAGCATTTACGGCAACTTGAAATTGGCCTTGGGAACACAAAGGAACACTTTGTGTTTTCTCGCCCGGCTGAATGAACCCCACCAACTTTAGATGGGCTGCTCGTTTTGACGCAGTTATGGCTTGTGCGTACAAATCCAGCGTAAGCCTGCTGTTGGCGTGCCTCATCAGTTCTTGTACGGTCTTGACGTCTTCACCGCTGTGGTTGAGAAGCGTGGCAAACGTCCGTCGAAAGGTGTGCCAACCCAGAATTTTTTCAATTCCGGCTCGTCTTGCGGCGGGCTGAACAAAGCATTTAAGCGGAGTTTCCGGCCAGAGGGCTCGTTTGCCGTTTCCGTGTGGGCTGGCGAACACCCAGTCATCCGGCTGGCGATACGCGGTTTGTTGGCTCCAGTCCCTAAGGGCACTTAGCAACGTACCAGCGACTGGTATGGGTTCTGAAGCCTCGGTCTTCATATTTCCAACGCACTGGTGAACGATTGACCGCGTCAAATTTATTTCCCCTGCGTCGAAGTTGACGTCGCGCCATTTCAATCCGAGAGCCTCGGAGATTCGTAACCCCGTCGCCGCGATTAGAAAAACTAATACTTTTGACGGATTTTTGAGTTGGGACAGCAGGTCCTTCAACTCCTGAATCTCCAATACCACCGGGATTCTTCCTCGCTTGCCGCTCTGGCGCACCAGAGAAATGGGGTTGTTCACCTGCCACTCTTGGCGGCACGCGTGTGCAAATATCACATGCATAGTGTTGCGAATTTTGGCTTTGGTTGGGTTGGCTAGTGAAAGTCCGCGAAGCCAGTTTTCGACGTCTATAGTGCGAATTTCCGCGAGTGCATATTGTCCCCACTTCGGAAGAATCCAAGTATCGAAAGATGTGGACAGCGTTCGTTGGGTTGAATGCGCCTTTCTGACCAGTTCATTACGCTTATAGTGCATAACCAACTCCGTTACGGTCGCATCGGCACTGCGGAATGTTCCGCGTTGATTTGGTTCCGAAGCGTTTCGACCTTCTTACGGGCCTGCGCTTTGGTCGGGACTTGATGGTACCCACAATTATTTTGCGATTAACCGCGTTTCCCTTTGCTGTGCGTTCGCGGAATCGAAAAATCCAAACATCTGGGCCTGCCTTCCTCGATTCACGCGATACGCTTCCGGATTGATAACTGCGCCTGCGGAAATTCATTCGGATATTTCTCCTAATATGAATTCCACGCGGGATGCGGATTGGCGTTGGGAGTCTGGCTGAGATTTCAGCCATTTGTCCAGTTCAGAAGCTGAAAGTACCATCGGCGGCCCACGCGATAGGCCGGGACCACCCGCTGAA
>CAWFWY010000016.1:0-52426 GCA_963819625.1 uncultured Acidobacteriota bacterium
GGGCAAAGTCGGGCGACGTGCTGAAGATGATTTTGAGCCAGGGAGCGCGGACGATTTTGATTGGGGTGGGGATTGGGATTGCCGGGGCGCTGGCGTTGACGCGGGCGGCGGAATCGCTTTTGTTTGGGGTGACGGCTACTGATCCGTTGACGTTTGGCGGCGTGACGTTGCTGCTGGTTGGGGCGGCGCTGCTGGCTTGTTACATTCCGGCGCGGCGGGCTACGCGGGTGGATCCGATGGTTGCATTGCGTTACGAGTAGTAGCCAGACGCGGATGGGCGCTCTTTTCGAGCTCACCGTTCCCTTTACTCGCCAGTTAGACTTCCTCGCTGTATTATTCGTCGAGGTAATCGCATCTTTCATGGAGGAAGACTAATGTTGCCAATTGAATGTATGGCTCCGGCGCAACTTTCTGAAGGGCGGACTCGAAATGGCGGTCGGGATGTCGGCTCTAGCGAGTTTTCCTGCGCCGGCGGCCGCTGCGGAAGAAAAATGGATTGTAGGACCGCAACCAGGTTTACGCCCGAAGTTGGGACGTTAACGTCGATGATGGCGTTCACGCGCGAGCAGGTGGTGGACAACGTGAAGGGCTTGTCGGCAGCAGATCTGGATTTTCTGCTGGATGGCAAGGCGAACACGATTGGGGCGCTGCTGCTGCACCTTGCGGCGACGGAAACTTACTATCAGTTCAGCACCTTGGCGGGATGAAATGGGATTCGTGGCCGGATGAGGTGAAGAAGAAATGGGATATTCCGATGAATCTTGGGGAGCCGGCGCGGAAGGCGATCAAGGGGAATAGTCTGAATTATTACCTGGATGCGTTGCATCAGGCGCGGGAGAAGAGTTTGGCGGAATTTCGGAAGCGGGATGATAAGTGGTTGGCTACGGTGGTGACCGATGGGGACTTTACGGCGAACAATTACGCGAAGTGGTTTCATGTTGCGGAACATGAATCGAATCATGATGGGCAGATTAAGTTTTTGAAGAGCCGGGTGCCGGGAGCGAAGGTGGGGCAAGGTTCCGCTTCAGGGTCTGGCAATGACTGGGTGCGAGTGGACGCTCATTGCGCCGACCCAAGCTTAAACAAAGTCCTCGGACCGGCCGCAGTGGAAAACGTCAGGTGCCGACGGCCAGGCGTTTGTTGATGAAGTCGATGATGTCCTGCGTGGAAGTGCCGGGGAGAAAGATTTCGGCGATGCCGGACTTTTTCAGGGCGGGGATGTCGGCTTCGGGAATGATGCCGCCGACCAGCACGGTGACGTCGTCCATGCCTTTGGCTTTGAGCAGGGCCATGAGTTGCGGGCAGATGGTGTTGTGCGCGCCGGAAAGAATCGAGAGGCCGATGACGTCGACGTCTTCCTGAATGGCGGCGGAGGCGATCATTTCGGGCGTCTGGCGCAGGCCGGTGTAGATGACTTCCATGCCGGCGTCGCGCAGGGCGCGCGCGATGATTTTGGCGCCGCGGTCGTGGCCGTCGAGGCCGGGCTTGGCGATCAGACACGCGAATTTTCTTGGTGGGCATGGTTGGCGGTCTTGGTTAGGTGATGGCGACTTCTTCGTAGGTGCCGAAGACGTCGCGCAGCGCGTCGCAGATTTCGCCGAGCGTGGCGTAGGCTTTCACGGCGTCGTAGATGAAGGGCATCAGGTTTTCCTTGCCTGCGGCGGCGTTGCGCAGGGCATTGAGCCGGCGATCGACTTCCTCCTGGGAGCGCTCGGCGCGCAAGTTTCTCGCAGCCGCTCGGCCTGGCGATGCGCGACGGATTCGTCGATCTGCAGAATTTCGAGCTGGCTTTTCTTCGGCGACGTATTCGTTCACGCCGACGATGATTTTTTCCTTGCGGTCCACTGCCATCTGGTAGCGGTACGACGCGTCGGCGATTTCGCGCTGCGGGTAGCCGCGCTCGATGGCCGCGACCATGCCGCCCATCGCGTCGATCTTGTCGATGTAGTCCCAGGCGCCGCGCTCCATTTCGTTGGTGAGCGTTTCGACGAAGTAGGAGCCGCCCAGAGGGTCGACCGTATTGGCCACGCCGGTTTCGTGCGCGATGATCTGCTGCGTGCGCAGCGCCAGCGTCGCGGCGAATTCGGTGGGCAGCGCCCAGGCTTCGTCCAGCGAATTGGTGTGCAGCGATTGCGTGCCGCCCATCACCGCGGCCAGCGCCTGCATCGCGGTGCGCACCACGTTGTTGTACGGCTGCTGCGCGGTGAGCGAGCAGCCGGCCGTCTGCGCGTGAAAGCGCAGCGCCCAGGAGCGCGGATCTTTGCGTCCGAAGCGCTCGCTCATGGTTTTGTACCAGATGCGGCGCGCGGCGCGGTACTTGGCGATTTCTTCGAAGAAATCGTTGTGCGCGTTGAAGAAGAAAGAGAGCTGCGGCGCGAAATCGTCCACGGCCATGCCGCGGCGCATGCCCCATTCGACGTACTCGATGCCGTCGCGCAGGGTGAATGCCAGTTCCTGAATGGCGGTCGAGCCCGCTTCGCGAATGTGATAGCCGCTGATGGAAATGGGAT
Source organism: uncultured Acidobacteriota bacterium (assembly GCA_963819625.1). Lineage (GTDB taxonomy): Bacteria > Acidobacteriota > Terriglobia > Acidiferrales > UBA7541 > Acidiferrum. The sequence goes on from CAWFWY010000016.1 coordinate 2,511, forward strand.
TGAATTTCGGCGTGTGCTTCGCGCCGAATTCGAACGTGTCGATGACCAGGCGCATCGACGGCTCCGGCGGATAGATGTATTCCTTCTGCGCGATGTATTCCTTCAGGATGTCGTTCTGCAGCGTGCCGGAGAGCTTTTTCCAGTCGGCGCCCTGCTTTTCGGCGACGGCCAGATACATGGCCCAGATGATCGCGGCGGGCGAATTGATGGTCATCGAAGTGGTGACGTTGGCGAGCGGAATCTGGTCGAAGAGCGACTTCCATGTCGGCGAGCGAACTGATGGCCACGCCGCATTTGCCGACTTCGCCCTCGGACAGCGCGTGGTCGGAGTCGTAGCCCATCAGCGTGGGCAGATCGAACGCGACGGAAAGGCCGGTCTGGCCCTGCGAGAGCAGATAGCGGAAGCGCGCGTTGGTGTCTTCCGCGGAGCCGAAGCCGGCGAACTGGCGCATGGTCCACAGGCGGCCGCGATACATGGTGGGGTGAATGCCGCGCGTGTAGGGAGGCTCGCCGGGCAGGCCCAGATCTTTTTCGGGGCTCCAGCCTGGCAGGTCGGCCTCGGTGTAGAGGCGGCGGATCGGATGGCCGGAGATGGTGGTGAATTCGGTTCGGCGCTCGGGGGTTTTTTCGAGCGTGGGCTTCAGAGTGTTTTCTTCCCAGGATTTTTCTGCGGCGGACGGATGGCGCGGGGAAGCGGGCGGCTCGGGTGGCACGAGCGTTGTTTTTGATTTTTCCGCCATTGCGTGTGGCTCCGAATTGACGACGGCTAAGGGATCCGTGTTAACGCAGAGCTTTAATGCTATGCGAAAGGGGAGAGTGGGGCAAGGGATGGGTGGGGTGCGTGTACATTACCAAAATCCCCACTCGCAAAATCGGCGGGTGGGGCCCCCAGAAGCTGACGAAGACCCGAAACCTCAAAGGAGTGGTGCTGTTGTACCTCGATGATAGTGTCCCCTTTTGTCCTCAATAGAAATGTCCCCCTAATAGGGCCTCCGAAGGGAGGTCAGATTGGTGCGGACAGAGATGAGCAAGAGAGAGTTAGGAAGAGTGGAAGTGCTAGCGCGTGTGCGCGGCAAACAGTTGAAGGTAGTGGACGCGGCACAATTGATGGGTGTGAGCTACCGGCAAGCGAAGCGGCTATGGAAGCGGTATCGGGAGGAAGGTGCTGCGGGTCTGAAACACCGCAGCGCAGGGCAAGCATCGAATCGCGCACACCAACAAAAGTTTCGGGCCAAGGTGTTGCAGTTGGTGCGCGAAAAGTACGGTGGGCCAGTAGGCGAGCGGTTCGGGCCGACTTTAGCGGCGGAGCATTTGGCGAGCGAGGATGGGCTGCAGCTGGATGCGGAAACGCTGCGGCGTTGGATGCTGGCGGAGGGTCTGTGGAGTCGCGAGCGGAAGCATCGCGCACACCGTCGACGGCGCGAGCGCAAGGAACACTTTGGAGAATTGGTGCAGATGGACGGAAGCTTTCACGCCTGGCTGGAGGATCGCGGCCCGGAGGGCTGCCTGATAGACATGGTGGATGACGGCACCAACACGACCTGGGCGCAACTGGGGGAGCAAGAGACCATCTGGGCGGTAGCAGATGCCTTGCGCAGCTGGATCGGACGCTACGGAGTGCCGCTGGCGCTGTACGTGGACTGGAAGAATCTTTACCAGCGGCCGGCCAATTCCGGCGAGCGATTGCGCGGAGAAGAACCAATCACGCAATTTGGGCGCATGTGTGCGAAGTTGCGGATCGCCATCATCGCCGCCAGTTCGCCGCAGGCCAAGGGGCGGGTGGAGCGAGTTCACGGCACCCATCAAGACCGGCTGGTGAAGAAATTGAGGCGGAAGGACATCCGCAGTCATCAAGCAGCCAATGTGTATCTGCAGCGGGAATATTTGCCAGAACACAACCGGCGCTTCACGCGCGTGGCTGCCAAATCAGAGAACTATCACCGGCGCGCGCCGCGGGCCGCAGAGCTGGATCGAATTTTCAGGCTGGAGAGCGCACGTATTATTAGCCAGGACTGGGTGGTGCGGTACGACAATCGCTTTTTCCAACTTCAGAAGCAGAGTCACAACTATGCGCCAGCACAGAGCAAAGTGTTGGTGTGCGAGGAGCGGTACGGCCGCATCACCATCGAGTACCGCGGAGAGGCTTTACCCTGGCAGGAAATTCCTGCACCCGCGAGACCAGCCATTCTCAGTGCGCCCCGAGAACGCGTTCTGGTCGAGAACATAAAAAAGAAATGGACACGGCCAGTGCATCACCCGTGGCGGGAAGCAGCGCGCCGAGGGTTGGAGAAGCGCGAGACGGGAAACCTCCCGCGGGACGGCGCGTGTGCCGCAACCGTCGTTGGCCTTGCCCTCCGCTTCGCCCTGAGCGCTCCGCCCTTCGGGCTTCGCAGGGCTTCGCTCCAGGGCAAGACCAACGAGCTACACTCAACACAAACCAAAAATCAAAAGGGGGACATTTCTAATGAGGTAAGTATGGGGACATTCGGATTGTGGAATAAACGGCGGTTGACTCGATAGCGGTCGCGGAGTACGTTACGCGCGGTTACAGGCGAAGCTGACCAATGAGGAGGAACGCGAGCGATGGAAAAACAATTATCCGTACTGGGTTATTGGCTGGGCGTGATCAGTCTGGCACTGGCGTTGATCTTTCGGCTTTGCCGGCGTATTTGGCATCAACACGCCGCATTTGGGTGCGGCAAACGGCAACGGGATTTCTTACATGACGTTTCTTCACTGGTGCTGCGGTGTTTTTCCTGCTGGCGATTGCCAGTTGGTGTCAGAAGTCTTTGAAGGACTAGAAACGAGTATAGCCGGTTGTCCGCGCGAGTAGTGAACAGTAGATTCCTCACGCGCTGCTGCGCGGCGGTTCGGATTGACTCGTTCGGGTAGGTTTGATGAGGAGTGAAGAAGGTTGCCCGATCAGCGGGAAACCAGAATTCAATCCAAAACAGAATTCAAATCAAACTTAGAATCACTCCTCACGAACATTCAAGTACAAGGCCGCACCCTTTGAAAAGCGCAAAGGGTGCGGCACCTGCCCTTGAGGATCAAGTTGTTGGCTGTCGCCCGACCGATGCTTACTTGTCGGTGGGGGTTGAGTTGTTGGTGAAGATTTTGTCGGTGCCGACGACCTGGCCGTGGAGCGTGCCGGGGATCAAGCGTGTCGCGTTCCAACTCGGAGACGCCGGACGGCGTGCCGGAACTGGCGATAGCTGACGCGGTTCACTTCGAGGGTGCGGCCGACGGCGCGTTCGAAATTGGCTTTGGCTTCCACGAGGTCGGAGAGCGCGCGCAGTTCGGTGCCTTGCGCGGTGACGTAATCGCGCTGGGTCAAAATGACGTTGTAAACCGTGGACGCGCCCGAGAGTGTATTTTTTCTGTTCGGCTTCGAAGGTTTGCTTTTGCAGTTCGCGGGCCTTGATGGCGGCGTCCACGCGCGCGCGGTCCTGCTGCAAGGCGATGTAGGTGTTGCGGACGTCGAGGAGCGCGGCGTTTCTCAATTGCTGCAACTGCGTTTCGAGCTGGCGCTGGGTCAGCGTGGCGCGAGCGTTATCGGCCTGCGCGGAGCGGTTGCGCAGCGGCAAATAAAGATTCAGCGCCGCGAAGTAATCGGGAAATTGATTGGTGAAAACCTGATTCTGGGCGGTGCCGAAGCCCTGCTGCGAAGTTCCCACGACAGGTGTGTTGACGGCCTGTTGGAAGATGGGCGTCTGCACGCCGCCCGGCTCCGGTGACGGTGACAGGGTTGCCGTTGGAGTCCACGATTGGCGCGCCAGCGACGACGACCGGAGTGCCGAGAATCGGGGAATTGCCGGCGAGTCCGGATGAACTGTATTGCGCGCTAAGGGTCAACGTGGGAAGCAACGCGTTTCTGGTGGCGCGCACCTCGATGCCGGCGTTCTTCAAGTTGTAATTCTTGCTCCTGAATATCGGGGCGCTTCGCGAAGGCTTCCTGAATGGCGGCTTCGAATGAGGAATTCTCGACGGCCTCGACAGGCGCCGGCAAATCGAGGGGAATGATTTCCACATTGATGAGATTCGGCGCCAGGGGATTTTTGGACATGGCGTTTTTCAGAATCTGTTCGTCCTGCAGCTGGGTGGTCTGCGCAACGATCAGGTTCTGGCGGTCGCTGGCGACTTCGGATTCGGCGCGGGTGACGTCGAGAGGCGCCATGGTGCCGATTTCCAATTGCTTTTTGTTGTCGTTGAAAAGTTTGTCGGACACGGCCACGGCCTGCTGCTGTACTTTGACGGCTTCGCGGGCGTAGACCAGTTCCCAATAGGCATTGATGGTGTTGGTGACGGTGGTGATGGCCTGCGCCATGAAGACCAAGTCGGCGATCTTGCGATTGTTCTTCGCAATCATGATGTTGCGGCGGCCCACGAAAGTTCCGAAACCGTTGAGGAGCTGCTGACTGAATCCGGCGGTGAGAGAAGACTGCACACTGGGATTAAAAAAGTTGGCCGAGGAGCCAGATGACGAGCGGGTGTTATTCCACGCGACGTTGATGGTGGTGCCGGGGCTGAAACTCTGGCTGTACCCCAAATTGAAAATATCCGCGTGAGAATGCAAGCCGGTGAGGCTATTGGCACCGACGCCCGTTCCAGACAAGAAAGGGTTGTTTACCGCGGTGGTGCGCGAGTCGATTTCAGCGGCGGCGGTGATGGTCGGATCGTAGGAGACGAAGGGGTTGTTGGGAGTGATGTTGGCGGCAGAGGTGCCAAAATCCGCGCCTTGCGTACCGCGGCCCTGGCCGCCGGACTTGGTGCGCAGAATATCGGTGTCGGCGACCCACGGATTGTAGCGCGCCACCGCGATGTCAAGACTGTTTTCGAGAGCGAGCTCGACGGCATCCTGCAAGGTAATCTCCAGCTTGTTGTCGTGAATGAGCTGATCGATGCGTGGGGAATTGACGAGATCGGGCGCGTCGATGCGAATAGGTGTGTAGGGCGCAATCAGAGTTGGGAAGGAGCGGGCACCGTTCACGTAACTGTGTTTCGAAAGGCCGAGAGAGACGGGAATTGCGGGCGCGGGCGGCGGCGCGGTTCCGGCGGCGGCTTCGGGACCCGCTTGAGAGGCTGGCGGCACATTCCCGGGTTTGCCGGGTTGCGGCTGCTGATCTTGCGGAGGGGGAGGGTTCTGAGCGAAGGCCGGACCAACGTCTACGCCGGCTACGAGGAATGCCAAGACTGCAGCGACAAGCGGCCGGGCGAACCGTGCCGCTGCTCTGGAGATTACGCGAAAGATGGACCGCTGCGCGGTCACGCGCTTCAAGCTCATGTTATTCCTTACCCCTCTGAAAATTGTCCCCTCGGGGACGGATTGGATGCTTAGGACTCACTTGTAAAACGTTAGCGGCACGGTATTTGTTTCGCTCGATTTACAGAAAAATCATATAAAAGAGGACGCCACGCGCCGGCGTTTCCGAACGAAAAGCAGTTTAGCAGGGGCTCGCATCCTTGACAACGCAGAGAGCGACAGCTAGGCTGCTGACGATTCGACGGTTAGAAGCGAGCTTCGGTTAGTCAGGCGACGATGAAACGGGAAGAACTACTCAAAATGTTTGAAAGCGCCGGGGCCATAAGGCACGGGCATTTCGAGTTGTCCAGCGGGCTGCATAGCGCGATGTATGTGCAGTGCGCGCTGGTGCTGCAGTACCGCGGTTTGCGGAGCGACTGGGGCAGGGACTTGGCGGGGCTATTTCCAGACGCATGAGATGGATGCGGTGGTGTCGCCGGCGATGGGCGGGTTGATTATCGGGCAAGAGGTGGCGCGGGCGCTGCCGGAGCGGAAAGGCGTACGGGCGAAGCTGGGCCGAGCGGGCGGAGGAGTGCCGGCGATTTTTGTGGAGCGGGATGCGGCGGGCACAGATGAGCCATGCGGCGGGGATTTTCGCTGCGGGATGGCGCAGCGGGTGCTCGTCATGGAAGACGTGTGGACCACCGGAGGTTCGACGCGCGAAGCGATTCGGGTGGTGGAGTCGAAGCGGGCGGGCGCGTGGTGGCGCGCGGGGGCGCTGATCGATCGCAGCGGCTGGGAAAATCGAGTCTGGGCGTTCCTGCGAAAGCGTTGATGGAGCTTTCCATTCCGAGTTATCACGGCGAAGGATTGTCCTTGTGCCGGAGCGGCGGCGAGGCGGTGAAGCCCGGGAGCCGGTTCGCGCGCGAGCGGGTGAGGCGGACGAAAGCGGGTCGGGAGAGGCGGCGCGGAGTCGACGCGCGACGTCGGCGCGTTGAAGAATCTCAGTGTGCGTGCTGATGGGAGTCTACAGCTGAGGCGCGCGAACTTGCGGCTTGCGAGACTCGCGCCGGTAACGACTCTTCATGCGCTACTTCAAGCTGACCATTGCGTATGACGGCACGGACTTCCATGGCTGGCAGGCGCAACCAACAAGCCGACAATTCAAGGCGAAATCGCCGAGTGTTCTGGGGCGCTTGACGCAGGAACGCGTGGCGTTGCATGGAGCCGGGCGGACCGATGCGGGTGTGCACGCGCTTGGGCAGGTGGCCAGTTTTAAAACGTTGTCTCCGCTTTCCGCCGGAGGAATTTCAGCGGGCTTTGAATGCACTGCTGCCGCCAACGATTCGAATTGTAGGCGCGGAGGAAGTGGGGCCGACATTCCATGCGCGTTTTCGGCGCGTGGGAAAACCTATCGCTACCGGATTTATCGCGGGACGAGTGGTGCCGCCGATGATCTGGCGATACGTGCTGCACTATCCGTTTCCGCTGGATGAAGAAGCCATGCGCGATGCGGCACGGCGTTTTGCTGGGAGTGCACGATTTTGCGTCGTTCGCGGCGTCGACTGGTTCGGAGGACGACGACCACGAGCGTTCGACGGAGCGGGATGTTTTTTCCGCGGAGCTGGCGCGAAGTGCGGATGACGAGGAACTGGTTTTCACGGTGAGCGGGCGGTCGTTTTTGCGCTACATGGTGCAGGAAGATGGTGGGGACGCTGCTGGAAATCGGGCGTGGGAAGCTGACTGCCGACAGATATCGACCGATTGTTTGAGTTGAAGGACCGATCGAAGTCGGGACCGACCGTGCCGGCACAAGGCTTGGTGATGGTGGAGGTGCAGCATGAGGAGGCGCTCCGGATTTGAGTGTGGAGTTCGATCGGGTGGCAGATCGGGATTTAGAGTAATCGGTGGTGATGACATGAAAAATGAATTGATTTACGACTGGAATTTGGCGGTCCGCCGGCGATTCGCTGCCGGCACTCGTGTGCTTCTGAACGATGAGACCTTGCGCGATGGATTGCAGAATCCTTCCGTGTTCGATCCTCGCATTGAAGAGAAGATTCGAGATTCTGCACCTGATGGAAGAGCTGGGTATCGATTCCGTGAATATCGGGCTGCCGGGCGCAGGGCCGCGGGCGGTTGCGGATACCGAAGCATTGGCGCGGGAAATTGCTTCCGAAGCGGATGAAGATTAAGCCGAATTGCGCGGCGCGCACGGTGGAAGCGGATATTTTGCCGATCGTGGAGATTTCGCAGCGGGTGGGAATCGCGCTGGAAGCGGCGACTTTCCTTGGGTTCGAGTCCGATTCGACGACTGGTGGAGGATTGGACGCGTGGATCATCTGGAGCGCACGACGGAAAAGGCGGTGCGGTTCGCGGTGGAGCACGGGCTGCCGTCGATGTACGTGACCGAAGATACGACGCGGACCGATCCGGAGACGGTGAAGCGCTTGTACACCGCTGCGCGATTCGCAATGGAGCGCGCGCCATCGTGTTGTGCGACACCGTGGGGCATGCCACGCCGAACGGCGCTTACAACCTGGTGAAATTTGCGGTCGACGAAGTGGTGAAGCCTTCGGGAGAAAAAATTCGCGTGGACTGGCACGGGCACAACGATCGCGGGCTGGCGGTGGCCAATTCGCTGGCGGCGATTGCCGGCGGCGCGGACCAGGTGCATGCCGCGGCGAATTCGCTGGGAGAGCGCGTGGGAAATACGCCGATGGAGTTGATGCTGGTGAATCTGCGGTTGATGGGACTGATCAGCCAGGATCTTTCGCGGCTGAAGGAATATTGCGAACAAAGCGGCCACGGCCACGCATACCTCGATCCCGGCCAATTATCCGGTGGTGGGACGGGACGCGTTTCGCACCGCGACGGGAGTACACGCGGCGGCGATCATCAAAGCGTTTCGCAAAAACGACGTGGAGCTGGTCGATGCGGTTTACAGCGGAGTGCCCGCGCATCTGTTCGGGCTGGAGCAGGTGATAGAAATTGGGCCGATGAGCGGAAAGTCAAACGTGCTCTACTGGCTGGAGAAGCGCGGGAATTCGGCGGGATGAAATGTGGTCAATCGAATTTTTGAAGCAGCGAAGAAATTCGTCGCGGGTGCTGACGGACGCGGAGATTCTCGCGCTGTGCGAGAAATCCGCAGAGAATTAACGGCGGCAACAAGAAGCCGCACGATGAAACACTTTGTCCTTTGGGTTATTCTGCTAAGCATGCCGCTGCGTTCTTCTCTGGCCGCTCAATCACCACGCCAGTCTGGTGGCGTCCGGAAATCGCCGAGAGCCCGCAGGTGCGCGCGGCGCTGGATTGGTTCGAAGCCAAATCTTTCTTCCATCAATGAACTGCAGGCGCAAGCTGGCGGAAATTCCGGCGCCATCGTTTCAGGAGAAGCAGCGCGCGGCGGCGGTCGAGCCGTTGCTGGCTGCGGCGGGGCTGACGCGTGCATCGCGACAAAACCGGCAACGTGATCGGCGAATTGCGCGGGCAGCAACGAAAAAGAAATTGTGATTCTGGCGGCGCATCTGGACACCGTTTTTCCGGCGGGCACGGACGTGAAGGTGCGGCGTGACGGCGAGCGCATGAGCGCGCCGGGAATTTCGGACAACGGCACCGGCTTGGCGGCGCTGGTGGCGCTGGCGCGAGCGATGCAAGCGGCGAAAATAAAGCCGCGGCGGACGATTTTATTTGCGGCCGACGTGGGCGAAGAAGGCGAAGGAAATTTGCGCGGGATGCGCGCGCTGGTGGACGCGTACCGCGCGAATTTGAAGTCGCGTAATCGTGCTGGATGGGTCGGGCACCGATCACGTGACGACCAAGGCGCTGGCTTCGCGGCGGCTGGAAGTGACGATCACCGGGCCCGGCGGACACAGCTGGTCGGATTTCGGAATGGTGAATCCGATCAATGCGCTGGTGCGGGCGGCGGTGCGATTTATCAATACCAAGGTTTCGTCTGCGCCGCGAACAACTTTTAATGTCGGGCAGATCGAAGGCGGCACTTCGGTTAATTCGATTCCGCACGAAGCGCGGTTGAAGGTGGACATTCGCTCGGAGAGCGAAGCCGAATTGGCACGGCTGGAGGCGGCGTTGCGCGAGTGCGTGAGCGCGGGCGTGCGCGATGAGACGGAATCGGCGCGCGATCGTTCGAAGGGCCAGCTGGAATGGAAGGTGGATTTGCTGGGCAGCCGGCCGGGCGGGGAATTGGCGGCTGGTTCGGCGTTGCTGGCGGCGTTGCGAGTCGCGGATGAAGTGGTGGGGAATCATTCGCGGATCGGAACGGTCTTCGACCGATGCGAATATTCCGTTGTCGATGGGGATTGACGCGATTGCCATTGGCGCGGGTGGAAATGGCGGCGGCGCGCATTCGCTGCAGGAATGGTACGAGCCCGCGGGGCGCGAAATGGGATTGAAGCGGGCGTTGTTGACTTTGCTGCAGATTGCGGGAATGGCGCGCTAATTTTTGTACCGGTGGTCAGGCTTCACCTCGGTGGTTATCGTTCCCAGCAAAACTCATTGTCGATAGTGCGATGGGCGAGGCGTAGCTATACAATGTCCGCCAAATCGGATCGAAGGGCGGCTTTCGATGTACGCGCTTGCGACAACTTTGCTGTGCGTTGCTCTGCTGACGATTTGGCCGCGACAACCCAGCGCTCAAGAACCGGGAAGTAGCGGGTTCGGCGAGATGCTGAGACGTATCGTCAATGAGTTGGGCTCACCCCTGTACAAGCTAGGTATGGCCGCGGCCATCGCGATTGCGATAGCTGCATGTATCCCACAGGGCCGGCACGCTCTGCGTACCGCACACCACTGGATCCGGGAGAAGTCAGGTGGTTGGTGGGTGCTAGTTCGCGTGGCTGTTGGCGTTGTGATTGCGTGTCTGGCGGTCAAGTCTAGAGCGCTGCTGACGGGGACATTCCCGCAGCTCCACGAGTGGATCGGCGAGGATTTGCTCGCGTTTATGGCTATTCTGTTCGCTCTGGTGCAGTTCCTTGATGCAAGGGAGGGGGAGCGAGACCTGCGCAAGATTGAAGAGGCGCTGGCGACCACCGTGGAAGGCATCACCACGCGCGGGATTGGAGCGTTTCCAGACAATCTTGACGATATTGTGGCCCTGATGCGTGAGGCCAATGCCTCCATACAGATCATTGTGGATTTCCCAGGTTATGGACAATATTCGGAGCCAGAATTACACGCGAAGTATCTCGGTGCCCTTCAAAGCGCTACCGCGAAAGAGAAGATCAAAATTCAGATGGTTTCTTATGACGAAGCGTTGACGCAGGAAGAGAGCGTGCAGGAACTTTCTTTCGCCGGGGCCAGTTTGACGAGAAGCGAAGACATGAAGAAGCTGAAGCGCTACATTGACGCCAACAATATTTCTCCTGAGAAGGCACCGAAGACGTTCGCGGAACTTGACGAACTCTTGAGGAGCCGGCAGGAAGCAAACTTCGCTGTGCTCGAATCGCCCCCAACGAACAAAAGCGTGCTGAAGAGAAAATATCTTTCTGAGCGGGCGCCGTTGTTTCTGTGGCTGGTGGACAAGAGTAAAGCGGTTGTGGCATTCAAGAATCTGGAAAACAACGAGGACGCCTACTCGATCATTACCAGCGACCCGCGGCTGATCAAAAATCTGGCAGCACATTTTGACCACACTTTTGCAAATGCCGGTGACCGGTTCGATCAGACTCCGCCGTACAGGCTGAGCAATCTATCGCAGCCGTTGACCGAAGGAGCTTCAGTAAAGATTGAAGGGACAGTGATAAAGCGGTCGGTGATGGTCACGTCCATAAAATGAACAAGTGTCCCCCAGACCCACGGCGTTCCTGCCCGTACGGGTGCGTTCTGAACGTTATACATTCATGATCGAACGAAAATTGCGCGCGGACATGGCGCTGGTGTTTTGTTCGCTGCTGTGGGGCGCGACGTTTGTGGTGGTGCGTGGCGCGCTGAATGACATTTCGGTGTTTTTGTTTCTGGCGGTCAGATTTTCGCTGGCGACGTTGTTGATGGCGTTGTTCCGGCCTGCGGGATTGCGCAATTTGAAGAAGGGCGAATTATTTGCCGGCGCGGCGCTGGGGCTGTTCATGTTTGGTGGGTACGCATTCCAGACCGCGGGTCTGCAATACACCACGCCGGCCAAATCGGGATTTGTAACCGGGTCGAGCGTGGTGCTGGTGCCGCTGCTGCTGGGAATTTTCTGGAAGCGGCGGCTGACGGCGTGGATTTATTTCGGGACGCTCGCGGCCGTTGGAGGCTTGTATTTGCTCACCGTGCCCGCGGAGGGTTTGGCGCGGCTGAACCACGGAGATTTGCTGACGCTGGGCGCCGCCGGCTTGTACGCGGTGCATATTATTCTGGTGGGGGATTACACGCGGAAGCATTCTGTCGCGGCGCTGAGCGTGCTGCAGGTAGGTGCATGCGCGGCGCTGGCTTGGGTGGCGACGGCGGGGGCTTCTGCGACAGGGTGGCAGCCGGCAAGGCTCGCGTGGCGATGGGAATTGGGAGCGGCCATCGTCATCTGCGCGGTGTTCGCGACGGCCATCGCGTTTTCCACCCAATTGTGGGCACAGCAATACACTACTCCGAGCCACGCGGCGATAATTTTTACTCTGGAGCCGGTGTTTGCGGTGATCACTTCATATCTGGTGATCGGAGAGCGGTTCGATGGGCGCTCGAAGGTGGGAGCGCTGCTAGTGCTGGCGGGAATACTGATCGCGGAATTGCTGGGACCGGCGGCAGCTCCTGAATCGCCGGAGCCCATGGGCGAGAGAGCATAAAAAGGATGCGCGAAACGTTTACGCATCCCGTAGCCGACGAATTGCGATTGTCGATTTTAGAACTTAATTGCCGCCTTCCGCTGAGCTTTCCAAACAGACGACTAAGACATTTAGCGTGTAACGAAATAGTTTTTTACGTCGACGAGTTCGAACATGGTGGCGGTGGAGGAATGGGATTTTTCGTAGGCGGTGATGTCGGGTTCGTGTTTTAGGGTGGTGCCGATGTCGTCGAGGCCCTGTAGCAGGACTTCCTTGCGGGACGGCGCGATTTCGAATTTGTAGACGAGACCGTGATTGTCGCTGACGGTTTGGTTGGGGAGATCGATGGAGAGTGAGTAGCCTTCTTCTTTGGCGGCGCGCTCGAAAAGTTCTTCGATCTGTTGTTCGGTGAGCTCGGCGGGGAGAATGCCGTTTTTGAAGCAATTATTATAGAAAATGTCGGCGTAGCTGGGGGCCAGGATGACGCGGAAGCCGTAGTCTCCGATGGCCCAGGGGGCGTGTTCGCGACTGGAACCGCAACCGAAATTGGCGCGGGCCAGGAGCACGGAAGCGCCTTTGTAGCGCGGGAAATTGAGGACGAATTCGGGATTGGGTTTTTCGCCGGGCAGGTAGCGCCAGTCGTAGAAGAGGATGCGGCCGAAGCCCTGGCGAGTGAGCGCTTTCAGGAATTGCTTGGGGACCATTTGATCGGTGTCGACGTTAACGCGATCGACTGGGGCGACCAGCCCGGTGTGAGTGATAAAGGGTTTCATAAATTACTCCACGGATTCGACTGCGAAATCGCGGACATCTACGAAGTGGCCGGCGATGGCGGCGGCGGCGGCCATGACCGGGCTGACCAGATGCGTGCGGCTATCTTTGCCCTGGCGGCCTTCAAAATTGCGATTTGAGGTGCTGGCGGAGCGCTCGTGCGGCGGGAGCACGTCGGCGTTCATGCCGATGCACATGCTGCAGCCGGCGTCGCGCCATTCGAATCCGGCGTCGGTGAAGATTTTGTCGAGGCCTTCTTTCTCGGCTTGGGCTTTGATGCCGCGCGAGCCGGGGACGATGAGGGCCTGCTTGATATTGCGGGCCACGTGTTTGCCGACCACGAAATGCGCGGCGGCGCGCAGGTCGTCGATGCGCGAATTGGTGCAGGAGCCGATGAAGACGCGATCGACCGGAATGTCCACGATAGGCGTTCCGGCTTTGAGGCCCATGTAAATCGAGGGCGCGTTCGGTGGCTTTCTGATCGTTCGAGATCGCTGAAAGAGCCGGGGTCGGGCACGCGATCGGTGACGCCGGTGACCATGCCGGGGTTGGTGCCCCAGGTGACTTGCGGCGCGATGTCGGCAGCTTCCAGCTCGATGGTGGTGTCGAATTTTGCGCCGTCATCGGTGGTGAGCTGCTTCCAGTGGTCGACGGCTTCGGTGAAGGCTTTGCCCCGCGGAACGAAGGGACGGCCTTCTAGGTAGGCAAAGGTCGTGTCGTCGGGCGCGATCATGCCGGCGCGCGCGCCGCCTTCGATGGTCATGTTGCAGACGGTCATGCGGCCGTCCATGGAAAGTTCGCGGATGGCCTGGCCGCCGTATTCGATCACGTGTCCGGTGCCGCCGCCGATGCCGATTTTGCCGATGATGGCGAGAATGATGTCTTTGGCGGTGACGCCGTGGGGGCGCTTTCCGTTGACAACGATGTGCATGGTCTTGGAACGCGATTGAACAAGACATTGCGTGGCCAGGACGTGTTCGACTTCGCTGGTGCCGATGCCGAAGGCCAGGGTACCGAACGCGCCGTGCGTCGAGGTGTGGCTGTCGCCGCAGACGATGGTCTGGCCCGGCTGGGTAATGCCCAGCTCCGGGCCGATGATGTGCACGATGCCCTGGTTTTTGCTGTTCATGTCGAACAGGCGTACGCCAGTTTCGCGGCAATTTTTTTCGAGGGCGTCGAATTGCAGCTTGGCGTCCTGGTCGAGGATGGGCAGGGTGCGGTCGGTGGTAGAAACGGAATGGTCCATCACGGCGAAAGTGAGATCGGGGCGGCGGACCTTGCGGCCTTCGACGCGAAGTCCCGCGAAGGCTTGCGGGGAAGTGCCTTCGTGAATGAGGTGGCGGTCGATATAAATGATGGAAGGCTGGCCGGCGTCTTCGCGAACTACGTGGGCGTCCCAGATTTTCTGGTAGAGAGTTTTGGGTGGCATGGTGACTCCCTGTGATTTTAGCACCGCGGGAAGCGGCTGGGTAGTTGGCGAGCTTTTCCAGTTGCGATCAGTTTTCGATTACCCATCTATCAGGACTTGGCCGGGGCCGCAGTCCGTGGGAACGGAACGCTGATCGCCCGAATCACTGAAACGAACCCCGCGGCTATCCCAGCTACTCGCAACCAGTCCCAGATCATCCAGCGTCCAGCAGTATCAGTTCAGCCTCGCTTCTGACGATCTTCCCGGAACCAGTGCCAGAGTTCACGGATCATCGGCCAGAACACAGTGGGGGTAAAGATCCAGAGAATGATGAAAGCGTGACTGGCACCCACAGCAAAATCCGATACTCGAGCGGCGTCTTCCATCCACTGATGAGGGCTCCCAAGATCCCCACCACCATCAGGGCACTCAAGGGTTGGAAGAAATCCCCAGGGTCCATCGGATAACGGGGGCCATAAGGCATAAGCGCAAGTGAGCTTGGTGGCGCTGCGCCCCATGCTCTCGCGACGACCATGAGGTCGAACAATTTGGCGCCCAAACCAACTCCCCAGCCGAGCGCCGATAACCAGAGAAATCCCCTCGTCAATTGTTGGCGCGACATCGTATGGCTCCCTCAAGGCGTTTCGTGCAGACAGCATTTTGGCTCCGCGCAGAGACTATCACGGCACCGGACAGATGAAATCATCTGATCGCGCGGAGAATAAACTTTTCCGGTAACCGTAGCGCTTATCGGCAAGTGACCGTTACCAGCTTTCTTAAATTTGCAGGTGGTGTGATACTTCACGCTATGAATCGCTTCTATCGGCCTACCTTCACTTTGATGATTATCGGGCTGCTGATTTTGTGTGTGTATGCGCCGTGGACGCAGCCGGAGGCGAACAGTCCGAATGTGCACCAGACCATTGGCTACGCGCCGGTATGGTCGAAGGCGTATGCGCAGATTCCCGCGGCGCATGTGGATTGGAGCGGCGCATTTGCGGCCTACGCCGCAGGAATTGTGTTCTTTTCGATTGTGCTTGGCGGGATTGTGTATTTCTTCAGAGAGAAGCGCGGCAAGCCGGCTACCCACCGGATGAAATCGAGTTGAGGCTCGCGGCCTAGGCGAAACCCTGCCTGTTATCTATCGACGTATGGCGTATTGCTTGGCGGCGCTCTTGGGCTGGGGCTGTAAGTGAACGGGTGGTGCGATGCTGGAAAGCCGCTGCCTGGTCGAAAAGTCGCAACCTTCCGCGGAGCATTTCCAGGTACGCCATTCTTCGGTCTGTTCTCCCAGCGACTCCTTGGCGTAACCCACGATGCAAAGGTGATGTTCGCGATCGTGCTGGCAGGCAATGCTTTCGATCTGCGAGAGGAAGTTCGTGTCGCCGGGGGTCTTCACCGCTTCGAAATAGCCTTGCGAGGGCGTGAAGTGGATGGTGCATTTTCCAAAGACGCAGCGATGCGATGGGGGCACTTTGCCGCTACCGGCGTCGTAAGCCATTCGCCAGTGATGGACCGGGCAAAAGACCTTTGGCGAGTCGGATAATTTCTGATCATTCATAAAGTTTTTTGTTTCCTGTTTTGACTTTCTGCCAATGTGGATTTTCCGTCTACGGTACTGCGGTACTACAGATATACAGACTCGCGGCGTAGAAAATCGGGCTTTTCGGAAGACAATTTTTAGCATGCGGTAAATTGCTGATAGTCGACGCCGGTGTTCCGTGATAGAAAATACAACTCACGCGACGCTGTGCCGAGTCGAGCCGGCGTGCATCAGCTGAGGTGCCCAGTGCTACCTGTTCCTCTGGTTTTGGCGGATGACCACGAGATTATGCGCCTAGGCTTGCGCGGGCTTTTGCAGCGCCAAGCCAACTGGACCGTGGTTGGCGAAGCGGCGGACGGCCAAGCGGCGGTAGAATGGCGCTGGCGCTCACGCCGGACATCGCCTTACTGGATATCGCGATGCCCAAATTGAACGGGCTGCAAGCCGCGCATGATTCTTTCGCAAGGTTCGCCGACCAGGATACTGCTGCTCTCCGCGCACGATTCACCGCGGATAATTTCTGAAGTGCTTGATTCTGGCGCCAAGGGATGTGTGTTGAAGAGCTAAGCGGCGCGCGATCGGGTAGGCGATGAGTGAACATCAAGCGCGGAAAAAAGTGAAGTGGGGCGTTTTGGGCGCGGCATCCATCGCGGTGCGCAAAGTGATTCCGGGGATGCAGAAAGGCGTGTGGAGCGAGATCGCGGCTATCGCTTCGCGTGATTTGAACAAGGCCAAGGCGGCGGCTGCCGATTTGAAAATTGAGAAGGCCTATGGCTCGTACGAAGAGCTGCTGGCCGATCCGGAAATTGAAGCTGTCTACAATCCTTTGCCGAATCACTTGCACGTGCCGTGGTCCATCAAGGCCGCGGAAGCGGGGAAGCACGTGCTGTGCGAAAAGCCCATAGCCCTGAACGCCGCCGAAGCCAGGACCCTGCTGGCGGTGCGGGAGCGGACCGCCGTGAAGATCGGCGAAGCGTTCATGGTGAAGACGCATCCGCAGTGGCTGCGGACGAGAGAGTTGATTCGCGGGGGGCGGATTGGAGAATTACGCGCGATTGTGGGCGTATTCAGCTACTTCAACCGGAACCCTGAGAACGTGCGGCATAAGCCGAAGTGGGGCGGCGGAGGGCTGATGGATATCGGCTGCTATCCGATTACTACGTCGCGATTCATTTTTGGGACGGAGCCATTGCGGGTAAGTGGAGTGGTGGAACGCGACCCGGATTTCGGGACCGACCGGTTGGCGTCGGCGATTCTGGAATTCAGCGACGGGCAATCGATTTTCATGTGCGGGACGCAAATTGTGCCATATCAGAGGATGCAATTTCTGGGGACCAAGGGACGGATCGAGATCGAGATTCCGTTCAACGCGCCGGTAGACCAGACGACGCGAATCTTTATTGACGACGGAAGCGATGTAGCGGGCGCGGGAATTCGCACGGAGACGATTCCGGTGTGCGACCAATATACCGTTCAGGGAGATGCTTTTTCGCGAGCGATTCGAGAAAACTCCGAAGTGCCGGTGTCTTTGGAAGACGCCATCGCCAACATGGCGGTGATCGATGCGGTGTTTCGCTCGGCAGAATCGCGGAGATGGGAAAAGCCTTCGGCTTAACCCCAGCCGGGAAAAGCGGAAATCGATTCAGGATTAGCGGCCAAGTCGACGATGTAGTGAAGCACGCGGCGGTCGAAACTTTTTAGTAGCACAGCTGCCTCCGGGGCGACTACGGCGGCTTCGCGGTCCAAACCTGCGAACGCATCGATGGCATCTGTGGATTTCCAAAAAGTCGTTACGGTTATTTCTTTTTCGCCGTCCACGTAGCAAGTGAGAAGGATAGCCGAGGCGAAGCCATCGCATTTTTTCAGTTCTGGAAGTACCTGTTCCGAGAAATGTTTCAGATAGGCGTCTAGTTTGTCGTGGGCGGCTATGGCGCGCCAGACGCGGGCGATCACTGCAGGCGTCCGCTGACTGGCGAGGGCGGATCAGGCTGCGGTCCGACCACGACGGTCCAGGGGCGCACAGCCCATTTTTTGACCAGGCCGTTGGACACATAAGGATCGCGGCGCGCGAACTCTTCGGCGACAGAACGATCGGCGCAACGGAAAATAATCAGAGCGGCGTCGGCGGGGTCGGCGAGCGCTCCGGCCAGGACGATTTTGCCGCGGGCGTGGGATTCGCGGGCGCGGCGCAGGTGTTCGTCGCGAAATGGCGCGCGGCGGGCGACGAAGTCGTCGACTACCTCGTACATCAGCGCAAAGTACGGCATCGGAATGCTCCGGTGAAAAGTTTTTCAGATGAGCGGTCAGTAGTCAACTGGCGGCAGCTAATGGCCAGCAACTACCTACACGGAGCCTCCGGCTATGGAGGGAACGAGCAGGACGTGGTCGCCGTCCTTGATGGAGCAGGATTCGCCGCCGAGGAAACGGATGTCTTCGTCGTTGAGATAAACGTTGAGGAACTGGCGAATCTGGCCCTGGTCGTCGCGGACGTGGCGGCCGAGGTCGGGGAATTTTGCGGTTAGTTCATTGAGCGCGTCGGCGATGGTGACGGCGCTACAGTCCACTTTGGGTTGGCCGTCCGTGAAGCGGCGGAAGGCGGTGGGGATTTCGATAATTACCGGCATATTGATTCTCCTCTTTCGATCGGCGCTAACTTCCGAGTCAAATTCACAACCAACTTTCGAACGAACTTCTTCAACCCTTGAGGGCGGCGACGGAGTGCGCGCCGGTGGCCAGCTGCGCGTCCATCAGGGCCTCGAAGGCTTCGATTCGCGGCGGGATGGCGTCGCTCAATGGGAATTCGGCGACGATGGCGTCGGTGGTTTTCAGTCCGTTGCCGGTGATGCAGACGACGGTGGTTTCGTCTCGGGCGATGCGTCCCTGATCGATTAGTTTCTTCGTGACGCCAGTGGTCACGCCGCCCGCGGTTTCGGCGAAGATTCCTTCGGTTTCGGCGAGCAGCTTGATGGCAGCGACTATTTCGGGGTCGGAGATGTCTTCGGCCCATCCGCCGGACTCGCGGATTTGTTTGATGGCAAAGGGGCCGTCGGCGGGATTTCCGATGGCCAGCGACCGCGCGATGGTGTTTGGCTTTTGCGGCTCGAAGCGCGATAGATTTCGTTTTACTCCATCGGAAATGGGCGAGCAGCCGGTGGCTTGCGCTCCAAAGAAGCGTACCGGATGGGCTTCTACCCAGCCCAGAGTGACGAGTTCTCGGAAGGCCTTGGCGATTTTGGTGATCAGCGATCCTCCGGCCATGGGAACGACCACGTTGTCGGGGAGCTTCCAGCCCAGTTGCTCGGCGATTTCGTAGCCGTGGGTCTTCGAGCCCTCGGAGTAATACGGGCGCAGGTTGACGTTGACTAGTCCCCAGTGGAAGCGGTCGGCGATCTGGGAGCACAGGCGATTTACCTGGTCGTAATTGCCATCGATGCGCACAATGCGCGCGCCGTAGACGGCGGTGTTCAAAACTTTAGCGGGCTCGAGATCGGCGGGAATGAACACGCAGGCGTCGAAACCCTGCTGAGCGGCCTGCGCGGCGACGGCGTTGGCAAGGTTGCCGGTGGAGGAGCAGCCGACGGTCTCAAATCCAAAGCGGCGGGCGGCGGCGAGCGCGGTGGCGACCACGCGGTCTTTGAAGGATAAGGAAGGGAAGCAGACGGCGTCGTTTTTGAAATAAAGATTCTGGATGCCCCATTCGCGGCCCAGTTTTCGAGAGGCTACGAGAGGCGTGCCGCCGACAGCGTTTGGGCCAACATAATTCTTGGGCAGAGGCAACAACTCGGAGTAACGCCACATGTTGAAGTCGCGGCCAGCCAGATTTTCGCGGCGAGCGGTCTTGCGGAGCACGTCGTAATCGTAGGTTACTTCGAGGGGAGAAAAGCAATCTTCGCAGAAGGAGCGGGGTTCATTGCCCCAGGTCTTTCCACATTCTCGACAACGCAACTCATAGACTTCGGGTGATTGGGACATCGCGGTTCCTCTTGGCAAGCAATTGCTGTTAGCAATTCCTTCTTAAAATGAGCCGGGCGCCAGAGATGGCGTCTAATCGCGGGCGCAGCAGGAGGGTTAAATTGAAAAACCCTCCGTGCCAAAGTGCGTCGGAGGGTCTCAGAAAGTTTCTGGGATGCTCTTCCAAAGCTCTTTAGCAGTTTTTTACGTGGAGCAAGTTGCCCTAAATCGCCACGTGCGCCGCCACTTCCGGCTACTTTGTTTATGCGCCATACGGGGAAAGATGTCAAGCGGGACCGGGGGGAGTAGCGGGTCAGTATCCGATTCCCTGGGCGTCTCCATGAACTGTCATGTGGTATTACGATTACTTTCTTATACGTTCGCTTTGTTTCGATGCTGAGGTATGATCTGCGATGTCGCGCTGGTTGCCAAACTTCGCCACCTAAGGAGCGCTCATGGACCGACGCAGCTTATTCAAGTTTGCCGCCGCTACAGGACTCGCGGTTGGATTCGGCAAAGGCACGGCCCGCGCCACAATTCCGGAGCACAACTGGGAGAAATACGATTGGGGACCGGGACCGGCAGTTCCCGACCGGCTCTATCAAGGACCGTTTCCGCAGTATGGCCCTTGCGCGGTAGTTCCGGACAGCGACGTGGCGATGGTCACGACGCCCTCCAGGGAGATCGTCAGCAGCTACGGGATGGGGTTGATCGTTTATGTTTCCGACGACACCGGACCGCTGCAGATTCCTGGTCAATCGATGGAACAAACGCTGGAAGACTTGATCAAACTTCCGTTCGCGCAAAAAGTCTACCTCCGCCCTAACTGGCGCGAAGTGCAAAAGCAACCTGGCAGACTGGACTTCCCGGAGTGGTGGAAGATTACTTTCGATCTTGCGCGCCGTTACAACAAGCAAATTGGATTCCGAGTCCAATTGGAGAATCCCGACGTTGCAGATCCCGGCATGCCAGATTTTCTGCTGAACAAGGTTCCTTACGTGAAACTGAAAGGCGAGTGGAAGGGCAATCCCGCCGAAACGCGCTACCGCAAAGATAACCGCGTGCCGCGTTACGATCACCCGGCCTATCAAGCAGCGTTTCGTGAGTTGAATGACCTGTTGGCCGTAGAACTTAATGGTAATCCGCAGGTCGAGTTCATGGACACCATGATGTACGGCTTTTGGGGTGAAGGGCACACGTGGCCTTACGAAGGGAATCCCTTCCCAAGCCAATTGGTTGCGGAACAAACCTGGTCGGCCATGTTTGAGTTGCAGGTCGAGAAGTGGAGCAAAGTCCCGCTAGCGACAAATACGCAACCCGACTTCAGCAACGTAGGAAACGCCGAGTTGCTCGATCGCACGATGCGAACCTGTAACTGGCTGCGTACCGATACAATCTTTATCGAGAACACACAAATCGAGGCGTTGAGCAACCGTCCCCCCTGGGCCGCAGCGATTTGCGAGGTAGGTTTCACCACGGGCGAACCGAAAGAACTGCGCATCGATGAAGACGGAATCACCTACAACGAACAGATCCTTTCCCATGTGGCCGACGTGGGGGCCAACTATCTGTCGGTTTGGAGTTGGCACAACCAGTCCGCTCGCAGCATCCTGAGCTACTACGAGAAATATCCGGAGCCCATTGAGGCGATGGCGCGACGGATCGGCTACCGGATTCGCCCATCATTCCTCTGGACCTTCCAACGAGACGGAGCTCCCGGTGTGGTGATCGGACTGGCGAACGACGGAATCGCAGCTGTCCCTGGAGTGCTTCGACTAAGCCTCTTCGGCGAAGATAACAAAATGATTGTGTCCGGTTGCGTTGATCCCGGGTACCCGAAGCCGACAGGCATTCATCAAGCGATGCTGATGCTGCCTGCCGGGACAAAATGGGAAGGAGTGCGACTCAAGGCCGAACTGGAGGTCAAGGGCGTACGCCACCCGGTTCGTTGGGCGTGTCGGCAACAGGTCAATCCGGATGGGTCGTTGGCGCTGCGCCACAACTACAAACCTGACCAACCCTTGGTGTAGAAGCGAAGGCATGCGGCGGGCACACTGCCGAGCGGTCGGCGGGAATAGTTGGCCGAACTAGTCTAAGTGTTACAACACAATCTCAATTTGATGCGTCCAAGGGATGGAGAGCAATTGCTGGCGGCAGACAGGCAGAACTGTGACCCGTCCTTACGGACAGTGTTCATCCCGGAGCACCAGTTCTCTGGAGCAACCGGGCTGGATTCGCGGTGTTATACTTTCTATGTCGACGGCGAAGCGCGTAACCGGGTGCGCCCGTTCGATAAAACAGGAGCATATACATGGGTGAGCAAGTAAAGGAACTTTATAACTGGGCGCGCCGCAGAAAGATCATGGCGGCGTTTTTTGTTTCACTGACACTGGTGGTGGGCATTCTGATTGGGACCATCGTGTCGGAGCACACATCAACGGTCAGGGGCGCTACGTTTGCCGGAACAAATGCGACGCCACTGGCGGTTCCCGATCCGATTCCGTCGCCGAGTTCTTTTTCAGGGATTGTGAATCGCGTGGAACCCGCGGTGGTGAATATCGCCACCACGCAGGTCATGGAGCACCGTACTGCGACGCGAAGGAATCGTCCGCCGTCAAACGACCAGGACGATCCGATGCAGGACTTCTTTGACAAGTTTTTCGACGGACAAAAGGAAGGCCCGGCACAGGCGGAACGCAGCCTGGGCTCCGGCGTGATTGTGGATAAGCGCGGATACATCCTGACGAATAATCACGTGGTGGAGCAAGCCACCAAGATTCAGGTGCAATTGAACGGCGAAACGGCGCGTTACACCGCCAAGGTAGTGGGCGTGGACGAAGATACCGACCTGGCGGTTTTGAAAATCGATGCCGGAAAGGATTTGCCGACGGCGCGGCTGGGAAATTCGGATGGAGTGCAGGTGGGAGACTGGGTGCTGGCTATCGGCAGCCCGTTTGGATTGCAGGCGACGGTGACCGCGGGAATCATCAGCGCCAAGGACCGCGGCGGAATCGGCCACCAGTTTCAGCGCTTCCTGCAGACGGATGCGGCCATCAATCCGGGTAACTCCGGCGGGCCGCTGGTCAGCCTGGGCGGCGACATCATCGGGATCAACACCGCCATCATCACCGGGAGCCGCGGATACGAAGGAGTAGGATTCGCGCTGCCATCGACGACGGCGATTAACGTTTACAACCAGATTATCGCGCAGGGCCGCGTGACCCGCGGATCCATCGGCGTGAGCTTCCAGGAAGACCTGGGCACTAACGCCATTACACTGAAGACGCTCGGCGCACAGACCGGCGTGGTCATCGAAGGCGTGGAACCGGGTAGCCCGGCAGAGAAGGCTGGGTTGAAAGGCGGAGACGTCATCACCAGCGTGAACGGCACTGCGATCAAGACCGGAAACGATCTGGTCAATCCCATTTCGATGGCGCCGATTGGAAGCAAAGTGAAGCTTGGCTACGTTCGCGACCGCATGCAGAAGGAAACTACCGCAACGGTGGAAGACCGCACCCGGGTGTTCCCGAATACGGCCGGACGGATGGGCGATCAACCGGGCGGTGAAGCGGCGCCTGCAGAGTTCGGTTTGCACGTTCAGGAGTTGACTCCTGAGCGCGCGCACCGCGTAGGCATGGATGCGCAAAAGGGCGTGATGGTCACGGAAGTCGATCCCGCCAGCTTTGCCGAGGACATCGGCTTTTCGCGCGGCGATGTAATCGCCGAAGTGAATCGCCAGTCGGTTAATTCAGTGGCGGACTATCGCGCCGCGCTGGGTAAACTCAAGGCCGGTGACAACGTGGTTTTCAAGGTTCTGCGTCATCAGGATGCCGACCGGTTACTAACGGTATTCTTGCCTGGCGTGGTGCCGGCGGACGACAAGCACTAAAACGTTTACGGTTCGGATATTTCGAGCCAAAAGTAGAGCTGATGAAACGACTGTTCAAGCCGGCGAACCTGGTATTGCTGTCACTACTCGTGGCAGGACTGGGTTTGCCGGCTTCTTCTCTGCACGCTCGCACGACCACTACACAGACCACGAAAAAGAAAACGAGTTCGAAGAGCAGCACGCGCGGCAAGGCGACGAGCAGTAAGACGACGAGCGGCCGTCGTGGTAAGACTACCAAGCGCACTTCGTCGCGACGTGACAAGGGGCAGAAGGCGCCGACCGCAGAGCGCGTGTCGGAAATTCAGACAGCCCTGGCGAAAGACGGTTCGTTTTCGGGCACGCCGAACGGCAAGTGGGACGACTCCACCGTTGCAGCGATGAAAAAGTTTCAGGCTGGCCATGCGCTGAATCCTTCGGGAAAACTCGATGCCAAGACCCTGCAGCAGCTGGGGCTTGGTTCGCAGACTGCTGGGATTGCGCCGCCTACGCCACCGGTTAGAATTTCTTCCACGAACGCTCCGGCACCGGAAACCGCCAGCAAGCAGTAGGAATTTGTTGCCCGTTGGATGGTACTTCCGACGGTGCGGGTTTGAACCCTTGCATGTGTGAAGCGCCGCCAAATCGATTATCATTGCAGATATCGCAAAGTAGATCGCAGAGCCCCGTAAACAGCACACTATGAGCAGCGTTCTGGAGGAAGTATGGCAACAGCAGCTGTGCCGCGTGTTTTCAAGAATTTTATCGATGGCGAGTGGGTGGAATCGCGCAGCGGGCAGGTATATGAGAACCGCAACCCTGCGAACACCGATGAGCTGGTCGGCATGTTTGTGTCGTCGAACGCGGAAGATGTAAACGCCGCTGTCGGCGCCGCGAAAGAGGCCTATAAATCGTGGCGGCTGGTGCCGGCTCCCAAGCGCGCGGAAATTCTGTATCGCGCGGCGGAGCTGCTGCTGCAACGCAAGGAAGAGCTTTCGAAGGACATGACCCGCGAGATGGGAAAAGTGCTGGCGGAGACGCGTGGAGACGTGCAGGAAGCTATCGACATGACGTATTACATGGCTGGCGAAGGCCGCCGGCTATTCGGGCAGACGACGCCTTCGGAGCTGCCCAACAAGTTTGCGATGAGCGCCCGGCAGTCCATCGGGGTGTGCGGCATGATCACGCCGTGGAATTTTCCGATGGCGATTCCTTCGTGGAAGATGATGCCGGCGCTGGTGAGCGGAAATACTGTGGTGTTGAAGCCGGCGGAAGACACGCCGCTGTCGTCTTATCACCTGGTGCAGATTTTGACGGAAGCGGGCTTGCCGCACGGGGTAGTGAACCTGGTGAGCGGTGACGGGCCGAATGCGGGAGCTCCGTTGGCCGGGCACAAAAACGTGCCGGTGGTGAGTTTTACTGGGTCGACGGCGGTGGGCAGAATTATCGCGCAGGGGTGCGCGCCAGATTTCAAACATTGCTGCCTTGAAATGGGCGGGAAAAACATCATCATCGTGATGGATGACGCGAACCTGGACCTCGCGGTGGATGGCGCGATCTGGGGCGGATTTGGCACCACCGGGCAGCGCTGCACAGCGGCGAGCCGGGTGGCGGTACACAAGGGCGTCTACAAGGAGTTTATCTCGCGGTTTGTGGCGCGGGCGAAATCGCTGCGTGTGGGCGATGGCCTGGAAGCGAGGTCGGATATGGGTCCGTGCATCAACGAGCAGCAGCTGAAAACGGTGATGAGTTACGTGGAGATTGGCAGGGATGCGGACGGAGCCAAGCTCTTGACCGGCGGAAATCGCTTGGATAAAGGCGCGCACGCGAAGGGCTGGTTCCACGAGGCGACGGTGTTTGGAGATTGCTCTCCGGGAATGCGGATAGCGCAGGAAGAGATTTTTGGGCCGGTTGTCTCGGTGATTCCGGTGGACAGTTTTGAGCAAGCGATTGACGTTGCGAATGGAGTGCCGTATGGGCTGTCGGCTTCGATTTACACGCGGAATGTAAATCTGGCGTTTGCGGCGATGCGCGATTTATATACCGGGATTGTTTATGTGAATGCGCCGACGATCGGAGCGGAGACGCATTTGCCGTTCGGGGGAACCAAGCAGACCGGCAACGGGCATCGCGAGGCGGCGATCGCAGCGATTGATTTCTTCACCGAATGGAAAACGATGTACATCGACTATTCCGACAAGCTGCAGCGGGCGCAGATTGATAACGCGGAGTGACGAATTTTTCCTGGCCACCGTCCTGCGAGCGGACCACGGCAAGGCCCTAACATTGACGTTACTCGACACGATTCCTAAAATATATGGGTGGGCATTTTTGCGGGCACTAAGAGTAGAGTGCTGATATGAGGGATGCTGCGCTCCAGGAGCGTCGAAACCGCCAGATTCTGGCGGATATCGTGCGCACGTACATCGAGACGGGCGAGCCGGTGTCTTCGCGCGCGATTTCCAAGCGTTTTGAGGAAACGCTGAGCACGGCAACGATCCGCAACGTAATGGCCGACCTGGAGGATGGCGGGCTGCTGTACCAGCCGCATACTTCGGCGGGACGAGTGCCTACGGCGGCGGCGTATCGTTTTTTTGCGCAGGAGATTGCCTCGCGAGCGACGTTGAGCATTGAGGATCGCGATTGGATCACGCGGGAGTTCAACGCGGCGTCGAGCTCGGCGGATATGACCGAGCGCGCCGGGCACGTGCTGGCGGAAGTTTCCAGCGGATTGGGAATTATAGTGTCGCCGCCGCTGGCGAAAACCGTGCTGGAGCATGCGCAGGATGTGGCTGCTGCCCGACGGGCGCGTGGTGGTGGTGTTGATTTCGCACGGCGGCGTGACGCGCGACAAGATTTTGCGGCCGCATCGGCCTTTTTCGCAGCAGGAACTGGACAGGATCGCGGAGTTTCTGAATCAGCATTATGCGGGCTGGACGCTGGAGGCTATTCGCGGCGACCTGTTGCAGAAGCTGGCAAACGAGCGCGAACGCTACGAAGGAATTGTGCAGAGCGCACTGACGCTGTGCGATCCCGCGGTGCTGGGCGAGGACAACGCGCTGCGAGTGCACGTGGAAGGCACGGCGCAGATGATTGGCGCGACGGAGTTTGCCGACCAGGCGCAGCTGCGCGATTTGTTGGCGGCGATTGAAGAAAAGCACCGGCTGGTAACGGTGCTGAACGCGTGCATCGATACGCCGGAGCCGGTGTTCGTGAAAGATCGGAGTGAAGGAAATTTCGGCGGCGGGAGAAAACCTGGCGTTGATCAGCGCGCCTTACATGAGCAACGACCTGGTGCAGGGTTCGCTGGGCGTGCTGGGGCCCACGCGCATGCACTACGAGCGGGCCATGACCGCGGTGGCGTACGTGGCGCAGCTCTTCAGTGAAGCGCTGAGCAAGATTTGAAAGACTTTTGGCAACGGAGGGGCTGGAACGTGAGCGGAAAAGATAGCAAGCGGGGCGGCGAGAATAATCCGGAAGATGTTGCGGTGAATTCAGGCGCGGATGAAGAGCCGGAGTCCTACACGTTGGATGGAGACGAAGTGAACGCCGACGCGGAAGTGGGCAAGCTGACCAAGGACCTGGAAGATTTGCGCCAGACACTTTTGCGGCGGCAGGCGGATTTCGACAATTACCGCAAGCGGGTGGAGAAAGAGCGCTCCGAAGATTCCCGGCGGTCGACCGCGCGGGTGATCGAGGGTCTGATTCCGGTGATGGACAGTTTCGATCAGGCGCTGGCTTCGCATCGCGAGCCGGAATACGCGAATTATCGCAAAGGCTTCGAGCTGATTCACAAACAACTGCTCGACAACCTGGCGCGACTGGGCGCGGAACGCATCGAGCCGCTGGGCATGACGTTTGATCCGCACTTGCACCAGGCGATGGATCGCACGGAAACAACCGAAAAGGACGACGGGACGATTCTGCAGGTGTTTCAGCCGGGCTACATGTTTCACGGGAGGGTGTTGCGTCCGGCGATGGTGCGCGTAGCGGTTCATCCGAGCGCCGCATCCAAGAGTGCGAACTAAAACTATTCGGGAGTAGCGATGGCCAGGTCCACACAAAAAGATTATTACGAGGTGCTGAGCGTTAAGCGGGAGGCCACGATCGAGGAGATCAAGGCGTCCTACCGGCAGTCCGCGCTGAAATGGCACCCGGACCGCAATCCCGTGAATAAAGAAGAGGCGGAGGTCAAATTCCGCGAATGCACGGAAGCGTATAGCGTTTTGAGCGATCCGCAGAAGCGGCAAGTCTACGATACATATGGGCACGCGGGGCTTTCAGGCTCGAACATGGGAGCGGACTTCAACAGTTCTGTGTTTCAAGACTTCCACGATATTTTGGGGGATTTTTTTGGATTTGAGGATTTGTTTGGCGGCGGGCGGCGTGGGCGTGGAAGAACGCAACGTGGCTCGGATTTGCGTTACGACATGACACTGACGTTTGAGGAAGCGGCCGCGGGCGTGACGACCAAGGTGAAGCTGCCCAAGCAGGAACTATGCGGGGCGTGCGGTGGGACGGGAGCGAAAAAGGGAACCGGCGCCACGACTTGCACGACTTGCGCAGGCCGCGGGCAGATGGCTTACCAGCAGGGATTTTTCACCATTACGCGGACGTGCCCGGCGTGCCAAGGCGCGGGACAAATAATTCGCGAGCGTTGCCTGGAGTGCCGCGGAAATGGGCGGCTGGAGCGAGAAAAAACTATCGAGCTGCGCATTCCGCCGGGTGTGGACTCGGGAACCAGGTTGAGGGTTACCGGCGAAGGCGAAGCTGGGCCGAACGGCGGGCCGGCAGGCGATCTGTATGTGGTGCTTGATGTAAAAGAGCACCAGTTTTTCGAGCGGCGCGGAGCGGATTTGTATTGCACGATTCCGTTGAGCGTGGCGCAGGCGGCGCTGGGAACCGAGCTGCAGGTGCCGGGTCTAAGCGGCGACGAAAAACTGAAAATTCCCGAAGGCACGCAGAGCGATGCGGTGTTTCGTGTGAAGGGCAAAGGATTGCCCGATCCTCGCGGCGGTGGTAAGGGGGAACTTTACTACCATGTGCGGGTGCTCACTCCTACGAAGCTGACGCGCGAGCAGCGCAAATTGATGGAGCAGTTGGCTGCGACGTTGAAGGTGGAGAACAAGCCAGCGGATCGCAATTCGTCCATTTTTGAAAAAGTAAAAGACATTTTTGGCTAATTGAATTCGCTTCCTTGATTCATACCTCCGTTTGCCACTGTGATCGTTGTGGCGCCGGCTTCTGGGATAGAATCGTCGCGTGCGGCGGCGATTTTTCGTGGAACAATTTGACGGGCAGCGTGCCGTGGTGGAAGGCGATAGAGCTCATCACCTTGGGCGTGGTGTTGCGCGCGCAGGCTGGGCAGCTTTACGAATTGAGCGACGGAGCGCGGGTTTGCCTGGGGCGCATCGAAAGCGTCAAGCGCGAGCGCGTGGAATTTGCGCTGCTGGAAGAATTGCCCGCCAACGAACCGAAACTGCGTGTGACGTTGCTGCTGTCTGTGGTGAAATTCGATTCGTTCGAATGGGCTATTGAAAAGGCTACTGAGCTGGGCGTGACGAGCATCGTGCCGCTGGCGGCGGAGCGCAGCGAGAAGGGTCTGTTGGCCGCGGCGGAGAAGCGTTCGGAGCGCTGGCGAAAAATCATTTTGGAAGCCGCGCAGCAATCGAGGCGGGTGCGCTTGCCGGTGTTGCAGCCGGTCGCTCGACCGGAAGGCTGCGTTTTCGAAGGCACAGAGACGATTGGGAATTTTTCTTTCCGAGCGGGCGGATGCGCCTCCGTTGCGCGCAGGCGCTGAAAGATCGTCCACCGATCGGCGGTGATTCTTGCCATCGGGCCGGAAGGCGGGTGGACCGATGAGGAATGCGAATTGGCGCAAAGCCGCGGGGTTCCGCAAGCGCGTCGCTGGGGCATTTGATTTTGCGGGCCGAGACAGCCGTCATTGCCGCGCTGGCTTCGGTTGTCGTATGCGCTGGGCGAGACGGTCGTTCGCGGACCGGCATCCTCAGCGCTGTCGCAGGGTTCAACGATCCCACCACACCGACGGGAGCAAGGTGCAACGGGGACGGGTAACGAATCTTAGTGAGCAAAGTCGCTGGACCGATGCCGGCATGGCTCTGCGAGCATGTCAAGCGAAACGGAATCTGGCGCGTTCCGCGATGGTCGTGTTATAAATACGAGGCAACAAAATGGAACACTCCGACGAGAAGCCCATCACGACCAGCGTGAAGTCGCCGCAGTTTGCCGCAGCTATTTCTTCCAGCAGCGTCTTCCGAACCGCCCCAGCTGCTTTCTTTGCGCCACGAAATTCGCGTGTGGACCCGCGACCTGCTGATCGCCATCGGCCTGGCGCTGGTCATCATCGTGTTTCTGTACCAGCCGGTGAAGGTGGAAGGCACCAGCATGGCGCCGCTGCTTTCCGACCAGGAGCGCATCTTCATCAACAAGTTTGTGTATCGCTTTGAAGCGATTCATCGCGGGGATGTGGTGGTGTTCTGGTATCCGCTGGACCGCTCGAAGTCGTTCATCAAGCGGGTGATCGCGCTGCCGGGCGAAACGGTGTCGATTCGGCAGGGCGTGGTGACGGTGAACGGCAAAGTGGTGCCGGAGCCGTACGTGCCGCCGCAATATGAAGACGTCAGCGACTACGGTCCGGTACGCGTGCCGAAAGACAGTTATTTTGTGATGGGCGATCATCGCATCAGTTCCAACGATTCGCGCGTGTTTGGGCCGGTGGCCAGCCGCTTTATTTATGGCGCGCGCAGTGTTTGCGTACTGGCCGGTGGACCATTTCGGTTCGCTGGCGATGTCGGAAACGGAAGCGAATACCAAATAGTTGCAGCAGCTCGGAGTTTCAGGACGAGCATGAGAAAAACAGGGGGAGCCACTGAACGAAGTGCAGCATCGACCCGCGACACTCGCGCTGGAAGACGGGCGCATATTTAATGGCCGCGCGGCCGGCGCGATTACGCGCCGCGGCGGCGAAGTCGTTTTTAATACCAGCCTCACCGGTTACCAGGAAGTTTTCACCGACCCCAGTTACGCAGGACAGATTGTCTGCCTGACTTATCCGCACATTGGAAACGTGGGCGCGAATCTCGACGATGAGGAGGCGCCGCATCCCTACATCGAATCGCTGGTAGTGCGCGAATTTTCGCAGATGTCTTCCAACTGGCGGTCGGCGGAAACTGCGCAACTGTATTTGAACCGGCACAAGATTCCGGTGATCTGGGATATCGACACGCGCGCGCTGGTGCGCCACATTCGCAAGCATGGGATCGCTGCGTGGCATGGTGGCGCACCGATGGAACCGCCGCCGGAACAACTGGTTTTCGAAGCGAAGAACCTGCCGAAGATGGCCGGCCAGGAACTGGCCAGCCGCGTCAGTTGCCAGAAAGCCTACGCGTGGGAGAAGGGCTCCATCGATCTGGCATCGCCTCCCGTGGACGGAGCAGGCGGAGTCTTCCGCGACCAGCCACGAAGGGCGGCGCTATCGCGTGGCCGCATACGATTACGGAATCAAGCAGAACATTTTGCGGATGCTGATCGATCATCACTGCGAAGTGCTGGTGATTCCCGCGCAGACGTCCGGCGGAAGATGTGCTGGGACTGGGGCCGGACGGGATATTTCTTTCGAATGGTCCGGGTGATCCCGAACCGGTGGATTACGCGGTTGAAAATATTCGCAAGTTGATGGGGAAAGTTCCGGTGTTTGGAATCTGCCTGGGGCACCAGCTATGCGGGCTGGCGCTGGGCGGAAAGACGTTCAAACTGAAATTCGGGCATCACGGTTCGAATCATCCGGTACACAACCTGCTGACCGGAAAGGTGGAAATCACCGCGCAGAATCACGGTTTTTGCGTGGACCCTGAATCGCTTCCCTCCAGCGACGTGGAAATCACACACGTCAATTTGAACGATCAGACCAACGAGGGCATGCGTCATAAATCATTGCCGCTGTTCAGCGTGCAATATCATCCCGAGGCTTCTCCAGGGCCGCATGATTCGCATTATCTGTTCACGCAGTTTACGGACATGATGAAAGAGACCCGGCGAGCCTGATGCCCAAACGCACCGACATCAAGAAGATTCTGATCATCGGCTCCGGGCCGATCGTCATCGGGCAGGCTTGCGAATTCGATTACTCCGGGGCGCAGGCGTGCAAGGCGCTGCGCGCGGAGGGCTACGAGGTCGTCCTGGTGAATTCGAACCCGGCGACGATCATGACCGACCCGGAGATCGCGCAGCGAACCTACATCGAGCCGCTT
The DNA here is from genome assembly GCA_963819625.1 of uncultured Acidobacteriota bacterium. Taxonomy (GTDB): domain Bacteria; phylum Acidobacteriota; class Terriglobia; order Acidiferrales; family UBA7541; genus Acidiferrum. The sequence continues at coordinate 34,316 of CAWFWY010000016.1, forward strand.
ACCAGGGAATATCTCGAGGAAATTATCTCGCGAGAGAAACCCGAGGCGCTGCTGCCGACTGTGGGCGGGCAGACGGCCCTGAACCTGGCCGTGGATCTGGCCGAAAGCGGCGTCCTGGAAAGACATTCGGTGGAGATGATCGGGGCGTCGCTGCGGGCCATCAAGGTGGCGGAAGACCGCCTGTGGTTTAAAGACGCGTGCCGGAAAATTGGATTGGAAGTTCCCGCTTCGGCGCTGGTGAATAACGCGCAGGATGCGCTGCGGCTTTGCGACCAGCTTGGATTCCCGCTAGTGATTCGACCTTCGTTCACGCTGGGTGGTACCGGCGGGTCGATCGCCTACAACCGCGAAGAATTTGGCGAAGCGATTTCGCATGCGCTGGACATGAGTCCCGTGCATGAAGCGCTGGTGGAAGAGTCGGTGCTCGGGTGGAAGGAATACGAGCTCGAGGTGATGCGCGACAAGCGCGACAATTTCGTGGTGATCTGCACGATTGAAAATTTTGACCCCATGGGAGTGCACACCGGTGATTCGATTACCGTGGCGCCGGCGCAGACGCTTACGGACAAGGAATTTCAGCGCATGCGCGATGCCGCGGCGGCGATTGTACGCGAAGTGGGCGTCGAGACCGGCGGATCCAATGTGCAGTTCGCGGTGAATCCTGAAAACGGCAAGATGACCGTGATTGAGATGAATCCGCGGGTGTCGCGCAGTTCCGCGCTGGCCAGCAAGGCCACCGGTTTTCCCATCGCGAAAATCGCCGCGCGGCTGGCGGTGGGCATGACGCTGGATGAAATTCCCAACGACATTACCAAGCAGACGCCCGCGTGTTTTGAACCGACCATCGACTACGTGGTGGTAAAGATTCCCAAGTGGCAATTCGAGAAATTTCCCGGCGCGGACAGCACCCTGGGTACGCAGATGAAATCGGTCGGCGAAGTGATGGCCATCGGTCGAACTTTCAAGGAAGCGTTGCAGAAAGGAATTCGGTCGCTGGAGCCGAGTTCTCCCTGGCGCGCGCCCGCGGAGACCCCGGACTCGCTGCTACGCGAAAAGCTAGCAACGCCGCGGCCGGATCGCATTCACTGGCTGCTGACCGCGGTGGAGCGCGGGTTGCCTGCGGAAGAAATTTGCGAGCTGACGAAAATCGATCCCTGGTTCATTCGGCAGATTGAAGAAATTGTCGCGGTGAATCGCCGGGCTGCGCACGTGACAGTGGAGACGGCTTCGGAAGAATTGCTGCGCGAGGTGAAACGCCACGGCACGAGCGACGAGCAGTTGGCGCAAATGTGGAAAACCACGCCGGCCGCAGTGCGTTTGCAGCGAGCGCGTTATGGCGTAAGCCCGGTTTTCAAGCGGGTGGATACTTGCGCGGCGGAATTCGAATCGTTCACTCCTTACATGTATTCGACCTACGAGGATGAGGACGAATCGGAGCCGCAGAAGAAGCAGAAAATTCTGATTCTGGGCAGTGGGCCAAATCGGATCGGGCAGGGAATTGAGTTCGATTATTGCTGCTGCCACGCGTCGTTCGCGCTGCGCGAAGATGGTTTCGAAACCATCATGCTAAATTGCAATCCGGAAACGGTTTCGACGGACTACGACACTTCGGACCGGCTGTATTTCGAGCCCTTGACCTAGAGGATGTTCTTGCCGTGGTGGAGCGCGAAAAGCCACACGGGGTGATTGTGCAGTTTGGCGGGCAGACGCCGCTGAATCTGGCGTTGGAATTGAAGCGCAACGGCGTGCCCATCATCGGCACCGCGCCGGAGTCGATCGATCTGGCGGAAGACCGGCGGCGCTTCGGCCGACTGCTGGATGAATTGAAAATTCCGCAGCCGCGGAACGGCAACGGCGCTGATTCCCGAGGAAGCCGCGCGCGTGGCGGCCGAAATTGGATTGCCGGTGCTGGTGCGGCCCAGTTACGTTTTGGGCGGGCGCGCGATGGTGATCGCTTACGACGTGAACACCGTGCAGGAATACGTGGCGCAGGCGGCGCTGATGGGCCCGGCGCGGCCGGTACTGATCGACCAATTCCTGGAAGAAGCTACGGAAGTGGACGTGGATGCGCTTTCCGACGGAACGGACGTGGTCATCGGCGGAATTATGGAGCACATCGAGGAAGCCGGTGTGCACTCGGGCGACTCTTCGTGCGTGCTGCCGCCGGTGAGCTTGACGTCCGCGGTGCTTGAAACGATTCGCGAATACACCAAGCGGCTGGCGGTGGCGCTGAAGGTAGTGGGGCTGATGAACGTGCAGTACGCCATTCAGCGCGACACGGTGTACGTGCTGGAAGTGAACCCGCGCGCGTCGCGGACTGTGCCGTTCGTGAGCAAAGCGACGGGCGTGCCGCTGGCGAAGGTTGCAGCGCGATTGATGGCGGGCAAAAAATTGTCGACCATGAAGCTGCCGCTGGTTCGCCATAACGGCGTTTCGGAAATTGCGGTGCACGAATTTTATTCGGTGAAATCGCCGGTGTTTCCGTTCAACAAATTCCGCGGCGTGGATACCATTCTGGGGCCGGAGATGCGCTCGACCGGCGAAGTCATGGGCATTTCGACTTCATACGGGCTGGCGTTTGCCAAGGCTCAGCTTGCAGCCGGGCAGCGATTGCCGCGCAAGGGCACGGTGTTTTTGAGCGTGAACGACCGCGACAAGAAACACGTCGGTCCGCTGGGGCAGGAGCTCCACGCCTTGGGCTTCAAATTGATGGCCACTCGGGGAACAGCTTCGGCGCTGAGCGCCGCGGGTATTGAAGCCGAAGAAGTGTTCAAGGTAAACGAAGGACGACCGAACATCGTGGACCTGGTGAAGACCGCAAAAATCGATCTGATCATTAATACGCCGCTGGGGCGGGAATCGTTTTACGACGAGAAATCGATTCGGCGTGCGGCTATTCGCTATAACATTCCGTGCATCACCACGCTGGCAGCTGCACACGCGGCAGCGCGTGGAATTCAGGCGCTGTTGGAGCAGGGAACTGAAGTCGCGGCGCTCCAGGACTTGCATCGCGGCGCAGTGGCTGCTTCGAACAGCCAGTCGGGAGATTGACCGTTGGACTTGGCAGGAATCTTTCCCGCGCTGACCACGCCGTTCGCGGCGGACGGCGCAGTTTCGCTCGAGGATGTGACGCACAACATTCGCCGCTACAACGAGACTGAGCTTGCAGGTTACGTGGTGCTCGGCTCAACAGGCGAATCCGTGCTGCTGGAACGAAACGAAATGGATGCGATACTTGCCGCAGTGAAAGAAACGGCGGCCGCGGGCAAGATTTTGATCGCTGGTACGGGAGCGGAATCCACCGCAGAAACCATCGCGCGCACCAAGCGTGCCGCAGATTTCGGATACGCTGTCGCGCTGGTAAAGACGCCTTATTACTACAAGCCCGCGTACAAGCCGGAGGTGCTCATAGCGCATTACCGGCGAGTTGCCGAGGCGTCGCGCGTTCCGATTTTGCTTTACAGCGTTCCGATATTCACGGGATTGGCGCTGGAAGCGCCGGAAACCATTGCGCTAGCGGAGCATTCGAACATTATCGGCATCAAGGAAAGCTCGGGGAACATCCAGCGAGTTTCCGAAATGATTGCCGGCGCACCATCGCGATTCCAGGTTCTGGTGGGGTCGGCGCCAACGGTTTATCCCGCGCTAGCCGTCGGAGCATGCGGAGCGATTCTGGCGTTGGCCAGCGCATTGCCGGAAAAATGCGCCACGCTCTATCAATTGTTCAAGCAAGGCCAACTGGAAAAGGCAAAGGAGCGTCAGAAGTCGTTGTTGCGCGCCTCCAAGCTGATCGTTTCCGAAATGGGCATTGCCGGAGTGAAATACGTGATGGACCAGCGCGGCTATCGCGGGGGGATCCCCCGGCTACCGTTACCGGCCCTCTCCGCGGAGCAGAAGTCGAAGCTGGCCGCGTTTTTGGCTACCCCGGAACAACCCATTATGGCTTCCGCGTGATTTGCGCTAATTGTGCCGTTTGATGAGACGTTTTCGCGCGGGTAACATCTAACGGCCCATGGACTGTCGCGCCCTCCCGTCCCACAAGCTCCCTCACCAGCCCAGGCTCTTCCTCGATTACCTTGACAATTTTTCGCGGGTACAGAAATTCTACGAGCACGCTCCCAAAATGTCTTCGGTCACGCGGCTGGCCGGCAAGTTGGATTTCCCACGCGAGCGAAGGAAGGAAGTTGCCGCGATTTTGCGCGCGCAGAATATCGCATTTGGCGCCGGACCGGCGGCGCTTGAAAATCTGGACCGGCTGGAGAAAGGCGCTGTGGCGATTGTAAGCGGGCAACAGGTAGGACTGTTCAGCGGACCTGCGTACGCTTTTTACAAAGCGCTGACCGCCATTCAGTTGGCAGCGGAACTGACGCGCTCCGGGATCGAAGCCGTTCCGGTTTTCTGGATGGCCACGGAAGATCACGACATCGACGAAGTCCGCCACGTGAGCTGGTTTCAGAATGGCGAGCTGAAACGCTTTGAGCTGCCCACGCCGGATTCCGCGGAGAACGGCGGCCGCCCGGTTGGGAAAATCCCGTTGGGCGTGCAGGTGGAGGAGTTGGCGCATGAAGCGGCCGATCTGCTGACGAAGCAGGGCAGCGTGCTGTTGGCGCAGATGCTCCGCGAGTGCTATGCGCCGCGGGAAACCTACGGAAGCGCGTTTGCGAGGTTGTTCGCGAGATTATTTGCGCAGCAAGGCCTGATTCTGCTCGATCCGCTGGACCCGGACCTGCATAAAGTCGCTGAGCCGCTCTACAGCAAAGTTATCGAAGACCGCGACCCACTGAATCAGAAATTGCTGGCACCGCGGCAAGGAACTGGATGCCGCTGGTTACGCGGCGCAGGTGAAAGTCACCGCAAAGAGCACAGTGTTGTTTTATATGGGCGACGGGCCGCGTCAGCCGATTGTGGTTGCCAACGGCGCCCGATTTGAGGCCGGGAAAAAATCCTGGAGCAAGGAAGAATTGCTGGCGGAGGTTCAGATCTGCATCCAGAAAACTTCAGTCCCAGCGCGTTGTTTCGAGCGGTGGTGCAGGACTACCTGCTGCCCACCGTCGCCTACATTGCCGGGGCTGCTGAGATTTCTTACTTCGCGCAATCCGAGGTGGTGTACCAGCAAGCGTTGGGAGGCATGCCGGTGATTTTGCCGCGGCCGGGATTCACGCTGGTGGACACTAAGGCAGCGAAGTTGTTGCGCGCCTACAAACTGAAGGTGGAGGACATCTGGGAGGGCTCGCAGGAAGTGAGCCGGAGGATGGAGTTTGCTTCCGTGCCGAAGGAGATTTCCAGAGATTTCGAACGCAACCAGAAGCAAGTGATGAAATTGCTTGATGAATTGAAGAAGCAGATGCAAAAACTCGATCCCACATTGCAAGGGGCGGTCGAGACTGCTCGCCGGAAAATAGAGTATCAACTGGATAAGCTACGGCGCAAAACCGGGCGCGCCCAGGATTCCAAGTCGGGATTACTGTCGGGCCACGAGAATTTTCTGGAGCATCTGCTGTTTCCGCACAAGACGTTGCAATCGCGGGAACTGTGTTTGTTACCATTTTTGGCGCGTTGGGGACCTGGCGGGCTGGTGGAACTGCAGAAAATGTGCAGGAGTAAAAATCTTGGCAAGCACTTTTTCGTGCAACTAACTTGACCATAGCTTGTACACGGGCGCGAGTGGCAATGCCCGCCGTGAAAATTCATGTCCATCGAAACGCTGAAATTTAAGACGACGCGGCGCACGCAGATGGTCAACGTGACGAGGCAGGTGCAGCAAGCAGTGACGAAATCGCGGGTGACCGATGGTGTTTGCATCGTGTACGTCCCGCACACTACTGCGGCGGTGACGATTAATGAATGCGCCGATCCGGATGTGGCCAGCGACCTGGAAGGCGCGTTCGACCGGCTTATACCGTTCGAAGGGCCGTATCGCCACGAGGAAGGAAACTCGGACTCGCACATGAAATCGGTGCTGACGGGCGCGAGCCAGACGATTTTTGTGGCTAGCGGTCAGCTTCAACTGGGGCGCTGGCAGGGAATTTTCTTCTGCGAATTCGACGGCCCGCGCGAGCGACGGTTGCGAGTGAAGGTGGTACCCGATCCGTCCTGATTTCCGGCTGCGGCGGACTGCGCGCCATGCGCCGCTGTGTTAGAGTTTTTGGTGCAAATGACCAGCCTCGGCATCTACGTACAGGTTCCTTTCTGCCAGACCAAATGCACCTATTGTAATTTCTACACCGGTGTCGTTTCGACTTCGCGCTTCGCGCCCTACGTGAGCGCAGTATGCCGGGAAATAAGCACGCACAAGGATGTGTATCGCACCGCTGGCATCGAGCTTCCGGCCAATGCCGCAGACGGCACGCGACCAGATACCGTATATATCGGCGGCGGAACCCCCAGCCTGCTTGATCCTGCGCACCTGCAAAGCATTCTGGATACGATTCGCGCGACGTTTGCGTGTGATCTTCGCGAAGTGACGCTGGAAGCCGATCCTGAAACGATTGAGGCTGCGAAAGCAGAGGCGTGGGTGCGCGCGGGAATCAATCGCGTCAGCTTCGGAGTGCAATCGTTTTCGGATAAGGAGCTTGCCGCGTCCGGGCGGATGCATCGGCGTGCGGACATTTATCGCGCGGTGCCGATACTTCGAGAAGCGGGGATCGTGAATATTGGGTTCGACCTGATTGCCGGATTGCCGCTGCAATCGCGGGAAAGTTGGCACGATTCTTTGGAACGTGTCGCTTCGCTCGCGCCCGCGCACGTTTCCGTGTACATCCTGGAGGTGGACGAGAAAAGCCGCCTGGGTAGCGAGTTGCTGAAGGGCGGGAAGCGCTACAGTGCCGGCGCGGTGCCGACCGAAGACGAAATGGCGGAATTTTACGAACTGGCGCAGGCTTCGTTTGCTGCGGCGGGATATCATCATTACGAAATTTCCAACTGGGCGAAGCCGGGGTTCGAATCGCGTCACAATTTGAAATACTGGCGGCGCGAACCGTACTTGGGATTTGGAGCCGGGGCGCATTCTTTTTCGGGCGCGCAACGCTGGGCGAACGCGCACGATGCGGCGAGTTACGTTCGGGCGTTGGAATCAGGGAGTCTACCGGTCGAACAACTGGAGCGGTTGACTCCTGAGGCGGCGCTGGAAGAAGAATTGTTTCTGGGCTTGCGGCAACTTGATGGCATCGACGTAGCGCGGATTGAAAAGGATTACGCTGTCACGCTGGCATCGCGATTCGATCCACTGGCTTCGTCGGGATTGCTGGAGTGGAACGGGCCGGTAGTTCGGCTGGCGCCTGCGCGGCTCAGTGTTTCGAACGAAGTGTTTGTCGAATTGATGCGCTGATTTTTAAACTCTGAGATTTGCGGAGGGAATGTCGTCTTGAGCGCAACGGAAACTGATCCAGTGATGGCCTTGAATTCGCGAGCGGCGACGCCGCCCGCGGGTGTGGTCGATCTTCGCAGCGACACGGTGACACGCCCAACTCCGGAGATGCGCCGCGCGATGGCGGAAGCGGAAGTCGGCGACGATGTTTACTCCGAAGATCCGACTGTCAATCGACTGGAAAGCGAAGCCGCGGAAATTTTTGGCAAGGACGCAGCGCTGTTCGTTCCCACGGGCAGCATGGGCAACCTGATTGCCATCAAGATATGGACGCATCACGGCGATGAGGTTATATGTGACGAGAGCGGTCACGTGGGGCTGTATGAATTGGCGTCCATGTCGTCAATTGCTGGCTGCATGCCGCGCATCGCGCGAGGCGAAGACGGGATTCTTTCGTGGGCGCAGATTGAAGCGGTGATTCGCCCGCGTATCTACTACGATTCGCAAACCGCGCTGGTGTGCCTGGAAAATACCCACAACATGGCTGGCGGCATGGTGTATCCAACCGCGACGGTCAAGGACATTTGCGAGCATGCGCACGCGGCCAATCTGAAAGTTCACATGGATGGCGCGCGGATTTTTAACGCCGCAGTGGCGTTGAACGATGCGGTCGCGAATATGACGCGCCAATGCGATTCGGTGATGTTTTGCTTGTCCAAGGGGCTGGGCGCGCCCGTCGGGTCGATGGTGGTGGGGTCGAAGGCGTTTATTGAGAAAGCGCGGGTGTACCGCAAAATGTTTGGCGGCGGGATGCGTCAGGCTGGCGTTATCGCTGCTGCGGGGCTTGTGGCGCTGCGAAATTCGCCGTCGCGCCTGCACATCGATCACGAAAACGCGCAGATCCTCGCGAAGGGAATTGCGCAAATTCCGCAGTTGAGCATCGCTCCCGCCAAGGTGCGGACGAACATCGTCATCTGCAATTGCGCCAAAACCGGGAAGACCGCTGTTGAATTTTGCGAAGAGCTTTACAAGCACGGCATCTGGGCGCAGGACACCGCGTTGTATTCCGTGCGATTTGTGACACATTGCGATGTGGACCGCGCCGGCATCGAGCGGGCGCTGCCGTTCATCCGCAAGGTTGCTTCCAATACAAAAAAGGCTAAAGCATGAGAATTGTGAAAATCGTTGTGCGCTTGCTGCCGGTATATCTTGCCGCAGGGCTGTTCATTTCGCAGACTACCTTCGCGCAGGAACGCGCGGCTGTTAACGCGGACGGCAAACCTCCAACCGTCGCAGACGCGAAAGCATTTCTCGATGATGCCGAAGCGCGCCTCTTCGACCTGGGCAATAAAGCCCAACGCGCCGATTGGGTTCATGCCAATTTCATCACCGTCGATACCGATCAGATCGCCGCGGATGCTGACGAGGAACTGAACACCCTCACGGTGCAGCTGGCCACCCAGGCGCATCGCTTCGACGGACTCACGTTGCCTCCCGAGTTGGCGCGCAAAATGTCGCTGGTGAAGCTGTCGATTGGATTTCCGGCGCCGTCCAACACAGCGGATCAGAAAGAGTTGGCCATACTCTCCACCTCGCTGGCGGGAGATTACGGGAAGGGCAAGTGGTGTCCCGACCCGGCAAGAGTGGGTGCCAACGCGAAGTGTCCGGATATCACGGCCATCGAGCACATCATGGCCACCAGCCGCGATCCCGAAGAATTGAAACGCGCGTGGATTGGCTGGCATGCCGTGGGCGCGCCCATGCGCCAGCGTTATACGCGCCTTGTGGAGTTGGGCAACAAGGGCGCAAGCGAACTGGGTTATCACGATGTCGGTGTGATCTGGCGCTCCAACTACGACATGCCTCCCGATGATTTCGCCAAGGAGGCCGACCGGTTGTGGGAGCAACTGCGTCCCCTGTACGAATCGTTGCATGCTTATGTCCGGGGGCAACTGGCCAAAAAATACGGCGCGGCGCTGGTGCCGGCGAAGGGGCCAATTCCGGCGCAACTACTTGGTAATTTGTGGAGCCAGGAATGGAACAACGTTTACCCGTTGATGAATTCACCCAAGCCGGCGCAAAGCTTTGACCTGACGAAAATCTTGCAGGATCGCCACACTGATGCAAAGGGGATGGCGAAATACGGGGAAGGATTTTTCATTTCACTCGGTTTTGCTCCGCTGCCGAAAACGTTTTGGGAGCGCTCGCTGTTCACCAAGCCCGCGGATCGCGACGTGATCTGCCACGCCAGCGCCTGGGATGTGGATTCCAAGGACGATTTGCGCATCAAGATGTGCATCCAGATCAACGAAGAAGATTTTCGCGTGATTCACCACGAGCTCGGCCACAACTTTTACCAACGCGCGTACGACACGCAGCCTCCATTGTTTCAGAACAGCGCCAACGACGGATTTCACGAGGCAGTGGGGGACACTATCGCGCTTTCAGTCACTCCAGAATATTTGAAAAAGATTGGATTGATCGATACGGTGCCCGCGAGTTCGCAGGATATAGATTACTTACTGCAGCACGCGCTGGAGAAGGTGGCGTTCCTGCCATTTGGATTGCTGGTGGACAAATGGCGCTGGGAAGTTTTCTCCGGCCAGGTGAAGCCTGAGGAATACAACAAAGCGTGGTGGGAGCTGCGCCGAAAATATCAGGGCATCGCACCGCCGGTGGAACGCAGTGAAGCGGATTTCGATCCAGGTGCGAAATTTCACGTGGCCGCAAACGTGCCCTACATGCGTTATTTCCTGGCGGCAATTTTGCAATTTCAGTTTCAGCGGGCGCTGTGCCGCGAAGCGGGGTACACCGGGCCGCTGCACCGCTGCTCGATTTATGGAAATAAGGTGGCCGGCGAACGGTTAAACAAGATGTTGGCGATGGGCGTCAGCAAGCCGTGGCCGGAGGCGCTGGAAGAGTTGACCGGCGAGAAGCAGATGGACGCTTCGGCGCTGGTCGATTACTTCGCGCCACTGAAAACCTGGCTGGACGAACAGAATAAAGCGAACAACTATCCCGTTGGCTGGTAAGCAGGAGACCGCGTGGATTTCAGTCTGACCGAAGAACAACAACAGCTACGCCGCAGCGTGCGCGAATTTGCCGAAGGCGAAATCGCTCCGCACGTGATGGAGTGGGACGAGGTTTCCCATTTTCCGATGGAGATCATGCCCAAGCTGGCGGAAATGGGCTTGCTGGGTGTGATTTTTCCAGAGGAAGTTGGCGGGGCAGGGCTTGGCTACATCGATTACGTCATTGCCATAGAGGAATTGTCGCGTGTAGACGGCTCGGTGGGCATTATCGTGGCGGCGCATAATTCGCTGTGCAGCAACCACATTTTCAAGTTCGGCAGCGAAGCACAAAAGAAAAAGTATCTGATGCCGCTGGCTCAGGGCAAGAAGATTGGCGCGTGGTCATTGACGGAGCCGGAAGCGGGCTCCGACGCCGGTGGAACCAAGACCACCGCGGTGCGTGACGGAAACCACTGGGTGCTGAACGGCGCAAAAACTTTCACCACGAACGGACACTATGCAGATGTTTGCGTGGCGATGGCGGTTACGGATAAGTCCAAGAGCTCGCACGGCATCAGCGCGTTCATTCTGGAAAAGGGCACGCCCGGATTTAAGCCTGGAAAAAAAGAAAACAAGCTGGGGCTGCGCGCCAGCGATACTTCCGAGATAATTTTTACCGATTGCCGCGTGCCGCACGAGAATTTGCTGGGACCTGAAGGCGAGGGATTTACCGGCAGCCTGAAAATTCTCGATGGCGGGCGCATTTCCATCGCGGCGTTGGCGTTGGGAATGGCGCAGGGCGCCCTGGAAGCGGCCACCAAGTACGCCAAGCAGCGCAAACAATTCGGGCAGGCCATCAGCGAGTTTCAGGCCATTCAGTTCAAGTTGGCGGACATGGCCACGGACGTGGAGGCGGCGCGGTTGCTGGTGTACCAGGCGGCCTGGCTGGCAGACAAAGGGAATGTTCGCTTCACCCGCGAGTCCAGCATGGCCAAATTGTTTGCCAGCGAAGTTGCCGTGCGGGTGGCCAACGAGTGCGTGCAGATTCACGGCGGGTACGGCTTTATCAAGGATTATCCCGCGGAGAAATTTTATCGCGACGTGAAGTTGTGCACCATCGGCGAAGGCACCAGCGAAATCCAGAAATTGGTGATTGCTCGGCAGCTTCTCGGAAAGAAATAGCCAGCTCTACGATGCGGGCCGGACACTGCGCCGAGGTTTAGCGGAAGCTCCAAAGGAAAATATGGCTGCGGCAGTTGAAAAATGGGCCGATGAGGTACGCGCTGGCGACGTGCGCGCCCTGTCTCGCGCCATTACCGCGATTGAGAACCATGACGCCGACGCCGAGCCACTGCTGCGAATTTTGTTTCCACACACTGGGCAGGCTTATCTGATGGGATTGACCGGCGCGCCCGGCACCGGGAAGAGCACGCTGGTGGATCGGCTGGCCGCGCACTACCGCAAACAGCAGGAAGCCGTCGGGCGTGATCGCCGTTGATCCCAGTAGTCCGTACTCCGGCGGCGCGATTCTGGGCGACCGCATTCGTATGCAGGGGCACGCGGGCGATGCGGGTATGTTCATCCGCTCGATGGCCACCCGCGGATTTCTGGGCGGCTTGTCGCGCACGACTTCGGAGGTCGCATTACTGCTCGACGCGGCCGGCAAGCGGCAAATCCTGATCGAGACGGTCGGCGTGGGGCAGGACGAAATTGACATCGTCCGCCTGGCAGATTGTGTGGTCGTCGTAGTGGTACCGGGGCTGGGCGATGACATTCAAAACATGAAGGCTGGCCTGATGGAGATTGCCGACATTTTCGTGGTGAACAAGAGCGATCGGGAAGGCGCGGATCGCGTGGAGCAGCAGCTCCACGCCATGCTTTCGCTGGTCATGCCGCAACATGGCTGGCACCCGCCGGTGGTGCGCACAGTAGCGTCTGAAAATCGCGGAGTGGACGCGCTGGCCGCGACGATTGCCAAATTCCGAGAGCATTTCGCCGCGCGGCCGGAGCGGCGGAAAAAACACGTCGAGCATTGGAAAAAACGCCTCGTCGAATTGTTGGAGTCGCGATTACTCGAGCGCGCCCTCGGTAGCACGGACGGCCAGGCACAGCTGGACGAACTGGCATCGGCTGTAGCGGAACGCCGCAAGGACCCATTCACCGCTGTGAATGAAATCCTGGCAAGGAGCGGCCTCGGTGCGTGAGGCTATCCCTTATGCATTTCGGTGAACTGGAAGTTCTGCCCGTTCATGGCGGGAACTTTTATCTCGATGGCGGCGCCATGTTCGGCGTGGTGCCCAAGACACTTTGGGAAAAGAAAGCTCCCGCCGACGACCGCAATCGCGTGCGGCTGGCGGCAAATTCGTTGCTGCTTCGCGCCGCGGAAGAAAACCATTCTCGTTGAGACTGGCAACGGCACCAAGTGGGATCCCAAGCTGCGCAACATCTATGGCATTCAGGAAGGCGATCCGTTGAAGGATTCGCTGACGCGAGCCGGCGCTAAGCCGGAAGACATCGATCTGGTCATCAACACCCACCTGCATTTCGACCATTGCGGAGGAAATACGCGATTGGTGGACAGCCGCGATGTTCTTGCTTTCCCCGACGCGCAATATGTCGTCCAGCGTGCTGAGCTGGATCACGCGATGCAATCCCAGCGAGCGGGACCGGGCAAGTTACTTCGACGACCGATTCCTGCCCATCACCGAAGCGGGTCGCTGGCAACTAGTGGAAGGCGACGTGGAGATTGTCCCGGGAGTTTCCGTGGTGCGCATTCCGGGCCACAACGCGGACATCCAGGCGGTGAAAATCAGCGGCGGAGGGCGCACCTTACTGTTTGTCGCGGATATGCTGCCGACTCGCCATCACCTGCCGCTGGCGTGGATGCCCGGATACGACCTGTATCCCATGCAGACGCTGGAAACCAAGCGGCAGCGCATCGCCGAAATTGTGAAGCAAGGCTGGATCGTGGCTTTTGGACACGACCCTGAACATCCGGCGGCGACCCTTCACGAACATAATGGCAAAATTGAGTTCGAGCCGGTTGATCTGCGCAACACCTGACAACAAATCATTCGGAGAGAAATTCCAAATGGCGCCACAAAAAACAAAGAAACGCGGCAGCGCGAAAGGATCAAACAACGCGCCGCAAGCCACCATTGGCATTATTGGCGGTAGCGGGCTGTATTCGATGAATGGCCTGAGCGACACGCGCGAAGTTCGGCTGAAGACGCCCTTCGGCTCCCCGTCCGATGCCATCGTGCTGGGCACGCTGGAAGGGAGGCGGGTTGCGTTTCTCGCGCGCCACGGCCGAGGCCATAAGATTCTGCCCGGTGAAATCAATTATCGCGCCAACATTTATGCGATGAAGCTGCTAGGTGTAGAGCGAATTATTTCGGTTAGCGCAGTGGGCTCCCTGCGGGACGATTTGCGGCCCGGTGAATTTCTGGTACCGGACCAGTTTGTGGATCGCACCCGGTTGCGGGTTTCGACGTTTTTTGGCGGCGGGCTGGTCGCGCATGTGTCGCTCGCGCATCCAACTTGCACACAAGTTTCCGCGGTGTTGGCCGACGCCAGCGTGCACCTGGCGGTCATGGTTCACCGGCGTGGAACGTATATCTGCATGGAAGGGCCGCAATTTTCCACGCTCGCGGAAGCCAATATGCATCGCCAGCTGCACTTTGACGTCATCGGCATGACCAACGCCACCGAAGCGAAACTCGCGCGCGAAGCGGAAATTTGCTATGCCACAATTGCGATGATCACGGATTACGACTGCTGGCATCCCGATCATGAGTCGGTGACGGTCACCCAGATTATCGCCACGCTGAATCAGAACGCCGAAAATGCGCAGAACGTATTGCGCGAAGCCGTGCGAGCCATGCCCGCGAACCGCGGCTGCAAATGTGGAGCGGCTCTTCAACACGCGTTGATTACGGATATGAAGCTGGTGCCGGCAGCCACCAAGAAGCGTCTGGCTGCGATCATCGGTAAATATCTTTAGGAGAAAACTGTGTCCTTACTGGTTGTGGGTTCGGTGGCGTTCGACGGTCTGGAAAGTCCGTATGGCAAAGTGGAACGCACCGTGGGTGGCGCTGCTACTTATTTTGCTGTGGCGGCCAGCATATTCACGCACGTAAATCTGGTGGCTATCGTGGGCGATGATTTCACGTCCAAGGACGCCGAAGTGTTTAAAGGGCGCCGCATCGATACCGAAGGGTTGGAGCGTGCGGCGGGCAAGAGTTTCTTCTGGGCCGGACGTTACTCCGAGAATTTGAACGAGCGCATCACACTGGTTACCGAATTAAACGTGTTTGCCGACTTCAAACCGAAATTGCCGAAGAAATACCGCGAATCCAAATATGTGTTTTTGGCCAACATTGCGCCGGATTTGCAGCGTGATGTGCTTCAGCAGGTCAGCAAAAGGCCAAAAATCGTGGCGCTGGATACCATGAACTACTGGATCGAGCGCAGCAATGACGAGCTGCGCGAAACTCTGAAGCACGTGGACATTCTGATGATCAACGATGCGGAGACTCGGCAACTCTCCAGCGAACACAACCTGCTGCGCGCAGCGCGCCACATTTTCAAAATGGGCCCGAAAACCCTGGTGGTGAAACGCGGTGAATACGGCGCGATGCTGGTCGACAAGCGTGGCGTGTTTTGCGTTCCAGCGTTCCCGCTGGAGGAGCCCCACGATCCCACGGGCGCGGGCGACAGCTTTGCGGGCGGTTTTATGGGCTACCTGGCTGGCTCGGGGCAGAAGACCGACGCAGCGCTCCGACGCGCGATGGTTTACGGCTCGGTGCTGGGCAGCTTCGCGGTCGAAAAATTCGGGCTCGGGCGTCTGCTGTCCCTGAAACCAGCCGAGATACACGCCAGAGCACGGCACTTCGCGAAATTGACGCAATTCAAGCTGTAAAATGTAAACTTCTTTTCAGTTCCTCGAAATACGTGGGAGAGCATGCTTCCTCTCGAAAGCATAATCGTGCGCTTGTTGTGGGCTGCGCTGCTGGGCGCGGTCATCGGCGTGGAGCGCAGTTTGCGCCGTCGGCCGGCTGGATTGCGCACCGGCCTTTGTGTTTCGGTAGGCGCAGCGTTTTTCACCATTCTTTCGGTGGAGATTGCCCGGCGCACTGGCGACACCAGCACGACGCGGATCGCTTCAAACATTGTGCAGGGAATTGGATTTCTGGGCGCGGGAGTGATTTTGCGTGATCGCGGCAGCGTCTCCGGATTGACCACCGCGGCGACAATTTTTGTGGTGGCCGCCCTGGGTATGGGAGCCGGCGCCGGGATGTTTCGCGCCTCGGGATTTGCGTGCCTGTTGGTGTTGTTTGCGCTGGTGGTGCTGATCTATGTGGAAAACTGGTGGAACCTGAAGCCGCGTTACATGTTGTTTCGCATTTCTACGGACAGCACGGTCGACCTGGTTTCGGAAGTGCATAGCCTCTTTTCCAGCGTAGGAATTACGCTCGACAATTTTCAGGTGTCGATGGCGGGCCAGAAGAATCTGATTCAGTTTGACGCCGATGTCAGTCATCGAAAGCAGGAGAAAATTTTTACGGCGTTAACGCGCCCGGGCGTAACTTGCGAGATGCTTCCGGTGGAGAGGCAGCACGAATGACGGCTCGCTCAGGCGGCGTACCCGTGGGCAAACCTGAGTCGGCCAGCAGGCCCGTTGCCGCCGACGAAGGTGTCGCGCGCAAGCCTCCTGCTCTCGCGCGCGACAGTGTGTTGTTGTCTTTTTCTCCGGCCTCGCCTGCCGAACGCGAAGGAACGGACACCGGGATCGCGGAGTTGTCGCGCCTCGGGTTCCGCGTCGCTAACGGCGCGGCGCTTACACGCGACGGCTATTTTGCGGGTTCGATTGCCGAACGCCGCAACGAATTTCGCTGCGGCCTCGATCGCGATGACATTGGCGCGCTGGTTGGGGTGCGCGGCGGATACGGCTCAAATTACTTGCTGGACGATTTGCGAATTGCCGCGCCGGCGAATCCCAAAATCGTCCTGGGCTTCAGCGATTTAACCTCCTTGCAGATTTATCTCTGGCAGCGCTGCCACTGGATTACGTTTTATGGACCTATGTTGGCAGCGGGCTTTGAGGCTGGGGAAGGCGCTACGAAGGGTTATGACCGCAAGTCGCTGCTCGCAGCGCTGCAAAAAACCAGCGGAGGCTGGGAACTTGCTTTGCAAGGCGAAGTCATGCAGGCCGGCGACGCGCAGGGTCGCGTCCTTGGCGGATGCCTGACGTTGGTGGAAACCACCATTGGGACGCCGTGGGAATTGGAAACCAGCGGAGCGATTCTGGCTCTGGAAGATCGCGGAATGAAACCATGGCAGGTCGATCGCGCGTTGACGCATCTCCTCCAGGCGGGAAAATTCAAAGGTGTGCGCGGCATTGTGCTCGGTGATTTTCCGGAATGTGCCGCGCCTGTCGCGGGCAGCCCCACGGTTCGCGACGTTTGCCAGCGGATTCTCGCGCCGCTCGGCGTTCCGGTTGTTTTTGGGGCGCCCTTCGGCCACACCGATCGCCCCATGCTGACACTGCCTCTGGGC
This sequence comes from uncultured Acidobacteriota bacterium, assembly GCA_963819625.1. Lineage (GTDB taxonomy): Bacteria > Acidobacteriota > Terriglobia > Acidiferrales > UBA7541 > Acidiferrum. The sequence continues at coordinate 51,191 of CAWFWY010000016.1, forward strand.
GTGAGCGCTCGTTTGTCCTCCAAAGGAGAAGGCGTGCTGGAAATTCTTGAGCCGGCGGTGGTGGCATGACGGAAGCCAAACACATCCACGTGATCGGAATCGGCGGGTCGGCCATGGCGCCGCTCGCCGGGATGCTGCGCGAGCGCGGCTATCGCGTGACCGGATCGGATTCAGGCGTGTACCCGCCGGCGTCGACGCTGCTCGAAAACCTGGGCATATCGTTTTTTCATTCGTTCGATGCCGCGCATTTGCAGCGCGCGCCGGACATGGTGATCGTCGGTAATATCATTGCGCGCGGCAATCCTGAATTGGAAGAAGTCCTCGACCGCAAAATTCCGTATCGCTCGCTGCCGGAAATTCTCGAGGAAATATTTTTGCCCGGCCATCATTCCATCGTAGTGAGCGGGACTCATGGAAAAACCACCACCACGGCGATGCTGGCCTGGATCTTTCAGACCGCCGGGAAGAAGCCTGATTTTCTGGTTGGCGGAGTAGCCGAGAATTTCGGTAAGAGTTACGGGCTGGGCGGAGGCGGGGAATTTATTCTGGAAGGCGACGAGTATGAGACGGCTTTCTGGGATCGTGGGCCGAAATTTTTCCACTACCATCCCGATGACCTCATCATTACTTCCTTGGAGTACGACCACGCGGACATTTATCCGGATTTTGAGACTTACCAGTTGGCGTTTCGCAGGCTTGTGAATCTGGTGCCGCGCAGGGGCCGAACTATCATCTGGGGCGACACCAACGATTCAGGTCCCGCGCTGCGACGGGCCGTCGAAAAAGCCTTGTGCAAGGTCGAGACCTACGGTTTTTCCGAAGGCAACGACTGGATCGCCAGCGATCTTACGATCGAAAAGGCAACTGTCCGTTTTTGCGTCTCCCATCACGGCGCTAGTTTTGGCGAGTTCGCGCTGGCCGCGACCGGGCGTCACAATGTTTTGAATGCGCTGGCGGCGATGGTGGTCGCGCAGGGAAGGGGCATCGCTTCCGGCGAAATTGCCCAGGCGCTGAAAACGTTTTGCAGCGTGAAGCGTCGAATGGATGTGAAGGGAGAATTCGGCGGCGTTCTGGTTGTCGATGATTTTGCGCATCATCCCACCGCGGTGCGCGCCACGATCGAAGCCGCGCGCGGCCGCTGGCCGGAGCGCCGCGTGTGGGCCATCCTCGAGCCGCGGTCCAACTCGATGCGACGCAAAATATTTCAGGAAACTTTGCCGCAGGCGCTGGCGTTGG
>CAWFWY010000017.1:0-145785 GCA_963819625.1 uncultured Acidobacteriota bacterium
TTTTGTTGTTTCTTCGTTCTAACATCGTATTGCTATCATCGTCTTTTGTGGCAAATGCACGATACGGAACAATGGAGGAGTACGCCGTTCCCACGTGGTCTGGGATATTGCCGTCCCCAAGATAGATCATGAAGTTGGTGGTCATCGCGGAAATCATGGAATCGAGCATCGAAACATCAACAAATTGCCCGACACCGGAAATATCGCGACTCCTCAACGCCATCAAAATTCCGATCAGAGCAAACATTCCGGTCGTAACGTCGGCGACGGAGTAACCGCATCGAACTCGTTCTCCGTCTTCCGTCCCGGTCACACTCATCAGACCGCTGGAAGCCTGCAAAATCAGATCCATCGCAGGTTCGTCACGCGAAGGCCCATTTTGTCCGTATCCCGAAATCGAGCAGTAGACGATTCGTGGATTCCGGGCAACGAGCTCATACCAACCCGAGCCGCGACATCGTGCCGGGGCGGAAATTTTCAATTACGATGTCAACTTTTTCCATCATGCGCAAGCATAGCTCGACGCCTCGTGCGGAGTTAAGGTCGAGCGACACGCTTCGTTTCCCCCGATTCAGACCTAGAAAATAAGAAGCCTGATCGCCGATGAACGGAGGCCCCCAGCCACGACCGGGGTCACCTCCGTCGGGCGACTCGACTTTATAGACCGCGGCACCGTGGTCAGCGAGAAGAAGTGTGCAATACGGCCCGGCGAGGGCGTGCGAAAAGTCTAGAACTTTGATCCCTGATAACGATGCCATCACTGTTTGGCCAGCCACACGTGTTTGAAATTATTGCGCAATGTCCTCCAGGGCCTGCCCGCGGGTGCGGGGCCCAAAAGCCGACCGCGAGCACGACGATTAACATCGCGGATGCGATAAAAAAAAACACGCCGACGGTTCCAAATCTTTGCAGGAAGAACGCGATCATGAAGCTGCTGAACACAGTGGAGAGGCGGCTTGAAGGAATAAACAAACCCTATCGCACGCGCTCGCACGCGCGTGGGGTACACCTCCGACTGATAGGCGTGATAGGAGTAGGAAAGTAGGATGTTGGATACCGCCAGCAGCCCGCCGAACGTGATCAATCTCGCGGCCGTGGATTGCTGGGAGAATGCCAGACCGAACCCGCAACGCAGGTCGAGGCAATCATCACCTGCCATTTGCGTTCGATTCGGTCGGCGATCAACACGAAAAAACATCGGAGTGATTAGGATATTGCAATAATGAAGCTGTATTGCAGGCTTTTGACGAAGCTGACGCCGCGGGATTCCAATAAGGCGGGCGTCCAATTGTTGAACCCAAAAAATCCAATCGCTTGAAAGAAATTCAGTAAGACCAGCATGACGGTGCGTCGAGCAAATGGAGGGCGTAGGATTTCGGACAGGAAGATTTACCAGTCTCTTCCGCGGCGGCCGGTTCCGGGTCGGGGAGTTGGTTTCCCCCCTCAGCTGCCACACGTTCAGTTCGATCATCGCGATGATTGCTCGGCTTCACCTACCCTGCCTCTGGGCCGAGCCAGCGAGGGGACTCCGGAACAATTCGTCGTATCCACCAGACAAAGATTGCTCCGAGGGCGGGAACCATAGCCACCAGCGCCATCCTTCCATGCCAAACGGTTTGATAGGGGTCAATAGCCAACTCAGAAGCGCTACGACCGGCACTGCCGAAAGTTGAACGGAGTGGTTAACTGCGAACGCTCTGCCCCTGATTTGTTTCGGGACCAACTCCGCAATATAACTGTCAATGGTAACCAGTTCCACGCCGATGCCAACACTGGCGATGAACCGTGACAAATCGATCATGACGGCGGTCTCTGCATCGCCATGACCACCGTGACAGCTGCATACCAAAGCAGTGAGAACGTGAAGATAGCGCGCCGACCGTAACGATCTGCGACCGAAGCAAAGGCTACGGTCCCGACGAACAAACCCAGGAAAGTAACGGCTGCGAAAGTAGCTTGATCCGTCAGACCGAATAGACCTTTTACGCCGGTGTGAAATATCCCCGCGCGAATCAGCCCTGGACTAAGAGATGCCGTAAGCGCTATGTCATAGATCTCGAAGAAGGCACCGAGCGACAACAGGATGACCAGTTTCCAGATGTAGCGAGGTGGCCGCCAGTCGGTCGAGGCGGGCGGTAATCAGGCTGGACATTTCATACGCGGGATGATCGTGGCGTTCATGGTCCGCGGATGGCCGCAATACACTCCACTCTAAATGCGCAAACGGCCCGGTGAACAATCGCGCTATTGAGAAGCAGGGCCATGTATTATCCGATTCACGGAATATCGATGTCAACTAATGGCATGAACTGTGTCCCGTGCAGATCGCCGTCGCCAATGTCACCCTGAAAGATTGGCCGCGGAATGCTGAACTTAAACGCCAGCGCGTTGTCGCATTCAAAGAAACGAACACGTTTCGGGTGGCATCGATAGAGTTTTGCAAACATTGCGGCGCTGAGCACGTCCGACCGTTTCACCCGTAGGTAGCTTTGTTCGTCGGGAAACATGACGTCAAACGTCAGCACGAACGGACCTGCATTCTTACTGCGGATAAGGTTAGTGAGTTGCACTAGTTTCATAAGCAGGATTTCCGATCGTGATGAATTTCGTTCGGAACATTTCTTCCTGGTCGTGGGGTAGAGCAACATGATGGAAGTTGAACCGATACACCGGCCCCCGATCGATGTGAGCCGGATTATGAAGACATGCGAAAGTTGTTACTCCACCTTTCCACTCGGGGACGGGATGGTGCAGGAGCGGCTGCCGACTGAGTAGCGCAATGGTAGTAGCAATCTCTTGGGTGGGCGCTGTCGCTTCGAGGACCAAGCCGATCTCTTTCGGAATGGAGTTACGGTCGGGCTCCAGGCCCCCATAACCGCATCTCGTCCGTAAATGTGAAATGTTAGGTGATACTGTTCTGGGGGAGGACGTCGCCGAATACTTTTGCAACACCGGCTTCTATTCTCTCCCGAACTCCTGCTAACCAGGTATCAAGGTGTTTGATCACGAACGCATCGCGTATGCCTCCGACGATGAGAGATCTGGTAACCAACCAACTCGGCGCCCTCGAGCTTCACGGAGTACGTTTCCGGCGGAATGAATGCGCTTCCGGAGACACGGACGCTTGTCATCCTCACGCTCGAAAGTCGATTTGCTCAAGTCCAGTGTCCCTGAGGACTCCTTGTGGAGATAGGGGTCGGCGTTCTCATACAGACTGTGCGCCGCGACGCTTTGTGGGGTGCATCGAAGCCCGGGACCGAAGGGACGGATAGTAAAGTGATCGCGACGTACACGTCCAAATATCACGCCTTTGCCCATGGTCTCGGCCGCCATGGTTCCGCATTCCGAGACCTTGCCTGCATGCCACGCAAGTCCCGCCGGAAAACCGCGCAGGATGGGAAGTGCCGCGTACAAAGCGGAATCGCTGCAGCGTCCAGCAAGGACGAAATCGGCGCCTCCTTCCAGCGCGCGTTGCAGTGGCTCGACGCCCATCATGCCGACAATCCGCGCTACGTTCAATGGCCTCTCATCAACATGTGGGGCGGGATCGAGAGGGCGGATGCGGTTCGCGAAGCAGATTTTTGAGATAAGATTTTTCCTGCTCGGAGTAGATCACCGCGGTGCGGATGGCGAGGTCGTTTTCCTTTGCGACCTCTCGCGCAATGTCTAGCGTCCAGTCAACGTGTACATCTCCACCGGCCGTACCAGCGGATCCCACAAGCACCGGTATGCCGGCGCGTTTTCCGGCTCGCAGCATCAGGGCCAAATCCTGTTTAATCATCTCGCGCGGGAACGCCGACTGTCCAGAGCCCAACGAATATGGGCCCGCGTCAGTGGTTCCGGCGTCTGCCGCGATGAAATGTGGCTTCTGAGCCATTGCTTCATCAAGGCTATCCGCGTGTATGCCACCGCCCACAGCGCCAATCGCGGCGATGAATCTGATTTCGTCGGTCTGCTGCTTTTCCACTTTGACTTTCTCGCTTTCCATTGATCGGGCTGCAGGTCACTGTTACTTCGTTGGAGGACGAGAACTTTAAATGTGCCCGGTACCACAGAGGGGTACTTGCTCCCCGCGGGCTTGGGTCCCAATTCGGCGGAAGATAAATAAACTTTGTGGGTCTTAGGATCGAGAGCCATCGTTCGCGCTCCCAGTTCGGTTTTCACTTTCTGTGAGACCGCGTATTCATCTTTCGCTATTTGCCGAACGACCGTGAGGGTCCCGTCTCTATTCGAGGAAAACGCCAACTTGGTGACTGGGTCGTATGCGGTTCCATCCGGGAGGGCGCCGATCGGGAGCGCAGCCACTACTTTGCCCGTATCGGCATCGATCACGACCATCTTTCCATTGCCACACACCGAGAACAGCCTGTGGTTGTCGCGGTCCAGCGCCAATCCGCTCGGTGCTTCGCACGGCGCCAGCGGCCAACGCGCCTTGATGTTCAACGTCTTGGAATCGATTTGTACAATCTCACTCTTATCCTTAATGTTTACGTAAACATTTCCCCGTCCGTCGCTCACCGAAAATTCTGGATTGCCACCCAATTCAATTACCTTGTCCACTTTGCTCGTCTTCGCGGCGATGACGTTGGCTTGCATGGGATCTCCATTGAAAGCAAAGACGCGGCCGGAAGGCGCGTCGTAAACGATCGCATCCGGATCGTCACCCACCTTCGTTGTGGCTGTTCTACGAAGGTTTTCAAGTCGAAGGTCACTACTTGTTCGGGGGACTTCACTTCGCTTGTCTTGCTATCTCCGTCGGTGATAAACCCGAGATTGAGATCATTGGCAAGGGCAATGCCGTGTGAAAATCCGTCGACGGTAATCTTCCCGACGACTTCCTGGGTGTCGACATTGATCACTACGACTTCGCTGTTGTGCGACACGTACAGTCGTCGATTCTCGGGATCGACGATCAAGTAGTCCCAATGACCTGTTCCGCCAATTGGAATGCTTCCCGTGATTTTGTAGCCTTGGCCCGTCGCAGCACTAACTGACGTTCCCAGAAGCAAAAGAAGTGCGATGCCCCGACCCATATTGATCACATAATCCTCCACATTGTTTTCCCGTTGAAGCTTATAACATAGTGGCATCCCAATTGTCTACCGGTGGCATATCACTCGCTTAGATGCTCGACGTGACGAGATCATCAAGCACAATCGGGTGCGCGGTTACGAATATCAGCTGAAGCCCCTGCGCGCAGAAGAACCTCCACAGAGGTTTCCAAGCAGTGCGTAAGGTCGGGACTCTGCCGCGTTAAGTGACACGACTTTCTAATCAGTCGATGTTCTATTGCCTTTGTGATGGCGTTCTCGCGCGCTGACTGTTCCAGGTAAATTGTGGTGTCCGAGAAAATGTAGGTCGGTAGCAGTTTTTTCGTGGCAGGTAATTCTACCTAGAGCGCTCCCAACTTCTCTAGCGCATAAGTCCGGAGACCATCGATGTGGCGTTGCATCGCCGCACGAGCTTCTTCTCCATCACCTTTAATTAACGCATCGATGATCGGAAGATGCTCGTCATAAGCGATACGCCCGGGAACGCCCCATCGGAAAAGCTTGGACCGATTCTTAAGGTCTACGATAATCGACGCTAGTTCTGGATTTCCGCATGATTCCGCAATCCAACGATGCAAATCGTCGCGACTCGCTGCCATTTCTGTGGCTCGTATTGGGCTCGTTTTGACCCTGAAACTCATATACCGCTTGCGAAGGCGCTGGAGATCAGGAACCGGTATACGTCCGGCCGCGCGGCGCGCCGCTTCGCCTTCAATAAGACGGCGCACCTGGCAAATGTAAAGAAGATCTTCGATGGAGATCGGCCTAACGACCAGAATCCGACTGCTTTGCCTCTCGAGAATTCTCTCCCCCTCGAGCCGACGAATCGCCTCCCGAAGCGGAGTTCGCGATACGTTAAGTTCCCTGGCGAGATGCCTTTCGTTGATGAGATCGTTAGGCTTCAGATTTCTATTGCGCAGCATGTCCAACAAACGTTCGTAAGCTACCTCGGAGAGGGACTGACGATTGCCGGCAAGTGGGGGCTGGCCATTGGACGGAACCGGCCCGCGATTCCCATGAGAAAGGCCCCTCCTTTTGGAGTCAGGCCTATCATCCTTCGGAATTTGGGTTCGCATCAAAAGCACCTATTCAGACTACGATCAGTTTAGGCGCAGTCCTAACGTAAAGACTATACGAAATATTATCGGCTTGCAATTCCATCATCGCAGTGGTATACCGATGGAATTCCTTGCTTGTACCAATAGAAAAAGGTGATGCATCGCCGCCGCTTTTGGCACAACACGACAAGCAACATGTGGAGGGGCAATGGTTAAAGGTATGGACCCAAGTCTCCCGGGATCAGTCGATGAAGCCTCGAGCGTAAGCCCTCGCGAGGCTGTGAAGAGAAAAATGAACTTTCTTATGCTGTCTCACCGATACAATCTAAGATCTCGCAAACTTGTGGATTTACTCATCCCGCTATTCGTGGTGGTGTTGGGACTAATATTTTCATCGACGGCAAGGTCGCAGGTCGCAGGAGGGAGCCTTTCAGGGACGATAACCGACCCCTCGGGCGGTGCTGTTTCCCATGCTGAGATTGAAATCAAAAACGCGGCTACCGGCGTCGAACGAACCATTAGAACGCACACCGACGGGTTTTACAGTGTTCCTAATCTCCTACCGGGAGAATACCAGGTCACGGTCACTGCTGAAGGTTTCAACAAAGAAATAAAAATCGGGATCACCATCTCTGTCGGAGCAGAAAGTACGTTCGACCTCACCATGCAGATAGGTTCCATTTCGCACGTTGTTGAGGTAACCACGGAAGCGCCTGCTGTCGATCTCGCAAGCTCGGCCATCAGTGCGGTCGTCAATGCTACTACTGTGCGCGAGCTGCCACTGAACGGCCGTAGTTGGACCGATTTAGCGACTTTGCAACCCGGAGTAAATGTCATCCAGACGCAGCCGTCGTTTACGACGGCTGCCGATCGCGGCAATCGCGGCTTCGGACAGCAATTGACAATTTCTGGAGCACGGCCCGCAGCAAAACAACTATCGTCTGGACGGTGTGAGCATGAATGATTATGCCAACGGTGCTCCCGGTAGCGTGCTAGGTGGGAACCTGGGGGTCGACGCGATTCAGGAATTTTCCGTTTTGACAAGCAATTATTCAGCGGAATACGGCAAGACCTCGGGCGGTGTGGTGAATGCTATTACGCGCTCCGGCACCAATGCTTTTCACGGAAGCGTCTATGAGTTTCTCCGCAATAGTGCACTGGATGCCAGGAACTTTTTCGACGGGCCCCAAAAACCGCCTTTCAGACGGAATCAGTTTGGTGGCTCAATTGGTGGTCCAATATTCAAGAGCCGTACATTTTTCTTCGCCGACTACGAAGGGATTACGGCAGTCTAAAGGCATCACTGTAGTTACGACGGTGCCCTCCGTGAATGCCCGCAACGGAATCCTCGACAACGGTGCTCGCCCGGTGGCTTCTTGCCCACCCGGTACAACATTGATCTCGCCTGGGCAGTCGAATGTCTGTGTGAACAATCAGGCCCTACTTTATGTTCCCTTTTACCACCTGCCTAACGGGCTCGACCGATAGCGGCGGACATCTCAGAATACCGTTTCGCCGGACAACAGATCGTCACGAGAATTTTTTCACCACTCGCCTCGACCACAGGTTTTCCGACAAAGACAATTTATCTGCCACCTACCTTTTCGACAAAACCCCTTACTCTACTCCGGACGGCGTGAATGATGTTTTACTCGGATCGAAGACTTCCCGACAAATCGCAAGCTTGGAAGAAACTCATATTTTCAAGCCTACCTTCGCGAACACCGCTCGCTTTGGTTATAACTACGAAATCGCCGACGTCAATGAGGGTTTGAAGGCGCTCGTGCCTGAGGCCGCCGATACTTCTCTCGGCGCTTTTCCAGGACGTAATGCCGCACAGGTCTTCATATCCCGGACTTACGCCTGTTTTTGGCGGGTTGGGGGCGGGTCTACGTACCTCTATCACTGGAATTCCTACCAGTCTATGACGATGCTTTTATCAACAAAGGCACGCATACCATCAAATTCGGTGGTGTCGTGGAACGGATGCAGATGAACTTCATAGCCATTGCCGATGCGAACGGAACTTTTGGATTTAGCGGGTTGGAGGGTTTTTACGCCAACACGCCCACCAGGTTCTTGGCAGGCATCGCCAGCACCATTACGCCGCGTAGACTCAGGCAGACACTCTTCGGCCTTTACGTGCAGGACGACTGGCGCTGGAAACCCAACCTGACGCTGAATCTCGGTTTACGCTACGAGATGACCACCGTGCCAACAGAAATAAATGGCAAACTCTCAACCTTGAGGCACCTGGACGATTCTACCCCCCATCTCGGTGATCCATTCTTTGCGAATCCCACCACAAAGAATTTTGCGCCACGCATCGGCTTCGCATGGGACCCATTTCGCAATGGAAGAATGGCTGTGCGCGGCGGAGCGGGCTTGTTCGACGTTCTTCCGCTTCCGTATCAATACTTTCTCCTGACGACGCTTGCGGCCCCATTTTCCGAGGCGACTGCGATCATAACTCCGGGGACTGGGACTTTTTTCAACAATTTGCCTCCGCTACCGGCCAACCGGCTGGGCGCCACGTATTTCGAACCCAATCCGAAACGCAACTATGTGGCTCAATGGAATCTTAACGCACAGTATCAGCTCACGCCGACTCTGACATCTATGATCGCGTACGTCGGGTCGCGTGGCATTCATCAGCCTTATCGCGTAGATGATTCCGATTTGGTCGTGCCAACTCATACTCCAGCAGGTTATCTATTCCCCAAAGTCGATGTCCTCGGAAACGTGTTTACGCCGCAGTGCAATCAGCTCGACCCCGACGGATCCGACCCCGCCGAATGCGCGCCACCATCGCGCATCAACGAAAATTTTGGCGGCATTCGTTCCATGTTTTATGAAGGCCGCTCTTACTACAACGCCTGGAGTTACAGATCGCCAAACGGATGAGTCACGGCTTCCAGATGCAGGGAACCTACACTTGGTCGAGGAGCGTTGACACCAGTTCGGCGAGCCTTGCGGGCGATTCGTTCAGCAACTCTATTTCCAGCTTTGCACTTTCCCGTTCGACCGCGAGTAAGTCGCGCGCTGTCTGACTTCAACGTCAGCCACACCTTTGTGTTGAACGGAATTTGGGAGGTTCCTTCTCCTCAGTCGTTTACAGGACCGGCCCATTGGGTTACGGATGGGTGGCAACTTGGACTGATTTTTACGGCGAGTGGTGGTATACCGTTCTCGCCTACGTTCGGCACCGGTGGCGATCCGACGGGCTCGCCGTAGTAGCGATGACTGGGCCTTTCCGCAATCGGCTGGGCGGATCGGGGTGCACGTCGCTAATCAATGCGGGCAATCCGAATAATTACGTTAAGACCGAGCTGCTTTGCCGTTCCTATTGCGCCCAATCAGACGTTCTTCGACTCCAACTGCGATCCGGCGCCTCCGAGCTTGGGGCGGCCCTTCCACCCGGAGATCTAAGGTGCTTTAATCTTCACGGAAACGCAGGCCGCAATATTCTAATCGGTCCAGGTATAACGGAATTGGATTTTTCCGTGTTCAAAAACAATCACATCAGAAAGATTTCGGAAACCTTCAACATCCAATTCCGAGCAGAGATTTTTAATATTTCTGAACCATGCCAATTTCGCTCCGCCGACCACCCCTGACAATACTGACATCCTTGATGCCTCGGGGGCTCTCGAACAGGAGTTGCGGGTTTGCTTTCGAGAACCACCACCACGGCACGCGAAATTCAATTTGCGATAAAGATCATCTTTTAATTTTCTAACTTTTGGGAGGCACATCAGCAAACGCTTTCCAGGAGATTTGGTTCGGCTCGACTAGCGCGGGTGTGCGCCCGCTCAAGGAGTTCGAAACGTGACAAACCCAATGCGAGTTTCTGTGAGGTTCAGGATGGAATTGCTTGCAATCTCAAATGCGTGAGGAACGATTATGAAAAACTGCCTAACTGCCGTGAACGCCCTGGTGATCGCGCTATTTTTAGTAATGCCTCCGATCAAAGCGGCAACGACTTACGAGGTCAAAGCGCGCTACACCGTTCCCGGGGACGGTCTTTTTGATTACCTAACCCTTGACGAATCGACGCGGCGGTTGTACATCTCTCACGCTACGCAGGTAGATATTCTGGACGCGGACACCGGAAAGATACTCGGTGTTATTCCTGATACACCGGGTGTGCACGGAATAGCTATAGCGTCGGAGTTTAGCCATGGATTCACTAGCAATGGACGCGAAGACAAGGTTTCGATGTTCGATTCAGCAACCCTCAAGCTCATTATGAAAATTGAGGTGGGAAAAGGACCGGACGGCATCTACTACGATCCTCGAACCAAGCGAGTATTCACCAATAATCACGGCTCGCACGACATTAGTGCCATTGATGCTAGCACCGGCAAAGTGGTTGGAACAGTCCAGGCTCAAGGCGACGGAGAACAGGCGGTGATAGGTGCCGACGGCCTGCATCTTATGTAAACAGCGAGGATACCGACGAGGTTGTGGTTTTCGATCCCGAGACACTGCAGGTCAAAAAGCGCATGTCCATTGGCGTTGCCAAGGGTCCTGCCGGGCTGGCTTATGATCCGAAAACGAATCGGTTGTTCATCGGTTTACATCATGAGCCAAAGATGGTGGTAATGGATGCGGGCACCGGAAGAGTAATCACCAGCTTCCCGATCGGAAACGGTGTGGATTTTGCTGGTTTCGATCCCGAAGCGCGCCTCATTTTCTTTTCCTGCGGAGATGGGACCTTGAACATCTTCCATGAGAAATCTGCCGACGAATATGAAGACTCGGGAGCAGTCAAGACCCAACCCAGTGCCAAAACCATGGCGTTTGATCCCAAGTCAAAGAATATTTTTCTCTCAGCTGCGGAAATTGAGGTGACGCCACCTGCTGATCCATCGAAGCGGCCTGTGAGGAAAGTGAAGCCGGGATCATTTGTTGTGCTGGTCGTTGGAAAGTAATACATATGCTTTATAGTGGTCATCGTCCGAGCCGCACCATCCTGAGTTTTCAAACTTGGACAGAGTTGTAAAAATGGAGAGGTTCAAGAAAGATTCGATTAACCGCCGAAATTTTCTAAGAAACGCTGCGGCCAGTGCCGCGGCCCTGGTTACGACGGCGGGAACACGCGGAAGCCAGGTCATCCCAGACCCCCGGCCGGGCTCATCGCCAGCGATGTCCGCGGAAGCTGAGGTCGAGACGCCATCCGATGTGGAAGTGCTCACAGCGGAACGCACCGGATCAGACTTCATGGTCGATGTGATTAAGTCACTGGGATTCGACTATATCTGTGCTAACCCCGGATCCAGTTTTCGCGGACTTCATGAATCGGTAATTAACTATGGCGGAAACAAGAGTCCGGAGTTGATCACCTGTCTGCATGAAGAGTCATCGGTGGCGATGGCTCACGGCTACGCCAAGATCGCAGGCAAGCCGCTGGGAGTCTTCGCTCACGGCACGGTAGGCCTGCAGCACGCCGCGATGGCTATCTACAACGCATATTGCGACCGTGTGCCGGTCTACGTGTTTGTGGGCAACGTGATCGACGCGGCTAAAGGAATCCACCTTTGGCGGAATGGGCGCACAGTGTTCAAGACGCAGCCGCCATGGTACGCGACTACATCAAATGGGACGATCTGCCGATTTCATTGACTCATTTCGGTGAGTCCGCCGTGCGAGGGTACCGAATCGCCATGACGCCACCGATGGGGCCAGTGCTGCTAGTAGCGGATGGCGAATTGCAGGAAAATGCGATTCCACGCGAAGGCACATTCCAGGTACCGAAGCTGAGTTTGCCGCGCCACCGCAGGGAGATACGGGCGCGGTTGCCGAGGCCGCTCGACTGCTGGCCGCGGAGAGTCCCCCGTTTTGATGGTCGACCGGGCTGCGCGGACTCCAGCCGGAATCGATCAAATGGTCGAATTGGCCGAAATGCTTCAGGCCGCAGTGATCGATCAAGCGGGACGAATGAATTTTCCGACACGCCATCCTTTCAATCAGACAGAGCGCCGGCGCGAAGGTGATTGCCAATGCGGACGTGATTGTCGGCCTGGAGCGAACGACTTTTGGGGCACACTGCACTCCTTTCGCGATCAGGTGCATCGCACTTCGCAAGCAGCCATGAAACCGAGTGCGAAATTGATCGGCATCACTGCCGGAGCCCTGTTCCTCAAGAGCAATTACCAAAACTTGTAGCGCTACCTCGGAGTCGACCTGGCGATGGCGGCGGACGCCGAAGCTACCTTGCCGTCGTTGATCGAATCGGTGAAGCCAGCGGCGATTCCAGTCGCAAAAGCGCCCTACAAGATCGCGGTGCGAAGTTGGCGAAGCACATAACCATGCCTTCATCCCGCGAGAGAGTCGGCCATGTTCGCGTGGACGCCAGCCCAGTCAGCACCGCTCGTCTGTGTGCGGAGGTTTGGGCGCAGATTAAGGATGAGGATTGGTCGGTGGTTTCGTTCTACGGCACATGTCAGCTGGTGGCCGTTACGGTTGTGGGCTTTTGAAAAGCATTACCAGTACATCGGAGGCGCGGGGTGGCGGGCATTGGCTACGATGCGCCAGCGTCGGTGGGCGCTGCGTTAGCAAACCGGAGCCACGGTCGGTTCTCAGTAAGTTTTCCAAGCCGATGGCGATTTAATGTATGCCCCAGGTGTTTTGTGGACCGCCGCGCATCACCACATTCCGCTATTGACGTCATGCATAATAATCGCGCGTACCATGAGGAGGTGATGCACGTCCAAAGCATGGCCAACCGCCACAATCGCGGGATCGACCGAGCTCGCATCGGCACGGCGATAGACGACCCGGGTATTGACTATGCAAAACTCGCGCAGGGCTTAGGCTTGCATGCGGAGGGGCCGAGCTCAAATCCCAAGGATCTCGGCCCTGCAATTCGGCGTGGAGTCGAAGTCGTTCGGAGCGGGGAGCCTGCACTGATTGACGTGCGTACTGAGCCGCGCTAGAACAACAAGATGAATCATTTTCTAGTCAGTCGTTTTTCTGTGAAATGGCCGCGGCACCGTCCGAAATGCGGCTCCGCCGCACAATTAGTCCGCGCGGTTTGCTGCGTAGCTCTATGCGGTCTCGCGATTACAGCGACCGTATTTTCGATTCCGCCCCAGCCCAATGAGGCCCGAGCAAAACGCTCATTTCAGAAATCGAACGACACTCTTTCAGGTGACGCTCGAAATGGGAAGCTTGTCTTCACAAACCAGGGCTGCAATAAGTGTCACGGTTCGGAAGGTGAAGGCACTTCGCCAACAAGCCAAAATCGCGGCCCACAAATCGCGTCGACGGATCTCGCCCTGACAGCATTTGTTAAATTAGTCCGTAATCCGATAGGCCGGATGCCGGCTTACAATAGTCAGCGATTGCCAGATTCGGAACTATCGGACGTTTACGCGTTCTTGGGGACCGTCTCGGCGCCGATCAAGAATGACGACGAGACTGCGGCAAATGCGACGAACGGCAAAAAGCTTTTTATGAGGTATGGATGCTACGAGTGTCACGGTAGTGCGGGGCAGGGTGCGCAACAAACAGGAGGGCCACGGCTCGGTCCTCCTCAAACTTCACTCTCCGCCTTCGTGAGCTACGTACGCCAACCCACGGGAGGAATGCCACCATACACGACGAGGACGGCGTCGAACGAAGAGCTTGCGGATATGTATGCGTTCTTGAAATCCCAGCCATACCCTCCAAAATCAAAAACCATTCCTCTGTTGAATCAATAATTTCGCCAAAGCGTTGTTCCCGGTTTCTGCCCAACAGTCACCTCACCCCTAGAAATAGCGAACCCGCGGTTCGAGTTGCAACTTCAATCCCTGCCGGTATACCATTGGAATTCCCAGTTTGTACCATAATACTTTGGTAGTCCGAAAGGCCAGCGTCCATGAATGTGGGATTTCGTGTACTATTGGCGATTTTAGTCGTTCTCATCGCTGTGTCAGCGAGTGTTTTAGCATATCTGGTATTTCCTGGAACTCCGAGTGCATCTCGTTCCATGGTCTTCGAAGGCTTCATCGACCTACCCAAGGGGCAGCAAGCGCTCACCGTGCTTGATTACCTCACCTTGAGAGATCGCACGTTATTCATCACCGATGAGAGTTCCGGCGCGGTTTTCAAGCTCAACCTGGATTCGAATAAAAGGATGGCCGACGGCGGAGTTTCCCAGCTTCCAGGCACGGGCGCCGCACACGGTGTAGCGCTTTTGCCGGGGCAAAATGTTGCCTTCGTGACGAGGAGCGAAAAGAACACCGTGGACGTCTTCGATACGATGAGCCTCCGGGAGCTTGGAAGCATCTCGGTAGCAGAAGACGCGGATGCCATTGTCTACGATCCCGCAACTAGACTGGTAGACGTCGCAAATGGAGATGCAAAGTTGGCGACCCTGATCGATCCTGACAAGCGCACGTCGATCGGTACGATTCCGCTTCCTGGAAAACCAGAATATCCTGCAATAGATCTGAAAACTGGGTTGCTCTATCAGAATCTCGCCGATGTAAATGCAATTGCGGCTATCGATTTGGTCCAACGGTCTGTGGCAGGCCAGTGGCCCCTCTCTCCTTGCGAAGGACCAACGGGAATGGCGATTGATTTTGAACATCGACGGATTTTTGTGGTCTGCTCGCGCAACGCGACGCTGGTGGTCTTCAATATGGAAACCCATCAAGTGATTGCTTCACTGAAGATTGGCGGAGGTCCAGACTGAGTTGGATCGAAGCCCCATCAGCATCCGGATCTCTATGCCGTAGGCAAGTCTGGAACATTATCGGTAATTCAACAAGATAGTCCAGATGCCTACCGGAAGTTAGAAGACATCAATACTCACTACGGAGCACACACCCTGGTTCTGGATCCAGTCACTCATAGAGTTTTCGTCGGCTACGCCAGCCTATTTAGTCACCCTAAAATTGCAGTCTTCACGCCCATCATAAGTCCCGGTTCGTCGAAGCTGTCGTCACCGCAGCAATAGTCATTTCGTAGTCTCCTTGAGTGAGAACGGACATCGCGAAAGCAGAGCAACTCGGATCAAATGTCCTTTCGAAACACCCTTCGTCAGTTCAAAGAACTCACTTTGCAAGAAGTTGATGGGCAGCTTTCATGAGCGTGGGTGAGGAGAATAATCTTGGGATACATGACAGATTTCGTGATGCGTCACAAGTTCTTGGTGGTGTTAAGTTGGCTACTGCTCGCTTTCCTCGGAGCGAAGACGGCCGGCCGCATGATGCATCGAATGGACTACACCTACACCACACCAGGCCAGCCTGGCTACATCGCCAACCAGCATATCCTCGAACGCTTTGGCATCGATGCAACCTTCGAACCATTTCTTGCGGTGCTGCACCTGCCGAAGGGAAGTGGAATGGATACTTCTACGGGACAGACGATCGCCGCCAAAGTCTTTGCTTCTGCAACGGATGCTGGAATCGCCGCCGTGGCAGACTATGAAAATACTCACAACCCCATATTCGTTTTCAATCATGGACAGTCGACGTGGGCGCTCATCAACCTGCCAAATCCGGACAAAGGACCCGGAGCCGGAATTGAGGCCCGCGTAAATCCCGCGATGCAAAGAGCCGTTCCACCGGACGCACAGCTAACGCTCACAGGCTTTGCCCAGTTGCTGTCCAATGCCGGACCCAATCGTCAGAGCCTCATTAGAGGTCTAGAAATCGGAATCGCTGCTGCTTGCCTCGTGCTGGTACTCGTATATGGCTCCGGCATCGCCATTGTACCGGTGCTGATGGCCCTGCCCTCCATTTTGGTCACATTCCTTTGCGCACTAGGACTAACTTATCTCACGCCCGTCAGTTACTTCGTCCCTTACATGATCATCCTCCTCAGTCCGGGGCTCGCGATCCATTACTGTCTCATCATGATCACTCGATGGCGGGAGGAACGTGAACGCGGGTTGAGCAATAGCAACGCGATTCGAGCTGCAGTCGGCAGCGCAGGCAAGACCGTCGTGCTCAGCGGAATTACGGTTGCAGTCGGCCTACTGTCCCTGATCGTGCTACCAGTTCCGTTCTTGCGCAGTTTAGGGGTCGGGGGCATGCTCGTCCCACTCATTGCTACCGGTGCAGCTTTGACGTTGGTCCCGATGGCGCTTGCATCGTGGGGACCTTGGTTGGACAAACGCCGTTTATGGCGTATGTCTACAACCTATAGCTCCGGATGGGAGAGTTGGGGCCGCCTTATCCTTCGATACCGTTGGCTCTCCGCTTCGGTCGCCCTCACAATCCTTGGCGCACTCACCGCGCCAGCTCTTACGATCAACACAGCTGAGCCCCTTATCAGTTCTCTTTCTAGATTTGGTCCTGCTGCGATCGCCTTTGAACAACTTCAGAAAAGCGGCGTACCCAGTGCTGTGGACTTTCCCATTCAGGTAATCACTCATGGCGGCGAAGAGAGTGTCCGCCAAGCCACAACGATCGCATTGGCGACCCCGGGAATCTACGCGGTCTGGCTCCTGCTACGCCGTCGTTCCGTCGAGGTGACGACGCACTCCTGACAATTATTCCGAGTTCGGAGGGAGGTACGCGAGAAGGCAAGTTCATTGTCGCCGATCTGGATTGGCGACTCGCTCGAGTCTCCGGAGGTGCCGAAGTGGGCGGTTCAACGGGTGGAGATATTGCTTTCAGCAATGCAGTCTACGGGCATTTCCCGATGATGCTGTCGATCGTTTGTCTTCTAAGTCTAGTAATACTGGCTAAGGCGTTACGATCCGTCGTTCTTGCATTGAAGGCCGTTGTGCTGAATGTCGTTTCTCTTGGCGCTGCCTTTGGTTTTATGGTGCTCTTTTGGCAGCATGGCTACGGATCAACTCTACTCTACGATGTACCTGCGACTGCGGCTATCCGCGACTGGATTCCAATTGTTGTCTTTGCCTGCCTGTTTGGTCTCTCGATGGACTACGAGGTTTTTGTCCTTTCGGCGTATTCGTGAGGAGTACGACAGCGGGAATTCAACCGACGAAGCGATCGTGCGGGCACTCGCACGAACGGGCCGACTTGTTACCTATGCAGCCGTGATCCTCATGATCTCATTCCTCTCCCTCAGTGGCGACCCAAATCAGATTGCCAAGATAATCTCCACAACACTTGCGGCCGGCGTCTTAGTGGATGCCTTAGTCATCAGAACGCTCCTCGTGCCGGCACTCGTGTCTCTGATGGGTCGTTGGAACTGGTGGTCTCCGTTTTGATTCAGCTTTAACCCACGTTTGGCATCGTACCCATGTGGGAGCATGGAATCCATCTTACGGCCCAGGGCGGCGACGTGCAGGAGCCAGCCAGAGCAAGAAGGATGCCTGTCAGAACGGAAGTTTCCCAAGCTTCGGACATTGGTTGACTTCGTACTGTCAGTTATTATTTTAGGAACTAACCGGACCGCCTTTGGTTTTTCGGGGCTCAATTTCTTCCTTGGCCGCTAGGTGTGCTCGAGTCGACTCCGTTTTCCATTCATTTTCCAATTAAGGCTGTTCGAAATCGTTAAAATTGCCGCCATTCCAGCGTTTTCGGTGTTAAGATTCAACCTTGCCAAGGTTCAGGTGTCGGTTCGATTCCGATAGGCCGCTCCATAAAACCTCAAACGTTCGGAGTCGCAGGTTCAGGTTGATGTCCGTCGCCGAGCAGAGGTTGCGACGCACCTCTCTCTGGCCGACCTCGTGAAGTCTTCGCTACGCCAAACCATTCTCTCCCACAGCTGCAATTGAATTTGCCGAATTGGAAAATAGGTCAACGGCTAGTCCATTGTGCGCAAGCGAATTCCGCACTGCCCCCCGGGCTTAATTCGATTTGCGTGGAAACATCGCCTCTTTCCAATTCTTATCCCTCCAACGAAAGGACAATACCGGACACCGCCGGACATCTTAGGACGCCAACCGCATTATGCGGTTCTACTGACAGAACTCGAGTTTCCTGGCGGGAAGATTGCTTGAATTCACCTTCGGACACAGATGTATTGAGTGAATCCAGTGCTTCCCGATCTGTTTGTCCGGAGGAGAATAGATGATCCAAATTACTCGGTTGACGGTGTTAGCCGTTATTGTGCTTTTGTTCGCTTCGGGTTCCTATGCAGACTCGCTTACTTACTCTGGTATTGCTCCGGATGGTTCCGCTGTGTCGGGAAGCCTAAACTTCACTTCCGTTCCCGATGGTCTCGGTGACGGCGGCCTCTTGGTAACGTCCATCACCAGCGGTTCTCTAACCTTGGAAGGCTCAACTTACAACGTATCGGGCTTGACGCCCCTGGATGGGCTTCCGAGCCCAACGCATGCAGGCTATGACGCGTATTATATGTCTCCCGGTTATCATTACGACGGTTACAACAACCTTGTATACCCCGGAACATCCTTACCAGTCGATAGCCTGCTCTTTTTTGCAGGCTTAGGACAACCCGCAAACCTCTACTGTCGGGCCGGCCAGCCTTGCTACCTCGGCATCTGGATTGGTCAGGGCTCTGTCATTCAAAATCTTTTCCCCAATGGCGGGAACAATCCCCCGGATAATGCGTTTGAGAACTATGCAATTACGTTTCAACAAGGACCGTCGGTCCCTGAGCCTTCCACCAAGATGTTGTTGGGGACGGGCCTGGGGCTGGGACTGTTATTGCTCACGGCATTCGGTCGTCGCCCCTGAGTTAACAGGCCTGCCAAACTCGGGGACGAAGGTCTGATCGTTTACCTAGGCGGGGGGACGGGACCGAGTCGCACGGAAGGATTTACGCGCGACAGCAGATTTATGAACTCCGGGGAATCCTGCAGGATATGAAAAGAGGGTTCGGTCGGGAGCGACAACAACAGACTGTCATGCTGACGGTAGGAGGTCTCCAAGCACTCTATCGCTTGCTTCTTCTCGCCCATTCGGGCGTATGTCACTGCCAAATAGAAGCTAGGCAGAAATCCTTCGCCGTATTGCCTCTTTTGGATCCTGAGCGTGCCTTCGAGCATTTTCTCGTACCCGCCGTTCAAGAATCCTTTTTTTGCCGCCTTCGTCACTTCCAGACCCTGCTTATCATGGAGCAGTACCGCGGTCTTCTCCAGTTCGCTTAAATAGTTCCGATAGTCTTTTCGATTGAAATAGATTTCAGACATGTACCGATGTACTGAAACAAACGATGGGTCCGCAGCTTCAATCTGCTTCAAAAGAACCTCAGCCGCGTCTGGTTGGTTGGCAACCTGCAGGATCTGCGCCTTATCCGCAAGAATCGCCACGGATGAGGGATCAAGTCGCTGGGCTGCTTCAATTTCGGCAAGTGATTCGGGCAAGCGCCGATTGGTCAGCAGGAAGCTCGCGTACCAGTGATGAGTTCGAGCATCGTTGGGATTCAGTGCCAAGGCGCGTTTGAATTGACGCTCCGCCCCTTCCGCATCCCAGCTCCAAAAGAAGGTTACGAAGGCCAACGAAGTGTGAGCCTCTGCCGAATTCTCGTCCAGTTCGACGGCCTTGCTGGCCGCCGCCAAAGCCCGGGGATACGCCTCGTTCGGAGGCATCGCGCTGAACTCTCGCAACAGGTTATAGCTATCGGCGAGCCCGACGTAAGCCTTGGCATAATTGGGGTCGCTGACAATGGCCTGAGTGAAGTAATCCACCGCGCGGGTGAGATCCTCGGGAGTGCGTTTGTTCCAATAATATCGGCCTTCTAGATAGAACTCTTCCGCACGCGAACTTGCGACGCTCTTACTCAGCTTTGCAACCGCGGCTCCGCCGTTTACGGCAGCATGTACGGAGGGATGCCGGAAGGATCGGTAGGTGAAGACTGATATCAGCAGCAGTGCACAGAAGGCAGAGCCGACCAACCACTTTGTCGCCAGGCGAAAACGATCGCCATTGACCGGTTCTGCGTCCGTCTTAACAGCAGGATCTTGCGTACTTGACGCTTGGGTCAGCGCAGCACAAGTACTCAGCCATTGCTGGAGTTCGGCTTCGTAGGCAAAAACCCGGCCCTTCGACGCACTCGGGATGCGCCGCACCGGCAGGGCTTGTTCTTTTTCCCATCGGCGAACAGTCCTCTCATCTCGTCCGAAGAAGGAGGCAATCTCCTTCCAGGAGTTAAAGCGCCGACCAAGATTGTCCTGCGAAAAGTGCCCCATAGCCCTACACTTGCAAACGATAGGCTTCGGTGCCCGGTAACCCCAAGATTTATCGGTTATGTAGCTTACCCTACGGTATGGCCGGCAGTATATCCACTGCAACTTGGCCGGGCAAGCAGTTTGAGCAACGGCCGAGATGGCATTTATAGGGTTCTGCGATAGACTTTTTGCATGTACGTTCCCGCGCTGAAGCGATTGCAGAAATGAGTTAGACTGATTCTACAAATTCATCCGCAGGTCACGACCATAAAGGGAGGTCAACTTGAATACTTATAACGTCACACTCAGATACGAAGACCGCAAGAATGGCTCTGAGGGCCGCACCATAAAAGTCGACGCCAGCAGCATCTCCGGCGCCATCGGCAAAGCCACACGGGATTTCGTGAAGAGTTTGGACCGCAAACAGCGCTTCGATATGAACAAAGGCCTGAAGGTCGAAGCCCTGCGCGTCACCACGGACAAAGCCGAGGCGCCGCCTTCGGCCGCAGAAGCCAGCGCCTGACGCGGAACGCACGCCAGCGAATCAGCATCGCAAATCCATAAGTGAACCAGACCGGAGGGAATCGATCGCAATGGACATCGTCAAAGGCAACATGGGCTGGATCGAAGTGGTGGTCGGCCCGATGTTTTCGGGCAAGAGCGAGGAACTCATTCGCCGGCTGCGCCGTGCCGAATTTGCGCGCCAGCGCGTGCAGATTTTCAAGCCCGCCATCGACCAGCGCTACGCCGCCAATGAAATTGTGTCGCATTCCGGTTTGGGCATCGCGTCCGACAATGTCACCACCGCAGCGGAAATCATGGACAAGGTCCAGCCGCGCACCGAAGTGAGTGGGCATCGACGAAGCGCAATTCCTGGGTGAAGAAGCTGGTCGAGGTTTGCACCAAGCTGGCCAATATGGGCAAGCGCGTGATCGTAGCCGGTCTGGATACCGACTATCTTGGTCGGCCGTTCGAACCCATGCCCCGCCTGCTGGCCATCGCCGAAGAAATCGTCAAGCTGCTCGCGATCTGCGTGCGTTGCGGAAATCCCGCGGTACACACCCAACGCCTGGTGGAAAGCGAAGAGCTTGTGGTCGTCGGCGCCACCGGCATTTACGAAGCCCGCTGCCGCCGCTGCTTCGAGCCCAACCTGGCCCTGGCCCAGGAAAAGAAAGATAGCGGCCCGCAATTGATGATTCGAAGCCGCGCAATTTCGACCGGAAAGTAAGTCACGCCACACACCGCGTCATAATTTTGAACCGGCAACCCACCGAAACGCTAAAATGCCGCGACTGATTCGCTCTCAAGGACCATCATGATTATTGAGTCCAAGGCGCCCACGCGCGTCGATCTGGCTGGTAGCACTCTCGACATCTGGCCGTTATATCTCTTTCACCCCGGCGCACTCACCATCAATGCGGCGATTTCCCGCTACGCGTCATGCACCATCGAAACCAGCGCTGCCGGTGGGAATCAAATAAAACTGGTGTCGCGCGATATCAAGCGCGAAGAATCTTTTGCATCGCTCGCCGCACTTTCAAAGGCCGGCCGCTATCGCCTGCCGCTCCTCGCGGAAATTGTAAAGTTTTTTCGGCCCGACGGCGGTTTTACATTAACGACTGACTCGGAGGCGCCCGCGGGCGCGGGCATCGGCGGCTCCAGCGCGATGGCCGTGGCTATTTGCGCCGCGCTCGATCGCTTCACCGGCGCGGGCAAGAGCAAGGAAGACTGGATACACATCAGCCGCGACGCGGAAGCCATCGTGATTAACGTCCCCACCGGCACTCAAGACCACTATCCCCCGGCCTTCGGCGGCGCCGCGGCCATCGAACTGCCGCCGGGCGGTGAGCGCCGCGTGGAGTTGCGTCTGAATCTCGATGAACTCGAACGCCGCATCGTGGTCTGCTATGCCGGCAAGCCGCGGCAACATGGCATCAACAATTGGGAAGTTTTTAAAGCGCAGATCGACGGCAAAGTCGCGGTGCGCAACGGCCTGGAAAGAATTTCAGCCGTAGCGCAGCTGCTACGGGTGGCGCTGGAGGTCGCGGATTGGCCCGAAGCCGGACGTCTGATCCGTGAAGAGTGGTCCTTCCGCAAACGAAATCTGCCGACCATATCCACGAAAACCATTGATCGCGTTATCCACAACGCCCTCAGAAAAGGCGCGCTGGCGGGAAAAGTTTGCGGCGCTGGCGGGGGAGGCTGTGTGGTCCTGCTGATCGAGCCCGACGCTCGCCCGCGCGTGGAAACCGCCATCCGCGACGCCGGAGCAGAAGTGCTTCCTGTAAAGATCGATCGTCAAGGCGTCCAGGTGGTATCTCGGTAGCGAGACGTCCTGTTTTGCACCTGCTGGACCCAAGCCGGCCGGAACTTTCGGACAGGCAATAGGGAATAAACAATAGCCCCTTAGGACAAGTGCGTGAGAGCATAAGCGCGACTCAACGAGCGGCTGTTCATCAGGTGTTTGGCATCATAGAATAGTACCCGGATAGCCTGGCCAGCCCCTGGGGCCCGGCGAACCTGCATATGAATATCTTGGCGATCACTCTGCTGTTTCTGTTGTTCGCTGACGCGGATGTCCCGCGCATCAACAGTCTGCGCCAGCCCGCGAATCCCGCGGAAGCGTTCCCCGCGGGCGAGGAGATTCCTCCATCCTGGGCATCGGGGAGCGACTCGCCGTCGACAACCCTTCCGCCGACGCAGCAAAAGCAGCAGGAGAACACTTCGAACGTCAGCAAGAGCGGGCCACTACAGGAGAGCTCCAAGCTGGAACTCATTCGCTATGTGTCGGGTGAATTCGCGCGCGCCATCAAGCCGCTGCCGGCCGGCAAAGACGGCTTTATCGTGCGCATAGGCCAGCCGCTGGACGCCAACATGCTGGATCGCCAGGTCGCCACTCACGGCGCGGCGGTCAATACCGGCGACCACGTGCAAATCACCAAATTGGAATTTCATGATAAGCAGATTGTTGTAGACCTGAATGGCGGCGGCCGCGGCAAAAAGCGTCTGCGCGATCGCATCCACCTCGAGATGGGCGGCATCCCCACCGCTCGAACCACCTCTACGCAGCAGGACCAGGGACCCGCGGGGCTTCAGCCCGGACTGGGCAGCACGCTCTTTCCTTGAATTTCCGCAGCCGTTGCCCGATCTCGCGCCGGAAGATCTGAAAAAAATTCTTTCCCCGTTTCTGGATTTCACGCGGCAGCGTTCCGCGTCGGTGCAATGGTTCGACACGCTTCCGGTTGAAATGAAAAAAGCGATTCAGGACAGAAGGCCGGTGGTCGGGATGGATCGCGAAGAAGTAGTCGCCGCGATTGGCAAGCCCGAACACAAAGTCCGCGAGCGCGACCAGGAAGGCAACGATATCGAGGACTGGATCTACGGTCAGCCGCCGTCCAAAACCGTCTTTGTGCGCTTCACCGGCCCGCGCGTGACCAGCGTCAAGCAGTTCCCGCAATAACTGCAAAATTAGAACTTGCTCTCAGTCGCGTTTGACTTTTATCAACGCTACCCATAGCATTTCCTGTTCTACACTGCGGCGGATTCTCAGCGCACCTGGCCGCACTTTTTTCATCCCGCATCGGAGGAAGCATGCCCATTAAGGTTGGAATTAACGGTTTTGGCCGCATCGGTCGCAACATCATGCGTACCGCGCTGGACGACAAAGACATTCAGTTTGTGGCCGTCAACGACGTCACCGACGCCGCGACGCTCGCTCACTTGCTCAAGTACGATTCCGTTCTCGGCAACCTGCCCCACAGAGTCACCCACACCGAAGACACCATCACCGTGGAAGGCAAGAGCTTCAAGGTTTTCAAAACCAAAGATCCCGGTGAAATCGACTGGCCTTCCGTTGGCGCCGATATCGTCGTGGAGTCCACCGGCCTCTTCACCAAGGGCGCCGACGCAAAAAAACATCTGCGCGGCTCGGTAAAAAAAGTCATTATTTCCGCGCCCGCCGACGGCCCGGACGCCACCTTTGTCCTCGGCGTCAACGACAACACCTACGATCCGGCGAAGCACAACGTCGTTTCGAACGCTTCCTGCACCACCAATTGCCTCGCTCCCGTCGCCAAAGTCTTGCATGAAACTTTCGGCATCCACAGCGGCACCATGACCACCATCCACTCCTATACCAACGACCAAAAGCTGCTCGACTTGCCGCATAAGGACTTGCGTCGCGCTCGCGCCGCCGCCATCAACATGATCCCCAGCTCCACCGGAGCGGCCAAGGCGCTGCACCTGGTCATCCCGGAACTAAAAGGCAAGCTGGACGGCTATGCCATGCGCGTGCCCACGCCGAACGTCAGCGTCGTCGATCTCACTGTCTTCGTCGACAAACCGGCCACCGTGGAGTCCGTCAATGCCGCGCTGAAAGCGGCCGCCGCCGGCCCCATGAAAGGCATTCTCGGTTACACCGAGGAAGAGCTGGTCTCTGCGGATTTCAAAGGCAATTCGAATTCGTCGATTGTCGATTCCGGATACACCAAAGTCGTCGGCGACCGCTGCGTGAAAGTTCTCGCCTGGTATGACAACGAGTGGGGCTATTCCTGCCGGTGCCGCGACCTGATCAAATTTATGGCCGCGAAGTTTTAACCCGGCATTTTTGGAATCTAAATATGGCAAAACTGACCATCAACGACCTTGATCTGCGCGGCAGGCGCGTCTTTATGCGCGTGGATTTCAACGTTCCGCTGAAAGACGGCGTAGTCACCGACGATACGCGCATTCGCGAAACACTTCCGACCCTGCGGCTGGCTATCGAAAAGGGTGCGCGCCTCGTTTTGGCTTCGCACCTCGGCCGGCCGAAAGGCGCGCGCAACGAAAAATATTCGCTGAAGCCCGCGGCCAAAAAGCTCGAAGAGCTTCTGGGGAAACACGTGGAATTTTCTGACGAGTGTGTCGGCCCCGAAGCCGAAGCCAAAAGCAGGGCGCTGAAAGACGGCGAAGTGTTGCTGCTCGAAAATGTCAGGTTCCACGCCGAAGAAGAAAAAAACGACCAAGCATTCTCCAAACAACTCGCCGCTCTCTGCGACGGCCTTTTCGTGTGCGATGCCTTCGGCTCGGCGCATCGCGCGCACGCCTCGGTGGTCGGCATCACTCACTTCGTGAAGCAGTCCGCCGCGGGCCTGCTGATGGAAAGGGAACTGGCCTACCTGGGCAAAGCCATCAGCAACCCGGCGCGTCCCTTTGTCGCGATACTCGGCGGCGCCAAGGTCAGCGACAAGATCGAAGTCGTCGAAAACCTGATGAAGATTGCCGACGGCATGTTGATCGGCGGAGGCATGGCCTACACCTTCCTCAAGGCTCAGGGCCACCCCATCGGAAAATCCCTCGTCGAAAACGAAAAGCTGGATCTCGCCAAAAAAATCCTCGACGACGCGCGCCAGAAAAACTTCAAATTCCTGCTTCCCGTGGACCAGGTTATTGCGCCGGAATTCAAAGCCGATTCGCCCGCGACCACCGTAGACGTCGGCAACACTCCCGACGATCAAATGGGCCTCGACATCGGCCCGCGCTCCATCGCGTTGTATGCCGCGGAAATTTCCAAGGCAAAAACAATTGTGTGGAACGGCCCGATGGGCGTCTTCGAAATGCCCGCGTTTGCCAAGGGCACACTCGAAATCGCCAAAGCCGTAGCCGCCGCCACAGATGCCGGCGCCACTTCCATCGTAGGCGGCGGAGACTCCGTCGCGGCCGTCCACCAATCGGGAGTCGCCGCAAAAATCTCGCACATCTCCACCGGCGGCGGCGCGTCGCTCGAATTTCTCGGAGGACGAAAACTGCCCGGCGTGGAAGCCCTCACGGAAAAGCCCTCTCAGCCTGGCGCAAAATCATGAGGCGCCGCGTCATTACCGGCAACTGGAAGATGTACAAAACCATCGCCGACACGCGCGCGTTTTTCACCGCGTTCGCGCCGCTCGTTGCCGATGCCGGCTATTGCGATATTGTCGTTGCTCCTCCATTTACCTCCATCCCCGCGGCCGTAGAATCTGCCAAAGGCACAAAAATCGCCATCGCCGGCCAGAACGTCTACTGGGAAAAAGAAGGCGCCTTCACCGGCGAAATTTCCCCGGCCATGTTGTCCGAGGCCGGATGCCGCTACGTCATCATCGGCCATTCCGAACGCCGCCAGCTCTTCGGAGAAACCGACGAAATGGTGGCCAAAAAAACGAAAGCCGCGTTGGCCGCCGGCCTCACTCCGATCGTTTGCGTCGGTGAAACTCTTGCCGAACGCGAAGCCGGCCACACCGAGCGTATCTGCGAATCGCAGCTCCACAACGGTCCCGGCGCGTTGACCGCCGAAGAGTTCTCCCGTATTCTGATGGCGTACGAGCCAGTGTGGGCCATCGGCACCGGCCGCACTGCCACCCCTGAAATTGCTGCCGCCGCGCACCGTTACCTGCGTCAGTGTGTGGCCACGCGATTTTCACCGGAACATGCCACTGCTTTGCGTATCCTCTATGGAGGCAGCGTCAAGCCGGAAAATGTTCAGGGGCTAATGGCTCAGGAAGAACTAGATGGCGCGCTGGTCGGCGGGGCAAGTCTCGACCCCAAGTCCTTCGCAGCCATCGTAAACGGCGCCAAGCCGCAGTAAGCGGCCTTAGTTTTTGGCCGCGGTGTATGGCCTCAGGTTATGGCCTCATATTATGGCCATGGTAGCTTTCTCGTAGCTGTACTGAGTTTCGCCGCGCAAGGGCATTCTCACTAAAGCGCCTCGCGGCAAGGAAAATCGCATGCCTGGTTGGATGAAGTGGACAGTAGCGCTGCTGATAGGAATCGGGATCATCGTCCTCGGCTTCCGTTTTGCCGGTTGGTTGTTGACCGGATTTTTCGTCATCAATTGCCTGGTGCTGATCATTGTGGTGCTGCTGCAGAGCGGCAAAGCCGCGGACCTAGCCGGCGCCTTTGGTGGCGCTGGCAGCCAGACCGCCTTCGGTCCGCGCGGCGCAGCCAACGTGTTGTCCAAGGCCACCACGTGGTGCGCGGTAATGTTCATGCTGTGTGCGATGGCGCTGGTGCTGCGAACGGATCGCGGCGTGATTCAAGGCGGCTCCGTACTGCAAAAAGTTTCTCTGCCCGCAAAGCCCGCTCCCGCGTCCAAAGCCCCAGTCACCACGCCAGGTTCCACCCCCGCCTCAGGCGGCGGCTCTCCAATCTCGCAACCTCCGCCGCAAGTTCCGCCGACTAGCCAGCAAGCTCCGGCCCAGCAGCCTACACCTACGCCCGCGCCCACAAAAAAACCATAAGCCCACAGTAGCGGCCGCTCATTTGACAGCGCAGACTGTTGCACTCTACGATTAGGTCGATGCGGTCGTGGCGGAACTGGCAGACGCACTAGCTTGAGGTGCTAGCGCCGCAAGGCGTGGAGGTTCGAGTCCTCTCGACCGCACCATTTTCTTCAGTTATTCGGGTATCAATATCCCGGGGTTTCTGCCGGTCACGTACGCTTTGCTCTTCCATTCCATGTCCGGATAGATTAGAAATTCGCTTGAGGTTCACGTGCCCTACACGCCAGACACTCAGGATATCCAGCTCATCATCGAAACCGTTCGAGGCGGCGGTGGCGGTGGAAAACCGCCTGCGGAAAGGCACGGTGGCGGCGACGACAGAAAACCTGGGCCATCCGGGCGCGCGTCCCCGAAGCGCTACTACACCGGCATTGCCGTAGCCATAGTCTCCATACTGATGTTTTTCATGGCGCTGGTAAGCGCCTTCGTGGTTCGTCGCGGTTCCAGCGTCGATTGGATTTCTTTCCACTTTCCGCCCATCGTGTGGGTGAACACCGTAATTCTGCTCACTAGCAGCATCACGTTAGAACACGCGCGGCGCCGCTTGGTGGCCGCTGATTCGCAGGCATTCCGAAAGTGGTGGTCCATCACCACATTTCTTGGGGTCTTGTTTCTCGTCGGCCAGCTTGTCGCTTGGCGCCAACTCGTCCGGCAAGGCGTGTATCTGGCCAGCAATCCAGCCAGCAGTTTTTTTTACATCTTCACCGGCGCTCACGCCCTTCACGTCCTGGGCGGAGTGGCGGCGCTGCTCTTCGTAGCCCTGCGCAATTTCGATCGCACCAGCGTTTCTCCCATGACCGCCGTACGTGTCACTTCTTACTACTGGCATTTTCTGGACGCCTTGTGGATTTTTCTGGCCGCGCTGCTTTATCTGGGACGATAGCCGCCGCGCCACTTCGAAACTCGATTCCGCATCTGCTTTGTCGCGAGGCATGCTAACCTTCGCGAATGTTTTCCGATCGCACCGGCTGGAATTTTGAACGCAACAAACTGAGCGAAGCGCTCGCTAAACGCCGCTTTTCCGGCTTACCGCTGATCGATCTGATGCAGTCCAATCCCACGCAATGTGGCTTTCACTTCGACGCGCAAAAAATCCTCGCCGCGCTGAATAATCCAGCAAGTCTGAGCTACGATCCAGATCCTCAAGGACTGTCGCAGGCTCGCGAACCCGTCGCCGCCTATTACCGCTCGCGCAATTGCCAAATATCGACCGACGACATTTTCCTGACCACCAGCACCAGCGAAGCCTATTCTTTTCTATTCCGCATGCTTTGCAATCCCGGTGATGAGCTGCTCATCGCTCAACCGGGCTACCCGCTCTTCAGTCTTCTTGCCGGCATCCAGGACGTCTCGCTCGCCCGCTATCCGCTGGTCTATGATTACGGCTGGCAGATCGATTTTAATTCTCTGCAGCGGTCCATCACCCCTCGCACCCGCGGAATCATCGTCGTCCATCCCAATAATCCCACCGGCCATTTCTGCAAGCCCGGCGAAATCGAGGGCCTGAATCAGATCTGCAGCGAGCGCCAGATCGCCATCATCTCTGACGAAGTATTTCTCGATTTTTCGCTGGAGAGCGACGCGCCAGCAACCTTCGCTTCGAACAGCGAGGTCCTGACCTTCACCCTGAGCGGCCTCTCCAAAATTTCAGGCCTGCCGCAAATGAAAGTCGCTTGGGTGACCGTGGCCGGTCCCGACGCGCTGAAACAGCAAGCGGTCGCCAGGCTGGAAATGATCGCCGACACCTATCTTTCGATGAACACTCCGGTACAGCTGGCCCTGCCCGTTCTGCTGGAGCAACGCCAACTATTTCGCCAGCAATGGCTGACGCGTGTTCATAACAATCTTGCCCATCTGGACAAACTTCTCGCATCGCAAAAATTGTGCACTCGTTTGAAAATGGAAGGCGGCTGGTATGCGGTGCTGAAGGCGCCCATCACCGTGGGAGATGACGAACTGGCGCTGGAACTGCTAACGACCCGCGGAGTATATGTTCATCCGGGCCATTTCTATGACTTCCCCTCCGATGGCTATTGGGTCGTCAGCCTCATCGCCTCGGAACGCGAATTTGCTACCGGCATCGACGGTTTACTAGCGATGTTTGCAGCCAGCTAATCGAAGCTCAGGCCAGGTTCTTTAGATGTGCAAGCCGGAACGGTGACCCGAGATTTTCCCGCAGTTCGACCCAGTGTTGTTCAGGTATCTTCAAAAACACGTCTACCACTTTCGGATCGAATTGCGTGCCGGAGCACCGCCGAATCTCTCCACAGGCGTAGGACATCGGCAGGGCTTTGCGATAAGGCCGGTCGCTGATCATGGCGTCCAGCGAATCGGCAATCGTAAATATGCGCGCGCCCAACGGTATTTGCTCGCCTTTCAATCCCCGTGGATAACCGGTGCCGTCGAAAAACTCCTGGTGCGCCAGTACGATTTCCGCCGCATCGCGCAAAAACGGAATGCGGATGAGCATGTTGTAGCCGATATCGCAGTGCGTCCTCATAATCTTTTTTTCGTCATCATTCAAGGGACCCGGCTTGCGCAAAATCCCGTCAGGCACCGCCATCTTGCCGATGTCGTGGAGAAACGCGGCGCGCGCCAGTATTGGAAGATACGCCGGAGTCACGGGCATGGCCTTCGCGATGGCAATGCAAAACGCGGTTACCCGCTGGCAGTGGCCTTCGGTTTCCGCATCCTTCAAGTCCAGCGCGCTGCCCAGCGCTTCGAGTGTGTCGTCGTAAGACTGCTCCAGTTGCGCGATCGCGCCGGTAAGTTGTGCGGTGCGCTCCTCGACCAGCTGCTCCAGGTTCCTCTGGTAGCTGCGGTTCTCGGTCACCAGCCTGCGGTGCTCCAGCGCCCGGCCGACGCCCAGAAACAACTGGTCCTTCTCAAACGGTTTCAATATGTAGTCGTACGCGCCCCTGCGAATCGATTCGAGCGCGGTGGAAATGTCGTGAATGGCGGTCACCATGATGACCGGAATTTCCGGGTCATACTGGCGCATCCACTCGAGCAACTTGATGCCGTCCATTTCCGGCATGATCATGTCGCTCAAAACCAGATCCGGCGTGGATCTTTTTACCTGCTCCTGAGCGGCCCGTCCGTTCGGCACACTGGTGCAGTGATATCCCTTCGATTCGAGCATAGTAGAAACAACTTCTCGGATCGCTTCTTCGTCATCAACCACCAGTATGTTTTCCATCTCCACGTCGATTGGCTCCCTATAGTCATTATATGGGACGGCACACCAAGTTTGGTGGGGCCTTGCCTAGTCAGAAAATAGCGTGTTAGCGTCGCGACAGGGCTTCTCTCTTATTGCATTTCGCTGTTCACCCATGAATCTGCCGCCGTAGACCCGCCGCATACTACGGCACGGCTGCGTGGAAGGGGCGCAACGTGCTTCAAAATCAGGACTTGTTCGGCATCGCTTTCTTCGAAGCGACCGCCTCCGTTGTGCTGCTGGTCCTGTTTTTCCTTTTCCGCAGGGACCATCATTCCGATTATTTTCGTTCCTGGCTGGCCGGCTGGCTGGTCTTCACTCTGACCGCCGCAGGCGACGCTGTTCTGGCCATACACAATTTTCCAACGCTCGCAGTGATTTCAAACGTAGCCCGTGTGGCTGCTTCGTTGCTCTTCCTGGTGAGCATCGTCAAGTTGACTTCCTCACCCGGGCGGTTTCGCTTGCCGGTGATCCCGTTACTTGTCGCGGTGTTGTCGGTCGTTTATTACTTGGAAGCCAACAGAGTCCACGATCCGTATTCGCCAGATTGGGCGACGGCGTTGATTGAAAGTGTCGCGTTGTTGGCTGCGGGCTGGATTCTGTGGCGTGCGCGAACGGTGAGGGAAGGGCACGGAGCCGAATTGCTCGCAGGAGTCCTCTTTGCCAGCGGCCTGCACGGATTGGATCGTCCGCTTTGGCCCGAATCGCCCGTTTTCATGTTGCGTTTGGCATTCGGCGATCTTCTCGGTGTAGCCCTGGGCATCGCTATGATCGTGGTTGTGTTGGAAAGTTCTCGTTCGCGCACAGACGAACTGAACGACAAGATGCGCAGGCTGACGCTACTGACCGCCGCGAGCACACAAAGCCTCTCCGTTCGAGAAGTCCTCGACAGCGTACTCGTTCAAGTCGTCGAGAGCCTGAACGCAACGCACGGCATCGTGAGATTGATTACCGGAGAGGGGCCCGCCGCGCAGCTGGTAGTCCACGCCTCCGTCGGATTCAGCAAGGAATTCCTGGCCCAGGTTCCCCAGTTGCCAATTACTGAGCCATGGGCCGCGAAATTATTTCAGGAAGGGAGCGGCGACTCTCTTCGTTTATATCCGGAAACGCATCGCGAGGTGTGGCCGCGCATCGGCGAGCCGGGCGTGCATGAAATGGTCGCCATCGTGCTCCGCGGAAAGACCGGGCCCTTGGGCATTATCGGAGTCGGTTCCACACGCGAAGAGCACTTCCAACAGGATGAAATTTCCTATCTGGTGAACATCGCCAATGTGCTTGGTTTGACTCTGGACAGCGTGCGCTTGTTCGAACAGCTTGCCACTGTCCAAAAACAGTGGGCTTACACGTTTGATTCCATCGGTGATCCTATCCTGGTACACGATCCGCAGGGGCGGGTGTTGCGCAGCAATCAGCGGCTCAGCCATTTACTGGGCAAGGAGTTCAGCGCGTTGGTGGGACGTGGCGTAGCGAACTTGCTGCCGCGAAACGGCGTCAGTTTCGACATTTGTCCGTATTGCGAAGGCGTTGCCGGCGAGGGTGATGACCCGGACCCCTGGTTGCGTGGATATTTTCTGGCCTCTAATTCTATGTTCTCCGATTCCGCCGGCAATCCCCTCGGCACGGTGCACGTCTTGAAAGACATCACCGACCGCAAACGTGCCGAAGAAAAATACCGCACCCTGGTTTCCAACGTTCAAGAAGGCGTTTTTATTTCCACCCCGCAGGGACGCTTCCTGGATTTCAACGACGCGCTTCTGCGTATGACCGGCTACGATTCCCGCGAAGAACTGATGGCCATCGATATTGCCGAATCGCTATACGCCAACGGCTCGGAACGCGACCGGCTGAAAAAACTGTTGCAGGAACATGGCGCCGTGGCGGACTTCGAATTCGAGATGCGCCGCAAAGATGGAGAAATACGAACCGTGCTGGAATCTTCCATCGCTGTCCGCGACAATTCCGGCAACGTCACCGCCTATCAGGGATTCGTCCTGGACATCAGCGAACGCAAAAGAGCCGAGCACGAAATTCGCCGCAGAAATCGCGAGCTTCTGGTGTTGAACTCCATCGGGCAGACCCTCACTGAATCGATGGATCTTACCGATTCTCTGCGCCGCACTCTCAACCAGTTAACCGAGTTGTTTGGCCTCGATACTTCTTCACTGTACCTGTTCAATGAAAGCGGCACCACGCTGCGGCGCGTCGCCGCCGTCGGCCAGCGCTCGGAATACGCGCGTCATCTTTCACCCGTAATTCTGCAACCCGAGCTTATTGACCACATCAAGGCTGTGCACGCCACATTCTTGTCGGTTCACGGTCTTGCGCTTCCTCCTGTCTTCCGCGACGCCATCACCAAAGAGGGCATCGTCTCCGCCTACATCGTAGTGTTGTGGTCCAAAGGCCGCCCGCTTGGCGGACTGGTCGTCGGCAGCCGCACCTCACGCGAATTTTCATCCGCTGATGTCAATCTCCTCATCGCAGTAGGCAGCCAGATCTCCAATGCCACCGAACGCGCCCTGTTGTATGAGGAGTCTCGCCAGGCTTATGAAAATCTGCGCCGCACCCAGGAACAGCTCCTCAATAGCGAGAAAATGGCAGCCGTAGGTCAGTTGATTTCCGGCGTGGCTCACGAATTGAATAATCCGTTGACCGCCATCCTTGGTTATAGCCAGTTGCTTAGCGGCAGCGGCCAGGTGGGGCCCCAGGGGATTGAATACACGGAAAAGCTCTACAAGCAGGCCCAGCGTACACATCGCATCGTGCAAAATCTTTTGAGCTTCGCTCGCCAGCACAAGCCCGAGCGCCTTCCCACGCGCATCAATCAGATCATCGAAGATACCCTGGCCTTGCGCGATTACGACTTGCGTATGGGCAATATTCGCGTTCATCTGGATTTGAACCCGGATCTCCCGGTAATGTCGGCGGATCCGCACCAGTTGCAGCAGGTGTTTCTCAACATGGTGAACAATGCCGTCGATGCCATTCTGGAAAGCTCGGAAGACGGCGACCTGTGGGTCGGCACTCGCTCGGACACCGAAAAGGTCTACGTCGAATTTACCGACAGCGGTCCCGGCGTGCAGGAGGCTTCTCGCGTTTTTGATCCCTTTTACACCACCAAGCCGGTAGGCAAAGGCACAGGTCTCGGTTTGAGCATCTGTTACGGCATCGTGACCGAACACGGGGGAACTATCCGGGTTCGCAATCTGCCTCATCGCGGTGCGTCCTTCACTGTCGAGTTGCCTTTTCGGACTGCCTCCGAGAATCCTGGCGAGGAAACGCGGCCCGAAGTCTTGGAGCCACAGACCCGGGTTCTCTGTATCGATTCCGACGATGCCGTCTTGAAACTACTGGAACAGATACTGAGCGCCCACGGACACCAGGTTCACATCGCGAAAAGCCTCAAGGAAGCCCGTGAGGTCCTCGATAAATTCGAGCTCGATATCATCGTTGCGGATGTGGATTTCGAGGGACCTGTTCTAGACGGCAAGTTGCCTGACTGGCTTGCTGATTACGGCTCGGCGATTTCGCAGCGCCTCGTTCGCATGTATTCGCTCGACTCCGAGAATCGCCATGGCAGCGCGGATTCGCCCGCCGGTCCGGTATCGCTCAAAAAACCGCTTGACCCGGCGCTGCTCTTGAACGCTGTCAATACTATTTTGTCAACCCGGGTTCATTCCGTTATGAGGTGACGCCAGCTCTGCGGCCAACGCGGCGCTTTCGCCCAAGCTGCTCATCGCCGTTTCCATTCTCACCGTCAGCGAACTGATCAGGTTACTGAAATTGCTGATCGCGCTCATCGGCGCAATATCCGAGAGCAACCTGAAATAGATAATCCGGTACCGGATGGAAAACTCCACGTTCAGGCGCACACCTTGCAGTTCCTGCGCTACGGCGACGCTGGGAGACATGACCGCGACAACCCGCGCCATGTGCTGCAACCTTTCGAAATCACTTCGCAGCGCCGCAAGATAATTGAGCGCGATGCGCCGGCGTTCTTTCCGCACCCGCTTGGCCAGGCCCGCTGGCCCACGTGCGCTCAGATACTCATAATCCGCCTGGCCCAGCGCCTGCTTGATGTGCGGGAGATAAAAAATGTGCCAATATTCACGCTCCGGCCGGGTACCCAAATCGCCTCGGGGGGACCGGTGCATTCCGGAAAACGACAGCCAGGCAAGCGCCACCAAAAGCGATACGCCGATACCGGCGAAGACGAGCAGGTAGTAGTTCACGACCCCGGCTCCTCTATTTTCCAGAAATTCATCAGCCGCTTGTTGATGGCCCGCAGTTGATAATGAATTTCGGGAACGGCGTGCGCATAGGCTGAAGCCGGAAGAGCCGCGTCTTGTTGAGCCTTAGCGGGCAACGGGCGGACCAGGGCCACGGCCCAGACTGCCAGGACACCTACATAAACTGACAGCGACATTGTTTGCCAGATATGCTGGAAGTTATTAAACCGTTGATACAGGAAATCTTGAAGCGCGGTATTCGCCAGAATTTTCATGCAGGAATAAAAACAGAAACCGGCCAGCAATATCTGGTACGTCGGGGCTACCTGAATTCGATAGTAGTGGATTAGCGCGAGGCACGCGAGCACCGCCGTGGCGAAAATCAAATGATAGCCGCGATCCGCTTCCATCGTGGCCCAGTCGCCTTGGCCGCGGGCCGCGATCAGGACGCCGAGCAGCGACACCATGCAAGTGAAAGTCACCAGCCGCCAAGCCAAGCCCCAGATGCCGCGATAAGCAGCCAGCACCAGTCGCAGAACTTCAACGGTAGCGAATGCCTTGGCGATCAGCGTGATCGCTTCCGATTGCCACGCGAAGGCACGCGCGATATTCGATTGCGTGCCGTAACGGTTGTATATCACATACAACAAAACCGCCTGGCAAAGATTAAGAGCGATGTACGAGGTGAAAAAAGGCAGGGATCGGAAATGGCCGCGAAAAATCAGAAGAGAGAGAATGACAGCCTCAAGCACGAAGCTGGCAGCCCAAAGGGAGTTCACCAATGCGCCCAGATTCTCCACGGGACTGGAAGATTAACATGTTTATAACTGGATAGTGAACGTTAAAACTGATAATCCAATAGCGCCGCCTCCAGCGCAGCGACGCACCTCTTTTCGCTCGGTGCCTCGAGGCCGCCAACGTTCCCAGCGAAACTTCCGATAGTCACTTAGACGCACGGGCTCGCAGTTAGTCCAAAGCGCGATTGTGGACCCGCTTCAGCCTACGCGGCAAATACCGGCGGCCGTGGTGCCGGCAGCGGTGAGCCTTCTGCTACGATTACTGCGCCAGTGGCGGGCGGCCGTGGTGCCGGCAGCGGCGAGCCTTCTGCCACGATCACTGCGCCGCTAGCGGGCGGCCGTGGTGCCGGCAGCGGTGAACCTTCCGCTACGGTAACCTTTTTGCTATAATTTGCGACTTCTAGCGCGGGCGTTACGATCAGCCCGGCTAGGGCCAGCACTGCCGCCAAGTAGAGCTTGTTGCTTTTCATGTTGGAGCCTCCAGGTTTCCAACATGAGGAAGGACAGCGGGCAGGGGGTTTTGCAGGCTAAAAAGTTCTGTCTTCGGAACAAGGCCGATTCTCTATGGGAACGCTCACTCAACTTCAGCAAAACCGTCGCGTCATCCAAGACTTCACGCTCACCTCGCTGGCGAGCATTCCATTTTTGTTTTCTCGATTGACCTACGTGGCTTCTTTGCGGGATTTATCGAGTGGCCGGTACGAACACGCAGGCCTGTCGGCGCTGTACCCCGAGTCTGCTGTCCAGCAGGCGCTGGAGACATGCCATGAACAAGTGTTCGAGAAGATTCTAGAAACTTCGCTGGAAACTCAGGAAGCAGATCTGTGTGCTTGTCTGGAGCTGATGCAGGGCGGGCGGGATCAGGCGGTCGGCCACTGGCAGCGAATGGAAGCCTATCGCGTCCTTTTGCCGGAACACAGTCCCGAGTATCTGAAGGATCTTTTCTGCTCTAATCTGCGCGCGCTGCTGGCCGTACTCCAGCCAGAGAGTTCCACGGTTCGTTCAGTCGAGTAACGACGCCGACCACCCGGCCGACGATTTCGGCTTCGTCCGGCGTGCGCCACCATTCGGGCATGCAGCGCGACAGCGGGTGCGGCTGCATTACCAGTCGCGGCCCGTCCCGATGGAACCAGCCGCAGCGGTAGCCTTCACGCACTTCTACGAAGTACATCGGGCGATCGTATTCGCTGGACCAGTCAATATCCGCGATGCACCGCACCGAAGTGTCCACCAGCACGATGCTTCCGGGGCGCAGCATAGGCACCATTCTCCGGTCGTTCAGTCCGATATAACCGTAACGATGCTGGTCTCCGCTATTGAACAGGGTACCTTCGAAGTTACCCCACTGCTCGACCATCCGTGAAAGATACGCGGTGCGCTTCGGATCAAATGCCGGATCGAACCGCAGCGGCACCCGCAGCGAGGCCGGCGCTGCTCCCAGGTGCGTTTGTGGGGCAGGGAACATGGCCCCATCAGAGAAGAATTCGTCGGCGGGAATGTCGTACCAGCGAAAAATTTCCACCGGATTCAAGTGATAAACCACGGCCAGGGCATAGAGTTTATGCAGGCTGGGCACCACATTACGGTTTTCAATATCTGCCAGGCGGCTGATATGCAGGATAAATTCCGGACGGCCGCGCTTGGCGGCAATTTCGTAACTGCAACGTTCCACGTCGCGATAAGTTAGGCCTAAACGCTCCCGCACCAGACGCAATCGGAGACCGGGCAACATTGTTTTTCCTCAGGGTGGGAGATGACCGACATGGCAGACTATACCATAATTACCATTTTGTTAAGGATTCAGAACAAGCAAATCTGGCGCCTTGGGGACGCGCGGCAACTGGCCGACTGAATCTGCTATTCTGCAGCTATGGGTTTGTTCAACAGTATCAACTTGTACCGAATCTTTCTTTCGCTGCTTCTGACCGCTCTCCTGTTTTCCCTATCGTCCTCAGCGCAAAATGCCCCCGCCATGGCCCCCTCCGATACTGCCAAATCCACCGCCAACGCCGAGTTCAGCGCCGCCGCCGATGAAGTTCTCGCGCGCATGAGCGAAATCACCGGTCTCAAGCTACGTACGCCGCTCAAGAAAACCCTGCGCTCCCGGGAAGAAATTCGCGCGTACGTCATCCGCGAAATGAACGAGGATAAAGAGCCCGCCGAACGATACGCCTCTTCGCGCAGCGCCGAAGCCTTTGGACTGCTTCCCAAGGGCTTCGACTTCGATACTTTCATGATTGATCTTCTTACCGAGCAGATTGCCGGCCTCTATGATCCCAAAGCTCACGAATTTTACATTGCCGATTGGATTCCCTTGGCGGATCAACGCATGGTGATGGCTCACGAGCTGACTCACGCCCTGGAAGACCAGCATTTTCAGATCGAAGCCTGGACCAAAGCGGCCCGGCCGAATGACGACGCCGAACTCGCGCGCGAGGCCGTCCTCGAAGGCAGCGCCATGGCTTCCATGATCGATTATTTGCTGGGCGACACGGGCCGATCCTTGCAAGACCTCCCGGATATTGACCCGTCGATGCTGGTGGGCGATATGGGCAGCACGCCCGGCCTGCAGAAAGCGCCGCCATTCCTGAAAGATGCTCTGGTCTTTCCGTATTTTGCGGGTCTTACCTTTTCCGCCGATCTTTTGAAATCCGGAGGCTGGAGCAGCCTGCCTGCCGTGTTTGCCAATCCTCCGGTTTCTACGCAGCAGATCATGCATCCCGCGCTATACCACTCCGGAAAAGTCCCTGCACAGATCAAGCTTCCGGATGTGGACAAGTTGCTGGGCCCGGAGTGGACCAAGCTGGAAGAAAACGTGATGGGCGAGTTCGGCTGGAAGGAAGTGTTCAAACAATTTCTTGGCGATGATCGCGCCAAGATTCTTGCGGTGGCCTGGGAAGGCGACCGCTATGCCGTTTTTGAACAAAAACAGACCAAGCGCCTGGTCCTGGTTACCCGCTTGCGTTTCAACAATGAGGCTCAGGCAGCGCGCTACGTCGGCCAATATTCCGAGGCCCTCGAGAAAAAATACGAACAACGAAGCAATCTTTTCCGCCGGCCAGGCTTTTTTTCTTTCGAGTCCGCCGAGGGCGGAGTCTATCTTCGCTGCGTCAGCGTCGAATGCATCACTGTCGAAGGAACAACCCGCGAAATTTTCGACAGCATTAACAAGGGGGTCGGCTGGACTGCGGCGCCCGTTGCGCCTATCGATCCAGGCAAGGCGCCCAAAACGACCACCACGACGCAGAACCTTGCGACCAAAGATTTAGTCGTCGCCGCCAGCCGCGCCGGCAGCCAGTTCAAGTAAACCATTGGCGCGCTTCTTCAAACGCTCTTCTAATCTTCTGATCCGCTTTATGGACGCAACTTCGCGCCGTTCCCACGTCCCGCGAGAGTACACCTTGGCCTGCGCTGCCTGGGAACGCCACAATCCGTGTGCGCGGCGCGCAAATTCCAAGGCTTTGTGATAATCCTTCACGCGTTTTTCGTAATGAATCGCCAGTTGCTCGCACGCGCACGCGCCATCGAGCGCATCCGCGGCAATCTCATGCCAGATCGCTGCCGCGCGCTGGTGCTCGCCTCTGCGCCTGGCCATCAGCGCCAGATCGTGCTGTGCCCGCGCGTGAAATTCCGCGGGCAGCCCGGCGCCAACCGCTTGCGAGCACGCTTCCTGCGCTCGTCCTGCATCACCTTTTCGGTGAAGAAACTTGGAAAGCCCGAAAAGATCGAGTCCGTGCATCTCCTCGTCGATCGCCGCTTCTTCCGCGAGCATCGAGTTGATCTTTCCAAACAACGCCGCTAATCCGCGAAGATCCATCTGATTGTGGCGCGCAATACCGGTCAGCGGTTCCGGCGGCCCCCCCCGCAGGTAATCG
The DNA here is from genome assembly GCA_963819625.1 of uncultured Acidobacteriota bacterium. Classification (GTDB taxonomy): domain Bacteria; phylum Acidobacteriota; class Terriglobia; order Acidiferrales; family UBA7541; genus Acidiferrum. The sequence continues at coordinate 39,561 of CAWFWY010000017.1, forward strand.
AAATAAAACTGCGGAATAAATTGCGACGACACGTCGTCTTCCCTGTGCCATCCCAGCAGCGTCGGATTCAGCACTTGCCGCTCCAGCTCAATCAAGCGCACGGAGCCAAGACGAAATTTCCAAAGGGCTCGAGCGGGGTGGAGCAAGTCCAAATGCGCCGCCAGATTCGGAACCGCAATCGAGCGCGTCATTCGAAAGCGATTTTCAAGCAACGGCCAATCAAACGTCTTGCCATTGAACGTCACCAGCACCGGCCGCTCCGCCAATCGCAGCGCAAGCTGGCACAGCACCGAATGCTCTTCGGCAAAATCGCGCATGAATAACTGCTCAACCTGCAAACCGCCCGCATCCCACCAAGCCAGGCCAATCAGAAATGCATATGTGCCCGTGCCACCCGCCAGGCCAGTGGTTTCCGTATCCAGAAAAAGCCATTTCTCGGGATTTTCGAGCGCAGCGCGGGTGCGCCGCGAGAGTGTCTTGTCGCGATTCTGCGAAAGCAGCTTCAGGCACGACGGCTGGGGGGCCGCAAACTCCGGCGTGGAAAACCAGTTTCGCACCGCCAGATGTTCGCCAAATCGATTAGTGGAAACGCCGGCGCCCAGCAATCGCGCAAGCGTATCTTCCGCGCACGGTACTGGTAGCGCCGTGGAAGTAATGGTGGAAGGGCGCGACGGCCTCAATGCAGCGAGCCGCGAAAACCTGTGATCGGCAGTCGGCATTTAATTCGCTGCGCCCCCGTCAACACAAAGCCGGTCGAGGATAGCCAGCGCCGCCTCTTTCGCACGCGGCGCCAGGTCGCCCGCGGGCCCCACGCAGGAAGGGCAGCCTTGCGCGCACTCGCAGGCCACGATCAGTTCGCGCGTTCTCCGCATCAGGAGTTCATGTGAACGATACAGCGGCTCAGAAAAACCGATTCCGCCCGGGTAAGCGTCAAACAAATACAGATTGGGCTCAAAGAATTCTTTTGCGTTCGGGGAAATGCGGTCGCGCAGTTGTACGGACTCCGTCATCGCATCATCGCTATTCGGGTAAGGCGGCTTCTCGCCAATCGCAGTGCCCAGATCGCGGCGATCGCACATCAGCAGCAGCGTGGCAACCGACGCCAGCGCGTGCAGCAGGCCAAACATCCCACTTTGCCGCTCGCTGATGGAAAAAGGCAGCGATTCCAACAACGGCCGCTCCAGCGTGACCCAGTAAGACGTCGTATGCATCTCGTTTTCGGGCAATTCCAGGTTGCCCGCGCCGATATTTTCATTGGTAAAAAACTTGATCTTCTTGAACCCAATCACTTGCGAACGCACCAGAACGTCGCCATACGATCGCAGTGCGGGTATCGCCTGAATCGATTCTCCCGCGCGCTTTTCCTCGGCGCGTTCCAGAATCCGCACCTCCGTGTAACGAATCGCGTCCGTGTAGTAATCGACGTCCACGCGCTTCACGTACGCCTTGCGCTCTTTGAAATCCAGATGCTCCACGTGATATTGCTGCCCGCCGTGAATGTAGATGGCTTTTTCATGCACCGTCGTCAGCGCACTCGAAAAATCCACTTCACCGATCACCGCCGGCGCGGCGGTGATATCGATGATCACGAAGTTGTCGCTGGTCACCGAGCGCAAGCTGACGGTGTCCGCCGGGTACGCTTCCTGCGTCCAGTGATAATTTTCGCCCGCGCGGTGCAGAAAGCCCACTTCCGCCAGTCGCGCGCACAAATCCTGAACGTCCACAGCTCCAAAACGTTCCTCGGGGCCGATAGGCAGTTCGAATGCCGCGCATTTCAAGTGATTGACGAGAATTTCCAGATTGTCCGGCTGGATAAAAGCGTGCTCCGGAGTATTGCCGAAAAAATAATCGGGATTTCTTACGATGAACTGGTCCAGTGGCGCCGAAGAAGCCACTAACACCGCGCACGAACTGCCGCTACGCCGTCCCTGCGCGTCCCGCACGCTGCCAGGTGGCGGCGATCGTGCCTGGATAACCGGCCATCACCACGGTGTCCAGCGATCCCACGTCGATTCCCAATTCCAGCGCGCTGGTGGACACCACTCCTCGAATTTGTCCATCGCGCAGCCCCCGCTCGATTTCCCGCCGTTCGTTCGGCAGATATCCGCCGCGATAGCCGCGAATATTTGTAGCCCGACCCGGCGCCTGCGGATTCGCCTGCTGCAGATACGTCAGCATTAGCTCGGTATGCAAACGCGAATTGGCGAACACCATGGTCTGCAGATCGCGCTTTAAAAATTCCTGCGTCACGCGGCAAGCTTCATTGATATAGCTGCGCCGAATCCCCAGCGCGCGATTCACCACCGGCGGGTTATAAAACACAAAAGTTTTCTCGGCCGGATGGCGCGCCGTTGGCATTCAACACCTCCACATCCGTCTCCAGAAGTGTGCTCGCCAGCTCCCCGGGATTCGCAATCGTCGCCGAGCAGCAAATAAATTGCGGATTGCAACCGTAAAAGTTCGCGACGCGCAGCAAGCGCCGCAACACGTTGCAAAGATGGCTGCCGAACACCCCACGATAGGTGTGCAGTTCATCCAGCACGATGTAACGCAGATTCTCAAACAGCCGCGTCCATCGCGTATGGTGAGGCAGGATTCCGGTGTGCAGCATGTCCGGATTGGTCAGCACGATGTGGCTTTTTTCGCGAATCGCTTTTCGCGCATCGCTCGGTGTGTCGCCGTCATACGTAAAGACCCCGAAGCGAGTATCCAGCCGCTGATTCACATCGTGGATTTCCGCCAGTTGATCCTGCGCCAGCGCCTTGGTCGGAAAGAGATACATCGCGCGCGTGTCGGAATTCTCCAGAATCGCGTTGATCACCGGCAGGTTGTAGCACAGCGTCTTTCCCGAAGCCGTCGGCGTAACAATCACAATATTTTTGTGGTCGTGGACAGCCTCCGCGGCCGCTGCCTGGTGACTGTAAAGGCGTTCGATGTTTTTGGCCTTGTAGGCGGCGCGCAAATCATCATGAACCCACGCGGGAAACTCCGCCCACTGCGCCGCCCGGGCAGGGAAGTGCCGCACCGCCGTCAGAGTTTCGCCGTCGCGGTCGCGCAACGCGAAGCCGTCGAGCACTTCGCGCACCCGGGTGATCGACGATGACTCCGCAGCCATCCGCACCGCAAGAGATTCGGGCATAATGGGGCCCTCCAGTGAATTCGCCTTTTGTTCGCCAAAGCTAGCACGCTGCGCCACAGCGTGCAACAGCAAATCAGGAGGTGCGCAGACGAAGAATCAAGACAGCGCCGATGAAGAAGAGAATCGCGGAAACTCCAAAAGCGGCCTGCACGCTCACCGCACTCCACAAAAATCCGATAAATATGCTGGAAACGAAATCACCGCCGGCATTTACAGCTGCCAAAGTGCCGAAGGCCATGCCGTGCTGCTCTTTCGGAACGAGTTCCGCAGCCAGCGAGTCTTCCAGCGCTTCTTCAGTACCGATATATAACCCGGCCAAAATAAAAATCACGCCCAGCATCCACAGCGAGTGCGTGTCAAAGCACAGCAACACGGCCGTCACTGTCGCCAGCGCATATCCTGCGGTGAGCACGATCTTGCGCTGCCGGACGTGATCGCTCAGCCAGCCGCTCAGATACGCGGACCCGGCATAAAACACGTTGTGCAACGTATACAGCCCGACCGCAATGCTCGCCGCGCGCGCAGTTCCGTGAACGGGCGACAGCATGCGCGAGGCATACAGAATCAGCAAAGTGTGAGAAAAATCTCCAGCGCCAAAAATACCCACGCCAAAAAGCAGCCTGCGAAAGGGAACCGGCAGCGCGCGCACGCCGCCAAGAAATGATTGCTTCGGCTTGGCAGTAAACGGTCTCTCGCGCACCAGCAGCCAGAACAAAACCGCGGCCAGCAATCCCGGCGCCAGCGTCCACAAAAATACTTTTCGATACGAATGCCCCGTGGCGTTCAGCAACCACAACGCGCTCAGCGGACCGACGATGGCTCCCACGGTGTCCATCAACCGCTCCAGCCCGAAAGCCCGTCCATACGCCCCGGGTGGAGTGTCCGCCGCCAGCAGCGCCTTTTTCGCCGGCGAACGAATGCCGCGCCCCAGCCATGCCGCCGCCCGGCCGAACAATACGTGATACGCGTGCGTTGCGAACGCAAACGACGCCGTCGCCAGCGCCGTCAATGCGTATCCCACCACCGCGAGCGGCTTGCGATGCTTCAGCCGATCCGTGTAATGGCCCGACGCCAGTTTCGTGAAGCTCGACAAACCGTCCGCGATCCCTTCGATCGCTCCCAGCCAGGCTGGTCCCGCGCCAATCGACGCCAGAAACGCCGGCAGCACCGCCGTGGCCGTTTCATGGCTCCAGTCACTGAACAGGCTGGTTAAACCGACACCGAGCACCGTCCGGTTCAGCCACGCACTCTTTTTCTGCGCTTCAGGCATCTTGGGAATTATGGCAGGACATCGCGAATATTGGTTTCGCACAAACGCAGTTCACAGGCAATTCACCGCTTCGCGGCGCGATACAGAATCACCCGTACTTTTTCCAGCGTGATCAAACCGCCTTCGACCATTTCATCCAGCCGCGGCAGAATTTGATCGATGCGTTCCGCACTCTCAATCGTCTCCAGAATGATCGGCAAATCCTGCGACATCCTCAGCAGTTTGTCGGTGTGATATACGCTCGAGCCGCCAAATCCCCCCACGCCGCGCAGCACGGTAGCGCCGGAAAATCCCTCTTTGCGCAGCATTTCCACGATCGCTTCGTGCAGCGCTTTCCCGTGCCACTTGTCCGATTCGCCGATGTGAATGCGCATCAGCACTCGTTCGCCTTCGAATTTTTCATGTGTCATCGCGGCACCCCAGTTTGTTTTTTAGAATTTATTAGCCAGCCGAATTCCCGCCATTGACAAAAACAATCCGGCGACCACGCTAGCCCCCACATAAACCGAGGCGCGCATCCATTGGCCCTCTTCCATCATCTTGGCCGTTTCCCACCCAAAGCTCGAAAAAGTCGTAAATCCGCCGAAAAGTCCCACGGCAATCGCCATCCGCCAGTCCGGCGAAATTACCATGCGATTCAACGTGAACTGCGCGATTAATCCCAGAAGAAAACAGCCCGTAAGATTCACGAGCAAAGTGCCATAAGGAAATGTTCCGCCCGCTCGAACCTGCACTGCTCCCTGCAACCCATAACGAGCCAGTGTGCCGGCCGCTCCAAATAAGGCGATGAGTACAATTCTCAAATTATCTCCAATCCGCTCAAGCGCTGAATCAAACAGCCGCTAAAACAAAAAAACTCCTGGCGCCACGAGGCAGCCAGGAGTCATCAGATCCAGAGAAGGTTCCGGAACGGTTATGGCGAACTCCATCGCCGTAAGATTTTAATCAGTCTAGCACTTTCGCCCAGAGCAAAAAGCGATTTTCAACGCCTGTGCCAGAAGAACCACCCAGCCAGGCGCTCAGTAGTGGAACCGGTATTTCACCTGCACAAATATCTCACGCGGATTGATGTAGTGCGTTCCGCCAAATGTCAGGCTGTTATCAAGCAGGAAACGACGATTTGCGATGTTGAGCCCGCTCAACCCTACGGAAAGCCGCTCGCCAAAATTCTTTCCGACGGTGACGTCGAACGTGGTGTGGCCTGGAAGGTGATGGGTTTCGTCGTCGCCATTTACGAACCCCGATCCGTAATACACATCCGCGGAAGCATAGATTCGCCACGGCAGCGATAAATTGCCGCCAACATGCAGCGTGTTGCGCTGATCGTGGTCCAACAGGAAATACCTGTTATCTTCGGGAGGCTCAAAATCGGTCAGCCCACCGTTTATCGCGCCTCTTCCTTGCGCGATCTGATTTGAATACGTCACGTAGAGTTGGCCCCGGTTGGCAATCTTTGGCGAACGCAGCGTCAATTCCCATCCGCGAATGAGCGCCCCATCAATGGTCAGCGGGAAAAAGATATCCGAATTTCCGACGCTGCTGTGATCGAAATAATTATTCGCCCGCGTGCGAAACGTGTCGGCATCCAGAATCCATCCGCGATACGGGATCGCTACTCCAAACTGCGACTCTTCGTCGCGTTCACCGTGCAGCGGAATAAATCCCAGGTTCTGCGAAGTGACAAACTCCAGCAGTGGTCCCGAAGCCGTCAGCAAAGGCGGCGCTTGATAAAAGTGCCCGTAAAAACTGCGAAATACCCAGTTAAGTTTAGGCACGCGCACCACTGCCCCGAAACGCGGGCTGGTGGCGTTCTCTGCAATGCTCCCGGAAAAGTGTGTCTGGCGAATCCCCGCGTTCAGCGTAAGCCACGATGTCGCGCGAAATTCGTCTTCTGCGAATATCGCCTCCATCGAACCGGGAAGGTGCTCCGGATGCCTGAAGTTCTGCCCAAAAGCCGGGTCGGCCGGATCGTTAAAAATGACACTGAATAGTTCGTCGTTCTGCTGCGCAAACGCATACACGCCCGCGCGCCCGTTATTCCGGCCTTTGATCACCGACAAAGTCGCCTGCCCGCCCTCGTAATGGGAACCACGCCTGTCCGTCGTTGCGCTCGGAAAATCGTTCGGATTGCTCTCATAATTGGCGCTGTTGAAGTGGTAGAACGGAGAAACGGTCATCACCAGCCCGGTGCCGAAAGTGCGCACCCAGGAAAAAGCCACGAATGCGTCGCGCTCGTTGTTGACATCCCGCAAGCCGCTGCTCAGCGGGTCGTCCGGCGCATAAGGAATTTGATAGTGATCCCGCCGCAGCGAGCTGACAAAACGCAACTGGTCCAAGGAGTCCAGATTAAACATCAGCGACGTGAATCCGCCGTACCCGTCCGCGCGGTCGTGTATGACTGCCGAGGTCGGCGTCTCCAGCCCTAAATCCGTCCGGTTCCCATTCACGCTGGCGTAGTACGCAAAGCGGTTGGTGTGCCCGCCAAATTTAACCTGGTCGTCCGTCTGATAAAAATTCCCAAAACTGGCCACCACTTCCGCGTCGTTGTTCCATTCGAACCCGGTGCGCGGCGCCACGTTGAATACCCCATACGTGCGATCGCCGAAATCCACGGAATAACTGCCCCGTTGCGCTTCCACCGTATCTATATCCTTGGGATCGATTTGCGGCCCCAGGTTGCTGGCGATGTTGGTGTTGGGAATTGGCACTCCATCAATCAGCCAGCTGACCTGATGCCCGCCACGCACGTGCAATTGATCGTGAGTGACGTACGCGCCCGGCACGTAGTTGGTGATCATCGCCACACTGTTCGAGCGTGTCGCGCCCGGTGTGTCGCTGATTTCTTTCCGGTCGATCAGATCTGTGGGTGTCGACGACTCCGTCTGCTCCGAAGCGGAATTGGCCGAGACCGTCACCGATTCCACCGGGCTGGCCAGATGCAATTCAAAATGCAGAATCGGCGCGCTGCCGGATAGCACGCTTACGGCATGCGTTTCCGTCACAAACGCAGTATCCGCCGCCGTTACGGTGTACTCGCCCAATGGCACCGCATCAAAGTGGAACTGTCCGTCGGCATCGGTGTTCACCGTCACGCTGTACTCGGAATCTTTAGCCGCCAGAACGATTTTTACGTCCCCGACCGGGCGGTGCTGCGGGTCGTGCACAATTCCACGCACCGTGCCAAATACGGTGGCAAACGCAATTCCGCCGAACACCAAAACAACCACGCACAGCAAAATAAGCCTTCGCAAGAAATCCTCCCGCCTTAAGCGCATACACGCGGTCTGAAAAGAAACCGCGGCCAATTAGTTAGTAGAGGTGCGGGCAATTTACAGCGCGAAGCGGGAGAAACGAGGAGGGGGCGAAAGCACTTCGGAAGAGCGCGGCAAACCATTCAATCTCAAAAGCGGCGCAGCCGTGGTCGCACCATCAGGCCTCCCGAGCGAAGCCACAACGGGCAGCACGAAGGCCAGCGGCGCAACCAGCGGATGGTCGGAACCCTGACAGCAGCGCATACTGCAATCGGTCATGCCCGCCATTTCGTGTTCGCAGTCGACATTATGCACAGGAGCTTTTGAGTAGTGATGTTCGGGAATCGGGCAATGGTCGGCGGTGCAACACGCCGCAGCGTGGGCGCTCCAGGCTGCTCCGCCAAACGGAGCGAGCAGCAGAGCGGCCGCAAGCAAGCACAGCCAGGCTTGCAAAATCCGCGACGGCTTGGCGTGAAGATGGATCACTGTTCGGGTCGCCTGCCAACATAATAACGCAAATCGGCCCCTTCCAGGCAGCGTGTACCGACTAATTGATACCCAACTCGCACCGCCTCGCCTTGACTTGCCGCCGGGTGCGTCGCAAACTTTGGGCCTATGGCCCACATCTACATGCATTTTGATTTTGGCGCTGACGAAGAAAAAGCCCAACAAGCGCGCCACAAACTCGACGTCTGGAAGCAGGCTTTTCGCCTGGACAAAAAGCTTCAATACAAATTAGACCGCCCGGAAGACGACGAGGCAGACGCTGAAGAGTCCGCCGCCGAAGATAACGAAAAGCCCAAGTCCAAACCTAAAGAGCACTCGACCAAAGATAGTCAACCTGACGATGACGGAGCTGCTAACGTCAGCCTGCTGGTGCGCCTCTATTTCTCCAGCCACGAAAAGTTGTCCGAGCAGCGCTGGATCGAGCGCATCCCAGCGGAAGAGCCCTTTAAGAGCGCTTCACCAAAGATCCTTCGCCCGGGGGAATCTGGTTTTGACGCAGCGGTAAAGCAATTCGCGGACCTGAACTAAGCGCCTGGCTCGTAGCTCCCTGATGGTGTTAGAAGGTGTTGTTTTTGGGTTATAGTCCAAACTTCGAACCGGCTCGAACGCTCGAATTTCCGTTATAATATGAAGTCCGCAGCAGAAAGTTTCCGCCCGATTGCGAGGTCGGCACCAATGGCGTCACAGACGCGCGTCAAAGTTGCCAAGTTTGACGCCCCCAAAATGCATGGCCTCGATAGCGACGCGCTCGTTCGTCTTTACCGCACTATGTATCTGTCGCGGAAACTCGACGACCGCGAAATCCAGCTAAAACGCCAGAATAAAATTTATTTCCAGATCTCCAGCGCCGGCCACGAAGCGGTCACTGCCGCAGCCGGCTTGCTTCTTCGTCCCGGCGTTGACTGGATTTACCCTTACTATCGCGACCGCGCGCTCTGCCTGATGCTCGGCGTCACACCGCTCGAAACCCTGCTCCAGGCCGTCGGCGCGAAAGACGATCCCAGCTCCGGCGGCAGGCAGATGCCTTCCCACTGGGGCCATCCCGATTGGAATATCGTCAGCCGCTCGTCCTGCACCGGCACGCAATTCGTCCAGGCCGTAGGCGCCGCGGAAGCCACCGTCTACTACCAGCAGCTACCCGAAGGCTCTCGCGAAAGCGAAGAAGGCTCCGCTCGGCGAATACGTGAGTTACGAAGACAACGAAATTGTTTATGTCTCGGCCGGCGACGGCGCCACCAGCGAAGGCGAGTTCTGGGAATCGCTGAACACTGCGTGCACAAAAAAATTGCCGATGTTTTATTTGATCGAAGACAACGGCTACGCCATTTCCGTGCCCGTCGAGGTGCAAACCGCTGGCGGCAGCATTTCCAAGCTGGTGCGCGGTTTTCCCGGCCTGCACGTCGCCGAATGCGACGGCACAGATCTCCTTGAAGGTTACGCCGCCTGCCGCGAAGCCATTCAGTATTGCCGCGAGCGTCGCGGCCCCTCATTCGTGCACGCCCACGTAACTCGCCCTTACTCGCACTCTCTTTCGGATGACGAAAAGCTCTACAAGTCTGCCGAGGAGCGCGAAAAGGAAGCTCACCGCGACCCTCTTTCCAAATTTTCGCTTTTCCTCGTTCGGGAAGGCGTGCTCGATCAAAAGCAGATTGAAGATCTGGAAGCGGAAGTCGATCAGGAAGTCCGCGAAGCCGCCGACCAGGCCCTCGCCGCCGCCGAACCCACCATCGATTCGATTCCCGTGCATGTTTATTCGCCCGACATCGATCCCTCGTCTCCGGCGTTCGAATCCCAGCCGCAATTACAAGGCGCGCCGAAAACCATGGTGGAAATGGTCGCCGCCACGCTTTCCGACGAAATGTTGCGCGACGAGCGCATCACCGTGTTTGGCGAAGACGTCGCCGACGCCAGCCGCGAAGAAAATCTGAAACAGGTGAAAGGGAAAGGCGGCGTCTTTAAAGCCACCGCCGGACTGCAGCGCAAATTCGGCGCCGATCGGGTTTTCAATTCGCCCCTCGCAGAGGCCAGCATAGTCGGCCGCGCCATCGGAATGGCCACCCGCGGCCTCAAGCCCGTCGCCGAAATTCAGTTTTTCGATTACATCTGGCCCGCCATGATGCAGATTCGCGATGAGCTGTGCGTCATGCGCTGGCGTTCGAATGGAAGCTTCAAATGCCCCGCGGTCATCCGCGTGGCCATCGGCGGCTATTTAACCGGCGGCGCGGTTTACCACAGCCAAAGCGGCGAATCGATTTTCACCCACTGCCCGGGCTTGCGTGTGGTGATGCCGTCCACTGCGCTGGATGTAGCCGGCCTGCTGCGCACCGCAATTCGTTGCGACGATCCCGTCATGTTCCTCGAGCACAAGCACCTCTATCGCCAGCCCTACAATCGCTCCGAGTATCCCGGCCCCGATTACACTGTGCCTTTCGGCAAAGCGCGCACCGTCACCGAAGGCTCCGACATAAGCATCATTACTTACGGCGCCTTGGTCCATCGCGCGGAAGTGGCCGCCGCGCAGCTCGGCCGCGACGGCACCTCCGTCGAAATCATCGATCTCCGCTCACTTTCCCCCTACGACTGGGAAGCTATCGCCGCTACCGTGCGCAAGACTCACCGCGTTATTGTCGCCTACGAAGACATGCTCAGCTGGGGATATGGAGCCGAAATCGCTGCCCGCATCGCCGATGAGCTTTTCGACGAGCTCGATGCTCCGGTCCGGCGAGTCGCTGCCATGGACACTTTCTGCGCCTACCATCCCAGCCTCGAAGACGTAATCTTGCCGCAGACCACTCACCTGGTTAACGCCGTCAAACAATTGTTCGAATATTAAGCGCTCCTGATTCCGGCATTACTCCGTGGAACTTTTTGCATACTTTTCACGTATCATGCTTGTGAGAAGCCGCCACCTGTGGAGGTGCGTCCATGACTTGCCCTAATTGTCAGAAAGAAATCGCCGATCATTCGAATTTCTGTTACAGCTGCGGCGCGCGGCTCGCGGCCACGCCTCCTGGAGTTGCGCCGCCGGCCGCACCTCCAAAGCGTCTGACGCGTTCCAGCATCGATAAGAAAATCGCCGGCGTTTGCGGTGGTCTCGCCGAATACTTTGATCTCGATCCAACGTTGGTCCGCGTGTTGTGGCTGTTGCTGGTGCTCTTCGGCGGCACGGGCGTGCTGGCCTACCTGATCCTATGGATCGCCTTGCCGGTAGCTCCCGCGCGCCTACCGGCCGGCTCAGTTACGGTAACGTCGTAAATTTAAGCAGCCACTCTCTTAGGTTTGCCTTTGCCTCCGCGCGAGCGCCCGCCCGATTCAAATAGCGCGTAGTCAATCGACGCGCGCCCGGCGCCCACCGTGGCCAGCGCAAAGCATGCCACCGCCAGCATCATTGGAAATTCATAGTTGCGAAGCGCCAGGTATCCGCCAGGGCTGTGCACTTTCCAGATCGCCACGCACATTTCTATCGCCAGCAGCAACGCCGCCGCGCGTGTGAACAGCCCCAAAATCAGCAATCCGCCACCAAAAACCTCCAGCACGCCTGATATCCCCACGAAATAACCGGGCAATCCGTGCTGCACAAAAAATCCACGCATCGCATCCGGATGAATGAGCTTCGGATACCCATGAGCGACAAAAATAATTCCTACCGCCACTCGAAGCAGTAGCAATCCCAGCGGTTGAAGCGCGTTTAGACGGGTCATGATGTTCCTTGCGGTTAATTTGGCGTTCGCTTCCGCAGCCGCAGTTTAGCAGAAAGTAAATGCTCATTCGCCAGCCTCACTGTAACCCGCCGTTCAGGTACAATCTCTACAGAGAAAAATCGACGAATCATGCATGGTCTTTCGGTCCTCAGTTTCAAAAAAAATTTCGGCGACTTTATACCGTCAACGCTCGACGCCATGCGTTCCGTTTCGTTGGCTTGCTCATGAAGCGCAAGCTCCTGGTTGCGGTCCCACTCCTACTCCTCGTTGCCGTGCTCGCCTGGGTATTTCGGCCTAAACACGAGGCCCGGGCCGAAGGTTTCATCAGTGAACGCAGCGTAACTCTCTGGAGCAGCGTCGCCCAGGTTCGTGAGCCGCTCGACACTCTCCATTACGGCGATCGCGTGGAAGTCATTTCTCGCCGCAACGACAACGCAAAAATTCGAACCACTAGCGGCGCCGTTGGCTGGGTCGACGCCCGCCTGCTGATGGAGCCCGCTTTATGGCAACGAAGCGCCCGGCTCTTGACCGAAGCGCAGGCATTGCCGGTGCAGGCCCGCGGCCGCACCAAAGTATCCACCAATCTTCGTGTCCAGCCGGGCCGCACCCAGCCGCGTTTGTATCAGTTCGGCCGCGGGATTCCGGTCGAAATTGTCGGGCGCGCCGTCGCCGATTGGGCCCAGGCGAACGACGAAAAAGAATCTTCAGGCGATTCCCAGGAACCAAAAAAGGAAGAGTGGCTCTTCATTCGAGCTCTCGCCACTCGTCCGCCGGGTGAGACCAATGTTCGGATTGCCGAAACCTCGACGACCACGCGACCAGGCGATCAGACCATCCCCATCGCCGGATGGATCGTCGGCCGCTTCGTAGAACTGATCCTGCCGGACGCCGTGCGTGAAGGCACAGCCTCCGCAAATGTTCGACCCGTAGCCTGGTTCGAACTAAACCAGGTAGCCGATGCTTCCGGCGCCAAGCCGCAATACCTGGTTGCCGGCGCTCGCGGCCCAGAATCTCAGCCCTGCGACTTCACCAATATTCGCGTTTACACCTGGAACCCGAAAAAAACGCGCTATGAAACGGCCTTCATCGAAAATAATTTGTGCGGCCAGATGCCCATTCGTTTGGGCAAAGGCCCCAAGGGCGAGCCTGAGTTTCGCTTTCGCGCTGCGACCACTGGCGCCAAGGCTTCCGTCAACGAAGAGCGCGTTTACCGCATGATACAAACCGTGGTACGACGCATACGCGAAGGCGGCCCCGTAAACGTCAAGAAAACCAAATCCAAGGCGCCGCCGCCCAAAGCCAAAAGAAAACCATAGCGACTCTCTATGACACTGCACATCAACGAAACCGAAGTCCGCTCCGTTCTCACCATGACCATGGCGCTCGAGGCCGTCGAAGACAGCCTGCGCAAACAGAGTCGCGGAGAGGTAGTTGTCCAGCCGCGCCGCCGCTTCGAATTGCCCAACGGTTTTTTCCATTACATGGCTGCCGCCGACTATTCCGCCGGCTTCATCGCTGAAAAACAGTACACCTACGTCTCCGGCAAAATTCGCTTCCTCGTTCTCTTGTACGAAATTGCCACCGGCGATCTCCTGGCGCTGATCGAAGCCGATTACATGGGCCAGCAGCGCACCGGCGCCGCCTCGGGAGTGGCCACGAAATTTCTAGCTCGGCAGGACGCGCGAGTCGCCGCCATCATCGGCACTGGCGGCCAGGCCCGCACTCAACTGGAAGCGGTGGCCGGCGTTCGAAAGCTCGAATCCGCCCGCGCCTATGGCCGCGAGGTCGGCCGCCGCGAGAAATTCTGCTCAGAAATGGCTCAGCGCCTGGGAATTCCCGTTTACGCCGCGGGCTCGGCCGCCGAAGCCATCAATGGCGCCGCCATCGTCTGCACCGCCACCACCGCTTCGCAACCAGTCGTCACCGCGCAGGACATTGCGCCCGGAATGCACCTCAACGCCATCGGCGTGAATCACGCTCACAAGCGGGAACTCGAAGAAGACGCCGTCAACCGTGCCGACCTCATCACGGTCGATTCCATCGAGCAGTCTCAACAGGAAGCCGGTGACCTGATCATGGCCTTCGGCAAAGATGACTCGCGCTGGTCTTCGGTAAAAAAGCTGGCCGACATCGTCGCTGGCAAAATCCCAGGGCGCTCGAATGACGATCAAATTACCATTTTCAAATCAAACGGAATTGCCTCCTGGGACCTGGCCGTGGCCGTCAGAGTGCTGGCGCTTGTGCGGGAAAAAGGCTTGGGCCGCGCTCTGCCTCTATGGGGCGGCACCCCCGAATCCTGACTGGATCAATTCCTACACGTGCATTGACAGCACGTGGCGGCTGCGAAACACTGGATGTTGTTTCGGCGCGAATTCCGCGCCACGGCCCGCTCGCTGCAGTAAACTGGTGTCCTGACCTGGTACCGGCCTGACTGGACGAGATGCGAACACTTCCGGACTATTTAAGAAAAGGTATGAAGCTCGTAATCGTGGGATGCAATCCCAGCGAGTCTTCCGTCCGTGTCGGCCACTATTATGCCGGCCGCGTAAATCAGTTCTGGCCCGTCCTCTACAAAGGCGGAGTGGTTCCCGAGCCTTTCGACTATCACGACGACAAGCGCGTGATCGAATTCGGTATCGGCCTGACTGATCTGGTCAAGCGCCCCACGAAAACCACCGCTGAGCTCACCCGCGAGGATTTCGCCGAAGGCCGCATCGTACTCTCCCAGCGCCTGGGCGAATTCACTCCGCATGTGATCGCTTTCAACGGCAAACTTCCCTATGAACAGTACGCCCAACGCAAATGCAAATTCGGGCTGCAAAAAGACCTTCTCTACGGCGCTCGCGTCTATGTTTTGCCCGAGACGAATGCTCCCGACCCGCGCGGCAACAGCGAGCGCGTCCGCCATTTTCGCAAACTCGCGCAACTTGTCACCCGCACCGCCACCGAGCGCGCCGCAAAAGGGAACTAGGACCCGGAAACATGAGCGAAGCCACGCAAGCCGCCCCGTCCAACTCGCTGGTCCTCGAATCCAAACATAACGGCGTCGCCACTCTCACCTTAAACCGGCCGGACAAACTAAACGCCATCAATAAAGATCTGGCCGTGGCCCTCAACGAAAGTCTTGGCCGCATCGTCACCGACAAATCCATTTATGTCGTGGTCATCACCGGCGCGGGCCGCGCTTTTTGTGCCGGCGGCGACCTCGGCGTAATCGGCGAAGGCCGCAAGCACAACGACACCACCGAGCTTGAGCCGCTTTTGCGCGCCGGTATGCATGCCGTGTTGAAAATCCGCAGCATGGCTCAACCCGTCATTGCCGCCGTGAACGGCCCCGCCGCTGGCGCAGGCATGAACATCGCCCTGGCCGCCGACATGCGCATCGCTTCGGAAAATGCCGTTTTTGGCCAGAACTTCATCAAGGTCGGACTGTTTCCCGACTACGGCGGCACTTTTTTCCTTCCCCAGCTGGTCGGGCCCGCGAAGGCTGCCGAAATGTTTTACACTGGAGACATGATTGACGCGAAAGCCGCGCTCGACCTCGGCATCGTCAATCGCGTCGTGCCCGCCGCCCAGCTCGAAACCGAAACCGCAAAATTAGCGCAAAAAATTGCTGAAGCTCCATCCGTCTCCATCCGCGCCATGAAAAATGCTCTCTTCGGCAGTCACAAGCTCGAACTGGAGAAAGCCCTCGATGAAGAAGTCGAGCAGCAACTGAAATGTTTTCGCTCGCCCGATTGCCGCGAAGGCATCAACGCCTTTCTCGAAAAGCGGCCGCCCAAATTTCACAATAAGTGAGCGGCCGAAAGCTCCGATGACTCTGAACTGGATGCGACAGAACGCAACGCCATTTTGTTTTGAATGAAGGGATAAACGGGCCCGTGGACGAACTACAAATATCACCAGCAGACGTGAAAGCGCGCATGGATAGCGGCGAAAAACTTGTGTTTGTCGACGTGCGCGAGCCCTGGGAATACGATTTGTGCCGCATCGAAGGCGCCAAGCTGGTTCCTCTTGGCTCCCTCGCCGCCAACGTAAACACTCTTCTCGGCCTCGACGAGGTAATTTGCTACTGCCATCACGGCATGCGCAGCCTGGATGCCGCGGCCTGGCTGCGCTTTCAGGGCATCGACAAAGCCAAGTCCCTCTCGGGCGGTATCGAGCGCTGGTCTACCGACGTCGATCCCGCGGTGGCCCGCTACTGATATCGATATTGACATCGCGCGCATCTCAACTTCATAACGTCAATCGCCTTATTCCAAAAGTCCGGAGCGTCCATGCCCAAAGCAAAAATCCAATTCCTTCAGAAGCCCACCTGCACTACTTGCAGAAAGGCCAAAGCCTATCTTGAAAAGTTGGGCGCGGAACTCGAATCGCGCAGCCTCGACAAGCAGCCGCTCGACAAAACCGAGCTGGACAATCTCATCGGAGATCGCGACTACAAACAATTCTTAAGCGCCCGAAACGAGCTCTATCGCACCCGCAAAATGAGAGATCATCCCCCATCTCGCTCCGAAGCCATTCGTCTGATGGCGCAAGAGCCCAACCTCATCCGCCGTCCGGTAGTCATTCGCGGCAAGAGCCTGATCCTGGGCTACGATGAGCAGGCCTACAAACAGCTTGTGAAATAGCCTGATGCGCGCCTCATGAAAACTGAAGTCAAAACCATTGCAGTCATCGGCGCTGGCACCATGGGCCGTGGCATCGCCTACGCCGCCGCTTTCGGCGGCTACTGCACCGTGCTCGAAGATATTTCCCCGCAGCGCCTCGAGGAAAGCCTCGCCTGGATTGCTAAAGCCTTCGCCGAGGGCGTCGCCCGCGGCAAAGTCGACGCCGCCATTCGCGACCGCGCCGCAAATCTGATCACCACCGCCAACTCCGTACAGGACGCCATCCGCGACGCCGACCTCATCATCGAAGCTGTCCCCGAAGAAATGGAAATGAAGATGGAACTGTTCACCATCTTCGACAAATTCTCCAAGCCCAACGCCATTTTCGCCAGCAACACTTCCTCGCTTTCCATCAGCGATATGAGCGAGCTCACCGTCTGCCGCGACAGCTGCGTCGGCATGCACTTCTTCAATCCAGTGCCGAAAATGAAATTAGTCGAATTGGTGAAGACCCCTTTCACCTCCGAAGACACCATCGCCACCTGCACTGAAGTCGCCGCGCGCATGGGAAAAGAAGTGGTGTTGGTAAACGAGTGCCCCGGCTTCGTCACTACTCGTATCAACGCGCTGATCGGCAACGAAGCTTTTGCCATGCTCGAGGCCGGAGTGGCTTCCGCAAAAGATATCGACAAGGCCCTGAAACTCGGATTGAATCATCCGATGGGCCCGTTTGAGCTTGTGGACCTCGTCGGCCTGGATGTGCGCTTGAGTATTCTTGAATATCTTCACCAGTCGTTCGGAGAAAAGTATCGCCCCAATGGCTTGCTCAAAAAATATGTGCAGGAAGGCCGCCTGGGCCGAAAAACTGGACGCGGTGTTTACGATTACGCGGAATGCGAAATCCCAGATGAAAAAACTGAAAAATCCTGACTCCAGAATGCCGCTGCAGCTGGAAATGACTCAACGATGACTTCGCTCAAGGACCGCATCCTCATACAGCAGGGCGACCTCACCGACATGGACACCGACGCCATCGTCAATGCCGCCAACAACGATCTGATTCTAAGCGCCGGCGTCGCCGGAGCCATTCGCCGCAAGGCCGGCGAAGAAATTCAGCGCGAATGCGACGCCATCGGCAGCATTCCTGTCGGCTACGCGGCCATCACCAGCGGCGGCAAGTTAAAGGCTCGCTTCGTCATTCACGCCGCGAGCATGGAACTCGGCGGCGTCACTACCGCCGAAAGCCTGCGCGGCTCAACGGTCCACGCATTTCGCATTGCTGCAGAGCGCCAGCTAAAAACCATCGCGTTTCCTGCCCTCGGCACGGGCATCGCCCGTTTCCCCGTGAAAGAATGCGCCACCATCATGCTGCACGAAGCCGCGCAACACCTCCAAACCGAAACATCCATCGAGAAAATCTATTTTGTCTTGTTTGATGAAGAAGCTTGTGGAGTGTTCGAACGCGCCTGGAAGCGCCTTCAATCCGATCTGAAAAAAGCCGAGCAGAAAAAGGGAATCGCGGAAGCTTCCGGCGCCTAGCTCGGCAGCCGGCGCGGCCAACCGGTCTACGCCGCTCCAGCCGTCCCCAAAAACGGATCCGTCCGCTTCTTCAGCACCGGCCGGTTTCCTTCCGTGGGAGGAGGAATCGCCACCGGTGGAGCAGGCGTGGCCGTGCCACCCGCGCCCGGAGCCGCCGCGGTCGTCGCGCCTTCCGCGTAAGCCTTCTTCAAGAATCCTTCCGCCACCTGCTGTGCGCCGCCGGTATTGTCGTTGGTCTGCTTCGCCTTGCTGTACTCGTTGACAGCCCGTTCCCGCTGCGCCAGCAAATCAAAAATCTTCCCCAGATAAATATGGCTCCACACTTCCGTCCACTTCTCCGCGGGCTCAGGAACCGTCTGCAGTGCCTCGCGGAACGCGTTCGCGGAAGCCTGGTAATTCTTTTGATAGAAAAACGCCTCGCCCATTCTGAAATTCGCCAGCGGCCGGTTTGGCAGGATGGCCAGCGCGCGCTGATATTGACCGACGGCATCGTAATAACGCCCTTGCTCCGCCAGCTCTTCACCTCGTGCCACCGCTGCTCGAGCCCGCAGTCCGGTGCTCGCCTTGAGGATCAGGTTATTCGGATCGATGCGGATTCCCCCGGGTTTCGGCCGCCCGAAAGTTTCCACCGTAAAATCCGATTCCGAGCCGACGACGTCGATCGTTTTCGTCTCCGGATTTCCTTCCGTATCGATGCGCAACTCCACCGGCATGCGGAACGTATCCAGCGGCTGCTTGATTTTTCCCGAAATTCGAAATCCTTTGGGCGTGCGATACACAACATACTCCACCGAAAATTCCGGTATGCCCGTGGAATTCAGCCACTGCGTGAAAAATCCCCGCAGATCCGCGGGCGCTTCGCCGCTTCTCGCCGTAGCCTGCGCATGCTGCTGCGCCATCGCCGCAAAATCTTCGATCCGCGCGCTCTTGCCTTCATACTTCGTGTAGAAATCGTGCAGCAGCGATTTGAACGCCACGTCGCCCATTTGCGCACGAATCATGTGAAAAATCATCGCGCCTTTATTCATCACCACCGAGCGGTAATCCGCCGAATATGGCGCCAGCCGTGCGGCCTGCGCAATCGGCGCGGCATCCTCAAACATCAGCGCGCCCACCGCAAATTCGTCCACGGCCTTCAGCCCGGCTTCTCTCCCGGCATTTTGTTCCGCATACAGTGCTTCCGAGTAGCGCGCCAGCCCGTCGCTGATCCACACGTCATTTGGAGTCGCCGGCAGCACCTCGTTCCCCCACCATTGCGAAGCCACCAGCCGCGCGATGGTTCGGTCATTCGCCTTGGGATCCCAGGCGCGCTGGCTCAACAGCAAAACTCCCGGCCCCGCAAAATCACGCAACGTTCCGTCCGGTATCTGAATAACCGTCATCGACGGGTCGGGCAGTGCGCCAAACATGTCCGAAAAAACCGTCATCGAGCGCGCCACCGACGCCGCGAAGTCGGCCGCATTTGCTGACGCCGACCGCGGCGCATACACGGCCACGCTTACTCCTTCGGCTTGCTCCGGGTTGAGTTGCAGATTCCCGGCTACGAACGTTCCGTTTGGCGCCGCATTCTTGCATGCGAACGTGTACTGCAGCCGCCCGCCATCAATCGGATTCTTTCCCGCCACGGGAGTCGGCGCCAGCGCCTTGCCTGTGCCCGCTACCGCGAAGCTGTCTGGAACTTCCAGGTGAAACGTCCCGGTGTAGCGATTTGAAGGATAATCGGTCAGCGGAAACCACCGCGCTGGCAGCAACAGATATGCGCCGTCGTGATTAATTACCGCCGCACGCACGCCCGGCACCGGGCTGTTCTCTTCATTGGCCAGCAACCCCGCATAAGTAAACGTCAGCGACAGATGATCGCCCGCGGCCACCGGCGTCGGCACCGTCACGATTACGAACAAAGGATTCTGGTGGTCGCGCTCGAAACTCAGCAATTTGCCGTCCGCCGCCTTCACATCGCGAACCACCAGGTTCGGATGCAGCTCCACACGAACATTTCCAGACACTTCCAGCGCCTTGAAGTCCACCTGGGCGGTCGCCGTAATCGCCTGCCGGACTGTATCCAGCGACGCCGTAACATCGTAATTCACCGCGACAAAAGCCACCGGCCGCGGCGCCTGCGCCCTCAAAGGAGCGCCCGCAAATATCGCCACCGCCATCGCCGCCACACACGCCACCGACCTCAAAATTTTTCCACGAAGGGCCATCGGACCCCTTTCACGATTTACAGTTGGAATCGACACCGGCGCACCGCGGTTGCCATATACCTTAATAGGATACCAAACCCCTCACTTCGCGTTGCTTTGCGCCGCCCGCAACTCTGCCACGATCGCGTCGGCGGCCCTCTCGACCGCGCCCGGAGGCCCTAACAGCCGTGTTACCTCCGCCAGCCCCCGCTGCATCTCCGCCCTTTTCGCGGCGCCTTCATTAGATGCCGAAAGTAGCGACGCAGATTCGGACGCCACCCGTTCCCCGGTGAAATCGTCCTGAATCAGCTCTGGAACCACGGCGCGCTCCGCGATTAAGTTGACCATGCTTAAGAATTTCGTCCGCACCAGCGGCTTGGCCAGCCGCGCCGTCATCGGCGAAAGCCTGTAGATCACCACCATCGGTTTCCCGAGTAGCGCCGCTTCCACGGTCGCCGTCCCGCTGGAAACAATCGCCACATCCGCGGCCGCCAGAGCATCGTACGTACCGCCTTCCACAAACCGCACTCCATCGCTGGAAGGGAAGTGACCCTCCAGATCCGCGCGTTGTACCCCCGGCGCCACCGCAATCAAAGTCTCAACATCCGGAATCTGGGCGCGCAACAACCGCAAGGCCTCGCCGAGCACCGGCCCATGGTGCGCAATCTCCCCGCTCCGGCTGCCCGGCAGAATCGTCAGCACTGGGTTTCCCGCGTCCAGGCCGAATTTCGCGCACAATTCTTCCCGCGACATGCTCGCAGCCACGTTGCCCACCAGCGGATGCCCGATAAACTCCACGTTCACTCCCGCATCGCGATAGAATTTTTCCTCGAACGGAAAAATGCACAACGCTTTTGCGAATCTCCGCCGCACCAGGTTGGCCCGCCACGGCCGCCACGCCCAGAATTGCGGGCAAATATAATAAATGTTTCTGATTCCCAGGGGAGTCAGCTTCCGCGCCAATCGTAGATGAAACCCCGGAAAATCGGTCAATATTGCTAGGGGAGGGCGCCGCCGCTCCGCTTCGTCCACCAGCCGTCCCATCCCTCGCCGCAACGACGGCAGCTGCTTCAGCACTTCCGTGATTCCCACCACCGAAACTTCCGAATAATCCACGATCGTTTCCACGCCCGCCGCGCGCATCTGCGGTCCGCCCATGCCAAACAACTCCACATCCGCGCGCGCCTTCAATGCCGCCGCCAGCCTCGCCGCGTACATGTCTCCGGATGCTTCACCTGCGGACAGAAGAATAGGAATGGCATTCATGGATGGAAGCGAAAATCGGTTTTGCGACTCGATGCCGCAAGATGTGAAATGCGTCTGGTGAATGGCATGTTTCTGTCAGACCAATACAACTCAGTCATTGGCCTGCAGAGTGGAGGGCGCCGAAGAAGGCACGTCGAGGGGCAGGTGCAATTCCTGTTCCTTGTACTGCAGCTGGTACAGCCGGTAATAAATCCCGCGCTGCGCGAGCAATTCCTGGTGCGCGCCCTGCTCTCTCAGCCGCCCTTTGTGGAATACCAGTATGCAATCGGCGTGCTGAATGGTGCTCAGCCGGTGCGCGATAACCAGCGCGGTGCGCCCGGAAAGCAACTGGTCCAGCGCCTCGCGAATCAGCATTTCCGTTTTTGTATCCACGCTCGACGTAGCTTCGTCCAGAATCAGAAACCTGGGATTGTGGGCCAGTGCGCGCGCAAAATTGATCAACTGCCGTTGTCCCACCGACAGTGTCGAGCCGCGCTCGTTCACCGACGTGCCCACTCCATCCGGCAGCGCGCGAATAAAATCGCCCAGCCCCACCTCGTCCACCGCGTGTTTGACGGTAGCGCTATCAATCCCCGCAGTTCCCAGCCGCACATTGGATTCAATCGTGCCCGAAAAGAGAAACGGATCCTGCAGCACAATGCCGAACTGCCGCCGCAAATCCTGCAACTCAATCGCCCGTATGTCCACACCATCCAGCAGAATCTGTCCGCGCTGAATGTCGTAGAAACGCAGCAGCAGCGATATCAGCGTGGTCTTGCCCGCCCCGGTGTGCCCCACGATGGCCATGGTCTGCCCCGGCTCAACTTTGAAAGACACATCGCGCAGCACCCAGTCCTCATCCTTCGGCTCCGCAGCGTGCCGGTAAGAAAACCACACATTGCGAAATTCTATTTCGCCCCGCGGGTCGCGAAGCGGGATCGCGTTCGGATCGCTCGTAATCGTCACTGGCTCATCCAGCAGCCTGAAAATCCGTTCCGACGCAGCCATCGCCGACTGCAAAATATTAAATTTCTCGCTCAAGTCCTGAATAGGTCGGAAAAATCGTTGTGCATACTGCATGAACGCCACCAGCACACCCAGCGTAAGCGTGTTGGCAAAAACACTCAGCCCCCCAACCCACAGAATCAGCGCAATCGCCGCAACGCCCAGAAACTCAACGGTAGGATAGAAAAGCGCAAACGCCAGGATCGCATCTTTATACGCCAGCATGTGATCGCGGTTGCGCTTGATGAATTCCACCCGCGCCCGCCGTTCGCGATTGAACACCTGCACAATGCTCATGCCCGAGATGTATTCCTGCAGAAACGCATTGATGCGCGCTATCGCGGTTCTAATACGCCGGTTCGCGTCGCGCACAAATTTGCGAAACACAAACGTCACCGCCAGGATCAGCGGCAACGCCGCCAGCGCCGCCAGGGCCAGCCGCCAGTTCATATACAGCAGCACGCCCACCATGATCGCCAGCAGAAAAAAATCGTTGATCATGGTAACCACGCCGGCGGCGAACAAATCGTTCAATGCATCCACGTCGGTGGTTACTCGAGTAACCAGCCGCCCGACGGGATTCTTGTCGAAATAGCTCATCGACAGCCGTTGGATATGACCGAAAATCTCCCGCCGCATGTCGTACATCGTTTGCTGCCCGACGCGCTGCATGATGCGGATCTGCACGTACTGCGCCAGAAAATCAAAAAACAATACCAGCAGGTAGATCAGGCTGATCAACACCAGCCCGCGCCTCGCAGTCGCCAGATTAATAATCTGAGAAGCGGCGGGCGTCAGGTAGCGGTCGATCGCCACCTTGAACATGTACGGCGGCGCAAGCTCCAGCGGCGTCACCGCCAGCGTCAACGAAAGCGCCAGAATCACGCGCCATTTGTACGGGCGCATGTATTCCAGCAATCGCCGCATCAGCCGCGAGTCGTACGCTTTTCCTAGCGCTTCTTCTTCGTGTCCGTTGCTCATGCGCGTTCGAGTTCTTCTTCCAGCAGCTGCTTGTGGTACAGGTCCGCGTAATATCCGCCGCGCGCCAGCAGATCATCATGCCGCCCGCGCTCGATAATTTGCCCGTCTCTCACCACTACGATCTGGTCGGCATGCTGCACCGTGGACGTCCGGTGCGAAATCAAAATCGTCGTTCGCCCCGCCATGATCCCACGCAGCCGCGATAGGATTCGCTCTTCGGTCTGCGTATCCACCGCGGACAATGAGTCATCGAGAATCAGTATCTTTGGATCTCGCACCAACGCCCGGGCGATCGCCGTCCGCTGCTTTTGTCCGCCTGACAGCGTAATCCCGCGCTCTCCGACTACGGTCTCGTACTTTTCCGTAAAGTCTTCGATGTCCCCTTCGAGACTCGCCACTTCCGCGGCTTCGCGCACTCTCTCGGCGTCGTACTTCGGCAATCCGAACGCGATATTTTCCCCCAGCGTATCGCCAAACAAATACGTGTCCTGCGGCACGTAGCCAATCGCGCGCCGCAGCGTTTCCAGCGGCCATTCCCGTATCGGCCGCCCATCGATCAACAACTCGCCGTTAGGCGCATCCCACAACCGCGCCACCAGCGCCGCCAGCGTGGTCTTCCCGCTGCCCGTCGGCCCAATAATCGCCAGCGTCGATCCCGCCGGTATCCGCAGATTAATGTTGCTGAGTATCGGTTGCCCGGCGCGCGCCCCGGTTCCATTCGCAGGAGCGCCTTTGCTGATCTCTCCCGCCGCAGGAGAAACACCGTTCGACGAAACTCCGCCCGCATTCCCGTCGCCCGACAACATCGTCG
This sequence comes from uncultured Acidobacteriota bacterium, assembly GCA_963819625.1. GTDB lineage: Bacteria > Acidobacteriota > Terriglobia > Acidiferrales > UBA7541 > Acidiferrum. The sequence goes on from CAWFWY010000017.1 coordinate 63,806, forward strand.
GATACGTAAACGTCAAATTGCGAAATTCAATCTCGCCCCGGACTTCCTGTGTCGCCGGAACTCTTGCGTCCCGGTCGTCAATGCGCGGTTCGGCATTCAGGATGTACGTTAACCGTCCCATCGAAGCCGCGCCGCGCTGAAAAATATTCGTTACCCAGCCCAGCGCAATCATCGGCCACACGAGCAGTGTCAAAAAATTCGAAAACGAAACCAGCCCGCCCAAAGAAAGCTGGTTGCGCAGAAACAGAAATCCACCCTTCCACAAAACAATTAGAAAGGTCGTCCCGATCAGCGCCTGCAGCGAGGGCATAAACATGCTCCAGGTGCGAATCAGCTTCACGTTGCGCGCCACGTACTCGCGGTTCGGCTCATCGAACGCGCGAATCTGCGCATCTTCCTGCGCGTAAGCGCGAATCACGCGCACGCCAGAAAGATTTTCCTGCACTTTCACCGACAGCGCCGCTAGCGAAGCCTGAATCTTTTCGTACAATTCGTGGATCACTTTTCCAAAGTGCCGCACCACCACCGCCACCACCGGCACAGGCAGCAAAACCCACATCGTCAGCGAAGGCGACAACTTGAACATCAACACGATGGCCATCACCATGGTCACCAGCGTCGTCGCGCTGTACATGATTCCGGGGCCCAGCACCATGCGCACCGCGTTCAAATCGTTTGTCGCCCGCGACATCAGCTCACCAGTGCGGTTGCGCACGTAAAATTCGGGTTCCAGAATCAGCAAGCGGTCCAGCAGGTCGTTGCGAATATCGAATTCAATATCGCGCGACACTCCGATCAATATCCACCGCGTGCTGAACGACAGCAGCCCCTTCAGCGCGATGAATCCCACCAGCAGCAGGCAGTAAATTCCCAGCGTGTGCCGGCTGTGCGGCTCATAGAAGGGAACCATGCGGCTCAACCAGCTGGCGTGCAGCGCTGCGGCCCCTGGCGCGCCATTTTCAAATGGCCGCGCGCTCCCCGCCAGCACATCGAAAATAATTCCGATCGCCAGCGGCACCACGTTGCCCACGATGCCCATCAGCGCCAGCGCAATCAGGCCAAGACTTATGCCTCCCGTATAGCGCCACAGATAGGGAAGCAGCCCGCGTAGGTTTTTCCACGAGGAAACGTTCGGCGGAACCTCCGGGCTCGTCTTCGTCCCCAAAGTCGCGCTGGTTGTGGCCGCCGCACTCATCGCAGCGTGGATCTCGCATCCTGCAGCGTCGCCGATTCTTTCAAAAAGTGCTCATATGTCGCGTCCAGCGATTGGTAGCGCTTGGTCGCCGGATTCCATCGCACTCCCACCGGCAACACGTGTGTGTTTCCATTCACTTTCAGCGGCGTAAAATAAAGCTGCAAACCCTTCTCCGCGTTTTGCTCATACTGTAGGCGCCAGCCGGTTATCGAATCGAGCGGCGTAGCGCCCAGGTATCCCTTCGGATTCTTCAAATGTTCGTCGCAGCGCAGCAATTCCGTCCATTTACCGCCATCTTCTTCTGCCACCACCGCGCGCGTCACCACCGTCCCAGGTATATTGTTCTTGGGCGTCTTGGGCACTACGTTCGCTGCCAGAAACTGTTGCTTGCCGGTCTTGGCCAGATCGCCGAAGACCAGCACCTGCGCATCGCTCCCCAGCAATTGTTTTGCCGCCGCCTGAATATCTTCAGGAATCGCCGGCTCGGCCGGTTTCGCTTCTGCAGGGGTTTCGGATTTTGGCTTGGGTGTTTCCGAACCACATCCGGCCGCCGCCATCACAAAAACAAGCGCCGCGCCAGCGCCCAGCAGGAAAATACTTTGGGCTTTGGCAAACTCCCGCCGCTCCACCTGTTTCTTGCTCCCATCAAAGTGTCTAGTCAAAGTAGCGGCCTCTTCTGCCGGCTGCGGCGCTATCGCTTTTCTCTCGTCTGCTCGAATCCTTAGCTTAATTCTAGCTGCTCTCCCCGGGAGACTCTACCGCTCGGTTGTAAAACGTTGTAAAACCCCGAAAACAGGTGAATTCTGTCCATTAATCATCGCTTGGTGACAATCGCATCCAGCCGCGCCTCAAAATTCTTCTCGCCCTCCGACCACAATTCGCTTCGCTCCACAGGCAGCGCGCTCTGCACTGCCTCCACCCACGTGAACAACTGTTGGATGTTCTCGCGCGTTTTTGCGTGATATTCCTTTAAATTTCCGCCCGCCGCCATCCACCTGCGAAACGTATGCTCCACCGGGTGATCCGAAGAATCAAACGGGTTGGTCGCCGCTCCGGGAGCCAGTAATCCCGCATGCCCGGTAAAAAAATGTTCGAAACCCAGATCCGCCACGAAGTGTCCCTCCGCGGCCGCCACATTGTTATCGTGCTCCAGTCCATTACACGTCAGCACCAACGGTTGCGGCGCGTGCTGCCACTTCAAACTCTCTACATCCAATCCCCACAGATCCCACTTCGCCGTAGCGATATACGCGCTGTCGGCGTTCAAATGCTGCAGCGCCAGCGCCGCCACTTCCGCCGCCCCATAACCCTGTCCGCGCAGATCCCACGACGCCACCGGCGTCTCCGTCGCGTCAACCGGTTGGACGGTCAGTTCCGCAAAAGTATTCATGGAGGCCGACAGCGGCGCGCTGGTCAGAAACCGCGCAAACTCGGCAATCATCGTCTCTTCAGAGAAATCACGCGTCCAGACGCGCAGGTATGCACGATTCGCCATAGGGATTGAACCTTCGCATTATACCGGGGATGCACATCTCAAGCGAACGCGGCGCCACGGCCCGCTTCGCGGCCGCCTCGATTCTCTTGAAAAATATCTCGCTAGCTTCCGGGGGTCGCCGTTCGCGACCGGGCGTTCGGATCCTGGGGAGGAACCGTCAAATTCCGCGCGATCTGCTGCAACCGTTCTTGCAGCGTCTCGCCAATGCCCGCAAAAACCTGTGCGCATGTCTCGCGCAGCTTCTCTTCCGCGCTTGCGGAAATGCTCGCCACTACTTCGCGCGACTGCCGGTCCAGTGACGACACGGTGGCCAGCATCCACTGGTTGGAAACATTCTCAAGCCGCGTGCGGTGCTGCTCCGTCGCTTGGGCGCTCATCGTGTCGTACACGCCGCGAAGTTGCGTCTGGTTCCTGTCAGTCATCATTTTCCAGGCGTCCAGCAGCGGCGAGAAGCTGGCTTCCACCTTCTCATTCGCATCTTTCACGCCGGACTCCAAAGCCTTGTTCATCGCTTCCTGAAACCGCCGCAGAAACTCTTCCTGCTCGGAAGTAACCCGCTGCGACAACTCATTACGTGTCGCCTCCAGATCAGCCCGCGCTTGCGCCACCGACTTTTGCAGTTCTTCTCCGAATCCTTCCAGCTCCTGCCTTCCGGTCCGCTGAATTTCATCCGTAAAAGCCGCCGACGTGGTTTCCGAAGCCTCGCTGAACAACCCCCGCGCCCGTTCGAACGCGTCCCGCACCGAGTCCTCCATCTGCGACTGCGTGTGCCCCAGAAAATTGCGGCTGGAATTATCCAGCTCGCTAGTAAACACGCTGGAAATTTCTCCCGCTTTTTCGCGCAGGCTCGCGCCGGCCTGTTCCCCGGCTTTCTCGGTCATATTCTGGATATGCGTCTGGGCTTTCTTCTCGTACCATTCCGCCGATTTGAAAACGTCCTGTATAGCCTGGTGTTTAAGGTCGTTTACTTTTTCTTCCAGTTCCGCCAGGTTCCGCGAAGTAACCCCTCGCGAGGCGTCATCCAGCAACTGTTCCGCGCTTCCCAGATTTTCCCGGAATCTCGACAGCGATTCCGCAAACGCCTCGTCCGCCACAGTGCTGATGCGGTCCTGCTGCAAAGATATCGCCGCGTCCAGCAGCGATCGCCCGCCCGCCATGCGATGCAACGACTCTTCCGTCCGCAATATCTGCGGCGCCACCAGTCCTGCAATGCGTTCGTCGAAATCCAACGCTGCATGCTGGCTGGCTTCGTCGAACCGCGCGCGGACCCGCGACGCCAGTTCCTCAAATAGCGACTCCGATCTGCGATGCAGTTCATTTCGGTGCAGGCTCAGCACATCGTCCAGTTGGGTGTGGAATCCCACCAGCGCCTGTTCATGCAGTTGACCGAGGCGGCTCGAAAAATGCTCCAGCGTAGTCGTCGACTCTCCTGCTTTGGCTGCTGCAAATTCCAGCCGTTCCTGCGCGCCCTGCAGCGATTCACGCAGTTCCGTCACACGCCGCTCAAATTCGTTGGTCGCTTCCGCTGCTCTGTTCCCCAACCCTGTGGCTTCATCCCGCAGTTGCGTGAACAATTCGCGCGCCCGTTCGTCCAGCTCGCCAGTCACCCGGTTCTGGGCCGGGGGTAATGATTCCTCCAGCGCCGCTTTCCAGCGCCGCTGCGCCGCTTCGATTTCCCTCGCCAGGTGGCCTTCCCACTCCAAGCGCGCAGAGGAAAGCGTTGAGCTCACCTGCTGCTGAATTTCATCGCCGGCTAATCGCAAAGCCTGCCAGTGTGACGCCAGTGCCTGCTCTCGCACACGCGCGTTTTCTTCCACCTCGCGCGTCCCGGACTCGGCGATTTGCGCCTCCGTCTGCGCCGCCTGCGCTTTCAGCCTTCCCAGCGCTTCTTCGCGGACTCGCGCCGCCTCGTCCATGGTGCGCGCCACCGCGTCCGCTCTCTCCGCGATGTGCGCTTCCGTTTCTTCCACCTGCATTGCCAGATTAGAATTGATTTCATCGCGCATCCGCGCCGCTTCCGCCTGCGCCGCGGTCGCTGCCGCCAGCCGCGCTTCAATCTCCTCGGCCTGATTCTTCAGGTTGGTGGCTACCCCTTCCGCATCCTTGAATAACGCCACCAGTTGTTCGCCGCTGCCTTTCAGTTGCTCGATATGTTGGTCGCGTTGCGCCAGACCTTCCCGCTGCAGCTGTTCTCGCAACCGCTGCGTTAACTCCTCCACGTGCGGCGTAAACCAGTTCGGCAAATCCTTGCGCATCGTTTCCGCCGCGGCGGCATTCGCAGACTCGGCGGACTTCTCCGCCTCCTGCTGAATCTTCTGAATCAGCCGCGACGCTTCGTTGGCCACTTCCATGCGCGCGGCCGTAAATTTCTGCTCCCACTGTTCGAACGACGCGCGATTCTCCGCCGCCACCGCATGCCCCGCCGCCTCTCGCGCCGCCGCTTGAATCTGTTGTTTAGCGTCCGCCACCAACCGCGCAAGCTGCCGCGCCAGTTGCAGCGACGCATCCGTCGTGCTCGCCGGGGTAGGGAAGGTCCTCAAATTGTCATTGATATTCACGGCCGCAGTCTCCAGCTCATTGATCCCACCCGCTTCATGCTCCGCTTCGTGTACCTGGTGTTCCGGCAGTGCGCCGGCATTCTCGCTTTGCTCTTCGATCTGTGGAAATGCAAACCAGTCTTCGGGAGGAAACGCGATGCCCCACGCATTCCCGGCCGTCTCCAGTTCCAGCGCCACCTGAAACAGTTGCCGCACGGTGCGCGGTCGCTGGATCCACGAAACCCGTCCGCGTACCACCCGCGGCGGATACCCGGATTCCGGATGGGGAATCTCCAGCTTCACCCACATATTTTTCAGCACATAATGTTTGGATTGGTACCGGCACCCGTGGCAATTGATGATCAGCGTCGAGGTGTGTTCCGCAAAAGGCCGCCCGATGGCGTCCACGCCCGTCACCGACAGCGGCACGGCCTGCACGATGCGGGTGCTCCGACGCTTCCTTAGCTCCGCGCTTGCGTTCGATGCCGCCGAAGGCGGCGTTTCCGCCGTTCCCTCGGAAAGATTGTTGCTGGTTTCATCCATCACTCTGTTACGCTCCCAAGTGCCTAGCCGGACTTAAATCTTTTCTGTCTCTACAGTTACGACGCTAGCTTTGCGGCGCCGTACACTCGGAACTCCCAACTTGGATTCCGTTCCGGGCCAACAGGTGTCAAAATAAGACAAATTTGTCCTCATGGCCGGACACGCTTCCAGACCTCTACTACCCTCAGTTGTACGGATCGAACACAAAATGCAGTGCGCTTGGTTGGGGATAGCGCACCTCCTTGCCGGGGAACTTCGCGGAATCCACACTTTATACTCAAAGCACTCCTTTGGCCAGAGAGTCCTACGGGTACCAGCAGTCCTTCCTCACCGCCAAAACTGCTCCGCACTATAACCGCCTTACAGTTCCCGCCGTCCCTCCATCGCCTTCAACATGGTCACTTCGTCCGCATACTCCAGGTCCGCGCCCACCGGTATACCCACACCGATCCTGGTCACCCGCACTCCCAGTGGTTTCAATAGTTTGGACATATATACCGCAGTCGCTTCGCCTTCGGCAGTGGGGTTGGTAGCGACGATGATCTCTTCCACGCCGCCGGTCTTCAGCCGCTCGATCAGCGACTTGATCTTCAACTGCTCCGGCCCCCGGCCCGACAGCGGAGACAGCGACCCGCCTAGCACGTGGTACATGCCCGAGTACATCCGCGTCTTCTCAATTGCCATAATATTGTGCGCTTCTTCCACCACGCAGATGGTCCTGTGGTTTCGCGTCGGTCCCACACAATACAGGCATGGGTCCGTGTCCGTAATGTTGTGGCACGTCGAGCATTCGCGGATTTTTTCCTTGGCGTCCCGAATGGCGTCCGCCAGCGCCAGCGCATTCTCCGGCGCGGTGCGCAGCAGGAAAAAAGCCAGCCGCTGCGCCGTTTTCTGTCCGATTCCCGGAAGATGCTTCAATTGGTCGATGAGTCGTTCAACAGGTGCGGCAAAATCTGGCATCTCTGATGTGTAGCACAGCGCTCGCCGCGGCGCAAACCAGCTCGCTCGTGCCTGCCGCAGTATCGATTGCGATTTATAGCACGCGATGGCATTGCGTTCGCTGTGAAAATTACCGATTATCACTGAGGAGAATTTATGGCCAAGCTAAAAGCAGTCCACCCGGGGAAAATCCTGCGCGAGGAGTTCATGATCCCGTTCGATTTGAATCCTAACAAACTGGCCATCGCTCTTCGCTTCGCTGCCCCCAACGTATACGAAATCGTCCGCGAAGCCCGCGGCATTTCTTCCGAAATGGCCCTGAGTTGGTAAGATATTTTGGCACTACGGCGGGGTTCTGGATGAATCTCCATGCGCACTACGATCTTTCTGTCTCCAGGCAAAAAAGCGGAAAGTAGGATCAATCAGGACGTGGAACCGTTGGCAACCACTCCCGCGCAACGTAGCAGACTTCACCTGAATTTTTTCGGAGCGTTCGACGCACTTCGGAGGAAACTACGTCTGAAAGGTAAATCTTAAAACAAGCCGGGAATCTTCAGCCCGTTTAAACCCGGAACGTTGCCCGCCATGTTCTTCATCTGGCTGGCCAGCTCATCGTCCACTCGCCGCGTCGCTTCGTTCACCGCCGCGCGAACCAGGTCCTGCAGCATTTCCTGATCCTTGCCCGCAAAAATTTCCGGCTCGATGCGAATCTCCACAATCTGCTTCTGGCCGTTCATCTTTACGTTGACCATCCCGCCACCCGCCGAAGCTTCCACGTTTACGGAGTTGACCTGCTGCTGCAGATCATCCTGCAATTGCCGGAATTTCGACAGCATCTGTTGGAGGGCGTTGACTTCCATCGGCTTTATTCCCCTTGCGGCTTTCTCACTTCGGATATTTGCCCTCCGAAGCGTTGCAGTAAGGAACGCACCATCGGATCGCGTTCGAATCTGGCCCGCAATTCCTGAACATCCGAACCCGCGCGCGATGTCGCCGCCGGATTCGTACTGGCTTCGAGTTTAGCACACACCCGTATCGCGCGACCCAGTACGTTGCTCGAAATGCTACGCACCTTCTCCAGCGAGCCGCGGCCCTCCAGCATTTCCGCGAAAGATTTTTTCTCCGCCGGAAAATAAAGTTTCAGTTCCGGTCCCACAAGTTCCCATCCCGCCGCATGCTCCAGCAGTTCGCCGAGAAATTTCTGATCCTTCTGTACCGCCGCTTTGATTTCCGAAACTTGCTGCTCGGTGATTCCTTCGCAGCGCAGCGCCCTCGTGTCCCCGTCTGCGGATTTCTCGGCTCTGCCGTAGTTGCTGATCGCCGTGTCAATGTCGCTCGCTCTCGCCGCGCCATTGGTAGCTGGCGCCGCTGCCGGCTTCGTGGTCATCGCTGGTTGCACAGCGTGGTTTGCCGCTGGAGCGGAGCTTGTCTCCACGCGCATTGCTGCCGTGGCAGCATTCGCTTGCATCGTCGCGGGAGCCCCGCCTCTGTCTACTGTTGCGACCGTTCCTCGCTCCGCGGTCTGTGATGCTGCAATTTGCGGAGTCGATGCGCCGCTTGCTTGCGGCGCCGCTGCAACCGCCTTCGCACTGGTAGAGCTCGCAGTCGACGGCGCACCCGCAGCCGTCGCAGCCCGCCGCACCGGCGCAGCAGGCGGCGCCCCACCCGTTCCCGTTTTTATTTCCGTCAGCAATTCTTCCAGCGGCGCCATCCGCCCCGCGTTGATCAGCCGCAACATGCCCATTTCCAGATGCACTCGCGCATCCGGCTTGCGTCGCAAATCGTCATCCGTCTCCAGCAGAATCTGAAAAAATCGCGTCAGATCTTCCTCGCTGAAGAGCGCCGCAGCTTCCGCCAACACCGGCCGCTGGTCCGCCGTCGCGGCAATCAAATCGGAATCCGCGCCGCAAACTTTGGCGATCAGCAAATTCCGCATGTGCCGGATGGCTTCACGGCAAAAGTGCTGCAGGTTGCGCCCCTCTTTTTGAAACGTGTGAATCAGTCCCAGCGCCCGATCCGCCGAGCCTTCCGCGATCGCCGCCACCAGTTCGGCCAGCGCATCGTCGGCCACCACGCCCAGCAGCTCGCGCACTTCGTTGTTCCCGATCGTTTCGCCGCAATACGCGCGGGCCTGCTCCAGCAGTGATAACGCATCGCGCATGCTGCCTTCCGCCATCCGCGCAATCACCGCCAGCGCTCCCGCATCAATCTTCAAATTCTCTTTTTGCGCGATCTCCTGCAGCCGCTCGGTAATCTCTCCAAACGTCAGCGCCCGAAAATGAAAATGCTGCGACCGCGACCGTATGGTGTCCACTAGATCTTCCGGTTGCGTGGTGGCCATCACGAAGATCACCCGGTCCGGCGGCTCCTCCAAAGTTTTCAGCAGCGCGTTGGAAGCCTCGCCGGTCAGCATGTGCGCTTCGTCCAGAATCACTACCTTGCTTCGCGAAGCCGCCGGCGCGTAGCGCACCATTTCGCGCAATTCACGAATCTGGTCGATGCCCCGATTGGACGCCGCGTCGATCTCGATCACATCCAGCGACGTGCCCGCCGCAATTTCCCGGCACGAATCGCATTCCCCGCAAGGCTCGGCCGTCGGCCCCTTCACGCAGTTCAGCGCCTTGGCCAGAATGCGCGCCGCGGTAGTTTTTCCCACACCGCGCGCTCCCGAAAAAATGTACGCATGCGCCACGCGATCGTTCTTGATCGCGTTCGCTAGAGTCTCGGTCACGTGCTGCTGTCCGGAGAGATCCTTGAACGTCTGCGGGCGCCACTTGCGGGCTATTACCTGGTAGCTCATGTATGGGAAATCACTCCGGGTTGCGGGAACGGAACCATTTCTTTGCTACGGTCTTTGAAAAGAGGAACTTCGGGTGATCTGCGGCACCCGAGGCGTTCCCGGTACCGTTGCTCCCTTCCGGGCCTGGCGGGGTTCGCGGGACCTCGTTGCACAGAGCCCGAAGTTCCACGTTTCAACAGTCGCAAATATTTTTTGCGTCTGTTGAACAAAAGTCTAACACAGCATCACCAGCGCAGCCAGATTCTCACCGCGCTCGCTGTTCAAATTTCCACCCGCATCAATCAGTCCGCGGATTTCGCCGCTTTGCTGGGATCGTCGGCGGGGTTCACGTAATTTATTTTGAAGGGACCAACTCCGTGCACCTGCACGAGCGCCGCGCTCTTGGCTCCCGCGAAGTGGTGCATCCGCCGCGGCATAAACACATACGATCCCGCCGCCAGCGACATCATCTTTGATTCGTCATATTGGTCGCCCATCCCGGCCATGAACGTCCCCGAAAGCACCGTCACGTTTTCGTCGACCGGATGCCAGTGCGCCGGAAACTTTGCGCCCTCTGCGAATCGCAATTGAAATACGCACGGCGCTCCAGCTTTGTCGCAGTTGCCGTATACCGCTCCGTACTCCACTCCCGGCGAATATTGCACCCATTTGATTTTGTCCGGCGTCCCGATGAATGACGCCGGCCCGGCCGCCGTCTTGGTCTTCAGTGCCGGCTTTTTCGCGGCTTCCTGTCCGCGCGCGCTGGAAATCCCCAATGCCGCGCAAACCATCGCCGCCACAACCAACTTGTTGTTTCGAAAATTATTCGTGATCATGTGGTCCCTCCTGATTGGCCGCAAGATATCACAAGGCTCCGTTTGGCAAAATATTCCCCATGCAAAAAACTACTTCCATCGCGTGCCTCGCAGAAATTGTGTCGTATTGTGCAACGCATCGGTAAAACACCGTATTCGCCTTTCCTTCCGCCCGGCAGTAAACTGGCTAGCGGATGGAGTTCCTCCCCATCCGCCTTGCGTTTCTTCGCGGAAACGCCGGGTCCGCGGCGCCAGCGGATACGTCCCGGCAGAGCCGGGATCGCCCCACGACAAGGGGTTAGCCTACGCACATGGTGTGGGCAGGAGGAAAATTCATGAAAGCATTGTTGTCCGCAGTTCTCGCCGGTGCGCTTCTGTTTGCTACTGCACCGGCCTCATACTCAGAACCTCGCCAGGTCGTTCCCGGAACCCAGGTACGGCTCCACATGGTCAGCAACATCGGCACCGCCATCTCTCGCAGTGGAGATCCGTTCGTCGCCATCGTCTCCGAACCGGTATTCGTCGGCAACACCCTGCTCATTCCGGCGGGCACCCGCGTGAATGGCGTCATCGGCACCGTTGAAAAAGCGCGCCGCTTCTCCATCTTCCGCGGCCAGGCCTATATGGACATGACCTTCCGCAACATGGAAATCGACAGCCGCCTCATCCCCATTCACATGTCCATCATCGCCATCGAACAGCCCAGCAGCGACCGCGATGGCCAGCGTCGCAAAGACGTAAAAATCGACGAAGGCCAGATCATCCAGCAGAAGCACGATTTCAAGGGCGACATCATGGGTGGCTCCATCGGCACCGGTGGCGGAGCGCTGGTGGGCTTGATCTTCAGCAACGTGGCCAGAGGATTCGGCTTCGGCCTGGCTGGCAGCGCCGCGTACATCGTGGCTCGCAAGGGCAAGGAAGTCGATCTCCCGGCGCAGACTGGCATGCTGGTGCGTGTGGATACCAACGTCACACTTCCCGCTACGCTCGGCCCTACAGCCGAACCGAACCCCTCGGGCAAGTAGCCGCAGTATCCAGAGGGGGTGCCGCATCCTTTGTGCTTTTCAAAGGGTGCGGTCTTTGCCTTTGAATTTTCTAGGCCAGCCGCAACAAGCGGCCAGCCCAAAAATAAAATTAGCACGCCGCGTTACCGGCTCATCATCCGGCTTGCGCCGTGCTGTGTTTTTTCGATCATCGCTGAAGAGCCAGATTCGGCCCGTCCTCCAGCGACAACCGGCGATTCTTACACCTTCGGAAAACCCGGATCTGCTTTCACTTCCAGGATCTGCTTCAGGTGTCGCTCGCTGTGCGCCGTCAAAAACAAAATCCACTCATAGCAGTCCAGCTTCATCCCCATGGGGCTGTCGGACACGTGCTGTCGCAAACCCGGAGTGTTGTTCAGAAACTCCTCGGTCTCCGCCCGGCTGGCCAGAAGATGTTTGACCGCCTCTTCCGGCGACCCGAAACGGTTGGTGGGCTTCAGCGGTTCAGGAGCCTGCGCCTTGTGCGAGCGATCCGGAATCATGGCCACCACCGCGTCGTCGGTCTTCTTAAAATCGCGCCCCGGTTCGCCGGCAGGAGCTTTCATTCCCTGGTCCACGATCATCCCGCGAATCAAATCCTCCGCCGCAGCAATATGCTCCATCACCTGCGCAATCGACCAGCGGTCCGGTCCCGCTTTAAAATTCCATTGCGCTTCGGACAAGCCCTTGGTTGCGTCCACGATATTTTTCTTGGTGCTTTCCAGATACTGCATGGCGCGCTCTTTATCCGCGGCCGTCAGTTCCTGCGCCCGGGCCGTCGTTACGCTCATGCATGCCGCCAACAGCAAACAAACTCCCGCCAGATGTCTGCGCATAATCTTTTTCTCTCCAGAATCTGAACTTGAAGGAAACCGCTCGGTAAAATTCCCGGTTCGAAGCTCGTGCAGGCTGCTCAACGCGATCCGCTCAGCATCCGGGGCGCGAACAATGTACCAGCGTTATCCCGCCCGGTCCATCGGCCCTGAACAGATCACGGTTTTGGATTGAGGACAGCGAACGAGGTCGAGGAGAAAGTTCAGTTAGGGAAGTACTGGGTCAAAAGCAGGCGCTTCAACTTCGCAGCGACCCCGCGGCCACCCCGCGAGGTTTTGTCAGTGCCATCGCCTCGGCTTGATCGCGCTTTAAATAACGATACAGGCTGGTCCGCCCGATACCCAGCACCTGCGCGGCGCGCAAACGGTTGCCCATGCACATCTGCAGCACCCGCTCGATATGCACCTTGCGCACCTCTTCGAGAGATAGCGGCCGCCACTCCGTTCCGCCCGATGTCCGCTGGCTGCGGTGCTGGAAATTTTCCGGCAAATCGGCCAGGTCGATGAAGTCCCCGCTGGTCGTAATCGCCGCGCTGGAGATCACATTCTCCAACTCCCGCACATTCCCCGGCCAGGGATGCTGCAACAACATGGTCTGCGCCCGGCGCGTCAGCCCGCAGATATTTTTCCCATACGCCAAGTTATATTTCTTCACGAAAAAGTGCACCAGCAGCGGGATATCCTCGAGCCGCTCCGTCAGCGCCGGCACCCGTATCTGGATAGAACTCAATCGATAGAAAAGATCTTCGCGGAATCGTCCGGCCAGCACTTCCGCGCGCAGGTCCCGGTTGGTAGCCGCGATCAACCGCACATTCACGTGCCGCACTTCCGGCGAACCCACCCGCTGCACTTCGCGGTTCTGGATCACCCGCAGCAGCTTGGCCTGCATCGCCAGCGAAGTTTCCCCCACCTCATCGAGAAACACCGTTCCACCGTCCGCATATTCGAAAAGCCCCGGCCGCATTTCCGTCGCGCCGGTGAACGCCCCGCGCACGTGCCCGAACAACTGGCTTTCGAGCAAGCGTATCGACCATCGCCGAGCAGTTGCAAATCGCCAGCCGCTGCTGGCTCACCGGGCTCAGCTGATGAATGGCCTGGGCCACCAGCTCCTTGCCCGTGCCGGTGGCTCCCACAAGCAGCACGTTGGTGTAGTGTCGCGCCACTTTCCGCGCGAAGTCGATCACTTCCAGCATCACCGGGCTCTTGCCCACGATGCCGTGAAACTCCAGGTCCCGCAGCAATTGCTCTTCGAGCGCGCGCACCCGCCGCCGCTTCTCGTACAGCGCCGCCACATCATCCAGCACCCGCTTCAACCGCAACCGGTCGATTGGTTTGGGCAAGAAATCCGTGGCCCCGCGCCGGATGGCTTCCAGCGCCGACTCCAGCGTGTATTCCTTGCTTACAATAATCACATGCATACCTGGATCGACGCGCAGCACACGGTCCAGGAATTCATAGGCATCCACACCGGGCAGGTGTACGTCCGCCAGCATCACCCGGCACGCGCCCGACTGCACCAGCCGCACCGCCTCCTCCGGATCGGAGGTCGTCAGTGACTCGTATCCCATCCCGGAAATCATCTCCGAGAGCAGCTTTAGTTGAGCGGGATCGCCATCCAGAATACAGGGCGTAAGGGAGCCGCGCGGGGCAAGCACTTCATCCGTTATCTCTTGAACATGCGCCACACCCACTCATTCGCACATCCATCTCCATACTCGTCGCCCAGGCCATTGCTGTCCGCGTTCCGCCGCGTCCGCCTCATAAAGGATTGTGTTTCAGTCAAATGCGCCCGCAGAATCGGCTCTTACACAAATCCTTGATCACCGTTTTCCTTCAAAACTTCATACCAATTCCGCACCCTTTTGGCGCGCACGTTCCGATTCGGCACTCTCGAGTGTTCTAAAACGAGGCAGTTCTGTGCTGAAAACAGCTAGCTTGGCCAATACTAGAGTGAAGAATCAGGAGGGAACTAGAACCGGCTGCGCAGCAGAATATTGGTCGCAAACGTCTGCACATACGGGTACACCCGGCTGAAAAACAGTAACGCCACCAGCAATCCCAGCATCGCGTAACTGTTCCCGCGCAGCCAGTTCAGGTATTTCTGCGCCGTTGCTTCGCTCATGAAAATCAGTATCCCGGCGCTCCCATCCAGCGGCGGGACCGGCAACAGGTTAAATGTCCCCAGCAGCAAATTCAGCGAAAACATCACCATCAGCGCCACAAACGCAATGTCCGGCCGCCCGGTCACCGCATCCCTGCCGAACCACCCGGAATATAAACCCACCCGCAGCGCAATCACCGCCAGCAGCATCAGCGAAAAATTTGCCGCCGGGCCCGCGAGCGCCATCCACCCCGCCCGCCGCGGATACCGCCGCTCCCACGCCGGATCGAAAGGCGCGCTGGCCCACCCAATCATCGATTGGTTGATGAAGTAAGACAGCAGTGGAACGATGACCATCCCGAAAACCTCCCGCCGGATATGCGGAAAGGGATTCAGCGATACCTGCCCGCCTTCCGAAGCGGTCGCGTCGCCGCCCCGCTTGGCCACGACCGCGTGCGCCGCCTCATGGCACGTGGTCGAAAATAGAAACGCCACGTACCAGATAAATCCATACAGCAGAAACTCAGGAGTCAGTTCGGGCATCGCCGAAGAAGAGTAGATGCTGCCGCCCCCGATTGCAAGGAGCCCGCGCTACGGTTTGTCGGCCATCCGCTCGAGGCTGTCGCCGATGCCCGTCAAAAGGATGACGATCTCGATGAGCGCCCATTCGACGGTCCTGTTGTGAATAGGAATTCTCGCTTGGGTCTGAATGTTCTTCTGTTCAAGCTGCTCCGTCTGAAAGTTCCTCAACTGCTCCATCTCGATTGCCATCGGGTTAGCTCCTTCCACGTTTAGGCCGATCTGAATTCAAACGCAAACAATGAGTGCATTGTAAGCCTGTAGAGGTCACCCGTAGCCTGCAGACCGCGCGCGGCGCAACCGCTTGATGCGTACACCCGTCCGGTAGCCGCCTAATCCGGCATGCGGTTCATGGCTGCGGGCGGAAGAAGAAGAGTCCCACCGCTGCCGCCCCCGATTGCAAGGAACGCCAGCAGACTCGACAAGGCCGCAATCTGGGGAGGTCCTAGCCCATTAGTACTTTGTCGATCAATGCGGCGGGGTTGCTCGGTGGCGTCGCCACAACGGATGGCTTCTATACCTTCGTCGTTAAAGCCACCGATTCATCAAATCCGCCGCAAACCGCGCGCACGAGTTACACTGTGCGAATCGCCGACCCTCTGGTCATCACCAGTTCGGATACTTTCCCTGCGGCATGCACTAATAAGCCCTACACTCTTCAGGTGAAAACCTCAGGCGGACTGCCGCCGATCTTTTTTGGCTTTTCATCGCCCGCGTGGAGTTCATTCGCCTTCGATCCAAACACCGGAACATTCAGCGGCACAGCTCCTCCCGTTCCCGTAACCCTCCACGGTACCGTGGATACGGTTGATTCGGCGCAACCGCCTTCCGGCCAGGCACAGGACATCACCCTGGCTGTGGTGAATTGCCCTTAGCGCGACGCAACCGAGCCGCTTTTCAGCAGCCGTTTCGGCCCGCTCACAAAGGGATTTCCCAGCTCATAAAATCTCAGCAGGTGATCCGCCGCGCGCGTAATTCCAATTCGCACAGTTTTCCCGATCGCCGCGGCACCGCGTCCCACCCCTGCCGCACCAGATTTCTTCCCGCTCACAATTTTGCCCAGCCACAATTTCCCCTTGCTGCACAGGTCAATCCCGTCGTGGCCGCGCTCGATCTGAAACGCCGCCGCAAGCCGCCCCGGTCCGCGCGTCAAGCCCAGCATCTCGTCGCAGTTCCGATGTTTCTTCATCAGCTCGACGCCTTCCAGCGGCTCGACAGCGCGAATCAGAATTCCGCCCGCCGTCCCCGCCGCTTCGCCGCTGACGTTTAACATGAAATGCGCGCCGTAATTAAGAAATACATACGCATGCCCCGGCGCCAGATACATCGACTGGATCCTTGGAGTCGGCCCGCGAAAGTGATGTCCCGCGGGATCGCCCGGCGGATACGCTTCCGTTTCCACAATCCGCCCGCTCACCCGCCCTTCCGCAAATTCGCGCACCACCACCTTGCCGATCAGAAAGCGGGCCAGCGCAATCGTATCGCTTGGCAATTCCGCCCGGCGCAATCGCCGGATTTTGTATTTCTTGGGAGAAGAAGGTTTGGCTGCCATTGCCGTGCGCACTTTTAGCTGCGCCCGCCGTCAGCCCCGGCAAGACTCATGCCGCGCTAGGATCCGCAGGCTCGCTGTTGAACAACCGCGCCAGCTCGGCATGCTCCATCACTACCGCGGGATCCTTCTGTATCGCATCAAAATATCTTTTCTGAAACGCATCGCCCGATTCCGACGGCACAAATATTTTCCTCGCCATGCCCATCGCGCTGCGCGTCTCTTCCGCCGTGACCGGCGCTTCACCCGCCAGCGTTTCGTCCAGCCGCACCACAAACTCGGAAATATTGTGCAGCCAGCCAAACTGCTGGTGGTCAATCACCAGCCGAAACAATTCCCCGGTGGACACGTGCCCGTGCTCCCGTTCGTATTCCCGCCGCTCCATATCCAGCAGCGTCTTGTGCAGCGTCAGCAGCGTGGTTCGCAGCTCGGTCAATTTCCGCCGCTCCACCGCGTCGCCGCTGCCTGCTCCAGAAAGATTCTGCGTCATCGTTCCGTTCCCGTCTGTTCGTGATACCGCAGTTCGCCCACCGGCAGCGCAATCGGCAGCCGGTTTCCCGCCGGCGGCAGCGGACAAGTCGCGA
Source organism: uncultured Acidobacteriota bacterium (assembly GCA_963819625.1). Lineage (GTDB taxonomy): Bacteria > Acidobacteriota > Terriglobia > Acidiferrales > UBA7541 > Acidiferrum. The sequence goes on from CAWFWY010000017.1 coordinate 80,777, forward strand.
ACGGCGTGTACGCGCAGGGCGGATTCTCCAGATGGTTGAAATCCAGCACCAGCTCCCCGGGCTGCGTCACGCCTCCGCTCGGCAACGCGGTGTACAGAAAACGGCTCGCTCCATACGTCGTGGAAGTGCTGGTGGTATCGCGCAGAATAAAAAAAAGCTTTGGCGGGTCGTCTTCCAGAACCGGCTCCAACCGATACGTCGTTCCGGAAAGTTGAAACTCCGCCGCACCTGGCACCGGCGCCTCATAACTCGTTCCCGTCATGTGAAGCAGCGTCATCTTCTTCACCGGATTGTACGGGATCCACTTGGCCGTCACTCGATAGGCCGCGTCCGGCTCGTACCACTTCAATCCGTGAAATCCCACCAATGCTTCCGATTTCGAATCCTTCACTCGCAGCGCGAATCGATCCGCGCGCCGGATCACGTACATATTCAAACTCCCCACCGTCATGTGTACCGCATGCTTGTCATCGTCCGCATCGGTGCGCAAAACCTGCGGCGTCGCAGCCGCCCCGCCGACCAGCAACGCCGTCGGAAATCCTCCCGCCGGCGCGACCAGTCGCACCATATCGTCCTTCAATTGCAGCACACCCAGGTGCGCCAGCGGCGCGCCCGTCAAATGAATTTTGTCATCCGCGGCACCGCCAAAGGAGTTATCTCCCGCCGTCATCCATTCGAGCCCAGCCAGCGATAGCCATCCATCCGGCTTCTGCAGCTCCGCAACATGCTTCGCGCGCCAGTCCAGAAGCTCCTGCTTCCAGGACTCCGTCACCGCGGTATGTGCATCTCCATTAGCCATAGTCACCAAAAACAGCAGTGCCCCAACCGCGCTCAGCGCCTTCCATCGCATGTCAAAGTATATCGCGAGAAGTTCCTTCGCCAAAAGTTGCCGGCTCACGCGATTTTTCAATCCCCGGCAGACTCCTCATCGGCTATAGTTCTTCCGCTCGTCACCACGTTTCGAAAACTTCAACGAGGAGAAACATGAAATTATTGCCAGTGTTCCTTCCGTTTCTTATTTTCAGCGCAGCTGCCGTTCCTCCCGCCGCCACCATCGATCCCGCCGACGCCCTGTCCCCCATAGTCGACGAATATGTCACCGCCGAAATGCAACGCGAGAAAATTCCCGGCCTCTCCCTCGGCGTCATACGCGATGGAAAACTGATTTACGCCCGCGGCTACGGCCTGGCCAACGTCGAGCTAGACGTTCCCGTAAAGCCCGACACAATCTTCCAGACCGGCTCGGTCGGCAAACAATTCACCGCCACCGCCGTCATGATGCTGGTGGATGAAGGCAAAATCTCGTTGGACGACAAAATCTCCAAATATTTCCCCGGCTCCCCGGCCGCCTGGAAAGAAATCACCCTACGCAATCTCCTCAACCACACTTCCGGAATCCCCGACTACGGTTCCGACGACACCACCACCGCAAAAAAACTCATCGATCTGCGCGTCGACTATACCGAAGACGAAATGGTCAGCCGCTTTGCCACCCTCCCGCTCAATTTTCCCCCTGGCTCGAAATGGAGCTACAGCAATTCCGGCTACGTCGTCCTCGGAGTTATCATTCACAAAGTCAGCGGCCAATTTTACGGCGATTTTCTCGAGCAGCGCGTCTTCCAGCCGCTGCACATGGACTCCACCCACATCATCAGCGAAGAAAATATCGTGCCCCATCGTTCCGCCGGCTATCGCCTGGTCGAAGGCGAAATCAAGAATCAGGAATGGGTCGCGCCCAAACTGAACACCACCGCCGATGGCGCCCTTTACACCAACATTCTCGATATGGCAAAGTGGGACGCCGCTTTAACCGCCCAGACGCTGCTGAACAAGTCCAGCTACGAGCAGATGTACACTCGGACGCACCTCGCCGATGGAAAAACCTACGGCTATGGCTTCGGTTGGGGGATCAGCAGCGCCAACGGTCATCCCATCCTCGAACATTCCGGCTCGTGGCAGGGATTCACCATGGACTTCCTGCGCTTCCCGCAAGACAAACTCAGCTTCGTGGTCTTCGCCAACCTGGATAGCGAACATTCCCATCCCGCCCGGATCGCCCACGCCGTAGCCGCCATCTATATCCCGGAAGTAGCCGGCGCAGCGCACGAGGAATAACCGAAACAAGAACCGGCTCGCCAATACTGAAATTGGCGAGCCGGCGAATCTCTAACAGCCAGATTATTGTTAAGCTTACTTAGAGGGTGTAACCACTAGGTTATTTTTTACCGCGAACACGTTGGGCACTCCATTCGCCCGGATATTAACCAGGTTCTTGTCGCCTTCGCTGTCCACCACGCCTTCCAGTGTGACGGTCCCGTTCCTCACAATAATGTGAATCGAAGGCACCGCCGATTGGGCGTAACGCGACAGTCCCGGTTCCCCATAAATCGCCCGATACATTGCCCGGCGAATCTGGTCATCCATCGGCGACAATGGCAGCACTTCAATGTTGTTCACCACACGTCCGACCCCGTCAATATTCTTGACCACTGCTGCGGCGTCGGATTTCAGTGTCGGCCTGGTCACTTGCCCTTCCAGCGTGACGGTATCTCCCTCCACCTTGTACGCCAGGTTGTCGAACACCGAGTAGTACGGCAGCATCACCAACTGGTGCCGCACTTCGCGAACCAGGTTCTGTCGCGATTTCGGTTCGATCTGTTTGTCGTTGTTATCCTGGGCGGCGTTCGCCTGAAGTCCTGTTATACCTAGCCCCGCCAGGAGCAATGCTGCGGTTAAAATCGGCCCCACTTTCATCGTTCCTCCTCTGTGTGCCACATGCCATTCGATGTGGCGTTCTGCCTGTTAGATTCAAGCCGCGTTCCAAATGGGTGCATCCCGGCCGAATCGGCGGCGATGTTACGATATGGCTGTGTATTTTTCACTCATCTCCACACTTAAGAAACCCGCCGCCGCACCTAAAGTTGCGAGCGGCCCCGGCGGCGCGCCAGCATGCTGCTAATCGCTCATCGTGGAGCTTCCGGTCACGCGCCCGAAAATACCCTGGCCGCTTTCAAAAAAGCTGTCACGCTCGGTGCCACCTTCATTGAAACCGATCTGCAGCTCACTCGCGACGCGCGCCTGGTGGCCATCCACGACGAAAGTGTAAATCGCACCACCAACGGCAAGGGCGCCGTGCACGACATGACCCTCGCCGAGTTGCGCCGCCTCGATGCCGGCTCCTGGTTCGGCAGCGAGTACGCCGGCGAGCGCCTCCCGACCCTCGACGAAATCCTGGAGTTCGCAAAAAAATACGACGTAGTCTTTTACCTGGAGCTCAAGCCCGGCGGCTCCTGGGGCGGCGAACACGCGCTCATCTCCAGTCTGCGGGAATCCGGACAGATCGCCCGCACCGTGGTTATTTCCTTCGATGCCGCGGTCGTCGCCACCGTCAGAAAAATCGAGCCCACCTTGATGACCGCGTTACTCTACGACGGCAACATCGAAAAGCCCCTCGATCGCGCCATCGAAGTAGGCGCCCGCCAGCTCGCCATCCGCGCCGATCTGGTCACCCCCTGGCTGCTCACCGCCGCCAGAAAAAGAGATCTACAGGTCGTCTGCTGGACAGTAAACCACTCCGCCCACATGCGCCTGCTCATGGCCGCAGGAATCGACGGCATCATGAGCGACTACCCCGACCGCCTCCTCGCTTCCGAAAAAAAAGCCAAACGCAAACCCTGATCGTCACGCGAGTGCCGTCACTCCGCTTCCCAACTGCTCTGGCCACTCACTCGCCCAAGCGCCACCGTAGCGGATGCCCCACACGCTGAATTCGCGTGTGGGGATTTTGCAAATGAACGTGCACAATGCTGCAATTCGAGTTGACCAAGGCATTTTTAGTTGCGAAAAAGCAGCGACGAATCATTCTCTCCGCCCCGAATCACCCAACCCCCGATACAACCGCCCCAGATCAGCAATCGCAATCTGCTCCGCCCGCACATCCCCGCGCAACCCGAGTCCGGTAAGCGCCCCACGGATCCTCTCCTGCTCCCAGCCATCCCGCAAATTATTCACCAGAGTCTTCCTCTTCTTCGCAAAACACAATTTCACGAACTCCAGAAACGCGCCTTCCTCGCCACTCAACTCCAACGGGGCCCATTTCCCCGGCAGCCGAAGCGTCACCAGCGTCGATCCCACCTCTGGTGGAGGACTGAACGCCGCCCGCGGAATCTCCAGCACCAGTTCCGCCCGCGCATTCAGCTGCGTAGCCACCGAAAGATACCCGTAAGCCTTACTCCCCGGCACAGCCGCCATCCGCTCCGCCACTTCCGTCTGCACCACCACGTGTATCTCGTCGATCAGCTCCGCAAACTCAAACAACCGGTGCAGAATCGGCGACGTAATGTAGTAAGGCAGGCTCCCATAAACGCGCATCCTGCGGCCCCCAGCAATCGCCTTCAGGTCGCTGTCCAGAATGTCGCCCTGCAGCACCTTTACATTGGGGAATTTTTTCGTCACTCGCTTCAGATTCCCGATCAACGACTCATCCAGCTCGATCGCATGTACCGGCGCGCCGCTCCGCGCCAGGTATTCGGTCATCTCCCCGTGCCCCGGCCCGATCTCAATCCAGCAATAATCCGGCTCGTTCGCAGCTACCTCGCAACGCACTTCCGAGGCAGGCGACACCCGAATGGCGAGCGCAATTTCCTCCCGCCAGTAAGAATCTGCAAGAAAATGTTGGCCCAGGTGTTGACGAACCATCGATATACAGTGTAGCAACTCGCTGATATTGTATGGGTCTTTGACCGCGGGGCAGGGAACCGGATACCGTAAAATAGCCATCGAATAAGTCTGGTTCGGCCAGCGTCAACGTTCCGATGAGATCATCTTGAGAATACTTTTTGCCGCATCCGAAGGCCTTCCGTTTTCAAAGACCGGCGGGCTCGCCGACGTCGTCGAAGCGCTGCCCAAGGCTCTCGCCGCTCAGGGCCACGAAGTAGCCGTCGTTCTCCCTCGCTATCGCGGCACAAAAACCGCCGCCGTGGTCATGCCCAGCCTCACCATTCCTATGGGCGGCCGCCTTCGTTTTCCTTCCATCGCCGACGGCACCCTGCTCAACGGCGTACGCTACTTTTTCGTCGACGATCCCACCTATTTCGACCGCGACGGAATTTACGGCAACAGCGCCGGCGATTTTCCCGACAATGCCGAGCGCTACAGCGAATTCTGCCGCGCGGTGATCGAAATCGCCAAACACGTCTGGCCCGCCGACGTCATCCATTGCCACGATTGGCAGACCGCTCTCGTCCCAGTTTTTCTGCGCTCCTTGTACGCCAATGATCCGCTCGTTAAAGACATCCCGGTCGTCTTCACCGTTCACAATCTCGGCTACCAGGGCCACTTTCCCGCCGCGGTCCTCGATCGTGCCGGCATCCCTCTCGAGGTCTATCACCCCGCTGGCATCGAATTTTACGGTATCGTCAATTTTCTGAAAGGCGGCCTGATCTACTCCGACTACCTGACTACCGTCAGCAAAAAATACGCCGAGGAAATCAAGACTCCCGAATTCGGCTCCGCCCTCGACGGCGTGGTGCGCAGCCGCGGCGACCGCGTCATCGGCATCCTCAATGGCGTCGACTACACGGTGTGGAATCCCGAGAAAGATAAATTAATTGCCGCCCGCTATTCCGCCAAAGACCTCACCGGCAAACAGGCCTGCAAAAAAGAACTTCTCGAAATCTACGGGCTCTCCCCCGAACATCAGTCCCGTCCGCTGCTCGGGATCGTCTCCCGATTCGCCGACCAGAAAGGTTTCGACCTCATCGCCGCTGCCGCCAACGAGCTGATGCAGGAAGATTTGATCCTCACCGTTCTGGGCACCGGCGAACGCCGCTACGAGGAATTATTCGAAGCCCTGGCCAACGAATTCCCAGGACGCGTGGGCGTCCGCATCGCCTACGACGACGAGCTCGCTCACAAAATCGAAGCCGGTGCGGACATGTTCCTCATGCCTTCGCGTTACGAGCCCTGCGGCTTGAATCAGGTTTACAGCTTGAAATATGGTACCGTCCCGATTGTTCGCGCCACCGGCGGTCTCGACGACACCGTCGAGTCTTTCGACGTCGAACAGGGCACCGGCACCGGTTTCAAGTTCGCCCAGTATTCCGGCGCAGCCCTTCTCGATGCCGTCCGCCAGGCTCTGCATCTCTACACCGACGAACGCATCTGGAAGCGCATCCAGCTGAACGGCATGGCCAAGGACTTTTCGTGGAAGCGCCCAGCGTCCGAATATGCGAAGCTCTATAAGGCTGCGCGTTTGGCACGAAACCAAATCTCTGTTGCAACATCTAATTAAACGACACAAGGAGACATTGCGGCGGCCCGTTTTGGGCCAATCCGCTGAGGACAAAGCATATGGCCGATAACATTCAAGCAGTTACGGACGGCAATTTCGAAGCGGAAGTGCTGACCGCCAGCAACGCGCAACCGGTTATGGTGGATTTCTGGGCCGACTGGTGCCGCCCCTGTCACATGCTGGCGCCCACCGTCGCTGAAATCGCTCACGACTATGCAGGCAAGCTCAAAGTCATGAAACTCAACGTCGACGAGGCCATCAACTCCGCCGGCCGCTACAACGTCCGCGGCATCCCGACGTTGCTCGTTTTCAAAAACGGCCAGGTCGTGGAACAAATCGTCGGCGCAGTCCCCAAAGACCAAATCACCAAAGTCCTGGCCCGCCACCTCACGTAATTCCGGCAGCATTCACAACGGAGACGCATTTGAATTTGGGTGCCCCACGTGCCGATTGCACGCCTGCCCGCCGTGGCACGTGGGGACTTTGACTTTTCGTCTGAGGAAGCTGGGGCTCTATCCATGATCCGCAAATCCAAGCCCATCCGCTGTCGCTGGCCCAGCAACCCACTCAGCATCGCCTACCACGACAAAGAATGGGGCGTCCCCGTCCACAACGACCGCACCCTCTTCGAATTCTTGATCCTCGAAGGCGCCCAAGCCGGCCTAAGCTGGAACACCGTCCTCAAAAAACGCCACAACTACCGCCGCCTATTCGCCAACTTCGATCCCCAAAAAGTTTCCCGCTTCGATCGCCGCAAAGTAAAAGCCCTGCTCAAAGACCCCGGCATCATCCGCAACCGCCTGAAAATAGAATCCACCATCAGCAACGCCCAAGCCTTCTTGCAAGTCCAGAAAGAATTCGGCTCCTTCGACGCCTACATCTGGACCTTCGTAAACGGCCAGCCCCTGCAAAACGCCTGGAAACCCCACGCACGCCTCCCCGCAACAACTCCCGAATCCGACGCCATGAGCAAAGAGCTCAAAAAACGCGGCTTCCGCTTCGTCGGTTCCACCATCTGCTACGCCTTCATGCAAGCCGTCGGCATGGTCAACGACCATGCCATCACCTGCATCCGCCACATGCAACTCAAAAAATAAACTCAAAGCAATTTTTTATTAGTGAAAGTGCAAGGGTAAAGCGGAAAGCCAAAAATTAAGCCCCAAGAGGGGGTGCCGCATCCTTTGCGTTTTTTCAAAGGGTGCGCCCTTCTTTTGAATTTGGTTTCTCGCGACTAGCGCATTCCGTTCCCCACAAACACCACTACTTCTCCCCACCCGCCAGTACCGAAAACTTCCTCTGCGTAGCCGCACTAAATCCGGAAATAATCTCCAGTACCCGCCCCTGATCATCCACCACCACACTCAAAGGCACAGCCAACTGGTCGCCCTCAAAAACTTTTTCGATCACCGGCACCCCGCCAACAAAAATCGGATACTCCGCCCCCATCGCATGCGCAAACTCACCGATCTTGGCGTCCGGCTCGGTATCCACGCTCACGCCAATCAAATCCACGCCATTCGCCCCCAGCGCCGCGCGCAGCCGCTCCAGCTCCGGCATCTCTGTCGCGCAAGGCACGCACCAGGTCGCCCAGAAATTCACCAATAATTTCCGCCCAGGTTTCAGCTGGTCCTTCAGCGATAGCGCTCCACCATCCAGCCTCTTCAAAGCCAGCTCAGGCATCCGCGCCCCAGCGCGAATTTTCAAACTACGCATCGAGATTTCTTCGCTCGTCAAAGGATCCGGCAGTTTAGCCGCCGCCACCGTCAACGATTCCGCTTTCCCAGCGCCTTCGCGGAGCAGCAAGGTCGCCCCAGCCACCGCATCACCAATAAATTTCTCCACCTTGCCATTCGACCAGGTCACTTCCACCGATTCCGCGCGCTCATCATTCCCCAGCCCGAACAACAATCTGGGATCGTTCTGCGAAAGAAACCCCGATCCGCCCGCCTTGATCTTCGTCAGCGTCCCCGCCGAAGTCTTTACCCGCACCACGGAGCCGTAAGCGTCGCGCCCCAAATCCTTCCCACCCTCCAGCACCACGCGCAGCCAGTGATTGTCCTGCCCCACGTTGTTGCGGAACAGCAGGTGGCTCTGTCCCTGAATCGTGGTCATGAACACGTCGTAATCGCCGTCGTTGTCGAAGTCCGCAAACACACCGGCGCGCCCGTCGCTGATCGAGTCGATCCCCGAAACGCCCGAAATATCCTCAAATTTTTTGCCGTTGCGATTCAGAAACAGCGGATCACGCTCGTATCCGCTGAATGAAAATCCCTTATCGAATATCAAATCGTTCTGATCGTTCCGCAATGTCCCGGTTTTTTTCTGCGTATTGTTTTGCGTCACGACCTGACGCCAGAACTGGCTTCAAGTGTCTTTCATCGACTTGCCGGAAATGAATCCGTTCGGTGAGTACAGATCCTCCCAGCCATCATTATCGAAATCGATAAACCCGCCTCCCCACGCCCACCCGCCGGAGAGTCCGCCCACATCCGCGGTCACATCCTTGTAATGCCCGTCGCCCATGTTTTGGTACAAACTGTTTCCCGCCGCCAGCTTTTTCAGCACATTGTCTTTCACGCTGGAGTTCGGAAACAAACGCGACAATATCCGGTTTCCCGCCGTCGACGACATATTCGTCACGTGCAGGTCCAGCAGCCCGTCGTTGTTGTAGTCCCCGAACGAAAGGCCCATGCCGTTGCCCGGATCGACCACCCCGCGCGCCTCTGCTTCATCCACGAAGTGATCGCCCTGGTTGATGTACATCGCTTTTTCGCCGAAATCGTTCACCACGTAAAGATCCAGTTTCCCGTCACCATTCACATCCGCGAATTCCGCCGCGTAACTCCAGCGCGAATCGTCCACGCCCCACTTGCCGGCTTCCTCTTTGAACGTGCCGTCGCCCTGATTAATGAACAGCAGGTTGCGCGTCCCGTTAGTGGCTTTAAACCACGAGTTGGGCACCACCTTGCCGTACAGGTTATAGCTGGTCACATAAATATCCGGCAGCCCGTCTCCGTTCACATCCCCCACCGCGGCGCTGAACCCGATAGCAGTCCGTCCCATGCCCGCTTTGCCGGAAACATCTTCAAAACGTAGCTTGCCATCCTGCCCCAGACGGCTTTTCAGTAGCATCTGCGGCCCGATGCTCGTCAGAAAAAGATCTTCGTTGCCGTCGTTGTCATAATCCAGAGCGACCGCCCCCACGCACGGATCTACCTTGTCGAGCCCAACCTCCGCAGACGCATCGCGAAAGTGCCCCTTGCTGTCATTCAAATAAAGGAAATTGTGTTCGCTGCCGCACACGAACAGGTCGACCCATCCATCCTTATTAAAATCCGCCGCCACCGCCCCGCGATACACGAATCCATCGCTCCCCGGCGTACCAAATCCCGGCTTGGTGATGGATGTCCCCGCGGGAATCGAAACCTCGGAAAATAAATCCCGGTCCGCGACCATCGAATCAAACGAGCTGAGCTTGAATCCCGTAATTTCCCATCGCAGTTTGTCGTTGTACCGCACTTCCGCTTCCATCGTGCCCCGCGCCCATTCGCGCTTTTCCTGCGCGTCGCGCCCCAGCACATAAAAATAAATCCGCCCTTTACCAAACGCGCCGGGTATTGCCGTTGGCACTTCCGAGCCGAGGTCGGCTTTCGACGAATCGTCAAAACTGGCCAGCTTCAGCTTGAAGCGCACATCTTCGATAGAAGAAAAATGAGAAAGAAACACAAAGAAAGCATCCAGAAATTCCTGGCGGGTCAACGGAGTATTTGGCGCGGCGCCAGTCGCGGAACTAGACGCCGTCCACGGATGCGTGGAAATCCATTTCACGTCGGGCTTCGGCGCGCCCGGCTGCGATGGAAACGGTGCGGCCGCCAAAGTGTCCGCGAAAAAAGTGGCCGTCTGCTCGCGGTTTAAATCCCGCACCGCCACCGAAAGCTCCAGAAGCTGGTTGGCCAGCGATTCGGAAAGCTGCTCGGAAACTTCCAGCCGCTTGATTTCCACCGATTGTACGTTCGGCGCCGCGGCTTTTTGCGGCGCTACGGCCGGCGCAGCTTGCTGCGCGCACACCGGACCGACGCCGAAAACCGCCAGCCCACACAAAATCTCGAGCGCCACTACGCGTCCGAATCGAAAATGTGACCAGCAACCGCTGTAATCGTTGAAGAGTGAAATAACCAGGCCCCCGGAAAGTTCCCATCACCATAGTGCCAGAAAAGAAACCCAGCAATAGTTGTTTTGCACTAGCGAGGCACCCTGTCCTCGCCTGATTAACTCCCAAGCGCATCCTGAATGCCCTCAGCGAGACAGATGCCCGCTTGCGCCCGCCGGGAGGCGAGGGTACGATTCGATTTGCGTTTGCTGCAGTGTTCCCACCGTGCTTCTCTCGCACGTTTCAACGGGAGGGAAGCGCCAGCCTCATTGTTCTAGTCGGGCTGGTCTTGATGCAAGGCATCGAACGCGCGTCGTAAGAAAGGTCAGAATGAACTCTGTCGTAGTGGTAGGCGCGCAGTGGGGCGATGAAGGCAAAGGCAAGGTCGTCGACTATCTCGCCGGTTCTTTCGAATACATCGCGCGCGTAGCCGGCGGCCACAACGCCGGCCATACCGTCATCATCGGCAGCGATCGCTACGTTCTGCAGCTCATCCCTTGCGGAATTTTGCGTCCCGGCCGCCACGCGGTGATCGGCACCGGCGTGGTCGTCGATCCCGCCGCGCTCGTCAACGAAATCGAAACGCTCGCGCAAGGCCGGCATCGACGTGAATGGCCGCCTGCACATCAGCAATCGCGCCCATCTGATTTTTCCCTACCATCGCGAGCTGGACAAAGCCGCCGAAAGCGCGCGCGGCGCCGACAAAATCGGCACGACCTCGCGCGGCATCGGTCCCGCCTACGAAGACAAGATGGCTCGCCGCGGCCTGCGCATGTGCGACCTGCTGGATCCCGAGCTGTTCCGCAAGAAAGCCGCCCACGTCGTCGCCGAAAAAAATCGCCTCGCCAAGGGAGCCTACGGCGCCAACGTCGATTTCTCGCACGAAGTCGAAGAAACTCTCGCGCTCGGCGAAAAAATTCGCGGCTATATCTGCGACACCGCCGAGCTGGTCAATCACGCCCTCGACGACGGCAAGTCCGTGCTCTTCGAAGGCGCGCAGGGCACCATGCTGGATATCGACCACGGCACCTATCCCTACGTCACTTCTTCCAGCGCTATTTCCGGCGGCGCATCCACCGGAGTGGGCGTTCCGCCCACTCGCACTCAAGCACGTCCTCGGAATTTCCAAGGCCTATACCACCCGCGTCGGCTCGCGGCCCGTTTCCGACTGAAATGCCCGATCTCGACGCTGAAGAAGTTCGCAAGCGCGGCAAGGAATTCGGCGCCGTCACCGGGCGCCCCCGCCGCTGCGGCTGGCTCGACTTGCAGGTTTTGCGCTACGCCAAAATGATCAACGGCATCGACTCACTGGTGGTCACCAAGCTCGACGTCTTCGACACCCAGCGCGAAATCCAGGTCTGCGTCGGCTACAGATACAAAGGCAAACATCTAAACGAAATGCCCGCCCTCGCCGAAGAATACGAACACGTCACCCCCGAATACAAAACGCTGCCCGGATGGAACGAAACCACCTACGGCCTGAAAGACGGCCAAAAATTGCCCAAAGCCGCCGTCGACTACCTCAAATTCATCTCCGACTTCCTCCACGTCGAAATCGGCATGATTTCCACCGGCCCCGAGCGCGACGCCACCATCATCCAACCCGGCTCCCTACTCTCCACCTGGCTCTAGCCTTATCGCTCGCCGGAGGTTGTCCTCGCAACTCTCCGAACGCCCAAACAAATAATGCCTAGCAACATTGAAAAGACGAGGGTGCCCCACCGTCGGATTTTTGGAGGGTGGGGTCGGTAACGTGCGAAACACCGCGACCGTCAGCATGAATCTCCGTTTGTTTTTTCGCGCGCGTGTTCCACTCGCCTCGCCTCCACCATCTCGGAGTAACATAGTCCGCTCATGTTGACCTTCGAACAAGCGCGCCACGAAGTCATCGCCCAACTCACAAAAACTAAATCGCGCTCCCGCCACCGTCGATCTCTAGCGTCTGGGACGCTCTGGGCTACGTCCTCGCTCAAGATCTCGAACTGCCGACCGCGACTATCCACCCTTTGATCGCTCCACCCGCGACGGCTACGCCGTCCGCGCCTCCGAAGCAATCGCCGGCGCCACACTTCGCTGCATTGGCGAAATCAAAGCCGGCGACGCACTTACCGCTCCGCTCGAGCCGCAATCCTGCATACAAATCATGACCGGCGCGGCCATCCCGCCCGGCGCCGACGCCGTAGTCATGATCGAACACACCCATCGCGACCGGCGAAATAAGTCCAGTTCCAGCAAACCGCCGCGCCCGGCCAAAATATCGTCGCCGCAGGCAGCGAAGCCGCCAAAAATCAAACGCTGCTTCACTGCGGCACGCGCCTCGGCTACGCCGAACTGGCTCTCGCCGCGCAGATCGGCGCCACCCGACTCCGCTGCGCCAAAAAACCTCGTGTCGCCATCCTCTCCACCGGCGACGAAATCGTCCCGGTAGACGCGCAACCCGGCCCATTCCAGATTCGCAACAGCAACAGCGTCTCCCTAGCCGCGCAGAGTCCGCCTTGCCGGAGGTGAACCCGTCATTCTCGGCAATGCCACCGACCGAATCGAAAATTTGCGTGCCAACATTCAACTCTGGCCTGCATGAAGATGTTCTGGTGTTGTCCGGCGGCGTCTCCATGGGCAAGTATGATCTGGTCGAAGACGTCTTGAAAGATCTCGGCGCCGACTTTTATTTCGACGCCGTGGCGATTCGCCCGGGAAAGCCCGCGGTCTTTGCGGACCACCTTGTGACGAACAAACCAATTTTCGGCCTGCCGGGCAATCCCATTTCCACCATGGTCACGTTCGAGTTCTTCGTCGCTCCTGCAATCGATCTTCTCAGCGGCGCTCCGCCACGACCGCTTCCATTCTTGAAGGCCACGCTCGCCGAGTCCGCTCAAAGAAAAGCCCGGCATGACCCACTTTCTTCCCGCCGTCCATCCAATGGCCCAATGGCGCACGCGCAGGTCCGCCTTCACCTGGCAAAGGCTCCGGCGACACCGTCACCATGGCGCAGGCCAATTGCTTCCTGGTAGTACCGGCTCCGACGTCGAAACTCTCTTTCCGCCGGCGAAAGTGTTAACGTGTTGTTGCGCAAGGATGTCTCGTAATTGTGTCTCCGAATCTTAGTCACAGCCTATGAAAAAGCTCTCCCACTACTGCCAAATCCGGCGACGTCAAGAATGGTCGACGTCTCCGCCAAGGCCATCCACCACGCGCACCGCCGTGGCCCGCGGTTTCGTAAAAATGAAGCCCGCCGTCGTCCGCGCCGTGAAGCGCCTCCAGAATCCCAAGGGGAACCCCCTCGAAGTCGCTCGAATTGCCGGCATCGCCGCCGCCAAACGCACCGCCGAGTGGATACCTCTTTGTCACCCGCTCCTTCTCACGCACATTGATGTGACTGCGTCCCTGTGCCAGAATGGCGTGGAACTTCAATCTACTGTAACGACGACCGCTCAGACCGGCGTGGAAATGGAAGCGCTGGTCGCCGTTACCGCCGCAGCCCTCACGGTTTACGACATGTGCAAAGCCCTGGATAAGACCATCGAGATCACCGACATCGTTCTCGTCGAAAAAACTGGTGGAAAGAGCGGCCATTTCGTCGCCGACGCCGTCCGCATCCATCCTCCAAGGGCCGCCCCGATGAGTGCCGCCGCCGGAAAAAGCATCCGGCTGCTGCTCGCCGACGATAATCCGCTGATCCGCGATCTTGTGCTCAAAGCCCTCGAACCCGTCTGCGAAGTGATCCTCGCTGACGACGGCGCGGACGCCCTGCTCAAAGTCATCGACGAGCCCCCCGACGTCATCCTCTGCGATTACAAAATGCCCGGCCTCGATGGCCGCCAGCTCTTCGAGAAATTGCGCGGACGCCAATCCACCCGCCACATTCCTTTTCTCTTCATGGCCAGCCGCGCCGATATCGAAGAACGCCTCCGCCCGCTGGTCGACGGCGTCGAGGATTTCATCACCAAGCCGTTTCTCGTCAAAGACCTTGTCCGCGTCACCAAAAAAGTCGTGGACCGCCTGCACCTCGAAAAACTGCAGACCAAAGCCTCCCGCCCCGGAGTCATTCAGGGCCGCCTCGAGGAAATGAGCATGATCGATCTCATGCAGTCCCTCGAAATGGGCCAGAAGTCCTGCCGCCTGATCGTCCAGAAAGGCCCCGAGCGAGGCTGAGCTTTATTTCGCCGGCGGCCAGTGCCGCGACGCGCACAGCGGCGAGATCGAGGGAGATGACGCGGTCTATCGCGTGGTTCTCTGGACCGAAGGCGAGTTCGAAATCGATTTCAACGCCGCCAACGCTTCGACACGCACCACCACCACCCGCACCACCACCGGCCTGCTTGATGGAAGCTATGCGCTTGATGGACGAAGCCAGCCGCGATGAAGTGGAAACAACCAGAACTTGAATTCAGTAAAAAACTTAGACCAGTAAAAAGTTGAAATCAGCTAACCGTCCGAACCGTTCAAATCTACTCCTCCTATGCGCGTAGCCATTCTCACCATCAGCGACTCCGCCGCCAGGCGAGCGCGAAGATACTTCCGGCCCCGCGGTCGTCGCCGTCTGCCGCGGCCTCGGTTGGGAAGTGGCCTCCACGCTGTGCCTGCCCGATGATCCCGCGGCCATTCGGGAACAACTCCGCACCACTCGCCGATTCCGGCCCCGTCGACCTCATCCTCACGACCGGAGGCACCGGCATCGGCCCCCGCGACAACACTCCGGAAGCCACCATGCGCCGTCGCCGACCGCATCATCCCGGAATCTCCGAAGAAATGCGCCGCAAAGGCACTGGAGAAAACTCCTACCGCCGTTTTGTCGCGCGCCGTCACCGCCGTTCGCGCCCGCACCATCATCGTCAATCTTCCCGGCAGCCCCAAAGGCGCCGTCGAATCCCTCGAAGCCATCGCCCATCTCCTCCCTCACGCCGTCCACGTCCTCCACGGCGCACGCCACGACTGATGCGCCTTCGTCGTGCCTCAAGCAGCGAACTCCCCACCCTCAATCGCGATTCAGTTGACGCGACCTGCACGCCTCGTCAACAATGCTTCCACCATGACAGAAAAACTTTCCGGCAAAAAATTGGCCGTTCTTGGCACCGGCAAGCTCGGCGGCATCCTGCTCCGCGCTTATCTTCGAGCAAGGCCTGTTCAAGCCGCGAAAACGTAACCGCCACCGTAAAGCACGCCGAAAAAGCCGCCAAGCTCGCCAAGGAACTGGGCATCAAAGTCACCACCGACAATCGCACCGCCGTCCACGGCGCCGACATCGTTCTCCTGGGCGTGAAGCCCCAGGTCATCGGCGAAGTCCTGAAGGAAATCTCTGGCTGATCTGAACCCCGAAGCGCTGGTCATCTCCGTGGCCGCTTCCGTTCCCACCGCCTACATCGAGCAGCGGCTCGGCGCCAAGGTCGCCGTCGTTCGCGTCATGCCCAACACCTGCTCCACCGTGAATTGCGGCATGGCCGGCATCTGCCGCGGCGCCAGCGCCACCGACCAGCACGTGGAAATTGCCCGCGCCATGTTCGACGCCGTCGGCCGCACCGTGGTCGTCGACGAAAAAAATATGGACGCCGTCACCGGCCTCTCCGCCAGCGGCCCGGCGTTCGCCTACATCATTCTCGAATCGCTCGCCGAAGCCGGCGTCAAGGTCGGCCTGGCCCGCGACGTCGCCACTCTTCTCGCCGCGCAAACCATGAAAGGCGCCGCCAGCGTGGTTCTCGAAACCGGCGATCATCCGGCCTACTGAAAGACGCCGTCACCACCCCCGCCGGCTGCACCATCGACGGAATTCTCGAACTCGAAGAGGGCAAGCTGCGCGTAACGTTGATCAAAGCCGTAGTGAAAGCCACCCAGCGCGCCGGTGAACTGCTTATTCGAAAAATGATCCTCACCATCCGCATTTTTGTAAAAACGTTGCGCGTTGCTCGCGGGAGCTCCCATGCACGGCCAGGTAACCTTCTTCGTTCTCGCGGGTATGCCATTTTCAGCGCGGTGATGATGCTTTCGCGCAAAAGACCGTTTACAGCGTCGTTTTGTTTCAGTCCTGACTTTATTGGCCACCGCGGGAATCTTTTTGCAGCTTCGTGCCCCATTCTCTTCACCGCGCAATTGTTGGCTGTTGCTTGTGTGCTTATCGCAATCATCGTTTTCGCGTCGAAGTCGGCAAGCTCGACGTGGCCCTCTCCGCCGAATATTCCTGGCGGCGCGAAAGCCACCGGCATCTCTGCCGCCCTTGCTTTGGCTCTGGAAGCAACGTTCGTCCGTTGCAACGCCGCATCTTCTCCCGGCGAAAAGCTCACCGAATTCTTGCCGCGTCCCCCTCTGCCCTGGCCCCTCTCCGTCAGCGATGTGACCGTGTTTTTCTACGGCCATGACTTACTGCCTCTGGCGCTCCTTCTGTTTTTGCTCCTGATCGCCGCTCTGGGCATCGGCACCGTAAATCAGAGAGAGGGCCTGAACCCGCATGCTTCCCGTCTACGACTATTTATTCTTGAGCTTCGCGCTTCTGCTCATCGGCGTGGTTGGCGTCGTCACCCGCCGCAATATCGTTGTCAAGCTTTTCTCCATCGAGCTGCTCCTCAACGCTGTCGCCATTAATCTCATGGCCTTCGCGCGTATGTTCGCCGACGCCGCCGGCCAAACTTTTGCTTTGTTCATGATCGCCGTCATGGCCGCAGAAATTCTCGTGGCTCTGGCCATCGTCGCCGCCGTCTTTCGCCGGTGGCAGACTCCGCCCAGCCCGGCGGAACTGCCAATACAACGGCCAGACAAACGAGTGGTCCCGGCGCAGTAGCCGTCGTTAATCTCGTAACACCGCGGGCTCTATGCTTGCTCACACGCTCAACGCTCTACGCACCTACATGCACGGAAACGGCGCGGCCTTGCTTCCGGAAATGGAGTTGCTGCTCTTTGCCATCGGCATCCTCGTCATGGACCGCTGGGTCGAGCGCGAAGGAAAAATATTGGAGCCCGTCGCTCGCCCTCGCGGGCACCATCTTCAGCGCTTTGACGCTGTGGATGCTGCAAACGCGCATTCTCAACACCGGCGCCTTCACCGCTTTCCAGGAAACAATCGTCGTCGACTCCTACTTCCTGTTCTTTGCTGCTCTTACTCTCGCGGCTACCGTGATGATCATTCTCCTCGCCATAAACGATCCCGCCATGCGCGACGTCTCCCCTGGCCGCTTTTACGCCCTGCTGTTGCTGGCCTGCATGGGCGCCATGCTCATGATTTCCGCCGCCGGCTTGTTGGTGATATTTCTCGCTTTGGAGGTCGCCACCGTCGGCGCCTATTTTCTTGCCGCCACTCCGCGTTTCCGCAAAAGATCCGCCCCGGCCGCCCTCAAATTCATGTTTGCCAGTGCGCTCGGGTCCGCTCTCCTGGCCTACGGTTTTTCGCTTTTATACGGACTCAGCGCCTCCACCAACATCGGCCAGATCGCCACGACTCTGAACCGCCGCGAGAATTTGGCTGCCGCCATTGCCCTCAGCCGCCAACCCGGCGCACATGCCGCCCAGATGTATGAGTTGATCCAACGACGCCTGCCAGAAGCCTTGCACTGGCATCTCTTCATTCTTCAGGCGCTGCCGATCGCCGCGCTCTCCCTCTTCCTCGCTGGCATGGTTTTGAAACTTGCCGCCACGCGCTTTCGTCCCGCGCCCGAAAAAACCACCTGGATCATCGCGCCGCCCGCCGCCTTGTACCTCTCCGGAGCGTTTGCCGCCGCTACCATCGCCGTGCTGGTGCGCCTGCTGCTCACCACTTTTGGGGACTTCCAACCCATCTGGTCGTACATCTTCGCCGTCATCGCCGTCGCCATGATCGCTCTGGGCATCTGCGCCACGTTGCCGGGCTTCCGTCGCATCTGGCCCTCGCTCGCGCATTTGCCGGAAGCAAATCTGGAACGCGTCCTCGCCTGGTCCACTGCCAGCCAGACGGGCTACATTCTTTTGGGCTTGGTCGCCGCCAGTCATGCGTCAATGACGGCCATGGGCTACTATCTGCTCACCTATCTATTTATTCTCACCGGCGCCTTCGCCGTCCTTGTCGCTCTTCACTGCAGCGGCGATTCTAGCCGCGAGCTCTGCGATCTCCGCGGCCTGCGCCGCCGCAGCCCCGCGGCCGCATTGCTCCTTACTATTTTCTTGCTCAGTCTCGCGGGATTTCCTCCCGCCGCGGGATTTTTTGGCCGCCACTTTCTCTTCCACGAACTTGTTGAAACCGGCCACCGTTACCTGGCCTGGTTCCTGGCCATTTCTTCGCTGCCCCTCGCCTACGCCTATCTGCGCACCGCCGTGCTGATTTGGCGCAGCGACCCTCACGCCGAATACCAGCCTCTCGCGTTCAGCACCCCGCAATCCATCGTTCTCGGCATCTGCGTGTTTGTTTCCCTGGCGGCGGGACTGTATTCTGAGCCCTTCCTGCGAGTCGCTCGCTATGCCTTTGGACAATAAAACTCCGATCGATCCGTCAAGCTCCCCTGCTCCCGGCAAAGCCAACAATTTCTCCAATCAATTTGCCATGGCCATGGAGCTGCCCTTCGTCCTCGTCGGCGCGATCCTTCTTGGCGGCGTTCTTGGCTATTTTCTAGATCGCTGGCTGCATACCAAACCCTTCCTGATGCTCCTCTTCGGTGCACTGGGATTCTTTGGCGGCGTCCGCGACATCATCCGGCGCCTGCCGGGCAGCAGGCCCTCAAGCGGCGGCGATGGCGGCTCATCCAGTTAGCCTCACGCCCGCGCGGCAAACCGAGCGCCGCGTCGCCTGGCTGATCCTGCTGTTCGGTATCCTTGCCTCCGCTTCCGCCGCCATTCTGCACAATTTCTCTTGGGCCAGCGGGCTTATGATCGGCTCCATCCTGGCCTGGTTCAATTTTCGCTGGCTCAAGCAGGGCATGGACGCGCTGGTCGCCGCATCCCAGGCCCAATCGGGCGCAGCCCAGCCCCGCGTTCCGGTAGGTACCTATTTCCGCGCCTTGTTCCGCTACGCCTTGATAGCCCTCACCGTGTATGTTATTTTTGTTCTTCTGAAAGTTCCCCCCGTTAGCATGGTCGTGGGTTTGTGTGCTCTGGGACCGGCGGTCATCGCCGCAAGTGTGTACGAAATCGCAGCACCTCGAAACTCGGGGAAATAATAGGGAGCGCCGCACCTCGCAGTTGACACTCTTATGGAACACGTAAGCTGGCTGACTCGCTTCGTCAATCACTATCTCGGCGGCCTCGCGTTGTCGCTCGATTCGGCGTTGCACATCACTCCTGCCGACCGCGAATATCCCATCCCCGAGTACGTGGTGATGGCTTTGGGAGTTCTCGTCATCGGCACCATTCTCGCCCTGTGGATCAGAACCCGTCTTTCCGTCGAGCGTCCCGGCGCATCCCAGCAAATCGCCGAACTGCTCCTCAACAACAACATGAGTTTCGGCATTCGCGACATTCTCAGCCAGAACGCCGGCCACCATTGGGAGCGCTACGTTTCCCTGATCGGTTCCATTGGTATATTTGTGCTGTTCGCCAACTTGTTCGGCGCTTTCCCGTTTTTAACTGCTCCCACCAGCGTCTACACCGTCCCGCTGGCCTGCGCCACGATCGTCTTCCTGTATTTCAACTGGCAGGGCATTCGCCATCATGGCCCCATCGGTTATTTGAAGCATTACACCGGTCCAGTTCCTTGGCTGGCCCCGCTGATGTTCCCGGTGGAAATTCTCAGTACCTCCGCGCGTTTGCTTTCTCTTTCCGTGCGCTTGTGGGCCAACATTTTTGCCAGCGACATCATCTACGGCCTGTTCCTGGGCTTGTTTGCTGGCGCATTCACTTCTGGCTGGACCAAGTCCCCAGTTCTCGGCGCCATCGTCGGTGTCCTTCCCGCTCTTTTTCCCATCGCGTTTCTCTTGCTGCACGTTTTCGTTTCCGTCGTGCAGGCTTACGTGTTCACCATTCTGCCCGCCGTATACATCGGCATGGCCACGGCGGACGAGCACTAACCGGATTTGTACGCCGCTCCAGCGTGAGCCCGGCTGCACGGTGTCCGGGAACCACCTCCTGGCGGCAATTCATGAGGAGGAAGTAAATGAAGAAAGCAGCAGTGGTTCTGGTTGCACTGGTAATCGTAATGCTCGTCGTGCCTGCGGCCTTCGCGCAAGGCGGCGCTCCCGAACAAAAAGCCCCGCTCAATCCCACCACACTCGCGCTGGCCGCCGGTTTTGGCGTAGCCGTCGCCGCGTTTGGCTGCGGACTGGGCCAGGGACGCATCGCCGCGGCCGCTTGCGAAGGCATCGCTCGCAATCCCGGCGCGGCCGACGGAGTTCGCGGCGCCATGATCCTCGGCCTCGTCTTCGTCGAAACCCTCACCCTCTTCACCTTCGCCATCGGCTTCCTGCTCTACCGCCTGCTGTAGGCTTTCCCGGCTTCGGCATCCTTTCTCCGCCCCACGCGTCATGCACGTGGGGCTTTTTTCCTTGTCACGTCACCTGAGTGTGGCCAGTTAGCCCACAGATTCAATCCTCAAGAGGGGGTGCCGCATCCTTTGTGATTCTCAAAGGGTGCGGTCTTTGACTTTGAAGTTCCAGCCTGTTCCCGAGCGATGCGAATCGTATAAACTTCAACTGCTGCGCACCTGCGAGGAGAAAACGCCATCATTCTTTTCCTCTTGACCGCTGGCCTGCTAGCCATTGGGATGGTGCTTCTGGTGTATGGAACGATTGCCCAGAACAGGTGGGGAGTTAACTTCAGTGTGGTTCCTTGCCCACGTTGCAAAATACCTTTGCGACAAACGCGAGTGCCGAAGTCCTCAAGCCAAGCGATGTGGGGTGGCTATCCGTGCCCGGATTGCGGAGTTGAGGTCGACAAGTGGGGAGGACTAATAGACCGACCCAACCGATAGTGCCTATAGCAGCACCCCGCCCTAGCGCGCGATCAAATTAGGCTGCAAAATAAAATTCAACACCTGATTGGGAAACAGTCCAAAATACACCGTACCAATCGCCGTAACCGCCAGCACCACATTCACAGCCATCGGAAACCGCCGAGGAGCCGTCGCCATCGCTTCCGCGCTGCCCTCGCGCATATACATCACTACAATCACCCGCAAATAATAATAGGCTCCGATGATGCTGTTCACGCCCATCAGCACTGCCAGCCAGATCAGGTGCGAATTCACCGCCGCCTTGAAAATATAAAATTTCCCAAAAAATCCCGCGGTCACCGGCAATCCCAGCAGCGACAAAAGATACAGGCTCAGCGCCGCCGCCGCCACCGGATGCCGCTGCGAAAGCCCCGAGTAATCGTCCAGCGTCAGGTTTTTCTCGCCCGTCCCGCCAATTTCCGAAACGATGGTGAACGCCCCGATCTTCACCAGCGCATAGCTCAACAGATAAAACAAAATCGCCGCATACGCGGGAGCCGCCCCGCCGTTCAAATCATTGGTCATGAACGTGACCGCCGCGAACGCCACCAGAATATATCCCGCGTGCGCGATGGAGCTGTACGCCAGCAAGCGCTTCACGTTGGTCTGCAGCAGCGCGCCCAGGTTCCCCGCGAACATCGTCAGTACCGCCAGCACCCAGAACGCCCAGAACCAGAAATGCGTCGCCGCCGGCACGCTCGCGAATATGCGCAGCAGCAGCGCGAACGCCGCCGCTTTGGGCCCCGCCGAAAACAGCGCCGTCACCGGAGTCGGCGCGCCTTCATACACATCCGGCGTCCAGATCTGAAACGGCGCAGCCGCCACCTTGAATCCAATTCCAATCAAAATCAGCGACAACCCCAGCTTCAGCAGGTTGCTTGTCGGATCGGCATCATCCATGCGGCTGAGATTCGTAGTGCCCGTCGCGCCGTAAACCAGCGCAATGCCATAAAGAAAAAATGCCGTTGCAAAAGAACCCAGCAGAAAATATTTCAGCGAGGCTTCACTCGATTTCATCGAATCGCGCCGGAAGCCGGCTAGGATGTAACTCGAAATCGAGCTCAGCTCCAGACCGATGAACGCGGTCAGCAATTCCCGCGCCGACGCCAGCACTCCCATGCCCGCCGTAGCAAACAGCACCAGCGCATAAAATTCCGCAAAGGGCAGTTTCTCGCGCTCCAGATAGGAATTGGACGCCAGAATCACCAGCGCCGCTACCACGCCGACCAGCAACCGGAAAAAGAAACTGAAAAGATCCGACTCAATCAGCCCAAAAAATCCCGCGCCCGGTGTCGCGCCCGCCACGAACGCCGCCCCGGTTCCCGCCAGCGCGCCGACCAGCGCCAGCGCGGTAAAAAACTGTTTGCTGCGCACAAACGGCTGCAGAAACATCGCCAGCATGCCAAATACGCACCAGACTAGTTCCGGCAGCACCCGCAACACGTCATCAGCGCGCGGAATGTAGCCAGGCATTAGCGGTTCCCGCTTTCTGCCGCGGGAATTTGCTTCGCGCCACGTGCGCTCTTCGCTATACCAGCAAGCGCTTCCGCCACCGGCAATACTCTCGCCGGCGCGACCGCTTCATAAGGCCGCTGCGGTTCCACCTGATCGATGATCACCTGCGAAGCCGCCGCCGTCCGCCCCGTGAAAAATGTCGATCCGATGCCCATCCACAACATCAGCACCGACATGGTCACCAGAATCAATTTCTCGCGCCCGGAAAGATCCGCCAGCTTCCGATTTTTCTCGTGCGTGACCTCTCCAAAAAATACCCGCTGGTATGACCACAGCAAATAACACGCCGACAAAATCACACCAAGCGCGCCCCACGCAGCCCACTGCCAGTGCGCCACGTAAGTCCCGAGCAAAATCAGGTATTCGCCCACGAACCCGTTCAGCATCGGCAATCCCAGCGAAGACAGCGCCGCAAACAGGAAAAATCCCGCCAGCTTCGGCATCGGCGTGGCCAGCCCGCCGTACTCGCTGATCTCAAACGTGTGCCGCCGGTCGTACAGCATGCCCACCAGCAAAAACAACGCGCCGGTTGAAACACCATGGGCCAGCATCTGGTACACCGCGCCCTGCATCGAGATAGTTCGGAACGCAAAGATCCCCAGCACCACAAATCCCAAATGGCTCACCGACGAGTACGCCACCAGTTTCTTCAGGTTCGGCTGCACCAGCGCCACCAGCGCGCCATAAATAATTCCGATGATCGCCAGCGCCGCCACCCAGGGAGCCGCGCGCCGCGCCGCTTCCGGAAACAGCGGCAAACAAAAACGGATCATGCCGTACGTGCCCATTTTCAGCAGCACGCCCGCCAGCATCACAGACCCCGCCGTGGGCGCTTCCACGTGCGCATCCGGCAGCCAGGTATGCAGGGGAAACAGCGGCACCTTCACCGCAAACGCCACAAAAAACGCCAGGAACAGCAGCATCTCCGCGCGCGGCTGTAGCACCAGCGCGCCCGTCGAAATCATTTGCTGAATGGTCGGCAGGTCAAACGTGCCCGTGGCGTTGTACAGCCAGATAATTCCCACCAGCATCAAAATCGAGCCCGCCATGGTATACAGCACGAATTTCACCGCGGCGTAAATCCTTCGCTCGTGCCCCCAGATCCCGATCAAAAACGCCATGGGAATCAGCATCACTTCCCAGAAAAGGAAAAACAGGAACAGATCCAGCGACAGGAATACGCCGATCACTCCCACTTCCAGCATCAGCAGCATCACAAAAAATTCTTTTACCCGGTGATGGATGCTGCTCCACGAGGCCAGCACAGAAATCGGCGTCAAAACCGTCGTCAAAATCACCAGAAACAAACTGATTCCATCCACGCCTAGGTGATAGTGAATCGGCGGAGTCGTGATCCACTGCGCGTTCTCTCCCAACCGGTAATCCGTGGAGCCCAGCGGCACTCCGCGCAACAGCAGCAGCGAAAACAAAAATTCCGCCGTGGAAACAATCAGCGCAATCCGCCGGATGAAAACGTGATCGTCGCCGCGCAGCAGCAGCAACGCCAGCGCGCCCACACCCGGAAAGAAAATCAGAATTGATAACAGGTGTCCGCCGTGGAAGAGGGAACTCATCAGCGCGCTACTCCCAGCACGGTTTTCGCATGCGGCCAGAAAATCACCGCCACGATCAGAATCGCGCCCACCACCACCCACACCGCATAGCTCCGCGTGTTTCCCGATTGCGTTCTGCGCGTGGCGTCGCCGATCACCGTGGTGCCCTCGGCAATTCCATTCACCGCTCCGTCAATCACCGCGACGTCCACCGTCTTCCACAAAATGTTGGTCGAAACCCACAGCAGCGGCCGCACAATCGCCCAGGCATACAATTCGTCTACGTAGTATTTGTTCAACAAAGTCCGGTACGCCCCGCCAAACGATTTCGCCAAACTATCCGCTTTACCCGGCTGCTTCAGGTATAGCCACCATGCCGCGAACAATCCCAGCAGCGCCGTAATCACTGCCACGATAGCCAGGGGAGTCTCCAGGGCGTGCGCCACGCCCTCGGCGGTTGCCGCTTCGCCTCCGCCCGGCGCCGCAAATACCGGCTCCAGAAATTTCGCAAAATAATCCGGCTTGCCCCGGAACGCCGGCGCGGCCAGCCATCCGCCCACAATCGAAAGCACCGCCAATATCGCCAGCGGCACCAGCATGCTTTTCGGCGATTCGTGCACGTGAACGTGATGCTCGTCGTAGCGAACTGTGCCAAAAAATGTCAGAAAAATCAGCCGGAACATGTAGAACGAAGTCAGCAGCGCAGTAAATAATCCCGCCGCATATAGAATATGCCCAACGTTCGGCCCGCCGTTTTCGCTCTGATACGCATTCAGCAAAATCGAATCCTTGCTGAAAAATCCCGCCAGCGGCGGAATTCCCGCGATCGCCAGTGTCCCAGTCAGCATCGTGAAGTACGTCCACTTGATCTTCTTGCTCAGCCCGCCCATCTGCAGCATGTCCTGCTGGCCGCCCATCGCGTGAATCACGCTGCCCGCCGCCAGAAACAGCAGCGCCTTGAAAAACGCGTGGGTCATCAAGTGAAAAATCCCCGCGGAAAACGCGCCCACCCCGCACGCCAGGAACATGTAGCCCAGCTGGCTCACCGTGGAATACGCCAACACTTTCTTAATGTCCGTCTGCACCAATCCGATCGTCGCCGCAAACAGCGCCGTCGCGCAGCCCACAATCGCCACCACCAGCATCGCCGTCGGCGCGCGCATGAACAGCACGTGCGACCGCGCCACCACGTAAACGCCCGCCGTCACCATGGTGGCCGCGTGAATCAACGCGCTCACCGGCGTCGGACCTTCCATCGCGTCCGGCAGCCACACATATAAAGGTATCTGCGCCGATTTCCCCGCCGCGCCCATGAACAGCAGCAAACAAGCCACCGTCAGCGTCCCCAAATGCCCCATCGCATCGGGAGCAAGCGGCGTAGCCTTGTCAAAAAGTTTTACGAAGTCCAGCGTATTGAACGTGCGGAACAACAAAAACATCCCCAGCATGAATCCAAAATCGCCGATGCGATTCACGATGAACGCCTTTTTCCCCGCGTCCGCCGCCGACTTCCTCAAAAAATAAAACCCGATCAGCAAATAACTCGCCAGCCCCACGCCTTCCCAGCCCACAAACAGCAGTACGTAATTCGCCGCCAGCACCAGGATCAGCATGAAAAACATGAACAAATTCAGGTAGGAGAAAAACCGGTAATACCCGCCCTCATGCGCCATGTACCCGACGGAATAAATGTGGATCAGCCAGCCCACGCCGGTGACCACCAGCAGCATCACCACCGTCAGTTGGTCCACCTGCAAATCGAAGCCCGCGCGGAAATTTCCCGCCTCAATCCAAGTGAAATACTGCTGCACCCAGGGAATCTGAGCGGCCCGAAGCTGGAAAAATTCGCGCACCGTTTCCAGCGCCGCCAGAAACGACAATCCCGTAGCGCCAATCGCCACCGCATTCACGATCTTGTTCGGCCACGTTCGGCCCAACAAGCCATTCACCGTCGCCCCCAGCAGCGGCAACAGCGGAATGATCCACAGATGTTCGAGTATCGGCATTTACAGTTTCAGCAGGTCCACGCGTTCCACGTTCAGCGATTGCCGGTTGCGCGCCGTCAGAATGATAATCGCCAGTCCCACCGCGGCTTCCGCGGCCGCCACCACGATCACGAACAGCACAAACACCTGCCCGTCGAGCTTGTGCATCGCCTGGCTGAAAGCCACGAACGCCAGGTTCACCGCGTTCAGCATCAGCTCAATGGACATGAAAATGGTGATGATGTTGCGCTTGAAAATAAATGCCAGCACGCCCAGCCCGAACAAAATCGCGCTCAGCACCAGATAATAGTTCGTCGGCACCATGCTCAGGCTTTCTCCCGCTGGGCCAAAACAATTGCGCCTAGCACCGCCACCAGGATCAAAAACGAAGTCAGCTCAAAGGGATACACAAAATCCCGGAAAATCATCGTCGACAAATCCCTCGTCGACGACATATTTCCCGCCTGCGACGCCGCTTGCACACTGTCCGACGAACGCGCAATCGTTGCGGCGATGAATCCGGTCAGCGCGAACGCCAGCAGCAGCCCCGGAAATCCCGCAAATTTCGAAATGCTGGTGTGCTCTTCAATCCCCGCGTTCAGCAACATGATCACGAACACAAACAGCACCATGATCGCGCCGCCATAAACGATGATCTGCACCGCGGCCACAAATTCCGCGCCCATCAGCAGATACAATCCCGCCAGCGACACCATCACTACAATCAGCGACAGCGCGCTGTGAATCGGGTGCTTCTGGAAAATCAGGCTCAGCGCGCCGCCCACTGCCAGCGCCGCCAGCACAAAAAATACCACCAGTTCCGGCGTCATCGGATCGCGCCCCACTTCAGAATCGCGAAGCTGGTGAACACCACGTTAGCGATCGAAACGGGCAGCAGCATCTTCCACCCGAAAGCCATCAGCTGGTCGTAGCGCAAGCGCGGCAGCGTCCCGCGCATCCACACGTAAACGAACAGGAACACAAAAATCTTGGACAGCAGCCAGAACGGGCCCTGAATGAAATTATTGACGCCCGGAAAAACCACCAGCGCGATAGCCATAATGCAAAACACCGCGCCCGCGCCCGGCAAAATCACTTTGCCGAAAAGCGTTTCGTACTTGATTCCGTCCCAGATCACCCACAATCCCATGGGCAGCAGGATCACCGTCGGCAGGTAATACGTCCACGTCCACGAAGCAGGGAAGGGCGATAGCCATCCGCCAAAGAACAAAATCGCGCACAACGCCGACACCGTAATCATGCTGGTGTATTCCGCGATGAAAAACATCGCGAACTTGAAGCTGGCATACTCGGTATGAAATCCCGCCACGAGCTCCGATTCCGCTTCCGGCAGATCGAAGGGCACGCGATTCGTTTCCGCCACCGCGGCGATAAAAAAACAAATGAAGCCCAGGAATTGCGGAAAAATGTTCCAGCCCAGAATCCCGTACGGACTGGTCTGATTCCTGATAATTTCCTTCAGGTTAAAGCTGCCGGCAATCAGCAATACGCCGACCACTGACAGAGTCAGCGCCAGTTCGTAGCTGATCATCTGTGCCGAGCTGCGCAACCCGCCCAGCAGCGGGTATTTGCTGTTCGACGACCAGCCCGCCAGCGCCACGCCGTAAACTCCCAGCGCGGTAATCGCAAACAGCGCCAGAATCCCGATGTTCACATCCGGCGGCAAAATTCCCAGGTACACCGTCTGCCCGAATAATTTCCAGGGCAGCGGATCAGGCCCGAACGGAATAATCGCGATGGAAGTCAGCGCCAGCGCCAGTGACAACAGCGGCGCCAGAAAATAAACGAAGCGATCCACTCCCGCAGGCGTCGGGTCCTCTTTAAAAAGAAATTTCAGTCCGTCCGCCATGGGCTGCAGCAATCCGTGCGGCCCCACGCGGTGCGGTCCCCAGCGCGACTGGATGTGCGCCACCAGTTTGCGCTCGAACCACGTCAGGTACGCGTTCACCGTCAGCACGATAAACATCAGCAGCGCCACCTTGATCACGGTGACGATCAGAAATCCGTGAGCGGTCAGGAAATCGTTCACGAGTTAACTTCCGCCTCGGCTTCCGGCAGCGATTCCATCATGGTGCAGAATCTTCCCAAAGTTCCGCTGGTGAACAACGTATCGTGCGCCGAGCGAATCAGCCCCACTGGCACGTCATACGGCGCGTGCCCGTTGCGGCTGAAGCTCAGTTGCGTCGGTTCCGCTTCGCCCTGCAACAATCCGCCGGGAGCCACGTTGTATCCACACACCGTCTTGCGAATTTCTTCAAACACCGCCGCCGGCGACTTGTAGTGAAACGCTTTCCCCAGCCCCAAACGCTCCAGCTGATGCGACACGATGCGCAGCAAATCAAAATCAGTGCGCGGCCCCATAATTTCCACGCCCTTGCGCAGCATCTGTATCTCGCCCGCCGTGTTGGTTACGGTTCCGTCCTTCTCATATGCCGACGCCGCCGGAAAAACAATGTCGGCCTGCCTGGCTGTCTCCGTCAAAAACATTTCGTGCACGATCAGCAGTTCCGCTTTTCCGCGCCCGTATCCCAGCGTTCCAAAATGCGCCAGCGGATTCGCGCCCATCACGTACAGCGCTTTTAATTTTCCGGATTGCGCCGCGTCCACCATTTCCGGCGCGGTCATGCCCGCGGCAGAAGGTATCACGCCGCCCCAGATTTGCTCGAGTTTCTCGCGCGCGCCTGTGTTATCGGTGTACGCGTATCCCGGCAACCGGTCCGGCAGCACGCCCATGTCCGCCGCGCCGCGCGAATTCGCGTAATCGCCCAGCGCCATGTAGCCCACCTTGCCCGGCAGTTTCGATCCGAACGCCACCAGTTGCGCAATTGCCGCGCCAGAAATTTCTTCGCCAAAAACAATCGCGACATCCGGCTCCGCTTCCAGCGCCGCCTTCATCGCGACCAACTGCTCCACCATCTCGGGGGCCAGGTGTCCTTCGCCATGCGCCATCCAGCGGATCGCTCCGCCCTCGTGCCCGGCTGCCACTTTCACAAATTGCGTGGCCTTGCGCGCCAGCTTGATCTCGTTCGCATTGATGATAAAAAGTTTCGTGCCGAAATGCCGGATGCCCGAGCGAATCTGCCATGCCGCCAGCGGATTCTGATTGGTTGGATCGTTTCCAATCACCAGCACGGCCTTCGATTGATACAGCTGCTCCATCGTCAGCATGGACTCGTTAGCGCGCTCGCCCAGCGCCGTCACCAGCCCGGTGTAGTCCGCCGTGCGGTGATGATCCACGTTGTTGGTGCCAAATGTCTGCCGCGCCAGCCGCTGGAACAAATAATTTTCTTCGTTCGATGTGCGGTTCGACCCGATAAACCCAATCGCATTCTTGCCGCCGGTGTCGAAAACCTGTTTCAGCTTGGTCGCCGCCGCCTGCGCCGCTTCTTCCCACGAAACGGGATAAAGCTCCGTGCCGCGCCGCAACAACGGCTGCTTGATGCGCTCCGGATGCTTCGTGAAATCAAAACCGAATCGCCCTTTCACACACAGAAAATCCTTGTTGATGCCCGAAAGGTCGCGATTGTTCGACCGCATGATTTCGTGATTACGCACACTCAAGGTGGTTTTGCAGCCATTTGAGCAGTGCGTGCAAATCGTCGGCGCGTACTGCATTTCCCACGGCCGCGTCTTGTAGCGATACGTCCCGCTGGTCAGCGCCCCCACCGGGCAAATATCGATGCACATCCCGCACTCTTCGCACTCCAAATGATCGCCACGATTGGGAATAATCACGCTGTTGGCTCCGCGCATCCCCACGCCCAGCGCCTTCACGTCCATCCCTTCGTCGCACACGCGCACGCACCGGAAGCACAAAATGCACCGCGGCGCATCGTAGTACACCAGCTCCGACCATTTTTCCTCCGGCCGGTGAATTTTTTCCTCGATAAACCGGCTGGTGTCCGCGCCATAACGGAAAACCATGTCCTGCAGCTCGCACTCGCCGCCCTTGTCGCACACCGGGCAATCCAGCGGATGATTGGTCAGCAAAAATTCCAGCATGTACTTCCGCGCGTCCCGCACCTGCTGCGTATTGGTGCGCACGATCATGCCTTCGGTTGCCACCAGCGTGCACGCCGTCTGCAGCTTGGGCATTTTTTCCACTTCCACCAGGCACATGCGGCACGCCGCCTGCAGCGACAAGCCCGGGTAGTAGCAGAACGACGGGACCTCGGTCCCAATACGCCGCGTGGCCTCAATCACCAGCGTTCCCGGCGCCACCTGCACGTCGCGGTCGTTAATTTTCAGGGTGATCAATTTTTGGTCAGCCATGGATTCGCTTCATTCGCTTCATCGACTGCCGATCAGCGCTTCCGCGGACTTGTACGCGCAGCCCCCGCGCAAATGCTCCTCAAACTCGCCACGCCATTTCTGCACGATACTGATCGTCGGCATCGCCGCCGCGTCTCCCAGCGGACAAAAACTCCGTCCCAGGATATTTTTGGAAAGCTCGCTGAGCATGTCGATGTCCTGCTCGCGCCCGAATCCCGCGTGGATCCGCTCCAGCATCTTGCGCAGCCACGTCGTTCCCTCGCGGCACGGAATGCACCACCCGCAAGATTCATGCGCGTAAAAATGCATAATCCGTCGCGCCATATCCACCATGCAGGTGTCTTCATCCATAACCACCATGCCGCCCGAGCCCAGCATCGATCCCGCTTTGGCTACCGAATCGTAATCCATGGCGATATCGATCTCGTCCGCGGTCAGCAGCGGGCACGAGCTGCCGCCCGGAATCACCGCCTTCAATTTTTTGCCGCCCGTGATTCCGCCGGCCATCCCATAAACAAATTCCTTCATGTTCATGCCCAGCGGAATTTCATAAATGCCCGGCTTCTTGACGTGGCCAGACACGCACAGCAATCGCGTCCCGCCATTTTTCGGCGACGCCCAGATTGGCGTACGCTTCGCCGCCTCCCAGAATAATCGTCGGCACCGCGCTCAATGTTTCCACGTTATTAATGACGGTCGGGCAGCCATACAGTCCCACCACGGCAGGGAATGGCGGCTTGATTCGCGGGTACCCGCGCTTGCCTTCCAGCGATTCCATCAGCGCCGATTCTTCTCCGCACTCGTAAGCGCCCGCGCCGGTGTGCACCATTAAATCAAAATCAAATCCCGAGCCCCGAATATTTTTGCCCAGATATCCGCGCTCGTAAGCCTCGTCAAGCGCCTTCTGCACGATGTCCAGCACGTAGCGATACTCGCCGCGAATATAAATAAATCCCTGGTGCGAACCAATCGCCCGACCCGCAATCACCATGCCTTCGATCAGTTGGTGCGGATCCAGTTCCATCAGCGGCCGGTCCTTGCACGTCCCCGGCTCGGACTCATCCGCGTTGCAAATCACATAGCGCGCTTTTGGCGAATCCTTGGGCACAAACGACCACTTCATGCCTGTAGGAAATCCCGCGCCGCCGCGCCCGCGCAGGTTCGATTTTTTCACTTCGTCGATAATCGTTTCCGGCGTCATCTGCTTCAGCGCTTTTTCCAGTGCCAGGTAGCCGCCGTTCTGCAGAAATACATCGATTTTCGTCGAGCCTTCTATCTCCCAGCGCTTGCTGATGACCGGAACCTCGCCCTTCTCGCGCGGGTGCAGCGCTCCGGAAATCACCCCTGCCGGCTCTTCTTTCCGCCCTAGGTCCAGCGATTCGATAATTTTGTCGAATTTTACCGGCGTCAAATTCTCATAAAAATCGTAGTTCACCTGCATCGCCGGAGCCCCGGTGCACGCCCCGATGCATTCCACTTCTTCCAGTGAAAACACGCCATCGTCGGTGGTCTCTTTGTGCCCGATTTCCAGCCGTTTCTTCGCGCGGTCCAGCAATTCGTTTCCGCCGCGCAGCATGCAAGCAATATTGGTGCACACCTGCACGTGATATTTCCCCACCGGCTTGCGGTGCAGCATGGAGTAATACTCCAGCGTCTCTTCCACCTGCACGGTGAGCAACTCCAGCCGCCGCGCAATCTCCGCCATCATTTCGTCGCTGATGTAGCCAAACTCATCCTGCGCATACAGCAGCATGGGCACCAGCGCGCTGCGCTTCACCGGATAAGCCGTCTGCAGCTTGTCGAATCGCGCCGTCAGTTGCGATGACATCACCAGTTTCATGGCTAGCGGTCCACCTCGCCCAGCACGATATCGATCGTGCCGATGCACGCGATCACATCCGAAATCAGCTGCCCCTGCACCAGTTTCGGCAAAGCCTGCAAATTAATAAACGACGGCGACCGGAAGTGGCAGCGCAACGGCTTCGGCGATCCGTCGCTGGCGATGAAGCAGCCCAGCTCCCCGCGCGGCGATTCCACGCGTCACAAACGCTTCGCCCGCCGGCGGCGAAAAGCCCTCCGTGAAAATCTTGAAGTGATAGATCAGCGCTTCCATTTCCGTCTTCATCTTCTCGCGCTGCGGCGGCACGATGCCCGGGGCGTCGGTCTTGATCGCCCCTTCATCCGTAATCTTGTCCATCGCCTGCCGCACGATCTTCAGGCTCTCGCGCATTTCCGCCACGCGAATCATGTAACGCGCCGAAGCAATCCGATTCGGTGCGCGTCGGCACATCAAAATCAAATTCCTCATAGCTCGAATACGGGAAACAGTTTGCGGTTGTCGTAAGCCACGCCTGCAGCGCGCAGCGTCGGCCCAGTCATGCTCAGCGCAATGGCGTCTTCCGCGCTGATGTAGCCCACATTTTGCGTGCGCCCCATCCAGATGCGGTTTTTCGTCAGCAGCGCTTCGTACTCGTCCACCCGGCTGGGCATGTACTTCAAAAATTTATCGATGGCCTGCCGCCAGCCCGCCGGCGGCTGCAACGCCACTCCGCCAATGCGGATGTAGCTGGTCATCATGCGCTGCCCGGCAAACATCTCGAAAATTTTCAAAATTTCTTCGCGCTCGCGGAAGCAATACAGAAAAACCGACATTGCGCCCAGGTCGATGGCATGCGTCCCCAGCCACACCAGGTGCGACGAAATGCGCTGCAGCTCCACCATCATCACGCGAATGTACTGCGCCCGCTTGGGCACTTCCAGGCCCAGCAGTTTTTCCACCGCCATGCAGTAAACCAGGTTGTTGCCCAGCGGATTCAGGTAATCCATGCGGTCGGTCAGCGTAATCGCCTGCGAATAGGTTTTGTCTTCGCACGATTTCTCAATGCCGGTGTGCAGGTAGCCGCAATCCGGGAACCGCTTTCACCACTGTCTCGCCGTCCAGCTCCAGCAAAATGCGCAGCACCCCGTGCGTCGACGGGTGCTGCGGGCCCATGTTAAGGACCATCGTTTTCGCCTGGCCGACTGCTGTCTCCACCATGGTCATATCGATGTCTTCGTGAATCCCAGCGGCATCACCGGCAAATCCCGGAATCCTTCCACCGGGTAATCGCGCCGCAACGGATGGCCCTCCCAGTCGTCGGGCAGCACGATGCGCCGCAAATCCGGGTGCTCGTTGAAATGAATTCCGAACAAATCGTAAATTTCGCGCTCCAGCCAGTTCGCTCCCGGCCACACCGGCACCAGCGAATCGAGCACCGCGTCTTTGCCAAACAATTTCACCTTCAACCGCAACTTCTCCGGCCGCGAAATAGCCACCAGTTGATACACCACTTCAAATCGCGGCTCGAACGGATGGCGGTCCAGGCAGGTGGCGTCAGTCAGCAAGTTAAACTGCATTTCGTCGCGGCAGCGCATCGCCGTGGCGCGCAACAATTCGCGCGGCACCACTACGGTGGTCTCGCCGCGATATTCAATCACTTCCGCGACGGCCTTCGCGTCCCACGCCCGCAAAAGTTCCACGCAAGAAGGACGTCCGCCCGCCCCACTATTTTCCTGGTTAGAAGTCTCGGTCAACTTTTCTGATCCCGAACGCTCGTTTCGTGCCAGTCCAGTGCGCCTTTTTTCCAGAGGTATAGGTATCCGACCAACAGAATGCCGATATAAATCATCATCTCCACAAATCCGTACCAGCCCAGGCTTCGGAAAATGTACGCCCACGGATACAAAAAGATGGCTTCCACGTCGAACAAAATAAACACCATGGCCACCAGGTAAAACCGTACCGAAAAAGGTTCACGCGCGTCGCCCGTCGGCTCCACGCCGCATTCATAAGGTTGCTGTTTTACGCGACTTGGCCGCCGCCACCCGATCAGTACTGAAACACCCGTCAGCATGCCGGCTAGCGCCGCTGCGACCAGCAGGTGTATGAGAAGCGGAGCGTAACTGTGTAGGTCGGAACCGCCCATAAGCGAAGCGTTATAATAACGACTCGACCACCAATCGGTCAAATCCCGGCCGTGATTCTTTATAATCTCAATTGCCGGACTTTTTGAACCGTTCGCACTACTCGGGGCCCATCGCCATGATCTTCGGTCATAACACCAATGTTAGTCTCGGCCAGACCACCTATCACGTGCAGACCGAGGACGCCGGTATTACCACCGCGTTGATCGACACCACCGTGTATTGCCGCGGCCGCGTGCTGCACCGCCGCACCAACAATTATCACGACCTGCTGCCCCTCAATCCCGATCGCGAAGCCGCTCTCAAGCTGCGCCTCGATGAACAGCACCGCCAGGTGCTCGAAGAAATTCGCAGTGGCGCGCTGTATCTGCCGCCGCCCGCTCCGCCTGCGCCTGTTGCGGCCACGCCAAACAAATCCGCGAACGCGCACGCGGGCGAAAAAAATATCGCCGCGCCGCCGCCCGCAACGTTGTCCCTGGAATTGCTGAACACCAAAACCTGGCTGGCAGGGAAGCGCGCCACCTTGCATCTCCGGGTTACCGACCGCTCCGGCAATCCCGTCAGCGCAGCAAAAGTCGCCGCCACGGTAGCCGGCGCCAATGAACCCGGAAATCTTTCCGCCGAGTCCGGCGCAGACGGCGAAGCTCACCTCGCCTTCGACATGCCGCGCCTTCACGCCGCCAACGCCGCCATCGTCATCGAGGCCGCTCACGGCTCCGCCAAAGGCCACCTGCGCTTCCAACTGCGCGCCAAGCAGCGCGTCCCCGTCACTCAAGCGTAGAATTAAGAAATTAGGATTAAGGATAGAATCAAGGGATTGGGATTAAATAGAATTAACGAACAGCGCGAAGGAAAATCGCGTCAAGGATTGCGTCGATGGAAACTTCACTCGCCATTATCGTCAACGGAGAACGCCGCACCGCACCCGGCGGCGCCACGGTCGCCGATCTGCTCCAGGAATTAAACTTGCCCGCCGGCCACGTCGCCATCGAACGCAACCTCGAAATCCTGCCCCGCCCCCAATGGACCGAAACCGCCGTCCAACCCGGCGACCGCTACGAAATCGTCCACTTCGTAGGCGGCGGCTAGCCGCGCATACATTCAACCGTCATTCAGTTGACACTCAACAGTTGATACTCAACGAAAATTCTGTAGCTGACGCGTTTCTAGTTCTACCACCATCTAAGCCGACCAGCAACCCAACGGTCATTCCGACCGGAGCGACCGGTCTTTTTCTTTGCTCGCAAAGCGAGCACCGGCCGCGAAGTGGAGGAATCTCTCTTCGATTGATCGCGTAAGCCTCGACTCTTCTAAGGCAACCCTTTCACCCACTCCGCATTCTCACTGCCCATTCATCGTCCGCCCCAGTCGGTGCGACAACAAAATCGTGGTGGGCGTCGAGGTCCACCCATGCCCGATTTTCTTCCGCGTTTCAGCGCATCATTCCAAAACGCACGCGAATCCTGGCTGACACGCGTGTACAGCAATGCTCGGCAACTCGCACACGGCGCGGCGCTGAAAATTTCTAGTGCCAACGGCGCGCCTATTCATCTTCTCGATCTGCGCACCGGGCCGCGCCTTGGCCGCGCGCAATCTGCTTCCATGCTGACGCACGCCGCCATCATCGCCGCATTCGCTGCCTGGTTCATTCATCCCTCGCTCAAGCAAACACCACGCATATCCCCCGCAGATCCTGCGCAGCAGTTGGCGCCTATCTCTTCGGAATTTCTGCGCCGGCTTCTCGGCGAACATCCATCGAGCGGCGCCGGCCAGGGCGGTGGTCGCAATCCTCTTCCGGCGACCAACGGGCATATTCCGACCATCTCCTCCATACAATTGTTAAAACCATCGCTACCGCAAAAAACCGATCCGCAACTTGCCGTTCCGCCAACCATCCTCGATCCCAACGCGCCGGCGGTGCTCACGCCAGTCGTCGACATCGGCCTCCCGTGGATGAAAGACAAAACCAATTCGCCTGGTCCAGGAAGCGGCAACACGATTGGCAGCGGCAACGGCCCAACGATGGGGGAGGGCGGCGATGGTCCCATTGGCCAGGGTTACTCCGGCGCTCCCTATCGCGCGGGAGTAACCAGGCCTAGTTGCGCGTACTGCCCGGACCCGATGTACACGGACGAGGCGCGCGAAGCCAAAGTGCAGGGCATCGTCACGCTCGAGGTGCTCGTCGGCGCAGACGGCCGCGCTGTGCAGATGCACGTGACCAAAGGCATTGGCATGGGACTTGAAGATCGCACGTTGCAAGCCGTGCGCGGCTGGCACTTCACTCCCGCTCGCGACGCGGCCCATCGCCCCGTCGCAGCCTGGGTCATAATTGAA
Organism: uncultured Acidobacteriota bacterium; assembly: GCA_963819625.1. Lineage (GTDB taxonomy): Bacteria > Acidobacteriota > Terriglobia > Acidiferrales > UBA7541 > Acidiferrum. Next base: position 117,738 of record CAWFWY010000017.1, read on the forward strand.
GTTCTTTTCCGGCTGTACTAAGTCGACCGAAGTAACTAGGTGAGGCTCAAACGCCCTTCAGCAAATGCCCCATCTTCGATTTTTTTGTTTTCATGTAAGCGCGCGAAGTTTTTGAAATCCGCGGCTGGCACGGTACGCGTTCCGCCACTTTAATTCCCGCATTCTCCAGTTGCCGCACTTTCTCCGGATTATTCGATAGCAGACGAATCTGCCGCACGCCCAGCTTTTTCAAAATCGCGCCACAAAAATCATAGTCGCGAGAGTCGGCTGCAAATCCCAGTTTCTCGTTGGCTTCCACTGTATCCATCCCGCCGTCCTGCAGTTCGTAGGCGCGCAGCTTGTTCATCAGCCCGATGCCGCGACCTTCCTGCGGCAGATAAATCAGCACGCCCGCCGCCGCGCGACCGATCGCCCGCATGGACATTTCCAGTTGCGCCCGGCAATCGCAGCGCAGCGAACCCAGCGTGTCCCCGGTGAAGCATTGCGAGTGTACGCGCACCAGCGGCGCGGTTTTGCCCTGCAAATTTCCGCGCACCAGCGCAACCGCTTCGTCCAGCGGCCCGCCGCCCTTAAAACCATAGATTGTAAAATCGCCATACGGCGTCGGCAGCTTGGCCTGCGCCATCATTTGCAGCGCCGCGCCTTTTTTCTGACGAGTCTTTTTCGTTTTTGTTTTTTTAGCCATCGTGAAATCGCAAAGTATAACAGGGACGCTGCCGCCTGTGCGGGCGCACAACTTTAGATGCCGCCCACAAATCCCCGCTACATCCTTTACATCCCGCGTAACATTAGCTTAGCGTAAGCCAAGCGCGCGCGGGGCAAAGCAACCGCGCCGAAACCAATCACGATGGACGCCACCACCTCAGTTCGCGACCTGCTCTTCACCTTGCTGCTCAAGGTGGGCGTGGCCTCGTCGTTCGCCGCGCTGCTGGCGCGCTGGAACACTTTCCGCCGCGTGCTCTTCACCGAAGAGCGCGACCCCGATCAGAAATTAAAATTAATGTTGTTCATGACGCCGCCGCTGATCCTCGGCGTTTTCCTGCGCCTCGTCGGCTACCCGTATCGCTTCGCCGACCTTTCTCTCGAAGGCGCGTTTCTGATGGGCCTGCTTGGCGGCCGCGTCGTCGGGCCCATCGGCGGAGCCATCATCACCATTCCAGCGCTCATGGGTCACGAGTGGTTAGCCATGCCCGCCGCCTCCACCGCGGGACTTCTCGGCGGCCTCATCCGCCAGGCCATCCCTAATAAAGAAGACATCTGGAATTTTGGTCCCTTCACTTTCTTAAATATTCCGCGCGCAGTCGTTCGCCTGATCCGCAACGCACAGCCGTCCTGGGAAATGGCGCCGCTGCTTGCCTGCGTCGGCCTGGAGCTTGGCCGCGTCGCTCTCGTCAACGCCACCAAAGCGAAATGGCTTTTCGCCATCGATCCGCACTGGGACTGGTGGCTGGCCCTCACCGTCATCGCCACGCTGATGTCCGTCGCCGCGCCGCTGAAAATCTGGAACAACACGCGCATCGAGATGAATCTCGAGCGCCACCAGCAGCTCCTGCTGAAAGCCCGCATGGACGCGCTCTCCAGCCAGATCAATCCGCACTTCCTCTTCAACACGCTCAACACCGTTTCTGCGCTGATCCGTTTCGATCCCGACACCGCGCGCGGCGTGGTGCTGAAGCTCAGCAACATTTTGCGCCGCCTGCTGCGCAAGCACGAAACCTTCGTTCCGCTGCACGAAGAGCTGCAATTCATCGACGACTACCTCGACATCGAAGTCGCCCGATTCGGCCGCGACAATCTCGAAATCGTCAAGGAACTCGACGAAGACACCCTCAACGCTTTCGTTCCCAGCATGCTGCTGCAGCCCATCGTGGAAAACTGCCTCAAGCACGGCCTGGCGCCCAAAATCGAGGGTGGCAAAATCCAGCTGCGCACCGCCAATCGCGACGGCCGCCTGCACATCGAAATCGAAGACAACGGCGTAGGCATCTCCGAAGAAAAAATGCCCCACGTGTATGTGGAAGGAATCGGCCTCAGTAACGTCCGCGAACGCCTGCGCGTCCTCTACGGCGCCGACTTCAACCTCGAAATCGAAAGCCCCGCCACCGGCGGCACCATCATCCGCATCGACATCCCCGAACTAGTCTCCACCATGCAAGCCGTCGGCTAACGCCAGCCCGACGCGCCGGCAACGGTCCCAACTAACGACTCGTAGAGGGCCATATAAGCTAGACTCACCGATGTTAACCGCGGAATCTAAGGTGAGAAAAACTCGCTTCATAAAACTTCTCGTAAAATGTGCGGCGCTTTCCGTTAGCGCGATTCTCTTACTGTTTGTTCCGCTGCTTGGGTTTGGTTGGCATCTGCTCCACGGAAATTCAATTTCTCATCATGGGTGGAGAATTACCGTTCCTAAAAGCTATTACGTGACGAACGAACCTCATGGACCTGCAATCTGGAAATTAACGCTTGGAGCGCCGCGTTTTGAAGTTCCTTTCGCGCACGTCAGCTTTTACACCAGCGGAAATCGTCCGTTCAAGGCTGCAACTGACTATTCGCGATTTGAAGACAGCCAGATTCGCAACGCCCTGGAATCCGGATATCATTTTAAGCAACGCACCATGCTACCCATTGGAAACAGGTCTGCCTGGTCTGCCTATTGCGTTGAGTTAGACCGGGAAAAGAAGCAACCTCGCTCCGTCGTACGTTGTGCAGTGGAAGAAAGCAACATGTATATTTTGTTCGAGGGGGATGCTCGTTATATCCCAGACCTCATCACTATTCTCAAGGAAATGTACATAGAAACGCCGTCGCGTTTCAGCGAATCGGGAAACGCTTGACTAACGCGCAGGTCGGGAAGTAGTCCTCAACTGAAATGGATGCCGCGCCAAATAACACTGCAACGCTATACTAATGCACGCATGCAGCCTGAGGAAGAGATCATAAAACGGTGGAGCGGGTCCGCTCCGTACTGGGAGAAGCACCGCGAAATTATTCGGGGGATGTTTGAGCCGGTTACGCGGGCGGTTGTCGAGAATGCGCGGATTGAGAGCGGCAACACCGTTCTGGATATTGCTACTGGGCCGGGAGAACCGGCACTGAGTCTGGCTGCGCTGGTCGGTCCTGAAGGCAAAGTTTTCGGGATCGATCCGATTCCCGGAATGATCGAAGCGGCGCGGCGCGCGGCAGATAGTCTTGCGTTAAAAAATGTGCAATTCGAGGTGGCCTCTGCCGACCATCTGCCGTTTTCGGACGACACTTTCGATGCGGTGATCTGCCGCTTCGGCGCGATGTTTTTTCCTTCGCCGGTCGACGCGGTTCGCGAGCTGCTGAGAGTGGTGAAGCCCGGGCGCAAACTGGTTTTGGCGGTGTGGCATTTTGCCGACAAAAATCCGTTTCATTATTTGCTGTCGCGCGTTATCGACCGCCATGTCCCGCCAGCGCCACCCGATCCCGATGCTTTTGACGCGTTCCGATTTGCCGCTCCCGGGAAATTACAAAAGGTTTTGAATGAGGCTGGCGCGGTGACGGTGTCCGAGCGCCTATTCCAATTCGCGATTCAAGCGCCGATCTCCGCGGAAGATTTCTGGGCGATGCGTCGGGAGATGTCCGACACGTTTCGCGCAAAAATCGCGTCACTTTCAGCAGATCAGTTGGCGGAAGTGAATCTTGAGTCGCTCGGCTCGCTGCGCGAATACGCTACGGACGGCGGCTTGAGTCTGCCGGCAGAGGTGCTCATCGTAAGTGGCACAAAATACGGTCGATAGTAGGGAATAAGGCCCTGAAAAGAAATGCTTGACATGCTCCCCTTGCTACTGTAGTTTCTGAATAGACAGAAATGACTGAACATACGCAATCCGCTCCCCTCAGCCCCGTCGCACAGAAATTCGTCCTGCACTGGGGCGAAATGGGCACGCGCTGGGGCATCAATCGCACCGTCGCGCAAATTCATGCGCTGCTGTTTGTTTCTCCCCACCCGCTGCCGGCCGACGAGATTGCCACCATTCTTGCCGTGGCCCGCTCCAACGTGAGCACCAGCCTGCGCGAGCTGCAGGGCTGGCGCATTGTCCGCGTGGTGCATGTGCTGGGCGACCGCCGCGACCATTTCGACTGCACCAAGGATGTCTTTGAAATTTTTCGCATCGTGAGCGAAGAGCGTAAGCGCCGCGAAATCGACCCCACGCTGCGGCTGCTCTCCGAATGCGTCCAGGAATTGAAGGCCAGTCCGGAAAAGGACGCCTACACGCTGGCGCGCGTCGAAAGCATGCTCGATTTTCTAAGCGCCATGACCGGGCTCTTCGAAGAAGTGGTGCGCATGCCGGACGCCGCGTTGAAGGGTGTCGTCAAGCTGCGCGGCAAAGTCATCACGCTGCTGGGCACCGGCCGCAAAAAAGCTGGGTAGCTTTATGATTTCGCTCGCTTCTGAATTCACCGACAGCAAAGGGCGTCACGCCCGTGGCTGGTTGTTTTTCGACGCCGACTGCGCCTTCTGTGTAAAAATCGTCCGCGCCGTTGCGCCGTCGTTGCAAAAGCGCGGATTTGCTTTGGCGCCGCTTCAGGATCCACGCGTGGGACCGCTCCTCGGTTTGTCTCCCTCAGAATTGCTGCTCGAAATGCGCCTCCTGCTCAGCGATGGAAAACAATTCGGCGGCGCCGATGCCGCCGTCGCGCTCGCGCGCGAAATCTGGTGGGCGCGCCCGCTGGTCTGGCTTTCCAGGCTGCCTGGAATGATGGAAGCGCTGCGCTCCGCATATCGCTGGATAGCCGCGCGCCGCAAATGCGCCGCAGCAACTTCCTGCGTCATCGCAGAACGATCTTCTTCGCCAAAGAATTAGTCCACCAGGCCAAGTTCGCTACTGACTGCGTAAACAGGAGACAAAATGTCACTGCGATCCAATCCTCTGACAAACATCTTCCGCCTGGATGGCACCGTCGGCCGCGGCACCTATGCTCTGATAGGTCTCATCGGATTCGCAATCAAGCACAATCTGGACCGCTATATCGCCAGTGAATATTTGCTGCAAACGAACGGTGTCTTCAACTATTGGGAACCGTTAGGCAAAGCTGCGCGCCTCACCGCGTTGTCCTATCCCGAAAAGCGCGTGTTGCTTGAACTGCTCTTGCTCGCTCTACCATTCATCTGGGTTGGCGTGGCCATGACGGTGCGGCGATTGCGCGACGCCGGGCAACCGGTGTGGCTGGTCTGCCTGTTTTTCATCCCGTTTCTGAATCTGATTTTTTTTCTGATCTTGTGTTTTCTGCCGTCGAAACAAAGCAGTCCGGCCGCAGAAGCCTCGCCCTGGCCGAATGTCCGCCCCCTGGATCGCATTATTCCCAAGGGGAAATTCGCTAACGCAGTGCTGACAACTTTCGTCACGTCCGCAATCGGCTTGCTGTTTCTTTTGCCTGGACCCCGGATCATGCAGTCGTACGGATGGAGCTTGTTCGTCGCGCTGCCGTTCTGCATGGGAATGTTTGCCGCGCTGCTGTACAGCTATCACGAACCGCGTTCATTCACAGATTGCACGGAAGTCGCGCTCATTCCGATCGTCATTCTGGGAGCGGTGATTGTAGGCATCGCCGTTGAGGGCGTTATCTGCGTGATGATGGCTGCGCCCATCGCATTGGCATTGGCGCTTCTTGGCGGCATCGTCGGCTACATTATCCAGGACCGATACTGGAGTCCGCGCCACAAACCGGCCATTCTTTCCGCAATCCTGTTGGTGATCCCGTCCGCTTTTCTCGGCGAGCACGCTGCAGCATTGCAGCCGCCTGTCTACGTGGTGCGCTCCGCGGTAACGATTAATGCGCCGCCTGAAAAAGTATGGAGCCAGGTGGTGTCCTTCGCGGAAATCCCGCCGCCGCACGAACTGCTGTTTCGCGCCGGCATCGCTTATCCCATTCGCGCCGAAATCGATGGAGCAGGCGTCGGCGCCACGCGGCGCTGCATTTTCTCTACCGGTCCTTTCGTGGAACCAATCACAGTCTGGGACGAACCGCGCCTCTTGAAATTTGATGTCGAGAAAAATCCCGCGCCGCTGAACGAACTCACTCCTTACGGCCACATCGACCCGCCGCATCTGCACGGCTATTTCATTTCACACGGCGGGCAATTTTTGTTGACGGCGCTGCCCGGCGGACGAACCCGGCTGGAAGGAACCACCTGGTATCACCACAGCATGTGGCCCGCCACGTATTGGCACTGGTGGTCGGACTACGTAATTCACAAGATTCACATGCGGGTGCTGATACACATTCGTCAACAAACGGAAGCCAGTTCGCCTCAGGCTTTGGCGGCTGAGGCGGATTCCAGGACGCGCTGATAGTAGCGCTCGTATTGCGGGATGACATCGTTGGCGCAGAATTTTTGTTTGGCGTTGAGGCGTGCGGTGCGGCCCATTTCGCGGCCGCGATCGGCGCGCGACAGGATTTCGATAGCATGTGGCGCCTGCGGACTTCACGTCGCCGGGTTCCACCAGGTAGCCGTCGACTCCGTGCTCGACAACTTCCGGCAGGCCGCCTACGTTGGTGGCGATGACGGGGACTTCGCAGGCCATGGCTTCCAGCGCTGCTAATCCGAACGACTCCAGCTCGGAAGGGAGCAGGAACAAATCGGCGGCGGCGAGTTTTTCGTATACCTGATCCTGCTTGCCGAGAAAAATCACGTCTTTTTGCAGCTTCTTTTTGCGCACCAGGTATTCGGCCGCGCCGCGGTCGGGGCCGTCGCCGATGAGCACCAATTTTGCGGGCATTTTTTCGCGCACCATCGCAAAAATTTCCACCGCGTCGAGCACGCGTTTAACCGGGCGGAAATTCGAGAGGTGCATCAGGATGGGCTCGCCATTGGGCGCCCATTTTTTGGCGAGGCCTTGATCGGCTGTGCGGGTGTACAGATCGCAGTTCACGAAGTTGGGGATCACCTCGATGGGGCGCTTGATGTCGAAATCTTTGAGGGTCTGGTTCAGCAGATATTGCGAAATGGCGGTGACGCCGTCGCTCTGCTCGATGGAGAATTTGGTGATGGGCAGGTAGCTGCGGTTGCTGCCGACCAGGGTGATGTCCGTGCCGTGCAGCGTGGTGATGAAGGGCAGGCGCCGCGGGGCGGCCATGGAGCGCGCCAGCATGGCGCTGACGGAGTGGGGGATGGCGTAGTGCACGTGCAGCAGATCGAGCGACTCGGACTCGAAGACCTCGAGCATTTTTGTGGCGAGCGCCAGGGTGTAGGGAGGGTGGTCGAACAGCGGATAGGACGCCACCTCCACTTCGTGGAAATGGATGTGCGGGTCGTTGGGGTTCATGCGGATGGGTGGGGCGTAGCTGATGAAGTGGACGTCGTGGCCCCGGGCGGCCAGTTCGGCGCCTAGTTCGGTGGCGACCACCCCGGAGCCGCCGTAGGTTGGGTAGCAGGTTATCCCGATGCGCATAAGTTGTTTTGCAGACTCCTCACTTTTTAGTGCTGGAACGATACCTCAGTCCGTTAATCGTGGTGCAATCACCGGGACAGTTGCCTTTTAGACGCTCCTCGATGCAGGAACGTGACATTGAGTTTTGGCTGTTGTGCTGCGACTGAGGGTGTTTCGGCACTGCGCGGACTTGGACCGTTCCGGGATTGCTGGATTTAAGTGCTTTGTTTGATTTGGTGTACTAGGACTTTTACTTAGTTGAGCGTTCAACTACGTGCGTTGAAAAGGTGAATGAACGTTCAACCGATGGGTGTAAGAAATGCATCGTTTTTGGTTTGTTGCGAGTTTGGATGCGGGTTTCCTGGCGAGTATTATAGCAGAAGAGTAATCATTGAGAAAGGTTATTTTAGGTTTTGAGAGGCTTGCGCGAGCGGGCTTGAACAGCAGATTCCTCACGCGCCGCTATGCGGCGGTTCGGAATGACTCGCATCAGTGGTTGTTGCCAAGATCAATCGGGCTGCAGGCTACTCGTCGCCGCCGTGGGCGGATTCTTCGCCGTCTTTGTAGACGTATTTGATGACGCGCTTGAAGACCAGGAGGTTGGGGCTGCCCTGGCGGGTGAGCTTGATGCAGTCGCGGTCATACCACTCCACTGTTCCGTGGAGGATTTCTCCGTCTTCCAGGACGACGGCCATGGGCGTGTGGGATTGCATTTGCTTGACCCAGTAAAAATTCTCGGCGTGGGTCAATTCGGGTGGGGCGGGTTTCTTGCTCGGCGCGGGACCGTTGTGAACCGGCCGGGGGGAGTTTGATTCTTTCATATCCGCAAAGCCGGGGCGAAACATCCGGCGATTCACCATGACTGCTCCTTATTACGGCGAGGGTGGCTCTCAGTTGCTATGTCCCTATGATGCCTGCGATCTGCCGCGGGTTACAGTACGACGTATGAAACTCTTGAATCCTGCCGACGCGAAAGTTAAGCTCGCGCTCCGGGCCCATTATCGGCACTGCCGGCCAGGGAGGCGGCCAGGGCATCGAGGCCGAGCTGCTTGTTGAGATTGCGGCGGGCTCCGGCATGCAGCTCGTCGAATCCGGCAATGGCGCGCATTACCCAGGAGACGTCGACGATGTTGCTGAGGGCTTGGAGTTCTTTGGCTAGGGGCTTGTTGCGCAGCATGGGGGTTTTTACTTTGGCGGTCAGCTCGAGTAGATCGGTGAGCAGGCCGTAGAAAATTTCCAGCTGGCGCTCGAAGGTGGTTTCGCGGTCTTTGGCGAGCGCGGCGGTGTCGGCGAAGAGTTGCGCGAAGCCCTGGCCTTGCGCGGCGCGGCTCAGGATGCGCAACGTGTCCTGGCGGCGTTGCGCGCTGGCTTCCACGTCGATCTCCATGGCCAAGCCGGGGCTGCCTTCGGCAAGTTGCGCGGCCAGCGTGATTTCGGCGCCCTTGCGATCGGTTTTTTCTTTCAGGATGCGCTCGACGTCGGACTGCGGGAGCGGCGCGAAGTGAAATTGCATGCAGCGCGAGACGATGGTGGGCAGCAGGGAATACGGCGACGGAGCGATCAAGATCAGCGTCGCCGATGGCGGCGGCTCTTCGAGAATTTTCAGAAATACGTTGGCGACGTCCCAGCGCATGGTGTCCGCGCCATCGAGGATAAAAACGCGGCGGCGGCCCATAGGCTGGAAATATGCGGCGCGTTGTACGGCGCGAATCTGGCCGACACGGAGCATGGGGCGGGCTACGGGAGTTTTCAGCCTGACGGGATCGGGGACGAGGGCCCAGACGTCGGGATGGGTTTGCAGAATGAGGGGCATGCGCTCGACCATGGCGGCGTCGGCGCTTTCGCCGCGCTCGGCGAGGCCTTGCTCGATGAGCAGGGCCGGATCGGCGAGCAACGCGACGCGCTGGCAGGTGGGGCATTCGCCGCAGAAATCATCGGTGAGGCGTTCGCAGGTGGCGGCCTGAGCGAACATGCGGGCGAGCGTGTATTTGCCTACGCCGCTGGCGCCGGTGAAAAGCAGGGCGTGGGGAACGCGGCCGGCGCGGAGCGCTCCCCGGAGGGCGCTGACGATGCGTTCGTTGCCGAGAAAATCGCTGAAGCCCATCGGTTAAGTCTGCTCCTGCGCGGAATTGCCAGCTAGTAGAGGCTCGACCGCCGCTAAAATCTCTTCCGCAATGGATTGCGGTGCGCGCATCGCGTGTTTGGCGGCGTCAAAACACTCGATGGTATGCCAGTTCTCGCGCTTGGCTAGTTCGTCGTACATTTCCGCGGCGTCTTCGAGGTGGCGCAAGCTGCCTTCCTGCAAATCATGCGTTGCGGGAGTGTAACGGCGCGTTTTTTTTCGCGCTACTAATTTTTGGCCTTCCAGGGGAGGAACACGAAGATAGAGGACCAGGCTTTCGCGGGGGAGGCCATAAATTTCGTACTCGAGGTGCTCGATCCATTTTACGAATTCGGGGCGTTCGGCGGGAGAGACGCGCGCAGTTTGATGGGCGAGGTTGGAGCCGATGTAACGATCGGCCAGCACAATTTTTCCGGCGGCCAGCGCGTCGACAATTTTGGCTTTGGCTTCGAAGCGGTCGCCGGCGTAGAGCAGAGCGGTGAAATGGGGATCGACTTCTTCGAGGGGGCCGAATTCGCCGTTGAGGAATTCGCCGACCATCTGGCCGAACCACGAATCGTAAATCGGGAAGCCAGTGAGGTAGGTCTGATGTCCCTTGGCGACCAGCGCGTTTTTCAGCAGCTCCACCTGGGTGCGCTTGCCGCTTCCATCGATGCCTTCGACAGCGATTAGTTTACCGTTGTTCATTTGTCAGGGTGAGGTAGGCGTGCCGGGATTAAGTGGCGGGTACGCGAATTTCGGCGCGTGAGATGCATTGAGAGTCAGTGTAACCGTGCGCGTGGGTGCGCCGCAAATAGGCGGTGTGGCGGGGATCGCCTTAGCGATCCGGCGCTGAAATGGAAGAGGCATTTGCGCAAGCGACAAGACAGGATAAAAAAACTGAGGCGGAATTTCTTTCCGCCCCAGTTTGCCGCGAACAACCGATTTTATTTTTTCTGTGAGCAGTGATTAGCCACCAGTTTCCATGAGCCACCCTGGTTGGCCCAGGTGTCGGTGCAAATCACCGAGCGGCTGCGATGCTGGCCGTGGTAAACGTCGTCGTAGGTGTTTAGATAACGCGCGACGGCGACATTGTTGTACGCGGTGACTTTCAAGTCGCTGATTGTTTCGCTGTTGGTCTTGTTTTTGGCCGGATCCGCGGCGTCGGCAATCAGCGACGCCTTGGTGATCCATTCTCCGAAGCTGGTACCCTCGACGACGTCATCGGCTAAATTTGTTTTTATGTAGGAGACATCGTTCGCTAACGCTGCCTTGGTCTGCTCGCTCTCGAGTTTGGTGATCGCCGCAACAACATCGGAACTATTCATCTGGCTGCGCAAAACAGGGAGCAGGGCCACAATACAGATCAAACATGTTGCCACAACGATTGAAGTCTTAATTTTCATACGAGCCTTTCTAACCGGGACTTTCGATTTCAAAACGGAGCACGGACTTTGGGCGCGGAGCACATCGTATGCTTCACCTGCGTTAGAGGCAAAGTTATTTCATGCCCCGCGGCTGTTTCAAATTGTGCCAACTTCAGGTTCTGATCAGCGCGTACCATGCGATTACACGTACAATCGCAATCGTTCAGGAGGACAGATGAAAGTCAATTTTCTGTTAATGCTGTTGGCCTTCGCTCTGCTCTCCGTGTTTACGAATTCACAGGATCGTTCGACGTCCGCGACTCCGGGCAACTCGACTGGCAATACTTTCTACATTACTCATGTGACGCTCATTGACACGGAAGCCGGCAAGGAGACGCAAGACCGAACCGTCGTCATTTCCGGTGACCGAGTTTCTGAAGTAGCAAAGAGCGGAGATGTGGATTTGCCAGCGGGCGGGAAGGTTGTGGACGGCACAGGAAAGTTTCTAATTCCAGGCCTTTGGGATATGCACGAGCATGCGGTGCGTTCGGACAGAATGGCGAGCATGTTTCCCATGTTTGTGGCCAATGGGGTCTTGGGCATCCGCGACATGGGCACGGATATGAGATTGGACGATATAGGGCAGCTGAAAAAACAGATCGCGGACGGGTCGCTCCTTGGACCTCGCATCGTTGGGACGGGGCAAATCCTTGATGGTCGCCTGACGGCAGGTTCTGCCACCTTTGTCGCGGTGAAAACGCCGGCCGAAGGCCGAGAGGCCGTCAAGTCGCTCAGAGCCGGTCACGCGGATTTCGTTAAGGTTTACTCGGCACTTTCGCGCGATGTTTACTTTGCCATCGCGGAGGAAGCGAAAAAGCAGGGCATGCCATTTGTGGGACATGTACCCGTTTCGGTAACCGTTCTGGAAGTGTCTGACGCGGGACAAAAAAGCATAGAACACCTGACTGGAGTAGATCTTGGTTGTTCGGCTCGAGAGGCCGAGATTCGAACTGCGCTAGTCGAGGGCGGCGCTGAAATGACCAGCTCTGTGCGTTGGTCGCTGGAAGCCATCGAGGCCAGCGGCTCCTACAGCGAAGAAAAAGCTAAAAAAGTATTCGCGCATCTCGCGAGGAATCAGACGTGGCAGGTACCGACCTTTGTCGCTTTCATGCAGGATGCACAATTCAATGATTCTCGCGTCACGAGTGATGCCCGGCTAAAATACATTCCTCCTTCCATTCAGAAACGGTGGCTTGAGTACATGAGGCAACACGCCGGGCCATCGCCATGGCCCAGGGTCTTCGAAAAACGACTGGTCATGGTTGGTGCGATGCATCGAGCCGGTGTCCCGTTGTTGGCCGGTACTGACACCGCTTGGGGTGTGCCGTATATATACGCTGGATTTTCTCTGCACGATGAGCTTGCACTCCTGGTGCGAGCCGGATTAACGCCCATGGAGGCACTGCAAACGGCGACGATCAACCCGGCGCGCTTTTTAGAAATGGAAAAAGATCTCGGTTCAATTTCGAAGGGCAAGCTTGCCGATATGGTGCTGCTGACCGCGGATCCGCTAATTGATATCCATAACGCCGAGAAAATAGAGGCGGTCTTCATTAAGGGCCGACTGTTAGATCGCAAACAGTTAGATGCGCTCCTGGTCGACGCGGAGAACGCCGTCAAGGGGAAATGAAGTGATCCGCCCTCTTCTCCAGTAGTATTCCAGAGTAGGACTTCGCGTGAACCGGAGCCAACCCCAGGCTAGTCGCGTTGCCGGAAACTGATCTGCTAGACGCGTGCTAGGATTTACCCGCGATTATGGCCACTACCATCGGCGAAAATATTCTGCAAATTCAGGAGTGCATAGAGCGGGCGCGGGAGAAAGCTCGGCGCGGCGACGAGGTTACATTGATTGCGGTGTCCAAGACGCAGCCTGCTGAGGCGATTCGCGAGACGTATGAGGCGGGGATTCGGCATTTTGGGGAGAATCGGGTGCAGGAGTGGGAAGGGAAGCATTGGCCGCTTGGGGATTTACGTGCGTGTTGGCATTTGATTGGGCATTTGCAGAGTAACAAGGCGGCGCGGGCGGCGAAGGCGTTCCATTGTGTAGATTCTGTGGATGATTTTGGTGTGGCGGAGCGGCTGGATCGCGCGTGGGCGGAATTGAAGGCGGCGGGGAAATTGCGAATATTGATTGAGGTGCGGGTGGAAGATGAGGCGACGAAGAGTGGGGCGGAGATTTCTGCGTTGCCTTTGCTGCTGGAAAGGATTGCTGCACTGAAAAATTTGGAAGTTGGCGGATTGATGTGTATTCCGCCGTTTTTGGAGGATGCGGAGAAAGTGCGCCCTTATTTTGCACGGTTGCGGGGAGTGCGGGATAAGTTGGCCGGCGCCAGCGGACTCGCGCTTCCGGTGCTGTCGATGGGGATGTCGCATGATTTTGAAGTGGCGATTGAGGAGGGGGCGACTGAGGTGCGCATCGGTACTGGCATTTTTGGGAACCGGCTCAGCGCAACGGTACCGAGTAACGTTTGAGGATGAGCGAGTGTAGGAAAATTGGATATAAACAATTTTGAGAGTGAATATGCAGGACAAAATGTAAAAGGTGCCTCTCCCGCAATTGGATAACGGTCATTTGATGGTACGGTCAGGCCATCCTAAATAAGTAAGAGGGCCCTTGGTATTGCCGATCGTGGTGTCGATCGTGGTGTCGATCGTGGTGTCAACGCAAAGTAGAAATGTCCGGTTTTTCGCCAGATAGAAATGTCCGGGTCCATGGTTTCCTCCAAGGGTGAGCGGCGGGCACATGGTATTTGGGTTTGATTTTGTCTAATGGTTTTGCTCTTCGCTCCGCGAGTCCTGGAGGCCGTAGGCCGGAAGGACTCGCGGAACGAAGCGGTGCGGGGCAGTGCTGCAAGCGGAGATAGCGGCCGCGGAAGCGCAGCCAGTGGGAACCATCCAGACGCCGTTCGATTTCTACCTGCGCACCTCGCAGCCCGGCGCAAACTTCTTGGCGTGGCACGCCCCAGTGATTTCCATCCCAGCTCACGGTGTGATCGTCGGCCACCGTGCGTCCCACGCGCACGCTGAGGATTTCCTCCAGACGTTGGCTTCTATCCAAGGGTCGATGGGCATTGCGCGGGTTGCGCGGCGCTACGATGAAAAGCTGTTCCCACTGCGGAAGAAAGCGCGTCTGCAAAAAGTGATTGGCGGCGGCGATGCTGTCGATGCCTGCCAGACGCATTTCTTTTACCAGGCGGTCCTGCAGGGTTTCAAACAGTCGCTCGATGCGCCCTTTGGCTTGCGGACTGTGGGCCGCGATCCATTCGATCCCCAGTTCGTGGAGCGCTCGTCCGAACTGCGAACGTAGTTTTTCTCCCCGCAATTGTTCCCGCAGCAGCATGGCATCCGACCTGCGAAAGATGCTGTTTTTATCGGTGTAATGCGCTACCGGACGTCCGTAGCGCCGCAACCAGTCCCCCAACGTGCGCAAGTTCTCTTCGGTGGTGTCCTGTTCTGTGAAACGCGCATAGAAACGGCTGGTGGCGTCATCGATCACTGCAATCAGCTGACAAGCCGGCCCGCGTTCCTCCAACCAACGAAACGGGGAGCTATCCTGCATCACCAACTCTCCGAAACGGGCGCGCCGCTCCCGCCACACATGGATGGTCTTTACCCGTTGCGCGCGGGGGCGCCACAAGCTGGCCTGCACCATCCACTTGCGCAGCGTCTCGCGGCTCACCGGCCAACCCTCCTGCGCTAAGTGCTCGGCGGCCAGGGTGGGCCCGAAGTCCGCATAGCGTTGCCGCACCCGGGTCAAAATCTGCTCCTGGAACCGCACTGCTAATCTACGGTTCGAGGGCCGTCCGCGTAATCCATGGAGCACCGCCCGGTCCCCTAACTTTCGAAGACGTATCAGCAACCGACGGATGTGCCGATCGCTGATCTTCAGCCGCTGGGCCGCTTCGATCTGACTGATGTGCTTCCCCTTGATCTCGTGTAGCACCCGCAGCCGGTCCCGTTCTCGTTGGTTCAAGGTAATCCGCTCCGTTTCCATGGGCCCCTCGGCCACCTATGAAACCGGACATTTCTACTTTGCTCAAACCGGACATTCTCATTTTGCAGCGACAGTGGTGTCGATCGTGGTTGACTTGGGCGAGGAAGGCTCCTAGGATGGCGGCGGTTGTTGGCTTGTTTGCGAAAAGGAGATCGACATGGCCAAAGTGCTGCGTTGCGATGAGTTTGTGCCCGGATGTCCGTTTGAGGCGCGCGGGGCGTCGGAAGAAGAAGTGTTGATGCAGGCGGCGGAGCATGGCAAGACGGCTCATGGAATGACGGAAATGCCGGCGGAGATGATGGACAAGGTGCGTGCGGCGATTCAGGACGAAGAGCAGGCCAGCGGGCAGGCGGCGGGGTCGTAGATTTTTTGTTGGTGGGCAGCGAATCGCAAGTATCGCTAATACTGTAGCGAGAAATCGACAGCGATTGAGGTTTCCACACGAACGGGTGTTGAACCGCAAGCCGCGGGTTTGTAGCGCCATTGACGGATGGCATCAGCGGCAGCCGATTCCAAAGAAGGAGTCGCGCGTTGAATGAGTGTGAGGTGTGAGACAGTTCCGTCCGCTTCGATCACTGCGTAATTTATTACCCTTCCTTGCTCAAAATTGGAGCGCGCACTCTTCGGGTATGAAGGCTGCACACGACCTACCAGCTCCGGTTCCCGCATATCATCGCACTGCGCCCAGAATTCTGAATTCAGCGGGGCGGTAAACAGCGACAAATCTTCCACGGCGATCGGAGTCATTGCCATAATTTTTACGGTTAGAACGGCTTTCCGGTCTCTGAAGGCGCAGATTTCAAACGGGATGCGCTTTTCCCCGACGCTGCTGAAGGCACTGAATTCAATGCGGGAAATATCGGGCGGGTTCCCAGTGGGAGATTGCGGATATTCCACGCTGAGTAGACTGCCGGTGGATTCCTCGAAGCATAGAATCCGCTCGGTCCCTGAGGTCCAATTTACTTCCGTACATCTTTGCCGGACTCCATCTTTCGCACGGTTTTTTACTTTACCCAGAGATTGCCTGGGCGCAATTTTGAGAACGGATTTGGGGTCCAATAAGGAATCAAGTTGGAATATAACTTTCGGCTGAAAGTTTAATCCGCTTTTCTGCCAATAGCCTTTGGCGTCGTGGACGCGAACACGCTGATAATCGGCAATGCGGAGATCCTCTCTCCAGCGAGTAGGGGAAAGCCAATTAACCCTATATTCTCCGGGTATGACGTTGCCTTTGGCATCCACCACCTGAATTTCCGCGCGCATCATTACCGATGGCGTTCCGTTGGTCCAAAGCTCCTGCAGTTTGCGCGCCTGGACGACGAGGGATTCGGGACTGACTGAATCTTCTTTGCTTGCCGAGGAAACTGTGCCGGTTAGAAGAATGCAGGCGAGAACCAGGAGTCTGGCGGGGTTGGAGTGCATTTGGCACGGATTATATGTCTGATTCGAGTCCGCAGGATCCCAAAGACGACTTTCGAATGGGTGAGAGGCGTGGCATAGTAGGCCGCGTTTGTTAGATGTAATTCGGAGGGGGCATGACTGCGAGTGCGCGCGACGTTAGAGGGCTGCGAGTATTTGTGCGGTGCTGCATGATTTTTGTCTGCTGTGCTGCTGCAGGGTGGGCGCAGACTGCCGCTCCGTATCTCGATCCTAAATTGCCGGTGGAGCAGCGCATCGCGGACCTGCTTTCGCGGATGACCGTGGAAGAGAAAATCGCGCAGATGACCGGCGCATGGGAGAACCGGGGATTTTTCAGCGATCCGCAGGCGTTGTTCGTGGATGAGAAGGGGAATTTTCTTCCGGAGCGCGCCGCGTTGCTGCTGAAGTATGGGATCGGGGAAATTTCGCGGCCGAGCGAAGGGCGCGATCCGCGCGCGATGGTGGAGTACACCAATACGGTGCAGAAGTGGGTCAAGCAGAACACGCGACTGGGGATTCCGGTTTTGTTTCACGATGAGTGCCTGCACGGGCACGTCGCGCCGAAGGGAACGTCTTATCCGCAAGCGATTGCGCTGGCGTCGACGTGGGATACCGAGCTGGTAACGGAAATTTTTACGGCGACGGCGGCGGAAGTGCGGGCGCGGGGCGTGCAGCATTGCCTGGCTCCTGTGCTGGACCTGGCGCGCGATCCGCGCTGGGGCAGGACGGAGGAAACGTACGGGGAAGATCCTTACCTGGTTTCGCACATCGGGCTGGCGGCGATTATGGGCTTTCAGGGGAATGGGGCGCTGATCGACAAGGCGCACGTGATGGCCACGGCGAAACACTTTGCGGTACACGGGCAACCAGAGGCGGGCACCAACGTGGCGCCGGGAAATTATTCCGAGCGGGTGGTGCGGGAATATTTTCTGAAGCCGTTTGAGGTGGCGGTGAAGGAAGGGCACATCCGCACGGTGATGCCGTCGTACAACGAGGTGGACGGGATCCCTTCGCACAGCAATAAATATTTTCTTGAGGAAATTTTGCGCAAGGAATGGGGATTTCAGGGGACGGTGGTGTCGGATTATTTCGGGATCACGGAGTTGAGGACGATTCATCACATCGCGGGGGACAACGAAACGGCGGCGCGCTTTGCGCTGGATGCGGGGGTGGACCTGGAATTACCGTTTGCCGGCGGGTACCCGACGCTGGTGGAGCAGCTTAAGCAGGGCAAAGTTTCGCAGGCGGCGGTGGATCGTGCGGTGACCCGTGTTTTGCGCGCGAAGTTTACGGCGGGATTGTTTGACGATCCTTATGTGGACGCGGATTATGCGGAAAAAATCACGAACAATGCGGAGCACCAGAAGCTGGCTTTGAAGGCGGCGCACGAGGCGATCATTCTTTTGAAAAATCAGGGCGGGCTGCTGCCGCTGGAGAGGGGCAAGTATAAGCGCATCGCGGTGATTGGGCCCAACGCCGCGGAAGTGCATCTGGGCGGGTACAGCAATAAACCGGGGCTGGGCGTGAGCGTCTTGCAAGGGATCAAGGATAAGGTGGGCGGCGGCACAGAAGTGCTGTACGCGGAAGGCTGTAAGATTACGGAGACGCCGCCGGATTGGGACGCCGACAAAGTGGTCCTTGGCGATGCGGCGCTGAATGCCAAGCGGACGGAAGAGGCGGTGAAAATTGCGGCGCAGGCGGACATCGTGATTCTGGCGCTGGGCGGCAACGAACAGACTTCACGGGAGGCGTGGTCTCCGGAGCACAAGGGCGATCGCGATAGTTTGGATCTATTGGGGAACCAGGATGACCTGGTGAAAGCGATTCTCGGGACGGGCAAGCCGGTGGTGGTGTTTTTGCAGCACGGGCGGCCGAATTCGATTAATTATGTGGCGGAAAATGCTCCGGCGATTCTTGAGGGGTGGTATCTGGGGCAGGAAGGCGGCACGGCGGTGGCTGATGTGATTTTTGGCGATTACAATCCGGGCGGGAAATTGCCGATCACGGTGCCGCGGAATGTGGGGCAATTGCCGGACTACTACTATTACAAGCCGTCGGCGAAGCGGGAATATTTAGGGACGACTACCGAGCCGCTTTTTCCGTTTGGGTGGGGGCTGAGCTACTCGACATTTACGTATGGCAAGCTGCATGCTTTGCCGGATTCGATGAACGCGTCGGGGCGGGCGAAGATTTCTGTGGAAGTGACGAATACTTCGGCGGTGCGCGGCGATGAGGTGGTGCAGATGTATGTGCGGCAGGAAGTCAGTTCGGTGACGCGGGCGATCAAGGAGCTGAGAGGATTTCGGCGGGTGACGTTGAACCCGGGCGAATCGCGGGTGGTGGAATTTTCGGTGGGAACCGACGAATTGTCATTTTTGAATCGCGAAATGCGGCGCGCGGTGGAACCGGGAACTTTTACGATCATGGTGGGAGGGAATTCGTCGAAATTGATCGAGACGAAATTGGATGTGACGGGGAACTGAGATACGAAGTCAAAGTCCGCACCCTTTGAAAACCACCAAGGATGCTGCAGCCCCCTCTTGAAGGTGGGATTGTTGGTGCCCCACCCAAGGCATGATCGTTTTTTAAATTCTTTCCTGGCGATAGAGCTGGCGGGTGTGGGCGATGGCGGCGACTACGGCCATGACGAGCATGGCGGCGATGGCGATGGCTCCTCCGAAATCGAGCATGCGGTAGGGCAGGCCTGGGATGCGCGCGCTTGGGTGAAAGAATAAAACGATATTGCCGATGGACAACAGGATGCGGAGCTCTGTGGGGCCAAATTTCGCGAAGGAGAGGCGGAAGACGCCGAGAGTGTAGGATGCGAGATAGGTTTCGATGGAGAGCAGCAGAAACGCAACGAGCATGCCGGCGGCGATGCGCCAGTCGACGTAGCTGGAGGCGCCGAGTCCGCCCATGAGGAAGAGCGCGCCGAACGAGTCGATCATGTGGTCGACATAGAAACCGTAGCGGAGGCGCTGGCGATTTCTGAAGCGGGCGAGCGTGCCGTCGAGGCTGTCGCCAAACCAATTGATGGCCAGGAAAACGGTGGCCAGCAGCAATCCCCAGTGATTCCAGCGCGCCGCCGCGTAGCTGCAGCCGGCGAGGAACATAGCTGCAAATCCAAGGAGCGTGAGGTGATCGGAGTTGATCGTGGCGGGCATGCGCGCGGCCAGCCAGAGCAGGGCGCGGCGTTCCGGTCCGGAGGTGACGCTGTCCTGGATGCGGGTGGCGTGGTGGAAAGATTTTTCGGCGGTTTGAAGCGAGTTCATCGCGGATCGCCTTTTACGAGATTTTTTACGGGCGAGCTGCGAAATTTCTGCAAGAGCGCGTGGCGCGTGGCGGCAAGCGTGAAGCGCAGCGATTCCTGCGGGATTTTCTGAATGAAGGGGCCGATCAGCCATCCGAGGCCGGTGGGGACGTCGCGGGTGAGGGAGATGGCGTTGCACTGTATGTAGACGCCACCATCGGCCTGGTAAAAACGCCAGTAGGAATATAAACGCCACAAGAAACCGTGATCGGCGCCGGGGGAGCTGATGCGCTCGCGCGGGGAGCCGGCATTTTGCACTTCTGAAATGCGGGTGCTGTGCGATTGGGAAGCGGCGTGAGAGTTGTCGAGCGTGGTGTATTGGATTTCGTATTCGGTGTCGAGGACGACGGTGATGACGTCGGTTTTCTGGAGGCGAAGGCAAACGCGGAAGTGATTGTTTGATTTAGCAAGGAGTTTTGCGGCGGTCACTTGAGGCTGGTAGTAGGAGGCGTCGCGGTCGTAATCCTGGAGAGCGGCGAGGGTTTCGGCGAGAGTGACGTCGGGGACGAAGACGATGCCGGTCCAGTCATGGAGGAGGCCGCCGGGTGGTATGGGGCAGCGCGGTTCGCATGGCGGGGAGCGGCGGATCAGAGGCTGGCCATGCTGCAGCGCGGCATAACTTTGGGCGCGCTCGGGTTCGGACAAGGCATCGATGTAGAGAAAAGTTTTGTTGGCGGCGAGTTCTTCGTGAAATTGCACTTCGGCGGTCGCGACATAGCGGTCGAAAGATTCGACGGTTGCGGGCGAGGGGCCTTCGGCGCGAGATGGCGGAGCGATGCAAATCAATACAATTAAAAGAGTGGCGATGACGCGTGCTCTGGCGGGAATTTGTGCGGTGTTCATTAACGCAATCTGACGGAAAGGCTTGGAGCGTTCAATGCTCTGGAGGTCATTTGTGAGCAAATCTGCTGCGCTGAATCCTCACGCCGGAAGCTCATGAAACTTGGCGTTTTAGCGGGAGTTCTCTCTTAGAATGGAGCACGGTTACGGAGATCTCTGGCGTGGAAGAGGGGAAGATTCAGCGGCGCATTTATCGCTTTGGCATGTTTGAGCTGGATACGGCCAGAGGGGAGTTGCGCAAGGATGGTAAAGCGCGGCCACGGATGCGCGGCCAGGCGCTGCAGATTTTGACCATGCTGTTGGAAAAGTCCGAGACGCTGGTGACGAGGGAGGAGTTGCGCGCACGGCTGTGGCCTGCGGACACGTTCGTGGATTTCGATCACGGGCTGAACAGCGCGATGAACCAGGTGAGGCTCGCTTTGGGAGATACGCCGGGGAATCCAAGGTTTGTGCAGACGTTGCCGCGGCGAGGGTACCGGTTTATCGCGCCGGTGCAGATTGTGGCGATGGACGGAGAGGCGGCGCCGCCGCCAGCGGCCAGCGAGGCGGCGAAGGCGGGGTCGTCGATCTTGAGCGATGGGGATGATTTGCCGGCAGTGGGGAATGAGGCGGTTGGAATTTTATTTTCGCTGATCCAGGTGATGTATCTAATTTTTTATGTGGTGGCGCTGGCGCGGCTTTCGAGAGTGGAATTGGTGCTGAGCGGTTGGGGGGTGCGCGGGATTTTGGTGTTTGTGGGATTGATCGTGACCGCGGCGGTGGGGATTCCGGTGCGGTCTTATCTGTTGACGGCGATGGCATTCAAGTATGAGGGATTGAGCGGGAAATTCAGGAAGCTGTTTCCGTTTGTGCTGGTGCTGGATGAGCTGTGGGCGTTTACGCCGTTTCTGCTGGTGGAGCAGATGGGAGTGGGACTGGCGATTGCGTGCGCGGCGATACTTTTGTATGTGCCGTTTTCGCAGAGGTCGTTGTTGCTGATGGGGCGGGGTAGGGCGGGCCAACCGCGCTGAAGACCGCCAAGACTCCTGGCTGACGCGAACAATCGAACAGAGATTCCTCCACTACGCAACGCGGCTCGTTCGCCGAGCCAACGAGGAAGAAAAGCCGCGCCGCTCCGGTCGGAATGACCGTTCTGGGCCTTTCGGCTGAGACAGTTGCCAAGATCAATTGGTGAACTAAAGTCGCGATCTGGCGGCGAACGTCTAGGACTGCTTGCTCCGGCTGTTCGGTTAAGGGAAATAGTTTCATAGTGGCACGGTTTGTTATGGGGATTTGGGCTGGGTGTGTGCTTTTGCAGGTGTTACGCGGTTTGTGTATGGAGGTTGGATTGCCCGTATTTGTGGTGAGATGGCCTCCGCAAAAACACTAGCTGGGAGCAGCGGGAACAACAATAGCCGGGACGCGTCGGATACGGCGTGGATGAGTTTCCGGCGGGCGGAACGGCGGGATTGGTGGTTGTGGCTGGCAGCGATCATCGTGACGCTGCTGCTGACCGTGGGAGTGGTGTCGTTCATCGTGCCGGAGCTGACGGAACATCAGGACGAAGTGTCGTGGGTATTTTTTCCGCAGGCGGTTCGTGGGCTGGTGGCGGTGGTGCTGCTGTTCGATATCTACACCATTTATCAGCAGTGGCAGATTCACCGGATTCGCAGGCGGCTGTTTGAGCGCGAAGAATTGTTCCGGCTGATCGGGGACAACGCCTCGGACATGATTGCCGTGGTGGATATGGAAGGGCGGCGGATTTACAACAGCCGCTCGTACCAGACGATACTGGGGTATACACCGGAGGAGCTCAAAGAGTCTTCTTCTTTGACGCAAATTCACCCGGACGACAAGGAGCGAGTGAAGGCCGCGGCGGAACAGGGCCGCAAAACGGGTGTAGGCCAAACACTGGAATACCGCATTCGCCACAAAGACGGAAGCTGGCGAGTGCTGGAATCGACTGCCAGCGTGATCCACGACTCCAAAGGCGCGCCGACAAAATTTGTGATCGTGAACCGCGACATAACCGAGCGCAAGATGGCGCTGGAAGCATTTCGCCTGGCGGATGCGGGATTTCGGTCGGTGGTGGAAGACGCGCCGTATGGCATATATCGCGCGAACGGCGAGGGGCAGCTTTTTCGGGTGAACCCGGCGCTGCGAAAAATGCTGGGATATGAGAGCTCCGAGGAACTTTTGAAAGCCAACCTGGAGCTGGAAATTTTCCGGTTCCCGACGGAATTTCAAAAACTAATCGGCCTGTTGAACTGCGTCGAGGATTTTAAGGACGTGGAAGCCCAATGGAAACAGAAAGATGGCACCCCGATTACCGTGCGGGTGAGCGGACGGCGGATTGCGCATGACGACGGGCAGCCGGCGTATTTCGAGATGTTCGTGGAAGACATCACTGACAAGCGAATTTTGGAAAAGCAACTGCGCATGGCCGGGAAGATGGAAGCGGTGGGCAGATTGTCGGGGGGGATCGCCCACGACTTCAACAATTTGCTGGGCGTGATTATCGGGTACAGCCAGGTATTGAAACGCGCGCTGGGGCCGGGAAGTCCCTTGACGGAGCACGCAATTGAGATTGAGAAAGCGGGGAACCGGGCGGCAGCGCTGACGAGGCAATTGCTGGCGTTCAGCAGGAAGCAGATTTTGACGCCGACAGTATTGAACCTGAACGACCTGGTGGCGGACATGGAAAAGATGTTGCCGCGGCTGATCGGCGAGGATATTTCGGTAACCATTGCGATGGATGCGGACTTGCGTTCGGTGCGCGCGGATCGCAACCAGATCGAACAAGTGATCCTGAACCTGGCGGTGAATTCGCGCGATGCGATGCCGGAGGGCGGCGAACTGCGGATCGACACCAAGAATGTGCGTCTGGATGAGCAGTACGCGCGCGTGCATCCGGGGGCGAAAGCCGGCGAATACGTTCGACTGGCGGTGACCGATTCGGGCAGCGGGATGGACTCGGAAACGCTGGCGCATATTTTTGAGCCGTTTTTTACCACCAAAGAGACGGGCAAGGGCACCGGACTGGGCCTGGCGACGGTGTATGGAGTGGTGAAACAGAGCGGGGGCTACGTGTGGGTGGACAGCGAACCGGGGAAGGGGGCATCATTTCAGATTTTTCTGCCGCGCGTGGAGGATGTTTCGCAACCGGCGGCGGCCAGTGCTTACCTCGGCGAGAATCTACGCGGATCGGAGACGATTTTGCTGGTGGAGGATGCGGAACCATTGCGAAAGCTGGCGGCGTCGTTTTTGACGAGCCACGGATTCGAAGTGTTGAGCGCGCCAAACGCGGAGGAAGCTTTGACGATTGCCGCGGCGCACGCGGAGAATATTCAGCTGCTGGTCACCGACGTGATTATGCCCGGGCAAAACGGAAGAGTGCTGGCCGAACGATTGGTGTCGAGTTATCCGGAAATCAAGGTGCTGTACATTTCCGGCTACACCGATTCGTTTATCGCCGGGCATGGAGTGCTGGGCCCGGACTCCAATTTACTTAACAAGCCGTTCACCGAAGAAGCGCTGATTCACAAGGTGCGCGATGTGCTGGACAGCGGCAAGCAAGTTCGCCGCATCGGCCACATGGTTCTGGCGGGCGCCCCAGACGGCCAGCCCGCGTGATGTGCCGGTTATCGGCCGGTACCCGACTGGATAGGGGGATAGCTGCATGGCAAGAATTTTGATTGTCGACGACGACGAATCGATACGGCGGCTGATACGGCTGAACCTGGCGGACCTGTATGAAATTTTCGACACCGGAAAACCGGAGGAAGCGCTGGCGTTGGCGCTGGAGCACAAGCCCGACGCCATCCTGCTGGATTTGCGCATGCCGGGTTACTCGGGATTCGAGTTGTGCAAGACGTTCACATCGTTCAGCGCGACACAGCTGATTCCGGTTTTTGTCATCAGCGGGGAAGGCGGGGCGAAAACGAAGGAATTCTGCCGGGACCTGGGAGCTGCGGCGTATTTCGAGAAGCCCGTCAACTTTGACGCGCTGCGTGCGTCGCTGGTGGAGGCGCTGCAAAAAAGGCGCCTGGAACGGCGGAGCGAAGTGCGGGTCGGGCTGCGGGTGCCCATGAAAATTAGCGGTAAGGATTCGAATGGCAACGCGTTCAGTTTACCGACCACCAGCGAAAACGTAAGCAAGAGCGGGTTTCTTTGTGCGTGTTCCGCGGTACTGGCGGTGGACTCGATCGTGGATGTGTATCTGCTGGCCGCCGAGCAGGAACACGTGGGGAAAGCTCGGGTGGTACGCGCGGAGTGGCTAGGTTCGCAATACCCGCGCTATGGATTCAAGTTCACCGAGATCATCGGCGGCTGGGTGTTGCAGTAAATTTGAACTGCGACGGACTAGTTGGTGACTTTGACGATTAGGACGCCGAAGGGCGAGAGCGCCAACGCGTCGGCAGCGCCACTAGCTGGTAACGGAACGGTGGTCAACAGCACGGAAAGTTTTGGCGTGGTGAAACCCGCGGGCGCCAGATTGAAACTTACGCTTTGCTGCGTGCCCGACATGTTGAGTATCACGAGGACGGCGTCGTCTTTTCCTTTGCGCAGATAAGTGAGCACGTTGGGGTCGTCTTCATTCAGGGCCACGTAGCTGCCGTCGATCAGTGCGGGTTCTTTGTGGCGTAACGCTAGCAACTGGCGGTAGACGGCCAGGACCGAATTTGTATCTTTCATTTCCGACTTCACGTTATGGGTTTTGGCGTTTGGTGGAGTGGGCAGCCAGGGCTTGGTTTTGCTGAAGCCGGCGTTGGCGGAATCGTTCCACTGCATGGGAGTGCGTTCGCCGTCGCGGCCGATTTCGTTGGGCCAGTTCACGCGGCCTTCGGGATCTTTGACGTCTTCTTTTCGCTTCGGATTATTGTTTTCCATGCCGAGTTCTTCGCCGTAATAGAGGATGGGCGTCCCGCGCAGGGTCAAATACAGAGAGGCCATGAGCTTGGCGATTTCGTCGTTGTGCACGCCGTCGCCGTAGCGATTGTAAGAGCGCACCATATCGTGATTGCTGATGACGAAAACGGGCCAGCCGCCAGCGGAGTCCACGGCGGCAATCTGACGGCGAAATTCGGGAGCGGAAAGTTTGTTCACGGTGCCGAACATCAGGTCCATGGGCATCTGCAACTCGTTGCTGTGTTCGCCGTAGTAGCCCTTCAGCTCGGAAATGTCCCTGGTCCAGGTTTCGCCGATGAGCACGGCGTCGTATTCGTCGGCGATTTTGCGGAGGTCCTGGAGCACGCCGTGGACTTCGGGCAATTTGGTGTTGTACTTGCGGGCGAAATTGGGGCGGCCGAATTTATCGTTTCCAGGCGTGGGGGGATTGTCGGTGAGCTTGGGGTCTTCGAACAGGGTGTCGACGGCATCGAGACGGAAGCCGGAGACGCCGCGTTTGTACCAGAAACGGGTGACGTCCATCATGGCGTCGTGGACCGCGGGATTTCGCCAGTTGAGGTCGGGCTGCTGGGGATAAAAATAGTTGTAATACCACTGGGTGGTTTTCTGGTCGTAGGTCCAGGCAGGGCCGCCGAATTCGGAGTACCAGTTGTTGGGCGGCTGATTGTCGCTTTTGCCGTCGCGCCAGATATACCAGTCGCGATGTTGCGAGGTGCGGGAGGAACGGGAGTCAAGAAACCATTTGTGCTGGTCGGACGTGTGGTTGACGACGAAGTCGAGAATGACGCGGATGTTGCGTTTTTTGGCTTCGGCAACCAGGCGATCGAAATCGTTCATCGTTCCGTACATGGGATCGATGGCATCGTAGTCGGAAACGTCATAGCCGAAATCCACTTGAGGAGAAGGAAAGCATGGGGTGATCCAGATGGCGTCGACGCCCAGCTCGTGGAGGTAGTCGAGCTTGGAGGTGATGCCGTTGAGGTCGCCGATACCGTCGTTGTTGCTGTCGGCGAAGCTGCGCGGGTAGATTTCGTAGAAGACTGAGGTTTGCCACCACGGGCGGGTTTGCAGTTGGGCTGGCGCTTGGGCGGCGGTGGCTTGCTGAGCGTACAGGCTTGGCGACGCGAGATAAAGGCAGAGCAAAATCAGAGTGGTGATTGCGAATTTGCGGATGGTCATTGGTGTGCCCCTTTTTTGAGCAAATACAGCCGGCAACATGAGCCGGTTGAAGAACGTGTGGCGTAGTCCAAGAAAATGCAAAGTCAAAGACCGCACCTTTTGAAAATCACAAAGGATGCGGCACCCCCTCTTGAGACTTACATTCTTGGCCTGCCATGCTAGTTGGCGGCCGGATTCTTCCGGCGGCGTAAAATCCGCGTTCCGCGTTGGCGATCGCGGCCGAAATGAAAAGTGATGGTTGAGTGCGCGCGCACGGCGCCTTGATCGGCGGGGATCATGAAACGCAGCGATGAAG
The DNA here is from genome assembly GCA_963819625.1 of uncultured Acidobacteriota bacterium. GTDB lineage: Bacteria > Acidobacteriota > Terriglobia > Acidiferrales > UBA7541 > Acidiferrum. The sequence goes on from CAWFWY010000017.1 coordinate 144,590, forward strand.
AAGCGGGGTCTTCGCTGGTCCACTCTGCGCCATCGACTGATTCTACCTGGGAGGCATTGGCTACCTCGAGCTGATAGGGGCGACCTGGAATTCCGGATACTGAGAGCGTCAACTGGTCTTTTGAGGACGTCCACTCTTCGGAAATGATGCGCAGGCCTTCGCCAGGGGTGCCGAGTTGCGGCAATTCCGCGTGATAACTTATGCCGAAATCGTCGGTGAGGCGGATTCGCAGGGTGGTTGTTCCTTTAGCGGCGGAGACGCTGGTGAGTATGTGCTGGTCGGATGGATTGGTGGCGAGGTGAAATGGCACGGCGTGGCCATTCATTTCGACGGAACGGATTTTGGCGCGCAGGTTGAGGGCCGGATTGAATTCGATCGTACAGTTCTGCGTTCCGCTATTTTCGATGCGCAGCTCGATTGTGCCGGGCACGCGGGAGTAGTGAAAGTCCAGCGCGGCGTCTCCAGCGCGCACATTATTTATGGAGAAGGTGTTCCAGTCCGCGGGTAAATGCGGCGCGAGTGTTGCGGTGGCCGATTTAGCGTCGGTGGAGAGGCCCAGCATTCCCTTTAATAACGGGGAAACGACCATGGCGGCGGACCAGATCTGGTGTGGGGAACTGGTGGAGAGCGGTTGATAGTAGTCGCCGGAAAGAACTTCGGTGACGTGGCCGGGGGAGCCGTCGAGAGCCAGCAGAGCGTTGGCGCGCAGATTGGCGTAGGCGGCGTGCTCGTGGTGATAGCGATACTCGCCGACGGAGGCCCAGCCGGTGAAGAGCGGCCAGACGGAGCCGTAGTGATAGCCTCCGCCGCTGAATTTCGCCGATGCGTTGGAAATAATTCGCATGCCCCAATCGGTTTGATGATCGGCGTCGGACAATTGGGTGATCATTGAAGCGGCTTTATCTTCGTCGAGTAAGCCGAACCACATGGGGACCGTGGCGAGGACGGTGGCTTCGTCGACGGGGTTGTCGTTTTTGTCGAGGGCAAAGGCGAATCTTTGTTCGATGGGCAGCCAGAAGGCTTTGTTGACCAAGGCTTTTTGCGTTTCGAATGCGGCGGCGAGATCTTTGCTTTCGGTTTCTTTGCCGGCGACGCGAGCCAGGTTGGACAATGCATTCAGCGCCTCTGCGCCGAGTCCGCTTTGGTAAAGCTCGGTCTTTACTGGCAGGAGTGGACCGCCTTCGACCCAGCCGTGG
>CAWFWY010000018.1:0-369246 GCA_963819625.1 uncultured Acidobacteriota bacterium
CCGGCAGCTCGACGTATTTCGCCCCAGGGATGTGCGCGGCCAGGTAGCGGCCGTGATCGACCCGGATGTGACGGTCGCCGCTGCGGTGAAGGACGAGCGTGGGCACGCGGATTGCCGGGAGGACGTGGCGCACGTCGACTTCGAACATCGTGGCGTACATTGCTGCGGCGGCTCCCGGTGCGATGGCAAGCCGTTCGAAGCGACCGTACCAGCGCCGGAAGCGCTCGTCGTGCGCAACACTGGGCGCGATGATGTCGAGCAGGCTCCCACTGCCCCACGAATCCCGGAAGCGCCTCATGAACGCCGGCACCGTATCGATGGGATACCCGACGGGGTAGTCGGCCTGCCGCAGCAGTCGAGCGAAGGTCTCCACGAGGACCAGCGCGGAGGTACGCTCGGGATAGGTCGCCGCAAAGAGCGTGGCCATGGGTCCGCCCTCGGCCAGCCCGAGGAGCGCGGCCCGCTCCGATCCCACTGCGTCCATGACAGCACGCACGTCGTCGTTCCATTGCTCTAGCGTCGGCAGGGCCGCGAGCGGGACGGGGTCGGAGAGCACCCGTACCCCTCTTGTCGAAACAGAGCAGACGGCTGAACGTCCCGAGGCGGCGCAGGAAACGGGCCAGTGTTGGCTCGTCCCACATGGCATCGAGGTTCGTAAGCCAACTCGGGTTGAACACCACGTCGAAGGGGCCGTCGCCCACGACCTGGTAAGCCACATGCCCGTCCCTGCCGCGGGCGTAGTGTGTCTCGGGCTCCTGCACCTGAACCTCCGCGTGAGGATAGCGCACGCGAGCGCGGATCGTCGACCCAGCGTACTCCGTTCGTTGAGGAGATGAAAAAGCGCGTTCACGGATCGGAGTCCGGCCACCTCCAGTCGGGCGATCGGCGCGAGGCCATGCAGCGGGTCAGCCGCAGCGTTGGAGCGCTCTTTGTTGGCTGATTCACGACGCGACCGGTTCGGCGATCGACAGCACCTGCAAGCGACGCTCGCGCATGAGCAGAAACAGTGGAAAGGCAAAGGCGAACGCGACGGTCGGGATGAGCACGATGTAGGCCCATGCTCGTCGCATACTCAGCCGCTTCGCCTCCACGAGCGACCACGCCGACAAACGCAACTGACGCCACCGTGGCGTCCATCGTCAGGGAGCCTGCTGCCAGATTGGCAAAACACGCGGTCACGAATGCTCGGAGATCGCCGGCTTCGTTTGCGGCCATGAACTGAAGGTTGAAGTACCACGGCAGTATCAGTCCGAGGACGGCGAGCGTTCCATAGGTCCACTGTCGATGCAAAGATGTCATACCGCGATGCCTCTCTGCCTTATCTGGACCGGCCTAAGTACGTTTAGGCAGATGGTCAATCATCCTTCCTCAAAGGAGAAATCCAGCAACGCCCAGTTTTGCCGATCTGCATCTTCACCGCCGGTGTAGTGAATCTTGCAAACATAGTCGCTGCGCACTGTCCCTCGAAGCCGTCCTGGGCATCGACAAACGACTTGACGTAAAAACGTGTCGTTGCCCGAGCTTAGGGACCGACCGCTTTGAACTCTGCAGCGTCGTTGCGTTTGGTTCCCGAGACGTTGAACGTGCTGCTCCAACAGGTTTCTGCATCGCTCCTGAGCAGCTGCACGATTACAGCAGGGTCCTCATCGAAAAACTCACTACCGCTGAAGGCCGAGGGCTGCAGAAGACTCGCTCCCGCTCCGGTAATCTTGATGAGAGGTTTGTCGGCGATGCCCACCCTTCAATGTTACTGTCTTGATGCCATCGTTACTGGCGGCCGGGTCTCTGTCGGTCCAACCCGTTGTGGACTGCGCCCGCCAACACGGCTTCGTGCCGCACGTACCCGCGGCCGGAATCGTCGCACCCGTTTTGAACACCGCCGAGCCCCCGGCCTCGTCGTACAAACACAGGGTGTAGGCCGTAGTGGTCAGCGGATTGCCGAAGTCGCTTTGCGCCATCGCCGAGGCGCCTTTGCTCCAGCGCCACTGGAGTCGTGGCGTCATCGTTTCGGCGAACCGTACCATGTTCGTCGCCGCGGCCGAGCAGTTCGCCGCCGGTGTCGCCGGACAGTTGGGTGCGGCTTGCAAACCGCCGCGCACCGCGCGAACGTTGTACAAGTCGGTCTTGCTCGCGGCGCTCACCGAGCCGACGTTGTAGCACTCGATCCACGCGGTCGTATTCGAATCGCTGGAAGACGACCAGGCATGATACGGCGGCGTGCAGCTGCATTCGGACGTGCCCATCGCGCCATCGACCGTACATTCCGGATTGCTGCCGGTGTACGGTGGGCTGTCGCCGACGTATGGACCGCAATGCGTATGGAACGCGGGCGGGACGCACGGAGCACCCGAGCCGCAGTCCGGCACGTTGGTGTCCACGGTGCTCTCGACCTCTGGCGCCTGACCGCTGTTGGCCGGGTTGGCAGACGCCAGTCGCGATGCCCCGCGAAGGTCGCATTGTTCGATCCGGCGATGAAGACGGTAAACGCCCCTCCGTCCGGAGCGCTACGTGGCGCTCCATGGATAAACGGCGTTGAAGTCGTGAAGGCCGCCGGCGTTGTCCTTCTTCTCCCACACGAGACAGGTTTGCCGATCTGTGATTGTCCCGTCGCCGTTGTCGACGAACTGCGGCGTTGCGCTGGAGGACATGCACGGCCCGCATTCTTCCGCTCGAGCACGTGAGCGTGTGCGGAGAATCCGTGCCGGCGTCGCAGGTCGTGCCGTCGGGTTTGCCCGTGCACGTACCTGCCCCCGCCACGCGCGCGAGAATGATGAACGTCACGAATGTCCCACCAAATAGTGCTGATGACTTGAACCATTGAGACCGCATGAACGCCTCCCTTACTCCGCGTAAAGCGCGAACGCCCCCTGGGCGAATCACACGAGCGCGAACGACGCAAGTCCACCGCGCAATCGGGGACGGTCTAGCTCTGCGTGGTCATGTTTCGGATCCGCATGATACAGCCGTAGGGGCGGCGAACGTGGTGCTGCGAACCTCGCGCCGCCGACCATCCGGCTCCGGCCGCCGATCCCGTCCCCAAGCCCCACGTCCCACCAACCGTGCCGCCGTTCTACTCGACCCCCGTGGCACTCCGCGCGTAGTACATAGTAGACTGCTACTAGTCAGATTAGAGCAAAACCGTGCCTACGCCGGAACGGTGACGTCGTCGAGCAACGTCTCCAACAGCGCGAACGCAACCGGGGCACCGGACAGCGTGTGCGCGACTACCTCGATGGATCCAGCCACCATCGTGCTGACGAACTTCGGCTTTTCGCTGCCCGCCGGGGCGTCGGTGCAGGGCATCGAAGTCGATGCCAAGGTCGGGCAGCTTCCACCGCCGAGACCGGATCGTTCACCGTTGCTCTGACCAACAACGGCGGCAGCTCGTTCACGAGCACCGAGATCGCTCTGCCCGGAGACGGGGTGGTCGCAGACTGCGCCGGCACGACCTTCAAGAGCGCCGGGAATTCAACCGAGCTCTGGGGGGCCAGTTGGGACGCGCCGACGATCAATAGCTCCGCCTTCGGGGTGCGCTTGGAGGGCTTCGCGGGCCGCTTCATCGACGCGGTGCAAGTCACTGTGTTCTACACCCCAGCCCCCTCGACGAACACCGCGACCGCGACCAGAACGGCTACGGCAACCGCTACCGCCACTGCGACCAGTACCGCCACCGAAACCGCAACCGCCACCCCGACCCAGACAGCGACCGCGACGGTCACGGAGACGCCGAGCAACACGCCGACCGCCACGGCGACCACCACGGGCACTGCCAGTTCGACCGCAACGGCCACGCGGACCGACACGCCCACCAGCACACCGACCGTCACGTCCACCGCGACGCCCACCAACACCCCAGTGCCACAAGGCGGCGCCTGTTCCACTTCCGCGCAGTGTAGCACCGGCTTCTGCGTCGACGCCGTCTGCTGCGGCAGCGCCTGTACGGGCGTGGATGAGAAGTGCAATCTGCCGGGAAAAGAAGGGACGTGCGCGAGCATTGCGGCACCCGCACCCGCCTTGACGGCGTGGGGATTGCTGGTCGGGATGGCGCTGCTCAGCGTCACCGCTGCCTGGGCGATCCGACGACGGGCGCGATAGCATCTGAGCGCTATCATCGGCAAGGGCCGATACGTTTCCTTTGTCGACGGCTACTGGTGAGGTCGCTACCCGTTACCCAAGCCGTCGAGGGACCCCTAGGCGGCTCGTTTTCTATTACCGCGGGAACCCGCGGTGACTGGCGACGGCGGGACGGTGTAAAATCCCGACGCCAGGCCGTGGCGATCAACGAATTGATCAACGGCGTGAACATCGTCCTCGGAAAGGTTCCGATAAGCACCTGCGCCACCCTTGAGAATGCGGTGGGCGACGTTGACATCGCGCAACTGATCAAGGCCGTGAACAACGCCCTGTGCGGCTGTGGAGCCGATGCTTGCACTCTAACAGGATGCTGAAAAACTCCCGGAAGGGGTCCGAATGGGGCCTTTCGGCGTGAGCATTGAAATTCTGAATCGTTGCATTTCAATAGCTTGCAAGTTGACGCACTGAGTCAGATATGGCTTTCGAGGTGCGCGAAAAGAGTTTTTCAGCATCCTGCTGATATGGAACGACCTGTCAATTGATGGCTGATGTCGCAGCGTCATCCTCCGGCGTTGGCTGCAATGAGGCAGAGACGGGTCCCGCTCGAGGCGCGCATCACCGACGGTTGATCAGTCTGATATTCGAGGGTCTTGAGCCGCCACGGGTCCGGCTCACCTACACGATCACTGTTCGTCGCGGAGCTACCTCGGACTAAGGTCGCGGGTCTCGGGCATCGAAGCCCTGTCGCATAGCAGGCCCCGAGGGTTCTCCTGACCTGGCGGTGCCCGATCGGTGACCCGTTCTGCCTCATCACTCTTGCTCGTGTCGCTGGCGCGGCGTTGCACTACGCCGCCGCGCGCGGCGACTCGTGTTGCTTCTCGACCTCGACCCCAATGGCCCACATGAACGCCAAGAGCTCGCGGGCAATGGCGATCACCACTTTTTGTTTCACCTTCCCGCGGGCCACCATACGCCGATACCGGTGACACAGCCGCACCTGCGCCTTCCAGGAGATGTCGATGACTTTCGGAGCCAGCGGCTGCTGGCGTTTCTTCAGCGGATAGCGCACCGCCGGCCGGTAGCGATAACACCAGGCCGCCTCGCCCAGCAGCCGCCGGAGATGCGCATTGCCGGCCTTGGTGAGGGCCCCGCGCTGGTGCTTGCCCGGACCACCGGTGGAGAATTCACTCGGCACCGCGCCGCTGTAGCCCATCAGCTGGCGCGGATGCGCGAAGCGCGAGAACCGCCCGATCTCGGCCACCACGCCGACGGCCGTGACCTTGCGCACTCCGCGCAAGCCCTGCAGCGCCTCCACCACCGCCCGGATCGCCTCCGGGGCGGCCTCCACCGCCTGCTCGATCGCCGTATCCAGCCGCGCGACACGCTGCTCGCTGTGCACCACCTCGTGCAGGTACTCCGCCAGCACCACTTGGAGCGCCGGCAGCTCCAGCTGGAGCGCGGCCAGCCACGCGCGATGCCGCGCTGTCCACGCCTTCACCCCGGCGGCCGGCCGCTGGCCATGGCGGAGGAGAAACTTCTGCAGGCGATGCCGCGCGCGTTTCTCATCGATCTTCGCGGCCTGCCGGGCGCGGACCAGATCACGCAGCGCCTCGTGCGCCTCATCTGGCACCCAGACCGCGGTCAGGTCGCCACTGCGCAGATAGCGCGCCAGCTTGCGCGCATCGCGCCGATCGGTCTTCACCCGGTCGCCCGCCTTGGTGGGGATCAACGTCGGCGCTACCACCGTACACTCGATGCCCATCTGCGTGAGCTGCCAGTACAGCACATAGCCCGTCGGCCCCGCCTCGTAGCAGCAGCGCAACTCCTCGGGTGGCCCCAGCCGCTTCAGACACTTGCGGATCGCCTCAGGCCGATTCGCGATCACCCCCAGATCGCGCTCTGCCCCTTCGGCATCCACCACCGAGACCGCGATCGTCTCGGCATGGACATCCATCCCCACGTACCGCATGATTCTCGTCATCGACCGGCTCCTTTCGCATGGTAGCTCTGGGCTACGGGTTGGTTTCCGCCTCGCAGCCTAACCTACGACGCTGCGAAACGGGGCCGGTCGTTCCATGATGACTAAAGGAGCCGATCTTTCTGCGCCAAGCCGCCGCGGTCCGTTAGCCGACGATCTGACGCGCGCGTGGCCGCAATCGACGCCGCATCCAGGCCGAAGAGGCGGAGCAGCTCGTCGGGCTTGCCGGAGCGCGGGATGTCCCGCACGGCGAGCTTGACCACCGACGCCGGCTCCGCAGCCAGCGCGTCGAGGACGGCGTCGCCGAGGCCGCCCTCGGCGTAGTGATCCTCGACGGTGAGCACCCGTCCGCCGGTGGCGCGCGCGGCGGCGCGAATGCCGTCGCGCATCGAGCGGCTTCACCGAGTACGCGTCGATCACCCGCACCGCGATGCCGTCGCGCGCCAGCGCGTCGTGCGCCTTCAGGACCTCGAAGAGCGTCACGCCGGCGGACACGATCGTCAGCCGATCCTGCGGGCTGCGTGCGCAGCACCTTCGAGCCGCCGATCGGAAACGCCTCGTCGGCGCCGTAGAGGATCGGCGTCTTCGGACGTGTCAGGCGCAGATACTGAATGCCCGGGCTGCTGCGCCATCGCCTCGACGAGGCGCTCGGTCGCCACCGCATCGGACGGATACAGCACCGACGGCGCGCGGCACGGCGCGCATCATCGCCAGATCCTCGAGCCCCATCTGCGACGGCCCGTCCTCGCCGATCGAGACGCCGCAGTGCGAGCCGGCGAGCTTCAGGTTGGCGCGCGAGATCGCCGCCATGCGGATCTGGTCGAAGGCGCGGGTGAGAAAGCAGGCGAAGGTGGAGACGAACGGGACCTTGCCGCTCGCCGACAGCCCGACCGCCGCGCCGACCATGTTCTGCTCGGCGATGAAGCCCTCCAGGTACCGATCCGGATGGGCGGCGAGGAAGCGCTCGGCAAAGGTGGAGTTCTTGGTATCGCCGTCGATCACGGTCACGAGCGGATTGACGCCGCCGAGCTTGGCCAGGGCGGTGCCGTAGGCCTCTCGCGTCGCCACCTGGTCATCGGCTCGGTACTGCGGCGCCGCCATCTTCCCGATCGGCGCGCTCGTCGCCGTGCGCGCGCCGCCGCGCGCGCGCACCGGCTGCAGCGCGCACCGCGGGGGCGGCGGCGCGGACTTCGGCGAGCGCCGCGTCCAGCTCGGCGCCTTTCTTCAACGCCTTGCCGTGCCAGTTGTCGCGGTCGGCGAGGGTCGACACGCCCTGCCCTTTGTTCGTCCGCGCGACGATGGCCACCGGTCGGTCGCGCACCGCCGCCGCCTCTTCGAAGGCGCGCACGATCGCCGCCATGTCGTGCCCATCGATCGCGGTCGCGTGCCAGCCGAAGGCGGCGAACCGCGCCGCATAGCCGGCCGTGTCGTGGCCGTACATCGTGCGCTGGCTCTGGCCGAGCCCGTTGACGTCGACGATCGCCACCAGGTTGTCGAGGCGGTAATGCGCGGCGATCTCCGCCGCCTCCCACACCGAGCCCTCGGCCGCCTCGCCGTCGCCGAGCAGCACATAGATGCGCTGGTCGCGCCGGTCGAGCTGCTTGGCGCTCCACGCCGCGCCGACGCCGACCGAGAGCCCCTGGCCGAGCGAGCCGGTGGCGGCGACGGCCCCGGCGAAATGCGGCGTCGGATGGCCTTCGAGCTCGCTGTCGATGCGGCGCAGCGTCAGCAGCCGCTCGACCGGCAGCGCGCCGGCTTCCGCCCACGCGGCATAGAGCAGCGGCGCAGCTCCATTGTCCGGTGGATTATCTATTGTCTCTTGCCGGAATGGCGCCCTTTCGGTGCAAGCGATGCGCCCTGCGTTTCCATGCGCGTGTCGTGACGCTGCGATATATGCGCTACGCGCGTTGCGGGATTTGCGGCAACCTTGGCTTGCAAAAGATCTCGCCGGAGCATGTGCAGAGTCCCATGGCCATGCTGGGGAGAATCCTGGGGATTCCGGCGTTGCGTTGCGATCCGTGTCGGCATAAATTTTTTGCGATACGCCCGGTGATCCAGGAAAAGGTACTGCTCAGCCCCGCATCGCGGGACCGGGCCGCGTAGTTTCTCAGCGCGACGTTAAAGCAATTTCACTCGCAGTTACTCAAGTCACTGCTACCGAGTCACTTCCCTTTGGAGGTACGACTGGTCGAATACCGCCCCTTGATATAGATTTCAGTGCGGAGGAAGCGAATGAATATTCTTGCGGCGATAAAAAAGGAAGAACGCAAACTCGAAAAAGAGTTGCATAAGTTGCAGCGTAAATTGAAAGGTGTGCGAGCAGCGGGCGAAGCATTGGGCCAATCCGCCGGACGCGAGCTGAGCAATATGAAGAAGCGGGTGCTTTCCGAGGCCGGGCGGGCGAAAATTTCGAAGGCGGCGAAAAAGCGGTGGGCCAAGTTGCGCTCGCAGGCGAAAAAAGCGGTGAGTTAGGGCGGTTGGCGCGCTTCAGGGGCTGAGGCCCCTTTCTAATGCGCACGTAACGCGGGGGCTAAAGCCCCCGCCTCCTACCAGCAAAATCAAGTCAGGAAACATGGCGCGAGATATCGGACGCTGAGAGGAGCGGGCGACTTTGTGCGCCGCGCATTGCGATGTTAAAGTTTATGGACGCTGTGGCGATATGGTGCAAGGGTTAGCACGCGGCCCTCTCAAGGCCGAAATCCGGGTTCGAATCCCGGTATCGCTGCCAGAATTTGTTTTTCTGCTATGAATTCCAGAAAAAGACCAAAAGCAAAAGCAGGTCCCTCTGCTTCGCATCGGGATGACAACGTGTTGGCGTTTTGTTCGGTAGCGATCGATCCCGCGGCGTGATCCTGCGTTGCGGTTAGCCGGGGCGGCCGACGCCTAGAGCGTCTGCTACGCGATTGATGTAGTTGAACCACGAGGCGATGAGGGTGATTTGCAAAATGCCGCGGTCGTCGAATCCGGCGGAGCGAAGGGCGGCGTGATCTGCCAGGCTGCACAGCGTAGCGTCTTTGGTTAATTTCACCACGTAGTCGAGCATGACGCGATCCTGCGCGGAGATCGGCGCGGTCTTGTAGTCCTTTTGCAGGGCTTCGACCATTTCTTTATCGAGTGTGACGCGACGCAGAAACTCTGCGTGAGATTCGATTCAATAGTGGCAGCGGTTGGTGACCGACACCATGGTGGCGATCATTTCGTGCTGGCTGCGGGAGAGCGGCAAGTCGGGGGAGAGCAAAACGCCGTAGGTGCTAAAGGAATGGAAAAGCGCGTCGGGGATCAGAGTGTGAGAAGCGGAGATTCCTGCAGCGTCGCCTTCTGAATCGACACTGGCCACCGGGGTGGCGTATTCGATGGGATAAATTTTGCGCTGGGCCTCCATGGCCTGCTTGACGCGGTCGTCTTCATCCATGCGAACGGTTTTGATCCAGGTCATGGTCGACTCCACTTCTTCTTCATTAGATTAGCGCGGGCCGGGCTGCGCCCCAGCAAAAAAAATCGGCCGGATGGCTTCGATCATCCGGCCGCGATGCATTGGGGGTGCTTCAGGGCCGGCCAGGTGCCAGACCAAGAAGCGGGGTGTCATGTACATCGTTTATAAAGCGGAAGCGGAATGGTGGCAATAATGCAAAAACACTAGTGCCATTGGCGTGGGATTCGTTGAGTTAAAACCGTTCAAAACTAAGTGTTTAGGATTTTCACGGCACGGAGATTTTGGTGCATGTGGCCAAGGATTGCTTGTCGGGAGGCAAAATCCCCATACGCAAATTCGGCCTATGGAGCACCCAACGGCCGTCGCGGATTCAGGATCGCTAGAAGGCGTCAGGTGGATTTTATTCCCTGGGATTCAGTGCACTCGTAGGATTTGCCGGCGGCGAGATTTTTGTATTCTTCGGATTTGCCGCTGGGCCAGTCGATGGTGAGGCGGTCGATTTTGTCGCGCTGGCCGACGCCGAAAGTGACGGGCAATTCCGATTGCGAGAGGTAGCTGGAGCCGCCGCGGACTATGCGCGACTGGCTTTGGCCGTTGTAAAAAATGCGCACGGTGGCGCCGATGGCGTCGCGATTGGATTTTGTGCCGATGAGGCGCAGGCGAATGCTGCGGTTTCCGGAAGACTGATCGTTGCGGAAAAGGTACGCGGGGCCGTTGTTGGTGGTCATCAGGAGGTCGAGGTCGCCGTCGCGGTCGAAGTCGCCGTAAGCCAGGCCGCGGCCGACTTTGGGTTTGTCGAAGCCGCCGCCAACTTCCGCGGCCACATCGCGAAATTTTCCGTTGCCGCCATTCAGGAAAAGATGCGGGGGCTGGGCGTAGCCGACGTTGCCGCGAATGTTGCGAACGGTCTCGTCGATGTGGCCGTTGGCGACGGCGAGGTCGAGAAAGCCGTCGAGGTTCGACGTCGAGAAACGCGCAGCCGAAGCCCAGAGTATTTTTGGATGGGCCGCCAATTCCGGCGGGCACGGAGATATCGTCGTAGGCGAACGCTGATACGGAGCGGTACAAACCGATCATTTCATTGTCGAAATTGGTGATGGCCACGGCCGGGCGGCCGGAATTATCGAAATCGCCGGTGTCCACGCCCATGCCGGCGCGGGCTTTGCCGTCGCTGCTGAAGGCCAGGCCGGCTTCGACGGCGACATCCTTGAATTTTCCGTTGCGCAGATTGCGGTAGAGCTTGTTGGGTTGCGTGTCGTTGGCGACTAGCAGATCGGGCCAGCCGTCCTGGTCGTAATCGAACATGGCCACGCCGAGAGACTTGGAGCTGCTGTCAAAGATGCCGCTGGTGGCGGTTACGTCTTCGAAAGTGCCGTCGCCGCGATTGTGAAAAAGCCAGCAGGTGTCGCCGCGATAGGCTTCTGGTGTGCAGTAGGATTTGTGGGCGCCGTCGAGGCTGCAGAAAACGTCGTGCTCCGGCGACCAGCGCACGTAGTTGCAGACGAACAGGTCGAGCAAGCCGTCGCGGTCGTAATCGATCCAGAACGCGGAAGTGCTGAACCCCTGGCGGGGCTGGAGGCCGGCGGCGCGAGTGACATCGGTAAATTTGCCGTCACCGTTATTGCGGAAGAGATGGCTCTGGCCGACGCAGGTGATGAAAATGTCGGGGAAGCCGTCGTTGTTGTAATCGCCGACGGCTACGCCCATGCCGTACATTTCGATATCGAGGCCGGCGGCGCGGGTGACGTCGGTGAACGAACCGTTGCGATTGTTGCGATAGAGACTTTAGCGTGGATTTTTGGCGCTTGTGGCCGGGCCAGTCCATGCCATTGACGAGGAGGATGTCCTGCCAGCCGTCGTTGTCGAAATCGAGAAATGCGCAGCCGGAGCCCAGAGTTTCGGGGAGGAAGATTGCCGCCGAAGGCTCCGCTGTTGTGTTGAAACTGTAGGCCGGCCGCGGCGGTGACGTCCGCGAAGCTGAAACCGAGTGGGGTGGGCGGCATTGACGGCGCGGAAAAAAGGCGGCGCGGTGCGAAGGCGGCGCCGAAAGCCATGCCTGCTGTGGAAGCAATGAATTCGCGGCGCTTCATCGCAGTGCCACTACCTTCGTGGGCAGCGTCATGGAAGCCCATAAAAGCTTCATGGAAGATTGACCAAGCCGTTGCGGATGGCGTAGACGACCAGCTCGGCAGTTTTGTGAATGCCGAGAGCGTCCATGATATTGGCGCGGTGAACGGCGACGGTGTTGGAACTGAGACTCAAGTCGACGGCAATTTCCTTGTTGGATTTTCCCGCGACGATATGCTGCAGAATTTCCAACTCGCGGGCTGTGAGACCGGAGCCGCGTTCACCTTTCAGCGACGCGGGTTTTGAAACCTGCGGGTCGAGAATGGACTTGCCGAGTGCGACAGTTTTTACCGCGCTGACGAGATCGAGGTCCATGGCATTTTTCAGAACGTAGCCGCGCGCGCCAGCGTCGAGGGCCTGGCGCACCAGCGTCTCTTCGGAGTGCATGCTCAACATCAAAATTTCGGCGGCGGGATATTCCTTGCGAATGCGGCGGGTAGCCTCGATGCCGTTGAATTCCGGAAGCGCGCAGTCCATGACGATGACGCGGGGACGCAACTGGAGCGCGAGGCGCACGGCCTCGGGACCGTCGCTAGCTTCGGCGACGACGGAAATGGCGGGGTCGTCTTCGAGCATGCGGCGGAAACCGCGGCGCACCAGGGCGTGGTCATCGACAAGCAGAACGGTGATTTTAGCTGGCATGAAGTTGTAGTTGCTCCCGCGGAATTCTGATGCGGACGAGAGTTCCTCCCTGAGGGGGATGCGAAATGTCGAGAATGCCGCCGATCAGCTCGGCGCGTTCGCGCATGGCCACGAGGCCGATACCGCGAGGTACGCCGGTGCTGTTGCCAGTTGTGCTGGCGGAGGCGCCCGCTGCGGAGACGAATCCTTTGCCGTGGTCTTCGACTTCCATCTCGAGGCTGCCGGCTCGAAATTTGAGGCGAACCCAGGCTTCGGCGACAGCGGCGTGACGGCTGACGTTATTCAGCGCTTCCTGGACGATGCGGTAGAGATGGACGCCTGCGCCAGTGTCCACCGGAAAAGACTGGCCGGATTTTTCATAGTGCAGGCGAATGCCAGTCTGGCGCTCCACGGTAGGAATATACCAGTCCAGCGTGCTCTCAAGCCCCGCTTCTTCGAGCAGGACGGGATGCAGGGCCTGGGAGAGGCTGCGAATATTGTTCAGCGTGGACTGTGCGATCTCACGGACTTCCTGAAGATCTTCGCGGAGAGGCGAGCCTTCCGGGGCCTGATTGCCCGCGCGGCCGAGCATGGCGCCGATGGCGGTGAGCACCTGGCCGAATTCGTCGTGCAGTTCGCGGGAGATATGGCGGAGCGTGGACTCCTGCGTGGAAATTAATTTTTGAGCGAGTTCGCTGCGCTGTTCGGAAAGTTCAGCGAGGCGCGCAAAAATCTGGCGATTGGTGCGGATGAGATACAGGCTGGTGAGCGCGATAGCTACCAGCGTGGCGGCGAGGAAAATGTAAAGCTGGCGCTGCACGCTGTCATAGATGGCGGTGATGCGCGCGGCGGCTTGCTCTTCTCCTTCATTGTTTTCGACGAGCAGGCGCGAGACGGCGGTGCTGAGGGCCTGCTGGCGGGATTGCAGCGTGAGGCGAATCTGTTCGCGGGCTTCGTTTTCCTGGGCGGAGGCGGCCAGAGCGAACATGCGATTCATGGCGTCCCAGAATTGGGCGAGGGACTGGTTGAGATAAAGGCGCTGCTCGGGAGTGCGATTGGCGCCCGCAAATTTTTCTTCGAGCTGGAGGCCGGCGTCGAGATCTTCGTGGATGCGGTCGAACTGCGCGGACCAGGCGGTGAGCGGATAAGGCTCGGCGGCGTCGAGCATGTCGCGCATGGCGAGGGCGATGGAATTCAGATCATTCTGGATGCGCAAGAGTTGGAGGGAATCTTTGCGGTTGCGGTCGACCATGTCGCTCTGCAGGCGCCGCAATCCGGAAAGCTGCACGGTGATGTAGGAAGCGTAGGCGAGAACGGCAGCGAGGGTGATGATCAATCCGAAAAGCAGGCCGGTGGTGGGAGAACGCTGGGATGAGAGCTTCGTCTGCGCGGGCTGCACGGAGTAAAGAATACCTCAGGCGGCGGAGATGCGGCGGCGCAGCGAGGAAACGATGAGCATCATGGTGAAGCATCCGGCGAGCGGAACGAGCAAGCCTACGCGCAGGCTGTGGGAATGCTGCGAAACGAAGCCGACGGTCCAGGGAACGGTGGCTCCGCCGAGAGCGGCGAGAGAAAACATGACGCCGCCGAGGCGGCGCGCGCGTTGGCCATACCATTTGGAAAGCCAGGCGATGAAAACGGGGTAGACGCCGGCGAAGCCGAGGCCTGCCAGGATGACGCCAAAAATAAGCTGGGCGCGCGAGGGAGCGAAGAGGAGGCAGGTGATTCCGAGGGCGGAAAGCAGCAGGCCGGAAACGACCAGAGAATTTTCTTTTATGCGCGCGAGAAGCAACGCGGAGATTCCTCGGCCTGCTAAGATGCCAGCCCAGAAAAACATGGGGACGATGGTGGAGATTGTTCCTGCGCCGATGCGGCGAGCTTGTTCGGCGACCCAGCCGGAGATGCCGCTTTCGGATCCAACGTAGAGATAAAAAAGCAGCGCAAGAGCAATGGGAACGTGGATAGGATGCTTGGGAGCGATTTTCGTTTGGGGAATGTTTGTGCTGGAAGTTTGCGTGGCGTATGGCTCGAACTTCATGGTCCAGAAAAGAATGGCGAGCAGCGTGGACGAGATGGCAATGGCGAAGAGAACTTCGGTCAGGCGGCCGGCGTTGAGGCCTACGAGCACTAATATCGGGCAGGCGATGGCGCCGGCGCCGTAAGCCATGTTGAGGAGATTGAGAGCGGCGGCACGGCGCGCTCCCGCGATTTCCGCGATGCACAGATTTGTGGCAGGAATGGTTAAACCGAAACCGAAGCCGTAGGCCGCGGTGGAAGATAAGGCGACGAGTTGGCTGGAGCTGGTGAGGCCGGCGACCCCCGCGGCGAGGAGTAGAAAGCCGATCACGAGGGCATTGCGATAGCCGCGAGTGAGCAGCAGGCTGGAGAGAACGACGCCTATGAACGAGCCGGTAAATTGCGTGGTGAAAAATAATCCGGCTTGGGCGTCGGTGAGTGTCCAACGCGCGATGAAGATAGGCAAGGCCGGGCCGAGGATGGTGGCGACCGCGCCGGTGATGACGAAGCCGGTGAACAGGGCGGCTTGAATCAATTTGCGTTGTTGAGTTTCGGGGAATGAAGAATCGAGCGGCATGGCCGCTGGCCATTGTGAGTGAGGCAGCGGTTGCAAGCAAGAAGGCGATAGTGAACAGTTGGCAGTGAAGGGACAACATGATCGATGTGGGGCTGGTGGGATTCGGGTTGGCGGGGCGGGCGTTTCATGCGCAGGTGATTCGCGCTACGCCTGGGTTGCGGCTCGCGGCGATTGTGCAGCGCAGCGGAAATGAAGCGGCGGAGAAGTATCCGGACGTGCGCGTGGTGGGCAGCGTTGGGGAATTGCTGGGGATTTCTGAGATTCGGCTGGTGGTGATTGCTACGCCGAACGAAACGCATGCGCCGATTGCGCGCGAGTGCCTGGAGGCGGAGCGCGACGTGGTGGTGGACAAACCGTTTGCGACCACGCTGGCGGAAGCGAAAGAGCTCGTGGAGGTGGCGAAGAAGCTTGGGCGATTGATTACCGTGTATCAGAACCGGAGATATGACGGAGATTTTCAGACGATGCGGCAGATTGTCGCGGATGAGACGTTGGGGCGCATCGTGCGGTTTGAAACGAACTATGACCGTTTCCGGCCGGAGTTGAAGGCCGGAGCGTGGCGAGAGCGCAGCGTGCCGGGGGCGGGAATTTTGTTTGATCTTGCACCGCACCTGATCGATCATGCGCTGGTGCTTTTTGGATTGCCGCAGGCGATCACAGCGGATGTGCGCGTGGAGCGGACCACGGCGGTGGTGGACGATGCGTTCGATGTGATGCTGCATTACGCGGGCGGAATGCGGGCGGTGTTACGGTCCACGATGCTGGCGGCTGTGGCGCGGCCAAGATTTTTGCTGCATGGGACGCGCGGGGCGTTTTTGAAGCAGACATTTGATCCGCAGGAAATAAATTTGCGGAATGGGATTACTTTTGGGAGCGCAGGGTGGAAGGCCGAGCCGGAGAAAGATTGGGGCGTGCTGACTACGGTGGAGAATGGAGTGGAGACGCGGCGGAGCGTTCCTTCGGCGACGAGCGATTACCGGGATTATTACGCGAATGTGCGCGATGCGTTGCTGGGGAAGGCGGAGCTGGCGGTGACGCCGGAGCACACGTTGCATGTGATGCGGGTTTTGGAAATGGCGCGGGAGAGTAGCCGAGAGAAGCGCACGATTCCCTGGCAGAGGTGAGTATAATCGTGATGAACGGCGTTGCAGGAGAGATGCGTTGGGAAAAATAGAGCTGGCACCGTCGATATTGGCCGCAGATTTCGCGCAGCTGGGTGTGGATGCCAAGGTGGCGCTGGATGCCGGCGGATCGGTGCTACACGTGGACGTGATGGACGGACATTTTGTGCCGAACATTACGATTGGGCCGCCGGTGGTGAACTCGCTGCGCAAAGCGCTGCCCGATGCGATTTTCGATTGCCACCTGATGATCGAAAGGCCCGATGACCTGATACCGGCGTTTGCGGAAGCCGGGGCGACATGGATTTCAGTGCACCAGGAAGCTTGCGTGCATCTGGATCGCACTCTGCATTTGATTGCTTCGCACGGGTGCCAGCCGGGAGTGGTCATTAATCCCGCGACTCCTGTGGAGATGCTGGATGAAGTGTTGGAAATTGTGCATCACGTTTTGGTGATGTCAGTGAATCCGGGCTTTGGCGGGCAGAAATTTATTCGTGGGTCGCTGTGCAAGATGGAAGCGCTGGCGAAGACGCGCGCGGTGCGGGGGTTGAATTTCAGGATTGAAGTGGATGGGGGAGTGGCGCTGGATACCATTGCCGACGTGGTGCGGGCGGGGGCGGAACTGCTGGTAGCGGGGAATGCAGTGTTTGGCGGCGGGAATATTGCGGAGAATGTGAAGAAGCTTTTGCAGACGGCGAAGGGTGCGAAGGCGATCCACGTTTGATTGACTGACGGAAATCGCGAACAAATCAAAACCAAATTAATTTTGTGCGGCGGGTGATTGCAGGACGAATTTGTCCATGGCTTCGGCGAAGCCTTCCTGTTCATTGGAGGCGCTAACGTAGGTGGCGGATTTCTGAACTTCGGGGCTGGCATTGCCCATGGCGATGCTGATTCCACTTTTGCGAAACATCAGGACGTCGTTGGGCATGTCGCCGACGGTGGCGATCTGGTCGACGGGCGTGTTCAAAAGTTCGGACATGGCCAGGACTACCTCGCCTTTGTTGGCCTTGGGGTGAGTGACATCGAGATAGTAGGGCTGGGAACGAGCGGCGGAGGCCTGGTCGCCGCAGGCGTCCTGAGTATCTTTTTCGCAGCGCTGCACGGCGGCGAGATTGTCGCTGACGCCTACAACTTTTGCCACGTTTTCCAGCACGCCATCGAAATTGGGAACGACCAGCGGAGCGAATTTTACCGTCCATTGTTCGCGGGCTACGTGCGGGGCGTTGACGTCGCGAACGTACCAGTCGCGACCGGTGTAAACCCAGACGTCGAGTTTGTGGTCGAGAATAATCTTGATGACTTTTTCGACCATGGCGCGCGGGAGGAAATTCTGGCGCACGATGGTGGTGAGATCGGGCTTGGTGATGACTCCGCCGTTGAAGGCGGCGACAGGCTGATCGATTTTCAGCGGACCGATGAGCATGGCCATGCCTTGGGGCGGGCGGCCGCTGGTGACCGCGAATTTTATTCCGGCGGCGCGCAAGCGGAAGACGGATTGGATGGCGCGCTCGGTGAGGATTTTTTCCTGAGTGACGAGAGTGCCGTCGACGTCGGCGATGACCAGGCGAATCGGTTTTGATGTGGTTGGCGCGGACATGGGTTTTTACTGTTCCTGATAATTCCAGAGCAAGCCGCCGTCGACGAAGATGGTGGTGCCGGTGATGTAGCTGGATTCGTCGGAGGCGAGAAAGACGGCCACGGAGGCGACATCGCCGGGCTCTCCCAGACGTTTGAGAGGGATATTTTCGAGCAGGGCTTTTAATTTCGCGGGATCGTTGAGCAGAGCTTTATTGATGGGCGTTTCGATGGCGCCGGGCGCGATGGAATTTATCGTGATACCCAGCGGGGCGAGCTCGATGGAGAGATCGCGGGTGATCATTTTGACCCCGCCCTTTGCTGGCGCAATAGGTGGAGAAATGCGGGAAGGGCAGTTCTTCGTGGACCGAGCTGATGTTGATGATTTTGCCGCCGGCTTTGGCTTTCATCTGGTGCCTGACGAACGCCTGGGTGATGAAGAAGAGGCCCTTCAGATTTACGTTCAAGACGAAATCGTAATCTTTTTCGGTGACTTCCCAGAAATTGGCGCGGCGTTCGACACCGGCGTTGTTGATGAGGATATCGATTTCGCCGAGTTGCGCGGCGGTCTCTTCCACGAAGCGCTGGCCGTCGGCGAGCTTGGAGACGTCGCACTGGATGGCGGCGGCTTTGGCGCCTTTGTCGCGGAAACCCTGGACGATGGCTTCCGTTCCGGGTCTGTCGGAGAGGTAGCAGATGGAGACGGCGGCGCCTTCCTGGACGAAACGCTGGGCGATGCCCAGGCCGATGCCTTGATTGCCTCCGGTGATGGCGACTACTTTTCCTTTTAGACGGTCGGACATTTTTTGCTCCCGGTTTCTTTGACGGGTGATTCGATTGGAGATTGCGGTCGGAAACTTTCTGTTACTATCCCGGACGTTACTGAAAATTCAAAGTCTCGGTCGTTCATTCACAAAACCACCACACGAAAATTCGTCGTGTGGGGCACCCAGAACCTTTAACCCAGAATCGTAACCCCACCCTTACGCGACTGTGACGTCGGGGCTGAGGTAGACGTCCTGAATGGCGTTGAGTAGCTGGACGCCTTCTTTCATGGGGCGCTGGAAGGCTTTGCGGCCGGAGATGAGGCCGGTGCCGCCGGCGCGCTTGTTGATGACCGCGGTGGTGACGGCTTCCTCGAAATCGTTGGCGCCGGAAGCGCCGCCGCTGTTGATCAGACCGGAGCGGCCCATGAAGCAGTTGGCGACCTGGTAGCGGCACAGGTCGATGGGATGATCGCTAGCGAGATCGGTGTAGATGCGCTTGTCAAATTTTCCGTAACTGGAATCGCCCATGTTGAGCGCGGCGTAGCCGCCATTATTTTCGGGCAGTTTTTGCTTGATGATGTCGGCCTGAATGGTGACGCCGAGATGATTGGCCTGGCCGGTGAGATCGGCGGAGAGGTGATAGTCCTTGTCTTTCTTGAAAGCGTTGTTGCGGAGGTAGCACCACAGGACCGTGGCCATGCCCAGTTCGTGAGCTTTGGCGAAGGCCTGGCTGACTTCCACGATCTGGCGGCCGCTTTGTTCGGAGCCGAAATAAATGGTGGCGCCGACGGCGGCTGCGCCCATGTCGTAGGCTTCCTGGACGGTGCCGAAGAAAATCTGGTCGGCTTTATTGGGATAGGTGAGGAGCTCGTTGTGATTGATTTTTACGATGAAGGGTATTTTGTGGGCGTATTTGCGGGCCACGGCTCCGAGGACGCCGAAGGTGGAAGCGACGGCGTTGCAGTCGCCTTCCATGGCGAGCTTGACGATGTTTTCAGCGTCGAAATAGTCGGGATTTTTCGCGAAGCTGGCGCCGGCGGAATGTTCGATGCCCTGATCGACGGGAAGAATCGAGAGGTAGCCGGTGTTGGCGAGGCGCCCGCGGCCAAACATGCGCTGCAGATTAGTTATGACGCGGATATTGCGATTCGAAACCGACCAGACGCGATCGATGAAGTCGGGGCCGGGGAGATGCAGGCGATCTTTTGAAATTTTAGGGGAACTGAATCCCAGCAGGGATTCGGCTTTCGCTCCCAGATAGGTTTCGATCTTGCCGGTGCTTGAAGTCGTAGCCATGTGAGTCTCCTGTTTATTCGCGAATTCCGTTAGAAAGCATAGCGCCTGCCGCTTGGTCGACCAGCCACAGTAATTTTCCGTCAGTTGGCTGAAGAAGTTGCGACGGCAACTGCTCCGGCTCGTACGGGCCTTCGAGCACGGCTTTCAGAGCCAGCGCCTTTTCTTTTCCGCCGACGGTGAAAAGAATCATGGCGGCATTGTTGGCGACGGGCGCAATGATGGTGATGCGCTCGGTAAAAAGTTTGCCGACCCAGTTGGAGACGACGGTGCGTCCCGCGGGGGGATGGAGAGCTTTGGTACCGGGAAAGAGCGAGAGACAGTGGCCTTCGTCGCCCATGCCGACCAGAACCAGATCGAAACGCGGCAACTGGCCCTCTTTGAGCTGAAAATGTTTCTGCAATTCCTGCTCGTACTCCCGGGCGGCCTGCTCGGCGTCGGGAAGTTCGCCTTTCATGCGATGGACCTGATCCGGTTTGAGGGGCGCTTTGCTGATCATGGTGTCAAAAGCCATTTTGTAATTACTTTGCGAATCGTCGGGGCCCACGTGGCGTTCATCGCCGAAGAACAATTGCATTTTATCCCAAGGAAGCCTGGCGCGCAGATCAGGACCGGTGGCCAACAAAGAATAAAGTATTTTTGGCGTTGAGCCGCCCGCGAGGGCCACGGTAAAAGAACCGCTGCGCTGGACGGCGGATTGCGCGGCTTCGACAAAAATTTCCGCGGCGCGATGCGCGATGGCGGCGCCATCTTTCAAAATGTGAATTTCGCGGTGTGCGGCGACGGGCATCAGGAGATTCCAACGCCGTCAGCAATCGTGGGGCTGCGTTTGAGCAGGCCATCTTCGTCGGGATTACGCCATTCGCGGCCGTCGCGCTCCATTAATTCCGCGGCTTCCGCGGGGCCCCACGATCCAGCAGCATAATTCGGAAAATCGCGCGCGGGCAACGCGTGCCACACGTCGAGGATAGGCTGAATCACGCTCCAACCGGCTTCGACCATGTCGGCGCGCTGGAAGAGCGTGGGGTCGCCAACCATGCAATCGCGCAGCAGGCGCTCGTAGCCGGTGCTGTGCTCCGAGCCGAAATAGGTGGCGTAGTCGAAATCCATGTTGACGAGGCCGAGCTTCATCACCGAGCCGGGAACTTTCGCGCCGAAGCTGAGCGAGATGCCTTCGTCGGGCTGGATGTGCACGACCAGGCGATTGGTTTCGAGATTACGGACGCTGGTGTTGCGAAAAAGAACGAAGGGCGTGCGGCGGAATTGGATCACGATTTCGGTTTCGCGCATAGCGAGACGCTTGCCGGTGCGGAGGTAAAAGGGAACGCCCGCCCAGCGCCAGTTGTCGATCTGCAGCTTGAGGGCGACAAATGTCTCGGTGTTGGACACCGGGGCGACATCGGGCTCGCTGCGATAGCCGGGCACGCGCTGGCCGTCGATGGTGCCTTCACCGTACTGGCCGCGAACCATGCAGGTGAGCACTTCTTCGGCGTCCAGAGGCTGGATGGCGTGAAGGACTTCGGCCTGCTTGTTGCGCACTTCGTCGGCGTCGAAAGAGATGGGCGGCTCCATGGCGGTCATGGTGAGCAACTGGAAAAGATGATTGGGCACCATGTCGCGAAGAGCGCCGGCAGTTTCGTAAAAGCCGCCGCGATGCTCGACGCCCACGGTTTCGGCGGCGGTGATCTGCACGTGGTCGACATAATTGCGATTCCAGAGCGGCTCGATGATGTTGTTGGAAAAACGGAAGACCATCAGGTTCTGGACGGTTTCTTTGCCGAGATAGTGATCGATGCGGTAGATCTGATTTTCGGTGAGAACCTGCTTGAGATCCTGGTTGAGCTGTCTGGCGGATTCCAGATCGTGGCCGAAAGGTTTTTCGACGATCACGCGCGCCCAGTGACCGCCTTCTTCCTTGGTGAGGCCGGCTTCGCCGAGCAGTTTGGCGATGGGCGAAAAAAATCTTGGTGCCACGGCGAGATAGAAAAAGTTATTGCCGAGGGTGTTGTGCTGTTTGTCAGCCTGGTCGATCTGTTCTTTCAGGCGCTGGTAGGCCTGGGCATCCTGAAAGTCGCCTTTGACGTAGTAGATGCGCTCGACAAACCAGTTCCAGAGTCTTTGGTCGATGGGCTTGGCGGAATATTTGGGAATTTCTTCCGTCAGCATTTTGCGGAACGTTTCGGTGGTGTAGTCGTTGGCGGCAAAGCCAACGATGGCGAACTGTTTGGAAAGCAGGCCGTCGCCAGCAAGATTACAGAGCGCGGGAATCAGTTTGCGCTTGGTGAGGTCGCCGCTGGCTCCGAAGATGACCATGACGCACGGCGCGCCAACGGGATTGGGATCCAAGTGATTCGAACTCATGAACGAAAGCCTGCCTTCTGGTGCGCGAATGCGCCCACTGTTTGCGGCTGCTAGTGTCCGGACTTTTTCTCGACGTGTCCACCGAACTGGAAACGCATGGCGGACAAAACTTTTCCAGCGAAATCGTCTTCACCCTGCGACGAGAAGCGCTGATAAAGAGCAGCGCTGAGCACCGGGGCGGGAGCGGTCGATTCGATAGCGGCGATGATAGTCCAGCGGCCTTCGCCGGAATCGGAGACGCGACCTGAAAAGCTCTCGAGGTTGGGCTTATCGAAGAGTGAGATGGCGGTGAGGTCAAGCAGCCAGGAAGCGATGACGCTGCCGCGGCGCCAGACTTCGGTGACGTCGGCGAGATTGAAATCGTACTGATAGTGATCGGGGTTACGCAGCGGCGCGGTTTCCGCGTCGGTTTCGCGATGCGATTTTCCGGCGTTGGCGTGTTTCAAAATATTCAGGCCCTCGGCGTAAGCGGCCATCAAGCCGTATTCGATGCCGTTGTGAACCATTTTCACGAAATGGCCTGCGCCGGACGGGCCGCAGTGGAGATAGCCTTCTTCGGCGGTGCCGCCGGCTTTTTCGCGGCCGAGGGTACGATCGATATTGCCGCTGCCGGGCGCGAGCGTTTTGAAAATCGGATCGAGATGCTTGACGATGTCATTTTCGCCGCCAATCATCTGGCAGTAGCCGCGCTCGAGTCCCCACACGCCGCCGCTGGTGCCGACGTCCACGTAGTGAAGCCCTTCGCGGATAGTTCCTTGGCGCGGCGAATGTCGTCGATGTAGTAGGAGTTGCCGCCATCGATGACGATGTCGCCGATTTCGAGCTTGGGAACCAGATCGTGAAGCGTGGCGTCGACCACGGCCGCGGGAACCATGAGCCAGATGGCGCGCGGCTTATTGAGTTTCTTGACGAAGTCGTCGAGAGAATTGCTGCCCGTGGCACCTTCGCCAGCGAGCTGCTTGACGGATCGGCGCTGCGGTCGAAGACGACACACTGATGGCCGTCTTTTTGGAGCCGGCGCACCATGTTGGCGCCCATCCTGCCGAGTCCGATCATGCCGAGTTGCATCTTGCATCCTCCGCGATGACGTCCTGAAATTTTTGTAACTGCTGCTAAAAACAATTATTCGATCGCTTGCTTCACGGCTTTGGTTAAGGTGGCCAGGCCTGCAGCGACATCTTTGCCGAGATGCACGCGCAAAGCACGGCGGCCGCGTTCGGCGAGCACGGCGAAATCACCGCGGGCCTGCGCGGCTTTCACGATGCCGAACGTGTACTTCTGGTCCGGGACCGGAAGGTCGACGGCGTCGTCGCAGGTGATCTGCAGAAAGACGCCGCTGTTCGGTCCGCCTTTGTACGCCTGACCGGTGGAATGCAGAAAGCGCGGGCCGAAACCCAGGACGGTGGCGACTTTCTTGTTGTCGCGCACGGCGAGGCGAATGGTCTGCAGCGCTTTCTCGTTCGCGTCGTTCATCGTGATGTAGGCGAGCAGCGCGAAGTAATCGCCGGCGTGGAGGCGGTCGAGATGAGCTTTCAAAACTTCCACGAGGCGAGGGCGGCCTTTGAGAGCGTCGGTGTCTTTTTTGTCGGCGTAGAGCTTGATGCCGTCGCCTTCGAAGAAGGGAGATTCGGCAGGCAGCTTGCCGGATTTTTCGTACTCGCTGGTTAGTTTTTTGGTTTCAATTTTGCTGGCTTCGACGTCGGGTTGATTGAAAGCGTTGATGCCGATGACTGAGCCGGCAACGGCGGTGGCAATTTCCCAGCGGAAAAATTCCTGGCCGAGATTGTAGATGTTGTCGACGGTGATGCGCACGACGGGCTGGCCGGCCGCTTCGAGCGCGTCGATGGCGGAATCCTGGGATTTGTTGGGCGCGGTTTCGAGGCGCAAATAGGCGAAGACGCGGTCGTTGCCGTAAGTGTCGGGTTTGCCGAGCGGTTCGCGATCGACGGGGATGATGCCCTTGCCGAGCTTGCCGGTGGATTCAGCGATTAACTGCTCGAGCCAGGCGCCGAGATCGAAAATTCCCGGGGAGGCGGCGAGGGTCATCTTGTCGCGGCCGAGGTGAGCGGCCACGCCCATAATCAAGCCGAGAAGGACGCCGGGATTGACGTCCGCGGGAGAGGCAGCGCCGCAGGCCTTGACCATTTCAGCCGTGTTGGCGAGAAATTTCGAGACGTCGACGCCCATGATGGCGGCGGGCACCATGCCGAAATTGGAAAGCGCGGAGTAGCGGCCGCCGATGCTGGGCACGCCGCAGAAAATTTTACGGAATTTGTCGCGCTCGGCGACCTCCTGCAGTTTGGAGCCGGGATCGGTGATGGCGATGAAGCGACTGCCGACCTCCGCGTCGCCCACTTTTTCTTTTATGCGTTCGAAGAAATATTGCTTGTAGATGTTGGGCTCGAGGGTGCTGCCTGACTTACTGGAGACGATGCAGACGGTGCTGGAGAGATCGACTTTGGCTTCGATGGCTTTTATCTGCGCGGGGTCGGTGGAATCCAGGACGTGCAGCTCGGGGTAGCCTTCGATTTTGCCGAAAGTCATGCGCAGAACTTCGGGGCAAAGGCTGGAGCCGCCCATGCCGAGCAGAAGAGCATGCTTGAAGCCGGCCTTTTTTATGTCGGCGGCAATTTCTTGCAGCGCGGAAATGTGGGCGAGTTGCTCATGCGTGATGCCCAGCCAGCCGAGCCATTTGCTTTCATCAGTGCCGGTCCAGAGCGAGGCGTCGCACTGCCACAGGCGGCGAACTTTGTCGTTCTTTTTCCAATCGTCGCGCGCGGCCGCGAAGGGTCCCGAGAAAGAATCCGGCAGTTTGTAGGTCTGCCGATTCAGGCTCACGCGCGCACGCCAGCGGACTTACCGGTGGCCTCCAGAAGCTCGGTAAAAGCGTCGGAGAAAAGTTTGATGCCGTCGACGAGGAGCTTGCCGGTGATTTCCTTCATGGAGATGCCGGCCTTTTCGAGATCGCTCATGGTCTTGACGGCCTGGTCGACGTTTTCGGTGAGGCTGGCGCGCGGCTTGCCGTGATCGCGGAAAGCGTCGAAGGTGGCTGGCGGAATGGTGTCCACGGTGTCGGCGCCGATCAGCTCTTCGACGTAGATGACGTCGCGATAGGCTTTATTTTTGGTGCTGGTGCTGGCCCACAGCAGACGCTGGGTTTGCGCGCCTTTGGCGGCGAGTGCTTTCCATCGCGGACTGCTGAACAGCTCCTGATATTTCTTGTAGGTGACCTTGGCATTGGCGATGGCGACTTTGCCTTTCAGGCTCTCGAGCAGCGCTTTTTGCGCGGGGTCGGAGGCGATTTTCAGTTTCTCGCCGATCAGGCTGTCGGCCAGCGTGTCGATGCGGCTGACGAAAAAGCTGGCGACGCTGGCGATGTGGCTGATGTCCTGTCCCTTGGCGGCGCGCGCTTCGAGGGCGGCGATGAAAGCTTCGGCAACCTGTTCGTAAGCGGACTGCGCGAAGAGCAAAGTGATATTGATGTTGATGCCTTCTTCGAGGAGCTGGCGTATGGCGGGGACGCATTCTTTTGTGCCCGGCACTTTAATCATGACGTTGGGGCGATTCACCGTTTTCCAGAGGCGGCGAGCTTCGTCGATGGTTTTGTCGCGCTCGAGGGCGAGGGTGGGTGAGACTTCGAGGCTGACGTAGCCATCGCGGGCTTTTGTTTCGTCGTAGACCGGCTTGAAAATGTCGGTGGCATCCTGAATATCGCGGACGGCGATTTTTTCGTAGACCTGGGTGGCGTTGAGTTTTTTTGAGTCGGGCGAATCGAGGATATCGGCGTAGTCTTTGCTGCCGGAAATGGCCTTGGCGAAGATCGAGGGGTTAGAGGTCATGCCCCGTAGGCCGTCGTTGGCGATCAATCTTTTCAGCTCGCCGCCGATCAGCAAATCTCTGCGGACATAATCCATCCAGGGCGACTGACCAAAATCGAGAAGACCCTTCAAGGGATTTTTGGCGCTCTTGCCTGCTTCGGGTTCGGTAACTTTCACGGATGTGGTCATTGCACTCCTCCTTCTGTTTCAACTCTTATTGTACGCCTGAGGTGTGCGGCGCGTTGCACCGGCGGATTACTTGAGAGCGGCGCTCGGCGCGAAACGGGCTTCCATGGCTTTAATTTTATTAAGACGGCGAACGTGGCGGTCTTCGTGCGTGAATTTGGCGGCGAGGAAGGCCTTGACCAGGTCCTCCGCGAGTTTGACGCCGATGATGCGCGAGCCGAGGACCAGAACGTTCATGTCGTCGTGCTCGACACCTTGATGGGCGGAGTAAGTGTCGTGGCAAACGGCGGCGCGAATGCCCATCATTTTATTGGCGGCGACGCTGGCGCCCACGCCGCTGCCGCAAATCAGCACGCCGCGATCTGCTTTTCCATCAAGCACGGCGCGGCCAACGGCTTCGGCGAAGTCCGGATAATCGGATGGATTCTCGTTGAACGCGCCGACGTCGAGAACTTCCTGGCCGAGCGATCGCAGCAGGTCGCCCATGGCGACTTTCAACTGGAAACCGGCGTGATCAGAACCGATGACAATTTTCATGGCCGCTCACTTTCCGAGGACTTCTTTTATGGCCGCGACAACTTTGTCGGGCTCAAATCCGAATTTCTTTTGCAAATCTTTCAGCGGCGCGGAGGCTCCAAAAGTGTGCATGCCGATGATTTTGCCTTTGGAGCCGACGTAGCGATCCCAGCCGAGTATGGAGGCTTGTTCGACGGAGACGCGCGCGGTCACTTCGGGCAGCAGAACGCTGTCGCGATATTCGCGGGACTGATGCTCAAAAATATCCCAAGAAGGCATGCTAACCACGCGGACTTTGATGCCCTGGGCAGTGAGCATTTCGTAGGCGGAGAGGCACAGCGAAACTTCGCTGCCGGTGCCCATGAGAATGGCGTCGGGCTTGCCGCCGGAGGCGTCGGCAAGAATGTAAGCGCCTTTGGCGACGCCGGCGGCGGAAGCGTACTTGGTGCGGTCGATGGTGGGCAGTGCCTGGCGAGTGAGCACCAGCACGGCGGGTTCTTTTTTGTACTGCATGAGGACGCGCCAGGCTTCAACAACTTCGTTGGCGTCGGCGGGGCGGATTACGGAGAGGCCGGGCACGGCGCGCAGGGAGATGAGTTGCTCGATAGGTTGATGAGTGGGGCCGTCTTCACCGACGCCGATGGAATCGTGAGTGAAAATATAGATGATCGGCAATTCCATGATGGCGCTGAGTCGAATAGCCGGCTTGCAGTAATCGGTGAAGATGAAAAAGGTGGAGGCGAAGGGGCGAATTTTGCAGAGCGACAAACCGTTGGCGCAAGCGGCCATGGCGTGTTCGCGAATGCCGAAGTGCATGTTGCGGCCGCCGCGGCTGGCGGCTTCAAATTCGCCTGCGCCCTCGAAGGTCAGGCGCGTTTTGGTGGAAGGATAGAGATCGGCGGCGCCGCCCATAAGCCAGGGAACATTCTTGGCGAGGATGTTGAGGATTTTTCCAGAGGAGTCGCGGGTGGCGATGCCTTTGGCGTCGGCAGGGAAAGTCGGGAGGTCCTTGTCCCAGCCATCGGGGAGCAGGCGGAAAAGCATTTTGTGCAGGTCTTCGGCTAGCAGCGGGAATTCGATTTTGTAAGCCTCGAATTGTTTTGTCCAGGCATTGCGCAAATCGCCGCCGCGCTTGCCGATTCCGTTTTTGAATTGATCGTAGACGCCGTCGGGCACCAAGAATTTTTCGTCGGGCCAGCCGTAGAATTTTTTGGTGAGCGCGACTTCTTCGGCGCCGAGGGCTTCGCCGTGAGCTTCCTTGGTGTCCTGGCGATGGGGTGAGCCGTAGCCGATGTGGCTGTCGACGATGATTAACGTGGGCTTGTCGGTGGTCTGCCGGAAAACGTCGAGCGCTTTCGAGAGCGCCACGGTGTCGTTGGCGTCGGTGACGTGCAGGACATTCCAGCCGTAGCCTTTGAAGCGGGTGCCAACGTCTTCGCTGAAGGCCAGGCTGGTGTTGCCTTCGATGGTGATGTGGTTGTTGTCGTAGAGCCAGCAGAGATTGGAAAGTTTGTGATGGCCGGCGAGGGAAGCGGCTTCGCCGGAGATTCCCTCCATCATGTCGCCGTCGCCGCAGAAGGCGTAAACGTCGTAGTCGAAAATTTCGAAGCGCGGCTTATTGAAATAGGAAGCCAGCCACCATCGGGCCATGGCCATACCCACGCTGGTGGCGACGCCCTGACCGAGCGGGCCGGTAGTGGTTTCCACGCCGCTGGTGAGGCGATATTCGGGATGGCCGGGAGTCTTGCTGTCAATCTGGCGAAATTTTTTGAGGTCGTCGAGAGTGAGGGCTACTGCGCCGGGCATCTGGTAATCCGAGTTGACGGCTTTCACGCGGGCCAGATGCAAAAGGGAATACAGCAGCATGGAGGCGTGGCCGTTGGAAAGAACGAAACGGTCGCGGTTGGGCCAAATGGGATCGTTGGGATCGTAGCGCAGATATTTCTGCCACAGGGTGTAGGCCACCGGCGCGAGGGCCATGGGCGTGCCGGGATGACCGGAATTGGCGGCTTGCACCGCGTCCATCGATAAGGTGCGGATGGTATTGATACTCAGCTGGTCGAGGTTAGGCTCGCTCACTCCGTCTCCCGTGGCGGGTTTAGACAGCCCGCAGTCTTGGCGCAAGGTATTGGATGCACCGGCTCAAGAGTTGACTGCGGGATTCTACGACAAAACAGAGTTACAGATGGGTGACAAAAATTTCAGGGCGCAGGAGAGCCTGTGGAGATTGATTCCCGTCAATTTTTTAGCGGATTCTAATGGGTAGCGGCGGAGCTCGCCGCTACCGGTTCGATGGATTCCTGAATGGTGAGCATGTCGGTGCGGGTCTTGTCCCACTCGCGAAGCATGAGTCCATTGGCGGTGAAGTAGCGGCGAATCTTGATGGAGTCCCAGCGCAAAACTTCTTCGAGCACGGGAACGAGAACGCTCATGGTGTTGTCGCTGAGGACGGTGCGGCGAGCCACGCGGGTGATGAACTTGGCTTCCGAGACGGCGATGGTCAAACCATCATGCTGGTTCACGTGCATCATGACGGGAAGATCGGAGCTGCCGTCGCCCATGTAGATGATGTTGTCGTGGCTGATGCCCAGGGAGGCGCGAATTTCCTCGAGCACGGTGATTTTGCCCCAGCCGGCCGTGGCGCGAATAATGGAATCGACTTCACCGGTGTTTTCGTTATAGCGGAAACGGGTGCCGAAGATGCGGTCGGCGGGGACGATGCCTTCGAGTGCTGACTGGATAATCTCCTGCGGCGCGGCGGAAATGACGTTGAAATTGAAGTCGTAGCCGTCGGCCAGGGTGTCGAGCGAGCGTGCGAACAGGGCGACATTGTGCTTGAGGCGGATGCGCTTGCCGGTTTCGACGAGGTGCTCACGGCGCACGTGACGGAATTCGGGGTCGTGCAGGATGAGATAGCTGAGCTCGGCGCCCTGCTGGACGAGGTTCATGTTGGAGAGGCCGGCTACCTTGTCATGGAAGCCGCCAAAACCGATGAGGTCGCTCAGGACTACGCCTGAGTCGTTGAAGCTAAGGGTTTGGTCGAAATCGCTGGCTAATAGATACCGTTTGATCATGTTCTAGTACTCCTTCTTACCTGTCCTGAGTGCGTGGGGAGCAATTTGCGAGCTTCAGGAGCTAAAGCCACTTTTGAGCCGTCCTTAACGTGGGGCTAAAGCCCCCGGCCTCCTAAAGATGGCCCCCGAACAGTCGCTCAAATGCTCACTGCCTGTTGTATCCAGAATAACGTCATTCCATGAAGCGCCGTCACGAATAATTCTGATAGGTGCTATGCACAAAAAGAGTGAATATCCGGTTAACTGTAGATTAGATGCTGCGGGATGGTAAATGTCACATAGCAAAGGGGATGGCACACTTCAGGGGCTTTACGAGCGCAAGGTCAGCGCGATGTTTCAGATACGCGGGGGTGAAGTTAAGGCGAAAACTCTGGTCGAGGGTTATAGAGACCATTGACAACGCTATTCGCTGTATGGCGTGGATTGTCGCATGGATGAGTCCACCACCAGGTTCTCAAGGCAATTGGCCTGGTTTCACTTCACAATCAGTGTGACTGAGGCCGAGTGGTGATCCCGTCCTCGAAAAGATCCGCCAGCGTTTCATGGCCCGAAGGAGGATCGAACATATACTACTTCTCCGCTTTCTCCGAACTAAACATACGGCGTTGTTGGTTCAATAGATCCGGCAGCGCGGTAAAGTCCTTCTTTTTTCTTGAGAAATTGCCGTCGCGCTTCGATCGATTTTTCATGCGAGCTATATACAGGGCGGGCTTGGTGGTCTCAGCATGAGAATTGCGGTTTTCCACCGGGTGGTCGGCGACTGAGTACGGTTGGCCGGTGCGGGGGTGGATAAAGAGGGAGCGGATCTCGGCGTTATTGAGCGGACGGGCGCCGCGACGGCCAAAGACCGCGAGTTGATTGCCGGATTCGTCGACGGCGCGGTCACGGTCGATGCCTTTGGAGATGGCCAGGGCTGGCCCACGAGTGTGGGCGGTGGCGATGAGTTTGGGAACGGGGCGAGGGCTGAAGCCGGAGAAATGAGCGGGGTCGTCCCACGGGGAGACGATTTCGAGAACGCGCAGTCCGTTTTTTCCGTCGGCGACGAAGGCGAAGGCGCTGGCTGCAACCATGCCGATCTTTATGTCGTTCACGTCGTTGAGCTGGCCCGCGGCATTGAACAGCTGATCGAGCTTGGGAGCGTCGGGTCTTTCCACGTCGATGATGGCGACGCCTTGTTTTCCTGCGGAGACGTAGGCGTAGGTGCGGGCGATGTAGATGTTGCGCGCGTCGGCTAGCGGGACGAGCGCGTTTGCTACGAGTTTGGGTTGAGCGAGATCGGTGACGTCCAAAACTTTCAGGCCCTGGCGATCGACGACGAAGGCGTAGCGGAATTGCACCGCAATTCCCGCGGGAGCGTCGAGGACCGGCGCGCCGATGGTGGCGGTGACGCGCGGCGCCAAGCGGATTGTTCAGATCGACGACGACGAGGGATTTGTCGGTGAGGATGTACGCGAACGTCCCGACGATGGTGATGCGCTTTGCTCCGGTGAGGACGCCGCTCGGATTGAAGGCGGCGGCGCGGTGGAGAAAATTATTTGCGGGATTGCCGTCGAGCAAAGTACCGACGCCGGGACTTTTGGCGTGGAGATCGGGATTGCCGACGATGACCAGGCCTTCTACTTTGTCGGCGACGTAGAGAAATCCGTAGAGCAGGTGAATGCTTTGCTCTTCGTTTTCCGGGACGCGGGTGCGGAGCGGATCAATAGCCAGCGTGGACGGAGATGCGACGGCGAGAGCGTTTTTTGTAGGGACGTAAAAACGCTGGCCGATGGGCGAGACGGGAGAAGTGACTACGCGCTCGGAGAATCCCTTGTTGTCGATGTTGGCGATGTCGTAGACGCGCAGGCCGCCTGGTCCGTTGGCCGCGTAGGCGTATTCACCGCGAGCCTGAATATCGAGGATGTTGCCGGGGTGATCGGCGATGGCGGACAGCTGGCGATGGCGGGCGACAAATTTTTTGAAATTGTCGGGATAGGCGATGCGCTGGAGGTCGCTGCCATAAATGGCTTCCGGCTCGTCGTGCTCGGCGACGGCAATGGCTTCGAGCCCGCCCTTGCCGGTGGCGACGTAAACGTAGCGGCCCATGAAATTCATGAAGTTGGTGCCTTGGAGTAGCAGCTGGGCCATCCAGGCGTTGTTGTCGTTGGCGGCGGAGACGTGGCAGTCGCTGCACTGCTTGGTTTCTTTGCCGCGCACGGTGTGCGGAACGAAAGTGCTGTAGGCCTGGCCGGAAAAACCTTCGGCGGAAACGGTTTGCTGCGTGTAGTAGAGCCACTCGCGATTGGCGTTTTGCGAACTGACCAGCACGGCGCAACTGGAACGCGCGGGAGCGATGCGATGGCCGGTGACGGTGCCGTCAACGCCGAGCATGTAGATGTCGTCGCGCAGAACCTGAAAGTTGTAGCTGGTGTAATTGCGGGTGAGCAGTCCTTCGTTGTGCAGCATGGGGCGGCGGGCGTTGGCGGTCATCTGCAGATGGCAGCCGAAGCAGGTGGGCGTCCAGGAAGTGTGGCAGGAGTAGCAGGTCATGCTGCTGTTGCCGTGCGCGAGGTGGGTGTCGTCCTGGGGCATGGCGGAATCGACGTCGCCGTCTTTGGTGATGAGCTTGGCGCGCAGGGATTTTTCGCTGAAGTGAATGTTGCCGGGAGTTACGGTGTCGGCGGTCTGAACGATTTCCCATTGGGTGTGCTCGTCGGACATGGAGCGCTGAATGAGCGCGCCGGCTTGCCATTCGAAGCGGCGAAGTCCCCAGGGAGTGCGCAGGGAATCGAGATGGCGGCCGCGATCTAAAAAGCGCTGACTCTTGACGATGGAAAATGTTTCGGGCGCTGCGGGGCCGGAAGTGATGAGGGTGGCTTTCTGACGAATGGTGCCGTGGCAATCGATGCAATCGATTTCGACGGCGGCGCGCGGCTCGCCGTAGATTTTGCCGTTGCCGTGATTGTCCTGCGCGAAGTGGCAATCGTTGCACTGCATGCCTTTTTCGAGATGGATGTCGGCGAGGTGGACCGCTTTTGAAAAGCGATTCGGGTCTTCGAAGGCGATGGGATTGCCGTCTTTGTCGAGCCAATTGCCTTTGCGGTCGTGATTGAAGACGGCACGGAAAATCCAGCCGTGGCCGTGGAAGTCGGCGAACTGGGTGGTTTTTAATTTGGAATTAAATTCCGGGCTGCCGACCTGGTCGAGAAATTTACTGTCGCTCCACAGGCCGCGCGCGGCGGCGGCTTCGGGATTGCGTTGAAGGGACTGGTAACGCTGCTCTTCGGTGAGATTGCGTTGCGCGGGCGGATACATTTTGTCGCCATCGATTTCGTTGTCCCACCAGGTGAGGCCGAAGTAGGTGGTGACCATGTTCGTGCCGGGGTGGAGATGGCAGATCATGCAC
The DNA here is from genome assembly GCA_963819625.1 of uncultured Acidobacteriota bacterium. GTDB lineage: Bacteria > Acidobacteriota > Terriglobia > Acidiferrales > UBA7541 > Acidiferrum. The sequence continues at coordinate 32,926 of CAWFWY010000018.1, forward strand.
TGGCTGGAGGGGATGGAGCGGGTGAAAGTGTGTTTGATGGGATGGCCGGATTCGTTTTGGAAATGGTGGGATCGAGCGGAGGCGCTGCAGGCCGGAGTGGCCGAATTGCGCGTAGGAGCCGGAGTGGGCGGCGTCGCGATCGTTGGCATAAATCACGTGGCAGGCGGAGCAGCCGCTGGAGCGATAGTCGCCGGGATGATCGTTGGTGCCGGGCAGCGACATGACCGGATCGAGCAGGCGCGTTTTTTGCAAGCCGAGAAAAACGGGATCGGTGCGCAGTTCGGTGCCGAAGCCGCGGTCGCTGAGCTTGTCGTCGGGCTTGCCGGGATTTTCTTCCAGGCCGGGATTGCCGATTTCACTTTTTTTGCGCGCCGCCGCGTTCGAATACGCGCAGGACATTGCCGGGCTGCGAAATTTCCCAGCGGTAGAGCGGCTCAAGCTCCGGCAGGACGCCGTGGGTGCGGGTTTCTTCGGGAGTTGGAGTCGGAGAAGTTTTTATCGCTTGCGGCTTACCGTCGCGGTCGTAACTTTCGCCAAAGCGGACATTTTTACCCGGGTAAGAGCCGTTGTTGTAGAGCGCGGCGCCCCAGAGCATGCCGGAGTGGGTCATCATGCTGGTGGAAACGGCGCGGGTTTCGCTGGCGTGGCATCCGGCGGAGCCGCAGGTTTCCGGGGCGACGCGCAGGTCGCCGGGATTCACAAATTTTATGTACTCGTAGGATTCGGCGAGCCATTGGGTGAAAGCGCGCTCGGGGATTGCGGAACGATTTCTGAATGCGGAATTTTTGGGCTGCACATGGGCTTTTTGTTTGGCGGCGACGTAATCGGAAGAAGTCGCGCCGCTGCGGGCCGGCGCGCGGGCCGTGGAGTCACCGCCGTGGCAGTCGGTGCAGGCGAGCTGGACGGTTTTGGTGGGATGCATGGTGGGCTCGTCGGTGGCGGTGTGGCAGGAAATGCAGCCCGCGGATTTGCGTTGGACTTCTTCCTGAGACTGGCCGCGCAGCGGGGAAGTGGCGGGAGGATCCTGCAGCGCAGCGGAAGCGGTGCGCGAATGGACCGCGGGCCATATCAGGAGCGCGGCGGCGCACAGGGCGGCGAGCGAGAAAATATTGGCGCGGCCCTTTTGCTGCGAGAGCGGCTTGCGCGAAAGAGTCCGCGAATTTGCTAGCGCCGGACATGAAGTATTTTCTCAAAATGTAAATTTCACCAGTCCGAATAAAGAGAACAGCGTTCTGCCGGCGTAAATGTCTTTGAAACCCTGACCCGGCTGCAATGCGGACGCGCCGCCGGTGAGAATAATATTTTCAGAGAGCGGCGGGCGATATTGGACGCCGACACCCAGGTCGGTGCCGATCGTGTGACGTATGGGAGACTGGAAGAGAAGTTCTTCAAGTGGTTCGGTGCGTTCGAACCGCAAGAAATTTACGATTGGCGAAACCTTTCAGCTTGGGCGTGATGTCAAAATCGGCGCCTGCATTGGCAAGAAAAATTCCGGGGTTGACGAAGTTGGACTGGCCCTCTTCTTTGTTGGAGCGCAAGGCGGGAATGAGGCTGCCGGGCGAAGTGAGCAGAACGCCGGAGCCGGTGAGGCGAATGGCTTCGCGATTCCAGAAACTGAACATGCCGCCGGCAAAATTGGGAAGCTCGACGATAGAGTCGAAACCGCGGGCGCGGCGTCGCGCGGGATTGGCGTCGCCGGAGGTGTAGAAAGTGGAGAGGCGATAGCGAATCCAATCGCGATCGTAGGAAAGCTCGACCGCGGCCATCTGCGCGTTGACGGTGACACGGGCGGCCAGCGATGGGATTGAAAGTGTCTTCACCGAACGCCTGATAAAAAGCGTGAGTCAGATTCACGCGGCCGATGTGGCCGCTGCCGAGCCACCCAAAATATCCGACGCGAATGCCGTGCAGGATCGGTCCCGACGCCCTGATTGATGACGTTGCCGATGGGCGAGGGGCGCACGAGGAAACCGTTGTCGTCGTAGTGAAGAGTCGGGTCGTCTTTGTTGAAGGCGCCGATGAATTCCGCGGTGTAGCCGGGGAAGAAAAAGTCCTGCAGATAGACATTGCCGAGCAATGACCTGCTGATGGCGGCGGTCGAAAGTGGTGTTGAGGCCGCTGTTGGTGTTTTTTTCGAGGAAATTGAAAATAGGCGGCGTTGTATTCGATGCGGTCGCTGCGAAGATTGCCGAAGATGCGGACGCCGGGCTGTTCGTCGACGAAGAGGAAACCGCGGAAGTCGGCGTTGAACTGCTGGATGCCGGCGCGCACGGAAACGAAATCGTAATTGGGGCTGAGGTCGGCGAGTTTTACTTCCACGAAGGCTTCCTGCAGGCCGATGCGGGTGTCGAAGCGATTGGTGCCGTGGCGCACGTCGGGGCTGACGATGCCGAGTTCGCGTACGTCGAGATCGTTGAGGCTGATTTCCGGGGTGATGCGAATGCGCCAGTCTGACCGGCTTGAAAGAGGCGTCGCCGTGAAATAGATCGAAGGCGAAACGGAAAGTCTGATCGAAGAAGGCTTGTTCACCATGGCCGAAAAATCCGCTGCTGCCGGGACGCTCGGCACTGACGTTGCTGGGCGACGGGACGCGGCGACCGTCGAAGAATGATTCTGCGGAGGCGGTAATGTTGAGAAAAGTTTGCTGGCCGAGGAGCGCCGGCCAGATGGGTTCGTCGCCCTTGAAGCGATTGCGATTGAAAGGATCGAACCAGCGCGAGCGCGTGAACATGTACTCGCCCTTTTGCGGATAGCGGCGATAGTCGGGTTGCGACGAGCGCCCAGCGATTGGGGACGGAGTTGTAAACATCGGCGACGGGAGGGAGATAGTCGGGGGCCAGTTCCTGAATGTAGGCGGGATCGGAATCGAGGCGATGGCGAAACTGGTGATAGCTTCCGAGTTTCGCGATTTCAGTTGCCGGGGGCGGAGGACCGAGTTCGGGCAAGCGCGGGAGACGCGAACGGGCTTCAGGGGTGGAAGTTGAGGCGAGCGAGATTTCCAGGGTGACGACTTCATTCGGTTGTATGGCGAGATCGGCGAGAGTGAAACTGGAGTAGCCGGCGGCTTCGACGGTGAGTTCGTAGCGCGCGGGTGGAAGTGGGAAGATGCGGAAGAGGCCCTCGCCGTTTGCTGTGGTGCGGAAAATTTGTCCCGTGTTGCAGACTGCGAAGCGTAAGCTGTGCGCCTGGAACCGGCGTGGCTGCGGCGGTGGCCGTATTGGAACGGACGATGCCGTCGACAGCGGCGGTGTTGAACGCCTGCTGGCGGGGGATGCGGATTGCGGGAGCGGGCTCGCGCGATTGTTTTATTTGAGGCGGTGGCGCATCAGGTTGCGGAAGCTGCGGATAGGGAGCGGGGGCGGGGCACGCGGCCGCCACGGTTAGGGGCGCGGACAAAAAAAGGCTGGAGGCCGCATGAATCACGCAGGCAATGAGGATTAAGGCGGGTCGAGTCCGCCACAATGAGGGGGACATCGGGTTTTTGTCCTGCACAGAGTAAGCCAAGGACACGGGAACGGCATCTAGATAACAATAAGGACGAGCCAGGGGCAATAGATTTCGAGACGCGATGAGGACATTCGATAACGAAACGACCGGCGGGCAACTTCGCCTGGAGAAAGGGCTGGGGCGGTCATCAATTGGCTGCATGGCCGCAGCGACGATTTTCAGCGGCGCGGAAAAGGTGCGATATTTAAGTACTCCCGCCATGCCAGAGCACAAATTAAGGAAACCGGTGGACGCGCGCCGCGCGCATAGCAAGCGTCGAAAGATGCTGGCTGTGGGCATCGCGGTGGCTGTGGGGCTGGCGGGCTTGCTGACATTTTTGTTGGCCGGTTGCGGCGGGGGCGGAACGAATACGGCTCCTCCGCCCGTGGTGACGCCGGCGGCCGCGACGTTGACGACGAGCGAGGTGGACAGCATCGTGCGCGCGGCGGCCGCGGCGACTTCGCCGACCACCGCGGTGATTGCGGTAGTGGACCGCGCAGGAAATGTGCTGGCACTGTACCGCAAGCCGGATGCACCGGTGACGGTCACGGGAAATTTCAGTCAGCAGGTGAGCAGCAACGATGTGGCGGTGGGGCTGGCGCGCACGGGAGCGTTCTTCAGCAACAACCAGGCGCCGTTGACGAGCAGGACGGTGCGGTTTATCAGCGGAGTGCATTTCCCTCCGGGAGTTTCGGACGCGCAGAATGCCGATTTGTACGGGATCGAAAACACGAATCGCGGATGTCCGTTGTCGGTGGAGCTGGAGTCGCACGGAATGCATCCGTCGACCGCGGTGCTGGGCGGCGGGCCCGGCGCGGGGATCATTACCGGGAAAGTGGATGTGCTGGACAGCGACGCGAACGCGGTGAATCCCGGCGGCGTGCCGATTTATAGAGACGGAGTCTTGGTGGGTGGCGTCGGGGTCGCCGGAGTGGCGGCCGACGTGGCGGAATTTACGGCGTTCACGGGAGCGGCCACCGCTCCTTTTTCGCCGTTGCCATCGAACCCACTGCCGGCTCCGGGAGAAGTATTGCTTGGCGGAGTGGCGCTGCCGGCGATCAACCAGACGACGCGGCCTGCATCGGTTGGCCCGGGAGTTTTTGCGGGGACTTATGTGCTCAGCCCGACGGCGGGGCAAGCCGCGCCGGATGGCGATCTGGTGGGGCCGCATCCGAGCGTGAATCCCGATCCTTCGAGCGGCGGGCTGAGCCAGGCCGAAGCGGTGCAGATTCTGGATGCAGCGGAAGCGACGGCGAACAAGACGCGCGCTTCGATTCGGCTGCCGCTGGGTTCGCGGGCGCGGATGGTTTTTGCGATTGCGGATCTGGAGGGGAATATTATTGCGCTGCGGCGCATGCCGGATGCCACGGTGTTCAGCATCGATGTGGCCGCGACCAAGGCGCGCAACATGGTGTACTTCAACAGCAATCAGCGCAGCGACGCGGATTTAAGCCAGGTGGCGATGGGGACGGCGGTGACCAACAGAACGATCAGTTTTGGCGCGCAGCCGTTTTATCCCCCGGGGATTGATAATTCCAATGCCGGGCCGTTTTTTCCTTTGTTCATGAACGACACGATTAATCCCTGTTCGCAAGGGCTGGGCAGCGGATTATCGAGCGGGAATAACAGCGGAATTGTATTTTTTCCGGGCAGCACCGGGTTATATCGCAATGGTGTACTGGTGGCAGGCCTGGGCGTGAGCGGCGACGGCGTGGATCAGGACGACTACGTAACGTCAGGCGGGGCGGCGGGATTTCAGGCGCCTGCGAACAAGCGCGCCGATCAGCTTTCGATCCGCGGCGTGCGACTGCCGTATTTCAAATTTCCTCGTAATCCTACCCAGTAACGATTAACGCCGCGCCTGGCGTCACGCTTATCGCTGCGTCAGGGGCGCGCGCCGTTCGAAGGATCGGCGGACGTGGCGGTGTCCACATCGAGTTCCCAGGAAAAAGAAGTGTCGGCGGGGCTGTAGCAATTGCCATTCTGGTGATAGCCGGGCGGGCAATGCGCGGAGAACTGTTTGCGGCGCGGAGACTGCGCGAATTGCCAGGCTTGTGCAAACGAGACGCCGCTGGCGGCGGGCGCCGGAGCTTCGGCGGGAAATGTGCAGCCGGGAGACGGCGGGCAGGCGTCGTTGTAAACGAAGAAAACAAAATCGCGGTTGCCTGCGTTGGCACGAATGTCGTCGGCGGTGAGAATGGTGATGCCGCCGGACTCTTTGGCGGGCATGCCGGAGCAATAAACGCCGGCGCGGTAACCGCCGCGCGCTAAATCATCGAACCAGACGCGGAGGTAGGCATGATAGGCGGCGGAGAGGCGTCCGCCTTCTTCTATATCGAGAAAGATGATTGTTCCGGCGGGGAAGCCTTCTCGTTTTGCTGCCGCGAGGACGGAGCGGGCGTCGTTTGCTCCTTTGGCTGCGGCATCCTGCTGGTTTTTGAATTCGTTGGCATCGCGGCCGGAAAACAAAACCAGAAAACCAAATCCGGAGCTGCGCAAGAAATCGCGCTTGTTGAGCCAGGTGGTGTTTTTTTCAGCGGGCGGGGGGCCGAGCCAGTATCCGGTGAAGGCGAAATTCTTTCGCAGCGTGGCGAAGGCGGCGTCGCCGGGATAAATATCGCGATCGAATCCGAGGTAGGCGGTTCGCGGCGGCGGGACGGGTTGCGGAGGCTGGGCACGCGCAAAAAACGTCAGCGAGATGGCCGCGGCGGCGAGCACTACTGAGGAAAAGATAATGGAGATCTTCACGTTGCCATTTTCACCCGGGCATCTGTGCTTCTGCACTTCTACATTTCTGCACTTCTGCCATTGGGATTGTCCCGCACGGGATGCCAGAAGGGGTTGGATGCCGCTAGCCTTCGCGGAGTTTGTGGCCTGCCAGGTTGCCGAGGCCGTCGTAGGCGGCGTACTTGTAGGTTTCACTCAGCGTGGGATAGTTGAAAACCTGCTCGATGAATTCGTCGATGGTCAAACCGTTGTCGAGCACCATCATGCCGATGTGAATGAGCTCGGTGGCATTTTCGCCGATGATGGCGACGCCCAGGAGTTTTTTGTCAGCGCGCGCAAAGATGAGTTTGAGCATGCCGGTGGTGTCTCCGGCAATGTGGCCGCGGGCGTTGTTGGAGTAATGGGCGCGGCCGACTTCGTAGTCGATTTTCTTTTCCTTGCAGGATGATTCGGTTTCGCCCGCGGCGGAAATTTCCGGAATGGTATAGATGCCCATGGGAAGTAGAGAAGCGACGCGTTGCTTGTATTTGAGTCCAAAGGCGTGGCACACCGCGACGCGGCCCTGCTCCATGGAAGTGGAAGCGAGGGCGGGGAAGCCGATGACATCGCCGGCGGCGTAAATATTTTCGACGCTGGTGCGGTAATTCTCGTCCACGGGGATGTAGCCTTTGTCGTTGATGCTCAAGCCGGCGTTCTGTAATTCCAGGCCGTCGACGGCGGCACGGCGGCCAGCAGCGAAGAGAGCCGCTTCGGTTTCGAGGACACGGCCGCTTTTCATGGTCAGGCGCGCGCCGGACTCGGAATTTTCCACTTTGACGGGACGCTCGTTGAACAAAAACTGCATGCCCAGCGCGGCGAGACGTTCGCGGAGGCGCTCGGAAATTTCGGCGTCGAGGAAAGGGAGCAGAGCGTCGCGGCCGTCCACCAGCGTGACGCCAACGCCGAGAGCCATGAAGATGGAAGCGTATTCGCAGCCGATTACGCCGCCGCCGATGACCGCCAGGCTTTTGGGGATGCGCTTCATCTGCAGGAAAGTGTCGGAGTCGAAAGTATGGATATCGTCGAAGGCGATTTCGGGCGGGCGGTTCGGCTTGGAGCCGGAAGCGATGAGAATAATGTCGCCGCGAAGACGGTGCTCGCCGTCACCGCCGGAAACGTTGATGGTGTGGGCGTCTTCGAACGTGGCCTGTCCGTGAAAAAATGCAATTTGGTGCAGGGCGAGATTTTTGAGAATCCGCTTGCGTTCCATTTCCACCACTTCGCGCTCGTGGTGCATGAAGTCGTTTACGGTGAGATCTTCCTTGAGAGAGTAATCGATGCCGTAAAGGCCACGCTGCTTGAGGCCGGAGAAGTAGAGGGCGGATTCGCGCAGCGTTTTGCTGGGGACCGTGCCGGTGTTAATGCAACTGCCGCCGGTGTGCTCGGCGCGCTCGATTACCGCGACGCGCTTGCCGAAGTAGGCAGCCTGGGCGCCGGCTTTTTCTCCCGCCGGACCGCAGCCGATGACCAGCAGGTCAAACTCCTCGTGGGACGCCACAGAAACCTCCAGCATTAGTCCTGGATGATTGGAGACAAGAATGTTCGTTGAGAATCTTACGGTAGGAAGGGCGCGGAGCCGGAAAGATTTTTGCAGGGGTGTGCCGAATCCTGCTCAGGAGATTGCTGTGGAGACATGCGAGGCGCCGCGTTGTGGGGACCGTGATATTCTCTGGATGCCGCGTCGCCGGTGCGGCTGTGGCGAAATTGGCATACGCGGTGGGCTTAAAATCCACTGGGGTTTTCCCCGTTGTCGGTTCGAGTCCGACCAGCCGCACCATTTCCGGTTTGTTCAGACCTCAACACCTCCAAACCCTTCGCAAGACTCCCGCTTCTCGAGATGAATGGCATCGCCCAGTCAGCATATTGATCACCCGTTTAAATCGAAAATAAATGACGTATTTGGCGATTGTACTTAGGTCACGCTGGCCCAGCGCGGCTGCCCCAAAAGTGAATGCGGACGGTAGGCTGGAAGAAGCATACTGCCATGGACAAAAAACCCAACGAACGGCGTGGCCACCCGCGCGTGCATGCGCCAAAGGGCATGTATGTGGCCTGGCGCGCGGGTACCCGGCAGGGTGTGTCGCGCATGGGCACCATGGCCATGGGCGGGCTGTTTCTGCACACTCCCGACCCTCCCGAGAAAGGCGCAACGCTGGAATTGCTATTCGATATAGCGACGGGCGCGGAAGTGCGCGCGCGAGCGGTGGTGCGCAATTCGCGGCCCGGCAAGGGCATGGGCGTGAAGTTCGTGCACATGCGCGCGGAAGACCGGTCGCGGCTGAATCAGTTCGTGAAAGCGCAAATAGAAGCGGGGAATATCCAGCTAGAGCCGCCAGCCGGAAATGGCAACGGCACTGGCGCGGAAAAGAAACAGCCGAATGCCAAGGCTGCTGCTCCTGGTCGTGCGGGCAGTGGGATTTCGGCGGAGCAGCGTGCGGCAATTGCCGCTGATCGCGCACAGCGGGCGGCTGCGGTGGAGGCGCCCGTTGGACCGGTGACTGAGGCGCCGGCGGAATCGCCGAGCGGGTCAACGGCGGGATCTTCCGTTGGAGAACCAGCCAAGCCGGCGGCGAGACGAGACGATTCGGTCACGGAAGAGGAGTTGCGGCGGTATCTGGCGCTTTCGGAAAAGAGCAACTACTACCAGCTGCTGGGAGTGAGCGTCGATTCCAGCAAACGCGAAATCAGGGAAGGGTTTTACATCCTGGCGCGAAAATTTCATCCCGACCGGCACATGGACAATCGTGAATGGGCCGCACCGCTGCAACAATTAATGGGCGCAATCACGGAAGCGTATGGGGTGTTGAGCGACGAAAAGAAGCGTGGGAACTACGACCGGAAGCAGACGCTCTCTCGAACCCGCACGGAAACGGAAGAGTCGCTTGACGAGTGTTCGAAGCTGGCGGCGAATTGCCATCGCGACGACAATTTCGAGGGGGCGATTTTCTGGTTGCGCAAGTGCGTGAACCTGGCGCCGGACGTGGCCAAGTATCACGCGTCGCTGGCCGGGAGCCTGATGATGCAAACGCACCACCGGCGCGAAGCAGTGCAGCACTTCGAGAAAGCCATCGAGCTGGATCCCTGGAATGCCGGCCCGTTTCTGAAATTTGCCGAACTGCACGAGGCCATGCAACTGCCGTGGCGCGCGGAGCCGCTGTATCACAAGGTACTGGAAATCGATCCCGAGAATTTCCTGGCGAAGCAGGGGCTGGCGAGAATCAGGCGGGCGGAGAAAAAGACAAAAGTGTCAAAGTCGTCGAAGATGTCGAGGATATCCAGGATGGCCGAAATCTTCAGCAAGAAGTAGTTTTCTTGTCCGCCCGAAAATAGCCGGTATTTTGGCCGCCGGTGGTCAGGCGCCGCCGCGCAACAAAAAATCCTCCCTTCGGTAGATTGCACCAGAACTGCCTTTCTAAATTCGGCGGGCGTGTAGATAATTGCTGTTCATCTATTTTCAACCAACCGCCGACACCGGCGGACCCCAGCGAGGAAAATTGTCATGGCGAATGTCAGCACGAAAAAAGGCGTGATCGGGATTCTGACCGGCGGCGGCGACGTGCCAGGGCTGAATCCGGCTATTCGCGGAGTCACGTTTCGCGCGTTGCGCGAAGGCTACCAGGTCATCGGGTTTCGGCGCGGGTGGGCCGGGTTGGTGGAGATGATCCGCGACAAGAATCACGACAACTCTGAAAACTACCAGGTGCTGACGGAAGAACTGGTCAATCGCGCGGGGCGAACGGGCGGAACGTTTCTGCACTCTTCGCGGACGAACCCGAGCCGCGTCAGTAAATCGAGCGTGCCGACGCATTTGAAAGAAACGTTCACGGCGGACAAGAACGATATGACGCCGGAAGTGCTGAAGAACCTGGAATGGCTGGGCGTGGAACACCTGATTCCCATCGGTGGCGACGACACGTTGAGCTATGGAGTGCGGCTTCACAAAGAAGGCTTCAAGGTGATCGGCATTCCGAAAACGATGGATAACGACGTGCCGGGCACGGATTACTGCATCGGATTCAGCACCTGCGTGACGCGCACGATTCATATGACCAATGATCTGCGCACGTCGGCGGGATCGCACGAGCGGTTCATGGTGCTGGAAGTGTTCGGGCGCTACGCGGGATTCAGCGCGATGCTGCCGACCATGGCGGGAGCGGCCAACCGCTGCGTGATCCCGGAGCATAAATTCAATATCGAGCAACTGGCGGAGCTGCTGAGTGCGGACCGTAGAAAGAATCCCAGCCGGTACTCCACGGTGATTGTTTCGGAAGGAGCGATGTTCGAAGGCGGAGAAATGGTGTTTGAGCATGACGCCGCGGACGCGTTCGGGCACAAAAAACTGGGGGGCATCGGGGACCTGGTATCGGAAAAGCTGAAAGAGCTGTCGCCTAAATACAACAACGGAAAAACCATCGACGTGATCAATCAAAAGCTGGGCTACCTGGTGCGCTGCGGCGATCCGGACGCTATCGATTCCATCGTGCCGATGGCCTACGGGAACCTGGCGCTGGATTTATTGCTGGCCAAAGTGCACGGGAAGTTGGTGGTGCTGAAAAATGGGCGCTACGACAACGTGCCGATCGAGACGGTGACGGCCACGAAGAAAGTGGTGAACGTGAAGGAGCACTACAACACCGAGCGGTTGCGGCCGCACTATGCCAGCTTTGAGAATAAGCCGCTGTTTATTATGACCACTGAGGGAGTTTAGTGCGGTTGCGCGATCGAGTGGAGCGGTAAAAGAAAAACTCGTTCAGGCGGTCAGGCGTGGACGAGCGGTTGAAAGCGACGGGGCCGCGATTGTGGCGGCGACAAATGCTTTAGGTTCTGCTTAGCGTGCGCCGACGAGAGACGGAACGCGCCGGAACCCGAAAGCTGCGATGGCCACGAATCCGGCCAGAAGCAGCGACAAGGCGCCGGGTTCGGGAGTAGAAACTGGATCGTTGGTAGTCGGAGCGTCGTTCTTGCCGGTATTGGGGACGACCAGGACGAAGTGGTCTTCCTTGAATTTGAAAACGCTCTCGTGTTTGTCGGACTTGGTTTTGAATCCGCCCAAGGTCATGATATTGGAGTGACCGAAACTGTGCCAGCTCTGATTGACGTGGATCGAATTGCTCTTGATCGAATCACCCCAGGCCGGGGCGGACAGGAAAAGAATGGCGGTAGAGATAATAAAGGCGTACTGGAGCTTCATGGGCCTCTCCTTCAACGCGATATGCAGGAGCACGCAAGGTTCCAGATGGGCGCCCAAACGCTGGATTCCAGTAGAAAGCAGCCGGTAAACAAGTCGAAATCGAAGGTTCGTAAATATAACAAATGCAGGGCTTTACGGGGCGCGGTAGGGGCGTCTGGTGGCGCCGACAAGTCGCAATCGGGGATTCTCAAATTGCAAAAGTCTGGAGAGGCTCCTGGTGCATCCTAAAGGTGGCAAGAGGTGTCATATTTTTGGCCCACTGAGGCAAAACGGTTCATACAACGCGTATCAGGCGGCATCAGTAGAAAGCAGTACACGGCAGGAGGTGTTATGAGGGAATTTCGAACCATTGGCGCGCTGGTTTGTGTGTGTTTCGGCTGGCTGAGCGGCTGTAATTTCAACGGCAGTTCCGACGCGGACAAGCGCGCTCGCGAAGAAAAAACACGCGAGGAAATTGCCAGGGCCACGGAGCGCGCGAAGCCCGCGCTGGAAGATGCGGGAAGAAAAATTGGAAAAGCGGCAGCAGAAGCGGCCGATGAAGCGCAAGCGGCGGCGGAAGGCGTGAGAGAAGGATGGGAACGCGGACACCGTCCGGTGAATGTGAACACCGCGAGTGAGAATGAACTTGCCGGGTTGCCGGGAATCAGCTCCCGCGATGCCAGAAGAATTGTGGACGGGCGCCCGTATGCGGATAAACACGACCTGGTTGTGAAAGGCGTGATCACGGAAGAGAGGTATCAAAAAATCCGCGAGCGGATTTCATCGAAATGAGAGAGCGCTGAGCGAAGTCCGGCGTCGCTCGATGCGAGAGATAAGATTCAGGAGTCGCGAGCGGAAATAACCGACGACGAGGATGACGTTCGCGGACCGTACCATTGGTCCGTACCATTGGTCCGTTCCATTGGTGGTAACTTTGGGGCGTTTACAGTAAGATGTGCAGGTCAAGTGCATTTGTAATTCAAGTTCGCGTAATCCCAGCCAACCGAAATTGGTTTTCGGCCCATTGAGTTACCCAGCTCAATTTCGCTTTTAAGGAGAATCCATGAAGCGCCACATTGTAATTACCGCCATCGCCACCGTGGTGATGCTGGGAGGATGCGCAACGAAGAAGTACGTTGCGGAGCAAGTCGATCCCGCCAACGCAAAAATCAACGAAGTGGACAAGAACCAGAAGAATACCCAGCACCAATTGGAAGGCGACGAGCCCAAGATCAGTGCCGCCGACGAGAAAGCCTCGTCCGCGGATGCTCGAGCCACGGATGCCATTGGGCGGGCGGATGCGGCCTCCAAGAAATCGGACCAGGTGCGTGCCGACCTGCACAATGAGTTGAACGAGAGAATCGCGAACATCGACGATTACAAGGTTGCGGGCAATGCCACGATCCTGTTCAAGTTCGATTCCGCGAAATTGACCGACGACGGCCGGCAGCAGCTGGATCAAATGGCCAGCGGGCAAGTGGGAAGCCTGAAACGCTACTTTGTGGCGATTCAGGGCTTCACGGACAAAACTGGAACGGCAGAGCACAATCTGGATTTGAGCCGTCGCCGCGCCGAAGCGGTGCAGACCTACCTGGTGTCGCAGCATAACGTTCCGGTGTACCGCATTCAGATCGTGGGACTGGGAGAAGACAAACCGGTGGACGAGGGTAAGGGACGCGCGGCGCGAGAAAAGAATCGCCGCGTTGAAGTTACCTTGTTCAGCGCCGACGGCGCGCAGTCTGCCCAGCAGACTCCGCCTACCCAGTAAGGGTGTGACGGTAACTACAGCAATGACCGGCCGTCACTATCGCGAATCCGCATAGGCGGGCTCGCGGTAGTGACTGGTATCGCTACTAGACAAAGTGCCGCTACCTTAACGCTTTCGATAGTGGTAATCTGCATACCAATCGACCGGAGGTAGTGGTGTGGCAACCAGCGCGCGATATTCGGGGATAGATGGCCGTCGCAGCACGCGCATAGATCACCCCGTTACTTTGATAGTGTTAGGCAAGAACGGCTTAGGGCAGCCGTTTCAGGAAAAGACCGCCTCTACCAGCGTGAATCTGCATGGCTGCCGCTATCCTTCGCGCCATGAATATCCCGTAGGTTCGTGGATCGGGCTTCAAGTGTTGCAGCCTGACGGCAGCGCCAACTCGCCTTTAATGCGCGCGCAGGTCCGCTCCATCCATACTCCCGGCTCGCCCCGCGAGCTTTTCCAAATTGGTGTAGAGCTGGAAACGCCTTCCAACGTTTGGGGGATTCCGGCGCCGCCGGCGGATTGGCTGCGGCTTACCGAGGGCAATGGCTCGAAGATGCACATCGCCAGCGGAGGCACGTTACCGCGTGAACCGATCGAAGCGTCCCAACAAAGCGCAACGATGCACGGAATGCCGCACGAAATGCCGCGTGCTCCCCAGGCTGTACCGGCCGCGAGCGACACCGCGGAAGCTGTGAAGCAAGCGACGCCTAAGACGGAACGATTTGTAATTACCTCCGATCAACTGATTCTTTCGGTGCGTCCCAAACTGCAGCAAGCGGCGGAACAGGCCATGCAATCGGCGATTGCGGCGCGGCTGGATGAAGCGGTGCGCGACGCGCTGTGCAAGATTGACGATGTACAACGCGCCAACGCGCGGCAGACCGCGGAAGTTTCGGTGCAGCGTTTCGAACCGCTGATGCGCTCTTCGGAAGAAGCCATTCTGAACCGGCTGGAGGCGCGCCTGGCGGAAGTACGCGGGCAGTGGCAGGAGCAGCAGGACGCGCAACGCCGCCACATGGAAGAGATGACCGCGGGGCTGGAGAAGATGGTTGCCGACACGCGCGCCGAGTTGGCTGAGGCGCAGAAGGCCGCGGAAAAAACGGGCCACGCAATCATGGAAACCGCGCCGTTTGAGAGCAAGATTCAAGCCCGCCTGGACGAATTCGTAAAGCGCGCCGCGCAGGAATTTGAAACGGCGGCGACGCGGGTTTCCGATCGCCACCTGATTCGAATGATGGAAGACAAGCAGATGGTGGCGCGCGAGGCATCGGCTCAACTGGATGCGCGCGCGGCGGAAGCTCGGGCGGTGCTGCACGGAGCGGCGGGAGATGCGGTGGACGAATTCCGGCGGCAGCTGCAAGCGCAGATGGACATGATGATGTCGGAGGCCACGCAGCGAGCGTCGTCATCGCTGGCGTCACTGGACGCGGAGAGCCGTTCGGTTTATGAATCGAGGCGGCGCACGCTGGAATCGGACGTGTCGCGAGCGGCGGAACAATCCGCGGAACAGTTTCGAACGGGGATCAAAGCGTTTCTGTATTCGTGCCTGGTTGCGGCGGTTAGCGCTGTGGACGAACACTCCACCAGCACGCTGGAAGGACTGGTCAAGGAAGCGCCCAAGGAAACCAAAGAAAACGGGCACAACGGTAAAATACCTCATCAATTCACGATGCCGGGTGAAACTTCCAAAGAAGGCGAAGAGAACTAGCTCTTCGCAGCAGCGAACTATCCTTTCAAAGTAGATTCCATTTGTTTTGCCAACCGGGCGATTTCCTGCACGCGTTTATACATTTTCACCGACAAGACATTAGAGCCCGGCGTGGTGTTCAGCTCTTCGCGCAATTCGTTGGACATCTGAACCAGCTTGTCGGCGTCGTCGCGGAATTGCCGCTCGCGATTTTGCAGTTTGGCCTGCTGCGCGGCTTTAGGGTCTGAA
This sequence comes from uncultured Acidobacteriota bacterium, assembly GCA_963819625.1. Taxonomy (GTDB): domain Bacteria; phylum Acidobacteriota; class Terriglobia; order Acidiferrales; family UBA7541; genus Acidiferrum. The sequence goes on from CAWFWY010000018.1 coordinate 48,043, forward strand.
GGATCGGCGAGCTTGTCGCGTTGCTGAGGGTCGCCGGGAGTCGGCGGATCGGGTAGCGATCTCCGCCTGGATTGGCCGAGCGCCACGAGGGGTCCCGAAATCAGGGATCCAACTGCCGCGGCCGAAGTAATGAGAAAATTCCGCCGTTTTTCCAGCATGTTAGCCCTCCGAATGGCAAAGTGCTTCCAGCACTCGCGCAGGTCCATCACACCGATGAATTTCACCCGGTGTGGGGCTGCGACTTCGCGTACATAGATCTCAATGCCGCGAATTCCGGCGAGCGCATCCACTCCCTAATTTGCTCCGCCATGGTGTTCACGCTGTTGGTGATGCGATCCGCCTCCACATTTATAGAATCGTAGCGCGTTTCGGATTCATTGGCGCCAGTTCGGGCTTGTGCCATCAGGCGATGTTGTTCGCGGAGGTCGGGGAATTCCCGCGACATCACGCGGCCACCGCGAAGCGCCGAAGAGAGCAGGGCAAGCGTCGTTTGCACCGCGGCGGCAAATTCCTTGAGAGGCCCAGAGCTATACAGTGCGGAGTTTTGCGAGACGATGGCATCGACCGCCATGACCGCATGGATGAAGCGGTGCGAACTGGCCAGGATGGCGTTGAGGCGAATCATTTGCTCGCGGGTGGCGCCCGGCTCGGAACTCAAGCGATCAACCGAAGCTTCCAGGTTGGCACGCGCGACGCGAGCGGCCCGCCGCGCGCGTTCCAGCTCTTGACTGGACGAGGCGGTGTCGGCGCCGGACTGTAAAACGACGTGGAAATAATCGCGATAGGCATCCAGCATGCGCGCGATGCGTTGGGAGATTCTGGTGCGCTCCCATGATGGCCACAGCCAATAGGCAATGAGGGCCAACGCGCCTCCGAGGACCGTGTTGATCCCGCGAGCTGAAATAACTTCCTTGGGCGGAACGCCGGCGACGGCCAGCAGCAGCACGATGAGGCCGCTGACCACGATGGCGAAGATGCCGTAATTGGCGGGCCCAACCCAGCGCAAGAAAAACACAAACAGAAAAATAAGCGCGACCTGCAACGCGACTACGGGATGAATCACATGGAAAAGCGCGGTGGCCAGCAGTAGACCGATAATGGTTCCAATGATGCGCAAGACGCCGCGTGTAAAGGTGGCTGTGAATTCAGGCTTCAGCACCAGCACGATAGTCATCGGCAGCCAATAGGTTCGCCGCCAGGAAACCATGCGGCCGAGGATATCGCCCACCGCCACGAGAACCGCGAGACGAAGGGCATGACGGAAGGTGGCGGATTGCAGATTCAAATTTTCACCGAGTATTGCGAACCGGCTGGAAACACTTTCGCGCCAGGTCTGACGGACGAGCAGTTGCGCGGCGCTGAAGTTTCCAAGGGAGACGTTGTTGCGGGCAAGGTCCAGCGCGGCGCGCAGTTGTCCGGCGAGGGCGTCCATCTGAAACAAGGCGTCCTTGGCGACCGCGGAAAGAAACGACGCGGGAGTCGCGGCGTTTTTTTCGCGCAACTTGGATATTTGTCGATCGAGCGAGTTGGGCAGGTCCCGTTCGTTTTCTGCCCCGCGCGCGGACGGCGAAGGAAGCAGCGCATTGCTGATTTCGCGAAGAAAGTTCGAGGCCTGTTCCAAGCAGCCCGTCAGAGCCTCGATCGCCGGGTAGTCATGGCGTTCGCGTTCCATGCGCGCACGTAGACGCAAGAGCACCAGTAGGCTCAAGCGAATGCGCTCGGCCTGATTGAGCAGCGCGCGATACCGCATGCTATCGGGACCTGGGTCGCGTCCGAGACCCAGTAACGCTTGCTGCGCTTCTTCACTGTGAACGCTCGCAAGCGGCGCCGACGTGGGTTTGAGGGGTTCGGCGGCGCGATTGGCAAGCTCGAGATAAAAACTTGCAAGCGCGCGACGTTCGGGGTCGTAGCGGCGTACCGGCCATAGCGCGACGGACAATGCCGTTTGCAGGAATCCGCCGGCGAACGCCAATACTCCGGAGATGGCGGCTTGGCGCGGCGTCAAAGGTTGTGCGGCGTAAATCAACAGGGTGACCAGGCTGATCACTCCGAGATCGGGCGCGGCGCCGCCGAGGGAGTTGGCCATCCCGGCGATAAACGCCCAAGCGGTGGCGAGCACGATCGCAAGGGTCTGGTGCTCCCCGGAAATAGCGCCGGCAAAAACCGCGATGGCGCAGATGACGCTGGAGGCCAGCATGCGCCTGGCGCGTTCGGAATAGGGATCGCTGCCGTCGGAGTAAGAAACGTTCAAGGCACCGCTGGCGACCACCAGTCCACCGCGCGGCATCCCCAGCGCGTAGCCAACAATGAGCGGCAGCACTACGCCGGCGGCGTTGCGAAAGGCGCGGTGAGTGGAAAGTTTCGTGGAGTCAAAATGAGTGAGAATTTGCCAGAACGCGAGAGCCGACTCGGCGCGCGCGCCTGGGCCAGTGCCAGAAACTATCTCGGAGGCGGGAGGCGGCGGGGCTTGGGCTAATTCAGGCGGCATGGCGAAGCGTAATTGTAGCTAATTCACGATAGTGGCGTTGCTGGATGCGAGCGCGGGATTTTTGCGGGCAGCGGGGGCAAAGCGAATCATCGGCCGCCGGTTTTTAGCGGAGGAAAATTAAATTTTGGCGTAATTTCTTTTCTTTGGGACCAATCGTGATAGGTGTGACATTCGAAGCAGCGCGATTCGGCATGGTCCGGGCCGGGAGCGTGGCAGGTCTGGCAAGTGGCGATTCCGGGCAGGAGCAAATCGCCGGAATCGGTGCTGCTTAATGCTTTTTCGTGGCAACTGACGCAGGTGAAGCCGCCGTGGGCTTCGTGGTCGAATTTCGCGTGCGGCATCCAGCGAGTGATTACACGGGAGTCGGCAATCTGCGGCAGGGCGTTGCCGCTTAGCGCGATGTTTTGCTGCACGGCGGGTAGCGAATGATTTGCGCCGAATGAAAGCTGGTGGCATTGCAGGCAAGTCTTGCGCCACAAGAGCTGCTCGGCGTCGGCGGTGCGCACGGCGACCCAGTCCGCGGCGGTGAGCGTTTGGATTCGAGGCGCCAGCGGCTTGCCGGTCAAGTCGCGGTCGGGATCGCGAGGCGTTCGCAGCTCGGATGGATGCGCCGCGGCGTAATCCTGGAATTTTTTCTTGAGGAAGGCGTGGATGATCTCGGGCTTGTCATGCGGGACGCCTTCGTTGAAGCGCTTGTCGAAGGTGAGGAGATGGCAGGATGCGCAGGAGTTTGCGAAGGTGACTGGGGCCATCAGTTCGCGGCCGGTCGATGGGGCGCGAGGGACAAGCGAGCCGGTGTCATGCACGATGACTGGCTGCGTTTGCGCGGATGTGGGTGTGCTTATGGGCGGGTAGTTGGCATCCGCGTAGGTCCACGAAGTTTTCGCGGCGGCGGGGCGGTGGCAATCACCGCAATCCAGATGTACGATCGGGCCGGTGGGGCCGCGGCGAATGGGTTTCAGATGGATGGCGTGATTCAGCTTGATGGTGGAAGGGTCGCGATGATTATCGCGCATCGCCGCGAATTCCGGGTGGCCTCCGGCAAAACTGCGAATGTGCGGGGAGTAGTGCGTGGGGTTGCCAGCGGTTCGCAGGTTGCCGTGACACTCAGCGCAGGATTTTTCGCTGACCGCGGCGATATTAATGCGGCCGCGATGCTCGGTGTGGCAGGTGGCGCAGTCCAGAGTGGTGATCTGGCTGGCGTGATGGATGGGGCCGTCGTGGCAAGACAGGCAAGCCTGATTATCCGGCTTGGCGGAAAAGACCGAGGTTTTCTGCACGTGACACGCGGCGCATTCTTTTTCCAGAATGGCGTGGGGCTCCGACATCCGGCCGCTGCTGTAAACGCGGGCGTCTTTGCGGAAGGCGTACCAGGAAATCCAAACGATGGCGAGCAGCGGCAGTAAAAGACTCAACCAGAATTTGGCGCGCTTCAGCGGAGTCGGCCGCTTGAAGTAATTGAGGTCGATACGCTGCGCGAGTTTTTTTGTGGTGCGATTTCTGGCCACGTTTTATTTTTCCAACTGCCGCTGCGATTCTTTCAAAAAAGACCGGTCAATACTTCAAAGCCATCACTGCGTGTACAGCGCCCAGCACGATCAACGCCAGCGAAATCGGAATGTGGATCAGAAGCCAGAGGTGCAGCCAGTGGTGCAGGCGCTGCTGCTTCTGGAGCTGACGTGCCTCTTCGCAGATATCCTGCAAATCGTCGACGGTAGCGTGGGCGCGCGCGGGCAACAGCGTGCGTAACCCCGAAAAACCCACCTGCGCTTTGCCTGCGTCGGAAAGCAAGAGGCGGCGTTCGGAAGGCCGCTGGAGGAACGGACGCATCTCGTTGAGGTAGAAGCGGCGAAGCGGGGCGCTTTCTTCTTCGGTGAGCAGCAAAATTTCTGCCGCGGCGGCGACGGCAGCACCTCCGGTGGCGGCGGCCATAGGACGCATGGCGGTGAAGCCTCCGGCGCGCTGAATTTCTTCCTGCGATGATTTGCGGAAACCTAGCGAGCCGCAAAGCGTTTCCATGGAGCGGTCGGCTTCTTCGAGCAGGAGGTTGCGGACGTTACCGATTTCGTCGTAAATGGTTTCGAAGGGAACGTCGGCGGTCATCACGCGGGGGATGTAGTGCTGCAGCGCGGCGCCGAAGAGGCCGCTGACCACGGTAATGATCAGCAACCACATAAGCACGCAGGTAAGCGTGCCGCCAAAGTGAAATCCACCGTGAAAAAGAATGATGGGAAGACTTAGGAGGCCGAGCCACAAATGGCCGCGCATCCAGGCTTGCGCGCGGCCAAGGCGCCACACCGGGACGCGTTTTCGCGCGCCCAGCAGCGCGGCAAAAAGCATGAATGCGAATCCGAGAACGCCGAAGGCCAACCCGGCGGGGCTGCCGCCGCGGGCGCCGACCGCGGAATTGTATACGTAGATGTGGTATGCAACGACAGAGAGCACCAGAATAATTACGGAAGCGATGGCCCAGTGGCGTTGGCTGGCGTCAATGCGCATCCGTCAGGGGCTCCATTTCAATTGCTGGAAGACTGGCCAATCGCGTCGGCGAAAAATATTTTGGGATCGACGCGATGAGCGGCGTCGTGCGGACAGGCGTAGACGCAACTGGGTTCTTCCAGATTGGTGCACAGATCGCAGGACGTGGCTTTTTGTTTCAAGACAGCTTTGACCCGGCCGGGATGATCGGGATCTTCGTTCATGACTTCGAAAGGATGCAGATTGATATTTCCGTACGGGCAATTTCGCGCGCACAGGCCGCAGCCGATACACCAGTCTTCGATGATGACTTCGAGAGAGTTGCGGCGGCGAATGGAACCGACCGGGCAGCCGACCATGCAGAGGGGGTCGCGACACTGCCGGCAACTGGTGGCGATAAGGTACTGCTCAAAACGCAAGCCGTCGCGCACCAGGCGGGTGACGCCGTCGTGAGCGTCGGCGCAGGCGTTGACGCAGGCGTCGCAGCGCGTGCATTTCTGCAAATCGAGGACCAGCAGGCTTTGCGCTTCCATCAAGCCCTGGGAAAGGAATTGATCGAGCGGCACGGAGTCAACCGTCTTGAGGCGCTGTTCGTTGGCCTGGCGGCGCTCAGTGGCGACCGCTTCCAGGCCAGTTCGAACGGTGGGGAAGCGCTCGACCATCTGGCGGAAATCGTCGCCATTGATGCGAACCAGCTCCACGTGATCGAGTGCGGTACACATGGCGGTGCGCACGCCGCCGCCGAGCAGGCCGATTTCGCCGAAGTAATCTCCGCGGGATAAATAGGCGAGGACCATCTCGCCGCCGGGGTAGTTTTCGGAAATTTTCACGAAGCCGATACGCACCAGGTAAAAACAGTCGGCGGGATCGCCCTGGCGCGCGATGACTTCTCCGGGAGCGAAGCGCTGCAACTCGACGCTTTGTTTCAGATGTTCGATGAAGTCGGGCGAGAGATCGGCAAACATGGGCACGCCGCGAAGATGATTTTCGAGCGCGCGCTCGCGATAGCTGGCGTCAATCTGCGCGCGGAAAGTTTTGTTCTTCATCATGATGTCGAGGACGTTGCGCAGCATTTCGTAGGCGACGACATCGGATTCCGCGCGCACGGTGGCGGAGCGCGGGTAGAAATTGAGGCAGGTCATTTCGCCGAAAAGATCGCCGGGTCCGAGCGAGGCGACGGGATTGCCGTAGTTGAGGTCGACGGAAGCGTCGATAGGAATGGTGCGGTCGCGAGTTTCTTCTTCGCGAACGTCTTCGCGGCGGTCGACCAGCGTACTGGTGAGGCGCTTGAAAAAACCTTTCGCGCCGCCGTGAGTTTTCACGTGGGCGATGGGCGTGGAAATGGAAACTTTGGCGGAACCTTCGACGATATAGAAAGCGGTGGAACCGAATTCGCCTTCGCGGCAGATGATTTCGCCTTTGCGGTAGCGGCGTTTCACGATGGCGCCGCGATTCAACTCCAGAAAAGTGCCGGAGACGCCCTTGAAGACGGGAATCTGCAGCAGCTCTTCGGCGTCGAACCCGTGCTCGCTGTCGGCCGGGGCGATGGAGGTGCCGGCGACGCCTTTGTTGGTGAGCGCGCCGGTGGGGCAGGAAACCATGCATTCGCCGCAGGAAATGCAGGTGGAGTTGCCCATGGGCACGTTCAGATCGAAGGCGATGCCCGCGGAATATCCTTTGCCCATGCGGCCGAGGACGAAATTGTTTTTGATTTCGTCGCAGCCGCGGATGCAGCGGTCGCACAGAATGCAGGCATCGTGATCGACGGCTATGGCCAGCGAGGAATCGTCGAGACCGCGGACGACGGTGCGTTTGGCGAAGCGTGGCTGAGCGACGCCCGCGGCTTGCGCCAGAGTTTCCAGTTCGCAATCGCCGGAGTGCTGCTGGCGCGCGCAGGGAGAAGGATGATCGGCCATCAATAGTTCGAGGAGAGTTTTGCGCGCGTTGAGAACTTTGGGGGACTGAGTTTCGACCTTCATTCCCGGCTCGACGGGGCGAACGCAGGAAGCGCTGAGAACGCGCGCGCCGGTGTCCACGACGCACAAACGGCAAACGCCGACGGGAGTTTCGTTTTGCAGGTGGCACAACGTGGGGATGGGAACGCCGTTGATGCGCGCGGCGTCAAAGACACTGGTGCCGGACGGAACGGAGACGGCGCGGCCGTCGATGGTGATGGTGATGAGGCCCGGAGGTGAGGTTACTGTTGCCATTATTTATTTCGTCCGCCGGTCAAGGGCGTATCCCGACTCGCGGGGTTTCAATGGAGCTGGCAGCGCCGGTAAAACAAATTCCGCTGGGACACTGGGCCTTTAAAACGTGCGCGTCGATTTCGGCGCGAAAATGTTTGAGTACGGATTGGATCGGCGCGGGAACGATCTGGCCCAGGCCGCAGATGGAAGTGAGGCTCATGGCTTGAGATAGCTCGTCGAGCAGCGCGAGGTCCGCGCGATATTGAGCTTCCGGGACGGCGCCCTGGGTCCAGCGCGCGAGGAGATCGACCATTTTCTGCGAGCCCACGCGGCAGGGCACGCACTTGCCGCACGATTCGTTGCGATAAAAACGCTCGGAGTTCAGAGCCATGTCGAGCATGCAGGTGGTGTCGTCGCAGACGACGATTGCGCCGGAACCGAGCATGGAGCCGGCGTCGGCGAGCGCTTTGAAATCGAGCCGAACGTCGATCAGCGAGGCGGGCAGGTAACCGGAGGAAGGTCCCGACGGCGCGAAAGCTTTGAGATTTCTGCCGCCGCGAATGCCCCCGGCGTAATTAAAAATAACTTCGCGCATGGGAATGCCCGAGGGAACCTCGAAGACGCCGGGGTTGGATACGTGGCCGCTGACGCCGACAAACTTGAGGCCGCGCGAACCGCCCTGGCCCTGGGATTTAAACCATTCGACGCCACGAGCCAGGATTTGCGGAACGTTAGCAAAAGTTTCAACGTTATTGAGCACCGTGGGTTTTTGCCACAGGCCGGCCTGCACGGGGAAGGGCGGCTTGTTGCGCGGCTCGGCGCGGCGGCCTTCGATGGCTTCGATCAAGGCGGTTTCTTCACCGCAAATGTAGCCGCCGGGGCTGACAAAAACTTCCAGGTCGAAATCCAGGGCGCTGCCGAGAATATTTTTGCCGAGCAGCGATTCGGAATAGCAGCGAGCGATCTCGGTGCGGAGAATTTCCTCTTGCGCGTGATATTCGTGGCGGATATAGAGGATGCCTTTTTTTGCGCCGGTGACCAGGCCGGCCAGAATCATTCCTTCGATGACCAGATGGGGGAGGTGCGTGAGGATGAAGCGGTCTTTGATGGTGCCGGGTTCGCTTTCGTCGGCGTTGCAGACGACGTATTTCACGGGGTCGGACTGTTTGCGGACAAGCTCCCACTTCATGCTGGTAGGGAAGCCCGCGCCGCCCATGCCACGCAGCTCGGATTCTTTAAGGGCGGCCAGGCTGCCGTCCCAATTTTTTGTTTGCGCGAGGTCACGGACTACGCCGTATCTGGCGGTGACCGTGGGATAGGGATCGGATTTGCAAGTTGCCGAGGATGGAGCGTGGTGCGGCTCGCCGAGCTGTTCGCCGCGGATGACGGCACGAGTGAGTTGTTCGGCGGCGGCGGCGGTAACGGCGGTAAAGATATGGTCGTTGAGCGAAATTGCGGGGGCATGATCGCAGCGGCCGAGGCAGGAGACGGCGCGTATCTGCAGATCTTCGGCGCGCGCGTTGAAGAATGCGGATTGCAGCGCGGCGCGCAAGTCCGAAGCGCCGTTCAGATGGCAACTCATGTCGGCGCAAACGCGCAGGTCGGCTCTGGACGGAATGGCGAGCTGAAAGTGGGGATAAAAACTGGCCACGCTGTGAATCTGGTACAACGGCGTCTGGGTGCGTTGCGAAAGCGATTCGAGTTCCGCTTTTGGCAGAAAACCGTGACGAGTTTGGATGGCTCGAAGGTCGTCGAAGATCACGGCGCCCGTCTCACTGAGTTGCCGCCGGGATGCAAACAAAACACGGCGCGATGTGGAGTGAACGAATCTCTGCATACTACTGACAGGACCGACGAGTGTAAATAGAGCCCTTTGGCTTTTCGCGGCACGCTGCGAAAAAGACAACGCGGCTCGTTGACGAACCGCCACGGCTGACGATATAAGCAAACAGCCTTATTCGGCGATGTGAAATGCCCGGCAAACTACCAATGCGCAAACGGCTCAGCTTATGTCCGGGTGTTATGTTCTGCATGGTATTGCTGGTCTGGTATGGATGGCCTTCGGTTGTCCGCGCGGGGCAGGGAGCCGAATCCACGAAATACCTGGGGCCGGGGTCCTGCGCGGCCACGAGCTGCCACGGCAGCGTGAAGCCGGTCGCCGACAGCCGCATCCTGCAAAACGAATACTCCACCTGGATCATCAAGGATAAACACAGCAAGGCGTATCAGGCGCTGACCGGCGAAATCGGCGAGCGCATGGCGCGGATACTGAAGCTGGGCGCCAAGGCCGAGGAATCGCCGAAATGCCTGGCATGCCACGCGCTGAATACCACCGCGGCGCAGCGCGGGCGTCCGTTTGAGATTGCGGAAGGCGTGTCCTGCGAAAACTGCCACGGGCCGTCTTCGGCGTGGCTGGGCGGCCATACCGAACGGCAGTGGACGCACGAAAAATCCGTGGCGCTGGGAATGACGGACACGCGGAATGTGATTCATCGCACGGAGAAATGCCTGGAGTGTCATCTGGGCTCGGCAAATAAATTTGTCGATCACGAAATGATTGCGGCCGGTCATCCGGACCTGTTTCTTCGAGCTGGATTCGTTTTCGGCGGTGGAGCCGCGTCACTGGAAAGTGCCGCGCGAGATCCGCGCCAGGCAAACCGGTGGACGACGGGGCGTGGGTGGGCGTGCGCGACTGGAGCGTTGGACAGGCGGTGCAATTGCGCGCGTCGCTGGAGCGGTTGAGGTGGAGGGCCAACGGCGAGCGCTTCGATAAGAAAGATGTGTGGCCGGAGTATTCGGAGCTGTCCTGTTTTGCGTGCCACCACGCGCTGGTTCCGGCCAAGGATAGCTGGCGGCAGGCGCATGAGTTTGCGGGGCGACGACCGGGGGATCCGGCCTGGAACGGTTCGCGCTACGTGGTGTTTCGGTTGCTGGCGAAGCAGGTGGATCCGGCGGCGGCGCAGGAACTGGAGCAGCACTTGACCGCGCTGGCTGCGCAGATGAGCACGTTGAATCCAGAGCGCTCGGCGGTCGCGGGTCCGAAGCGAAAACCGCCGTGCCGGTTGCGCAACGACTGGCGGAACATCTGGCGGCGATGCCCTACGACCAGGAGCTGGCGCTGCGAATGCTGCAGCAAATCACCGGCGACGCGGAAAGCATTTCGCTGGCGGACGAGCGCGCCGCGGAGCAGGCCACCATGGCAGTGGATTCGCTGTATATCGCGTACAGCAAGGAAGCCAAGCCCAGGAACGCCGATGAAGTTCGTGGCGCGATCAACGGATTGTTTCAGCAACTGGAAAATCCATCCGCTTACAATGCCGATCAGTTTGCCGCGGCACTGCGCCGAATCCACGCGATGCTGTGACGCGTTATTTTGTGTCTCGCTGTGCTCCCGCCTTGATGCGAATTTATTCATGAACGCGTTCGAAAACTGGTTTTGCGCGTCGGGATTGTGGCGCTACGTCACGCAGGCGGAAATGGCTGCCTTGGCTGCTGGAGGGAACGAGTCTCGGCGACCACGTGCTGGAAGTCGGCGCGGGGCCTGGCGCGGCTACCGCCGAACTGGCGCGGCGCGCGCGGCGAGTGACCAGCCTCGAGTATAGCCATGAATTCTGCGTGGCACTTGCGATTGCAAAGCCGCGGGCGCAGGGGCGGGGAACGTTGTGCAGGGCGACGCGTCGGCTCTTGCCGTTTGCAGACCAGCACATTCAGCGGCGCGATCGCGGTGCTAGTGCTGCACCATTTGCGATCGGTGGAGACGCAGGACCGGGCGTTTCGCGGAAATTTATCGGGTGTTGCGGCCGGGCGGAATTTTTGTGGCGCTGGAGATTCACGATGGCTGGCTGTCACGCGTGGCGCATATTCACAGCACGTTCGTGCCGGTAACTCTGGAAGGCGCGCGGGAGCGGCTGAACGCCGCCGGATTTTCGACGTCAGCGCCGAAAGCAGACGTGGCGCGATGCGCATTGCGGGCGCGCGCGATCGGCGCAGATTTAATTTCGACAGTGAAAACTCGTTGCGTTGACGCCGTTGTGGCCTGCGATTAGCATCCCAAGATGAAGCGCACCCTGCCCGCGAAATTTCCTCCTGGACCGGAACCGGGTGCGCTTGATGGTGTCTTCAGCCCTTTCCGGCGCGATCCGCTGAAATTTCTGACTGCCGCTGCACGTGAGTACGGCGACATCGTCGGTCTGCGATTCCTGCATTTCCGCACCTACCTGATTTCTCATCCGGACTACATCGAAGACGTGCTGGTGAATCATCCCTCGCAAATTTGTGAAAGGCCGTGTGCTGCAGGCCAACAAGCGGCTGTTTGGAAACGGGCTGCTGACCAGCGAAGGCGATTTCTGGCTCCGGCAGCGGCGGCTGGCGCAGCCGGCGTTTCATCGCACGCGCATCGCTTCTTACGCTGACACCATGGTCAGCTACACGGAGCGGATGCTGGAACAATGGCGCGACGGTGACGAACGCGACGCCCACCAGGAAATGATGCAGCTGACGCTGCACATCGTGGGCAAAACGCTTTTCGACGCCGACGTGGAGGGCGACGCCCGCGAAGTCGGCAGAACGATAACGATGCTGCTGGATTTCAGCTCGGATTTTCGCCGGCTGATTTTTACCCCGAAGTGGCTGCCCACTCCGCGAAACATCCAGACCGCGCTGGCGATTCGGCGGCTGGACAAGATTGTGTACCGCATGATCGCGCAGCGGCGCGCGTCAGGTGGCGATGCGGGGGATTTGCTGTCCATGCTGCTGGCGGCGCTGGATGACGACGGCTCGCGCATGGACGACCGGCAACTGCGCGATGAAACGCTGACACTGTTTCTGGCGGGGTACGAGACTACCGCGAATTTATTGGCGTGGACGTGGTGGCTGCTGGCGACTCATCCGGAAGTAGAAAGCAAATTACACCGCGAGCTCGACGCCATGCTTGGCGGGCGCGCTCCGACGATGGATGACCTGCCGCGATTGCGTTATGCGGGACACATTGTGACCGAGTCGTTGCGGCTCTATCCTCCCGCGTGGGGAATGGCGCGGCTGGCGATCGAGGACCACGAAATTGCTGGTTACCCGGTGCCCGCAGGAACCGGCGTGGCGATCGCGCAGTGGGTGGTGCAGCGCGATCCGCGATGGTACGAGGCGCCGGATGAGTTTCGTCCCGAGCGCTGGGAAGGGGATTTGCAGAAGCGTTTGCCGCGGTTTCGCGTATTTTCCGTTTGGTGGCGGCCCGCGCCAGTGTATCGGGAACATGTTCGCGCTGATGGAGGCCACGCTGGTGCTGGCGACGGTGGCGCAACGCTTTCGGTTGAGGATGATGCCAGGCTGCGTGATCGAGCCGATGGCGTCGATTACTTTGCGGCCGAAGGGCGGCGTGCCGGTGACGCTGGAGACTCGATAGGAGTGCAGGATCCAGGGGCTACTTGGCGACGACGGGGCTGCCCAACTCGGCGCGGGTTTGCATTACGCGCAGGATGGAGTCGCGCGTGACCATGCCGATGACCTGCGCGTCGTCTTCTCCCTGGACGCTGACCACTGGCATTTGATTGATGTCGGCGGCGAGCAGGCGCTCGAGCAGGCGCAGGAGCGGCTCTTCGGGCGCGGCCCAGGAGATGCGCTCGCGGGGAATCATGACGGCTTGAACGGAATTGGTGGTCCACTCGTCGCGCGGCACGGAGTTCAAGGGCCTGCACGTTCATCATGCCCACCAGGCGATCTTCGGTGACCACCAGGTGGAAGCGGCGGCCGGTCCTCAATACTTCCGCGCTGTATTCATCCAGCGAAGTGTTGCGATTGATGGTGGGAACTTCGTTGTTCATCACATCGGAGGCGCGCAATCCCGTCAGCGTTTCGCGAACGGCAAGTTGCGCGACGCTATCACGCGCGGCGCTCTGCAGATAAAAGCCGATGCAGGCCAGCCACAGGCCGGATTGCCAGTCGCCTTTCACGGCGGCAAACCACGCGCCCAGCAGAATCATTCCATAGGCGACCAGTTGACCGCTGGCTCCCGCGATGCGCGAGGCGCGAGTGAAGTCCTTGGTGGCGCCCCAAACGGCGGCGCGAAAAATCCTGCCGCCATCGAGCGGAAAGCCCGGCAAAAGATTGAAGGTGGCGACGGCGAAATTAATCTGGGCCAGCCATTGGCACATGGCGCCCAGTGGTTCGCTTTCAGCGGAGCAGCAGCGAGAGGCCGAAAAAGAACGCGCACAGAAAATAGCTGGAGAGCGGGCCGGCGATGGCAATGTTGAATTCCTGAATGGCTTTTGAAGGCTCGCGTCCGATGCGCGCGACGCCGCCGAAAATAAACAGCGTGATGGAGACGACGCGGATCTTGTAGCGCATGGCGATCACGCTGTGCGAAAGCTCGTGAAAAAGCACCGAGCCGAAAAAGAGCAGGCTGGTGAGGGTGCCGATGGTCCAATCCCGGGTTGGGCTCCACTGCGGGTGTGCGTGGGTGAACTGCACGGCCAGGGAATACGTGATCAACGCAAAAATCAGGAGCCAACTGGCGTGCAGGTAGATGGGGATCCCGAGAATGCGTCCGATTCGAAGGCCTGATGTCGTTGGCATGGTCCTGAGTCGTTTCGCTGAGCCGAGCGTGAATCGGCGCTGCCCAGCCTGCTGTAACTAGATTACGCTTTTATTGCGGGCGCCGCCAAACGACGCGGAAGTAACGTGTAAGCGTGTCGGGCGGGCCACAGCGTGTTTTTGCGGCCACGATCGCGTGGCTGCCCGTGGCGATAAGTCGTTTGTTTGCTCCACCAAAAACTGGTGTGCGTCGTGCGATTGGTGATGACGAAGCAAAGGAGACACGCCATGATCGCCGCACTTCATTTCATTACGCTGGTTGTAACCACGATGTTTGCCGCTGCCGCAGCGGTGTTTGTGAATTGGGTGCTGCTGCGCGGAGCGTTCCTTTTGATGCGTCCCGCGGCGGCGGTCCGAGCCGCTGGCAAGTTCGCGCAAGGTGTTTCAACCAGCGCGGCGGGTGGGATACATCTCGTTTCCGGAACAGCACAGGTCGCGCGCGCCTACGCGGGCCGCCGGTAGAACGCGCCGGGCACTCAGAGATTTGCACGACATTGCTGGAGCGGCAAGCACCACGCAAGGATCGAAAGGAGTACCACCATGCTGGCTTTGAAATATCTATTGATGCTGCTCGGTCTCGGGCTGTTGGGCAGCGCCGGGGCCCTGGTTGTTTACGACGTTTACGTTGCGGAGCAGTTGCGGCGGCTGATCAAGAGGAAAGCAAACGGTGAGACGGGCATTCAGTTGTCGGAGCCGCCACCCCATTTCGCTTCCGGTGCGCTGGCGGCAAGCGCAGCGATTGGCGGCCGCAGCGGTTTTGCCGGTACTGCTGGCGCTGAGCATCGTGGTGATTCCCGACGGATCGGCTGGAGTGCGCATCAGCCAGATCTGGGGCGCGCGACCCGGCACGCTGTATCCCGGCGTGCACCTGGTTACGCCGCTGATCGACAGCGTGTCGCTGTACGACACGCGCGAACAGGTGTACCAAACGCTGGCGTCGGAAAGCGATAAGAACAAAGGGCGAGGTGCTGTCCGTGCAGGCGCGCGAAGGATTGAACATCGGGCTGGCGGTGTCGGTGCGCTACCGGCTGGATCCGCGGCGGCTGGATTCGATTCACACCAATTTGCCCCAGCCGGTGGGCGAACAGGTGGTGGCGCCGGTGGTTTCGACAATTTACCGCCAGCTTGCGCCCAATTATATGACGCGGGAAATCTTTGCGACCAAGCGGGAAGAGCTGCGCTCGAAAGCAGCGGAAGTTGATTACCGCGCGGCTGGCGAGCGACGGGATTGTGGTTCGCGAAGTGCTGCTGCGCGATCTGCAATTGCCGGAGGAGTACGCCAAAGGGCTGGAAGGCCTGCTGCTGAAGGAACAGGAAGACGAGCGGCTGGGCACCGAGACCGGACATCAAGTTCAAGGAAGTGAAAATTGCGGAGCTGGAAGCGGAGGCGCAGAAGGCGCGCTCGGTGAAACAGGCGGAAGCGCAGGCGCAGGTCCGCGTGCTGCAGGCCAAGGCGGAATCGGACGCCATGCAATACACGTTGCCGTTGAAGCAGAAGCAGATCGAGCAAACCAAGCTGGAGGCCCAGGCGCGCAAGGAAGCGACGCTGCAAAACGCGGAAGCGGCGGCGCAGGCCAAAGTGATCGACAGCAAGGCGGAAGTGGAGCGGCAGAGGAATTTGTCGGAGGCGGAGGCCAACCGCATTCGCGTGACGGCTGCGGCGGATTCCGAGCGGATGAAGTTTGAGGCGGCGGTGCTGAAGTCCAATCCGATGCTGATTCAGAAGATCATCGCGGAGAGGCTGTCGGACAAGCTGCAAATCATGATGGTACCGATGGACGGCCGGAACTTCTTTGCCAGCGACGTGATGCGCTCGGCGTTTTCCGGATTAGGCAGCCCTACGGGGAACGCCGCGGATGATTCCGACGGCGGCTCGAACCAGCCGGCAACAACCGCGGCGGTACAGCACAAGACGCCCCGGCGGCCGTAATGCCGGACGGGCATTTCAGCAGAGACCAGCGCGGGCCCGCCCGGAAAGCGGATCGCGCTATCTCTTTTACCCGGCGGTTAATCGGGATATGCTTTCCTCATCGTGACCATGCATATAAATCGCGCAGAATTCCGTGGCGACGTAAGTGGAGCGTTCCGGTGAGCTTCCGCACGAAACTGATGCTGATTTTCATGCTGACGGTGCTGGCGTCGGTCGTTTGTGACGGCTTACGGCGTGACTTACTACACGCGCGCGGCGTTTGAGGAAATGGATGCGCAGCGCACCGAGGCGCTGGTGGCGCAATTCCAGAAGGAATTTGCGCAGCGCGGCGAAGAAGTGGTTCACCAGGTGGAAAATATCGCCAACGCGGAAATCACCTTGCGCATGGCGCTGGATCTGGCGCGGCCCAATGCCGATCAATCGTTGTACGTGCATGACGGGACTGGCGCGGCGCAGGACCATGGGCTGGATTTCGTGCAATTCATGAACTCCGACGGAACGGTGATTTCTTCGGCGCAGTATCCTTCGCGCGTGGGATACAAGAACGACTGGGTGGCCAATAAAAACTGGCGTGATTCGCATGCGTTTCTGAACAAAGAGGAATTGCCGGACGGCGTGGCGCTGTCGATGACGGTGGTGCGCACGCTTCCGGTTGGCGACAAGAATTTCTACATCATCGGTGGGAGGCGGCTGGACCAGAATTTTCTGGCTTCGCTGGTGCTGCCCGCGGGAATGCGCACGCTGCTGTACCAGAATCTGGAGCCGGGCTTCGCTCCCGCGGAACTGACGGATGCGAATGGGGCGGCACCGCACGCGGAGCGGTATCTTCCACTGATCGAGCGGAGCCAGAAGCAACCGCAGAAACCGGTGTCCGGAACGATCGACTGGACTGCCGATGCGGCCAGCGCGGAAACGTTTCACGCGATTCCACTGACGGGGCGCAACGATGAGCTGCTGGGAATATTGCTGGTGGGCAGCTCGCGCCGCGAACTGGTGCTGCTCACCCGGCGGATTGAATGGATCGCCGGGAGCGTGGCCGCGAGCGCGCTGATGATCGGTTTGCTACTGATCTGGTGGTTTTCCGCGCGCATCACCAAGCCGGTGGAGGAACTGGCGATGGCCGCGCGCGAAGTGGCCTCCGGACGATGGGACGCGCGCAGCGAGGTTCGCAGCTACGACGAAGTGGGGCAACTGGCCATCGCTTTTAACGACATGACGCGCACATTGAGTGTGCAGAAAGACCGGCTGCTGCAGACCGAGCGAGTGGCCGCCTGGCGGGAACTGGCGCGGCGTCTGGCGCACGAGCTGCGCAATCCGCTGTTCCCGCTCCAAATCACGGTGGAAAATCTGCAACGCGCGCAGCAACTGGACCACGAACAGTTCATGGAGATCTTTGCCGAATCGACGGCGACGTTGAAGGCGGAGCTGGCCAACCTGAACTCCATCGTGGGCCGCTTCAGCGATTTTTCGAAAATGCCGGCGCCGAAATTTACGCGCGTGAATGCGAATGAACTGCTGCGCCACACCCTGCGGCTGTTCGACGCGCAATTTAACGCTATGGGAAAGCCGGCAGTGGCGCGCGAGTTATTTTTGAAAGAGGATTTGCCGGAAATTGACGGTGACGCAGAACTTGTTGCATCGCGCATTTCAAAACCTGGTGCTGAACGCGCTGGATGCCATGCCCACAGGCGGAACGCTGACGCTGCGAACCTCGGAGCGCGATGACAAGGTGCAGATTGAAATCGCCGACACCGGCACGGGATTGACGCCGGAAGAGTCCGACCGCCTCTTCACACCGTATTACACCACCAAGCAGCAGGGAACCGGGCTGGGGCTGGCGATTGTGCAGTCGGTGGTGAGCGACCATTACGGAACAATTTCCATTGCTAGCGAAGAGGGCCGGGGCACGACCGCGCGGATTATTTTGCCGCAGCGCCAATCGGAACACGCCGAAGCTGTTGCCGAGGAAGCGCAACCCGCCCACCCGGCCAAGACTGAGCCGCCGACGCTGGCCGCGGCGTCCGACTGATCCGCTACAGGAGCCCGCTTGGCGCGCAAGGCCCACTTACTTCTCGTCGATGACGATCCCAACACGCTGGCGTCGCTTTCGCGCGCGTTTCGAATGGAGGGCCATGAAGTAACCATCTGCGACAACACCAACCGCGCGGTAGAGCTGATGCGCAGCGAGCCATTCGACCTGGTTTTTTCCGACGTGGTGATGCCGGGAAAAACGGGACTCGATCTCCTCGAAGAGATGAAGAGCTCGGGAATAAAAACTCCCATCATCATGATTTCCGGCCAGGCCAATATCGAAATGGCGGTACGCGCCACGAAATTGGGCGCGCTGGATTTTCTGGAAAAGCCGCTCTCTACCGACAAGCTGCTGTTGACCATCGAAAATGCGCTGCGGCTGACGCGGTTGGAAAACGAAAATCAGGAATTGCGCAGTCGGCTGGGCAAGCACGAACTGGTGGGCGGCGGCGCGGCCATGAAAAAACTGCTGAGCGAAATTGAGCGGGTGGCAGCCAGCGAAACGCGCGCGTGCATACTGGGCGAAACGGGCACCGGCAAAGAACTTGTGGCGCGAGCAATTCATGAAAAATCGCCGCGGCGCGAGGGCGCGTTTGTGACCTTGAATTGCGCGGCGGTGCCGGCGGAGCTGATCGAATCGGCGCTGTTCGGGCATGAAAAAGGGTCGTTCACGGGAGCGGCCGCCAGGCATCTGGGGAAATTTGAACAAGCGGATGGCGGGACGTTGTTTCTGGATGAGATTGGCGATATGCCGGTGGCCATGCAGGCAAAATTGTTGCGCGTGCTGGAAGAAGGGGAAGTGGAACGCGTGGGCGGCGATAAGCCGCTGCGCGTGAATGTGCGCGTGCTGGTGGCGACACATCGCGATTTGGAGAAGCTGGTGAAGGAAAGCGGATTTCGGCAGGATTTGTTTCACCGGATTTACGTTTTTCCGTTGAGGCTTCCGCCGTTGCGCGAGCGAACGGAAGACTTGCCGGGACTGGTCACGCATTTCGCGAGGCAAGTCGCGGCGCAGAACGGGTGGAAGGAACAGGCGTTTGATCCCGGCGCCATGGAAGAATTGCGACGCTACAGTTGGCCAGGAAATGTGCGCGAGCTGCGCAACGTGGTGGAGCGGCTGATTCTGCTGTCGTCGGGCAGCGTTACCGCGGAAGAAGTGAAGGTGGTGTTGCCCGGTTCGACGAGCAACGATGTGCATGGCGGCGCGTCTGGGACGGCGGCGACCGGCACGCTAGCGCAGCGGACAGAAATATTTGAGCGAGAGACATTGCTGGCTGAGATTCGCCGGCATAATTTCCACATGACCAACGTGGCGAAGGCGCTGGGGCTGGAGCGCAGCCATTTGTATAAGAAGTGCCAGCAACTGGGGATTGATTTACAGGCCATGCGCAAGCCAAGCTGATTTCGTCGGCGTGAGGGCACAAACGGACGCTCTCCAAATTCCGCCGCGTGCGACAATAGCGCCGTGATTCCAGGATTACTCGCGACGCCGGTTACGGTGGCGGCGGCTGTGATTGCTTACGGCGCCGTCAATCCGCGCTCTAGCTGTTTGGCCCCACGGTCCGCGGCACAAATTCGCCACGGAAACTGGCAGTCACGTTCGATGATGGCCCAAATCCAAAAATCACTCCCGATTTGCTGAAACTGCTGGGCCGCTATCAGGTACGCGCCACTTTTTTTGTCATTGGACGATTTGGGCGCGAGTATCCGGAGTTGGTGCGGGAGATCGCAGACCGCGGGCACGTCATCGGCAACCACACCGAGACGCATGCGAATCTTTTCTGGTGCACGGCGGCGCAAATCCGCGGGGAAATAGCGCGATGTACTGAAGCGCTGGCGTCTATTACCGGGGCAGCTCCCAAGTGGTTCCGTCCGCCGTTCGGCATGCGCAATCCGTGGGTAATTTCCGGGGCAAGGGCAGCAGGCCAGCGGACGGTCATGTGGACACTTTTGCCGGGAGATTGGCGGGGCAAGCCTGCGGAGTGGTTGATCGAACGTATGGAGCCCATCGCGAGTCGTGCACAAAAACCACCCGCAGCGCCTGGCAATACTGCGATTGCGGGCGGCGACGTGCTGTGCCTGCATGACGGCGATTACCGCTTCCTGAATGGCGACCGGAGCGCCACACTGGGCGCTTTGGAGCATTGGCTGCCGCGATGGCGCGACCTAGGCCTCGAATTTGTTACAATCGACGGCGCGGTGAGTGACCCCGCCTGATAACCATGGACGAGCGTTCTTTCTACAACGAAAAGGAAGAAGTACGGAAGGTGAAGCTGGTTTGCCCCAGCTGCCGCGGCGAATTTGAGGCGCCAGTGCGCTGGAAAGTTTGCCGTAAGAAAAAGGAATTGCCGCGCGGGGCGGGCGAAGAAGACCGCAAGCGTTTTGCGAAGGCCAGCTCTTACATGGTGAGGCTGGATGATCTGGTGGCCTGTTACAAGTGCCGGAAGCGTTTTGAGCTGACCGGGCAGTCCACGGTGCTGATTAACGATACGCTCGGCGATCCCAACGCCGATCCTGAGAACTTCGGAAACCGCTAGGCGCAGCCCGATTCGAAACAGCCGCGCGCGGCGGCTAAATCTCCGGATACATTTCGAAAAACGCTTCCATGGACTGGCGGAAGGTCGCCTCAATTTCTTCTTTGCTGCCTTCGATCAGGTGCATGGTCACGCGCGCGCTGCGCCCGTTTTTCAAAACCACGGTAGCGTCGCGAACTTCTCCCAGATCGTCTTCGGGCAACAAGCGCATGCCATAAATCAGGGCCAGTTTTGCCATCAAGCCTCCCACGCACGTCAGCGTAGCTTGCCGCGGTCGGGCTGGTCAAATGCCGCGACTAGAGCGCCGGAAAACGATACGCTGGCTTGCACGGCCCGGTTATTTTGGGCATCCTCGATTCGGCAAATCGCATCGGACCAAGAACAGCCAGAAAGGTACGTCATGAAACGCACGTTTGCAGGAAATACGATGGCGAAATTTGTTAGTGCGGTGCTGGTAGCCGGAACGCTAGCCTTGGCGCCCGCAGTATTCGCGCAGCAACCTGACGGTCCGCAAACCGCCGCGCCGCCGCCGGTGGGCCGCACGGCAGCCACGGAGATCGCCCGCCATCCGGCAAGCACAGAAAGAATCAACGTGCCGGCCGGGACGCGCGTGGCGGTTGTATTGGAAAATGGTATTTCGACGCGCAACGCCAAAGCAGGCGATTCGGTGTACCTACGAACCTCGTTTCCCATCACCCAAAACAATCGCGTAGTGATTCCCATCGGTTCCTACGTTCGCGGAGAATTGCTGGAATCGAAGCGGCCGGGGCGCGTCAAGGGGCGCGGAGAATTTCGAATGCGGCTGAATACCCTGATTTTTCCGAATGGCTACACGGTGGATTTAATCGGCGCTCCGCGCACCGCGGACAGCGGCGGAAATGAAACTACGGATTCGGAAGGCAAAGTGACCGGCCCGGGCGGCAAAGGCAAAGATGCCGCGACGGTGGCGACCACCACGGTAACCGGCACGGGCATCGGCGCGATTGCGGGAGGAGCGAAAGGCGCGGGCATCGGCGCGGGCGCGGGAGGTCTGGTAGGACTGGCGGCGGTGCTGCTGACCCGCGGCCCGGAAGCGCAGTTGCCGCGGGGCTCCACGCTGGACATCGTTTTGGAACGCGATTTGACGCTGGACGGCGATCAGATTCGATATACGGACGTGGGCAGCTCTTCACCGATTACGCCGCCGGGAGTTCGCGAACAGTGAGACGGCGCGCATTACTTCAATCGAAATTTCCGCAAAATAAATATTTTCAGGAGTTCGTCGGTTTACCGGTTTTGACAAAGCGCATCGGGCTGAAGCGCGTCCAATCCGCCGCGGAAATCCTTTGTGTGGTGATCCATTCGCGAATCAGCCGGGCGGTAATGGGAGCCAGCAGGATTCCGCTGCGAAAATGTCCGGTAGCGATTAACAACCCATCGAGTCCGGCCAGCCCGATGATGGGCAAGTGGTCGGGAGAATCAGGCCGCAGCCCCGCCCAGGTTTCTTCGATTTTTGCGCCTGCTAGTGCGGGAGCAATCTCGATCGCTCCCTCCAGAATTTGTTGCAGGCCGCCCGCGGTTACTTCCTTATCGAAACCGACATATTCGACAGTAGCGCCGGCGACGATTCTGCCGTCGTTTCTGGGCACCAGATAAACGTGCTCCGACCATAGCACGCGTTCAATGCTCAGATCTTTTGCGCGCAGGGCAATCATCTGGCCTTTGGCGGGGCGAACGGGCGCGTAGTTCGCGGCGCCTTCGATCTCGGCGGACTGACAACCTGCGGCGATGACCGTCCAGCGCGCCTCAATTTTTTCATCGTCGACAATTAATCCGGCGCAGCGGCTGGCGTCCTGGCAGACGGCTTGCACACTTCTGCCCGCGAAAAATTTAACGCCTGCCTGCGCCGCGGCGATTACGACCGCACGGGTCAGCGCGCGATTGTCCACGCACGCTTCATCCGGCCGCAACACCGCGGCCTCCAGTTCGCGGCTCAGGGCCGGTTCGAGTTCGCGCGCATCATCCGCGCTGAGTGGTTCCGCTTTCAGTCTCAGGCCGTGATGCAACGCCACGATGGTATTGAGCTTGGCTTGCACATCGCCGGGAAAAAGCGCTTCCACCGTTCCTTTAGCTCGATAACCAACGTCCTGGCCGGACACTTCCTGGATGGTCGCGACGAATTCAGGATAGAGCGCCAGGCTTGCGCGTCCGAGCGGAACCATCGAAATCGTTGCGGCATTTTCAGGAGCGGGAGACAAAATTCCGGCGGCGGCCCAGGAAGCGCCTTCACCGGGTTGCTGCCGGTCAAAAATCGCCACGCGCAGGCCGGTTTGTGCCAATTCGAAACCGATGCTGGCGCCAATCAGTCCCGCGCCGGCAATTGCGACATCAAACTTCTCCATGAATCCATCATAGCGCACGCTGCCTTTGGGCGATGATGGCGAGCACTGACGGGGCGGAGTGTTTGTGGAACTACAACGATGCGGCGAGTTCTTCGGACAAAACCTGGGCTTTGGTTGCCAGGCTGCGAGCGCGCGTCCAGTCGCCATCGCGACCGGCGGCGCGCGCGTCGTCGACGAACTCTTTAACTTTTGCGGCTAAGTCCGTCTGAGTAGCGTTGAGCTTCTTGCCCTGCGAATACGCCAGATTTTTCTCCGCGACCGCGAGGCTGGAGGTCATTTGCTGCTGCGCCGCAGAAGTTTCCGCGGGCGTCAATTGCGGCGCGATCAGAGGAACCTCAGGCTTGGAGGCAGCGCCACTGTCAGCCGCAGGCGCCGGCGCCACGCGCGGGCGCGGCGGCGCGGCGCGCACCGCGAGCAATGGCGGAGGCGGCGGAATTTCCAATCGCAATTCAGGGACAGGATCGACGCTCTCCTCGGGTAACGGGCGCGGACGCGGCGCCACGGTAGCGGGCATAGCCGGTCGCACGAGGCCGGCGCCGTGCCATTTGTTGGAGGTATTTCTGCGCGCGCTACAGCCGCCAATGAATGGCAAAGCGCACACGCAGCAAACGAGCAAAGCGCGGGCGCGGTTGCGCGAAGCGACGGAACAGAGCTGGGGTGTGTTCGCCGTCATTTTTGAAAGCCGATCAAGCTGCAAGTGGCAACTCGATACGGAACGTCGTGCCGCGGCCGACTTCCGAAGTAAAGTCTATCGAACCGTTATGAAGTTGCACAATTCTGAAAGCGCTGGCCAGCCCGATGCCGCTGCCGCCGGGACGCGTGGTGAAAAATAACTGAAAAATTTTCTGCTTATTTTCCGGAGGGATGCCTTTGCCGGTATCCGCCACGGTAATCTCGGCCATTTCTCCGCGCCGGCTGAGAACCAGGCTCAGTTGACCGCCGTTAGGCATGGCTTCCGCGGCGTTCAGCACCAGATTCAGCACCGCCTGCTTCAGCAAGGCGCGATCGACGTAGACTTCCGGAACATCGATGGGCAATAGCTGCGCGAGTTGGATATTCGCTTTCTGCAACTGTGGTTGAGCCAGCTCCAAAACCTCCGGCAGCAATTGAGAAAGCTGCGTGGCTTCCAGACGAATATCCATCGGCCGGGTAAAGTCCAGGAAGCGCTTCACCACCGCGTCGAGCCGGTCGATCTCCTTGTCGAGCACATTAACCGCCTGCATCGCACCGGCGTCCTGGTCGGGGGGCAGCGATTCCTTCAAATTTTCGAGCCAGATGCGCATGGAGTTCAGCGGATTTTTTACTTCGTGCGCCACGCCGGCGGTGATACGGCCCAGCGCGGCAAGTCGTTCACTCACCTGCAGCTGCGTGTTGATGCTCTCGAGCGAATCGAGATCGCGCAAAGTGACCAGCGCACCAATGCGCTCGCCGCCTTCCTGAATAGCCTGCACGCTCACTCCTACGCGCCGGAAGCCGCCCGCAGTGACCAGCTCCGTCTCCGCGGCGACTTCGCTGAGCTCGTCCCCTTCCAGATGCAGCACCGCGCGCAACGGATGCCCCTCGGGAAATATCTCGGCGGCACGGCGCCCTAGAAATTCACCCGAGGACGCGCCCAGAAATTTTTCCGCCGCGGGGCTGACCATGACGGCGCGCGCGTCGCGGGTGAAGAGGAGTAAGCCGTCTTCCAGGCCGGCCATCACCGAATTCATATTTTCGCGCAGAGTGCTGAAAATTTCATGCACTCCGCGGAGTTGTTGGCCCACTTGAGTGATTTTTCTGCTGACCTGGCCGAGCTCATCGCCGCTGCCGCCAAAAACACCGCGGTCCGGTGTGGGCGCGTCGTATTGCCCGGCGGAAATTCTGTCGAGTTGAGCGGAAATGTCGCGCAATGGCGCGAGCGTCGCGCCGCTTACCACCGCGGCCAACAGCGCAGAAGTGACCAGGGCCAGCAGCACGATGGTTCCCGAAGTTTTCAAGCTGGGAGCCATTTCATGCAGCAGCAAGCCAGAGGACAAAACCACGCGGACCTCGCCGAATGGTTTGCCGGCCATATTGAAGGGATAGTCGTACTCGTAAAGTTTCGAAGCTCCCCGCAAAACTTTTACTTGTTGAATGAAGCCGCTCTGCACCAGCTGCAAAAGCGGAGGGCGACGCGCCTGAGTCTTGCCGGGAAGCGATTCGTCGTTGGAGATCAGCACCAGGCCGTCGTCGTCGGCGATGGAGACTTCGTAGACCGAAGGAGAACTGATGGCCGCTTCCAACTGGGCCTGCAGGCCGGCATTAATTTCGAAAGCGCGGCGGACGTAATCATGCACATCGTCGGGGTCTTCGGACGAGGGACGAAGGCCCTTGCCGGCCGCTCCGGTCAAGGCGTGCTGCGCCTGGACGAATACCTGGTGCGCGAGATCGCTGGCGCGCTTGTCGGTTTCCATCAAAGTCTGTTGAAGAAGCTGCGCCAGAAAAACGCCGGACAGCACCGCGACCATCAGCAGGACCAGCCCGGTCATCACGAGGGTGAGTTTTGTGCGCAGCCGCAGCTGCATGGGCGATCCCTATTCCGCGCCAGCGCGGTCGGCGCCATACTCTTTGAGCTTATTGTGCAGGGTTTTCAGGCTGATGGCGAGAAGGTCGGCGGCGCGAGTTTTGTTGTTACCAGTGGCGCTGAGAGTTTGCAGGATCAGCTCGCGCTCCATCGCATCGACGGTGGTGCCGACGGGAAACTTGATGCTGGAAAGATCGCTGGGGCCTTTGGCCGCGCTTCTGCCGAATTCTTCCGGCAGGCACGAACGGGTGATCAGTTCTTTCTCGCACATGATGGACGCGCGTTCGAGAATGTTGCGCAGCTCGCGGATATTTCCCGGCCAGGTGTGGCTCATGAAAATGTCCAGAACTTCCGCGCCGATGCCGCGTACGTGTTTGCCGTGCTTGGCGTTTACATCGCGAAGAATATGCTCGACGAGCAGCGGGATGTCTTCTTTATGTTCGCGAAGAGGCGGCAAATTAATGTGGAAGACATTCAGGCGAAAAAACAAATCCTGGCGCAAGTGGCCGCTGGCTACCGCTTGTTCGGCGTCTTTGTTGGTGGCGGCGAGCACGCGCACATCCACGGGAGTTTCGCTTTTGCTGCCCAGGCGGCGGACTTTGCGGTCTTCCAGCACACGCAGCAGCTTGGCCTGCGTGGGCGCGGGCATTTCTCCGATTTCATCGAGCAGTAGCGTGCCGGCATCCGCCAGCTCAAAACAGCCGATGCGCCTTTCGGCAGCGCCGGTAAATGCGCCGCGCTCGTGTCCGAAAATTTCGCTTTCCATCAGCGATTCGGGAATCGCGGAACAATTGATGGCTACGAACGGGCCGCCCGCGCGCGGAGAAAGCTTGTGAATGGTTCGCGCGACAATTTCTTTTCCAGAACCAGTCTCGCCCGTGATCAGCACGGACGCGGAACTGGGCGCGGCCATTTCCACCAGGCGCATTACATCCTGCATCGGCTTGGACGCGCCAACCAGGTCGCCGAGCCGGCCGGATTCGCGGAGTTGCCGCTGCAAAACCACGAGTTGCCGCGCGTCGCGCGCGCGGCTGAGAGCGCGATCGAGCAGAGCACGCAGAACAGGGCCTTTCAGAGGTTTTTCGATGTACCAGAAAGCACCCGCTTCAATGGCGGCCACGGCGCGCTCTTCGCTGCCTTTTCCGGTGATGATGATGGCGGGAACGTCGAGAAGCTCAGGGCCGAGCTGCTTCAGCAAATCCAGGCCGTTCATTCCGGGCAGCTCAACGTCGGCGATCAATGCATCGGGCTGGTAGGTGGCAAATTTCGCCAGCGCGTCTTCCGCATTGCCCACGCCCAGCACTTCGCAGCCCCAGCGCTGCAGCAGCTGCTCGTAGCCCTTCCGCGCATTGTCTTCGTCTTCCACAATCAAGACGCGGTCCTTGCGCTCGGACGCTTCCATGGCGCGAACCGCGCCCTTTGCTTCTTCCCCCATGGGTAAAACCCTCTCGCCTAACGTGGTTTTTGACTGTTTAGAAAACGCTTGACCGGGACATCTCGACTCTAACAAGCCCGTGGGTGCTTGCCAAGTTTTAGGTAGCGTTTTTACTGCGCAAATCGCGCCTGCGCCGCGATTGTGGGATACCTCATTCTTTCAACAGATACAGGGCTCTTTCGATCTCCAACTCCAACTTCGCGCCCTTGGGCAAATTCAATTCGTGGCCGCGGCCGGACTCGACCAGGTAAGCCGTTAGCGCGCCAAGAGCGGCGCCTTCAGCGGCTTCCTTCTTGTCTTTGTTCTTCATCCCTTGGGCCGCGCCGTTGGCTGCTCCGGCGGCGGCGGCTTGCGCGGCGTCCTGCTGTGAGCTGCTGCGCCCTTCGATGATTCCTTCCTGATTGCGCGCGCTGGATTTGACGCTGTGGTCTCCGGGTACTCCGACGACTTCGGCCACGATGGGTAGCTTGCCGAATTTTGTATAAATGTCGTCGAAGGTGAGAGCGAGTTTGGCGCGGCTGGCCACTCCCGCGGATTCGACGCGGCTGACGTGGCCGTGAATTTCCGCTCCGGGCGGCAGGAAAATACCGCTACCAGCTTCGAGCGGCTCGACGGTCCTGACGATAAATTTGGCGTTCTCTTCGGTGCCCTTGGTGGTCAGGTCCTGTTCGAGCACGACCAGGAATTTTGTGCCGGGAGCAACCGCATAAGTTTCGGCCGGCCGGCCATGCCTGCGGCCATCGGCTTGTTGCGGCTCCGGCGCGGACTGAGAGTTGTCCTGCAGCGCAGGGCGGTTTTCTTTCGCGGCGGCGGAGTGAACCGTAGCAGCCGGCAGAATCGCCAGGACGGCGCCCGCAGCGATGGCCAAAGCGGAAAATTTGTGGCTCATGATTTCCCCCAGACGAATTCATGCCTGCCATCCACGGTGATGGATAGCCAGATAGCTATAATATGATGCACAAAATGTGAGATGCAGCCTGGGTACCAACGCGTTTTTCCAAAGTATTTCTTCGTACGTGGCAATGCAAGAGCCCGCGGGGTGGGTCGCAAAACGTTGGTAAAATGACTTTATGAGAATCTGGGCAGTCCGGGCACAAGCCGTGTTGGTTTTCCTTTTTGCCTGCGCTGTGGCCTTAGCGGCCCCACAAACAACAGATCCCGAGGCAAACTCTCGTCAGATTTTCCTTCAAAAATTGGTCGCCGCAGCGATCGAAAGAACCCACCAGTTCGTCCGCTACGATCCTTCTTACGTGCGAATCCCATATCCTAGTGGAGACGTTCCCGAGCACACCGGTGTGTGCACCGATGAGGTTATACGAGCCTATAGGGCGTTAGGCATTGATCTCCAGAAGCAAGTTCACGAGGATATGGTTCAGAATTTTTCAGCGTACCCCCACAGCTGGAGTTCTTCTTCGTTAGGCCCGGATTCAAATATCGATCACCGAAGAGTCCCGAATTTGATGACCTTCTTCCTGCGCAAAGGCCAGTCTCTGCCGGTTAGTCATCAAATTGACGACTATTCGCCCGGAGACCTGGTCACTTGGGATTTGGGCGGAAATGTCCCGCACATCGGAATTGTTGTGGACAGAAAAAACCAGCAAACCGGGCGATACATGCTTGTTCATAACATCGGTCAGGGCCCAAAGATGGACGATGTTTTGTTCAATTGGAAGATTACGGGCCACTACCGATATTTTGGACCGAATTGAATGCTCGGTCTTTCAGGAAGATACTGATGCGGCGCAGGACCTGCGCATACATGGCGGGTGTGACGCGGCCGGTCTGCGTGTTTTGCTGACTGGGATGATACACGCCGAATAATCGCGGCGCGGGCGGCGGCAGGGTTATTTCTGCGCCGTGCGAGAAATGATATGGCGCTCGCGTCGTGATCAGGCCGGTCTGCTTGAGGACTTCGAGATAGGCTTCCCAGGCAATGCGGCCGAGCGCCAGGACCGCGCGCGGCTGGAGGATGCGGATTTCGCGCTCCATGTATCCGCGGCAATTCAGGATTTCGCTGGGCAGCGGTTTGTTGTCGGGAGGCGCGCAGCGCGCGGTGGCAGTGATGTAGGTGTCGATCAGGCGCAGGCCATCGTCGCGGCGCACGGAAGTTGGCTGGTTCGCGAATCCCGCTTCGTAAAGCGCGGCAAAAAGAAAATCGGCAGAACGGTCGCCGGTAAAAACGCGGCCAGTGCGATTGCCGCCATGGGCGGCGGGAGCCAGGCCGACGATCAGCAACTTTGCCTGCGGATCGCCGAAGCCGGGGACGGGCTTGCCCCAATATTCGTAATTGAGATAGGCACGCCGTTTTTCGCGCGCAACGCGTTCGCGATACTCCACCAGGCGTGGGCACAGGCGGCACGAAACCACTTCGCGCGCCAGACGCTGCAGCGCGGCTAGCCGATTTACTTTAGTAATTGCAGAACCTCGTCGTGGATTTTTCCGTTGGTGCTGACGAAGCGGCCGTCATAAATCGTTCGCTTGCCCTGCAGGTTGGTGGATTTTCCCCCGGATTCTTCCACAATCAAGCCCAGCGGTGCCAGGTCCCAGGGCATGGAAGTCCAGTCGACCGCCGCTTCGATCGCGCCTTCCGCCACCAGCATGTGCTGCCAGAAGCCTCCCAGCGCGCGGCTGTTTCGCGCTGCGTCGGACAGGCGGCGAAGTGTGGCACGGTCCGCGGCGTCTTTTTTCGGGCCGGTACCGGTGGTGAAAATCATGGAGTCGCTGAGCTTCGCGACGCTAGACACCTGAATTTTCTGGCCATTGCGAAATGCGCCCTCGCCGCGATAAGCGGACCAGCGTGTGCCAAGCGCGGGCGCGCTGACCATGCCGGCCACAACTTCGCCTTTATGCTCGATGCCCAGCAGAGTTCCAAAGGTGGGGATGCCGCGTGAGAATTCTTCGGTGCCGTCGATAGGATCGATGATCAGGCGCGCGCGACCCGCGGCATTCGCCGCTTCCATATCTTGTCCGCCCATTTCCTCGCCGAGCACGTCGAGCGCAAGTCCGCTGGCCGCCACTTTTGCGCGCGCCATTTCTTCCACACCGCGGTCGGCCTGGGTTACGGCGGAGCCGTCGCGCTTTCTTTCCACGCGCATTTCGACCGCGCGAAAATAGCGCATGGCGATGACGTCGCCTTCCTGCACGATGGCCTCAAGCAGCGGGCCATATTCTTCCCGGTATCCCATTAATTCTCCCGTCCCCATTCCTCTTGCTTCAGCGATTCGCCGGCGACCGTTCAGCACAAATCAGAGCACAAGCATAGCCTGCTCCGCGATTTGACACGCCCTCCGCAGCTACCTAGCATACAAAGTTACCCGCTTGAGCGCCCCCCCCAACTCGGGAAACGTGCTGGATCGCATTTTTGAAGCTCGCCGGGCCGAGGTCGAGCATCGCAAATGTGTGTTGCCGGAGACCGCGCTGAAATACGGCGCGAAGGCCGCTTCGCCGGTGCGCGATTTTGCGGGCGCGCTGTCGCGCGATGAATTGAACGTGATTGCCGAGCTGAAGCCGGCGTCGCCGTCGCGGGGCGTGATTCGCGAGCCGTTCGACGCGCCTGAACTGGCGAAGGCATTGGCAGACGCGGGGGCAGCGGCGCTTTCGGTGCTTACCGAGGGCGAATATTTTCACGGCTCGCTCAAGAATCTGCGGGACGCCAGGAAAGCGATGGCGCTGCCGGTGCTGCGCAAGGATTTTATCTTCGATCGGTGGCAGGTATGGGAAGCGCGCGCGAATGACGCGGACAGTTTTCTGCTGATCGTGGCGGCGCTGCGCGATACGCTGCTTCGCGAGCTGATCGATCTGGGCCGGGAAACAGGTATGGAACCGGTGATCGAGGTGCACACCGCTGGTGAACTGCAACGCGCGCTGGAAGCGTCGGGGCGCATCATTGGCGTTAATAACCGCGACTTGAAGTCCATGACCGTTCGGGTCGAGACTTCACTGGAACTGATCGAGCAGATTCCGGAAGAGTGCGTGGCGATCAGCGAGTCTGGAATTGGATCTCACGAGGATCTCTTAATGCTGCGCCGCGCAGGATTTGACGCCTTTCTGGTCGGCGAACATCTAATGGCGACCGCCGATCCGGGCGCCACGCTTTCCGCTTTGCTGGGCAACTGACGAATTATTTATGACGCGCGTTAAAATTTGCGGAATCACCAGTATCGCGGATGCCCAGGCGGCGTGCGAGGCGGGCGCCGACGTGCTGGGCCTGAATTTTTATTCGAAAAGCCGGCGCGCCGTTTCACTGGCCAGGGCCATTGAAATCCGCGCAGAGATTCCCGCGCGCGTGCGAGTGTTTGGAGTTTTCGTGAACGCCGATCCTGTTGGAATTATGGAAGTGTTTCGAGCGGCGCGGCTTGATGCTGTGCAACTGCACGGAGACGAGCCGTCCGCAGAAGTGGCGCAACTGGCCGGCGCACTGCCCGTCTTCAAGGCGCTGCGGGTTGGACCGGATTTTTCCGCTGCCGCGCTGGAAAAATATCCCGAGGCTTTCGGATTTCTGTTCGATGCCGCCGATGGCGCGCCCGGCCAATATGGCGGCACCGGCCGGCTGGCCGATTGGGGCGTCGCGCAACAGGCCGCGCGCGGCCACCGTATTATTCTGGCCGGCGGTTTGACTGCGGAAAACGTGGCGGCGGCGATCCTTCAGGTGCGCCCTTATGGCGTGGACGTGGCCAGCGGCGTGGAATCGGCGCCGGGCACGAAAGATCACGCGCAGTTGCGCGATTTTATTCGCGAAGCCCGGCGTGCCGACCAGCAACTGAACGCTCCCGCGGAGAAATTGCGCGCGACATGAGCTCCATTCTCAAATCGCTGGGGTTGGCGCCGGGCCGCTTTGGCCCGTATGGTGGCAGGTACGTGCCCGAAACTTTGATGGTGCCGCTGTTCGAACTGGAGCGCGCCTATGAAATCGCGAAAACGGACGCCAATTTTCAGGCGCGGCTCGCCGACCTGCTCAAAAACTTTGCAGGGCGCCCCACTCCGTTGCAGTTTGCCCAGCGGCTTACGGAAAAACTGGGCGGCCCGCGAATTTATCTGAAACGCGAAGATTTGCTGCACACCGGCGCGCACAAAATCAACAACGCCATCGGCCAGGGATTGCTGGCGGTCAAAATGGGTAAGCCGCGCATCGTCGCGGAAACCGGCGCGGGGCAGCACGGCGTGGCTTCCGCTACCGTCGCAGCGCATCTCGGCCTGGAATGTACGGTGTACATGGGCACCGAAGACATGGCGCGGCAGGCGCTGAACGTGGCGCGCATGCGCATGCTCGGCGCGGAAGTGATCGGCGTCGAGTCCGGCAGCCGCACGCTGAAGGACGCCATCAACGAAGCGATGCGCGATTGGGTGACCAATGTGCGTAGCACGCATTACCTGCTCGGCTCGGTGCTGGGCGCGCATCCTTATCCAACAATGGTGCGCGATTTTCAATCGGTGATCGGCCGCGAAGCGCGCGAGCAGATCCTAATGGCCGAAAAACGGCTGCCTACGCATTTATTTGCGTGCGTGGGTGGCGGTTCGAATGCCATCGGGCTTTTCTATCATTTCCTGCGCGACGCCGACGTGAAGATGATTGGCATCGAGGCCGGCGGCCGCGGCACTGGAACCGGGGAACACGCCGCGCGGCTGGGCGCCGCGCAAGGATTTACCGGGGCGCGCCCGGGAGTTCTTCACGGCACGTACACATATGTACTGCAGGATGAAGACGGGCAAATTTCCGCGACGCATTCTATTTCCGCGGGGCTCGATTACCCGGCCATCGGCCCCGAACACGCGTGGCTCGCGGATGAAAAGCGCGCTGAATATTTCGCCATGTCCGACGAATCCGCCTTGGAAGCCGCGCGATTGCTTTGCCGCAGCGAAGGAATCATCCCCGCGCTCGAATCGGCTCACGCTCTTGCCGGACTCGTGGAACGGATTCCGTCGCTCAGCAAAGACGATCTGGTGATCCTCAATATTTCCGGGCGCGGCGACAAGGACATGGACACTTACTCGCGCCTGCTCTAAGCTTTCCCGATAATAATGACCATGAGTAACGCGCCACAAACTCGTATCTCCAGGTGTTTCGCGGCGCTGCGCGAGACCGGCGAGCTGGGCATCGTGGCGTACATTACCGCCGGCGATCCGTCGATGGATGCCACGCTGGAATTTGTGCTCGCGTTGGAAGAAGCGGGTGCGGACGTGATTGAGCTGGGCGTGCCGTTCAGCGATCCGCTTGCGGATGGGCCGACGATTCAGCGCGCATCGGAACGGGCGCTGAAAGCTGGGGCTACGCTGCCGGGAATTCTCGAGCTGGTGTGGCGCATACGAAAAGCTTCGGAAGTGCCGCTGGTGCTTTTCAGCTATTACAATCCGATTTTGCAGATGGGACTGGAAAAATTTGCGGCAGCGGCATCCGACGCGGGAGCCGACGGCGTCCTGGCAACTGATCTTTCGCCGGAGGAATCGGTGGAGTACCGCCGAATCCTCGAAGCGCACGGTCTGGACATGATTTTTCTTTGCGCGCCGACGTCCACCGACGAGCGGCTGGCCAGTATTGCGGCGTGTTCGACTGGATTTTTGTATCTGGTGTCGCGCACTGGAGTAACGGGAGCGAAGGATACGCTGCCTGACGATTTGCCCGCGCTATTGCGCCGGGTGCGAAGTTTTACGAAGCTGCCCATCGCAGTCGGTTTTGGGATTTCGCTGCCGGGGCACGTTTCGATGCTGGGCGGCCTTGCTGACGCCGCGGTGGTGGGCTCTTCGCTGGTGGCCGAAATTGAGCGTTCGAAATCGCCCGCCGAGGCATCGATTGCCCTTCGCGAGCGCGTCGGAGTTTTGAAGCAGGCGGCGCGTCATGGACTTTCGCGGCGCGAGGTGGCGCCATGAATCTCCAGAACTGGCGGCGCCGCATCGATGAAATCGACCGCAAGCTGGTGGAGTTGTTGAACGAGCGCTCGCGCTGCGCCCTGGAAATCGGCAAACTGAAGCAGGCGGCGAATTTGCCGCTTTACCAGCCGGAACGCGAAAAAGAAGTTCTGGAGAATGCGGAGCAATCGAATCCGGGGCCGCTGACCGACGCCGCGATTCGGCGGCTGTTCGAACGCATCATCGATGAAGCGCGATCCGCGGAGCGCACGGCGATGGATTCGGAAACGAAGGGCTCGGCAGACTAGATTTTTGCGCGAGATTCGCGAAAGTGGCAGGGCGAAGAATTTATGCGAGGTACGGAGGGAAACACGAACCGGCCATGGTAATCGTCATGCAAGAAGGGGCCACCGACGGCCAGATTCAGCACGTGATCGACAGGCTGGTGGGTAGCGGATTTAATGTGCATCGCTCCACCGGCGAATCGCACACCGTGCTTGGCGCGGTGGGCGTGCATCGCGATTTCGATCATCGCGATTTTGAGCTGCTGGACGGCGTGCGCGAGGTCATGCGCATCACCCAGCCGTTCAAGTTGGCCAGCCGGCAGTTTAATCCCCAAGGAACCATTGTGGACGTGGGGCGCGGCGTGAAAATCGGCGGCAACGAAGTGATCGTGGCCGCGGGACCGTGCTCGGTGGAATCCCACGAACAGATTCACGCCATCGCGGAAAGCGTCGCCAAATCGGGAGCAAAGATTCTACGCGCCGGCGCTTTCAAGCCGCGCACGTCACCGTATGCGTTTCAAGGCATGGGCGAAAAAGGCCTGGAGCTGATGCGCGAGGCCGCCGCAAAATTTAATCTCGTGACTGTCAGCGAGGTCATGGACGCTTCGCAGATTCAGATGATGATCGGTTACGTCGATATTCTGCAGGTCGGCGCGCGCAACATGCAGAATTACCATCTGCTGCGCGAGCTGGGCGAAGTGCGCAAGCCCGTGCTGCTGAAACGCGGCATGTCGGCGACCATGGAAGAATTGCTGTTGAGCGCCGAATACATCCTGGCCGGCGGAAATCCCGACGTGATTTTATGCGAGCGCGGTATTCGCACGTTCGAAACGTATACGCGCAACACATTCGATATCGCCGCGATTCCGGTGATCAAAAAACTTTCGCACCTGCCGATGATTGGCGATCCGTCCCACGGTACGGGGCGGCGCGATAAGGTGGCGCCCATGGCACGCGCCGCGGTGGCTGCGGGAGCCGACGGTTTGCTGATCGAAGTACACAACGATCCCGATCACGCGTTGTCCGATGGCGCGCAATCTCTCGATCCCGAACAATTCGCGCAGTTGATGGGCGAGCTGCGCATTATCGCGCCGGCGATCGGGCGCCGGGTCGCTTCCTCAAACTGACTTATGGCCTGATTCATGCCTGCAACCCATCTCATCAATCGCGTCAGCGTTCTCGGCTCCGGCCTTATCGGCGGATCGTTCGCGTTGGCGCTGCGCAAATTCACGGAAGGCATGCACATTGCAGTCTGGGACCGGCCGGATACGGCTGCGCGCGCAAAAGAACTGGGCGCCGCCGATGAGATTTTTTCCGGCGAGCTGGCGCCGGCGATCCAGAATGCAGACTTGATCTACGTTGCGCTGCCGATCAGCACCACGCTGGATGTGCTGCCGGAAATTGCCCGCCACGCACCACGCCATGCGCTGGTTACCGATGCCTGCAGCACCAAGGCGCGTATTGCCAACGCCGCGGGAGAATTATTTAGCGCGCGTGAAGGTCCGCTTTTTCTGGGCGGTCACCCAATGGCCGGCAAAGAAGTTGCCGGGATTGCCAATGCCGATGCCAACTTGTTTCGCGACACGACCTACGCGCTCATTGGGGAATCAACGGTGTCGGTTGATGATGACGACGAGGTGGAAACCGTTGGGCGCGTGAATCCGGGAACAAGATCTCCGGGCGACCGGCATACCGCGCAGATGCTTTGCAGCGAACCTCGCGTGGCGGCGTTTCTGAAGATTGTGCAGAAAATTGGTGCGCGCCCGCTGTGGCTGGGTGCCCAGCAGCACGATTACGCGGTGGGCATGGCCTCGCACCTTCCGCAGCTCGCCGCCGTCGCCCTGGCTTCGTTTCTGTACGATCATCTAGACGAAAACGGTTTGCCCATCGCTCTTGCAGGCCCCGGGTTGCGCGATTCATTGCGACTGGCCGGCAGCCCTTACAGCACGTGGCGGGATATTGTGCTGACCAACCGGGAAGTGCTTTCCGCGGCGCTAGATTTATTCGCGCGCCGGCTGGACGAGTTGCGGGAAAAACTTGCTTCGCGCGAGCTGGAAGCCGATTTCGACGCCGCCAACGAACTGTACAAATTGCTTCGCAGTTTTTAGCGTGCGCGTGGTGCGCCAAGGGATAGGTGGAGAGGATTCATGGACAAACGCATCGCGTCGGCTGCCGCGGCCATCGAAAAACTGACTGACGGCATGACCATCCTGATGGGCGGATTCGGACTGTGCGGCATTCCCGAGAATTTGATTGCGGCGCTGCGCGCGAAGGGCGCCAAAAATCTGACCATCATCAGCAACAACGCGGGCGTCGATGATTTCGGCATCGGATTGCTGCTGCAGAACCGGCAAGTTAAAAAAATGATCTCCACCTATGTGGGCGAGAACAAACTGTTTGAGCAGCTGGTGCTCAGCGGGGAACTGCAAGTGGAATTGAATCCGCAGGGAACCCTGTCGGAGCGGCTGCGCGCCGGTGGAGCGGGGATTCCGGCGTTTTACACGCCTGCGGGTGTGGGCACCACGGTGGCGGAAGGAAAGGAAACACGCGAATTCGACGGCCGCCAATATGTGATGGAGCGCGGCCTGCGCGGCGATTTCGCATTCATAAAGGCGTGGAAAGGCGACCGCTGGGGGAATTTGATCTATCGCAAGGCGGCTAGAAATTTTAACCCCATGATGGCCACCGCTGCGGATTATGTCATCGCGGAAGTGGAGCAACTGGTGGAGCTCGGTGAACTCGATCCCGAATGCATTCACACACCGGGAATTTTTGTGGACGCCATTTTTCAGGGACCGGCGTACGAAAAACGCATTGAACGGCGCACTACGCGAAAAGCCTAAGTCGTCCACTGCAGAGGGAAATAAAACCAATGCCGCTTACGGAAGAACAAAAACGGGAACGCATCGCGCGGCGGATTGCGCTGGAGTTGCGCGACGGTTTTTACGTGAACCTGGGTATCGGAATACCGACCGCGGTGGCCAACTACGTTCCGCACGGCTTGGAAGTGGTTTTGCAATCGGAAAACGGAATCCTGGGTGTCGGGCCTTATCCTCTGGAGTCGGAAGTGGATCCCGATCTGATCAACGCGGGCAAAGAAGCGGTGACGGAACTGCCCGGCACGAGTTACTTCTCGTCCGCAGATTCTTTTGCAATGATTCGCGGCGGCCACGTGGATCTGACGGTGCTCGGCGCGCTGCAAGTGGACGAGCGCGGCACGCTGGCGAATTGGGCCATTCCCGGGAAAATGGTCAAAGGCATGGGCGGCGCGATGGACCTGGTCGCCAGCGCGAAGCGCGTGTTCATCGCCATGGAACACGCTACGCGCGACAAGCGTCCCAAAATTTTAACGAAATGCACGCTTCCGCTCACTGGAGTGGAAGTTGTCGATCACATCGTCACCGAACTCGCGCTGATCGACGTGACGCCGGACGGGCTGGTGCTTCGCGAGGTGGCTTCGGACTCGAGCGTTGAGGAAGTGCAATCGCTCACCGAGCCGCGGCTGCTGCTGCCGCCCGGCGGCGTGGAGGCCATGCCGGTCTAGCCGGCGTGACTCCTCACGAAGCGCTAAGCCGCCTCGAGGTGCTGAACGAATAATGAAACGCGGAGAACACCGTGAAAGCCGTGACGGCGTAAATCAAAACGCGATTGATGGGCGCAAATTGAGGATGCGGGTAGGCCGCCGAAAGAACGATGATGAACACTAGCAAGATCTGCAGACCGGTGGTCAGTTTGCCGTAGATGCTGGGCGGGAAAGGCCGGTAACCCGAAATGAGCAGTATGACGACGGCCACCATCAGAATCAGCACATCGCGGCTGAGCACGATGATGGTGAGCCACCACGCCAGCTTCTGTTTGAAGGCGAGAATGATGAAGGAAGAGGAGAGCAGCAATTTGTCCGCGATAGGGTCCAGGTAAGCGCCCAGCGGCGATTGCTGGTTCAACTTCCGCGCCAGTAACCCGTCGATGCCGTCGGACAACGCAGCGACGACCAGCACCAGCAGGGCCAGTTTGTAATGTTCGTAGGAAATCAGGATCAGAAAAAACGGCAGAAACCCCAGGCGCAGCAAGGTGATTTGATTGGGTACCGTCCAGATAGGGCCTTGCATTTGGGGACGAGGATAGCGCAATTCACGCGAATTGCGCGAGATAGTCGGCCAGCGAGCGTCCTATTTTTCGGCTGAAAAGTTCCGCCATGGAGGGAATCGCGCCGGAAGACTCGTCCAGCGAGATGCGCTCGACGCGATTCATGGGAAAGAAAATGGTGGGGAAGCCGACGCGCTCGCCTTCCGGCTCATTGATGGCCCGGACGAAGTGGTCGAAAGAATTCAAGTCGATGCCGCGCACGGTGATGCCCGCCTGATTGATGGCCAGCAGCTCGCCCCAGACTTTTTCCTTGGGGGAATGCAGACTCACAACAATGATGGAATGAATGTCCATGGCTTCTCACGCGCAACGACAATTAGAGTAACGCATTTTTTGCCGATGAGGTTGGAGGCGCTGCGCCGGCAGTGACGTGTTTTTAACTCCGTCAGTAACTGCGCTGCGGAACGCTCACGGCAGCGGATCGCGATAATGCAAAATCATGAATGTGAAGCTGGCCAGCAGCACGAGGGCAGCGATCCAGCCCAGCGTGTAGGCGCGCTTCACCTCACCCGCGTTCATCGGCTCGCGGTCGGCAAAAACTTTGCCCAGCAGAAAGCCTGAAGCGATGCCGCCAAAATGGGCCCAGTTATCAAACCCCATAAAATATCCAAGAATGAAAACGGTAGCGGCCCAGGAAACCAGGCGTGAGCGCAAAGCCTGTGAGGCCGCGCCGCCACGCCTGGTGGTGATGGCGATCATCAACCCAAGCACGCCCATGATTGCGCCGCTGGCGCCGATAGCCAGAACCGGATGCACTCGAAACGGCGTGAACGCGCTGAGGATGAAGCCCACAATACCGGTGAAGGTGTAGAGAAACAGATAGCGCGCCGAACCGTAAACTTCTTCCACCACCGGCCCAATATCCAGCAGCACCATCATGTTGAAGCCGATGTGGATTAAACCGCCGTGGAGAAACATGGCGGTCACGAGGCGATACGCTTCGCCCTCCTTGATCGCCGGGGTCCACAGAGCGCCAAGACGGTAAAGAACTTCGCCGTCGAGTCCCCACAAGATACGCAAGCCGCCGCCCTGGCCGGCCTGGATGGTGGCTACCACGCTGACGCCGAATATCAGGATATTAATGATGAGCAGGGCGGTGGTGACCGGCGCGCGCCCGCCAAAAACACCGGAGAAGCGTTTACCTAAAGCCGCCATCGAGAAATTAAGGCTCGTTCCGCACTGATGGCAGCGCGTCGCGGAGATGCCCACCAGAGTGCCGCACGCGGGGCAAATTTTTGGACGAGGTTGTTGCTCGCCGCCGCCAAAAAGTCCACGCAACGCGCTTCGCCAACGATCCAGGGTCATCTGCCAACGATAGGGAAGCGGCAATTCTCCTCCTTGCGGTCTCGCATGTGGCGTTTCTATAATACCGGAGTTGGCGAAATTGTCCGGGCAAGCTGGAAAGAATTCATCCGCGGGGGCGCACATGGATAAATTTGAGGAAATCGGGCAACGGCTGGACCAGGAGTTGACTCGCCTGCGCCGCTACGTGGAAGAAGAAGTTGCGCCGGGAACAGAACGGCGTACCGCCAGATTTCTTCGTGAAGTTTCAGAATTGCTTACCGATGCCGCCGCCAAACTCGAGTCGCGCAACGCCGCTCGTGAAAACCAATCCGCGAAAGACGCACATTCTTAAAACCCCGCAGAGCTGGTGCAATTCATTCTCGTTTCTAATTCCAGCAATGTTGCTGGCGGTTTTGCTTGCCGGCTGCGGGTCGCGCAAGCCGGTCGTCGCTCGACAACCGTCCGCGCCAACTGCTCCGTCGTCCACGTCAGACAACACCGCCGCATCGGCGACAACCCCGCGGCCTTCTCCCGCGCCGGTTTCTCCGGCGAAGCGCCGCAAAGACAACTCCGTGCCCGTTGACGTGGGCTACACGGAAGAGGGCGAAGCTTCCTGGTATGGCGCGCCGTTCCACGGCCGCCAGGCGTCCAACGGCGAAATTTACGACATGAACAAGCTGACCGCCGCGCATCGTACGCTGCCATTCGAAACTGTGGTGCGGGTCACCAACGAACGAAATGGCAAATCGACGGTGGTGCGTATCACCGACCGCGGCCCGTTCGTGAACAATCGGGTCATCGATCTGTCCTATGCGGCGGCGCGGGAGATTGAGTCCATCGGCCCGGGCGTGGTGCCGGTGCACCTGGAAGTTTTGTCGTCCAGCGCAGATCCCACCGCCGGATTTTTCACGGTACAAGTCGGATCGTTTCGCGATCGCACGAATGCCGAGCGCTTACGCGAACGACTGAGCGCCACTTACTCGCCGACTTACATCAAGCGCTATGGCGCGGACGGCGGGTATTTTTATCGCGTGGACGTGGGAAAAGTTTCCGGGGAAGAAGCAGCGAAGGAATTTGGAGAACAGCTTCGCTCCCGCGAAGGAGTTTCACCAATGGTCATCCGCCTGGACGAAAGTTCCGGCGCGGCAGCAGGAGAAATCCAATGAGCGCGGATTGTCTTTTCTGCAAAATCGCGGCAAAACAGATTCCGGCAAAAATGGTGTACGAGGATCCCGAAATTTTTGCCTTCGAAGATATCGGTCCGCAGGCGCCGACTCATCTGCTGATCTGCCCGCGAAAGCATCTGGCCTCGCTGTTAGATGCAGTCGAGGTCGACGAGACCATGCTGGGCCGATTGCACACCGTGGCGGCAAAGTTAGCCCGGGAAAGAAACCTGACCGGAGGTTATCGCACGGTTATCAACACCGGACCGGATGCCGGGCAATCCGTTGCGCATCTCCACCTGCACTTGCTGGGAGGAAGATCCATGCGCTGGCCGCCCGGCTAGTGCTTCGCGGATGCTGGCGAAACAGCAAAGGCCCGACCGAGTTACTACCTCGATGGCGAGATTGTGGCGAGATTATGATAGGATTGTGGCGAGATTACAGGCGAGACGACGACGAAGAAATACATCCACGACTTGCGACGCTGGCCCGTTTTATCCTGGGATTCAAAGGCCCTTGCCCCATCGCTCTCCGAAGTACGCTTACGTCAGGGATTGCTGGTCGGAAAGATGCACGGCTATGGCCTTGCTTCCCGATGGACTGCGACCCTAAGAGTTCTTACTGAAGAAACCATCAAATCCAGTGCAATCGAAGGCGTGGTGCTTGATCCAGAGAATGTTCGTTCTTCGCTTGCTCGCAGACTGGGACTACAAGTCGGTGGACTCACAGCGCACAAGGATCGATACGTCGATGGCGTCGTCGAAATGATGTTGGACGCGACACAGAAATTCAGCGAGCCGTTAACAAGGAAACGGTTATTTGATTGGCACGCGCATCTCTTTCAGGGTGTTCGCACGACACGCGACAAATTTCGAGTTGGCGCATGGCGTAATGACAGCCAAGGGCCAATGCAAGTTGTGTCGGGGCCAGTCGGCCACCACAAAGTTCATTACCAGGCACCCGGGGCTGATCGCATCGACAGCGAGATGGAAAAGTTTCTGAGGTGGTTCGAGGGCGATGAACAGGGAGACCCGCTCGTAAACGCCGCAATCGCGCATTTGTGGTTCGTTACGATCCATCCCTTTGAAGATGGAAACGGGAGAATCGCAAGAGCAATCGCTGAAATGTGTTTGGCAAGATCTGATGAGAACGCTCAGCGTTTCTACAGCATGTCGTCGCAGATTCTCGAAGAACGAAAGAGCTACTACGAGGTTCTGGAAAAGACTCAGAGTGGATCGTTGAATATCACGGAGTGGTTAACTTGGTTTCTAGGATGCCTGGACAGAGCCATTGAACAATCGAATCAAATCACGAGTAGCGCTCTGGAAAAGGAATTGTTCTGGAAGGCCTTAAAGCAAAGGAACTTCTCCCTGAACGATCGGCAGACAAAAGTCCTGAATAAACTATCAGGTGGATTCGAAGGAAAGCTGACGAGAGACAGGTGGATGAGACTAACGAAAGCTTCTTCTCGAACGGCCCTTCGGGATATCGAAGAATTGATTGCTATTGGGGTCATTGAGCGAGAAGAGGCCGGAGGGAGAAGCACCTCCTACAGGTTAAAGAAGATGGTCGAACAGAAAACCGCGGTAGCCGAGTAGTTGGAATCCACGCTGGTTTTCGGTCGGCCGCCTACAGTGCAATTCGAGAGGTTGGCTGCACCACGTGTTTTTCGCGTAAGCGAACCCTTGCGGCACTGGTGCGATTTGTCTTGCGCCTTACAACGGCTCCGTCGCTTCTAATTTTTGCCTATAACAACTTCGGCCTATTGCGGCGTCAGCGTAATAGTGTCGAACGAGACGCTGTACCCCGTGCTGCCGGGGTTTTTTCCTACCACAGTAAATTTCACTTGATAGTTTCCGGCGCTTGAGAAGTTGAGGTTGCCCAGATCGCTTTGGGCATAGCCTACGCCACTGGCAAGGAATTCA
Organism: uncultured Acidobacteriota bacterium; assembly: GCA_963819625.1. Classification (GTDB taxonomy): domain Bacteria; phylum Acidobacteriota; class Terriglobia; order Acidiferrales; family UBA7541; genus Acidiferrum. The sequence continues at coordinate 90,281 of CAWFWY010000018.1, forward strand.
TCCACCGGCGCGCCGATGTTAGTGGTATTGACCGCGGACTGCATGATGCCGCGCGGAATATATTGCTTGTAGGACACCTTTACGTCGTAGATACCCGGCGTAGGCACGTTCAAGGTGAACACCACATTGTCTCCGACCCTGGTAGCATCGAGTATCGTTCCGCTGCCGTCGGGAAAGCCGTCGTAGTTAATGATACGAAGCACGGGACCGGACGTGACCGCGGAACCGACCAGATCCGCCGTTTGAAAGACCAGCGGAGCTTTACCCGAAGCCGAATACGTCCAGGTCAGAATCTGCTCGGTAGCCATACTGCCCCCGGTCGCTCCTGTGAAGCCCACGTACGCCGTCGTGCCGCCCACTGTTCCGGGAATGTCGATCGGCCAACTGGTGGTGAAGGTCTGCGCCGGATTCGTAGCATCGGTTATGGTCAGGGTTAAGGTGGTGCCGTCGTAAGTCATGTGCGCGTTGAGGATGTTGCCGGACTGTAGATTCACGCCTCCGGCGATGGCAGTGGCTGGAACCGTCGGCGAGGCTCCATTGGTATACAGGCCAGTGGAGTTAGGGGATTCACCCATGTTGTTGTAGATATCAAATTTCACCGCGACGCTCTTAGGAATGCCTGGCGCCGCTCCAACGGTGTCCGGACCATATCCCAGCCCCCCGCCTGCGGGGCCGAGCGCCGTTACTCCGGCTCTCTGAATCGTGAACGTAATTCCGTCTGCAACCGGATTGATGATCTGGAAGCTGAAGTCCGTCGCGAAACTCTGGACATTTACTTGTTGAGTCCAGAAAGCGCTGGCGTCTTCGAATGGACTGTTGGTGTCGGTCAACTGGAGACGGTTGCCGTTCAATACCGCGTTGCCGTTCAACTGCACTCCAGCGCTAGAGAACCCTGAGCCAAGACTGACGACGCTCGTGCCGCCGGTTCCGGTCCCGCCGGCTGATTGGATGGTAATCACGGAAGTGGCTGTGCCACTGCTGGTCAATCCGCTGGCCACTGCGATGGCCTTGATCGTGGTCGTGGCGCTGACGCTGAATCCACCAGAATAATTGGTCGAAGAAACCGTCGGCTGGCTTCCGTCAATAGTGTAGTAAATAGCCGCTCCGGACGTAGCATCAGTAATCGCCACGGTTTGAGCGCTGGTGAATGTGCCGCCTGCCGGGGAAATAACCGGTGTAGCGGTTGCCGCCGGCGCCTGAATCGTATATTTGGCGCTCGCTACCGCGCTGGGCGAAAATCCCGCAGCGGAAGCGATCGCGTTAATCGTTTGCGTAGCCGACACCGTCAATGCGCCGGAATATTGTTTTGTCGATCCCGTCGCCGTGGTCGCCGGCGAAGTGCCATCGAGCGTGTAGAAAATATTGGCGCCGGAAGTGGCATCCGAAATGGTGACCGAGGTGGTTCCTGCATACGTGCCGGCACCCGGAGTGAACACCGGAGTAGCCGACGCAGCGGTAGCGGTAGCGGTAGACGAGAGCGTCCAACTGGTGATGTCCTGAATTGCGGTCGACCCGCCAGTTCCAGCGGTGAAGCCGACGTAGGCGGTGTTTCCGCCAACGACGACCGGGATGTTCACCGGCCAGGATTGCGTGAAGGCAGCATTGACGGTGGGATCGGTGATGGTCAGGGTCAGGTTCGTTCCGTCGTAGCCGATCTGCACGTTGCAAGCGTGACCGCTATGCAGGTCGATGCCACTACCCGTCAAGTCGACCGACGGCGTCGTCGGTGAGGCGCCGTTGGTGTACAGACCGGTGGAGTTCACGCCTTCTCCCGCATTGTCGTAAAGATCGAACTTGATAGCCACGCTGTTACGCAGCGGGCCAGAAGACGAAACGGCAGAAGTGAGATTGTCGGGACCGTATCCCAACCCACCACCCATTGGGCCGATTGCCGTGGTGCTATTGCCCTGAATGGCGAAGGTAAATCCGTCAGCGACCGGGTTGGAGCCCGGAGTAATCTGGAAAGTGAAATTGGTGTTGAATTTCTGGACATTCAGCGGCGAGCTAAACCATGCTGAACCGGCCGCATTGAGGGTGCCGGCGGTTAGGCGCAGCTTCGTCCCATTAAGAGCCACACTGCCGTTCAAATTCATCGCTCCCGCGGTGAATCCGCCGCCAAGGTTTACTCCGGTACCACCGCTCGAGTTGATGGTGTAGAGGCCGGTGGAAACCGTGCTGTCAAAATAACCGCTCACGATGGCAATGGCGTTGATCGTCTTGGTGGCCGTGACGGAAATGGCGCCCGCGTACAACGTGGATGAAGCCGTCGGCGTGGAACCGTCGGTGGTGTAGTAAATCACGGCGCCGGGTGTCGGCGAAGAAATAGTTACCGCTTGCGCCGCGGCAAATGTGCCTGACGCAGGCGAGAAGATCGGAGGGGTGGCGCGCTGTTCGATGGTGTACGTCGCGGAAGAAACCGTGCTGGCGGCCAGCGAAGAAGATCCCGCGATGGCCTTGATGGTCTGCGTGCTGGTGACGCTCAAGGGTCCGCTATATGCCTGTGTAGAACCGCCGGCCGATGCTGTGGGAGTGCTGCCATCCATGGTGTAGAAAATAGCCGCGCCGGAAGTGGCGTCGCTGATGGTCACAGTCTGCGTGCCAAGATATGTTCCGGCAGCCGGACTGAACGTAGGCGAGGCGGTGGCCTGCTGGCTTCCGCCGCTGCTCAGAAAAGACCACGTAGTGATTTTCTGGCTGGCCGTCATCCCGCCGGTGCCGCCGGTGAATCCCACGTATGCGGTGTTGCTGCCGATCACCTGAGGAATATTGACTGCCCAGCTGTTGTTGTACACCGCCCCGGTAACGCCGTCGATGATGGACATCGCCAGCGTCGTGCCGTTGTAGCTCATGTGCACCGAGAAGGTGTCGCCGTTGTGCAGGTCTATGCCCGAACCGCTGAGATCGATGGATGGAACGAAGGGCGAAGCTCCGTTCTGGTAAATTCCTATGGAGTCGTCGCCTTCGCCATTGTTGTTGTACAAATCGAATTTGATGGCCACGCTTTTCACGATCCCCGCGTACCCCAAAGCTCCGCCAGACGCACCAAGCGCGGTAGTGCCGCTATTTTGAATGGTGAAAGTGATGCCGTCGGCGTCCGCGTTTTCCAACTGGAATGCGAAATCGTTGGTGAATTTCGTGATGTCGACCGGGCTATTGAACCACGCGCTGCCGGCCTGATTCAGCCCGCCATTGGTCAGTTGCAGGCGGCTGTCGTTCAACACGGTGCTGCCGTTGAACGTCATCGAGCTGGGCGCTGAACTGAATCCGTTCACGAAGCTGATGCCTGCGCCGCCTGCCACCATGGTATACGTCGCGCTGGTCACGGGGCTGAGGGTCAATCCGGCCAAAGAAGCCATCGCCTTGATCGTGACCGTGGAACTAACCGTAATTGCAGAACCATACAGTTGCGTCGAGCCCGCCCCCGGAGATGGCGTACTCCCGTCGGTGGTGTAGTAAATCTTCGCGCCCGACGTGCCGCTCGTGATGGTGACCACCTGTGTGGAACCAAAAGATCCGGCCACTGGAGAAAAAACGGGAGCGAGCGCCTGGGTGAGGAGATTGTAGGTTTCCGAAGATACCGCGCTCTGCACGAATCCGGAAGCGCTGGCTATGGCGTTAATCGTTTCCGTGTTGGTGACGGTGATCGGGCCGGTATACTTTTGCGACGAGGTCGTCGGCGTAGAGCCGTCGGTCGTGTAGTAAATGGATGCGCCGGGGGTGCTGTCACTGATGGTCACGCTGATGGAGCCGGAGAACGACTCGCCACCGGGATTCAAAGATGGAGCCGCGGTCTGCTGGCCCGCGCTCAGAAGTCCATAAACGCTCAGAAAGTTTGCCGTCCCGACATAAACTTTTCCGTTCATGATCGTGGGAACCACAAATTTGGTGGCTATTCCAGGATTATCGCGCGTTGAATCCTGATTGCTGCTGTACAAAGTAGTGCCCACGTTGCTGGCGTTATGGGCCAGAAGCACTGCCGAGCCATTCGAGGCGTAGTTGCTGGTCAGCACATCCCAGACGATGCCGTTGCTGTTTCCATTGGAAGAAATCGAGGGCGTGGCACCGGGAAAACTAGAGGTCTCGGAGGAGGAAGAGGTGGGATTCGGCAAACCGTTGCCGTCGAGATTTGCGAGCCGCCCATTGACGAACGAAAAAGCCGTGAGATTGTCGCCGTTGCCCCAGAAATATAAATTCCCATTCCAATAAGCCGGAGTGCTCCACAAACCATTGATTTTGAAATTCTGATTCGACTGGCTGGAGTTGTTAACCGGAACTTCCTGCACGATATTGTCGCTGGAAGAGTTGTATCCGCCCAGATTATCGCGGTCCACCAGGTAAATGCGTCCTTCTTTACCAGCTTCCACCATCAGATGGGTATGTCCCCCGGCGGACTGATCCGGCAGCAACAATACGCCGCCGGAGGCTACGTCGGCGTCGGAGCCGTTCAGGCTGGATTGGTTCAGCGGAGTAAAATGGTCCCCAGCGTTCATCACGCCATTATTGATATCCAGGCGCACGAAATCGTCGCCATAACTCATGCTGTTGGTGTACGGCGGATTGTTGGCGTTGAACGCACCGTTACCGGTGGTCACGAAAATGCGTCCGTTGTTTACGGTATCGGCGGCCAGACCGGCGCCGGACATCCAGATGCCCGAGCCCGAACCGTTTGAGGTGGAGCAGAATACGCTGGCCTGTTGCAGCGACGCGGCGTTATACGCCAGAATCCAACCATGCCAGGGGCCATTGTCGCCGTGCGCCGCAAATCCGATGTACACGATTCCATTCAGCAGCAAAAGGCCGGCGCGATTATTTTCCCACTTGGGGTCCCACTTCAAGATTCCGCCCGAGCTGCCGTTGCCGTTTCCCGACACTTGCGCGGCGAGGGTCACCGGTGAAACTGATTTCTCGGCTCCGGTGGTGAGGTCCAGCGCGTGCAAACGCTGCACGTAATTTCCGCTTTCCTTGGTCTTGCCCACTACGTACATCGTGTTCGTGGAAATATCGATGACCGGAGTTCCGGTTATGCCGACTTCCGGAACGATGTCGCCCGTGCTCACATCGCCGTTCGGCACCGTCGTGGCTCCTGAAGGAGCGCCGTGCGCGGAATCCAGCAGCGTGATTTTCCATAGCGGCGAGGCGTTTGAGCCGCCGTTGCTGTCCGCGTCGAAGGCGTACACGCTGTCGTGCTCGGTGGCGATAAACACGACGTTGTGCTTGGTGCCGGCCTGCACCGTCCCGGCTCCCATGGTGACGCCCGGCACGTACAACGGTTGGGCATAGGCGCGGCCGTCGATGGCGTATGAAAATAATTTTCCAAAACCCGTGGTGTTGACGTTCGCGGGAGTCAGTATCGTTTCATTGCGGTTCTGTCCCGTGCGTCCAATGTCATTGTGTTGCGTGACCACGCTGGTTTGCGCGTGAATTCCCGCGGCGCAGCACAACAGCGTGACCAACATTGATGTTAGCGACGCCAACCTGCTCGCATGGCGCGGAATTAGCAAGAATTTGCAGGACACCCTAACGGAATTATTCGCGCGCACGCGTGCTTTAAATGAGGGTCTGACCACTGCCATATGAGTCTCCACCTAGCATGCGCACCCGAAGGAGCCACACACGTTATGAAATTTTTGTATAAATTATTGGTCTAGCAACGCCTGCTGGGAGGGGCGTTCTGTTACAAAATACTGCTGGGGACTCGCAGTGTCGCACAAGAAGTATAACCGTGGTTCTTTTCATATCACAAGCTTTAAATGGGTTTGTCGCTGTGTTTTTTCGTTCGAATTTCCGATTTTTTCGTCTGGCCTCCTGCATTATCATTGGTTCCCAACTTTGAAAGACCAGATGTCAACAATATGCGTTCCATTAGTAGCAATCGGCGCTGCTATTCCCCCAAGTTCCATTTTGGAGCCCCGGTGAAAGACGCCGGTTCGAAACCCCGCCGCACGCATGCTTTGCGCATGAGCGCCGTCTGGGGCCGGACCGTGATGGATATTATCGAGCGCACTTTCCGGCGCGTGATGGACGATAATATTCTTGATCTTGCCGCCCAGGTATCGTTCTACTTCGTACTTTCCCTCTTGCCATTCCTGATTGTCCTGGCGGCCATCGTTGGATGGCTGCCTTCCACCACGCTGTGGCAATCGTTCGCGCAATGGATTACGGATTATTTTCCAAATCGCTCGCGGCAGGCGGTATTCGACACCATTCTGGATCTGACCCGCGGATACACAGGATTTCTTTCCCTCGGACTTCTCGCTGCAATCTGGAGTGCTTCTTCCGGGTTTATGGGCCTGATGGAGGCTTTAAGCGTGGCGTGTTGTGGCAAAGACAGCCGGAGCTATTGGAAAAAGCGAGCCATTGCCACGGTGGCTACGGTGGTGGCGTCATTGTTCTGCCTGTTAGGATTCGCGCTTTGGACTGTGGGGCACTGGGCGACCCGGACAATTTTTGCGGGGTTCAAATATCTGGGAACCGTTCATTTCCGGTGGAGCGTCGTGACCTGGTGGGTTGGCACGATAGGGCTCATGCTCCTCGGTCTGGCGTTGATCAATCATTTTCTGCCGGATGGAAAACGCTCCTGGCGCTGGTTGACGACCGGAAATATATTCACCGTGGTCGCCATCATGATTGTCACACTTGGTTTCAACCTGTTCCTGCGCTACAGCCCGACTGTCCCCCAGGTTTACACCGTGCTGGCAGGCTTTGTTATCCTGATGACCTGGATTTACACCGCTAATTTAATGATTTTGATTGGCATGGAACTGGATACCGCTCGCAGTGACATTCAGCGGCGGAAGTAAGCCCCGAGCGATTCAACAATTCCTGCGAGCTTTGCATCTAACACAAAGACCTCTTTATGCCCGATGCCGAAAACTTCAATCCCCCCCTTTCGCCGGCCACTTTAGACCCCGGCCAGTTCCACGCTGCGGTCCGCGAATGGTTCGAAGCGGTTTTTCCGGCGCCGACAAAACCGCAACTCCTGGGATGGCCGGCCATCGCCCGCGGCGAGTCCACTTTGATTCTGGCGCCCACGGGAACGGGGAAAACTCTCGCGGCCTTTCTGTGGTGCATCAACCGGTTGATGTTTTCGCCGTACGCCCGTAAAGGACCAGCGTTGCCGCATGCTGTACATTTCCCCGATCAAGGCTCTGGCTGTAGACGTGGAGCGCAACCTGCGCGCCCCGTTGGTCGGAATTGCGCAGGCCGCGAAACGCCAGGGCGCTGAATTTCACGAGCCAGTGGTTGCCATTCGAACGGGCGACACCCCGCCCGCGGAACGCGCGCGCTTCTTGCGTTACCCCTCGGACATTTTGATCACTACGCCCGAGTCGCTGTATCTACTCTTGACCTCCAACGCGCGCGACGCTCTGCGTTCCATCGAAACCGTGGTAGTCGATGAAATACACGCGCTGGTTCCCAGCAAGCGCGGCACGCACCTCGCGTTGTCGCTGGAGCGACTTGAACATTTGTGCGGCCGGCGGCTCCAGCGCATTGGACTTTCCGCCACGCAACGGCCGCTGGAAGAGGTCGCGCGGTATCTGGGCGGCGTGGAAATTTCTCCCGCGAAAGACGCGCCGCAGCCGGCCGATTCCGGCGCGGCGGAAGTCTTGCCGGAATTGGAGAGCTCTGCAGGCGCTGTCGTCTACCGCCCGGTCACCATCATCGACGCCAGCGAGCCCAAGCGCCTCGACCTTCGCGTCGAAATTCCGGTCGAGGACATGATCGCGCCTCGACGAACTCGACCTGTTGCCCAGCGGCCCCGCCTCGCAAGGCCCGGTGCGTCCTTCGATCTGGAGCGCCATCCATCCCAAGCTGCTCGAACTGGTCCGCGCCCATCGCTCCACGCTCATCTTCGTCAACAACCGCCGCCTGGCGGAAAGAATTTCCGGCGCGCTGAACGATCTCGCCGGGGAAATTCTTGTGCGCGCGCATCACGGCAGCGTGGCCGTGACGCAGCGCAAAGAAATCGAAGACCGCCTCAAACTCGGCACGCTGCGCGGCCTGGTCGCCACCTCTTCTCTCGAGCTGGGCATCGATATGGGCGCCATCGACCTGGTGGTGCAGATCGAATCGCCCTCTTCCGTCGCCAGCGGCATGCAGCGCGTCGGCCGCGCCAGCCACCACGTCGGCGCGGTCAGCTCCGCGGTCATTTTTCCAAAGTATCGCGCCGACCTGGTCTCCTGCGCGGCCATCACGCGCGCCATGTACGACGGCAACGTCGAATCCGTGCACTACCCGCGCAATCCGCTCGACGTGCTCGCCCAACAGATCGTCGCCATGGTCGCCCTGGGATCGTGGGACGTCGCCGATATTCTGAAAGTGGTGCAATCCGCCGCGCCCTACGCCGGTCTCACGCGCGCGTCATTCGAAAGCGTGCTCGACATGCTCTCCGGCCGCTATCCATCCGACGAATTCGCCGAACTGCGCCCGCGCCTCACCTGGGACCGCATCGCAAATCAGCTCACCACGCGGCAGGGCGCGCGCCAGGTTTCCGTCATCAACGGCGGCACCATTCCCGATCGCGGCTTGTACGGAGTCTTTCTGGTCGGGCGCCACAAAAGGCGCACGCGTCGGCGAGCTCGACGAAGAGATGGTGTTCGAAAGCCGCGCCGGCGACACCATCATTCTCGGCGCCACCACCTGGCGGATCGAAAGCATCTCCCACGATCGCGTTCAGGTTACTCCCGCTCCCGGCGAGCCCGGCAAAATGCCCTTCTGGCACGGCGACACCGTCGGCCGGCCCGCCGAGTTCGGCGAAAAAATCGGACGCATGACCCGCGAACTGCTGCGCCTGCCGCGCTCGGTGGCATTTTCAAAGCTGGTGGAAGAACACAGCCTCGACACCAACGCCGCGGAAAATCTGTTGCGTTATCTCGAAGACCAGATCGCCGCCACGCAGCGCGTTCCCAGCGACGAAGATATGCTGATGGAAATTTGCCGCGATGAGCTCGGCGACCGCCGCGTCTGCGTGCTGACCCCTTTCGGCAGCCGCGTGCACGCGCCGTGGTGCATGGCCGTCACCGCCAAATTGCGCGCCGAACGCGGCCTCGAAGTCGAATCCATGTGGTCCGACGACGGCTTCGTGCTGCGCCTTCCGGACAGCGACGTGTCGCTGGAGATCGAGGATTTCATTGTCTCTCCGACGGAGTTGAAAGAGCTGGTACTGCGCCAGTTGGGTTCCACTTCTTTATTCGCCGCAAAATTCCGTGAAGCCGCTTCGCGCGCTCTGCTGCTGCCCAAGCGCCGGCCCGGCATGCGCGCTCCTCTCTGGCAGCAGCGCAAACGCGCCTCCGATTTACTGGCGGTAGCCGCGCGTTATTCTTCTTTCCCGATTATTCTCGAAACCTATCGCGAATGTATCCGCGATGTTTTTGATTTGCCCGCCGCCGCCGGCGTATTCAGCAAAATTCAACGCGGCGAAATTCGCCTGACCGCGCATCGAATCCGACAAGCCTTCGCCGTTCGCCGCCTCGCTGCTCTTTTCCTACATCGCGAATTACATTTATGAGGGCGACGCTCCGCTGGCCGAGCGCCGCGCCCAGGCGCTCTCCATCGATCAATCGCAGCTGGAAGAACTGCTCGGCGACACCGATCTGCGCGAACTCCTCGACGCGGCCGCGTTCGACGAAGTGGAAGCAAAGCTGCAAGCGCTCGAGCCGGATTACCAGGCTCGCCACGCCGATGGGCTGCACGATTTATTGCTGAAGGTCGGCGATCTGTCCGACGCCGAAATTGCCGCGCGCTGCGCCAGCGCTGAGGTTGCTGCCACGGCTGTGGAACTGATCGCCGCCCGCCGCGCGGTACGAGTGCACATCGCTGGCGAAGCGCGCACCATTCCCGTCGAATACGCCGGGCGTTATCGCGACGCTTTCGGAACACCATTGCCGCCCGGCCTCGCCGAAGCGTTTCTTGAACCCGCAGGCGAGCCGCTCGCGGAAATAATTCGGCGCTACGCTCGCACGCACGGCCCATTCACCACCGCCGACATCGCCGCGCGCTACCAATTGCAGCCGCAGGCCATCGAAGCCGTGCTCCGCAATTTGAATTCGGAGGGGAAATTACTGGAAGGCGAATTTCGGCCCAACGGCCGCCATCGCGAGTGGTGCGACCCCGAAGTGTTGCGGCAAATTCGCCGCAAGAGTCTCGCGCGCCTGCGTCGTGAAATCGAACCGGTCGAACAGTCGACTTTTGTGCGTTTCTCGACGCGCTGGCAGGGCGTCACCGTTCCGCGACGCGGTCTGGATGCGCTGCTCGATACCATCGAAGCGTTGCAAGGCTCCGTGCTTCTCGCGTCGGAGCTCGAGACCGAAATTTTGCCCGCGCGCATTGCCGATTATCATCCCAGCAATCTCGATGCGCTGATGGCCGCCGGAGAAGTGACTTGGGTCGGCGTCGAGCAGGTCGGCGATCGCAACGGCCGAGTCGCTCTGTACCTCACCGAATCTTTGCCTTTGCTGCGCTTGCCGGAAGTTTCTGTGCAGGCTGGCCAGCCTGCACCGAGCCAAGCTCCCAACGCCGAGCGCGCCGACAAAATTGCCGAATTTCTCGCCAGGCAGGGCGCTTCTTTCTTTTCAGAAATTCACGCTGCCTGCGGCGCCGGTTTCCCTGGCGACACCATCGACGCGTTGTGGGAACTGGCCTGGTCGGGCCGCATCACCAACGACACTTTTTATCCGTTGCGCAAGTTGCTGCGGCCCGATGATCGCAAGCGCAAGCGCGAAATCTTCGACGATGAACGCCCAGGCTCGCCGGGTTATCTGCGGGGGCTGCGCTCGCGCACTTCTACGGGCCAGGCTCATGGCCGCTGGTCGCTGCTGCGGCAGCGCATCACCGCGGCTTTGACGCCCACGCAGTGGAGCGCCAACGTCTCGCAACAGCTTTTGCAGCGCCACGGCATCGTGATGCGCGAAACGGCCATCGCCGAAAATATTCCCGGCGGCTACAACACCGTTTATCCCGCGCTGAAAACCATGGAAGACAGCGGATGGGTGCGCCGCGGAATGTTTGTCGCCGGCCTCGGCGCGGCGCAATTTGCCATGCCCGCTGCAGTGGACATGTTGCGCAGCCTGCGTGTGGACCCTGCTTCGCCGGAAGCGCTTCATCTGGCGGCCGCCGATCCTGCCAATCCATACGGAACATTAATTCCGTGGCCCAGGGTCGCCGGCGAATCCGAGGAAGCTGCCACTCGTCACGCTATGGCTCGCACCAGTGGCGCGTCGGTGATCCTCATCAACGGCCAGCTGGTTGCTTTTCTGCGCCGCCGCAATCCGTCGGTGCGTGTCTTTTTGCCGGAGGCCGAACCGGAGCACACTCAATTCGCGCGCGAGCTGGCCAAAAAATTGGCGCAACTGGCCATTCGCCGCCTGAATCTCCGCCAGGGCCTGTTAATTGGCAAAATCAACGATGCGCCCGCCCGCGAACATTTTCTGGCCGTACATCTGCAAGACGCCGGCTTCGTGAACACTGTGCTCGGTTATCAAATGCGGCGCACCAAGCCGTTGATCGTCTCTCAAGATTCCGCCGAGGAAATCGAAGACGAAGGCGCCACCGACATTCAGGAAAGCGCGTGACATGCCGGAAGGCGACACCATCTTTCGTGCCGCGCGCACGTTGAATCTCGCGCTGGCCGGACAAACTGTCACATCGTTCGAATCCGTTCTGCCCCGCCTCTCCCGCGTGGACGTTGACCAAGGAGTCGTCGGCCGCACCGTCGAGAAAGTGGAAGCACGCGGCAAATGGCTGCTCATGTATTTTTCCGGCGACCTCATCCTCCTCTCGCACATGCTGATGAGCGGCAGTTGGCATATCTACCGCCCGGGCGAAAGGTGGCAGCGCAGCCGCTACGACATGCGCGTGGTCGTCGGCACCCCGAAGATTCTGGCGGTCGCTTTCAAAATTCCTATTGCCGAATTTCATACCGCGGAAACCATGGCTCGCCGCGAAGGTTTTAGTTCCGTGGGCCCATCGATGCTCGCCAGGCAATTTGATGAAGCGGAAATAATCGCGAGATTGCGTTCTCGCCCGGAGCTGGAAGTTGGCGTCAGTTTATTGACGCAGTCCCTGCTATCCGGCATCGGCAACGTCTACAAATCGGAAACCTGCTTCGCCTGCGGAATAAATCCGTTTCGCCAAGTCGGAGCACTCACGGACGAAGAGCTGAAATGTCTCGTGTCGCAGGCGCGCAAATTCATGCTGGCCAACATAGCTGAATCGTCCGGCGCCGCGATCGTCACCTACGTTCCCATGCGCCGCACCACCGGCCGCGCCAATCCCTCGGAGCGTTTGTGGGTGTATCACCGAACCGGCGAGCCCTGCCGCCGCTGCGGCTCCGCGATCGTTTCGCGCAAGCAGGGCTTCGATGCGCGCACCTCCTTCTGGTGCCCGCGATGCCAGCCAATGTTGCAAGCCAAGCTGGCCAGTGCTTAAACGATGCGCCGCTTCGTAGCCGCTTGCGACGCAGTCGGCGCAACCACCAAAAAAACAGCAAAAGTCGCTCTGGCCAGCGAACTTCTCAAAGCCCTGTCACTCGAAGATGCCGCCCGCGCGGCGATTTTCCTTACCGGCCGCCCGTTTCCACACCGCGATGAGCGCGTGCTGGGCGTGGGCGGATCCCAACTCGCCAAAATCGTGGTCCAGATCGCCGGAGCCGACCCGTCCGATCTCGGCAAAAATTATCGCGCGCACGGCGACCTCGGTAACATGGCCGAACATTTGCTCCTGAAGCGCCCCGGAGCAGCGGATATTTCCCTGCAACAAGTCGCCGATACATTCGATCAGCTTCCCAACATTCGAACAGCCGCACAGAAAAGCGCGCTGATCAAAAATCTCTTCGAGCCCATGAGCGCCGGGGAAGTGAAGTACGCCATCAAAATCATCACCGGCGATTTACGGATCGGCCTGAAAGAAAGCTTGGTGGAAGAAGCCATTGCCAACGCCTTCGATCGCCCGCTGGACGCCGTGCGCCGCGCCAACATGCTCACCGGCGACATCGGCGAAACGTTGCGATCTGCCGCCGCGGATCAAGTGGGAGATGTTCGAATGCGGCTATTCCACCCTATCGGTTTCATGCTGGCAACACCGGCGGAGACCGCCGATGAAATCCTGCCTGATGGCGAAGGCTCCTTCCTGGCGGAAGAAAAATACGACGGCATTCGCGCCCAGGTGCACAAAAGCGCCGCGGGTGTAATGGTTTTCTCCCGCACCCTCGACGAAGTGGTCGAGTTCCCCGAGCTCAACGCCTCGTTCGCCAGCTTACCGGGCGAAGTGATTCTCGACGGAGAAATACTTGCCTGGCACGGTCAGCGGCCGCTACCGTTCACCGAATTGCAAAAACGACTGGGCCGCAAACAATTGGATCTCTGGCTGCAACACGAAGTGCCCGTGCGCTTCGCGGCATTTGATCTGCTATATCACGATGGCGAGCTGCTGCTCGATCAGCCGCTGACGCAAAGACGCCAGCGTTTGGAAAAAATCCTGCAACCCGGCCAGGCTTCTCCCGTCTACACCGCAGCCGCCATCCGTTGCGAGTCTGTCGCCGAAATCCAGCAAGCCTTCAAAGATTCGCTCGCCGCTGGCCACGAGGGCATCGTCGTCAAGCGCCCCGATTCGCTTTACACTCCGGGCCGCCGCGGCCGCTCGTGGTTCAAGCTCAAGGAGCCCTTCGCAACGCTCGATGTGGTCGTCACCGCGGTGGAGTACGGCCACGGCAAGCGTCACGGTTTGTTGTCCGACTACACGTTTTCGGTGCGCGACGGGCAACAGCTGCTGACCATCGGCAAAGCCTATTCCGGCCTCACCGACGCGGATATAAAAACCGGCACCGAATATTTTCTGCAGCACACCACCGAAGATCGCGGCGCGAGCCGCATCGTCGAGCCCACTGTAGTCATCGAAGTGGCCTTCAACAATATTCAGAAATCGCAGCGGCACGAGAGCGGCTACGCGCTCAGGTTCCCGCGCATCTTGCGCTTGCGCCCCGACAAGCCGGTGAGTGAAATCGATACGCTCGAGCGCGTCGCGCAGCTGTACGATCGCCAAATCACTCTACCCAGACCTTCAGGTTAACTGTGTAGGTCACCCTACTTAACCGCGCGTCTACGGCGGCCGGCCTGCATCGCATTCCTTGCAAGTGACCCAATTCCCGTATATAAATTCACTGTGAATATGCGGCCATTTTCCTGGCTATAAAGCACGCACGAAGTTGCCCGGTTTTCGTTCCTGTTCTGAGTCTTGAATTTCTGACCGCGACAAGATAGCGGGGGTTTCCTTTATGCCAGTCAGAATCCTGATTGCCGATGATCATGAAGTGGTGCGTCAAGGCGTGCGCAAAATCCTGGCGGCGCGCCCCGAATGGGAAATTTGCGGCGAAGCCACCAACGGGCAGGAAGCCATTCAGATGGCCGGCGACCTTCGCCCTGACGCCATCATCATGGACATCACCATGCCGGTGATGAGCGGTCTGGAAGCCGCACGAAAACTTACCAGCAACAAAAACAGCGCGCCCATTCTGATTTTTACCATGCATGAATCCAGAAGCCTGGCGGACTCCGTAAAAGAAGTAGGCGCTCGCGGTTTTGTATTCAAGTCGCGAGCCGCTCGCGATTTGATCAAAGCGCTGGAGACGCTTTTGAAGGGCGGCACGTTTTTCAGTGCCGAAGGCGAAAACACGCCGCCCGCGAAGGACGCTCCCAAGGGCGGTATCAGTTTTTCGCAAGCGCTGGACACACTGCGAATCTTTGTCTTTGCCTGATAGCTAGCGGGTCTTGACGCTTTTGTTTCCGGAAAGCCGGCGGTCCAGTAGCTCCAGCGGCGCCGACAGCGATTGCCGCTTGCTCCAGAAATCCTTCCATAAATCGCCAACATCCTTCAGCCGCCGCTCCAGCGTGTTCAGATTCCACTGCTCGGGCAAAAAATCTTTTTTCAATTCCGCCACGGTCACCGGCGTGGATACCGGCGCGTGCGGGTAGGCGCGCACGGAATAAATGGTGGCCAGCGGCTTCCCTCGCGCATTCTGCAGCGCGTCCATCAATACTCTTCCACGGGGCCGTTTGTGAACGATGCGTTCGAACGTAATCAATCTCGGCAATTCGTCGGAAGCCATGCGGCCTACCAGCTCCGCAAAAACGCGGGTCTGCTCATAGCTATATTCAGGTTTCAACGGCACGAAAATATGAAACCCCGACGCGCCCGAAGTCTTCAGGAAGCAGGTCAGTCTGATGGATTGCAAAATCGCCTGAATGCTGCGGGCAATTTGTAACACCGTTGTGAAAGGAGTGCCCGGCGTGGGATCGAGATCGAAGAACACATAATCCGGCGTGCCCTGTGATTCAGAGCGGCTGGACCACGGATTGTGATCGATGCACCCGAGATTCGTAAGGTACAACAACGACGCAAGATCGTTGGCCATGACATACGGCATGTCGCCGTCGCGCTCTTCAGAGTGCACGATAGCGCGATCAAGCCACTCGGCAATCGAATCCGACGCCTCTTTCTGAAAGAACGCCTTTTCCTGAATTCCGTTCGGATAACGCCGCAACACCATCGGCCGGTCTTTCAAGAATGGAAGCATCAGATGGCCGGTGCGAAAGTAATAGGCCAGCAGGTCGCGCTTCCGGATGCCGCTTTCAGGAAAATATATTTTATTCAAATGAGTCAGCCGCAGCACCCGGCCCTCAACCTCGACGTTTAATCCTTCCGAAGAACCCTTGCGAATCGCTTCTTCGATGTTTTTGGTGACCACCGCCTCGCCACTTTTTGCAGCCGTGGCCAGAGAGGCGTTTTTTCGCGGCGAATCGATCACATGTCTTGGCTTTTCGTCACTCGCGATGGTTTTCGATTTGCGGGCGTGCGTTTCAACCGCATTTTTATTCTGCTGTTTAGCCCGGGACAGTGTGTCTTTGACGCGCTGGACTTCGTTCGGCCGCCCCGCTTCCACCGTGCATTCTTCGGCAGACAAATCATCGCGCAGCGACAAAAACACCGGCGCGCGCAGCCGGTTGCCATCCGTCCAGTTTCCATACTTGACGCGAGCCACCAGCCGCGGCTCGACCCACTCAATGGTTTCCTTTAACTTTGGAATTTCGCTCAACGGACTGTCTGGCTGGCGCAGCTTCTTGAGCCGATCGTAAATCTTCTTTTGCCCATCGTGGTCAAATCCCGTGCCCACACTGCCGATAAACTCAAGTTGCGGGCCGTTGTACAGCCCCAGCACCAGCGCGCCAAAAAATTCCCGGTTCCGCCTGGGCGCCGACCATCCGCACACCACGGCGTCAAGCTCATTCACAATTTTGAATTTCAGCCACAGCGAAGTTCTCTGTCCCGCATATGCGCTGTCCCGCTTTTTCCCGATGATTCCTTCCAGGCCCTGTTGCCGGGCGGCCTCGTACAATTCCTGGCCCTTTTCCACTTCGTGCTCGGAATAACGAATGTGCGCGTTGGGCCGCAGTATCGTTCGAAGCAGATCCTTGCGATGCTCCAGTGGCGTCTTCCGCAAGTCGTACCCGTCGCAGTACAGCAGATCAAACGCGTAGTAGGTGGCCGGAATCGATTCCAGCAGCATGCGTGAAGGGTTGCGCACTCCCGAGCGGTTCTGCAGTTTCTGAAAATTGCTGCGCCCGCTTTCATCCAAGGCGACAATTTCGCCGTCCACGATAGCTTCGCTGGCATCCAGCTGATTGGCCAGATCGCCAACCTCCGGATATTCCGGCGCGATTTCTCTGCCAGTGCGCGAGCGCACGGAAACCCCTCCATTGCTCACGTACGCCAAGCCGCGCACCCCATCCCATTTAACTTCGAATAGCCAGTCGGGATTCGAAAAAGGCTTATCGCTCAAAGACGCCAAGGTAAGCGCCACGCCCCGTGGCATCGGCGCTTTGCGCGCCCCGGGCAGGGAAGCAAGCTTCTTCGATTCCGCCGGCGCGCGCGCCGCTCGTCCGAGGCGGACGTCTTCCAGGGTCCTGCCGGACACCACCGACTCGCCATGATCCTCCGCATTCCACAACGGGTCGCCAAATTCATCCTTGTGCTTGATGAGCAGCCATTCTTTCTTTTCTTTGGAGCTTTTTATCTGTACCAGCACAAAGCTGCCGCGCACTTTCTTGCCGTGCAGGATAAATTTCAGATCGCCGCGCGCCATCTGCGCATCGGCATCCAGCGGGCCTTCCAGTTCGTACGTCCCCTGATCCCAGATAATGACTTCGCCGCCGCCATATTGGCCCTTGGGAATGACGCCTTCGAATTTGCGATACTCCAGCGGATGATCTTCCACGTGAACGGCCAGGCGCTTGTCCGCGGGGTTCTGCGACGGGCCCTTGGGGACGGCCCACGATTTCATCACTCCGTCGACTTCCAGCCGCAAATCGTAATGCAGCCTGGTCGCCGCATGTTTCTGAATGACAAACCGTCTTTTCGATGATCGTTCGGAACTTCCGGCAGGCTCGGCAGTTTTGTCGAAGTGTCTCTTCTTGCGATATGCGGCGAGCTTTTTCATCGCGTATAGTGGCTCAGCCGCTATTCTGAGGAAAGTAGCGCCACCGGAAACTGGCTGAGGGCGTCTGCTACGCGGACCATAGCACCCTCACCGTTTTTCTGAACGATCACACTTTCACCGGTTAAGACACTTCTCCAACTCTCTGCCGCATTGACCGGCAGCGCGACAGAAGTGTTTCCCCAAAACTTCTTCCGCCCACCAGATTCCGGTTCCATTCTAGAGGCGGCGAGCCACTTGGGAGCGATAATCAGGGCGCCGCGATCCCAGCGAACCCTGAAGAATGCAGAAACGTTTTCCTCTCGCTCGCCGGACACTTCCGCCGGTACGAATTCGCCATCCGTAAACAGCTCGCCGAACTCTCGCCGGAAACCCAGCGTTTTCCAGATCAGGTAAAGCTTGATGCGCCCGTCGGTCCAGTTCGAAAGCAATTCTCCTGCGAACGAACCATTCTCTCGCGCGGCGTTTTGTTTAAGCGCATGCAGCAATTCCATGCGCTTCGCAAAATCCACGACTCCCCGGTTATCTGGGTCCACCAGACGCAAATCCCAAAGTTCCGATCCCTGATAAAAGTCCGGAACGCCCGCCGCGGTCATTTTCAGCAGCGTCTGGCTCAAGCTGTTGAGCATCCCGTAATACGCCGTGTCGCGATGAAACTTTCGCAGCTCTTCCAGAAACGCGCCGTTCTTAGTTTCATCGAGAATCGCAGCCACAAAATTCGTCAATCCCTCTTCATGAGCCAGGTTAGGACGCGTCCAGCGCGTATGCACCATGGCTTCACGAGTGGCCTTCACCGCGTAAGCCTGTAGTCTTTTTATTACTTCGGGAATTTTGTCGTCCCCCAGCGGCCACATGCCCAAAATAGTCTGATACAAAAAATACTCTTCGTTACGATCGGGTGTTGGCGCCCCGTTGGCGTTCGACTTATATTTTTCATTCATCGCCGCCCATCGTTTCAGGTGGCTCTCCCACTCTTGCGGCATTTCGGATAAAACAGCGATGCGCGCACGTATATCCTCGGAGCGCTTGGTGTCGTGCGTAGAACTGGCGTTCATGGAATGCGGCCAGTTTTTCTGCCGGTGGGCGACAAATTCAAAAAACTCTTTTGGGCAGATGCCTGCAGGAGTCGGATCGCCCCCCACCTCGTTCAGCGAGAGCAACGGCTGGTAAACATATAGCGCAGTATCTTCCAGTCCCTTGGCCACAATCGGGCCGGTGAATTGTTGCCAGCGCAGCACGAAGTTCAGTCGCGCCTCGCGATGATCGGGCAGCACGTACGGAGGATTCGAAAGCAGCAATACATCGCGCAGAAAATCGAAACATTGCGGATTCAGCGACGGCTTTCGCAGTCGCGCCTCCGCGAGAGCTTCCTCTAGCAGTTTGGTAGCCTCCGCGGGCAAATCCAGATTTCTGATATACGTGCGATACACCGGAAAACACGCGGTGGTTTCGATCAGCGCCTCGGTCAATTGTTGCCGCGGCAGATCGCGCGCATAGCGCGCCTGCGCCGCCAGTTCTTCCAGTTGCCGCCCCAGGGAACGCATCTCCACTGCAAGAATTGTGCCCATCACCAGCTTCTTCTTCTGATACAACACGTCGCTGAACTTCATGCTCTGGCCGATAAAGCGGGAATAAAGTTTCTCGATCTCTTTCGCGCCCTGCGCGTGCACCATCACCCGGTTTGCAAAATTCAGATAGTCGTATCCAGTCGTCCCCGCAACCGGCCAGTCGGCAGGCAAGTCTTCATGGCGTTCCAGGATTTTTTCCACCAGTACATATGCCGGGCTACCCGAGGATGAGTCGCTTTCCGCCGCCAGCCGCTCCTGCAGCCGCTTCAAATAACCCGCCGGATCACGAAGCCCGTCGATGTGGTCCACCCGCAATCCCACCACCGCGCTTTGCGAGATCAGCCGCAGAATCAGGTTGTGCGTCGCGTCAAACACCAGAGAATCCTCGACGCGCATTCCCACCAGGTCGGTGATGGTAAAAAAGCGCCGGTAATTGATTGTCTCGTTGAGATTCTGCCAGTAGGCCAGAACGTAATATTGTTGGCCCAGCAGCCGTTGAAGATTCGAAAAGCTGCTCGGGTCGCCCACCTTGCCGTTAAACAGGGCCAGGTTTTCCTGAATAAATTGCGCCACTTCCTTACTGGCCGCCGTCAATTGCCGCAGCCGCTCGCGGATGGACTCGAAGCGCACTCGTTTGTCGGAGGCCGCCTCAACGGGCGTCGAATCGCGATCCGATAGCGGCGCCAGCGCGGCAATAATTCCCTGATATTCCTGGTAAGTGGCGGAATTTTCATCCAGCAGGCTTCGCAATCTGCCGATGCGATGCGCCAACACGGTGCGATAGGTTCGCGGCGCCAGCGGAAACGAAGACTCAAAATATTCAATCGCAAATTTACCGTCGCTCAAGATGAGCTTGCATTCGCCGCTGTCCAGCACTTCGCCAAACGGCCGCCCCAAGATGGGCAAAAGTATCTTGTTGTCCAGACTTCGCGACGGTGGGTGCCAGTCGATGTCGAAATAGGAAGAAAACGCCGAATCTGGCCCATTTTCTAGAACGTCCATCCACCACGGATTTTCGCTGCTGGCCGCCATGTGATTGGGCACGATGTCCAGCAGCAAACCCATGCCCCGTTTTTCCAACTCGCCCAGAAATGAATCGAAATCTTTCTCCGTGCCCAAATCCGGATCCAGGCGATTGGGATTGGTCACGTCATAGCCGTGGCCACTCCCGCGGCGGCTGGTCAGTATGGGCGAAGCGTAAATCTCGGTAATCCCCAGTTCGCGCAGGTAATCGAGAATTTTCGTCGCGTCGTTAAATGTAAAATCCTTATTGAATTGCAGCCGGTAAGTGGCGAGTGGGATGCGCGTGGAGATCATAAATTTCTTACTGAGCCAATATCACTAGGCCAAGATCCGCAATCCTTCGCGAAGCCCAGTCAGTTCTTTCATCCATTCAGCGGCTTCCAGTTCATTATTCTCCGCTCCCAGCCGGCGTTCTTCGATAGCTTTCTTCAGCGGCGCATAAGAAATATTCTGCGCTTCCCAGATGGTCACCGGAAACGGCAGCGACTGCGCGGCTTCCAGTTGCTTCCGGAATCGCCGCACGATTTCGAGGTCGTCGGGATGTTCCGCAAAGCGCGCCGCCAGCGCTTCCACTCTTTTGCGAATGACAAACTCGAGTGTAGTGGTATCCAGAGGCACCTGGCTGTTGGCCGCTTCCTTCAGATTGCTTTGAATATTATCCATGTCCACGTCCGCGCGTTCGAACGACTGCCTCAGCTGGCTATTGATGGCCACATCGGCAGCGGCCTTGAACGCCGGCGGCACCGGGATGTTGAGTGAATTCAGAAAGCGGATCAGCGGCGCCTGGTTTTCATAAATCGTTCGATACGCGGCGGCCGCCGACGTAAGGGAATCGTTCAGCAACAATCCCACAATTTTTCTCTGTTCGTCGCGGAACAGCGAACTGAGTGAGAAGGTATGCTCGCTGAATTCCTCGTCCAGAATGCGAATCACCGCGGCGGTATCAGCCTTGGAAAAACACTCAGTCAACCTTGCTTTCGTTTGATCGTAAGTTTCCGAGGCGTAGGAGTGCCGCACGCCGCCGGTAACGTTATGGTCGCCCAGGTGCAATACTCCAAAACTCAACAACGCGCTTTCGCGGGTGATCTGCGAGCTGAAACGCGCGCGTCCGAGAGCCATGCGCAGCTTGCCCTCGGCATCCAGCGAATACTGTTCCCGATCGACCTGGTAACAATAGATTCCCGTTTTCTCGCTGTAGTCTTCAAACAGTGAGCTGATCGCATAGTGGCCGGCCAGCTTTTCAATGTTCACTGCCGCGGGCTTCACCCACTTCTCGTAAATTCGCGCGCCGTCCCCATACTCGGCGATATTGCTCTTGGCCAGCCGCAAGCGTTCCAGGAATTGCGGCTCGACTTCCTCGCCCAGAAATTCCTTGGCCAGATCCACCACGCGCCCGGCGTAGTGAATCACCTGCACCGTTTCGAGTCCCGACAATTCATCGAAGAACCATCCGCAGCTGGTGTACATCAGCATCGCGTGCCGCTGCATTTCAAGCAGCTTCAGCGCGACCACTTTCTCTTCGGGACTCAACGGTTGAGTTTCGTGATCGTTAAAAAAGGCGTCCACATTTGCATCGGAGCGATTCAGAATCACGCGGATGTACTCATCGCGGGCCGCCCACGGATTGTTAAGCAACTGCGCGGCCTTCGATTCAAAAACCGGACCCACGGTGTCGCGCAGCCAATCCAGCGCCGCGCGCAGCGGCGCGCGCCATTCCTGATTCCAGTTGCCGTGCCCGCCAGAATTGCATCCGCAGTTGGCGCGCCAGCGTTCCACGCCATGCACGCAACTCCAGGAACTGTTTTCGACAATCTCCACGAAATGGTCGGCCGGATAACGCTTCAGAAATTGGCCGTAGTTGGTGAGCTCCGCCAGTTTGTTCCGCTCGATGTGCTGCAACGCGTAGGTGAGCGCCATTTCTCCGAAGCGGTGATGGTGTCCGTAGCTTTCGCCGTCGGTTGCGATATGTGAAAGTTGCGGCCAGTGGCGGCTGTCGGAAAATCCACTCATCAGCCGGTCCGCGAAGCGCTGGCCGTCATCCAGCAAGCCTTCGAACGCCACACCCTGCGATATCGGACCATCGTAAAAAAATACGCTGATCGTTTTTTTCGATGGCAAGTTAACCAGGTAAGCCCGGCTGGGATCGATGCGGTTCCCGCTCACGTCCTTCCAGCTTCGCCCGCCTTTGCGGCGCACGCGCTTGGCCTGTCGCGGCGCCAGTATCGTGTACAAAATCCCGTTTTCGGCTAACACTTCCAGCGTCTCCGTGTTCGCCGCGGTTTCTGGCAGCCACATTCCCTCCGGCCGGCGCTTGAAGCGGTACTCGAAATCCGCGATGCCCCACTTAGCCTGGGTAGCTTTGTCGCGGCGGTTAGCCAGCGGCAGAATCATGTGGTTATAGCCCTGCGCAATCGCCGAACCATGTCCGCCGAATTTGTGCGCGCTCAACTGATCGGCCTCCAGCAATCGGTCATACACGCGCGGCGCTTTGTCCTGCATCCAGGAAAGCAGCGTGGGCCCAAAGTTAAAACTCATCAGCCCGTAATTATTTACCAGCTCGATGATGCGCTGCTCCTTATCCAGAATTCGCGAAGTGGCGTTCGGCGCGTAACTCTCAGCGGTGATGCGCTCGTTCCAGTCGTGATACGGATAAGCCGAATCCTGCAGCTCAATCGCTTCGAGTGAAGGATTCTCTCGAGGTGGCTGGTAGAAATGTCCGTGAACGCAGACGTATCGCATCATTACTCCGAAATTGGATTCAGGCGTTCGAATACCGCGAACGACTGCACAGCCAGCTTAATATCTGATGGCTGTTTTGCTTCTATTTTTGCAGGCGCTGAAATTCCTGGGCCTTTCCACTTCGAATCCGCCGAATCGAGTCGCCGCGTCCACGTTCCCTCCGGCAGCCGCGCATCAAACGCATGATCGCTTTTCCCAAACTCAAAAATTACCGCCAGGCGTTTCGCAGCGCCTTCCCCGGCTAACATTATTATGGCGCTTCCATTTTCCAGAATCACCACTTTGCCCGTGCCCGCCAGTGCATACTCCCGTCTGATCGCCAGCAACTCACGATACAGCGCCCGCAGAGTGCGATGCGACTCCTGATCCTTCAACGCGTGATGTAGCCTTGATCTAGAAAAAGTTTCTTCCGCTTGCGGGTCGGGAATTTCCCCTTTCCACGCGAAGGCCGCGAATTCTTTCTGCCGCCCCTTGCGCACCGCCTCAATCAGCTCCGTATCGCCGTGGCTCGTGAAATACTGAAAAGGCGCTGTCTCGCCGTACTCTTCGCCCATGAACAACAATGGCACGAAGGGCGCGAGCACCGTCGCTCCAGCGGCAAGCTTTAACGCTTCGAAATCGACCAGTTCACTGAGCCGCTCACCACGAACGCGATTGCCGATCTGATCGTGATTCTGGATGCAAACAACAAAATTCGAACGCGCTAGTCCGGATGGATCATTTCCGTGCCTGCGCCGCCGGAAATTCGAATGTTGTCCGGCGTAGAACCACCCCTTCTTCATCGTATCAGCCAGGTGACGCACTTCGCCGAAATCCGAATAGTATCCGGCCCGCTCGCCGGTCAGCAAAGAATGCAGCGAATGGTGAAAATCGTCGCTCCATTGCGCGTGCAAACCATACCCGCCTTGCGCACGCGCATGCAGCAGGCGCGAATCGTTCAAGTCGCTTTCCGCAACCAGGTGAAATTTCCTCTGTAGCCGCGCTTCCAGCGAGTCCACCGTCGTTTGCAGCTCTGCCAGAAAATGTGACGCGCTGAAATCGAAAATCCCGTGCACCGCGTCAAGCCGCAGCACGTCCACGTGATATTTCTCCAGCCACTGCAGCGCATTCTCGATAAAAAATCGCCCCACCGGTTCGCTGTCAGGGCCGTCGAAATTAATCGCGCTTCCCCACGGCGTCCGGTATTTGTCTGTGAAATATGGACCGAACTCTCTGAGGTAATTGCCCTCGGGACCGATGTGGTTGTATACCACGTCCAGCGCCACAGCCAGGCCATGCGCGTGTGCGGCATCCACAAATTTTTGCAGCCCGCGCGGTCCGCCATAACTATTCTGCGGCGCGAACGGCTGCACCCCGTCATAACCCCAGTTCCGCCCGCCCGGAAATTGCGCCACCGGCATCAACTCGATCGTCGTGATTCCCAGGTCACGCAGGCCAGCCAAGTGCGGGATCAGCGCCTCGAAAGTTCCCTCCGGCGTGTACGTGCCGACGTGCAACTCGTAAAACACGCTCTCTTCCAGCGGCAATCCTTTCCAGGAAGAATCCGTCCATTTGAAATTGTCCAGATCAATCGCCTGCGACGGGCCGTGCACGCCCGCGGGCTGGAAACGCGACGCGGGATCGGGTCGCTCGCGCCCGTCCTCGAATCGAAAAAAATACCGTTCGCCGGGCGCGACGTCAGGAATCTCCACGCCAAAATAACCGCCATCCAGGCTATGCATCGCCGCTACACCCTCAGCGGAACCACTTACCCGATGCACAGAAAGGCTCTTTGCGGCTGGCGCCCACACCAAAAACCGGAATCCCCTCCCCGGTAAAGGGGTCGCGCCCAGCGGCACGTCAGTATTCGAATCATTCATAATCATTCATAACAACAGGAACGCGCTCGAAGTGTGGATCGCAGGCGTTTGGACCAGAGCGCCCTGACGTGTCGCAGTATGCTTGCGAGAAAACGAGAGGGGCGGCCATCGATCTGTCATCGGTCACCCTGCTCAGGCTTGGTAATAAGGTCGTGCCTACAAGATAGGATCTATCATAGCGGACGGACATACGGTTTTCCCTGTAAACCGTGCCTTCACC
Organism: uncultured Acidobacteriota bacterium; assembly: GCA_963819625.1. Classification (GTDB taxonomy): domain Bacteria; phylum Acidobacteriota; class Terriglobia; order Acidiferrales; family UBA7541; genus Acidiferrum. The sequence goes on from CAWFWY010000018.1 coordinate 115,175, forward strand.
AATTTCCTGGGCGAGAGTCCTTGCTGATTTGAAATTTCTGCCCTTGCCGAAACGAAATAAACATCCGAACGCGTTCCGCAACCATCTAACATCAGTGAGCAGTAGCAACCCGCATCATGCATTGACATCGTGAAGACCATGAAGACCATGAAGATCGTGAAGATCATGAAGACCAGCATTCACGGCGTCGTCATCCTGGCCCTGACTCTTCTCCCTCTTTCTTGTGCCGCTTATGATACACAGTTGAGCGTCGCCGCCATTCACGAGGCCTACGTTCTGGGCCAGCGCAACGATAAATCCACCGGCGACTTCCTGGCGCCCTATTTGTCGCAAATCACCGAGTCGCAAAACGATGTCCACATCGCGGAAATTGAGCTCCTCACGCCGTACGCTCAGATTGTCGAGCTTACTCGGCAAAAAACGACCGCAGGCTATTCCGAAGCCCAGGCCGCCGAAGACTACAAGCAATACGGGAACATCATTAAGGTCAACGTGGTTCTCATGTTGCCCGCGGCGTATCCCAAATCCGCCCAGACGACCGAGGCGCCCACGCCTCCACCCGCCACCGGACAACAAAAAAGCGACATCCGCCCCGAGAATTTTTGGCAAAATTTCCAGTTCAATCTGAAACAGAACGGCAAGACCATCCCCTCGCGAAAAATCAGCAACCAGCCCATCCATTCAACCGCTACCAAGGACGCCCCCGCTGTCCTCGATGGCGAAAACGTGTGGCTGCATTTTGACGTGAAGGACGTGGCCTCGGAACCCGCTACGGTCGAGGTGGTTACTCCCCAGGGCAAGGCCATCAAAGTCAACTTTGACCTCAAGAAACTCCGCTAACGGGCTCGCTGGCAAGCTCCTCAGGCCACCTTAAACACCCTGTACTTTAGGACAGGTACCTTCGCCAGACCTGGTACCGGCCTCCCTCCACCCCTCCCGTTAACGCCTTGACTATGCAACATTTACTTTTTACATCCCAAATTTCCTATGTCCCAAAGGACAGGTACGCCGTAAGTGTAAGAAGAGGTTGAGTAAACTTTTGGACCGCCAGATGCATTCACTCGTTTTGCCCGGAATTATCGGGCGCAGGGGGATTCAGTGAAAGTTTTTCTGGCGCTCGTGCTTCTCGCAGTTTTCCTCTCGGCAATTCTTCTCAGCACGGAAACCCAAGCCATGGCCACCATCGCGCGTACTTTTTGCGTCATCTCCACCGCGATCTTTGCTGGTGCCGCCACCTTGGGCCTGGCATCGCGCTCGAAGATCTAACTCTTTTCATTGCTAGGGACTTGGCAGTATTGCCTCGGTTAACCCCGCCGCGTTAGGATTGACCCCGCAAAGCGTAACGTCTCCATCCGATTGATATGATTCACGTGGCAAATCTCTCAGCGCGCTGGCTGTACCTAAAGCGAACACCAATCCTGGCGGTAGCTTAACTATGCCCGCAGTGGCAGACCCCGCGGGCCAGAATTTTCATCAGGCTTGGGCCTCCCGGCTTCAGGCCCTGAAAAATATCCCTCCGGTTTTGAAAATCATCTGGGACTCCAGCCCCGCGGTGGTCAGTTGGGGACTGCTCCTGCGCTGCGTCGCCGCTTTATCGCCTCTGGCCTTGCTTGCCGTCGCGCGCTTGATCATCGACGCCATCGTCAGGCACATTGCCGACGCCACCCCGCTCAGACACGATTTTTGGTGGCTGGTCGGTCTCGAATTTGGCCTGGCTTGCTTTACTTCGATTCTCAATCGCATCGTGGACTACTGCGACACCCTGCTGGCCGACAAATTCATTCGCCACATCAGCGTGCGCATCATGCATCACGCCTCGCGTCTGGATCTGGCCTCTTACGAAGATCCGCTCTTTCACGACAAACTCGAGCGCGCCCGCGTGCAAGCCACCGACCGCCTGGGCATGGTTCAACAGTTGGGCCGCCTCGTACAGCAAGTCATCACCACCGCGACGTTGGCTGCCAGCATCCTGTTCTTTTCTCCCTGGCTGTTGCTGGTGCTGATCGCCTGCGTCATCCCCGCGTTCCTGGGCGAGAGTCACTTCGCATTTCTCGGCTATGCGCTCGCCTATCGCCAGACCCCGGTCAAACGGCAGATCGACTATTTGCGATTTCTCGGCGCAAGCAAGGACAGCGCCAAAGAACTGAAGCTTTTTGGGCTGAGCAAGTTTTTGACCGACCGTTTCCAGCAGTTGTCCGACGACATTTACAAACAAAATGTCTCTCTCGCGAAGCGCCGCCTGGTGGCCAGCGCGTTACTCTCGCTGTTGACCACCATCGGCTATTACGGCGCCTACGCCTACGTCATTCTCGAAACGGTCCAGGGCAACATGACCGTCGGCACCCTCACGTTCCTTACTGGCGCGATTGCCGGAGCCAGCGCCAACTTGCAGATGATTTTCTCCACGTTTTCAAGCATTGCCGACCAGTCGCTCTTCCTGACCGATCTGCTGCAATTTTTCGCCGTCCGTCCCACCGTCTTCTCCAAGCCCAATGCCCTGAAAACACCTCGGCCCATCGCCATGGGAATTGAATTTCGCGACGTCAGCTTCTCCTACCCGGGCGGCGGCCGCCCCATTCTTCGCAATCTGAATATTTTCCTGAGGCCCGACGAGCGAATTGCGTTGATCGGCGAAAATGGAGAAGGCAAAACCACCATCGTGAAGCTGCTCACCCGGCTCTACGATCCGACCTTCGGACAGATTCTTCTCGATGGCATCGACCTCCGCGAATATGACTTGGAAGATTACGCCAGCAACATCGCCGTAATTTTCCAGGATTTCATGCGCTACGACATGACCGCGCTCGAAAACATCGCCGTCGGCCAGATTCAGGCCCGCCAGAACCTGCCGCAGGTGGAATTGGCCGCGAAAAAAAGTCTGGCCGAGGGCGTCATCCAGAAATTGCCTCGCGGCTACGACCAGATGCTGGGCCGCCGTTTTGAAACGGGCGTCGATCTCTCCGGCGGAGAGTGGCAGAAAGTTGCTTTGGCCCGCGCGTATCTACGCGATGCCCAGATACTGGTTCTCGATGAGCCGACCGCGGCTCTCGACGCCCGCTCGGAACACGAGGTATTTGAGCGCTTTGCGGAGTTGACCAAGGGTAAAATGGCTTTGCTCATCTCGCATCGCTTTTCCACGGTGAAAATGGCGGACCGCATCATCGTTCTGGAGCGCGGCGTCATCGCCGAGGATGGGCGGCATGAGCAGCTCATGGCTCACGGCGGCCGCTACGCGGAAATGTTCGAATTACAGGCGTCGAGTTACCGTTAGCGAATGCCAGCACCAAGTTTGAATGCGCAATTATGACCGATGATCCCATAGCACAGCGGGTGGCACCGCCGCCGACCCCGTTCGACGCGGGCGAGGCGCCGCGCATTCCCCACGATTGGAGCGGCTCGCCGGAGCACGTCTTGCCTGAAGCTGAATCCCGCACGTTTACAGCGGAATTGCGCGAAGCAGGCCGCGCACAATCGAAGAATTGGCCGGTAACCGGCCGCAAAGCCTTCAGTCTTGAACTGGAAAAGCATCGGCAAAAAGTTGCGCGAATAATCTTCGGCAGCCCGCTGAAAATGGTTATCGCCGATCGCAAAATTCCGTCTGGATCCGTTCAGCTGGTTGCCAATAACCAGCGCCTGCTGCGCTCCACCTCTCTCGATATCCGCAATGCCTTGCGTGGCAAAGTAACTTTTCCCCAGGTGCGCGTTGAAACGGATCCGCCCGATCTCCTTCCCAGGGCGTACCTCGCGGCAAAAGCTTTCCTGGCGGCCTCGCATTTTGAATTCGACGAGCGCGCTTTCGTTGAGTTCATGCATGGCGCTCAGGAAGCCGCCTATTTCGAAGTCGCTGAGATCTGGCTGCTCAAACAAATGCTCCAGCTAGTGGTCCTGGAACGTTTCGCGGAGCAGACCGGTGACACCGCGCTCGCGAATGGCGCTGAGCCTGGCAACGGCAAACAGTCTGACCGGCCCGCGGCTGAGATGACCGTCTTGATCGAGAGCATTCGAAAGCTTAGCGATACGGATTTCAAGGGTACTTTTCTCGTGCTCAGCAGGACCGAATCCATCCTGCGCGATGATCCCGCTAAGGCTTATCCATGCATGGACCTCGACAGCCGCGGAAATTATCACACCGCCATTCAGGAATTTGTTCGCGGTTCGAAAGCCGATGAATTTACTATCGCGCGCCTGGCCGTCGACCTTGCCGCGCAAGCTCGCGTGCAATTCCGCGCCATTCCGGTTACCCGCGAGCGCCGCGGCCACGTCGGATACTACCTGGTCGATCGCGGCCGCCAAGCCCTGCAAGCCAGGATCGAGTATCGCGCGCGCGGGTTCAAACAAATCACCGAAGCGTTTCACGATGCGCCGGAGCTGCTCTATTTCATCAGCCTGGAAGTCTTAATCGTCGCCATCATGGCCTTCGTCGTCAGCGGCATCCGCGTCGGAGTTCCCTTGATTGCCGCAACCCTCCTGCTGCTGTTTCCCGCCAGCGAAGCCGCTCTGGAGATCATCAATCAGCTGGTTACCTTCCTGATTCCCGCGCAAGCCTTGCCCAAGCTCGATTTTTCCAAAGGCATTCCCGATGACTGCGTAACCATGGTGGCCATTCCCACCTTGCTCATCAGCGAAGAGCAGATTCGCGACCTGGTTCGAACTCTGGAAATCCGGTACGTAGGCAATCGCGATCAGCATCTATTTTTTGCTCTGCTTACCGATCCGCCCGACTCCACCCAGCGCTTCGACGACAAAGATCACCACGTGTCGCTGTGTTCCGGCCTTATCGAGGAACTGAATCAGAAATACAGCGACTCCGGCGTGCGCCCTTTTTATCATTTTCATCGCCACCGCGTTTTCAATGAAGTGGAAAACACCTGGATGGGCTGGGAGCGCAAGCGCGGCAAGCTCCTCGACTTCAACGAACTGCTGCGCGGCGAAACTGACAAGTTCCCGGTAAAAATCGGCGATCTTTCTATCCTGACGCGTGTTCGTTACGTGATTACCCTCGATTCCGACACACAATTGCCCCGCGATACCGCGCACCGCTTGATTGGCGCGGCGGCTCACCCTCTAAATCGCGCCGAAATCAATCCCGCCACCAACACCGTGCAGCAGGGCTATGGCGTTCTCCAGCCTCGCGTCGGTATCAGCGTGCAATCCGCGAATCGTTCGCGCCTCGCCTACATTTATTCCGGCCAGACCGGGCTCGACGTCTATACCCGCGCGGTCTCGGATGTGTATCAGGACTTGTTCGGCGAAGGTATCTTCACCGGAAAGGGAATCTACGACGTCGATGTCTTCCAAAAAGTCCTGGGCCAGCGCTTTCCTTCCAACGCCATTTTGAGCCATGACCTCATCGAAGGCTCTTACGCCAGGACCGGCTTGCTCTCCGACGTGGAAATCATCGACGACTACCCGTCGCATTTTCGCGCTCACAGCCGCCGCAAACATCGCTGGATTCGCGGCGACTGGCAGATTTTGCGCTGGCTATTTCCGCGCGTCCCCGATCCTCAGGGCAATCTCATCAAGAATCCGCTGAAATTCGTTTCCCGCTGGAAGATTCTGGACAATCTGCGCCGCAGCATCACCGAGTTCGCCACTTTTGTGCTGCTGCTCGCTTCCTGGTTCTTTCTACCTGGTCCCGCGTCTTACTGGACGGCCGCCACCGTCGCGCTCATGCTGACCCCCCGATATACACAGCTGATTTTCTCGCTGCTGCGGCTGGAAAATACCGGCGACACTTTTTCGCATGTAAAACAGATTTTTGGCGATTTCATTACCGGTCAGGTCAACGTACTCATCTTTTTCACTTTCCTTGCTCACCAGACCCTCGTCACCATGGATGCCATTTTTCGCACCGTGGTCCGCCTCACCGTCACCCATCGCAACCTCCTCGAATGGGAAACTGCCGCTCAATCCGAAATGGAGTCCAAGCGCAAGACCCCCGTCGACGTTTACCTCGACTGGACCCCGGCAGTCACTCTGCTGATCGGCGTGCTGCTCGCCAGATTCCGGCCGCACGCGCTTCTCGCTGCCTCGCCGATTTTGGCCCTATGGCTCTTTTCCAAGCCCATCGCACGTTGGCTCGATCGCCCGCTGGTTTCCGGCCGCAGCGAGATCACCGCCGCCGACGAAAATTTCCTGCGCCGTGTGGCACTGAAGACCTGGCGCTACTTCCGCACATTTTCCACTGAAGAAGACCAGTTCCTCATTCCCGACAACGTGCAGGGGCAGGATTGCGAAATCGCCCACCGCATTTCTCCCACCAACTTGGGTCTGCTGTTGAATTCCCAATACGCCGCTCACGACCTTGGCTTCATCACTCTCCCGCGCTTCCTGATGGCAGCCAACCGCAGTTTTGTCCACGCCAAAAACTTGCCTCGCGTTAACGGCCACTTTTTAAACTGGTATGACACGCGTTCTTCCACGCCGCTGCCGCCATTTTTCATCTCCAGCGTAGACAGCGGAAATTTGGTCTGCTCGCTCCTGACCCTGAAACAGGGTTGCCTCGCAGCCGTAAGCCAGCCGATATTGGCCGAATCTTTGTTCCACAGCCTGCGCGACTATCTGGCCATGGCTGCCGAGGAGCTTGCCGCCCTCGAAGGCCAAGCAGATTCCCTGGCAGCCGTTGAAGCTCTTCGCGCGGAAGTCCAGCCTTTCGGCGACGACGTTTGCAAGTGGATCGAATCGTTGCCCAAATTGCAGGAATCGGTGAAAAACGCTCTGGATCAAGCCGCCGCTTCCAGCGACGGCGCCGGTTCGTGGTGGCTTCAGGAAGCCCATGCCCGCTTCCTGGATGTGCGCGAACTGGTCGAAACGTCGGTCCCCTGGCTGCTCCCGGAATTCAGTTCCTTGCGAACCTACTTCGACGACATGGTTCTTACCGCCGTCGTCGGCAACCTCGCCATCCAGCAGTTGCCCGGCTACGCGCAAAGATTGTCGACCAGGCTCGAGCAGGCCTTGCTGCTCAGTCCTGGAGACGGCACCAAGCAAGAAAAAATCAATGCCCTGCACCAGCATGTAAGCGAGTGCGGCGCCCGCGCAGCCGCCATCCGCCAGGAATTATTCCTGCTCGCACAAGAAGCCGAAGCTCTGGCCAAGCAAATGGATTTTCGCCTGCTCTACGATTCCGACCGCAATCTGCTTTCCGTGGGCTACGACGTCCAGAAAAAACAGTTGCTCGCCAGTTGCTACGATTTGCTCGCTTCGGAATCCCGCAGCGCCGCATTCATCGCCATCGCCAAGGGCGACATTCCTCAGAACAGCTGGTTCCGTCTCGGAAGAGGTCACACCCAGTATGCCGGCAGGCGCGTTCTGCTTTCCTGGACTGGCACGATGTTTGAATACCTGATGCCCACTCTGTGGATGAAAACCTATCCTGCCACGCTGCTGGAAAACAGTTTGCGCGGCGCGGTCGCATCCCAAAAAAAATTCGTCGAGCCGTTGCAAATCCCGTGGGGCATTTCCGAGGGAGCCTGCAGCCTGAAAAACGACGCCGGTCATTACGAGTACCATGCCTACGGCGTTCCTCCGCTCGCCTTAAAAGTGGAAGCCGCCGACCGCACCGTCATCACTCCTTACGCCGCGGTTCTGGCGCTCAGCGTCGATCCCGCCACCGCGGTCAAAAATTTGCGAAAAATGGAGTCGCTCGGGTGGCTGGGGCCTTGCGGCTTTTACGAGTCCGCCGATTTCCAGCATGCCACCTCCAGCGACGTGCCGCCTCCTGAACTCGTCCGTTGTTGGATGGCTCATCATCAGGGCATGAGCCTGCTGGCCATCAGCAATCTTTTGTCGGACTCGGTCTTTCAGCGACTGTTCCACGAAGAAGTGATCGTCGCGGCCACCGAACGCCTGCTTCACGAACGCGTTCCCTTGACCTTTGAAATTCAAAAAGAAAACCCAGCCGCGGCGTAATCATACTTATTCACGTACCTCAGCCCTTGAAGGTAAGGGTGCGCCGGCAGCCAACAGTTAAAGTCTCAAGAGGGGGGGGGCCGCATCCTTTGAGCTTTTCAAAGGGTGCGGTCTTTGACTTTGAATTTTCCTTTTCCACCGATCTTGGCAACCAAGCCGGCCACCAACCTGCCAAAGCCACGCGAGGAATCTGTTTTTCGAGTCCCCACCCTGTCCACCTGCCCCGCTAAGTAGCGACAACCCCATGTCCCGGAGTGGAACGACGATTTTCAATTTGGGCCTCCCAGCCGCTGTTAACGCCGTCCTCCATCGCCGACGTAGCCGCAAGTATCGATCTCACATCAACTTAATCTGGCCCGATGGTGGCCCCGCGCGTGCCATTTCTTCTCGGCGGGAACGCATGCGCCCACGGTCCACGTCAACAGTGCCTCTGTCTCGGCCAAGGGAGCAATCAATGAGCACGACAGTGTCGTCTTCCATCCTTAACATTGCCGATCTCATGCGACGCGTGGACGACGACCGCGAGCTGCTCATCGAACTCTTTTTCATCTTCAAAATGGTATTTCCCGCTTATCTCGAACGTTTAAGCGATGCCATTGCCCGCAACGAATCCAGGCAGGTGGAAACCGAAAGTCACGCGATCAAAGGAATGCTCCTGAATCTTTCCGCTCCACGTGCCGCGGCTGCAGCGAAGGCCTTGGAACAAATGGGACGCGGCCGCGAGAGCGACGGCATGGGACAAGCTCTTGCTGAGCTGCAAGCTGAGGTCGACGCTCTTGTGTCACAAATCAATAGCTACGCTATCGCTTCTCAACCATGAAAATACTTATTGCCGATGACGAAGCGCTGTCTCGCCGCCTGCTGAAAAAGACATTGCAGAAAGCGGGATATCAGGTGCTCGCGGTACAGAACGGTTCCGCGGCCGTACAAGAACTTTGCAAACCGGAAGGGCCGCGATTGGCGCTACTCGACTGGGAAATGCCCGAGCTGGACGGACCCGCAGTGTGCCGCGAAGTACGAAAAAAAAATGATCCCGGCTACGTTTACATGATTTTGCTGACCTCCAAGGGATTGAAAACTGACATCGTGGCCGGCCTGGAGTCAGGCGCCGACGATTATTTGATCAAGCCATTTGACCCCGACGAACTGAAAGCCAGAATGCGCACCGGGCAGCGCATCCTGCTTCTCGAAGGCCGGCTCGTTCAGGCCCGCGAGCTCATGCGCTTCCAGGCCACCCACGACGCATTGACTTCGCTTTTGAACCGCGGCGTCATTATGGATTTGTTGGGCCGCGAAATTTCCAGGTCACGGCGTGAACGGATACCCACGGCGATCATGCTTTGTGACGTGGATCATTTCAAAAACGTAAACGATTCTCACGGTCACCGCATTGGCGACGAAGTATTACGAGAGGTCGCCAGGCGCCTGCTCGCCTCGGTGCGCTCGTATGACTATATCGGGCGCTACGGTGGGGAAGAATTCCTGGTGATTTTGAACAACTGCGATGCTCTTTCAGCCCCCGGCCGCGCCGAAGCGATGCGCAAGGCCATCTCGGACATTCCCATACAAACCGACGCGGGGCCGCTTACGGTTACCACCAGCATCGGAGTTCATCAAACGGAAAACTGGGGTTTCCGCTCGGTTGAAACACTCTTACACGAGGTAGACGCCGCGCTCTATGCTTCCAAGGCTGCGGGGAGGAATTGCGTAAAGTTTGTGGAACCTGCTACAGCCGTGCGCAGCGGCAATTTGCCGGTGAAGCAACCCGCTGAAACGCTGTCCTGATCGGCGCGCAGCGCTCTGCTCAAACTACTTCTCTCCACCCAACTTCATTTCTTCGGCTCCGGAGCCATCATTTGCCGCATCGCCGATGTGGATCCCGGCGCCAGCTTTTCGCGCCAGCCCTCAAATCGCTTGCACGTTTCCTCGATGTTTCCGAACAGGTGCGGGTTTTTGAACGCCGAGCGCCACACCGGTACCACCGAGCGCATGCGGTCCCACACCACCCAGATTTCTCCGTTGCTCTCGAAAAATAATTCATCATTGATCAATCCACGGTTCACGATCGACCCCACCATTTCCCAGTAGCTGATCACCATGCGGATATAATGTGTTCTCTTCGCTCCCCTGCGGATACTTCTGCATCATGTCTTCGGGAGATTCGGGATGAAAGTGTTCCACGAACCACGAGCGCGCCTGCCGTAATCGCGGCTCACGCCTCAGCTCATATAGCCGCAGCATCAAATTTACTTCCTCATAATTAATCTGACTCATTGTTCGATCCTCGCTAATTGTCGGTCTTGCCCGGTTCTTGCCGGTTCCTCGCACGGGAGCGGTCCCGCGAATTCCAACCGCTGTACCATCGAAACCGGGATCCCCTGGCGTTGGAACTCTACGTGGATGCGGCGCCGCAGCTCGCGCGAAACTTCGTCCTGATGATTGGGCACCGTGCGAATCTGTAATCGCACCGTCGTCGCCGTTCGGTCGAAACTCTGTACTCCTAAAATTCGCGGACCGTCCACTAACGCCTGCGACCACGCCGGGTCGCTGCGCAGTTCCGCGGCCGCCGCTTCCAGCGCCTGCAACGTCTTTTCCAGCGGAGCATCCGGCGCCAGCGAAATGTCCACGAACGCCTGCGACCAGTCGCGGCTCAGATTGCTCACGGTGCGAATATCGCCGTTCGCGATGGTCACCAGCGCCCCTCGCGGGTCCCGCAACACCGTTCGTCGCAAGGTGATATGTTCCACGCGCCCGATCGTTTCGCCTACTTGAATCGTGTCTCCCACGATGTATTGATCTTCGAGAATGATGTAAAAACCGGTGATGATGTCGCGCACCAGGTTTTGCGCGCCGAAACCGATGGCCAGGCTGGCCAGCCCGGCCATGGTCGCAATGGGCGTAACGTTGATGCCGAATTCCGGCAGCGCGGTCAGCAACGCGATGCCCCACACGACTTTGGTTCCCGCGCTGAACAGCAACCCCGCCAGTGTGCGTGTCTGTTGCTCGCGCATCTGCGCCGCCCGCGTTGGCGATGACGCGCGTTTAATCACCAGGTTGGTGACCACCCGCAGCAGCCGGTTCAATAGCAACGCCGCGGCCAGTATGCCCAGCAGGTGCAGGCCGTTCCGCAGCGTAAATTCAGACCAGTGTGTGAGGCTGTAGGGCATAAACTTACAGGAGCGGCGAGTATAACATTGGACCTTCGCGCGATGCGGTCAACCGGGTTCCTTGACCGAAGTTCCTTGACGAAGCTCCTTGGCGAAGTTCCGTGCCGGCGCTCGCGCCATGGGGGTTGAGATGATTGCGGTCGTTGAACAGCGGCGTCAATTCTTGAGCAAACTGTGCATAGCAATAGCTCCGATAATTTTTTGGCCGGAAAAGTTATGCTCGCAAGGCGTTGACCAGAACGCCGGAGCTCCCGGCAGGCCCGATCCGAAATCCGGCGAAGATGCCATCCCCAACGCGGGATCGCGTAAAGCCGCCCTGGAAGAGAACGAGAAAAACATCAAGGCCAAAGTCGAAAAGCTGTTTCAATTGGCCGGCGAGCTAAAGGAAGAAGTGGAAAAGACCGACTCCGCTCAAGTGCTGTCGCTTGCGATGGTCAAAAAAGCGGAAGAAATCGAGAAACTGGCCAAAGACATAAAAACGCGTGCAAAAGGCTGAGAGACGAAAATCCATCGCGATCCATGCCCGAACGTTCCGCGGAAATGCGCGAATCCCGGTCTTCAAGATGTGTTTGTAGCGCCTCTTCGCGCTAGAGGTTAGAATAGCGGTGTTCAGTTTATTCTTGAGTTTCCGGTTCCTTCTGTAGCTCGGAAGTTCACCGGACGATTTCTCTGCTGCGCGCCCGTAGCTCAGATGGATAGAGCGTTAGCCTCCGAAGCTAAAGGTCGTGAGTTCGACCCTCACCGGGCGCGCCATATCATTCGTTCGTGCCTCACTGAGAATTTGCTCGACACGGTAGTTTCCTCCATTTTTGTTTCACTTCCATTAAACGTAATAAGGACTAAGCTTTTCGCCACGGCACTGTCCAATAGAAAGAACGATCCGCGGGCTGATCAAAGATGAAAAGTTCAGTTCGGTTTGCAACCGTCGCAGTTTTATGCGTTAGCTTCTTCACTGCGTTTTCGCGCCAAACCGCGAGGGCTGCCGACTCTCAGCCGCAGCCGCCTCAGTTTCGTCTTCCCGCCACCGCGGCTCCTAGCCACTACAACGTCAGGCTCACCGTTGTCCCCAACGAGGATCATTTCAGCGGCTCCGTCGATATCGACATCAAATTCAGCGAGCCCACTTCGATACTCTGGTTGAACGCCCAGGCTCTAACCATAGAAAAAGCCACTCTGACGGTCGGAGAACAAACGCTCACCGCCCAAGTTATAAACGAGCCGAAGGATCTGGTCGGCTTTTCCTTCGAGCATTCCGTCGGACCGGGCTCTGCCACGCTGCATGTCTCTTACCAGGGCACCAACAGCCGCAAAGACATGCAGGGAATTTTTCAGGTGAAGGATGGCGACAACTGGTACGTTTACAGCCAATTCGAAAACATCGCCGCGCGCCAGGCCTTTACCTGTTTCGACGAGCCTTCTTACAAGGTTCCCTGGCAACTCACACTCGTTGTTCCGGCCGGCGATAAGGCCTTCTCCAATACACCGGTGCTGTTTGAAACTCCCGACGCCAAAGGCATGAAGGTCGTGAAATTCGCGGAAAGCAAACCACTGCCGAGTTACCTGGTGGCTATCGCCGTAGGGCCCATGGACGTTCTGGAAGCCCGCCATGCGGGAGCGAACAACACCGCAATCCGCATCATTGTGCCGCATGGGCGCGCCGCTGAAGCGCAGTATGTCGCGGACATCACTCCGGACATTGTGAACCTGCTCGAAAAATATTTCGGAATTCCGTACCCATACGAAAAGCTCGATGAAGTCGCCATCCCTCTGGCCGGCTACGCCATGGAGCATCCGGGGTTGGTGACCTACGGGTCCGGTATTTTCCTGATGAAGCCCGAGGAGGTTACTCTCGACACCAAACGCACCAGCACCAGCGTAATTGCTCATGAGCTGGCGCATCAATGGTTCGGAGACCTGGTCACCACTAAATGGTGGGACGATATTTGGCTCAACGAAGGCTTCGCTTCCTGGATAGCCAACAAAATTGTCAATGAATACAAGCCCGAATGGAACATGAATATCGACGAACTGAATCGCTATCAGGGCGCCATGAGCACCGACGAGCTGGTCAGTTCGCGCAAAGTTCGCCAACCGATCCTTTCCGATGATGACATCGCCAACGCCTTTGACAACATCACTTACGACAAAGGTTCCGCGCTGCTGAACATGTTTGAGTCCTACATGGGCAAGGAAAAGTTCCAGGAAAGCGTTCGCGTTTATCTGAAAAAATACGCCTGGGGCAACGCTACCTCTGCGGAATTTCTGGCTGCCCTCGGCGGTTCGGATCCCAATATTGCCCGCGCGTTTTCCAGTTTTCTGGATCAGGCCGGAGTTCCGCTGGTCACCGCGCGATTGCACTGCGAAGCGGGCCATGCCGATCTGCAACTTTCTCAGCAGCGCTTCCTGCCGCACGGTTCGCAGGGATCAGCCGATCAAACCGATCAGCTATGGGACATTCCCATTTGTATTCGATACACAGGATCGTCAGAGCAGGCCCGTCAATGCTCTCTGATGACCAAGAAAACCGAATCGGTCCGCCTGTCTGGCGCGATGGCCTGCCCCGCGTGGGTGTACGCCAATGATCGCCAGGCGGGCTACTATCGCGTCCTTTATACCGGCGGAATACTCGAGCCGATTTTCAAGGACTCCAAAAGTTTGACTGTTCCCGAGCGTGTCGGCCTGCTGGGTGACCTCACCGCCCTGACCGAAGGCCATATGCCGATGGCAGAGGCGCTTTCCCTGTTAAGCAATTTTGCTCACGACTCCAGCCCGCAGGTGGTTCTCAAAACTCTTCCTTTCATTTACGACGTCCACAATCACCTCGTTCCCGACAGTCTCAAGCCCAGCTTTAACCGCTACGTCTCAAGTCTCTATAAAGATCGCGCCGTGCAACTGGGCTGGAAAGCGGCCCCGGGCGAAGATGATGGCACTCGTTCGTTGCGCTCTGAACTGATCTGGGTCATGGCCAATCACGCGGAAGATCCCGTCTTCATCGAGCACGCCAATAAGTTGACGCTCGCCTGGCTGGACGACCATTCCGCCGTCGAACCGGACTTGCTCGATAACATATTGGACACCGCTGCCCGCCACGGTGATCGTGCGCTCTTCGACCGCTTGCGCTCCCAGGCCAAAAAAGAAACGGACGAGCCTTTACAGCGCAGCTTGCTGGGTGCTTTAGGAGCTTTCCGCGACCCGACCATTGAAAAAACTGCGCTGGATATCATCCTCACCGGCGATTTCGATCCTCGCCTGTCGCTGGAAATTCTGTTTCATGCTCCGACCATTGAATCCCGCAAGCTCGGCTACGACTTCGTCAAACACAATTGGGATGCCCTGATCGCTAAGATTCCAACGGACAGCGTCGCGTTTTTGCCGTACGTTGCGATTGATTTCTGTGACAGCGATCGTCGCGCCGATGTGCAGGCATTTTTCGAGGGTCGTTCCACGAGGTATGCCGGCGGACCGCGCATTCTGGCCGAGATGCTGGAGCGCATCAGCCTCTGTGTCGCCAGGAAACCCGCCAACGAAGCCAGCCTCGCGGAATTTCTCCGCAAGAATTGACCCTCCTTTATGTTCTGTGCGCCATGGCCCGGCCAGCTTGGGCTTCCGGGATTGTTTGCGGGTTGCCAGTCAGTTTTAATGTACAATCCGTGAACCCGCTTCTTGGATAGGTGGACTTATGAGTCCAGTGGAAAATCCTAACGTCTGGGTTCCCGTTTGTTGCGACCGCGTCATGCGCTACAACATGTTCGTGCAAAAGGACGGCGCCGCCTACGGCGCCCTGGTCTGCACCGTTTGCAACAAAAATGTCACCTTTGAACTGGAATCTCTTCCCGACCTGGGCGCTTACGGCGAAGGTTCGCGTATTCTCAGCGTGCTGGGGTGCCCCAAGCCTCCCAATGTGGATAGGCCCAAGCCCTCGGAGGATGCCGCTCTGAACGATCAGACCTTGTGATTTGTTTCGCGCACCTTTAGCGCGTGGGCTCCACAATGATTGACGGGACCTACTCTCACTATCGCATTCTGGAAAAACTCGGCGCCGGCGGCATGGGTGTTGTCTACAAAGCCATGGACACTCGTCTTGAGCGCGCCGTCGCGCTGAAATTCCTTCCCGAAAATATGTTGCAGGATCCCCAGGCGTTGGAGCGCTTTCGCCGCGAAGCCCACGCCTGTTCCGCCCTCAATCACCCCGGAATATGCACCATCTACGACATCGGCGAACAGGATCACCAGCCTTTCATCGCCATGGAGTTTGTCGACGGCGAAACGCTGAGCCACTACATTCATCGCCAGGCGCTTCCTCTCGAGCGCATTCTCGATCTCGGCATTCAAATTTCCGACGCTCTGGACGTAGCCCACGCCGAAGGCATCATTCATCGCGACATCAAGCCTTCCAACGTGTTCGTCACCAGGCGCGGGCTGGCCAAGATTCTCGATTTCGGCTTGGCCAAACTCATTCCCAAAAATCCCCTGCACGCCGATACCTCCGAGTCTTCTTCAAAGGTCGAGGAACCTGTCTCCATCGTCGGAGTAATCAGCGGCACGCCCGCGTACATGTCGCCGGAACAAATTCGCGGTGACACTCTGGACCCGCGCACCGATATTTTCGCCCTCGGTCTGCTTCTTTACGAAATGGCCAGCGGGCGCCAGGCCTTCGGCGGCAAAACCGGTGGTGCGATTATCGAATCCATTCTCACCCGGCCTCCCCTTTCGGTTTCCAGCACAAATTCCCAGATTCCTGCCAGGCTCGAAGAAATCATCAACAAGTGCCTCGAGAAAGATAGAAACCTCCGTTACCCCACCGCGGCGGCGGTCCGTTCAGAGTTGCAGCAACTCAAACGCGAAACCGAATCCGGCCAGATTACCCAGACAACCACCGTGCCGGTCCCCGTGTTTATAAGCGAACCTGCCCGGCCTTCCCGCCAGTTTGGTTGGAAAAAATTGTCTGCCGCCGCTGCACTGCTCGTGGTTATCCTGGCGGTCGCGGGATTTTTCTATAACACTCGCCGCGCCCGCGCTTTAGGCCAGGCCGACACCATCATCCTGGCCGACTTCAGCAACAAAACCGGAGACGCTATCTTCGACGACACCCTGCGCCAGGGTCTCGCCGCGCAATTGCAACAATCTCCCTTCCTCAGCTTGGTCTCCGAGCAACGCATTCAGCAAACACTGCGCCTCATGGGCCGCCCGCCCGAAAGCAAACTTACACCCGACATCATCGGCGATATTTGCCAGCGCGCTGGCAGCAAGGTCTACGTCAACGGCTCCATTTCCAATCTGGGCAGCCAGTATGTCATCGGCGTCAACGCCGTAAATTGCCAGACCGGCGATTACCTGGCGCGCGAACAGGTCACCGCCAATGGCAAAGAAAATGTCCTGAAAGAATTGGGCGAAGTTTCCACAACCCTTCGCGAAAAACTCGGCGAGTCCCTCAAAACCGTTCAGAAACTGGATACTCCCATCGAGCAGGCCACCACGCCTTCTCTCGAAGCTTTGCAGGCCTACAGTCTCGGCAGAAAGACCATGCAGGTAAAGGGCGACTTTACCGACGCCGTTCCCCTCCTGAAACGTTCCATCGAGCTCGATCCGAAATTCGCCATGGCCCACGCCATGCTCGGAACCGTGTACCACAATCTTGGAGAGAAAAGTCTCGCGGCCGACAGCACCAGGAAGGCCTACGACCTGCGAAATCACGTCAGCGAATGGGAAAAATTTTACATTGAGTCTCACTACTATCACTTCGTAACCGGCGACCTCGAAAAAGCCCGCCAGGCTTACGAGTTCTGGGCCCAAGTTTATCCCCGCGAACAGGTTCCGCCCACCAATCTCGGTGTCATTTACCAGACTCTCGGGCAATACGACAAATCCCTCACCGAATTTCGCGAAGCCAGCCGTATGAGTCCCTCGGAGAGTTTGAACGCCGGCAATCTCGTCATCGGTTACGTCCATCTAAAGCGCCTCGACGAAGCTCGTGCCGCCGCCGATGATGCCCTCTCAAAAAATCTGGATTCGGGCGATCTGCGCCTCAATCTGTATCAACTCGCTTTCCTGAAAAACGATCTGCCGGGCATGGCTCAGCAGGTTGCCTGGGCCATGGGCAAACCCGGAAAAGAAAATCTCATGCTTTACATGGAGGCCGATACCGCTGCCTATTCCGGCAAACTTGCCGCCGCTCGCGAGTTCTCCCACCAGGCCGCCGCCTCTGCCGCTCAAGCCGGTGAAAAAGAAATGCAGGCAGGCTGCGAGGCCGCTGCCGCTTTGTGGGAAGCTCTCTACGGCAATGTGCCGCAAGCCCGCGCGCACGCGTCCGCCACCCTCGCCAACTCCATCGGTCGCGACGCGCAGTACGCCACCGCCCTGGCGCTGGCCTTGATCGGCAATTCGGCATACGCAACGGCTTTTGCAGATGATTTGGCCAAACGGTTTCCCGATGACACCATCGTGCGCTTTAATTACCTGCCCACTCTTCACGCGCAGATTGCCCTCAATTCACCGGGAGGCGCAGCCAGGGCCGTGGAAGCGCTCGCCATTGCTTCGCCCTACGAGTTGGGAGTGTCCGGCAACAGCACCTACTGGACCAGCCTGTATCCCGTCTATGTGCGCGGCCAGGCATATCTCGCCGTTCGTCAGGGAATTCAAGCTGCGGCGGAGTTTCAGAAAATCGTGGATTGGCCCGGCATCGTTGTTAACGAACCCATCGGCGCCCTGGCCCATCTTGGCCTCGCGCGTTCCTACGCCCTCGCAGGTGATACAGCCAAATCGCGGGCTGCCTACGACGCTTTTTTGACTCTGTGGAAAGACGCTGACGCGGATATACCCGTCCTCATGCAGGCTAAGGCCGAGTACTCAAAACTCCAATAGTTGAAAGTGCGTTTGTTACCGGTCGGAATTTATCCTTGAGTGGCCTTCAGCAGCCACTGCCGCAGCAGATTCCCGTTCTGTAACGACAGTTCCTGGAACACCATTCCCATCCCGAAGTTCGGGTGCGCGTAAATAACTTTGGCCTTGGCCTCAAAACATTCCGCCTCGGCAAAAATCTTGATCGTCAAGGTGGTGTCCAGCGCCAGCGTAGTGTGGCTCTCCACATAACAGCCATACGCGCTGAGTTCGTTCACTTGTCCGGTCAGGCTTGATCCGGACTCCATTTCAGCAAGCTCCGCGACGGCTACGAATGGAATTCTGGGAGTGCGTCGTTTTTCCTCGAACACCGGTTATCCTCGTTGGCGACTGGCTTTATTTCCTGAACTATCCGGATGCCGTCGCCGATTGCCCGAAAGATTGAATAGCCGCCGCCTCGTCGTCCATCACGTCGAAGACGGTATACAGCTTGGTCATTTGCAGTAGGCCCCGAATTTTATCTTTAAGATGCAGCAGCTTTAACTGTCCGCCCTGGTTCTTCACGCTCGTGAACGCGCTTACCATCGTGCCCAGGCCCGCGCTGTCGATGTAATCGACCTCCGCGGAGATTGAAAAGAATCGTCATGCGTCCCTTGCTTAGCAGGTCGCTCACCAGATCGCGAATCGCGGCACACTCTTCTCCCAGCACAATCCGCCCGCTAATGTCGACGATGGTCACTCCCTCGATCAGTCGACTGACTGTCTTCATCGCTAACCTCCTGAGACATTCATCAGCCTGAAGAATACACCTTTCTCACCGCCGCAAGGCCTCCCCCCTCTCTCTTGTTGACCTGATTTGAACCGCTGGAACTCCCGGCTTTTACCGCATGTGCCTGATTCGAATCGCAACCCGCGAGCCCGGCTTGTCTCTCCACGTGACGCTCACGAATTTGGGGCATACAAAAACGCAATCGTCATGGCACCGTAACCACGATCGCCGAACATGGTTTGCGGCTTACCCGCCGGTAAGAGTGCGGCAGGGAAGCGTCGAAATAAATCGCGTCCCCGGTATCCAGAACGTGCGTGGCCGCCGCGATGTTGATCTCTAGCTTTCCACGCAACACCGACAGGAACTCCACCCCCGGATGATGGTGCGTACGCGCCTTCCCCGTCTGCAGCGGCTGAAACTCCGCATGATAAGCATTCAGCTTGCGTTCCACCGCCGCAAAATCCAGAGACTCAAAATAAAAAGATATGTCGCGCCCGTCCGGCCTCTCCGGAAAGCGCTTGCGTTCGCCGCGCCGCACGATTCCTACCACGTGCCGCTTGTGATCCTCGGAAAAGAAGTATTCCAACCCCACGCTGAAGACCAGCGCAATGCGCAGCAGCGTCGGCAGCGCGGGAAATAATTTCCCGCGCTCTACTTTCGACAGCATGGCCGCCGAAAGCCCGCTGTGGCGGCCCAGTTCCACCAGCCCCATTTTCTTCTTTAATCGCAACGCGCGGAGTTTTTCGCCGATGGCGTAATTCTTGAGTCCTTGACTCAGCGTGGCGGAAAGCATCACCAACCTCCAGGTCGAACGCAAATTTGATTGTGGTGCAAAAAATTCCCTGTCATTTGAGTGCCAGGAACACGATTTCTGTAATTCAATTGTTTATCATTGTAGTTAAACAATTGTTCTCTATAGTTAAAACTGTACTTGGCATCACTCATAGAAAGCAAGGGAGGAATTGGTCATGAAGAAACTCGATATCGTTGCAGCGGTTCTTGTCGTCGTCGGTGCGCTGAATTGGGGACTGGTCGCTGTGGCTCGCTTCGATTTGGTCGCGGCCATTTTTGGCATGAAGTTCGGCCAGGTTTCCATCGTCAGTGCCATTGTTTACGGGCTCGTCGGCCTGGCCGCCCTCTATCAAGGCCTGGGCTGGAAAGCCATTCAACGCCGGTGGCACCTGCAACCAGCCGTCCTGCGTTAGACTACTAGATACCCCATCCGCAAGGCATAGGCTGCGGCGCCTCAACAGCAGTCGCAGCCACCTTTGCTTTGCAATCTCGCTCCGAAATACGTGGTCATCGAAAACATGGACAACAATCCCAATACTTCGCCCGAAAATCATCCCGGCCTGATCCTCATCGCAGGCGCTACCGGCTATGTAGGCGGGCGCTTGCTCCACGCGCTGGAAAGCCGCGGACATCGCGTCCGTTGCCTCGCGCGCCATCCCGAAACCCTCCGCGATCGCGTCGCGCCTTCTACCGAAGTCATCCAGGGCGATGTACTCGATCCCGCCTCTCTCCCCGCCGCCATGGCCGGCGTCTCCACTGCCTACTACCTGGTCCATGCCATGGCCTCCGCGAATTCGTTCGAAACAGAGGATCGCCGCGCTGCCGAATCATTTGCGACGGCGGCCCGCGACGCCGGAGTAAACCGCATCATTTATCTCGGCGGTCTCGGTCGCGGCAATCATCTTTCCGCCCACCTCCGAAGCCGCCAGGAAGTTGGCCGCATTCTCCGCGAATCCGGCGTAACCACCTTCGAATTTCGCACTTCCGTCATCATTGGCTCCGGCAGCGTATCCTTTGAAATCGTCCGCGCTCTGGTGGAAAAGCTGCCGGTCATGACCACTCCCCGGTGGGTCAAAACCACAACGCAACCAATTGCAATCGAGGACGTCATCGCTTATCTCGTGCTAGCCCTCGACGTCCGCGTCGACGCCAGCAAAATATTTGAAATCGGCGGCTCCGATCAGGTCAGTTACCTGGATTTGATGAGGGAGTATGCCCTGCAGCGCGGCCTGAAGCGCTGGATGATTCCCGTTCCGGTCTTGTCGCCCGGCCTTTCCAGTTTGTGGCTGGGCATCGTCACTCCGGTATATGCGCGCGTTGGCCGTGAACTGGTGGAGAGTTTGCGCAACCAGACCATTGTGACCGATCCATCCGCCGTCGAATATTTTTCGGTCCGTCCTCTCGACTTCCGTGCCGCTTTGCAGCGCGCCTTAATAAACGAAGACCGGGAATTTGCCCTTACTCGCTGGTCCGACGCCGTTTCTTCCGTCGGCAAAGCGCCGCAATGGGGCGGAATCAAATTCGGCAGGCGCATCGTGGACTCCCGGGCGGTGCTCGTCCCTTACTCCGCCAGCGCCGCTTTTCAGCCCATCCAGGAATTGGGCGGCAGGACGGGTTGGTATTATGCCGACTGGCTCTGGCGCCTTCGCGGCCTGCTCGACCTCGCCTTCCTCGGCGTCGGCATGCGCCGCGGCCGCCGCTCTCCCAAACAATTATTTGCCGGGGACACTCTGGATTTCTGGCGTGTCGAAAAAATAATTCCCGCGCGGCTGCTGCGCCTCGCCGCGGAGATGCGCCTCCCTGGCAGGGCCTGGCTGCAATTCGAAGTGGAGCCCTCGGGCTCTGGATCCGTCGTCCGCCAAACCGCCATCTTCGATCCCGTAGGTTTACTGGGCCAGCTTTACTGGTACGTGCTGTATCCCGTTCATCGCTTCGTGTTCGCAGGCATGCTGGCCGGAATCGTCCGAGCGATGCAACGTCCCGCATGACAGCGAAAAAATATTTGTAGGTTGCCAAACAAAGAGTCCACACACCCTCATGTTGTTTGAAACTTGATTTGCAGGAGTCGAGATGCGTATAACCTATTCCACGGAAAGCCAACGCTCATCCGGAGATGTTTATTTGCTGAGTCACCGCCACCCCGAAGTGGAAGGCGCGGAGTTTGCCGTCTTCACCAATTCATCGCGGCGCTATATCGATTGCACCGACGGCGTTTGCCGCCTGCTTGGCTATGACCGCCGGGAACTGCTGGCGCTCACCATCGACGAGGTCAGCTTTCACTCGGGCGACGTGTCGACATTATTCGCGGAGTACCTGCATCGCGGTGAAATGAATGGCGAATTTGTTTTGCGCCACAAAACCGGAACCCCCATTCCCATCCGCTATCGCGCCTTTGTTTTCGCCGATGGCTGCAACGCGGCGGTCTGGGAGACTATCAAGGATTGGCGCGAACTCTATCTCGCCGCGCTGGTGGAAACCGATCCGGCGGCGCTCAAGCGCTGCGCGGAGCTCGCGCTGCAGGCCGTGCAGCAACGTACCCGCGAACTAAAAAATATTCCAGCCGCTCCAACCTCGGAACCACAATCTCTTCGCGATGCCGCCTCCGCGCTGCAGTCGTTGTTGCGTTCCGCATAGCCGCCAGCCTTCGCGGCGCTCCATCCGTACGGCGCCCGCCAACCCTTTGCGCCGCGTCTCGGATGCGATAGTGTAC
The DNA here is from genome assembly GCA_963819625.1 of uncultured Acidobacteriota bacterium. Classification (GTDB taxonomy): domain Bacteria; phylum Acidobacteriota; class Terriglobia; order Acidiferrales; family UBA7541; genus Acidiferrum. The sequence goes on from CAWFWY010000018.1 coordinate 137,358, forward strand.
GCGGGATGGCCAACCCTGAAAACGAACTGGAGGCGCTCAGAGCGCAGGTCGCCGCTCTCACCGCGCGCGTTTACCAGCTCGAGCTGGCGCGCGATTCCTCCCCGGAAACATCTCGCCCCGCAACCGCTCCGTTCGTCGCGCAAACGGTACCTCCTCCGATTCCTACTGCGCCTGAATCCGGCATCCCGCGCGTTAGCGCCACGGTGCCTCCTCCACTGGTTGCGCCTCCCTCGCCGCAACCGAACTTTCAACTGAATCCCGTCGCAGCTTCCGCCAGGGCAGCCGAAGGCGACCTCGAAAAAAAGATCGGCCAATATTGGCTCAACCGTATCGGCATCGCCGCGATGCTGATCGGCGTCTCCTATTTCATCAAATACGCATTCGAAAATAACTGGATCGGTCCCGGCGGCCGCATCGCCATCGGCCTGCTGGCAGGAATCGCGCTGGTGCTGTGGAGCGAGCGCTTCCGCGCCGCCGGCCACATCGCCTTTTCCTATTCACTGAAAGCGGTCGGCATCGGCGCGCTCTACCTTTCGTTGTGGGGAGCCTTTCAGGTTTACCACCTGATTCCTTCCGCCGCCGCCTTCCTCGCCATGATCATCGTGACCGCCGCGACCATCGTCATGGCCTTGAGCCAGAACGCCGAAATACTCGCCAGCTTTGCGATGATCGGCGGCTTCGCCACCCCGTTGTTGCTTTCCACTGGCCAGAACCACGAGGCCGTCCTGTTTTCCTACGTCGCCCTTCTCGATATCGCAATTTTGGCGATGGCCAGCGTAAAACCGTGGCGCCGCTTGCTGTGGGGCAGCTTCGCCGGAACCATCATTCTCTACGTCGGCTGGTACTCCAGTTTCTACGGCACCTATTACAGCAACTATGCTGGCAATCAGCGCCCGCTCACCGTTTTTTTCGCCGCTCTCTTCGCCGCCATCTTCGCCGCCGTTCCCCTGGCGACGCGTTACGAACGTTCCACGAAATTTGCCGGCCCATCCATTACCCTTATTCTCCTTCCTCTGCTGAATGCCGCCGTATTTTTCCTCCAGCTCTACGCCATGTACGAACAGGAGCCGGCCACTCTCACCTGGTTTGCCCTGGCGCTCGGCGCAGTCTATCTGGCCATCGGCGCGGCTTTCAAAAAACGCTTTCCCTGCGAAGACACCACCTTCCTCAATTTGCTTCACGTGGCCATCGCCATCGCCTTCATCACCATCGCCATCCCCCTGAAACTCGACGCCCAGTGGATCACCATCGGCTGGCTGATCGAATCGGCGGTGCTGCTATGGATCAGCGCGCGAACCAAAGTCAATTTTTTGCGCTATCTCGCGGTAGCCGCTCTGGTCTTGGGAATCTTCCGCCTGTTGCTCTTCGACCACTTTCGCGCGGAAACCTTGGTCTTCAACGCGCGCTTCGCCACCTATGTGATTGCCATCGCCGTGTTGGGCGGCATCGCCTACTTCGGCAAGCGCCAGGCCTCCGAAAGGGAACTGCCTCTTATTCAGCTGGCCGTCGTCGCACTCGATCTGCTCGCGTTGATCGCCCTTACATGGGAAGCGTCTGATTATTTCGATCGTCAACTCACGCTCCCCGGAAATTACGCCGCACACTTCCATCAGGTAACTCTAGTCCAGGGTTTCACCTACTCCGCAATCTGGATGATCTACGGCGCCATCCTGATGGCTGTCGGCTTTCGCACGCGCTCCGCCTTTGTCCGCTGGCAGGCTTTGATTCTTATCGCTTTCACCACCGCCAAAGTATTTCTCTACGACGTCTCCCAACTCGGCGGCAGCTACCGCATTCTCAGCTTCATCGCCCTTGGCGCGATACTGCTGGGCATATCATTTATCTATCAGCGCGACTGGCTGAAACTCTCTCCCCGTTCCTCCGCGGACCCCGCAAAGGAAACGCCGTGATAAAAAAAATCGGCGTACTGCTGGCAGTTTTCCTGTTCGCTGCGCCTGTGGTGTCCTATTTCAAATACCGTCGTCACTCCGAGCCGGCCACCTCCACCGGCCAGCATTACATCGTCGTCGACGAAACATTCTGGCTACACACCCGCCCGGATTTGTCCGACATCCGCATGTACGCAGCCGAAAAAGAAATTCCCTACCAGTTCACCATTGAATCCGGTGGAGTTGAAACCGAACAGAAACAATTCCGCGTCCTGCAACCCGCTTCGCTCGGCGGAAAAACCCAATTTCTTCTCGACATGTCCGGAGTGCCGGAATACGACCGCATCAGCCTGAAACTGGCCACCAAAAACTTCGTTGCCCACGCGCGCGTCGAAGGCCAGGACGATCTCCACGGCAATCACTGGGCTCTGCTGGGCACCACCACTCTCTACGACCTCACCGACGAAAAGCTCGGCGAAAACACCACCCTTCAGATTCCACTCAGCGCCTTCAAATATCTGCGCGTCACCGTCGACAGCTCCATCAAGCCCGCCGACGTCCAAAGCGGCACTGCGGGAGTCACTCGTGCCGAAAAAGCAGTGTGGCGCGAGGTGGGCAGCGTAGCTAAACAGGAACAGCAGGGAAAAGACACTGTCTTGAACTTATCCATCCCCGCCAATACCCCCGTCGACCGTCTTACGTTGCAAATCGACCACTCGCAGGGAAACTTCCGTCGCGAAATCGATATCCGCGGCCCTCAGGATCAATCCTTCGGCTCCGGAGAAATCAGTCGCATTCACATGCAGCGCAACGGCCAGAAAGTTGACGTGGAGCAAACCTCCCTCGACCTCTGCGAAAACTGCCAGAATATTCTCAAAGCTGTCATTCACAACGGCGACGACACGCCCCTGCGAATCACCAGCGCCCATCTGCTGCAGATTGAACGCCGCATTTATTTCGATTCCGACGCCGGACTGCAACCGTGGATCTACTATGGCGACGAAAAACTCGGCCGGCCGGAATACGACTACGCCAAACTATTCCAGAAAGAAAAAACCGCGGTCCCAATCGCGCTCGGCCCCGAAGAGCTCAACGCCGCCTACACCGGCAGGCCGGACAGCCGCCCGTGGTCCGAGCGTCATCCGGCTATACTATGGATCGCCATTATCGCCGCCGTATTGATCCTCGGCGCGGTCGCGGTACGCTCGTTGAAAACAACTGCAAATCCAACCTGAGCAGAGCAATGTGGATGACTAGCGGGAAATTTCTAATTTTGTTGCTGGCCTCCCTTGCCCTGGCGGCCAACGCCCCGGCCAAGTGGAAGTATTTTCGCGTCGGAAACAGTGCGGACAGTACCGCAACTCCACGCCCCGGTTTTGCCTTGATGGGCGGAGGCGAGCATCTGGAAGCCGCGTACCGCTACCTGTGCGAGCGCGCCAATCACGGAGACTTTCTCGTTCTTCGCGCCAACACCGAAGACGACTACGCCCAGCAGGTGAATAAGGAAATCGCCGCCGTCTGCCCGCTGAATTCCGCAGCCACCATTGTTTTTTGCGACCGCGAAGACTCCGACGACCCCAAGCTCATCACCATCATTCAGCAGGCCGAAGCAATTTTCTTCGCCGGCGGCGACCAGTCCAATTACGTGCGCTTCTGGCAAGACACCCCGGTAGAGGACGCCCTCAATCGCCACATTGCCGCCGGCAAACCCATCGGCGGCTCCAGCGCCGGCCTGGCCATCCTCGGCGAATTTTCCTTCGCCTCTATCATCGACACCATTCATTCGCCCGAAGCCTTGGTCGATCCTTACGGCAACAAGGTCACTCTCTCCCGCGATTTTTTGCGCATTCCTTTGTTGGCCGGAACCATCACCGACACTCATTTCTCCAAACGCGACCGTCTCGGACGCCTGCTCGTTTTCATGGCCCGCATTCTACAGGACGGCTGGGCCCCGCGCGTCCGCGCCATTGCCATAGACGAAAATACCGCGCTGCTCCTCGAACAAGACGGTTCCGCCAGCGTCGTCGGTAGCGGAGCCGTATATTTTTTGGAAGCGAAAACACCTCCCGAAATCTGCCGTCGAAAAACTCCACTGCGCTTCAACGGAATTTCGGTGCATCGCGCGCCAGTCGGCTCGTCTTTCAACGCGAAAGCCCGGAAGGGCGAGGGCGGAGACAATTACGAATTATCCGTGATGGACGGCCGGGTAAAAGCAATCGGCTCAGACCACGGCGTTTACTGACACTTGATAACGATGACCAAACCGATCCCATTTCTCGATCTCAAAGCCCAATACGCCTCCATCCGCGACGAAATACTCGAGGCCGTCCACAGAAATCTGGATAGCCAGCAATTTATTCTTGGCCCGGAAGTCGATGCCTTTGAAAAAGAAATCAGCGCGCTCACCCGCTGCTCGCACGCCATCGCCTGCGCGTCTGGCACAGACGCGCTCATTCTCGCGCTTCTCGCCCTCGATATCGGCCCCGACGACGAAGTCATCACCACGCCCTTCACTTTTGTCGCCAGCGCCGGCTCCATCGCCCGCGTCGGCGCCATGCCGGTATTTGTGGACATCGACCCCCGCACGTTCAACATCGATCCCCGCAAAATCGAAAAAGCCATCACTCCGCGCACCAGGGCCATCATGCCCGTGCATTTGTTTGGATTATGTGCTGCCATGGACGAAGTCAACACCGTCGCCGCCCGCCACAAAATTCCCGTCATCGAAGACGCCGCGCAGGCCATCGGCGCACAGATCAATGGCCGCCCCGCAGGCAGCCTCAGCCTTATGGGTTGTTTCAGTTTTTTCCCATCAAAAAATCTTGGCGGCGCAGGCGATGGCGGCATGCTCACCACCAGCGATGGCGCCCTCGCCGAGCGCCTCAAGCTTCTCCACCTTCACGGAGCCCGCGACCGATACGTTTACGAAATCCTCGGAATGAACAGCCGCCTGGACGCCTTGCAGGCCGCCATTCTCCGCGTGAAACTCCGTCACTTGAATGAGTGGAACGAGGTCCGTCGCCGAAACGCGGCACGTTATCGCAGCCTTTTTGAAGAATTCCATCTCACTGGAAAAATCGTTTGCCCCGAAGAGCCCGCCAGCTTCACCCACGTCTACAATCAATTTACGATCCGGGTAAAAAACCGCGACGCTCTTCGCGAAAAACTTCGCACCCAGGGTATCCCCTCGGAAATTTACTACCCCATTCCGCTGCAATTGCAGAAAGCGTTCGAATATCTGAAATACAAACAGGGAGATTTTCCTGAATCGGAAAGCGCCGGCAGGGAAGTACTCTCTCTTCCGATCTACCCCGAACTTTCCGAAGAACAGCAGCGCGCCGTCGTCGCTGCCATTGCCAAATCACTCGCTTCGTAACGCATCGTCAATTTTTCTGGCTATGCTCTGCAACCGCTGTCAACGGCCCATTCTTCACGCGGAATTCCGATCCTCTCCATCGAATCTGGTCCGAAAAAAATCCCATCACCCACACTACCGCGCTGATCGGATCTCGCAGCGGCAGCAACCACAGCTTCCCGCCGATGGTTCCGATCCCGTAGCCCCCACACTCCCGCAGCCCACGCCATACCAATCCGCAAAATCAGGTAAGCCAGCAGATATGCGGCGGCGATCCCCTTCCACCCTGCTGCAAACGCCACAACCGCCGCCAGCACCGCCCACGGCAGCGAATCCGCGCACATTCCTAGCATCGCAATATCCGCGGCTAGCGAGCCTCCTCCGGCGCAACGATGAACGAAGTCACCGCTCCCACCGAAGGATCAGCGAACGGCGCAACCAGCTCGCGCAAATAATCGCTTCCTACTCGCACGTCGCTGTCGCTCATCACCAGCAATTCGTATCGCGCTTCTTTCACCAGCCAGTACAGATTGCTGACCTTGTTATTTTCTCCCAACCGCTCAACGGACGTGATCAGCCGGATTTGCCTGGCAGGAAAATCCCGTTGCAATTTCTCGATCACCGGAACAACTGCATCCCCAGGATCAGCAACCGCGAAAATTATTTCGTATTCCGGATAATTCACGCAGCAATAGCTTGCAAAATTCGCATACGCTTCCGAATCTACCGCTCGCACCGGTTTCAGAATGCTCACCGCCGGAGCAATAGCGTCAACTCGCGGCGGCAACCGCTGCACACTTCGAAAATATTCAACGATGCCGTATAGCGAAAGCAGGTAGTAGACCATTGGCCCGAGCGCCAGCAGCAACAGGAGTGAACGAAGTGCGATACGCCGGAAAGGCCCCGATATTCGAGTGGAATCAGCCCCCGCGCATCCTACGGAGTAGGAAATCCGGCAAGCGTGCAACTCCATTTATTGAGTTACATTCCAGGCGCCGTCATATACTGTCCAGCGGGAAACTAGCTCATGAAACCAGCTCTTGAACGATTAATCGTCGAGCGCATCGAAGAAAGCATCGCCGTCAAACGCCATCTCACCGGCGACGCTAACTTTGTGTCTATCGTTGCCGATGCCGCTCGCGCGATTAGCGCTTCAATCCGCGGCGGCGGCACAGTTTTTTTCTTCGGCAACGGCGGCAGCGCCGCTGATGCCCAACACATCGCTGCCGAGCTAGCCGGCCGCTATCTTCGCGAACGCCCCGGCCTCCCCGGCCTGGCCCTCACCACTAACACTTCCTGCCTCACCGCCGTCAGCAACGACTACGGATACGATCATGTCTTCGCGCGCCAGCTGCTGGCCATTGCTAAAGCCGGCGATGTCGCCGTGGGCATCTCCACCAGCGGCAATTCCGCCAGCGTGTTGCGAGCCATCGAAGCCGCCCGCGAAAAAAAATTAATTTCCATCGGCATGACCGGCGCCGCCGGCGGAAAACTGAAGCCTCTGGTCGACCATTGTCTGTGCGTAGCGTCCAACAACGCCGCCCGCATCCAGGAAGCCCATATTCTAATCGGCCACATTCTCTGCGAAATTGTCGAGGAAGACCTCTTCAACGTAAGCGGCCTTTCCTGACCGCCACGTTCTAACTTCCCCCCGCCTGGTCCCGCATATTTTGTTCTCCCTCAATTGCTGCGCTTTGCAGGCGCTCCGCTTCATCGTTTAGCTCGCCGGCTGTGGCGATTCCGTGCCCTTATACCGTTCCCGCACATGGCTGATCAACAGCCGTATGCTGTTCGCCAGCTCCACCACCTCGCCCGCCCCGCGAATCTCAAACTCGATTTCATAATTTCCCGCCGCCGCGTGATCCACCGCTTCCTTCAGGCTCATCAATGGACGCACCACCTGCTGCGGCAATATAAAGCTGATCCATATGCTCACCAGCAGCGTAATCGCCGACACGATACTCAACGACCATTCCGCGTGCGAAATCAGCCGCCGGGCTCTTCGGTGGTCCCCGTCAATGCGGTCCCAATTGCGCGCTTCCAGCTCCGACGTCAGCCGCAGCACATCCTGGCCGGAAGTCTGCAGATCGACGGTTATCTGTCGCAGCGCCGGGTTTCCTTCCTGTGCTGTCTTGGTTATTTGCGCGTCAAACGACCCGATTCGCGCCCGCAACTCCACGATGAGCTGTTCGCGAGTTTTATTTCTCGCGCCTTTCAGAATGCCGCCCAGATCGTTCTCGTAGGACTGCAAAACCGCCTGGATCCGGTCCGCCGGGGCTTCTCCCGGTTTCTGCATGTTGTCCACCGCGCTTCTAAACTGTTGGTCGTACTGGTGCAGCGCATCCAGCGCTCGTGAAGTCAACGGCTGGTCCGCCGCATTCAGGTCGCGAATCGCCCGTAAAATCTGCTCCAGCTTGGCTATCGATTCGCGATTGGCCTGCAATGATGAAGGGTCGTACAACAACAAATAATTTCGCTCTGCGCGTCTGGCCTCCAGCATTTCAATCGACGCCTGTTGCGACAACGTGGCCGCCGGCGCATCAAAGCTCACAATGCGCTCCACGATCCGCCCGACCACCAGCAGGTAGTACACGGAGAGAACGATTACGGGAACCAGGATCAGCCGCACCACGGCCAGCCCGTAAGCCACCCGGCGCCTTAGCGAACCTCCCGGTGCGAGCACCTTAAACACCTTTCGAATGCCCAGTTTCATCGCTTAGTTCTCCTCATGCCCACCGCACCATAGCACGCCAGACCCCCGGATTCACCGTCGATCGGGCTTGTACCGCTAGGCTGATTATCCATTGCGCCTTACTCACCTGCGCTGTCGTTCTGATTCGCCGCTGGAACGGCGCCCGAGATTCCCTGTACGCCGCCGCTCGACCCTCTCGTAAGATGGACTTCTCGATGGACAGGAGCAACCAGTCCCTGCTATGCACTGTTCTTCTCATCGCGCCCCGTGGGTGCGCGCGGTGATCCGTGGCCGCACCTCGCGCCGCGCCTGGCTGCGCCAAGTTTTCCAACTCGCTACAGGCCTGCCCTTCATCGCGCCCGCTGACCTGATCTCTGACCTGCAGCAAAGCGCCCAACCTACTCCTCAACGGACCCAACCCACCCAGCAACCCACTGAGCGGCCCCCGCTTTTTGAAAACGATCCCACCAAATACCGTTTCACTCGCGATGAGGACGAGTTTCTCGAAGACATCGAGCGCACCAGCTTCCAGTTTTTCTGGAACGAAACCAATCCCGTTACCGGCCTGGTCAAGGACCGCAGCCACGCCGAAGGCACCGACCAGCGCAACGCCGCCAGCATTGCCGCCACCGGTTTTGGGCTCACCGCCCATTGCATCGCCGACCAGCGCGGTTGGGAGCAGCGCATCGAGATTCGCGATCGCGTCCGCAACACCCTACGCTTCGTGCTCAGCCGCGTTCAGCACGAACACGGCTTCTACGCTCATTTCCTGAATATCCAGAATGGCGAGCGCGTCTTCCAGTCCGAAGTCTCCTCCATCGACACTGCCATTTTTCTATGCGGAGTACTCACCTGCCGCGCCTATTTTGACGACGCCGAAATCTACGAGCTGGCCACTAAAATTTTCGAGCGCGTCGATTGGATCTGGATGCTCCAGGGCAAAAGCACTCTCTCCATGGGCTGGACGCCCGAGCACGGCTTCCTGCGCACCCGCTGGAATTCTTACAGCGAGCTCATGATGATCTACCTTCTCGGGATGGGCTCTATAAGCCACGCTCTTCCTTTGGCCACTTGGGCGGCCTGGTCCCGCCCCATTTTTGAATTCAACGGCATTCGCTACATCGGCGCGCACGCGCCCATATTCGCCCACCAGTATTCGCACGCCTGGTTCGATTTTCGCGGCCGCCGCGACAAATTCGCCGACTATTTCTCCAACTCGGTCATCGCCACCAAGGTCCACAAATTGTGGTGCCTCGAGTTGGCCCAGCAATTCCCCGACTACACCGAAGACTTGTGGGGCATCAGCGCCTCTGACTCCGTTCGCGGTTACACCGCGTGGGGCGGCCCCCCCGAAATGGGCCGCATCGACGGCTCGGTGGTCCCCTGCGCCACCGCCGGTTCCTTGCCCTTCCTGCCGCAGGAGACCCTGCGAGTATTGCGCTATATCCGTCAGAACTACGGCAACAAAGCCTGGCGCACCTATGGCTTCGTCGACGCCTTCAACCCGCTCACCAATTGGTACAGCGCCGACGTCCTCGGCATCGACATCGGCATTACCATCGTCATGGCCGAAAATTCTCGCACTGGTTTTGTGTGGGAGCAATTCATGAAAAACGCGGAAGTAAAACGCGGCATGACCCGCGCCGGATTTCACGCCGTGGTCCCCACCCTGCCGCTCAATTCTTAGCTCGCACTCGGAACGCTCGAAATCCCGCGCCCGGGTTTTCATTTTGCGATTTCGATCAATGCCAGCGCCTGAGGTTGCAGAGTCAACGTGATTTCTCCGTTCGTCACGGCCTGCATCTTCGCCGCCGGCAGCGCCGCGCTCTTTCGCAGTGTTTCAATCTGCTCGCGGGAAGGGAAACGCGGGCTCCCCATTTTTTCAAAAGCGGGCAGCGGCGACCCGTGCTCTTTATCCACGGTCGTAACCCGCACCGTCTGGCCCGCTTTCACTCCCGAAAAGTGCAGCGTAATTGTCTTTGCCGCGCCGGTCTCTTCCGGCAGGAACAGATTCCACACCGCCACTGCCAGCGATCCATCTTTCCGCCTCGTCACCAGCGCGGAATCCGATTCAACCTCCAGCCGCACATCGCCCAGGCGGTGCAGCAGCGCCAAATCGTTGAACGCCGGCTTGGGAATGCTGTCTTCCGCCAGCAATCCAAATCCTCCATAAAACGGCGTCTTCACCACTCCTTGCTCTTCGAATACATCCGAAAACGTCCAGTAGCTCATCATCGCCGTCAGCCCGTCGCACTCGCGAATCGTATTCGCCAGGTACGGCCCCATGTACGCCGCGTCCGTCACCGCCGGATTGTTGTCGTACGCCGCGTTGTACTCCGACCAGATCAGCGGTATCCCCGGATAAGCCGAAGCGCCAATCTGCTCGTGCACCTTCTTCACCGCCCGGCACACCATCTCGTTGCGCGAAATCTTTTCATGCGTGCCGAACACGTCTTCCGCCGAATCATTTCCATATACGTGCGTTGAAACGAAATCCACCGGCACATTTTTTTCTTTGCAGTGCGCTAGGAATTTGTCCGCCCAGGCCGCCTGCGCTGTGGCCGGGCCGCCGATGCGCAGTCTTGAACTCACTCGCTTCACTGCTTGCGCCGCGTGATCGTACAAATCGAAATACGTCGTATCCTTCGGATTCCCCACCCAGAAATCGAGGTTCGGCTCGTTCCACACTTCGAAATACCACTGCGCCACTTCCTCTTCTCCGTAGCGCTCCACCAGGTGCCGCGTAAAAGCTTCCACCAACTGCTCCCACTTGTTCCAATTCTTCGGCGGAGCCACATTCTGCTTGTACCAGAAAGCATGCGCCGTATTCGGTTCCGACGTCAGCTTCTTCGGCATAAAGCTCAACTCGATGAATGGCCGCACCTTGTTCTGCAGCAATCCGTCGTAAATCTGATCGACGTAAGAAAAATTGTAGGCAGCCTTGCCATCCTTATCCTCGTCATACAGCCCCACTTCATCCTGAAAAATTGCATGAAAGCGAATGTATTCGAATCCGGTTATGTCCCGCACCTCCCGCAAATCATTTCGGTAGCTTTCACGCAGCGAAAGAATCGCCCGCCCCGATCCAAACATTTTTTCCCAGAAGTGCGGGAAAGGATGCGTGGCCGCTCCTCCATCGATTTCCACCCGCACCGGAATCGCTTGCCCGCGAACGCTCGGCTGCACCACCAACGCAATCATCGTCAGAATAATTGTTGCCGTTAGTCGCCCGCGCAGCCGACTGTTACTGCCATGTGAATGCATGTTTGCCCCCGACTGGTTCGCTAATCTTCTCGTGCAGGATTGTGACTGGGTCTTGTCGGTTCCCCTTAAGGCCCGCCTAACTTGATTAGAATATCGATTTTATAGCATAATTCCCTAACGTTTGGCTGCTGGATCGACCGGTGCACAATCCGGCGGCGTCTGTCTCTAGGGAGATCCATGATCAAGTCGAGGCTCCACTGTTGCTTGCTGTCTACGCTCGTTCTCATTCTAGCGCCCGCCGCCCGGCCCGGCGATGATATCCCAAAAGCTGCCTGGAAACGCCCCCTCGGCGCCCCGCTCGAAAATCCTGGATCCAGAAAAGTCACTCTGCAAGACATCGATGACGGTTATTGGCAGGGAGCTCCTGTTGGCGGCTTCGGCGCCGGCACTTTCTCGCGCACCTATCGCGGCGACTTCGCCCGCTGGCATTTGCAGGCCGGCGTTCACAAATACCAGTCCATCACCGCTAACCAGTTCGCCATGTTTCAAAAATCCGAAGGCGATCAGGACGGCATTGCCCAGGTTTTGACCTCCGACCATCCCAAAGGTCCCGAGCTAAAGTCCTGGACATGGGATTATCCCGTCGGCGCGGGAGACTATGCCGCCCTTTACCCCAAAGCCTGGTTCGACTATCGCTGGGAAAAATTCCCAGCACACGTCTACGTCGAACAGTTCTCGCCCATTCTCCCCGACAATTACAAAGAGACCAGCTATCCCATCGCCGTTTATCGCTGGCACGCTGAAAATCCCACCAAGCGCCGCGTCACCGTCTCCGTACTTCTTTCCTGGGAAAATATGCTCGGCTGGCTGCGCTCCACTGGCCACGATTTCAGCGGCGCAATCAACGCTGGAAATTTCAACCGCTCCGCCAACGAATCCCTCGGTTCTGCCGGCACTATGAAGGGCATCGTTTTCGATCGCAACCATATCGAAGCCGTCAAGGAAGCCTGGGACGGTCAACTCGCCATCGCCGCCCTCGAAAGCCCGGGCGTTGAAGTCAGTTTCCAAACCACTTTCGATCCCGACGGCGACGGCAAGGACGTCTGGACTCCATTTAGTAAAGACGGAAAACTCTCCAACAGTGCCGATCATTGGACCAGCAGTGATGAACCTCTCGCCGGCGCCATCGCCGTGCGTTTTACTCTCGAGCCCGGCGAAAAGCGCGTCATCCCCATGGTCATCTCCTGGGACCTCCCGGTAGTCGAATTCGGTGCCGGCCGCAAGTGGCACAAGCGCTACACCGACTTTTACGGAACGTCCGGCTTGAATGCCTGGGCCATCGCCCGCGACGGCTTGAAAAATGCCGCCAAGTGGAGCGACGCCATCGACGCCTGGCAAGCTCCTTACGTGAATGATGAAACCAAACCGCTCTGGTATCGCGGTATGCTCTTCAATGAAATGTACGTCCTCGCCGATGCGGGAGGCTTCTGGGGCCGCCAGGTCGGCGCGGATCCAAAAACTCACCCCGTCTACTCCTTCATGGAATGTTACGACTATCCTTTTTACGAAACCCTGGATGTCCGCTTCTACGGCTCCATGCCGCTAATAAAATTCTGGCCCGACATCGAAAAAGACGTCATGCGCGAATTCGCCGACACCGTTCCGCACGAATACAACGAAAAAATGGCCTGGATTTGGAAGACCCAGCATTCCGGAATCCCTGCATTTAGAATTCGCAAGGCCAAAGGCGCCGTCCCCCACGATCTCGGCGTCCCCAACGAAGATCCTTTCGTGCAGATAAACCAGTTCAGTTGGCAGGACACTAATGGCTGGAAAGATCTGAATCCCAAATTTGTTCTGATGATCTATCGCGACTTTGTCCTCACCGGTAGTAAAGACAAGGATTTTCTGCGTTACAGTTGGCCGGCCGTCCAGGAAGCTCTCGCCTATCTCCGCAAATATGACAAAGACGGCGACGGTATTCCCGAAAACGAAGGCTATCCCGACCAGACCTATGACGAATGGATCGTTCGCGGCGAAAGCGCTTATTCCGGCGGCCTGTGGCTCGCCGCTCTCCGTTCCGCGGAAGAAATCGCCAAACAACTGGGCGACTCCGCGAAAGCCTCCGAATACCACGACCTCTTCGCCAAAAGCCAGGCCAGCTATATCAAAAAGCTCTGGAACGGCGAATACTTCCGCTACGACACCGCCAGCGAGTATCGCGACGACATCCAGGCCGACCAGCTCGCCGGCCAGTGGTACGCCAACGTCACCGGCCTCGGCGATATCATTCCTCGCGAAATGCAGATCAGCGCTCTCAAGAAAATTTATAATTTCAACGTCATGAAATTCGCCGATGGCTCCATGGGCGCCATCAATGGCATCGCGCCGGATGGCACTCTCGTGAAAACCAACCAGCAGGTTGAGGAAGTCTGGACCGGCACCACCTTCGGCCTAGCCGCCTTGATGCTCGGCGACGGCCTCAAAGACGAAGCCTTCAAGACCGCTTGGGGCGTCTATCACACCACTTACGAGACCAAAGGCTACTGGTTCCGTACTCCCGAAGCCTGGGACATTACCGGCAATTACCGCGCCTCCATGTACATGCGCCCCGCAGCCATCTGGGCCATGGAAATGACTCGTCCAGCAACACCTGTGGCCCATTGAAGCTCTAAACGACCTCGATGGAATTTCAGCGAAAAGGTAATACCAGTTTGGAACACGTTTCGTATACCGAATTGCGCCTCCACCTTCCCAGTCCTATGCTGGAGATAGAGCCGCATACAAGTCACAACCCGCCAGCCCAAACGGTCTGCTTGAATAGCGCTCCCGAATAATCATGGCTAAACCGCGATTCTTAGTCTCACTCACGACCAGCGACAACGACTATCAGATTGAGCAGGCTCAGTCTGCCGAAGCGTCGGCGCGCAAACTCGGCGTGGAAGTACAGGTCGTCTTCGCCGATAACGACGCCATCAATCAAAGCACTCAGGTCTTGAAAGCCATTCAGTCTCCCGAAGGCGCCCGTCCCAGCGCCATTATCTTTGAACCTGTTGGCGGCACCGCCTTACCGCAAGTCGCCCAGGCCGCGGTCAGTGCCGGTATCGGTTGGGGCGTACTGAATCGCGACGCCGCCTACATCTCCGATCTCCGCAAAATTGCCACCGCGCCCGTCTTCGGTCTCACTTCCGATCACGTTGAAATCGGGCGCATCCAGGGCCGCCAATTCGCCGCTCTGCTGCCTCACGGCGGTTCTGTCCTTTATATTCAGGGACCGTCCGAAAATTCCGCCGCCAAGGAACGCACCCTGGGCATGCGCGAAACCAAGCCCGCCAATATTCAGATCACTATTCTCAAAGCTCAATGGACCGAAGAAAGCTCCACTCGCGCGGTGCGCTCCTGGCTCAAGCTGGTCACCTCTCAACGCGCTCCCATCGACCTGGTCGGCGCTCAAGACGACTCCATGGCTGTCGGCGCTCGTAGGGCCTTTGAAGAATTAACCAACGAATCCGAAAAAGAACGCTGGCTCAGCCTTCCCTATACCGGCTGCGACGGCCTCCCCAAAACCGGCCAGTCCTGGGTGCGCAGCGGCCTGCTGGCCGCCACCGTATTTGTTCCTCCCAATGCCGGCGAAGCCATCGAAATGGTCTTTAACGCCCTTCAGTCCAAAAAATCGATCCCCGAGCGCGTGCTCACCGTCCCCGTTTCCATTCCCGCCCTAAGCGAACTAAAATTCTCCGCCCGCTCCTGATTCTTCACACGTCGTTGCATTCAGCCCCAAATAGGGCACAACTCTGAACCGTCAAAGCGGGGGTGCCGCATCCTTTGTGGTTTTCAAAGGGTGCGGTCTTTGACCTTGAATTTTCCTTTCCCCGTGGTTTTGCAACCAAATCCAACGAGTCATTCCGAACCGCCGCCACGCGGCGCGTGAGGAATCTGCTTTACCCTGAGCCCGCATCTGCGGGAGAAGGGTGTTCAATTGATCTTGGCAATTTACAAAGCGAGGAGCACAACGAATCGAGGAACGCTACTTACTCCTGAGCGGGTTTTTCTGCAGCCGCCACCGAGGCGTTCAGCTGCTCCAGCTTCGCCAACCGCTCCCGCACCTGCTCCGTGTTTTTCCCATGGGGAGTTAACTCCAGGTAAGTTCGTGTCTCTATGATCGCCATATCGTAGTTATTTTTTCGCGCGAAGATTTCTGCCAGCAATAGATGCAGTTGCGGGAAATGAGTGAGGAGGTCTATGTGTTCAGCTTTCAGTCCGCTCTTCTCCGCGGCTTCGAATTTCTTGAGTCTGTAGTTGGCCACCGCGTTATAGAAATACGCTTCTGCATAATCCGAAGAATCCAGATCCAGCACGTAACCAGGCGCATGATGCAGTGGATCGAGATCCAGGATGTGATCGGTAAAACTAAGGACCTCCTTCCAACTTTCTGCCTCGAAGGCCATTACCGCGAGCGAAAGATATGGCGGCAGAAACCTGCTATCGGTGGTGGTCGCCTGGGTAAACGCTGTCCGGGCTGCATCCTTCTGTTGGTCCTTATTTAATACCCTCCCCAGCTGAAACCACGCGTTCGTATACCCGGGGTAGATCTCTACGGCCCTTCCAAAATATTTGCGCGCCTCGGCAAGCTTACCCTTCCTCGCGGCTTCCACACCTTTCTCATAAGCTTTTATCGCCTCTTTTGGCGCTTTGTAGGCCGAGGCGCTCAACGTCACGCCTTCGATCTTTTGGCGTCTTTGCACCGTAATAGCGCCTACGTTAATGCTGGCCATTCCGTCAAGGTCCACAAGTGGGATGACACTCGAGCTGAAACCGGAAACCGAAGCCCTCAGCTCGCAATTCGCCAACTCCCGCCTTGGAATTCCCATATCCGAATTCTTACTGCGCAAGTTATTTAGCGGAGTGTTATCTCCGCTGGCATCAAGTATGGGATCAACCGTCGACCCCAATTGCATGCTGAAGTCCCCGCGGGGACCTGTATGCACCTGCTGGCGCACCCTGGCGCCGCAAACCCGCTCAACCAGCACTTCGCTTGGCAAGGACGTGCCATCGGTGGTTGCCACCCGTCCCTGCAAAAACATCACGTAATTCTCTCGCGGTTCATTAGGCTGTGTATTCAAAGGATTCGTAGGGCGGCTTGGCGGTTGGACAGGCGGAGGAGTAGGGGGCGGAGACTTTTGTGCCCATGCTACCGGCACGAGGAATCCCATTACCAGCGTCAACTTTGCGACAGTATGCATTCCCGGTCTCGCGGATGTATTCACTGAGAGGATCATCTGGTTGCAAAAGTCTAGGCGGCGCGCCCGTTCAAGTCAAGATTACCAAATCGAATAACTTCACCTGCGGGAGCAGCAACGATTTCGAACGCCCCGCCGATTCAAACGCCGACTCGAACGCCCCATCGATTCGAATTTTCTGCCGATTCGAACGCTCTGCGCATTCGAATCGATGGGCACGCACCTGTTTCACGTGAAACAATACTTTTGCGCGTTCCACGTGAAACACAATTGAACTGTTCCACGTGAAACAACGATTTTTCTCCGGATCGCCGATTCAAAATTGTTGTTCCACGTGAAACAACAATTTTCCATCTGCATTTTCTGTTCCACGTGAAACAAAATAATTCTTGCCAGTCAGATCTTCTTAAGAGTTCATTTGTTGGCAACGCCGACATTTTGTTCAATTGTCGACGTGCCGACAATTCGTGCAAATGTCGACGCGTCGACATTCACCGTTCGAACGCTCCCCGCCGCCAACCGGTGATGACTCACGCCTGTACCCTCAGCTATAAAGCGGGTACCCCACACGCCGAACTTGCGTGTGAGGTTTTGGTAATGAACGACCACGATTGTCGCCCCAAGATTTATACGCCTTGGGTTGTAGACTCTTACTTCGTCAACACCTTCTCAAAAAAATCCAGCGCCCGCAAATCCTCCGACTGTCCCAGCCAGAACATTGCCTGCTTCCTCACCGCTGGATTCCGATTCGTCTGCGCCACCTGAATCAATTTCGGCACGCCTTCATCCTTCGGCAACTGGCTCAACGCAAACACCGCCTGCTTCTTCACTTCCGTGTCCGGATCGTTTTCAATCGCGCCATCGATCGCGCCTACCGCGCGTTTCCCGGCCTTCTGCGCCAGCCAGAAAATCGCCTGCCCGCGCACGTGTCCGCTTTCATCTTCATGCGCCATGCGGATCATTTCATCCAGCGCCGCCGGCTCGCCGCTCACCGAAAGCGCGAACGCTACCTGCGCGCGCACTTCCGTCGACGGATCTCTCTTGGCCATCCGCTGCAACGTGTTCAATCCTTCTTTCCCGCGCGCCGCTCCCAGCCAGAACGAAGTCTGCTTCCTCAACTCTTCCGGCTGCCCCGCCGCCGTGAACGATTCCAGCGCCGCCTCCGGTTCCTGCCCATCGTGCAGCGCGATCGCCGTCAGCGCTTCGTTCCCCGTGGAGTGCCGCTCGCCGTTTTCTTTCTTTACGTAATCCGCCAGCAGCGCCACGCTCTCCGCCGCGTTCACATCCGTCAGCCACACGAACGGCAACCCGCCTGCATCCAGCACGCAATCTTCAGACGCCAGCTTGATGCGCGAGACGTGATGGTCCTGCAGCCGGAAAAGCACCGTCAACTCCTGCCCGCCTTCCAGCTTCACCGTGCTTTTGCCTGTGCCGCCGCTGTCATCTTTTTTGGAGTTGATGTTGCCCCAGTGATCGTGCCCTGACTCAAGTTCGCATTTTCCGCACCGCACCGCACCGCGATCGCTGATGTTTCCGCAACAGATCGTGCGCTGTCCCGCGACCATCTTGACGATGTAGCCGATCCACATCGCGCCGGTAGAGTTTTTCTCTGCCGCGCCAATCGCGGCGGCTAACGTTCCCTCCAAGCTCCGCGTCTCGACCTTGGCGTTCTCAATTCGCAGCTGCGTACCGTGCTGCGTGTCTTGCTCCGCAGTTTGCTGCCCGCCAGTAAAATTCGCCGCTGCGTGGAACACCACCAGCGCAGCGCTCAGCAAGACCTTGCAAACCACCATCGTCATATTCATCTCGTTCACCTATTTCTGCAGCAGTTCCATCATGTAGTCGCTGGATTCTTTGGTATTCATCAGCGACAGCTTCTGCACCGCTGTCTTTTTTAGTTCTGGATCCTTTTCCGCCCTGGCGATGGCTACCAGCGCCGTAGCGTTGCCTTGAATGAAGAGCGAGTTCAGCACTTCTTTGCGTATGCTCAGGTCCGTCTCCCGGGCATACAGTTCGCGCAGCGCCTTGCCGGAATCTTCGGAGCCAATCAGCCCCAGGTTGCGAATCGCCGCGCGCCGCACGCTCACATCTTTTTCATCTTTCGCCGCTGCCCACAGTTTGTTGGCGTCGCCCGCCAGGAAAAATGCCTGCAGCAATTCGCGTTTGATCTCCGGCGAAGTCTCCGTCTTATACAGCTGTTCCAGTTCGTTCTGCCCGCCAACCAGCCCCAGCTGCCGGATCGCTTCGCCGCGCAGCGCCGTGTCTTTTTCGTTTTTGGCCGCCGCGAATAGATGCTCTCTGTCGCCGCCGATCATGTAGCTGCGCAAAATCGCGCGCTTCAGCGAAACATCCGTGCTCGAAGCGTAGATTTCCGCCATGATCTTCCGCGAGTCTGGCCCGCCGAAAATCCCCAGGTATTCCACCGCTTTCTTCTGCAGCTCCGGATTGCTCTGGCCCCGCGCAATGCGCCCGATGATTTCCCGCCCCTTCGGCGAGCCGCTTTGGGCCAGCACAAACAACGCTTTGGATTTTTCCTTGGGTGTCGCCGAGCCTTGCAGAACTTTTTCCAGCAAAGGCATGGCGCGGTCGGGATTGCTGTTCATCAAGCTTTGAATTGCCAGCATTTTCAGCTCGTCATCGGCCAATGCTTCCGGGCGCGAAGGTTGTGCGGTGTTCTGCCGGACTTCGATTTCCAGCGCGCTGGCATCTTTCTGCCAGCGGCTCTGCGGAAATCTCGCCTTCAAATCGGCAATCGCCGCGAGCGCCGCCTGCCGGTGGCCCAGGCGCTGTTCGGCGTACGCTTCCCAATAAAGTGCCGCGTCCGTTTGCGGGCCGTTGTCTTTCGCCAGCTCCGCAAATTTCTCGCGCGCTTTTTCATAGTTCCCGTCATCCAACGCTTCGCGACCGTCGTCATAGTGTTCTTCCAGGCGCTCCGCGCGATCCTGGTCGCGTTCACGTTTTTCCTCCGCGTGTTCTTGCTCGCGCTCCTGCTTTTCCTGGTCGCGTTCGGCCTTCTCCTGCGCTCGCTCGCTCTTGTCTTGGTCGCCATCGCCTTGCATCTCGCTGTCTTCGTGATCGTTTTCAATGTCTACACTGTCGACAGCTTCCGTGGACGTTGGTTCCGTCCTGGTCGCGTCCGGAGCTTGCGCCTGGCTGGGCAACGCGGCGTGCGCGCTAGCCGCCGCCGGACGCGCCAGTTGCCCGAATGCCAGCGCGAATGTTGCCGCCCAAAGAATGCTTACGAGTCGAGATGATTTTCCTGTGATCATGCCTGGTTATTCCTTTCGATTTGTGCCGAGCCGCTTTCTAGCGGCCCTGCCGGTCTTGTCTTTTTCTGCTTTTGAATCTCGTTCGCCAGCACGCGGACCTTGAACAACAATCCGTCGTCATCAATACGCTGCCTTATCGACTTGAACTGCGCCGGCGTCACCGTTTGCGGGCTGTGCGCCACGTCCAGCAGCACCCGCTCCAGTTCATCCAGCACCTTGGCCA
Source organism: uncultured Acidobacteriota bacterium (assembly GCA_963819625.1). Classification (GTDB taxonomy): domain Bacteria; phylum Acidobacteriota; class Terriglobia; order Acidiferrales; family UBA7541; genus Acidiferrum. The sequence continues at coordinate 157,230 of CAWFWY010000018.1, forward strand.
GTCCGTTGTCGCCTTCCTGCACTGCGGTCTGGCGGTACAGCCGGTTTTCGTCCAGCAAATCTTCCGCGCGCCGCCGCTGCGAAGAAATGTTCACCTGCTTCAATCCCCCCGTTTCCGGTCCGGCGTTGGCAATTTCCATCAACACCATTTCCGAGCGGCCCAGGTGTTCTCCCACGGCCAGCATCAAAACCTTCTGGCGAACCTGCTCGGCGGAAAGCGCCGCGTCTCCGTGATCGATATGTTTGGTGACGCGCCCGGCCAAAAATGCCACGAGCAACAGCGCAGCCACCAGTCCAGCCACCACTAGGCGCCGCGGCTCGAGCAACGCGTCCCACCAGTGCGCGCGTTTTTCCGTCAGGCGCGGAGCAATCTGTTGCCATACGCGCCTGCCGAAATCGTCGCCGGGATCGGGCACCGGCAGCGCCTGGTACGCCGCCAGCATTTCCGCGATGCGTTCCAGATGCGTTCGGCACTCCGCGCACGTCGCAAGGTGCGCGTCAAACGCCTCGCGTTCCGTTCGCTCTCCATCCTGATATGCAATCAATTGTTCTTCGCTCAAGTGCGTCATGATCCCGTTCCCATCGATTCCGCTCTCATCATTCCGTTCCGATCGCCCGTGCCTGCGCCCGCGGAACAAATTGCGGGTCCAGCGCGTGGCGCAATTTCTGCACCGCGCGAAACACGGTATTTTTTGCCGCGCTCGAATTCGATTTCAACGCCCCGGCAATCTCTTCAATTCCGCAGCCATCGCAATGGCGCATCACAAAAGCGGTGCGTTCCGCGGGCGTCAGGTTGTCGAGCGCAATTTGCATTTCCCGTTTCAGCTCCACGCTTTGCGTCAAGCGCTCCGGCGACGGCGCGGCATCTGCGATCTGAAGCAGCGGATCCATCTCCACTTCGTCCGACAATTCGGTGCTGGGCGCCTGCCGTCGCGCATCTTCTTTCTTGCGCTGGCGCAGCCGGTCGATGGCGTAATTCGCGGCGATGCGATAGACCCAAGTCGCGAAATTGGCCTGCGACGCAAACTGCTGCAGTTTTTGATAAGCGCGCAAAAACGCCTCCTGCACAATCTCTTCAGCGTCCTGATGATTGCCGGTGAGCCGGTACGCCAACCGAAAAATCGTGGCGCTGTGCCGTTCCACAAGAATGCGGTAAGCATCGCGATCGCCTGCAAGCGTGCGGTCGATGGCTATGGCGTCGGCTTCCCGAACGCTTTCGACGCTTTCCCTCATTCTCATCATTAGACAGGTTTTCTGCCCCGCGGTTAGGTCGTGTGGCACATTCATTGCCGTTTGTGGCGCCGCGGTTCTTCGGCATCGGCCGGGCTCATGCTGTTTCAGGCCGGTCGCATGCAGGTTGGAAATACCGTATCATTATTGTAGTTTCACGCGTTGCCTGGTCGTCACCGGGCCGTTCGGCCGAGCGGATCATTCAGGAGCCAAAGTTGATTCCACGCTACACCCGCGAAGAAATGGGCGCTGTCTGGAGCGACTCCAACAAGTACGCCAAATGGCTGGAAGTGGAGCTGGCCGCCACGGAAACGCTGGCGGAAGCCGGCGATGTGCCGAAAGAAGCTGCGGCGAGAATTCGCGCCCACGCCAAAATCAATGTCGCGCGCATCCAGGAGCTGGAATCGCGCGTGAAGCACGACGTGGTGGCCTTCACCATGGCGGTTGGCGAATCCATCGGCGACGCCTCCGCCGCGCGCTGGTTTCACTATGGCATGACCTCCAACGACGTGGTCGACACCGCGCAGGCCCTGCAGGTGCGCGACGCATCGCGCTTGATCGAAGCCGCGCTGGTGAAATTTGGCGATGCGCTGGCGGCGCGCGCCCAGGAATTTCGCGCCACTCCGCAAATCGGCCGCACTCATGGAGTGCACGCCGAGCCCATTACTTTTGGACTGAAAGTCGCCAACTGGTTCGCCGAAAATCAGCGCAACCAGCAGCGCTTTCGCGATGCCGCCGCGCAAATGGCCGTCGGCAAAGTTTCCGGCGCGGTGGGCAACGCTTCGCACCTCGGCCCGGACATTGAAGAACGCATCTGCCAGCGGCTGGGCCTCGCCGTCGCTCCCGTAGCTTCGCAGGTGATTCAGCGCGATCGTCACGCGCACTATCTCAGTTCGCTGGCGCTGGTCTCGGCCACGCTGGAAAAAATTGCGCTGGAAATTCGCCACCTGCAGCGCACCGAAGTGCGCGAAGCGGAAGAGCCGTTCGGCGGCGAACAGCGCGGCAGCTCCGCGATGCCGCACAAGCGCAATCCCGTGACCTGCGAACAGATTTGCGGCCTGGCACGCATCGTGCGCTCCAATCTTCTAGCTTCATTTGAAAACGTGGCGCTGTGGCACGAGCGCGACATTTCCCACAGCTCCGTCGAGCGCATCATTCTGCCGGACTCCACCATCCTGGTGGACTACATGCTCGCGAAAATGACCACCATCATCGCCGACATGCGCGTTTTTCCGGAGCGTATGCTGCGCAACCTGGAGTCCACGCACGGCCTGGTTTTTTCCGGGCAGCTTTTGCAGGACCTGGTGGAAAAAGGCATGCCCCGCGACGACGCCTACAATGCGGTGCAGGAAAACTCCATGGCCGCGTGGGAAAACGAATCCAGCTTCCGCGACCGCGTCGCCGCCGACAAGCGCGTTACAAAATATCTGGACGCCGCCGCGCTCGCTCACACCTTCGATCTGCAGCGCCAGCTCCGCTACGTAGACGCCATCTTCGCCCGCGTCTTCGGCGCCAACCCCGCAGCCGCAAGCAACAAAACCAAAACGGCGGTCTGAAATTTGTTCTGCCCTCCAACCCATAGGTCGTTTCCGTGCGACAGATGCAACAGTAGATTCCTCACCCGCCAAAAGGCAGCGGGATTCGGAATGACGCGCCTGTTTTTTTTTGCGGTGAATACCAAAAACGCAGTCTCGTCGCAACATTGTTCTTTGATCAAGCAACATTCACAGCCAACGCATTCAGGCCTGTCATTCTGACCGAAGCGGCGCGGCTTTTTCTTTTCTCGTTCGCTCCTGCGAACGAGCCGTGCTGCGAAGTGGAGGAATCTCTCTTCGATCTATCGCGCAAGCCAAGCCTCTTTCCTTCGCGCCATAAAAAAACGCCGGCTGAAAAACCAGCCGGCGTCAACAGCCTCTTCTAGATGAAAAACGATCTAGCTGCGGAGGCGGAAACTCAAAACTCGCAACACTACACTAACCGAAAATTACTCCACGCGCTGCACGTAACGCGCCTCGGTGGTGTCCACCTTTACACGGTCGCCTTCGTTCACAAACGGCGGCACGTTAATCACCAGCCCGGTTTCGAGAGTAGCCGGCTTCATCACCGCGCTGGCCGTAGCTTTCTGCAGCGTCGGCTCGGTCGAAACAACCTTCATATCCATCGTGTCCGGCAAATCCACGCCGATGGCTTTCTCTTCGAAAAATTCCATTTTCACCTTGGTGTTGGGAATCAGATAGAACACCGTCTCGCCCAGCTCATCGCGGGTCATCTGCATCTGCTCGTAATTTTCGGTGTTCATGAAGTGAAAATCGTCGCCTTCGCTGTACAGATATTCAAATTCCACTTCGTCAAGAATGGCGCGGTCCACAAATTCTTCCGCGCGAAAGCGGTAATCGATCATCGTGCCGGTGCGCAGATTTTTCAGGCGGGTCTGCATGGAGCCGCGCTTGTTTCCTGGGGTGCGGTGATCCACGCTGAAAACGGTGTAAAGCTGCCCTTCGTGCTGGATAACCATACCGGGGCGAAGTTGTGTGGCTTTAGTGCTGCTCATAATCTCCCAGTTAACTTGTATTTCGGAATTTCGCCGGCGCTGTGTGCCAATCCGAAAAGCGGCAAACTCAAGCCCGCGAAATCACTCGAGGGACGCCGGCGAATTTCTGCCGGCGCGGACATTCAGTATAAATGGCCGCATTCCATGCGGTCAATCTGCGCACGGAAGTTTCCTGGCATCCATCCTCGACAAAGTCTCCGCAGCTTCATATGCTGAACTGGCGATGAGCACTGTTGCACAACCCGCCGAGCCACAGGTCCGCGTACGCTTCAGGGACAAGGTGAAGAATTTCTGGCAGCGCGTCAGCGAAGGCCGCCAGATCGACGACCTGTGGAAGCAATTCGCCGCCGACGCCCGCGCCGGTTACGGTTTCTACCAGCGCGACGTCGACTGGGAAAATATCCAGAAGCTGCCGCACTGGCGGCGGCCGCTGCACATCGGCAGACAATTTTTCTGGGCGATGCTGTTGAAGATGACGGCCGCGCGGCGCGTGCTCCTGCTCGTTGCGCTGGTGCTGCTGTTCAATGAGCGTACTCAATTCTTCGCCGTCGTACTTTTTCTGGCGCTGCTGCTGCTGGAGCTGGCCGACAAGGTGACCATGAAGCGCGACCTGGAAATCGCGCGCGAGATTCAATCCTGGCTGGTGCCGTCGCTTCCGCCGCAAGTGGCGGGAGCTGAGATTGCATTTTCCACGCGCGCGCAAAATTCGGTGGCCGGAGATTATTACGACGCTTTTTTCCCGAATGGCGATGCGAGTGGCGAATCCAAGCTGATGGTGGTGATTGCCGATGTGGTGGGCAAAAGCATTCCTGCTGCGCTGCTCATGGCCACGCTGCAAGCCAGCCTGCGAACCATCGCCGGTGAAGGCGCTCCGCTTGCCGATCTGGTTGAGCGGTTGAATCGCTATGCCTGCGCTCACAGCCAGAACGGCGAGCGCTTCACCACCGCGGTTCTCGCCGAGTACGAGCCGCAGACCCGGCGCCTGACATACGTCAACGCTGGGCACAACGCGCCGATACTTCGCCGCGCCGCCGGCACGCTGGAAAAACTGGAAATCGGCGGAATGCCGCTGGGAATCCATTGCCCGATCGTCTACGAAACGGGCTCCCTCGAATTGCAACCTGGCGACGCGTTGATTTTCTACACCGATGGCGTGGTCGAAGCTTTCAACGCGCAACATGAGGAATTCGGCAACGAGCGGTGGTTCAGCGTGATTCGAGCGTTGCCCATGTTCAGCGCGCAGGAAAGTTTGCAGTTCCTCATGAAGCCGGTGGACCAGTTCGTTGGCGTAACCCACCAGTCCGATGACATCACCTACCTGGTCATGCGCTGCAAATAGTGGGAATGCTTATGGCTTGGCTGGCGCGTCATTCTTCGCGGCGTCAGCCATGATTTTTTCTATTTCGGCGGGATCGCGCGGCAACCGTTGGCTTAGAGATTTGTAGCCGGTTTCGGTGATGAGCACGTCGTCTTCGATGCGCACGCCGAGATTTTCTTCCGGGATGTAAATACCCGGCTCCATGGTGACCACCATTCCGGGCCGCAGCGGCTCGCAATATTCGCCGGGGTCGTGCACATCCAGGCCGATGTCGTGGCCCAGTCCGTGAATGTAATACTGGCCGAGCGATTTGCCGTGGCGATCTTTTCCGTGCGTGTTGATGTAGTCGTAGGAAATTTTGTACAGGCTCTGGTCGCCTTTTTTGCAGAGATTCGCGCCGGGCTTGATCGCGGCCATGGCGGCGTCTTGCGCGCCGAGCACGATGTCGTAAATCTCCCGCTGGCGCGCGGTGAATTTTCCGTTGGCCGGCAGGGTGCGGGTGATGTCCGCGGAGTAGCCGGCGTATTGCGCGCCCACGTCGAGCACCACGATGTCGCCGTCCTCGATTTTTCGCGACAGCTTGTCGTAATGCAGCGCGACGGAATTGGGCCCAGCGCCGACGATTGGCGCATAACCTTCCGCTTCGGAGCCGCCCATGGCGTGCACTTCCACCATTTTCGCGGCGATCTGATATTCGTATAGGCCGGGGCGCATCATTTTCATGGCTGCAAGATGGGCGTCCAACGAGAGATCGATCGCCGTGGTGAGAAACGCGATTTCGCCGGGCGATTTAATTTCGCGCAGCGCGTAAATGGCCTGCCGCACATCTTTTAATTTGTCCTGCGGGGCGATGAGCTGCAGCCAGTCGACCACGTTTTTTTCGTGCGGGTAGCCGCCCAGTTCTTTTTCGTAGGGAAGCATGGTGCAGAGTACTGCGTAAGTTTTGCCGAGCTTCTCCACCGTGGCGCGCATTTCTGAAAACGGCTTGACCACTGCGAACCCGGTGCGGGCTTCGATGCCCGGATCGCTGGGCGACATGCGCACGCCATTCCATTTTTCCTTGGCGGGATCTTTGGCGGGCAAAAATAGAATTTCGCGGACGCCATTCAGCGGATCACTGGAAGCAGCGCCGGGCTTCGGCACGGGAAGAATGACTAGGCCCGCGCCTTCTTCGTTGTGGCCGGTGAGATAGTAAAAATTATCTTCCTGGGCGAAAACATAGGCTTGCGACACTTCTTCGCGCCCGGTGAAGCCCCACAGAACAACCGGTCCGTCGGCTTGGGCTTCGATTTTGGCGCGGCGCTCGGCATAAACGCTGTTGGGCTCGCGTTCGCGGCGCTGCTGGGCTTGGAGTTGTGGAGCACTCGCGGCGACGAAGCCAAAAATCGCGACGACGGTGAAAAGCGCAGTCCGGGGGGCTGAAGCCCAAGTCTTCTTGAACTCCTGATGTCGCGGCTGAAGCCGCGACCCACTAAGCCTATTCATGAGATGGTTTTTAGATAGATTCGACACAGAAATATTCAGGCGCGCGCCGACTGGCTCTCCACTCAACGGATTCTCCTAGAAATAACCACCTATTCGCCCGGGGCAAGCGGGTTTTGCAGCGATCGGACGCGCTGTCTGCAAACGTCAGTCCGGCGCCAGGACCGGCGGCGAACAACACGTTTTTCAGTGCGCCTTCACGGGATTGTAGCCGAATTCTTCCGCGGTCCAAAATGGCCGGGACGCCAAAACCGGCATGGTAGTCTGAAGGGGAGTGGGCGGGAAGTTTGTTCTCGCTCCATGCGGAGACCATTCGATTGCGCAATCGCCTTATTGTTTTTCTGTCGGTATTTCAAACGGTCCTGTTGCTGGTGCACGGCTTTCTTTTTTTTACCTGGATTTACTTTTGGGCTCCGCGAATCCCCGGCGAATCAAGTTATAGCGATGCCGGTTTTCTGAATCATCAGCGTCTGCTGGCGGCCATGGCGATTTTGTCGGTCAGCTTTCTGGTCACCTCGCTGATCGGTTTTCGACTTACCAATATGGTGCTGCGGTTTTTCTATCGTATCACCGCGGTGTGGCTGGGCTTCGTGAACTATGCATTCTTTTCGGCGGTGGCGTGCTGGGTTTCGTATCTGGCGCTGCGGCTGACGGGCGGGGCTCCGGACCGTCACTATTTCGCGCTGGCTTTTCTGGCATTGGCCGTGGCGGCGACCCTGTATGGCGTGATCAATGCCGCCGCAACGCGCATAAAACGCATCACCGTGAACTTGCCGCATTTGCCCGCATCGTGGCGCGGGCGCACCGCGGTGCTGATGAGCGACCTGCACCTGGGAAATTACCGTGGACCGCGATTTACGCGGCGTATGGTGAAAATGGCGGCGCGCCTGAATCCCGACGCGGTTTTTATTGCCGGAGATTTGTACGACGGCACGCCCGGCGACCTGGCGCGACTGGCCGAGCCTCTAAGTGCGCTGAAGCCCGCCCTGGGCAGTTTTTTTGTGGAAGGGAATCACGAGGAGTTTTCCAATACAGCGAAGTATCTGAAGGCGGTGGCCGCGGCCAGCGTACGCGTGCTAGTCAATGAGGTTGTCGTGGTGGACGGTTTGCAGATTCTGGGCGTGACTTACCGCGACGCCACGCACGGCGAACATTTTCGTAAAATATTGCGCAGCATCGGTTTCGATCGTACGCGCCCCAGCATTTTGCTGGAGCACGCGCCCGATCGCATTGAAGTATCCGCGCAGGAAGGCGTCTCGTTGCAGCTTTCCGGCCACACACATCACGGCCAGTTCTGGCCGTGGACGCTGGCCGCCGCGCGCATGTACGGCAAGTATGTTTACGGTCTGCAACGCATCGGCGACATGCAGATTTACACTTCGTGCGGAGCAGGCACCTGGGGACCGCCGCTGCGCGTCGGCAATCATCCCGAAATTGTAGCCATCCGCTTCGAGTGAACAACAGCTCTTCGCTCGTTGACTCAATAGCCGGAAGCAGTTAACCTCTGCGGCAATTAACCCGGAGGCTAGCATGGCGTCTGCTTCTGATTCCGGCGACCGGTTACGCTCAAAGTACGAGATTGCCCAGCCGATAAGCTACCCGGCGTTCGGCCTGGACTCTCCCCCGAAACCCAGCCTCGAAAAGCAGAGCACCGAAAAACAGGTCACCAGCGAATCTGTAAAACCGCACGAGGAATGGAACGATGCGAATAAGGCCGCCGCGTTCACTGAAGCGGCTAAGATTGCCGCCGTTGGCGCTGCCGACAAGAAGGATGAGAAAAAGTTCGTCGCGGGAGATACGTACAGAGGCGTCGATCGCCGAGCTCCACGGGAAAAAAGAGCGGTGTGGATTGTGCATGGAATGGGCGAACAGATCCCCTTTGAAACCGTGGACACCCTGACGCGCGGTCTGATCGACGCCGTCAATCCCGGACACTTGACGCGCAAACCGCGGCTGCGCACGGTGAATATTGGCGGGCTGGTGGTGCAGCGCGTGGAACTGGACATTCAGGGCGCGCAAACAGATCCGCGCAATCCAATTCCTCAGTACGAGCTGCACCTGTACGAATCTTACTGGGCACCCAAGACCGAGGGAGTGGCGAAGCTGACCGATGTGGTGAGTTTTTTGTGGCAGGGCGGGCTTCACGGCCTGCTCAACTCCCGGAAAGAATTCCAGCGAGCCATGTTCGGGGGCATGGGAAAATTTTCTATTTCTGGTTTCACGCCGATTTGGCTGTGCGCAACGCTGTTGATTCTTTTGTCTTTGACGGTGATCAATGGCGTGATCCTTTCCGCCGCCGCTGCGCGCACGGGATTGCCGATCTTGAATTCGCTGACGGGAAACTGGGAGAAACTTACCGCGCTGGCCAGTTGCATGACCGCCGTAGCGTTCACCTTCGGAACGGTTTTGTTCATTGGCGACATGAGCAAGCCGCAGAAGCTGCGATCGATCACCAGAGTGTTCCTGGGGATAGTGGGCTGGGCGTCGGCGGTGATCACCGTAGCCGACATTGTGGGAACCGCCGCGCTGATGGCGGCGGTAACATACCTGAAATGGACCACCAGCGCGGGCGATTGGACCGTGAATCTATCGTGCAGCTGGCCCGGCTCGATTCAATCGTGCATGGCCTTGGCGCCCGCGCACATCAGCCGGATTGAAAAGATCCGCGGGGTAGTGCAGCACCTGTTCACGAGCATTCCCAGCGCGCAGCTCCAGGGATTTGCCACCAAGGTGATTCTTGGCGCCTTGTTGCTGGTGATTGCCGCGGTGATTACCAAAGCCCTTTTAAGGTCTTCGGAAACACAAATGCGTGAGTATCCGCTTCTGATGTTGTTTTATTCCGCGATGGCGCTGGCATTGAACGTCATCGCCATATTCGGTTGTCTGCGCATCTGGAAAACGCACGGGGCCGGCCACACGACTTGGGAATTCCTGCAGAGTCCTCTGTGGGTCTGGCCGTTTCTAATTTTATTCAGCGCCAAGGTTCGTGAACTGATGGTGCAATACGTGGGCGATGTGGCGATTTATGTCACGCCTGCGAAGCTGGATCGCTTCGACGAGGTCAGAAGCAAGATCAAGGAAGTGGCACGCTCGGTGGCCTCGGCGATTTTTACCGCGTACGAGCCGAACACCACAAAATTTCTGTATGAGCACGTCGCGGTGGTGGGCCACTCGCTCGGTTCCGTAATTGCTTACGACACGGTGAACCGGCTGATGCTGGACGACTGGCTTTCCGGGCACGCCCTGGGAATCGCCGATCGCACCAAAACGATGGTTAGTTTCGGGTCTCCCCTGAACAAGACTGCTTTTCTTTTTACCATTCAGGGGAAGGATTCGCTGCGCATCCGGGAGCGGCTGGCTTGCACCGTGCAGCCGCTGATCATCAGTTACCCGAAATTCCGCAAGCTGAAATGGATCAATGTTTATTCGAAGAACGATATTATTTCCGGGAAATTGAGATTTTACGATTTGCCGGGATATCAGGAGCCAAAACCAGGGAATTTCACCGGCCCCTGGCCGCCGCCCGAAGCCATCGAGAACATCATCGACAAAGACGCGGCCGTGCCGCTGGTGGCGCACGTCGCTTACTGGAAAAATAAATTGGTGTGGAATGAGCTGCTGAAGCAGACCGCGCCCGGATCGGTGCCGGCGGACAAATAGGAACTAGAGTAGAAATGGAATCGGAAGGTGCGAACTAGAAAACTGGAGCGCCGGAGGCGGCGGGACGCATTTCCGGGCTGTCGACTCCAAAGCGCAGGTGGGCCAGGTAGGTTTGGCCGAGCGACATGCAACCGGTGTAGAGATAGCCCCACACGAAGAGCAGCAAAAATGGCACGGTGGCGTAATTTTCGTTCTGGACCGCGTAGACCACGGTAAGCGCGAAGTACAAGCCCAGCAGAATTTCCGCGAAGGGCATCCAGCCGGCTTGGTTGCGATATGATTTCTTGGCGCAAGAGCCGTTTTTGCCGGCGATATTGAATTTGGGCGTGCGCGCGAATTCGGATTTCATTCCCGCGATCGCTTCGAGCACCGCCTGCGCGTTGCGCACCGAAAGGCCGATGCCGACGGCCATCACGAACGGCAGATAGAGAATGGTGCGGTACCAGGTTTTGGGGCGCAACGCTTTTTGCGCCGACCAGGTAAAAACCGGAAATCGAGCAGGTCGACGCCAGAAAAAGCGGCAGGTCGATCAGCAGCATCTGGAACCAGCCTTGATAGAAGCGCACGATCATGGCCGGCAGCAGCATGCGTGGAGAGCAGCACCATCAGCGGGTAGCTGATGTTGGCGGTGAGATGGAAGAAAGCTTCGGACTTCACGTGCCACGGCACATTGGCGCGCAGAACGCGCGGCAAGATTTTCTTGGCCGTCTGCATCAGGCCCTTGGCCCAGCGCGCCTGCTGCGCTTTGAAGGCGTTCATCTCCACGGGCAGCTCGGAGGCGCACTCGATGTGCGGCAGATAGAGAAATTTCCAGCCGCGTAGTTGCGCGCGATAGGAGAGGTCGGTGTCTTCGGTGAGCGTGTCGTGCTGCCAGCCGCCGGCATCGTCGATGGCGTTGCGGCGCCAGACGCCGGCGGTGCCGTTGAAATTGAAAAAACGTGCCGCGGCGGGAACGCGCGCCATGCTCGATCACGAAATGGCCGTCGAGCAGAATCGTTTCGACTTCGGTCAGCGCGGAGTAGTCGCGATTGAGGTAGGTCCAGCGCGTCTGCACCATGCCGATGCCGGGGCCGCCGCAGGGATTCAGGAAATACGGAATCGTGCGGCGCAGAAAATCGGGCGAGGGTACAAAGTCGGCGTCGAAAATGGCGATGAATTGCCCCTGGCGGTTTTCAAGCCATCTTCCAGCGCGCCGGCTTTGTAGCCTTCGCGATTGGTGCGATGCATGTACGCGATAGGCATGCCCTGCGCGGCGAAACGCTCGACGCAGTTGCGCGCGACTTCCTGGGTTTCGTCGGTGGAGTCGTCGAGCACCTGGACGTCGAGCAGTTCGGCGGGGTAATCGAAACGCGAGACGGCTTCGACCAGGCGCTCGATGACGTAGCGTTCGTTGTAGATCGGGAGCTGAATGGTGACGTGCGGCCACTCGGTCGACCGGCGGTGGCGTGGCCGGAACGTTTTTCGAGTAGGCGTAGTAATCGTAGACCAGCCAGTAGCGGTGCAGCCCGTAAAGCGCCAAGATGAACAGCACGATGAAGTAGGGAATCATCATCGCCAGATCGAAACTGTTGGCGTGATAGACGCCGGAAAAAGTGCGGTCGGTGATTTTGTGCCAGTAATGGCCGAAGGAGCTTTGCGCGGCCAGCAGGTTTAGTAAGGATGTGGAGGTCGGCACGGTTGTTAGCGTTGATACGGCGCGATATAACGCCATCAATCAGCGAGGATGATTATAGTGCAAAACGGCGCGGAAACTTGCTTGTGGCGGGAGAAAAAATGCGGTAGAAAGCTGTACTACAAAGTGTAGAACGCAGGAGCTTTAGTCGGCGAAGTTATGGCCGCATCGGTCGGGAGATACGTCCGGGGTCGTTTGCTGACACGGTTGCCAGCACAACGCCAAAATCCCCACACGCAAAATCGGCGTGTGGGGCACCCAATGGCGCGATGGCGGATACGGACTGGGCAAAAATTGGGCGCGGGCGATGCCGCACCGCGTGTGCAAAAAGAAAATGGCCGCCACAAAAGGGCGGCCACTCCGATTTGCCTCGTGCACCGGCTTAGGACTTTATTGCTGAGCCGTGGCTGGCGACGCATTGCCATTTTCCGCTGGGCATTTTGACCCAGGTATCCGTCCAGCGCACATGGACATCCATGGGCTTTCCCGACGGATCGGTGCCTTTGCCTTTGAAGCCTCCTGACGCGATGGCCATGTTGCCAAATACGGTTACCTTCACGTCTTCGTAGTCGACGCTGTCGTACTTGGTCCCTTTCGCGGTTGCCAGCATCTCGGCCTTGCTGGTGACTTTCCCATCGGTGTCTGTATTGATGAATTTGTCGGCCAGTAGCGGCGCGACCAGGTCGGGATTATTTGTTTTCTGCGACTCCAGCCACTTATTTTCGAGTGCGATTACGGCCTTTTCGGTAGCGCCGGCCTGGGCCTGCGCCAGCGCCGCGCCGCCGAGTGAAAGCAATCCGGCCAAACACCACATCCAGGTTCTTTTCATAACTATCTCCTCTATTGTTTGTTGCTGTGTGTTTATCGCTGCGATTTTAAAAAGGGTTGATTGACGCTTGATCAGCCAGCGTGGACGGTAGCCTGCATGGGATGCGAAGTCAATTTATTCGCCATGGGATACAATCGCTTGAAACGGTACTGCCACGCCCCGGCGTCTAATATTCAGAGTAAGGGCTTCCGATGCGTTCGCCTATCTCCTTCGGCCTAACGATTCTTATCGCGGCGGCGCTTCTCGCGCAGCCCGTTCTGGCGTTTCAGTCCCCGCTGTCGGATGAATCCGTTCGCGAAGCGTATTTTCTGGGCCAGCGTCACGATGATTCTCTCGAACGCTTGCTCGAAAAATACACACACCATCTGCCGCCACCGGAAAGCGGACCGCACATCTCTTCGATCACGTTTCTTACTCCGTTCATAAGGGTCGCCCGGCTTTCGAGTAGCCACGCGGGGAACTACAGCGCTCAGCAGGCTGCAATCGATCATCGCCAGGAAGCGGCTGAAATCGTTCGGGTCATCGTAGAGATCCAGCTGACGGCAACCTACGGACCGATCGCCGCCACCGTGCCGGCGAATTCGCGTTCCGCATCCAGTGCGGGTCTGATTCCAAGGCAGGGTGATTTCTGGAAGGATTTCCAGGTTCAGGTTCATAGCGGCGAACAAGCACTGTCGATTTCCGCCTCGCGCGGTCACGCAAATTACAGTTGCAGCGAAGAGGGCGGGTGCTCGTTGATCGGCGCTACTCTTGAATTCGACCTTCCCGCCGCCGCTTTTTCGTCCGATTCGGCGAGCATTACAGTTGATCCTCCTGAAGGCGAGCGGGTCACTACCGAATTTGATCCCGCCAGCCTACGCTAGCCGCATCCCCTAAAGTTTGCCGGTAACGAAACATGCACAAAAGCGTCCATAGAATTAGAATTGCTTTTTGAAGGTCGATGCGTGGGCGGCACACGCTGGAGCGCGCAACTCACTGTGGATCGAACAACCGAAGAAGGCTTCATCATGAAACCACAATTGTTGCGACGCAGGGAATTTCTCAAAAGAACCGGATACGGCATTGGAGCGGCGTGTCTCGGCGGCGGCGCTTTGCTTGGCGGAAGCGGGTTGGCGCGAGGGCTATTCAATCGCGACCCGCTGGCGCCCGATGCGTTGGGACATGCCGCGTGGTGGAGCCAGGCGCTGCCGCGGAAATTTGCGGCGACCGATACTGTCACGCTGGGAAATACGGGAATCAAGACCAGCCGGCTGGCGATGGGAACGGGCACTGTGGGAGTCGGGCACCATTCGCATCAGACGGCGCTGGGCGTTGCGGGACTTTCCGCGTTGCTGCTGAACGGGTATGAGCAGGGATTGCGATTTTTTGATGCCGCCGATTCTTACGGCAGCCATCCGCACGTGGCCGCGGCGCTGAAGCAAGTGCCGCGCGACAAAGTCACCGTGCTGACCAAGACCTGGTCGCGCGACGCGGCCTCGGCGCGCGCGGACCTGGACCGCTTTCGCAAGGAGCTGGGCACCGACTACCTGGATGTTTGCCTGATGCATTGCGTGACCGAGGACGACTGGACGGAGCGCTATCGCGGCGTGATGGATGTGCTTTCTGAAGCCAAGCAGCGCGGTATTATTCGCAGCCACGGATGCTCATGCCACAGCGTCGAGGCGTTGCGCGCGGCGGCGAAGTCGCCGTGGGTGGAAATCGATTTAGTACGCATCAATCCGATCGGCTCGCATATGGACGCCGAACCTGAAACGGTGGTGAGTGTGCTGCATGAAATGCGCGCCGCGGGAAAAGGAATTGTGGGCATGAAGATTCTGGGCCAGGGCGACCTGTGCGGGCAGCAGGATGAAGCCGTGAAATATGCGTTGTCGCTGGGCCTGCTGGACGCTTTCACCATCGGAGCGGAAAGCAAAACGGAGCAGGACGATCTGGTGCGGCGCATCGGCGCGGCGGCCTGATTCGAGAGAAAAAAACGGAACTGGCTAACACTTGGCGGTGCTAAGATTTCGCCCACTATGATACTCACCAAAGAAGAACTCATCGCTTCGCTGCAAAATGAAGTGCGCATCTTCGTCCACTTGGCGGGCAAGGCGGACAAATCCAGGCTCGATTACCGGCCAACGCCGAAACAGCGCAGTACGCTGGAGTTGGTGCAATACATGGCCCTCATGGCGCCGGTGCAGATTGTGTCTATCAAGAGCGGCGATTTTTCGCGCGAGGCGATGATGGCCACGTGGGGCGCCGCGGAAGCAGCAGCGAAAGCCATGAGTTTCGAGCAAGCCGTCGCGGCCATTCAGAAACAGTCGGATGAGCTGGCGACGATGTTGAACGGCTGGAGCGAAGCCGATTTTCGTGGCGAAGTGGATCTGTTTGGCCAGAAGAACTCGCGCGGCTATCTGGTGGTGAATCTGGTGCTGTGCGGTCTTGCCGCGTACCGCATGCAGCTTTTTTGCTACCTCAAGGCCTCGGGCCGCGAAGAGCTCAATACCTTTAACCTGTGGATGGGCAAAGACGGCGCAATGGGCGCGGCCTAGGGAGTTCTGGACTTCAACATTTGATGAATATCGCGGAGCCTGATTTCTCGCTCTTTCTTGGGAAATTGCTCCAATGAATCCAAAATAATTTTCGCAACGTACGCTGCGGATTCTTTGTCCTTCGCGCGTTTTGTCTTTGTATTCGCGCCCTAATCAACCCATACATCGCTGAAATACAGTCACACTACGGGATAAGCACGATTTTTCCCGCGGAGCCGGGGGCCAGAATTTCTTTGTGGGCGCGGGCCGCTTCCGCGAGCGGAATTTCCTTACCGACTACCGGGCGGAGAGTTCCGTTGGAAAGGCCGGCCTGCAGGCCGGCGTGCATTTCTTTGGCTTCCTGATCGGTGATGCCCCACAGTGCGAAGGCGCGAATGGAAGCGTGGCGGCTCATCAGCTCGCGCGGATTGATGGTGGTTTCTCCCCGATTGCCGATGACGATCACGCGGCCATACTTGGCGAGCAGCTTCAAATCCTTGGGCAGATTCACGTTGGCGAGCATTTCGAGAACGATGTCGACGCCGTTTCCGCCGGTGGCTTTGAGAATCTCGTCTTCGTAGCCCGGCTTGGTGTGATTGAAAACGTGGTCCGTGCCTTCGCGCTTGATGAGTTCAAGGCCTGCGTCGCTGCCAGCAGTCCCGTAAATCTTGAGGCCCATGGCGCGGGCCATTTGAATTGCCGCGGTGCCAACGCCGCCGCTGGCTCCATGGACGAGCACGGATTCGCCCGCGCGGGCCTGTGCGGAATGAAATAGCGCGTGATACGCGGTGCCGTAGGGAACCCAGACTCCCGCGCCTTGCGCGAAAGTGATTTGCTCGGGCAACGGCTCCACCTGATTTTCGAGCGCCAGCGCGTATTCGGCATAAGCGCCGAACGGTATCTGCACGGTGTAAACGCGGTCGCCGGCTTTTACTTTGGTGACGCCCGGGCCGACGGATTCGACCACGCCCGCGGCATCGGAACCGGGAGTGTAGGGTAGCGGCGGCTTGATCGGATAAGTGCCCGCGCGCATGTAGGTCTCGTAGGGATTTACGCCCGCGGCGCGCACGTGCACCAGCACCTGGCCGGCGGCCGGCGTGGGTATGGGGACTTCTTCCAGTTTCAAAACTTCCGGCTCACCGAATTGCGCGACCCGAATAGCTCTCATGATTCCCTCCAGATTTTTGCCAGAAATAAATTGCGCTAGAAATGTTCTTCATCGACGATGGTGCGGACGTTTTTTCCATCGATCAATCCCGACTGCAATGCCCACGCGGTGGTCTGCCAGTTGTCTTTGCCCTTTTTCTGCGGAATCCATGGCGGCAAGGACTGCTTCAGATACTCGGCCAGCCCAAAAATATAAGGCTCATACATTCCGCGCAGCTCGGTGAGCTGGCGGTCGGCGGCTTCAGTGTTGAGCATTTTCATGCCCTTGGCCGCGAGCGTGGTGCGAATGCGGAGCAGGTCCGCGCTGGGAAGGCGGTCTTCGATTAGCGTCTTGGGCTTGGTGCCGAAAATCTGCGAGAGGTCCACGACCGCGTGACGCGCGATGGCGAAAGTGAGCTCGGCCTGGCGTTCGCACGCGCCTTCGATACCGGTTTTGACCAGCGCGCAGGTATCGAGAATGGCGGTGAGCGAAGCGATCCACGATTGATTGTCGTGTTGCGAGCGGAAGTAAGCCAGCACCGGGTAAGAGAGGTGGCTTTCCATTAATTCGGCGCACCACAGTTCCCATTCTTTCAGCAGGTCGCGCAAGGCGTCTGCGCCCTGCGGATAACTGTGGCGGCGGAGAAGTTCGCCTGCAGTGGGCGGAGTTCCGGCGCGGGCGTCGAGCAGAGTGATGTTCACTTCGCGCTTGGAGAACGAACTGTAAATAAATGGAAGATAGCCAACGATGACCGCGAGAAATCCGTATCCCAGGCCGGACTCGGCGATCAGCAATGTGCGAGAGAAGGTAGTGCGCGGAACGACGTCGCCGATTCCCAGGGTGAAAAATGTGGTGGCGCTGAGATACACATCCAGCGGAAAGCCGGCGCCGCCTTCGTGCACGCTGACGGCAGAGCCGGCGCCGTATTGCATCATGGCGAAACCCATCACCAGGCCGAAAGCCCAGATGGCGATGAGCAGCAGGAGCGATATCGGTCCGTAACCACCGAGGAGCGCTTCGCGCAATTTGCGGCCGGAAACTTTTCCGACGACAAGTGTCCAGATGGCCCAGGTGCTGCGATAGAAAAATCGCGTGACGCGAACTTTGCGGGTGACGCGGCGCGGAAGAATGATGGCTTCGAACGCTTCCAGCAGAATCACAAGAGCAAGCGCGAGGCCGGCTGCAAACGCGACGGGATTGGGAATCAGGTGCGGCATTTTTTAAGATGATGGATTTCTAAGATGACGCGCGCGCGATGAAATCGGCCTGCGCGCGGACATTTACGCCACCAGTTTCGCGCTCACGGTGATTTCGGTTTTGAAAAGCTTCGAAACGGGGCAACCGGTTTCGGCGTTCTTGACGGCTTCGTCGAATTTGGCTTGGTCGGCTCCGGCAATGTGCGCGACGAGGTCGAGATGGCTTTTGCTGATGGAAAAACCTTCGCCGTTTTTGGCCAAGGTGACGGTTGCAGTGGTTTCCAGTTTTTGCGCGGTGATGCCGGCTTTGCCCAGCTGGCCGGAAAGTGCCATGGTGAAACATCCAGCGTGCGCGGCGGCCAGCAACTCTTCCGGATTTGTGCCTGCGCCATTTTCAAAGCGCGCGCTGAAAGAATACTGAGTTTCTTTTAATACTCCGCTGGCGGTGGAAAGAGTGCCTTTGCCGTCTTTGAGGCCGCCGCTCCATACTGCCGATGCTTTGCGATCCATGAATTGCTCCTTTTCGATTGTACTGCGAGGCTGAGTCTAGGGATTCGATTCTGCCTGATTGAGGAAGGGTATATTGGGCGCATGAGGATGTCGAGGCTCGGGGTGGCGCGCGAATGGATGAAATTCTGAAGCATACGAAGCACCGGCCGTGGCCGCTGTCGCGCGGGCCGTGGATCATGAAACAGGTGTGGCACGATTTGCTTTTTGCGCACTGGCCGGTGGCGGTGGAAGTTGTGCGTGCGCTGATTCCGGCGCAGCTTGAAATCGATACGTTTGGCGGGGAAGCGTGGCTCGGTGTGGTGCCGTTTCGCATGTCGGGCGTGCGTGCGCGCGGCACGATGGCGATGCCGGGGCTTTCTCGTTTTCCGGAATTGAATGTGCGGACGTATGTGGTGCGCGACGGAAAACCGGGAGTGTGGTTTTTTAGTTTGGATGCCGCGAACCGGCTTGCTGTTTGGGCTGCGCGCTTTGCTTTTCACCTGCCGTATTTCTTGGCGGCGATGAACTGCGAGGAAAATTCCGGGTGGATTGAGTATGGAAGCGAGCGTGCGCGGCGTGAAGGATCAGCGGCTGTGCTGACGGGGCGATACCGGGCTATTGGTGAAGCTTTTGAGGCGCGGCCTGGAAGTATCGTCCATTTCCTGACGGAGCGGTATTGCTTGTACACGACGGACGGGAAGAGGCGGATTCTGCGCTGCGAAATCCATCATCGTGCGTGGCCCTTGCAGTTGGCGGAGGCGTCGTTTCAGGAAAACACTATGGCTGCAGCGGCGGGAATTGCGATCTCTGCCGCGCCTGCGGAATTGCTGCACTTTTCGCGGCGGCAGGATGTGCTGGTGTGGGCGGCCGAGCGGCTGGAGTGATGGTGTGAGTAACGACAATGCTGTTACGGCTTGCTAAGTGAAAAACGAAAGCAGGTCCCTCACCCGCCTGGAAAGGCGGCGGGATTCGGGATGACAAGTCTGCGTTGGTCGGGTAAGTGATTGCCAAGATCATGTGATGGACGCCGCGGCTGAAATGCAATGCCGGGGCGTGTCTCTCTCCACTACCACTTGTGAAAGATGAAGAAGGAGCCGGCGGCTACCAGGCTGAAGCCTACGGCGTAGTTCCATTTGAATTTGTCGCCGAGATACCAGACCGAAAATACGGAAAAGACGACCAGCGTGATGATTTCCTGGATGGTTTTCAGTTGCGCGGAGGTGAACTCGTAGGAGCCGATGCGGTTGGCGGGCACCTGGAAGCAGTATTCGAAAAAGGCGATGCCCCAGCTAGCGAGAATCACTTTCCAGAGCGCCTCGCTGCGATATTTCAGGTGGCCGTACCACGCGAAGGTCATGAAGATATTTGAGATGGTCAGTAGAAGGATGGTTCGCATGGCGGCTGGTGTCCTCGCTGGGAAGGTTAATTCGGGAGGAGCTTGCGACAAATACAGATTTTCAGGGATGCGCTCGGACAGCAGAAGACGGGGGGTCAAACCCCAAGGCTTGCGCGATCAATCGAAGAGAGATTCCTCGACTGCGCAAGCTGACAACTTCGCAGGAGCGAAGTTGGGGAAGAAGCTTCGGCTTGCTCCGCTCGGAATGGCCGATCTGGGCTTTTTTTGCTGGGATGGTTGCCAAGATCATGGGCAAGAAACCCATGTGCAACTGCGGCACATGGGGCACCCGGTGCGCGGCGAAGCTTGATCGTCGATCAAGTGCGATCGCCCGTCAGATAGGCAGAGAATAGAGAAATATTTTTAGATGTTGAGGGTGAGAGAGACGAGGTCGGGGCGCGTGGGTGGGGGTAGCGGCGGCATTTTGGAGCGGTCGACGGGACTGTAGAGCGTGTCGCGCTCGACGGGGACGCGGCCTGCGTCGCGGATCAGGCGCTCGAGTTCGGCGCGCGAAGTAAATTCGGAGGTGGTGGCTCCGGCGTCGTGGTAAATCTTTTCTTCCACCACTGTGCCGTCGAGGTCGTCGGCGCCGAAGCGCAGCGCGATTTGGGCGATGCCCGGCGTGAGCATGATCCAGTAGGCCTTGATGTGCGAAAATTATCGAGCAGCAGGCGCGACACGGCGATATTGGCAGGTCGGCGTAGCCGGTGGGCTTGGGAAGGTGCGCCAGCGCCGGTGTTGTCGGGGTGAAACGCCAGCGGGATGAAAGTGACGAAGCCGTGCGTCTCGTCCTGCAGCTCGCGCAGTTTTAGCAAGTGGTCGACGCGCTCCTCTTCGGTTTCCACGTGGCCGTAGAGCATGGTGGCGTTGGAACGCAGCCCAATTTCGTGGGCCTGGCGCGCGATGTTGAGCCACTGCTGTCCGCTGACTTTGTGATCGCAGATAATTTTTCGCACGCGCGGATTGAAAAATTTCCGCGCCGCCGCCGGGCAGTGAATCCACGCCGGCGTCTTTCAGTGCTTTGCAGCGTTTCGCTTGATGGAGAGCTTGGCGATGCGCGCGAAGTAGCCGACCTCGACCATGGTGAAGGCTTTCAGGTGCACGGTGGGGCAGCGCTGCTTGAGGCCGCGCATCATGTCCAGAAAATATTCGAAGGGCAGGTCGGGATGCAGGCCGCCGACCATGTGGAATTCGGTGGCGCCTTCGCGCACGCCCTGCTCG
Organism: uncultured Acidobacteriota bacterium; assembly: GCA_963819625.1. Taxonomy (GTDB): domain Bacteria; phylum Acidobacteriota; class Terriglobia; order Acidiferrales; family UBA7541; genus Acidiferrum. Next base: position 177,933 of record CAWFWY010000018.1, read on the forward strand.
GCGCGCTGATAAATTTCTTCGAGGGCGAAAGTGTACGCGCCGGGTGCGTTGGGATCGCGTCCAAAGGCGCACAGCTTGCAGTGCGCGACGCAGACGTTGGTGGGATTGATGTGGCGATTTACGTTGAAATAGGTAGACGTTGCCGTGGCGCTTTTCACGTACGTGATTGGCGAGCCAGCCGATGGCCAGCAGATCGGGCGAGCGATAGAGGAGCGACGCCGTCTTCGGCGAGCAGGCGCTCGCCGGCGAGAACTTTCGCGGCGATGGGTTTCAAGCGCTGGTCGGTGATGACTAGCTCTGCCACGTTTTTAGTTTAGCCCTTTGCCGGCGCGTGCTGTGCGCGGCGTTTGTTTCAATCTTTTCGAGCGATTTCAAACGCGCCAGAGAGCCACCGCCGCACCCCAGAATAACAGGAACAACATACTAATATAACCGTTCACGCGAAAAACGCAGCATCGAGCTTGCTGAGGTCGTCGGCTTTCACGAGCGAATGTTCGTAAGCGAGCAGCGCGGCGACTACCACGATGCCGACCCACGCGGGCCACGGGCAGCGCGAAACTGGCGGCCAGCGCGCCCAACAGCAATCACCACGCAAACATGCATCACGCGCGCGATGGCCAGAGATTTGGCCACGCCGAAACGTTTGGGAATGGAAAAAAGCCCGGCGCGGCGGTCGTAGTCGAGGTCCTGGCAAGCGTAGAGGACGTCGAAGCCGCCAACCCACAGGGTGACCGCGCGCGCAGAGAATCAGCATGCGCGGGTCGAAGCCGCCGGTGACGGCGATCCACGCGGCCGCGGGAGAAATGCCCAGGCGAAGCCGAGAAAAAGATGCGACCAGGTGGTGAACCGCTTGGTGAAAGAATAAAAAAACAGGATGGCCAGGGCCAGCGACGCGAGCTTGAGCGCCAGCGGATTCAGTTGCCACGCGGCGAGGAAAAAAACTGCTACGGCAGATCAGTGTGAAGGTCCACGCGAAGGAAACGGAGAGCGAGCCGGTGGCGAGAGCACGCTGGCGGGTGCGCGGATTTTCGCGGTCGTAGCGCAGGTCGACGATGCGGTTGATGGTCATGGCGGCCGAACGCGCCGCCGACCATGGCGACGACGATCCACGCCAGTTGGCGCAGCGTGGGCCAGCCGCGATGCGTGGCGCGTGCGCGCGAGCAACGCTCCTGTAAGCGCAAAGGGCAGCGCGAACACGGAGTGCTCGAACTTGATCATTTCGAGGAGGATGCGGATGCGGCTGGGCTTTTTTATTTGCGGCGCGGGAGCCGATGCGAGGTCGGTGGCCACTTCAGACCTCGGCCTTTTTCGCTGATGGTGAAACAGTCCCGCTCCAGCGATACATTTTTTCTTGCGCCAGGCCGATTTGCGCGAGGACGCGGCAGACGTATTGCGTGACAAGATCGTCGATGGTTTGCGGGTGATGATAGAACGCCGGGATGGCCGGCATGATCACCGCTCCCGCCTGTTGCGCGCGCAGCATGTTGCGCAGATGAATGCGATTGAAAGGCGTGTCGCGCACGCACAGCACCAGCTTGCGATTTTCCTTGAGCATCACGTCGGCGGAGCGCGCCACCAGATCGTCGCTCATGCCGTTGGCGATGGCTGCGAGCGTGCCCATGGAGCAGGGAATCACCAGCATGGAGTGGACTTCGTAGCTGCCGGAAGCGATGGAGGCGCCGATGTCTTTGTTGGGGAGCACTTCAATTTTTGCGGGCGTGCGGCCTAGCACGCGTGCCGGAAGCTGCTTGATGTCGCCGGAAGAGATGTTCAGTTCTTCGGCGAAGAGGCGCTGGCCCGTTTCGGTGATGACCAGGTGGATTTTTTCAACGCGCGGGTCGGCTTCCAGAAGCGCGAGCACTTTTTGCGCCAGGATAGCGCCGCTGGCCCCGGTCACACCTACGGTTACGATTTGTTTTTCGTCGTGGGTCATCGGTGATTCGGCAATTTGCGGGTGCATTCAGTGTCGCAACGCGGTTCGGGCAAGTCAAGATTGGGGCAAGGTTCGCGGGGTGGTTCAATCGTGGCGACGGTATACTCTAATTCCGGCCCGGAGGAGAGGATTATGAGCACCACAGCGGGTAGCGCGATGAGTGGCACACAGCCGATGGAAGCGGTGATGGAGTTCATCAAACGAATCAATGCCGGACACGTGGATGCGTTGTGTGAACTGATGACCGAGGACCACGTTTTTCAGGACGCGCTGGGCAAGCGTTTCATGGGGCGCGAGACCCTGCGTGCGGGATGGAAGTCCTACTACGCGCAGGTTTCGGATTACAAAATTCGCGCCGAGGAATTTTTTCAGGATAAGAATAAGGTGGCGGTATTTGGCACGGCCAGCGGCACCAGCAAGCGCGATGGGAAGTTTTCGAGCGATGGATTCTGGGAAATTCCGGCGGCGTGGAAAGCCACCGTGCGCGATGGATTGATCGCGGAATGGTGCGTGTATGCGGAATCGTCGCGGGCGTGAATTTATTTGTTGCAACCAGTTTCAGTGAAGCGACTCCCTCACTATGACTGAATCTGAATTATTGAAATTGCTCGATGCGGTGCGTTCGGGGAAGCTGGCGCCGGCGAGCGCGCTCGCGCAATTGAAAAATCTGCCGTTTGAAGACCTGGATTTCGCGAAAGTGGATCATCACCGCGCGCTGCGGCAGGGATTCGCGGAAGTGGTGTTTGGCAAAGGCAAAACAGCCGGGCAGGTGGCCGAAATTGTGAAGGCGCTGCTCGGACGAAAGCCCGGGCGGCAGAACGTGCTGGTGACGCGCGCCGAAGCGAAAATGTTTGTCGCGGTGAAGCACGCCGCGGGGCGCGACAAAGGCGCCGCGAAATTTCATCCACTGTCGGGCGCGATCACTATCGAGCGCAACCATGAAATTGTGGGCAAGGGCACGATCGTGGTGGTGTCCGCGGGGACGAGCGACATTCCCGTGGCGGAAGAAGCGTTGCTGACCGCGCGGCTGATGGGCAATCGCGTGGAGCATCTTTACGACGTGGGCGTCGCGGGGATTCACCGGCTGCTGAAGCGCAGCGAAGAATTGATGAAGGCGCGCGTGATTATTTGCGTTGCGGGAATGGAAGGGGCGCTGCCCAGCGTGGTTGGCGGGCTGGTGGCGGTTCCGGTGATCGCCGTGCCGACCAGCGTGGGTTATGGCGCGAGTTTTGGCGGAGTCGCGGCGCTGCTGGGGATGCTGAACAGTTGCGCGTCGAATGTGACGGTGGTGAATATTGATAATGGGTTTGGAGCGGGAAGAGTGGCGTCGTGCATTAATCGCTTGTGAGAGATTCGGACCGAGAGGTAGTTTTTTAAAGAAGCGTCCGCCATTTCAAAAGAAGCATCCACTATAGGTTGTCATTCCGAACCCGCTGTCTTTTAGCGGGTGAGGAACCGGCTGTTCGACAATTTGATGAGTAAGACCTTCTACGTTTGCACGCTCTCCAGCCGTTCTCGAACGCTTTATACCGGTGTAACCAACGATCTCGAACGCCGCGTGATCGAACATCGGCAAAGGACTGGTCTCGGGCTTCACCAAGAAATACAAAATTTTCCGTTTGGTCCATTTTGAAATGTTCGTGGACATTGCCGTGGTGATTGCTCGGGAGAAGGAAATCAAAGGTTGACGGCTCGAGAAGAAAATCCGCCTAATTGAAAGCAAAGACCCAACCTGGATGGATCTCGCTGCATACCTCCCAGAAAATGCAAAAGCAGGTCCCGAACCCCATTCGCGAAAAACGCGCGAATAGGGTTCGGGATGACAACTTACTCTCGCGCAATAGTTGGCTATCGGGTGTACGCCTCATCCACTTCATTCCTCATCGCCAGCAACCAATCAATCGGGCTTTAGAAGGACTTTCATTACGCCGGGGTGCTGCGCGTAGTGGATGGCGGCGGGGGCTTGGCTGAGGGGGAAGGTGCGGGTGATGAGCGGGCGGGGATCGACTTTGCCGCTGCGCAGCAGGGCGATGGCTTTGGCGAAGGGGCCGCAGCGGGAGCCGATCAGGATGATTTCTTTGACAACCAGCGGCCAGGTTTCTACCGGGGCTGCGCCGTGAAATGTGGATTTCAGGATTAGCGTGCCGCGGGGCTCGGCCATGTGTTGCGCGAGTGCGAGGCCGGAGGGGGAGCCGGTCGCTTCGATGACCAGCGCGAAATTTTCTTTGACGCGGGTGAGGTCGGAAGCATCGCCGCGAACTTTGCGTGTTTCGATTTTGACTGATGCGGCGAGTCTTAATTTGTCCTGATGCTTTCCATACATTACGACGCGAGGTAGCGCGGTTCGCAGGACGCGAGCGATTAATTGCGCGAGTTTGCCGTCGCCGAGGACGGCAGCGGCGCGAAATTGCTTGATGTTGACCTGCTGGAGGATCTCGCAGGCGGCGGCGAGGGGCTCGACGAAGACGGCTTGCTCATCGGTGACGGAATCGGGAACTGCGTGAAGGTTTTCGAGTGGCAGCGCGAGGTGTTCGGCGAAGGCGCCGTCGTGATTGACGATGCCGAGGACAGTGCGGCGCGCGCAATGCGTTTTCAGGCCGCGGTGACAAAAAGCGCACTCAGGGCGAAAGCCATACGCAGAACAGGAAACATTGATTTCGCCGGTGACGCGTTTGCCGAGCCATTTGGTTTTTTCTTCGGCGAATACACCGCTTAGAGCGGCGACTTCGCCGACGAATTCGTGGCCGGGAACGCCGCGAAACGCGTGGTAGCCGCGCAGAATCTCCACGTCGGTGTTGCAGATTCCGGCAAGGCACACTTTGACGAGCGCCCAGCGCGGGCGCAAATGCGGAAGCGGCTTTTTTGCCGCGACAAGTTGATGATTTCGGACCGTGAACGCGAGCATGAAATGTTTTTTTGCGCTTTAGCGAAGCGCGGCGGCCAGGGTAGCGGCCAGCTGCGGCTCCTGTTCAGGGAAAACAGTGCGGAGGTCGAGAATGACGCGATTTTCCTCCACGCGCGCGATTACAGAAATGCCGGAAGCGGCGCGGCGCAGGCGCTGCTCGAGTTTCGCGGCGGGATAGCGCGGGCTGGTGACGCGAATAATTTTCGAGGGCAGCGACTGATCGGGCGTGGAGCCGCCGCCAGCCAGAGAAAAACCGTGGGTGATTTCCAGTTGAGCGTCGCCGGGGTTCAGATACTTTTGCATTTGCTCTACAAAGGATTCCGAGCGCTGCTGAAGTTCCTGTGCGGTGATGCGAATCATGCGTTGCGCGGGAATTTCGTCCCAGGCGGAGCGCAGGTAGGCGTTGAGCGTGACTTCGAGAGCGGCGATGGTAAGTTTGTCGACACGCAGCGCGCGAAACAGCGGATGGCGGCGCACGCGCTGCACCAGATCTTTTTTGCCGGCGACGATGCCGGCCTGCGGGCCGCCGAGCAGCTTGTCTCCACTGAAAAGCACCAGCCCAACGCCGGCGTCGATGCTGTGGCGCACGGTGGGTTCCGCAAAGCCAGTGGCGGCGAGATCGACCAGCGAGCCGGAGCCGAGATCTTCCACGAGAGGCACCGAGCTGGTGGCGCTGAGGGCCACCAGCTCCGCGAGTAAAGGTTTTTCCGCAAAGCCGGTAATTTTGAAATTCGAGGGGTGCACACGCAGGAGTAAACGGGTGTTTTCGTTGATGGCGTTTTCGTAATCGCGCAGGCGGGTGCGATTGGTGGTGCCGACTTCGCGGAGGAGCGCGCCGCTCTGCGCCATGATTTCGGGAATGCGAAAGCCGTCGCCGATTTCGATCAACTCGCCGCGACAGACGATGGCTTCGCCACCCTGGGCGAGAGCGGCGAGCACCAGAAGGACGGCGGCGGCGCAATTGTTCACCACGATGGCGTCTTCCGCTCCGGTTAGGCGCGCGAGCAGTTCGCTGGTGTGGCTGTCGCGCTTGCCGCGCGCGCCCGCTGCCAGGTCGTACTCGAGATTGCTGTATTGCGTGGCGGAATTCTTGATGGCGTCGACGATGGCCGGCGACAGCGGGGCGCGGCCGAGATTGGTGTGCAGAATCACGCCGGTGGCGTTGATGACCGGTTGAAGGAAAGGATGCAGGATGCGGTCGGCTTTGGCGGCGATCAGCTCTTCGATGGAGGAAACATCCAGAGCGGTGACCGTGACAGAGTGCGGGCCCGCAATTTTGGCGCGCAATTCAGCCAGCACGTCGCGCAGCAGCGCGACCAGCAGATCGCGATTGATACGATTTGCGAACGCGGCGAGGCGCGGACGCGAGAGCAGTTCATCGACCGAGGGAATGCGGCGCAGCTGTTCCGCTTGCGCGGCGGAGAGGGCCGGCTTGGCTATGGCGATGAGGTGAGCGCGATGCTTACGAGGTTTGCGAGCGTCCACGCCAACATTTCAGCACAGGGAGCCGCTCTACCGCAATGGACGAGGGGAGCAGATTTTTGGTTGGACCGGGCGAATAGTGCTCGACGACGCCGAAAGAGTCCGGGTTATGCGCCGGCGACTACTGTGCTCTTTAGGACAGACTGGGTCGCTACAAATTGCTACAAACAAGCGTCCCCCAAATTAGGAGGCCAACAGCCACGTGGTTCCTTCTTTCGATATTTTCAAGATCGAACTGACCGGGGATGTGCTTTGGTGCGATGCGGCAGAAGGCCTCGTAACCGCTAGAGTGAGTATCGAAAAACTGGCAACGTCTTCCCCTGGCGAGTACCTCATCTTCGACCAAAAAACGGCGCGGAGGGTTCTTGTAACACTGCCGGGTGTCTCTGCGGAGCCTGGCTCACAGGCGCTGGTTAAGTCGATTTTGAACCCGGTCGCGTCCACAAGGCGGCTTGCCGGGCGTTTCCCTCTAGACCGCCGGCATCCTTATAAGCAGCCCATCAGGAGAATTTCAAAATGAGTACAGAAACGATCTTGATTATAGTCGTGGTTGTGATCTTGTTTGGTGGAGGCGGTTGGTACTGGCGCGGCCGCGGGCGCGGGTGACGATGATTATCGCGGCCACTTCATGTACATGAATCGCGCCTCCAATCCCATTGGACAAGACGACCACAGCAGTCCGCTTACGCCGCACAAGGGTCTTTTCAATATTCCCGTCCCGGAGGGTTCGGTTGCCGGTCGGAAAATCTCACGAGACCAACTGTTCGTATTCTTATCGCCGACGACCACCCAACGATACTGGAAGTGGTTAAGGGAATCTTGAAAGCTCATCTTGGCTTTGAGGTCGTTGGCGAAGCCCGAGACGGTCAACATGCGGTAAGTCTGGCTGAATCTCTGAGGCCAGATGTGGTCGTCATTAACGTTACGATGCCTAAGATGTCCGGCTTCGAGGCTGCCCGGCGCATCCGCGTTCATGTTCCAGATTCCGCCATCGTGATTCTCTCGTCCCACAAGGATCGGCAATTCATTGCGGAAGCGCGGAAGGTTGGCGCGAATGGCTATGTTTCGAAGTCGGATGCTGACGCGCAATTGATCCGGGCAATCGAATCGACGGTGAAGGGCAAAGGGTTTTTCCTGGTTGAATAAAACTTCGTCAGCCAGGCCGATGTTCTCCCTAGGGCGAGAGTGATGATCCCATCAAGCCCAAGCGTTAACGTTCGTTCGCAAAAGTAGATGACACTCGGTAAACCGGCGTAATCGGAAATTTGATCTACTGGAAAGTACCGGCTGGCTGCGGTACCCGATTCGCACCGCCTGGCGCGCTGGCGATTGACCGCCCGGCGGCGGGCTTCTAGCATGTTGATAGGGGTTTCCCGCCGTGGCCGTCACCACTACCATCGACGAAGAGCTGAATCAGTTTGAGCGCGACATTCGCCAATTAAAAATTGAATACGATCAATATTTTGGCGGGGGGCGCAAGCGGCCCCCTACGGAAATTGAATGGCGCCTGGAGCTGATGACCAAGCGCTATGCCGAGCGCGGCGGCGAGCTGAAATTCGGGCAGCGCTTTCGCTACAACAACCTGACGCAGACCTACGCCAAATATAAGGATATGTTTCGCAAGAAGCTGCAGCACAAGGAAGAAGGCAAAGTGGCGCGGCACTTTGGCGCGGCGGCGAAGCAGATCGAAGCGGATCGCGCGCAGAAGCAAATCGAAACGGAGGCCGCTGAGGCTGCGGCGCACGTGGCCCATGCTGCCGATGTCGCGAGCAACGGTGCCAAGGGGCGCGAGACATTTCGCGTGGTGTGCTCCAAGCCGGAGCAGGAATCGGAGAAGATTGCCGAGCTGTACGATGCGTTTTTAAAGGCCAAGCAGAAAGCCGGCGAGGCTACCGACAAGTTGACGCGCTCGAACTTCAACGAGTTTGTGATGAAAAAGACCAAAGACCTGCAAAAAGAGAAAAATTGCCGCGATGTGGAATACGTAGTGGAAGTAAACGATGGGCATGTAAAGCTGAAGGCGCTGGTAAAGTCCTGAGGTTTTTTCACACCTGCGATTTTGAATTCTCTTCGCGACATTCCCACCCGATCATTTCCGCCTGATTTTTTTCACAGTTTTGGCGAGTGGCCCCGCGGTTTTTGCTTTCGCGCGGGATGTGCGACGCTTACACTGTTGTGCTTTTACTCTTGCGGGGGACTACATGGCGGTGCAGCGCGCGTTGCTGAGCGTATTCGATAAGACTGGGATACTGGAATTTGCCAAGCGGCTGGCCGCGTTGCGCATCGAGATTTTATCGACCGGCGGCACTGCGAAATTGTTGCGCGACGCCGGCGTGGCGGTGAAAGACGTTTCGGAGTTTACCGGCTGGCCGGAAATGTTGGGCGGACGGGTGAAGACGCTGCATCCCAAAGTACACGGCGGGTTGCTGTTTCGGCGCGGGCATGCGGAAGACCAGAAGCAAGCGGCGGAACATGGCATCGCGCCGATTGATGTGGTGGTGGTGAATCTTTATCCCTTTGCGGAAACGGCGGCGAAAGCGGATTTGACGGCCGGGGAGCTGATCGAAAATATCGATATCGGCGGGCCCACGATGTTGCGCTCGGCGGCGAAGAATTTTGAGAGCGTCACGGTGGTGACCGATCCCGCGGATTACGATCGCGTGGCCGGGGAGCTGGAAGCGGGCGGCGAAACATCGCTGGCTACGCGGCTGGAGCTGGCGCGCAAAGTTTTTGCAGCGACGTCGAGCTACGACGGAATGATCGCCACGGAGCTGGAGCGGCTTTTGTCTAATGCCGGATCTATCGAGCTGAGTGACAGGGAAACGCTGCCGCAGCGGCTGCATGTTGCGCTGCGCATGCAGCAATCGCTGCGCTACGGAGAAAATCCGCACCAGACCGCGGCGCTGTATGTTCCCGCAGGGCGAGTGCCGAGCGGACTGGCCGCGGCGAAACAACTGCAGGGCAAGGAACTTTCCTACAACAATTTTGTGGACCTGGAAGCGGCGCGAAGTCTGGCGGCGGAATTCAAGAGGCCGGCGGCGATTCTGATCAAGCACAACAATCCCTGCGGGGCGGCGGAACAGGAAACGTTGCTGGCCGCCTACTTGAAGGCGTATGCCACCGATCCGGTGTCGGCCTTCGGCAGCGTGCTGGCGTTCAATCGCGTGGTGGATGCCGCGACGGCGGCGGAGGTGGCCCAACTTTTCGTGGAGTGCATTGCCGCGCCGGGATTCGACGAAGAAGCCAAGAAACTTTTTGCCGCCAAGAAAAATTTGCGCCTGCTGGAACTTCCCGGGAACGGATTGGAACCGGACCGGGAATTACAGTTGAAGCGCATCCTGGGGGGCGTGCTGGTGCAGCAGCCGGACCTGAGAGAACTCAGCGATGGCGAGCTGCGCACGGTGACCAAGCGCGTGCCCACGCCGGAACAAATGTCCACGATGCGCTTTGCATGGAAGGTTGCCAAGCATATGAAGTCCAACGCCATCCTGTTTGCGAAGGACGGCGCGACGCTGGGCGTCGGCGCGGGGCAGATGAGCCGCGTGGACTCCGTGAAGCTGGCAGTGATGAAAGCGCAGGGCTCGCTGCAGGGCAGCGTGGTGGCCTCCGACGCGTTTTTCCCTTTTCCGGATGGAGTGGAAGAAGCGGCCAAGGTTGGAGCGACGGCCGTGATTCAACCAGGCGGCTCGGTGAAGGATCCGGATGTGATTGCCACTGCGGACCGTTTGGGATTGGCGATGGTGTTTACAGGGATGCGCCACTTTTTGCACTGAGTTTTTTTGCTTTTTTGATGCGCAAAATCGTTGCGCCGAGCATCCAAATGATTTCAGGCACTGAAGCTCCTTGCCTATTGGGCTTAATGTCGCGCCTAAAGGCGCGACCCACAAAGCTTGGCCTATCAGCGCAGCGGCTGGAAACGGGAGCGGGTTTCACTTTTGACCGCGTATCGGGCGCATGGGATACTTTTCTTTTGGGGCTTTCATGATCCTTCAACGAGTGTTTCTTGCGGTTCTGGCGGCCGGGTTGACCGGCGACGCGAGTTTTTGTCAAACGAGCGGCTCCGAGGCCACGGCGGCTTCGCAGGACCAGAGCGCGACTTCTTCTTCGAATGCAGCGTCGAATCCGGGCTCAGGTGCGGCCTCGGAAGCTGCGGGTAAAACCACTCCGCGCGCGGATGCTTACTACAACTTCACGCTGGGGCACATTTACGAGCAGCAATACGAAACCACCAGCAAGCCTGAATACGCTTCGCAGGCGATTGATGCCTACAAGAAAGCTTACGCCCTCGATCCCAAATCTCCCGTGATCGGCGAGCGCCTGGCAGAAATGTATTGGAAAGCGCAGCGCACTCACGAAGCGGTGACGGAAGCACAAGCGCTGCTCAAGCGCGATCCCAGCGATCTGCAATCGCGGCGGCTGCTGGGACGAATTTACCTGCGCAGTCTGGGCGATTTCAGCGCGGGCAACGGGCAGTCCGAAGTTGTGGAACGCGCGATTGAGCAGTACGCCGAGATTTACCGGCTGGATCCCACCGATTCGGAATCGGCGCTGTGGCTGGCGCGCCTCTACCGCCTGCGCAACGAGCATGACAAGGCCGAAGAAGTTTTGCGCGGCATGCTGAAAGAAGATCCCGACAACGAGCCGGCCATCGAGCAATTGACGCAGCTTTTACTGGATGAAGGCAAAGCGCCGGAAGCGATTGCGCTGCTCGAAGACGTGACCAAGCGGTCGCCTTCGCCGGCGATGCTGGATCTGCTGGGCGATGCCTATACGCAATCGCACGATCTGCCTAACGCGGAAACTGCCTATCGCAAAGCTGTCGAGCTCGATCCTTCGGAGCTGAGCCACCAGCGAGGCCTGGGGCAGACGCTGATGTCGGAAGAGAAATATCCGGAAGCGCTGGAAGTTTATCAGAAGCTGACCGAGCTGATGCCCGACGACGCCGACGTCTATTTGCGCATGGCCCAGATTTACCGCGAGCTGCACCAGCTGGGCAAAGCGGAAGACAATTTAGTGAAGGCGCGGCAGTACGCGCCGGGCAGCCTGGAAGTGATGTACAACGAAGCAATGTTGTACCAGGCGCAGGGCACGGAATGAGGATGCCATCCGGGTTCTGTCCGACGCGGTGACGGGCATCAAGGGGCAGACTTCGGGATTGCCGTCGCGCTGCGCGTTCGCTGGCGATTTTGTATCAGCAGCTGGGGCAGTTCTATCGCGACTCGCAAAATTACCAGGCGGCGATTTACACTTATCAGGAACTCGGCGCGGCTGGGCGAAGAAGAGGATCGGCGCGCGCGTTTGTTAATGATGGACGTTTATCGCGCGGCGAAAGATTTGCCTAAAGCGCTGCAAACCGGAAAGGAAGCGGTGGCGAAATATCCGGGCGATTTGCCGATCCGCTCAAGCGAAGCGCTGCTGCTGGGCGAAAGCGGGCAGACCGAAGAAGGCGTCAAGATGCTGCGTTCGCAGTTGACGGGAAAACCGAGCGACCGCGAGAGTTTTTCTGAATATCGCGCAGGTGTACGAACGCGGGCGGCGCTACAAGGAAGCGGAAGAAGCGTGCCAGGGCCGCGGAAGTTTTGCCCGGGCAGCCCCGCGATAACGAGATGGTGTGGTTTCTGCTGGGCGCGATTTACGAGCGGCAGAAACAATTTCGATCGCGCGGAAGAGCAATTCAAAAAAGTGCTGGCCGTGAATCCCCGCAACGCGGCGGTGCTGAATTATTACGGCTACATGCTCGGCGACCTGGGCATCCGGCTGGACGAAGCTGAAGCGCTGGTGCATCGCGCGCTGAAGGAAGAGCCCTTCAGCGGCGCTTATCTGGACAGCCTGGGCTGGATTTATCTGAAGGAGAATAAGCTGGGCGACGCGGAAACTACGCTGCGCAAGGCGCTGGAGCACGAAAGCCACGACGCCACCATTCACTCGCATCTGGGCGATTTGTACGCCAAAACCGGGCGGCCGGAAATGGCTGCGGCGGAATGGGAAAAGTCGCTGGCGGAGTGGAAGCGCTCGTTGCCGGCGGATATCGAGACCGACAAAATCGCCGAGCTGGAAAAGAAACTTTTGCAGTCGAAACACCGCGTGGCGCAGAAAACCCCTTCGCCAGAGGCCAAGCCACAATAGCCGCATGCGCGAGGTACGCATTCCGTCTTACGCAAAAATCAACCTGCGCCTGGATATTCTGGGCAAACGCGCGGACGGCTATCACGAGCTGCGCACTATTTTCCAGACCAGTTTCGCTGCACGATGAATTGCGGCTGCGCGCGAGTAAGGGCGCGGGGATTTCGTTGAGCATTCACGGGAATGACGAGCTGGCGCGCGAGCCGGTGAAGAAAAATCTGGCCTATCGCGCAGTCGACGAGCTGCGGCGGGAATTGAAGATTCGCGGCGGCGTGGAAATTGAGCTGCACAAAAAGATTCCCGCGGGCGGCGGGTTGGGTGGCGGCTCCAGCAACGCCGCGGCGGCGCTGTTTGGTTACCTGCAGTTGACCGGACGCAAGTTGCCGATGACGGTGTTGGCCGAACTGGCTGCTTCATTGGGCGCGGACGTGCCGATATTTTTGTTTGGCGGACGGGCGCTGGGAATCGGCCGGGGCGATGAAATTTATCCGCTGCCGGATATCGCGAAATTGATCGCTGTTGGTCGTGGTCCCCAAAGACATTCGCGTGCCGACTCCCGACGCCTTTCGCTGGCTGAATGCGCCGGTGCGCAACGCGGCTACGTTGACAAAACAGGCCGCAGACCCTAAACTTTGGGAGTTCTGTGCTCTCTCCTGGAGCGCGCAGGGAAGTGGCCTTTCGAATGATTTCGAGACAGCCGGTTTTCCGGCGCTATCACCGGCTTGAATCAAATCAAGCGGGTTTTGCTTCACTCTGGAGCCGCAGAAGCCTCGTTGGCGGGTAGCGGTTCGGCGGTGTTTGGAGTTTTCCCGAGCCCAACGATGGCGCGCCGAGCCGCTGTTGGGTTTCCGCACGACCAGACCTTCGTTTGCGAGACGATTTCGCGCGACAGGTATCTTCGCGCTGTCAGAAGCGCGCGTGTCGTTCGTTAAGCCGCAGCGTCCTCTAGCGTTCCATCGCCAATCGCCAGGATTTGAAAAAGTTTAAATACTTGCGAAAGCAGGATTAGCAGCGCCCCTCGTGGATGACGACCGGTTCAAGATATTTTCGGGCACCGCGCATGTGCCGCTGGCCGAAAATATTTGCCGCAATCTGAATGTTCCGATCGGCAAAGCGTTGCTGGGGCGTTTCAGCGACGGCGAGATTTATTTTCAGATTCTGGAAAATGTGCGCGGCGCCGATGTTTTCGTGGTGCAGCCGTGCTGCTATCCGGTGGACAACCACCTGCTGGAGCTGCTGCTGATGATCGACGCGTTCAAGCGCGCGTCGGCGTGGCGAATCACCGCGGTGCTGCCGTATTACTGCTACGCGCGGCAGGACCGCAAGGACAAGCCGCGGGTGCCGATCTCCGCGAAGCTGGTGGCGGACTTGCTGGAGACCGCGGGAGCCAGCCGGGCGTTGACGCTGGATTTGCACGCGCCGCAGATTCAGGGATATTTCGACGTGCCGGTGGATCATTTGTACGGCTCGCCGGTGCTGGTGGAATATTTCCGGCAGATGAATTTGCCGAACCTGACGGTGGTTTCGCCGGATGCGGGCGGCGTGGAGCGCGCGCGGTCTTTCGCGAAGAAGCTGGGATGCGCCGCTGGCCATCGTGGACAAACGGCGAGTGGATGTGGACGTCAGCGAAGTGATGAACCTGATCGGAGACGTTCGCGGGCGCAGCACGCTGATCGTCGACGACATCATCGATACCGCGGGAACGCTGGTGAAGACCGCGGAAGCGCTGATGCGCGAAGGCTCGACGCAGGTTTTCGCGGCGTGCCACCCACGCGGTGCTTTCCGGCCCGGCTGTCGAGCGTATTGAGCAGTCGTGCATTACTCGAAGTGGTGGCCACGGATTCGGTGCCGTTGAGCGAAGCGGCCAAGAAGTTGAAGAAGCTGAAAGTGTTGAGCGTCGCGGATTTGCTGGCGCGCGGGCATTCGTTCGATTCACGAAGAGACGTCGATCAGCGAGTTGTTTATTTGAGTTTGCGACGAATTTGCAGACCGGGATTAGCACCATGAGGGAAGGAAATTAAGATGGCTCAAGAAAAAATTGTTGTCGAAGCGGCCGCCCGCTCCAAGCGCGGCAAAAACGAAAATCGCCGGTTGCGTCTGACCGGCAAGGTTCCCGCCGTGCTGTATGGCGGCAAGGGCGAGTCCATCACGTTGTCGGTGAATGCCAAGCAGCTGGGCGCGATCTTCCGTTCGCAGAGCGGGCACAACACCTTGTTCCAGGTGGATTTGAGCGGCAAGCACGAGCCCGCGATTTTGAAGGATTGGCTGGTCGATCCCGTGACCGGAAAATTGTTGCATGTGGACCTGCTGCGCGTGGCCATGGATGTGCGCATGCGCGTGAAAGTTCCGGTGCACACCTTTGGCGAGCCTGCCGGCGTGAAGCAGCAGGGCGGCGTGTACGAAATTGTGACCCGCGAAGTGGAAATCGAATGTTTGCCTGCGGATATTCCGACGGAGTTCAAGGCGGATGTCAGCGCGTTGATGATGGGCGAGCAGTTGCGCGCGAAAGATCTGGCCATCGACTCCAACCTGAAACTGCTCACCGATCCCGAGCGCGTGTTGGCGCACGTTGTGGCGCTGCGCGTCGAGGAAGAGAAGCCGGTGGATGCGGTGGCCGCGGATGCAGCGACGCCAGCGGAGCCGGAAGTCATCAAGAAGGGCAAGAAAGAAGTGGAAGGCGAAGAGGGCGAAGAAGGCGACGCCAAGGGCAAGGCGTCGGAGAAGAGCGACAAGGGCGACAAGGACAAGAAAAAATAACGCTGCGCCCGGTGGTGCACGTCGACGGATTGTTGCGCGGGGTATGCAAAGTGTATGCGGCTTATCGTTGGACTTGGCAATCCCGATCCGGAGTACCAGTGGACGCCGCACAACCTGGGCTTCATGGCGGTAGATGAACTGGCGAATCGCGGCGGGATTCGCGTTTCGCGGCCGGAAGGCAAAGCGCTGGTGGGGCGGGGCAAGCTGGCGGGAGAAGAAGTTTTGCTGGCCAAGCCGCAGACGTACATGAACCTCAGCGGAATTTCGGTTCGCGAGCTGCTGGAAAAGTACGAGCTGGGCCCGGGCGATTTGCTGATGATGTGGGACGAAGCGCAATTGCCGCTGGGCACGATTCGGCTGAGCGGAGAGGGTAGCGCGGGCAGCCACAACGGCGCGAAGTCGGTGATTGGCGCGCTGGGCACGCCGGCGTTTCAGCGATTGCGGCTGGGATGCGCGCCGGAGCACGAGGTCCGCAGCCGCAAGGAATATGTGCTGCGGCCGATGAAGCGTGGCGAGCTGGAAACCGCGGCGGAGATGATTTCTGAAGCTGGGGATGCGGTGGAAATGGTCTTGGCGCGGGGCATCGATGCGGCCATGAACAAGTACAACCGGCGCAAGGAAACGGCCGGGGGTGAAGCGGCGGACGAAGAGGGAAGTTAAAGCCGCCTGCTGGATGACAAAAGTTTGGTGTGAATTTGCCGGGCGCGGCCCGGAGAAGAAGAGACGAGGCAAACATGGAAGAGCGGCTATACGATTTGATTTTTATCGCGCGCCCCGCTACGGCGGAAGAGGACGTGAAGAAAGTTCTGTCGGTGATCGAGCACACCTGCACGGAAAAAGGCGGCAAGGTGGAAAAGGCCGAGACCTGGGGCACGCGCAAGCTGGCCTATCGCGTGGCCAAGCACCGCGAGGGCATGTATTACTACCAGCAGATTCGCACCTCGCATCCGGACTTGATTGCAGAACTGGAACGGCGGCTGCGCGTGCAGGACGCGGTCATCAAGTATCAAACCGTGCGGCTGGATGAAGATTTGAAGCGGCAGAAGAAGCTGGTGGAGAAGCGCGACAAGCGCACCGCGCGGCGTCCGCGGCGTGCGACAAGTCCGGCTAGTTCGACGGCGAGTACGCCTGCGAGCACCCCGGCTGCGGCGGCAGCGCCCGCGGCTGCGGTTCCGGCGGAGAGTTAGAGGCTTCGCGCTCGTTGAACGCGGACGTTGTGTTTAGTCGAGCGAGTCACGACATTTTTGTAAATAGTTTTGCGGTTCAAGTGAAAGGGTGGCAGGCATGGCAGAGGAACAGAAAGCACAATCGCCCAGCGGACCTCCGCGGCGTGACGGCGGCGGACACGGCGGGCCGGGCGGCGGGCATGGCGGCTCGAGTGGACACGGCGGACCGCGTCGTGAAGGCGGGCCGAGTGGCGGTGGTCCGGGCGGGCCGCGCCGTGGCAAGCGGCAATATTTCCGCAAGAAGAAAGTTTGCAAGTTCTGCGTGGAAAAGATGGATTTCATCGACTATAAGCGCGCGGACATTCTGTCGCAGTTCGTGCAGGAGCGCGGGAAGATTCTGCCGCGGCGCATGACCGGAGTTTGTTCGCGGCACCAGCGCTGGCTGGGCGAGGCCATCAAGCGCGCGCGCAACATCGCGTTGCTGCCCTTCGCAGGAAGCGCCGCGGGCACGCTGCAGCCTCGCCAACCAACCGCGCATGTTGCAACGCCGGCCGCGGCGGCTGCACCCGCGCCTGCTGCTACACCCTCAGCAACACCAGCGGCAGCGCCTGCCACACCAGCGGCAGCGCCAGCTGCAACGCCAGCTGTTACTACGCCGGAACCGACTAACGTTTAACGCGCATCACGCGGAACAGCAACGATCACAGGAGCCAGAGGAAGAGCACATGCAAATTATTCTGCAAGAAGATATTGAAAAGCTCGGGCATCGCGGGGACGTGGTCACCGTCAAGCCCGGCTACGCGCGTAATTTTTTACTGCCGCGCAAGCTGGCCGTGGAAGCCAGCGCCGGGAATCTGAAGGCCATTGAAAAGATTCGCGCATCGCTGGCAAAAAAGACGGCTACGGAAATGGACGCGGCGCAGAAACATGCCGCGGCTTTGAACGGCGTGGAGCTGAACTTCACGCGGAAGACCGGGGAGAACGACCAGGTATTTGGCTCGGTGACTACCGGCGACATTGCCGAGGCGCTGCAGGCCCAGGGTTTTACGGTGGATAAGCGGCAGATTCATACCGCAGAGCCGATCAAGGCGCTGGGAGATTTTCGCGCTACCGTGAAAGTTTTCCGGGACATTACCGCCGAGGTCAAGATTCACGTGGGCAAGGAAGGGCAAGCCTAGATTTTTTACTGTTGGTTTTGGCGAGAGGCCCATTTTTATGTGCCTCTTTTTTTTGTGTCAGATAAAAATGTTTTGCGCAACAGGGATTTTTTGCGACGAAAGGTTTTGCAGAGATTTCCGACGCGATGCACAGGCCGCGAATTGATTCGGTGTTGACCTCGCGTTCATATCCACGCACAATGCGCGCACTGGATTACTTCGGTTCGGTGCAATTCTGATTCGAGTCGCGAGGGCGGGCCACAACAAAGTTTTGTGGGGCATCTAACCGCGAACACTACACCTTGGCATGGGCGTGTCGCGCGCCGACCACTAAGAACATTGCGCTGGAATTCAGCGGAGCTGCACTCATGGACGATGTGACGTCGCTTCAGGGACCCATAGAGAAAATCGACGGACAACTTATGCTACGCATTCCTCTTGAAGCCGGCGGCGAGCAATTCATTGAATGCTCCCGCGGTATCGGAAAGGTTCACGGAGAATATCTGAAAATTACAATTCCTGAATGGCTGGCCAGCAAGCTGAGAATCGAAGAAGGGAGCTTGGTGGAGGTGAACAATGAAAATGGGAAATTCAATATCAATCCGATCGACCCTTACCAGGTTCAATGAACCAGACGCGCATATTGATTAGTCAATATTTCTCTTGCTCGACTGCCGAGAAAATGCTACAAAGCTGCCTTAGGCGAACATAAAGCGAATATCAGGCGAATAAATAAAGGAAGCCATGGCGGTAGACACCGTTCTCGAAAAGCCCCTGCCCAATAATCTGGACGCCGAGCGTTCCGTGCTCGGCGCCATCCTGCTGGATAACAACGCGCTGAATCCCGCGGTCGAGCACCTGCGGCCCGAGGATTTTTTCCTGGACCAGCACCGCCGCGTCTTCACCCAGATGATCGCGCTGGGTGAAAGCCAGCAGGCCATCGACCTGGTGACGCTGACGGAAGAGCTGCATCGCCGCGGCGATCTCGACGCGTCGGGAGGCGCGCCGTACCTGGCGTCGCTGGCCGACGGCATGCCGCGGGTTTCGAACATTGAGCATTACGCGCGCATCGTGAAAGAAAAGCGATGCTGCGCAACCTGATCCACGCTACGCATAACATTCAGCAGCGCGCGTTTGAGGGCGAAGACGGCGCGGACACCATTCTGGATAACGCGGAGTCTTCCATTTTTGCGCTGGCGGAAGATCGCGTGCGCGCCGGGCTGATCCCGGTGAAAGATATCGTTCGCGACAATTTCGAGCGGCTCGAGCGGATTTTTCGCGAGGGCAAGAGCATCACCGGGGTTGCCACCGGTTACGGCGAGCTGGACAAGCTGACTTCGGGGCTGCAGCCGTCCGAGCTGCTGATTCTGGCGGCGCGGCCTTCGCAGGGGAAAACGGCGCTGGCGCTGAACCTGGCGGAAAATATTGCTATTCGCAGCGGGCATCCTACCGCGATTTTCAGCTTGGAAATGTCCAAGGAGTCGCTCTTGCAGCGCCTGGTGGCTTCGGTGGCGCAGATCGACGCGCACAAATTTCGCACCGGGCATTTGAGCAAGGAAGATTGGCGGCGGATGACCGAAGCGCTGGGCACAATTTCAGCAGCGCCATTGTGGATCGACGACGCCGGGTCGATCAGCGTGCTGGAAATCGGCGCGAAGGCGCGTCGGCTGAAGCGCGACAAGGGCTTGTCTCTGCTGATCGTCGATTATCTTCAGCTGATCACTGCGCGCGGCCGCTTCTCAAACCGCAACGAAGAAGTGGCCAGCATTTCGCGCAGCTTGAAGGGCCTGGCCAAGGAGCTGCAGATTCCTGTGCTGGTTTTGAGCCAGCTCACTCGTGCTCCCGAGCGTGACGACCGGGGGCCGCAGCTTTCCGATTTGCGCGAATCGGGCGCGATTGAACAGGACGCCGACGTGGTCATGTTTATTTACCGGCAGCATTTCTTTAAGGCCGGGGCTACGCAGGAAATGCGCGAAGAGACCGAGCTGAAGATCGCCAAGCAGCGCAATGGACCTACCGAAAGCGTGAAATTTGTGTTTCGTAGCCGCTTGACGCGCTTTGAAGAAGCGGCGCCGGACGCGTTTTCGCAGTTTGCCAACGAAGACATGTGACGCCAGCCACGGCGCGGCTACAATTGGGGAAAACCTTCAGTTAGGGGCCACATGGGCATTACAGGTCTCGCTCGTGGAAATTGTAGAGCGCGATTGCCAGCACGATCAATAGATACACCGAGGCATAACCTATCATTGCGGGACTGGGAGCTGAGGCGCTCGAAAACGGACTGTATTGCAACGATCGCGTCAGCGGTGACTGCATCTCGAACGACGCCCTTCGCCAGATGGCCTCGCTGGGCATCAATAAGCTGGACATGATGCCCAGCGTGACTAATCGCGGGCTACTGGTCAGCGCCCCGATCTGTTCGATCCACCCGCCGACAAACGCCAATCCATGCAGCCCCAACACAATGACACCGTTGGTGAGCGTGGAAAATTTCGTTCCGCACGCGAATGTCACCGTCAGCAGCAACAAACATTCCAGATATACGAGCAGCGCTCCTTCCACCGTGCCATGCGGCCGCAGGCCCGCAATGAAATATCCCACCGCCGCCACGCCTCCAAACATCCCGGCCAGATAGATCGCAATCATCCCCGCGAAGCCCAACCACTTGCCCATCAAAATTTCCCAGCGCGGCAACGGCTTGGTGGCGATCGCCTGAATCGTTCCCGATGAAATCTCGCCAGACAAGGTGTCCACCGAAGTGAGAATGGTCATCACCACGGTCAGCAAGTTGACAGCATAAAAGCCCACCTGTAGCAGCCCGTTCTGTACCTGGTGCACGATCAATGGCGGCACATTATGGTGCGTCGAATCCTTCACCTGAAAATGCAAGCCTGTCGCGAACAGCGCCAGAATTGCCGCGCCGGCGATCACCGCGGTCCACAAAATCTTCCGTCGCGCGGCTTCGCGAAACGTGACGCCTGCCATGATCCACACGCCCATCACAGCCCGCGATCCTCGCCCATGATTTTCAGAAATAAATCTTCCAGAGAAACGTGCTCCGGCCTGAATTCAAATACGTCGCCGCCGCATCCCACCAGGTGGCGCAAAATTTCAGGAAGCACGTCGTGCGAGCGGAGAACCATCGTGAGCCTCTCGCCGTCCAGCCGCGCGCCCGAACCCCACGGAGATAACCCGGCAATCGCTTCCGTGGAAAGATTGCGCACCCGCGCAGCAAGCTGAATCTCGCCTTGTGGATTCGCTCGGAGGTCGTGGCTGGCAACCACCTGCCCTTCCTTGATGAACACCACGCGGTCGCAGGTAATTTCTATTTCACTCAGGATATGCGAGTTCAAAAAAATCGTCGCGCCGCGATCGCGTTCCGCGCGGATCACGTCACGCACCAGCCGCCGCCCCATGGGATCCAGCCCGGATGTTGGTTCGTCGAGGAAAACCAGTTCCGGTTCGTGAATGAGCGCTTGAGCCAGTCCGATGCGCTGCAACATACCTTTGGAAAAGTCGCGCAGACGTTTTTCACTATGAGCGGTGAGGCCGACCAACTCCAGCAGTGCGGGAACGCGTTGGCGCAGCCGCGCCACCGCCATGCCACACAGCCTCCCGTGCAGCTTGAGCAGTTCGGCCGCGGTCAGCCAAGGATAAAAACGGAAATCTTCGGGCAGGAAACCGATTTTGCGCCGAATTTCGACATTATCGGAAGGAGCGCCAAGAACAAACGCTTGCCCGCTGCTGGGCCTTGCCAGTCCCAACAGCATTTTGATGGACGTACTTTTCCCGGCCCCATTCGGGCCGAGGAAACCGAAAACTTCGCCGCGACGCACCGTCAGAGACAGATTGCTTACGGCAACCTTGTTCCCGAACTTCTTGCGCAGATTTACCGTGTGGATCGCAAAGTCCGCCGCGTCGTTCAGATGGACCTCCGGGCGCCGAATGGACGCCCGCTCGGATTAGTTCAGCGTATTGGCAAGCGCCACGGCCTCGCTCGAATCGCTGTGTCCGACAAGCCCGTAGATCATCCCATTCTTCACCCAGATTAATACATAGTGTGGGTCGCGATGTCCCGCGGTATTGATCAGCGTACCTTGCACTCCGGCGACCTGCACAGCCGTGTACGTGCCGGCCATGCGTGGAATCGGCAGCACCAGCGTCGACTTCCAGTCGATAGCCTGAGCCATCTCGCGTGCCTGCGTTGGACTCATCCGCGTAAGTTGAAACCCAATCTCCGCCAATTGCTGGATATTCAGATCGGCGGGCATGTCGACCTGCGGCACTGGCGCTTCGATCAGCGCCAGGCAATTGTTGACGCTCTTCGCCTGCGCAGCCGCGCGGTTTTCTACTACCTCACCCCGTCCATGGCCGCACTCGCCATACTCCAGCGTGATCGCTCTCGGCACGTTCACGGAAACTGTGGTGCCGTCGAGTGTCGCCGGTACCAGCAAGTCCGGCCGCCCGGCTTGATCCACCACATCCTGCAAACGTTCTCGATCCACCGTCAAATGAAAGGCATGACGCCCTTCGACGGTAAATTTCGGCGCATCCGCGCGCGCGCCAATCATCTTCACGGGAAAACCAGCCAACTCGCTGGCATCTTTCCCCGAATCCACATGCTGCGATTTCTCATCCGCCGTGACGACCATCTTGTCCGACAGCATCTTGCTCAGCATTTGCCCCACCGGGTTATTGCCGTCGAGGGCCGAAAAATCCAGCATCACCGGCTGCACCTTTTCTATGCGCAACGTGGCCAGAAAGCGTTGCGCCAGGCTGCGTCCCGATGGAAACATCAGCGCGCACAGAATAATCACCGATGCCATCCCGATGACCCATGCGGGCCGCCATCTTCGTGCCAGCGCTCGCGATAGAAATGAATCGCTGCCGGCCGGCGCATCATGCCGCGCCTTAAACCGTGAGAGCGCCACCTGCGGATCGATGCTCGTCTCGGCCGACCCGGTGTCCAGAGATGCGATACGGCTGAGCACGTCCGCCGATGTCGTGACGATTTCTTCGAGACGTTTCACGCAGGCAGCGCAACTGGCCAGATGCGCCTCAATTTCCGGAATCGCAACTGCCTCCACTTCACCATCGTGATACGCGCGCAAAATGTTTTCTGCGACACAATTCATACATCCTCCTCAGCACCATAAATTTCGCGGTAAAGTTTCTCGAACGCCGCCTCCGCGCGAATCAACATTGTTCCCACCGATGTGGACTCGATCTCCAAGGCCGCCGCCAGCTCTTTGTAAGAATGGCCGGACGCCCGCAAGAGCAGCAGTTGCGCCTGGGCCGGCTTCAAATCCGCCAAAACGGCGCGCACCCTTTGCTGCTTCTCCTCCCGCAACATCTGCTCCAGGCTGCTATCAGCCCTGCGGTTGCGCTGGCCGTCCAGTGCGGCCGCCTGTTCCAGGCGGTTCCTGCGCGCCGCCGCGCGCAGCGCATCAATCCCGGCGTTTGTCGCCGTTCGATAAAGCCAACCGGGCACATTGCCATCCTGGCGCTGCGGCAACGGTTGCCGATAAAGCTTCAGGAAAACTTCACTGGCCAGTTCTTCGGCTTGGCTGCGATCGCCAAGCATGCGATGTAAAACCGAAACAATTCGCGAATAATGGGCGACGAACAGAGCTTCAAACTCTTCGCGATTGGAATCTTGAGTTGTCACCTTGGGCTGCCCAACTTTCGGATCCCGAGCACGGGCCAAGCGTTCAGTGAACCCTTCTACCACGTTCTCAAGCAAGCCCATCTCCATGATTCTCTAGACTAAACGCTTCTCGCCCTGCGAATGTGACAACTTGCAGATGAATCTGCGTCGAGTGTGTGCCTGGAGCAACGGTTGTGTAACTTTCTGCCCGGTTTCGCTGTGCGAACGCCTGGGACTCCGATCCGCAAGCTCAATCGATGGGCGACTTTAGCTAGACAGTTCTTTCCCGGCCTTGCTTCGGCGAGGACTTTTACGTTTGGCGGGCGGCGTGCGTATGTATGGGCAGCAGTTGCCCGCTGTTGTCATTCACGCGGCAGTTTTAGGCGGCTGGCCTCTACTGCCGCGTGGATGGCGTAAACTTATTTTCCCTGGAAGAACATGTCGCGAGCCCCGAAAAATTCCTCGACGTTGAATATGCGGCCGGTTTGGGCGGACGTTTCGCTTCCCGCGTTGGTACACAATTTCAAATCGATTCGCGCGTACGTAAATCCGTCTGATAGCAATAAAACGAAAGAAAAGCTCAACACGCCGCGAAAAGTGCTGTGCATCGTGAAAGGCAATGCCTACGGCCACGGCGGGCCGGCGGTAGCCGCGGCGCTCGAAAAGGCCGGGTCCGACTGGTTTGGGGTGACCTGCACGGAAGAAGGCATCACGCTGCGCAAAGCCGGGGTGCGCAAACCGATTTTAATCTTGACCAGCTTTGTGGCCGGCGAAGAAAAGCGTTTGCTGGATCACAATTTGACCGCGGTGATTCACCGCTGCGAGCAACTGGCGCAACTGGAGCACGCGGCGGCCAAGCGCGGCAAGAAAAAAGTTTCGTTCCATCTGAAAATTGACTCGGGCATGAATCGCCTGGGCATCGCGCCCGGCGATGTGGATTGCTTTGCGCGGCAACTGGCCAAGGCGCGGCACCTCCAGCTTGGCGGAGTGATGACCCATTTCGCGTCGTCGGGAGTTTTCACCGATACCCCGGTCGGGCGGCAAACCCGCGAGCAGGAAGAAAAATTTTACGCTGCTCTCACGCGGCTGCGCGCGCTGGGCATCGATACCGGCATCGTGCACCTGGCCAACAGCGCGGCAATTGTGGCGCGGCCGGAATCCTGGGCGGACATGGTACGGCCCGGCGCGATTTTGTATGGCTATCACCCGGGCTACGATCCGGTAGAGCAGCGCGCGGAAATCGAAAAGCGTTTGCCGCTGCAGCCGGCCATGAGCCTGCGCGCGCGGATTATCAGTTTGCGACACATCGCCGCGGGAGCCGGCGTGGGCTACGACGCGACTTTTGTGCCGAGCAAGCCGTCGCGCATCGCGGTGCTGGCGGCGGGTTACGGAGACGGCCTGCATCGTTCGCTGGGGAATCGCGGCAGCGTGCTGGTTCGCGGAGTTATGGCTCCAATCGTGGGAATTGTTTCCATGGACGTGACGATGATCGATGTGACCGAGGTGCCTGGAGTGGAAATTGGAGACACTGCGACGGTGTATGGCACGGATGGAAAGTCCGTTCTGCTTGCGAGCCAGGTGGCGCGTGGGATCCGGACGGTGACTTCGGATCTGTTGTGCGCGGTCAGCCAGCGCGTTCCGCGAATTTACCTGCGTTGATTTGTCCAGGCTGATTCCAAATTTCCAATTCTCCCCATTCACTTTTTAATATCACGCATGCTGAGTTCATCTTGACCTGCTGGTGACGACAGAGTATATAAACTGCGGCTGCGAAAATTCGCAGGAATGATTCCTCACTCACATCTCGCATGAACGAAAAAATCCCAGACAACCGAGCTGGCTCGAAAGTGTCTTCGCGAGTCCCGGCGTTTCAGGCGGCTTTGGCGCAGTCGCAGGCCCGTACTGCAAGTCCGGCTGCTCCAGAGGCTCCGGCAGTACGTGCGGCAGGTCGGGACTGGTCGATCACTACGTGGGAATTGTGGATTGTGCGCGCCGCGCTGGCGCTGGCCATAGGAGCGGCGTGCTACGCGCTGGCTCCGTTTGCGTTGCACGGCGCAGGAGCCGCCGCAACGGGCTTTCTGATTGCCATGCTCATACTGCTGGCGGAATTCCGGCTACGCCATGCGTCGGTAGGCGGATTAATCGGCGGCGCATGCGGCGCGCTGGCGGGGATTTTTGCCGCATTGCTGCTGACCATGATTATCGCGCGCACCGCGGAGCCGCCTGAGTCGCGGTTTTTCCTGGAAATTATTTCTGTGCTGGGGCTGACCTATCTTGGAGGCGTAATAGGGTTCCATAGTGGAGCCCGGTGGGTTGGCGAATCGCGCGGGGTAGAGGCTGCCAGCCAGGCGGCTGCGCGTTCGCCGATGAAGTTGCTGGATACCAGCGTGCTGATCGATGGGCGCATCGCGGAAATCTGCGAAGCGCATTTTCTGGATGGGGTGCTGGCGGTGCCGCAATTTGTGCTCCACGAGCTGCAACTGGTGGCCGACTCTTCCGATCCTTTGAAGAGGCAGCGCGGGCGGCGCGGCCTGGAAGTGTTGCAGCGCATTCAGAAAATGCCGCAAGTGGAAGTGCGCGTGATTGACGACGATTTTTCGCACACCGCCGACGTGGATCACAAACTGATCGAGCTGGCGCGGAAAACCGGCGCGAAAATCGTGACCAACGATTTTAATTTGAATAAAGTGGCCACCGTGCAGGGATTTTGCGTGCTCAACGTGAACGAGCTGGCCAACGCTTTGAAACCGGCGGTGCTGCCGGGCGAAGCGATGCACGTGCTGATCCAGCGCGAAGGCAAAGAGCCGACCCAGGGCGTTGCCTATCTGGGCGACGGCACGATGGTGGTGGTGGATGGCGCGCGCAGGCTGATCAACAAGGCGGTGGACATTATTGTTACGTCGGTGCACCAGACCACCGCGGGCAAAATGATTTTTGGCCGCGTCGATGATCGCAGCGAGCCGGTCGGTCCTCTGGCCCGCGCTGCGGCAATGGGCCGCGGAACTGGCGGCAATTTGCCGCAATCGTACAGCTCAAGCGCAGGTTCAACGCGGGAAACGCCAATCGGCGAGCAGGATGATCCAGCGCCGTTGCCAGAGCCCGACGTCGAATAACTCTCGCGGCCGATCCGCAGAAAACAACTGAAGTCTCTGTATCGAGACATTGGAGTCGACTTGTGAGCTACGACCTTATGGCTTTTGAGGCTGACGCTGCTCCTGCTAGTCATGCTCAATTCATGGAATGGTACGCGCAAGAGACACAGTGGACTGAGGGTCACAGCTACGATGACCCGGCAATGTCGACAGTTAAGCTTCGGGCGTGGTTTGTGGAAATCACTCAGTCATTTCCACCTTTGAACGGTCCACTATCCCAAGGTGGCCTGTCTGAGGACGAAGCTAGCGCAACCGATTACAGTGTGGGCAAATCCATTATTTATTGTGCCTTCGCTTGGACTAAAGCAAAGCCAGCGTATAGCCTCGTGTTCGAACTAGCTCAAAAGCATGGGGTTGGCTTCTTCAACGTTAGTTCAGGGAACGAAGAGGTCTGGTTACCTTCAAGAGATAAGCTGATCCTCGCGCACTCTAAGGAACTTCCTGAAAACGAGATTCCTCGATGGGTTCGAGTTCCGACAGCCCTGGTACTCGCATTGCTGACACTATTTTGCGGATTTGCGTCGATAATGATGTTGGTTGTTCCTTGGTTTTGAGCGCGTTGGACTTCAGGAATGTGATATTTTCTACGGCATGAAAGCTGGCACAGCGAAGAAATTGAAAGATGGCGTTCGTTGCAAAGTGATTGGCGGCACGCACGAAGGTAAACACGGAATTGTCAGGGATATCAAAACGGGAAAAACGGGCCATGTTTCGATCACTGTTGTGCAGCCAGATGGTGTGAAACTTAAAACCCTCGCCAAGAACGTTGCGATTCTTTAAGCGTCATAAGCTGTCGCAACTCGGTTACTAGCCGAGCTTAGCATGCAATTGCAAGGATTCACGTAACCGTCATACTGTCTTACAAATACCTACCCGGCTTCGCGTCTCTGGTGCGCTTGCGGTACACTCGGAGGTCTGCGGCAAGGTGTTGGACGCGTGGGGCGCGACACTTTGTGTTTTTGGCGATGCTGAATTCTGGGGCGTACACTTTCACACAATAATATGGGGCGAATAGCAGCCATTCTTCCGGCGTCGGGACTGGGCACGCGCATGGGCGCGGAGACTCCCAAGCAATTTCTGGAGCTGGACGGGACGTCGATCGTGATGCACAGCCTGCGGCGCATTGCGTCGTGCCCGCTGGTTACTGACATTATTGTGGCTACGCGCGGCGACGTGGTGGAGTCGCTGCAAGCCAGCATTCGCGCGGAAAAGTTTACGCAGCCGGTGCGCGTGGTGCGCGGCGGGGATTCGCGGCAGGAGTCGGTGGCGCAGGCTTTGAAGGAAGTGCCCCCGGACGCGGAAATTGTGTTGGTGCACGACGCGGTGCGGCCGTTTGTTACCGTGGAGCAGATTACGCGGGTGATCGAAGAAGCGCGAAAATGTAAAGCCGCGATTCTGGGCATACCGGCGATGGATACGGTGAAGGAAGTGAAGCGCGCCAGCCTGCCGGAAGACGTGGCGCTGATTATTGGAACGATTCCGCGCGAGCGGGTGGTGCTGGCGCAAACTCCCCAGGCGTTTTCCGCGAAGCTGCTGAAGGAAGCGTTCGCGCGCGCGGAAGCCGATGGAGTGAACGCGTCCGACGAAGCCGGGCTGGTGGAGCGGCTGGGGCATGACGTTCACGTGGTGCTGGGCTCGGAGCGCAACATAAAAATTACCCGGCCCGCGGATATGGAGCTGGCGCGCTTCTACTTGGAATCCGAGCGCAAAAAAGCATGAGCGTGCGCTGCGGAATCGGCTACGACCTGCACCGCCTGGAAGCGGGACGCAAGTTGATTATCGGCGGGCTGGAGCTGCCGTTCGACAAGGGGCCGGTGGGGCACTCGGACGGCGACGTGCTGGCGCATGCGCTTTGCGATGCGCTGCTGGGAGCGGCGGGACTGGGCGATATCGGCACGCATTTTCCGGATACCGATCCGAAATGGAAGGGCGCGGACAGCCTGCAATTTCTGGAGCACGCGGCGAAGCTGCTGGACGAGAAGAATTTTTCGATTGAGCACGTCGACGCCGTGGTGATCACCGAAAAACCCAAGCTAGGGCCGCATTTTCCGCGTATGCGCGCCATTGTGGCCAAGGCGCTGGGAGTTACGGCGGACCGCATTCACCTGAAAGCAAAAACCAACGAGGGTGTGGATGCGATTGGGCGAGGCGAAGCGATTGCCGCGTGGGTGGTGGCTACGCTGGAGGCCAGCTGACGGCCGCTGTCCTGTTTGCAATTAATTTTCTAGATGATTCCGCGTTCTGCCTGGTCTGATTTTCCGCTGTAAACTTTCTCTCTATGTCTTCAGAGCCGCATGTAGCGCGCGAAACGCCGGCGCCCAATCCTTTTACAGGGGCGGACGTCGCGGCAATCTTGCGCGAGAGCAAATGGGTGGTGGCGGAGGGAACATTTTCGCCGGAGATGGATGCGTGGTGCGAGCGAGCCGCGGCGATGCTTGGTTCGCACGCGGCCGATCGCGCGGCGCTTGGCGAGCTGCTGGCGCTGATCGCTCACTACGACGCCGCCCGCGTGCTGGAAAAAAAGGAAAGCCACGCGGTGCTGGCGCGCTATGGAGCTAGAGATGTGGTGCGGCTTCTGGCGTTGGCGCTCTTGGAGGGTGGGGCGCTGGATTCGAACCGCTTCAAGGAAATCATCACCGCGATGAAAGAAGGCTCGGATTTGCGCAGCCGGGATTTGTTTCATCCCATTCGGCTGGCGCTGGCGGGGAGAGCGGGCGATGGAGAACTGGACCGCGTGATTTTGCTGATTGATGAAGCTGCGGCGCTGGCGTTCGCATCGCCGGTAAAATCGGTGCGGGTGCGCATCATGGAATTTTGCGCCGCGCTGGATTAGCGATTTTGTTCTGCGTCGTTTGATGAGTTCCACGCTTTCACGGATTCGCGGCGGACGGTACACTGTCTGCGCTCATGACTCCTCCCATTGACCGGCTGACGGGAATTAACGCGGTGCGCGAAGCGCTGCAGGCGGGCAGCGCTATCGATCGCATCGTGATTGCGCGTGGGCGGCAGGACACGCGCACGGAAGAAATTGTGCAACTGGCACGCGGGCGCGGGATTCCGGTGCGCTTTGAGGACCGCGGGCAGATCGATCGCCTCGCAAATTCCAAAGATCACCAGGGAGTTGTGGCGCTGGCTGCGGCGCGCTCGGCGGGATCGCTGGAAGATATTCTGGCGCACGCGGAAGCGCAGGGCGGCGGACGCGGCGGGTTGATTGTGCTGCTCGATGGCGTGGAGGATCCGCACAACCTGGGCGCGGTGATTCGCACCGCGCTGGCCGCGGGCGCGCACGGCGTGGTGATTCCGGAGCGGCGCGCGGTGGGGCTGACGGACACGGTGGCGCGGGCGTCGGCTGGGGCGCTGGCGCATTTGCCGGTCGCGCGGGTGACCAACCTGGTGCGCGCGATGGAAGAGTTGAAGGAAGCGGGATATTGGCTGGTGGGATTGGATGAGACCGCGGATAAAAGTTATACGCAGGTGGACTACACGTCGCCGACCGGAATTGTCTTAGGTGGCGAGGGCAAGGGCTTGCATGAGTTGACGCGCAAGCGGTGCGATTTTGTGGTGTCGCTGCCGACCAGTGGGCCTGTGAAGTCGCTCAACGTGTCGGTGGCCGCGGGGGTGGTTTTGTTTGAGGCGCTGCGGCAGAGGCACGCGAAGGCCAAATAGGCGGCCACGACGAGTCGCCGCGAGCTATTTGTCGTATTGAATCAGCGAGAAGACGTCGAAGCCGGGGAGTTTGCTGCGGCCCTTTAGAAAAGTTAGCTCGACGGCGAAGGCTGCGCCTTCCACTTTGCCGCCCAATTGTTGAATGAGCTTGGCGGTAGCTGCGGCGGTGCCACCGGTGGCCAGCAAATCGTCACAAATAATTACGCGATCGCCGGGCTTCACCGCGTCTTCGTGAATTTCCAGCGTGTCGGTGCCATATTCCAGAGCGTAGGAAACGCTGGCGCACTTTGCGGGCAGCTTTCTTGGTTTGCGTACCGGGACGAAACCGGCGTTGAGACGATAGGCCAGCGCAGGGGCGAAAATAAAGCCGCGTGCTTCGATTCCGGCGACGATATCGATGGTGTGGCCGTTGTAGTGTTCGCACAGGCGGTCGATCAGCGTGTGGAAACCCTTTTTATCTTTCAGCAGGGTGGTCAGGTCGTAGAAAAGAATTCCTGGCTTGGGATAATCGGGCACTTCACGGATAAGTTTTTTCAGTTCGTCCATTCGAACGGCTCCTGTGGTCGCGGTAGTTTGTTGCGGTGAAAACTGCCAGACGAGCGATCAATCAGTGTTGCCGATGACAAAAAGCTGGTCGTACTGTGGATCGGGCGTGGCCGCTTCCTCGCGCACTTCCGTGACGCTGGAAAAGCGCGGGCCGCGCTCCAGAACGCTGCGCAACTCGAGAAGCTGTTGCGGCGTGCCCATCACAAACACTTCCACGCGGCCGTCGCGGAGGTTTTTGACGTAGCCTCCCACCTTCAATTTGGCCGCGGCGTGCTGGGCGAAATAGCGGTAGCCAACGCCCTGGACGGTCCCCGAGATCAAATATTTCCTGGCTTGTTTGGGCTCGATCACGAACTGCGGAATTGTAACAGAGAGAGGCGCCAGGTGAAAAAGCGGGTGGGCGCGAAGACTGCGCTGGATTCAAAAGACCGATACTATGTTAGTCTATGCCTTGATAAAAACAGCTTCAGGCAGAGGCTGAGCCGATGAGGAAACCCGAGCAGCGCGATCTGTTTCCCGGCGCTTTGGAAATGATGATTCTGCGAACGCTGAAGCGCCAATCGCTGCATGGCTACGCGCTGGCAAGGCAGATCAAGCGCGCGTCCAACGATTTGCTGCAGATTGAAGAAGGCTCGCTCTATCCGGCGCTGCAGCGCCTGCTCAAAGAAGAACTTTTGAAGGCGGAGTGGGGCATTTCCTCTACCAATCGCCGCGTGCGTATCTACAAGCTGACTCCCGCGGGCGTGAAACACCTGGAACGCGAAATCTCGCGGTTCGAGACGATGTTTGAAGGCATCACGCGGGTTTTGACTCCGGTGAAGTCATGAACTGGCTGAAGCAATTGTTTTCGCGCCGCCGCATCTATGGCGATCTCTCCGCGGAAATTCAGGAGCACCTCAAAGAGCGAATCGAGGAGCTAGTCAGCGACGGTATGTCCGAGAAAGAAGCTACGGCCGCCGCGCGCCGCGAATTTGGAAACGTAATGTTGATTGAAGAGGACAGCCGCAGTGTATGGCGCTGGGCGTCGCTTGAGAATTTGATCATCGATGTGCGCTATGGCTTGCGCATGATGCGCCGGGCGCCAATTTTTACCACTGTCGTTATACTTTCCCTCGCCCTGGGCATTGGTGCCAACACAGCAATCTTCGGTCTGATCAACACTCTCATGTTGCGCAATTTGCCGGTGCAACATCCCGAGCAGCTCGTCGAACTTTTGAGCGTCTATCCCGGTGAGCCCCGCACGAACGGCTTCTCTTGGCAGACTTACGAGCACTTTCGAAATAACAACCGGGTCTTCTCGGGACTCATCGGCGCAGAGCATTCCCATTTCAACGTGCGCGCCGAGGGCCTGGAACCTGAAACAGTGGATGGCGAGTATGTGGTGGGCGACTTCTTCCCGATCCTCGGACTGAAGCCCTTGGTTGGCCGGCTGATTGGTCCGGAAGACGATCGCATCGGTCCGGCTGATTCGGCAGTGACCGTGGTGAGTTGGACTTACTGGAAAAACAGATTCAATCTCGAGCCAGGAATTTTGGGCAAGCGAATCTTTGTCGACGCTGTACCGCTAACGGTTGTGGGGGTGACCCCACGAACCTTCTTCGGATTGCAGGTAGGGCTGAAGTCCGACATTTGGATGCCAGTGGCCGTCGAGCCGATGATTAATCGCCCCAGTCTTGTCACCACCGGGCGAATGAGCCTGGGGCTGATGGGGAGGTTGAAGCCGGGCGTGTCCATTGAGCAGGCGCGTGCTGAAGTGAGCGTGCTAGACCAATGGAGGATCGCAGAAATTAGCAGGACCATGAAGGATCCTCTTTGGCTCCGAGCCAAGATGGATCTGGAGCCGGCTGGCGCCGGGTTCTCACGCCTGCGTGATCAGTTCGCCAAGCCACTCCTCGTGCTGATGGCGGTGGTGAGCTTGCTTCTGCTCATCGCGTGCACCAACGTGGCTAGCCTGCTGCTTGCGCGTGGGTCCGCGCGCCAGCGCGAAATGGCGGTGCGTGTTTCCCTGGGCGCCGGCCGGTTTCGCCTGGTGCGCCAGGTGCTGACCGAATCGCTGCTGCTTTCCATAGCCGGCACTCTGCTCGGTATCGTTCTCGCTTATTTTGGTGCGGACGCACTCGTGCGGATTCTTACGTCCGGACGGCAACTGGTGGGATTGCCGTCTCATCTCGATATTCATGTATACCCTGATGCACATTTATTGGTCTTCACCGCCGCTATCGCTCTGTCTACTGGTTTGCTGTTCGGATTGGTTCCCGCGTGGAATGCTTTTGCTTCCGCGCCGGCAACGGCCTTGCGACAGACGGGGAGCGCTGGCGAGACGCGCTTCCGCCGCCTTTTCGGGAAGGGCCTTGTGGCAGCACAGGTCGCTCTCTCGGTAGTGCTGCTGAGCGTGGCAGGCTTGTTTATCCGTCATTTGTCGAATCTTGAGCACCTGGACCTGGGATTTCGTCGCGATCACGTTTTGCTGATGACTCTCGATCCGCAGCACAGCGGCTATGAGGGCGAACGATTGTCCCGGGCTTACCAGGAACTTCTCGGGCATCTGGACGCAATTCCCGGGGTGCGCTCGGCCACGTTCAGCGCCGGTACCCCCATCTCAGGCTCGGAGGCTTCCAGCTTCGTGAAGGTGAGCGATCACCCTGAAAAGCCTGAGGATCGCCGCTACGTTTCTATCAACTGGGTCGCGCCGAGGTACTTCGAGACCCTCGGCACGCCACTACTGTCCGGGCGCGATTTCAACTTTCAGGATCAAGCTGGCCCGCGGGTGGCGATCATTAATCAGGCGATGGCCCGCTACTTTTTCGGCGACGCCAACCCCATCGGAGAGCATTTCACTATCGACCATGACTGGAAAGGCTTTGGCGACGACAAGCCCTTCGAAATTGTTGGGGTGGTTGGTGACGCGAAATACTACGAGATTCGCGAACCCACCAACCGCACCATCTATCTCAGCTCTTTCCAGGACGGAAATGTATCTTCGATGTTCGCGTTATGGACCAGTGTGGAACCCGCGGCCGTGGCCGGCGAAGTGCGGCGCGCGGTGCGCGAATACCTCCCGGCGGTCCGCGTGGAGCGTCTCACTACCCTGGATCATCAAGTCGAAACGTCGATCGTTCCGGAGCGACTCATCGCCAGTCTCTCCGGTTTATTAGGCACGCTGGGCGCGCTGCTCGCCGCCATCGGACTGTACGGGTTGCTTGCTTACAACGTGGCGCGGCGTATCAACGAGATCGGTGTGCGCATGGCGTTGGGCGCGACGCGAAGCGATCTGATTCGAATGGTGCTTGGGGACGCGGTGGGCATGGTCTTCGCGGGCCTGTTGCTCGGTGCGCCGATTGCATTCTGGGGGAGAATTCTAGCCGCGCATTTGATTGAGGATCTGCCATTGAAGAGCGTGGCTCCGATCGCCTTTGGCGCCGCAGCCATGATCGGCGTTGCGCTGGTTGCCGCGTGTCTGCCCGCATGGCGCGCGTCGCTGGTGGATCCGATGGTTGCGCTGCGGTATGAATGAGCGCGGCGCCTTAGCCGAGGCGGCCCAAGCTGTGTAGTAAACTCAGCGAGATGGTCGAAGCGGCTTGTGCCGCTGTGGGCGCATCTCAACAGATATGAAATTTTCATCGCGATGGCTGATCTATGTGTTTTTGGCTGCGGGCGCGACGGCTGTACATGTGCCAGCGCTGTGGGCGCAGGAAACTCCGCAGGGGCCAATGGAGGCGCCTGCCGAGCATCATGTGACGCGCATTGGTACGGATCCTGAGCCGCCGGCGCCGCCTTCGCTGCCGGTGGAAGAGATTATTCGGCGGTTTTCGGTGAAGGAGGAGGAGTACGTGAAGGCGCGGCCGAACTATGGTTTTCGCAAGAGCGTGCGCATCCAGGAATTCGGGCCGGACGGCAACCCTATCGGCGAATTTCTGCGCGTCAGCGAATACACCAAAATGGCCGACGGCAGAGTCGCGGTGAAAGCTGTCGAACATCCGCAATCGACATTGCAGGGAATTTACCTGGCGCCGGAGGACCTGGACGCACTCGACCGCGTTCCGGCATATCCGCTGACTGCCAGCCAGCTAAAGAAATACGAATTGAAATACCTGGGTAGAGAGCTGGTCGACGAGATCGACTGCTACATTTTCCAGGCCAAGCCGAAAGCCGTGGAGCGGAATACGGCTTTGTTTGACGGAGTGGTGTGGGTGGACGCCAATTACCTGGAAGTGGTGAAGACCTACGGCAAGTGGGTGACCGACCTGGGCGACACCCGCGGCGTAGCGCAGCTGCCATTTTCGTTGTTCGAAACCTACCGCGAGAATGTGGACGGGAAATACTGGTTTCCGAATTATTTGCGCTCCGACGATACGCTGCATGTGAAAGATGTAGATATTCCGGTGCGGCTGGTGGTCAAGTGGACAGATTTTAAGCCTGCGTCTGTTGGCGCTTCGGCTCCTGCTGCGAGTGCTACACCTGGCGATGCGTCGCCTGCTACACCTGCGACTGCTCCAGCCAATCCCCCCGTGAAACCCTAAGCCACGGCAATACCTCGATTATTATTTTTGGCGGGCGAGATCCAGTTGCTTTAGCGCTGCGGGTAGCTCTGCCAGCGAGCTGAGGAGCAAGTCTGGGTTCGCGGCGCGCAGGCGTTTTTCTGTGGGGAATGGGCCGAGGACGCCGACGACGCGGACGCCCGCGCTTTTGGCCATCTGCACGTCTTCGGGTGAGTCGCCAACATAGACGCAGTGCGCGGCTGCCAGGCCGATGCACTGGAGCGCCACGTTGAGCGGCTCGGGATGCGGTTTTTTGTGCTGCGTGTCGCCGCTGCATACTCGCGCGCGAAAAGAACGCGTGAGGCGGAATTCGCGGAGCTGGCGATGCACGCGGTCGCGATCTCCGCTGGTGACCAGGCCGAGCCGATAGCGGCGCACTACGGTGGAGAGCACTTTACGCGCGCCAGTAATCAGTTTCGGGCGAAACGCGGAGTAGTGCTTGCGCCACGCGGTGTCGGCGGCGTCCCAATGGTGTTCAGCGAGGCCAGCGGCGCGGTAGACGTCATACCAGTTGGGCGAATAGTTTTCGGCGAGCTCTTCGATGCCCCAGGGGATGCCCATTTCGCCGAACATGGCCAGATACGCGGACGAATCGGCGTGGAAAGAATCAAGCAGCGTGCCGTCCCAATCGAACAGCACTCCTTTGATTTTGGTTTTTGCGGCGCGGGCCATGCTGCATCAACATAGCAGAAATGTAGGATCGCTGAAGCGAGCCGGAATGAAGCGTAGTGGGTCAGCTTCCGGTTAGCGCTGCCGGCTCAGATGGTCGACGCAACACTGGCTTGCAGTTTACTCGCGGGAGTTTCGAAGCCTAAGGTTTTTCTGGGGCGTTGATTCAAGCGCAGCGCGACCTGGTCGAGTTGCGCTTGGGAATGGACAGACAGGTCGGTTCCTCGCGGGAAGTATTGCCGCAACAGGAGATTCGTGTTTTCGTTAGTGCCGCGTTGCCAGGGACTTTGCGGATCACAGAAGTACACCTGCACATCCGTCGCTACCGTGAAGTCTTTGTGCTTGGCCATCTCTAGTCCTCGATCCCAGGTCAGCGAGCGTTTCAGGGTAGCGGGGAGTTTGCGAACATGTTGACTTAATGCGGCAACAACTACTTCCGTGTTTTTGCTGGGCACCTTGATCAGCATGGCAAAGCGCGAATGGCGCTCCACCAGAGTCGCAATATAGGTGTTCTTGGCACCGGCCAGCAGATCCCCTTCCCAGTGGCCGGGAACCGCTCGGTCTTCTACCTCCGCAGGTCTTTCGCGGATGGAAACGGCATCGACGATCTGTCCTCGTGACTGTCCGCTAGCACTGGCATGGCGCGAACGGCGCATGCGCCGCTTCGACCGCAGCTGGTCCAGCAGCTCTTTTTTCAGCACTCCGCGGGCCTGAATGAACAGGGTGCGGTAAATGGTTTCGTGGGACACGCGCAGGCTCTCGTCATCGGGATACTGGATTTTCAACCATCCGGAAATCTGTTCCGGCGACCAGTCCAGGATCAGTTTACTCGCAACGATGTCCCGCAACTTGCGGTTGAGGGCCAGCAGACACCTCTTCGGTCGCAAGGCCGAGCCCCAGGCATGGTCATCCGCATCATGGGCGCGATAGGCCGGACGGCCACCATGGCGAGAAATCTCCCGGCTCACCGTGGAGACCGCTCGATCCAGTCGTCGGGCAATCTCACGAAGCGGCGAATCGGAAGCGATTCCTCGTGAGATGTCCTCTCGCTCCGCTAGCGTGAGCGCCAGCCGCGAACGGCAACGAGCGGCGGGAGGAATGCCGCCGCGAGGCAACAACACCGAGCGAATGCAGCTATGTGGCTTGTCAAAGGCGCGCCCAATCTCATGCAGCGACTGTCCCGCCTTCCACCGACTCCAAACGTCACGCTTCTCGATCGCAGAAAGCCCAAACCGTTTCCCTGGCCTCATTCAACACCACCTTTAGAGAGCAGATTTATATCAGATGGTGTTGCATCGACCTGTCGAATGCACCGCATCAATCAGGCAGTGAGTTCTGAATGCAACGGCATCGCGTCTCGTCGGCACCGTTTCAGTTCCGCGAGAACGTCCACTTTCTCACGAGTGAACAAGCATCCCCATGAACAGAATACCGCCAAGCGAATGAACGTTGGCCACCAAGGGCTAAACTGCCTCAATTCATCGACGTATCCCGTTCTGGAACCTGTGCAATTCCGGGCATCTTCTGTTCCACAATGCCCCTAGCATCAAGATGGGGACATCCACCTATGTCTAAAGTACGCACGCTGCTTCTGATCGACGATAACCTCGCTCACGCGCATGCCTTTCAGGACGCGCTACTTACAGCTACGGGTGGTCCTTTTTACGGTGAATGGGTAAAGACTGTTGCTGGAAGCGTCGAAACACTCGCAAATAAAGAAATCTGGGCAATCTTTCTCAACCTCTGCCTGCCCGGCGACCAAGGTCTTCCCCACTACGATGAGCTTCGTAAGGCCGCACCTGGCATACCGACCTTAGTACTAGCTGGCATTGGTGACGAAGCCATGGTTACGGAAGCCCTGCGACGTGGCGCGAAGGATTTCCTGTTGGGGACGCATATTGACAGCTACTCTTTCGCCCGGGCCATACGCCATATGGCCGAGCGCGAAGCGGCGGAAGAAGACCTGTTCACCGAAAAGCAGCGCGCTCGGGTCACTCTCGACTCCATCGGTGACGCTGTCCTCAGTACCGACATGCGCGGTAATGTTACCTATCTGAATCGTGTAGCGGAAAAAATGACCGGTTGGTCCATGGAGGAATCCTTCGGCCGGCCGCTAGCGCAGGTATTTAAGATCGTTGATGGGGTCACTCGGGAACCATCACCGGATCCCCTGGGTTTGGCAATAGTGAAAAACAAAACTGTGGGACTCACCCCCAATTGCATTCTCATTCGACGTGACGGGCGGGAAGCGGCCATAGAAGATTCCGCCGCTCCGATCCACGACCGTTCCGGTTCGGTCACCGGAGCTGTGATCGTTTTTCGCGACGTGACCACTTCCAGGGCAATGGCAGGTGAGATGAGGCATTTAGCCCAGCACGATAACCTTACCGATCTACCTAACCGTACGTTGTTGAAGGATCGACTTGCACAGGCAATCGCGACTGCCCACCGCAATAGCACCCATGTTGCGGTGATGTTTCTGGATTTGGATCACTTCAAGCACATAAATGATTCCTTGGGTCACACCATTGGAGACAAACTGCTTCAATCCGTCGCGGCGCGCCTGCTGAGTTCCGTGCGCAGCTCTGATACGGTAAGCCGCCAAGGCGGAGACGAATTCGTCTTGCTGCTTTCCGAAATCAAACGGTCCGCAGATGCGGCATTCGCGGCTGGCAAGATTCTTACTGCGCTCACCGCACCGCATCAGTTGGATCAACATGATGTAAGTGTCACAGCAAGTATCGGCGTAAGTACTTATCCGGAACAGGGCGAGGACGCAGACGCCTTGATGAAGAAGGCCGATACCGCGATGTATAAAGCGAAGCGAAACGGCCGCAACAACTATCAGGTCTTTTCGAAAGACGTGGTTGTCCCGCCCGTCAACTGACCAGGCCGAATCTATAGCGGCGCGCCACTGTGGAGAGTTCTTTGCGCGCGGCCGTGATCAGCTTTGGGCGAAACGGCAAGTAATGTTTACGCCAAGGTTTCGGCGGCGTCCCAATAGCGTTTGTCAGAACCCACGCGATTACGTCTGGTTTGCCGCCCCGCACGAGATAACGTGGCCCAGCATAGTGAGCGCAATGGCCATTTGTCGCCAAGCGTCGCCCGCCCAGCTAGAATATCCCCGTGACTAGAGAACGCTGGGCCCAGATAGGAATCACGACTCAATTCCTCATCGTGGCAAGGGCACTAGGTGAGTTCTTCCGGCTCAGGCACGTCCTTGGCACGAGCTTCTCGGTCGCAGTCGCTGCGTCGTATGTTGGTGGCGCCTTAGTAGCTGCTTGCTTCTGCTGGGCAGGGGTGACTTTGTACTTCTTCCGACGCTACACGCTGTCCGTGTGGATCTCGCTGGCGACCGTAGTCATTCTGCTCGTGTACAAAATTGCAGTAATTGGTTGGTGATGGCGACTCGCTCTGACGCTTGAGTTGAACGGCAGGCGTTCTTCCTGGCGCTTCGGCGAGCCTCATGAGTCTGCGAATTTCTCGTATGGCGCGACGCTTCTGCTCAAGTTCGGCAGCGGCCGCAAGCGCTTTCTCTGCATCGTCCAGTTGTTTTGCCGCGACCGCGCCGCCTTAGGTCAAAGTAGGCATTGAAGAAGCAATCGCAAAAGTTAGGGTTTAGTCAGTCGCATCGCAGGTCCTTTTGCACAGAAGAGTTTTTCGATTCTCCTTGACACTCACACGCTTGGGGAACAGGATGGTTTAGAGGTTTCGCCGTTTGAGGCGAGACTCCCGCTTCGAAGTCCGAAAGCAGTTTCGTTAAAGGTCCAGTTCTACATCGAGCGCTAAGAGGGCGAACCAGCTCACTTTTTACTCCCTCGTGTGGGGCCCTACCTCCTGTCCGACGTACAGGTCTGCAAACCCAAGACGCTAGCGGTTACAAGCCACCTACTTAAGCCTGACTCGCTTCATGCGAGTGGGCATTTTGAATTTTTCAAAAAGGAGAACTACATGTCTGAATCAAACAAAAATGTCGTCCGTCGTTTGTTCGAAGAGGTTTGGAACAAGGGCAATCTGCAAGTCACCGATGAGCTCTTTACTCCCAACTACGCTCACCATGACGCTTCCACGCCCGATGTTGGGCGAGGCCCCGAAAGTGAAAAGAAGCGCGCGACTCTCTACCGCACCGCCTTCCCCGACATTCGATTGACGATCGAGGACCTCATCGCCGAAGGCGAAACAGTCATGGCTCGTTGGTCTTGCAGAGGTACCCATAAAGGTGATCTTAGCGGAATTGCGCCAACGGGCAAGCAGTTCAACATCACCGGCGTAAGCATCGCCCGCTTCACTAACGGTAAGATGTCGGAAGGTTGGGTCAACTGGGATGCTTTGGCACTTATGCAGCAGCTCGGCGCCGTTCCTGAGCTCGGCAAAGCCAAAGCTGCCGTAAGGTAGCGAGTTCCAACCTACTCAAAGAAACCGGAAGGCCCGACCTTACAAATCGGGTCTTTTCTCTTTCTCATTTAACCGGTGAGATTCCGTGTCCAGATATTTGGTTCAAGCACCAAATACAATTCCGAACGTATCGTAAGCAACTCGGAAACTACCCCGACCTCTTTGTTGTTTCTGTTCAGAAAGCCAACAACGCATTGCACCGAAAGTCCAGTTGCCTGATTAGCGCTTACCGTACGTTTTCGGCAGGTCATGCACCTATTTCAAAACACGCTGGGACTGAGTTATTTATTGACTAACGTATGGGGTCAAGGAATGGTGTGTCGGGATCACTGACAGAAAAGATCACCATCCGCAACGACTTGGCGCTGCTGCGGTTGTAACCCGTCATTTTCACGTGCGGCGGCATCACCATTGCCTGACCGGCAATGACCGTGACTGGCTTGCGCCCTTCCATTTCTAATGTGAACGTGCCTTCCAGAACATAGACAGTCACCGGGAAACGGTGCATATGGAACATAGTCTTATCGCCCCGTTGGAAGCTCGCCGTGAGGACGCGCACCTCCTGCCTCTCGCCTTTAGGCATCCCTTGGACGATCTCGTTCATGAGCAATTGGGGCTTGATGACACCTTGTTCTTGCGCTGTTGCTGGTGAACCGATGAGTAGAACCGCGAACGCAAGACTGAAGCTCATCCTATTCATCTGTATTCTCCTTACCAGACACGCGTTGGTAAGCGCTAAGGCCACAGCCGCACAGATCGCAACTATCTCACAGGGGAGGCAGCCTGTACAAAATGAATTTCTACACGGCAACGGTTGACCACACCAGGTCCTGGTAACTCCCGTTCTAGGAAGTTTCGGCGGCATAACTCCTTCCATGAGAAGGCCGGTATGAGTCAAGAGTGTTTTTTCTTTCCTTCCTGTGGATTCCTTATGTTCGAGCCCTGTATTGTTGAACTGGCTGGCGCGCTTTACTTTGGATGCAAGCTCGACAGCAAGCGGGTTCCGGCTCCTAGCCAAGCAGAATTAGCTCCGGTTGAGGCCGCCCTGTCGCCATCCTTCCATCCGCACTCTTGGTTGAGCGATTTTCGCTCGGTGCATGGTGGGCGTTCCTAGTGCTTAGAGTCGCGTGAGAGACTGGGTGCCCGAAGCACGCAGCGCCTAACCCGCGTCCGCGAGCTTTTATGTGAGTGGTAAAATGATCGTTTGCATGCGCGTTCGGCTGCCATGGCCATGCCAAGAGGGGCTTGTTCTAGTGGAACCGTTTCGGATTCATGTCGCAGACGAGGTGCTCGACGACCTGCGGGCACGATTGCGCCATACAAGATGGCCCGACCAGGTACCCGGCATCGGCTGGGAACAGGGCACTGAGCTAGACTGGTTGCGGCGCCTCGTGTCCTACTGGGCCAATGAGTTCGAATGGCGGGCCTGGGAGCGAAAGCTCAACGCGCTCAACCAATTCACTTGGGAGGGCATCCACTTCGTGCACCAGCGCGCCGCATCCGGCGGTGGTGTACCGCTCATCCTCACGCACGGCTGGCCCAGCAGTTTCCTCGACTACCTGAACATGCTGCCGATGCTCGAGGACTTCGACGTGGTCGTGCCCTCGCTGCCAGGGTATGGATTCTCGCCGCGCCCGCCCGAGGTCGGCATCAACTACCGGTACGTCTCGCAGCGCTGGCACCGGCTCATGACCGAACTTGGGTACTCCCGCTATGGTGCGGCTGGCAATGACTTCGGTTCCGGGGTGTCGACGTTCCTTGCAGCGGACCATCCCGAGTCGGTGATGGGTATCTACCTCACCACGCTGGAGTCGGACCTAATCCCCAAGGTGGACGACGCGGAGCTCTCTGACATGGAGCGTTCGTACCTCGCAGTGAGCCGAGGCTGGGACGTGACGGAGCGAGGCTACAGCGCGATCCAGTCCACCAAGCCGCAAACCGTCGGCTATGGACTGAACGACTCCCCGGCGGGACTGGCCGCATACCTGGGCGAGAAATGGCACTCGTGGAGCGACGTCACGCCGCCCGACGACTTCCTCTGCGCGACGCTCACCCTGTACTGGGTCACGCAGACCATCACCTCATCGATGCGCGACTATTGGGACAATCGCTGGCACCCGGTCGAGCCCGACTACGTCAGCACGCCCACGGCTTTCGGTGTATTCGCGCACCAGGAGGTTCCCGAGGGCGAGCCGCCGCGCTCGTATCTGGAGCGTGTGTACAACATCCAGCGCTGGACAGTCTTTCCCTGCGGCGGGCACTTCGCCCCAGTTGAGGAACCGGCGGCGATCGCGGGGGACCTGACCGCTTTCTTCCGTGACCTAATCTCGGGCAATCGAACTGTCGGATGAGTCGATAGACGCCCTTAGGTTGAGGCATACAAATCGTCACCTTAAATCCACAGCCGTTGACTTTCCTCCGTTGTCCTCCTAGCATGTGCATCGC
Organism: uncultured Acidobacteriota bacterium; assembly: GCA_963819625.1. Classification (GTDB taxonomy): domain Bacteria; phylum Acidobacteriota; class Terriglobia; order Acidiferrales; family UBA7541; genus Acidiferrum. Next base: position 220,514 of record CAWFWY010000018.1, read on the forward strand.
TGGTAACGCTGGCTTTCCTTGGACCGTTCATGGCCCCCGTCAGCCCCCTTGCCGTACCGGATCTCCCGCCGGAAGTGCAAAAAGTTCTTGACGAATTTGTGCTTGCCACTAAACAAGCCTTTTCAGATCAGCTTATTTCGATAGTACTTTTTGGCAGCGCCCGCCGAAGGCAAGCTTCGACCAGCATCGGACGTCAATCTGCTGATTATTCTTTCGGCTTTCGAACAAGGACGTGCTGACCACTTACGAGAACCGCTTCGAATCGCCGAATCTGCTGCCCAGCTTCGACCCATGATCCTGTTGCGCGAGGAAGTCTCCGTCGCCAGCCGTGCCTTTGCTCCAAAATTTGCTGATATTATTCGTCGTCGCGTAATTCTTTTCGGAGCCGATCCTTTTGCCTCTCTTTCGATTCCCAGGGACACCGAGATCCGCCAGCTAAAGCAGCAGTCCCTTAATCTGACTCTTCGTCTCCGCGCCGCCTACGTCGGGCGCAGCTTGCGCGAGGAGCAGCTGACTCGTTTTATTGCCACCAAACTGGGCGCACTTCGCGCATTGTCGGCCGCTCTTCTGGAGCTCGAAGCCCGTCCGGGAATGTCCACTCAAGCCGCATTTCAATGCCTTGGCGGGGAACTCAAACTATCGCGATGGCCAGAAGCCCTGGCGCTGCTCACAGCGGTTCACGAAGGCCGTTTGCTCCCGCCGGGCTCAGCCGCTCAGGTTTTGTTTCAGCTTTTGGAATTTCTTCGCGGAGCGACGTTGCGGGTCGAAGCTTTGTCCTCCGAGGTACGTAGTGAATCCGTTTGATCTCCACGGCCCAGAGTTTATTGTTTTTTATGTTTTTTTCGCTCTCGCCGTTCTGTCCGTGCTTTATCTTTCTCGCGGACTTGGTGGCAGTCGTGAGATCGCCAAACCCCCGATGGACGACCCTTATTTCGTCGCCTGCTTGCGGGGCGGTGAAAAAGAATGTGTGCGTGTTGCAATCCTCGCGCTCATCGATCGAGGTCTGCTCGCCGTCAAAAGCTCTGGCACGTCTATTCTTACCGCCGCCGCTATGGGCGAAAACCGATTGGAAGTCACCGATCCGCGGGCCATCTCAACTGTAAAGCGGCTAATCGAGAAAGAAATCTTGGAGGCCTTTCAGCCCTCCAGTCCGGTTACTTCCACGCTTGATTCTCTCCAGTACAGCTCCGCGTGTCGGGAGTACGCCAGGCGGCTGGAGCAACTGGGACTGGTCCACAAACAGAAAGTCCGCGACACGTTTCCGTATCGGATCTGGGTTGTCGTCGCGCTTTTTCTGGGTGTCGCGGTCATCAAAATATTTATCGCGCTGAGCCGCGGACGAACCAACGCATTGTTTCTCATCATATTGGCAATACTTGCTTGCTTCGTTGCCACCCGCATCAACTCGCCTTTCCGAACTGCCAGCGGTGAGAAATTTCTGGAGAGTGTCCGTTCGCTGTTCTCCAATCTCAGGCTGCGTGCCCCCATGCTTCGTCCCGGAGGCGGTTCCTCCGACTTGACTTGGCTCGCAGCCACATTCGGCCTCAGTGCCGTACCGACTCTGGTTTTTCCGCACGTCCGCATGCTCATCGCACCCGTCGGAAGCCCTTCGGACTCGGGATCTTCTTTCTTCAACAAATCGAACAATTCGTCTGGTGCTTTCAGCAGTTGCGGCAGCGGTTGTGGGAGTGGCTGTGGCGGTGGATGCGGTGGTGGCTGTGGAGGTTGCGGGAGCTGATGTCATGAACTCTCAAACAGATAGATTCGGACTGGGCTGGCGTCCCGAACTTGCCGCCGGCATTTTCGATCATCTCGACCAGATCGATCTGGTGGAAGTCATTAGCGACGATTACTTTGCCGCATCGCCAAGCGACATCCAGGCTCTAAAAACTCTCTCTTCGACCTTGCCGCTCGTGCTACACGGCGTCAGTATGGGTTTGGCTTCGACAGCGCCAGTGCAACAGCGTTGTCTTGACAGTATGGCCCGCCTCTGCCAGCAAGTGCGCCCCGAATTCTGGTCCGAACATCTCGCCTTCGTCCGAGCCGGAGGAATCGAAATCGATCACCTCGCGGCGCCCCCGCGTACTCCTCAAAATGTTGAAGCCACCGCCAACAATATTCTTCGCGCTGTCAAAGCAATTGGTTCAAAACCTCAATTGGAAAATATCGCCACTCTGATCGATCCTCCGGGGAGCCTTCTATCCGAACCGGCCTGGATTAACTCGATTCTCGGCGCTTCCGACTGCGATCTGCTGCTTGATCTCCATAACGTCTTGGCCAATGGTCTGAATCTTGGCTACGATCCCTTCAGTTTTCTCGCTCAGATTCCACCTTCTCGGATTCGTTCTATTCACATTGCCGGCGGAAAATTTGTTTCCGCCCCCGATGGCAGCGCTCGCCTCCTTGACGACCATCTTCATGATGTACCGGACTCGGTCTTCGATTTGCTCGAAGAGACCGCCGCCATTTCGCCCAATCCTCTCATCGTAATCCTGGAGCGCGATGGAGACTTTCCTTCCATGTCGGTATTGCTTTCGCAAATGCGTCAGGCACGTCAGGCTGTTACTCGCGGCCGGGCCGGAAGACTTAAAACCGCGGTGTCCGCATGAATGGCTCCGCGCTCGAATCGTTCTTGGCTTCCATCTACGTGGATTGCGCAACCCGCGCTCGATTCATCGCAGATCCCTCTGGAGAAGCTATGCGAGCGGGTCTTTCTCCCGAAGAGTGTGCTTCGCTGGCCAGCTTGGACCCAAACAACCTAGAACTCGTGGCCCGTAGCCTGGCCCACAAACGTCAAGCCAAGCAACGCGCCAGAAAACTCGGTTTAGCCCAAAAACTTTGGCGAGCGGTACGCAGAAGATTCCGTGTCACTGAACTTTCTGACTCTTAAATATTTGACTCGATGGAGATAGTCCTAAGATTGTTCGGCGGGTATCTATTCATCCAATTCCCACTTGCATGGTAAGTCGCGTAATCGAAAACGGACCCACTACGAGCCAAATGAAGAGGTTCATGGGAAGAATTACGACGGGCAGGGTCGATCAGATTAAGTGATTAAGCACCGAGGAAGCGCGAAGGGACGCAATCGTCGCGGTCAAACTGCACGTCGTCGAAGGTGGCGGCGATGCCGAACCAGCCGGGAGAGGCGGCGTGCTGAACGCGAAGCACGTGGGCCCGGGAAGCCATCACCACGTTGCCTTGGCCCATCGGGCGGCTGACCAGCACGATTTGCAATTCAATCGCGGCGTTGGCCGGCAGTTCGCGGGGGCAAAGAAAATACACGCCGGTGGAACTGATGTCGCGTGTGACCAGCGTGATGGGGAAAGTTTCGGGGACGCCGGCGACGCTGGACAGCTTCAAGGGCAAATTCAGGGTGGCTCGCGGGTATTCGCGGTGCTCGGGATGGACGCCGACGGCGTGAGTGGGCACGCGGATGAACCGGCGGGGAAGCTCAGCGCGCAGGAGCGGCTTGAAACAGAGGGTGGGTCCGGAGGCGGCGGAAGGAGTCTCAGCCGGCTGCGTCGATGGAGCTTTCAAAATGGCGAGATTGCTAGCGCTCATCTCCCCTCAGAGATGCTGCGATGTGCGGAGCCCCGAAAACTGGTAGACCAAACTGCAAGCCAACTGCCCGCTCGATTGACCTGGTGAATCAACCCATGAAGAGCGGGTTGCTAAGATGGCACCGTAGGCGGGGAGAGTCAACCTGTGGAAATTCTAAAGAGTGTCTTAAGCTGAAACAGATAGTAATGGTACTAGGTTCGGCGGCTGATCGCGGATAGCGGAATGGCGCGCGAATGTTCACTCTATGGCTGCCGTGATGAGTGGTTGTACCGAGGAGCTGAACAGCGCCCGGTGCAATCGGCGCGACCAAAATGGCGCTGGACAACCGGGCCGAACACCGATATTCGTAGAAGCTAACTTCAGGAATGCCTACCACCGCGATTGAAGACCAGCCCTCCGCTGTAGCCGTAGAACGTTCGGAGCCAATGCCGAAGCGGCCGTTGTTCTGGGTGCCGCTGGCCTTCGTGGCGGTCTATATCCTGTGGGGCTCGACGTACATCGGGATTCGGATCGCCATCGAGTCGTTTCCTCCGTTAGCGATGGCGGCAGTTCGGCACTCGCTGGTTGGGCTGATTTTGTATCCCATTTTGCGCTGGAAGACGGGCATCCGGCCGACCGCAGCGCATTGGCGGACAGCGGCAGTGACCGGCGTGCTGCTGCTGTGCGTCAGCAACGGCGGGTTGAGCTGGGCGGAACAGCGCGTGCCCTCCGGGATCGCGGCGCTGCTGGTGGCCACCGTGTCGCTGTGGCTGGTTATCGTGGATTGGCTTAGGCCGGGAGGAGTGCGGCCCGTGCCGCGCGTGTTTGCCGGGCTGATCATGGGATTCGCGGGGCTGGCGCTGCTGGTTGGTCCGGCCAATCTGGGCGGAGGGCGGCGCACCGATCTGCTGGGGACCGCGGTGCTGCTGATCGCGTCGTTTGTGTGGGCGGGCGCCTCGCTCTATTCGAAACACCGACCCGTTCCAGACTCACCGCTCCTAGTTGTCGCGATGCAGAGCCTGGCGGGTGCCGCGGCTCTATGGATTGCGGCGCTGGTGTCGGGAGAATTTCACGCGCTGCATTTCGCCAGCGTGACGACCCGCTCGTGGATGGCGCTGATTTATTTGATCGTGTTCGGGTCGGGAATCGGGTTCACTGCGTATTTGTACATTTTGAAAAACAGCACTGCGACGAGAGTGGCGACCTACGGATTCGTGAACCCGGTAGTGGCGTTGTTTCTCGGGTGGTTGCTGGCCGCGGAGCCGATTACCGCGCGCACGGTGATTGCGGCGGCGGTGATTCTTACCGCTGTGATTGTGGTGATTACTGCTCCGAAACCCGATCCGGCAAAATCTATAACACACGCGCCTCTCGCCGCTAAATCGCAAGCCTGACCAGGATTTCAACAGCAATCGACTTTGACGCGCGCTAGCGGATAGCTTTGTTTTCCGGCCTGAGTTAATTTTGACGAGTGGATATGAACATTTCATTGGCACAAACGTCATCAGCGCAAACGGGATCGCGGATTTCAGCGCAAGCCGCCGAAAGCTACTGGCGCGCCACGCTGGCACGCGATGCGCGAGCTGACGGGGAATTCATTCTCGGCGTGCGCTCGACGCATATTTATTGCCGGCCATCGTGTCCGGCGCGGCGGCCGTTGCGCCGCAATGTAGTTTTTTTTCGCAGCGGCTCGGAAGCGGAGAAGCACGGTTTTCGCCCGTGCCTGCGCTGCAAACCCAACGAGAAACCCGCGGCGCTGCGACTGGTGGAACGTGCGGCGCGCGAGCTGGCGCAGCCCGGCGAAGAAATCGTTCGCGTCGAAGCACTGGCGCGAAAGCTGGCGGCCACGCCTTCGGCTCTGCGGCGCGCCTTTCAGCAAATCACCGGGCTGGCACCCCGCGACCTGGCGGACGCGCTGCGATTGAAGCGCTTCAAGAGTTTGTTGCGCGCGGGAAAAAATATTACCGACGCGCTGTACGAGACGGGATATGGCTCATCGAGCCGCGTGTATGAACGCAGCGACGCGCAGCTGGGCATGACGCCCTCGGCTTATCAAAAAGGAGGAAAGGGTATGAAGCTGAACTACACCATTGCGAAATCGCCGTTGGGGAAAGTGCTGGTGGCGGCCACGGAAAAAGGAGTTTCCGCGGTGTACCTGGGCGGCGTGGAAAGCGCGCTGCTGGCGGAATTGCGGGCGGAATATCCGCGCGCGGAGATTGCTCCAGCCGCGCAATCGTATCAACGCTGGGTGGCGGAAATTGTGCGGCAAATCGAAGGGAGGCCATCGAGCGTCGACCTGCCATTGGATGTGCAAGGCACGGCGTTTCAGCGGCGGGTGTGGCAGGAGCTGCAGCGCATTCCGCGCGGCACGACGCGCACTTACTCGCAGGTGGCGCAATCGCTGGGCCGGCCGCGCGCGGTTCGCGCGGTGGCCAGGGCCTGCGCGACGAATCCGGTGTCGATTGTGGTGCCGTGCCACCGCGTCGTTCGCCAGGACGGCAATCTGGCGGGTTACCGCTGGGGTCTATCACGCAAAGAACAGTTGCTGGCCCGGGAACGAGCCGGCGCAAAATAAAAAAACGCGCCCTTGGAAACGAGGGCGCGTGGCTCTTGCGAATCAAAATCCACCTTAAAAACTAAGAGCGGGGCTTGGTGCGCTGGACGCCTTTGGGCCAGTCCTGCTTGAATTCGGAATCACCGAGTTTCAGATTCTTCATCATGTTGGTGTAGTGGAAGATTAGGTAGTCTTCCGAGCCCGATTCAAAAAACTTTTGCTGCACCGGCAGCCAGGAAGCTTCGTCGATCCACATCTGGATTCTGGCGATTTGCTTGCGTACCTGGTCGGACTTGGGGGTCAGCTCCAGCATCACCGTTTTGTGGTGATCGAATTCGGTTTCGCCCAGCAAAGTGACCAGATAATTCTTTTTTATGTTTTCGCTCTTGCTGCCAAAGCCCAGCATTACATATTGATCGACCATCTCGCGATTCTTGCCCAGGTCGTATTCTTCCACGCGATTGATTTTCGGGGTGAAGACGAAGAGCGAATCACCATTGCGAAGAATGGTGCGGCGGTCGGGTTTCATGAATTCGATGCGCATCTTTTCGTCGCGGCGCACAAAAAGCTTGCCGGTTTCGCTGGAGGTGTCCTTGACCACATCGGTGTACTTGATGTGCTCGATGTCGGCGGTCAGGGTGTGAAAATCGCGCGCGGACTTGTCCATCATGCCCAGAACGCTGTCGGTGTTCCAAACCGTGCCCTGGCCGGAGGAGGCCGCTGCGATGACCAGCGCGATTAGAATTGCAGACAGAAAAGTAACGGAAAAACGCCTCAATCGTGGCCCCTGTGAAAGTGAGAATTCAGCCCCTGCAACTGGGAAAACCTAGCATACCAAAGAGATGTGCGGATTGGGCGCGGCGTTTCACTGCCCGCCCGCAGCGGTGCTCCCGGATTCGAACGTCGAACCTCAAATCTCGAACCTCCAGAAGTCAGCGGCGGATTTCGACCTGGTAGGCGATGACCGTGCCTTGCTCGTCACGCACCGGCTCGATTTTGGAAATGGAGAAATTTCCCTTGCGCAGATCGGGCAAAGCCTCGGTCAGCGCGCTGTGCAGATCGTTTTGTAGCGCGAGCTTGGTCGGCGGAGCGAGGACACGAACATCGACGCGATAAGTGCGGCGGTTGCCCTCCTGCGCCACGAGCAAAACCTGGCCGGGGGCCGCCGGGGCGCCGCTCTCGGGCTGATCGCGGAACCAACCGCGCGGAGTAAGCAAAACAAAAACGAGAATCACCACCACCGCGGCGTCGTATTGCCAGGTGCCGCGTTCGTAGGCCCAGAAAAATGTGCGCGAAAGAATTTGTCCGAGGCTGGCCATGTTAATCCGCCGGAATGCCGTCGACGATCACGCCGTCGCGCATATGCACCACGCGATCGAAATAGACCACCGCTTCGGGATTGTGGGTGATCATCACGATGGTCTGGCCCAGCTCTTTGTTGAGCTGGCGAAGCATCTGCAGCACGATTTCTGAATTTTTGGAGTCGAGATTGCCGGTGGGCTCATCGGCCAGCAGAATTTTCGGCTCGTTGATCAGTGCGCGGGCGATGGCCACGCGTTGTTGTTCGCCGCCTGATAATTCTGAGGGGCGGTGCTGCAGCCGCCCGGCCAGGCCCAACATTTTTGTGACCACGTCGAAGCGGTGCGGGTCGAATCCATTCCCGTGTATGAACTGCGCGATGGCGATGTTGCCCTTGGCGGTGAGCGTAGGCAGCAGGTTGAAACGCTGAAACACGAAACCGATTTTGTGGCGGCGCAACCGGGTGCGCTCGGCGTCGCTCATGGTGGTCAGCTCGTTGCCGTCGACCAGCACGGTGCCTTTGGAAGCCTGAGCCATGCCGCCGATCACGTACAGCAGCGAGGATTTGCCGCAACCGGAGGGCCCCATAACCGCGACCGATTCGCCGGGCGCCACCTCGAAGTTCACCCCGCGCAGAGCGGGGACTTCCACCTTACCCGCGCGATAGAGCTTCCACAGATTGTCCGTTTTGAGTATCGGTTCCAATAGTTTTTTCTTGAGATACGGCCCAACAGGGCCCCAACGGTAGGTTGGTATTGTAACTGCGATTGGCACCCCTGCCTAGCGCGGCGATATTGGAATTTGGCGGGCGAAGGGCAGGAAAACGTTACAGTCAAACTCATTCTCAAGTACCTGCAGGCGACATCCGTTTCATTCTGAAAAACGCTTTCCCGTTTTAGATCGTCTAAGTCGAATTTCAGAAACTAACTAGAAGCTATCTCATAAACACATTCGAGCCGCTGAGCGGTTGAAACTTATGGCAAACGGCGTAAACCGAGAACATGGATCTAACCGACGCCCAATGGGCGGTTCTCGAACCGTTGTTTCGTCCCAAGCGACGAGCCGATGGGCGAGGGCGACCGTGGCAGGACACGCGTGCTGTGCTGAACGGAGTCTTTTGGGTTTTGCGCACGGGTGCTCCTTGGCACGATCTGCCGTCTCGCTATCCGTCTTATCAGACCTGTCATCGGCGCTTCCAACATTGGCAGCGCAGCGGGTTGCTGACTCGCCTGCTGCAAAAATTAGCCGAGGACTTACGCTTACCGGCCTATCAACCTAATCGTGCGGCCAGATCTGCCACGTGACAAGCCCCAGGTAAGTTACTGCGAGAGCGCAAAACAACGACGTCAGGAGAATGTGTCCGACGACAAAATGCTTTCCTTTTGGCCAATCGCTATGGGAAAAGTAAAACGCGTCCACGATGATCCGTGCCGTCCAGTAGGTTCCGATGAAACCCGCAATTCCGAGGGCCGCGCGGTCACCACGAAGGATTTCTGAACGCATGACCAATGTGAGTGTACCGAACGCGATTATCGTCAGAACTGTAAAGCCGCTCTGCACCCAGACAAATTTCCGATTGAACGGGGTGAGTTTCACCAAGTCGTCTTTCCAGCTTAGCCGGTGAGGTACTTGAAAGCTGGCGAAAAGGATCGCGAAGTGGCCGGCGCCAGCCAGCCAAAGGGCGATACCGAACAATTGGTATAAGGATGAGTGCGTCATATTGCCCAAATCGCGTGCATGAATGGTAGCGCCACTCGAATTACAAAAGGAGGATGAAAAAGCCAAAAGGCGGGGGCGGCTGTAATCACAGCCATGAAGGCCCAACCAGAAACTCCTCCTTGGAGGCCAAAACGGCGGCCGATTCGCGACCGTTCGACGAGCACGCCGAAACCCTGGAGCACGAAGTAGGCGGTAGGGAGCCCGTAACCAGCCCGCGCCGGAAGCGAGATAACAGATTCGTGGATCAAGCCCGAAATCAGAAAAACCAGAAGCATCGCCGCTTGCGGCCCGGCGATCTTTTGCAATGGCCGGAATACGAACTCGTGGGAAAGTTGGCGGAAGCCGAGATTCCAACGCTTTCCCCAAAATTCACTCAATGATTTTGACGACAGCGGATGCTGCATGATTGCTTCCGCGTTGACTCCCGCCGATTGCCATGCGAGCGCGATTAATTCAAAGCTTCCGAAATGAAGGAGGAGGATAAGCGCAAGGAGCCCAACCCATCCCTGGAACAGCGGCAAATTTGCAGGGACGTGACGCGCGCACACCCACATCAGCAGGATCCCCATGCACGTCTTTGCGAGAGCCCAGAACCACAGCGGGGCTCCTGGCTTGCGAACGCGAGCGCCACCGAGAAACGCGGCCGCGTCCATGCCCGGCCACGCAAATAAATAAGCCGCAGAGCGCAAGGGAGTGTGAAACACATCGGCGCGTTCACGCCACCAGGTGAGCCATTTGAGGCTGAAATAAATTGCGAATGCCAATGTCCACATGTAAAGCCAAGGTGGAAGCGACCGACCAAACCAGACCGCAAGACCGAAGAGCAGCGGCAAGGGCAACCCGCCCGCAGATTTGTACGCGTAGGCGCGGGGAGTATGTGTGTCCGACTGCGGCGCTGCTTTCAATGGGAGTCTGGTCCGCGACGATCGTCACTGTAGAAGCGCACCTCGTAAACCGTGGGCAACAGTTCCGCTGGCTTTCTGACGAAGCTGCGCACCAGTTCAGTGCGGGAAAAATGCCCCATGCTGAGCAACCGGATCATTTCATCGCTGGCGAAATTCTCCCATGCCGGCTTTCTGGACCAGGGGAAACAACTCGCCTCGATGATGTGAATCGGCAAACCTTCCTCAATTCCCGTTTGGATTTGCTGGCGAAGCCATCGCATGTATTCGAGTTTTTCTAAGATAGCGTCCCTGGGGTGCTCGCGAATCACGATTCCCGGGATATCGGGAATGTCGGTGCGCAGAGTATGAATGTGCCCATGCCCTTCAATCAGAATGTCGATTTCCAGTGTGGACAGATGTTGCAGAGTGTCCAACCAGATGCGGCTCTGCACGTCGGGATTGGGAGTCGCAAAATACGTGCCCATGAACGCGTCGCCAGCGAGCAGCAGCTTCTCCGTTGGATCATAGAAGGCGACGTGGTCATCGCAGTGACCCGGCGTGGGAATTACTGTCAGGTTGCCGAACCGCGTGGGTAAATATTGTTGCAGCAAGTGGAAAGGTTCGCAAAGGGATGGCGGCTGACCGATGATGACTTTGCGAACCCAGGGCAAGCGAGCAGCCGGCCGCAGGAATTGGGCGGTCATGCTGGAAACGTAGATCCGCGCACCTGTCTTCTGCGCCAGCCAATTGAGATTACCTATATGTTCTTCATGTGCATGGGTGGCGACGATGCTTTCAATCTTGCCGGCCGGAATGCTTCGCAAATGTTGGGAAAGCGACCGGCGCATTTTCGAAGAACCTGGATCAACGATCACGCCATCGTAGATGATGGCCGTAAACAATTCCCCGAAGAGCAGCGGCACGACGTTCGGCAAGAATCCGCCCAAGTAGAGAATGGTGAGTTTTCCACCGAGCAAGTCTACCCTGCGGCGGTGACTTGCCAGAAAAATCCGCAACCTCTTGAAGCCGGCGCGTAATGCGCTCAATAAAACCAATGGCAAACGAATGAAAAATCCGGTGGTGTAGCAAGTCCAAAACGCGCCCGGGCCCGACTGTTTGCGAACGGCATCAAGCTTCGCGACGCGGCAGGCGCCGCCACGACACTTGCTCAAGGAGTGGCGATTGCGTGCGATAAATCGATAGGCCAGCCTGCCAAGTTGTTTGAGCGGAGGAAGGCTGCCGACGGCTCCGATGATCCAAGTAGATGGAAAAAGACGAGCGAGACGCGCAACTGCATCCCACCCGACATACAAGCGCACATTCGAGTCGAGTACATGAAGCTCGCGAAGACAAGCGTCCACGTCGAGTCTGGGATCGAGCAATCTCAAGGAATCGGCGTCGACGGCAACGGAGTGGGTCAAATGACGTGTGTCTAAAATCTGCAGCCATGCAACGCTCGCCTGACAAATTTCGCACTGGCCGTCGTAGAGCACCGTGAAATGCGAGGCTGCCGTCATCCTCAAAAGCTCAGGTGAGACGCGGTGAGCGTTAGGCTGCCCCGTGAGCAACCCGCCAGGAAAAGAATGATCTCCGCGGAGCTCTGGAGTGACCAGCTTCTGACGACGCACATTGCAGGCAACCTCCGGGTGTTAGTCTAAAAGGGAACGGCCCAAGGGCAGGTTTTTTCTGGTGTTCGGGTGTCGCGCCTCGTACGAGCTCGAGAGCCAGGGAAAAATAGATTGTGCGTTCCACTTGCCCGGGTAAGGGCTAATCAGGCACAACCGTTCGACGCTAGAATTTGCTCTCCTGGAATGTAGAATCGTTTTGCGCGGGACAGCGGACGAAGTCTTCAACTACTATAACGACGAACATGCAATTCGCAGCCAAGGTAACGGTGGCGGGCTTGAACGAGACGCGAAACGGCACTCGTTCAAAGACAGATTGGCATGCGATAGGGCCTGGAGCGATACTCAAACTCTTATTGCGGTGCTGCGCAGTGCTCATGGCTTTGGGAAGCATTGCTGCCGTATCGCTGATGGGCGTGCTTTCTTTCGGATGCTATGGGGCGGCCAAGCTTCTCGGCCGGGTTCGCCCCTTACGCGATGGGTATCAATTTCTCTCTCGGGCTTACGACCGGTTCATCGAGCGGCTCGGCCAAAAAATTCTGCGGGACTCCCGGGACACGCCTGCGCTACGACTCATGGTCTCCCTCACGTTGACCGCGGTGCCAATTTTCGCGATCCAACTTGTTCTAGGGAAACCTCGGCTTCTGCTGGCGGTCGCTTTCTATCTTTCGCTGTACGGTCTCAAGTTTCAGCGGTCGTGAGGATGTTCAGCGCCAAACACTTGGAGGCGCACCGGCCGCACGGCTACTTCTCGGAGAAATACGATAAGGTCTTTGGCCGCTACGTCGAATTCTTTCTCGGATATTTATACGGCGATCTTCCGGAACTGGGCCGGACAGTTCATGTCCGTCTCCACCATAAAGAGAACGGCGGCCCCGACGATAGTGTCTACACCAGTGGCTACGATCGAACGAATCCACTGGATTTCCTTTGGTATCTTTCGGACAACATTTGGACGACCCTGGGGTTTGCTCCGTACGCCTACTTTAAAGCCAGAGGCGATGAAAAGAACCGAAGACGAATGTTATGGGGAATCACGCGGTACTGCGTTTATTTCGCAGCTGTCTTTGTTTACGACTGGAGAATTGGAATCGTGTTCGTGTTAGTTCCTCTTCTCTGCATGAACTTCATCATGGCAATCACCGCGTGGGTTCAGCACGCCTTCTGCGACCCGGAACATCCCGACGATTATTTCGCAAATACCGTGACCATCTTTGATGAGGTGAACTTCATGAACGAAGGATACCACCTCTGTCATCACCACCGATCCGGCCTGCATTGGACTGAGATGCCCGCCCATCTGGAGCGGATTCGCGACAAGATGAGAGAGTCTGGTTCCCTGGTCTTTCGGGACTTGGATTTTATGGAGCTCTTCGTGGAGTTGACTCTTCTTCGCAGAATGGATGTGCTTGCCGAGAGACTTGTCCCGTGGGAGCCCATGAATCACGAAGAGAGGCTGGCTCTGCTAGCGGAGAGAACGAAGCCGGTAAGAGCGGTTTCGGCTTGAGGGGTGATGGGAGAAGCATTAGAAATCGGAGAACTGTTTGTACTGGCTCAGCAGAACACGCAGACCTGCGGCAAATCGCGAATCCTCCATCGCAAACACGATTCCCGAGTCGAGTGTCCACAGGGTAATTTGCCGCGCGCCATTCTTCGTCGCAAATGTTAAGACAAATTTTTTAGTGGCAAAGCTGTTTTGGCCAACAACCATTCTTTCGGGCTCTTCGCCGCGAATCTGTCCAGAGACCTCAGTGAGCTGGTATTTGTCGTTCACTCCTTCGAGAACAGCCAGAGTTACGGAACTGGTCTGGCCAGCCGCGGGTGGCGATTGATGCAGCACTTGCGTGAACAACAATGGAAACGGATATGGATACAGAAGCTCGTCCTGGCTCGCCGTCTTCAACCGCGCAGAAGCCTCGTGACCCCTGCAGACAATCTTGGCTTCCTTAAATTGACAATTTGTAACATCGACTTGGCTGGAGTCATTCAGCTTTCTGCCCTTCACCACCAAACTTTGAACTGCCTGCTGTTTGGTGAGGTGCAAATCGATTTCCGTTTTCATGGCCAGGGATTTCATATCCTCCCTGAGTTGGGGTGACATCTTTGCGTCGAGTGCCGCTCCAATACCGGCCATGAGCATCAGGCCTGTGTCTTCTGGCAATTTGTCTTCGACTTCAAAGCCATCGTCGGTGCGCCAAATGGTCCAGGACTGCGCTGTATCCATGACCGGATGCTCATCCTGCCAGTTCAGGTATTGTCCCTCCGCAACCTTTTCTCGTCGCGCCGAGTCTTGTGGAAACGCAACAGGAGCCGACGCCAGAAGAAATATCAAGACTGCGCCAAGAAAAAGTCTTCTCATGCCTGAAATCCTAGCAAATAACAACACAGCAGGTGGAAAAAGCGGTCGGAGAGCCAGAAGACGAGGTCAAAGAAAAAGTCAAACGAAAGGCCCACCCTTCAACCCCCGTTGGGCACCCGCGTCCCGCTATTCAAATTGAACTACTTCGTTCCTTTGATGCTGGACTTTCAGAAATCTCGGCCCTGCCACGCGGCTCCAACTAAGGTATAGAATCGACGCGTGCGGATCAGGAGGCTTCGGTGAAATTCCAAACATATTCGAGGATCGTTGGTTTGTGTACAGGTCTGGCTCTGGTGGCATTCCCGGTGATCATTGGACAGGTCGCTGACCTGCCTATCAAACCCGGGCTCTGGGCTACCCGCGTAAGCCTTGACAAAGACGAGCCCATCGAAGATCAGGTTTGTTTTTCTGCCGGGATAACGCTCAAGGATTATCTAACGGCGACAAACACGGGCGCATCAGGCGCAAAGTGTGAAATAAATAACAAGACGCAGACTGCCCATGGAATTTCATATGACTCTGTCTGCACTGGCCGGGAGTTGAGTTCCAAAGCACATGTGGATTTCAAGTTTTCCGATGCAGAGCATTTCAGTGGCGATAGTCACGCAACGGTATCCGGCTCGATGAGAGGCAAGCCAATAAATTCGGTCATAGATAAGACCTTCAGCGCGAGTTTCATTCGCTCGGATTGCGGCAGCATCAAGCCGCTAGTTCTGACACCGAGTAAGTAACTATCGAACCGACTAACCGAGAGGGGTTCGACCGAGCCTTCGCGGCTGGCCAACCAGGGCAGCTCTCACCTTACGGCCGGCGCGCCAATTCGTCGCGGTAGGTCACTCCGCCTTTCATGACGAAGCCCACGCGCTCCAGCGCGGTGATGTCGCCCAGCGGATCGCCGGGTATTGCGATGATGTCGGCCAACTTGCCCACCGTCAGCGAGCCTACGCGGTCCTTCCACCCGATGATCTCGGCGTTCAGAGAAGTGGCCGACACAATGGAAGCCATGGGAGATTCTCCGAGCTTAACGCGTTCAGCGAACTCCTTGGCATTCTGCCCGTGAGGAATCACCAAAGCGTCAGTCCCGAAGCCGATGGGCAGGCCGGCGGCGAGCGCGCGCCGGAAGCCCGCGTACCCGATCAAGCGAATTTGCCGCGCGCGTTCCCGTTCGCTTTCGGGAAATGGATTGCCGTCGCCCGGCTGGTCGATGGCTACATAGGTGTAGAGCGTCGGCACGTAAAACACCTGCCGGTTGGAGGCTTTGAGGAGAGCGACGGCTTCGTCATCGAGGTACGAGCCGTGATCCACGGTGCGCACGCCCGCGCGAATCGCCGCCTTGATGCCATCAGCGCCATGAGCATGCGCCGCCACTTGCTTGCCCCAGCGCCGCGCCTCCACCACTGCGGCACGGATCTCCTCGTCTGAATACTGCTGCGCGCCTGGTGCAATTCCTGTTGAGAGCATTGCGCCGGTAGCCAGAATCTTGATGAAGTCCGCGCCGTTCTTGAGGTTGGTGCGTACTGCCTTGGTGACTTCCTCCGGGCCGTCGGCGAGATTTTTTACTAGCGGAACATCCACATAGATCGAAAACTGCCGCGCGTCTCCCGCTCCGCCGGTGGAGCTGACATAGTTGCCAGCCACTATCAGCCGCGGCCCGGGCACCGCGCCTGCGTCGATCGCCCGGCGCAGCTCAACATCCACATAGGGCCACACCGGACCCATGTCCCGGCAAGTGGTGAATCCCGCCAGCAATGTGATTCGAGCATTGCGAGCGCCCCAGAGCGCGTCGCGGGCGGGCGTCGACTTTGTCAGAGCGTCTTCCCAGTGCACGCGCTCGTCGCCAGTGAGGTGGGTATGGAGATCGATGAGCCCCGGCAGAAGCGTCGAGTCTCCCAGGTCAATCACGCGGGCGCCGCTGGGAATGCGCACGTTCGATCCGATCTCCACGATGCGCTCGCCCTCGATGCGAATCATCCCCGGAAGAAGGGGAGCCGCGCCGGTACCGTCGATTAATCGCGCGGCACGGAGGATGGTGACCTGCGCAGGCGGCAACTGAGCTGCGAGGATCAATGGAGAAAGGATGAAAGCCAGCAACACCAAATGGAAAGTACGTTGCGTGCTGCGCTCGTGCATGGCGGCCAGGATCATGGTGATTCCGCTAAAGTGTCCTTGCATCTCAACATTATCGTGTGGAGCGCGATTCGAACGTGGCAAACTGGGATCTGCGCGCTCACCGGAAAAAAACCGACTCAGCATAACACCGAACATCGCATCACAATTCCGGAATTGTCTCCGGCTCGGAGCTTTCGCAGACCACGCCACCAAATCCTGACAAGCGGCGCTACGGGACAAGTCCAGTTCAAGTACTCCACAGGTCTGACCAGCGCGTTTATACCGTAAGTGGTTCATGGTTGCGGCCCAAGCGACGAAGAAAGAGTAAACTGACCCGGTGAATCTGCTCCGCGCGATCGCTCTTGCATGCTTTGCAGGCTTGATGATTGCATCATCTTCATTGACTTGCGACTTGGACTATCTGATTTGGATTCCTCGCAGTGCGACAGCCGACCCTCTATACAGTTTTATAGAAGATGGGAAAAGTGGATATATCGATCAAAATGGAAAGGTAGTTATCCCTCCTGTGATCCCTTTCTCAGGTGGCAATTACGGTGAGTTTCACGATGGTTTGCTTGAACCGCGCGTTGCTGACGGAATTTATTTCGACCCAACCGGCAAGAAAGTTATCGACAAAGGCTTCTATCGCGGGTGGGATTTTTCTGGGGGGTTGGCGGTTGTTATGGAGAAAGACGGCAGGAAGTGGGGCTACATAAACACAAGAGGTGAGTTTGCAATCAGCCCGCGCTTTGATTCGTCGCCAAATGGATTACTTGTGGTCCTTTGAAAGTGGCTTCGCGAAAATTGAGGTGGCAGGCAAGTTTGGATATATCGACCGCACTGGCGAATTTGTAGTCAAACCAGAATTTCTTGATGGTGATTCATTTCACGAGGGCATGGCACGCGTAATTGTTGAAGGTCCATGTGCCTATTCGCGAATCCCGGAAGAAAGTCCATGCCCTGATTTTGGAGTTGCCCCGCGGGGCACGAACCCGCAAGAGACCCTGCCCGCGTGCAAGTACAGTTTTATAGATAAGACTGGCAAGATCATTTCTGAGCAGCGATACGACTACGCACTGCCTTTTGCAGAAGGCCTCGCTCCAGTAAGAAGTGGCAAGTTATGGGGCTACATCGATGCGCACGGCGTGATGAGAACCGCCCCGCGTTTCGATAGCGCGGCGTCTTTTTCCGATGGACTCGGACTGGTTTCGGACAAGGGACTCTTCGGCTACGTCGATCGCACGGGGCATACGTTGTGAAGCCGCAATTTAAGCATGCAGAAAGCTTTACCGAAGGCCAAGCAGTGGTCGGCGATTTTCAGTCTGGCTACCGGTATATCGGGCATGACGGTCAGCAAGCCCTCCCTCTCAAGTTTGCCCTGGCGAGCCCCTTCTTCAAAGGTTTGGCCCACATTAAAGTTTTGTCCCGAGTCGCCGGTACGGGAAACATTCACACTGGTACGTTTGCGTATATCGACGAAACCGGCAAAACTGTGTTTACGTACAAGACCTCACTGAAATAGTGCGCCGGTCCGCTAGCGAAAGCACCTTGCGTGCAGCCTGATTCCATGTCCAACACTAAAATGAAAACGAGCCACAGAGTGATCCCGGCTCTCCGATTGGGCCGGCTGCCGAAATCTAGATTCAGCTCCAGCGGAGCGTGGTGATGGAATCCGCGGTCAGTGCTATTTTTGCGGTTTGCCCTGCGCACGCCACCGTCACATCCCGCGCGTCGCCCGGATTTACCAGCACCAGCACCATCGAGCCATCGGCATTTTTCGCCGCAGTGTGAAACACGCGAGAAGCCGCGGCGAGATTCGCTGCCCTGGGCTCGTTGATCGTTGCGCCGTTCACCGCCGGAATATCGCCGTTGGCGTCGTGCGACTGCACAATCACCGCTCCACGGCGAAACGCGCGGGCATGCTGTGCCAGCGCCCAATACAAACCGGTCAAAGTGATTTCTTTCGTCCTCGAATGAATCTGCACCAGCCCGCCGCAATCGAACGGGCCGATATTCGGCCGTCCGCGCTCATCGAGAGCTACGTTCCACGTCGTGATGCTCTGCGGCCCGTTGGCCAGAATGCCGCTGAACGTCGCGCCCCACTTGCTCCAGTTGGTCAAATAATCGGGGAAGGTGTAGTCGTCTCCACCTTCGGTCCAATGCATTTCCACGTCTGGAAATTTCTGTTTCACGTTGCCCATCATCTCCGGTCTGCCCACGTATCCGTGCCAGGCCACGGTGCTTACATATTTTCTCAATCGCGGGCGCGAGAGTTGATCCAGCACGCGGCCCCACAAATTGTAATTGTGGTCGAGCGTCCAGATTTTTGTGCCGCTGGCTTCCAGCAATGGACCGAGTTCTGCGACCAGCCGCTCTTCATCCTCCTCCGGCCACGGACAAGCCGGCATGCGCCCGCCCTGGTCCGCGTCAATCTCGTTTTGGGGAGTTAGCGCGCGCACCTTTACGCCCGCTTCCGCGTACGCCTGCACGAATTTCTGAAGGTATCGCGCGTAGCTGGGAATATTTTCCGGCCGAATGTTTCCGCCCAGCATCGAGTTGCTGTACTTCATCCATCCAGGAGGACTCCACGGCGCAGCAAACAGAAACAGGTTCGGATTCGCTCCGAGCGCTGCCCGCAAAGTCGGCAGAATATAATCGCGGTCGTGGTCGATGCTGAAGCGCTTCAGCTCCGGATCGGCCGCGCCGTCGTCGTAGCTGTAGGCCGCCGTGCTGTAATCGCTCGCTCCAATGGGAATGCGCCCGGTGCTCAGGGCGTGCTGATCCTGCCCGAACATGGTGTGCAGCAGTTTCGTGCGATCGTCATCGCTCAAGCGCGAGAGCGTGTAGCAGGCTGCATCGGTGAACGCCGCGCCGAATCCCAGGATGGTCTGCGCCGATTTTGTGGGGTCCACATTGACGTCAGCGGCCGTGGCTTTTTTCGCCACCTTCGTCCACGCAACTTCCGATCCCGCTGCCAGCCGCTTCCCGGACTTGTCGGTGACCTCTGTTTGGGCGGGCTTCGCCGGCGCTTGCGCCTCGCTCGCTTCGACTGGAGCGTTTCTGTCCACGCCAAATGCGGAAGCCGCCGCCGCAGTCAATCCCAAACCCGCATACTTCAAAACTTCCCGCCTGGTTGTCATGCTCGTCTCCTGCGTATTCCTGAATCACTCACACCGATCTTGTTTCGCGGAACAGCATACTTCAAAACTGTAATCTCGGTGCCCCGCCAGGTCCTCGATAAGTTTGAATCTGTAAGTCGAAGAGGGCGAAGCTGAACTATCGGTGCCCCGGTTCCCGCAGGTGCTAAAGTATCGAATCGTTAGACAATTCAGTGCTCGAGGGAGTCAACGCTTATGCTACGCACGGCTCTGTATAGTGTTTTTTTCGGAATGGTTCTTGTATTTTGCTCCATACTCGCATTTCCGCAAGCGCCTGCGTCAATTCTAGGACTGCCAGGCACTTTGAGTTGGCAGAACGTGCCCGCCTCCTGGCATTTTGAAAATGACAGCAAGGTGTTGACGATCTCCGCGGGCGCCAAAACCGATTGGTTCGTTGATCCCTTTGACGGCACAATCGCAAAGAATGCGCCAATTCTACTCTTCAATCCAAATGCAGATTACGTTCTGAGCGCCAAGGTGACAGTGAATTTTGCAACCAAGTGGGACGCCGGTGCGCTCATGCTGTGGGGCGACGACCACCACTGGGCCAAACTCTCGTTCGAACTTTCGCCCGACAAGGTGCCTACTCTCGTTACGGTGGTCACCAGAGGATTGTCCGATGATTGCAATTCGAAAGAGCTAAAAAGCGATTCGGTCTACTTGCGCATCGCAAAAAGCGGCAAAACGTACGTGCTGTATTTCTCCGTCGACGGGCGCGAGTGGCAGATACTGCGCACCTTTAGCCTGGATACCGAGGTACCCATTCGGGCCGGTTTTGAGGCTCAATCGCCGGCAGGCTCGGGGGCCGTCGCAAAATTTTCCGAAATAAGTTATGACCCACATCGGATTGGCAACATCTATAAATAGAGGGCAAGGAGAGCAATTCTTTAGCTCCGCGGCGAAACGAGCCGCCGCCCCAAAGGAAAAACAATGCAGAAACGCAAACTTGGAAAAGGCGGCCTGGAGGTTTCGGCCCTCGGACTCGGCTGCATGGGCATGACCTTTGGTTACGGCCCGGCCGGAGACAAGCAGGAGATGATCGCGGTCATTCGCGGAGCGCTGGAACGGGGGGTTACATTTTTCGATACCGCGGAAGTCTATGGTGCGTACACCAACGAAGAACTTGTGGGTGAGGCGCTCGCTCCTTTTCGCAAGCAAGCGGTGATCGCCACCAAGTTTGGTTTCAAGATTGATCCCACCACCGGCAAACAAGCCGGGTTGGATAGCCGGCCCGCGCACATCAAGGAAGTTGCCGAGGCTTCGCTCAAGCGGCTGAAGACCGATGTCATCGATCTCTTCTATCAACACCGTGTTGACCCCGACGTGCCCATCGAAGACGTCGCCGGAGCCGTGAAGGAGTTGATCCAGCAAGGCAAAGTGAAACACTTCGGACTTTCGGAAGCGGGTGTGAAAACGATTCGTCGCGCGCACGCGGTGCAACCGGTGGCTGCGCTGCAGAGCGAATACTCATTGTGGTTTAGAGAACCGGAAGCGGAAGTCATCCCGACGCTCGAGGAGCTGGGCATCGGCTTCGTTCCCTTCAGCCCGCTCGGTAAAGGCTTCCTGACCGGCAAGATTGACGAGAAAACTAAATTCGATGCCGGCGATTTCCGCAACATCGTCCCACGCTTTACCGCGGACGCCCGCAAAGCAAATCAAGCGGTGGTCGATCTGCTTGGCCAGCTCGCGGCACAAAAAAAGGCCACACCCGCGCAGATCGCGCTGGCATGGCTGCTGGCCCAGAAGCCGTGGATCGTTCCCATCCCGGGCACGACCAAGCTGTCGCGCGTGGAAGAAAATGTCGTCGCGACTGCCATAGAACTCTCACCCGAAGATCTGGGCCAGATCGAAAGCGCCGTCTCAAAAATTGCAGTCCAAGGCGCTCGCTATCCGGAAAGCCTGCAAAAACTGGTGGGCCGCTAGGCGCGCGAACAAGCCTGCTAATTTATCTGCTGTGATTTGATATAACTGGTCAGCGATTTGACACGTAGGCTCACTTGAGCCTTGTCCAATTGGTCCGTCGCTTCAAAGTCTGTGCCCCACACCGGCATTTCCGCCGGCCCGTGCGCCGGTAGTTTCACGCCATTGCGCAACACATTCGAAACATAAGCGGCCGGGAACTTGCCTCCATGGCGCCGTGCCAGCGTGGTCAGATCCGGAGGCGTTCTGTAAGGAGGCGGGAATGGCCCGTTTCCTTTCAAGTCATTTCCATGGCAATTGCTGCATCGTTGCACGTAGAGTTCTGCGCCGGAAATGGCCGCCGCTGGCGCAGCCGGAGCTTTCTTCGTTGCATCCTGCTGCCCGGCACTAATCGCGGCGACCGATGCTCCGAGAGTGCACCATCCGGCAAAAATGAAAATTAATCGGGAGATCACGACAGGAACCCTCCCACGAACGTATTCGTTCAAGTTTCCTTTTCCTGAAGAGTTGCCAGGTATGCGCACAAACTCTTAATGCGGCGCCTCACGGCGGCTTCATCGCCATTTTCGCGCCGGCTGAAAATGGGCCCCCAGACAGGCATGTCAGCTGAGCCATGAGCCGCCACAGGCTTACCAAATCGCACGATTCCGGCGACGTACTCGTCCGGAAATTTGCCGGCATGAGTCTTGGCGAGTGTCGTGAGGTCCGCCGGCGGCTCCTTCAGCGCTGATGCCGCAGGCCCTGTGCCCCTGCCGTCAGGGCCGTGACACGCGGAGCAGTATTGCAAATACGTCTTCTTGCCGGAGGCGGCGTTGGCTGTTTGAGATGGAGCTTGTTTCGCCTCAGATTTCTCTTGAGGACCAGCAGCGAGGAAAGTCAGGAACAGCATCAACACAACGGTCTTCATGTCTCAATCCTCCATTCACCCTTGTACTTTGGAAATGTCTCCCCTGGTCCGGGTGTATAGCGTGTAGGTGAATCGACCGTGCAACCACGCTTCGCCGGTCGCTTCGTCGCGCCGGCTGTCGATGGATTCATCGAGCACGTGGGCGTAGTGCCCACCTAGACGCACGATCTCCTGCTCCAGCCGTGTACAGGTTTTGGCCATCAAATCCTTATAGCACTGGCTCCACAATTCGTCTTGATGAACCAGAGTCCCAGGAATACGGCCACTAGTGGCCTCGACAACGTGTTCAGCTACGGCCTCGGCCTCCAGCGGAGGCAACTCTCGGTGCCAGTAGACGATTTTCCCGGAGCTGATATCGATCGCACTCATGTTCCAACCTTATGCACTCATACAAGAACCGTACTTACTGCGCCCAGGCTCGACTATGACACCACGCAGACAAGAAAAATGTTCCCTACGGCACAGTTAAGTTCACGCGCTCCCGCGTGAAGACATACCAGCTAAAAAATTTATACTCCCGCTTTACCCGCGCGAATCAGATTGTCTCAACAGAGGGGTTCATGACCCGGTGATTCTCGTCACACTCGACAGTGCCGAATGATACAGGACCGCAGCCTGAACCCGGGCTAGAGTTGTGGCAGGGTCGGGCGAAAAGGAGATTAAAAGTGCCAAACAAAAAAACCATGAAGGCAGCCGTCGTTGAAAAATTTGGCCAGCCGTTGGTCGTGCGAGAAGTGCCTATCCCAACGCCTGGGCCAGGGCAGGCGCTGGTAGAAGTATTTGCGACCGGAGTGTGCCACACCGATCTGCATGCCGTAGACGGCGACTGGCCGGTCAAGCCCATGATACCGCTCATCCCGGGCCACGAAGGAGCAGGAATCGTCGCAGCTCTCGGGCCGGGAGTCACCCACTTGAAAGAAGGCGACCGCGTGGGAATCGCATGGCTTCACAGCGCCTGCGGCCACTGCGATTACTGCCTTGCCGGCTGGGAAACGCTCTGCCCGGAGCAGCAAAACTCCGGTTACTCAGTGAACGGAAGTTTCGCGCAGTACGCATTAGGGCAAGCGGATTACCTGGGGCGAATTCCCAAGAACCTCTCCTTCGTGGATGCGGCCCCGATCCTGTGCGCCGGCGTCACTACCTATAAAGGATTGAAAATGACGGAAGCCCGACCCGGTGAATGGGTGGTGATCTCCGGAGTAGGCGGCCTGGGCCACGTGGCCATCCAATATGCGAAGGCCATGGGACTCCACGTCGCCGCGGTGGATCTGGGGCCAGAAAAGATGGCGCTAGCGCGGAAGCTGGGAGCTGAAATCGCGATTGACGCGAAAACACAGGACCCCGCGAAGGAAATCCAAAAGCAGATCGGCGGGGCGCATGGAGCGCTGGTCACCGCGGTTTCACCAATCGCTTTCAAGCAAGCCGTCGGCATGCTTCGGCGCGGAGGCACTTGCGTGCTGAACGGTCTGCCACCTGGAGAGTTTCCTGTTTCAATTTTCGACGTGGTTCTAAACGGCTACACGATACGGGGCTCCATCGTTGGCACACGCTTGGACCTGGAAGAGTCGCTTGCGTTTGCTGCAGACGGCAAAGTGCGGGCCACGATCGAGGTATTACCCCTGGAATCCATTAATGACGTGTTCAGCCGGCTCAAGAAGGGACAGGTCAATGGCCGCGTCGTTCTCGGTCTCCGCGAGGAAAGTTTTGCGAACCCCGCTATGACCCGGCTCGCGAGCTAATCCGGCTGCATCGGCTGGTGACGAACCCTCGACCGCGAGGTTCGTCGACAGCGCTCGATAGAAGGAAAAGCGTCTATTGCACGCGAATGGAAGAGACGCGATTGTTCCAGGTGTGCCCTGGTTTTTGCGATACGCGGTATTGGCGCAGATCTCCAACGTCACCCGAAACTCTCTGGCGTGCGCCGCTGAAGTTGCGGTCGTCGTATATCATGGCGCGGGCGCGGCCGAACACGCGGATGGAAGAGATATCGTCACCGTAGTTTCCGAGTGACTCGCGTTGCTCACCGCGGCGCAAGCAGAAGAAGCTGCCGCCAAAATTGCGGTCCTTATAGAAGCAGGCTCCGCCGCGACCCCAATTTCCGCCGTGCCAGTCGCCGCGGGGAGGCCAGGTGTCCCGCGGGTCGGAATTCCACCAGATGCTGATGCCACCGCCGTCTCTATCACGATCCCGGTGATCGGCATCACGGCGGCCCCCAGGTGCGTCCTGGTTAGTGAAAATTGTAAAAATGGCGCGGCAACCGCGGTCCACCCAGAGTCCATTGCGGTCCACGCCCCACGTCTGGCCGTCGGTGCAAGGTGAGCCGCTGATTTGCCGCTCCAACCTGACCTGGTCGGAGTTGAAGTTGCCGCAATACTGACGATTACCGTCGTTGGATTCACATTTGACGGAATTCTGAGCAGCAGCCAGGGCAGGCAAAATCAGAAAAGCGAGGGCAACTCCAAGAAAACGAAAATAAGAGGTTAAGCGCATAGTGTCTACTCCTGTGCATGTGAGCCATTTTGGAATACGATCAGCTTCGAAACATGTCGCTTACGCGACGTCTTTGGCTGCAATTCTATTCGAAGTCGGCCGGATTCAGAAGCGGGCAGCTACAAGTATGTCCTGCTGACGCGCACCGGATATGTCCCAAACAGCACAACTCTGCAAACAGTCACTGTCCTGAATATTTTTTTGGAACGAAGGGTGCGCCACCCGCCTTACGGATAGGAGGCTCCGCTTCGGTGTCAGCGCAAAGTAGAAATGTCCGGTTCCATGTTTTCCTCCAGGGGTGAACGGCGGGCACATAGTATTTGGGTTTGAGTTTGTGCAATGGTTTTGCTCTTAGTCCCGCGAGTCCGGGAGGCCGCAGGCCGGAAGGACTCGCGGATGGTCGTAAGGCTCTGCTGGGCAATGGCGCAAGCGGCGATAGCGGCCGCGGAAGCGTAGCCAGTGAGAACCATCCAGTCGTCGCTCGATTTCCACCTGCACGCCACGAAGCCCGGCGCAGACTTCTTCACGTGGGTGGCGCTCAAGATCAACATGCCCGGCTTTCGGTTTGGGGTTTTGTCACTCGCGACGGCGTACGGACAACTCGGCGAAACAGAGTCCGCGCGCTCCGCCGTCAATGAACTCCAGGCGTTGCAGCCCGATTATGCGTCGATTGCGCGCCCGGAGCTCGGAAAGCTTTTCGAGCCGGAGCTGGTCGAGCATCTGGTCGACGGCCTTCGCAAAGCAGGGCTGGAGATTGCCGAAGCCGACTCGCCCAAAGGAACTGCGTCCCGCCGACCGTCTCCACCATAATTGTGGAAGCTACGGGTTTGTGCGGTCGCGTAGTAGAACAATATCGGACTGCTTGTTGGCTCGAACAAGCCCCAAAGTCTTGCCATCCGGCGACCAGCGAAAGTCGGAAATGCTTCCCGTTTTGAAGTTGGTGATCTGCTTTCCCGCAGAGCCGTCGAGAGGCTGAAGCCAGATATTTTCGACTCCATTCTCCAGGATCGCGTAGGCTAACGATTTTCCATCCGGCGTGAATCGGACAAAGCTTCCGGACGACCGCGGATCGGGAATCAGCGTGCGCTTGAGCGGATTGGGACCTGCATCGAGAGTAACCATCCTGATTCTGACTTGAGCGGGCGGAACACCGACAACAAAGGGCATCTGCCTGCCGTCGGGCGAAAGCGTTACCGGGGCAGTGTCGAAGAACTCATTGGAGATGCTGGTTCCAGGCACGATTTCGGATTTGCCGCCGCTTACAGAAACGCTCATGATGCGATTCGTCACCCGCTCGGTATAGTAAACCCATTTCCCGTCGGGCGAACAAAAGGGTCGGATGTTGGCGGCGCCTGAGGCGAGCTGCAAAGGCGCCGAACCGTCAACGCTCAAACGCCAGACTTCCGGTTCATTGGCGCCTCCGTGAAAAGCCCATTCAGCCACCACGTAACGATTTCCACATGGCTCGGCGCTTATTAATAGCGCGCGCGCATCGCTGGTGAGCGTTTTTCGGCCCTCTGCACCGTCAATTTGCATGAGGTTTTGTCCATCGAAGAACAGAAGAGCACCTTCTCCGTCCCAGAGGAAGCCGGTGAATTGAGGCAGAAAAAAAGGCGCCGGGCTTGGAGAAGTGTCGGGTGTGCCGGTAGCGGGAAGAAAATACAGCATCCTTGTCATTTGAATCTTGACGGTCGCCAGGACCCTAAAATCGGAGGATGCCGTTAACGTTGAATAACTATTTGTGTCCCGGGTGACAGCGCGAAACACCCCTTCAGGATAGGAAACGTATCCGACTTGCCCTTTCAATAGATTCGGCGGCGATTGGTAGATTATTACCAAACCCCGTTCATCCGGCGACCATCGGATTTCACCAACGAACTTGTCTTTAAACGCTGCCAGCACGGACGTCTTAGAAGTTGCGAGATCAAGCAGACCGACTCCACTGAACGACTTGTTCGATACGAATAAAGCATAAGCGATGAGCTTGCCATCCGGAGACCAGGAGAGCGACTGCGGCGGAAAAGCTGCTTCCGGTTCGATATGGAGCACACTCTCGTCCGACCCGTCTAGATTGGCGCTGAGGATACGCCACCCCACAACAGGTTCGCCGCCCCGGGAGTAGGCTATGCGAATTCCGTCAGGCGAAAAAGCGACGTCTGTATCTACGTCTCCTGCGATTTGCTGCGGAGTTCCCCCCAACACGGGTGCGCGATAAAGATTAAAAGCGGTCGCGGCCTTATTCGCGGCCTCGCGGAAATAAATGTAGTTGCCGTCCGGCGAAAAAACCAGGCTCTGGTAGATCGCCTGCGACGGCGGGACGATTTGCGTGTCGCTATTAGTAGCTACATTCCGCAGCCAGAGGCTGGTCTTGCCGGCGGAGTCTTCCGAGCTGAGGATGTACTTGCCATCAGCGGAGATCGCAGCCAGCTCGGCCTGGCCGGTGCTTGTGATCTGCGCGAGGTCGTATTCCTGAAAAGGGACTGGGCGTGCTCGATGCAGGAAGGAGTGGACTCCGTAGCCAGCGGCGCCGAGTAGCAGTAGCGCTGAAAGAATCGCTGCGGTGGTCCCGATGGAATGGTTTTTCGCCGCTTCGACAATTACGGAGCTCTTCGAACGCCCGCTCGACGCAGATGACTGTGCTGCGTCTTTCTCCGTCGCTTCGACCGACTTGCGCCGCGAGTCCGAGGTGGAGGCCCGTTTCAGCCGTTTCAGATCTGCGCGCAGATCCGCTGCGTGCTGATAGCGCACATCTCGATCTTTCTCCAAACACTTCTCTATGATGCGCACCAATTCATCTGCGACTGAGGGATTTAGCTTTTTGATGGGGATGGGTTCGCGATTGAGGATTGCTTCGAAAATGACCGCGCTCGTTTTTCCGGGGAACGGTGGTTTTCCGCACGCGAGTTCGTACAGCACGGAGCCGGTGGAAAACAAGTCGCTGCGCGAATCAATGTCGTCCCCGCGGGCTTGTTCGGGGGACATATAGGCTATGGTTCCGACTGCCGAACCAGGGCTGGTCAGATTTTCCGCAGCCGTACCAGCAAGCGTCTCGCCGCTTTCGTGTGGTTCCGTGCTCAATGGCCGGACTTTGGCAAGTCCAAAATCCAGAATCTTCAATTGTCCCCGGTCGGTCAGAAAAAGATTCGCCGGTTTTACATCGCGATGGATGATCCCTTTGGCATGCGCCGCCTCCAATACATCAGCGAGCTGTATTCCAATATCCAGCAATCGTTCGGGCGACAGCCCCTTCGAATGAATTTCTAGATCGAGGCTCCTGCCCTCCATAAGTTCCATGACAATGAAGGCCTGGCCATTTTCTTCGCCGACGTCGTGAATGGTGCAGATGTTTGGATGATTCAGGGCCGAGGCGGCCTGCGCTTCGGTGCGAAAGCGCGCCAGCGCCCGCGTGTCGTCCGCCAGGTTTTCTGGAAGGAATTTCAGGGCTACGAAACGGTGAAGACGCGTGTCTTCTGCCCTGTAGACCACGCCCATGCCGCCGCCGCCGAGTTTCTCAAGAATTCGGTAGTGCGAAATGGTCTGGCCGATCATGAGTTAAGACGGGAGCAATCTTAGGTTTCGCCGCTAACCAAGTCAACGCGAGGGACACGCGAGGGATGCACACCGCGCGGGATGCATAGGAGTGTACTGGACTCTGTTCAAACTCAACAGGAGACCTAATCGTAGGAGAGGGCTTCGACTGGGTCTTTGCGACTGGCCATCCAGGCGGGGTAGCTGGCGCCGACCAGGGCTCCGCCGAGCGCGATGGCCGCAGCGCCCGCAACCCATCGCGGGGTGATGAGGATGGAGAGCGTAGGAAAGCCGGCGAGGAATGCGCCGCGCACCGCGTAGCTGAGGCCGATGCCAGCCGCGATGCCGATAATACAAAGCGCGGCTGATTCGGCGAGCAGCGTGCGGATGATGAAGGAGCGGTTCGCTCCCAGCGATTTCAAAACGCCGATATCGCGGGTGCGTTCGATCACCGTGGTGTACATAGTGAGGAAAATCACCAGCAGGCCGATGGCGATGGCCAGCGCGATCATCGCGTGGATAAATGTTTTCAGGCCGGGGATATTCGTGGCGGTCATCAGCGACAGAAAATCCTTGAGCGGGCGAATGGTGTAGCCGGGCAAGACGTGGCGAAGCTCTTCCATGACGTCTTCGGTGTGCTCCGGGCGGGTGCAGCGCAGCAGAAAAATGGAGGCTTTGTCGTGAGCGCCGACCAGGTCCTGCAAAGTGGCCAGCGGAACGAAGAGGCGCGCGCCTTTGCCGTGCTCGATGACGCCGACGACGTGCCAGTCATGATTCAGCAGGCTGTAGGTGTCGCCGACTTTAAGTTTCTTGGCTTTGGCCGCCCAATCGTCCACCAGCAGGTCGTCGGGGCCTTCCATATCGTGACCCTGCAGAAAAACAAAGCCGCCGGAGACCGCGCGGAAGCTTTCCGGCTCGATGCCGTAGACCACTTCCACTCCGCCGGTGGAATTAAATTGCAGCAGCGCGGGAGCGACGGACTGCACGTATTTTTGTGCGGCAAGGCGCGCGCCGATTTTGATGGGCATGGGTGAGCCGCTGAATCCCAGAAACACGGACGCGGCCGGGGGCTGGACCATGATGTCCGCGCCGATGCCCTCAATGCGCTTGGCCGTTTCCTGCAGCAGGCCGGAAGTGAGTCCCACGATGAGGACGACCAGAGCGACTTCCACGGCGACAGCCATCACGCCGATGAAAGTGCGCATGGGGCGATGCAGCAGGTTGCGCGCGATGAGCTCGCCCATCATGGTTTGTCATCCTGGGGCTTGGGGTCCTGAGGTTGCGCGCTTGGTCTTGGTTGCTGGGTTTCGGCGCCGGGTTCGCCAACGTGAATTACTTCGGCGCCGGTGGGTGGTTCGAGCTTGAAGCGCTCGGCGGGAATATCCGCGTTCAGTGTGATTTTGGCAATCTGCAGATCGAGGCGGTAATCGTCATGTGGCCGCTCGATAAGGATGGAGCGAGGGAACTGCTGCCTAGCGCCAGATGTGCCCGACGCTGAGGCTGCCGATCCATCGGCGTCGACCGGCTGCCAGTTCGAAAAGTGCGTGTCGGAAACTAAAATCCCGCGCGGGCCAAAACTCTCCAGGTGCGCGACCTGCAAGACGGAGCGATCGAACCAGATTCTGCGCAGGATTTCAGTCTGATAGCCGCCGCGCAGGACGGTGAGCACATAGTAGCGCGCGCTTTCTTCGTTGAACTCTTCGAACAGCACGGTTTCTTCTTTGCGAACTTCGGGCCACAAAAGCGCGTCCAGCAAATGTTGCGGGCGCAGATTTTCGATGGGCTTGCTGCCGGCCCGCTCGACGGACACGGAGCCAATCAGGAATTTATTTTTGGACGGGATGGAAACGCGAAACGTTTCGCCGTCGCTGGCCATATCGAAGACGGTCTTGCCGATGACCGGCGCCTGGCCTATCACGCGAATACTGGTTGGCCGCTGGGCAAGCAAGAACGCTTTGACCTCGTGATATTCCTCGATGACGCCGCTGTACTTGGAACCGGCCGTGGGCTTGAGCTCCACGGTGGCGTTCAGGCTGTTCACCGCGCGCGCAGTAGCGTTGTATTTCTCGAGCAACTCTTCGCGCGTGGCGTCCAGCACCACCGGCCGAGCGGCCGGCGGAGTGACCTTGACCGTTTTTACCTTGCCGCCGCAGCCTGCTAGGGCGATAGCTATCAGTAGCAGTGAAATTCCAGGCAGGTCGTGTCCCAGCACTTTGGTTTCGTGATGGTGGGCGGGCATGAGGATTCAGTTGGGCCGCGCGATATGAACGTTAAACGGTTGCAGCGCGAGGCGTACGCGGCGAATCACTTCACTGGGCCATAATTTTTCGCTGAGCAAAGTGACCCAGCCGTCTTCCGGTTCACACACGGCGCAAAAAGTGTAGCGCGTGTAGGCCGATTGATAAGCGTCCAAGCCGCGGCTGGAAAGCTCGCCTTCGAGAGCCGCGTCCTGATTCCGCGCGGCCGGACCAACGCGTAGGCCAAACGTTTCAGCTTCGAAGCGGCCAAAAATATCCAGCAACTGCTCCTGCGACGGCTTGGAAATCACCAGGCAGCGTTCGGCGGCGTCGCGATAAGGAATTTCATGCGTGGCGCAAAAGTCGCGCACGCGATCGAGGTGGCTGAAAAAATCCAAAACGTAAAATTCTTCTCCGGCCAGCGCGGGAAAAGACACTGACCAGATTTGCGCCGCTTGCGCCCCGCGCACCGGCTCGCGGCTTTCTGTTTCGAGCAACTCCAGCCCCACGGCTTTTATTTCCGCGCCGAGATTTAGAACCTCCACATCCAGCGAAAAGGGCGGCAGATCGAGAGCGCCGCTGCCGAGGGCGTTGCCGGGAGCACTCATTCTTCCAGGCCCACGTTCGGAAATTTTGCCCGAAATTCGGGAGACTGTTTGCGCATGTCCAGCCAGTCGAAAAACGCGTCGGGAGTCTCCAGCCAGATGCGAAACCAGTTGGCAATTTCCTCTTTTTCGGCGCGCTTGGGCGCTTCCACCTTCTGATTGCGCGAAATCATTTCCGCGCGGCGCTTGCCCAGGCGAGCCACGTTGAGCACCCGTTCCACGGCGGCATTTTCGCCCTGGGTGCGGAATTTGCGCATCAATTCATCCAGGCGCATCACGCTGACTTCCGCGTCTTCCAGCGTTTTGAAATGCAACAGGTCCGCGAATTCTTCCTCGTACTGATCCTCGGCTTCTTCCTGCAGGGTCAGCTCCAGTTTCAATCCCGCGGCCTCCAGCACATCAGCAATATAGTCGGAGCCGGTTTTTCCAGCGTCGCCATGCTCGGCGATCAAGCGGCGGCGCAGTTGGTCGATTTCCGCCGGCGTCCATTTCTGTACGCCGATGCGGCGCGCGGTTTCCAGGATGAGCGACTTCTTGGTGTTGGACGGATCGTTCATCGCGTCGTCGCCTGCTCCCCGGCCAGCAGCCGTCGGTACTTAATCACATTATTATTGTGTTCCGCCAGCGTGGAGCTGAAGAAATGCCCGCCCTGGGTGTTGGCCACGAAATACAAATAATCCGTTTTCGCCGGCTGCGCGGCGGCGCGCAGAGACGCTTCACCGGGATTGCCGATGGGTCCGGGAGGCAGGCCGGTGTGCACGTAAGTGTTGTAAGGCGAATCGATGCGCAGATCGGCAAGCGTCAGCGTTCCTCGGTAGCTGTTGTTTTGCTCCAGCGCGTAAATAACGGTGGGGTCGCATTGCAGCGGCATCGATTTGTGCAGGCGATTTTCAAACACGCCGGCGACCAGCGGGCGTTCTTCGGCTTTGGGCGTCTCGCGTTCCACCAGCGAAGCCAGAGTGACAATGGAAGAAATCGGGCGGCTGCTCGTCAAACCAGTGCTGATCAAAGCGGTTGCGTCACTTTGATTAGCGCTTCCAGCTTCTGCAGGATTGGAGGCGGTGACGGTGCTCCATTCCTCTTTAAATTTTCTGACCATGTCCGCGGTAAGGGTAGTGGCAGTAGGGTGCCGCGACAAATGATACGTCGCAGGAAACAGAAACCCCTCCAGCGTCGCGGCCCGTGGAACCATATCCCGAATCAGTGTGGGATCTTTGGCGGCGCGCAGAAATTCGCTGGCCGGCATGAACTTTCCGTCTTCCAAGTCGCGCGCGATATCAAACATGGTTTCGCCTTCGCGCACCGTAAACGGCTGCTCGAATACCTGGCCATTGGCCAGCTTCCAGAAAACATCGTGAGCCGAACTGGCGCTATCAAAAAAATATTCGCCGGCTTGCAGCGAGCGGTGCGAGTGCCTACGCGCGTAAAATTCGAACGCGATGGCGCTGCGGATTACGCCTTGCCGTTGCAGCTGGTGCGCCACCGATCGGCTCGATGCGCCATGCGGCACGTCCACAAAAAGTCCTTCCGCGGGAAATCCACGGTAGGGCTGATTGATGGAGTACCAGAGCCACGCGGCCCCAGCCGCAGCAATCAACAGAACCAAAATTAAAAATTTGCCCACGTCAGCTAAATCTCCGGAGTTGCACGCCTACAACGCCCAATTAATTAGATGCTTTATCACCGTGAAAGCTAGCGTTCCAAATATTCTTTCAACATCACCGCAGCGGCGAGCGCGTCGACTGTCAATTTACCTTCCGCTTTGGGCTTGCGCGTCGCCCTGCCGGAATCCCTCCCCGACGGCGGCCGAACTGCAGGATTCATGGTCCGCCCGCCCTGTTCCTCCAGCATCCGTTCGGCTTCCCAACTGGTCAGCCGCTCGTCCACCATTTCCACCGGCACGCCAATCTGTTTGCGCACACGCTCGGCAAAACGCGAAGCTTCTTCGGCCATTTCTCCGTGCGAGCCGTCCAGCCGCAGCGGCAAGCCCACAATAACTTGCGTCACGCCCTGTTCGCGAACCAGTTCGCGCAGCCGGCGCATATCCTCGTTGCGGTTGATGCGCTCCAGCGTTGCGAGCGGCTTCGGCAGACGCGCTTCCGCGTTTGCGATCGCCAGCCCAATTCGCGCGCGGCCATAATCCAGCGCTAGAATCGTCGCGGGCCCGGTCTGATTTTTGGAAATGACCGACTGAGTCATCCTATTAGTATACCGGGTGCCAGCCCGGAAGAACGCTCCAGCACATGGCCAGGCTGCTCGCGGCTGCCCAAAGTTACGGCTGTCGTCCACGCGTGCCATTTTGCCAGCCAGGCCAGAACCCCATCGACTTCATCTGCTGATCGAGCCCGGTCTCTCTCATCAAAGTTTCCATCTCGGCGCGCGAAAGGCGCTTGCCCAGTGGTGCGACGCGATCGGCCAGTCCCCACGCGGTGAGCGCGGCGATGGCGGTGTGCAGTTTCAGAGCCCGCATATCCACTTTGTCGAGCGTGTCCGAAGCGGCGTGATAATTCGGCATGTAGTTATATTCTTCCTGATTGGCCACCAGCGTCGGCACGCCTTCAATCATGAAATCAAAATGGTCGGTGCCGGTCTGCGTGTCGGCGGTCAGGCGATCGAGGCCCCAGGAATCGAGCGGCTTCAGCACTTCGCGCACTGCGGCTTCGAAATCGCGGCGGCCGCCCATCGAGTAGCCGGTCACGCGTCCGATGCCGGAATCAAAAACAATCACCGCCTGAATTTTGTCCAGCTCCGCGCGATGCGTTCTTACATACGCCCACGAGCCGAGTAGTCCTTCCTCTTCTCCGCTGAATAAAATAAAGCGAATGGAGCGGCGCGGCCGCAGTCCGGTGGCTTTAAGCGCGCGCGCCGCTTCAATCACCAGCGCCGCGTTGCAGCCGTTGTCGAGCGCCCCGGTGCCCAGGTCCCAGGAATCCAGATGCGCTCCTAGGATTACCGCTTCGTCGGGCTTTTCGTAACCACGAATTTCTGCGACGACATTTTCCTGCTCCACCGGCGGGCCGATTTTATTCGGCATGGAAAATCGCGCGCGAATTTTTCCGGGATACGCCAGCACCGTGCGCGAAAGGCGTAGTGCGTCTTCGCGAGCCACGATGGCTTGCGGCATCAGCTCCAGCTGGCCATCGCCGGTATTGGTGTGGCGATAGAGCAGCAGCCGCTCGCGAGCGCCTTCCCACAAAATTGCCGTGGCGCCGCCGTTGTGCGCGCGTTCGATAATGTCCGGCGGCCGGCTATATTCGGCATCCAGATCCGCCCAGGTGGAACCAAGGTTGGTGTGCACCAAGAGTAGAGCGCCTTTTATCCGCGCGCCGGCCGACGCGAAATCTTCGGGCGTGCCGAAACCCACGTCGACGACGTTTGCTTCCACACCGACCGGCGGAGTGGCGGGCGACCACCCAAGACTCACGGTGCGCAGCGGAAATTTTAGATCGCCGAGCAGTTCCAGACGCGTCTCGCCCTCGCTCCAGCTAAGCGGTAGCTGATATTTTTCGGTGTGCACATCGACGCCCGCGGCGCGAAAGGCCGCCATGCCCCATTGAATCGCGCGCGCCATTTGCGGCGTGCCCGAAATCCGCCCGCCGATTTCGTCGGTCAGCCGGCGCAAATTGTCTTCCATCGGCGAAGGACCCATCACCAGCGACAAAAGTTTTGCCGCGGCCGCAGCGCACGAAGAAGACGCATCCATGGAGCAGGCTTCCGCCGATTGAGTGCGATGCAGCGGATCGGCGGGAGTGACGGTAGTCGACGGCGCTACCTGTGCCGCTGCGAGTGCGGCAAAACTCAAGCTGCAGATCGAGAAAGCGACGAGACAAATTGCGCGACGGCGCATGGATGTACTCCTTCAGTGGAACGATGGTGAGCGGTAGATCTGATTGCGGCGAATTATACCGAAAGAAATGCGCCGAGAGCTAATCGACAGGTGAGTTGAAGCCGTGTGAGCGCACAGTCTCACCTTCGCCAACGTACAGAGACGCGGATGGTGCCCCATCCTCAGGTATCTGGAGGGTGGGGTCTTTAACGTGGGAACACCAGCCAAGTGAACAGAGGGCGAAGAATCGCGTGTGTCTCAGTTTTTTGGCGCCAACCTTGGATTCAAGATGCAGTCGGCGACGCGCGCGACGCGGGCCATTTCGGCGACGTCGTGAACGCGCACAATGTGCGCGCCGTGCAGGATGCTGGTCATTACGGTGGCCGCGGTGCCCCAGATTTTTGTTTCCAGCGTCGCCGCCTGACCGCCTTCTGTAAGGGTGGCGCCGATAAATCCCTTGCGCGAAGTACCCACCAGCAGCGGAAACCCGAGTTTCGCGAGCTTCGGCAAACGCGCCAGCAATTCATAGTTCTGAGCGTAACTTTTTCCAAAGCCGATGCCGGGATCGAGAATAATCTGCGAGTTCTTCACTCCGGCTTTGCGCGCGATCTTCAGCGATTCGCGCAAGCCACCGGACACATCTTTCAAGACGTCACGCGCGAACGGCTTCTGCTGCATGGTTTGCGGCTCTCCACGCATGTGCATCAGCACCAGCGGGACGCGCAGCCGCGCGGCAACCTCGGCGACGCCCGGGTCGTGTTTCAATCCGCTCACGTCGTTGATAATTTCCGCGCCGCTTTCCACTGCTTTCGCGGCGATTTCGCTTTTGCGGGTGTCCACGGAGATGGGGATTCTTAGCCGCGCGCGCAACGCGAACAGCACCGGCGCCATCCGGTTCCATTCTTCCTCGGCGCCGATGCCCGCCGAGCCCGGCCGCGTCGATTCCGCGCCGATATCAATCAGGTCCGCGCCGTCGCTTTCCATTTGTAAAGCGTGCCGCACAGCCTTTTCCTGCGAAAAGAAATTTCCCCCGTCGGAAAAGCTGTCCGGCGTCACGTTCAGCACGCCCATGACGAGTGTGCGCTCGCCAAGAATCAGCGTGCGCGAGCGTAGCTTGATGCGGAATTTCTGACGGTAAATCATCGAATACGACAGCTTAACGTGAAGACGGGCGGGGAAGCACGACGGGTTGCGGAAAATGAAAGTTGTCGGTGCGGAGGTCGTCAATCCAGATCGATGTCGCGGATCGGTTTTCCGGCGGGCGCGTCCTTAGCTTTTTTCATGGCTTCTTCAAATTTCTTGGCTAGGATGTCTTCCTTGTTGTACTCCTGGTTCCACGAATCGCGGAATTTGTCTTCGCGGTTGCGCTGCTGCTCGTTCAAAATCCCGGCCGCGTCGGTGAGATCGACATTTGGCCCTGCTTTGGCCGGCGCTTCGTGCGACAGTACCGCGCCAAAGACGGCGTCCACCACCAGTTTTGAATGGCAGCACGGGCACATCACATTCAGGTTGTCGACATTCTGCTTCGCCATAAAAAACATTCTACGCCATTCTTGCCGCCACGCCAGCGTTCGAGCCTGGTCAGGTCTTTTCTCAATGTCTAATGTCTAGACGTGAGGCTTGCCGAGCAGATTAGCCGCCATGCCGCCGCCATAGTCGGGGCGAATGCGGAAATTTCCGTAGCAGAGCTTTCTGAGAATCGCCGCTGGGCGCACATGCCAGCTGGCCCAGCTGAGCGGCGAATCCCCATTCATGTCCTTGGCATCAATGACCGCACCGGCGTCCAGCAGCATCTGAATGGCTTCTTCGTCGCCGAAAGCGGCGGCGCGATGGAGCGGCGTTTCGCGCTTGGTGCGCACATCGCGCATGAAGCCGCCGGTCTCGACATTTCCCTTCGTGGCGCAATTGGGATTTGCGCCGATGGCGAGAAGAACCTTCATCACCAGGTTGTGTGTGAGACGAGTCGTGGTGCATAAAGCCGCGTGCAGGGGAGTTTCTCCGGTGTCGGGCAGCGGACGATTCGCGTCCGCGCCGCGTTCAAGCAGGAATTGGCACAGGCGCCAGTGTCCGTGAAAGCAAGCAGCGTCGAGGCCGTAATTGTCTCCCAGCGCGCTCAGCGATTCGCCATTGGCCAGCAGGAATTTAATCGCGCTCACGTCTCCGTAATACGCGCACCACTGAATTAAAGAGACGCCGTCGACATCGACCGAGTGAGCGGAATGGCCCTCGGCCAGGTATTCAAACACCAGATCGGTTCGGCCATCCACGATTCCATCGAGAAAAGCCATAATTGCGTAACTCTAGCACGGAGGTTGTGGTATTGCCGAGACTTGCGTGCCATGGACAACGCCTGACAACAGCCCTATTAATGATATTGCGATCAGATGCTAGGAGGCTTTCTAAGTGGCTCCCGTGCAACAGGAAATTCTTAAGGCGCTTGATGGCAGAAAGCTGTCGATGAACGAGTTAGTGGTTGAGGTTCGGCAAAAATCGCAAGTTAGTCCTATCGCGATCAAGGCCGCTGTACTTCCCCTGATCAACACTGATTACATAGAGATGACCCCTGACCGGAAACTTCGCCTGCATACCAAATAAGCTTGAACCATTCGATCGACCCCACCCCTAGATTTCACCCCGAACAACGATCAGACTATCGAACGCCAGCGCAGGTCGACCGGGACCGTGTCCAGTATTCCAGCGCTTTCGCGCGACTAGCAGAAGTCACCCAAGTCGTGTCCGCCGATAGAGGTTACGTTTTCCATAATCGGCTTACGCACTCTCTCAAAGTGGCTCAACTGGCCCGCCGCATCTCCGAAAAATTACAGGGGCGTCAACCGCAAGAGGCTGCCGCGTTGAGGGCTCCCAATCCGGATGTTGCTGAAGCTGCGGCTTTAGCTCATGACCTCCATCCTCCTTTTGGGCATATCGCGGAACAAGAACTGGACAGGTTGACCAGAAAAGAAGGACTCGCCGACGGGTTTGAAGGCAACGCCCAATCATTTCGCATCGTTGCGAGACTCGGGATCAGCGATGCAGTCAGCGCCAATAGCGACCAAACGCCTATCATCCGAGGACTCAATCTAACCAGGGACACACTTAATGCCTTGCTTAAGTACCCATGGGGCCACGGCGAGAATCCGGACAAGAAAAATAAGTGGGGTTTTTACGAGACAGAGCGTGAATTGTTCCATTGGGTTCGAACAGGTCACCGTGGGCATGAACTCGCAAAAAGTTGTGAAGCGGAAATCATGGATGGGGCAGACGACATTACCTACGCCGTGCACGATGTGGTGGATTTCTACTGCACCGGCCAAATTCCCATCGATCGGCTGGCGGATGATAACGATCCATCAGAGAGGCAAGACTTTTTCTCAGCACTCTTCGCGCGATGTCATGACTTGACGGTCAGGCGTACAGATCTTTAAAAGATTTTCAAAGGGGTGCTCGAGTTTTTTCCTCTCGACCGAAGATATGTAGGCACTCTTGAGCCGCGTACTGGAGTCTGGCAGTTTTCCACCCTGCTGATATCGCGCTACGTGGACGCTATCAGGCTGGTGATGCCCACGTCCCAATTCAGGAGTGCTGTGGCCATCCAGCAGTACGCGCAAGACGAGATCCGGATGCTTAAGGAACTGACCTGGCACTACGTAATTCTGAACAACGAAGTTGCAACCTTGCAGCATGGCCAAACGCAAACACTCCGAGTCGTCTTTGAAACTCTACTCAATGCCGCCAAAGGTGGGTCCTGGAAGCTGTTTCCTCCGGCGTACGAGGAGGAACTTCGAGAAGCAAATCCAAACCGTGCGCTCCAGACACGGATTGTTATCGATTATTTGGCCAGTATGACCGAGCATGAAGTCGTGCGTATTTATGCCTTGTTGACAGGCAAATAACCGCAACGCCTCCTAACAACGTTAAGGCACAAAAAAAAAGGCGCGATTTTGTCTCGCGCCCTCATTCAATCCTGACTATCGATCTAATGTTAGGCCTTCGCGGGGTTTTCTCCGCGGGTGAAGCCGGGAGCGGGCCGCAGTTCGGGGCGGACCACCTTGGGATCGGTGCTGGGCGCCGCTTGCGGCGGTTGCGGAGGCGGAGTGCGAATTTTTTCCGGCAGCGGCTTGTTTTCCATCAGCAGCTTCACTTCGTTGGCGTCGATGACTTCGCGTTCGAGCAGCGCCAGCGCGATGCGCTCGAGCGTTTCGCGATTGGCGGACAGCAGCGCCTTGGCGCGTTCGTAGCCGCCGTTGACGATGCGCTTCACTTCCTTGTCGATCTGGATGGCGGTGTCTTCCGAATAGTCGCGGTGCTGGGCGATTTCGCGGCCCAGAAAGATAGCTTCATCCTTCTTGCCGAAGGCCAGCGGACCGAGCTCGCTCATGCCCCATTCGCAGACCATCTTGCGAGCGATGTCGGTGGCGCGCTCGATGTCGTTGCCCGCGCCGGTGGTGATGTGCCCGAGGAAAATTTCTTCCGCGGAGCGTCCGCCCATCAGCACGGTGAGCGTGGCTTCCAGATATTTCTCCGTGTAGGTGTGCTTGTCGTCGATCGGGCAGCTGCATGGTGAGGCCCAGCGCCATGCCGCGCGGAATGATCGTGACCTTGTGCAACGGGATCGGCGCCCGGCGTCATGGCCGCGACCAGCGCGTGGCCGGCTTCGTGGTACGCGGTGTTTTTCTTTTCTTCGTCGGACAGAATCATGGACTTGCGCTCGACGCCCATCAGGACTTTGTCCTTGGACATCTCGAAGTCCGACCATCATGACGAATTTGCGGTTCTGGCGCGCGGCCCACAGAGCCGCTTCGTTCACCAGGTTGGCCAGATCGGCGCCGGAAAAGCCCGGCGTGCCGCGCGCGATGACGGAAAGATCCACGTCGTCGGAGATGGGCACCTTGCGGGTGTGCACGCGCAGAATTTCTTCGCGGCCCTTGACGTCCGGACGCGCGCACCACCACGCGGCGGTCGAAGCGGCCCGGGCGCAGCAGCGCCGGATCGAGCACGTCTGGCCGGTTGGTGGCGGCGATCAGGATCACGCCTTCGTTGGATTCGAAACCGTCCATTTCCACGAGCAGCGCGTTCAGCGTCTGTTCGCGCTCGTCGTGACCGCCGCCCAAGTCCCGCTCCGCGATGGCGGCCCACGGCGTCAATTTCGTCGATGAAAGATGATGCAGGGAGCGTTCTTCTTGCCCTGTTCGAACAGGTCGCGCACGCGGCTGGCGCCCACGCCCACGAACATTTCCACGAAGTCCGAACCGGAGATCGAGAAGAACGGCACGTTGGCTTCGCCGGCGATGGCTCGCGCCAGCAGAGTCTTGCCCGTGCCCGGAGGCCCGACCAGCAGCACGCCCTTGGGAATGCGCCCGCCCAGTTTCTGGAACTTTTGCGGATCCTTCAGGAACTCGATAATTTCCTGCAGCTCTTCCTTGGCTTCGTCGGTTCCGGCCACATCCTTAAAGGTGGCTTTCTTCTGCTGCGCGGTAAGCAAACGCGCGCGCGACTTGCCGAAACTCAGCGCCTTGTTTCCGCCCGGCCTGCATCTGCCGCATCAGGAAGATCCAGAAGCCCACCAGCAGGATGCAGCGGCGCGGCGTTCAGCAGAATCAATAACCCAGTCGCCGCTGCGTCACTTCCTTGACGTTGATCAGAACCTGTTTGTCGCGCAATTCCTTGGCGAGGTCGGGAGCCGACTTCCTTGAAAACCGTCAGGCGAAATTTGCTTCGCGGGCTCGCGCCATTCGCCCTCGAGTTCGTAGCTGTTGGGTGAGAGGTACAGCGTGACTTCCTTGACGTTGCTCGCGGTCGACCTGCGCGATGAACTCGCTGTAGCTGGGTTCCTCTTCGCGCGCCTGCGAGCCGTTGGCCGACACCAGCTTCCACAGCATCACGCCCAGAAATACGATTGATATCCAGAAACAGAATGGTCTTTGCAGTGGAACTGGAATTCACGTTGCCCTCACTTAGATTCCCAAGAAAATCTGCGTGTTACTTTATTTTTTTCGCCGCTCACTCTTGCCCGCCGCTTTAACTCCGGAAGCCAGTTGGCGAAGATTGCGCCCCGTTCCGTTCGCGGCGGCCAGCCCGTAGCCAACCCATATTTCCTTAGATGCAGTTCGGAAGCCAAAGTAATCGGATTCCAGGTCCACGCGGCGCTTTTCCGGCTTGTCCAGCAGCACCGCCAGCCGCAGAGAGCGCGGCTCGGTTTCGCCCAGGCGACGCAGAAGAAAATCCTGCGTCACGCCGCTCTCCAGAACCGCGTCCACCAGCAAGACGTCCCGGCCTTTCAGCGCCGGGCGTTTGCCGAAAAAAACTTCGCGGCGCGCGCGGCCCTTGTCATCTGTGTCGCGCACATCCTCGTGGACGAAGTGGCAAACCACCGTGCCGTCCAGTCGCCGAATCAAATCCGCCGCAAAAACAAAGCCGCGATCGAGGGTGACTACAATGTCCAGCCGACGCCCTTTGTAGGCCTTCGAAATTTGCTTGCCCAGCTCGGCAACTCGGGTGGCGATGCGCGATTCAGAAAACGCCGCACCGCGTCCATTTCCGTTCAAGCTTGCCGCTGGGCGGTGGCCGTTCGCAGAGCCGGCGTGTTTCCGCCCGCTCATGAAAGTTTTTCCTCGGCGATCACAATGCCCGTTTGCGTCGCGTCACTCACCGCGAATTTCGCGGAGGAGCCCAAGCCGTGCGCCCAGATCAAAACTCCGTCGCTGACCAGCACCGGCGATCCGACCCGCTTCCATCGGTCGATGCGCTTTTCATTAAACAAACGTTTCAACTTGTGGGGCTTGCTGTGACCCCTGGCGCGGAACAAATCCCCATGGCGCCAGTTCCTGAGCGTTAAAGGGAAACGGATGCCGTCTCGATTTAACACTTCCCCTGAATCTCTAGTCTCCCCCCTCTTGGGAGGCCAGTCAATCACTGTGAAGCGGAATGCGCACCCCAGTTCTGGTACCTGGATGAGCGTGGTATCGAGCAGAAAATCGATCTCGTACTGGTAATTTGGCGCGGCGGTCTTTTTTGCCTCGGCGGCGCAAAACACCAGCGCGTCGGAATGGCGCCGAACTTCAATGCCTCCCGGCAGCGGCCGCGAGGAACCGGTTTCACCCTGGCGCGCCAGCTCCAAAACTTGCGCAACATGAGGCGCAGTCAACTCTCCGCTGCGCTGGGTGGGCTGCGCGGACTTCACTTTGTTGACGATGCGCCGGATCAGCCGGCTGCTCCACGCCGTCGAAGCGTCATCCTGAGATTGCGCAGATTGCGCAGATTGCGCATCGGAAATTTCCCGTGCCGCCCGCGGCTCAAAATTGCTGGCCAGCAGCGCGGCGATCGGAACGCGCGCTCCGCCGGGAACATTTTCCAGACACTCCGCCAGATGTCTTTCCGCCAGCCGCTCGAGCAGCGCGTCGTCTTCTCGCGCGTGTGCGGAAAGTGCGAAGAGATGCTCCACCACCCGCGGCTGAAAATCCTTCTCCAGCAGCGGGATCAATTTCTTGCGAATGCGCGCGCGCATTTTTGTAACGTCGCGGTTGGTGGCATCCTCGCGCCAGTTTTGCCGCCGCGATTTCAGAAACGAGCGCAATTCCGCGCGCGAAACGGAGAGTAGCGGCCGGATCACTTTGCCCACCTGCGGATGGATTCCGCCCAGTCCGGTGATCCCGCTGCCGCGCAGCATGTGCGCCAGCACCGTTTCCGCTTGATCGTCGGAGGTATGCGCGACGGCAATTTTGTCGAGATTTTGCTCACCCGACGCTTGCGCAAAAAAACTATAGCGAGCGCGCCGCGCCGCATCTTCCACGTTGCCTTTGTCGCCTTTGGCCAAAGCGCGCACGTCCGCGCTTCCCACCAGGAACGGCAATTTCAAATTTTCCGCGAGGCGTGCCACGAATTTCTGATCCTCCATCGCGGCCCGCCCGCGCAACTGGTGATTAAAATGAAGCACCACCAGCGACAGGCTCAGCCTTTTCCGCAGCTCCAGCAGTAGCAGCAGCAGCGCCACCGAATCCGCGCCCCCAGAAACCGCCACCCCTGCGCGATCGCCCTCGCGGAGCAGTCGGCTTTGCTCCATGGCCTTCAGCAGCGTCGAGCTCGAATCGGTGTCAGTCCGGCCGCCCGCCGCGCCGCGTTTTTTCGCTTTGGATTTTCTGGAAGTTTTGGGCACCAAATACTCTCGCTGGGACGCGCGTAAATACGCTCAACCAAGAATCGTAGCACGCAGCAAAGCCCTAAAGCGCGCTGTGGAGAACTGCCGCGATACAGGTTGACAACCAGGCCTAGTACTGAGATACTCTCTAAGTTGTGCGTATGCCTTTCTGCTGGACAGGGAGGTCTTGCTCTTTGACAATCGATACGATGTGCCAGAATCCGTTCGAAACCATTCACGCTTTTCGAGCCTGAATGGTCTGAGTAAATCGAGCGACAATAATTTGCTTGGCAGGCTGCCTGGGATGCAAATCCCGGGATTTTTTTTCGCCAAGCTACCAGTTTCAAACGAGAGTTTGATCCTGGCTCAGAGCGAACGCTGGCGGCGTGCTTAACACATGCAAGTCGAGTGCGCGTCTGTAGCAATACAGATGGCGCACGGCGCACGGGTGCGTAACACGTGGGCAATCTGCCCTTCGATGGGGAATAACCTCGCGAAAGCGAGGCTAATTCCGCATAACATTCCGATGATCTTGGTCAATGGATTCAAAGCCGTAAGGCGTCGAAGGAGGAGCCCGCGCACGATTAGCTAGTTGGTGAGGTAACGGCTCACCAAGGCT
Source organism: uncultured Acidobacteriota bacterium (assembly GCA_963819625.1). GTDB lineage: Bacteria > Acidobacteriota > Terriglobia > Acidiferrales > UBA7541 > Acidiferrum. Next base: position 264,027 of record CAWFWY010000018.1, read on the forward strand.
ATGATCGTTAGCTGGTCTGAGAGGATGGCCAGCCACACTGGAACTGAGACACGGTCCAGACTCCTACGGGAGGCAGCAGTGGGGAATCTTGCACAATGGGCGAAAGCCTGATGCAGCGACGCCGCGTGGGGGATGAAGCTTTTCGGAGTGTAAACCCCTTTCGACCCGGACGAATGCCTCGCAAGAGGACTGACGGTACGGGTATAAGAAGCCCCGGCTAACTACGTGCCAGCAGCCGCGGTAAGACGTAGGGGGCCAGCGTTGCTCGGAATTACTGGGTGTAAAGGGTTCGTAGGCGGTGCGGCAAGTTGGGAGTGAAATCTCTGGGCTCAACCCAGAGGCTGCTTCCAAAACTGCTGTGCTTGAGTGTGGGAGAGGCGCGTGGAATTGCAGGTGTAGCGGTGAAATGCGTAGATATCTGCAGGAACACCCGTGGCGAAAGCGGCGCGCTGGACCACAACTGACGCTGAGGAACGAAAGCTAGGGGAGCAAACAGGATTAGATACCCTGGTAGTCCTAGCCCTAAACGATCAGGACTTGGGGTGCTTCACGTTCGTGGAGCGTCCCGGAGCTAACGCGTTAAGTCCTGCACCTGGGGAGTACGGTCGCAAGACTGAAACTCAAAGGAATTGACGGGGGCCCGCACAAGCGGTGGAACATGTGGTTCAATTCGACGCTACGCGAGGAACCTTACCTGGGCTCGAAGCGCACTTGACTAGCTATAGAAATATGGCCTTCCCGCAAGGGACAAGTGTGGAGGCGCTGCATGGCTGTCGTCAGCTCGTGCCGTGAGGTGTTGGGTTAAGTCCCGCAACGAGCGCAACCCCTGCACGTAGTTGCCACTCCGCAAGGAGGGAACTCTACGTGGACTGCTCCGGATAACGGAGAGGAAGGTGGGGATGACGTCAAGTCCGCATGGCCTTTATGTCCAGGGCTACACACGTGTTACAATGCAGGGCACAAACCGTTGCCAACCCGTGAGGGGGAGCTAATCGGAAAAAACTCTGCTCAGTTCGGATTGCAGTCTGCAACTCGACTGCATGAAGCCGGAATCGCTAGTAATGGCGTATCAGATCGACGCCGTGAATACGTTCCCGGGCCTTGTACACACCGCCCGTCACATCACGAAAGTGGGTTGTACTAGAAGTCGCTGCGCTAACTCGCAAGAGAGGCAAGCGCCCAAGGTATGACTCATGATTGGGGTGAAGTCGTAACAAGGTAGCCGTAGGAGAACCTGCGGCTGGATCACCTCCTTTCTAAAGTAGTAGTGGCTCAACCCGCTATGGTGTGCGGATCATGCCACTCAAATGTGATTCCCGTTTCTCACGAAACGTGAAGATCACACGTCTCGAAGTACTCACTTATTTGGGCGGATTCTGTCTCATCGTATCGATTACCAAAGCGCCAGGCGCACAACACATCGTATTGATTTCAAAAAGGGCAGGCCAAATGGCCTGCCCTTTTTGAGTTTTCCTAAGGTTGTCATCCCGAATCCCGCGGCCTTTTGCGGGTGAGGGATCTACTTTTGGCCCTGCTCGACGCCTCGTGGGTCGCGGCTTCAGCCGCGACATTAACGGCTCCCGATTCTTGCTACCTTCGCGCGGGCGTCACCTGCGCGCCCGCCGTTTGTCCCTTGACGTTAAGTCTATTGTTACGGCTTGGGCTCGTTGACGTAAAATGCAGCCGCAGAGCGCGAGTTATTGAAATCGTTGCGCCCGCCAGAAACACAGTAAATCTGCCTTGATCGCCAATTCGAAAACCTGACTGCCAAGGAGCGACCCATCCAAATTGCATCGCGTGTCTTGGCCATAGCCGCCGGCGGACCAGGTGTGTACGCTCAAACGACGCGCGGCAGAAAAACGCGACCCATACTCGCTCCATTCGCCTCTTTTGCAAAAAAGAAGGGGGTAGTATGCCCTCGCTTCAAATCAAGTTTATCTCGCCGACCTCTGCGTTTTCCTCTTTTGGCACTTACGTCTCTTTTGCACCCTCGGTTCCTTTGTTTTCAACGAGTTCTATCTCCATTGCAAAAAAGCGAAACATGCGTGGTAATCGGATCAATGCCAGAGGCGCGTCGGAAGCGAGTTGCCATTCTGGCGGGGCATCTGCAAGAGTAGGGAGGCGTGACGACTCGTCGACGCAAGGTGCGCACGCAACACGTTCAGACGCGACTCGCTCGCAAGCAACTCGGGCGCACGCAACTTGCTCAGACGCGATTTATTCACGCGGAACTGGGGCGGGCTGCTGTGCGGAGTTTTGCTGTCAATGAGCGCATCAACCAGATGCTGATCGAGCGGCTTGATCCGGCCGCCTGGAGAGCCAAGCCGCCCGGCAAGGTCCGCACCATCGCGGCTATCTTCACGCACATGCACAATGTCCGCACCAAGTGGATCAGGCTTACGGCTCCGCACCTGAAGGTTCCGGCGCAGCTCAACCGCGCACGCTGCACTCCCCGGCAGGTTCGCGCGGGATTGGCCGAGAGCGCCGCTCGCTGCGAGGAGATGCTCGCTGAAGCGCTCGGCGATGGCGGCGGGCGCGTCGAGATGTTTCTCAGGGATGGCTGGGCGCGGCCCTGGCCGGTTGGCGCGGAAATGTTGTGCTACATGATTGCGCATGAAGCTCATCACCGCGGGCAGGTGTGTATGCTCGCGAGCCAGCTCGGATTTCCGTTGCCCGACGAGGTCGCGTGGAGCATGTGGAGTTGGGAGAAGTTGTGGAAGGAAGGCGGGGCGCGTAGCGGCGTAAAAAACAACAAGAAAAAAGCAGATCCCTCACCCGCGAAAATCGCGGGATTCGGGATGTCAACAGAGCCAGATGGCTTCTAGTAGCGAGTGCGAAATTACTCGAAGCGCGGCGCGCTACTCGAAGCGCAGCGCGGTGATGGGGTCGATGTCGGAGGCGCGGCGGGCGGGGCCGGCGCAGGCGATGGCGGCTACTACGATGAGCAGCGCGACGACGCCCACGAGGACCAGCGGATCGCGGGCGCTGCCTTCTGCCCAGCGCGCGAGGACGCGATTCAGCGCCAGCGTCAGCAGGACGCCGGCGGCGATGCCGCTGCCGACGCTTAGGCTCACGGAGGCAAAGACGATTTGCCACACGTGAGAGCGTGGCGCGCCCAGCGCCATGCGAATTCCAAATTCGCTGGTGCGCTGCGCCACGGAGTAAGACACCACGCTGTAGAGTCCGACGGACGCCAGCGCCAGCGCCAGAAACGCGAACACGCCGAAGAGCCAGGCGACAAAATGTTCGCGCTCGTAATCCTGCTGGTGGGCGATCCAGTGCTCCAGGTCTTCGACCTGTCCGTTGACTTGCTGGTCGGCGTCCAGCTCGTTGACCTTGAGCGCGATGGTGTGCAGCAGCGTGAGCGGCGGAACTTCGGAGCGCACCAGGATTTGCGTCCACATGCGCATGGAAATAGTGAAGGGCAGAAACGCTTCGGGCACGATGGGATTGCTCAAGCCGTCGTCGCGCTTGTCGACGATGACGCCCACGATCTGCATCCAGCCGGTGGGATCCGGCGCGGCTACGTTGAAAGGCGGCTCATCGTGCATGTCCGGCACGCGAAATGAGTGGCCCACCGCGTCGCCATTCGGGAAATAGCGCTTGGCCATGGTTTCGTTGATGACCGCCAGGTGCGCGGCGTTGTGATTTTCGGTTTCGTTCCACACGCGCCCTTGAAGAAGCGGAATCCGCAGCACTGGAAAATAGTTGGGACTGACAAAGTTGATGCTAACTTTTTGGTCGTCCTGCGTGGACGCGCCGAGAACTTCGATGCGCTGGGGATTGCCGTTAGATGGCGGCGTGGCGTTGCTGGAAATGGCTACCATGGTTACTCCCGGCACGGTGCCGGCATTGTCGCGCAGATGCTCGAAGTAGGTGGAGCGTTCGGCCCAGGTTTTATAGGTGTTTTCGTGGACGGGGATGCCGACGGACATGACGCCGTGCGGGTCGTAGCCCAGGCGCGTGTGCATCAGACGGAGAAAACCTTCCATCGCGGCGCCTGCGACGGCGAGCATCACCAGCGTCAGCGCGATTTGTCCGGCGATCAGAACATTATTGGTGGCGCGGCCGCGTCCACCGCCAGCGATTCTGCGCGAGCCGGTCTGGATCACCTGGCTGATGTCCGGACGCGAAAGTTGCAGCGCGGGCCAGAGACCAAACAAAATTCCTGTGCCGATAGCTACCGCCACGCTGAAAATTAAAACTGGCAGATCGATGCGGATGGCGGCTTCATGCGGGAAAGAATATTTGGGCAGCAGCGAGACCATTACGCCGAGCGCTTTGTAAGCCAGCAAAACGCCGAGCGCCGCGCCAGTGACGCTGAGCAGAACGGCTTCGGTTAAGAGTTGGCGGATCAGGCGCCGGCGCGTTGCTCCAATCGCTGAGCGCACTGCGAACTCCTGTTGCCGCGCCGTGCCGCGCGCCAACAAAAGTATGGAGACGTTTCCGCAGCCGATGGCCAGCAGCAAGGCCACGCCGGTGAAGAGCAGGTACAGCGTGCCGCCGATGTCGTGCATGAAATCGTCGTTGAGACCTACGACGTGAAACGCAAATTTTTCCGACGGGAAGTGCTTGGGAGTTTGCTTGGCGAATTGCTCGATGAGCGGAGTGAGCGCGGCGTTGGCGGCTTCATGCGTGATGCCTGGCTTGATGCGCAGGCCCACGTAGTAGGCCAGCACCAGGTCTTGCGTGATTTTTTGCGGAATGTAAACGTCGGCGTCTTCCCACGTCATTCTCGGGCCGGCTACGCCGATGATGGTGTAGTTCTTTTTCACCAGTTGAATGTTCTGGCCGACTATCGCGCGGTTGGAATTGAAATGTTTTTGCCAGAATTTGTAGCCGAGCACCGCGACCTGTTCGGGGTCCTGGCCGTCGATGGCATCGGAAGGCATGAGGCCGCGGCCTAGGAACGTGGGCACGCCCAGAAAATCGAAACTGTTGGACGACATTACGCAGGCCTGCACATCTTCCGGCACGTCCTGGCCGGTGACGGTGAGGCTCCAGCCGCCTTCGAGGAAGGCGTCTTCGACGACTGGAGATTTTCTGATTTGCTGCCACTGGCCGGCGGTCAAGCCAAAGCCGCGATCCTGGCCGGAAGCGTCTTTCAGGCGCATGTGCACCATGCGGTCGGAGTGCGCGTAGGGATAGGGGTTCATGACGATGGCGTAAATCACGCTGAAAGCCGCGGTGGTCGCGCCGATTCCGAGGGCGAGGGAGACGATGCCGGTGAGCGCGAAGCCCGGGCTTTTGATGAGCTGGCGGAGCGCATAGCGGAAGTCGTTCAGCAGGCTGTGCATGATGGCTTGTCCCCCAAAGGCGCTTCTTACCGCGGTCGACCTGTCAGCTATCGAGATAGAAATCCCGATGTAGAAGATACGAAGTACAAGGATACAAGTCGCCTCGTTGCGATACGGACGGAGAAGATACGCAAGGACGAGGCACAGAGATCCATTGGAGCACGGTGCATCTGCCGCGCCACTCGGCGAGGGCTCAAGCTGTTGATTACATTGGAGGGATAAATTAGCTGGCAGCGCGCGACTGTTCGATATCGCAACGCGTTATTCGCAATTGACACGATTTAGGACGGAGTTGGGGGTGAGTCGGCGGCCGCAATCAAGAATCGAAAAGCAGATACCTCCGCTTCGCGTTCGGAATAACGAACTCCAAATACGACTTGGCCTTTATGAACTCGAGCAGGTCGGCGTTGATGGTGTCGGCGTGCGTTGCGGGCATGCCGTGCGGAAAGCCCGGATAGGACTTCAACGTGCCGTGTTTCAGCAGCTTGATTGACCTTGCTCCCGTAGCGGGGAAGGGCGCCATCTGGTCGTCTTCACCGTGCATGACCAGGACCGGGACATCGATGATTTGCAGGTCGTCGTAAAACACGCTTTCTCCTGAGTAGGTTGTGAGGCAGGCGGGTAGCCGATCGAAGCCTTCATTTATCTTTGAAAATTGTTACGCAGCGAGCATAACACCTGCGGAGTTAATGGTGAAAATCGCAACAAGACTTTCACATTTGAGAGTCGGCTAGCGAGGTTTCACTTCGTAGCGGGCGGACATGCCGATTAGCATGTGATCGCTGATGTGGCAGTGGTACAGCCAAATGCCTGCGGCGTCGGGCACCATGTCCGCAGTGATCATTTGCGCGGAGACAATCGAAATAACATCGGTGCGTTGGCCACCTATCAGTACGGTATTTCCGTGCCAGTGTGGGGTGTGCGCGTTGTTGAAGTCGCCAAGCGTGGCGACGTACCAGCGCACGCGGTCGCCCTGCTTCATGGTCATCAACGGCATATTTCCAAAGGTGTAACCGTTGATGGTCCACTTGATGTTGGTGTCCACGAAGCCGGTCCCGGCGATGGTTCCGGCCATGCCGCCCGGAGTGATGAGCGAGTTCTGGGTGCGGTCCAGTTTTTTAGGATCGGCGATGTGGGCGCGGATATTTTCGTCCAGGTACCAGCTTTCATTTTCGTTGAGGGCGATAAACATACTGACGAATTCGTGGTCCACATCTTTGGGGCGGCCGTCGGGCAGGGCCATGCCGCGGCGGGTGATTACGATGACGCCGAACAGTCCTGAGGCGATGTCCTGAAGTTCGTCGGTGTGGGAATGGTAAAGCCAGAAGACCGAGCTGGGATCGTTGGGTCCGGGGCCGGCGCGTTCCGGGACGAGCCAGGTGTAAATATGTGTTGCGCCGGGAGGCACGCCACCATCGGCCTTGTCCGCGCCGGAAGTGCCATCGTTGTAATCCGCGCCTTCGGAGTCCTTTTTATAGAAAACTCCGTGGGGATGCATGCTGTAGGGATATGAAGCTTTATTCTTGAAGACGATCTTGATGGTGTCGCCGACTTCTCCGCGAATAACGGGGCCGACCAGGCCGAGATATTGCTCTTCGGGGGCGCGCACCTTGAGAGTGGAAAACGATTCGTCGGTATATTCTCGATAGATGGCTTTTTTGTACACGCGACCAATGTGATGCGGACCGGTCTCGGCGTAGCCTTTTTGCAGGTCGTCGAAGGGATGACCCATGGCTTCATCGCGGCCCAACGGCGCGTAGTCCCAATTCACTTCGTCGGCTGCGACGTAGTAGGTGCGCGTCTTGCCAGTGAGCCCGTCAGGGGGCGTTTGGGCTTGAGCAGCGGGAACAGAGCAGAGCGCCAGAAACAGGATCGCCGTGCAGAGGAGTGCTTTCATAGGGTCTTTCTTTGCCGCTTTTGCGGGAACTATATCAGTTTAGTCTGCAAATTCGCAATCTGTTGTGCTCAACCGGTTTGCGGCTTCGTGTTTGCGGCTTCGTGTTTGCGGCTTCGTGTCAACGCAAAGTAGAAATGTCCGGTTTTTCGCCAGATAGAAATGTCCGGGTCCATGGTTTCCTCCAAGGGTGAGCGGCGGGCACATGGTATTTGGGTTTGATTTTGTCTAATGGTTTTGCTCTTCGCTCCGCGAGTCCTGGAGGCCGTAGGCCGGAAGGACTCGCGGAACGAAGCGGTGCGGGGCAGTGCTGCAAGCGGAGATAGCGGCCGCGGAAGCGCAGCCAGTGGGAACCATCCAGACGCCGTTCGATTTCTACCTGCGCACCTCGCAGCCCGGCGCAAACTTCTTGGCGTGGCACGCCCCAGTGATTTCCATCCCAGCTCACGGTGTGATCGTCGGCCACCGTGCGTCCCACGCGCACGCTGAGGATTTCCTCCAGACGTTGGCTTCTATCCAAGGGTCGATGGGCATTGCGCGGGTTGCGCGGCGCTACGATGAAAAGCTGTTCCCACTGCGGAAGAAAGCGCGTCTGCAAAAAGTGATTGGCGGCGGCGATGCTGTCGATGCCTGCCAGACGCATTTCTTTTACCAGGCGGTCCTGCAGGGTTTCAAACAGTCGCTCGATGCGCCCTTTGGCTTGCGGACTGTGGGCCGCGATCCATTCGATCCCCAGTTCGTGGAGCGCTCGTCCGAACTGCGAACGTAGTTTTTCTCCCCGCAATTGTTCCCGCAGCAGCATGGCATCCGACCTGCGAAAGATGCTGTTTTTATCGGTGTAATGCGCTACCGGACGTCCGTAGCGCCGCAACCAGTCCCCCAACGTGCGCAAGTTCTCTTCGGTGGTGTCCTGTTCTGTGAAACGCGCATAGAAACGGCTGGTGGCGTCATCGATCACTGCAATCAGCTGACAAGCCGGCCCGCGTTCCTCCAACCAACGAAACGGGGAGCTATCCTGCATCACCAACTCTCCGAAACGGGCGCGCCGCTCCCGCCACACATGGATGGTCTTTACCCGTTGCGCGCGGGGGCGCCACAAGCTGGCCTGCACCATCCACTTGCGCAGCGTCTCGCGGCTCACCGGCCAACCCTCCTGCGCTAAGTGCTCGGCGGCCAGGGTGGGCCCGAAGTCCGCATAGCGTTGCCGCACCCGGGTCAAAATCTGCTCCTGGAACCGCACTGCTAATCTACGGTTCGAGGGCCGTCCGCGTAATCCATGGAGCACCGCCCGGTCCCCTAACTTTCGAAGACGTATCAGCAACCGACGGATGTGCCGATCGCTGATCTTCAGCCGCTGGGCCGCTTCGATCTGACTGATGTGCTTCCCCTTGATCTCGTGTAGCACCCGCAGCCGGTCCCGTTCTCGTTGGTTCAAGGTAATCCGCTCCGTTTCCATGGGCCCCTCGGCCACCTATGAAACCGGACATTTCTACTTTGCTCAAACCGGACATTCTCATTTTGCAGCGACATAGGCTCGGCTCGCGTGTCAACGCAAAGTAGAAATGTCCGGTTTTTCGCCAGATAGAAATGTCCGGGTCCATGGTTTCCTCCAAGGGTGAGCGGCGGGCACATGGTATTTGGGTTTGATTTTGTCTAATGGTTTTGCTCTTCGCTCCGCGAGTCCTGGAGGCCGTAGGCCGGAAGGACTTGCGCGAACGAAGTGGGTGCTGGGCAGTGGTGCAGGCGGAGATAGCGGCCGCGGAAGCGTAGCCAGTGAGAACCATCCAGACGCCGTTCGATTTCCACCTGCGCACCTCGCAGCCCGGCGCAGACTTCTTCGCGTGGCACGCCCCAGTGATTTCCATCCCAGCTCACGGTGTGATCGTCGGCCACCTGCGTCCCACCCGCACGCTGAGGATTTCCTCCAGACGCTGGCCTGCTATCCAAGGGTCGATGGGCATTGCGCGGGTTGCGAGGCGCCACGATGAAGCGCTGTTCCCACTGCGGAATAAAGCGCGTCTCCAAAAAGTGATTGGCGGCGGCGATGCTGTCGATGCCTGCCAGACGCATTTCTTTTACCAGGCGGTCCTGCAGGGTTTCAAACAGTCGCTCGATGCGTCCTTTGGCCTGCGGCTGTGGGCCGCGATCCATTCGATCCCCAGTTCGTGGAGCGCTCGTCCGAAATGCGAACGTAGTTTTTCTCCCCGCAACTGTTCCCGCAACAGCATGGCATCCGACCTGCGAAAGATGCTGTTTTTATCGGTGTAATGCGCTACCGGACGTCCGTAGCGCCGTAACCATTCCCCGAACGTCCGCAAGTTCTCTTCTGTGGTGTCGTGTTCTGTGAAACGCGCATAGAAACGGCTGGTGGCGTCATCGATCACCGCGATCAGCTGACAGGCTGGCCCGCGCTCCTCCAACCAACGAAACGGGGAGCTATCCTGCATCACCAACTCTCCGAAACTGGCGCGCCGCTCCCGCCACACATGAATGCTCTTTACGCGTTGCGCGCGGGGTCGCCACAAGCTGGCCTTCACCATCCACTTGCGTAGCGTCTCGCGGCTCACCGGCAGACCCTCCTGCGCTAAGTGCTCGGCGGCCAGGGTGGGTCCGAAGTCCACGTAGCGTTCCCGCACCCGGGTCAAAATCTTTCGCTCCCAGCGAGCCGCGAATCTGCGGTTCGAGGGCCGTCCGCGTAGTCCGTGGATCAGCGCTCGGTCACCGCGTTTCTCCACCGCAACCAGCAATCGACGGATGTGCCGATCGCTGATCTTCAGTCGGCGGGCCGCTTCGCTCTGGGTGATGTGCTTCTCCTTGATCTCGTGTAGCACCCGTAGCCGGTCCCGTTCTCGTTGGTTCAAGGCGATCCGCTCCGTTTCCATGGGCCCCTCGGCCACCTATGAAAGCGGACATTTCTACTTTGCTCAAACCGGACATTCTCATTTTGCAGCGACATGTCTATGAAGCTCCTTGTGTCCAGGGCAGGAGAGGCGTACGATGCACCGGCCGGTGATCCAAATCGGAAATCCGGCTTAATTGTCCCCGCGATCAGCACCCTCCAGGAGAGAGATTGTGAGGTGGGCTCCCCCGAGTCCATTGATTCGAATGCTCCCATAATGGCTGTGCCACTGAAAAAAAGGAGGGTATCCATGAATCCGGTTCGATTTCGCCCATCACTAGTTGTTTGTTGCGCCGTACTCTTCGCGTCGTCCTCTTATACTGCCGCGGGCAACACCCTTTGCGTTAATCCCATTGGTTCCCACGGGTGCTACGCAAAAATCCAGCCGGCCGTCAATCATGCTTCTGTGAATGACGTGATCAATGTTGCGCCTGGCACTTACAAAGAGGACGTGCTCATTGACAAGCCGCTTTCGCTCATCGGCGCAGGCGCCGATCCGTCCGTCATTGACGCCACCGGCCTTGCGCATGGCATTTTTGTGGACGGTCTCGACCATCCCGGCCTCCACAATGTGACTATTGCCGGATTCACCGTTAAAAATGCCTTGTTCGAAGGGATTCTCGTCGTCAGCGCTTCGGACGTCACGATTCGCGACAATCGCATTGTGGACAATGACAAATCCTCGGGCCTGGAATTCACGGGGGAGCCGACCGGCTGCCCCGGGCAACCCGGTGATGGGACTTATGAGAACGATGAAACCGGTGACTGCGGCGGCGCCGTTCACCTGATAGGAACGGTGCGCTCGATCATGTCCGGCAACACCATAACAGGCAATGCCGATGGCGTCCTGATCAGCGACGAGACCGCCGAAAGCCGAGACAATCTGCTGATCCACAACACCGTCAAGAACAACCCGCTGGAGTGCGGAATCGTTCTTGCCTCACATCCGCCAATGGGCGCGATTGGATCTCCCCATTACGGGGTTGACCACAATACCGTAGCTGAGAACGTCTCGACTGATAACGGCGTGCAAATTGGAGGTTCGGGAGTGGGACTTTTTTCCGATGGCAATGGACCCGGCCGAGTCTCGGATAACGTGATCATCCGGAACAAGCTTACAGGTAACGGACTTGGCGGCGTCGCCCTCCACACGCATGTGGGCCCGTCTTTTGGACTTCCCGCGGATAACATGGACGGGAACATGATTATCGGCAACTTCATTGCGGGAAACCTCGCCGACAAGGACGACACGGCCACGCCCGGCACGGTGGGAATAAACATCAATAGCGGCGGTGGCGGCTCTCCGATTCGCGGCACCATCATTTCCCAGAACGTGATCCGCGATGAGGACTTGGACATTGCGGTCAGCACTCCTGCCGAGGTCGACATCCATCTCAACGATCTGTTGGGCGGCAAAGTGGGTGTCGCCGACGTTTGCGCCTTCGACCACGCCACGGTATGCACCGGCAGCATCGACGCGACCGAAAATTATTGGGGGTGTCATGCTGGCCCCAGCGGCCCGGGTTGCACGACCACCAGTGGATCCGACATTCGTTTCACGCCTTGGCTTCAGAAACCCTACGGTGATGATGATCGCGGGGAACACGACGGGATAAACTTCGACCCCGCCGATCTTCACCTGTGATAGAACAACACGAACAAGAACCAGCGGTCGAGTGGCGAACCACTCGAAGTGATCTACCGGCTGGTTGTATTGAGTGGTCTGGCCAACTCCCGGGTGGTCGGCAAACGGGAAGTAATGCGGTTCCTTCCTGTTTGCCCGTTTTCTAACGGCCACAATTCGAATCAGCGGGTTTCCTACGGTGCGCCGCGTAGATCGTTCGATGAGTGAATTCGCGATTTATCACTCGTTGAGGACCTACGCCGTGGGGCTGGACATCCGTTGATGCAAACCACGCTTGTCGCTAAATTTACATCCGCGCGCGGCGCGCAGTTCTTTCGGCATAGGATCATCCAGAGACTTGATAGACTGCTCGCGGCAGGTTGCACATATGCTTCAGACGAAAATGGCACCATCGAGTGCGGTGTTGCGGCCGTACGTCTGGGCATACGGCATGACTACGGGGCAGGTCGGCTCCGTCCCGCTCGTTATCCCGCTGCCAGCACGCCCGAAGCAACTCCTGACGTTCTTCTTCGGAGACACTTACCGCATCCATCGCCCGGGGTCTGATCACAGTGACGCCTCGCCGCGTGTCACCGTGGTTGGTCCTCAGACGCACGCTCGGGCTGGCTTGTCGGTGTGTGGACACATCGACAACTTCACCATTCATTTCCAACCATCTGGCTTCAACCGGCTGTTCGGCATCCCCATGACGGAACTGACCGATTCCGCGCACGACGCGTACGCCGTCATCGGACCTGAGCATTCCGAGGCTCGAACATGAGCTTGGCGACGCTCCAGGCTTTGCCGAGCGAATCCAGTTCATCGAAGAGCGCCTCATCCGTATGCTCGGTTGCCACGGTACACTGGACCCGGTCGCCATCGCGGCGAACAGCCTGTTTGCGAGCAACGGCATTCATCGCGTCTCGGCAATGGCGACCGATTCCGGGCTGTCACCACGACAGTTCGAGAGGCGTTTCCTCGCGCAGGTCGGCGTGCCGCCGAAACTCTACGCTCGAATCATCAGGTTCAACGCCGCCCTGGATCACAAGCTCCGATGGCCCAGCCGTGCGTGGAGCCGCATCGCCAACGATCACGACTTCTACGATCAGATGCATTTGGTACACGACTGTCGTGCCTTCACGGGAGAGTCCCCTTCACGGTTCCTGGCGCACCTCGAGGGCGTGCCCGAGTTCCATACCTTCTTCGCGACTGAAAACCGTCCGCGACACGAGTGATAGTCTGCCCGGTGTCGCGTTCTTACTATCCGGCCAGCGCCGCCATTCACTATCATCCTGGGCGTGACTTCACTTCTCCATGACGGAGCGGTGCCGGCGCGTCCGAGTGCATTTGGTCAAGCGGCCGTGCAGGTCTCACATCTGCAACCTAAGGAGAATTGATCATGAATCGAATTGTTTTGGCGATGCTGGCTGTGATTGCCCTGTCAGGATGCACCATACGGGATTCTGCAATGACGAATACACCGCCGCCATTCAGTGCCGAGGATGAATCGGCAGTGCGGGCGCTGGTAAACGAGTTCTCGAACACCTGGAATCGGCATGACATGAAGGCGATGCACGAACTGGACACCGAGGACGTGGAGTGGATAAACGTAGTGGGCCATTATTGGCGCGGAAAGGCCACCGTATACAAGGGCCACGTTGCGATTCACAAGGGCATGGAAGCGACGACCACCGCGAGCGTCGAATCCGCGACAATCCGATCGATCGCGCCCACCGTGGCGGTGGCCGTGGCGACCATGCATTTTGTACCGGCCCCCGACCCTCACTATCCGTGGTTGACTCCGGCGAAGACAAGAGCTTCATTTACGATGGTCAAGCGCGATGGCATCTGGAAGATTGTGCACTTCCAGAACACGGTGATCGACCCTAAAGCGGAGAATGACGATCTTCCCAAGTGGGACGCCACCGGTTTTCCACCTCCCGGCCATCCTTTATATAACCCCACTGCACCATGAGCTGGAATCTGGGGTTCTCTGTGCTCTGGGAGGTTTGTCGGCAAACAAGAAGTAATCCGTTTCATCCGTCACGCGGCCCGCTGGCGGCAATTCTTCCGCTGTTCCCTCGCCGCGTCCAACTTCCGAACCCGCTCGGCCTGGATCTCCTGCTGATGCCCGGCGAGCATGTGCTTTGGCGTGATGTAGCCGATGGCACTGTTCAAACGGGTGTTGTTGTAATGCGTGAGATTCTTCCACAACAATCACGGAGGCTTGTTGCAATTCGACGGGCGTGGTAGAAAGCGCTTCTGTCCCGGAATAAGAATTCCGCGTCAACGGAATTTCTTTGCCTGTTGTTTATTTCGCTTATAGATCCAGTATGAACGGATACCCGGTTAAGTTGTGTAGGGCACCCCGCTGAAACTGGACTGCCGAATTGGACATGAATCAGGGCCTCCCGACAGGAGGCAACAAGGGCAGGAAACCACGCGCAGCGCGAACTCCGAAGAGAAATGGCAGATCATCCGCGAATCCACACATCACATCAATGTAGGCGTAAATAGACGTGTCGCGGACAACGAGGCAGACGCACGAGCATCGCCGCGCGCAAAAACGTCGAGGTCACACAGAGCTGTAGTTTGGAGGCAGGAATAACTGTGAGAGTTTACAGTCGGTTTTGGTTGCGTTCATTTTCATGCCCTGCATTGAGGAAGAATTTCTGCCAGTATCTCGCCTGCGAAAGATTCTCAGCTCGACTGGCATCACCGGCTTGATGGAATCAGGAACGCCTTCGGAATTCCTACATCCAGAGTCGCAAAAATTGCGCCGTTCGCCTTAGCGAGTTGCGCAAGATGACCATCGGTGATTTGCCTTGCCGTCTTGACCCAGCCCGGCAGTTGCGAAACATCATGATCGTCGGGCAGAAACCCAAACTTAAATATTTTTTCTGTTTTCAGGCTCAGAAGCAGGGTCCGCGCGTGGGCAACGGTAAACCCATACTGCGGAGCTTGCGTAAGAATCCGGACGAACCCGAGTTCTGTAATCGAGCAAGTCACAAGTTCCAGCAATCCCTTCGAAGCCCCCGATGCTCGTACCCAGTGGGCGACTCGCTCGTGAAATTCATGTTGGAGGAACCCGAGCGCCACGAGAGCATTTACGTCGAGCAGATATCTCATGGAAATTCGGATAGGATTTCGGCAACCTGTTTACCGGTCAAGGTTGAAGCGTCTGGCCCCCCGCTAAGAACGGGAAGACCCGTAATTGGGTCACGAAGAATCTTAACCTCCCGTGAGCGAGTCCTGCGTGGGGTTAGAACAATACGTCCACCCTCCACCTCAGCGTCCAGTGGGTCGCCCGTTCGAAGCCCAAGTTTTTGGCGAATGGGCTTGGGAAGAACA
Organism: uncultured Acidobacteriota bacterium; assembly: GCA_963819625.1. Taxonomy (GTDB): domain Bacteria; phylum Acidobacteriota; class Terriglobia; order Acidiferrales; family UBA7541; genus Acidiferrum. The sequence goes on from CAWFWY010000018.1 coordinate 279,092, forward strand.
ACCTGACCTTTGGTAGAGACTATCGTCTGCATAGTAAGACAATCTTACCACAGTTTAGGCTGACGTGACCGGCGTAAATGTGTCCAACTGGAGTGCGAGAGAATAACTCCCGCTGGACTAGTTCAAGCCCGACCAGGTCACAAACGGATGGCCGAGAGCGAAAGTGAAGAGGATTTGTTCGCATGGCGTTACCTTCAATGACACCAGGCGTCGATGTGCGCCTGACAACCGAAGTCACTGTAGGTTGTAAACCGCTCGAATGGTGACGTCCCCGATGCTGATGCCCGGGCTAGGATTTTGCAGTGCGGCACCAGCTCGCAATCGACAACAAGAAAAATAGTCCGGCGCCACGCAAGAGACTCAAGTAGCCAACGGGGTTTCCACCAGAGGCGGATATGTGGAGCGCATTCACATTAAAAGCACTCAAAATCCGAAAGATCAACGCTACGACGGTACAAATCAATCCCAACCAATAACCCACCGCTGTAAGTTGCTTTTCCATCCTGATCTCCAATCCAAGTTGCTGGAATTTGGCCGTGTTCGCCCGGCCGCTACTCCCGGCCAGCCAGCGAGTCAGGCGTGACTGGAGATTTCTATCGGTTGGCAATTCTAAATTAATAACCTATCAGTAATATACCTTGACTATAGATTCAGCCAGGGCCTATTGTGCATTGTGATGCGCCATAAATCCGCGGAACCTCGGCGCCGGTTGGACTGTGAAGCCAGCGCCATTAGGACATGAATACCCGGAGGAACCATGAAAGAACTCACTGTCGCCGCCGACAATGAGAAAACTATGCTGGCATTTGCGGATTGGTTTCACGGGTATGTCTCCGCGGTGTTACCGGAAGAAGAACGCACCACATGCGTTTCCGCGGTACGAGCATTTGCGGAGTTCATCACGCCAAAACGACTCAGTAGTTCCACAGTCGCCGAAATTAAGGCGTTTGAGCAAAAGGTAAAAACAGGTCGCCGCCTAGACGAGCGTGCGCTGAGAGCAACGCTCATAGGAATGGGCTATTTCCGCAGTTTCCGGAAAGAATTCTTGAAGCCGCTGCCGAAGGGCAAGATTCCGGCGACCGTAACTTACCCCCCGCGGTTTTGACATCGTCTCTAACGTTTCGACACTTCAGCAGTGGTTCCCTTGCGGTCCTCTTCTTGCCTGTCACCTGACCTGGTCGTTGCCAGGCCTTTTCCTTCCGCGTTCACGACCATAGCTTTTGGCTACAGCCGCCGAAGGTGGTTTGAAACCTGCTCCTGTAAGCCGGTTCCGAGGGGCCTGCCCTCATCAGTCAAGCAGTTGCGCACTACTCAGCGTTTCCTCCTTTCGTGCTCGTGGCACACGTAAGTCGCGTTACCGGACGTTGAAAATCGGGACGGTTTCACTTGTACGAGTAGCGCATTAATCAGGACTTGTGGGCGTTGCGGGCACCGGTGTCACCCATCGTCAAAGACTTAGTTGTTGACAGACTCAATAACGCGAAATTATGTTAAAGCATGAAGCAGAAGTTGTATTGAGGTTCGTATGTTCAGAGCAATACGCTTCGCACTGTTGAGTTGCATCACCTCACTATTTTGTTTTTCCATATCAGCACAAACACAACCAGATGTTTGTAAAGACGCTCACAGCCAAGCGGATTGGAACAGCGGGACAAGCCCGGTTTATGCGGACGCTAATGCTCTTGCTGAAGAGTTAAAATCGCACGGTGTTGAAGTCGAGTGTATTCGCCGCTCCAAACAAGAAAACATGTTCGAAGGCCAAAAAGGCGCAGCTTGGTTCCAAAGTAAACAGGGGATTTTCGAAGTTCTATTCCTGCCAAGGGAAAAGGGCTTTTCGGCCTTATCAATAACGGAAAAGCAGGACGACGGCTTAACTACCTACTGGTTTGGCGGTAATCCTAAATTCATGGCCAAAAGTATGCAGAGTGTTAAGCATCTCCACTTCATCAAGCACAAAAACCTCCTCTTTGAGGTTTTGGAAAATGAACCACTTACTGCCCAGCTAAAGAGCGAATTCGAAACCCAGCACTGATTCCGCTGTACTCACCGACCCACGCGGCTTTTCTTCTGTTGATTCCGCCACGTCTAAAAAGTTTCTATTTCCCTGAGGGCGCATCCCTGGGTGAAGTGTGAAATAAATCCGGGAAGTGATGTCCAATATCGCCGTGCGACAGGTAATCAGCAGCCTGCGGCCCAACTGATAAGTCGTGCCAGCGTTACCGGACATTGAGAATCGGGGCGGTTTCACTTGTACGGTAAGCGGACAAGTGGCTTTCCAGTGGTTTCATTTGTCCGGTGGGGTGTAAATCGAACACTTGTCTACTGGAGGTCCCAGATGAAGGCATTGGCGAGCGGTTATTTGATTCGGAAATTCACCTCGATGTCGGTCCAAACAGGCACAGGATTGTCGTTCGGGCCAACGGCTGGCTCGAACCGCCAATTTCCTACGGCCTCTACCGCCTTTTCGTCCAAACCGTAACCTAGCGAACGTTTGACATGAATATTCGAAGCATAACCTTCCGCTGTTACGATCACGTGGAGCACAACGATTCCCGAGACCTTCGCGGACCGCGCCTGGTCGGAATAAGACGGATCAGGACACGCGACACACTTAGGGTAGCCAATGCCGCCAGTACCTATTACGTAAGCGCCGTCTACGAACATCGGGACTTGGGCGGCTTCATCCGCGGGCTTGCATGCGGGTGCACTGGCCGGTCTCGGAAACGACACTGCCTCTGACTTCGGCGTGCCTGCGTCACCAAAATTGTCCGCTAAGATTGCGGGGGCCAAGTCGACGGCAGTCGTCCCATCAGAATTGAAGCGTACCAACGCTCGTACCCGCGACCAAGTCACCTCTCCTTGCACTACATTTGGCCGGAATTTCCATTGACGCATTGCATTCATCGCTGACTCAACGAGTAATGGAGGACCAGCCAGCGAGCGAGAATTCTTGCCTACATCACCCTCCGGCGAAACGCCCAGGCCAACATCTATCGTGCCCGTTATATGAGCTTGCATGGCAACCGCGGGATACCTGGGAAAAGTGCATTGCGTTACCCGGCCCCACATCTCCTCGGGCGCGACGTTTTGAATCCGTCTCGACTCTGTGTTTGCAGGGGCGTTCGTTTGCTCGACCTGTGCAGGCATCAGCAGACCGAAAAAAAGACCATACAGTGGAAGGATTATGGCAGCCCTGAAGGAGTGCATCCGATCTCCTTTGAGCAGTAAATCTATATCCGGTTTACCCTCGCGCAAAATATATGCCTGCCGTCCTTTCGCGTCAACCTTCAATGGGACTCCCGGTAAAGTCGCGCAATGTTCGCCCTCGACAAACATATTCGAACCCGGTTGTTTTACGATTGCTTCCCGGCGAAGTCCTGGTCGGGTTACCGGACATTGAGAATGGGACGGCTTCACTTGTACGAGTAGCGCGTTAATCGGGACTTGTCGAGCATCGAAGGCCAACTAAACATAATTCTAGTCGGTACACACCATCTGAAGTAAGGTCTTGGAGAGGCGAGCCGATGACGTGTTGCCGAAGTTGAATGAAGCTTTTGTGAGCTTGAAAGGTTGAAGGTTGCTCAGGTATGACCAATCCACTTCAATTTCTGATGCGCGTGCCTGTTCCTTGGGTATTCGTCTTGACATATCTGGTTGGTGCGGAGCTGGGATCTTTTCGTCGCCTCACCATCCGTCCAGAATCGGCCGTCGTGAGTATGATAGCCGGAGGTGTTCTATTTGCTGTGGGTGCGGTGATCGCCGGTTGGAGCTTGGTATTGTTCCCGTAAGGCTCGCACTACTACTGTTCCAGGGAACACATCTGCGAAGCTGGTGACATCGGGGCCCTACCGCTTCACACGAAATCCGATGTACATAGGCCTGACCCTTGCTTATATGGGAGAAGCGGGTTTGCTGAAACAGATTTGGCCAGTCATCGTTTTGCCCTTGATTCTTGGCTATCTCAACTGGACTGTAATTCCGGTCGAAGAAGCAAGGCTGAAGGCGGTTTTCCAAGATGAGTACGAACAGTACCGCTCACGAGTGCGGCGGTGGGTTTAATCGGACAACGTTCCTCACAGTACCCACTTCTCCGGTAACGGCTGCCGGCTCAGATGGTCGACGCAACACTGGCTTGCAGTTTACTCGCGGGAGTTTCGAAGCCTAAGGTTTTTCTGGGCCGTTGATTCAAGCGCAGCGCGACCTGGTCGAGTTGCGCTTGCGAATGGACAGACAGGTCGGTTCCTCGCGGGAAGTATTGCCGCAACAGAAGGTTCGTGTTTTCGTTGGTGCCGCGTTGCCAGGGACTTTGCGGATCACAGAAGTAGACCTGCACATCTGTCGCTACTGTGAAGTCCTTGTGTTTGGCCATCTCTAGTCCTCGATCCCAGGTCAGCGAGCGTTTCAGGGTAGCGGGGAGTTTGCGAACATGTTGACTTAATGCGGCAACAACTACTTCCGTGTTTTTGCTGGGCACCTTGATCAGCATGGCGAAGCGCGAATGGCGCTCCACCAGAGTCGCAATATAGGTGTTCTTGGCACCGGCCAGCAGATCCCCTTCCCAGTGGCCGGGAACCGCTCGGTCTTCTACCTCCGCAGGTCTTTCGCGGATGGAAACGGCATCAACGATCTGTCCTCGTGACTGTCCGCTAGCACTGGCATGGCGCGAACGGCGCATGCGCCGCTTCGACCGCAGCTGGTCCAACAGCTCTTTTTTCAGCACTCCGCGGGCCTGAATGAACAGGGTGCGGTAAATGGTTTCGTGGGACACGCGCAGGCTCTCGTCATCGGGATACTGGATTTTCAACCATCCGGAAATCTGTTCCGGCGACCAGTCCAGGATCAGTTTACTCGCAACGATGTCCCGCAACTTGCGGTTGAGGGCCAGCAGACACCTCTTCGGTCGCAAGGCCGAGCCCCAGGCATGGTCATCCGCATCATGGGCGCGATAGGCCGGACGGCCACCATGGCGAGAAATCTCCCGGCTCACCGTGGAGACCGCTCGATCCAGTCGGCGGGCAATCTCACGGAGCGACGAATCGGAAGCGATTCCTCGTGAGATGTCCTCTCGCTCCGCTAACGTGAGAGCCAGCCGTGAACGGCGACGAGCGGCGGGAGGAATGCCGCCGCGAGGCAACAACACCGAGCGAATGCAGCTATGTGGCTTGTCAAAGGCGCGCCCAATCTCATGCAGCGACTGTCCCGCCTTCCACCGCCTCCAAACGTCACGCTTCTCGATCGCAGAAAGCCCAAACCGTTTCCCTGGCCTCATTCAACACCACCTTTAGAGAGCAGATTTATATCAGATGGTGTTGCATCGACCTGTCGAATGCACCCGGATTACCGGACATTGAGAATCGGGACGGATTCACTTGTACGAGTACGGCGTTAATCGGGGACTTGCTCGCCTTCTATCGAGAATTTACAACCTCGGAGGTAATAAGGGGTGGAGACAGCGGCGGCTAGCTCAACTCTTCGGCACGTCTTTGTGGCACATGAAGTTCGGGTCGAGGGCAGCAACATTCTCCTCTACATAATGATGTAGGCCACCCTGCTGATTCTCACGCCCAAAAAAGTGCGATAGCTCACTCTCGCCATGCATCGTGCAATAGGTTGAGAGAACATCGGATGCTTCCAGCAGTTTGTGAAGTAAATTTGTAAATTCATCTGGTATTCGTTCCGCCATTGTATTCCTTCCCGCATTTCAGGCGCTGTCAGGGCAATGCCACCTTGCCAGAACAGTGTTAGCTAATCTGCACGAACATTGGGTTAAATCTTGGTTGATGTTCCACCACAGCGATGTGTCGATCCCCAGATTTTCCATGTCCGTCTTCCTACACCTCGCTGCGCTCGAATCAGCCTCCAAGAAAACTCTCGGGAGTTCAAATCCCCGTCACTAAACTGCAACAAAGTGTTGCATCGACCAGTTGAGGCAGCGTTAGTCAGGAACTGACATTAGCTTTGTTGCGTAGTCTCCCGCTGGTCGTTTGTTTTTTGTCCAATATCGCTAGTTTTCGCTCTATATGCGGTTCGTTGCGCGTGCCTAGACGTGAAAAAAGCTCACATTTCTTTCCGACGGGCGCACCACAATAGGGACAGGAGATGGACAATTGTTGCTTAGCTTTAAGGTCGCTCTTTCTCATAAGAGCGAAAGGATACAAAATCACTTTATTTGCGACTGTACAAAATTGAACAACTTAATTCTAAGTGGATCTTGAAGGAGCAGGCTTGTGGTCTATCCGATCTAGTTTTCTCGGCTAAGCATCCGGTCGGTTTCTGGGAGTTCAACTCGATAGGTTTCTTGATGGTGGGTCAGTGTGAATTGTCAGTCCTGCCCGTTTGGCCGTTTGCGTGATTCTTCAATCGGGCCTCCTTTTCGCCCAGAAGTTTGTTGATCTCTTGGACGAGTGCAACAAGTTTATCGGAGTCTTGTTCGACCGCTGCCAGTTCACAAAGCTCCATCTAGCGTTCTTTATTCCCTTGCACATATGAACCTCGGACGCACTTTCAGTTGTATGCGGTTCAAAGGTATTTGTCGAGTCTATCCTTCAAGGCTCTTAGTCCTTCATGGAGCGCCGTCTGGATGCTCGTCGAAGTGCTGCTCCCTCCGCTACCCGGCTGACAAGTGACGCGCGTACGTTTGATTGCGTGCGATTCTGGTGTACAAGCCCTTAAAATCCGAAAGGATCTCCGCCACGCTAGTGAGAAATTGTTATCGACCCATTTTTCCGCAACGTATTGGCTTCTTGTCGTACATCAATGCACCCCTTCGGCTGTCAGTAGGCGAAGTGAAGAGTGTGCGTTATTGCACATTTCAGATTTTAAGTTCGTGACAGCATCAGAGAAGGTCGTCAGGTCCCCGGCCTGAGAGCCAACGACGATGCCACAATGGACGTTGAAATGTCAGCACTGCCAGAAGACTTTCAGCCACAGCCAAATTGAGCCTCGGTCCCTCCCCTTCGATTCGTTGTGGCCATACAAGCCGAATTTTCCCCTAGCCGGTTTGAGCTTAGACTGCCCTCACTGTCACAAATCTTTCATCTATCAGCGTTTCCAACTCATTTATTCGCCAGAATAAAAATATGCCGCTTCGCTCGACAGAATGACGATTGCAACCTCGGGAAGTATTTTGCGGATGCGGCGAACCGCTTCGAATCCATCGAGGAGAGGCAATTTTGATGTTTAAAACGACGGTGGGTACTGTCCTAATTTCCCACCGACAACTCCCAGACTCTCCCAGGCCCTGCCAGTGTGTCGCCTTGTTTCATGTTAGTGTGGAATTGCGTCCGAGGCTAACTATATGCGAGACAAAGAGCGCTGGATGGAACTTTGTGAGCAGGCAGCGGTTGAGCAGGATACAACCAAACTTCTAGCGCTGGTGGCAGAGATTAATGCACTGATGAAGGAAAAAGAGGATCGCTTGCGTGCTGCACGTCCAAATCAAAATGGGACGCGTTTAACTGACTCACCGGAGTAAGCGCGACGCCCGAAAGTGCGCCGTCGAATTTACCACGATTCAATTCAAGTGCCTGGTTAGTCGAAACCGGACATTGCTCCTAGTACGCACTTTCCCAGTAATGACGAATGCAATCAGATTGCTGCAGCGGCGAGTGGGTCTGTAATCTGCTCTTGAAGTCCAAAAGAAGATTCCGGTCTACAATTTGCAATGCATCGTTAAAGGAGATTTCACATGAAGAAGACAAAGGGACTATTTGCATTTCTGCTTCTGCTGGCTGGTAGTGGTCTTGCGCTGGCACAAGATGCAAAGCCGACGGAGCATCGCTCCATCGCTCAAGTATTGGACCACAGTGTCGATGGTGTGGAGAGCGAGTTTGTTCCCGCAGCCGAGGCCATGCCAGAGGACAAATATTCATTTGCACCCATGAGCGGCGAATTCAAGGGTGTGCGCACCTTCGCTCAGCAGGCCAAGCACGTTGCCGCAGTCAACTACCTGGTCGGAGCGGCCATCCTTGAAGAAAAACCACCCGTCGAACTGGGCAGCGAGAACGGCCCGGATTCAGTGAAAACCAAAGCGGATATTGTGAAGTTCCTCAAGGAGTCGTTCACATATGTCCACGGAGCTGTGGGTACCATCAATGATGGCAATCTGCTGAAACCCATCAAGAGTCCCTTCGGCGACGGAATGGTTACACGACTGGGACTGGCAACTCTGATCGTGGGCCATTGCTTCGACCACTACGGGCAGATGGTGGAATACCTACGGATGAACAGCATTGTGCCTCCTGCCAGTCGCTAGTGACTGCAGCTGATCTTTAAGGACCAAGCCTTGCCCGGTAGTATCTGGCGAATTGATACGGGGGCCGGTCTTATCGGTTTGTCCCTCGTCAAAGCGGAATTCGCGAGTTCGCAGCCCACTTGCCTGGTAAGTCGGATAACCGAAGAACTCAACCCCGAGCGGCAACACTTCGATCGCGCCCGCGAAAAACTTCTGACGAAATAGCACCCTCGGCTAGATTAAGGATCGCCCGGGCCAATGATGAGATTTTGGACGCAGTTTCGGTTGGTCTATGAACCGACGTCTGGCATGATGTCAAACAAGTTTCAAATCCGCGATCTCGGGCAGGCACATTGGAAGGCGTACCTGGAGTGGAGCGGGGGAGGGGTTAGCGATGAAACGAAGCTGGAACTGGGCAGTGTGGACCGGCGCGTCGCTGGTTTTCCTAGGAGTGGTTAGCTATCCGCTGTTCTTCGTTCGCTTCCCGGGGCTTCGCGATTTTCCGTGGGCGAACCTGCCGATGATCGCGCTCGGGTTGGTGCTGCTCGCCTTGGGGCTTGTGCGCGCATTCCGGCATCCGGATTTGTGTCGCGGCAAAATTTTCGGCAGCGTCCTCGCGGTGCTGGCGTTTGCATTCAGCGGATTTTTCCTCTACGGCATTTTCATCGGCGCGCGGCACGTGCTACCCGCTTCGCACGACGCGCCGCGAGTGGGCCAGGTGGCGCCAGATTTCACGCTGCCGGATTCGCAGAATCACCCAGTGAGTTTGACGGGTGCGTTGAATTCTCCGTTCACTCCAGAGAGTGCAACCGGCGCCGAGAAGGGCGCGGCCCAAGCAGCCGGCGTGGTTTTGATTTTCTACCGTGGATATTGGTGACCGTTCTGCAACTCCGAGTTACGGAGTTTCGAGAAGGCGCTGCCGGAGTTCGACGCACGGAAGATTCGAGTGATCGCGATCAGTGTGGATTCTACCGCGGATTCCGAAAATCTTCGCCGGTCGCAGGGCTATACGTTTCCGATTCTTTCGGACGCACATGAGGACGTGATCCGCAGGTGGGATCTGGTGCACGTACACGGCCGACGTGACGGCGCGGACATCTCGCGACCAGCAGAATTCCTAATCGATTCGTCGGGGAAGGTGCGCTGGGTGAATCTTACGAAAGATTTCGTGGTCCGCGCCCGGCCAGAAGAGGCACTCGCAGCGTTTGACGCGATGAACAGATCGTCCCACTCCGGAGAGTAGTGGCCTGGCAGGCTGCTGAAAAACTCGGGAAATTGTGTAACCGAGCGATGTGCAGTGCGTCTGAGTAGACATGCGAGGAACTGATCAGCAGCAAGGACATGTGATCGCGTCGAGAGGGGCCGACGTTGTTATGCAATCAAGTGCTTTTGGGCAGATTTCACTTGTCCGGGGAATGCGTTATACGTCCAAGTGGTTCGATTTCGAGAGAAATCCAATCTGAAGCTTTGGAGAAATATTCACTACAGCGAGGGACTGGGGCTGAGGGCCCACCAGTTTCTGGAAAGCAGGGTCATCGTGTAAACAATCAAGATCAGAGTCTTTAGCCGCCCAATTCATATTGCTGTATCCGGCCTCGACAGCCTTCTTGAATGCTTCAAAGGCCTGCGCTGAAGATTCTGGATTTTGGCTTGGCCAAACTCGGGCCGTTGAGAGCGGAATCACGCGAACGCTTTTAGCTCCTTCGACTGGACTGGGGTTTTCGGCCTGACCTCTTACGATTGGTGAGGATTCTCGAAGATCTTTTGGCCGCCAACCCAGGTTTCCAGTACCACGACGTCCTTGAGTTCGTCGGAAGGCACTGTCAAAACATCGCGGTCAACGACAATAAAGTCCGCCTGTTTCCCGAGTTCCAGCGATCCCGTTTCGTGTTCGTTGAACCCCGCATAAGCGCCATTGCGCGTGTAAAGGGTGAGCGCTTCCTGAATAGTGATACGTTCTTCAGGCGCAAGCACTTCTCCGGTCTGCAACTCCTTGCGAACCACCGCAGCCCACAGTCCCCACCAAGGACTTAGCGGGGTGACATCCACGTCGGAGCCCGCGGCTTCAACCACTCCGTTCTCGAGATAGGATTTCGCGGGATAGCACCAGCGCACGCGGTCCCGTCCATACTTAGTGAACCAACTGCCGATCCAATACACGAAGGCTGGATTCCCGTCCACCAGCACATTTAGCCGATGCATTCGCTTTTGCACCGCGGGGGTCGAGATGCCCGCGTGGACGATCCGAAAGCGCGGATCCCTGAGTCCGAGCTGACTGATGACTTTTGCGTAGGAATCAAGCACCTCGTCGATGGCTCGGTCTCCAATAGCATGCGTCTCCAGTTGCCAGCCGGCGGCGGCGGCAATCAGTGGGCTTTTTGCATGTCTTCGGCTTTCCAGCGCAACACGCCAACATTGTCTGGTTCACCGATGACCCCGGGTGGATAGATGGCAATCGTGCGCGCGCCCATACCGCCATCTGCGAACATTTTCGCTGCGCCAAATCTCAAATGATCATCTCCAAATCCTGAGTGCACACCCATCGCTACCAGTTTTTCGGCGTCGGAAATGTTTCCGATCCTCGGTGACATCTGGACGCGTATCTTTAACCATCCACGCTGATTCGCTTCTTGGTATCCGCGCATATCTTCGGGCGAAATAAAAATGTCATGGATCGTAGTGAGGCCGACCTCCGCCGCTTTTTCGGAAGCAAGCTTGGCGGCGCGCACGTAAATATCCGCCGGATCTTCCGGAAGAAGCTTGCTGACCAGCAGCATGGCCGTGTCCTTGAGGATGCCGGTAGGCTGGCCCGACTTATCTCGCTCGATGACACCACCCTGCGGATCGGGCGTATCTTTCGTTATACCTGCCAACGCTAACGCAGCTTTGTTGGCCACACTAAGATGGCCGCTTACGTGAACAAGAAGTACAGGATTGTTGGGCGAAACCGGATCAAGATCCTGGTGCGAAATGTAGCGGTGTTCAGCAAGCTTGCTATCGTCCCAGCCAGAACCTTGGATCCATTCGTTGGGTTTGAGGGTCGCTGTGCGAGCACCGACTTCGCGCGTGATTTCCGAAATGGAATGAACTTTGGGATACCCGGCATCGATCTGCCCTCGCAGAATGCCCTTCGTCCATTCCATTAAATGCGTGTGGACATCGATCAGACCGGGCAGGATGGTCCGCATCTGCAGATCCATCACCTTCGTGCGCGCACTTGCGCAACCAGCGAGTTCTTCGTCACTGCCTATCGCCAGTATTTTTCCGTCACGCACCGCCATGGCAGTCACGATTTTCTGAGCTGACTCCATCGTGATGATGTGACCATTGCGCAAGAGCAAGTCAGCGTCTTCGCAAGGGGCAGCTTCCGCAAATATCGGCAAAGACAAAACGCAAAGTAAGCCAAGACAGCTTGCGGTCAAAACCTGGCGATTTCGCATATCAGCTCCTTTGAAATCCGACATTCAGCGGCACATGGGCGCCAATTTGCTGACCTCACGCACCGAATCCACCCAGGGAAACTCCATCCCGTCGCTAAAAATGTAAAAAGTAGTTCCGTCTGGAAGTAGCGCGACAATATTCCCGCCATATCCAACCATCAACGAAACCCAGAAATCGCAGGAGTAGTTGGGAAACTCCGCGGGCGTCAGGTGCTTGCCCCAGAATCCGTGAGCATAGCGCCGCGTAGCCGGTGAAACAGGCTTGCCGCTGCCCAATTGCGGCGCGCCGAGAGCAGAGGTGGAACTGCTGCCGGCGACAGGAACTCCAGTCTCCGCGGCGTTAGAGGATCGGAACAGGGCTTCCTTCAAGCGAACAGGTTCCAGAATCTGAGCGCCATCAATCGCGCCACCGCTGTTGTTGAGGAAGTTTCCGATCTTGGCGACATCATCCTGGTTGAAAAACATTCCATAGTATCCGCTCGGTGCTCCCGTTGAGCTGTTATCGGTTCGAATTGTCGTCAGGCCGCCCGCGTTGAGGTGCAGCGGTCTGTAAACATCGTCGCGCACCAGATCGAATATATCGGCACTCTTCCCTTTTTTCTGCTGCAGATAGGCATTCATCGCCTGAGTCACTACGAACGTCGCGGAACTTTGATAGATCCACTTGGTTCCCGGAGTCGCGTAATTTTGCGTAAACGCGAAGGAATCTGCCAGCTTCGCGGTCACCGATTCGTCCACCAGAAACTTGTCCATCACCGGGCTATTCTCATCCGCTTCATAGGCTTCGGAGTTGTAGTTGCCGGTGGCCATGTCCGATACGTTGCCGAATGTAGTTGCCTCCCATTTCCCTTTGCCGGCACTCTCGGCAATGAAAGTCCTGATCTTTTGGTCATAAACGCCAGTTCCATAAAGCTGGGCTAAACGCATCAAAGCCACGCCGGCAAAAGCCGATTTTGCGATGGAGTAGGAGGGCAATCGCATTTCGCCGCAAAACGCATATACCCCGAAGCGAGTTCGGCACCCCGTGATGTAGTTCGTGCCATTAATCACCAATCCATAAGTGGTGATGTCTTCGGGATGTTTGTACGCGGCGGTAATCGCGGAAAGACTGATGCCGGAATGTGGGAAATCCTCAATCAGGGTTTCAAACGGTTTGGTCGGCATCCGGCTTCCTATCTCGATGGCCTGATTTGTCTTCATCACCTCATTTCCGGCCACCTCAGCTGCTGTGTACGTGGCTGGGGCAATGCCCCACAAATCGAACTTCATCGGATAACAGGTTTCCTGCGTGATCTGATAATAGAGATTGGAAACTTTCGGGGACTTCCTGTTACTGAAAAGAAAGGTCATTTCACCGTTGTGCACACAATTCTGATTGCGCTGGATGATGGCGAACGGCAGCGAAGCACGCTGGTAACCGCCGTCGCCGTCCTCTCGCCAGACTCGGCCCGGGCCAATGATGTAGTTCCAGGAAGGGTTGCCTGTAATGGTCAGTCCCTGTGTTGCGGGAATTAAATGAGTTCCGCTCTGGACAAATTGATAGCTAAACGCAGGGAGATGCTTCCAGGATGAATCAGTTTCAGGGATAATGCCGAACAGGTCGGCAAATTTGGTGAAATTGTTATTGGCTGCGAGATCCCTCAGTGTCAACGTGCCTTCAAAAACTTCCGTCGGTTCTGCTGCATTCGCCGGGAGAGCAAAGCCCGCGGTATCGTCGACGGGCGTGGAAGGCAAAATTCCCGCGAACAACTGATCGTGTGTGAGTATGGTCCGCTTCACATCACCTTTACCTGTAAGCACGTTGTCGTGGCTAGCTGAACTCTGCGCGTGAGCCGCGGCCGCGAACAAGGTAACCAAAGTCAAGAGCAGCGGCAAAGCAATCAATTCGCAAAAAATTTTCATCACGTTCTCTTTCATAGATTTTCACCGCGTTGCAGCAATCAAAATGTTGGCGGCGTGTTAACCCACAACAAAGTGGTTTCTTCGGCGCCCAGACTTTTCCACCTATGCGCCTGACTACTTTCAAAGTGCAGGGTATCGCCCTCGCCTAGTACGTACCGTTCTACTTCATCCAGCCACACCTCCAGCGAGCCCCCCAATACGTGAATGAATTCCTCGCCTTCATGGTGGTAGGAACCTCCGCTCGACACGCCCGGAGCGATCCGAAAAATGTGAGATTCCAATTGCGATTTACCAAGAATCAGAAGTTCCATCTGCACGCCGGGCTCGGGCCTCAGTACTTTTCGGTCGGCTGGTCGGACGAGGCGGCGTGGCTTGCATGCATCTTCCGCGCCAAACATCGAAAGCACGTTCGTTCTGTAAATAACGGCCAGGCGCTGCAGCGTGGCAATCGAAGGTTTGGCGCGGTCGCGTTCTATCGCACTCAAAAAGCTGATTGAAATTCCTGCTTGGCGCGCTACTTGTGCCAGCGTGCAACCGTGCTTGCGGCGCAGCGCCAGCAGGTGCTCGCTCACACCTGTGCCATTCTTTCGAAAACGTGACTGTCTCTCTATGACCGGATTTTTTGCCGCAAGCAGATGGGCGACGCCCGCGAGGTTCAAGCCTTTTGCATTGCGCAAATGCATGATGCGCTTCGCGGTGGCCAGGTCATTGGAGGTATACAGACGATATCGTCCGCCGCTGCGCGCAGGCCTGATCAGGCCGACCTGCTCCCATGTTCGAAGAGAGGAAGGGCTGACTCCGAGAATTTTGGAGACTTGAGAGATTCTGAAATACAGTCGCTCTTTTCTCATCGCCATGCGAAAACGGGCGTATTCTTTCTGACTTTCTCTTTCCGGTCAAGACCGTTTTTGGTTTCTACTGGAACCACAGCAAGGTTGGCTCACACGCCGCTGGAGAGCAGGCATAGCTAGAGACGCTTCAATGCAAAAAAACAATCAATTGCGTTCCTGAGGCAACATAAATATTGACAATCTCTACTGGAAAAGAGATAAGGTTGCAAAAATCTCGCGAGTTCCCAGGAAATCGCGCGCCTCACGATAACGAATTTGGCAGAACTTGGTGCGGACGCTGGGGACTCGAATCGGGGAGGGGTATCATGGGTTGCAGTCCTTTGCGGAGTTGCGTAGTAGTATTCGCCGCCTTTTGTATGGCACTCGCCTTACCCGTGAGAGCACAACTCACTGAGGGCACGATCGCTGGTACCGTGACCGACGCAACCGGCGCACTCGTGCCCGACGCAAAAGTCACCATCAAGAATGTTGGCACTGATTTTGTCGTTGAAGCAACGACTGACGACATCGGATTCTACCGAGTTCCCCATCTCGCGCCGGGCAAATATCAGATTCGCATCGAGAAATCGGGATTCAAAACCGCCATCCTCGACGACGTAATTGTCAGCGTCAACGTAGTAACTCGTGCCGACATGAACCTGACGGTGGGCACCGCTACCGAGTCAATCGCCGTCTCATCCTCTGCGCCGCTTGTCCAGACCGAGGAAGGCCGCCTGTCGGATACCTTGACAACGCGCGAAATCAACGAGCTCCCTCTGAACGGCCGCCAAGTCTACCAGTTGGTTTCGCTTCAGCCCGGTGTTACTGCCACAACCGCCCCGGTGGTCTCTAGCGTGCCTTCTCCCACGTCTTCGGTTACCTTCGAATTCGGATTCATCGCCAACGGCTCCACGCCTCGCGGGAACAACTTCGTTATGGACGGTATTTCCAACAACAATGAGTGGCTCGGGGGACAGCCTCTGATTTATCCATCCCTCGATGCGGTGCAGGAGTTACAGGTGCAAACCTTGAACTTCTCCGCCGAATACGGGCGCAACAGCGGCGCTATAGTGAACGTGATAACCAAATCAGGTGGCAATGATCTTCATGGTTCGGTTTTCTATACCGGCCGGAATACTGCCCTGAATGCCCGGAATTTTTTTGATTCGGTGCAAAAGACGCCATTGCAACAACACCAATTCGGTTTTTCGCTGGGCGGCCCGCTCCGCCGCGACAAGACGTTTTATTTCGTGGATTACGAAGGTTCTCGTTTGAAGGACGGAGCACCTGCTCTAATTACCACGGAAAACCCTTCACACCGGGCGCAGTTGATCGCCGATAATCCCGGCACAATCGGATCCATGTTTCTTACCGACTTTCCGGGACCGAATTGCACCGATGGAACAACCGATCCAACTATTCCGACTTGCCAGGCGAGTGTTTCACAAATCGAACACAATTCCGCCGACCAATATTTGATCAGAGTGGATCATCGGTTTGGCACAAACGATCAACTCTTCGCACGATGGGTGAACACCCTGGCCTCCGGTGACGTGGCCCGCCAGGAATTGTTGGGCGCGGGAAACAGGGGGTTTGGCGCCCCGTTTGATGGATTCTTCGCCGCTCTAGCCGTTGGCTATACCCACACATTTTCGAGCACGATTTTGAACGACCTGAGAGCTTCGTATTCCCGCAACAACAGTAAGATTGGTTTCACCATTCCGCCTTCTTCGTCCACTGCAGCCGCGCTTCAATCTGCCGGGGCGCCAAAGGACTTTTTTGGCGATTTGGTGATCGACGACGGAACTATTCCCTTCGGTGGCGAACTCTACATCCCTAGAAATTTTGTCTTCAACAATTATGGAATCGCCGACACCGTTTTGTACAACAAGGGCCGGCACGCTTTTAAGTTTGGCGTCGACTGGCGGCATATTCAGGAAAACAGCAACTACACCCTGGAGACCCACCCGTTCTACGAATTTGGCAGCATTGATGATTTTGCCGCCGACGCGCCTTATCTTGTCGCCGCTACCATCAATCGCGATCCAGCCAGCTCTCAGTTCGGCCAGTTCACCGACACACCGCGTCATTTCCGATGGTCTCAATGGGGCTTTTTTGCCCAGGACGACTGGAAAATACGCCCGCACCTAACCCTGAATTTAGGGTTTCGCTGGGACATCTTCGGAACGCCCAGCGAAACGCAGGGCATTCTCACCAATATCATTCCTGGGCCTGGAAGTACGGGCGCGGAGCGGCTCGCTACGTCAACGGTGGCTCGGGTCAAGAGCATGTGGAATACCGACTATCACGACTTCGCCCCTCGCATCGGTCTGGCTTGGGATCCCACAGGCCACGGTACGACGGCGATCCGCAGCGGCTTCAGCATCGCTTATAACGAAGCCTATTCGAATCTCTACACCAATGCCTCACGTCTAAACCCTCCCGACGCATCCGTCATGTTCGTGGAGCCCATTGTCGGGATTGGAACCAACGTCAACTACCAGTTTCCGTTCGTTCCCAGCACGGATTTCTCAAATCCCCCGACTGCCAATGGCGGAGTTGTCGGTGTCACAACCACTCCCAACGGAGTCGATCCGAATCTTCGCGGGGCCTATGCGATGCAGTGGTTCCTGGGCATTCAGCACCAGTTTTTCCGCGACTACGCCTTCAGCATCAACTACGTGGGAACTCGCGGCGTTGGCGGCTATACGCGCGAAGACTTCAACCGTTTCGATGGCGACATTTGCAATGTAACGGTCTGCGATTTCAGCAATGACCGTTTGGCGCCCGGCTGGGGCCAGATCACTTATATCAGCAACGAGAGCCAGTCTACCTATCACGGATTCAACGCCCAGTTGAAACGCGCGATGTCCCACGGTTTTCTTTTCACCGCGAACTATACCTACGGAAAAGTCTTGGACAACGTGACCGAAGGCGGACTCGGCGATTATTTTAACGTGAATGGCTATGCCGGTCTGTACAGCGGCGTGCAGGACATTGAGAATCCCAAGGCGGACCGAGGGCCGTCCGAATTTGATGTGCGCCACAGATTCACGTTGTCCGCTCTGTGGAGTCTCCCGGGCTTCAAAGGAGATTCCGCACTCGATAAAATCCTGGGAGGCTGGCAGCTCAATTCCATCGTCGCGCTTCAGTCCGGACGTCCGTTTGATGTGTTCTGCGGACTCGCCTGGTTTTCAGGCTGTGACTTCAATGAGGATGGTTTGGCCTATGACCGGCCCGACCGGCCGGCTGGCATCAAGATGACTGGTTTCGATAACCAGCAGCTCGTGAATGGCGTTTTTGGAGATCCCAGTTTCTTTTCTGCCGCTCCGAATCCGCAGGTCTATTTCAACGGAGTTCAGCGCAGCTCACTGGCCAGTTCGGTTTTCTGCCCAAACGGATTGAATTCCATTCTGACCTTCGACCCGCAATGCCTGACTGTTGGCACCAACGGTAACCTGGCGCGAAATTCCTTCCGTGGTCCGGCCTTCAAAGATGTTGACCTCTCACTTTTCAAGAATTTTAAGCTCCGGGACCGCCTTGATCTTCAGTTTCGCGCCGAGGCGTTTAACATCTTTAATCGCGTTAACCTGTTCAACCCTGTCGGCGACATGGGCAGTGCACAATTTGGCAGGTCGACGGCAGCCTTCGCCCCGCGCCAGATGCAGCTGGGTCTGAAGCTCCTTTTCTGAACAGCTCCTGTTCACTGCGGCTGTCCACAACGATGAGTGATGACGGAAAGCTCCTGAATTCATGCTACCAAGCGTGCATTCCAAACGAGTTTGAATTGAACGGCATTTGGAACAACTGACCCTCTGCTTGACACATTCGGCGGTGTACCGCTACAACGTCCCCCTCATGATAGATTTCAGTTCATCATTTTGTGCTGCGCATCCCTTACGTTGTTGGCGTCCACGTGGAGGGGACGTAGGCCCAGTGCAATCGCATCTTCGCTGGTATTCTGCGAAATGAATAAAAAATTCAAGGTTTCCGAAAGTGCAGCGACATCCGCGGTGCGCCGCGAGCAGATTGTACGCGAATAATTTCCGAATACGCCGTCATCTTGGCGTAATCGCGAAAATGCCACAAACGGCAAGTCATGAACTCACTTGTGCGTATTGGCCGAACTTCCCTTTCACTCGGGCTCGTCTCTGCTGCTAGACTCCCGCAATGGCTTTTTACGCCCTACACGTTGCTCAGCCTGATGACCCTACGCAGCTTGGTAACAGAAGAAAATCAGCGAAAGCACGTCCTGTCCAAGGAGAACTTTCTTGCAATCACTATCGTCCGCGGTGACATTGCGCATCATGTCCTCTCCCGCACCCATCCGTTGGATAGTGCTTCTTCTATTTTCGCTTGTCTGTTTGGCGTCTGTCGGAGCCTCAGAATCCGGGCGCATGAAACTTCATGATGGTTGGGCGTTACAGTCCTCTTGCAAGGCGACACCAAGCGGGGAAGTTATCTCTTCAGCGAACTTCAAGCCGAGCGGCTGGTATCCCGCTACTGTGCCATCTACGGTGCTGGCAGCCGAGGTTGCAGCCGGAAAATTCAAAGATCCCTATTTCGGAGACAACCTCCGGAAAATCCCAGGCACCAGCTATCCCATCGGAGAAAATTTTGCAGAGCTGCCGATGCCGAAAGATAGTCCGTACAACTGTTCTTGGTGGTATAGGACAGAATTTCGAGTGCCTCAAGACTACCAGGGTCGTACGATCTGGCTTCACTTCGATGGAATTAATTACCGCGCCAATATTTGGCTGAACGGCCGTAAGCTTGCCGATTACCAACAGGTTGCAGGAGCTTATAGAATTTACGAATTCGATATCACACCCTTCGTAAATCCGGGGAAAACGAATGTATTGGCCGTGGAGACGTTTGCGCAAAAAGACACCGACCTGGGGATCAACTTCGTTGATTGGAGCCCCATGCCGGCCGACAAGGATATGGGGTTGTGGAGAGATGTGTATATAACGGCGAGTGGTGCTGTTTCGCTGCGCTCTCCGCAAGTGATCACGCGCTTCTCCGACGATACGCTGCAGCGTGCTGATCTTACGGTCATGGCTGAGCTACATAACGCCTCCGACCATCCCGTGCGAGGAATCTTTGAGGGAAGCTTTGAAAACCATAACATCCATCAGGACGTAAAACTCGAGGCAGGGGAGACTCGTTCCGTTGTCTTCAGTCCCGAACGGTTTCCTCAATTGCGAGTGAAGGAGCCAAAGTTGTGGTGGCCCGCTTCGCTCGGTCCGCAGAATCTCTATTCTCTTGCGACGCGCTTTGTCATTGCTGGGGCAGTTTCCGATGAGCAAAATATTCGGTTCGGTATTCGAGAGATTACCGCGGAACTGAACGGGCCGGTGAGTCAGCCTGGAGAGATGTTCCACCTTGCATCGGGTCAAATCGTAAAAACGGACACACGCCCTCTGCTCTTCCGAATCAATCGCAAGAAAATACTCATCCGTGGCGCAGGGTGGACCCCCGACATGCTTCTGCGCAACTCCCGCCAGCAACTTGAGACACAGTTCAGCTACATCCGAGATATGAATTTGAACGCCATCCGCTTGGAAGGAAAACTAGAAAGCGATGATTTTTTCGACCTCGCTGATGAAATGGGTGTGCTGGTTATGGCGGGCTGGTGCTGTTGCGATCATTGGGAAAAATGGGACAAATGGGCGCCCGGCGATCTAGAAATCGCAACAGAATCGCTGCGCACCCAGATTTTAAGATTGCGCAGCCACCCCAGCATGATGCTGTGGCTAAACGGCAGCGACTTTGCGCCACCCGCCAACGTCGAAGAAGCCTATATAAAAGTTCTGAAAGACGCAGCTTGGGCAAACCCTTACGCTTCTTCGGCGTCCGCAATGCCTACGTCAGTCACGGGTTCGTCAGGAGTGAAAATGACCGGCCCTTATGACTATGTCCCTCCGGCGTACTGGCTGACCGACACGAACAAATATGGAGGTGCCTATGGTTTCAATACGGAGACTAGTCCTGGGCCCGCGATTCCCCTTGAGGCCAGTCTGAAGAAAATGATCCCATCCAACCACCTTTGGCCGATTGACGACGCTTGGAATTTCCATGCGGGCGCAGGAAAGGATTTCAATAACCTGAACAACTACAACACGGCGATGAACGCGATCTACGGGGTGCCTGCTAGCTTGCACGACTACGTAACAAAATCGCAGGCCATGGCCTATGACGGAGAACGCGCCATGTTCGAAGCGTATACTCGCAACAAATACACATCCACCGGCGTAATTCAGTGGATGCTCAACAATCCGTGGCCATCACTTGTCTGGCACCTATACGACTATTACATGCAGCCGGCGGGCGGATACTTCGGCACAAAAAAAGCATGCGAGCCTTTGCACATTCAATATTCCTACGACGATCGCAGCGTGGTTGTAGCTAACAATCTGTACAGCGATTTCTCAGGACTTACCGCTACAGCTGCTGTTTATGACTTTGATTTGCACCAAAAATTCCTCCAACAAGTAAAGTTGAACGCGCCAGCCGACAGCGTCCAGAAGGTTTTGGTCCTTCCGCCGTCCTCCAACTCTGATGTCTATTTCGTGAAACTCACCCTTCAGCGTGATCGAGGCGAGGTTCTCAGCTCCAATTTCTACTGGTTGCCCGGCAAACCTTCCGTCTTCGACTGGGACCGGACCAACGATCACGCATATTACACTTCGGTATCCTCTTACGAAGACCTCACCATGCTTAACCATCTGCCAAGGGTCCGACTGCAAGTATCTGCAACGCCAGAAACCAACGATCTGAGAGGGACGGTCCGAGTACGATTACACAATCCAAGTGATGCCCTGGCTTTCCAAATTCGGCTCGGGATCCATGAAGAAAACAGTCAGGAAGAGATACTTCCGGTTCTTTGGGAAGACAACTATTTGTCGTTAATGCCGGGCGAATCCCGCGTGGTTGTCGCGCGGCTCCAAAACTCATCGAAGAAGCTCGAACGTGCGCAACTGGAAGTGAGCGGATGGAATGTGGAGGCTATGGAGATTCCTGTCGCGGCGCCTGGGCGAGAGGAGATCAATGAGGGGAAGAAGCCAGGATCGCGCTTAAAAAATCAGTGAATCTTTCTGCGCTTTCCGGAAGTTCGACTCGACGTTAGCGGCTCCAATCACAGCGATCAAACGCCGACCAGTTCTTGAACCCTGGTTGGAAGTTTCGTCAGGGTCTCCACGCGATCACCGTACTTCCCGAGGGTGTTCTCCACCACGCAGAAATCGAAACCCGGAATCACTACGTCATTCCAGCGATCTCCGATACCTCGCAAAGCCACGTCAAGCATCGTTACGATTTGTCGCCCGAGCGGTTCGTAGCTGTCGAGCGTGATCGCTCCAAAAAATTCCTGGCATTCCGTGTAGCCCGAATTATGAGTCCCGGTATATGGCTTTTGTTGCGCCAGATCAATAGGCCTACCGATCCGGCGTGAAATCTCGCCGGATCTTTCTGCAAAAAACTTGACCAGAGCTTCTTCCTGCAGCCGGGCAGGCAAGCGCTCGCTGGCGACTTTTCGATACCAGTGCTCGCCTGTGTCGTATGCTTTTTCGACTAGGTCAAACCAAAAGTGTTGTTCAGCGGTAACCTTCGCAGGAGTGTCGACGGCAATGACGGATCTGCGGGTACATGAGTTCAGTCCATCACGTTTGGGGGCAACACCGAGATGCACCCAGTCACCTTCGCGAATCGGGCGATTCAATGCCGGTCCGATCAATGTGCGGTTGGCATCGTTTGCTCCCACCATGATTTGAAATCCGTCGCGCTCGGAGCCTAACATTCGCCCTACCCAGGCTCCCCATGCGGCTATCTCCGTCTCCAGGCGCCCCGACCGAAGTACAGCGAGCATTGCCCGCAACATCGCATCAGCAATCACACTGGCGTCCGCGATCAGACGCATCTCAATGTCGCTCTTTTCATACTTCACCCGGTAATAAAGTTCCTGCGCATCAATGACTCCCTCGCGCCCGTAGATGCCTTCAAGGCAGTCGACGATGCTTGCCGGCAGCACCTGACGGGGGGTAAGCAATGCAATGTGATCGACCTCCTGACCGGCAGCCATTGCAATCACATCCTCCAGGCGCTCGGCGCGGATGGGATACTTTTCGTCAGCTAACTGAAGCAGCTCGACCTTATGGACAATTGCGCCTGCTCGGCTTGCCAACTGTTCAGCTACGTAACCGCCCTCAAGACCGGCTGCTATGTGAAATCCTTTCGGCCCCACCACACCCGCTATCTGCTCGATGGAAACGTTCGTATTCCCCCCAAGATATGGAACGTCCCCGGAGTATTGTTCATCCGAAAAGACCAGCCCGACCACGTGTCCATGTTGTTTCAGCGTTTCGTTTACTCGTCGAATGCGCGCCTGGAATTCTTCGAGCGGAGCCATATATTCTCGGTCAATTGACGGCGTGTTCTGAAGAACCCGCAAAACCTTCTTTAGGTCATCATGATGCATTTGCAAAGGATTTCCCGATTGAGTCATCCCACCATTATGCATCAATGGCGCGCCCGCCTGACGAGCATGCGGGCGTGTCATTCTTCATGCCCGATCACGTGATCATTGTTGAAGTAATGGTCGTGTTGAATGGATTGTCGTATGGCACTGTCGCGAGCGTTCGCGCATCGATAGGGTCGCCCATCCGATTCTGATTTGTGCAACTTTCAAGTCTCACGGCGCTAGTACTTAGGTCGTCACGTACGAAGACATAGACTACGTGAGAATTCCGCGCGCTGGTCTTCAAGGGTTGCAGTGCTTTTCGACTCGGTAGTGTTCATTAAGTATTCTTCAACTCCGCGATACGATAAAAACAATTTCTTCCGACGCGTAATGAGTTACGCGGACTTCGAGAAGGATTATCGGGTTAAGATACGTAGAATACAAAGGGGTGCGACATGAAAGACGAGATGGCTAAAGAGATCGTTGACGAATTGCGTTTGATTCGAGAAGAACTGCAGAATCTCACAATGGCTATTAGGTCCAAGACGAGCAATTCCGAAAACTCCTACGCTGGTAAGCCCCGCAAGTCCTATCAGCCACCTGCTCCGTACCCGCCCAATTCCGGCCAATCGGCTGCGAAGCCCCATAGGAACGCACGCCCAGGGGAGCCCCGACATCAGTGGCATCAAAATTTTCCGAAGGACAAGCAATAATCTAGAGACGCCGTTGCGTGATCGGACGCTATATGGTTAGAATTCCCCTTCTCCGGTAACGGCGTTTGTAAGCATATGGATTACTTCCGGTGCGCCGTCATCTAGGCACCGTCGACAAAGGTGACTCGCGATCCGCACATCCGGTTCACCGACTTATTGTCCGCTGGAATTGCCGCACCCCAGAAGCGCTCCTAAGAACTACCCTACCCTCCCGAGTGCAGCCAGGCTTTTCACTGCTGAACCTGCGAGCGACAAACCACCTCGTTACCCAGCGCTGCGGTAGAATTAGTTTCGATCAGCGCTGAGTGTGCTGTCATGGGCGCGATGAAGTTCGCATGTGGATGCCTGGTTAACGAGAACCGGATCAGGAGAAAAAAGGTGGAGTGCTAGGATAATGATTCCTCCAACCTACAAACCGAAGACAAAATTTATGCAGCTTGCGATCGCGGAGGCCAAGCGCGCCCGCGACCGGGGCGACTATGCAATCGGTGCCGTTATCACGCGTGTCATTGGAAATCGGGAAGTGGTCATCGCATCTGCGGGCAACCGGGTAAAAACTTCTGGTTCATCCATCAAGCACGTGGAGCTTGAAACATTGAAATATGTCTCCTCCGGCTACGGCCGGTATCTACCGGATTTCGTGTTGTATTCCACACACGAACCTTGTGCGATGTGCGCGGGTGCCTGCGTCTGGTCAAAAATAGGCGCCGTGGTGTTTGGCGTTTCCCAGGAAGACATCACTGCTTACGGCAAGAAGCACGGTACCGAGGAATTCAAATGGCGCGCCTGTCTCATTTCGTGCAAATTTGTTCTTGAAAAGGGCGGCCTTCACATTCCCGTCTTCGACAGTTTTTTAAGATTGGAGTGCCGAAAGTTATTCAGATATCGAGCCTGAAAAACAAACCCAAATCTGTTCACCCCGCAACCCTGGGGCACGCGACCATAAATGAACTCAGCGTTTTGGGGATCCATCCTATTGGGTTAGGTTGAATTATTGTAGGCACATCGGTCAGTTGCACTCTATTTTCACTGAACTTTTCTGTCCTTATAACAACTGCTCGCTATGGTTTTACGCTGCGGTTCCCCTTGCGCGTTACCAGCAACCGGTAGGCAATCTCCGGATGGCAACGCCGCGATTGGAGAGTTCTCCAAGTAATTGCGCCACTCCGGGAGAAACTTCACGATCGCCCGGGACTATTACCGCCCATTCCAGGTTCTCTCGAAATTCTTTTGACTTAATCTGCCACTGGCCGAAAGACGATGATTTTACTTCGCCAATTTGGATGATGGACCAGTAACGCACTATCGCCAATGCGATCGCTTCGTCAGGCGACGGCCCGGACAGAATGAAGTGGTTGTTTCCATGTACCAGGATGCCGACCATTTAATTTCAAGCCTCCAAGCGCGGATCGGGAATCGGGTAGCCGATTGCGAAATGGTAGACGACTTGTCCTAGCTCAGGGGTCAGACCTAGATATCGGTTCACTTCCTCATCAAAAAACGCTCCGATGCCTGTTGCGCGCAGGCCAAGCGCCTCGGAAGCAAGATACATTCGTTGACCAATAGCACCCGCCTCGAAATGCACGTATCGATATCCACGGTCGCCGTAACTGCGGGCAGCATTCTCAAAATCGCCGATCATCGAGAATGCCAGGCAAGCGTTACCCGCCAGGTCTTGTCCCAAACTGAGAGCCGCCGCTACTAGGCGTTGGTCTCCTTCCTTGATTTTCTCCAGCTCGGCGTGCTCCGGCCAGTAGCGGTAAACACCCGGCGCCAAGCCTTCGACGCGGTGGACGTAAAGATACAGGTGGACGAAACGGGTTGTGGCGAAATCGGCGAACAGAGGCTCTCTTGTACTGGAGAGGAGAGTCGCAAGTTGCGAGAGGGAGATGGACTCGCCCCCACCCCTGAAGTCAAGAGCGGAACGCCGGGTACGAACGACGTCGCCGAAGCTGCGACTTGTGGAGACATGAGGCGGCAGGCTGATTTCGCCGCGACCCGATGTCTTCGGCTGGCCAATGAGCGGGGATAGTCGCTTCCGTGCAGAGCTTCGTAGCAGCGTGGATTCTGTCAATCAGTGGATAAGGTACTTGCTCTTCCGACAACCGGTTGGGGTGACCACCCAACAAAATCGTCTCGACTGGATCCCGCATCCTCACGGGAATGGATGGACCCTGAAGCCCGACGATCAGCATGGGCCACTCATCCTGACTGAGGAGACACGATTCCGCCACTCTGTCATCCAGGAAATGACCAAGCGCAAAGCTTTCGCATCCGATGGATCGAGCAGCAAGCGTCAGAGCCTGCCAGGCATGTCCGATGTCGTGCAAGCAATACCGATATGCCCGGTCCCGGTATTTCCACGCTTCGCGCCAAGCAATGCTGGTCAGAACGAAAACAAGCGGGGCCAGAGGTATCGACAAGTTTCGAGCCGAAATTCTCCTATGGCACGTTGTTCTGCCATGTGGGATGAGGGACGGTAATGATAGAGGCCATCGGACCAATCGGCGAGGCCGCGGGTGTAGAAATGAAATTCGGTCGGGTGTAGATTGCCGGAAGAAGGATTGACGCGCAGTGCGTAAGTCGCTCCGGTTGACGGGACTCGTTTGGACGCGCTAATCGAGGCCGAATAGAACATCAACTGCGAAAGGAATTCCGCACCATCTCTGGGCTGAAGTATTTCCCGCTTTCCCCTCGAGTACTTCGAGGGCTGAAATCTGCGGAGCCGGCGGGTCGGCCGGAAAATCGAGGACGGGCACGCCTTCATAATGCCGGAATGGATTGGGCATGTTGGCCCAATCGAGATAGTGCTGAGATTCGCCGCAGCGATTCGACACTGTGCTTCGTCAATTCATGGTATTCGCGCCAGGTCATATAGGGTGAATCGTGAGGTGATCTTCCTGGCAAAACAGGAATTCAGAGATTGTCTGATTTCAATCTCAGCTCAAAAGAGCGTACCGGACGGAGAGAGCGACGACACTCATCTCATAGTGCTTGACCTGTCGATGCCGCGAATGGACGGCATTCAAGCGGCGAAAAGATTGAAGAAAATACTTCCGCAAACGCCGATAATTTTGTTCACCATACTGTGCCGTAATGTAGCAAGGCCCAGCCGCCAAAGGAGAAATCACTTGAGGAACGCGTAAGGAGGAGGCAAAGCGGTTGGATATCCCGTTGGCATGAGCATGTCAAATAGTATCCCGCAACAAACGTTGCGTTCTCTCGCTATGTCCTGCCTTCCTGAATGATTTGCTTGACAGCCTTTCCGCAGGCCCCTACAGTAGCGCGAATCAATGACTTCATTCGCGCATCAGGTGTTGCATTGTCAAACGTACCTATATTCTAGAAATAGTTCCGTAGCCAAATAGTTCGACAAAGTATACCAACTGCATAAATGCAAATCACGTTGCACCCAAGAAATGATCACCCGCAGATCAGCGGCGACCAACCCATGAATAAGAACCAGAATAATTTCAAGCTTCAGCTGTGTGCGTTTCTGACTTTCTTTGCTCTTGTCGCCTCATCTGCCTCCGCGCAATCCGATTCCATCCTCGATCAGCGCATCTGGAAAATCATAGAGCGGCCGGAGTTCGCGCACTCGCGCTTCGGCATTGAATTTTATTCCCTGGATACCGGAAAAGTCGTTTATGAACTCAATTCGCGGCAGCTCTTCGTTCCCGGTTCCACCACCAAATTATTCACCGAAGGCACTGCGCTCGAACTTCTCGGAGCGAACTATCGCTTTCACACCCGCGTCTATCGCACCGGTTCCATCGAAAAGGACGGCACTTTAAACGGCGATCTCGTGCTGGTCGCCGGCGGCGATCCCAATCTTTCCAATCGGATTCAGTCCGACGGCACTCTGACGTTTGAAGACGAAGATCACTCCTACGGCGGCCCGGATAGCAAAGGTTTGCCGGGTGACCCGCTCGTGGTCATTCGGGAGTTTGCGCGCCAGATAGCGGAAAAGGGCATTAAGCATATAAAGGGCCGAGTGCTCGTCGATGCCACGCTGTTTCCTGAAGGTTCGCAGGAACTCGGTACCGGTGTCACGCTCTCTCCGATAGTCGTCAACGACAACGTGATTGACGTAATCGCAACTCCGGGAAAAAAGGAAGGCGATCCAGTTGCCTTGAAATCCTCCCCGCAGACAAGTTACGTCACGTTTGTCAATCAGGGCACCACCGGCAAAGCCGGTTCCAAGCCAACCTTCGACTACACCTCCGACAAAGCAAATCCCGATGGCACACGCGTCGTAACCATCACCGGAACGTTACCTCTCGATGCGCCCGCAGCCATGACTTCCTATCGCATCCCTGAACCGTCGCGTTTTGCGACCATCACGCTTACCGAGGCTCTCAAGGACAAAGGCATCGCTTGCGCCAATTGTGGCGCCATGGATGTACCCGATTTCAAGGCCCTCTCCGCGAGCTACAAATCGGAAAATATTGTGGCCGAACATGTGTCCCCGCCATTGAAAGAAGAAGTCAAGGTAACTCTTAAGGTCAGCCAGAATCTGCATGCCAGCATGACGCCGTTCGTTCTTGGCGCCTTGCTTGTTCACCCCGAAAAGGACATCGACCAGGCGGGCTTTGATCTGGAAAGTGGCTTTCTCAAAAAAGCGGGACTCGATCTCACTGGGGCAGCTCAAAGTGACGGCGCTGGCGGCAACGCATTCTACACGCCCGATTTTGTCGCGCGCTATCTCCTCTTCATGTCCGCACAAAAGGATTTTGCTGATTTTCAGCGCGCGCTGCCGGTCCTCGGCAAAGACGGAACGCTGGTTAAAATCCAGGTGAACTCGCCCGCCGCCGGACATGTTCATGCGAAAACCGGCACGTACAGCGTCTACGACGCTCTCAACAAGAATCTGATGGTCACCGGAAAAGGGCTGGCCGGGTACATGGATACCGCCAGCGGGGAACATTTGATTTTGGCGCTGTACGCCAACATGGTTGCCGTCCCTCTAGAAGATCCCGAAGCCACACAAAAAATTGTCGGCCAAGCCTTGGGGGAAATTGCTGCGGCCGCTTACGATTTGCCGGCAGGAACAGGCGCGAATGTCTCAGCCGGGGCCGATTTTGATGTGATCATCCGCAATGGAAAAATCATCGACGGCTCAGGCGGGCCTTGGGCGTCCGGCGACGTTGGCATTCGCGGAGATCGCATTACCGCAATTGGAAAGCTGGAGGGATCTCACGCCAAAAAAGAAATTGATGCCCGTGGCTTGGTGGTCGCGCCTGGCTTCATCGACATGTTGGGACAATCGGAAGAAGCGCTGCTCATCGACAATCGCTCGCTGAGTAAGCTTTCACAAGGCATTACTTCCGAAATAACCGGCGAAGGTGGCTCCATCGCGCCGCAAAATGAGCGCACCCTCGCCGAGCTCCAGCCCGCCCTCGACCACTACAAGATTTCAGTGGACTGGACTACTCTCGATGGATATTTCGCCCGCCTGCAAAAGCAGGGCACCCCTCTCAATATCGGAACGTACGTCGGCGCTGCGCAGGTTCGTGAAGCCGTCCTCGGCGATGTCGATCACGCGCCCACTCCTGACGAGCTCAATCGTATGAAATCCCTCGTCGAGCAAGCCATGAAAGATGGCGCCCTCGGCGTTTCCACTGCGTTGATTTATCCCCCTGGCCATTACGCTAAAACCGCCGAATTAATAGAACTCGCAAAAGTTGCCGGCAAGTACGGCGGCCTGTACGCCACGCATATGCGCAGCGAAGGCGCTTCTGAAATGCAGGCCATCGACGAAGCCATCAAGATCGGTACGGAAGCTGGTGTGCCCGTGGAAATTTTCCACCTGAAAATCAGTGGTAAGCCCCGGTGGGGCACCATGCCTCAGGTCGTTGCGAAAATTCAGGCTGCCCGCGATGCCGGATTGGATATTCGCGTCGATCAATATCCCTACATTGCCGGTGGCACGGCCCTCGCCTCCTCGCTGCCTCCTTGGGTCGCGGATGGAGGCACGCAAACATTGTTGCAGCGCCTGCATGATCCGGCGGTTCGCGCGCGTATAAAATCAGAACTGGCTGCGGGCGATCATCCCGATTGGGAAAATCTGTTGTTCGATTGCGGCGGTGGCGCCGGCGTGATGATTGCCGGGGTGGAAAATCCTGACTTAAAAAAATACGATGGAAAGACCGTCGCGGAAATGGCCAAGGCCGAGAACAAGCCCGAATTGGACGCCCTGTTTGATTTCATCATCGCGGACCAGGCGCGCACCGGCGCTCTCTATTTCATGGCCAACGAGCAGGACTTGCTTTACGGCCTCAAACAGCCCTGGACTTCCATCGGCCTGGATGCGAACGAGCAATCGCTCGACGGCCCGCTCTTCGAACCGCACAATCATCCACGGGCTTTCGGTTCCATGCCCAGATTTCTTGGCCATTATGTTCGTGACCAGAAATTGTTGCCGCTCGAGGAAGCCATCCGCAAAATCACTTCCATGCCCGCGCAACGCGAACATCTGAGAGATCGCGGCTTGCTGAAAGCCGGATTCTTCGCCGACATCACAATATTCGATCCCGCTACCATCGTGGACCACGCCACCTATGCAGAACCCTCAAAACTTTCTGAGGGCGTACAGTATGTTTTCGTCAACGGCCAGCTCGAATATGATCACGGTAATTTAACTGGTCAGAAAGCCGGTCGGCCTCTTCGCGGTCAGGGTTGGCGCGAAACCAGCGCAGCACCCGCAAACTAGATATTGCTCGAACCAGCCAGAATGAATTTTCGTGCCGCGCGCAGGTACATCTAGTCGCGATACCAGCGGAACCCGTGCCGTTGTTCCTCAGCGGCTTTGCGCAGCAGTTCAAGATTTTTCTTTGGATTGATAAATCCGCACGCCGTGATGAGTCCGTTCAGCAGGCTCATGGGCGCCGCGTAAGAAGCGCCGTACGATGGCGTCTCAACCGAAACGATCAGGCACTCGTGCGCGAAGCGCGCAATCGGAGAAACTAGCGTATCCGTAATCCCGATGCAGTACGCGCCGTTAGCCCTCGCCTGCTGCACCCCTTCCACCGTTTGCCGAAGGCCGCGTCGAAAACTGAGTGCAATCACCACGTCGCTCTTGCCCATGGAACGCGTAAGATGCGCCGCCTCTCCTGAAGTCGTCGCCGCTATCGCCGGCAAGCCCAGCAGGATCAGGTGATAGTGCAAATATCCCGCCAGGTTCGCCGCCAGGTCTCCGCCCAGCACGATAATTCGCGTGCTGTGGTGCAGCCGTTTGGCCACCGCGGCAATTCGCTCGCTGTCCAGAACGTTTCGAAATCTTTGCAGGCTCTGTACGTCGTTATCCACCGCTTCCTGGATGTGTGCGGAAATACTCGAACTCTTCGTCTTGCTGCTCTGCATCATGTCCAGCGATGTGGCCTGCGATACCGAGAGCTCGTGCAGGTAATGCTGAAACTCCCGGTAGCTCCCAAACCCCATTTTCAGAATGATTCGTACCGCTGTGGCCGCGTCCACTTTCAACCGCCGCGCCAGTTCCCTCACGCTCAGCAGCACGTAGCCCCGCGGGTTCTCGAATACTGGGCGAAATAATTCCTGCCGCTTGCGCGTTAGCAGCGCGAAGGTTTGCCCCAGATTCGGATTCCGGTGCGCCGCGCGTTGTCCATTTGTGTTTCGTTTCATGGTGAAGATACAACTATCTCACCGTCCGCTGCCTGTCAACAGATACAAAATACCAATACGCAACATCTGTTGCTGTCTCTCTCGCTTCCCATTACTCCATATATAAAATGCTTGACACCGTTTTTTCCCCGCCCTACAGTACCCGCAACAAACGTTGCATAGTACTTCGCAGCAAATGTTGCGTTCGTACCTTGGAATCGAAAATGGGTGGGTGGCCAAATGAAGCTCTCAACGAACCGAACAATCCTGCCAGCGTCGATCATGCCAACGGTACTCGCGCTTCTCCGCTCCACGCCGCTGCTCGCAGCGGCGTTGCTGTGCGCCGGCTCTTTGTTTCTTAGCCTAAGCCTGGCGGCTCAAACCACTTCGACGATCCAAGGCACGGTAACGGACAAGCAGGGCCTAGCCGTGAATGGCGCGGAGCTGCAACTGTCCAGCAACGCCTTGGGCACAAATCGAATGGTCAAATCAGACGAATCAGGAAATTACCAGTTCCCTGCGGTGCCCGCGGGAGTTTACTCGTTGAATGTATCGCACGCCGGTTTCGGCACCCGGTTATTCAACGATCTGGATGTCACCTTGAACCGAACCATGACGTTCAACGTGACGCTGGAGCTCGGCAAGATTGAGGAGGTTGTAAACGTCTCAGCTGAACTACCTCTGCTGGATACCTCTTCGTCTTCCTCTGGCGCGACTATTATGCCGCAGGAAATTGTGGACATGCCCATCAACGGCCGCAACTATCTAGACCTGCTGCAACTGGT
Source organism: uncultured Acidobacteriota bacterium (assembly GCA_963819625.1). Lineage (GTDB taxonomy): Bacteria > Acidobacteriota > Terriglobia > Acidiferrales > UBA7541 > Acidiferrum. Next base: position 311,073 of record CAWFWY010000018.1, read on the forward strand.
GCCTGGTGTGGCTATCAATCGCCAGGCACAGGAATTCAGCGATACCACCACGCCGGTGCTCGGAGAGCGAGCCAACAACACTGGTTTTTTGATCGACGGATTGCCAAATCAAAATGAAGTCACCGGCGGTGCCGCCGCGCAGTTCAACCAGGATACTATCGCGGAATTCCAGGTAGTCACGACCGGATACAAAGCGGAGTTTGGCCACGCCTCCGGAGGCGTGGTCAACGTCATCACCAAGTCAGGCGCCAACAAGGTCCACGGCCTGGCATCCGCGTATCACCGCAACAGCGCCTTCGACAGTTCCGATATTAGTGGGCAAGACGTGCCCTCTCTGTTGCGCTGGGATTACGATGTCGCTCTCGGCGGTCCAATTATTCCCGACAAATTCTTCTGGTTCGTGTCCGGCGAAGGAATTCACGAAAACCGCCAACTGAATTTCACCAATCCTGCCGGTACTCCGCAATTTATTTTTGACCAGGAAGTGACCTTCAACGGCCCGAGCACCGATCGAGAAGTGCGACTGTTCGGGAAGCTCGATCAGGTGTTTCACAAGCATCATCTCACCGAGGAAGTGAACTACACGAATTTGCATATCAACAACACCAACCCGCTATCCGCCTCCACGAGCTTGCCGTCAACTCGCACCAATCTCGGCGACCGTAACTTGCTCATCGGTTTCAGCGATACCTCGACTTTGGGAATTCCGGAAGCCCATTCATCGTCAGCCTGCGCGGCCAGTATCGCCGCGAACCGTCTCGGTCCGGGCCGGCGCATCCGGCCGCCGGACCGAACACCATATTTAACGTCTTCAGCAGAATCGACACTGGCCTGATCTTCGGTGATGTGGCGACACCGGAATACGGCGCCCTATTCACTCCTTCTCCGCTGGATCAAAAGTACGGCACCTTCGATGCCAGCATCGCCAAGACCTTCGGGCGACACACTATAAAATTCGGTTGGGATTTCGAACGCACACAAGTGGATGGCATAGAGGCCAACGCCCAACAGGATCAGTTGTTTGCTACGGAGGCGGACTACCTGCAGTTTGGGCCCATCGACGCCGGTTTTTTCTTGCTTCTCACCACCGGCGGCGTGACGCCAGAGGCCAATAACATTAGGTTGCGCAACAACTACAATGGTCTGTTCGCCCAAGACGATTGGAAAGTGACGCGCACACTTACTATGAACTTAGGCGTGCGCTGGGATTACGATTCGGCGTTCAAGAAAAAAGACAACGTGTCTCCGCGATTGGGGTTCGCCTGGTCGGTAACTCCTAAAACTGTAGTTCGCGGCAGTTGGGGATTGTTTTACGATCATTTCCGTCTCGGCATCGCACGCGACATTCCCGGATTCGGCGGCGCGGACATTCGTCTGTCTCAGCCACTTTCTTTCCCGCGACTGTTCTCCGGCGTACCCACCATCGCTCCCGCCCTGTTTGGCCTGTGCCTTTCCCCGCACAGACGGACGCCCAATTGGCGGCATCTGGAGCCACCTGTGCCTTCGGTCCCGAGCCGATCTTACGGAGTGGATCATCTCAATAATGTGGTCGCCCCGGGCCATGCGGTAATTCCCATCAATTCGGTCGTCAATGAGGCGAATATCGAACAGCTCTCCGGACTTGCACCTGACGCGTACTTAAACGCTGCCGACGCGGCCGTCGGCACCCCGGATTTCTTCACTTGGGGATCGTTCGGAGCACTCTCCTTCTTCGTCAGTCAGCCGGCAGCGTTTCCCGTAAGCATCGATCCTAAGTTTGCGACACCCTATTCCCGAAGCTTGACGTTCGGAGTCCAGCGGCAGGTATCTAATGACTTGGTCGTATCAGCGGATTTCTACCACAAAGGAATTGAGAATATCCTTGGAACCCGCGAAACAAATCTGCCCTTCGATGCGCGGATTTTCGGCACTCCCACTGATATCACCCCCGAAAACGGGTATGGCCCATGGTATTCGGGCATCTACAACGCCGGAATTTTTTCGTTCGAAAAGCGGATGAGTCATCGCTTCATGGTCGGCGGTAGTTACGCCTTCGTTTCCGAAAATGATAATGCGGATTGCTCTAATCTGGCGACTAGCGCGATTTCAGCTGGCAGCTGTTATCCGACCGACAGCTTTCGTGGAGTGCCGCCAGTGGTAACCGAACCCGCGAGCACAGGTTGTGCTGGGGGCACCAATGCCAGCGCCCCATTTTTCACCTGTAGCGGAAACTTCGTTCCCCAGGCGGGCGATTTTCTACAATGGAGCCAATCTCGACAGCGGACCGTCCGATTTTGCCTTACGCCACACGTTCGAAATTCACGGCATTGTGCAGCTGCCCTGGAAATTTCAGTTGAGCAGCTTATTCCGAGCCCAGAGCGGCTTCCGCTATACGCGCAGTGCCGCGCAACCCATCGACGAAGACGGCAACGGTACCTTCGGGATCCGCGATCTCAAAACCGGGCGCAACGCCTTTACAGCGCCGGCCTTCGTGAACATGGATCTGCGCGTAGCCAAGACTTTCGTGGTGCGCGAAAGGTTCCGCGTGCAAGCGATGTTTGAGTTTTTCAATCTCTTCAACAACGCCAATCCGGCGGCCATTCAGATACAGGAGAGCCAGCCGGATACTCTCGGCACGGTTTCGCAACGATTGCCCGGTCGTGAAGGCCAGGTCGGGCTGCGCATCGAGTTCTAGTTTCCATAAAGGTGGGCGCAGAGACCGAACCCTCATGAATATCGAGAGCATCGTACTTCGTCAGATTCAGGTAAAACTTAAGGCACCCTTTGAGACCAGCTTCGGCAAAACGTGGGAGCGCCGCGTTGTACTCGTCGAAGTCATTGCCGATGGCCTTTCCGGATGGGGAGAGGTGACTGCCGGCGAAGGGCCTTTCTATAATTCCGAAACGAACGATACTTCCTGGCTGATTCTTGAGAAGTTCATCGTACCCTTGGTGTCAGCCGCCAAAATCAGCAGTCCGAGCAACATTCCCGATATTTTGCGGGTAATCCGTGGGCACGGAATGGCCAAAGCCGCGCTGGAGAATGCCTTGTGGGACATTGAGGCGCAGCGGCGACAAGTTTCGCTCGCCAAATTGCTGGGCGGCACGCGCGCAGAGATAAACTGCGGCGTTTCCATCGGTATTCAGGACTCACCAGAACGGCTGGTGGCCGCTGTGGAGCGGGAAGTGGGATCCGGTTATCAACGCATCAAGATCAAAATAAAGCCGCAAAAGGACCTGGAGTACATGGCGGCAGTGCGCAAACGCTTCCCGGAAATATTGTTGAGCGTGGACGCCAACTCCGCATACCAGCTGCAGGAAGTGCAGCACCTGAAGAAATTCGACGACTATGCGCTGCTGATGATGGAGCAGCCGCTATCGTGGGACGACATGTACGACCACTCGCAGTTGCAGCCGCAAATCAAGACCGCCATTTGCCTGGATGAATCCATTCACAATTCCGCGCACGCGCAAGCGGCGATTGAAATGGGCGCCTGCCGGATTATTAATGTGAAACTTGGTCGAGTGGGCGGACACAGCGAGGCCAGGCGTGTGGAAGAAGTAAGCCGCGCCCGGAATATTCCGGTGTGGTGCGGCGGCATGCTGGAAACCGGTGTCGGCCGCGCTCACAATATCGCCATGTCTTCCCTCACTGGATTCGTTTTGCCCGGCGACGTTTCCGCCAGCCAGCGCTACTGGGAAGAGGACATCATCGAGCCCGAGGTGCAAGTCTCTCCCGCTGGTACCATTCACGTGCCCACCGCTCCTGGACTCGGATATGCTGTGCGCGCGAAACGGATTGAGCAGCTCACCGTCCGTGCGGAAACTTTCAAAGCCAGGAACGCTCAGGTTTCTGTAGTGTAGACGGCCCCGGGGAACCATTCCGGCAGGTGCTTATCCTGTTGTGGCTTCATCTGTATTCTTTATCCGCGTGAGGAGAAATCGAATAATGCATCCGCAACTAGCAAGTTTTTCCAGGCGAACACTCGCATTGGCGGCCAGTGTCTGGCTCACGACCGCGCCTCTTTTGGCCCAGGGGCCTGCGGTTAAGCCGACTCCCAAGGCCAAACGCCCCGTCGCTGCCACGCCGTCTCCTGCGGCTCCGGCCACAAGTCCGATCACGGCCGTTTCTCTAACCGCGGAAGATCTCTCCTCCTTCATGGACGGCTTCATGCCCCAGCAGCTCGAACAAGCGGACATCGCGGGCGCCGTCGTGGCCGTGGTCAAAGATGGCAAGCTTCTTTTCGCTCGCGGCTACGGTTATTCCGACTACGAAAAGAAAACTCCCGTATCTGCCGAGAACACTCTGTTCCGCCCAGGTTCCATTTCGAAGCTGTTTACCTGGACCGCCGTCATGCAGCAGGTGGAGCAGGGCAAGCTACAGCTTGATCGCGACGTCAACGACTATCTCGATTTCAAAATTCCCGCGAAATTTGGCAAGCCCACCACCCTACGCGATATCATGACTCATCGCTCCGGCCTCGAAGAGACCATCAAAAATCTTTTCGTCGGTTCAGCCAAAGACCTGCGTCCCTTGTCGCAATATTTACCCGCGCACTTGCCTGAACAAATTTTCGCGCCGGGAACCATCCCCGCGTATTCGAATTACGCCACCACTGTAGCTGCCTACATCGTCGAGCGCGTCTCCGGTCAAAAATTTGATGACTACGTGGATCAACACATTCTTCAGCCGCTGAACATGGCCCACGCCACATTTCGCCAGCCTCTGCCCGAAAATCTCAAAGCTCTCATGTCCAACGGCTACCATCGCGCTTCCGAAGGGCCGAAGCCTTTTGAGTGGGTCCAGGTTGCGCCCGCGGGCTCGTTGTCAGCCTCTGCGGAAGCCATGTCGCACTTCATGATCGCCCATTTGCAGAACGGTCAGTACGGCGATGTCCAGATTCTGAAGCCGGAGACCGCCATAGAGATGCACACTCGCCAGGACGGCTGGCCTGCCAGCATGAATGCGCAAGCCCTGGGCTTTTACGAGGAATCCCGCAATGGCCATCGCATCATCGGGCATGGCGGCGACACTGAACTGTTCCACAGCGATTTGCACCTGATGGTGAACGACAACGTGGGGTTCTTCGTTTCCTACAACAGTCTTGGGCGCGACGACGTCAGCCCCCGTGAAGTTGTATTTCAGAAATTTCTCGATCGCTACTTTCCCGGCCCGGCCTTGAACGAGCCCACCCTCTCCACCGCTGCGGAAGATGCCAGGCAGGTAGCCGGTTTGTACAAGATTAGCCGCCGGTTCGAGAGCAGTCTCTTGTCCGTACTCACCGTGTTGGGCGAAGCCAAGGTCAAGGTCGATCCTAAAGACAACACCATTTTCATCGACGACGCTTTCAAAAATGCCAACGGCGTGCCCAAGCACTTCCGGGAAATCGCTCCCATGTTGTTCCGCGATGTGGACGGGCACGACAAACTAGCCTTCGTCAAAGACTCAAACGGTGCGGTCATCCTCTACATCGATTTTCCGTTCATGGTTTTCCAGAAGATCGAAAGCACCTTTGACAAGACCATCGTCAACTACGTGATCCTGGGCTTCAGTCTGGGCGTCATCGCCTTGACCCTGCTGCTTTGGCCCGTGGCAGCCATCTTGCGCCGCCACTACGGCAAGCCTCTCACCCTTGATCCTCCCGCCAGGCGCATCAGGTGGATCCTCCGCATTATCTGTGCGCTGGATATTCTCTTCTTCTTGGGATTCGTCCTTGTTTTTTCCGCATTGGAAAAGCCCGGAGGTCTCGGCGCATCCGGCGATTTCTGGCTGCATCTGATTCAAATAATCGGCGTGCTCGGCGGAATTGGTGCGCTCTATGCAGTCTTCGCGGCTGTTGTCTCGTGGGGAGACAAACAGCAATGGGTCTGGTATCGCATCTGGAATGTCCTGCTAGGTGTGGCCTGCCTAGGCTGCTTCTGGTTCGCGTTCCACTGGCATCTGTTGCATTTCACCTTGAAATACTAACCTTGCCTGCGTCACGTTCAGGCCCTTGGAGCTTTCGAATGCGCAACACTGCACTCGTGGTTGTTCTTTTTCTCGCCGGGGCGCCTTTGGTGCGTTTGGCGGCAGCCCAGGAACCGCAAAGCCCGGCCGCCTCGCCGCCTTTTCAATTTCAGGAAGTGATGATTCCGGTCCGCGATGGCGTCCATTTGCAAACCGTCATTCTCACACCCGCCAACGCCACCAAACCTCTTCCCATCCTTTTTCGCCGCACTCCTTATGGAGTTCCCGAAAAAGCCCCGGCCCAGGTGCCGGCCAATCTCATGGAGCTTGCACAGGACGGATACATTTTCGTCATTCAGAATCTGCGCGGGCGCTTCAAGTCCGAAGGCTATTTCAAACTTTCTTCCCAGGTTGACCTGAACGACCCCAAGGCCACCAATGACACCACCGACGCCTACGACTCCATCGAATGGCTCGTCAAAAACGTTCCCAATAACAATGGCAATGTCGGAATGTTTGGAGTCTCCTACGATGGTCTCACCACCGCGCTCGCCCTTCTTCATCCTCACCCGGCGCTGAAAGCCATCAGCGAACAAGCTTCGCCAGTGGACCAGTGGATGAACGACGACATGCATCGCTACGGCGCGCTGCGCGAAAGCTACGCTGTGGAATACGCCGTCATGGAGCAAGCCGACAAAAACGAGAACACTCATTTTCAATTCGAGACTTACGACACTTTCGAGTGGTACTTGGGTGTCGGGCCACTCGCCAACCTCAACGAAAAGTATCTGCACGACAAAATTCCCTTCTGGAACGACACCGTCGCACATCCCGACTATGACGACTTCTGGAAGAAAGAAGCCTGGGTCAATCAACTTCATGCTTCAACGGTCCCCAATCTCAACGTAGCTGGATTCTGGGATCAGGAGGATCCCTGGGGTCCCTGGGAAATTTTCCGCCACGCGGCCGAGCACGATCCCGATCACACCAACTTCATCGTCGCAGGTCCGTGGTTTCATGGTGAATGGCAAACTCCCAAGGGCGACGCCATCGGTACCGTTCCTTTTGCGGGGCACGAAACCGCGCGCGAGTTTCGCGAAAATATCGAGGCTCCTTTTTTCCGTTACTATCTGCACGGCGTCGGAGAACGGCCTGCCTGGCAAGCCAGCACGTTTCAGACCGGTTCGAATACCTGGCACACCTATTCCTCGTGGCCGCCAAAAGAAGCTAAGCCCACAAAATTTTATTTTCATTCCGACGGCACGCTTTCCCTCGAGCCGCCCGCAAACGCAAAAGCCGCCAAGCCCTTCCGCGAATACGTTTCCGATCCCGCCAATCCTGTTCCTTATCGCGCGCGGCCGGTTTCTCCCACCTATCCCGCCGGGGACTGGCGCACCTGGGAAGTCGCTGACCAGCGCTTTGTGGATCATCGCCCCGACGTTTTGACCTACGTAAGCGCGCCTCTCGACCATGATCTCGTCATCTCCGGTCCGCTGTCCGCCGAACTCTTCGCTTCTACTTCCGGCACCGATTCTGATTTCGTCCTCAAGCTCATCGACGTCTTTCCTCAAGATGCCCAGCAGCCCGCATGGAAGCCCGGCGAGGGCCCCGCCCCCGGCCAGTTCGCTCAATCTCTCAATGGGTACGAGTTACCGATCGCCATGGAAGTCCGCCGCGGCCGCTACCTGCAGAATTTTGAGCAGCCCCACGCGCTCGTTCCCAATCAACCCATGCGCTGGGACGTCCCCTTGCGCGACCACGACCATGTCTTTCTGAAAGGCCATCGCATCATGGTGCAGGTGCAGTCAACCTGGTTCCCCATCATCGACCGCAATCCGCAAAAATTTGTTCCCAGCATTTACAAAGCACAGGAGAGCGACTTCCGTTCCGCCACACAACGAATCTATTCCGCGCCTGACCACCCGTCACACTTGCTCCTGCCCGTGATGCCGTGACTCGCATGAGACCGCTATCTTCCCATGGCCTTTTCGCAATTGAACGCAAAGTGAATTTGCAAACTGGAGGTGCCCGTGCCACAGCCTAAGAGCTCTCGGCAGCAGGTAGCCATCTATATCCTGCTGGTCTTTGCCTTCAGTTCCGTTTTCTATTTCCTCACCCTCCGCGCGCACACCCTCGGTGCAGGCGGCGGCCTTTTTGTTTTCGGCATCATGTGGTGTCCGGCGCTGGCTGCCATCGCTACTCTCAAAATCAATGGCCGCAGTCTGAGTGATCTGGGTTGGAAGTGGCCCCAGACCAAATATGCCGCGCAGAGCTGGTACATCCCGCTGCTCTACGCCGCCATTACCTACGTCATTGTTTGGAGCGCCGGCTTCGGAGCCTTTCCCAATCACGATTTCATGACTCGCCTTGTTTCGCTGATTGGTTTGCGCGTTTCTCCCGCGCTCTCCACCCTCATTTACATTCTGCTCGCCGGAACGTTCGGCGTGGTGAAGAGCACTGCTTCCGCTCTCGGAGAGGAAATAGGCTGGCGCGGCTTTCTGGTCCCGGAGCTGTTCAAGACCACCAGCTTTACCACCACCGCTTTGCTGAGCGGCGTGATCTGGAGTTGCTGGCACTATCCGTTATTGATCTGGGGCGACTACAACAGCGGCACGCCCACCTGGTTCGGCCTTTCGTGTTTTACCGTCTTGGTAATTTCCATCTCCTTCGTCTTCGCCTGGATGCGCCTGAAATCCGGCAGCCTCTGGACCGGCGCCATTCTTCACGCCAGCCACAACCTCTATATTCAAGCTATTTTTACCCCGCTGACGCGCGATACCGGCAAGACCGCCTGGTACATCGACGAATTCGGTGCCGTTCTGCCGCTCGTCGCCCTGGCGTTCGGAATTTATTTCTGGAGCAAACGCAACGACCTCAGTCGCTGTTAACGTCGCGTCCCTGCGCATCCTTGCCCTTGAATGTCGAGGCCCTCGTTCTTCCGTCCTTGGGGATTGTCGAAGTTACGTGGCTCTGTGCCTTTCACCGAAGTTTCTTCGGAGCACACTCCCGTTCTATAGGGGAGTGATTGCGGAAACCAAGATCATTGCTGAGCACTGCTCCTCTTCGAGGTGCCTCTTAGCACATACAACTCCCCTCTCCTGATTTACGCGGTGAGCGGAAAGCCTAAACTCGAACTAAGGCCCTGCTGGCGGGCGGCATAAACAGTGAAGAAAAACAACAAATTGGCTAGTACCGCTCCAAAGCTCTTCGAGATTCTGTCTGCAATAGATAAAACGGTACTGGAAATGATTAGCAGCGGGACGCCCCTCTCGGATGTGCTAAGTGTGTTGTGCCGGATCATAGAAGAGCGATCCCCTGGGCTTCTTTGTTCCATACAACTCCTCGAAGCCAACCGGAAGTCCTTGCGGAATGGAGCAGCTCCCAGCTTGCCGGACAGCTACACGCGTGCCATAGATGGCACTACGATAGGTCCGCGTGTTGGTTGCTGTGGCACGGCCGCCTACCGTGGGCAGCCCGTTATCGTCACAGACATAGCCACCGATCCGCTTTGGTCCGACTATCGAGATCTCGCGCTCAGTCACGGATTACGGGCCTGCTGGTCAACCCCGATAATTTCCAAGGACGACAAGATCTTGGGCACTTTTGCGATGTATTACCGTGAGCCTCGTGGTCCCAGCCAACAGGATCTCCAGGTAATCGAGCGAGCGACGCACTTGTCGGCCATCGCTATCGAGCGTCAACGCGCTGAGGCCGAGCGGCAGGTGATGTTTGAGATCATCCAGGGCGTAAATGTCACCGCCAATCTTGATGAACTATTTCGTCTGATTCATGAGTCGCTCAAGAAGGTGATTTTTGCGGAGAATTTCTTTGTGGCGCTCTATGATCGACGGAGCGGGCTCTTTACCTTTCCTTTCTTCGTGGATCAGTTCGATCCACCACCCCCGTCTCAGAAGCTAGAAAAGAGTTGCACGGCATACGTCTTTAGAGCGGGACGTCCAATGATAATCACCCAAGAATTCTTCGACCAACTGGCTGAACTGGGTGAAGTGGAGCTAGTGGGCACGCCCGGCGCCACTTTGCTCGGTGTTCCGCTTAAGACGCCTAAAGAGACCATTGGAGTATTTGTTGCGCAGCATTATGAGGACGGAAATGCATATACCCAGCGTGAGCTTGAATTCATGGCTTCCGTCGGTGACCAAATCGCCGTCGCCATCGATCGAAAACGAGCGGAAGAAGAACTCCGGGTGGCCGAAACAAGATTTCGGACACTGGTGGAGCAACTGCCAGCCATTACCTATGTCGCTGAGTTTGGAGTGGCCGGCCCCTGGTCATACGTCAGCCCGCAAATTGAAACCCTGCTTGGGTTCTCTCCTGCGGAATGGATGAGCGATCCCGAGGCTTGGCTAAAGAGTCTGCATCCTGAGGACCGTGAGCGTGTGCTGAGTCAGGAAGAAGAAAGCCAGCTCAGCAGAGAACCATTCCGTTCCGAATACAGGATGATCGCACGAGATGGGCGAATCCTGTGGTGTCGCGATGAAGCGACGGTTATGAGCGATCAGACTGCGAAGAGAACCCTCATGCTAGGCGTGATCCATGACATCACCCAGCACAGACAACTTGAAGAACAACTCCGTCAATCACAGAAGATGGAGGCGGTGGGCAGACTGGCCGGTGGGGTGGCGCACGACTTTAACAACCTACTGATGATCATCAAGGGCAATAGCGAGATGATGTTGGAATATCTCGGCGCGACTGAGCGCTCGCGGAAGAACGCCGGGGAAATCGACAAAGCTGCTGACAAGGCTGCCTCTTTGACGCGGCAGCTATTGGACTTCAGTCGGATGCAAGTCATCCAGCCCAAATTACTGGATCTGAATGGCGTGGTAAATGAGATGGCCAGGATGCTCGAGCCCCTCATCGGTGATCAAATTGAACTACACATTGTTTCCGACCCATCGTTGGGTATCGTGAGGGCCGATCAAGCCCAAATTGAGCAAGTTCTGATGAATCTGGTGATCAACAGTCGAGACGCCATGCCCGAGGGAGGAAGCCTCACCATCGAGATCGCAAATGTATTTCTGGATGAGGCCTATGCTCTGCGACACACCGAGGTACGGCCAGGGAACTACGTCATGATGGCCGTGAGTGACACCGGATTAGGAATGGACGCAGAAACTCAGGCACACATCTTCGAACCATTTTTCACCACGAAGGAATTGGGCAAAGGAACGGGGCTGGGCCTCGCGACGGTCTATGGAGCGGTCAAGCAGAATGGCGGATGGATCTGGGTTTACAGCGAGCCCGGGCATGGGACTATCTTCAAGATTTATCTACCTCAAGTTAAACAGGTCGTTAGCTCACCGGATCGAAGCGGAGCGGTTGGCCCTCCTTTCCGCGGGACCGAAACAATCTTGCTTGTCGAAGACCAAGCCGCTATTCGCGAAGTGACAAGTGAGTTCTTAAAAGACAGTGGCTACATTATCCTTGAGGCAGCCGACGGAATCGAAGCTCTCCAGGTCACTGAGCAGCATCATGGCGAGATTGATCTCTTGTTGACAGATGTAGTGATGCCGCGAATGAACGGTCCGGAGTTAGCAATTCGCCTGGTTAACTTGTACCCACAAATCAAAGTCATTTATATGTCGGGGTACACGGAATACGCGAAAGACAATCACAAGCTGGCCGGCTCGGAGAAAGTAATGCTCCAAAAGCCATTCGCTTTGGTAACCTTAGCGCGCAAAGTGGGCGAAGTACTTGCCAAGCAGGGGCAGGTTGCACTCTTACCGAAATAGGATAGCCCCTGAACATTCAAATCGCTCCGTACCGTGATCCTTAACCACGATATGAGCTCATGTAGGATTAAGTTAGGGGTCGCTTCATGCTCTAATTGAGCATCTCACTCGAACCGAAGTTGTATCTCCGAGCCATTTTACAAAATGAATCCCGGCAAGGACTTCAAGCTTTTAATTGCAGATGACTCCCGAATCTATCGGAGGCTACTTGAGGACACTTTCGCGGAACAACGATACTCGCTGCTCTTTGCAAAAAATGGAGGCGAGGCAATGCGTCTTTTCGGGGAATACAAGCCCGACTTGGTAATCATCGATTGGATGATGCCCGGCCTGGCGGGAGTCGAGCTGTGCAAGCGCATGCGCGCACATTGTCAAGAATCTTACTCTTACATCATCATTCTCACCGGCAATACAGATAAGAGTGAAATCTCAGTCGGGCTTTCTGCTGGAGCGGACGACTATTTGACGAAGCCTTTCGCACCGGAAGAATTGCGTGCGCGTGTCGGGGTCGGATTCCGAGTAATCGAGTTTCATAGGCAAATTGAAGCTAAGAACAGACTTTTAGAAGAACTAGCACTAACTGATGATTTGACCGGCTTACCAAATCGGCGTGCCGTTGAGGCTTGGGCTCAAAAAGAGATTGCAGGAGCCGTTAGACACGGTTTCCCACTATGCGTCGCCATGGCTGATCTGGATCGGTTCAAGCGATTGAATGACAGTTTTGGGCACGAAGCCGGCGATACAGTACTAAAGAAGTTCGCTCAGATAATGAAAAATAATTGCAGAAGCTGCGACATGTGCGGTCGCTTCGGCGGAGAGGAATTTGTGATTGTAATGACGCACGCAGATATGAGGGGGGCAGCAATTGCGATCGAGCATATTCGCGAAAATCTGTCTGAGAAGATATTTACCTTTGGCGCCCACGACATTATCGTTACCGCAAGCTTTGGGATCGCGAGTTTGAACAAGGTCTCGCGAACCTTCGGTCAGCTGATAGCTTGCGCTGATTCCGCTTTGTATTCGGCGAAACAAATGGGCCGCAATCGCGTAGTACTTGCGTCCAGCGACCGTGTGACGATATAGAGATTCCAAGAGCTTTGCGAGGATCATCTGTTCAATTTTGCGAAGTGAAGCCGTCCGACACGGTGAGACGCTGGGTCGTGCAGAAGACCACACGCTCCGCCAGCGAAAACGGTGCTTGACGAGTTGAGTGCGGAGATGGCGGTTCCACTCATCAGCGGCGTCCGCTTTCAGGGCACTTCATCAGCTGAAATGCCACCGTCGCCGACTTAGTGCTTATTGACTCTTTTCATGGATATGCTTGTAGCAGGTGCGGCTGCCGCGACACTGGTAGAGATGTCCGGTTATCCGTGCGACCTCAATAGGTCGACGCAACACTTGCTCGAAGTCCACTCGCAGGAGTTTGACCCCGAGACGGCCAGAATTAGAAGTTGACGTCAAATGTTGGTGGGCGTATGTTCCGCGCAGCGATCGAGCTCCCAACCATTCCAGTGAACATCCTCGGCGGGCCCAGTTTCTTCCTGCACCACCCACGCTCGATCAGAGGAGATCTCTATGTCTCGCTGGTGGAGAATTGTGACGGCAATTGTCGTCATGCTGCCGCTGTTAGCAATCGGCGCCGGTGTGGGTTTTATCGCCAAGACGTTTGGCTGGCCTACTGCCCAAAAATTCCTCGCCGGGACGTTTCGAGGAACGCGATCGCGCCCGCTGACGGCACGCACATTTGAGCGCACGCCCGCTCGGCTGGAACGCGGCCGCTACCTCGTTTCCAGCCTGGCCAACTGCTTCAAATGCCATTCTCAATCTGGGCCTGATCACGAGCCACTGCCGGCTAAGATGGGCGCCGGAACAGTTGAGACCCTTCCCGGACTTGGGTTGCAAATCACTTTTCCGAATCTCACACCCGACGTAGAAACAGGTGCGGGCTCCTGGACCGACGACATGTTTGCGCGGGCGATTCGCGAGGGTATCGGCCACGACGGTCGGCCACTCGTTCCCATCATGCCTTATGAGAATTACCGGCACATGTCCGAGGAAGATTTGGCGGCGGTGGTCGTTTATCTTCGCTCGATTCCGGCGGTGCGCAACCCCCTGCCGCAGATGAAGCTGCCGCTTCCCTTCAAATTGCTCACGAAGGCGTATCCCGAGCCCCTCGCGGGGCCTATAGCGACGCCCGACCGTGCCGATCCCATCCGGCACGGCGAATATCTGACGCAGATCGCTGGGTGTGGGGGGTGCCACATGGCGACCGACCTGAAGGGCAAGGAGCATCCGTACGGCGGCGGGCAAATCATCGAAGGGGAGGCAGGAAAGGCCGCTGCCGCAAACTTGACGCCCGATCCTTCGGGTATTCCCTATTACAGCGATGAGATGTTCATCCAGACGATGCGCACGGGGCGCGTGGGCGGTGTGCGGGAGCTCAGCGCAACGATGCCGTGGCGATACTACGGCAAGCTGAACGACGCCGACCTCAAGTCTATTTTCACTTACCTCGGCACGCAAAAGCCCGTGAGCCACCATGTGGACAATTCCGAGCCGCCCACTTATTGCAAGTTTTGTGGCAAAACGCACGGAGGCGGCTCGCTCAACCCCTAGCTCCCTGCCGGTGTACTACGAAGGCTCATAGCGCGAGCGCTTTCGTCTCGGCACGCCCTTAGGCGATCACCCAAGAGGATCTCAGCTTCACCTACGAACAGGAGAGGGTCGTTAGCTACTTCGCTTTCTTAGCTTTTTCAGCTCTGAACTTCGCCCATCGTGCTTTCGTCGCTTTTGAAATCCTGGCTCGGGCCGCCGCCGACATCGTTCTCTTCCGGCTTACGCTCGGACCGGCGATCTGTCCGCCTGCCGAAGCGGAATGTGAACCGTTTAAAGCAGCAATCGCAATCTGTATTCCCTTTAGTTGATGTTGCAATTTTCCTTCTTCTTGTCGTAGCGCCGCGAGAATGTCCATGAAGCCTCCGGCGATATTAGACACGATGGGAAAGGCAACTCGCAAGAGGTACCGAGCTGGTTACTTGTATGGCCGTTGCCAGCGACAATTTGTAGTCAGAATCGGATCGGGAGCCCACGGCAATCGGCTCAAGGGCGTATAGTTTGAGCGTCAAGTCACACACCTCCGCCGCGCTCCCAGGTGTGGGCACCGGTTCCTGGGCAGCAGGAGATACATCTCGCCTGGACAGTTCTAGTCATGTGAGTAACTTCCCACCACGCCGTTAGGCGCAGGGAGTTCCAAAAATGAGTGGAGCTACTTCTTTGAAAGCTCGGCGTCGAAATGGCTTTCAACATCTTCACGACTAAGCGGGTTCCTTGCTTTGGTCAATACCACCGAATAAACGACCTCATTACCGGCAAGCTGCGCCGTCAGAAACGCACCGTCCACCTGCAATTTCTGGTAAATGAATTTCACTTTCTGCCGTCTGCAAGTGTTTTGATCCACTCTTCGTCTGGCATATTGGCACCTCCCCAGTTCGAGGTCAGTGTTTGTCGCAAGTATATGTTGTTCGGTGAGAGAAATTACGACCCGGAATGATGAGTACCTTCGTCGCGCGCGGCCAAATTTCCTGTCCCGTTAATCAGGCGTTGACCCGCTAGTTTTCATTTCACTATTCCTTTTTGTGGCACGGAGCTCAGGCCAGGGCCACGATTCACAGCGTTTGGTTAGTAGCCCTTCGCCGTCATCATTCGCTGCATTCCTTCCGACGCCCTACAATCCGCGCGAGACACCGCCATATTGGGGCGGGGCGTCCGATCTGCGCGTCCCGTCCAAAGTGAAAGGTGAGGCTGACGCCGTAGAGATCGACCGAACGGGGCCCTCCGGTATAACCTTGTCGCGGCAGTCGAGATGCCTGCAGACCACCATCAGCTGAAGGACCAAGCTGTATATTCTGGGTGTGAAGTGTGCTGGTAAAGGCATCAAGCCGCAACCGTCCGCCCCAAATTTGCACGAGCGGCAGTAACGACTGCGTGAGAAACAATGTCTTGAGCTCGCGCATCGGCGAGAGTTCCGCGAGACCCTCCAGGCCCTGGTCACGCTCATATGCGCCCGCGAAAAGATAACTGAAATGGGCGGTGGATTTTCCGGGGTTGTCGGACAGTAGGAAGGATGCGGCGAGCAATGGAGCCGGTACTGCGGTCACAATCGATGCAACAGGTTCTTGCGCCTGGACAACCTCTGAAGTGGGCGTTTGTGCTTCGGTCAGCACGCAGCTACCCAGAAACACACCGAGGAGCAGAATGAACCGTTTGTGCATCACCGCCTCCAGTTGCGCGGGGATCCGTTCGAGATCGGCTGAGAGAGCGGATGAGGAAGAGCTAGATTAACTGAAAATATAACTTTACTAGACTCATAATTACCCCGTCTGTTCAAATACGTACACATTAGATGTATTCCTTCGAGTCGGTTTGGGCCGCTGTTGCGAGTCCGTGCGGTACTCGTGCATCGGCCATGCACCCTTTTTGCTCCAGAGGCGTGGTGTCCCAACCCGGGTCAAACCACCTGTCTAACGGTACGCGGCGATGCGATAGCCCCGCTGATCAGTGAAGGCGATATCGTCGCCGTCGATTGCGCGCAGACGGATCCCAAACAATTGAGCGGTAAAATTGTCGTGACGTGGCAGCCACAACGTGGCCTGATGCTCTCGCGATTCCTGCTGGTGAATGGTACGCAGATCTTAGAGTCCGATAACCTCTCGTACCAGCCTGTCCCACGCCTGAAAAACCGTAATGGGCGGATCGTCGGTCGCGGGTTGTGGTGGACTCGAAAAGCTACCTAAGTTCATGAACCGAAAACATAACGTCGTCACCATTCTACGCGCCCAATACTTATGATGTGCAGAGCGAGTTGTTCAGCGTCGGGCGATCTCAATGGGTCGACGCAACACTAGCTCCAGGTCTCATTGCGGAGGGCTGGATAGCTAACAGTCTGTCGCGAGCGTTGATTCAAACGCAAAACCACCCTAGCCAGGTCTGATCGAGTACAGCCGGACAGATCGGGTTCTCGAGGGAGAAGCATTGTCGGGTCAACTGATTAGATGGTATTGCATCGACCGTGCTTTTATAGGACTTGTCCGGGGAATGCGTTATACGTCCAAGTGGTTCGATTTCGAAAGAAATCCAATCCTAGCTCTGGAGAAATATTCACTACAGCGAGGGACTGGGGCTGAGGCCCACCAGTTTCTGGAAAGCAGGGTCATCGTGTAAACAATCAAGATCAGAGTCTTTAGCCGCCCAATTCATATTGCTGTATCCGGCCTCGACAGCCTTCTTGAATGCTTCAAAGGCCTGCGTCTTCTTTCCGAGGATGCCGTAAGTGCAAGCAGCATTATAGAGGGTGTTGGGATCGCCGGGGCGCAGTGCCACGGCAGTCTGCAGGTGCCTCATGCTCTCGTCTTCATCTTGCCCGGAGCAGGCAAGGGTATTAGCCAGCAGGATGCGTGCACGCACGTCCTCTGGCACCAACTCAAGTTGTTGGCGAAGGATCTTCACCATGCGTTGGCGCACTTGCCCAGCTTCTTCTTTTCGTCCCAATACTTCCAGCGCCCGGCTAAAGGGGATATATGTGTTGTAGTCGTCGCCATTGGCTTCGATGGCCCGTTCCGTGAGTGCAGCGGCCTCTTCATTACGGCCGCTAGAGAAATAGGCGCGACCGAGCATGTTCCAGGATCCTTCACAGTCGGGCTTTCTTTCGATTGCGCGCCATGCCAGCAGGGCAGTTTCCTCGTATTTCTTTTGCGCATAACAAATACGAGCGCGCGCTACCAGAACCTCCGGCAGGTCGGGTGCCAGGGCGGTCGCCCGATCGCAGGCTGCCAGACCTCTTTCAATCCATTTGGAGTTCTGCTCGCGGATCTCATAGACCAAGCCACACAAGTGGGCAATCCCAGCGTGTGCAAGAGCAAAATTTGGGTCCAGCTGAATCGCCTGTTCAAACATCTGCAGGCTATAGTCCAAATTCTCTCGTCGCGCGTAACTCCTGCCGCGAAGATAAAAATCGTACGCCTGAGGGTTTTCGGTCGGCCTGCGGGCGATGGTTTTTTCTTCCTGGGGAGTTAGCGTAATCCGTAGGGCTTGGGCGATGCTGCGAGCGATTTCCTCCTGGATCGCAAACACATCTTCCAGTTGCCGATCGTAACGCTCGGCCCAGACGGAATGTCTAGTCGAAACTTCCACCAACTGTGCGGTGATGCGTACGCGATTGCCGGCGCGGCGGATGGAGCCTTCGAGCACGTAACCGGCGTCAAGCTGCTGGCCGACTTGTAGCGCCGAAACTGGCTTGTCCCGGAATGCGAGCATCTCCGAACGGGGGAAAATTTCCAATTGGGCGATCTTGGAAAGCTCGGTGACAATATCCTCCGTAATCCCATCGCGGAAGTACTCGTCCTCCTTCGCGCCGCTCTGGTTTTCAAAGTAAAGCACCGCGACTGACTTTCGCTTGGAAGGAACCGGATGTGCGCCGGATCCCTTAACGCCCCTCTCCGTGGCAGGCCGACGGTTTGACTCCAGATCGCGGCTGAGGCGTTTCATGTCGGCCCGGAGTTCGGCGGAAGTCTGACATCGCAGGTCAGCATCCTTCTCAAGTGCCTTGCCCAGAATGTTTTCCATCGCCAAGGGCAGACGGGCGTTCAACTCCCTTACGGGCACGGGTACAGAATGCAGAATTCCGTCGAAAATGACGGCCGCCGTTGGCCCAGGGAATGGCACTGACCCCGTAGCCATCTCGTAGAGAACCACACCGAGTGAGAACAGATCCGAGCGCGCATCCAACTCTGCGCCCCGCGCTTGTTCCGGTGACATGTACGCGACGGTCCCCACAGAACTCCCCGGGTTGGTCAGTTGCTCTCCATAAACCATTTGCGTCACTGCATTCATGGATGTCGCATTTACCGATTCGACAGCCTGTAGGACCGTCGGTGCCAGCTTCGCCAAACCAAAATCAAGAATTTTGGCCTGCGCCCGGTCCACGAGAAAGATATTCGCGGGCTTTATGTCGCGGTGCACGATGCCCTTCGAGTGGGCAGCATCAAGCCCGCTAGCGATCTGAATACCAATTTCCAGGAGCTCAGATACTTCGATGGGTTTCCCGCTAATACGATGTTTAAGAGTCTGCCCCTCTAGCAATTCCATTGCGATAAATGGTCTACCTTCGAATTCTCCAGTATCGTAAATAGTGCAGATGTTCGGATGATTGAGAGACGATGCAGCGCGCGCTTCGCGCCTGAATCGTTCGGTGGCTTGCGGATCATGTGAAATGTCCGGGGGGAGGAACTTCAGCGCAACGTTGCGGCCCAGGCGAGTGTCCTTGGCTTTGTAGACCACGCCCATGCCTCCCCCACCTAGTTTTTCCAGGACTTCGTAGTGGGAAATCGTGCGGCCAGTAATTGAGGAATTATCCGTCATCGGCCATGGAGTGTACTCCAGCACTTAACTGCAGGCAAACGCCCGAAATACGACTCAGTACACCGCTAATTCCTTTATATTGCTGCCAATCAGGAGTTGAAGGTTTGAACCTCAACTTCGGGTGCGATTGAAACTGCGGCAGAAAAAACGACGATCACTACGCCGTCCCGCGGAATCGGAAGCGCCATGAGAACAGGTTTGTCCGGTAAGCGTTTACCAGGGACTTGTGGATTACTTGGAGTGGTTCGTCACTCGACCGCTGCGGCGCTGGCCTGCTCCGTCCATTTCGAATCGTTCACGCCGACGATAATGAGCCATAGGGTCAGCCCGATTTCTGCAATTCCCGCCGGCAGCATTATGTAGGGAAAGAGACGAGCTCCAATCGCAGGTGGAATAACGTTGGCGAAAATATTAACTATATAACCCACCCCCCCAATCGCCAGCAGCAGGCCCAGAATACGCGGGAAGAAGGTCGACCTGAAAAGAAGGTAACCGAGTACGACGCAATGAAAGCCGAAGAACACCAAGGCGATGTCGAAGCCGATGGTGCGGAGCTTGATGAACACCAGCGCGAGCGCCTGCAACTGATCAGGCTTGAACGCGTTTAGGTACGCTGCGCCACTCAGAAGAAGCAAAGGCGCAAAATGGTTGAGCACGTTGGCATTTGCTATGGCCACGAAAACGAGCCTGAAGGATGCCGCGAGAAGGGCGAGCCCCCTGCTGACTGGCCTGAGCAGCTCATAGAAGATCAGCGCCACGCCGATATCGCATGCGCCCACGACCAGCTGGGCGGCGCCGCCGAAAACATACAATGGCTGCGAGGCTAGGATCTGGGCTGTCGTTGGCAACCCCGCATCGCCCCGCATCATGCCGGATGGCGCGACGGCGAACGGGGCAAACAGGGCTCCAACTATGATGAGCAGGTACAAGAAACCCGCTATCCGGGACTTAAAACGTGGCGACGCTTCTGAAATCCGTTCCATCTTTTTCATAGCCTCCGGGCGGGACCACTTCAGGCTATGTTGTATCACCTGCATCGGAAACGCCGCTAACGCCTGGTAAGTTCTGCCGGCTCAGACGGTCGACGCCAACTTTTCGAAAGGTTGCTGCTTCCGACTAGCTCTTTCGGAACCCCGAAGCGCGCGCGTCTTCCTCAGCCGGGACCAGGCAATTTGACACCGAACACGGTCCGCCAGCCTTCGTGCTCATGGGCCATCGCTCTGTCTGCATTTCTAACCAACAGCCTGACGCGCTCCAGATCCGGAATCTGTTGCTCGTTGCCCGAAAGCCCAACCGCCGTCAGCAACTCCGCACCAATTCCCCACAAAAAATTACTCATGCTTGAGTAGCGTTCGGCATTACGGGCAAAATGATGAAAAATCATAATGCCCGCCAAGGCGCTGGTGATTGCTGGAAACACCACGGCTATCATGTGAGGCCCTTCGCCCAACCACTCTATCGCTTCAAGCCAGCCGAAGATTTTAGATATAGCTAGGTAACCACCAAATCCATAGATGCACGCAATGACGAACGTTGCTATAAGAAGAATCACAGAGCAGGTTTCATAAATCTGGCTTCGTCCGTCGTTCTTTTTACTGGAATCGAAATAGTAGAGCTGCTGATGATCGATCCATGCGCGAAAAAGAAAGGCGCCCAGAGCACGAACCTGCGCGGGATCCTGAAACCGCACTGCATCCGATTCAAGTTTTGGTAGCTCGCTCCAGACCTTTCGAAGCGCCAGAGTTACCCAGCCTCCGGGGAGCCAGTCGAATTGCGTATCTGGATACTCGGGAGCGGGTTCCAAATCGATACCTGCGATATACAGGAAGCAGGTAGCACGTAAGCGCTCCGCAAGGTACCTGTAATCTATCCATTTCTTTTGCCAACCCATATTCTTCAACAGCCACCCGCAAACGAAAGTGATAAAAATCAAAAGAGCTTCGACGAGATACAGGCCATGAGGGGGCTGCTTGAACCCCAGCGAAAGAACCGCGGCGGTGAGAACGGCAAGACCCGCACACCAGTAACCTAGGTTTCCAGACCGGTAATACCATTTCTGATAGCGAGCAGCTAGCGCACCCGCATGATTTAATTTAGGCAACACTACTTGACGAATCGCCGAAAATCCATCCTTTGAGAGACCTGCGCGGTCGGCCTCCGTCACCAACCGGAAATAGCGGCGGTCGGCGTCAAGTCGATCAGTTACCGTTTCAAGTTCCGAGCAATACCCTCGGAAATACACGAACTGCGCGGCGAGGTCATCTCCTGAAACGATCCAGCTAACCTGACCAGTTCGCGCATGGATCCAAATCACGGTGCGACCATGTTCGCGGGCATAGGCAACAACACGCGAGGTAGAACCGGGACGTAGTTCCTTTTTCCCGTCCCAGACGGCGAGCAGAACATCGCAGTGCTCCACGATGTAATTCCCCGCCCAGCGGTAAGCCTCATGTCGATTGCCTGGATTCTTGTAGAGTTCCGCGGGGTCCGAACCAAGTTCGCCCTTGGGTAGTGGTGCCTCAATAATAAATTTCGCTGCTTTGAGAAGTGAATGGAACTCCTTGGCGGCTGGCGTATCCAAAGAGCATTGCTCGTCAAACTCGGTTTGCTGGACGCCCAGAAATGTTCGGCAGTACACGTCCTGTCTCATGGGCAGGATCGCCAGGAGATCGACTTTTACAGGCTGAGTCTTGTTAACTTCGCTAGTATTGCCTGAAGCCTGGGCACTCGAAAGAACGCACTGCGGCACCAGCCGGTCGACGCCGTCAGCAAGTGAAGAGAGCACCTCGATGGAATAAGGTTTGCCTTCAAACCATCGTGCGATGCTCGATAGTACTTCTTGTACTCTGGCGCAAATCTTTGCGGGATCGTCGAGAGTTCGATGCCCGGTGACACCAATGCGCAGATTTATGATCGGCGGTAAAAAATAAGACTCAGGACCAAATGTCGAAAATGAGTCAACCATTTGGGCAAAGTTTACTACAATAATTTCGCGATAGTTTCCTGTTGCTTAAATAAGGTCCGCCATCTTTTTTCAATGCGATACGGCCATCGCGATGGATAACGATTGAGCGTGGTCCCGGCACCGCCTCGGCTACTCGTTGGGTATCTGGCGCATTTAGGGACCGCATTAGCGGGAAGCTGTGACAGATTTGTAGCACTGTCGATAAGGCCAAGAGAAAATCTTTGTTCAAAAATCTCTAAGGTCCGACGGGGCTTGCAGGCGCAAGGCAGGGGTCTGATTGCGCGCCAGTGATGCCGAGAGTCTGAAGAATTTCGGCCATGGCCGGGTGCTTGTAGTTTCGCCGACATAGTGCCGCGAAATCACTCTTCACGTCCTCGGAAAGTTTCCGGCGGCCGTTCATGTTGTCCTTGTTTTCAAAATAAAGCGCCTTGGCGTCGCTAACCTGGCCGGTGAACAACAGACCATGTGCCAAATTGATCTTAATCCAAGCCTGACTAGGATCTTTGGCTAAAGCTCTTTTCGCGTCATCTGTGGCCTGCTGGAAGAGTCCAGCCAATAGCTCGGCCCACGCCAAATTGCCATAGGCGCTCACCAGTTCCTCCGCCACTCCGTCTCCCACATTATTAGCCTCAAGTTTGTCGAGAATCTTCGCTTGCTGTCGACGGGCCTCGACAACGCCGGTCCAATTTTCTGGCAGCTCCTCCAAATCGGCCTGCTGCCGATAGCACCGAGCGAGATCACGCAGGACGAGGGCATCCTCCGGATTTCGCCCTAGTTCCGCATTGAGATCGGTGAGCCGCGCGTTCAGGAGTTTGCGCGCTTCGTCATAGCGTTTTTGTGCCGCGTAGGCCGTCACCACCTTGCCATAACTGATGGAAAGGCTACGGCGGCGGAAAGGCGTGGGTTCGCGAGCAACCAGATTGGCGGCGATGAGTCGTTCTTTTTCGTACGAATCTAACGCCAAGTCGGTCTCGCCCTTGGCTAGGTGAATGTCCCCAATGCGTTCCCAACTAACGAGCTCCTTGTGGCGATCGTCCGGAACATCACCGGCATAGCCTTGGCGATCTTTTGACACTCGCTATAGTCTTTCAAGGAAGCTTCTAGTTCGCCGGCGAAAATTTTTGTGTTCTGCCGGTCCCTGGCGTCTTGTGCTAGGGCAAATTCAGACTCCCCACGATCAAAGTAGCGAGCCCACAGGTCGCGCCGGCTCTGCAAACTGTTTTCCTTCTCAGCGATATACGCGGCAATATTTACCCCGTTGTTGTAGGCAACTTTGGCCAATTCGTTGTGGTGCAGTTTTAGTTGCAGGTCCCCGATCTGAGCCGTGTGGCCCATGACATAGCGCCAGGCCGCCACACGGTGCTGAGCATCCGCAGCCTCTGAACCTCGGGAATCCATCTTAAAAGCCTCTCCATAGCGCTCGATAGCCTCGGGCTGATTGTTGTTACGCTCCAGGTATATTCCTGCCCAGTTATAGACCAATGCCAGCACGTGCCAATCCCAGTCGTCGAAAAGTTTCGCGTCCGAACGATTTCGAATGTCGTCTGCAAGCTTCACGCCCTCGTCAATTGTGTTCAAGCCTTGCTTCCGATCGCCCAGATCGAAGAGTACAACGCCGGTCATGGCATAGGTGCGAGCGGCGACAATCTGACTCTCGTGATTCGCGGTTTCTGCTTTGAGCTTACTGGCATTTTTGAGCGCATCGTCGCATTTCTGGCGCGCTGCTTTTATTTCGTTTCGTTTGACCGACAGCCTCAGCCTGAAGGACCATATTCACGGCTATGAAATTCTTGGCGGCGAAGTTCGTTCCGTCGAGAGCGAGAACGTGATCAGCCACATCGCGGCATTGCTGGGCCATGCTTTCATAGACACCAAACATCTCCCTCCGGCTGCCGGCTGGTTGTGTTGAAGTGACTTCGCTTCGGCTATTGGAGGCAGGCGCTGGGCCCTTTGTTGCGCCGCCCCCCCGGCCTTGCGGAGTTAGCTCCGGTTGCCGTTCGGCCACATCCCAGATTTGTTGGAGGAGCGAGGTACATGATTGGAGTGAGGTGCTTACGATTCCATCAAGATCTTTATTCTTCTGCTTTAGGCCGGTCTGTGCACTGGCAAGATCTTTATTCTTCTGCTCTAAGTTGGTCTGCGCGGTAGCAAGATCTTTATTCTTCTGCTTTAGGCCGGTCTGTGCACTGGCAAGATCTTTATTCTTCTGCTCTAAGCTGGTCTGCGCGATAGCAAGATCTTTATTCTTCTGCTCTAAGCCGGTCTGCGCAATAGCACGGCTTTGATAAAGTTCTACGAGAGTTGCGTTTTTCCGCTCGAGGTCTCCGTGAGTTCTAGCAAGATCAGTATTCATCCTAGCCAGGGCAACATTCTTTTGTTTGTATTCCAAACCGAAGAAGACGGCAACGATAAGTGCAACCAGAGCTACGGCGGATAAAGCACCTAGATTTCTGAGATTCGTTCGTGCTCTTTGCAACTCCTCAGTCTTCCGTTGTTCTTGCTCTGACCTTCGCCGCTCCTCTGTTTGCTGTTTTGCTGCGGCGACCTCCCGGCTTTCTTCAAGAAACGCCATAGCCTGTTCGAAATCGGCATGATAGCGCTTGGCCCATTCCGCTGTCGGATGCTCGTTCAGTGCTATCTGGAGTTCCGGATCATGGTAGAGGTCTGCTTCTCCGCGCGCGTGAAGTACGGCGGTCTGGGCTAACCGTCGAAAGACGGACGCCGATCGGGCCTCCTCGTCAACCCATTCCTTGAGTCGTCTCCAGCCCCGAATCAAGCTCTCATGCGAAACATCAATGACGCTATGCTCGTCCAGCGGAACATCAGAAGGTGGCATTAAGAACGAGCGTCCCAGCCGCCTGAAGTACTCGATCACTTTTATAACTTCTGGGATCTGGGCACCGGCCACCGCGGCGATTTCCGCCACGGTGGCGGGTCGACGAACTTCGCGATTGTCCGCCCCCTTTTCCGCCAAAGATTGAAACATGCGCTTGGCAATCTCGCGGTGACGCTGATCTGGAAGTTCCTCATAGGCTTCATCGGCGTGGATCGACAACGCTCCTTCAACATCGCCATCAGGAGACATCGTTCCAATCTTTTCGTAATGCTCGAGGTCGATCGGCTGTCCGGGCAAACAATTCTTCTCCCAGTAGTCCCACGTGCGCATCAAAGCATGTTGCAGAATGGGAAGCTGGTCAGGATTGTCCCCTACGTCGTTCAACAGTCGATTTACTAGCCGACGCGCAATTTGCGCTTTGCCGACTCGAACCGGCTCTTCAATCGCCGCCCGTCGCTGCTCACGCGTCATTCGAGGAATCAGATACATTCCGGCGGTTACGGCCTCCGGCAGACCCTGAAATCTGGCGCAGTCCCCGATAAAGTCGGAGCGCATGGTCAAAACAACGTAAATCGGCAACTCCGTCTGGCGCGTCGCTTCGAGCAGCAACTTTACGAACGCAGCGGCATCATCTTCTTGCCGCTCCGCGCCGCTAGCGTCGGCGAAGCGAAACAGTTCCTCAAATTGATCCACAATGATGAGCAGATTCTCTCGCTCCGGCAGCCGCGCAAGCCGCACGGCCTCAATTACGCCCAGGCCGCTCTGCCGCAGGGTGGCCTCCAGCATCACGACGCTTCGCTTCAGATCAGCGCCGCCTTCAAGAGGTGTTCCGAGCACATCCGGTTGACCGAGTTTCTGCGCCAGATTGCCTATAGGGTCAGAGCCAGGACGGAAAATCGCGACGCGCCAATGTGAACCGGCTCCCGCCAAGAAACCGCCGTGCAGATAGGGCAGCAGTCCGGCGCGAATCAGCGAAGACTTGCCACTGCCCGAGGCGCCCACAATGGCGAGAAAGCGTCTCCGCTCCAAATGGCGCAAGATTTCATCACTTTGACCGTCACGCCCGAAGAAAAGGTAGGCATCGGCGAAATCAAAAGGTCGGAGTCCAGGAAAGGGATTTGGGCGTGGCACGGGGGTCGTCATGCTGATAACTATTTTGGTGAACTGAGCATCGCCTGCAGAAGCGGCGCCAGCGGCGCACCGGAAAAATCACCGAAATTTTTAATGACCAGTGCCTCTCGCGTGCGAAAGTGCAGTTTGTGATCTGTTTCGGGTCCGGCAACGTAAATCACTTTCGATCGCACCGGATCCAGGCGCGCATCAACCACTTTACGCAAATCGTTCTGTTTGGATTCAAGCCAGAGGCTGTCCCCCTGGCCGTAGAAGATCATGCAGCCGTCGCACAGACGCAGGTGATCATAATGAATATCTCGTGCCTGGGAAACGTCCTCGCCGGGATAGGACACAATTATCTCGTACCCTTGGTCATAGAGATATTCCTCCAATGGCGCGATCATTCCCCCTTTGAGGTCTTGCGCGTCCGCCATAATATAAATCCGCTGTGGACCCTTCTGTTTTTGTTTGACCTCAACCTTGGTCACAGGTGTTTCTTTCCGGCCAAACCAGTCCTCCAAGAAAGTCTTTAAATCTTCGAGCTTGGTCTGCAACAACTCCGTTCTCTCCTGGCCACTGGAGTCGTTCTGTAGAATTTCGATCAGCTTTTGTTGCCGCAGATCGTTTGTTTTCAGGCCCGTCGCCATCCAGATGATACGCAAGAATTTGGGATCCGTGCAGCGTTCTGCTGCCAAAGCCGCTTCCACCGCTGCGCTCGATTCCGCTTCACCTGTCGGTATTTCACCGTATTCTTGCCCGAATAAATGGATCGAAATTGCCGAGCGTTGCAGCATGCTGCGCACGGTTTCTCGGAACTTCGGGTCATCGGGCGCCAAAGCTTCATCAGGAAGAACCGCAAAGCCGCGCTGTAAGAGATCCCGCCATATTTCATCCCGCTGCTCCCGTAAATCTGGCGTCGTATCGGCAAGGTACACCGTGGCTCGGGGTACAAAAGCCTTGTACTGATCGCTCAAGAGACGCAGGAAATTGGCAATCCCGTAGGCCAGATCGTTCAACTTACGCACGTATTTCTTTTTGTCCCCGTATTCCCAGTTGTATTCAAGAGTCGTGCCGCTCTTCGATTTTTCGTAAAAGTCGTAACTCACCAGGCCGCGCATCTCCGACGGTTGCTCGTCTCGCATCACCGGTGTTTTGACCACCTTGAAGATCCGCGATTTATTCTGAACACGCAGGCCTCCCGTTTTATCGGCTTTGTTGCAGAAGACGTGGAATTCCTTCATACACCATCTCGAATCGAAATACGGGGGAGAAACCACCGTCAGCAAAACACCGCTCTTTCCGAGTTGCTCAATCAAAGTAGGGGTAAGTTCGTCATTGAGCTGCAATTCCTGATCGTCCCTCCAGATTTTCAGCTGCCGACCAAGCAATTGCTTGAGCCTGCCTTCCAAATCATGATGTAGCCGCGTAACCCAACCCTCTTCCGATCCGTAGAGTAGTTCATCGTCGGTGCTGGAGTAGCTGATAAAGACATCGTCTTCGAAATTCCGCAAAAAGGTCATCTAGGCCTCCGGCGCGTTTCGGAATGCTCGTACCATGGCCCGCGAGGCACATTCAAACCCTCGCAAGATGATGATCCACGGTGCGCCGTAGTGGGTGGGAAGAAATTTAAGAACTCACCGAACGTGTGGTTAAGTCTCACAATGGTTGGTTCAGGGTCTGATTCAAGCACGGGAGACATTATCACGGCAAAAGGGACAATTCCAACGAACCGGAATCGTGTTCTCGAATCATTCTCAGAAATCCTAAACCCGACGTCTCTGGACCACAACCTGATTGGCGCTACAAATTTTGCCCGTCTGCCGCATGGCATGAAGGGCGCTATAACTCGCTCGATACGACTGCCGAGAATCGGGACTATAGGTTCGAGGCCGTCTGGAGGGCCTTGAACTCTTCCAGAACTGCCAGAGCACGCTGAAATCCACGGTGGGGCGCGCAGAGGCTTTTACGCGCAGCAATTAGGAAATCCCGCGGACAAAATCAGAAAAATGATCGAAGCCTGGCCGGTAGATCCTCGATGGAACCGCTAAGTTGTGGCGACCTACCACCACGGAAGAAAAATAAGCCCGCACCGTCGCGGCCTCGGTGCTGATATTGACCTGTGAAAAAAAGAACTCCCAAAAACCACGAAAAGTGCCTTCAGTAATTCGTTCTGGCATACGAGAGAACCCCAGGAGCAGCCGGTGCGCATGGATTTCGGGAGGAAGTCTGCGCCTCGCGAAGCGGCCGAGCGACGGTTCCCGGTTGTCGTTATTGCTATCCGGCGATCTCGGCGTTTTGCGAGGGCAGGGTGCCATGCGTTATGGAGTGGTCACCTGCCCCTTACGCGGCGGAATTCCCACCGCGATCGGGATCCCGATTGAGATACCGCAGTACCGCTGATCGTGTGACCGTCCTGTGAGATTTCCCCGGTAAAGGTATCCAGATAAAACTTCCGCCCCTCGCCCCTGAGGTCCCGGACGACGAGACCCTTCATGCGAATGTCTCTCGGCGCGGAGACAGTCGTCAGGAAGCTCTCCTCAGTCCCGTCGGAGACTAATAGCCCGGTCAAGGCACCATCCCTCAGAATGAAGTTCAGCTTGGCAGGCATGCTGCCCTTGGAAACGTCAGCCAGAGCGCCATCCCAAAAGGTGCCGACGAGCGAAGGGCCGCGGTCCTGAGACGTTGCCGCTCGCGGCGCGCTCATGATCAACAGTAGTGACAACATTGCAATTCGCATTTGTGGCCTTCCTCCTGCACTTAGTGAGGGCGTTCTTCCCACCTTCGCTGGCGCCAATAATCGGAGTTGTGATCAAGGTAACCGTCGGTTCCCGGAGTGGCGCGGAAGTTCGGCGCCGGCACAGGCTGGGCTGTGCATTGGCGGCGATGGTAGGCGAAGGATTGTTCGCTTGCGACCTTCGTGCGCAGCGATGGATCGAGGCTGACGGCTTTCTGAAAATCCGCAGGAGCGGCTGTGAAGTTACACTCCTCCAGGTAGGCAAATCCGCGGCCCATGTAGCTCCGTCCGGAACTGGGATTGAGCGCAATGGCTTTGTTGAATTCGTAGACCGCAAAATCGTCGAATCCAAGCAGATAAGCAACATGGGCGTAGTTGTGATGCGCAGAGAAATTGCGTGGGGCCAGCTTGATTGCGGCCTCTAAGTCCTTGACCGCGGCTTCCAGGTTTTTCAGCGGCGGCGTTTGATCGTTGGGTCCGAATGACATGTAACACACTGCCCGCGCGACATAGGCATCGGCGTTCTTAGGATTTTGTCTGATTGCGTTGCTCTCGGGAATGCACGTATTGGTTGGACCTCGCGCTGAGTAGACGCCAGAAGCTGGTTCGGATCGATGCGACGCATCGGACGAGGAGTCCCGATTCTCGCCTTTGCCAGCGCCCGTTCGGGCAATTCTTTGTTGTCCGTAATTACCTCTCACCGGCTGCGAACAGTTCACCTCGGTGCGGCTGGACATTGTGCAGAAGTTGTTTTCGTTGAGAAGTTGGTTCATGCGTTCCGCCGGGACGGTATACGCATAGGCGCAAGGATCGCCCTTTGAATAGTAGTTTGTCGAGTTCGGGCCACCACCGTTCGGCGCGGCGCATGGGCTGTGATCGGCAGGAGGGGGTGCCGTCTTAGAACCCGAATTCTGAGCGAGGGCCACAGGCGTAACGCAAACGAGAGCCGCTAATGCTATTCGCACGCTATTTTGCCGAAGTTTCACGCTGGCCTCATTTTCAGGCCGGATTATACTCGACGCTCGAGCCCGACAGAAGAGGCGGGATTTGATACGTGGCTCTGCATTTGCATTTGGACTCTCTTAGCCGTATTCCAATTAAGAAAGCTCCTCTAAGACTTGGATTTGTTAGCCAAGTCGACGACGAGTTCGATGAAGGGCAAGCACGAAGACCCCGTAGTGATGTGCATGTCATTGTCGAGCCTGCGATTCGGAACATCTGGCTGGCCGACGGGGACCAAGGTATGTAAGGATGATCGCAGGAGCCTTTGTGATGGCTTCCCGTGCGTTGGGGTATTGGATAAGCCCCTACTGGTAGCTCTTCACAGCCTTCGCAGGCTTGAACCTGTTTCAATCCGCGTTTACGAATTGGTGTCCCATGATGGCCATCCTTCGCAAGGTTGGCGTGAGGGCATAAACCCGGTCGGTTCAACGCAGGTGTTCCGGCAAGAAGTGCTCATTTCTGTGCGCACGCTTACAGTTTCGCGTCATCCTGAGTTCGGGTTAGACACCCGAGCGCTTTTTGCGGCAGGAACGTCATCCATGCCCGCCCAACTCGCCTTCGAGAGACTTCCCGGCAAACGACCGATAGAGCATCGTAAAGTATCCGGCGGCGAGCAACATACCGAGCGACCACCACAGCAGTCCAATTTTCAGCCCGTAGGGATGCGCGGCAGCACCTGCCACCGTGAGGGAATGTACGCCGTCCCGCGACGGAAGCACCATCGGATAAACACCGAACACCACGCTGGTCAGCATGCCGACGAGATAGGCGCAACACGCGAGAAACGCCCGCATCTCCTGCCGCCGGATGAGCGCGAGCTTCACACCCGCCAATCCCGCTACCGCCAGCGCGGGAAGAATCCATCCGAGCGGCCAGCGCGAAAAGTTCAAAAGAATTTGTGGTTGCACGCGGAAAGTCACGACGGTCACGAGTATCGTCAGTATGACAACACCCCACCACGCTCTGCCCGCCAGCATGCCGGCGCGCTCCTGCACCGCGCCGCCCGTTTTAAGCTGGACCCAAAGACTCCCGTGAAGCATCAACACCGTGAGCGCCACGACGCCCACGATCACTGTGTACCAATCCAGAATGCCCGTCGAAAGACTCAATCGCCAATTGGTCCACAGCGGCTCGAAAAAATAGCCGCTCGCGTCGAGCGGCACGCCGCGCACTACGTTGCCCAGCGCTGCACCGTAGAAAACCGCGAGCAGGAGACTTGCCGCGCAGAACAGAAAATCCCAAAACGGAGTCCACACTTCGCTCGCCAGATGATTGCGAAATTCGATCGCGAGTCCGCGCAGGATCAGCAGCCACAACACCATCATGAGCGGCAGGTAAAAACCGCTGAATGCGGAAGCGTAGAGCGCGGGAAAGGCGAAGTAGAGCGTGCCACCCGCGGCGAGAAGCCATACTTCGTTGCCGTCCCAGACCGGTCCGATCGTCGCGATCACCTGGCGGCGCTCTTCCCGGGTTTTCCCGATGAGGAAATGAATCGCGCCCGCGCCCAGGTCGAAGCCGTCGAGCACAACGTACATCGCGATCATCACGGCCACCAGGCAAAACCAAACCGTTCCCATGTCGTCTCCTTAGTCGCCTGCGACAAACTGTTTCGGTTCAAGCTGGGGCGTGGGAACCATCGGCTCTGGCCCGCGTTCGATCTCGCCATACACGAGAAAGAGAAAAAGAATTGAAAGCAGCGTGTACAACCCCATGAAACCGATCAGCGTGAAGAGCGTGTTGCCACTCGAGACGCGCGGCGAAACTCCTGCCGCCGTTTTCATCAGCCCGTAAATCAGCCACGGTTGCCGGCCGAGCTCTGCCGTCATCCACCCTGCCGTGTTTGCGATATAGGGTAGCGGAAAAGACAGCATCAGCATCCAGAGCATCCACCGGGATTCATACAGCCGTCCGCGCCACAAAAGAAATGCGGCGATCGTGAGCACTGCGATGAATATTGTTCCGAGGCCCACCATCAAGTGATAGCTGTAGTACAGCAGCGGAATGCGGTCCGGCCACTGGTCCTCCGGAAAACTGTCCAGTCCGCGCACCTGCGCGGCCCAGGCGCTGTAGGTCAGGAAACTCAACATTTTAGGAATCATCAGGGGATTGTCGAGCCGGCGATTCGGAACATCTGGCTGGCCCAGAATCGCCAGCGGTGCGCCTTGGTGTGTTTCAAACAGCCCCTCCATCGCAGCGAGCGTCGGCGGCTGATGCTCTGAAACCAACCTTCCCTGCATGTCGCCGGTCGGCAGCAGTTGCAGCACCGCAGCAATCACGCCGACCAGCACACCCGTCCGTACAAAGGTGCGACCGTAAACCGTGTCGCGATGCGTCAGCAGATAGAAGGCGCCCACTGCGGCCATCACGAAACACCCGGTCTGCACCGCCCCCAGCATCGTGTGCGCGTATTGCCAGAGCGCCCACCTGTTGAGCAGCAATCCCCAGAAACTCGTGAGAAGAATCTCCCCGTGCGGTCCGAGGGCATAACCCGTCGGATGCTGCATCCACGCGTCGGTGGCCACAATCAGAAATCCCGAAAGCCACGACCCCAGAAACACCAGAAACGCGGCCCACCAGTGTCCTACCCTCCCGAGTTTTTTCTCGCCGAATAGAAAAAGCCCCAGGAAACTGGATTCGAGGAAAAAGGAAAAGACCCCTTCCATCGCAAGGGTTTGCCCTAGCACGCCGCCGGCCGTTCTCGAAAATTCCGCCCAGTTGGTTCCGAACTGAAATTCCATCGGAATTCCGGTGACCACGCCGAGCGCGAAATTGATGCCAAAAATGCGCGCCCAGAAGCGCGCTGAACGATTGTAGTGATCGTCGCCGCTGCGCAGCGCTTTCGTTTTCAAGTACACGATCAACAGCGCCAGCCCCATCGTAAGTTGGGGGAAGATGTAATGAAACGTTACCGTGAATGCAAAATGCAGGCGGTGGAGCGTGAGTGCTTCATCCATAATGCCGGTCGCCGTACCTCCGTAGTCCGGTCAATTCGTTACGCTGAATTTCTGTGCTCGTCAAGTGATGAACAAGTGTTCGGGTGGAAATTCACGGATTACGGCCCGGACTATACGAGTTTTGGGGATGGCCGTCTTGCGGGTGGGTTCAGTAAAGAACGGGGGGTAGCGAGCGGAGGTCCGCTCATCGTTATTTATGGCCACGACCTCGCCGCCACTGAACGCAAGGTGGTGGATGCCGGGGGGCACATCTCCAGGGAGACGTTCTCTTTTCCAGGCGGCCGTCGGTTTCACTGCACCGATACAAATGGCAACGAGTTGGCGGTGTGGTTTGAGAGCGCGTAGGGCCCAACCCCGGTCGCTAGGCCATTTGTCGGGTAAGCGTTAATCAGTTGCGTCTGGCACCCGCGCGTCCCACCCAACATTTTTTGCATAGTCATTCCTGCTCGAAAATTGATTTGGAATGCGGTTGTTTTCTTTAAGCCAATGCCGTGGTCTACGCCACTGGCCTCCCGATGGCCGGATCGGTCATGCTGGATTTGCCGGTCTCCACGTGGCCTGCGAGATGCCTCGCGAAGCTGGAATCGGATTCGGCCGTAACGGTTAGGTCGTACCACCCGAAGGATTTTCGCAACTCGCTTTCGAAGGTCGCAACCTGGTGCGGGTGCACCGTGCGGATTTGGGATTTCCCGGAATACGCATCAAGGATGCGGACTTTTTCAACGATGGAACCGTGGTTTCGGATTAGAAGCGTTACGCTCTTATCATCTTTTTCGGATGCAGCGCGCACCGTTAGGTTTGTACTGCCCGGACTTAGGCCCCCCGCGAAGGTACGCAGGAAACCATTCGGCCCGGACACGGCGAGGCCATACGAAGTTGCTCCAGTCGATCCAAAAATGTCTGACGTTTCGTCGCCCGCTCCCACCGTATACGTTCGCGGCGCAGTTCCTCCATCGTCGAAACGCACCTGAAACACCGCGCCGGCTTTACCGGTATTACGGAGGGAAAGTTCAATTCCTCCTTGCGCGAAGTTTGGCTCTCCATCCACATGCAGATCGTATGGCAAGGCGCGAGCAGGCCGAACGCCCGGCTCTTGCTCCGGTAGTGCCTGATTGGACGGTACCGCCGGCACATAGTCGGGATAACGATTCTGGTTGGGTGGCTGATACGAAGCCGTGCTGGGCAACGAAGCAACGCCATCGTTCGGGGACGTGAAATTGAACGCCGTGGTGAGATCGCCGATGACCGTGCGACGCCATTTGGTAATGTTCGGCTCCGAAACACCGAAGCGGCGCTCAATGAAACGGATCAGCGAAGTGTGATCGAATACTTGGGAGTTGACCCAGCCGCCCTTCGTCCAGGGTGAGATCACAATCATCGGCACACGAACGCCAAGCCCATACGGCCCGGCTATATACGTGGAGTTTCCTCCAAACAATTCACTCTCCGTGCCCACCGTGGAAATTCCTTCCGCGCGCGATTGCGGCGGCGTGGGCGGCACCATGTGGTCGAAGAATCCATCGTTCTCGTCGAACATGTAAAAGACCACCGTTTTGCTCCAGACCTTAGGGTTAGCCGTCAGTGCATCCAGCATCTGAGAGACGTACCACGCTCCGTAGTTGGGCGGCCAGTTGCCATGCTCCGTGTAAGCTTCGGGCGCTACGATCCACGATACTTGCGGCAATTCATTGGCCAGCACGTCCTTGCGGAAAATGTCGAACAGGGTCCCGGTCTTCAGAATATCGGTTCCGGTTCTGGCTTCTTGCGCCAGCGCGCTGCTGTCTAGCGCGTTCTGATATTGATGAAAATACAACAGCGAGTTATCCCCATAGTTGCCGATGTATGGGTTGTCGCCGGTCCAGCCCCAATAGTGGGCAGCGTCCAGTCCCTCTCCGATATCCTGATAAATCTTCCAGGAGACTCCGGCAGTCTCCAATCGCTCGGGATAGGTCGACCAGCCATAACCGGCTTCGGCGTTATCGATCACCGGTCCTCCGCCACTGCCATCATTGCCCACCCAACCCGTCCACATGTGATAGCGGTTCGGGTCCGTCGGTCCAAGCAACGAGCAGTAGTACGCATCGCACACGGTGAAAGCATCGGCTAACGCGTAGTGGTAGGGAATATCCTTGCGGGTGAGGTAGGCCATCGACGTAGTGCCTTTGTTGGCCACCCACCGGTCATACGTTCCATTGTTCCACGCGCCATGCGTACTGTCCCAGTCGTGCGGCGTGTCTTCGATAAATGTCAGGCCAAGATCGGTTTTGTCCGGACGAAAGGGCAATACGTAACCGTCGGGGTTACCCGCATCCGGCTGATAAAACACGCTTTTTCCCGATGGGAGCTTCACCGCGCGCGGGTCGCTGAAACCGCGCACCCCGCGCAACGTTCCAAAGTAATGGTCAAACGAGCGGTTTTCTTGCATGAGGAATACCACATGTTCCACATCCTTGATACTGCCGGTTCGGCTACTCGCTCGAATCCCCAGTGCGCGGGTGATGCTCGCGGGAAATGCAGCCGATGCTGTGGCGCTGGTTAGAAATTTCAGGAATTCTCGTCGATCGGCACTCATGAAGAATAACCCTCCGATTTTTGTGTGACAGCAACAACGCACCGGAGATTATTCGACCACTCGTTTCGTGGGCATGACGATCAAGTTAGTATTGTGTGACTCCATTCGAAATTGATCGATCACCGGAGTTTGACGCGCTTCGGTAGCGCATTTTTTTGTCGCGGTCTTTTTCTAAAATCCTTTTTCTAAAAACTTGTCAGTAAAATGCCGGCCGTTGTAGGTTCCTGGGAAACATCCTCAATCGTTGTTAACTGCTGATGAACGATGAAATTCCGCATCCTTCATTCCCCAGTAGCCTCCCTGTAACTGTCGATTAACAATTTTCCACTAGCCTCTCACCGGTCGGGCCCGCGCCCGCTGACATTCCGGGAAATTCAAATCGCAAACTGAAACGAAAGGTCGCTAAAATGATAAAGAAGGCAGCAATTTTTGCGCTATTGTTTGCAGCTGTGGCAGCCACGTCGTGGGCTCAAGAAGGCCCTGTTCCAAAAGGTGTTCCCCGTCTGGACCACGTCTTCGTCATCATGATGGAAAATCATGGTTACAAGCAGATCATCGGAAATCCCGACACGCCCTTCGCCAATTCCTATGCCCAGTCCGCGAACCACGCCACCAATTATTACGCGGTGGCCCATCCCAGCCTGACCAACTATCTCGAATTTGTCGGCGGCTCAAACTTCGGCGTGCACAGCGACAACAACCCCGATTGGCACAACGCCACTTGCACAAACAACCTGCAGTCCGCCACCGCCAATACCGATAACCCGGCCGGCCCTGATATTTGCCCCATCTATGGCACCGGAACGGACGCGGCCACCCCTGCGGTCGACTGCACCAACGAAGTTCAATGCGCCCCGGGCAGCAACGCCGGTGAGAACAATATCGATGGTGTGAAGTCCATTCCGACAGATTCGCACATTGTCGGTAAGACCATCGCCGACCAGCTCGTCGCCGCCGGCCTTACCTGGAAGAGCTATCAGGAAAGCCTCGGCCCGCAGGGCCCCGACAAAGTCAATTTCGCGGATGGTTTCTTCACCGATTCGAGCAATATTCTCGCGGTCCTACCCAACGAAGCGCAGGGCTTGCTCAAGCTCTACGCCGCCAAGCACAACCCCTTCGTTTATTTTCGCAGCGTTCAGGAAGGACAGAACCCCGAGCTGAGCCTCCAACGTGTCGTCGGCTTTGAAGGGCAGCACGGTTTGTTCGAGGATCTAAACTCCGGTCATGTGCCGTCCTTCTCCTTTATCGCCCCCAATCAGTGCAATGATCAGCACGGCCGCGCCAACGGCGGAACGCAGTGCGACTTCGACCCCAATGACAACGGCACCCTGGTCGGCTTGAACCCCGCGTTGATGTACATCGGCGACCTGACCCTGCGCAACATCGTGAAACAAATTCACAATTCGCCAGCGTGGAAAGACGGCCGCAATGCCATCGTGGTGGTCTGGGATGAAGACGACTACAGCGTCTCGCCCACTACCAACAAAGTCCTCCTTATTGTCGACACCAACTATGGCGTGAACCGCGTGAAGGATGGAAACTTCTACACCCACTTCTCCATGCTGAAAACCATTGAGGGGGCATTTCGTCTATCTTGTCTGAACCACGCTTGCGATGCCCAGACCAAAGTAATGTCCAGCCTGTTCCGTGCCGAACATGGTGACGAAGGCGCAGACGATCGGTAAGAACAATTGTATGGCTAATTAAACAAACGCACGCGACGAGTGAAGTACCCCCACGCCTTCAGTGACAGATCTCGCGTGCGTTTGAAGCGAGCGATGGCAGTTCGTTCTCTGCCAGAAACACGGCGTCAACGCGATAGGATAGTGCCAGGTGTTCTGTCGCGAGGGTTCCTCCCCTGGACATCAAGAAAAGAGGCAGATCAGGTAGCTCCATTTTGAAAGCATCGGCGAAGGCGAGGCCATGCGCATCGTCCACTACAAGTACGGTCACGTCGGGCAACAGTCTGCGCGCCTCTTCCACAGCGGTTGGGCCCAACGGTGTATTGCCAAGGACTTGAAAATCAAGCTGACCGTTTAGGTATTCACGAATCTTGTCGCAATAGTGGTGGTCTTCACAAACTAGTAGGACGCGAATCACGATGCCCTCCTTCGAACCGGCTGCAGGGTCAGGCGTCCGGGCTAGGATGAACTCCAGTTCTAGAACCGGCTCATTTCAAGACTATGGAAAATCTAAAAAAACTCTTCGTCTATACCGTACTTCATGTACATCCCGAGCCGTCACGGGGTTTCTGTACACACGGGCTCGTATCCTGCTCGTTTTATGGAGGTTGGCCTCGTCAGCGATAAATGAATGTGAGGAGATATTCACGACGAACAGGCTGTGTTTAAGCGTTCGGTAGTGCAAACGAAAATCATCGACGGCTGCGTTTGGACATCAGTTCTAAGAAGTCCATCAGTAGTTTCCGGCCACGAATAGACAATACGAGCCAAACACCCATATAGCCGTCGGGGGTAGTGTGCGTTCTTACCGTTTTAGCAACAGCGCGGACTAGAGCGAACTGAGGGAGCAGTAGAAACAGACCTATGAATTATGATAGCCTACACCATGCTAACTGATGGGTTAATTACTCAGACAGTGTACACCTTTTCTTGAGCTGTAGGTGTTCATATGAGACTTAATGTGTATTGCAGTACGCAGCCCGTCCGACTAGGGGCATGCTTGATTGGGTTTTTGATGGCAGTGATCTCAGTCATTATTCTTGACGCTGAAGCAGTCGGTGCATTTTGATAATCGGTGATCGACTGCGGACGATTCGGGAGGCTAAGAACCTCTCGCAGGGCGATATTGAAAAGCGTACAGGATTGCGTAGATGTTATATCTCTCGAGTGGAACGAGGGCACACTGTCCCGGCGATTGAGACGTTAGAGAAAATGGCGCGGGCGCTCGAAATGCCGCTATACCAGTTTCTCTACGAGCCTGGAATACCATCTGCCAAACCTATTTCTGCCAGACCGCTTGGATCGAGCACGGAATGGGGCATTTCCGGCCAGAGCGCACGCTACTTTCATCGACTGACTGAGCTTTTAGCTCGCATGACGCCGCGTAACAGAAGCCTATTAATGGAGTTGTCGCAACAGATGACCAAACGCAGACGTAGATGATTTCATTTGGAGCCGAACTGGACTATCCGCAGCCGCTCTCGTTGGGGGTTCGGATTGATGTATAGACCAGACTAACGTGCGAGATGCTCGCGCCAATATTTTGTTACTGCCCAACAGGCGGCATTAGATTCGGCGTGGTGGGAAACCCAACCCGATACCGGCGGCATAAGGCTCGACAATGCCTAAGCGCATTCTGATCGTTGATGATCTCCCAGAGCTTCGCAAACTTATTCGAGCTTTTCTTGAAGAAGAATTGGGATTCCACGTCTGTGGCGAGGCAATTGACGGCCTTGACGCCATAGAGAAGGCAAGCGACTTAAAGCCAGACCTCATTGTTCTCGACCTGTCCATGCCAAGAATGAACGGTATTGAGGCCGCTCCAAAATTGAAGAAAATACTATCCCCAGAACACCGATAATCTTATTCACCGTGCATGAGGGACTGATGAAAGGCTTAAATGCACGTGAAATAGGTGTTGACGCAGTAGTAGCAAAAGACCGTGGGATGTCATCACTTGGAGAAAGGGTGCAAAGCCTTTTGCAGGCTCTAGCATCCTGATCCTTCGTAGGGCGTTCTACGAACCCAACATTCATTTCGCAGTATGAATGACTGCTGTTATAAACGTCCCTGCCTGCCCCGCGTCTCGGGAAGATTATGAAGCCTCTTAAACTTATCTTGGCTGACGCGGTGACGTTATGAGTTTTCCTAACTTGCCGGGTTAGTTGTCCACCCGACCTTATGGGTTGACCTCGGCGACGGCGACAAATGAAAACCCTCGGAGTCCGACGCTTTTCTTGGTACACCGGATACCACCCCCGGTCACACCGCCAAATTATCCCTATTTTGCCGTACTCGGTTCTCCGGGTGAATCCTTTGAATCTCTCGTCGCTTAGCGTTAACGAGAAGCGTCCAAAAGTGAACAGACGCCAGAGTACGATTTAGGTTAATATCTGCTTGTATTTCCTCTGTTCGTTCGCCCGTACTAATCCCCTTCCGGAAAGTGCGGCAGTCATGGCGTCTATTCTGGAGCGATTTAGGTGGGGCAGCGCAGGTTCAGGCGCGAGCGTAAGTCGGTACTACTCCACCAGGATTCGTTGCATGGTTACGGCTGCCCCCAAGTCCTCGTTAACGTTAGCGCTTATCGGGAGTTGGGTTGTCAACCGGCACTGATGCACGTCGCTCGCCATTTGAATGAGTCGATCCTTCAACGTTTCCGCAGATTCAGCAGCGAACTCCCGGTAAAGGTTAGAAAAACTTAACGTTTAGCTGCGCTTTTTTGTACAGACCACCTCGTCTCTCGATGGAATACTTACAGGTAGAAGAGGACCTCAAATGACGGAATCTATAACTAAGCACTCTAAAAATTATGGCACGGCCCTTGCGAGAATGGAAAGCGTTGCGGACATTCTTGAACATAAACTAGACGATGTGATCCATGACTGGCTGGCACTGGTAGAAGAACAAGAAGACCTCATGTCAATTCCCTTGAGCTTCGAAGCGCGCACTGGACACTTGCCGGCGCTGCTCCACGAAGTAATCGCCCGACTACGGCTCGATGCAGGTACAAGAACCCCGATTTCAGTAGCGGCAAGTCACCATGGCGACTTGCGTCACAAGCAGGGTTATTCGGTAGCGATGGTGGTAGAGGAGTCGCGACTCTTACAGGTTTGTCTTTTCACCACCCTGCATAAAAACACGAACAAGATTGAATACAGCAAACTGTTGCCAGACGTGGTAACCATTGCGGACGAAGTGGATGCTCAATTGAAACAGCAGATGCTTCGTTACATGAATGCCGGGGCTGTTGGGCCGACATCCGCGATCAACTGAGGGTATTGCTGCTTTTCAACGCGGCTTCCCTTTCCTCCCTCTCCCCCGGAAAGTTGCGCCGGAACTATTTGGGATGATGGCTGTCTGAGGGCTGATGAAAATCGAACCGAGAGAGTGCGTGCTGCTGATTCAATGCAATCCAGCCGACGTGCGTTTGATCCACAAGGCATTAGCACCAACCTCGCAAACATTTCTAGAGACGAAGTCCGTGAGTAAGGTGGCGGATGCCATCGAACGGATCGTTAACGGCGGAGTGCGGGCCATCATCATGGACATAGAAATGCCGGAAGGGTTTGCAAGATTTGAGGAAGTCTTGTCGGCAGCCCCTCACATACCTATCCTGATTCTCAGCGGAACAGAGACTGAATGTATCGCGAGGCAGGCCGTCGAACGAGGTGCCCACGATTATATCTTGAAAAATCACATGGAGGAGTTCCGGCTAAAGCGGATCGTGCGCAGCATGATCGACCTTAAAGGAATGGAGGAAGCGGCGATTCTGCAATGGGAGCGTGCCGATGTAATTCTCTCGTGTACTGGGGACGCGGTCTTGATTTCCGATGTCAATAGATGTGTCGCACATCTAAATAGACCGGCCGAAATCTTGACAGGATGGTCTTGCCGAGAAGCCATCGGTCGCGAGCTCGGCGAAGTGTTTCAAACTATTGACCCGATTAGCTGCCAGCCTGCAGGCGATCCGTTGGTGGCGGCGACTTCCGACAAGAAACACGTACCGCTGTGCGCGAACTGTGTACTGGTTCAGCGTAATGGATTCGAAGTGGCAATTGAAGGCTCAGCTGCCCATACCCGCGACCGCTCACGAAAAAGAACGGGCGCGATATTCGTTTTCAACGATGTGAGCGCCGCTCGTGCAAAGTCCCTTGAGCTGTCGCACTTGGCGCAACACGATTTCCTGACCGATCTCCCGAACCGTGTACTGCTAAATGACCGAATAAGCCAGGCGATTTCGTTCGCGGAGCGGTACACCAAGCAGCTGGCAGTCATGTTCGTGGATTTGGATGACTTCAAGAGAATCAACGACGCACTGGGACACACTATTGGCGACAAGCTGCTGCAATCCGTCGCCAGCCGGTTGGTTGCCTGTGTCCGCCGTTCCGATACCGTGAGTCGCTTGGGCGGAGACGAATTTATCGTTTTGCTCACTCAAGTGGAACACGCCGAAGATGCCGCTTTCATCGGCAAGAAAATTCTTAGCTCTCTTGCTGAACCGTTTTCCATTGATCAAAAACACGTGGACATCAACGCAAGCATTGGGGTGAGCACCTATCCGGGTGACGGGCAGGACGCAGAGACCCTTATTCACAAAGCTGACACCGCCATGTACGCGGCCAAGCAGCTCGGACGCAATAATTGTCAATTTTTCAAGGCAGACATGCAGGCTCGCGTCCTGGAACGGCAGAGTCTGGAGAGTAGCCTGCGCCACGCCTTGTCTCAGAATGAGTTTATGCTGCACTACCAGCCGAAAATCGACCTCAAGACCGGGGAGGTCTCGGGAGTGGAAGGCCTGCTGCGTTGGCACCACCCCACGCGAGGATTGGTCCCACCAGCGCTATTTATACCGATAGCCGAAGAGTCCGGGTTGATCGTTCCTATTGGTCAGTGGGTGCTTCTCGAAGCCTGCCGACAAGCGCGTGCCTGGTTAGATGCGGGACTCTCTCCGGTTCGCATGGCGATCAACGTATCTGCGGCCGAGTTTATGTCCAAGGACTTCCTTTCCGGTGTTCGTGCCGCGCTGATTTCGACTGGCGTGGACCCTCACAATCTAGAACTGGAGCTGACTGAGACTGTGCTGATGAAGGACGCCGAGTCTGCTGTAAGGATTCTTCATGCACTGAGGGCAATCGGGGTACAACTTGCAGTTGACGATTTTGGTGTCGGATATTCCAGCTTTAACTATTTGCAACGATTTCCGCTGGACACGTTGAAGATCGACCGTAGCTTTATCAACGAAATCTCAGCAGCCGGAGAATCAGCGACAATCCTCAGCGCCATGATTGACATCGGCCTAAGCTTGAAGCATCGCGTTGTTGCCGAGGGTGTGGAAACGCTCGAGCAGCTTAACTTCCTTAAGAAAAAGGGTTGCAATGAAGGGCAGGGCTATTTTTTCTGCCACCCGATAATTGCCGACGAGTTCGCGGAATTCATGCGGTCTGGCGTAAGGCAATCGGTAGTTACATCGGCTCATCCAGACCGGACCGCTATCAGCCTTTTCTAGTTGGAACGATCTAAATCCACCCCCTCGCGAGCGTAAATCTGCGCTTGCCGATACAACGGAAGATGATCGCCGTATTTCGAGATCAGTACATGAGCCAGAAGTCCGGGCCCCGCTATGCTCCGTGCGATCGGCCGGCTGGGTGCCGCTGCTTGCACGATACGATCGCAACCTGCACAGGCCAACTTCGGTCGAACCTGCCGGATCACCTTGATTCTCTCGCGCACATACTCCAGGATTTCCGATGCATCTTCACCGAGACGCTGCAACTTTCCGCCACAGTCCGGGCAAGCTTCCTCTTTCGGAAGGTACGTTTGCACTTCACGCGGTAGATGTTCAGGCAGTGGCCGCCGCGCCGGCCGTGCCACCGCTCTTTCCGCCGCCGACGTTTCTCGCTCCAGCGATTCTTTCGTTCGGCTTTCTTCCAGTTCTACCAGCCGCAGTTCCAGTTGCTCGATCTGGCGACCCACTTTTTCCGATGAACTTCCGAACTGCATGCGCCGAAGCTTGGCAATCAGCAGTTTCAGATGTTCGATTTCGGCGTCGCGTGAAAGCAGTTGCTCGTCTTTGGCCTGCAGCTGTTCGCGATGCGCAAGAATTTCTTTGTGTTGTGCAACGATCAGAGACTTCAATTCGTCGGGATCGAGAGCGTCGAGATCAGGAAGCGTCGCGCGAGAAGCAACCATGCGCAAAGTATGCCAGCAATAATTTTCAGAGCAAATCAATTCTGAATAAATTCTTTTACACCGCCATCTGTGGATCGTAGCTGCGCACTGGACGCCGCCAGTCGATCCCTTCCAGCAACATCGACAACTGCGCGGGTGTCAGCGTCACCGTTCCGCTTGTCGCTTGCGGCCACAGGAATCTTCCTCGCTCCAGTCTTTTCGAAAAAAGACACAACCCATCGCCGTCCCACCACAACATCTTGATCAGATCGCCTCGCCGTCCACGAAAAACGAACACCTGTCCGGAAAACGGATTTTCTTTGAGCGCTGTCTGCACCATTCCGCTCAAGCCCGTAAATCCTCGCCGCAGATCCGTCACTCCTGCAGCGATCCAGATCCGCGTTCCCGCTGGAAGCCCGATCATCCCAGCAAACACTCCAGCACGGTGCGCAGTGCTTCTGCTTCGACACACCCCGTCACGCGAAGTTGTCCTTTCGGGAGCTTGATCTCCATCGTCCCGACAGCGAATGGCGAAGACCCACCGCTGGTTCGTCCGGATTTGCCCCATGAGATGTCTGACAGAGTTACAGGCAGA
Organism: uncultured Acidobacteriota bacterium; assembly: GCA_963819625.1. Classification (GTDB taxonomy): domain Bacteria; phylum Acidobacteriota; class Terriglobia; order Acidiferrales; family UBA7541; genus Acidiferrum. Next base: position 354,788 of record CAWFWY010000018.1, read on the forward strand.
AGCTTGCTGGACTGGTTCTTGCCCAGCCGTCCTTCACGATATTTCTTGCGCCAGTAAAAAACCTGGTTGGCGTTCACTGCGTGCCGCCGCGCTACGCGTGCTACCGACGCCCCAGCTTCCAACGTCTCTTCGACGATGCGGCGCTTCTCTTCGACCGATCTCCGCCGTCTCGCTTCTCGCTTGGGTGTCTCATCAAGGATGGCCTGCTCCGATGTGTCCACTTATCCCTCGTGGACACTTATCGATGTGCCCACAACGGGCAGCATCCTTATTTATTCTCATTTCGTCCAGACGGTTTAGACCCGACGCTTACCTGCAATTCGTATCGCCATTATGCCTTGCTCTGTTCCAATTCGACGCCTCAGTGGATTACAGGACAAGTGGTTTTCAGATCGATTCACTTGTCCAATAGGCGCTAATCAGGAGTTGAGAAATTCCGGTGTAGGACAAACGGCCTTTAGAGGTAATCAGCAACCCAACACAACAAATCTTTGCACGTGAATTAGTGAGAACCGTTGTTGCCCGCAGGACCCGCAGTTTGCCTTGGTGCAGCACCACGCGTATCGACACCAATCTCCATAGCTGTGTGTTTTGCAAAAACAACATCTGTTCCGCGCGCCATGAAGTTGTTGTAAATCGATCGGCTGGCCCCAAATGCCCCCATCGCAATAGCCAAAGGCTGGGAACGCACAGTCGCTCCGATTACGATGCCAACCACCCTAAATCCGCCCGCTCCACCTTCGGCACGGTTTAAAGGTTCATCTTCGTGAGTGGCCGCTGCCAAACCGACGGCAATCCCACTTCTCAAGTACCGAGTCTTGGAAGTCTTCGTCTCCGCTCCGCCTTCTGCATCAAGCTGTAAGTTATCCGCTGTACCCGATTGGACGCCTTGCACCATCGCCTCTACTTTCGACTGGACCCCGTTGGGCAGCACCAGCTCACGGAACACGAACCGAAGTTGTCCATTGCGCTTCCAATGCCGCGCCGGCTGGACTTGCACCACGTTTCCCTTTAGCACGCTTCCCTGCGGAAGAATCAATTTGCCGTCACTCACCAGTGGACGGGAAACAACGGCCTCGACTTCAGCGCCCTTCTGCGTGCTTGCGGAAATCAGCGGCGTCATCAGCCGCGCGTTTACCATTGTCCCTTCGGGTATCTCCGAGTTCATCGACGCCGCAATTTCTGGCGTGAGCGGCTCACTGCCGAATTCCAGCGGTTCCTCAAGCTCTGCCACATACATGGTGCCTGCGTCGATGTATTGTGGATGCACTGGTAACTGCGCCACGGCATATCTCTCCACACGATGCAACCTGCCCGGCGCCTTCACTTGCCGCATCGCGGAATCAAATTGCCTTCGCGCTTCTTCTTTTGCTTGTCTTTCTTTTTCGGTCACAGCATTTTTGACGCCTCTCTTTTTCTGATTCTCCGCAGCGGTTACGAATCGAATTACTTGCCCTGACCCCGACGCTACGGTGGTTTGAATCGGAATGTGTTTTCCGTCTGCTAGGGACAAATCGTTAAACTCAACACTGATTTTCCTGGTGGGAGTAAAATTCGCGTCTAAGGCTGCAAGCGTCCGCTGACCTGCGGAAACGCTTTCAATTTGCGAAATCTGCCCGGTAACTTCTGTTCCGACGGGCAAAACCAATTTGTCGAACGTATATACGGGCTCAATAAGATGTCCGTGAATCGGCTGCCCCACTTTCTGTACGCGAATTTCGCGATCGAGGACGACCTGCAACGCAGATCCCTTGGGAACCTTCAGATCGATGTCTTCCTTGATGATCGACTTGGTTTCTGGGCTTTCCGCCGGTCTATGCTTCAGCACTGGGTTTGGATCGGGATTCGTTAACGAACTCCCAGGAGAATTGGAATCTTGCGCCAACGTCCAACCGCCGCAGGAACAAGTAAGCCCGATCGCGCCAATCAGGTGCACTAATTTCATGGGGGTTCTCCACTCCTCCCGCTCGGTGTTATCTCGAAATGGGCGTAATGACGTGTTTCCCCGTGACGATTCGAGACTTACAAATATGTGGATGCCACTTCGCCATCCAAAGTTGCAGCACTACAATTTTTCCTTTTCCCCGGTTCATGCGGCCCTGGCTAAGTTATGGTTAGTCGCGTTGCTTCGTTGGAAGCGATTGTTATGCACTCGGTCTTCCCTGGCGGAATAATGGCCAATTCAAGACTGTGAATATCAGGATGCATAGCGAGAGGGTCATCTATAACTTCCTGCCCAAAAAGCCTTGTAGAGGGGCTCACGCTTCTTCGTGCATCTGCCTGGAAAACGTATAGGCAAGTTGCACTGAAGACAAAAACCATTAATTGACATGCTACTCTGGATCTCGGCAAGTTGACAGTCATGGAGTGCGTCCACGAAAATACGCATTGCATGAGCAATGCTTTGCGCGGTTGACGGATGTTGTAGCAGCTCCGAATTCCCCTTACTTTTCCGGAAAATTACATTCTTGAGAGATTGATTACTTCGTTTATCAAGACAACCTCTGCGCATAGAATCGAATCGCAGTCAGCAACGAATACATGTCGCACGTGAATCATCTGGGCCGCCGCAAGCACTAATCGTGCGGCCAAAACCGGATATTGGCCTGGTAACCATGAGAGGTCTTAGAATATGTGTGGGATAACCGGCTTCACGAACAAGAACTGGGAACCTCCGCCAGGCCGAATCAAAGCCGCGACACAGACTCTGCTCCATCGAGGCCCGGACCAGCTTGGAGTATTTGAGTCCAAGTTATTTTCCATGGGGGCAACACGGCTTAAAATTATCGACCTGGAATCCGGTGATCAACCTCTATTTTCGGACGACGGCGACGTCGGAATAGTCTTCAATGGGGAAATCTACAACCATCTTGAAATCAGGGATCACCTTGAAAAGCGTGGTCATCGATTCAAAACCCACTCGGACACCGAAACGGTTCTCCATGCTTTTCTCGAGTGGGACAAGGAGTGCTTCGCCCGGCTGCGAGGCATGTTCGCCATTGCCTTATGGAGCCAGTCACGACGGCGCATCGTCATTAGCCGAGACCGTCTTGGGATCAAGCCCCTTTACATCTTGCGTAAGGGTGACGATCTGTTCTTCGGATCTGAATTGAAAGCAATTTTCAGTCACCCCGAAATCGAACGTCGACTAAGCCTAGCAGGTTTGGATTGTTACCTGTCCCTTAATTATGTCTGCAGTCCGTGGACTCTCGTTGAGGGCATCAAAAAACTTTCACCCGGTTCCTGGCTTGAATGGCGCGACGGGCAGGTTTCATCGGATAGTTACTGGAGTTTACAGTTCGGCCCCCCGGATCATTGGACACTTGGAAACGCGGCAGAACACCTTGACACATTGATGAAAAACTCGGTTTGCGAACATATGCTCGCTGACGTTCCTCTGGGCGTGTGGCTAAGCGGTGGGGTCGATTCTTCGGCGATTTTGCACTATGCTTCGCAGGCCTCAAGTTCCCCAATCAAAACTTTTTCCATCTCCTTTAAAGGAAAAAACTTCGATGAAACGAAATACATTCATCAGGTCGCGAGACAATACCGCACGGATCACGAGGAGATGGACTTGTCCCCTGAATCCAATTTGCGTGGGGCGATAGAAGAATTTGCTTATTTCTGCGACGAACCAAGCGCAGATGCAGGTGCCTTGCCAGTGTGGTTTCTATCAAAGCTGAGCAAGACCAAGGTAACCGTGGTGCTTAGTGGAGAAGGGGCCGACGAACTTTTCGGAGGGTACCTCACGTATCAGGCTGATCGAATTGCCGGGCACGTAAGGAATGTGCCCGCCGCCGTCCGGCGAATCGCGCTGGCGGCTGCTAAGTTATGGCCCGTTTCAGATGAAAAGATCGGTTTCGAATACAAGATTCAAAGGTTTCTGGAAGGTTCTCTCCTGGATCCGTGCCGTGCGCACATGTTCTGGAATGGAACTTTCTCCGAGGCCCAAAAACGGTCTCTTGTTCGCATCCAACTGCCTCCCTCCCTGAGCGCTATTCTTGAGGAATTCTCAACTTTGTCACCCGCCAAAGATTCCTCGGAGGCTTTTCTTCGGTTAGATCAAAAGTACTATTTGGTTGACGATATCCTTATTAAAAGTGACCGCATGAGCATGGCCCATTCTCTTGAGGTGCGCCCACCTTTCCTCGATCACCGAATTGTTGAATTTGCAGCTTCATTGCCTGCGTCCCTCAAAATACGAGGAACACAGCAGAAGTTCATCTTAAAACACCTGATGAAGGACAAATTGCCGCCCTCGATTGTCCGAAGAAAGAAAATTGGCTTCGACATCCCCGTGCATGAGTGGCTGAGAGGACCTCTACGCAACATGATGGTCGAAGTCATACAAACTGGCGTGGTTAAACATCCTGAAGTGTTCCGACCGGCAGTTGCTCTAGAGTTTGTGCGCCTACATTTAGATAGAAAAGCTAATCTCGGATATCACCTCTGGGGATTGATGATTTTATTTCTATGGATGGACAAATGGCAGATTCAAACCAATTCGTGCGTATGCCCGGAAACATTGGTCTGCGAAACAACTGGACCATATATCTAATCGTTTGCATGATCGCAGGCGCAATCTATCTGGGTTGTGCTATTTCTCCTCCTTCCCTAATGGATGACGTGGACGCGGTGCAAGCGCAAATCGCCCGCAACATGCTAGCTTCGGGCGATTGGGTAACCGCTCGCTTGGATGGCGTCGCGTATTTGGAAAAAACGCCACTTCATTACTGGATTGTCGCTGGATTTTACAAGGTGTTCGGGATTAGAGACTGGATTGCACGAATTCCCTTCGCACTCTCTGCCGTGGCCCTTGCATTGCTCACCGCCTCATTTGGAGTCTGGGCTTTTGGCAGAAGAGCAGGCTTCTATTGTGGATTGTGCATGTCCACCTGTGTAGGGCTGTTTCTATTTACGCGGATTCTGATTCCCGATGTAATGCTCACAGTCACCATAACCCTGGTGATGTGGGCTTTCCTTAGAACACTTGATCCCACAGAGACAAATCCTGGAATTTGGGCAGCAATTCTGGCCGTCAGTTTAGGAGTTGGCCTTCTTCTCAAAAGCCTCGTAGCAATAGTTTTGCCGGTCGCCACTATCCTCATTTATCTCCTGCTCACACGCCAATTATTCTCACCCGAAACCCGCCAGCGTCTTCATCCGTTCAGGAGCACGTTGATCGTATTGCTCATAGCCTTGCCTTGGCATGTGCTGGCTACGCTTCGTAATCCGCCATACTTTGACTTCTCATTTCACAGCGGACCGGGTCAGTATCACGGGTTCCTTTGGTTTTTTTTTATGAACGAGCAGGTGCTTCGCTTCCTAAATCTTCGCTATCCGCGGGACTACAACACTGTGCCGCGTCTCTATTTCTGGGTCTTCCATCTGCTCTGGCTTTTCCCGTGGAGTGTCTATTTGCCGGCCATTGCGAAATTGTCATTCAAACCAGTTGATCGAGCGGGTCAGACGAGATTGCTGGCGCTGTCCTGGATAGGTTGCCTTCTTATATTTTTTACTTTTTCTACTACGCAGGAATATTATTCGATGCCCTGCTACCCGGCTTTCGCACTGCTGCTCGGCTCCGCTATGGCCGCAGGGGGCTCGTGGATCCACCGCGGAACCAGGGTGTTGTGCGCAGTGGCGGGCACCGCCGCGCTGGCGTGTATCACCATTTTGATTCTGGTACGCCATGTTCCCACTCCCGCCGATATTTCCGTGGCGCTTGGCTATCACCCTAAGGCTTACACGCTTTCGCTAGGGCACATGGAGGATTTGACCATTCAGTCGTTCGCGTATCTGCGTTTTCCACTGGGACTCGCTGCGGCGGCCTTTTTAATTGGCGTATTTGGAACTTTACGTTGGAAAGGTGAACGTGCGTTTTTAGCTACTGCGCTGATGATGGTGATTTTTTTTCATGCCGCGCGTGTCGCCATGGTGCGCTTTGACCCGTTTCTGTCCACTCGCCCGCTCGCGGAAGCCATACTGCATTCTCCGAGTGGAAAACTTATTTCGGCTCGTCCTTACTACTCATTTTCCTCGGTGTGGTTCTACACCAATCGCGATGTATTGATTCTGAATGGCCGGTACAACAATTTGGAGTACGGCTCGAACGCCCCTGGAGCGCCACCGGTGTTCATCAATGATTCCCAGATGCAAGAGCTTTGGCGCGATCCATCGCGCTTTTACCTCGTCGCCGTGACAGCGCAGGTTCCACAGCTCACAAATCTGCTTGGAGCCGAGAAACTGCACACTGTGTCTATGAGCGGAGGCAAAGTGCTCTTGACAAATCACGCGTTGAATTAGGAAGGCGAAAAGGCATTGAGCCCAGGCTTCTGAGATTTGCCAAGCGAAAGCAATTCGATGCTTTCCGGCATCAAATGAAGGGGAAGTGCAAGGCATCGTTGCTGCGAAGGCTTGAAGATGATCTCAACATTCTCTACGTTTGGACTTTATGGTCATGTGCTTTCAATGATTTGCTCCCACGACACTCCCGAAGGATGAGAGCACTTCTAATGCGAATCCTCGTAGTGGAAGACGATAAAAGATTGCTTCCTTCGTCCAAAATGGGCTACGCCAGGCTGGATTTACCGTAGATCACGCGGCCGACGGCGCAAAAGCCCTTCAGCCGAGCCCGCGTGTAGGCCGTGCAGCCTCAGATGGAGCCCTGTGGCGATTGATATTTCCCATGTTTTATCTTTACGCCTAGTATCGGCCTACCTCTGATTGCGTCGGGTAACCGGACATCAAGTGCTTTTTGCAATCTGGCCGGCGGAGTCTAGTGATGCAACGTAATTCCGTGCCCCAGCACGAAAATGAAAACGAGCGAGACGGCCACAGCTACGATGATCCACGCATAGTTCCTGTCAATGGCATCCGTTGGCCGCTCGGGAACGGTTCCTTTCGGGATGTAATACCTCAACCACAGCAGCCCGGATTGCGCGCCTGCCGCTCCTGGCAGCGCGGATTGCCACACGAGTTGGATTCCAATCGGATTCAGCAGGCCAGCCGCGCAGGAAAGGAGTACCGCCGAGAAGTAAGGAATGAACGTGAGGTTCCGCAGCCGACGGGGGTTGTTCCTCGGGTTCCTGGCAGGAAGTATTGCCGCAACAGGAGATTGGTGTTTTCGTTGATGCCGCGTTGCCAGGGACTTTGCGGATCACAGAATTAGACCTGCACATCCGTCGCTACCGTGAAGTCTTTGTGCTTGGCCATCTCTAGTCCTCGATCCCAGGTCAGCGAGCGTTTCAGCGTAGCGGGGAGTTTTCGAACATGTTGACTCAATGCGGCAACGAAGCCAAGTGCTTCCGTCCTTCGTGACGGGCTGTTTTACCTCGAAGTCTATCCACTGGAATCTTGGAGCGCATGGAATCTCTGACGCTGGCGCACGTTTTGCACAGGGGTGTAAGGCACTGCCACTGCACTACTTATATTACTTAAATAATTAATATTATATATCTGTACATCTACGGTGAGTGCGCTCATGGTGGGAGTGTAATCAATTACTGAGGAGGATCACACATGAGAGCAATGAATCGTTGGGAACAACCATTCCGCGGGGCTGCGACCCTGCAGGAGCAGATCAATCGTATATTTGGCGAAGGCGTAGGGCACGCGGGCGAGGAGTCGAACTTGACGCCTTGGGCCCCGGCCGTGGACATCTACGAGACCCAAAATGAACTAGTGGTTAAGGCAGACCTGCCGGATGTGAATCCGCAGGATCTGGACATCCGCGTGGAGAATAATATCCTCACGATTCGCGGCGAACGCAAGTTCGAGAGTAAGGTGAACGAGGACAATTATCTGCGCGTCGAACGCGCCTATGGCTCATTCAGCAGGAGCTTCTCGTTGGCGAACTCCGTCAAATCGGATGCAATCAAGGCCGACTATCAGAATGGCGTGCTGACACTGAGCCTCCCGAAGCGCGAGGAAGCGAAGCCTAAGCAGATCAAGGTGACTGTGGGAACGCAGGCTGTGGGAACGCACGTAATAGCAGCCGCAGCTGGCGCTCGCTAAGAGAGCTAACCAAATACAAAGCATTTGGGCGGGTGGGCGAAACTAAAAGCCACCCGCCTTCACTTTGAACTGCACGATGAACATCCCGCCGACCAGTTTCAATCACGGGTGTCGCCAATCCCATAGATAGTTTCGCGGGCTGGGACGAAGGGGTCCTGATGAGTGAAAATGTAATCGTCCAATACGTAGGTTTTGAAGTGAAAGAGATTGTGCGTGAGTATAGCTTTATCGTGCGGCGAGCACTAAACCAGACCAGCCAATTTACCCTAACAATTGGGAACGAGTCGTTTGGTTCGCGGCGTGTGCGCTTTCAAGACGCTGCCGAGATCTGCTCGCTCAGGCTCCATCGTGAGCTGGCTGCTTTCGGAAACTATCCTCCGCAGGCTCATTACCACATTAGCGCGAAAGACCTGGACGACTACCGCAGCTCTCATTCGCCCAAGGCTGCGGGCTATCCCTATAAGTAAAGGTCTTAACAGCCCCGCCCTAGTGTGACTGCACGCTTGTCCGGCAGAACTAACCAGGAGTTCACCGACTTGGTGGGCATTCCCCCTTGAGGGACTGTGATGTTTCTAGGCGGCCGTCCAAAACATCCACGCACTGCCAAATAAGGCGCAGACCATCGCGCCCCGGGCATTGCCCTTCAATCTCGCTCCGTTCGATATCAGCGGTGTGGCAGCGACCACTGTTTCAATCATCCGTGTCTCCAACCGTACCTAGGGTTAAGTATCCTCCAGTGGCGGGCAGATGTCCGGAAAGCACGACGCAGGCGTTGACACGCGTGGTTCGAACGATAGTTTGACTCGCGCAACTCATAAGTTCAGTGCGCTAGAGCCAGAGGGCGCACACGCGCAACGAGCTCCTGTAGAAATTGATCGGAATGCATGAACACTACAAAGTGCCCGCCACCGCTGATCGGCACAAACGCCTTGCGGGGAGCTTGGATGGATTCTAGGTAATGCTGAGCGAGCACAGTCGGAGTCGTAAAATCCTGTTCACCCTGAAAAACAAATATCGGAATTGAGAATTTCAGGCCAAGGTCTGCCGGTCGGATGGACTTGGTCTGTGGGACGAGTCGATCGGCGCTCAACGTCTGGCCCTCAACGGAGTCATTTATATCTTGCACGGAACCGCCTGGAGCCACGAGCGCGAGACCGATGGTCCCGTACAAAAACTCATCTGCGCCCTCAAAGGCATTTGCCCACTTGTGCTGCACTCGGAATCCATCGCCAGATTCGTAAGGCGGCGGACCTATGTGGCTCAATTCCGCGATGGCGCGCTGATCATCGACGGCTTTCGCTTTCTTGAGTAACGCATCATAGGCGACAGAAGAGCTCCGGGTGGAGTCGGCGACCTGGCCGGTGCCCACGTATGCGTAGAAAAGGTCGGGTCGGGCCTTCGCCATTCGTAGACCGAGGATAGAACCGAAGGAATGGGCTATGATAACAATCTTTTCCTTGCCGAGATGTTTACGCAGATATTCTGTCACTTCGATACCGTCTTGCATCATGCGATCCACGGTGATCGTCGGCGCAACGGTTGGGCCGCTTTTTCTCAACGTCTTGCCAGCGCCTCTCTGATCCCATTGCACCACCGTGAAGTACCTCTCCCATGGAGCGAACAGCGCGAACGTCCAGGGATTGGTCACATCGCCAGGACCACCGTGCAGGAACAACAGTACTGGGTTGTTACGGTCCTGGCCGCGAATCGTGATCCATTGCTCGATACCGCCTACTGTAACGAAGCTGGCCTCGTCAATGCCCTTTGCGGACGAAATCGCATACTGCTGCGTATTGCGGATCCGCAGAAAGGAAGCCAACTCATCAAACTTACTGTATTCCGAGTCAATGGCTGGGGGTGCGGCAGGCAGCTCCTGGCTCTTGGCGATCTGCGCAAACATCCCAAGACACATGCAGAAGAGCGAAATGTAACAAGAAGAGACAAATCGGATCATATGTAGTCGCCCCCGGACGTCCGAGATTCTTTTGATACCACACAAGATGCTACGCAACGGAGAGAAGCAAAGTTTCGAACCATCCAGAAATAATCCACCTAGCGCTCCATTAACGCGCTTACCGGAGAAGTGGATTTCTCACCATATTGTTATGCGACGGCGTCTGTATATTATTGCTTGTCCTTCGGAAAATTTTGATGCCACTGACGTCGGGGCTCCCCTGGGCGTGCGTTCCTATGGGGCTTCGCAGCCGCTTGGCCGGAATTGGGCGGGTACGGAGCGGGTGGCTGATAGGACTTGCGGGGCTTACCAGCGTAGGAGTTTTCGGAATTGCTCGTCTTGGACCTAATAGCCATTGTGAGATTCTGCAGTTCTTCTCGAATCAAACGCAATTCGTCAACGATCTCTTTAGCTATCTCGTCTTTCATGTCGCACCCCCTTTGTATTCTACGTATCTTAGCCCGATAATCCTTCTCGAAGTCCGCGTAACTCATTACGCGTCGGAAGATATTGTTTTTATCGTATCGCGGAGTTGAAGAATACTTCATGAACACTACCGAATCGAAAAGCACTGCAACCCTTGAAGACCAGCGCGCGGAATTCTCACGTACTCGATTTCTGGCGATGCCAATTGCTGGCGCAATTGCATGGACTTTTATAGGTATCGCCGGTGCGTTTTTGTCGGTTTCACAAGCAGCCTTGGCTCTGTTTGTCGGTACGGGCATCATATTTTATTTGGGCCTCTTGGTCGCTCGTTTTACAGGGGAAGATCTTTTAGGCAAGAAAAGGAAACGTAATTTCTTCGACCGGCTCTTTCTACTCACCGTGATGATGGCGGTGCTGGTGTACGCGATAGCCATTCCGTTCTTCCTGATCGAGCGCACCTCGCTGCCATTGAGTGTGGGGATTCTTACCGGCCTTATGTGGATACCGTTTTCCGCAATTATCCAACATTGGGTCGGAATATTTCATGGCGTTGCCCGAACTGCGCTCATTGTCGCAGCCTGGTATCTGTTTCCCGAGCGCCGGTTCGTCGTCATCCCGGCGGTGATTGTCGGCATTTATCTAATTACGATTTACATACTGGCCAAACGCGGGGGGTGCCTAGATAATCTGCATCTCAATGGATCAACTCCCGATTAAACGCGCTAACCGGACAACCCAGCGGAGCATCTCAGGCGCATTTTGTGGAAGAAAATACTTGCCGGTGACGCTGAGGAACAGCATCAGAACAGGGCGAAACGGCCGAGCTGCTCGACCGTCATCGCGCTGCGGGCGGCTCTTGGTCGGTGGGAATTCCAACTACGAAGCGGTAGAACGCGACCGCCCGATTGATAGAGGAAGACTCATTCCCTGCGATCCGCTTGTTGGCATTCTTGCCCGTGCGCACAATGCCGTAGTAGCGCCAGGCGTTATCTGATTCGCGATCCAGAAAGTAAATGGCCTGCATCTCCCCCGGGTGAAGAACAGGTATGAAGGAATAGCGCATCGTGCTGACGTTCTCGACATCAAAGACGATCCGGCTCGCCGATGCCTCTGCAATGTGCATTCGGTAGGTCGCCTTGCCAGTGAGATTGTCGACCTGTTCGAAATAGAGTACCTCGCCTTCCTTCATTTCTGTGGGCGTGAAGTCTTCGCGCCGTTGACTATGCTGCGCGTCGGTCAGAGCATGGGCGTACACGATTAGCGTTTGCCATCGCTTGTGGGTAGCCGACCAATAGCGCATACCCGCGCGCTCTGAAATTGCACCGATATGGCGAAGCAAGCCAGCGGCTTCTGACCTATACGGAAATCGCGCGGACGTGGTTACCAGGGTCGTAAAACCCAATTCAGTCCAACGGGTGCATACGGGCGGTTTCCAGGTGCGGCCGAAATCAGACTCGCTCCAGGATTTCACTACGGGCAAATCATTCAGAGTCGGATAGGGAGGAACGGGTTCCATCCCGCATGGCGGCTGCGGTCCCGACTGAGGTTCAGCATCAACAACACGCAGCGAAGGAGGGCAAAGCGGCAGGCTATGAATTCCTAGGTTGGGCGGTACCAAGAACAGCGCCGAAAAAGCCAACGTATCCGTGAACCGCAACAGTGCATTCTTACATCGCAAGGATGATCATTGCCTCCTGGATTCCGACCGTGGTGATTAACGAATGTCGCAAGACGTCAAAATCGCATCGATCCATGTGATCCTCAAAGCCTAACATGACACGCGCTTCTAAATTTCGGAAGTGATCCCAGTCGTCGGCCAACAAAAGGGCGGGACGGGGTAGTGATTGTCGTTTTTCCTGTCGCAGTTTCAATCGCACCGGAAGCGGAAGTTCAAAACTTGACTCAACTCCCGATTAAGCGCTTACCGTACATGTGGGTACTAGGACGGAGATTGCCAAATTTCGAGTAGGAATTATTTAGCTTCTCGGCATTGTGCCTTTGCGGAAAGGTTCGGCCACTAGTTGCCACTCGTCTTGGTAGATCACGTAGCCGGGTCTGTCTGTTCTGATTTTCTTCACATAAATGCCGTTGCGTTCGAGAATGTTTACCATTTCCCAGATGCGCGAGATGTGCTCGGTTGAGCCAGTCTTGAACCAACAGATCCCGAGGCGAAGCCTGTCACGTCCGAAGGAGGTTGGCTTTTCCAAATTCTCACTGAACCACGAACGCAGTTCATTCAGTTCGTCGGCGTCTGAGCCCGTGATGGTTTGCCACTCCAAAGCCTGCGCTGCTGCCTGAAAGATTCCTTGCTCAACATTGCTTTCCTCGTCTTTGCGACCGACGACGAAGCGGATGTATTCACACTTATCTAGCGGGTCGTGGCGCTCTAGGATGAACCGTTCATCCTCTGTCTCAACGAATGCGAGACGTCCCGGAATGCAAGAAAGAATAGTGCCCATGCCGCGTCCCACGATCTGTTTGAGAGCTTCAACGATAGGAAAATCTTTCTGGTCGAGCGCGGGATCCTCAGAGATGGCGAAGACGATACTGGGAGAGTGGCGTTTCTGCAACTCGCGCACGATGTTCTCGATGAAGAGTTTGTCGCTGGGAATGGGCAAGCGGTACCTGGGATCGAAGTCGGTGAAATGCGCGAGTTGTTTGGTGAACTTGTGGCGCAGGCGTGGGTTGGAGAGAATTTCCCGGTAACGGTCGCGTTTGCTGCTCTTCACGAAGGCCGCGATGAGTGAAAGCTCGTCGTGCACCGGAGAAGTGTAGCGCAGCTCCCGGATGGCCGGCAGTCTGGGAAGCAATTCTGCACGGGGCCACTCACCTCGGCGTCAAGTCCTGATTTCTACAGCTCGTGCCGGGGCTTGCCGATGGTGCCCTCCATCGGCTAGAAGTATGCTGTAGAGAGAAGTTAGCCTCTCCCAAGGTGACAATTCATTGCCTGAACCAACTTCCGCTGCGAGTGGGCAATCTGTGGATTCGGCGAGTCTAACCAAAATCTTTACTTTTTATAGAGGTGGTCTCAATGGGTCGACGCAACACTAAGCTCGAACCCACCTTGCATTGAAAACAAAAGCTAAAATCGCTCTCTAGGGCCAGACCAGACGGAACGCAGCCCTGGCTAGGTTTTTGACCGAGTCCAGCCAAACAGATGGTTCTCCTGCGGAAGCATTGTCGAATCAATGTACTGGGTGGTGTTGCGTCGACGGTTTGAGCTGGCAGCGTTTAATCAGGCTTGTGGATTGCTTCCGAGTTCCCCGTATGCACAACTCGCCTGCATAGCGTTATGCTACCCGTGCTTTCTGCCACAGCGCTAAGGAGCGTTGAATGAAAACAATTAGGATTGCGCTGATTCTTATTATGCCGTTTATCGCGGCGATTTCTGCTGCCCAGAGTAAACCGGACGAGGCGGCGATTCGGAGCATCCTCCAAGAGGAGGTGACGGCTTGGAACAAGGGTGATGCCCAAACCTATTCGCAGCATTTCGCTCAGGATGGCACGTTCACGAATATTCTTGGAATGTTCTTCACCGGGCATCAAGCGTTTCTGGACAGGCACGAAGAAATTTTTAAAGGAATGTTTCGCGGAACTGTGCTGACGCAGGACATTGTTTCGCTCAAGTTCGTTCGCCCGGACACTGCTGTCGTGGAAACACTTACCTGGATCTCAGGGTTCTCTCCGTCGGGTCCGCCGCCAGGCACGCACACCGATGCCAAGGGACGTCTTCGTACCCGGTTGCTACAATTGATGGTGAAAGACTCCGACGAATGGAAGATCGCTGTGTATCACAATGTGGATGTGAAGCCAACCGTAATCGCGCCAGAGCCGCAATAAGAAGCCACTTCTGTGCTTGAATCAACGCCCTAGACAGACTCTAGGTTTTCAGACTCCGGCGAGTAAACTTCATGCAAGTGTTGCATCGACCGTCTGAGCCGGCAGCGCTAACAGGAGAATTGAAAGGTTGGACGGGTCCCAGCGTTGTCGACGGTAAGCCGGTGGAGAACACCTGGCGCTCACATCAAGTACCCCTCTCTAGTCATGCCGAATTTTCGAGATT
>CAWFWY010000019.1:0-190900 GCA_963819625.1 uncultured Acidobacteriota bacterium
TTTTGGATGGGTTTTGGATGGGTTTTGGATGGGTTTTGGATGGGTTTTGGATGGGTTTTGGATGGGTTTTGGATGGGTTTTGGATGGGTTTTGGATGGGTTTTGGATGGGTTTTGGATGGGTTTTGGATGGGTTTTGGATGGGTTTTGGATGGGTTTTGGATGGGTTTTGGATGGGTTTTGGATGGGTTTTGGATGGGTTTTGGATGGGTTTTGGATGGGTTTTGGATGGGTTTTGGATGGGTTTTGGATGGGTTTTGGATGGGTTTTGGATGGGTTTTGGATGGGTTTTGGATGGGTTTTGGATGGGTTTTGGATGGGTTTTGGATGGGTTTTGGATGGGTTTTGGATGGGTTTTGGATGGGTTTTGGATGGGTTTTGGATGGGTTTTGGATGGGTTTTGGATGGGTTTTGGATGGGTTTTGGATGGGTTTTGGATGGGTTTTGGATGGGTTTTGGATGGGTTTTGGATGGGTTTTGGATGGGTTTGGATGGGTTTTGGATGGGTTTTGGATGGGTTTTGGATGGGTTTTGGATGGGTTTTGGATGGGTTTTGGATGGGTTTTGGATGGGTTTTGGATGGGTTTTGGATGGGTTTTGGATGGGTTTTGGATGGGTTTTGGATGGGTTTTGGATGGGTTTTGGATGGGTTTTGGATGGGTTTTGGATGGGTTTTGGATGGGTTTTGGATGGGTTTTGGATGGGTTTTGGATGGGTTTTGGATGGGTTTTGGATGGGTTTTGGATGGGTTTTGGATGGGTTTTGGATGGGTTTTGGATGGGTTTTGGATGGGTTTTGGATGGGTTTTGGATGGGTTTTGGATGGGTTTTGGATGGGTTTTGGATGGGTTTTGGATGGGTTTTGGATGGGTTTTGGATGGGTTTTGGATGGGTTTTGG
This sequence comes from uncultured Acidobacteriota bacterium, assembly GCA_963819625.1. Classification (GTDB taxonomy): domain Bacteria; phylum Acidobacteriota; class Terriglobia; order Acidiferrales; family UBA7541; genus Acidiferrum. The sequence continues at coordinate 897 of CAWFWY010000019.1, forward strand.
ATGGGTTTTGGATGGGTTTTGGATGGGTTTTGGATGGGTTTTGGATGGGTTTTGGATGGGTTTTGGATGGGTTTTGGATGGGTTTTGGATGGGTTTTGGATGGGTTTTGGATGGGTTTTGGATGGGTTTTGGATGGGTTTTGGATGGGTTTTGGATGGGTTTTTGGATGGGTTTTGGATGGGTTTTGGATGGGTTTTGGATGGGTTTTGGATGGGTTTTGGATGGGTTTTGGATGGGTTTTGGATGGGTTTTGGATGGGTTTTGGATGGGTTTTGGATGGGTTTTGGATGGGTTTTGGATGGGTTTTGGATGGGTTTTGGATGGGTTTTGGATGGGTTTTGGATGGGTTTTGGATGGGTTTTGGATGGGTTTTGGATGGGTTTTGGATGGGTTTTGGATGGGTTTTGGATGGGTTTTGGATGGGTTTTGGATGGGTTTTGGATGGGTTTTGGATGGGTTTTGGATGGGTTTTGGATGGGTTTTGGATGGGTTTTGGATGGGTTTTGGATGGGTTTTGGATGGGTTTTGGATGGGTTTTGGATGGGTTTTGGATGGGTTTTGGATGGGTTGGATGGGTTTTGGATGGGTTTTGGATGGGTTTGGATGGGTTTTGGATGGGTTTTGGATGGGTTTTGGATGGGTTTTGGATGGGTTTTGGATGGGTTTTGGATGGGTTTTGGATGGGTTTTGGATGGGTTTTGGATGGGTTTTGGATGGGTTTTGGATGGGTTTTGGATGGGTTTTGGATGGGTTTTGGATGGGTTTTGGATGGGTTTTGGATGGGTTTTGGATGGGTTTTGGATGGGTTTTGGATGGGTTTTGGATGGGTTTTGGATGGGTTTTGGATGGGTTTTGGGTTACAACGCGTCGCAGGCGCTGGGGATCAGACTTTTGTCGAGTGGCTCGGCGGGCATTGTGTATCCCAGCGCGCGACGCGAGGGCGGGGTTTGTATCGCGTGCTTTCGGCCGCCGCTGGTGTTGAATGTGCGGGAAGGGGCCATGGTGAAGTTTACTTTTATCGATGCGGAAATGGATTCCGTCGAAGTGATGCATTGACCCGGCTACTCCCAACGGAAGACTTTGGCGGAGAGCGCGGTGCAAACGGCAAAAATCAAGGCGAGTGCGGCTACGTCGCCGAGATGCGGGAACCACGGGTCGCCGACCCAGATTCCCTGGAGCAGGCGAACCGCATAGGTTAGGGGATCCACACGCGCGAGCGCATGAAGAACTGGCGGCAACGATTCGACAGGCGCAAATATTCCGCAGACGGCGATCATGGGGTACATGATGATGGCGCCGATGGGTTGAGCGAAGCGCGCGGTGGGAACGATGCTGGCGATCAGAAAGCCGATGGAGAGAATGCTCCAAGTACAAATGAGCAGGGCAATGGTGAACGAGAAGAAATGAACATGGATGCCGACGGGATAGTAGCGCTTGCCAACGAGCAGCATTAGAGTCAGGGTGGCGGCGGTGAGGAGCAGCTTTACGATCACGTGCGCGGTGAGAATGGTTTGGGGACGCAACGGCGTGGCGCGCAACCTTTTGAGAATGCCGCCCTCGCGATAGATAGAAATAATGGTGACCAACGACAGTACGGCACTGATGGCGATCAGGAGTGAGGCGAGAACGGGAAGGCCAACGCGAACGAAACCGCCAGCGGCAGCGGAATCGGGGATTCTGTGGCCGAGGGCCCGGCCGGTGCCGACGAAGACGAGCACCGGGATAACTATATTGCCGATGGCGCCCAGCGGTTCGCGCAGGAATATCTTGATTTCCACCCAAGTCAGTTTCCAGAGACCGCGCAGCATCATCGGTAAATCCTATTCACGAATCGAATGACCAGTCAGCTTGAGAAAGACGTCCTCTAGATTGGGAAGAATGGTGCGGAAATCGGTGACGCGAATGCTGTTTTCAGAAAGACACTGAATTACATCGGTGACCAGGTCGTCGTTGCGGCCGCTGATGGTGAATTCAGGGCCGGTGCCTGTGACGGAGTCGACGCCGTTTATTGAGCGAAAGCGTGTTTCGGCGAGCGGGTCGGCGGTGGAGAGAATGACGGTGCGTTCGGGACAGTGGCGGTCGACCAGGTTGCGCGGACTGTCGATGTCGATGATGCGGCCGTGCTCGATAATGGCGACGCGGTCGCAGAGGCGTTCGGCTTCTTCCATCAGATGAGTGGTGAGGAAGACGGTTTTGCCGCGCTCTCGAATGCCGCGGACGAGATCCCAAATGGCGCGGCGAGATTGCGGGTCGAGGCCGGTGGTCAGCTCGTCGAGGAAGACCACTTCGGGATCGTTGATCAGCGCGAGGGCGATGAAGAGGCGCTGCTTCTGGCCGCCGGAAAGATTCATGAACCAGGCGTTGCGCTTGTCGGTGAGGCCGAGCTGCTCGAGAAGTTGTTCGGCGTCGACCGCTTTCTTCTGATAAAGCGAAGCCCACAGGTCGACCGCTTCCCACACTTTGATGCGCTTTTGCAGTTGCGCCTGCTGAAGCTGGACGCCGATGCGGTCTTGCAGTTTGTAGGCCTGGCGGAAGGGATCAAGGCCGAGGACCGAGATGCTGCCGCGGTCGGGTTTGCGCAGTCCTTCGATGCACTCCATGGTGGTGGTTTTTCCGGCGCCGTTGGGGCCGATCAGGCCGAAGATTTCGCCGTCGTTCACTTCGAAAGATACTTCGTCGACGGCTACTGTGGAGCCGTAAGTTTTGCGGACTCCGGAAACCTGGATGACTGGACCCATGGTTTTCAAATTGCGGCACGACTAGGTACGCAAGGAAGCGAAAGTTATATCACGAGTTAGGAGAGGTTCTCTGAAACATGGGTGTCAAGAAACAACTCGGTTGCACGCACAGTTACAAAACCCCACACGTAACACCGACGTGTGGGGCACCCGAACCGCGCGGGAGCGTAAAATTACAGCGTGCCAGTTGCTCGAGGTTTTTCTTTTGGTTATTTGCGGGCGAAGCGCTCGAAGTCGGCCATCTGGCGTTCCATTTCTTCGCGCGCGGAATCGGCGGCGGAGCGAACACCTTGAATGCGGAGCTTGAATTCGTCGGCGTTGGAAGCGCGCAGCAGGGCTTCATCGAGAGTGATGAGCTGCTTGCTGTAGAGATCGAAGAGCGATTGATCGAAAGTCTGCATGCCGTACTGGCTGGTTCCGGCGGCGATGGCGTCGCGAATAAGTCGAGTCTTGTCCGCGTTGATGATGCAATCGCGGATGTAGCCGGTGGCGATCATGATTTCGACGGCGGGGACGCGGCCTTTGTCATCGGCACGCCGGACGAGGCGTTGGGAGATGACGGCTTTCAAGGTGGCGGCCAACTGCAGGCGAATCTGTTTTTGCTCGGGCGGAGGGAAGACCGCGATGATGCGCTGAATGGTCTCCGTGGCGTCAAGAGTATGTAAAGTCGAGAGAACCAGGTGGCCGGTTTCCGCAGCGAGCAAAGCGGTGGAAATGGTTTCAAGGTCGCGCATTTCGCCGACGAGAATGACGTCGGGATCCTGACGGAGGGCGGCGCGGAGAGCGGTGGAGAAGTTGGCGGTGTCTACTTCCACCTCGCGCTGATTGATGAAGCTGCGCTTGTCGCGGTGCAGGAATTCGATGGGATCTTCGATGGTGATCAAGTGGTCGGATCGGTTGGCGTTGATGCGGTCAATCATGGCCGCGAGCGTGGTGGATTTACCGGAACCGGTGGTACCGGTGACGAGAACAAGGCCGCGCTGTTCTTCGCAGATGCGGGCGACCACGGAAGGCAAATTCAATTCTTCGGTGGTGCGAATCTTGGTGGGGATGACGCGCAAAACCATGCCGACGTTGCCGCGCTGCTGGAAAACGTTCACACGGAAACGGCCCAGGCCGGCTACGCCGTAAGCCATATCCAGCTCGGCGGTTTCCTTGAATTTTTGTTTCTGGCGATTGGTCATCATGCTGAACGCCATGGAGAGCATTTCTTCAGGCGTAACGCGAGGCACGTCGGAGAGTGGGCTTAGAACGCCGTCGATGCGGAGGTATGGGTGGTTGCCGACTTTGAGGTGCAAGTCGGACGCTTTGCTTTCCACCGCGCGGCGTAGAAGGTCGTCAATACTTAATGCCATAGCTATATGACCCCGCAAAATTACAACTAATACCGGACACTAACATCGGTGAGACCGGCGCGGCAAGCGAACAAGAGAGGACGGGTTACGCGCTAGTTACCTGAGGCGATGACGGAAAGAGCACAACGGAAAATTGCCGCGCGGGAGCTTAAACCTCGGCGCGTTTTAAGTAGAGAGAATCGTAAAGTAACGCGGCGAAAAATCCGCCCGCCAGTGGCCCAACCCAGAAAACTCCGTGATTGGCCCAATGAGTGGCGGCCAGAGCGGGGCCGAAGGCACGCGCGGGGTTGAGAGCGCCGCCGGTGAAAGGTCCGGCGACGATGATGCCGAGGGCGTAGATCAGGCCAGTGCCGAAGCCGGCGACCGCGCGAAATGTTCCGCGGTCATCGAGCATGGTGGCGAAGACAACCAGCACCATGAAAAAGGTGCCAGTCGCTTCCAGAGCCATGCCGGCCCAGCGCGGAAAATCACGCGCGAATTCGGGGGTGCCGAGGGCGATGGCGCGCCAGGTGTCATCGGGAATGACGGCTTTGAGGAGGAAGGCGGCGGCGATCGCGCCTGCCAGCTGTGCGATCCAGTAGAGGAGCACGTCGAGGGTATTCTGGCGCTTGGTGACCCAGTAGCCGATGGTGACTGCGGGATTGAAATGGCCGCCGGAAATGTGGCCGAGGGCGGAAATCATGATTGCCAGGGCGAGGCCGTGAGCTAGAGCGACGCCGATCAGGCCGATGTTGCCGGTGCCGTGGAGGAATTGGTCAGCGCACAGCGCTCCTTCGCCGAAGAAGACCAGGGCGAAGGTACCCAGAAATTCCGCGGCAAGTTTTTGTGTGCTGGTGTACATGCAGAAGCCTCCCGGCCGAAGAGCAAGGCGCGGCGTAATACGACGGTGATTCTAGCTTGAAGTTTGAGATGCGACTACAAGAAGGTCGCGCGAGTTTCCTGGAGTGGTGATTTTGGCCGGCGCGACCGATTTTCAGCGCGATGCGGCGGCTACTGGGCTGTTGACCGGCGTCAGCCAAGTGTGACGGTCGGGTTTGGAGCCGCTGGTGATGGCGAAAAATTCGTCCTGCAGCTTGCGGGTAATGGGGCCGGCCACGCCTTTTCCGACGGTGATGTGATCGACGGAGCGAATCGGCGTAACTTCCACGGCAGTACCTACGAAGAAAACTTCGTCGACGATGTAAAGCATTTCGCGGGGGATAACGGTTTCTTTCACGGGAATATTCAGATCTTCGGCAAGCTCTCACGACGGTATCGCGAGTGATGCCTGGAAGAATGCTGGTGGCCAGCGGGGGAGTGTAGAGCGTGCCATCATGCACGAGGAACACGTTCATGCCGGAGCCTTCGCTGACGTGGCCGCCGGAATCGAGGGCGATGCCCTCGGCGTAGCCGTTGAAAGAGGCTTCCATGCGAATCAACTGGGAATTCATGTAATTCGCGGCGGCCTTGGACATGGCCGGCAGAGTATTGGGAGCAATGCGCGTCCAGGAACTGACGCCGACGTCGACACCTTTGGTGAGCGCTTCAGGGCCGAGGTAGGCTCCCCAACTCCAGCAAGCCATGTAAACCTCGATGGGCGAGTTGAGCGGATTGACGCCGACTTCGCCGTAGCCGCGGAGGACGATGGGTTTGACGTAACAGGAATTCAATTTGTTGAGGCGGACAAGCTCGATGGCGGCATTGCCGAAATCCGCAGCGGAATAGTCTAAATCCATGCGATAAATTTTCGCGGAGTTGACGAGGCGGTCCATGTGCTCGCGGAGACGGAAAATCGCGGGACCCTGCTTGGTTTCGTAGCAGCGGATGCCTTCAAAGACGGCGGAGCCGTAGCTGACCACGTGAGAAAGGACATGCAAATTCGCGTCGTCCCAGTTGATCCACTTACCATTATGCCAAATTGTTTCCGTCTTCTGAACCGGCATGACTACTCCTCTTGATAAGAAAATGCGCTAGAAATGCAGAATACGGTACGGCGTGATGAGCGTCAATCGAGAGTATCGCGGCTGCCGCCAGGATCAAGAACCAATATGGCGCACTACTTGTGGGTGAGTGACGAAGACTTTACGGCTGAGGACTGGCGGAATCTTGTTTGCGAGGAGCCACGCTATGCTCCGCATTGTCGACGGCGTGGTAGGCAGCTTGCGATTCGGCGACGAGGCGGCCGGTGCGGTTTTCGTAGATGCCGAGAAGCAAGAACGGGATGGCGGTAGCGGCGGCCCATAATTTGGCGCGGCGCGGGATTTTGGATTCCGGCTCCCAGCGGAACAATTGCGCGGAAACAAAAAATGTGGTGATGGCCCAAAAACAGAGGGCTACGATGTCCAGTAATAGATGACTGATCGACACAGAAAAGTAAATTGCGCGCTGCAGACTGTTGACCAAATAAGTGGCGGGGAGAAAAACGCCGACGCGCTGGATGACGACCGGGAGAGAGGGGAGCGGAACGGTAGCGCCGGAAAGAAAAATCAGCGGCAGCCACAAAAGCTGATTGATGACCTGGGTTTCCTGCATGGTGTTGGTGACGCTGGCGACCACCAGTCCGAGAGAAGCGAAGGATACGGTGCCGACGGTGACGAGAATGAACACCGCCAGCAGGTCGCCAAAACTGCGCACCTGAAAAAAGGCGCGGGCAAAAATGAATTCGAGCAGAACGGTCGGCAAGGTCAGGATGTAATTCGAAACGATGCTGGAAGCCAGCATGTCGGCGGGCGTGACGGGAGTGACGTGAAAGCGCCGCAAAATGCCTTGCTCACGGAACATCACCAGGGCGGCGCTGAGTCCCCAGAAGCTGCCCATGACGGTGAGGCCCACGACCGGGCCCAGGAGATATTTGACGCCGGCTGGCACGCCTTTGGCGAAGACGCCGGCGTAGAGAAAGAAAAATCCAAAGGGCATGATGACGCTGAAAAACAGAAACATCTTGTTGCGGATGGTCAACTGAATGCGCATGCGGGTGAGGGCGATAAAGTTATTCAATCGCGTAACCTCCTGCCGGTAAGTTCGATGAAAACATCCTCGAGAGAAGGCGTGGCGATTTCGAGAGAGATCAGTTCATTGCCCTGCGATTCCAGATGCTTGACGAGCGCCACGATGGCCTGCGGCGGGCGCTGGGTATGCAGGATGTAGCTGTCGCCGAGAATGCGACATTCGCTGACACCTTCAAGATTCTTGAGCACGTCCTGGGACTCCGGGCGGGCGAGACGAACTTCCAGGCGAGTTTTATCGCCGGAGCGCTCTTTCAGTTCGCGCGGCGAACCTAGAGCGATAACCTGGCCGTGGTCGACGATGGCGACGCGATCGCAGAGGCGCTCGGCTTCCTCAATGTAATGAGTGGTCATCACGATGGTTTTCTTTTCGCGGCGAAGCTCTTCGATGATGTCGTAGATTTCGCGGCGCACCTGGGGATCGAGGCCGGAAGTGGGCTCGTCGAAGAAAAGGACTTTTGGGTCGTTGACCAGAGCCATGGCCAGGGCGAGGCGCTGTTTTTGACCGCCAGAAAGCTGGCTGTAGAAAGTATTGCGCTTTTCTTCTAGACCGAAACGCTTGAGCAACTCCTCGGGGCTGCGGTGGCGGCGATAGAAGCTAGAGAACAGCCGCAGGGCTTCCATGACCTTGAGCTTGTCGGGAAGGGAAGTGGACTGGAGAGCGGCGCCGATTTCGTGTTTCAGTTCTTGCGGACTTTTCTGGGGGTCGAGGCCACAAACGGAAACGCGGCCGGAATCGGGAGTGCGCAAGCCTTCGAGAATTTCGACGGTGGTGGTTTTTCCGGCTCCGTTGGGGCCCAGCAGGCCGAAGACTTCGCCTTCTTCCACGGAAAAGCTGACGCCGCGGACGGCCTGCACGTCGCCGTAACCTTTGACGAGATTTTCGACCTGTAAAATCGAATTATTCATCCGCAAGAGTTATAGCACAGCTGCTAATTCGCATGCGCGCGCGCCGCGTAGCGAGCTGAAGGCTGAGAAATCTGTGAAGGGGCGGCCTAGATTATTTGCGTTTGGTGTTGCGGGATGATTTTGCGGCGGGCGGTTTCCATGCGTGGGCCTCTAACTTAACGCGAGATTCAACCATGGCGACGCCTTCGCTTTCGAGTAGTTTCTTCTGGAGCATGGCGTGAGGGCCGCGAATCAGGATTTTTCCGCGTTCCCCGACGACGCGGTGCCAGGGAATACCGGCACCCATAGGAGTGGCGGCCATGGCGCGGCCTGCGCTGCGAGCTCCGCCGGGCAGGCGAATAGCTTTGGCCAGCGCCCCATACGTTAAAACCCTTCCGCGAGGAATTTGTCGCACCAGCCGGTAGACGGGATCCCAGGACACGCGAAGCGCCTCTAAAAAATGCAGTGGGAATGCTAGGCCGGATGGCCGCGAGAGAACAAGAGAAAATTGCGGGAACGGTGTTTAACAGAGTGAAAGCGGCAGCGAGAAAAACCGTCCGCGGAAAAGTGATGAAACAAAACGAAAAAATCGATGAGCGAATCGGGCGGGAAGGAATTAACTTAGCGTTACTGATTAGACGCAACCCGTTTCCGAGTTACTCATCGGGCGATTGACGCTGTAGTGGAAGTAAAATACACTACAGACACTGAGTTCGGGTGTGAGGCTACGATCATGGCTTTTGTCCGCCGCAAAGGAAACACCTTTTACCTGGTGCACAACGTGCGCCACGGCGAAAAAGTGCAACAACTGCATCTGGCGCGTTTAGGAAAGCGCGCGCGAATCACCGACGAGGTGGTTCGTGAAGTTTCCAAGAAGCATCCCTTCATCGATCTGAACTGGCGTTTGCTGCGCGAGCAGCTGAATGGCCAGCTGGATCTCGCAGATCCCAATTCCCCGATGGTACAAAAGCTGGTCAGCAATTTGCGCAACTTAAATCTCGACCTGGCGGATGTGTTTCCGCCGCTGTTCCGACTTTCTGAATCGCCCGCGGTGGCGCGGGAGCTGCTCCTGCAATTGCGGCTCCTGCAGTCCACGCTTCAGGTCAAGCTGGATCAATTTGACCGTAGCGGCGTGCGATTCGGTAATGCGTCTCCGCTGTTTCGGGGCGCAAGGAGGGGGTCATGAGTGCAACCATTCTTCCGCTGGACCCAAGCAAGCGAAGCACGGGGACGCTGGATTTTGAGACGTCGCTGCGCTCCAGAATTGTCGGCCAGGAAGAAGGAGTCCAGGCGCTGGTGGAGTTGTACCAGGTTTTCTGCGCGGGACTGAATTCGCCGGGCCGCCCGGTGGGGAACCTGCTGCTGCTGGGCCCTACTGGTTCGGGAAAGACGCGCATCGTGGAAGCTGCCGCCGAGATCTTGTTTGGCGATGCGCGCGCGATCATCAAGGTGGACTGCGCGGAGTTTCAGCACTCGCACGAGATCGCCAAATTGATCGGCTCGCCCCCAGGATATCTGGGCCACCGCGAAACGCATCCGTTGATCACCCAGGAAGAGCTGGCGAAAAGCCATACAGACAAATTGAAGCTGTCGTTTCTGCTGTTCGACGAAATTGAGAAGGCGTCCGATTCCTTGTGGCAACTGCTGCTGGGGATGCTGGACAAGGCGACGTTGACGCTGGGCGACAACCGCAAAGTCGACCTTTCGCAGACGGTCATCTTTTTGACTTCCAACCTGGGTGGCGGGGAAATTACCGAGATGATGCACGGGGGGTTGGGATTCATTCAACCCACAGATAAGCCGATTGCTGGGCTGGACAAGAAAGTCGAGCGAACGGCGCTGGAAGCGGCGCGGCGGAAGTTTTCGCCGGAATTCATGAACCGCCTGGACAAGGTGGTGGTGTTCCATCCGCTGCAGCGGGAGCAGCTGCAGGAAGTGCTGCAAATCGAGTTGGGAAACGTGCAGCGGCGGGTGCTGGAAACCGCCAAGGGGCAGTTCCTGTTTCGAGTCACCGATGCGGGGCGCGATTTCCTGCTGCGCGAGGGCACCGACCAGCGCTATGGCGCTCGCCACCTGAAACGGGCCATCGAGAGGCACGTGGTCTATCCGCTGGCCAATTTGCTGGCCACCGAACAGGTGCAACTGGGCGACCTGGTGCGCATCGATTGGGATGGCCAACACAACCTGCTGACCTTCGTTCGCGAAGGAGAAGGAGCGCTGGTCAGCACCGAACCGTTAAAAGTTGAAGCTGCCGCGGCGGCAGCAGAGGTGCGGGACGGCAAGTCCGCCGACACGCCGGCGGAAGTAGTGGCGGAACCAAGAAAATCGCGCGCGGCGTTGCCGGCGGCTACGCCCGCGGCGGCGCCACAGAGCCGCAAGAAGCACGATCGCTAACCAACCGCATAGACTGACGAGCAAAGCAGTCTAACAGTCGTGGTATGCCGATTTTTGTCCGGCGCCGACTGACAAAAACTGTTTCAACGGCTGCATTGTGCTCTCAGTTGAAACAGTGTCTCAGCGCGTGAGACAGTTTCCACAACTGCAACTGTTGTATCTGATTGAGATCGCTCAACTTCTGCGATTTGTATCTCCCTGCTGCGATTGGCACTTCCCATGCTCTATCTCAAGGACGTGTAGCGCTGAGACTTCCGTCGTCTTTCCCGGGGTGCGGGGAGACGAAGAAGGACTGAGGACATGAAAGCAGCCGTTCGACAGCAGCTTGATCCTTCCATCCGCAGCACCGATACCCGCGACTTTGAAACTACGCTGCGCTCGAAGATTGTGGGACAAGTCGAAGGCGTGCAGTCGCTGGTAGATATGTACCAGGTATTTTGCGCGGGATTGAATTCGCCGGGACGCCCGGTGGGCAACCTGCTGTTTCTTGGTCCCACGGGATCGGGCAAGACGCGGATTGTAGAAGCGGCCGCTGAAATTTTGTTTGGCGATGCGCGCGCGATGATAAAGGTGGATTGCGCGGAATTTCAGCACTCGCACGAAATTGCGAAATTGATTGGCTCGCCTCCGGGATATTTGGGGCATCGTGAAACACACCCGTTGATTACCCAGGAAGCGCTGGCCGCCAGCCACACGGACAAGCTGAAGCTGTCGTTCCTGCTGTTCGACGAAATTGAAAAAGCTTCCGACGCGTTGTGGCAATTGCTGCTGGGGATATTGGACAAAGCGACTTTGACGCTGGGCGATAACCGGCGCGTGGACCTCTCGCAGACGGTGATTTTCATGACGTCCAATCTGGGCGGCGGGGAAATTACCGAGATGATGAACGGCGGCATGGGATTCGTGCAGCCCGGGGACAAGAAGGACAGCGGCCTGAATGAAAAGATCGAGCGCACCGCAGTGGAAGCGGCACGGCGCAAGTTCTCTCCGGAGTTCATGAACCGGCTGGACAAGATTGTGGTTTTCCATCCGCTCAAGAGGACGCAACTGGAACAGGTGCTGGAGATCGAGCTGGAGCATGTGCAGAAGCGGGTGCTGCAGACGGCCAAGGGGCAGTTTTTGTTTCGCGTGACGGGTGCGGGCCGGGAATTTCTGTTGCAAGAAGGAACGGATCAACGCTACGGTGCACGGCATTTGAAGCGCGCCATTGAGCGTCACGTGGTTTATCCACTGGCAAATTTGCTGGCGACGGAACAAGTGCAGCTGGGCGACCTGGTGTGCATTGACTGGAATAGCCAACAGAATGGGTTGACGTTTGTGCGCGAAGGCGAAAATCTGGCGATGCCGGCGCGACGGCCGGAGCCGGTGGTTGCGGCGCGTTCCGCGCAGGCGCGAAATGGGCGATCGGTGGAGGCTCCTTCGGTGGCGGCTGGGCCGGAACAGATGCCGCGGATGGCTCGGTAGAGTTTTTTCCAAAACGTTATTCGCCCGGACAATTTTTTGCCCGGGCTTTTTGTTTTTGGGCTTGCCTTGGAAGGTGAACGGCATAGCTTTGTTGCTCGTACAGTTGCAAAACCCGCGGCGGGCAGGCACGTAACACCGACGTGTGGGACACCCGCGGAAAAAAACCTTAGTCGGCCGCTTCAGAGCGAGGCGGTGTGGGTTTCCAGCGGAGGATAGGCTTGCGGGCGGCGGTGGTTTCGTCGAGGCGGCCGACGCGTGTGGAGTGCGGTGCGGTTTTTACCAGCTGCGGGTTGGTGGCGGCCTCGTGGGCGATGGACTTCATGGCATCGATGAAGAGGTCGCATTCTTCGCGCGATTCGGATTCGGTGGGCTCGATCATCAGCGCGCCGGGAACAATCAACGGAAAAGCCGTAGTGTAGGGGTGGAAGCCGTAGTCGATGAGGCGCTTGGCGATGTCCATAGTGTTGACGCCGTTCTTTTTTTGGATTGCGTCGCTGAACACGACTTCGTGCATGGAAGGCAGGGAATAGGGCAAGTCGAAAACGCCTTCGAGCTTTTTGCGGATGTAAGTGGCGTTGAGGACAGCGTCTTCGGTGGCTTGGCGGACGCCCGGTCCGTAAGCGAGGATGTAGGCGAGGGCGCGCACCAGGACGCCAAAATTCCCCGAAAAAGCTTTTACACGGCCGATGGATTCGGGGCGGTTATAGTCCCGCGCCAGGCGGCCGCCTTCTTTTTCGACCAACACCGGCACGGGGCGAAACGGCTCGAGGATTTTTTTCATGGCGACCGGGCCCGCGCCGGGTCCGCCACCGCCGTGCGGGGTGGAAAATGTCTTGTGAAGATTGAGGTGCATCACGTCGACGCCCATGTCCCCGGGGCGGGTGATGCCGGTTAAGGCGTTCATGTTCGCGCCGTCCATGTAGAGCAGGGCGCCACGCTTGTGGAGAATGTCGGCGATTTCTGCGATGCGTGGCTCAAAAATGCCCAGCGTGGAAGGGTTGGTGATCATCAGTGCGGCTACATCTTCGGTAACCACCTCGCGAAGTTTGTCGACGTCAATCTGGCCGTGGGATTCGGATTTTATGTTTTCGACCTGGTAGCCGGCGATGACCGCGGTGGCGGGATTCGTGCCGTGCGCGGAATCGGGGATCAAAACTTTCTTGCGTGGATTGCCCTGGTTTTCGAGATAGGCGCGAATCAGGAGAAGGCCGGTGAGTTCTCCCTGGGCTCCCGCAGCGGGTTGCAGGGTGATGGAGTCCATGCCGGTGATTTCAAGAAGGCAATCTTCGAGCAGCTTGATGATTTTCAGGCAGCCCTGGGAGAGTTCCTGAGGCTGATAGGGATGCTCGGTGGCGATACCGTCGAGGCGAGCGACAAACTCGTTGACCCGCGGATTGTATTTCATGGTACAGGAACCCAACGGATACATGCCGAGATCGATGGCGTAATTCCAGGTTGAGAGGCGGGTGAAGTGGCGCAACACTTCGATTTCGCTGACTTCGGGAAAGCCGGTGACGCCATCGTCGCGGAAATAGCTGCCTAAAACTTTTGCAGCGTCGGCCGCGGGGACGTCGAGCGGGGGCAATTCGAACGCGCGCTTGCCCGGTGAGGACTTTTCAAAGATGAGTCCTTCGTTCTGACTTACGTGGCGAGATGCTTTTTTGAAATGCTCGGTCAATTTTTATCCTATCGAGTCGATGAAATAAATTTTGTCAATGAGCTCACCCGCGCTAGATGGGTTGCTCCAACGCGGTGCGCAAGGAGGCGGCGAATCGTTCGATTTCGGCGCGGGTGACGGTTTCGGTGACGCAGACCAAAGCATGCTTGGTTAATTCCGGGTATGCGGCACCGAGGACAAATGGGCCGACGATTTTGTCGCGCAGGAGCTGGGCATTCACCAGTTTTACGGAGCGCGGCAGTTCGATGGTGAATTCGTTGAAAAATGGAGCGTCGAAAGCGCGGCGAACACCGGGAATTTTTTCGAGCTCTGATAAGGCAAAACGAGCCTTGGCGAGGTTTTGATGGGCCATTTCGCGCAAGCCTTCTTTGCCGAGCAGGCAGAGATGGACGGTCGCGGCCAAAGCGCAGAGGGCTTGGTTGGTGCAGATATTGGAGGTGGCCTTCTCGCGGCGGATATGTTGCTCGCGAGTGGCGAGGGTCAGAACGAAGCCCCGGCGGCCATTTGAATCGGTGGTTTGCCCCGCCAGGCGGCCGGGCATTTGGCGGAGAAATTTTTCGCGAGAAGCGATTACCCCTACATAGGGACCGCCGTAGCTGGGGGCGAGACCGAAGCTCTGGCCCTCCATGGCGACGATGTCGGCCTCCGCTGGAGGCTTCAGCGCGCCGAGCGAAACCGCTTCGGTAATGGAAACGACCAGCAACGCGCCGGACTTGTGCACGGTGTCGGCGAGTTGGGCGACGGGTTCGATGACGCCGAAAAAATTGGGGGATTGCACTAACAGGGCGACGACGTCGTCTTTCAGGCGGTCTTGCAGGGCTTTCGAATCGATGGTGCCATCGGGTTGCGAGGGGATTTCCTCGACGAGCAATCCGGAATTTTTCGCGTAGGTCTTGAGCACTGAGCGATATTCGGGGTGCACGGAACGGGCCACCAGGACGCGGCGGCGGGACGTCAATCGCTCCGCCATGAGAACCGCTTCGGTGGCAGCGGTGGATCCGTCGTACATGGAGGCGTTGGCGACTTCCTGGCCGGTCAATTGGCATATCAAGGTTTGAAATTCGAATATGGCTTGCAGAGTGCCTTGGGTGATTTCGGCCTGATAGGGAGTGTAAGAAGTCAGGAATTCGCCGCGCTGGATAATGGTGTCGGTGATGACCGAGCGCAAGTGGTTGTAAACGCCTGCTCCCAAAAAACTGGTGTAGCCGAGAGAATTTTCCGCGGCCCGCGCTTTGAAATACTGAATAATTTCAGCTTCAGAAAGCGGGCCAGGGAGATTCAAGGCTTTTTTCAGGCGGTAGGCTTCGGGCACGCTGGAAAATAGGTCGGCGGGGTCTTTGGCGCCGACGACAGCCAGCATTTCTTCCCGCTCGGCAGGACTTTTGGGGAGGTAGCGCATCAGGCGGAGGCTTCCTTGTCTTTCGCGGCGATGAAAGCTTCGTAGGCTTTGGCGTCCATCAGCTTAGTGAGTTGCGACGGATCAGAGAGCTTGATGCGAACAAGCCAGGCGGCCGTGTGGGGATCGGAATTTAATTTTTCGGGCGAGGTTTCGAGATCGCCGTTGGCTTCCAGCACTTCGCCGGAAACGGGTGCGTAAATTTCACTGACAGCCTTGACGGACTCGACGCTGCCGAAGGTCGTGCCGGCTTCCACTTTGGCGCCGGGTTTCGGAAGCTCGACAAACACTACGTCGCCAAGCTCATGCTGGGCATAGTCGGTTATGCCGATGGTGCCGACATTGTCTTTCACGTCGATCCATTCGTGTTGCGTGGTGTAACGGTAGGACCCTGGATATGTCATCGATTCCTTCCGATTCGCTTCAAGCGGGATTTGCGACGCTTTGCGCAGTTGATTTACGAGCACGTTTGTAAAACGGCGTGGCCACGACCTGAGCTTTGGCTTTCTGAGTACGGATTTCTACATAGACCGCGGTTCCGAGCGCTGACATCGACGGCGGAACATAGGCCAGGGCGATGTTTTTCCCCAGCGTAGGCGACGGAGAACCGCTGGTGATGACACCGATTGGTTCGCCCCGCTCGTTCAAACAGCGATATCCGTCGCGCGCGATTCCGCGTTCGATCATTTCGAGTCCGACCAGAGTTCTGGTGAGGCCGGCTACTTTGGCGCGAGCTAGAGCGGCGCGGCCGACGAAATCGCCCTTTTCCATTTTACAGTATCGATCGAGTCCGGCTTCCCAGACGTTGACGGTTTCGCTGATCTCATGCCCGTACAGGGCCATCTTCGCTTCCAGGCGCAAAGTGTTGCGGCAACCGAGGCCGCACGCGAGAATTCCGAATTCGCGCCCGGCGTCCATCACTTTAGCCCACACGGCTTCGCTGGTGGCGATGTCGCCCGGCACGTAGATTTCAAACCCGTCTTCTCCGGTGTAGCCGGTGCGCGCGACCAAAGTGTTTTTCAGTCCGCAGACCGTTCCGTGTGTGAACCAATAATTTTTGATCTGGCTCAGATCCATCTCGGTGAGCTTTCGGAGCACATCCGCGGCGCGCGGACCCTGGATGGCTATCTGGGTGTAGGCATCGCTTAGCTCTTCGATGTGGCAGTCGAAATCTTTGGTATTTTCACGAACCCAGCTGATGTCTTTCTCGCGGGTTCCGGCATTAATGACCAGAAGGAAGTCGTCGTCCCCGAGGCGATGCAAGATGACGTCGTCGACGAAAGTGCCCGCGGGATAAAGCATTGCCGAGTAGTGGGCCTGACCGATGACGAGTTTGGAGCCGTCGTTCATGGTGATGTGCTGGACAGCGGCCAACGCGCCGCCGGGAAAGCGGCCGGTGCTGATGCGAATATCGCCCATGTGGCTGACGTCGAAGACGCCGACGCCAGAGCGGACCGCTTTGTGTTCCGCGACAAGGCCGCCGGTTGCAGGATACTCCACGGGCATATCCCAGCCGCCAAAATTGACCATTTTTGCGCCCAGACGACGATGGACGGCATTCAGGGGCGTTTTGCGAAGCTCGACTGCGACGATGGGATCGACGGGCGCACTCCAATAAAAAGGGCAGAAAAACAATATTAACATGCGCAACTCGACGCGGTCAAAAAGGCGGGGTTGAAAGCGAGCCAAGCGGGCTGTTTCTTGGCGCAACAGCGAAAGCGCCCAACTTGCCGCGTCGTCCCATCCTCAGGTAGAGTTTCCCGAAGAGGTTTTCATGCGCGCCCAGATCGTATGCACCCAGTGTGAAAAGACAGAAGAATATTGCACCTGCGAAAAATATTGCACCATCTGCCAGGGCCAGGTAAGCGTGCGACTTTGCATGGACGGACTTTACTATTGCCCGGACTGCAGAGAAGCGTGCGATGTGAATCTCGCTGATAACCGTGCCAGCTGAAACGCAAAGCATATCCATGCTGATCGATCCCGATGTGCGGCTGGCGGCCGCGGCGGGCGGGGCAGCCCGTTATCTGGCGGATGCGGCGGGGCTCGACAATGGGGCGGTGTCTGCGCTGCAGACCGAGACGGTCGCGGCGTGCAGCAAAGGGCTGCAGCAACTTGCGGAGACACACCAGCGCGTGGAAGTGACGGTGACGCGTTCCGCCGACCGCATTGAAGTGGTGGTTAGCCGGCCGGGAGCCGAGGCTTCGCGGTTGACGAAATACCTGGGCGCGTCGGCGTCTTAAAAAACTACATCTTGAATGCGAATGTGTTGTGGCGGATGAGCGAAGTGACCTGATCGTCGCTCAGAGTCATACGCAGAATTACGCGGTCGCCCGCGGGTGAGACGCGCGCCTGGTCGAGTAGCTCGGCAAGTTCGGGATTGTCTTTCTGAGCCTGGTAGCGCTTGTAAAGAAAACCGGCCTGAAGCAGTTGCGCGAGAGTGTTGGCATCCTCTGTTGAACCACAAACTGCTTGAAATTTTCCCTCCAGTGAGCTGCTGGCGTCCACACTGATAATCATATTTTGCATGCGGGTGACCAGCTTGGCTGCTTCCGGGAACTGCTGCACTTCGGGAGCGAGCTGCTGCATGGCGAGCCGCGTGTAAGCCGGGTTCAATACCGCCCACACGGTTCCGGTGCCGTTGGCATCGTTGATGAGCGGATAAAATACGTCGTTGCGCAGCAAGCCTTCTTCGCCGCCGAAGCGCACTTCAATCATTTTTTCGAGCAGTTTGCGGTGGCCGAACGCCGCGGTATTGGAATCGATGAAGAGGAAGAAGAGGTCGTTGGGCCCGGCACCGGAACCAAAGGCGTACATGGTATAGCCGCGGGCTTTGAAGGTCGGCAATTTCTGCTGTTTGAAATACGACTCGGCGGAACCGGGATTGAAGTTACCAAGAGCTACGCCGACAATTTGCTCGCCAGTCGGTACGGCGGATGACCCGGTGTTTTCCGTTTTTGCGGTTACGCCTTCGGGAACCAAGCCCCAGGCAAGTTCTTCGACTTGCGAGTTGGGATCGACGCCGGCGGAGGCCAGGAAGCGTTCGAATTGCTTGAAGCGATCCGGCAAGAGCTGTTCCTGCAGCTGCGGAAACCATTTGAGGGTCCGAGCCTTTTTCAGATCGGCGTAAGCGAACTCTCCGATGTCTTTGGGAAACAACGCAATGGTATCGGCGGCCAGTCGTCCGGCGCGTGCCGGTTTCGGCAGGGCAAAGCATAATGCGATCAAGCTGGCGACGACCAAGATTCGGCTCGTGGCGTTCAATACGGTGCGGTGTGAATTCATTCGCGGATTCATTTCTGGTGTTCCTTTCGAAAAGAAAGCGAACGTCTTTATTATTTCGTTTGAGCAGCCGCGGTATTTTCCAGGCGTTCCCGCAGAGCTGAAATCTTGGCTTTCGCCTGCGAAACAAATGCCGGGTCCTGCAGGCTATCGAGATTGATCTCCACGTTGGCCAGCGAGCCGCGCGCACCGGCGGCGGCCATGAAACGCGCCACCTGCAAGTCTGAACGCATGGATGCGGCGGCGATAGCTTCCAGTTGTCCCAACTGTTCGAAAAGCGCAACTGTCACATCGGCCACCTGCAGGGGAGCCTCGGCGGCGGCGCGAGTGGCGGATTGAATGGCGCTGTCACGTGCAGTGGTTTGCTGAGCATCGGCGTGCGGCAGCTTGAATGCCGCCATGACCCCGTCGAAAGCGTGAGCGTCGCGATCGATGGCGTGCGTAAGATCGACGGTGGTTTTGCGCATGCGTTCCAATGCTTCAGATAGTTGGACGACATGCTGCGCCTGCGATTTTTTCTTTCTCGACAGGCCCGCGACCATTTGTCCGAGAGAGGCGGCCAGGGCGCCGGCAAAGGCTGAAACGCTGCCGCCGCCCGGAGTGGCGGTTGGCGCGGCGACAGCGTCGAGAAACGGTGTGGCTAGCCGCGGCGAATTTGCTTTCCGTAGCGGGAGATTGCACGGGCGCGCCGGCCAACGCAGATTGCAAGCGATTCTCGAATACCTGGTCAGGGGAAAAATCTTCCAACTGCAGAAAAAAATCGGCGGCCATCTCGAGAGCCTTTTTCGGGACGAGGCCGACGATTTCGCTACCCACGGGAACGGCGCCGTAGCGTTCGGCTTCGCGCTTGACCATTTCGTATACGCGATGCATGGGCGTGTTTTCGAAATCGGTCAGGTTGATGGACACCTGGGCGA
The DNA here is from genome assembly GCA_963819625.1 of uncultured Acidobacteriota bacterium. Lineage (GTDB taxonomy): Bacteria > Acidobacteriota > Terriglobia > Acidiferrales > UBA7541 > Acidiferrum. Next base: position 19,993 of record CAWFWY010000019.1, read on the forward strand.
GATTTCGCGCTTTCAAGGAGACGCCCATGGATTTTACGTAGCGCAAACCGCCGGAAGAGAAGCGAATGGCTTTGGCGATTTTGTTGGCGACGGAAATGTCTGAAGTGTTCAGATTGACATTGTAGGCGATGAGGAATTTGCGCGCGCCGACGATAGTGGCTCCGGCGGTGGGGTGGAGCTTGGGGTCGCCGACGTCGGGGCAACGGTCATGATTGCGTTTCAAGTCATCGCGCAAGCCTTCGAACTGACCGCGCCGAACGTTTTCGAGATTCACGCGATCGGGGCGGGTGGCGGCCGCTTCGTAGAAAAATACGGGAATGCGGTGACGCTTCCAGATTTCGTTGCCGACGTATCTGGCCAGCGCGACGCAATCGTCGAGCGATACGCCTTCGATGGGAATGAAGGGCACCACGTCGGTGGCTCCCACGCGAGGGTGAGCGCCCTGATGAATGGTGAGATCGATGAGCGAAGCAGCTTTGGCGACGCCGCGAAGGGCTGCTTCGGCCACGGCATCGGGATCGCCCGCTAGGGTGACGACGCAGCGGTTGTGGTCGCCGTCCATTTCGCGGTCGAGCACATAGACGCCGGGAATCGCGCTCATGGCGGCAACGATGGCGTCCACTTTTGCGGGATCGCGGCCTTCGGAAAAATTGGGAACGCACTCGATCAATCGGGTCATGGGTGATTTGTCCGTGTGACGGTTGAGACTATTCCAGACCGTGCCAGCTCGGCGATCGGGAATAAATAATTTTGCCCCGCTTGATGGTGGTGTGACAGGTGTTCATTCCAAAATAATAGGGAATTTCGCGGCAGTCATCCACATCGAAGATGGAGATGTCCGCGAGTTTACCAACTTCCAGGGAGCCGACGTGTTTGTGGCGGCCCAGCGAATAGGCGGAATTGATGGTGGAGGCGGCGATGGCTTCGGCCGGCGTCATGCACAACTGGGTGCAGGCTAGAGAGAGGATCATCGGCATGCTCACTGTGGGACTGGTGCCGGGATTGTAGTCGGTGGCGAGAGCGACGATGGCGCCGGCGTCGATGAGGGCGCGTGCTGGTGGGTATTGCTTAAGGCCAAGATGGAAATCGCAGCCGGGGAGCAGGGTGGCTACGGTGTCGGACTTCGCTAGAGCGCGTATATCGCCGCGATTTATTTTTTCTAGGTGATCGCAGCTTGCAGCCCCGAGTTTTACGGCGAGTTGAGTGGCGCCGGTGTGGGTGAGCTGTTCAGAGTGAATGCGCGGTTTCAGGCCGTGACGCTTGCCGGCTTCGAAGATTTGCTTTGCTTGAGGCACGCTGAAGGCGCCGCGTTCGCAGAAAACATCGCAGAATTCAGCGAGCTTTTCGGCGGCGACCTGGGGAATCAGTTGATCGACGAGAAGCGAGATGTATTCTTTGGCGCCTGTCGTACGGCCGCGGAATTCGGCGGGAATTACATGCGCGCCGAGAAAGGTGGAGATGATATCGAGCGGTTGGGCGGCGGACAAATCTTTTTGCAGGCGCAGAATCTTCAGCTCGCTGACGGCGTCCAGGCCGTAACCGCTTTTCGCTTCAATCGTGGTGGTGCCGTAGGCGGCGAACTGTTTTAGCGCGGCGAGCGCTCGCTGCTTTAAGGCATCTGATGTCGCGGTGCGGAGTTTGGAGACGGAATTCAGGATGCCGCCGCCGCGCCGCGCAATTTCCTCGTAGCTTGCGCCGGTAATTCGAAGCTCGTATTCCTCGGCGCGGCTTGCGGCGTGAACCAGGTGAGTATGCGAATCGACGAATCCTGGGAGAACGACGCGCCCAGCGGCGTCGATTTTCTGCGCATTCCGGGCCAGCGGGTGAGCTTCGACCCTTTGTCGCGGACCGACGGCGACGATTACGCCGTCGCAAACGAGCAGTGCACCATTTTTTATCAGGCCGACGTCGCCGAGCGCAGCGCCGCGACGTGGCGCTTGGCCGCGCACGGCTACGATTTGGGATGCGCCGGTGATGAGTATTGGAGCGGTCAAGGCCCAGACATTATGCAGGAGAGCCACCGCGCGCGACAGAAGTTATCTACGGCTTGCTGACCGGAAATAATTTTCGTGATTCTACGCGCTGGCAGCCTTACCGCGGTAAGCGGGAAGAAAAACTTCCTGCACAAACGTTTCAAATGTCGTCGGTGTGGTGTTGACTGCGGAACGCGGTTCTTCGTTGACCACGATATTTTCATTTAAGGCTCGGTACAATTCGACCAGCTCAGCCGCGGATTTTTGAGGCACGCCCATGGCCATCAAACCCTGCTCCGCTTGTTCGTAGGAAATTTGGAGATTGCGCAGATCGGGTTGGCCGATAGCACGGCCGATGATGGCAGTTGCACCGTCCATAGACAGATCGCGCTCGCCAAGCAACTCCTGATGTTGCTTGCCGGTGAAATTGAGCTGCAGCAGGCGGTCGGCGGCGTAAGCGCCGATGTCGTGAGTGGCAATCATAGGTATCGAATGATTGGGTAGCAGGGCGCTGGGGTAAACTCCCATTCTTGGAATCATGTCTACCGCCATCAGATGGTTTTCCATAAAAAACGCGGGACGCAGATACAAAGCGTTGAGCGCGGCGATACGATTCAGTTTTTGTTCGAATCTGTGTAAGCCGGCGATCGGGCCGGTGCCTGACGGGACGTGTGCGCCGATACTGCTCAAGACGACTGCGTATTGAAGCTTGGATTTTTCCAGTGCTGTGGCGATGGCTTCGGTGATGCGCTCCTGCTCTTGCGCATAGTCCGGAGAGGTCATGGAAGGCGGAATCATCAGGAACGCGGCGCGGACTCCCGAAAGCGCATTGGTCAAGGAGTTCGTATCGTGGACATCGGCGGAGAGCGCTTCTGCTCCTTTGGCGGAGAGGGCGCTCAGTTTTTCCGCGTTGCGGCCCACGGCGCGAACCTTTTCGCCCTTGGCGAGCAATCTGTGAACGATTTCTGAGCCGATATGTCCGGTTGCTCCAAGAATGACGTACATGGTGGCCTCCTTATGAATGCTAGATTGACGGATGCTTGGGAATCCAGGTTGGGTATCTAAAAAACTGCAAAACTTACTGCATGGGGACTTTCAGGTTTGTTTTTTTCGCGAATGCAATGGCGTCCGGATAGCCGGCGTCGACGTGGCGCGCCACGCCGATGCCGGGATCGTTGGTCAGCACCCGTTCGATGCGCGCGGCCATTTCGTTCGTGCCGTCGGCGACGGTGACCTGGCCGGAATGTTGCGAATAGCCGATGCCGACGCCGCCTCCGTTGTGGATGGAAACCCAGGATGCGCCGCTGGCGGTGTTGAGCAGCGCATTGAGCAGCGGCCAATCGGCGACGGCGTCGGAGCCGTCGAGCATGGTTTCGGTTTCGCGATAGGGGGAGGCGACGGAGCCGCAATCGAGGTGATCGCGTCCGATGACGATGGGAGCTTTCAATTCGCCGCGAGCGACGAGGTCGTTCAAGGCGAGGCCGAATTTGTCTCGCTCACCGTAGCCGAGCCAGCAGATGCGCGAGGGCAGGCCCTGAAAGCGCACGCGTTTTTGCGCCAGCTTGATCCAGCGGCTCAGGTGTTCGTCGTGCGGGAACATGTCCAGCACCAGTTGATCGGTGCGCGCAATGTCGGAAGGTTCGCCGGAGAGCGCCGCCCAGCGGAACGGTCCTTTACCTTCGCAGAACAGCGGGCGAATGTAGGCGGGCACAAATCCGGGAAAGTCGTAGGCGTTTTTGAGGCCTTGTTCGAACGCAAAGGTGCGAATGTTATTTCCGTAGTCGAAGGTGATGGCGCCGAGATTTTGCAGATCGAGCATGCCCTGGACGTGGGCGGCCATGGCGGCCATGGATTTTTTCGTGTAGTCGGCAGGATTTTTCTGCGCGAAGCTCGATGGCGGCTTCGAGGCTCATGCCGTTGGGCACGTAGCCGTTCAGCGGATCGTGCGCGCTGGTCTGATCGGTCAAGACATCGGGGACCACGCCGCGGCGAGCGAGTTCTGGAATTATGTCGGCGCAATTGCCGACCAGGCCGACGGAGGCGGCTTCGCGCTTGCGCACGGCATTTTTTAGGATGCGCAGCGCTTCGTCGAGATTGGTGACCATGACATCGCAATAGCCGGTCTTCACGCGACGCTTGATGCGTTCCGGGTCGACATCGATGCCGAGAAACGCCGCGCCGTTCATGGTGGCCGCGAGCGGCTGGGCGCCGCCCATGCCACCCATGCCACCGGTGACGACCAACTTGCCTGCCAAATCGCCGCCGAAATGTTTGGCGCGCGACGGCGGCGAACGTTTCGTAAGTGCCCTGCAGAATTCCCTGCGTGCCGATGTAAATCCAACTGCCGGCGGTCATCTGGCCGTACATCATCAGGCCGGCGCGATCGAGTTCGTTGAAGCGTTCCCAATTGTTCCAATGACCGACGAGGTTCGAATTGCAGATCAAAACGCGCGGAGCATAGTCGTGAGTGCGGAAAATCCCTACGGGCTTGCCGGATTGCACCAGCAGAGTTTCGTCATTCGCCAACCCGGTGCAGCGAACGCACGATGGCGTGAAAACATCCCCAGTTTCGCGCTGCTTTTCCGGTGCCGCCATAGACGACCAGGTCATCCGGTTTTTCGGCGACCTCGGGATCGAGATTGTTCATTAACATGCGCAAGGCCGCTTCCTGCTGCCAGCCCTTGCAGGAAATGGTGGTGCCGCGCGGCGATTTGAAGGGGCCCCGGTTCGTGGAGGGCAAAACGGAAGATTGCGAAGATGACGGCGTCATAGATGGCCCCAGCGCCAATACTATCGCAGCGGCGCGGCAATTGCACGGCGCCGAGCACGTGCAGGCGCGGCACGTTTGCACGAAAATAGGCACGCTCAGGAGCGTGAAATTTGCGCTGGCTACAGTGCTGGAGTACAGTCGAATTCGTGACGAATTACGGCACGCTTCCCTCAAGATTTCTGAACGCCATCGATCAGTTGCCGAATCCCCGGGCGCAAATGTTTCGGCGAGGTAATGGCTGGCAGGCCATCTCGTCGGAGGAATTTCTTCGACGAGTCGCGGGGCTTTCTGCCGCGCTTGTTGAGCTTGGAGTGAAAACGGGCGACCGGGTGGGAATTTTTTGCGCCAATCGCCCGGAGTGGCATACCGCCGATTTCGCGATTACCGGCGCCGGCGGCGTTAGCGTGCCGATTTATTTTAACGAGTCGCCGCAGCGGATGGCGTATATCCTGAATCATTCGGAGGCGCGGGTTCGTATTTGTTTGCGGAGCGAGCCAGCTGCAGAAATTACTGGCTTGCCGCCGCAGTTGCTTAGTGTGGAGCACATCATCGCGGCCGATGCCGGTGGTGAATTACCGGCGGAGTGCCTGCGTTACGAGACGCTTATCGCGGGAGCCGGGCGCAGGAGATGTCTCCGCGTACCGGATGCGCGCGTCGCAGGTTGCGCCTAGCCAGCTGTCGTCGTTGATTTACACCTCGGGAACCACTGGCGAGCCCAAGGGCGTGATGCTGACGCATACAAATTTTTGTTCGAACGTGACGGACACGCACAAAGACCTGCGGCTCGATCCCGCGATTGATCTGACGTTGTCGTTTTTGCCGCTGGCGCATGTTTACGGGCGCATGATCGACTACTCGTTTTTGTTTCACGGCATCACGGTGGCGTATGTGGAAGCGGTGGAGGATGTGGCACGAGCTATGGTGGAGCTGCATCCGACGGCGCTTTCGGCGGTGCCGCGGGTGTTTGAAAAAATGTATACGCGAATCGTGGAGCAGGGAAGCAAAACCACCGGCGCCAAACGTAGATTATTTGATTGGGCGATGAAGGTTGCGAACCAGTCGGCCAGATGGCGCTGTGGCGAAGGGCAGGCGCCATTGGGTGTGAGGCTGAAATGGGCGGTGGCGAACCGGTTGGTGTACTCGAAGATCAGGGCGGGGACCGGCGGGCGATTGCGAATTGTTTTTTCCGGCGGCGCGCCACTGTCGAAGGACCTGACTGAATTTTTCTGGGCGGTGGGCATCCCGATTTATCAAGGATATGGGTTGACGGAAACGTCGCCGGTGTTGACGTCCAACTACCCGCGAAATCGTTCGGGCAGTTCGGGCAAAGCGATACCAAACGTGGAGTTGAAAATTGCCAGTGACGGAGAGATCCTGGCGCGCGGGCCGTGCGTGATGCAGGGGTACTACAAGAATCCAGAGGCGACGCGGCGAAGTATTGAGCGCGGATGGATGGTTCAGCACGGGCGACGTCGGATATCTGGACGATGACGGCTATTTGTTCATCACCGATCGCAAGAAAGATTTGATCAAGACGGCGGCGGGAAAATTTGTGGCGCCGCAACCGATTGAGAATTTGCTGAAGAGCAGTCCTTACTTGTTGAACGCCATGGTGGTGGGAGACGAACGCAAGTATGTGGTGGCGCTGCTGGTGCCGAACCCGGTCACTATTTCCGCCAAAGCTGCCGAAGAGGGGATCAAGTTTGCTTCGAATGCCGAAGTCGCCGCCAGCGAGTGGGTTCACTCACTGATCGAGGCGGAAGTGCGGCGGCTGACGGCGCACCTGGCGCAGTATGAAAGCATCAAGCGGTTCGCGCTGCTTCCTGAAGACTTCACGTTTGATAACGGCAGTCTGACGTTCACGCTGAAACTCAAGCGCCGCAATGTCGAGAGGCACTATCGCAAGATCATTGATGACCTTTATAGCGATACGGCTGAGCCGCGGCCGATGTTGCAGGATTAAATTCACGGGATTCCGCGGCGGCCGGGTATGGACGTTTGGCGATTTGCCGCCTCTGTCGCAGCGGACTAAAATCGGGAGCGGGTGAAGAAATGTTCGATCAACTGGTAATTGCCGGGCGCGCGTTTAAGTCCCGGCTGATTGTGGGCACCGGAAAATACCGCAGCTTTCAGGAGATGGCGCGCGCGCACGCAGCTTCAGGCGCGGACATGGTTACGGTTGCGGTGCGGCGCGTGAACCTGACGGATAAATCGAAGGAATCGCTGCTCGATTACATCGACCGCGAGAAAATCTTTATCTTGCCGAATACGGCGGCGTGCTATTCCGCGGACGAGGCCATTCGAACGGCGCGTCTGGGGCGCGAGGTGGGGCTTTCGCATTGGGTGAAGCTGGAGGTTATCGGCGACCAGGAAACGTTGTTTCCGGATACCGAGCAGCTGGTGCGAGGCCACGCGCGTTTTGGTGAAGGAAGGATTTGTGGTGCTGCCGTATACCAATGACGACCTGATCGTGGCGCGCAAGCTGGTGGACGCGGGCGCTGCCGCGGTGATGCCGCTGGCGGCGCCGATCGGTTCGGGGCTGGGGATTCAGAATCCCGCGAACATTGCGGATTTTGCGCGAACGCATCACCGAAGTGCCGTTGATTGTGGACGCGGGAGTGGGCACGGCGTCCGATGCGGCATCTGGCGATGGAACTGGGCGCGGATGGCTTGCTGATGAATACGGCCATCGCGGAAGCGCAGGACGCGGTGCTGATGGCGGAAGCGATGCGCGACGCGACGATCGCGGGGCGAAAAGCGTATCTTGCGGGACGCATGCCCAAGAGGCTGTATGCTTCGGCTTCCAGTCCGGTGAGTGGCGTGGTGCGCTAACGCCGCAGGACGATTCCGCTTAAACCTACACACATTCGATGAGCACTCCGCTGGCAGCGCCTCTTCAAAGACTAGCGTACGTCGACTGGATGCGCGGCCTGGCCTGCGTGATGATGTTTCAGGCGCATTGCTACGACTCGTGGCTCAACCCGGAAGCTCGAAAAACCGTCCTTTACCGCTGGTCGCAGGAACTTTCCACGCTGCCCGCGCTGATTTTTCTTTTTCTGTGCGGTGTTTCGTTCGTGCTGGTGACGGAGCGGCTCCGGCAAGAAAAGAGACCTGCTATGAAAATCTTCAAGACCGCACTTTTGCGCGGGGCGGAGATTTTCGGCTGGGGATTGCTGCTGCGGGTTCAGGAATTCGTCCTGGGGTATCCCAAATCGCCGTGGACGGATCTGTTCCGCGTTGACGTGCTTAACATCCTGGGCGTTTCGCTGATTCTGATGGCGCTGTTCTGGAGGGTGACGACCGCGCCGAGCGTTATCCCTTCAGGGGGCGCCGACCAGCGCTGGAGAAACAGAACTATCGCGCTGGCGCTGCTCGTGGCCGCGGTGATTGCCGTGGTTACGCCTCCGTTGTGGACCACCCATCGGTTGCAGATTTCTTCCCTGGATGCTGGAGTCCTATATCAACGGCGTGCACATTTACGATGCGCCGCAACCGTGGCTCTTCTCCATTTTTCCATGGTGTGGATTTGCATTTGTGGGGCTGGCGTTCGGCTTATTCATCCTCTCGGACTTCGCGCGGAAGAGGGAAGTGTTGGCGGTGGCGCTCGCGGGCGGCGTCGGAGTTGTGGCCTGCGCTTTGTCGGTGTTGTTGGACTATTCCGGGCCGCGGATTTATGCGGTTTACGATTACTGGCATAGCAGTCCGAATTTCTTTCTGATGCGCTGCGGGATTTTGTTGATTCTCGCGTTTGCAATCTTTGCCTGGTGCCGATGGGGATGGGCGACGAAAGGATTTAGTCCCTTTATTCAGTTCGGCAAGACGTCTTTGCTCGTGTACTGGGCGCACATCGAGTTTGTTTACGGGCGGCTGTCTATTTTGCCCAAGCGGAGAAGCAGCATTCCTTTGGCGACGCTTGGAATGGTAGTGATTTTTGCGGCGATGCTGGGACTTTCGATCTGGCGGACGAGATCACGAAATCGAGCGACAGCCAGATTGAAGTCGGCTACGGCCCAAAGTTTGAGCGAGGCGATGTAGATGTATTTTAAGAAATGTCGAACTAAGGCTTGGTGGCTAAAGCCTGCGGAAGCAATTGCGATTGCGGAATCTTGATGATGATTTCGCCCGGTCGGGCAAGAATCAGTTCTTCTCGGGCAATTTTTTCGATGGCGCGCGGGTCGGTCTTTAAATCCTTCACAGCTTGTTCCAGCGCGGCATTTTCTTTATTCAGCGTCTGAATTTCGGATTGCACTCTTTTGATGCCGTCCTGAGTGCGGCGCATGGACAGGTAACCGTGCGCGCCGAAAATATCGTGTACGAAAAGCAGGGCCACAAATAATGTCAGCAGCACGCGCCCATATTTTTGCGCAACGCTTTGCAATTTCCCGCCAATCTCCATCGTTATCCTTGTAACACCCAATTTTTGGCTTCGCTTGCCAACTTGGTCGAAGCGGCCAAGCTGTCGGCTTCGACATACAACCGGAGAAGCGGCTCGGTGCCGGACAACCGCAGAAGCATCCACGAACCGTCCTCAAAGACGAACTTTGCGCCATCGGTGCGGTCGACGGAAACAATTTTCCTGCCGAGTAGTGTCGAAGCGTCAATGGCCACCCGCTTCACTGCATTCGCCTTTTGTTCGTCGCTGAGGTGCATGTTCTCGCGCACCGGCCAGAATTCGCGTCCGAGTTTTTTGAACATGGCTGCAACCTGTTCTTCGATAGAGCCGCCACGAGCGGCGAGCATTTCTGCCACTAGCAAGCAGGCGAGGATGCCGTCTTTTTCGGGAACGTGGCCCCGGATGGTGAGCCCGGCGCTTTCTTCGCCGCCCATCGCGATTTTGTCTTCGCGAATCAACTGGCCGATGTACTTAAAGCCCACCGGCGTCTGATAAGTTTTTTGTCCGTGATGCTTGGCCACGGCGTCAATCATTTGTGTGGTCGCCACGCTGCGCGCGGCGGGCATTTTCCATTGGCGCGTTTCCACCAGGTAGTCGTAGAGCAGCGCGAGGATGTGATTGGGCTGAATCCACGTGCCGTCACGATCGATTATTCCGAAACGATCGGCGTCGCCGTCGGTGGCCAGGCCGGCGGCAGCGCCGGAATCGAGAACCGCTTTGCGCAGCGGGGCGAGGTTTTCTTCAGAAACGTCTGGGCCAGTCCCGTCAAAGAGGCAGTCGCGATTGAGCCGCAAGGCCTGCACGGCTACGCCGTTGCGGGTTAAAACGCCATCGAGATACCCGGCGCCGCAGCCGTGAAGGGCGTCGGTGACAAACTTGCTTTTGGACTGGCGCAGCACGTCGAAGCGCACCAGTTGTTCGATGCGCAGCAGGTAATTCTCACGAAGGTTGACCAACTCGTTCGTGCCGCGCGTGGCGGCGGCTTCGTTATTGGCGCCTCCGGCAGATGCAGTGTCCTTTTTCAGTATTTTGACGACGCGCGTCTCGATGTCTTTAGTGACCTCCGGCAGCGCGGGCCCGGCATCCGCCGAAGAAAATTTCAACCCGTGATAGTGCGCAGGATTGTGGCTGGCGGTGAAATTGATGGCTCCGTCGAGCTTGCGGCGGGTGATTTCGTGGGCAATGGCCGGGGTGGGGGTAAAAGTGTCGCACAGCTGCGTGCGGATGCCGTGATGATTCAAGATTTCGACGGCAAGCTGCGAGAATTCTTCGGAGTAAAAGCGCGGGTCGTATCCGACCAGGATGGTGGGATTTTTCGCTTTGCTGTTGACGTGGCCGGCGATGGCGGTGACCGCCAGGCGAATATTGGCGAAAGTAAAATCGTCGGCGATGAGGCCGCGCCAGCCGGAAGTACCAAACTTGATAGCAGAGGGGTTCATGGCCGTGTATTCTAGCCCGGAGTTGCGAACGGCAAAAGGGCAGGGAACGCGGTGAAAACTTTGGCTGCGGGGAAAATACAGAAACGCGGGCAGTGCCGGGTTGCGCTGGTCAGCTGTGGAAAGACTTCCGAGGCGCGGCGGATTGCGCGGGCAGCTGTGGAAAGCAAGCTGGCGGCTTGCGTGAACATACTCCTCGGCCCGGTCGAGTCCGTTCATCGCTGGAAAGGCAAAGTGGAAGTTGCGCGCGAATATTTATTGGTGATGAAGACAGTTACGGAGCGGCTGCCGGAGCTGCAGCGTCTGGTGGAGAGGCTGCACAGTTACGACGTGCCAGAATTTGTTGTTCTGCCGATTATCGATGGGTCGCGCGAGTATCTTGAGTGGTTGACGGAAAGCGTGAAGAGTTCGCGCTTCGGTAAATAGATCGCCGCTCACTACTCAGGAGTAGAGCAGGGCCTGATCGAGATCGGCGATGATGTCTTCGGCGTCTTCAATGCCGACCGACAAGCGCACCAGGCCGTCGGTGATTCCCACACGCTCGCGCACTTCCGGCGGCATGGATGCGTGAGTCATCAGCGCGGGAAGAGAAATTAGAGTCTCAACTCCACCGAGGCTCTCCGCTAGCGAGCAAAGTTTCACATTGTTTAGGAAGCGGCGAGCCGCTTCGAGAGAACCCAACTCAAACGAAAGCATGCCACCCGGACCTTTCTGCTGGCGTCGCGCGACTTCATGCTGCGGGTGATTGGCGAGTCCGGGATAATACACTTTTCGAACTTTGGGGTGGGCGTCCAGGTGACGAGCGACCATGAGGCCGTTGGCGTTGTGCTGCAGCATGCGCACCGCGAGGGTTTTGATGCCACGGGAGATCAGAAAACAATCCATGGGCGCGAGGCCGGAGCCCGCGGAGCGCTGGATGAAATAAATTTTCTCCGCGTCTTCGGGGCGGGTGAGCACGACGGCTCCACCCGTGGAATCGCTGTGGCCGTTGAGATACTTTGTCATGGAATGCACGACGATGTGTGCGCCGAGCTCTATGGGGCGCTGCAGGTAAGGACTCAAGAAAGTGTTATCCACCACCACGGTAATATTCCGCTGATTTGCAAGCTTGGCCAGCGCGGCGATGTCCGCGACGCGCAAGGTCGGGTTGGTGGGCGTTTCGATGTACAGCATTTTGGTGTTGGGCCGGAAGGCCAGCAGCACAGCGTCGGCGGACGAAGTATCTACAAAGCTGAATTCCAATCCAAAGTGCACGAGGAGCTGGGTGGACAGGCGGAACACGCCGCCGTACACCGCCTCGGAAACGACTACGTGGTCTCCCGGACGCAGCAGGCGAAACACGGCATCGATGCCCGCCATACCGGAGGTAAATACATAGGCGCTGTGACCTTCTTCAAGCTTGGCGATGGTGCGTTCCAGCGCTTTGCGATTGGGATGATTGGTCCGCGCGTAGTCGTAGCCCTTGTTCTTCCCCAACTCTTCGTTCACATAGGTGGAGGTCTGGTAGATGGGCGCGACGATTGCGCCGGTTGCCGGGTCAGGCTCCTGCCCGACGTGAATCGCATTTGTAGCAAAACCCATAAGCGAACCTCTTTCGGCGAAACACGCGCGCGTGGTGAAGGGTTAAGCGCAAGCCCGGCAGGCAGCTATCGCCTCGATACGCGCTGTGCGGACACTCGCTGCACACGCGCGGATATAACCCGCGAAGGCCGCCCACACAGCGGACGGCTTTACAAGCATACTGAAGGACCAAACGAAAGCTGCAACTTGATTCTTCAGAAGTTACAGCAGGCGCAACGGTGAGTCAATGAAACGTGAGGTGACGCTTGTGCGCGGGTCGCGGTACAGCGGGGCTGCGCCCAGCGGCATCGAATTAAGCAGGCGAAGGACTTGACCACGGGAGGGCCTTCCGTGGAGGATGGTTCCACTAATATGAAGAAAACGCTTATCGGTGCAGCTTTGTGTGGTGCGTTGTGCATCCTGGCTTTGGCCGTAGTAGCCGGCAATGCGCAGCCCGCGTCGGGAGCGCAACCTCAGCGAATATCCACCGCTCGCGTGACTGTTAAGGTCACTGGCGGCGAAAAAGACACGCCGGTAGAAAACGCCAGCGTGTATCTGAAATACGTGGAAGAGCACAAGCTAAGGAAAGATAAGAAATACGAGCTGAATGTGAAGACCAATCGCGAAGGAATCGCGCACGTGCCGGATGCGCCGCTGGGAAAAGTGCTGATTCAAATCGTTGCCGAGGGATGGAAGACGTACGGGAAGTGGTACGAGATCACCGAGGCGAAGGAACCGATCAAGATTCATCTGGAGCGCCCACCGAAGTGGTATTGATCGGAAATGTTTTTTCAAAGCGAAGTGTTCCACACGCGAACAAGTGCACGAAAATTGTGCAAACCGGTGAAGAGTGTTGAAGAGCGTAGAGTTAGGTGAGCGCCTGCCACCGTTTTCCACAAACTTATCAACACGAGTGTGTAAAACTTAACGGTGTAGAAATATTTTGGATGAGTTTCGGAACGCCTCGTGCAATAAAAAACACCCTTCGAGTTTTGACCTCCGTCAAACAGCGATGATACAGTTCAGCCGCGGATTCCAAGAATGAATGACACGTTTGAAGGACGATTTTCGCTGTTGCAGATGTTCTGGGGAAGTATTGCGATGCGCCCGCTGCGAAGTTCGCTCAGCGTACTAGCGATTGGCATCCAGGTTGTGCTGGTGCTGATGATCGCGGGTCTCACTTCGGGAGTAGTTTCCGAATGGGGAAAGCGAGTTGAAGGAGTGGGCGCGGATATTATCGTGCAGCCGCCCAACTCGTCGATTTTCTTTGCATTCTCCAGCGCGGTGATGCAGGAATCACTCGGTGACAAGATAGCAAAGCTGCCTGGCGTGGATGAAGTGGCTCCCACAGTGATTCTGACGGAGCCGAAGAGCATCATCATGGTGTACGGCATTGATTTCAAACGGTTCAATGCCTTAAGCCGGGGATTTCTATTTCGAGCCGGGCGGGCGTTTGTGGGGCCCGATGAAGTCATCGCCGACGATATCATCGCGCAATCGCGGCATCTGAAGGTGGGCAGCCACGTCAGCCTGTTGAATCATGACTTTACCGTGAGTGGAATCGTAGCTCATGGCAAGGGCGCGCGATTTTTCATTCCGCTACAGACCGCGCAGGATATTGCGGGCGCGGAAAAGCGCGTGTCGATGTTTTACGTTCGAAGCAAAGGGGATACGGAGGGAACTCGCGCGGCGATTCTGGCCTTGGCGCCGCTGAACAGCGTTCGGTCGCTGTCGGAATACGTTTCACTCATGACTTCCTCCAATCTGCCGCAATTGCGGCCGTTTACGCGGACCATGATGGCGCTGGGAATCGTGATCAGCTTTCTGGTGGTGCTGTTGAATATGCACACGCTGGTGATGGAGCGGACGCGCGAGATTGGAATTTTGAAGGCGCTGGGCTTCTCGCGCTTTGACGTGGTGCGCATGCTGCTGGGCGAGACTTTTATCATCACTTTAATGGGAACGGTCCTGGGGATCGTGGCGACGTTCCTGATCCAGGCCACATTGAAACAGACCAATCCGGGCCTGACGATTCTGGTTTCACCGTCGTGGATTTTGTCGGCGGTGGCGCTGGCGTTCATCGGAGCTGCCACGGGAGCGGCCTTTCCGGCTATCAGGGCGGCGGGCTACGATCCGGTTGTGGCGCTCGCGTACGAGTAGCAAGTCGCGAAATTCGTTGAATTACTACGTCAGGAGTCTTGATTGCTGCCGTTGGACAAACATTTTCAGGCGAAAATAGTCGAACGACGAGACCTTGCTGCCGATCTATGGCTCATCCGCGTAGATCCTGGAGGACCATTCAAATTTCTGGCGGGTCAATACGCCACGCTGGGGGTGGAGCACGAAGGACAGAGAATTGAGCGGGCCTACTCGCTGGTGTCGTCGCCATACGAAGACACGCTGGAATTTTTCCTGGAGCTGGTGCCACAGGGCGCGCTGACACCGCATCTCTTCAAGCTGAACGCCGGCGACAACCTACTTTGCCGGAAGATTGCGAAGGGGCGTTTCACTTTGGACCTGCGCAGCGGGCGAACGAAGCACTTGCTGCTTTCGACGGTTACCGGGATTGCCCCGTTCGTAAGCTATGTGCGAACTCTTTATCGCGATTGGAAGAGCGGCGGGAATCCCATGCCGGGGGAGCACCAGCTATATTGCATCCAGGGTGGGAGCCGGTCGTGGGAATTCGGCTATCGCGACGAAATGGAAAAAGTTGCCGCCGAGGCGCCGTGGCTGAAATTTGTGACCACCGTGAGCCGGCCTTGGGAAGACGAAGCGTGGACCGGAGAAACTGGCCGCGTGGACGACTTAGTTCGCAAATACACCGACCTGTGGAGCTTGCGGCCGAGGGAAACCACCGCTTATCTCTGCGGCCACCCGAACATGGTGGAAAATGGCCGCGGCATCCTGCAACGCGCAGGATGGAAGAAGGACGGGATGTTCGAGGAGATTTACTTCATCCCTAGCGATGTGAAGGAAGAGCACGCCGAATAGCAGCGCGAGCGAGCCTGGTCTCCGCGCGCCGTTGGAACAGCTTTACGCGCCAGGGATATGGTCTGAAATCTCGCTGGCCAGATCCTCAATCGTATCGATCGGGCAGGCCACGTGAACATCCTGTCCCGGTTCATGAACATCGACCTGCAACTTTCCATCACGGGTGCGAACTTGCACGTGTTGCGCGCCGTCCTGAACGTCGACGAAATCGGCATTCGGATATTTTTGAAGCTCCTTGGTTAACTGCCGAATAGTGGGCAACCAGGGCTCAAGCTTTTCGCCTGCGTCTTGAAAATGGCGCGACGGCGTGAAGTGGGCGGCTATAGGTACCGCCGCAGCCGGAACCCACACGTGAACGTGCGAGCCACCGGCCCGGGATTCATCGACGTCCACGCGGATGACCCCCTCTCGGAAGGTATAAATGGTGGCGAAGGCCACGGTGCTGGCTACTCCGAGGGCGACTTTAGCTAGCAGGATCATTTCTCAGGCTCCTTTTCTTCGGCGCTGTTAGCGCGATTAGTCTCCGACGTTCTTGGAATCCAGCCAGACGCGAATGGTGTTGTCCTGGTCTTTTACGGAAACCAGCTCAGTATCGCCCTGCGCAGCGAGGGCGTGGAGAGCGGCTACTATGTCCAGTTCGTCCTTGCCGGCGCTGAACAGCGCGTCGATCACGTGCATGGGAATCTTGACCTCAACCTCGGAATGCTTGGAATGTTCGCCGCGGCTCTTGTCTTTCACGTGAACCAGCAGGCGGCCGCCTTCTTTGGCGACGCGGACGTCCTGATCCGCGTTTTTGACGGTCACGTACTCGCCGTCCTTGGCGTTGCGCACCGCATTCATCAACGCGTGCAGGTCGACGTCGTTCAGGTGCGCCTGGCTGATGGTTACCTTGCCATTGTGGAGATGTTCTTTATTAATGGTGGGAAGAACGCTTTCCGCCAGCTCCAGCGGCACATTGACGCGCACGGTCTCGTCCTTATTGTCTGAATTGACGACGCGGACATGCAGCCAGCGCTCCGCCTTGGGAGCCGATGTTTGACCAAAGGCGACTGGCGAAAGGATCCCCGGTGCCGCCGCCAGAACCGCTGTAGTGAGCAAGAGTCCCGCTTTGCCGAACCTGGATCTGCGATTGAACATGTGGATGCCTCCCCGGCACTAACCTTACATACGAGGGTTGTTCTGAAAATGTTTCGAGGAAGGCCGGGGAATCTCAGGATTTCGTGGTCGCCGGTTTCGTGGCTTGAGGTTCGTGCTTTCGCTCCGGGGTCCATTTAAGGAAGAGGCCAGCAAGCGGGGGAACGGTTATGGATAGCGAATAGGGGCGTCCCATGTGGGGAATAGGCTCGGCTTGGACGCCGCCCAGGTTTCCGGCGTTGGAGCCGCCGTATATCGTGGAATCGGAGTTGAGGGCTTCGGTATAGAAGCCCGCCTTCGGAACGCCGACGCGATAGCTGCCGCGTAAGACCGGTGTGGCGTTGAGAATGACGACCATCATGTCGCCGGGCGTTTTCCCGTGGCGAGCGAACGAGAAGATGCTGTTGTCCGCGTCATTGGCATCGATCCATTCGAATCCCGGCCAGTCAAAGTCCACCTGATGCAGCGCAGGTTCGGCGGCGTAAAGCTTGTTAAGGTCGGTAACGAGCTGTTTCAGACCTCGATGGGAATCATATTGAAGCAGGTGCCAGTCGAGGCTGCGCGCCTCGCTGAATTCCTGGCGCTGGCCAAACTCTTCGCCCATGAAAAGGAGCTTCTTGCCAGGATGCGCGTATTGATAGGCGTACAGCAGGCGCAGGTTGGCGAACTGCTGCCACATGTCGCCGGGCATTTTGTGGAGCAGGGAATTTTTGCCGTGGACGACTTCGTCGTGCGAAAAGGGCAACACGAAATTTTCAGTGAAGGCATAAATCAGGGAAAAGGTGAGTTTGTTGTGTTCGTACTTACGATGAATCGGGTCGGCGGAGAAGTATTTCAACGTGTCGTTCATCCAGCCCATGTTCCACTTCATGCTGAAGCCAAGTCCGCCGAGGTACGTGGGCCGCGAGACGCTGGGCCACGCGGTGGATTCTTCCGCGATAGTCAGGATGCCGGGGAAGCGCTCGAAAGTGATTTCGTTGAGGCGCTTGATAAAATCCACCGCTTCCAAGTTTTCACGGCCACCGAATTTGTTGGGAATCCATTCGCCGGGATTCCGGGAATAATCCAGATAAATCATGGACGCGACCGCGTCGACGCGGAGTCCATCGATGTGGTATTTGTCCAGCCAGAAAAGGGCGTTGGAGATTAGATAATTGCGGACTTCATTGCGGCCGTAGTTGTAGACCAGCGTGCCCCAGTCGAGCTGCGCCCCCTGGCGAGGATCGGAGTGCTCGTAGAGGTGCGTACCGTCAAACTGCGCCAGTCCGTAGGTGTCGCGGGGGAAATGCGCGGGAGTCCAGTCGAGAAATACTCCGATACCGGCGTTGTGACAGCGGTCGATGAAATCCATGAACTCCGCAGGCGTTCCATAGCGGCTGGTGGCTGCATAGTAGCCCAGTGTCTGGTAGCCCCAGGAGCCATCGAAGGGGTGCTCCATGATGGGTAGCAGCTCAATGTGCGTGTATCCCAGCTCTTTCACGTAGGGGATCAGCTGGTCGCTGAGTTCGCGGTAGGACAGCCAGCGATTGTTTTCTTCGGGCACTCGCCGCCAGGCGCCTAGGTGTACTTCATAAATGGATACTGGCGATTCGAACCAGTTTTTCTGCGGCCGCTCTTTCATCCACTTCGTGTCATTCCACTCGTAAGTGTCCAAATTGGCGACGATGGAGCCGGTATTGGGCCGAAGTTCGGCTCGGAAAGCGTAGGGGTCGGCTTTCAGCGGCAGCATGTCGCCGGTCGGGCCGATGATTTCGTATTTGTAGATCGCTCCTTCGTCGAGTTCCGGGATGAAAAGTTCCCAGATGCCCGACGAGCCGCGGGCGCGCATGACGTTTACGCGGCCGTCCCAACGGTTAAAGTCGCCGACGACACTGACACGGCGAGCGCTGGGAGCCCAGACGGCGAAATTTACGCCGCGAACTTCCTGAACCGTTTTCAGGTGCGCGCCCAATTTTTCGTAGGTGTCGTAGTGGCGGCCCTCGCCCATGAGGTAGAGGTCGAATTCGCTGAGGAGATATGGGAAGGAGTAGGTGTCATACATTTCAAACGTTTCGCCGTGGGAGGTGCGTCCCTGGATTTTGTAGCTGCCGGGAGCGGGGGGAGCGGATTGATTGGAGGGCCACAGCGCTTCGAAGAAACCCTCGTCGCGAAGCTTCACGGCGTCGGTGACCTTCATGCTGTTTACCGCGGGCCGGCCGGGACCGTTGGAGTTTCCGCCAATGGCGATGCTGGCTCCCGCCGCCCAGGGCACAAAAAAGCGTATCGCCCATCCGCCCGGTACCGCGTGAGGACCCAGCAGCGCGAACGGGTCGGTATGCCGACCATTCAGGAACGCGTCAATCTCGGTGCTGTTTGGACGACCGGGAAGAGGAGTTGATCCCGGGGTCATGCTCTTGGGTTCCTGGGGAGTTTGCGCCAATGAAAATTCTCCGTCGCGGGCCAAAAGAGGGGTCTATCTCTCCTGGGGACACAACCGCTCTACTCGATTCTAGAGACTCTGGACCCAAATGCCAATCGTTTGAACGTCGGGCTGTATCAAAGGCTGGGCGAAGGTGTATAGTCCAGCAACAAATTTGCGCAAATTCATAAATGGCGGCGGTCGCTGAGCCGCCAAGCCGGCCGGGGAGCATGCAAATTCCGAGACTCGTGCGATTCTTGATTTATATTTTGTGCGCCATGCCAATTTCCATTCTCCATGCGCAGGACCGGTCCCAGGCGCGCTCGATGGTGATTTCGCGCAATGGAATCGTTGCCGCGGAATCGCCGTTGGCGGCGCAGGCGGGAGTAAGAATTCTGGAACGCGGCGGAAACGCGGTGGACGCGGCGATTGCCGTTAACGCGGCGATGGGCGTAGTGGCTCCGATGATGAACGGCATCGGAGGGGACTTGTTCGCCATCGTGTACGACGCGAAAGCCAACAAGTTGTATGGACTGAACGCCAGTGGCTGGGCGCCCAAGGATTTGACGATCGAATTTCTCCACAAACGTGGTTTGCGGGACATGCCGGAGCGGGGCATCTACGCGGTTACCGTTCCGGGAGCCGTAGATGGCTGGCAGAAACTGGCCGATAGATTCGGCCGCAAGAAATTAGCCGAGGATCTGGCTCCAGCGATAAAAATCGCGCAAGAAGGCTTTCCCGTGCCGGAATTGACGGCGGCGGTGTGGGCTACCGA
This sequence comes from uncultured Acidobacteriota bacterium, assembly GCA_963819625.1. Taxonomy (GTDB): domain Bacteria; phylum Acidobacteriota; class Terriglobia; order Acidiferrales; family UBA7541; genus Acidiferrum. Next base: position 39,423 of record CAWFWY010000019.1, read on the forward strand.
TACCGGATCTTCTGCGGGGAGACAGCGCTGCCTCGGAAACCTATCTGATCAAGGACCACGCGCCGCATACCGGAGAAGTGTTCGCGAATCCCGACCTGGCCTGGTCGCTGCAACAGATTGCGGTGCATGGACGGGACGCCTTTTACAAAGGCGAGATCACCAAAAAGATTCTGGATGCCATGAAACGCCACGGCGGCGTTATGAGCCAGCAGGACCTGGCCGAATATTCGAGCGAGTGGGTAGAACCGATTTCTACCACCTATCGGGACTGGACGGTTTTCGAGTTACCGCCGAATGGACAGGGGCTGGCCGCGCTCGAGATGCTGAACATCATGGAAAAATTCCCGCTGGGGCAGAAGGACTGGGGACCCGGTTCTGTGAATGCGCTGCACACTATGATCGAAGCGAAAAAATTGGCCTACGCGGACTTGGCGAAATATATCGGCGATCCTCGCCAGCAAAGACTGCCCGTGGCGGCGCTGCTTTTGAAAGATTGGGCGGAGAAACGAGCGAAGCTGATCGATGCGGATCACGCCAATTGCTCCGTCGGGGCGGGAGAATTGCCGGGCGGAAGCGACACCACATATCTGAGCGTGGTGGACCGGGAAGGAAACATGGTGTCGCTGATTCAAAGCAACTACGATGCGTTTGGCTCCGGGATTGTGGCCAGTGGCACCGGATTTGTGCTGCATAACCGCGGCGCACTTTTCACACTCGATCCCGCGTCGCCCAATGCGCTGACGGGGCGCAAGCGCCCGCTGCACACCATCATTCCCGGGTTCGCGCAGAAAGGCGATACCCGCATCGCTTTCGGAATTATGGGCGGGTGGAACCAGTCGCAGGCGCACGCGCAATTCATAGCCAACATTTCCGATTTCAAAATGAATGTCCAGGCGGCACTGGAAGCGCCGAGGTTTTCGAAACGCACGTTCGACGGTTGCGATGTCTCCCTTGAAAGCAGATTCAGCGGCAATGTTCGGAACGAGCTGGCGGCCAAGGGCCACAAGATAGATTTGCGAGGCGCATTTTCCAGCGTCATGGGCGGCGGCCAGGCGGTACTGCGGGACTACGCCGCGGGAGTGAATTACGGGGCGTCCGACCCTCGCAAGGACGGTCAGGCCGCAGCGGAGCTGCCCACCGAATAGTTGTTGGGCGGGTACCAGACGATAGGTTCAGTACCGCATAAATTTGCACAAGAGTGGCGCGCGAAAGACCACAAGATTTCCCTTCCGGCGGATCCGCGATTCCGAGGTGAGTCTAAGTTCCATATTGTCAGTGTTTTCCGGCTTAGTCACGTGGCGCGTCGCATGCATCACTAACTGTATCTGGATCGTACATCAAAAGCGCATGGCGCTATATTTTGCGGAGATTCAAATGCGAATCGTGCTCAGCCGAGTTTGTTTTTTGTGTATCTTGACCTTGGCATTGCTGGCGTTGGCCCCGCGCACTCCTGCACAATCTGTCGACGTTTCGGGTCGCTACGAATGCTCGGCCGCCAAGGTGGCCGGAAAAACGATCAAGTGCACCGCCCCGCCACTTACTCTGAAGCATGACGGCCGATTCGAATTGCGCGGCTGGGAAGGCACCTACCTGGTTACCGGCGAATGGGTGGAGATGTCCGACTCGCTGGTGAAAGCGCGCGCCAAGATTGAGCCCGGCCACAAAATTGTTCTGCGTTACTACGGCAAGCATGGTCTGGTGGAAATGACTTTTGAACGCCGTGTTGCGGAACTGGGAAAAACCTTTCTCGCTTGAAGTTCCTCGAATAACTATTTCCTTAATTATTGAAGGATCGAATCGTAGGCGGCAGCGGCAATCTCGCCCAATGCCTGGCCTCCGACGCGCTGCGGGGCGTCAGGATCATTCGGCAGGCTCACGTGATTCACGTAGGCGGCGAACGCCAGCTTTTCGCCGGTCTTAGTGATTACGTGGCCGGCCAGCCCTTTGCCGTTGAGCATTCCTTTGCCATTTAACTTGTCATCCGACCCGAATGTGCCGGTTTTCGCGAAGACGTGCCCGGCGCCAGGGGAATCCTTCTGAATATTCGCGAGCGTGCCGTCCGGCTGGATGCGGTTGGAAAGATTTGGATCGCCGCTGGCGACCAGGATCAGGTCCCCTTTCAGCTTGCCTTTGGAATCAACAGAGCCGGTGCGATAAACACGGGTGTGAAAGCGGTAATCGGGGCCGAGCTTGGCCAGCAGCGTTCCCTCGGTAAGTATTTTGGTAGTCGATGCGGGCACAAACATTTTATCGGGGTTCAGTGCATAGACTATTTTTTCGGAATCCAGCGAATAGAACTCGATGCCGTAGTTGGCGTGAGCGAATTCCGGCCGGCTGATAACCCGCTGTATTCGTTCGGTGAGAGTCGACGCCGATTGCGCCCGCGCATCTCGCGTGGTTACGCAGATCGCGAAGAAAGTCACAATAATTGCAGTGAGTACGAAGCTCGATTTACCTCTCACGTTCACATCCTCCAGAAATTCGCCGGCGCACGCCGTTAGCAGGTGACTTTATTAGCCGCAGCCGCCGCGTTGAGTTGCTCAAACGGAATATTCAGAATTGGGTATTCCTGCCAGTCTTTGTAATCGAAATGCCACCATTCGGTTTCGTATACCGCGAATCCTTCTGATTCCATCGCGCGACGGAGCAGGGCGCGGTGCCAACGCTGTAGAGAGGTGCCTCCGGGATAGTTGGGAAACGACCGCGGGGACATTTCATCGTAGGTGCCGGGCATTTCGATGGGGGCGCCGGTTTTCAAATCGTAAAGAGTCAGGTCGACGGCGCAACCGCGGTTGTGGCGCGAGCCCTGCGCCGGATCGGCTACGAATATTCTTCCTTCCGGCGGGGTGGCTTCCCAGAATATTTTGGTGACTGACCACGGGCGGTAGCCATCGTGGATCAGCAAACCATAACCGAGCGGTTGCAGCGCGTGCAAGGCGCGAACGAGGGCCAGCGCGGCAGGACGCTGGAGGAACGCGCGCGGCTGGGTATAGACGGGGGTACCCAGGAAATTGTTTGTGCTGGCGTAGCGAATGTCGAGATGGATTGCAGGATCGAGCGTGGCGACCTCGACGAGATCGGGCTGACGGAAAGAGCGAGCTTCCCTCGGGGGCGAAGCGACGGCGGCCTCTTTGCGCAATTCCTCGAGAGGGCGCGCCGGAGTGATTTTGAAACTCTTCCCTTCGTCTCCGTAATTCCGGTGCTCCAGGTGGGCAGCACCGAAGACCATTTCTTTAACCGTGTTGCCACCGCCTAGGACAAACCGCAGCGTGGCCGGGGATTGGCCATCGGCCGCAACGGTGAAAGTGCCATCTAAGCCTTCATGCAAAGACTCCGGCGGCTTCGCGCCCTGCTTTAGTTCAAGGCGACCCTCATTTTCGAGAATGTCGAAGATGACACCGTCATTGCCTACGTAGTTTCCAGTGAGAGGTTTCCATTTCGCGGGTGCGTCCGAGGGCTTGGATGCGGCGCTCGGCGTTGATTGAGAGAAGAGAATCGTCGATGAGCAGAGAAAGGCAAGCGCGAGCGACGCTACCCCGACAAAAACTGACCTCACGGAGTTCTTTACTCGCGGCCTGTCCGTGAAATCAAAAATGGTCAGTTGTTTCGACCTTCGGTCACAGGCCAACGGAAAATTCTTCACGCGCAGATGATAACCGCAAGCGCGCCCTTTCGACAGGCGTTTTGTTTAGTTAGAAGTTACGCGAATCACGTGCGGTGGAAATCAACCAGTGTACCACCGGAAGCCTTTACGCTGCTCTTCGGCGATCTCCTTGACCATTACCAACGTTTGCGCGCGGCGATACTGGGCGCAGGTAGCAAGAACAGCATTCAGCAGTGCTATCGGAGCAGTGTAGGACGCCGCAAAGGAAGTCGATTCGATTGAAGCGACAAATAGCTCATTGCATTCCCGCGCGAGCGGAGAAAGGAACGTGTCCGCGATACCCACGCAGTAGGCTCCTCTGGCACGGGCTTGTTGAGCGCCCTCCACAGTTTGGCGCAATCCGCGGCGAAAGCTGATGGCGATGACCAGGTCCTGTTTATTGACGGTGCGCACCAGATGAGCAACGCGGCCGCTGGAGGTGGCAGAGAACACCGGCAATCCAACCACGCTGATCTGGTATTCGAAATAGTTCGCGAGATAGGTGGCCAAATCTCCAGCGAGCAACAGGATTCGGCGAGCCCCGTAGAGGCGTTTTGCCAGTCCAACCAGGCGACTCGCGTCCAGGCTGTTTTTGAGGCCCTGAAGATTTTTCAGGTCCTGCTCCAGTGATTCGCGGATATATCCGGGCATGCCATCGCGCCCGGTCGGCTGCATGGTGTCCAGAGAAGTGGCAAAGGCCAGAGAGCGTTCGTGAAGGTGATGCTGGAATTCGCGATAACTGTCGAAGCCCAGGCCGCGCACGATGCGCACGATGGTGGCAGGATCGGTGCCCAGGCGTGTGGCCAACGCCCGCACGCTGAGGAGTACGAATTCGCGGGGATGCTCGAGGATCGGGCGAATGATTTCCTGGCGCTTGACGCTAAGCTGCTCGATGCGTTCCGTCAGATGGTGAGAGATCGCCTGAGACCTGACTTTCATGGTGCCAGAGAATCATTCAAATTTACCCGCATGTCAATATTTTCAGGATACATACATGTTGGCGATATTGTATGCATTGGTTACTTTTTCGCACCAGCGGGCTTGGCCAATCCCGGAGCGGTTATTGGTTGTAGAAACGGCATCATGGCGCGCAGTTCCGGCCCGAGCTGCTCGATGGGATGGGTTTGCTCCCGCTGCCTGGCAGCCAGGAAATTTGGGCAGCCCTTTTCGTTTTCTTCAATCCATTTTTTGGCGAAGCTGCCGTCGCGGATTTCAGCGAGAATCTTGCGCATTTCCTCCCTGGTTTTGGAAGTGATGATGCGCGGTCCGGCGCTGTAATCCCCCTGCTCGGCGGTGTCGCTGATGGAGTAGCGCATGTAGCTCAGGCCACCGCGATAAATCAGATCCACGATGAGTTTGAGTTCATGCATGCATTCAAAATAAGCGACCTCCGGCTGATACCCCGCGGCCACTAAGGTTTCAAAACCGGCTTTGATCAACTCGCTGACGCCGCCGCACAGGACTGCCTGCTCGCCAAAGAGGTCCGTTTCGGTTTCTTCAGTAAAGGTGGTTTCAAGGACTCCTGCGCGGGTGGTGCCGAGAGCTTTTGCGTAAGACAGCGCCAAGGCTTTGGCTTGTCCGCTAGCATCCTGTTCAACCGCAAGAAGCGCGGGCGTCCCGCCACCCTCCGTGAACACTTCGCGAACGCGGTGGCCGGGGGCTTTGGGAGCAATCATGGAGACATCCACGCTGGCCGGGGGCTTGATGGCGCCAAAGCGAATGTTGAATCCGTGAGCGAACATGAGCGTCTTGCCGGTTTTCAGATTCGGTTCGATGGCTTCGTGATAGAGCATGGGCTGTTTCGTGTCGGGCGCGAGAATCATGATCACGTCGGCCCAGGCGGCCGCTTCAGCGGGCGTGTTGACGGTGAGGCCATCTTTTTCTGCCTTGGCGCGTGACGCGCTGCCGGGCTGCAAGCCAACGCGGACAGAGACTCCACTGTCGCGCAAGTTCAAGGCATGGGCGTGGCCCTGTGAACCATAGCCGATGATGGCGACCTTTTTTCCCTGAATGAGCGCCAAATCCGCAGAATCGTCGTAATAAAGTTTTGCCATGGTATTTCCCTCGAGCGGCGTGGTGGGCCGCGGATAATTTTGGTGCGTTCGACTGAGTTACGAATCGTTGCCGACGTCTAAATCAAGTCTGAACAGTTATGCCGCCGCGAACGTCTGAATTTAACGAAGTATCCGATTCCGTCGCGGTCGGCGGGCGAAGCAAATCTCCCCCGCGGGTCATGGCGATTCTTCCGGTGCGAGCCATTTCCAAAACTCCGAAGGGCCGCAAAACCTCAAGCAGGCCGTCAATTTTGTCGACGGTGCCGGAGACTTCAAGAATGAGCGATTCGGGCGCAACGTCGACGACCCGCGCCCGGAATACTTTGATCAACTCCATGAGATGCGGGCGATTTTTCTGGTCGGCGAGCACCTTGATGAGGGCCAGATCGCGTTCCAGGACGGAGCGGTCGGAAATATTTTCGGCCAACAGCACGTCGACAAGTTTTTCGAGGCTGGCTTCCAGGCGATGCGCGCCTTTTTCATCGGTGTGCGCGACGATGGTCATGCGGGCGATTTCTTCGTTCTCCGTCGGGCCGACTGTGAGCGAGTCGATGTTGATGGCCAGGCGCCGCGCCAGCGAAGACACGCGATTCAGTACGCCAGGCTTGTTTTCCACGTAAGCGACTAGTGTTTGCATGCTTTCCTCGGTTTTCTTCATGGCTCGGTGGCCGTTTCTACCAGCGGGCTATCGGGCCGGCGGATCATATCGCTCAGCGAAGCACCGGCAGCAACCATGGGGTAAACGGAATCTTCCTGTTCCACACGGAAGTCGATGAGCACGGTTTCCTTGGATTCGCGCGCGGCGCGAATGGCGGGAACCACCTCGGCGCGAGTGGCGATGCGCTCTCCGCGAATACCAAAGGCATTGGCCAACGCGGCGAAATCTGGAGCGACCAAAGGAGTCGCGACGTAGCGCTTGTCGTAGAAAAATTCCTGCCACTGGCGAACCATGCCGAGGAACCCATTATTGATGATGGCAATCTTGATGTTGATTTTTTCCTGCACGATGGTGGCCAGCTCGCTCATGGTCATCTGGAAGCCACCGTCGCCCACGACCACCCAGACTTCCGCATCGGGCTTGGCGAATTTTGCGCCGATGGCGGCGGGCAGCGCGAAACCCATAGTTCCCAGGCCTCCGGAAGTAATCAAGGTGCGCGGCAAATTGTGATGGTAATACTGGGCTTCCCACATCTGGTGCTGGCCGACGTCGGTGACCACGATCGCTTCGCCGCGAGTTTCCTTCCAGATGTCGTTGATCACGTGCGCGGCATAGAGGTGGCCGTTGTCCGGCAGGCTCTGAATGTCGCGGACTGCGGAGCCACCCTTCAATTCCTGGATGTGGCTGATCCACGCGCCGTGATCGCGGTTTTCTATGTGGGGAGTAATTTTCTCGAGCACTTCACGGGCGTCGCCCACTAGCGCGGCGTCAACTTGTACGTTCTTGTTGATCTCCGCGCGATCGATCTCGATGTGAATCTTGCGGGCATTCTTCGCGTAAGTGCGCAAATCTCCCGTGACACGGTCGTCGAAGCGCATGCCGACAGCGATCAAGAGGTCGGACTCCTGAATGGCGTTGTTCACCCAGGCTTCGCCGTGCATGCCCATCATTCCGAGGTTCAAAGGATCTTTGGCAGGGAAGCAGCCGATGCCGAGCAGGGTCATGGCCACGGGATAATTCCCGGCGCGCACGAATTGTTCAAAAGCTCGCATCGCACCGGAAACGATGATGCCGTGCCCGGCGAGAATCAGCGGGCGCTTGGCGGTGTTCAGTAATTCCACGGCGCGATCGAATTCGGCCTGGTCGTAATTGATGCGCTGGCGTTTGGGCGGCAGCTTTGGAGTGCTGGCGTCCCAATTGAATTCGCACGATGCCTGTTGCGCATCCTTGGTGATATCCACCAGAACCGGGCCGGGCCGCCCGCTGGCCGCAATTTGAAAGGCCTCGCGAACGGTGCGGGCGATATCCTCGGCGCGCGACACCACCACGTTGTGCTTGGTGATGGGCATGGTGATGCCGGTGATGTCAATCTCCTGAAAGGCATCGGAACCCAGCACTTTGCTGCTGACCTGGCCGGTAATGCAGACGACCGGCGAGGAATCGAGCATCGCGGTGGCGATGCCGGTGACCATGTTCGTTGCGCCCGGGCCGGAAGTAGCCATGGCAACGCCGACGCCTCCGCCCGCGCGCGCGTAGCCGTCAGCCATGTGGGTGGCGCCTTGTTCATGGCGCACCAGAATGTGGTGCAGCTTGGATTTGCCGAGCGCGTCATAAACGGGAAGAATCGCGCCTCCCGGATAGCCGAAAATGTGGCGGACGCCGAGTTTGGTCAATGATTCGCAGAGAATTTCTGCGCCGGTCATTTTCATACGGTCCTCGCATTGGTTCCAGGTTGCACGGCAGACGGCGGAATCACCGGGACGCTGGTGACTGCGCCGAGCGCGGAAGACGAAACCAGAAACGCATATTTGGCCATCACCCCGCTAGTATAACGCGGTGCGGGAGCGCGCCATTTCGCCAGCCGCTTCTTCATTTCCGCATCGCTGATTTCCAGATTCAGCGTACGCGCCGGCAAATCAAAAGCAATGGTGTCGCCTTCGACGACCGCGGCGATGGGGCCGCCATTAGCCGCTTCGGGTGCGACATGGCCGGCCATGAGTCCGTGGGTTGCCCCAGAGAAGCGGCCATCGGTCAAAAGTGCTACTGAATCGCCGAGTCCGGCGCCGACCAGCGCGGCTGTGACGGCCAGCATTTCGCGCATACCCGGCCCGCCTTTGGGTCCTTCGTAGCGAATCACCACGACATCGCCGGCTTTAATCGTTCCGTCTTCGACACCGTGAAACGCAGCTTCTTCGTTGTCGAACACGCGCGCGGGTCCGCGGAATTTTTGGACATCGTGGCCGGCGACTTTGACGACACAACCGGACGGAGCGAGATTGCCTTTCAGGATCACCAGGCCTCCGGTCGGCTTCAGAGGAGAGCTTAATGGACGCACTACTTCTTGCCCCGGCGTTTCTTTGGCGGTGCCGGCTTCTTCGGCGATGCTGCGACCGGTGACGGTGGCAGATTCCCCCCGCAAAATTCCTGCTTCAAGCAGGCGCTTTGCGACGAGCGCAGTGCCGCCTGCTGCGTAAAGGTCTGTGGCAACAAATCGTCCCCCAGGTTTTAGATCGGCAAGGATCGGAACTTTTGAGCTGATCCGGTCGAAATCGTCGATGGAAAGCGGAAGTTTCGCTTCGCAGGCGATAGCCAGGAGGTGCAGAACGGCATTTGTGGAGCCGCCGGTTGCGGCCACACCAGCAATGGCGTTTTCGATGGAAGCTTTGGTGATGATTTTTGAAGGCAAAATATTTTTGCGAAGAAGTTCAACCACCATTTCGCCGGCGCGGTGGCCGGCCTTGGCCTTCGCGCTGTTGGTCGCCGGGGTGCTGGAAAGACCCATGGGCGCGACGCCGAGAAACTCAGCCACCAAGGCCATCGTGTTCGCGGTGAATTGGCCGCCGCACGCTCCCGCGCCGGGACAGGCGACGCCTTCCAGTGCGGTCAGTCGGGCTTCGGACATGCCGCCGCGTCCATACGCGCCCACCGCTTCGAAAACATCCTGGATAGTTACGGAGTGCCCCTCAAATTGCCCGGGAGCGATGGAACCTCCGTAGAGAATCAAACCGGGAATATTCAGCCGGGCCAGTGCCATGATTCCGCCGGGAATGGTCTTGTCGCATCCCACCAACACGACGAGAGCGTCGAAGAGATTTCCCCGGGTCACCAACTCAATGGAATCGGCAATCACTTCGCGGCTCACCAGCGAAGTGCGCATGCCCTCGGTCCCCATGGTGATCCCGTCGGAAATGGAAACGGTGTTGAACTCCAGCGGCACGGCCCCTGCGGCGCGAATCCCTTCCTTCACATGATGAGCGAGTTCCCGGAGATGATAGTTGCAGGGCCCAATTTCGATCCAGGTATTGGCCACGCCGATCAAAGGCTTTTTGAAATCGCTGTCGCTCAAACCGGAAGCGCGAAGCATCGCGCGGGCCGGCGAACGATTGGCGCCGTCCACCAGCGTGTGACTACGAGGTCTTGGCAGGGAATCGTTCAATTTCAGCGGTCTCCAGACATATTTTCGTTTTGCGTTACCTTTTGCAACCACCGGGAATCAAATTAGTGTCGAGTCACTGCGCTGTTCAACACAGGGAGACTCGTGGGTACAAGCATGCGGGGACCATAGCTATAGATCAAATTAATACTTTTGAACCGGTAGATAACTTTGATTTATGGAGTTTTGCGAGTGAATTTAACCAAAGGCATCTTGCAATAGCCATTCGGCATCTTTAGCACTAGTTTCTCGCAACGCCCGCCCCGTCGTAGAACCCCGTTGCAGAAGACCGTTGCAGAACCCAGTTGCAAAATTGTCACGCTCGAGAATGGAACATTATGCTGTCCGGCACCGATGTAATCGTGATTGGAGGAGGCCCTGCAGGACTCGCGGCCGCGATCGCCGCGCGCCAGCGAGGTTTGGACGTCGTCGTTGCCGACGGGAACAAGCCACCCGTCGATAAGGCCTGTGGCGAAGGGTTGATGCCCGATTCGGTAGAGGCCCTCCGCTGGCTCGGAGTCGAACTTGATCCTGGCGATGGATTTTCATTTTCCGGGATACGGTTCGTCGACGAACGCACCACAGCCCTGGCCCGATTCTCGGACCGACGGGGCGTAGGATTACGCCGCACTGTGCTGCACGGAAAAATGCTGGACAGAGCGGATGCGTGTGGGGTCAGGTTTCTTTGGGAAACGCCAGTCACTGGATTGCAATCTGGGGGCGTGACGCTGGCTGGCGGGAATGTCGTTGCTGCTCGCTGGATCGTTGGCGCGGACGGAAGCCAGTCGCAAGTTCGTCGATGGGCTGGTTTGGGATTTGCCGACAAACAAAGCGGCAGGTTTGCGTGCCGCGCACACTTCGCAGTTCCGCCGTGGTCGGATTGCGTGGAAATATATTGGGCTGACAGCTCCCAAGCATATGTCACCCCGGTATCGGATCACGAAGTGTGCGTGGTGGTGGTATCGCGGCAAGCAGATTGCCGCCTGCCATCTGCGCTCGGCGAATTTCCGGAGCTGGCGCCGCGACTGGGGAACGCGAAGTTGTCCGGCAAAGTGCGAGGCGCGGTAACCGGGACCCGAGGTTTGAGACACGTGCATCGCGGTAACGTTGCACTGGTTGGCGATGCCTCCGGCGGCGTGGACGCCATTACCGGTGAAGGGTTGAGCTTGAGTTTTCACCAGGCGGAAGCGCTGGCCGAAGCCATGACCTCGAATGACTTGAACAAATATCAACTGGCGCATCGCCGTTTTGCGCGGCGCCCGGCTTTCATGGCTCGCGTACTGCTGTTGCTCGATGGACGCACCCGCTTGCGTCGCCGCGTGCTGAAGGTTTTCGCTAAGTACCCGGAAGTATTTGAGAGACTGGTGTCCATTCACGTCGGAGAAACTTCGCCGGCGCACTGCGCGGCCACTGGAGCGCAACTCGGGTGGAGGTTGCTGGCGTACTAGCGCGAGTCATGACAAACGTCCTGCTCAAAACCATCGTTGCAGTCCTTCTGCTGCTCGGGACTTCCAGTCCCGTTTGGCACGCCACCCCGGCAGAAGTTGCTCCGGGTGCTGACGCCGCAGAGCAATCCGCCGGCCAGATTATCTTGTCCGTCGACGCTGCCCACAGCGCAGTGCATTGGACGCTCGAGTCGAGTGTGCATACCGTTCATGGAACGTTTCGTGTAAAGCGTGGCACCGTCTCTTTCGACAGCGTCACCGGCAAAGCCAGCGGTGAAATTGTGGTGGACGCCGTCTCGGGCGAAAGTGGAAACGATTCTCGGGACCGCAAAATGCATAACGAAGTGCTGGAAAGCGGCAAATATACGGAAGTGATTTTTCGCCCGGAGCGGGTGGAGGGGACACCCAAGTCCGCCGGGAATTCAACGTTGAAAGTTTACGGGACATTTTCTTTGCACGGGGCGGAACATGCATTCAGCGCGCCGGTTCAAGTGGAGCTGCAGGACATGGCCTGGAAGGCGTCGACCTCGTTTGGCGTGCCTTTCCTGGATTGGGGCCTGAAAAATCCAAGCAATTTCCTGCTCAAGGTAAAACCTGTTGTGAATGTGTCGGTCGAACTGTCGGGTACCTTGCAGCGGTCCGCGCGCCAGCCCTAAAAAATACAAATCAGCTACAGATTTATGGTTGCATCTTGATTTATGCGCGATGCTCGGTGTGGGCCTTGCCGATCGATTCAAGTTCTCGAATGTGCAGGGGATAAATTGGCGCGCGCAGCCAGCGCACCGCGTTGTGCAACAGCTCAGACGAATCCGCCAGCAATTTCTGGCGCGATCGGAATAAGATCGCGACGCCCAATCCCACGGTAAGCGCGCACAACAGCATTCCCGCGAATGCCACGATCAAGCGTCCCGGAGACTGCCAGGATTCGCCGGAATCCATTTCGCGCGCTATCAAATACAACAACGCGGTTATCGCAGCGCCAGCGACGAAAGTTTTTCCATACATTTCGTCGCCAAAATGGCGCGATAACCATCGCGTTATTGGCGCCGCATGAGTTTTCAGCGAAGCGCCAAGTGCCGCGGCGCGACCGCGTACCGCCGGCCCGGCGTTTTGCGACAGACGCTGCAAGCGGGGCTTCACAGCAACGCGGAAATCTCCGGCAAATTTCCTGGTCTTGCTTAGCAGTTGCGAGCCTCGAATGGTCTTAACGGCCGGTTCGATTCTGGACCGCAGATCCCAATTCAGGCTCAGCGCGCGTGCTGCCGCCACCTTAGCGGTCACGAATTTCTCGAAGTTGCTGCGTTTGCGGCGCCACACGGTAACGCGATGCCTGGCGTGGTCGGCACCGGGCAAATACACGGGAATCGTCGCGATGTTGCCGTCGTCATTATCAGCGGCGGCAGAAGGAGTCGCCTGTGACCGCTCGCCTGCCTCGCCTTGTGGAGAACTCACCAGGAATGGGCTGGCCTTACTCATGCTTGTTTGCGGCCAGGCTTGCTCGGCATCCGCCTGTATTTTGGCAAGCAGCGAATTCAATTCCGGAACATTAACCAGTTCATGGATCGGACGCACGCGCGGGACCACCGGTTTATATTCGTCGAACTGCAGGTCGTGCGCCGCGCCGGCAACGATTTCCGCAGGTATGGATGTGAGTTGCTCCACGTAGGCACTGATGAGCGCGTTCTCACACAACAAATTTATCACCCGCGGAATTCCGCGAGAATAATTGTGAATCGCTTCGACGGCCTCGGCCAGAAACAGAGAATGGTTCGCGGAGCCAGCGGTGTGCAGTCTGTTTTCGATGTACGCGTGAGTTTCCTGCAGAGTGAGCGGGGCGGTGTTGCAACGTAACGCGATGCGCTGACGGAGTTGTCGCAGGTCTGGACGCCTGAGCTTTACCTCCAGTTCCGGTTGACCAGCCAGCACGACTTGCAGCAGTTTCTCGTTGGGAGTCTCCATGTTCGACAGCAGACGAATTTCTTCCAGGACATGCACAGGAAGCCCTTGAGCTTCGTCAACGATCAGAACCACCAGATCGTGGGCCCGGAAGCGAGCCAGGAGCCATTCATGGAACACCAAAAGAGGATTGGACTTGGCCTCGACAGTGAGAGGAATCTCGAAATCGGCAAGAATAAAGTCGAACAACTGTCGGGAATCGACATGCGAATTGAAAATGAACGCGGTGCGAGCCCGCTGGTGGGCCAGCCACAAAAGGAGATGATTGATCAGGGTTGTTTTTCCGGTGCCCGCTTCGCCGGTCAAAAGCATCAAGCCTTTGCGATGTTCAATGCCGTACGTCAGCTCATCCAGCGCCTGGCTGATTTGCGGCGTCAGATACAGATAAGCGGGGTCGGGGTTTACGTTAAAAGGGTTTTTTTTCAGTCCGAAAAAGCTCTTATACACCGTGGATCACCGGAATCTCGATTAACCGGGCAGGGGACCGTGGGCAGGTCAATCGTAGCGAACACACTCTCCCACACTCTTCGATAAGAGGGTAGTCGGGATTTTCCTGTAGTTTGGTGTCTCAAAGTGAACCCGACAGAAGAGACCGCGTCTCCCCCCTTTCGCCCTATAAATGTGGCCAAAAGCGCGATTCCTGCCTTCCGATTAAATGGGTACGCCCGTACCCGGTTGGGAACTATCCAGTGATCGCCCGATTGTCCGTGCCAGCCGCTCTGTGGTCATCTGAGGACGGGACACTCTCTCTAGAGCGTCCTCTTGGTACTCCTGGGGCTACACGTGCCGGTAAAGGCCAAAAATCTGTCGCCACCGCAGATACATTACGGGACCCCTTTGGGCCACCCGGCGTCTACCCAATCGGATCTGGCGGACGGCGAACGCTTGCAGGCGCACTATCGCGCCCTGTCCGGCAACCAGAGCTATGGAATTTGCAGCTGTCGCCCCGACGGCTCATTTCTACGTGTGAACGATGCGCTGGTCAAAATGCTGGGTTACTCCACACAAGAACAACTGCTCGCCGTGAACATCGCCGAGGAGATCCTTACCGACCCGGCGAAGCTAGCGCAGCTCTTGGGCCAATTGCCGGAATCACGGGATCCACTTGAAGCCGATCTGGCGCGACAAGATGGCAGCCGAGTAAAGGTCAGACTAAGCGCTCAGGCAGTTCGCAATGACGCCGGGCAAACGGAAAGCTACGAAGCAATCGTTGAGGATGTTACCAATCAGCGCGAACTTGAAGATCACTTACGTCGGCTTGCCACGATTGATCCTCTCACTGGGCTTTCAAACTACCGGCACCTGCTCGACACGCTGGATAGGGAAATCAGGCGTTCGAACCGCACCGGCAGGGAATTCGCTCTGCTGATGTTCGACCTGGACGATCTCAAACAGTTGAACGACAATTTCGGCCACTTGACTGGCAGCCAGGCGCTATGCCGCACGGCCGACGCGCTCACCTTGTTCTGCCGCGACATCGACACAGCGGCGCGCTTTGGCGGGGATGAATTTGCCTTGCTGCTGCCGGAAACCGCATTGCAGGCCGCTCATTCCGTTGCCCGCCGCATCAGCGGCAGCATCGCCGAAGACCACAACGGTCCGCGCATTTCTGTCAGCGTTGGCGTAGGAGTCTTTCCGAAAGACGGAGGAACGCCGGAAGCGCTGGTGTCGGCGGCCGACAGCGAGATGTATGAAATGAAGCGCCAACGCAAGGTTCAGGCTTCGCTAAAGTAGCACCGCAATCCACTCGCTAAGGCTTCGCAGTCGCGGCTTGTTGACGGTGAATGATGCCGGAATCTACGGTTTTCCCGGTTCTGGAAACCGTTTCGAAGTACATATCGTCGCCGGCAATTTCAACCATCATGAAGGCCTGGTCTGTATCAAATCCATTCGCCGTGATGCTGGAACGATCCAGGCCTCCGGCGCGCAACTGGCCCGACGATCCCTCAGTGAAATAATAAATCCCATTTTGCGGCAGGATGCGTTCATAGATGTGTTCGTGCCCGGAAAAAACCATATTGACGCCATACTTCAGAAATATCGGCTCCAATATAAGACGCAAATCCGTTGCGGGACCGTGCTTTCGCGCGGATGAATAGAGCGGGTGATGAAAAAAGCAGATTTTCCAATCGCTTGCACTCGCGCCCTGCAAATTCTTCTGCAGCCAGTCAACTTGCCGGGGATTCATATAATTGCTGTCCAGGGCGAAGAATTGGACGTTGCCCTTTTTGAACGTGTAGTAATTCTCCCCATTCATGTTGAACGGTTTGTAAAAACGCTCGATGCCCGCGTCGTCGTGGTTGCCGAGCGAAGCATAGAATTTAACCCCCCCGTCCAAAAGGTCCTTGTACGGGGCAGCGAATTTTCGTTCGAGGTCCGCGGCATCGTGTCCGCCGTAAATGTTATCGCCGAGGGCAATTACGAATTCGAAGGGAAATGTCTTGCGCTGTTCGTTCATTTGCGCCGAGGTTTCATACTCGGGCTTCTCACCGGTACCCATATCTCCGATAACCGCGAAGCGCACGGAATTGGACTTCAGCGGGAACTTGAAATCCTCGGCACGCTGGGTCGATGCCAGGAAGAGCACCAATCCCAGTAGGAAAACTCGACGCCGCATTCTCATTGGTTGTCCGCGGCTCCAGGAGGAATCACATTGGTAAGAAAATCCACTACCAGATTCGTTTTAGCGTCCAGCAGCACGAGATCCCGGCTTACCGCACGGTAGGTTACCTCTTCCGGAAGTTTGGGCAGATTTTGCAACAGGGTCGGCGGCACCGAGGTGTACGGCGTCGAGTCCGGATAGATCTGGTTGACTCGCAAATGCACTTTTTTGAGAGGCGCGCCCTGTTTCATGGTCGCTTGTGCGTGCTCCGCGTGCGGGCCCTGGAACTCGATGTGCATCGCTTTTCGAAAGGCCTCGCTGGCGGCGGGCGTAAAGATATCGCCCCGCTTGGCATGAATTCGCGCCGCCTTGATTTTTCTTGCCAGCGCTTTCTGGTGCGCGACAATCAGCTCAGGTTCATTAGTTGATTTCAACTTGGGTAGAGTTGCCTCCACTGATTTGTGCAGCTGCACATATTTCTGCACGCGATTGGAAAACTCCTGAAAGCCGGGCGCTTTCAGATCTACCTGCGCGTCCGGAGTTTGCGATGCGCCGCGCGAAGGCCCCAGGGCGGCGATTCCGGCGAGCATCAAACAGCGCGTCCATTTTGATTTGTAAATCCTTGTCATTCCACCTCCTTCGCTTCGGCGTCGTCCGCAACTTCTCTGACCGCTTGTTTGATTGCTTTCTTCACCATTTTTTTGACGGCGCTCCTGACCCGTTTGTCTCCCATAACATCTTCGCCGGCCTCCGAAACCACTCTTTTGACGGCTTTCTTCACCGTCGCTGTTAAGGGTTGCAGCTCCTTGGCTAGCGCCTTAGCTGCCCGCTGGACCTCGCTCTTGGACGCTTCCGGAGCATCGGTCTCTTCGGCGTCATCGGAGGGCGCGCTACCAGGGGCCCAGTCGGACTCGAAACACTCCATCAACTGTTTCAGGATTTTGCCGTCTCGAATGATCAGTCCCAGTTCGCGGCGCGAGTCCAGTTCGATAGCGCGCAAGCTTTGGCTGCCGATGAAGGCGCGGGCGCCGTCTCGCAGGATCGTACGGGTGTGCAGCCGCATTTTCGTCAATTTGGCGACCTGCAGTTTCAAGCGCTTGGCGGAGTGTCCGATGATCCGCACTTCTACTCCGCACTTGGCGCGGTCCTGTAGAATGCGCATCATTTCCTTGTCGGAGATCTCCGGGTCGTAGATGAGCAATTGTTTTTTGGCGCCTTTCAGGAAAGCGGCCAGGGACTTGCGCGCATTTACGGGACTCACGACGAAGGAGTCTAGGCCGGCGGTATAGGATTTGCGGGTGCAGTCGGCCTCAAATAGCTTCACGGCTTCCTGAACGATTTTGGAATTTTTGGTGATAATTCCGAATCCGCGACTGTGATCAATGTCCAGATGGGTGAAATTGAACGAAAGCAGAAACAGGGTTTTGCGGTCGAAGATAATGAACTTGTCGTGATAGCGGACCAAGTCGTCGGCCGTGCGCGAAACAGTTATGCCTGCTTCGAGGAAACGCATCTCCAGGTCTCGCAAATGTTTTGCGCCACCGCGGTTGACATAAGCGATCAGCGCCGTCACTTTCACGCCACGGGATGCGGCAGCTTTCAGCTCGATCTCTACATCGGCACGGTCAAAACGAAAAATTGCGATATCTACGGATTTTTTTGCTTTTTTAATGGCGGAAAGCAGCACATCTATGCCATCGCGCGGTTGGACGATCAGCTTCACGGCCGGGCAATCCGCAGGGTACGGCAGTTCGCACGCGCACCTGTTCCTACGTGGGACGAAATAGTATTCGAGAAACCGGTACGGTTATGTTTACAACGCATTCAATTCCGCGATTCTGTGTTGAATGACGGCCGAGTAGCCTTTCACTTCTTCCTGAGTATAGCCGCCGGCGCGGAAGCAATCGCGAATCTGTTCCGGCGTAAGCTGTGCGAGCCGATGACCCAGCCATTTGGCGTCCGAGCGCGGAATATTTTTGGTAATCGATTGCATGGAGGTGCGCTCATGGTAGTTGGGCACATCAAAGGCGGCGATGAAAAGGGGCCGGCTGTGCAATACGAAGTCCACGTGATCGGGCGTGACTTTGTCTATGAATTTGGAATCTTCGAAGTCTTTCAGATTGCTTTTCGAACGTGTTGCGGTGTTGCCGGTCTTGCCGAAAGTAGCGCCTACGTCGGTGACCGCGTAGACAGTCTGGTCTTCCGTCTGGTAAATCGAATTGTTTACCGCTTTCAAATCCCAGTTGTTCACCAGCGCCATCATGACCCGCAGCCCGTTGAATTCCTTGCTGCCCACGAATGGATTCTTATCCCATGCCCAGGTGCCCAACTTCTTTACCTCTTTAGTTCGGCGTTCAAGGCGCGCGCCGTGAACGATTCCTTCGCCGGAAACGAACGACTGGCCCCGGTGCAACTTCGGAAGGTTTTCGACCGGCAAATCCTCGATGTAATAATCTTCGTCGACAAAATATCCCGCGGCAAATAACAAGCGGGTAGCCGCGGTCTCGGCGCGCGGCTCTGGTCCAAGCTTCACTCGCCAATGTATGCCGCGGTCGTCTTCGACATCGAATTTCGGATTGCTGCCGCTTTCGTCTTCCTTGCGGAATTTATACTTGGCGTTAGGGAGCGGCGCATCCTGCTTTCCCCCGGCGCCGTAGATCAAATCGAGCTGTGGGACGTCGACCGTTTCGTGCCAGATAACTACCGGAACGGGCGTCCTGGCCTCGATTGCTTTGCTGACTGGGTCCTGGCCGCTCGCGCCGGCCGCGCCCATCAACAGCATCATGGCCGCCACCGCGGAGCAAATTACGCCCATTTCAAATTTATGTCGCATGTGATTACCCAGCTCCTGTTGGCAGTCAAGCCGCCGGTCCTTCGGCGGCTTGCTCTGCTCCCACTGCAGTTTGAATTTTGTACAACTCCGCATACGTTCCATCGGCCGCAAGAAGTTCGTCGTGAGTGCCTCGTTCAACGAGCTCCGAATCCTTCACTACAAAGATGCAATCCGCGTGCCGGATGGTTCCCAAATGATGGGCAATCAGCAGGGTGGTCCGACCCTTCATCAAGCGGTCCAGAGCCTCGATCACGCTCTGTTCGGAAGCCGCGTCCAGCCCCGATGTCGGTTCGTCGAGAATCAATATGGGAGTGTCGCGAATGACAGCGCGGGCGATGGCGATGCGCTGCCGTTGGCCCCCGGAGAGCGAAACTCCGCGTTCACCGACCATGGTGTCATAGCCTTCCGGCATTTGATCGATGAACTCGTTAGCGTTTGCCAATTTGGCCGCCTCTTCGATTTCCTTGTGAGAGGCGTCGGGCTTGCCATAAGCGATGTTTTCCCAAATCGTGGCGCGAAACAGCAACGTGTCTTGCAACACGAAACTGATCTGCGGCCGCAGAGACTTCAATTTGTATTCGCGAACGTCGCGCCCGTCGATCTTCACCTTCCCCGAAGTAGGATCGTAGAACCGTGGGATCAGGCTGATTACCGTGGTCTTGCCGGTACCGGAGGGACCTACTAGTGCGGCGACCTGGCCGGGTTCGATAATAAAACTGATATCTTTCAACACCGGAGTGCCTTCGTCGTAGCTGAAGCTGACGTGTTCAAATTCGATCTTGCCCTTGAATTTCGGAGCTTTCTTCGCTCTGGGCAAATCTTTGACCTTGCTGTCAATCTCCAGAACTTCCTGAATGCGCTCGTAACCGACCGTGGCTTTGGAAACCGTGTCGGTCATCTTGGACAAATCGCGCATGGGCTTATACATCTTGCCCAGGTACAGCAGGAAGACGATCAGTACGCCGGGGCTAATATTCCCATGCAAAGCCAGCCGCCCGCCGTAACCTAGAACCAGGCAAGTCCCAATCGCTACAATCACTTCCACGATGGGCGCTAATTTGGCTTTAAGGCTGCGCGCCTCCAGCGCAGTCTCTACATTTTCCAGGCTGCGAGCTTCAAAGCGTTCCTGTTCGTAATCTTCACGGGCGAACGCCTTGACCACCCGGATGGAGGTCAAGACTTCCTGCACCACAGAGGTCAATTCGCTTTCTTTTTTGCGCACGTCACGGGAAGATTTTTTGATGCGGCGGGTAAAGAAATAAACGACAACAAAAAGAATAGGAGCAACCGACAGGGCGATCAGGGTAAAACGCCAGTTGATATAGAACATCACGCCAATCATGCCCAGCAGGGTGAGCACGTTGACGATGATTCCGAGAAGCGCGGAATTGACGAAGTCCTGCACCGCGTTGATGTCGCTGGTCACCCGGGAAATCAAATCGCCGGTGCGCGTCTCGTCATATTCAGCAAGCGATAGCCGCTGGATGTGGTTGTACAGCAGCCTCCGCAAGTCGTGAGTAACCCATTGGCTGACGCTGGTAGTGAGATATTTTTCCGCGTAAGAGCTCAGCGCTCCGACGATGGCGATGGCTGCCACTGTGCCAATGGCAAAATTCAGGATGGCGTACTGGTTGGCCCCGAACAGGGAAGTAACTATCTTCTCGATCCAGCCTGGCAAATGTTTATGTTGCAGCAGGTTATCAACGACGATTTTGACCGGCCAGGGTTCCAGAACGTCCGTAAGCGTTTCACCCAGTACGGCGACGAATGCCAGCGTCAAGGCAGTCCAGTGCGGACGAAGAAGATCGATGATCTTCAGCCTGCCGGACTTGATTTTAGGCCTAGGTTTCGCCGTTTTCTCGGGCATCTATTTTGCTAGGCGCCTGTTACGCCGTGGGGGGCTGGTCCGTCGAGCTTATGTCCATGATACGTTGAGCGTGGAACGGTTGGAAAGTGCTAAGGCCCCGGTGTTGCTAGTCGAGACATTTCACGTGACTGCCCGGGGTCCAGGGTGATTAGCAAAGAATGATTTAGTTCGGCTATCATCGAGTTGGGAGCTTGGATATTTCAGTAACCGATCGGACGCACGCATCCTATGGACCACAGCAAATCATTACGGCAACACCTCATCAAGGTGCTGGAAGGCAGCGAAGCCCACGCGGAATTTGACGCGGCAATTGCGGATATGCCGTTCGCTCTGCAGGGCAAGATACCGAAAGGCGCGGAACATTCCCCCTGGCAGGAGCTTGAACACTTGCGCATCGCGCAGTTCGATATTTTCGAATTCGCGGTAGATCCCAAACACAAATCGCCCAAGTTTCCAGAGGGATATTGGCCTCATAACCCCGCGCCGCCCGACGAAGAGGCTTGGGCTAAAAGCGCGCAGGCGTTTGTCGCCGAACGCAAGCGCTTCGCAAAAGTCCTGGCCGATGAATCCACCGATCTGGTTGCGAAAATCCCGCATGGTGACGGGCAGACAATCTTGCGCCAGGCTTTGGTCGCCGTCGATCACAACGCCTACCACCTCGGGCAACTCGTCCTTCTCCGCCGTTTATTGGGTGCGTGGAAATGACCGCAGGCGACATCCACCCTACTTAAAAAGTTTCTGCAGCATCACTTTTCCTTCGGACTCGGTAATCACACCCTTGTGGACTAACAGGAGAATCATTTCGCCCAGAACGCCGTGGGGGACTTGCTCGGTGTTTTGTGTGACGTGGAAATGCAGGGGAGGCGAATCAATCGGGCATTCTCTTTCGCCGCTTAGTTCAGCCAACCACGTATCGAGCACTCGCAACTGATCAAATTCGGAACTGGTAAACGCCAGGCCCATGCCCATTCCGTTTTGAGAATAAACTACCGTAGCGTTGGTCTCGAACGACTGATTGTCGCGCGTGATCCTCAGCGCTACAGTGGATTTAGGTGCGAACGGGCTGATGGTATCGATATAACAGCCCTTCTGGCCGATGTCCGAGGTCCTTCCCGTAATCTTGGTATTGCCGTGAATGTCGATGGCCTCGGCACTGGTGGAAAAAGGATAACGGGAAAAGACCCGCGCCTCAATAGTAGATGTTGCGGTTTTAGCTTCGCGACTCTTCTTAGAATTCTTCATGATCCCGCCTCTACGAACGACGTCACTCGTAAATGTTAACAATGTTTAATTTAGCTGCTGACCGTTCAAACTTTGCTCCGGGAGGTTGTGAGAGTTTCACTACCCCTTGAGTCCAACCGGCTCCCGGATGCCCGTCTGCAATAATGTTGCGAACTGCTGCGGCGGCAGAAGGAAGGACAGGTCTTCTGCGCCAGATGCTTTTCGGCCTCCTTTCGGACGCTGATGTCACGGATGGCCGCGGTGACCAGAATTCCCTCGGCGCTTTCCAGCGGGCTGAGGATGATCTCGACGGGAAACTGCGTGCCGTCCTTGCGCCGGCCGGAGAGTTCGATGACTGTTCCAATCTGTTGGGCCAACGCTTCAGCGGCGCGGCGGGTGCCATCGGCAATGAGCCGCTCCGCGAAGCCTTCGGGAATGATATTGATCACTTTTTGCCCTACAAGTTCATCGCGGTGATAGCCAAACTGTTTCTCGGCCTGGACATTCAGAAGGACGATTTCGCCGGCTTGGTTCACCACCACCATGGACGGTAGCCGCAGCTGTACGCCGATTCGTAGAAGGGAACTCCAGTTTATGTCCAGAGGCTAAGGGGTCAAGCCCGGGACGAATTGGAATGTCTAAACCGCTACCAATGCGTCGCCTTACGAACGCGACGCGGACGCCCACCGGCCGTTTCTTCAATTGCCGACGAGCGAGAAGACCATCAGCTAACAACTATCTTTGTGGTCCAAAAACTGGAGAACAAAAGTACGGCTTTTACTTGGCTGGCGAGCGGCTAATGGGTGTCTAGCGTATGGCGCGCTGTCTGGCGCCAGAGCAACTGCTTGCTTCAGCTCCGCTTTCGCTTCTGCGAATTTGTTCAACCGCAAATAGGTTTTGCCCAGGCTCTCGTACGCGCAAGCGTTCCACTGCGAAATCTAACGAGCCTTGACGAGATTTTCACGCTAATATCTTTAAAAAGCAGCCATTAGTACCTGAAGGATTAGCTTGGACGCACCGCAGCCGCCAGCAGCCCAGCATCAGGTCCGTCGGTTTTTGGAGTCGTGGCGTTTGAGCCACCGGCTAGATGATAGAGTGGGACACGCGATCCACGCGGAAGCCTGAAAGGCCCATGAGATTCCTCAATCTAGTGTTCCTTGCCGTAACGCTGGTGGCTCTGACAGTTGTGGCTCGTTCCCAAGAACTTCGCGACAAGACTCCTGCGGCAAATCGATCTGATCTACCTTCTGGCGAAAAAACCTTCGTGAAATATTGCGCCTCCTGCCATGGAGCGGATGGCACTGGCAACGGTCCCGTAGCCAGTGCCTTAAAGCCACCTCCAACGAATTTGACGGCACTCACGAAGAAAAATGAGGGCAGGTATCCGGCCGGATTTGTGGCCGCGGTGCTCAAATTTGGAAGAAACGTCGCGGCGCACGGCTCGCAAGATATGCCAGTATGGGGATCCCTTTTCAAGACCATCGACCCGGCGCACGATCCGACTGGCCAAAAGCATGTCGACGATGTGGTGGCCTACATCGAGTCGCTGCAAATCAAGTAGACAATCAAGAAACTTCCTGCCAATCGCTTGAGGGAGTCATCCCCTCGATCACACTGTCGTTACAAAAGATCCCCAGTACCGTGTTACCGATGTGTTGAAGAGCACCTTGAACAGTGACGCTGCGCACGGCAGGAGGCTTGTCGAAAGACATAAGGTTAGGTCAGCGGGAGGGACTTATGAGGCCCTATCGAGATGTCGCAACGCTGGCCGGAGCGCAAGTCGTTTGTTTCCTGGTCCTCACCCATTTGGAACCCGGTCTGTTCCTGGTTCACTTCTATGAGGCGATAATCTACATTGCGATTCTCGTGATGCTTTTTTACATGGAAGATCGGTGGGCGTACATGATCGGGATCCTGGCCTCGGCCGCATGGTTGGTTCTTGCGTACGCGTCGGGAATACTTGGCGCTAGTATCCGAGAGTTGTCCCGGCTAGAAATCCCTGTCTCGAATACCAATGTTGTGGCCCTGGCCGCTCTGGCTACCGCTTTGATCGCCGTATCAATGATCGCCTCATGTGGCCGGCATTGGATGAAGGAATATTCGGGATTGGGCAAGACCAGCAGCACTTTCTTCGTAAGCCTGGGATGCGTCGCGGTGTACTACGGCGTTCTGGGCCGGTTTTTCTGGGCGATGATTCCCTCGCCGTGACAGGCTGCCAGTTGAAATTTCAGCCGACGCAAGGTCCGGTGCGAAATTGATCCGAACGGAAAAGCATTCCACGTTGACTCACCGAAGGAGAATAGCGATGCAAACCGACTACAGTTATCGAGTGAACGGATCGTGGGAAGTTCGGCGCAACGGGTTTATTTCCGCCGAAGGGGTTGAGAAACCCAAGATCACTTTTTCATCACCCGTGGAATTCAAAGGCGATAGCGGACATTGGACACCCGAGCATTTGCTTGTTGCGTCCATTGTGTCCTGCTTCGTGGTGACGTTTTCCGCGATGGCGGAAATGTCAAAGTTAAAGTTTCTAAGCCTGGAAGTGCCAGCCGAGGGGAAGCTCGGCAAGGTCGAGGGCAAACTGGCTTTTTCGGCGATCGTCATCAGTCCCACGCTGGTACTTGGCGCAGATGAAGATCATGATCTGGGGAATCGCTTGCTGAAGAAAGCAGAACAGGGGTGCCTGATCGCGCGTTCGCTGGCATGCCCAGTGACCATGGAAGCAGTCGTGCGCACAGAGAAACCAGTACCGGTAGCGTAGCCGCTGGATGGGCGGGACTTTCATCGAATCCATTCAGCAAAGATAAAATCGGTCAGGAATGATTCGGGCAGGCGGGCGTGGAAGGCCGGCGCCAAAACTGTGGCTTCCCGCAATCTTGCGGTCGTTCTCCGGAACAGCAATCTTTCCACTTAATTTGTGTGACGCCGGTCACCGGCGCGGGTGACCGGCACTACAGACGTTTTCGTGCCGCCCCTGCAAGAATGACATTGGGCTCGAACATTGAAACACACGCTCAGGCCCAGGGCTCGTAGGAATTTCGCAGCACACGAACAAGGAGGTTCCGATGATCAACGCTACTGCAACCGCAGTCTCACAAATTCCGTCAGCAAAAGACATTTTCTTCAAGAATATTCTTGTCGCGACAGATTTCTCGCCGGCGTCCGATCAAGCAGTCGAGTATGCAGCCTCGCTCGCGCGGCGCTACGGTTCAGCGATTTACCTTACCCACGTCGTCACCCTGGATGGCTACCCTCTGATCTCTCCCGAATACGCCGCAATGATGCTCGAGAAAAAGCATTCTGAGGTTAAAACGCATTTCCGCCAAACCCTGAAGTCCGGCGAACTCAGTGGCATCCCCTTCAAAACTGTTGCGAAAGAAGGAAATCTCTGGCCCACCATCGAAGAGTGCATCAAGACCTTTGATATCGACCTGGTGATCGTCGGCACCCGCGGCGCCGGCGCAGTACAGAAAATGCTGATCGGCTCGAGCGCCGAAGAGATTTTCCGCAAGGCCCAGGTCCCGGTTCTCACTATCGGTCCGCTGACGACGAAAGAACCGTGGTACGAAATGGAATTCAAGAACATCCTGTTTGCCACTGACTTCGGCAAGAGCGCGCGGCGCGAAGCCGAGTACGCATTCTCGCTCGCGCAGGAGCATCGTTCCAGGCTCACTCTGCTGCACGTATTTCCGAATCGGAAAGACTACGGCAATGAAGCGGCACTCGAGATGGAACACAATTTCTACGAGCAACTTAGAGAGCTCGTGCCTGTCGTTACCGAAATGCACTGCAAGGTCGAGGTGCGAGTAGTATTCGGCGACCCGGCCGAACAGATACTGCGAATTGCGAAGGATGCGAACGCCGAGCTGATCGTCATGGGCGCGAAAGCTAGGAAGAGTCTGGCCGGCAACTTGCCGCATACCAAAGCCTATCGTGTCGCCTGCGAAGCGCCCTGCCCAGTGCTAACCATCAGGTCCTGAACGGTCAGCACGCTCATCCGCGGCTATGCCATGACAGTAGCGAATGGCATAGCCGCGTTCTCGCGTGATGCTTTTGGTTTCTCGCGCGTAACAGAACAGGTATGAAGCAGGGTCGCCCGCCGGCCGCGACATTTCCCCATTCACCACATTTCTCATTGACCCGAGTTAAGCGACCGGAGATAAGCCACGACTGCCTGCGCGTCGGTGCGTGTCATATTAAAGCGAGGCATTGGAGCACGGAGAGGCTGGCTGTTTCGCCAGACCCCGGTGCTCAGGAGTGTAATCATCTCGGCATCGCTCCCTGGCGGCGAGCCCGCAAGCCGGGGCGCCGTATTCGGCCAGCCCTGTATTCGTTGAGCCGGTTGATAAAATACTGGTGCGCCCTCGAGCCATTTATTGCGATCGGGAACGCCCTTCTCATCACGAGGGGTATGGCAGTAACCGCAACCCGCGACCCCTTCGACTATGTATTTGCCGCGCGCAATCAGTTTTGCTTCGCCCGCCCGTTTGGCAGCTGTTTGTGGAGATTTTGTCTCCTGCGCAGAGACGCGATGTCGCCCACCCATCACTAGAAGGAGAGCAGCGGTCAACAAGCCCGTCATCAAAAACCGGCTGGCAAGATTTATGTGTCGAACTGGCATGCTCTCACCCCTCATCACTTGGTTGACACGCGATTTCTGCCATATACCGGTATAACGGTATATCGTTCGAACGCGATTGTAGCTGTGATGGATGTCACAATGGGCCTGATGGGCGGCAGCAGCCCTTGACTCAAAGCGGGTAAATTTCTCGGAGTGTTCTAGCCCCCTTAAAAAGCTGCACCGGCTCACGTGTGCGTCACGGTTCATCGTTCCTGAATTGACTCGATAAATTGGGAAAGGTTTTTTATTCGCTGCCGCACTACCGCTTCGTTGTAGTTCTCGACGTACCGGAAAATCGGGCCCCATACGGGCATTTCGGATGCCCCGTGGGCTGAAAAGCCCGGTCCGAATAGCAGCACCCCTTGGACGTACTCATCGGGAAATTTTCCACCATGTCTTTTCGATAAGGTGGTCAGGTTTGGCGGCTGCTTGTTAAGCGAGGCCGCCGCCGGCCCACCGCCTTTGCCATCGAATCCGTGACATGCCGCACAATATTCCTTGTAAGTCTGCTTGCCGGGCGGCACATACGTTGGCGGCAGCTGTTCTTCTGGCGCTTGGTGGACTTTCGCGGTGGACGGCGCTGCCTGCGGGCTTGCATCGACGATCAGGATAGCGGCTAAGACAGAAACAAGCGCGAGTGCGACATGTTCACTGCTCATAAACACCTCCAGTAGCTAGAATGTTCTTTTGTACCCCTTCATCGCGAGCGCGCCTGTAAACCGCGTCACGCCTGCTGGTGATGGTGGTCACATCGCATGAGCCGCGATTTCGGTTTAGATCACAAGTGGGAGGGTAGCGAGCCACAGCCGCGCTGACGAATGCCGATAGCCGTTGGACCGAGAGAAGGGAAAACAGAGAAATGAAAGTCTTAATTGCCTTGGCCACAAGTTCGCAGTCCGCCGAAATCGTGCGTGAGGTTGCGTCTCGACCGTGGCCGGCGAAGTCAAAGTTTCTCTTGCTCCATGTACTGGACTCTTATCCATATTCGAAAATTCCCGCTTCGCTGGCAAGAGCGAAGGACGGAGTGTCCGCACAACTGCGGAACACCGCCCAGCCCTTAGTTGCCGCCGGCTGGAAAGTGGACACAGACGTCGTTCTGGGCAGAGCCCGCCAAGTCATCTCCAAAGTAGCGACTTCCTGGAAGGCTGATTTGCTCCAGGTCGGTACCAGCGAAGAAGGTCCGTTGATGCGCGTCCTTTTGGGAAGCACGGCCCGGTCCGTGCTCCGCCAGGCGTCCTGCTCCGTAGAAATCGTTCGATCCTCGGCGCTCGGTACGATTGGGCGTCAGGCATTCAAGGTGCTAGTCGCGACCGATGGTTCGAATTTTTCGCTGGCTGCGCTCCGCTCAGTTGCCAAGCGGCCCTGGCCGGCAGGCAGCACTTTTAGAGTCATCGCAATTCCGGAGCCGTTCATGCCTGTCAGCCAGTTTCCCTTTGAGCTGAAAGAAGTCGAAAAGCTGAATAGCTATGCGCTTAAGGCCGCGCGGCGGTACGCGAGGGCTGGCGCCCAGATACTTGCCAGAACAGGGTTGAAAGTTGAAGAAGCGACACCGCTTCCCACCGAAAGTGACGGCAAGGAAATTGTCAAGGAAGCGAAACGGTGGCGCGCGGATCTCATAGTCCTTGGTTCTCACGGCCTGCGAGGATTTGACCGTTTGACCATCGGAAGCGTCTCGGAACACGTAGCCTTCCACGCCCACTGTTCGGTGGAAGTGATTCGCTTGCCGAAATGAACCGGGAAAGACCAGAAAATGCAGGGGGCCATATGGGAACGGACAAGAAAAGTTTGAGCGCTGGCAACAAACCGGGAGTTGTAATCCTCAACTCCAGTGAACAAACGAGAGAAATCAGGGAGGCTGTTGCGTGCCGCGCCTATGAACTTTTTGCCAATCGTGGCTCAGCTGGCGGGCACGAACTCGAAGATTGGCGTCAGGCGGAGGCTGAACTGGCGAAACCACTGTCTTGTGGACTGATGCTGCTCGAGGAGAATTTGTGGGTGGGAACCGGGGTGGCGCCATTCGAGGCTGACTCAATCGAAATTTGGGTGGCGGCCCGCAAGATTACGATTTGTGGCAAGCCAAGTTCGTCCCGCGTGAATGCTGGTGAGGGGGAGCATCGGACGCAGAAAATAATATTTCGCGTTCTCGATCTTCCGGTGGAGATTGATCCTTCCGGGACCACGGTAAAGTTGCGCGGACGTTCCATCGAAATCCTGCTCAAGAAAGCGAAAACTGAACCGAAACAGAAAGTCAAAGCCGCCGCATAGCCATCACCGGTGTTTCCTTAACGGTGCGGGATTAAAGTTATAGTCAAGCACGGTAACCGGGCCAATCGTGAGCGTGGATGCCGCTCATTTTTTGCATCTGTCGAAGGTCCCTCTATAGAGGTGAGTGCGAGTAACCGGAATGTGTGAGCTATCGTTTCGTGCGAACAGCACCTGGAATAGTTGCAATGTGCCAACCCGAAAAGCTGCAACAGTTCCCGCGAGGTACAGTCGCCACATCCTCACAAAATCAACGCCGAACATAGCGGCCACTTCCTCTGCGGAATTTTCAAACCGTTTCAGCCAATGTTCTGCAGTTTTGGCATAGTGATGGCGCAGGTTCTCAACATCGAGAATGGAACCGTTCCAGGATTCGATGAGTTCCATGATTTCACTGGGCGCAGGCGCGTAAGCGCCTGGAAATATATATTTGGTGGTCCAGTTGCTGAACGGATGAGAGTAGTTTCGTCCGACCGATTGAAGAAGTCCCCGCCCGTTCAGTTTCAAAGAACGATCGATGATCCGGCCCATTTCGGCGTAATGTTCCCGGCCTACATGTTCGAGCATTCCGACTGATACGACCGCATCATACTTTCCTGAAATATTACGGTAGTCGTCTTCAATGAACTCCACCCGCTGGCTCAGGCCCGACTCTTC
This sequence comes from uncultured Acidobacteriota bacterium, assembly GCA_963819625.1. Classification (GTDB taxonomy): domain Bacteria; phylum Acidobacteriota; class Terriglobia; order Acidiferrales; family UBA7541; genus Acidiferrum. The sequence goes on from CAWFWY010000019.1 coordinate 68,675, forward strand.
TGCCCGTTCGCGAGCCCAGCACACCTGCTCCGGAGAGATGCTGAATCCCCGGACGGTCACGCCATAGTGGCTGGCCATGTGCAGTGCAAGTGCGCCCCAGCCGGAGCCGATATCGACAACGTGTTCTCCCGGCTGGAGATTCACCTTGCGGCAAATGTAATCCATTTTGGCAATTTGCGCTTCTTCAAGACCTGTGGAGGCATTGGGGAAATATGCGCAGGAATACAGGAGTTGGACATCCAACCATAGCCGGAAGAAATCATTACTCAAATCATAGTGCCGGTGAATGTTTTTACGTGCGCCGTACAAGGAATTGCGCTGCGCAAGTGCCATGCCAGTCGCGATGATCTTGGTGAACCAGCGCTCGGAGCGCAGCGTCGCGATCGACCGGTAAAGTGCTTCCAGCGCGGCCACAAGATCGCCTTCGACAATGATGCGCCCTTCGCTGTATGCCTCGCCAAAGCCCACTTCTTCATCGAGCAACAGACTGAGCAGAGTTTTGCGGTCCGGAATCACGATGGTGGCGACCGGCAAGGATTGTGCCGGTGAAACCTCCGCCCTGTCCCCCAGTTTCAATCGAATCTGCGGCTGCCCGACAGAGTCAAAAATTCTCCGCAGCAACCAGTGATCGAAGAGCAAAGAGCTGTGGTATACCGATGGAACTTCGTTTGAAGATGTTTGAGCAGTGTTTGACAGAATAGTTTTCATGGGCTTAGCTCCGGCATGTCTTATAGCATTGCCGATTGCAAAATATTTATGCGTTACGTCGCCAATCAGCTCGGCTCACATTTGGGATGCATGGTTCTCTCGTCAAGAGGGCATTGGATTTGCGTGTGATAGCGCTCAGGCAGATTAGCCGCGAATAACTTCGACGGAACATGCTGCGTAGGTCGCGACCGCTTCCGAAACACTGCCCATAAGAAAGCGATCTAAACCCCGCCTGCCGTGTGAGGCGACTACGATCAGGTCCGCACCCCATGCTTCGGCACTGTCAAGGATGTGGGCTCGCGGTTCACCGATGGGTAGCTTACGGGTGGGCTCGACCTTTTTTCCAGCGCGCTCGAGGATTTCTCTGGCGGTCTTGACCGCGGATTCCGCACGATTGCGCGAATAACTGATAAGTTCCTCCAGCAAGCTTTGCGGATAGATCGATGCCAGCGAAGAGCTGACCATCTGCCCATCCGGCAAGGCCAATTCCTCTACACTCAAAACTTTGAAGATTGTGCCGTCCGGCCATGGCCGGTTTGCAACGGAATGGGCGGCTCCCACGGAACAGTCGCTATCGTCCGTGGCCAACAAAATCTTCATCGGATGCGACGAAGGAGCAGGCTGACCTTTCCGGGCGCGGACGACTTCCACGGAGCAAGGAGCTGACCGAAAAACCCCCTGGGCCACACTGCCGATCAAAAAGCGTGCCACAGCGCTGTATCCGTGGGAGCCCACCATGACCAGATCAGCGCGCCATTCCTTGGCGTATTCAGAAATCATCTTCCGGGGAAATCCTTCGGCGATTCTGACCTCAGCATGGTGGCCGGCGCGCTCGAGTTTGGCGGCGCTTCCATTCATGAACGCGCCAAGTCGATCCATTTCGCGTTTACTTCCTTCGACCAGCGCGGGAAGGCCGGCGAAGCGATGCAGGTCAAGGACGTTAAGGATCGAAAAGGTTGTCCCCTGCGGCCAGGGCCGCGCCGCTGCTTCCGCAACGACCAGATCGGCGGTCGGCGAGCAATCGGTGGCGATAAGCACTTTCATGGAAAGCTCCGTAGCGGCTGTCAGGCAGATCCCTTATCCGCGTAGGCACAGTGACAGGGCGCACCTTTGGTGGCAGTGATGAGGATCACGGAATGTCGTGCGCGGCCTCACCGAAATTTGGGACCACTTGCCCCAAACTCCCTATCAGGAGTTCACCATGCTGAACAAACAACGGATTGAGAAGCGTGTCCGCATCAAGAATATTTTATTTCTGACCGATTTCTCCTGGGCTTCGGAGTCGGCAATTCCTTTTGTGCGCGAGATTGCTCAGGAATATGAGGCCAAGGCCACGGCTTTACATGTGACCGTCCCGGACGTATTCGCGTACATGTCACCCGATTCGCCCTCGGCCGCCATTGAACTACAGCACGACTTCGCGCTCGCTGAAATGAAAAAAGTCGAAACTCAGCTCTCCGGCATTTCTCATCAGGTACTCGTCACGGCCGGGAAAAGCGTGTGGGCAGTCGTTGAATCGATACTGGCTGCGGAAGGTTTCGATCTGATCATTGTTGGTACCCATGGTCGAACGGGCTTACCCCAGCTGCTTATGGGCTCCACGGCGGAAGAGATTTTTCGCCGTTCCTCCGTTCCGGTCATGACCATCGGCCCCTCAGCAAACCCGGGTGAAGTATGGCGGGCTCGCTGGCAGCGCATCCTTTTCGCTTCGGATTTTACGGCCGAAGCCGATGCCGCGGCGCCCTTTGCAACTTCCTTCGCTGAGGAAAACAACGCGCAGCTCGTCTTACTGCACGTAATTGAAACGAAGGGATCACGCAAAGCTGCAAAACGACCAGGTACAACGGTTGCCGAGGTCATGCACAATCTGCACGAAATCGTGCCTCCGGAAGCCGTGCTCTGGTGCCGTCCTGAGACCGTGGTAGAACACGGTGATCCAGCGACACGCATTCTTGCGGTTGCGAATGAAAAGAAAGTTGACCTGATCGTCTTGGGTACACGAAACACCGGACATGTGATGGTTACCAGTCATCTTGAGAAAACCATCGCTCACACCGTTCTGGCGCACGCTTCGTGTCCTGTTCTTACCGTTCGGAGCTGAAGGTATCGTCAGTATTGAAAATTTGCAGACTCTTTGTGCCGATCACCCGGTGAGGAGGAGCAATGAGAACTCAAAGAAAGGCGGCGCAGTTCAAGAAAACTAAAATTCTGGCGGGGAAAGCCCGGCGAAAATCAGTGGCAGCTAGACCGCCGCTGCGTTCAATGAAGAGTTTCTCCACAGCCATGAAAAATAGGATCTGGCACAACTGGCTGACCGAAGAAAATTATCTTTGAAGCTCTTTCGAACTGAAAACAGAAGCAGGCGTTTTCAGAAGCGTGAAGCGCAATCGCTGTTTCCGCCGTTCCGGCCGTTTGCTATGTTGCTGCCGCCGCCGGCAAATGCCGGCGCCAGGAGCCAAGCCGTGGAGTTACCCCGTGGCCCTTTTGGCTTGAACTATCGGAAATGTTTGGCTATACAGCTTTTTCAAACTCCCGATAATTTCCTCGGACGGCAAAGGAGCAGCCCCCGTCCACTTGTTCAATCCCGCGTGGGCGACGATATCGTCTGCGGAGAGAATTCCCTGAGGAATGCCGGCATGGTCCACCACCGGCAGACGGCGTACCTGCCGGTCCGCCATGATGCGTAAGGCTTCGTGGACATCGTCGTCAGGCTTGCACGTGAACACATCTTTGGTGGCGATTTCACCAACGGTAAGTTCGCCGGCCAGCTTGTTCCTCGTGCCTGAAGCGATACAAATGTCCCGATCGGTGATGATCCCCGACAATTTACGGCTGGCGTCGAGTACCGGGAGCACGCCGCAGTTGTGAACCCACATCAGTTCCACGGCCTCGCCGATATTCATGTTGGCACTGCAACAGACGGCACTCTGAGTCATGATCTCTTTAACCTTCATAGCGGCCTCCGCGGTCTTTGCGATATATATTTTCTTGTGAACTCTTTTCTAGCCACAGCCAATTGTTTCCAAAGCCGACCGGTTGGAAATCATCAGAGTAGATCCCTCCAGCGTAACCAGTTGACGGTTCTTAAATTCACTCAACGTGCGGGTTACGGTTTCTCTGGTCGTACCGATGAATTCGGCTATTTCCTGATGGGTTAGCGGCAGTTTGATCGACTCCGCCGATTTGGTCGTCTTGGATTCGGCGGCCCAGCCCAGCAGCAGCCGCGCCAGTTTTTCCGGGGCAGAGGCGGACAAGCCCACCGTGCGCAATTGATCGCAAGCTCCGGTGTACAGCGAGCTGAGCTGTTTCACCGCTTTGTGGTACACCTCGGGATGCTTCGCGACAAATTTCAAGAAGTCGTCGCGCCGGATGAAGGCCACCTGGCACGGGTGTAAAGTTTCGGCGGTAACCTCGTAAGGCATCGCGCCCATGGTGGCCATCAGACCGAGAATCTCGCCGGCCTTGGCGACCCTCAAGATCAAGGTTTTCCCAGCGCCAGAGCTGATGGACAACTTCACTTCTCCGGTGCACAGCACAAACACGCCCCGGGCCTCCTGCTTTTCCAGGAACAACAACGCTCCAGCCGGATACGTCGCGGTCGATTTTATCGCGTTGAAGTCTTTCGCCGCAGGAGCGGTCAGCTGGCAAAAAAAGCCGCCTACTCTCAACTTGCAAGTCTGGCAATTCTCATTCGCTTCGAATCCGTATGGTCCGCGCATACTAGGCTCCTTCCTTTCTGCTCAAAATCTTGGTTTGCATGGCCTCGCTGGCAAAATAATGTGTCAAGGGCGAATTGGCTAAGAAGGATGCTTTCGTCTCCTGGTAGATTTCCTGCAATAGACGCCTTCCTTGCTCATCCACAAACGTCACACTTCGCAAGTCAAGACGCAGTTGCTTCGCGCCGGCCGACGGTTTCAAGCTGCCCCAGACGCGCTTGAATTCTTCCACCCAAGGACCGACAATCTTTCCTTCCAGTAAAATCGTTTGTGCATTTCCGCTGTCATGAATCGTGATCTTTAGCACGTGTGGTTTCGCCCAACTTACTGACGCCTTGGGTAGTGCAGCTCACACGCCAAAGTGATCGCACGCACAGCGGTGGCGGCATCTCTTTCAAAATAGAACGGTTACTGCGTCTGCTTGAGTAATTGTGTTGATTTGGAACGCTAGAGATTAGACGCCGACGAGACGAGATTTCGTCACGAGACTAAATGTAGTCCCGCCGCACAATGCCGTGTTTCTTGATTTTCGAATTGAGCGTGGTTCGCTTCAATCCCAACCGCTCAGCGGCACCACCGGAACCGCCGATCATTCCTTTGCATTCGCGGAGAACTCGAAGTATATGTTCGCGCTCTGCGGCTTCAAGCGGGCTGGCTGGCGCGGATGAGGTTTCCTTAAAGCTTTGCAGCTCAGCCAATGGTGCGCGCAAAACGGGACCCTGCGAAAGAATCACGGAGCGCTCGATGAAGTTTTCAAGTTCGCGTACATTACCCGGCCAGTCCCAGTTCACCAGGGCTTGCATAGTTTCGTCTGAAATGGTTTCGATATGCCGCCCCATGCGTTTGGAGTGGCTGTCGAGAAAATATCGCACCAGAAGAGGAATATCCTCGCGCCTTTCCCGCAGGGGCGGAATCGTGATCGGAAAGACGCGCAGCCGGTAATAAAGGTCACTCCGGAATTCCGCGGTACTGACCATCTTGGCGAGATCGCGATTGGTAGCCGCTACCAGTCGCACGTTTACCGGAATAGTACGCGTACCACCGACGCGCTCGAACTCTTTCTCCTGCAGGGCCCGCAATATCTTTGGCTGGAGCTCCAGCGGAAGGTCGCCAACTTCGTCCAGGAAAAACGTGCCCTCATGGGCCAGTTCCAGGCGCCCGATTTTTTGCGCGATGGCTCCTGTGAAGGCGCCTTTTTCGTGTCCAAATAATTCGCTTTCCAGCAGGCCGGAGGGAATTGCGGAGCAATTAAGCTTTACAAAGGCGTGGCCGTTACGGTTGCTCAGGCGATGAATGGCTCTGGCAATCAATTCTTTTCCCGTGCCGGTTTCACCCAGGATCAAAACCGTCGCGTCCGTGGCGGCCACATTTTCAACCTGTTTCAGCACCCGCTTCAGCTTCTGACTTTCGCCGACAATTTCCTCGAACCGTTGGGTGATCTCCAATTCTTCTTGAAGGTACGATTTTTGTTGCTCCGCACGTCGAAGCGCTTCTTCGGCGTCCTTCTTTTGAGAAAGGTCGCGGATCACCGCGAGCACAACGGCACTTTCCTCTCCTTCGACCGGGCCGAGCATGATATCCACCGGGAATTCCGAGCCGTTTTTGCGGCGGCCATAAAGTTCCAGTCCGAGGCCCATCGGCCGCGCATGAGGATGTGCCGCGTAGTCGGCGCGATGCCTAGGATGCGGGCTGCGGAAGCGCTCAGGTATGAGTATCTCCACGGATTGGCCCACCAGTTCCGCCCGCCGGTATCCAAAGATTTTTTCTACCTGCGCATTCAGCTCGGCAATCTTGCCTGCCTGATCCACCACCACGATGGCGTCAGGCGAGAATTCGAAAAGCGATCTGAACCTGAGCTCACTCTTGCGCAAAGCTTCTTCGGCGAGTTTGCTGGCGCTGGCGTCGTTATCGATTCCCACATGCCCCTCGTCCGCTGGATTGGAGCCGCTCATATTCCCCTGAGTTTCGTATAGCTTGACACGCAACATACCCCTTTTCAATTAAATGGCCCACGCATGACCGTGAGCCCGCGCACGACGCCAAGTGATGCTCATCACCGTGAACCCATCTTTTTGCAGGCAAGCTCTGGGGTAAGGAGCGCTGCGATGAGCAAAGACAAGCGAAACCTCTTGGATGTTTTGAAGAAAGAGCTAGAATTTGTGGAGAAAGGCGGTTACCGGAATCCCGCGCGAGCGGCCTGGCGCCCGCAATTTATGTTTCAGGATTCGCCCACCTGTCTGAATTTCGAACCCAGCGATCAACCCAAGCCCTGCATCGATTGCTCAATTTTGCAACTGATTCCGCTGGAGACGGCATTGCGAAAGGTCCCGTGCCGCTACATTCCGTTAAACGAGCAGGGCGACACGTTGGACTTGTTGTACCGGACCGCAACCGAGAAAGAAACCGAAGTCAAATTTATCGACTGGCTCAAGACCACCATCGCGCGGCTGGAGCGGGAGAAGGCGGAGAGCCTCAGAACCTCGGACCTACCGGTGATACATGTGCACGGCCATTTCGTGTCCTGATTCCTGAAACTTGACGACTGGAGGGGTCTATGTTTTCGGTTTGTGCAAATCCAGACTGTCTGAGACCGTTTGACTACGATCAGGGTCGCCTATTTCGTTTCCATAAGGATTATCCCGCGGGCGGGAACCCTTCGAACATTCATTCCGTACAACATTTCTGGCTTTGCCGCCCATGCTCAACCATGTATACGCTGGAGTATCACAACGATCGCGGCGTACTGATCAAGAGCCTATCTGAGACAGCCCTCGATCACGCCACGATGCGCTTTATCGCTGCCGCCTAGCAATTTCCTCTTGATTCACACCAACCTGGTTGCTCCGGCCTCTCTGTCGCGCGTAATTCGAACGGGGAAAAAAGAACCCGGACGGATGAAGTCCAATCCGTCCGGGCCCGACCGTAGCCATGCCGAATTACTTAGTGGCGAATAGTCAGAACAGGGCAAGTGGCGCGAGATACGACCTTATGCGCCGTCGCAATGGGAAGATGCGATGCCGCGCCAGGCACACCATCCACTTGTTTGACGCCCAGAACTATGAGGTCCGGCTCTCGGAGCGTCGCAAATTCCAGAATCTTCTCGGCGACCTCGCCTTCCACCACATGGTATTCGGGCTTGCACCAGTCTTGGGCCTCGGGTGGTACGACCTGCTGCAGCAACTTTTCGGCGGCCGCTTTGAGATCGGCCGTAGAAATCAAATCCCCCGGCTGTTGCGGTGCAATGATGTGCAACAAAACCAGCCGTGATTGAAATTCTTGTGCAAGCGACACAGCGTACGCCGCGGCCTTGAGTGACGCCGGGCTAAAATCCGTTGCATAGAGGATTTCCCGCAACTGATCACTCGGGCTGGGGGAGTCATAGGCTCGCGGCCCGACGGTGAGCACCGCGCACGGCACAGTCCGAAAAATTTCTTCGGCTACGGAACCAAGCAGTAGTTTTTCCACTCCCGTGCGTCCGCGTGTACCGATGACCACCAGATCCGTGTCGTTTTTCTCGATGGCTTCTTTCAGGCAAGCCCCGATGCTGCCCTCTTCGATCAGCGCCTGTGTGGGAATGCCTGCGAAAGTGCCCAGCAATTCGCCGCGATGCTGCTCGTCCTGGGCCTTCGCCGCCTCCAGATAGACGGACCAGGTGGCTGGCTCGGTCATGGGATTCACAACTGGAGTTCGCACGTGCAAAGCGACGAGCGATGCTCCATAGTGCTTTGCAATCTTCTTTACGTAAGGGATGGCTTTAGCTGCAGCCAGCGAAAAATCTGTAGCAAACAGGATATTTCGGAATCCGATAGCAGCCTTGGCGGTGGCGGTTTTCATTTTGTTCTCCTTCTGGGCTCATTGTCTGTCTAACTCACAATTTGCAGCTGTGATGCCCGTCACGGACCAGAGTGACGCTGCACGCATTCCCGCCTCAGTCTGGCGCCTTAAGTTGAGAGCGAACCTCCGCTACCCACTTGAGGGATTCTTAGAAGATCGGGGAAAAGCGCAAGCAATCAGGGATATGGATGCTGCATCCACCATCGCTGCAATCGACGCTCCGGTCTATTCACGCGAGGTAACCGGCCTCACTCAACGTGAAGCCGAAGTGCGGCTTCGTCAATATGGGTTCAATGATCCTGCGTCCCGCAAGCATGGCTCACTGATCTTTGAACTGCTGGCGCTGCTTCTGAATCCCCTCGTCGTTATTCTTCTGATTGCCAGCCTCATCTCAGCTTCAGTGGGGCAGTCCGTGGATGCTTCCATCATCTTCGTCATTGCCATGCTGAGCGTGACACTTAATTTTATTCAGACTTACAGGTCGCAACGGGCCGTTCAAAAGCTTCGTGACCATGTGTGCCTGACCGCCACTGTTTTGCGCGACGGAAGTTGGCAGGAAGTTGGACGCGAAAAGGTTGTTCCCGGAGATATCGTAAGGCTTGGCGCCGGCGATCTGATTCCGGCAGATGGCCAACTGCTCGAATCACGCGATCTGTTTGTTCAACAAGCCGCCTTGACCGGAGAATCCATGCCCGCCGAGAAAGCTACGGGGGACGCGGCCAGTGCAGCAGGTGCGGCCGACGAATCGGCGGAATCTCGTGACCGGATATTCCTCGGGACATCGGTAGTCAGCGGCACCGCCGTTGCGCGCATCACAGCCACCGGGGCGCGCACTTCGTTCGGGCTCATCAGTGCCAAATTACGCGAGCGCCCGCCCGAAACGGAATTTGAGCGCGGATTGCGACAGTTTGGCATGCTCATTATGCGTGCCGTTTTGTTTCTCATTCTGTTCATCCTGGTGGTTCGCGTGGCGCTGCACAAGGACGCGTTCGAATCGTTCTTGTTCGCCGTCGCGCTGGCGGTGGGTCTCACGCCGGAATTTCTTCCCATGATTACCGCTGTGACTTTGGGGCGAGGCGCCGTGCGCATGGCGCGCGAACAAGTGATCGTAAAGCGCCTCCCGGCGATTCAGAATTTCGGCAGCATCGACATTCTATGCAGTGACAAAACAGGAACACTCACTACGGGCGTGATGACGCTGCAATCCGCGATAGACGCGCGTGGTGGAACTTGCGATCATCCGCTGGTCTTGGCGTTTCTGAACAGCAAATTTCAAACCGGGATACGCAGTCCACTCGACAGCGCAATCCTGCAGCGCCAGCTTTCCGGCCTGGAGGGTTACACCAAACGCGACGAGATTCCCTTCGATTTCAACCGGCGCAGGCTCTCGGTTGTCGTGGACGGTGCAGGTAAGACGGGCCACCAGCGCATGCTCATCGTTAAGGGCGCGCCGGAAGGAATCCTCCCGCTATGCACATCGTATGAACTGCGGGGGGAGGCGCAGGCATTCGTGCCCGAAGCCCGCCAGGACGCTCAGAAAGTCCACACCGAGCTTTGCACGCAAGGGTTTCGGGTGCTGGCGATCGGGTACCGCTATATCGATGGACAAGACACTTTCACCGCGAAAGATGAGCAATCCCTGATGTTGGCGGGATTTCTGGCGTTCGCCGATCCACCGAGCGCTGATGCGGCTAACGCTCTCGAGCAGATGAAGCGCGACGGAATCGACGTAAAGATACTCACCGGCGACAACGAACTGGTAACCCGGCACGTCTGTGCCCAGGTTGGCCTCGACGCTCCCTCCGTCGTGCTTGGTGATCAACTCGACGCCATGACCGATCCCGCCTTGGGGCACATCGCCGAGCAAACCACGGTATTCGCACGTGTCTCCCCTATGCAGAAGTTGCGAATATTGCGAGCCCTGCGGCAGCGCGGACACGTGGTCGGCTACATCGGCGATGGCATAAACGATGCGCCTTCTCTGCACGCCGCTGATGTCGGAATTTCCGTTGCTACCGCCGTGGACGTAGCTCGCGACGCCGCCGATATTATTTTGTTGCGGCCTGGACTGGACATTCTTCATCACGGAATTATTGAGGGCCGCAAGGCTTCCGGCAATGTCTTGAAATATTTGCTGATGGACACCAGTTCGAACTTTGGAAACATGTTCAGCATGGCTGGGGCGTCTCTGTTTCTTCCATTCCTGCCTATGCTTTCCACGCAGATCCTACTGAATAATTTTTTGTACGACAGCGCACAGATTGCCATCCCCACCGATAATGTGGACGAAGCCTACCTTCGCGGCCCGCAACGCTGGGACATGCGCCTGGTCCGCAATTTTATGATCTTCGTCGGGCCCATCAGTTCTCTCTACGATTTCCTTACTTTCTATGTGTTGTTACACTTTTTCAATGCGCCGGAAGTTCTTTTTCACACCGGGTGGTTTGTCGAATCGCTGGCCACGCAAACATTGGTGCTGTTTGTGATTCGCACCGCCGGCAATCCGTTGAAGAGCCGTCCGAGCCGATGGTTGACTCTGAACACGCTTTTGGTCGTAGCTATTGGGTTGGCTCTGCCGTGGTCACCGCTCGCCGGACTTCTTGGCTTCACGCCTTTGCCGCTACCCTTCATGGTGTTTCTCGCGGTGTCCACCATCACCTATCTCGCCCTCGTCGAACTTGCCAAACGAAAATTCTTCGCCGTACCGGGCCAAAGCGAAGGCAGACGCGCCGGGTCGTTTGCGTGAGCGGAGCACCTTTCCCCGCGCCACCGGGTCACCCGCGTCATGCTCGTTTCCGGCGATCGCGAAGCCGAGGTCCTATCTCTTGCGGAGAAAATCGGGATACGAATAGCGTACGGGGCAAGAACGCAGGAAGAAAAAGTGGAACTCGTGCGTGCGGAAATGGAGCGAACCAGGACCGTGTTTGTTGGGGATGGAATCAACGATGCACTTGCGATGCAGGCGGCCACCGTGGACATCGCCTTTGACCACGAGAACGACATCCCCAGTGAGGGCCGCGAACGCCGTCATTCGATAGATTTGCTAGGAAAAGTGGATGAGCTGATCCACATCGGTAGGCGGATACGAAAGATTGCGCTCCAAAGTGCGGTCGAGAGTATGGTGCTGAGTGCGGCCGGCATGGCGCTGGCCGCGTTTGGCTGGCTCCCGCCGGTCAGCGGCGCGGTGGCGCAGGAGCTCATCGATCTGGCGGCGATGCTCAACGCCGTTCGCGTGACCCTGCCCTTCAGAGCTTTACGTGACTATTGAGTTGCCAATGCGTGGCGCCGCTACGAAAGGAACCATGTTCATGAATTCGGACCGCGATGCCGACAAGGATCCGTTGCGTTGTTTTTTCTTGCCCGCTTCGGTGGTGGTGATCGGTGCTACAGACCGTGCGGGAAGCGTGGGGAACACCATTCTCCGAAATCTTCTCTTAGGCTACAAAGGGCCGGTCTATCCGGTAAATCCTGGCCGTCAGGAAGTTTGCGGAATTAAGTGTTACGCGTCGCTTCGCGCGGTGCCGGAAGCGGTCGATCTCGTCGTGATCGTGATACCGGCAAGGGCCGTTCCGGAAATTGTCGCCGAATGCGTCACTGCCAAAACCAAGGCAATTATAGTGATTTCCGCGGGGTTCAAAGAACAAGGGCTGGAGGGAGCAGCGCTTGAAAAACAAATCCGGTCGCATTTGCAAGGCACCGCGACGCGCTTGATCGGGCCGAATTGTCTCGGACTCATGAATCCCCTGATTGGTTTGAATGCCACTTTCGCGCAAGACATAGCACGGCCCGGCAACGTCGCGTTCCTTAGCCAGAGCGGTGCATTGCTGACCGCAATTCTCGACTGGAGCCTCCTGGAACAAGTGGGGTTCAGCGCAATTGTTTCTACCGGTTCGATGCTTGATGTCGGATGGGGCGACTTGCTTTCCTATTTTGGCGATGATCCAAACACGAAAAGCATTCTTATATATATGGAATCGATCGTGGACGCGCGATCGTTCCTGTCGGCCGCGCTGGAAGTCTCATTCAACAAGCCGATCATTGTCATCAAAGCCGGCCGCTCGGAAGCCGCTTCGCGTGCCGCGGCCTCGCATACCGGTGCCATGACCGGAAGTGACGAAGTCTATGAAGCGGCATTTCGCCGCTGCGGCGTCCTGCGAGTCGAGAGCATCTCCGAGCTCTTTCACATGGCCGACGTTCTCGGCAAGCAGCCTCGACCTCTTGGGCCCCGCTTGACGATTCTGACCAACGCTGGGGGACCCGGTGTCCTCGCCACCGATGCATTGCTCGGCGGACCGGGCGAGCTCGCCGAATTGTCACCGGAATCAGAAAAGGCGCTCAGCGCATTTCTTCCCTCGCATTGGAGCCACGCCAATCCCATCGATATCCTTGGTGACGCGGATCCCGAGCGGTATGCCCGTGCCCTGGAAGTGGCTCTCGCGGATCCCAACAGTGACGGCTTGCTCGTGATCTTGGCGCCGCAGGGGATGACGAACCCTGCGCGAGTGGCTGAACGAGTGAAAGCACACGCACGAAACGGGAAGCCCTTGCTGGCGAGTTGGATGGGCGGACGGAGCGTCGCCGAAGGCGTGGAGATTTTGAAGGGAGCGAGTATTCCGGTTTTTTCGTATCCGGACGCGGCCGCGCGAGCCTTTCAGTCGATGTGGAGCTATTCCCAGCGTCTGCACGGTCTGTACGAGGCGCCCAACCCGCCGGACGACCCGGCCACAGCAACCAACAGGCGGAAAGCCGCAAGGGAGTTTATCGGACTCGCCGCGTCCTCGGGCAGAACACTTCTCACGGAAATCGAGGCGAAACAGATGCTGCAACTTTACGAAATTCCCACCGTCCCGACAGAACTCGCGAAAAACGAAGAAGAAGCCGTAGCGAAGGCCGAGGGGATCGGATATCCCGTAGTGTTGAAGCTGCATTCCGAAACAGTAACGCACAAGACCGACGTGGGCGGAGTGCAATTGGATCTCTCGAATGAACAGCAGGTACGACAGGCCTATCGCGATATTGCGGATTCCGTCGTTGGCAAGGCAGGCCCGGACGCCTTTCTGGGCGTCACAGTGCAATCGATGATTCAGACCGACGGATACGAACTGATTCTAGGTAGTAGCGTCGACCCGCAGTTCGGTCCGGTGCTTCTGTTTGGATCGGGCGGGCAAGTTGTCGAGGTGTATCGCGACCGGGCTCTGGGGTTGCCGCCGCTCGATACCACTCTCGCGAGACGGATGATGGAACGGACCAAAGTGTTTGCTGCACTTAAAGGAGTGCGCGGTCGCAGGGCCGTTGACGAAAAGGCGCTTGAGGTATTGCTCGTTAGATTCAGCGAACTGGTCGTCGACCAGCCTCGGATCCGGGAGATCGATATCAACCCCCTGCTGGCCTCCCCGGACGGACTGCTGGCACTCGATGCGCGAATCGTTTTGTTCGGCCGCGAAATCCCTGAAGGAGAACTTCCGCGTCCGGCCATACGGCCTTAGACAAGTGTGACGTCCGTCACAACGGACGGTGACGGCTGCTGTTGCTGCTTTCTGCGCATTCCTGCATAAATGAAAGCGAAATACACGGAGACAAACAATGTTTGCGACGTCCCAGGTAGAGACTGCTCAAAAGCAATCGGCTCCCGGCACCATGCGCGCCCTCGTATTTCGTGGGCCGAATCTGATCGGAATCGAGCAGGTATCGATTCCCCGGCCCGGTCCTGGCGAAGCGGTAATCCGCGTAACGCTGACGACCATTTGTGGAACCGATCTGCATATCCTGAAGGGCGAGTATCCGGTAAAGCCCGGTCTCATCATCGGCCATGAACCCGTCGGCGTGATTCACGAAATGGGCGTCGGCCTGTCGGGGTACGCTGTGGGTGATCGCGTCCTCGTCGGGGCCATCACTCCTTGCGGTCAATGCAATTACTGCCTGAGCGGCGACTGGTCGCAATGCGGCGGGCCGATCGGCGGATGGAAATTCGGAAACACCATTAACGGTGCACAGGCGGAATACCTGTTGATACCGAACGCGCAAGCCAACCTGGCGAAGATTCCCGACGATTTGTCGGATGAGCAAGTTGTGCTCCTGGCAGATATCGCGTCCACAGGGCTTTCCGCGGCGGAAAGCGGAAACGTAAAATTGGGCGATGCGGTGGCGGTGTTTGCTCAGGGGCCGATAGGGCTATGCGCAACGGCCGGCGCCAAATTACGTGGCGCGGGTTTCATCATCGCTGTCGAATCGGACCCGGTGCGCTCCGCCATGGCTAAGCGCATGGGCGCGGACGTGGTGCTCGATCACACTAGGTTGGATGCTGTTGCCGAGATTCGGCGCCTTACGCAAGGCGTCGGCGTGGATGTAGCTATCGAAGCGCTCGGTATGCAATCCACATTTGAAAACGCCCTGCGCGTGCTGCGCGCCGGCGGTACCTTGTCCAGCTTGGGTGTCTATTCTGGCAAGTTGTCCGTGCCGCTCGAACCGTTCGCCGCAGGTCTCGGCGACCACAAAATCATTACGACTCTTTGCCCCGGCGGAAAAGAACGTATGCGTCGGCTGATGGAGTTGGTGCGTCATGGGCGGCTTGATCTGCGTCCATTGCTTACGCATACCTTTTCCTTAGATTGCATTGTGGAAGCTTATGAACTTTTTGGAAATCGTCGGGAAGGCGTAATCAAAGTCGCGATTCGTCCATAGTTACCTACCGAACTGCTGCTTGCTCATTTGATTGAAGGTGCAAAGTCGCTAGCTCCTTCCGAAACAACTATCTCGACCTTTGTTCTTATGACGCTCGTCAACGGCGCGATGATCACTGCTATCGCAGGCTCACAGCTGCGGTCAGCAAAACGGAGGCTCTGAAGTATTGAACTGCTCGATGTAGTCCCCATCGGTGCCGAACAGAACTTGCCCACTCGCTGCCGAATACGCCTGCAGTTCTGGCACCACCACCTTGTTCATCGCTTTTTCAAACTTCTCGGGTGACTCGTTTTTGCTTTCGACGTGCCCCAGAGTTAGCGAGGGTATGAGAGGTACGTGTGCCACCTTCAAACATGCGACGAGAGACGAACTCCAGGGGCCACCGCCGGGTGTTGTGTAGGCAACGCCGCTCTGGAGGACTATTTCGATGCCCTCCTGGTTGGAAGGATGGGCATTAATGGGTTTCGGTGGGCCTCCACGACGATAGCTTTGGCCAAATCCAGGAGCATTATCAAGATGCTGTCCCGTTCGACGGAACCCCGCAAAAATCTTGATGCCGTCTGGCGCAGTCATCGCGCCCCTGCCTTCCGCGGCATGCAAAATGGGGCCGCCCAAACATCGGGCGGCCCCATTTTGCTATGAGGTGGCAACGTTATTTCTTGTTTTCTCGCAGTGCAGAGCTGGAAGGCTCAACGCAGTTTGTAACGCCGCCGGTTCTGCCGACAAAGTGAGTGATCGTGAATTGCGGGGCGCAGTCGACGTCCAGACCACCTGAGTTACCCGTTACGGTGGCGCTTTGGAAACCCGCGAAAGAGGCGTCTTCCAGGTGGACACCCGCTCCGCCATTGCCGGTCACTGTCGTATTATCCCGAAACGATACTGTGGAGTCGGCGAGGAGTGTCATGCCATTACCGATGCTCCCACTGATGATTGTACCGCCGTGGAGGAACAGGTTGGACGCGACCGCCAGAATGCCAACCCCGTTGTTGAGGAAGCTGGAATTGGAAGCTACGAAGTAAGCCCCAGAGCCTACATTTACTCCCTGAGCGGCATTGCCTTGGAAGACGTCGTTACTACTGAACATTTGCGAACCGTCGCCAACGGTTGCACCGGCGCCCGCGCTGTTGTGGATCGCATTACTCTCGAGAAAGGCGTGGGAACCACCAGATACGCTTACACCCACCCCTAAAACATCCTGAACCGTATTGCCAGTTAGGTAGCAGACACTTGAGGTACCACATGACACGCCTGCACTCCCACCGTTGATAGTGAATCCCTGTAGGGTCACGCTGTGCGAGTCCTCAACATCCACGACCGCTAAGGTTCCGCCGGAACGATCCGTGATCGATGCGCCGTTCTTAGCAATCAGTGTCAGTCGATCTACGCTTTGAATCAAAATATTCTCGCGGCAACTGCCTACAACAGATAGCGTATGCGGCCCTGGCAGATGGACCACTGCAAGAAGTTTCAAGGTTTCACGTATGGTTTGTTTCTTGTCGCAGTTCACGGTCAAGTTCGCTGCCTCAGTGGACCGGCTTGTCGCTCCTATGGCCACCAACAGAAAGAATGCAAAAATGGTTGCCCTATGCCTCATGATGTTTTTTCTCTCTCGCTTCTGTGTTGCTATTCTTAATTTAAAGTTCATTTCGCGGCTCCTTTTTTCGAATTGTTTAATTCGAGCCGCCGTTATCCTGCCGATGTGAAATATGTGCAATGCATAGCGAATCGTCATTTGAACATTTCCGGGACACCGGGCAAGTTATAGATACCTTAGATGGTTACAGTCTGGTTTCGCAGGGTGCGACAATCGTCACGCTATTACAGTTTTTAGGTGAAACTAAATTTGATGAGCGAAACCCAAGTGCTTTTGGG
Organism: uncultured Acidobacteriota bacterium; assembly: GCA_963819625.1. Classification (GTDB taxonomy): domain Bacteria; phylum Acidobacteriota; class Terriglobia; order Acidiferrales; family UBA7541; genus Acidiferrum. The sequence continues at coordinate 85,486 of CAWFWY010000019.1, forward strand.
AGAAATCAAGCTGGAAGCTTAGCGCGGCAATCAGGCACTGAGGCCGAATGGCCCGTGCGGGCTTGACAATGCTTGGCGCAGAACGGGCATCAGTACCAAAGATCTTTCGGAGACCCGCGATACTCAAACTCTGCCGAATATTTCTCGTGTTGGGAATGTGGCCGAGTTGGCCGAGTTCAGTAATCTACACCAGCGTTAGGTTTCCCATACCGCCCGAACAAGTTGTTTGATCTAGAATGTGATTTTGAAGAAAGCTTGTCCTCGTCTGGGCAAATTGCCCTGGCAAACAGCACCCGGTGAGACAATTCCAAAGCCATCCTGATGCTCGACGTTGTTCAGGTGGTCCGCGCCGCAGACTCGCATTCGATTGAAGACATTGTCGAAATCGACCCTCAACTCCGCCGTGATTTTTTCGCCGAAGAAGAACCTCTTGGCAAGGCCGACTGACTCATTGCTCTCGAAAGGATTCCGCAAGTCCGAATAGAAGGGAGCGGCGTTGCCTACTCTCCAAGCCCCCGGATACTGAAACTTTTTAACGTTGAAGACAGGCAGGCCTTTGTAGTAGTTGTCCCAATTGACATCGAAAGAGCCCGGCAGGATGTTGGCCCGGTTCGGGGCGTTAGTGAAACCCAACGGGCGGCCAATCTCTATAATTTGCACCGGAGTACCACTGGCATAATAGTAGTTTCCGGAAGTCTCCCAGCCTCCCACCAGGTTCTTTATAAAGGTGCCCCGATGGTTCAAGAACTTTTTCCCAGGCCCAAACGGGAACTCATAAACCTGGCTGATATTCAATATGCGAGTGCGATCGTCTTTGGCAACAGACCACTCCCCATTAGGATTGAACTGGTTCAGTCCCCTGGTGTTGGCGTCCGTGAAGGTAGTGTCTGTATTAGAAAAGGTCCTGGACAAGGTGTAGGCCAGCAGCAGGGTCAGGCCACTGCCAGTCCGCTTTTGGACACTGACCTGGAGTCCGTCATATTTGTCCGCCCCAGTGGTGTCGAAGGGGTTAAAGATTATTCTGAATTGCGGGTAGGGCAGCAAAGCCTTGCCCAGGGGTGCGTAATCGCCGTAATCGTTTAGGAAACTCTCGTAGGGGGTGTACAGTCCGCCGAACTGTCCAAATCCCTTAGCTTTCAGGACCGCCTGTGCGGCGTCCGTCGTCCAGGGCTCGAGAATCATGCAGTCCTGCTCTCGCTCCAGACCATCCGGACACAGCGATAAGAGGCTGGGATTGAGCGAATTTCGTCGAATCAAAGCAGCTGGCAAGTGCAAATCGTGACTGTGAATATAGGAGACCGAGGTGAACATGTTCCATGGCAACTCCCGCTGGACGCCAATGGAGAGCAACTCGTTGTAGGCCTGGTCGATGTGCCGGTGAATCTCACTCGCATCATTGCCGTTGAAGTACTCTGGCGAAAAAGTAGGCTTCTGAGGCGATGGAAGCGGCTTGGTGTCCCATTGGCCAAACCCAGGAAACTGACCCTCTCCATCAAAACCAACGAAGCCGTTCAAGCTGTTGCCAAATTTGACGGCCACCCCATTGGTGCCGTATTCGAAGGCGCCGGAATTCAAGAAACTGAACGAGAGACCCGCCAACAAGACCGTCTTACGGTTTAATTGATACGCGAATCCCAGACGTGGGCTGAAATGTTTCCATTGCATGTCGGGATGGTCCCAACCCACACAGCCATCGCAACCTTTTCCCAGGATCGCCATGGCTCCCAATTTCGGCTGGCCGGTGATCGGGTCGATGAGGGCCGGGTTCGGAACTAATGGATTGAAAAAGACGAGCCGATTGGCCTTGTTGTCGTTCGAAAAAGGAAACGCCAGATCCCAGCGGAGGCCCCAATTCAACGTAAAGTGCGGAGTAAGCTTTATGTTGTCCTGAAAATAGGGGGCGATATAAAAGTTGCGGAGCCTGGTGATCGGGGCATATCCGCGAAACCCACTGTGAGCGACGCCGAGCAGGAAACTCGCAAAGCCGTTACCGGTGGACTCTCCCACCGCATCGTTAACCGGATCCGCAGTCGTCACAGAATCAAAATTCAACCAGCCGGCGCAGACGTAGCACTCCTGGTCATCCTGAAATGTGCGACGAATGTCGACGCCGAAGTTAATGTTGTGTCGGCCGCGCGTGTAGAGCCAATTGTTCGCAATTCCTAGTCCATGCTTGCGATTGATGGTGAATTGCCGACCATCCGTGCCCCAGTTCATGGGTTCCCACGGACCGCCGCCAAAGTCGATTCCCGGGAGGAACTCCCCTCCATCCGGGGAGGGTTCTACGCCAGCAAAACTGCCGATTGGCTTCTGCTGACTAAAGCGAAAAATCTCACTCGTCCGGCTAACACCTCCGGTCACCATCAATCGGGGCGTAATTGCATGCGAGTAAGTGGCCAGCAAACCGCTGCCATAATAGTTGTCCTTAGTCGTGTTGTTGAGCGGATTGTCGACAAAACCACCTGCGATATGCTCCTCATTTCGCCAATACACCCCGTGAAGAGCCTGTCTGGAGTTGAAATTGTGATCGAGCGAAACACCCCAAACCGTATGCGTATTGAGTGGCACGAACGACGGTTGGAAGTTGCTGACTTCGCCTGATGACGTCGGCTTGGGAACAAAACCTAGCAACGACTTCGAAAGCGAGCTGATGCAACTCTGCGGGATCTTATTGCCGGGGAATTGTTGGCCGGGAGCCGCGCCGGGCTCGCATCCCGCAGGCATCAGCGATGGGTCACTCTGCCACGAGATGGGAACAAAGATTGGAATCTGAGTTGTCGTACCGGGGACAACCAATTCGCTGAAGTCTCCATTTACGAAGGCTTCAGTCGGAACTCTTACGGCGGGCTGCCCAAAGGCCTGGTGAAATTTCTCTATGCTCGCGAACCAGAATGTCCTGTTGCGGCCATTGTAAAGTTTCGGAATTCGCAGCGGGCCGCCGGCGGTGAAGCCCCAATCGAACTCGTGGTCGGTATTTGGCTCGCCGATGACTCCTCGATTATTGGGATTGACATTGTTAACGGCCCCTGCGGCATCGAAAAACGCGTCCCGATAGATCGCAAAAGTGTTTCCGTGAATTGAGTTCGTGCCCGATTGAAACTGATATTGAGCGACACCGTGCGCCAGCCCATATTGCGCCGAGAAAGCTCCCTGCAACACGGTGAACTCTCTTACCAAATCAAAGGGCGGGTTGATGAAGTACTGGCGACCCTGAAATTCCGCAAATGCAATCGGTACCCCGTTGAAGACCACCTCGTTCTGAAAATCCAGTCCGCCGTCAATGCGCCCGTCCGGCGATACTCCAGGCACCAAAGCCATGAACCCGTCAATCTGGCGCGTTGAATTATTAATAATTATCGGTAGTTCCTCCAGAAGTTTATGTTGGATGGTGGTGCTGATGAGGGGCTGCTCGGTCTGGAGGGAAATCTCGGGGCCGGTTACTTCGACCGTATCGGAAACGGCTCCAACCATCAGGATTGTATTGGCAGTCGATTGGCCGGCAGCCAGCACAACTACATTCTTCTGAACCGACGACTTAAAACCCGGCTTCTCGACCGTTACCGTGTAGATCCCCGGAATGAGGTCAGTAATGTAGTAGCTTCCTACCGAACTGCTTTCCGTATTTCGGCGCACACCGGTATCGACATTCAGGATTGTGATTCTGGCATCGGGAATCGCCGAACCGCCTTGATCGGTCACCGTGCCATTAATGCCACTAAGGGACTGTCCATGCAGATTTGCCGCAACCGAAAACAGCAAACCAAAAGCCACCAAATAAGGTGTCAGCCCGGGCAACACGGCGCGTCTGCATCCTGCCTTCTTAAACTTGCGTAGCCGGTCTGGTTGGGTAGTGGCCTTCATAATGTGACGGTCACTTAAGGACTGGCCGTCGAAAGTGGCAGACCGATTTGACGAACCAGATCCTGATATCTGGGGTCGGAATGCAATCCGTCGTATGCGACATTCGATTGCAATCGCAATAGCACGAAGGAATTCTCCAATTTGTGCTATGGCACTTGGCGTGAGCAGCAGAGACAGAAAGGCAATACAAACCGACGCCGTTCGAAACAGGCGCAACCGCTTCGCGTCATTCGGTAGGTTCATAACGTTTGATTACTGAGTCGTTGGCGATTGCTGGGGAAGTCCGATGCGCCGGATCAGGTCTTGATACCGTGGGTCGGAGTGCAATGTATCGAACTCAGGAATGAGCTGCAATCGAACCAACGTATACTTATGTTCCCTATAAGCGACCTCAAGGTAATGCATGGCCATGTCAGCGTTGTCCAGTTCTGCGTAAAGTGCCGCGAACTCCAAGGCATCGACATAGCCTTCGCCAGCGTCTTTCTTCATGTCCGCCAATTTCCCTTCCAGCCAGCCGCGATAGCCGTTCCGGGCATAGCCGCGGGCGTACCGGTCCGCTTCCGCCGAGCGGCCTTCTAAGCGCAACGCCTGATCGCTCTCTTTGACCTCTTGAGCGTATTGCTTTCTGGCCCTGTAAACGATAGCTCTTGCTTCATGCATTCTGGCCGGATTTTCAGTAGAAGCTCTTTCCTCTTCTGCTAGGAAGAGATCAAAACGCCTGCTGAGCAGGTACGCTCGCCTCAGGGCGGAGCGTTGTCCTAAAGGGTCTAGGTCTTCGGCGCGTCGCGCCTCCTCTATGCTTTCATCGAACCGTTCCATGTACGCGTAAAAGTGAGAAAGCCCATTGTGAACTTCCGGATAACGCGGGTCCAATGCGACGCTGATTTGAAGCTCCCGCTCAGTCCCGGTCCAGTCCCAATCGTACATCATCAGCTTAGAGGCCAATGCCAAGTGGGCCTCCGCGGACGACGGATCCAGCGCCAAGGCTTTTTGCGCCGACTCTTCGCACAATTTCCAACCGTCTTTTGGCGCGATACTCCCCGTCCCAGCCGCTAACCCGTAGTAGTTCGCCAGACCGGCATACGCAGGTGCGTAATTCGGGTCATATTGGATGGCCAGGCGGAATTGCTCTAGGCTCTTATCCATGTCGCCCAGCTTCTCGTTGGTCTTTCCGCGGGACCAATAGCCTCTTCCTTTCATGTAGGCATCGTAGGCGCGCGGATCTACCCGGTGAGGCGGGGCCAGCTTCATAGCTTCCGACGGGGCGATCCCGGCTTGCACTTTGTTTACTATCGCGGAAGCAATATTGTTTTGCAGGACCATAATGTCCCGCACTTCGCCGTGATAATCGTCCGCCCAGATATGCCTGTCGGTCGCGACATCGATCAGTTGTGCGGTGATGCGGACGTTTTCACCGGAACGCAAGACGCTGCCTTCCACGAAGGCGTCAACCTTTAGGTCGCGGGCAATCTCGGGAATGGACGCATTGGTGTTCTTGAACCGCATGACCGAAGCCGCGGAAACAACCCGCAGCGTGCTTCTCTTGGCGAGCTGAGTAATCAACTCGTCGGTCAAGCTGTCGCTGAAATACTCCTGCGAGGCGTCTCCGGAAAGGTTCCGAATGGGCAGAACAGCAATGGACTTGACGTTGAATTTCGGTTGGCTAAAAACCGCCCGCTGGTAGCGAACCGCGAACAGGCTTGCCAGCAGCAGGCCAGCCGTCACCAGGCCAATGACTCCATAGCGCAACTTCCATCCGTGACTTTTCGGGACTTCTGGTGGCGGGATAGAGGCGACTGGCACTGCAGCCTGCTGTGCGGACACTAAAGGTGAGAGAACGCTGCGTTCTACATCGCCGATGAATCGATACCCGTTGGGAAGCGTTTCGATGAACCGCGAGTTCTCGGCAGAATCGTTCAATGCCTCGCGAATCTTGTTTATGGTGGTATTCAGGCCGTGATCAAAATCGACAAAGGTGTCGGGGGCCCACAGCAGTTCCTTAAGCTCATCGCGGGTGACGGTGGTTCCCGCATGCTCCAGCAAAATCGCTAAAACTCGGAAAGGCTTGGGCTGCAATCTGATTCTGGTGCCGCCCTTGCGCAGTACTTGGCCGGCTAAGTCGGCGTGGTACACACCGAACCGGATTAATCTGCCGGTTACTACAGGGTTAATCAAGAGGATTACTCGTTGCGTGGCAGGGTAGCACCACCGATCTGCTGTTACAACACACTTCTATTTTAGCCAAGCGCGTCGACAAGCTCCTACAGTTTCAACAGCTTGGTCGGTTACCCAAAGATGTTTCCCCGTGCATTGACGGAAAGATAGTCCGCCTCCATAGTGCGCTTCGGTTCCACCTGCTCAGAAATGAAGTTCGAAAAGCGCGGATCCGTTTACGGAGGCGTGGCCAGATGAACGTACGAAAAATAAATCCCGGCAGACTAATTTCCTTGTCGCTGGCGTTATCTTTGTCCTTATCGATGTTCAGCTGCGGAGGAGGCGGTTACGGAGCTCCAACCGGGTCAGGAGGAAATGGAGACGGAAATGGCAGCGGCGGAGGCACCGGCGGAGCCTCCGTTGTAAGCATGCAGGGACAATGGGAGATGGTCTTTACTTCGACAGCCTCATCAACCAAATACACTGTCCTGGAAGCAAACCTCACGCAGGCCGGAACCCATGTATTTGCCGGTGCACCGAGCGCGCTGATCTATCAAAGCTCGACTTCGTATTTGTTAAATATATCGAGTTTTGGCGGGCAGTGCGATAGCAACGGAACCGACGAAGTCACGTTTGACGCCACGCTTACGAATGTGACTGCCGCCAGCGAAACGCTGAGTTTTACGCTGACGGAAACGGGAGTCTTAGGGTCCGCCCTTACAACTGCTACCGTTTCAACCGACGGCAAACAACTTAAAGGAAACTATTCTCGCCCCGCCGCTTGCGGGTTTCCTGAGGACCATGGGACGTTCGACGGCTTCCAATATCCCCTCAGATTTTCCGGCATGGACTACTATCACGGAAATTTCAATGGCGGCGCTGATGGTATCGTTATTAGCTTCGTCTCCGATACCGCCGGATTTGGGCTAACTGCGTCGGGAACCGATAACGGCACGCCATTTACTCTCACCGGTTCTACCGTGGGACAGTTGCTGCTCTTGAGTGGCAATGTTTCCGGGCACCCCGTCACGTGGTTCGGTTTGTACTCAATTTACAACACATTTGATTTTTATGATTCCGACGCAAAGTTTCTCGGAACACTGGGCTCAAGTCCCTAGCGGAAGTCCTGGCATGCGGCGAGTGCGCCGCCGTTCGAAGGTTTTTCTGCCCGACGAGTTTCATCGCGGCGGTACCCGAACTGCTTCTGGATTTTGAATCAAGGCTGCGCCGAAACCGACCGCACTCACCGAACCCGCCAGCAGCAATCGCGACGGCCGAATAACTAGGGGCCACGGGGTGGTTATGGCTTCGGTTTGTCCGGTGAAGCAATCGCTGACTCCCGAGCACGAGCGACTACGTAGGCCTGTAGAGACTTCACGTCCTGCGCGTTGAGTATCTTCCCGTAGGATGGCATCCCTGCCCTGGCGAGCACGCCATCAAGCAAAATCTGGTCCAGCGACTCGATTATCTCCTTGCTGGAGTAGCGGAGATCAACTGCACGCCATTAACGGCATAGGTCACGGGCGGCGCTATGATTCCCGTGCCAGCGTCGAACTGCCACAGTTCCGCGCCAGCCAAAGCCCCAGAGGAAAGAACACCAAGAGAAATACTGTTCATCTCTTCCTTTTTCTTTCTCGCCCTGCTCATTAATTAAGAGTACTAAAACGGTCTCAGAGATGTTGGCACGGAGGGAAAGACTGTCCGCAACTTGCTTTTGGTCTTACAGGGAATCATGTCGCTTGCATTGGACAATGACTTGGTCGATCGTTCGCCGATTCGGAATAGACACAAACCAATAGTCGATAAGCACGAGAAGCCCATTTGGTCTCCAACTCAGTTGCTGAATATCCTGAGTGCGGCTCCAATGGGACTCCGGGCATTCTTCGATTGCGTGGCCCTAACTGGAACTAGGCTGGGTGAGGTACTGGCGCTGAAATGGAAGCACGTTGATTTGGAGCGAAGAATACTCCGAGTCGAACATAGTCTATGGCGAGGCCAGCTTCTCTCGCCCAAGACGGTTGCAAGCACGCGAGCCATCCCTTTGGGAAGTGCCCTTAATGAGACTCTCAGGAATCACCGTGAGAACTCGTTGTATCGGGGACTCGATGACTTCGTGTTCTGCAAAAAGGACGGGTCGGCGCTAGACCCGGACGTGCTCCGAAAGGACGCCCTCTACCCAATTTTGGACAGGTTAGGTATTCCGCGAAAGAAAGGCGCGTCAGGCTTTCACACATTCAGGCATTCGGCTGCGAGTATTGTTAACGAGCAGACAGGAAACCTGAAGCTGGCGCAAAAGTTCCTCGGGCACTCCACAATCAAGATGACCGCGGACATCTACACGCACACTTCTGCGGAAGCGGAACGCGACGCTGCGATCGCTCTGGAACGGGCAATCTACGGCGATTTGTTCCCAGTTGTTCCCAATATCGAGAACAGGAACATCTTTGCGGCGCTAAATTAGGCAAAGGAATTGTCACGGCTCAGCTCGTAACCATAAATAAGAAGGGCGCTTAGAGGATTTTCCTCTCAAGCGCCCATGGTTGCGGGGGTCAGATTTGAACTGACGACCTTCGGGTTATGAGCCGGACGATCAGACTCTAAGTCCCATTGATTCGGTTGCCCTTATTTCAATGAGACCCCCGAAAACCTTCCAAAAAAGCCAAGTTTTGGACCCCAGTTGGACCCAAGGATCTTCCAGGCCCCATTCGGTCTAGGGCACCGTCGCCTATAGGCGCTTTCATGCTCGGCCAGCGAAACTTCTCGTGTTCGCGATCATGGCGAGCAAGCATTCGGTTGGTAGCCGAAAGCTCGTAGCCTTTCTTGGCTCAATCTGGATCGCCTGGTGGGATGCTGTCACAACAATGTCACTGAGATGAGAGCTAGTACTCACCGAGCGATTGGGCCACCTCTTCGCAAGATACACCAAAGATGTGTCCCTACGGTCACCGGCTCGCGTTGCACCTTTGCGGCCAAGGCCTCTGGTGTTATCTTTCGAGGCAGCGCCGCTGCTCTGCGCCGGGATTGCCAGGTTCAACGCCCTGCGACATAGCGGTGCGGCGGCGGCGAAAGGAGCCTGAGACCATGGCAGATAACGAGCCTCGCATCACCGAGGTGCCAACCGGATTGGTCGTTGGTGTTGGGAGAGTAGACAAGAGAGTTGTGAGAGAAGCATCTGCTTTCGTCACTTCTCATGCCGCAGGTGAGTTCGGGATGGGACCATACACCGGCGGTCGACGGGCCCCTACCCACGACGAGATTGCCCAACTCGCGTTCAATCTGTACGAGTCACGTGGCCGGCAAGATGGCCACGACGTCGAAGATTGGGTGCGTGCCGAGGAGGAACTCGGGCGTTACGCGTAACCGCGAAGTGCCGAGGAATATAAGGCCTCGCACTCGGACATCCTTTCCGGGGGGGGGGTATTTAAAGTCGGGGCGGCGCGGCTCAGCGTTTCTGGTACGGGTGGAAAATGTAGTCCTTGGCCTTCACGGGAGTATGGCATGCGTATCCGCAGTCTGAGGGGCTTTGGGCATCGGCGGTGAACTTGTCCGATGCGGCATCGTAGTTGAACACCGCGTATCCCCATCCACCGCTTTTCGGGAATCTTTTGCTGTCCTTTTCCATTAAGAAAGCTTGTTTAAAGACGTCTGGCACCTCCACGACGAAGGGGGCCTCCGTACTTTTCTTCGGCTTCCACTGGAGCTTGGCGACCATGGACCCTTCTGGGAAAGGCTGGCCGTTGCCTGGAACGCCGGCCTTGTAGGCGTTGATCATGATCGGATTGGCGACGATTACCTTGAGCACTTCGTCGGTGCGGGCGGAAGAGACCACGGACCAGTCCTCGTATCCCCTGAAGTCGGAGAACGCGATTCCGCTCGGCGATTTCAGCGAGTACTTGTCCTGCGCGTTCTGCGCATGAATGGCTGCGACGCTGAGGACGGCGAGCACTGCTACGGCTATCGCAAGGATGGTAAAGCCGGCGATACGTTCCACGGTGGTGCGTGTTTCTATCTTCTGTTCTTGTTGCTGCTGCGGCCCAGATTTCGTCACAAATGCAGACATGGTGCGTTCTCCTTTACAAGAAAGTTTTCTAAGCCAGATTCAACGTGCATCTCGAAACTTTGCGATTAAGCCAGACGGGTAGCTAGCGCAGGAGCGATTCCCAGTCCGCTGGCACCCTTCCTGCGGGTCCGGGTACGGGCTGATTTTTTGGATGAGAATGCGGCGGAAGCAGCTTCCCACCCTTGATCATTCCCTGCTTCTGGTAATCGAAGAACCAATCTTCACCCGGCTCGAAGCTGGCGATGATCGCATGCCCCGTTGCCTCCGCATGCTTGGAAGCATGCTGGTTCGGAGAACTGTCGCAGCAACCGATGTGCCCGCACTCCGCACACCGGCGGAGATGAAACCACCAAGCTTTCGGTGACGCCAGGCATTCCACACACCCGTCGCCGCTTGGCTTCGAAGCGGGGTTGATTCCGGGTAGACCCTTGCTCATTTTCGATTTTCCTTTCGTATCCTCTGTCGCAAAAAATAATTTCAACCCGCCAGCAAGATCGGAGAGTCACCTACGCTGTTTTCACGCATAATGCCGGCCGCGGCTTTCGGTCATCAAGCGCAGTATCTACTGAACTCCATGCATCGTAAGTACGATCTTTCCTCTCTTGTGTGGCGCACCGGCTAGCATTTCGTGCGCCATCCAAGCTTCCTCGAGCGGTAGGACGGTGCCCACCTGCGGGATCAGCTTTCGGCTATCGAGCAATCTCGCGAGTGTGCCCAGCCGGGCCGCGGTGACGTCTACCAATAGAAACACTGAACGAAAGCCCGCAGACTGTGGCGGCGGCGAAACCGACGACACGAGGATACCGCCCGGCTTTAAAACACGGAATGAACGATGCTGCGTCTCCCCTCCGATCGTGTCGAGCACCGCATCGACGGGGGGCACGGCATCTTCGAATTTTGTAGTCTCGTAGTTCACAACATTCTCGGCCCCGAGGCCGCGGACATAGTCGAGATCAGCAGGCCCAGCGGTTGCGAAAACCTGCAGTTCTGCCTGCTTCGCCAATTGCACCGCATACGCGCCAACATTTCCAGCCGCTCCGTGGATTAATACTGCTTGGCCTGCCTTCATTTGCGCATAGTCGAACAGCATCTGATACGCCGTCACCGCCACTACCGGCACAGACGCTGCCTCGACAAAACTCAATGACCTCGGCCGCGCGGCTACCATCTGGGCTGACGCCACCGCGTATTCGGCTTAACCGCCACAGAATTGTTTGTTTGTGACGCCGAAAACCTCGTCGCCCGGCTTGAACGGAACGACTCCTGCTCCAACGGAGTCGACAAACCCCGCCAAATCTGAACCGAGAATGATCGGGAGAGACAGTTTCACAACGCTCTTCCCCTCGCGAATGAGCGCGTCCCATGGACCCACTCCGGCAGCAGCGCCCGTACGACCAACTCGCCTTCTCCCGGAGTCGGACACGACATCTCGTCGATCACAATCGCGTTCGGCGGGCCAAAGGAATGGATTCTTCCAGCTTTCATTCTTCCTCCCGAAGACGACCACGCTCCGTGCCAAGCCTGCGTTTGCTAAATGGCAAAACTCACCGTGCTTTCGTGCGACCATTTGCCTGGACTGATGTAGGTCGTACCCGTCAGGCCGAGAATTTAGTACGCGCAAAATGCTTGCCGCCTTCGGGGCAAGCTCTCCAAACACTTTCCGTCGAAAGAATAGTGTCAAGTCACCAGTAAGATCTTCCCGATACCACCCTCTTCCGCAGCGGCTTGAGCTTCGGCGGCCTTGCTGAGTGGCAGCTTGCGGCTGATCGGGATCAGCAGTTTGCCATCTCGGACGGCCTCGGCCATGAACTGAAGAGTTTTCGCATCAGCTGTTGCGTACACGGGTACCACCTTAACGGTTGGGTACTTCTCCGCATTTCGCGGTGCCCCGAGAACCGACGCGAACACTCCTCCCGGCTTGACCTTGGCGATCAATTTTTCAGCAGTCTTGCCATTGACCGTATCCGCTACGGCATCGAGGACCGGAAGATTCGCAATCGCATTGTCGTCATCGGTTGCAACCAACTGATCTGCGCCGATGGTCTTCGCTTCATCCATCTGACGCTTCAGCACCCCCCCGATCACGACTGCTCCCCGTTGTTTCGCAGTGAATGCCGCCGACCGCCCGACATTTCCGGCAGCACCTACGACGAGAACCGTCTCGCCCGCCTTGATCCCGGTAGCGGAAATGAGCTGGTTGCCAGTCGTCGTCACCAACGGCAGCGCCGCCGCCTGGATCAGGTCGAGTCCGTTGGGAACTTTCGCCAGAATCGCGGCCTTCACCACGCAAAGTTCGGCATAGGTGTCCGCCGCCATTGCAAACACCTGTTCGCCTCGCGAAAAGCCTTCCACTCCGGCCCCAACCGTGACGACAGTCCCCGCCATGTCCACTCCCATCAGTCCCGGAAACTTGATGGGATAAAAGTCTTTCGTCAACCCGGCACGTCGTTTGTAATCGATCGGATTTACGCTCGTGGCAGCGACGCGCACCAACACTTCGCCGGGACCTGCCACCGGGTCAGGGTATTCCTCGAACTTGAGAACTTCAGGACCGCCATATTGATGGACAACAACTGCTTTCATATTTCATCTCCTTGTCCGGCGGGCAGCCACCCTTCTTTTCTTTTGAGGATGAATGCCCAGGTCGTGCCATGACGTTTCCGCGAGGTTGACGTCGTAGTAGTTTGCAGCTTTCTCGATGTTCGCGAACGCCAAAGCACGGTCGGCATCGGAGACGTCGATGACTTGATCGAAGCGCGCGACCGCGTTACGCACGTGTTGAGCGTCGGTCAATGGTTCTTTACGCTGCTTCGGAAAAGCGTAGACGCTGTCGGGTAAGTCGCTCTGCTTCGTCAGCCGTCCGTGTTTCTCGTGAGGTTCCCAGGTCGCTTTCGGCATGCCTTTACCATCCTTGCGCGGACGTGGCGGTCTGATTCGTGAATCTAAAGCTTCCTGTCTTTTGACGTCAAGGTATAAGCTATCGTTTCAAATTTCAGCCGACGCCGCCAGCCTGACTGTGTAATTGGCTTCACGCGGGAGAACGATCTCCACATCGAAAATAAAACCTCGCACAAGGACATCTTTTGCGTAACGCGGCAAATCCGATTGGAGTCTAACGAAGCGAAGGAGGAAGAGACGAATATAGTAATGGTACTAACATCGCACCGGCCAGAACCCCGCGTCGTCGAACTCCACGGCTCAAGCGCTTATGAAGTATTTCGGGAGGGGGCCGCGCACGCTTCTGCTTGAGTTGACGACCATACCCGTAGAGGCCAGTTTCGTTGAAGGAGGTTTTATGTCAGCAGAGAAAGCAGGAAACGCCGCCAGTGCGAGTCGAGCACTGCAGGCCACGGAAACAAATCCGCTCGATTTTGTGCCCGACAAAATTCCTTTCGACACTCCATATGGCCCACCGATATCACTAGACCGAGCCCAGGCGGTTATTCACGCGGCGGTGGCGGAAGCGAAGAAGCGGAGTTGGAAGATGAACGTGGCGGTGGCCGATTCCGGCGGCAACCTCGTCGCCTTTCAGCGGATGGACGGCGCGATGCTCGCCTCCATTCAGATTGCCGAACACAAGGCCCGAGCGGCCGCGACGTTCCGGCGACCGACGAAGGTCTTCGAGGATGGTATCAACCTTATGCATCTGAACTATCTGCTTGCGTTCGATGGAGTCATTGCCTCTCGCGGCGGAATCCCACTGATCGAACAGGGTGCGATTATTGGCGCAATCGGTGTTTCTGGAGGCACGGATTCCCAGGACGAGATCGTCAGCGAAGCAGGCGCGGCTGTGATTAACGAACCCCCTGCGACGAACAAATAATCCAGAGATCGAGAAAGTGTTACGGCAATGAAACCGTATCCGAGACTAACAAAAAAAGGAGAATCCAATGACAACTGCAAGTGCACTTACGAAACCTGTGCAGATTCGTATTACCCGGAAGTTGCCCGCCTACTGGCGTGTCACGTTCGATAACCCGCCGCTCAACGTGATGGGTCCGGAAATGGTCCGGGAGTTCCAGGAAGTTATCAACGCTCTCGAGGCCGACGAGCAAGTGAGGGTGGTGGTCTTCGACAGCGCGGTCGAGGACTACTTCCTGAATCACTCCGATTTCACGGCCAAGATCGAGGATCTAACCTCGATGCCCCCGGGTCCCACAGGCTTGCCGCCTTGGCCGGACTTTCTTGTACGTCTGACTCGCCTGCCAGTTGCCTCCATCGCTCTCATCCGAGGCCGCGCGACGGGCAACGGCAGTGAGATTACGCTTGCGTGCGATATGAGCTTTGCCAGCCGCGAAAAAGCCATCATTTCGCAATGGGAGGTGGGCGTGGGCATGGTCGCCGGAGGCGGCCCCATGGCTCGGCTTCCCCATCTCATCGGCCGAAACCGCGCCCTCGAGGTGCTTTTGAGTTCGGAAGACATCCGAGCGGAGCAGGCTGAGGCCTACGGCTACATCAATCGTGCTCTGCCCGACGCCGAACTAGATGCGTACGTAGAGGCACTCGCGACCCGGATCGCCAAGTTCGACAAATGGGCGATCGCTCAGACCAAGCGGCTCGTCAACACCAGCCTGCCGCCGGACGTCGAGCTCGGCGCCGGATGGGATGCCTGCATCGGATCACTAGGGCGGCCAGCCGCGCAGAATGGAATCAAAGAACTGATGGCGCACGGCTTCCACAAACCGGGGGATGTCGAGAATCGGCTGGGATACTATCTGGGCCAAATCGCGCGCTAGGCCTGCGCACGACGTGATTCTCAATTCCGGGACAATGAGGATGACAGGCTTTCGAAGCCAAGCTTGGCGGACACGTTTCGAATGTCTGTCGCAATGTTTAGCATATTCCGCGCACTGTATCGAAAGGAGTCACCAATGAACGCGGTACAAATCGAACAGAAGAGCTACGAGATGCCCCCGCGAGAGGGGATCAGCATTGCGTATTTTCTTACGGTCGCCGACGTCGAGCGATCAGCTCGCTACTACGAAAAAGTCTTCGGCGCGCGCATTCTGACCATGGGCGATGGCAACGCGCCTCCGTACCTTCAGCTTGCGAATATCTGGATGATTTTGAACGTAGGTGGCGGGCCGACCCCGGACAAGCCGACGGTAACGCTCAGTGTCCCCGACCCGAATCACATCAACAGCTTTATGAATTTCCGCGTCGCGGATATTCAAGCTTGCTATGAATTGTGGAAAAGTCGAGGAGCCGAGTTCCTCACGCCGCCGATCCCCAAGTACGGCGAGATTCGCTGCTACATCCGCGACCCGGACGGTTACATCATCGAAGTCGGGCAGAGCACCTCGCTCAAGTACGGTTAACATTCGTCCGACCGGATGCGGATTTACTTGATGACGGAGCTGTACCCGCATTGGGTAGCCAATCGGCCGCGGTTGATGTTCGGATTACCCGAGGCATAACTCACATCAACCTGCGGTGGCGCCTTTGCGCAGTTGGAAGGAGGAGCTAGTTTATATATTCGGGAAACAGAATTCGATTTCAAAGAGGAGAACAAAATGACAACAAAAGGAAAAGTCTTAGTGTTAGTTTCGAGCGGTCGCGGTTTGGCCTTGAAAGACGGCAAGGTATATGCCGGCGCTGGCTACTATCTCAACGAGCTAACGGTTCCGGTTCGCGCCCTGATGAAGGAGGGCTACGAAATCACCTTCGCCAACCCCAAAGGCAACACGCCGCAAATGGATGTCAATTCAGCTATACCCCAGTTCTTCGGTGGGGATGAGGCCAAGCTCCAGGACTATCTAAAGTTCCGCGACACCCTGACTGGGCTCAAAAATCCAACTCGTATCTCGGATGTCATCGCATCGGGCCTGGATCAATATGACGCTGTCTTCGTCCCCGGCGGCCATGGCCCGATGATGGACCTGCTCGATGATCCCGACGCGGGCACCGTGCTGAGACACTTTCATAAAGCATCCAGGCCTACGGCAGTGCTCTGCCATGGCCCGATTTCACTTCTCGCGGCGCTTCCGAATTCGACGGAGGTGGTCGCCGCGCTGTCGGCGGGCGATGCCGCTGGAGCACACGCAAAGGCTCAAGGCTGGATCTATTCCGGATATAAGATCACTATCTTTTCGACAGCGGAAGAGCAGCAGCGGGAACCGCTTGAGATTGGTGGCAAGGTTCTTTTCTACCCGGACTTCGCCTTGCGTACGGCAGGCGCTGAAGTGAGTGTGCTCGCTCCATGGTCGAGCTACGTCATTCAGGATCGAGAGGTTATCTCAGGTCAGAACCCATTCTCTGATCAAGCGCTTCTGAAACTTCTTCTATCGGCACTCGAGGGGAAGAAGAAGTCCGTTTCAGCTGCAACGACTTAGGCAATCAAGGCCTATCGGGACGGGAAGGAAGCGGGCGGCGATGTTCGGGTCGCGTGTGAATTCGATTGGAGCCAAATAGAATACTCGAAGAGATTAACCATGCGCGCCGCTTTCTTCTCAGTACCTTGTTTATTGGTTCGGCCATAACTATTGCGGCTGCCGACCTGGGCATCATTGGTCCAGCGGACGCGCGATCCTCCAAGGACGACCTGGCAGGTGCGACCCCGATTCAGCCGCCGACTCAAACCCAAAGAAAGGACCGCCGCATGGAACACCCGACTTTGTATCGCACGATGCGGATTGATGGGCTCTCCATCTTTTACAGAGAGGCAGGCCCGAAAGACGCTCCAACGCTTCTACTTTTGCACGGACTGCCGTCTTCCTCGCGGATGTTCGAACCTCTTTTCACCCGGCTCTCCGATAGTTTTCATCTCGTTGCGCCCGATTACCCCGGCTTCGGACACAGCGACTGGCCGGACCCGAAAAAATTTGCGTATACCTTCGATCACATCGCCGAGATCATGAATCATTTCACCGAAGCGCTGGGACTCTCGCGCTACGCGCTTTATATGCAGGACTACGGCGGTCCGGTGGGGTTCCGCATGATCTTGGCACATCCAGAACGGGCGCAGGCTCTGATCGTCCAGGACGCGGTCGCGCACAACACAGGCCTCGGTGAGAATTGGAAAACGCGTCGCGCTTTTTGGGCCGATCGCGCCGCCAACGAAGGCGCGCTGCGCACAAATCTCCTGTCGCTTGAAGCCGCCAAGGCGCGCCATGCGGGCAACGATCCCAACGTGGAACGCCACGACCCGGATCTCTGGACGGATGAATTTTATTTTCTCAACCAGCCAGGCCAGGCCGATATTCAAAGCGATCTCTTCTACGACTACCGAACCAACGTCGACGCCTACCCCAAGTGGCAGGCGTGGATGCGCGAGAAACAGCCGCACCTGCTCGTGATCTGGGGCAAGTATGAGAGTTCATTCGATCCATCCGAACCGGAAGCCTATCGGCGGGATGTGCCAAAGGCTGAAGTGCACATCGTCGACGGAGGCCATTTCGCTTTGGACACCGCTGCGGATGAGATTGCCGCATTGGTGCGGAACTTTGTCGGTTCTTCGGAGAATTCGCAGCGGGGCACTTCGGCTGCTGTCGCTGCGAAAACGGCTGTTAGCAATCATTAGCGCCCAACGCAGTGACCGGCAATTGACCTTCGGGATTTCATAGTGAGGGTGAACGCTGTTCGATGCTGCAACTGATATCGAATTCAAGTTCTAGACAAGGGGTTTGCTATGTCAGACAAGAAAGCCGCAATCGTAGCTCAGGAAAGCGGAATCCATACTCACCAACCCGGACAGGAAGTGTTCAAAGCCATCTTGTCAGAGGATATTGATTGGAAACCGTTCCCGGCGTTTCCGCCTTCCGTGCGGTTGGCCGTCGTCGTGGGTCAGCCCTCGGAGTCCGGCCCTTACACCATCAGGGTGAAAGTGCCCCACGGCGAGAAGCTGATGCCTCACAAGCACCCGGAGGATCGAGTCTATACCGTGATTTCCGGCATCTTTTACATCGGGCTGGGGGATCAATTCGACGCGACGAAGTTGGAAGCCTATCCGCCCGGCGCGGTGATCGTTCTCCCTGGCAACACATCCCATTTCCACTGGGCGAAATCCAGCGAGTACGTCACACAAGTAACCGCGATGGGGCCGCTTGGACTGGAGTACCTCAGCGCAAAAGATGATCCGCGAAATAGCAATGACCGAAAAAACAGCGCGACGTGACGAGCGGCGAATTTCGATTCCGCGGAAGCATTTCGCTCCCAGCGTAATGGAAAGGCCCGAGATGAACGATCGGCGAAACAACGAGCAGGGTTCTGGAGTGCGAGATCAAAAGATCCGCGCGGCGCTGGATCAGCATTGGGCGGCGTCCGATGCCAACGATTTTGAAACGGAGCACCGTATCTATCACGAGGACGCGGTGCTGGAATACCCACAGTCCGGCGAGCGAACCCGCGGTCGATTCAACATTCAGAACCAGCGCGCCAACCAGCCGAACAAGAAACGCTTTTCTATCCGGCGAATTCTTGGCGGCGGCGATCTTTGGGTCACCGAATTCATCCTGACCTATGACGGCAAGCCGTCTTACACCGTCAGCATCATGGAGTTCAAGGGCGACAAAGTTGCGCGGGAAACACAGTACTTTGCGGATCCATTCGTGGCTCCCGCATTGCGCGCTCAATGGGTCGAACGGATGGACAACTAATCTCGACGCGTGAAGATTCGCCGGCGGCAGCGCCATTTGCGGTTTGCATATCTTGCGATGGAGGTACAGGCGATGGATTGGAAAGGGTTGGTCCAGTTTGCGCTGATGGGCAACGGTAATTTGGAACAATACGCCATCCTGCTGGTGCGCGTTTCGATCGGGTTGTTCTTCGCCATATCCGGGGCAAACAAATTATTTGTCGCCGGTGGCACGAAACCTGTTTACGATACGCTCGTTAAGGCCAAAGTCCCGTTTCCTCGCCAGACGGCTTATTTCGTGGCGGGTGTCGAGTTCGTTGGCGGATCCTTGATGACCCTGGGCTTTCTTTCGAGCCCGGCCTGCGCGGCTTTAATGATCGACATGATTGTCGCCACCCTGACCAGCGCGGTTTCCACTCTGCCTAAAGGACTTTCGCCTCTTAACTGGCTCGACGATTTACTCTATCTTCCGGAAGTCCTGTACGTGCTCTTCTTTATCTGGCTGATCTGCTCTGGCCCGGGAAAGTTCAGCGTGGATTACTGGCTCGCAGGCAAACTGCTGGGGTGATCGGCAGCCCCGTTGACTCGCGCCTGGCATTCTACAGGGAGGAAAAAATGATGGAAAAATACAGGCACCAAGAGATTGCGAAGCTCGCCTACGAATTGTGGGAGCGCAGGGGCCTCCCGCTCGGCTCGCCTGAAATTGATTGGTACGCGGCGGAAAGCGCTTTGGGCGTTCGGGATTCGCAAGAGGAGTTCTCGCCCTTCGGTCTCCGCATGAGGCCAGAAGAAGGTCCCTATCGCGAACCCTGAGTTCAGCGGTAAGCATGCCCGGGTTGCTTTCAGCAGGGTCGCAAGGAACTCTTTTGGCTCTACGGCAAAACGTACTTGCAAACTCTTGGTGAACAGGACTAGCAGTGATCGTTCCATCATCTGCAATCGGCCAAATAAAGGAGATGCGAAAATGAGCAAAGCTAAAATGTCTGAAGAAATCAGGCAAAATCGCCGCAGTTTCTTGGGCACTGCTGCCATGAGCATTGCCGCCGCCAATCTTGGCATTACAGCTTTTGCGGACGCCACGCCCGGCGAGGCAAAACCATCAGGCGCGACGGCGCCCAGTCCCGTCGCGAACACATCGTTCGGCCCGCTCAAGCAGATCAACGCCGGTCTCCTGAGTGTTGGATACGCTGAAGCCGGCCCCGCCGATGGTCCCCCCGTAATTTTCCTGATTGGGCGAATGGGCGATCTCCCGAAACATATATTGGATATCGCCAGTCGCAGAATTTCGCCTCGCCCGGAAAATTACACCAAGATTCGGCCCAGTTATTCAGCGCGCCCGCGAAGCTCTCATTAAACCATTGGGGATTGGGCGGGACGTGGAACGTCAACGCTGAGAGCGCCGTGCTCCAGTCTGCGCCGGGCAAGATCGTGTTTCGGTTCCACAGCCGCGACCTGCACTTGGTATTAGCTCCGGCAAACGACGGTAAGCCGGTTCGCTTTAAGGTGACCTTAGACGGCGCCGCGCCCGGCGAAAATCGCGGCGTTGACATTGCGCCAGACGGCTCCGGTGAAATTCAGGCACCTCGTCTCTATCAGCTCATACGGCAGAAAGGTCCAATCGTGGACCGAACCTTCCAGATCGAATTCCTGGACCCCGGTCTTCAGGCCCTCGACTTCACGTTTGGTTAGAGGTTTCGAGAATCGAAATTGTCGGCATTGTGCTAGATCATCAAAGGCAATGGCATGACACAAATCAGGAGGCCGTCATGAGCGCCAACGCAGTCCCCAGAAAAGACGCGACCATCGCGACAGTCAGTATGGAGCTCGAGGCCGTCGTCATTCCCGTCTCCGCTCGTGAGCTTTCGCCGCAGCGTCGCTTCGCTGCACTTCACGATTTCCTTTGCTTCGGGAATATCCACGTACTTCGACGGTGCTCGATTCGTTGCCGAGAACGATTCCGGCAACGCAGGCGCAGAGCAAACTTGCAGGCGAAGTTCGCCAGAAAGGTAAAACGACATGGCCGTGTATAACAAAGAGGGAAGCCGTTTTTGGTGGTATACGTTTGTGTTTAAGGGCCGCAGGATTCAGCGCAGCAGCAAAGTCGAAAATAAGCGCGAAGCCGAAAACATCGAAAGAGCTGCATGGACGCAACTGGCGCGTGGTGAAGTTGGAATTGCGGCTCGGCCTGAACGTCAGCGCGTGACCGTCGGCGAACTCCTCGACAAACTCAAAACGGACTTCGAGCTTCGTGGAAAAGCCAGTGCGCAAAACCTCAGTATCATCGCTCGTGCAAAAAAGGACTTCGGTACTCGAATGGCCGATTCGCTTACTGGCGAAGACGTGACCGGCTATATTGAGCGACGCCTAAAAAAGGCTAGGCCGGCTACGATCAATCGCATCCTTCAGCCACTTGCGCAGTGCTACAAGTTGGCGAAGCTCCTAGCCCCAGAAATCAAACATCTCAGCGAAAAAGACAACGTGCGTACAGGATTTTTCTCCGACGCGGAGCTTCGGGCGGTGCTGGTGAACTTGCCCCGAGACCTGAAAGACTTCGTCTTGTTTGGCTATCTTTGCGGATGGCGCAAAGGCTCGATTTCGTCTCTTCGTTGGGAAGACGTCGATCTCGACGCGGGGGAGATCAATCTTCCTGGTGAATACACGAAGAACGGTGAACCGCTAACGATGGCAATTGAAGGCGAACTAGCGGAAGTGATGGCTCGGCGCAAGGACGTACGTGCGGTCAAGACCGATTCGGGGGTCACGTTATCTGCACTGGTTTTTCATCGCAACGGCGAACCTGTTCGCGAATTTCGGAAAAGCTGGCGGACGGCTTGCAAACTGGCGAAATGCCCACGGAAATTGTTTCACGATCTCCGCAGGACGGCTGCCCGAGATCTGATTCGCAGCGGCGTCCACGAGAGCGTCGCCATGCGCGTCACAGGCCACCTGACAAACTCGATGTTCCAGCGCTACAACATCACGAACACCGACGATCTTCGCGAGGCCATGCTCAGCGTAGGAAAGTACCGCAAGGCCCAGCAGCAGAAAGTCGCTTCGATCTCCGCGGCTCAGTAACGTCTAATTACGGAATAGACCGCTCAGAACATTTCCTCGGCAGTGGAAACGGAGCGGGTGTGTTGTGTTCAGCTTCATAGCGCCTCGCTTGTTCGCATTTCGCGTCGGCAATCAGATCGAAAGCTTGTTCATAGTCGTTCCAGTCTTTTAGCTCAAGCTCCACTGATGCGCCTCGGTAGAGCTTAGATAGCTTGTAGAGAATCGATTCGACTTTTAGGAACAAGGATTCGAAGTCGATATAGCTAATGCGGCCTGCCACGATGTAGTCCTGTGGGTCGACCAGAGGTCTAGCATCAGCGTGTGCAATGGTTTCGTTTCGTCTTGTCCGCAAGGCCGATAGTTTCGGCGCAACGCCCACCAAGCTAGCTTTTGCCTCAGCGACCGCCTTTCTGACCTCGGCTGCCGTTCCGAGCTTGAAAGTTCCAGCTTCAGCCAGGGCCGCATCAAGTAGCCTGTGAATCGACACGCCCCGCGAGCCGTCAAAAATTCTGCTAGCGGCCAGCAATGCTGCATCCGCGTGAGCTCCGATAGCCAATTCAAAAAACCTAGGTGAGACTTCTACGACCGCTGGATCAACCTTGGTTAGGCCTCTCGTAATCTTGAATTGAGCTTTTCCATACATGACTTCGACCATCAACCAAGCCAGCATTCGATTAAATTTAAGTGCGGGAGTTCTCGGATGGGGAGCTTTAGTCACTACATTCCTCACTACAGTTGTCCGTCGAGGCAAAAACAAAGGGTTGCTCTGGAGCGAGCAACCCTTTGCAGATCAACTTCTTAAATTGGTTGCGGGGGTCAGATTTGAACTGACGACCTTCGGGTTATGAGCCCGACGAGCTACCAGGCTGCTCCACCCCGCGTAATGACTATAGCCGAGGCGTGCCGTCGCGTCAAATTTTCCCGGATTAGAGAGAAAGAACCTTACCACTCTTTATAGGGTGTGCCGTCGAAGGGCGATAGTCGTTCCGAAGCCGAGTGCACGTCCACCATGCCCGTTCCGGTCTGGTCGGGGCTTAACACCACTTCATCGAATTGCGGCTGCCAGTCTTTTGCAGAAGTCATCGGGTCCGTGGGCACCACTCGCAAATAGCCGGCTTGCTGAAGAGCTTCAATCGACTGCGGCGCGGCCTGTTTGTCCAGTGTGTAATTGTCGATTGCTTCGCGCATGACCATCAGATCCTGGCGCAGTGTGGCTTCCCGGGCGCGAACCACGGAGCGATCGTAGCGGCCCACCGCGATGCCGATCAAGATGAAGATGATGGTGATCACGATCATCAACTCGATCAGCGTAAAGCCGGCCGCAAACGCGCGCCTGCCGGCTCGCCGCAGGGGCGCGTCTCGCATTTCGTCTTTGTGTTTGCTCAACACTTCATCATCACCAATCGGAATATTTCGTTCCATCCTGGCCGGTGCCCTGCGATTTTGAATACACATCAAACACGTTCTTGCCGCCCCAGCTGTTCGAATCTGGATCGTCCTGCACCGCGCGCAGTCCCCACTCCTTCTGCCCGGTCATGGGGTCTACTGGAATCTTTCGCAGGAAACGAATCTTCTTGTCATCTCCGGCGCCCAGTTGCACGCCCTTCACCAGCGTCTCCAAATCCGGAGGGTAGCCTTCGCTGCCGACTTCCACGCGAATCTGATTACGGTCGGCGGCATCTTTGTAGCGGTCGATGGCGTCGCGCATTTCGCGCAAATCGCGATGCAGTTCGTTTTCCTTGCCGCGAATTACTGTGAACCTTGCGATGGGCAGCGCCGCGGATGCTAGGATCAACAAGATAGCGCAGGCCAGAATCAATTCCAGCAACGTCATTCCCGTCTGATTTGGAATGTGGCGTTTGCGAAAACTACGCTTAGCGCTGCGGACCATTGGCGTTTCGTATTCCCACTTAGGGCTGTACCTGCACCGTTGCTTCACTGGTAACCAGTGGAATCGGCTTCTGCTGCGAATCTTTGGCGTTGACCTGCACGATCGAGAGGTTGGAGGTGCCGGGAGCCAGCCCCTTGATCACAATGCCCATCAGCGTGCCGCTGCCGTTTACTCCGGGCGTATTCGGTTGGCGCGTCGCGGAAATAATAGCCTGGCCATGCTCCTTGTCTGTGCGCGATACGATCGCGATTTCCTGAGTCCCGCCAGAGAGGAATCCGCCATGCTGGACTTCCTCGATGCTCACCACTGCCGGGTTGTATTGCAGCAGCAGCGGAATGGAATACAGATCGCTGACGTTGTCCACCACGATTCCCACGGTAGTAGTCTGTCCCGCTTTCAGCGTCAACCCTTGCGGCTCGAATCGAATTCTTGGTGCCTGGGGTCCTTGCGATGGCGCGTCCGCACTGGCGGTGCCCCCCGGATTCGTCATCGGTGCTACTGGCGCGGGATTCTGAGTCGCGGGCGCAGGCACGGACTGCGGCTGTGCGGCCGGAACGGGCTGTGCCGTAGGCGTGCGAATTTCGCTTTCGCGCCGTACCTGCACATTCGTCTCCGAGCCGGAATACAACGCGCGCAGATTTGCTTTTGTCCATTCCGGAATGCGCACGATGCGCGGAGTAAGAACGATTAACACTTCATTCTCTTGATGATCGATCTTGTCGTCGGAAAAGAAATACCGCATGAAGGGAATCTTCGCCAGCCCGGGCCAGCCGTTCAACGTGCGCGTGTCGGTCTTTTCAAACAAACCGCCGAGCACGTTGACTTCGCCTTCCTTCAAGCGAATGTCGTGCTCAATTTTGCGCTGGCTGATGATCGGCTGCTGAATTCCGCCGATCGTGGAAGTGCCGGTCACAGACGAAACTTCGATAATCACTTTCATGCTGACTTCGTGATTGGGATGCACACGTGGAGTGATGTCCACGTTGACACCAACTTCGAGATACTGAAACTGCGTGTTCACCAACGGGTTGACGCCCGTGGCGCCGACTCCGACTCCCGCCTGGAAGCTGCCGGTGGCCACAGGCACTTTGTCGCCCACGCGAAGCTTGGCGGGCTGCCCATCAATGGATCGAATCTCCGGATTCTGGATGATCTTCGTGTAGGTGTCGGTCAAAACCGCGTTGGCGGTAATGCTGGGAAGCGTAACGCTGTAGTCGTTCCCATTCAGGTGCCGCAATTGATTTAGCGTCACGGTTGGGGTCGAGGCCGTTCCGGTCGTCGAGGTGCCGGTCGTAGTCGTTGACGCATTCGGATTAATCGTAACGGAGGCAGACTGCAGCGGCAGAATTCCCAGATCGCGCAAACGGTCCGTCCTGGCTTGGAGAACTTCGACCTGCACAACCACTTCCGGCTTGGCCTTGTCGATATCCCCGATCATCTTTTCCGCCAATAACAGTTTGTCGGGAGTATCGCGAATGATGATGGCGTTCTGTGAATTCAACTGGTGGATGCGCTTCAAATCCAGCAACTGGCGCAGTCCAGTCACGATTTCCGTCAGGTCCTGCGGTTGAACGGTATTCGCCAGGTAGAAAGTCTTTACCACTTGTTCTTCATAATCGCGGCGCTTTTGCGGCTGATCCGGGATTACGAAAATAATATTCTCTGTCAAGGGCTTCCAGAACGCTTTGCTTTGCACCGAGATGATGTCCAGTGCTTGCTCCAGAGTGACGTTATTCAATTCCGCGGTAATGCGCCGGGCAGGGAAGTCTGGATCGAAGATCACCGTCAATCCCGCCAGCTTAGCCACCGTCTCGAACACGATTTTCGCGTCGTTCGACATGGTCAGATTTACGGGAGACGTCAGGATCGGCTTGAGCTCCGGAGGCATGGCTGCCAGGACATGCGCGTTCGGGTCGGGTGGTACTTCCGCGGCGGCATCCGCCTCGCGATTCTTGTCCGAAATCATCGCGGCGGTCCTGCGCAGCTCCTGCTCGGCTATTGGGCTGGAGGGATCAATCACGCCCGCGCGCTGGAATTCAGCCATGGCGGCTTGCAGATCGCCCTTTTTACGCATTTCCAGGCCATTTTTGATGTGAAGCTCGGAGGCCTCAAACCGGATCTGGTTTACTTTAATCTTTAAATTGGCGTTATTAGGGTCAGCCTTCAGGGCTTGCTGGTAATAGGTTAGGGCCGCATCGTAGTCGGCGATGGTTTCGGCCTTACGCCCTTGCGCATATTCGGTTTGCCCCTTGGGGCAGCCAGCCGCGAACAGCGCGAGGCAGACGCATAGGACCACATTTCCACTACGATGCATGAATTCTCCGGAACCTCGACTGGTCAAGAAAGTCTAACACTCGGCTTAGAGGCCGGGCAAGGATTCGAAGGTTGGCTGTCCTTTCATACAACAACCCAGGTAGCGTGAATTTCACGGTCCAGTTATGATGGATTGTTGTGCCGAAACCCGCGAAAAAATCCGCTAAGACTGATAAGGTTGAGGAGCTGATCGTGGCGCAAAACCGCGCGGCCTCCTATAACTACCACATTCTTGATAAGTTTGAGGCCGGCCTAGTACTTCACGGCACAGAAGTCAAAGCTCTCCGCGAGGGCAAAGCGAATATTCGCGATGCCTATGTCGATTTCAAACCGAGTGGCGCTTGGCTGGCCAATGCTCATATCGCGCAATATTTACCCGGCGGGCCCTGGAATCATGAACCGCTCGGCACCCGGAAGCTGCTGCTCCACAAAAGGGAAATCAACAAACTGGCGGGGCGCACTGAAGCAAAAGGTTTGACGGTCATACCTCTCAAGATTTACTTCCGCAACGGCATCGCCAAGGTCGAAATTGCCCTGGCGCAGGGGAAGAAATCCTGGGATCGCCGTCAGGATGAACGCACCAAGGAAGCTCGCAGGGAAGCGGAAGACGCGATGTATCAAAATCGGAGGCGATAACGCAGCATGCAAATTACTCTGGAACCCCAGCCGTATTCGCAAATAGAAACCGAGGCCCTTGTTTCTTATTTGTTCGAAGATTCCGATGTGGCTCAGGGCCAACTCGATGAACTGGACCGCGCCGCCGGCGGATTGCTTCGCAAATTGATTCAGGACGGGGAAGTCACCGGCAAGATGCTGGAATTCACGCTCCTGCATGGTCCGATCGGATTGGCAGCCGCCCGCTTCATTCTGGTTGGCGCCGGGAAGCGCGACCAGTTTAACGCCGCTACAGCTCGCAAAGTGGTTGGCGCGGCGCTGCGCTATCTGAAAGGCAAATCGATAAGAAAGTTCACGATTCTTGCGCGCGAAAAAGATCGCACCGAAGAGTTCGCCCAGGCTGTCGCCGAGGCCGCAGTAACCGCCAACTTCGAATCCGACAAGTACAAGACCGACAAGAAGGGTGACAAGTCTGTCGAAACCGTATTTCTTGCCGGTTACGGGGAGGCCACCAAGGCGGCGGGAGAAAAAGGTTTGACGCGCGGCCGCATCATCGCCGAATCGCAGAATTTTACGCGTGACCTGGTCAACGAACCCGCCAACAAGCTGACGCCGAGAATCCTGGCGGAAAAAGCTCAGGCCATGGCCCGGGAAGCGGGGCTGGCCGTGGAGATTCTCGACGAACAGAAAATCGCCGATCTGAAAATGGGCGCGCTGCTCAGTGTCGCGCAGGGCGGGCCGAGCCTCCGCGCGTCATGGTCCTTACCTACGTGCCGCCCATCGCAAAACCAGGCGCCCCGGTGATCGGACTGGTGGGTAAGGCGGTCACCTTCGATACCGGCGGCATCTCCATCAAGCCCGCCAACGGCATGGAAAAAATGAAATACGACATGGCCGGCGGCGGCGCCATGCTCGGCGTCATGCGCGCTATCGCGTTGCTGAAGCCCGCCGTGAAAGTAATCTGCGTTATGCCCTCCACCGAAAATATGGTCGGCGGCAAAGCGCAAAAACCCGGCGACGTACAGACCGCCATGTCCGGCAAGACCATCGAAGTTCTCAACACCGACGCCGAGGGCCGCCTGATTCTTGCCGACGGAATTACCTTCGCCAAGCAACTGGGCGCCACTCACCTGATCGACGCCGCGACCCTCACCGGCGCAATCGTGGTTGCTCTTGCGAACATCAATGCCGGAGTCTTCGGCTCCGATCAGGCTTTTACCGACAAGCTCCTCGCCAGCTCCAAAGCCGCCGGCGAAAAAATGTGGCAGATGCCCATCGACGACGACTACCGCGAATTGATCAAGGGCAGCGTCGGCGACATCCAAAACATCGGCAGCGGCAAAGGCGGCGGCGCCATCACCGGCGCCATGTTCATCAAGGAATTCACCGGCGACACCCCGTGGATCCACCTCGACATCGCCGGCACCGCCTGGAACGACGACCAAAAGCCCTGGACGGCCAAAGGCGCAACCGGTAGCGCCGTGCGCACGCTAGTCCACCTGTTGATGTCGTATTGAGGTCGTACTGACCGCCGCGCTTCGTTTTTGCTTGCATCTGGGTGCCCCACACGTCGGTTTTACGTGTGGGGATTTTTTAACTGTCCGAGCAACGAAGTTATTCCGTTACCCCAACAAGCGATCGCTAATTCCGAACCAACGCTACATTTTCTCCGGCGCTTCGATCCCCAATAAGTCCAGGCGCCCGCACCAGTTGCATCTCCACTAGCTCCGTCAACCGCACCAGAAACGCGCGTTTCTGCTCATCCGCTTCCGACAGAATGTGATAGTGGTGATAGAAAAGATTAAACGCCTGCGCCAATTGAAACGCGAATTTCGCCACGAACGCTGGCTCCTGCCCATGAATGGCGCCGTCGACTGCCGCGTCGAGCGAGCCCGCCAGCAGCGCCAGTTCCCACAATCCGTTTCCTTCTGGCGCAGAAAGTAACGACGCGACCGTTTCCGGCGTAACTTCCACTTTCGTAGCGCCGGCTTCCACGCCCTTGCGGCGAATTCCCCGGATACGCACCACCGCATACTGGCAATACGGTCCAGTTTCGCCTTCGAAACTCAGCGCATCCGCAAAATCAAACGCAATCGTCGCGTTGCGCGTGAATTTCAGCAGAAAAAAGCGCAACGCCCCCACGGCAATCTCGTGCGCAGTGCGTTGCTGCGTCGCCGCGTCCATGTCGGCATGCCGCTGCCGCACCTCGCTTAGCGTGGCGGCCTCCAGCTTGTCGATTAAATCGTCCGCCTTCACGCCAAAGCCTTTGCGCCCGCTCACTTCCACGTAAGGTTTTTTGATTTCCTCAGGCGAAAGCTCATATCCCATCTCCGCCGCGCAACGTGGAGTGAGCGCCACGATTTCGTACGCGAAATGAATGGAGTGATCAGCCGCCTCTCCATGTCCCAAGGCGCGCAAACCCTCCGCCACCACGTCCTGCAGATACGCCTGCCGCGAATCAATCACGTTGTACACGGTAGCCGCAGGCGCGCCAAAATTTGGAGCACCCGAATCGCTCGGCGTGCTCGACGTACTCCACAAACTTTTCTTGCCCGGAGCGTCACGCCATTTGGCGTAATAAAAATCCTTCCCCAGCAATCCAAATTTCCACAGCTGGTACGCGATGTCTTTTCCGACGTAAGTTACCGTCCCGTTCGAACGCACGATAATCTTGTCCTGATTGTTGGGATTCTCGTCCGCGTCCGAAACGTCTGCCGATTTCTTGGCGTGGTCGCCGGCGGTTACCGCGGCACTCTCCTTGGCAGGCATGATCCAGCATCCCGCCATCTTCCCAGACGTCGCCAGCCGAATCGCGCCCGCGGCCTTGAGCTTCTCGAAAGCCCCATCCCAGAAATGCAGATGCAAAATCTCGCTCTCCCGCGCCAGCAGGTCGTACCAGATTCCCAGACGCGCCATGGTGCGCAGGTGCAAACTGACGATGGCGTCGGCAATCACCGTCCCCATTCCCGCTACATCGCCGCGCCCCTCTTCAATGGCCTTTAGCGTTTCTCCACGCAAATTTGCCGCACGCGTTTTGTCTTCTCCCAAAAAAGTCGCCGCTCGCGCGTAAACGTCCCAGCACAGATAATCGAATTTCGGCTTCCCCGCCAGCTCTCGAACCTGCGCCAGGTTTTTCTTTTCCATGTGCACAAAACCGATGACCACGTCCGCCACTTGCACGCCGGTATTGTCGATATAGTTCTGCACTTGCACCGCGCCGCCGGCATGCCGCAAAACACGTGCGATCGTGTCGCCCAGCACGGCGTTGCGCACGTGTCCGATGTGCGCGGCCTTGTTGGGATTGATGCTGGTGTGCTCGACGATGATTTTGCCGGCACGCTCCGGAGCCGCGATTGCGCCCGCTACTTCTTTCTGCGCCTCACGCCAGAACGCCGCACGGTCAAAATACGCGTTCAGGTACCCGGCGCCCGCGATTTCCAGCCTGGCGATCCCGGGAACAGGCCCCAGGTCGGCGGCAATTTCCTGCGCGATCTGCCGCGGCGTGCGCTTCAGGCGCTTCGCCAATTCAAAACAAACCGGCGACGCTACTTCGCCCAACTCGATTTTGGGCGGCCGTTCGGTAACGATGGCGATGTCCAAACCATATTTTTCACGGATATGCGCCTTCAGTGCGTCACGAAAGCGCTTTGTCAGGCCCAGATACACATTTCCTCAATCCGCTGCGATGAGTTTCACCTTTTAGATTTAACACGGAACACGGGAATTCGCTTTATACGTTCGACTATCCTACGAGAACTACGCAGGCGTTTTCTTCGTCCACGCGCCGAGAATCGCTCCCATCAAAGCCAGCCCTACCAGTGAGTAAAACTCATTGATCGCAAATAGTTGTACTGGCCGCATTTCATACATGTACGTCGTGTAGGTCACCGGCCCCAAAAAACCTATCCAGATGAGAATGCCCAACGCCGCACCACGCGCCGCGGTATTGGCATTGCGCCACGCGCAAATCTGCGCCAGCACAAATGCGATCACCAAATTCAGCACAAACGTAATCACGTAGGCCAAAACCGGATTCATGCTGGCCGCTTGCTCCGGCGACAGATGTTCGAGCGCCATCCA
Organism: uncultured Acidobacteriota bacterium; assembly: GCA_963819625.1. Classification (GTDB taxonomy): domain Bacteria; phylum Acidobacteriota; class Terriglobia; order Acidiferrales; family UBA7541; genus Acidiferrum. The sequence goes on from CAWFWY010000019.1 coordinate 116,086, forward strand.
TGGTTTGCTGAACAGAAAGCCGTACCACACCGCTCCGAGCAACCAATAGACTACGGCTGCGACCACCACCGCTACATAGTTTAGTTTCATTTTCCCTCTTCTTTCGGACGGGCAATCGTCCATCCCCTGACCCTGAGTACGTGCGCATGAGTCTCCTGTTTGTCAGTGGAAAATGTCAAGGCGCGGCTCCCCAGCTGAATTTTGCACCGTGGTTTGACCAATTTGCAGGCCGGCCCTACACTCGTTCCCCAGCCGAACTGTAGAAAGGAAATAATGACGGCAGACCTGAAAGACAAAGTTAGCTTAATCACCGGAGGAACCTCCGGCATCGGCCGCGATTCCGCTGTACTTTTCGCCAAGGTCGGAGCCAAAGTCGTAGTCGCGGGCCGGCGCGAAGCCGAAGGCAAGGAAACTCTCGATCTCGTCCGCGCCGCCGGCGGCGATGGCATTTTCCTGAAGGCCGACGTGTCAAAAGCCGCCGACGTAGAAATGATCGTCCAGAAAACGGTCGGAAAATTCGGCCGCCTCGATGTGGCCTTCAACAATGCCGGCATTGAAGGGAACTGGGTGCCCATCGTCGAACAGTCCGAAGAAGATTGGGACCGCGTCATCGACATCAATCTCAAAGGCGTTTGGCTCTGCCTTAAATATGAACTTCAGCAGATGATCAAGCAGGGTGGTGGCGGAAAGATCGTAAATATGTCTTCTGTTGCCGGCTTGATGGGTTCGCAGGGAGCAGCTACTTATTGCGCCAGCAAACACGGAGTGCTTGGCCTGACCAAAACCGCCGCGCTCGAAAATGCCCGCCACGGCATTCGGGTAAACGCGGTGTGCCCCGCAGTGATTGAGACGGCCATGGCCGACCGCGCCTTTGCCGACCCGCAAGTGAACAAATTTGTTCTCAGCCAACACGCCCTCGGCCGCTTTGGCCGGGTCGGCGAAATCTCCGAAGCCGTTTTGTGGATGTGCTCCGACCTTTCGTCGTTCATGACCGGGCAATACCTCGTGCTCGATGGTGGCTTGCTGGCCGGGCCGCACCCACCCGGCTAGTCGGCAGCGCATTTCAAATTGAATTCGCGAGAGTCGAACTGGCTGGACGCGCCGCTGGCAGCCCGTTTGACAGCCTTTAACCCCGTCGCTACTATCAATCTGCACTGCTTTCAGACGCAATTTTGATTTGTCCCCCGCGCGCGTGGCGCAACAACCCATGAAATTGGCCTATTTTGACTGTTTTTCGGGTATCAGCGGCGACATGACCCTTGGCGCGCTCGTGGATGCCGGAGTTTCTGCCGACCTACTCCGCTCTGACTTGCGGGCTCTGCAAGTGCCGGGTTGGGAGTTGACCACTGAGAAAGTCTGGAAAAACGGAATATCCGCGACGTACGTGCGCGTGAAAACCGAGGATCAGCAGAAGCACCGCTCGCTCAGCACCATTCTCGAGATTCTTCAAAATTCTGACCTGGCGCCGCCGGTGCGAGAGCGCGCCTCCGCCATTTTTAAAAAACTCGGCGAAGCCGAAGCGCACGTCCACGACGCGCCGCTTGAAAAAGTTCACTTTCACGAAGTCGGAGCCGTCGACGCCATTGTCGACATCGTCGGCGCGTGCATTGGTTTTCAAGCGTTGGGCATAGAGCGCTTTGCGTGTTCGCCTCTCAACGTCGGCGGCGGCACCGCAAAAATGGCGCACGGTGTCTTGCCAGTTCCCGCGCCGGCTACTGCCAGGTTGCTGCAAGGCGCACCAACTTTTTCGAATGGCGTCCAGCGTGAACTGGTCACTCCCACCGGCGCCGCCATCATCGCCACGTTGTGCGATTCCTTTGGGCCGCAGCCGCCCATGACCGTCTCGGCCATCGGCTATGGAGCCGGTACCGCCGACCTCGAAGGCCAGCCAAACGTTGTCCGCATCATGATCGGCGAGTCGGCTGAAAGGTCCGCGCACGCGCTCGACGAAGAAATCTCCATTATCGAAGCCAATCTCGACGACATGAATCCGCAAATCTACGGCTACGTTGTCGAGAAAGCCTTACTGGCCGGCGCGCTCGACGTCTACACCACCGCGCTGCAGATGAAGAAAAATCGCCCCGGCACGCTGCTCACGATTCTTTGCCGGCCGCAAGATGTCGAGGCGCTGACGTCCTTGATTTTTGCGGAGACGACCACCTTCGGCATTCGCACTCACCGCGCCCAGCGCCGAGCATTGCCGCGCGAGTGGGTGAACGTATCTACCTCCTACGGCAACGTGCGCATCAAACTTTCTCGTTCGAATGGGCACATACTCCACGCCGCTCCGGAGTATGATGACTGCCGCAAACTTGCCGTCGAAAAGCAGGTTCCGTTGCAACAAGTAATCAGCGAAGCTTTGCGCTCCTACGAAGCAGGCGGGAAGAGCTGATTGGGTTGTCTGCGCCGGAATAGCAACGCTGCCGACGCACTAAAAAAGCCCAGGTCAAACAGAGGAAATGGCGACCGCAAAACCCAAGTATTACATCACCACCCCCATCTACTACGTAAACGCGCGGCCGCACCTCGGGCATACGTACACCACCATCGCCGCCGATGCCATCGCACGCTACAAGCAGATGCGCGGCTTCGACGTGCTCTTTCTCACCGGCACCGATGAACACGGCCAGAAAGTGGAGCGCTCCGCGAAAAAGAACGAAGAATCGCCCATCGATTTTGTCGATCGCGTCTCCGCCGAGTATCGCGACCTCTGGAAAGAGCTGGGCCTGCGCGTCGACCGCTTCATTCGCACCACCGAAACCCGGCACGCCCACGCCGTCCAGCACCTTTTCCGCGAAATTCAAAACAACGGCTACGTCTACAAGGGCCATTACGAAGGGAACTACTGCGTTTCCGACGAAATGTATATCGATGATTCAACTCCCGGCGCGAATTGCCCCGAATGCGGGCGCGTCACCGAGCGCGTGAAAGAAGAAAACTACTTTTTCCAGCTTTCCAAATTTGAAAAGCCGTTGCTGAATTATTACGAACAGCACCCGGAGTTCATCCAGCCCGAAGCCCGCCGCAACGAGGTAATCTCTTTTGTTCGCGGTGGCTTGCGCGATCTTTCCATCAGCCGCACCAGTTTGAAGTGGGGCATCCCCTGGCAGGGTGATGAAAAGCATGTCTTTTACGTGTGGTCCGACGCCCTCACCAACTACATTACCGCCGTGGGCTACCCAATCAAGAAAGATGAATTCAACCGTTACTGGCCCGCGGATGTGCATCTCGTCGGAAAAGAAATTATCCGTTTCCACGCGGTCTACTGGCCGGCATTCCTGATGGCCGCCGGTTTAGATTTGCCTAAGAAAATCTTTGCCCACGGGCACCTGCTGTTTCAGGACGAAAAGATGTCCAAGTCGCGCGGCAACATTCAATCCGCGCAGCCCATCGTTGGCGTGCTGGGCGTGGACGCTCTGCGCTATTTCCTGTTGCGCGAAATTGTATTTGGCGGCGACGGCAGCTTCAGCCGCGAAGCTCTGATCGCCCGCTACAACAGCGACCTCGCCAACGGCCTCGGCAATCTCGTCAGCCGCACCGCCGCCATGATCGAGAAAAGCTTCGCTGGAAAAATTCCCAAGTCCGCTGAGCTTCAGCCCCAGGACAAGGAACTCGCAAAAGTAGCGCAGGAATCCATCGGCGCGGTGCTCGAGCACTACGACCGCTTCGAATTTTCCCGCGCCCTCGAGCTGATCTGGTCGGTAATCGCGGCCGCCGACAAATACCTGACTACCGAGCAGCCCTGGAGCCTCGGCGCTTCCGACGCTGACCAACAGCGCCGCGGCACCATTCTCTGGGTTACCGCCGAAGTATTGCGCATCGTAACTGCGTTGGCTCACCCCGTTTTGCCGGAAAGCACCTCGAAAGTTTGGAAACTGCTTGGGCAAACCAGCAACCTCGGCTCGCTGGAACTCGACAGTTTGCGCTGGGGTCAGCTCTTGCCCGGCGTCGCGCTTGGACAACTGCAAGCCCAGTTTCCACGCGTCGAAAAATCTGAAGCAATGGAGAGGATCGAAGCCATGGAAAACGAATCGCACAAACTAGCCGCGGTGCCTGCACCGGCGCCAGCAACATCAGCCGCTGTGCCAACTGCCACCGCGGCCGCCGCGGCGCCGTCTGCGCCGGAGAAAATCGGTATCGAAGACTTCACTAAAGTTGAAATGCGCGTCGGCCAGATTCAAACTGCCGAGCGCATCGTCGGCGCGGACAAATTGCTCAAGCTCACCGTGGACATCGGCAGCGAAGTCCGCCAGATCTGCGCTGGCATCGCGCAATTCTACGAGCCGGAAAAATTGATCGGCCGCAAAGTGGCCGTGGTCGTCAATCTTGCTCCCCGCAAGCTTCGCGGCGTCGAATCCAACGGAATGATCGTCGCAGCATCGGTCGGCCCCGAAGGCCGGCCTGTACTCGCCGGATTTCTGGAAGACGTGGAAGTAGGCTCCCGTCTGAAATAGCTGGCTCACGAAACGCCGAAAAATGGAACTCGTCGACTCCCACGCCCACATCGATTTCCCACAATTTGCGGACGACCGCGAAGCGATGCTGCAGCGCGCCCGCGATGCCGGTGTCACGGCGTTGCTGGCCATCGGCACAGGACCCGGTCCCGAAAAACTCGATTCCGCTCTTCCTTACGCCGAAACTTGTGACTGGATTTACGCCACCATCGGCATTCATCCGCACGAGGCCAAACAAGTCACCCCGCAGCATCTGGAAGAACTCGCCGCCCTCGCCAAGCATCCCAGAGTAATCGCCTGGGGCGAGATCGGCCTCGATTATTTCTACGATCATTCGCCGCGCAAAATTCAGCACAAAGTTTTTCGCGAACAAATGGCTCTCGCGCGCGATGCCAAGCTCCCCATCATCATCCACTGCCGCGACGCCTGGTCCGATTGTCTCCAGCTCATCGAAGAAGTCTGGAGTCCCACAGGCATCGGCGGCATCTTGCATTGCTTCACCGGCACACTCGAGGAAGCCCGCCGCGGGCTCGACGCCGGTTTCATGATCTCGTTCGCGGGCAATTCCACATATCCCAAAACGCAAAACATTCGCGACGTCGCCCGCGATATTCCCATCGACCGCATGCTCATCGAGACCGACTCGCCGTTCCTGGCTCCGCAGCCTTACCGCGGCAAGCGCAACGAGCCCGCCTACGTTGCGGAAGTGGCGCGTACGCTTGCGAGTGTGAGAAACTTGTCGCCGGAAGAAGTCGCCGCAGTCCACATCGGCAAATTTTCGGCGGTTCTTTCATCTCGCCCGGCCGCCTGAAGCTACGGCCGCTGTACTTTAGTGAGGCTGCCGTCCGGCTTCACGATTCGAGCCATGCCAGGGGGAAGCCCATCGCGCTGCTGACCGTAAAGGAAATCTTCGATCTAGTCCGCGACGACCTCGTCCTCGTCGAAGAAGAGCTTACGCGGCAGAGCGCCACTGCGTTCGAACCTGTCTCCGAAATTACCAGCTATCTCCTCGGCGGCGGCGGCAAGCGCCTGCGGCCGGCCCTGCTGATTCTTTGCAATCGGTACGCTGGCGCGCGCAGTCCCGGCGCGATTCGCCTGGCCGCCGTTGTCGAACTGCTCCACAGCGCCACACTAATTCACGACGACGTGATCGACAGCGCCAACACCCGCCGCGGCCGTCCATCTGCCAATTCCCGCTGGGGCAATCACCGCAGCGTGCTCGCCGGCGACTGGCTGTACATGCAGTCCTTCCAGATGGCTCTCGAAGAGCGCAATTTCCGCATCCTCGATGTGCTCATCGACCTCACCCAAAAAATGGTCGAAGGCGAACTTATCCAACTCGAAAAAATTGGCCACATCGACGTCACCGAAGACGACGCCTTGCGCCTGGCCACCTACAAAACCGCCTGCCTCTTCAGCGGTTGCGCGCGTCTTGGCGCGGTCCTCGCCGGACTCGAAGGCGAAGAGGAGGAAGCCCTCGCCGACTACGGCCGCTACGCCGGCCTGGCGTTTCAGTTGGTCGACGACCTACTCGATTTTACGGCTTCAGCCAAGCAGCTTGGAAAACCGGTGCTCAGCGATTTGAAGGAAGGCAAAGTCACTTTGCCGCTCATCTACGCCATGGAAAACGGTCATCGCGACGCCCGCGAGCTGGTCGCGCAAGTCCTGGAAGAAAAAGAATTTCACTCCGTGCGCCCCGAAACGCTCGTTGCCCTGGTGCACGATTCCGGCGCGCTCGGCCGCGCTCGCGAGCTGGCCCATGATTACGCCCGGCGCGCCAAAGCTTGTCTTAACGGCCATGGTTCCAGCGAATTCGGCCGCGCTCTGATGACCCTACCGGATTTCATTCTCGCTCGCGAGAATTAAGCCTCCGCTGAGCGAATCGGGGACGCTATGCTTCCTTTCAAGGTTGTTTACCATCCTCGCTACGACTTGAACCTCGGCGCTCACGTTTTCCCCTCGCAGAAATTTCGCCTCATCGCCGAAAAGCTGATCAGCTCCAAAATCACTGACGAATCCGATTTTCTCGGCCCCGAACCGGCCTCCGACGCCGATCTCCTGCGCGTGCACACCCCATCCTGGGTTCATAAATTGAGAACCGGCATGCTCACCGCCAGCGAAATCATGAAACTTGAAGTTCCTTACTCTCCGGAGCTGGCCGAAGCCGTATGGCTCGCCGCGGGCGGCACGATACTCGCGGCGCAATCGGCTTTGCGCGACGGATTCGGCGCGAATCTAAGCGGCGGTTTCCACCACGCCTACGCTAACCACGGCGAAGGTTTCTGCGCCGTTCACGACGTCGCCGTTGCCGTCCGCCGGTTGCAAGCCGATGGGGACATCAAGACGGCCATGATTGTTGACACCGACGTGCACCACGGTAATGGCACCGCTTCAATTTTCGCCGAGGATGCATCGGTCTTCACCCTCTCCATCCATCAGGAAAATAATTACCCAGCTCACAAGCCCCCGTCCGACGTGGATCTCAACATGCTGGACGGAGCAGGCAACGACGCGTATCTCGCCGCGCTGATCCCCACGGTCGAACGCTGCCTCGATAAATTTCATCCCGACATGATGTTTTATGTGGGCGGTGCCGATCCCTACGAAGAAGACCAGCTCGGTGGACTTTCGCTAACCATGGAAGGATTGAAACGCAGGGACTGCGAAGTATTCGAAGCAGCGCGCTCCCGCGGCATTCCGGTTGCAACCGCTCTGGCCGGCGGCTACGCGCGCCGCGTGGAAGACACCGTCGCGATTCACGTCAACACCATTGTCGCGGCCAGGGAAGCCGCCGAAAAATATCCGCAGTCTAAGGTGCGGAAGTCGCATGGGGCGGTGTCTTAGCTGGGCCGTCCAGCGCCCGCCTCGCCGCCGCCGTCAAATCCCGTTCGAATCCGTCCTCTCCAAACCCCTGCGCGCGATAAGCAATCTTGCCCACGCGATCGATCACCACCACGGTCGGCAGGGAATTCACCGCCAGCAAATGATCCAACCCGTCCGCGAAAACAACCGGAACTTTGGGTTTCACGTCCTCGAGATAGGGCGCCACCAAACTTTCGTCTTCGTCGACATCCGCTTCCAGAAAAAAAATTTTCTGGTCGCCCTTGAATTGCGCCGCCACCCTTTCAAATTGCGGCTCCAGCGCCCGGCACGGCCCGCACCACGTGGCCCAAAAACTCACTACCACCACGCCGCCTTTTGTACCCGCTAGCGGATAAGCCGTTCCCTCTGGCGCATTGCGCAATATGAATTCAGAAATCTCGTGCGCGTCGGCATTTTTCTTTAAGCCCTCGCCCGCCGTGGCCTGCGTCACTTCGTCATAGCTGCGAAGCAAATATTCGCCCAGCCCATCATCGGAGCCATGCGCCTGCCGCCACACGTTCCCAATTTTGCGGCGAATGTCTCGCCGCGTCACGCTGTTGCCCGCTCCATCGGCCAGGCCAAATGCGCGCGCGTATTGTTTGATAGCCTCGGCTGAATCCTTGTTCAGTTCCGCAACCTCGCCCAGCTTCTCGGCCGGTCCAGCGGTCGCGAGCGTCGCATAACTGCCGGCAAAATCTTTCTGCGCCGCCGCATAATCTTTCAGTTTCAGATACAGCTCACCGCGCAACAGCAAAACCGAGCTGCGGTCCCGCGCCTTAGCGGAGTTCCATTCTTCAGCAGACATTTGAGGCGATTTCTCGTCCATCGTGGTGCGGTCCACAAATGCCAGCACCCGCTCCGCATAATTGACCGCCCGCTTTAATCCCGCTTCGTCGCCGCCGCGCTGCAGCAGCTGAATCGCCACCAGCGTAATGGACATGTCATCCGGGGTCAGCGCCACAATACGCTCCGCGTAATCTCCCGCGCGCGCCGTATCCCGAAGTTGCAGATTAGCCTCCACCAGCGCCCGATAAATTTGCGGACGCGGCGGCGACTCAGGATACTTCGCGAGGTATGCTTCAAGATTGCGAACCAGCGCGGCCCGGTCGCTCCCCGCACTGCTGATCGCCTGCTGCAGTTCTTCGGTGGCAGGATCAACCTTTGGCGCCGCCGCCTTCTTTTGGCTATCCGGTTTTTTATCTTGCGCGGGAGCGGGAGCAGGAGTCGCGGCCGGCGCCGGTTTCTGTGGGTCGTTCTGCGCAAATGCCGGAGCTGCACAGCCAGCAGCAAGGGCGACTAACGGCACAAGTAGTGACATTCGGCGACAGCCCACCTGCAACATATCTCGATTCTAAAGTATTGGAAGGCTTCCTGCAGAACTTCGCGGAATAAATTTCGCCAGAGAAGGGAACGCGCGTCAAAAAAGCTCGTAGCTTAGTTCGCCCCGCTCACATGAATTTCGCCCGACACGGTGTGAACTTCCACGCGCCCCCCGCCAATCCCAATATGCGCGCGCAAAGAGTGTTTACCCTGTTCTTCAATCACAATCGGAATATCCGCCCGGATTTCTCCAGAAATCGCTTCCGCCGCAAGTCGAAAACTTGAATTGGCCGGCACGTGCAGCTGCACCTTGCCTGAAACTGTCTTCAGGTCCCAATAACCATGCTCACCCGGATCGCCCTGCACCGTAACTCCGCCGGAGACATCGTGTGCCTTTACATCACCCGTCGCTCCGTATATCTCGATAGCGCCGCTGGCGTCGTCGGCGTCCACCCGTCCAGCAGGCTTTTGTATTCGGATCGCTCCGCTAAGTGTGTTGGCGCGCACGTCGCCCTTCGCATTGTTGATGGTCACGCTGCCGGAAGCGCTTGACGCGCGCACATCATCGCCAACGCCATTGGCCTCCACCGATCCGCTTACGGTTGTAAGCTGCGCGTCGCGTTCCACTCCCGCTACGTTGATCGAGCCTGACGCGCTCTGAGCCGTTACCGGCCCGCGCACATTGCGAATGGTCTGCGAACCAGAAACCACGTTGGCGTTCACTTCGGTGTCGTGCGGAACCTCGATTTTATAAGTGATGCTGATGTTCCGGAAATTTGACACATGCTTTCCTACCCGAATCGTGTCGCCCTTTTGTTCTATTCCGGGATTCGCCAAAGTTTCCGCCAGGCGCTCTTTTGGTTTGTCGAATCCCATTCCGGACGCGCGCACATCGCCATGCACGTGTATTTTCCCGTCGGCGCTTCCGGTGATTTCCACGTCGCCCGAAGCATTGGCCAGTTCCAATCGCGTATGTCCAGTCACTGAAAAATCTCGGTCGAACGAGCCGCTCACCCCGGGTCCGGACTCGCAACCGCCAAGCAGAATGCCGGCGCTCGTTGCCACGGCCCAAAGTGCCAGGCCCGAAAACGCAAGCTGACGATGGATGGTCACGCCATTTCCTCCGCAAAAGACAGCGTCGTCCAATGTGTTCGTAATATTTGTACCTGTTATGGATACGCAGGAAAAGCGGTTTATGTTCCCTGCAGCGCACCGGCGCCGCCAACGGCTTAGCCGGACTTGGAAATTGTCTCGTTCAACGAGCCCTGGCGGTAGCCTTCGAGATCGAGCGCCACATACGCGAATCCGGCGGCTTTCAATCGCTGCGCTATTTTTGCCGGCATATCCGCAGAAAACGCCAGCGGCATCTCTTCCACGCTGATTTCCACCCGCGCCAGCTTATCGTGCAAACGCACGCGAAATTGCTGGAAACCCAAATCGCGCAGCGCCGCCTCCCCGCGCTCCACCAGCGCAAGTCTCTCAGGCGTCACTTCCGTTCCATAAGGCAGCCGCGAAGACAGGCAAGCCGACGCGGGGCGGTCCCAGGTCGGCAACCCAGCTCGCTCGGACAGAGCCCGAATCTCCGCTTTAGCCATCCCAACATCCAGAAGTGGCGCGAGCACCTGATGCTCGGTTGCGGCGCGATGTCCCGGCCGAAAGTCGAGCGTGTCGTCCGCATTCACCCCATAACACACCGCGGCAACCTTGCGCTCCGCGGCCAGTTTGTCCAGCACTCCGAATAATTCATCCTTGCAGAAATAGCAGCGGTCCGTGGCATTAGCGCGGTACGCGGGATTCTCCATTTCGTGCGTTTCCACGAACTGATGCCGCACACCCGTTTCGCGCACAAAATCTTCCACCATCGTTTTGTCGTGCGAGGAAAAGCTGGGCGAAAGCGCAGTTACCGACAAGGCTCGCCTGCCAAGCGCGCGTTGCGCAACCCACGCCAAGTACGCGGAATCTGCGCCGCCGGAAAGCGCCACGATTACCGACGAGCAGTCCACCAAACGTTCGAGCAAATCGCGCTCTTTTTGTTCCGCCGTGCGCGGGGTTGCCTCTGTCGCGCGAATGCGCACTAGTGAATTTTCCATGCTGATCAATTATAGCTCACCGGTCTGATAAGCCGCTCCGGTGACCACCGTAAGCCCCTACTTGAAATCCATTAGAACGTCGACTGTTCCGCTGTTCGCGTCTTTCTCCAGCCAGTGCCCGATGGAGTCGTAATGCACCGGCAAATCCACAAAAATCTGTTCGCGGTGGACCTGCAGCTTCAAAAGAAAATCTTCAAATTTCGTCTTGTCAAACACGTCGCCACTCAAAATCGGCCACGCCGCGCGCAAACGCCGCTCGGCAGTAGGAGAAATTTCAGTCAGCACCAATTTTCCGAGTTTGTATGGCCGCCCCTCCGTAATCTTGATCCGGTAATAGACGCTGTGGGCCTGATCGTCAAAATCGGACTCCGCTTCCACTTTTGCATCCAGATATCCCAGATGCCCATATTCCTCCTGCATGCGATCCCACGCCGCTTGCAACGTCATCCCGTTCGCGACGTCCCCGGTTTTTAGCCCAATCAAATCATTCAGCGTGTATACCGACAGTGCCGTGTTTCCCGTCCACTGCGCGCCTTTCCATTTATAGATCGGCCCCGGCGTCACCGGCACAAACACCGGAATCTGGTCGGGCAATTTCTGGTTAGGATTGCCGCTCAACCGTATTTCCGGCGGCCCCAGCTTGACGCGCAAAAATCCCTGCTGCAGATAAATCGGCCGCACCTGCTCCGCCAGGAATAAGTCGATCATCATTCGCGAATACGCTTTTCCCTGAACCTCGCCCAGATGCTGCCGGATTGTCTTATTTGCCGCCAGCGCAGGGTCGCCGAACTCTAACTTCGAGATTTGCAGCACCACGTCTGCGATGCGGAACTCCTGCACCGTGCCCTCCCCGATGGGATTGGCAATAACTTGGTGCTCCACAGCTGTATGCAAGCCTCGCGACGCCGTTAGCTCCCCCAGAATTGCAGCCACCCGGTCCACCGTGCCGCCCGCCTCCGGCAGAGTGCTGTCATAAAACGGCAAATCTTTCTTGATCGCCTCAGCCAATTCCGCTTCGGTGAACCACGGGAAATTATCGAAGTAAGCAGGGATTCTCGGGGACTCCACCAGCTTAAAAGTCAGGTACAGCCCGCCTTCTTCTTTTGACTGAAACACATAGTTCACAGTCGAAAAAAGTCCAGTCTGCACCAGGCGGTCGGCCGCCGCCTGCAGCTCCGCTTTTCCCACGGGGCTTCCTATACTCAGGCCGGACAGAGCTATCACTTGAGGCTCGCTCAGGTGCTTCACGCCTTCTGCGTGGATGGTCTTCAGAATAGCTGCGGAATCGTCCGCGGCTTGGGCCCGCGCCATACGGCCTGCAACACCGCAGAGCGCGAAAACTATGCAAGCGGACAACAGTAACCGAAAGGAGCGTCGACGCATGCGTTTATTCTAGCGGAAATTCGCGGCCGGATTCGCCGCCTCGCGGAATTACTCGACGGTGACCGACTTGGCCAGGTTTCTCGGCTGGTCCACGTCACATCCACGCCGTACGGCGATGTGATACGCCAGCAGTTGCAACGGGATAATCTCGAGCAGCGGAGACAATAATTCGGGAGCCGGCGGCAACTCAATGATGTGATTCGAAGCCGCGCGTGCCAGGCGGTCGTTCTCCGTCGCAATTGTAATCACGATGCCGTCACGCGCTTTGACTTCCTGAATATTCGAAACGCTTTTCTCGTAGCGCGTCATCGAATCTGGATCGCTCTCGTCCCGCGTGGCCAGCACCACCACCGGAAGATTCTCATCGATCAGCGCGTTTGGCCCGTGCTTCATTTCTCCCGCGGGATAGCCCTCGGCATGAATGTAGGAAATTTCCTTGAGCTTTAAAGCGCCTTCGAGCGCAATCGGATAGTGGATGCCCCGGCCCAGATACAAAAAGTCGCTGTAGCGGAATAACTGCTTGCCCAGGTTCTCGTAGAGCCCGGTTTCCTCGGCCTGGAGTACTCGTTCCATCTTGTGCGGCAAGCGGGTAATCTCCTGCATCAACTTGATCGCGCACTCGCTGGTTATTCTTCCGCGAACCTGGCCGAGATAAGCCGCCAGCAGCAGCAGCGCCGTCAGTTGCGCGGTGAACGCCTTGGTCGAAGCCACGCCAATCTCCGGCCCGGCGTGAGTCGGAATGGTCCCCGCCGCCTCGCGCGTGATCATCGACCCCATCACGTTGCAGATCGCCAGCGTAGGCGAACCCTTGCTCTTGGCTTCCCGCTGCGCCGCCAAAGTGTCGGCCGTCTCGCCCGACTGGCTGATGCACACCGTCAGCGTCTTGGAATCCAGAATCGGATCGCGATAACGGAACTCGCTGCCGTAATCCACTTCCACCGGAACGCGCGCCAGTTTTTCAATCATAAACTTGGCGGCCAGCCCGGCGTGCCAGCTCGTGCCGCACGCCACGATGCGCACGTTTTCAAAACTTCGAAACTGCTCCTCGGTAATGCGCATCTCGTCCAGAAAAATCCTTCCGGTGTCCTGCGAAATGCGTCCCAGCAGCGTGTCGCGCACCGCCCGCGGCTGCTCGAAAATTTCCTTCTGCATGAAATGCTTGTAGCCGCCCTTTTCCACCATGATAGGGTCCCAGGCCACGTGCTGCGTGGGCCGTTGCACGGCGTTTCCGTCGTGATCCATCACTTTCACGCCATCGCGCGTCAACACCGCGATGTCCCCGTCGGCCAGAAAAAACATTTCCCGCGTGTGTTGCAGGATCGCCGGAATATCGCTGGCCACGAAATACTCCCCGTCGCCGATGCCCACCACCGAAGGCGGTCCCAGCCGCGCCGCGACAATCTTCATCGGATCTTTGGCCGACAGGAAAACCAGCGCGTATATGCCCCGTAGTTCCTTCAGCGTCAGCCGCACCGCTTCTTCTAGCGGCACACTCCCTGTGGAGTAGCTGTTCCACCAGATGAGCGACAATTTCAGTATCCGTTTCAGTTACAAATTTGTGTCCTTCACGCTGCAGCCGTTCCTTCAGTTCCAGATAATTTTCAATAATCCCGTTGTGCACCACCACAATTTGCCCGCTGCAATCCCGGTGGGGGTGCGCATTTTCTTCCGTAGGACGGCCATGCGTAGCCCACCGCGTGTGTCCGATGCCATAGGTGCCTTCAATCGGCGATTTGGCGATCACTTCTTCCAGATTACGAAGTTTCCCTGCGGCGCGCCGAATTTCCAGTTCGCCCTTGGCCGTGACCACCGCGATGCCCGCCGAGTCATATCCCCGGTATTCGAGTTTCCGCAAGCCTTCGATGATGACCGGAACTACTTTTTTAGGGCCGATGTAGCCGACAATGCCGCACATGAAAAGGCGCTCCTGACGTTACTTTTTAAGGTTAACATGCGAGAAAACTGCGCAGGCAAAATCGCGGTGCAGTGTCGCGAAACAGGTTATGGCTGGATGGGTTCGTCAGGGGCCGGAGCCAAATCGTAAGTCGTCAGCCGTTCGTCCGCGTCAAAATAAAACGTCACCCGCGCGGTCGCCGGCCGGAGCGTCTCCGTATCGATGTGGCGAACAATGGCAACAATCGTGTGTGGTTTTGGAGAGTCTTCCACTCGATAGCCGCGGCTGCTCAAAAATACGCTCACCCGCGTCATCGTCGTGCCTTTGGGCAACTCCGCGTCCAGCATTTCATCAATCTTGCGCAAGTGCGGGTCGGAGCTATGTGCGCTCGTCTTGCAACCGGCCACGACCGGCACAAGCGCGATCGCCAGCACCAACCAGAAAACCGCGGCGTTCCCTGAATTGCAAGTCTCGAAAAACGTGGTGTGAGCGGAACATGCGGTCAGTCAATAATTTCAAAGCGGTATTCTTCAATAACCGGATTGGTCAGCACTTCCTTCGAAATGCGTTCCAGTTGGCGCTGCGCTTCCTCGCGGCTCCAGCCGTTCAGATCCAGCACAAAAAATTTCCCCTGCCGTACGTCTTTTACTTCCGCGTAGCCCAAGCTGGACAGCGCGTGTTGGATGGTTTGTCCCTGCGGGTCGAGCACCGTGCGTTTTGGCATTACCCAGACGTGTGCTTTCATCGCCCGATTATAACATTTGAGTTTGTTTTCACTGCCGGAGCGTTTCCCAGCCAGCACAACCTTACAAATAAGCAGTTTGACTCCAGTATTGATCTACTCGATCGGTCGTTTACCCTGATCCCCGGCGACAGCAGGCGAAGGGTGGCTGCCCCACCCTCGGATTTTTGAGGGTGGGTCTTTCTTTTGTGGCGATTGCCGCTACGGGGAAGGTTCTCTCAGTCCGCCAAACCAGAAAAAGCGTGGTCAAAGCCCATTTTCACGATGCGCGTCAGTTCATCCTCTTGTAATCCCATCTTCGCGGCATTCTCATATTCCGCGCTCAGGCTGGTGTGAAACATCGCAGGATCATCGGTAGAAATCACGACCGGTATTCCCTGTCGAAATAAAAAGGGAAGGGGATGCTGCTCGATCTGCGCCTCTGCAACTCCCAACTGCTTCGCCAGTGCGCCAGTTCTTATATTGCTGCCCGGACAAATCTCCAGTGGAATTTGTCGCTCCGCCAGCAAATCCATCAAAGCGGGATCATGAATCGCAGCGATCCCATGACCGATGCGTTCAACGCCCAACACCTCAATGGCCTGCCGGATTTCTCCCGGCCCGCCAATTTCTCCCGCGTGCATCAAACGATGCAGTTCAAGCTTCGTTGCAGCGTCGTACACGCCGCGAAATTCTTTCGCGGGAACACTCAATTCGTCGCCTCCAATACCAAAGGCCACAATCGAGCTCGACCCGCACCGCTCGGCGGCCTCCACTACCTTCATGGCCGCCTCAGCTCCAAATTGCCTGACTGCGTCGAACACAGAATTAAAACTCAATCCGCGAGCCCGAAACGATTCGGCCGCCTCCAAAATCGCCGCAAAATTGTCCTCTACGGATTGCTGCCGCAGCAGCATCACTCCTACCGAAAGCGTCAGCTCCGCGTAACCCACATTCTGAGCCAACAGCTGTTCCCCCAGATCGTGCACCGCCAGGCCATAGTCGTCCGGCTCTCGCAGCAGCGAACATACCCACTTGTAAGCTTCAATAAATTCCATGAAATCGCCATACGCGTAGCGGTGCCGCACCTCCTCTTCGGACAGCGCGATTCCGTGTCTTGTCGCGAGAACGACCAGCGTCGCAGGCTGCAGCGATCCCTCCAGATGCAAATGAAGTTCAGCTTTTGCTAGGGAATGAAATGCGTCTGAAAGCAGGCCCGGCGGCATCGCGGGCGTCAGTGCGGAAGTTGCGGGCGTCCGGCGTTGATCCACGCCGTCAGCCAGTACGATCCGACATCAGTAGCCGCATCGGAAAGCTGCCGGATCAGAATCACCGCCGCCGCGTTATAGAAGTGATCGTAGTACTCGTCGTTGTAAGTGTTTTGCGAGCGCCGCGAGTTGCGATCCGCCAGCAGAATCGTCTCCAGCCAGCTATGCGAGCTCAGGCACGCTTCGAATGCGTGATCGGTCGGATCGTTAATATACGTGGCGTCATTGGGCCTCATCGGGAAAAACGAGGAGTACCGGTCAATTAAAGTCGTGCCAAAACGATCGTTGATCCCCGCCTGCCCGGTGAGTCGGCCGTCAAAATCTTCCGTAGTATTAAAAGGATCGTGCGCTTCCGCGACGTAATTCGCCAGAATCGCCGCATCCAGTTTCGCTTCGTCCCAATGCCCGGCCTTGATGGCCTCCGTCAATTTCTGGCTATACACTCCGATTTGCCAGGGAAGCAATCCATTCGCCTGCAACTTGGTCTTTCCAAATTTCGCCACCGCCGCTTTGTAACTGCGTGGCAACCCGTCGTAAGGAAATCGCCCATACTTATCCAGATACAAAAAATGATTGTGGCGTTCCGAGGCAACCTTGGCGATGGAGTCCAGCGGGTCAGTCACGTGTTGCGAGAGCAGCGCGCGGTTCGATTCAAAAAACTCGCGAATGTCTGCCGGAAGCGTATCGATGGCTTTGTTGACCACCAGTTTGTTACCGTTGCGGCCCCACGCCCACGCGCCCTGCGGGCTGGCCATGGCAAATGTAGCGGCCATCACCAACGTCAGACGCCATGCTCGTCGATATCGCGCAGCCAACATTGCCTTGTTCATCCTATAGTTGCGCAGCTCGTCTACGCCCGGGTTTCCGCCCGCAGCGTGCTGCGCTTCCGTCCGTAGTTGTAGTAAATCACAAGTCCAATCACCATCCACACAAAGAAGCGAATCCAGTTGGTAATCGGGAGCCCGGCCATCAGCAGCAGGCACGTCAATATTGTAAGTATCGGCGCAAGCGGTCCGCCCGGTGCGCGAAACGCTCTTCGCCGGTTCGGCTCGCGATAGCGCAAAATCAAAACTCCTCCGGCCACCAGCGCAAACGCGAAAAGCGTGCCGATATTGGAAAGATCAGCGAGCGTGCCGATATCCAGCAACCCCGCGGGAATGCCCACCACAATCCCCGCCATCAGCGTCGAGAAATCCGGCGTCTGAAACCGCGGATGCACCCGGCTGAAAATGCGCGGCAACAACCCGTCGCGCGACATGGCAAACCACACCCGCGCTTGCCCCAGTTGGAAAACCAGCAACGAAGAAATCATCCCCAGCAGCGCCCCAATTAGCACCACTAGCCGTACTGAGGTAAAGTGCAATTTCTTCAGGGTATTCACCACCGGCGCGGCATCGTCTATCAATGTCTGCCAGGGCACCAATCCCGTCAGCACCACAACCACTCCGATATATAAAATCGTGCATACAATCAGCGTGGCGATAATCCCGATAGGCAGATCCCGTTGCGGACGCTTGCACTCTTCTGCCGCGGTCGATACGGAATCAAATCCGATATACGTGAAAAATACGATCGAGCCGCCAGTCAAAATTCCCGGCCAGCCATTCGGCGCAAAGGGGTGCCAGTTCGCCGGATGTATCAACTTCGACGTGAATCCGATGAACACGAGAATGGCGGTGATTTTCAATACCACCATGATGTTGTTCGCGCCCGCCGACTCCCGAATGCCCCGAATCAAAATTAACGTCAACAGCATCACGATCAGAAATGCGGGGAAGTTGAATCCAAAGTGCCAGCCCGGCGCGAGCAGCATGTTCCCCTGAAAATCCGATAGGCCGGAGGGGAGGTACGCCGGAGAAATCCAGCGCGCACTCGGATGGATGCCAAAAAAGTCCAGCAGGTCCACGATGTGCGCCGAAAATCCCACGCACACCGCCATGTTGCTCACCGCGTACTCCAGGATCAAGTCCCAGCCAATAATCCACGCGATCAGCTCGCCCATCGTTGCGTACGTATAGGTGTACGCGCTGCCCGCAATGGGAATCATGGCCGCCAGCTCCGCATAACACACCGACGCAAATCCGCAAACGATGGCCACCAGAACAAACGACAGCGCAATCGCGGGTCCCGCGCCCGGCCGTCCAAACGAAGCTGAGTGATAAATCAGATATTCAAGCAGGGGAGCGTTGAGAATGGAAGACGCTTGCAATTTTTGCCCGGCGATCGCGGTTCCGATCACCGTGAAAATTCCCGATCCGATCACCGCGCCGATGCCCAGCGCCGTAAGACTTACCCAGCCCAGCGTTTTTTTTAAGCCAACTTCGGCATTTTCAGAATCCGACAGCAGCTGATCGATACTCTTGCAGCGGAAGAGATCTGATCCCACTCATGCTCTCCGATCGCTTTCGGGGTTCTCGTTCGTTGGAACTTGATTGCCAACGCCAATTCCGGCGTCGCGGTGCCTCAATGTACCTTGGCTGGCGCGGAGACGCAACCTTGCGAATCGCGCTTCAAGCAAGCTCGAGTTGCGCGTAGCGCTCCACAAATTTTTTCGTGCCGCGTCCCGGGAAACTCACGCACACCCGCCGGTCTTCCTCATCGCCTTCGACACTGACCACCGTCCCGGTTCCGTACGTCGGGTGGCGAACTTTTCTCCCCAGCATAGGATGCGCATCCGACCCGCGTTTGATTGCCGGCCGGTTAAAGTTGCTGATGGCCCCCGGCCGCCGGTGTGTAGACATCGTTGGACTCGGCCCGCTGCGCACCCTCCGCAAAAATTCTTCCGACGAATACGAATATTCCGGATCGGGTTCGTATCGTCTTTTCTCGCCGATGTCCGATAGCGATCCCGAAGCGGTATCCACCAGCTCACGTGGAATTTCCACCAGAAACCGCGACGGAAGCGATTCCCGCATCTGCCGCTCGTTGCCAAACACGCGCCGGTACACCGCCCGGCTCACCGTCAGTGATTTGCGCGCCCTGGTCATTCCCACGTAGCAAAGCCGCCGCTCTTCTTCGACACCCTTGTCTTCCAGCAGCGACCGGCTGTGTGGACAAATCCCTTCTTCAAGTCCAGTCAGGAAAACGTGATCGAACTCCAGCCCTTTGGTGCTGTGCAGCGTGATCAACGTAACTCCAGACTTTCCCTCAAACGAATCCGCGTCGCTCACCAGTGCAGCGGCATCCAGAAAATCCGTAAACGTCTCGCCGGCTTCCATACTTTCCTCAACCGCGCGCGCCAGCTCTTCCAGGTTTTCGATGCGCGCCACATCATCCGGCGTGTTGCGGTCTTTCAACATTTCCATGTAACCGGTTTCGTCCAGCACGCTGCGCAAAAAGTCCGCCGGCTCCTTTTGCAGGAAGGTTTCCTGCAGGTGTGCGATAAATTCCTGAAACACTCGCAACGGAGTTACGGCCCGGCCGCCCGCCGCCCCGGCTACAAATTTATCGATAGCAGTCCACAGCGAAGAGCCATCAATTCGCGCTGACTCCCGCAGCGCATCGACAGTAGTCTTGCCAATCCCTCGCGGCGGAACGTTCAACACTCGCAGCAGCGCGACATCATCGTCTGGATGCACCGCCAGCCGCACATACGCCAGCGCATCCTTCACTTCCGCGCGATTGTAAAAGCTGAATCCGCCGACCAGTTTGTACCGCAAACCGCGCCTTCGAAACACTTCTTCAAACGCGCGAGATTGAAAGTTTGTTCGGTATTCCACCGCGCAGGTCTGCGAAGAGTCGTCATCAAGGATGCGCACCAGCTCGCCGCCTACAAATTCCGCTTCCGCCTGCGCGTCCCGCGCTTCGAAATAGCGCAGATTGGCGCCCTCGCCGTTTTCAGCGCTCAACGATTTTCCCAGGCGTTCCGGATTGTTGCCCACCACCGCGCCCGCGGCATTCAGGATCTGCTGCGTCGACCGGTAATTGCGTTCCAGCTTGATGACCTTCGCATCGGGAAAGTCCCGCGAAAAGCTCAGCAGGATGGAAACGTCGGCTCCTCGCCAGCGGTAGATGGATTGATCTTCATCGCCCACCACGCAAACGTTCTGTTTCGGGCCCGCCAGCAGCTTCAGCAGTTCGTACTGCACCCGGTTGGTATCCTGATATTCGTCGACGTGGATGTACCGGAAGCGCGCTTGCCACTTTTCACGGACAAATTGTGATTCGCGCAACAATTTTGTCGCGCGCAGCAATAAGTCGTCAAAATCCACAGCCCCGCTTTGATGCAGTTGCTTTTCATAGGCCGCGTAGATGTCCGCAACCTTCCGCCCGTTACTGTCAATCGCTCCGGCGCGCACCGATCCAGAACTTTCACCGTGATTCTTGGCGTGGCTGATCCGGCTCAACACGTTTCGAGGCGTCAGCGCGTCTTCTTCGATTTCCAACGCGCCCATCACCAGTTTCACCGCTGCGACCTGGTCATCGTCGTCGTAAATAACAAAATCTTTCGGCAGCCCCGCGTTCACCGCCTCGCGCCGCAAAATGCGCGCGCACAGAGAATGAAATGTAGAGAGCCACGGAGCAGACGGTTCGAGTCCGGCGCGCATCAGCAGGTTCGACACGCGCGTCCTCATCTCCTGCGCGGCCTTGTTCGTGAACGTGACCGCCAAGATAGCGTCCGCAGGAACCCCGCTCGCGATCAGATTGGCCATGCGAAAGGTAATCGCGCGCGTCTTGCCGGTCCCGGCGCCCGCCAGGATGAGCACCGGTCCTTCGGTCGTTTCCGCCGCCATCCGCTGTTCAGGATTTAATTCTTCGAGCATACCGGACACTTGTCCGCGAGAGTCAGAAATATTTTGCACAAGCCATCGTAGCCGAGCCGTTCGATGCGCGCAAACACGTCTTCAATTTGTAAAAACGCGAAAGGGAACGACTATTTCTAAAAAGTTACGGCGCTGCCGGCTAGTTGCCACCCGGTCCGCTCAAATCAATCTCGAAATACGTCAGCGACCTGTTCGTCTCCATGGCCACAATCTCCGGCACGTACAGGTGCGCACCATTCAACAAATCGAATTGCCCCTGAAGGTCGAAATACAAAAGTCCTTGCACTGTGCTGTGCGGAGCAATCACGCTTGAAGGAACCGCGGCGTTCTCAGCTTGTTGCTGCAGTTCCACCCATTTCTTGTCGTTTCCGCTTCTTGGAATGCTCACCGGCAGCGGAATTTTCTGCCGCGATTTCGAAGGATCCTTGCCGCCTGGTTTCAGCACTTCGTCGGCCACCTGCGCGGAGGTTAGCGCCTGCACCTCCTGCCGGTTGTCCTGGTCGATTTGAAACGACAAACGTATGCGCGAAAGCCCCACCTTCAAGCTCTCGTTCGAATCGTTGCGAAAGACCACCTGCATGGCCACGATGCCCGCCGCGTAAGGGGATTTCTTCGGAAATTTCTCCTTGTACAGCGCCGCATTGGTCCATGGCTGCGCCGAAATCGTTAGCCCTTCGTGAGTCTCCAGCGACGTAGTCTTCAGCGGAGCCTGTTGGCTGCTCTTTTGCTGTGCGCCCACGTAGGCGCCCGCCAGCACGCATACCGCAAGAAAGGGAACTGTCCTCGCAAGGATTGCCATCGAGTTATAATAGACTCTCTTCATCTGACGCCTTCGATTCGCGGGTGTTGTTCGGGGTTGCCCCCCGCGCTGGCTCACTTTACACCAGCGGGGAATAGACCGGAGCCACGTTTCGTGTATTTCATTTACAGCCTGCTTCTGGGTGTTGCTGCCGTTGTGCTCACGCCATACTGGCTGGTGCAAGGACTGCGCCACGGAAAATACTTTTCCAATCTCGGCGAGCGCCTGGGTTTTTCCTATCCCTCGCTGAAGCAGATCTCCAATCTCCAGGGCTCCATCCTTTTGCATGCCGTATCTGTTGGAGAAGTTCTCTCAGGAATTTCACTCGCCCGCAGACTGAAAGAAACCTATCCCGGCCGCCGCTTAATTATTTCCACCACTACGATTACTGGTCAGGCGTTGGCGCGCGAGCGCATGCCCTTCGCTGACGCGGTCATCTACTTTCCGCTCGACTGGATGTATGCGGTCAAGCGCGCGCTGGATGCCGTCCAGCCCGCCCTGATTGTCATCCTCGAAACGGAAATCTGGCCGAATGTTCTGCGCCAGGCCCGCATCCACAATATTCCGCTAATTATCGCCAGTGGCCGCATCTCCGATCGCTCTTTCGCTCGTTACAAAAAATATCTTGGCGTGTTCGGATTTTTCCTGCGCCCGTTCCTCAAGCGAATCCTCGCCGATCCCAGTCTGTTTTTGATGCAGAGCGAGATAGACGCCGAACGTATCCGCTATCTCGGAGCGCCGGCCGAGCACGTCCGCGCCAGCGGCAATCTGAAATACGATCTCGATCTACCGGCTCCCACCGCCGTTTCGGATTGGCTCGAAACCGAAGCCCGCCGCGCCGGCCGCACTCCCATCATCGTGGCAGGCAGCGTGGTCGCCACCGAAGAGCCGCTGGCGCTCATCGCCTTCGGCACGCTGCAGGGCGAATATCCCAACGCCCTTCTCGTGCTTGCGCCTCGAAAGCCGGAACGCTTCGATGCCGCGGCTGACTTCATTCACGAGTCGCGACGCAAATATCTGCGGCGCTCGCAATTGCCCATTAAGACCACGCCAAACGACGCGTCTTCCACCGCCGTGGCAATTCTCCCCGACGTTACGGTCCTTCTCCTCGACAGCATCGGCGAGCTGGCATCGCTGTACCGCTGCGCCGACGGCGTGTTTGTAGGCGGTTCGCTGGTTGAATCAGGCGGCCACAACATTCTCGAACCCGCAGCCTTCGGCAAAATTCCAGTCTTCGGGCCATCGATGGAGAATTTCGCCGAAATGGCGTCCCGCTTTGTCTCGGCGGGCGCGGCGGTACAGGTCGAAAGCCCCGAGGATGCTGGCGTCGCCTGGATCGGATTTTTTCGCGAGCCCGAACGCATGCGTGCGATGGGCGAAATCGCCCGCAATCTAGTGGCAGCCAGCCGCGGGGCCACCGATCGGGCCCTTGCGGAAATCGCCCGACACTTGAGCAACGCCGGTGCGCCGACGCAATGATCTGGCCGTTGCCGTTGCGCATCCTGCTGTGGCCTGTTTCTTTTCTCTACGGCTTTATCGTAAAAATTCGCATCTGGCTCTACGCCAAAAGCTGGCTGAAACAAAAACGCCTCAACGCCGCCGTCATCAGTGTTGGCAATCTCACCGTAGGCGGCACCGGCAAAACGCCGCTGGTAATCTGGCTGGCCGACAAACTTCTTGCCCAGGGCCAGCGCGTCGCCATTCTAAGCCGCGGCTATCAAGGTTCCAGCGGTACCAGCGACGAGATCGAGCTCATGCGCTCGCGCCTGCAAAATCGCGTCGCCTTCGGTGTCGGCAAAAATCGATTCGAGCAAGGGCATCTCCTGGAATCCCGCCAGGCCATCGACGTTTTTCTCCTCGATGACGGCTTCCAGCATCTTCCCCTCGCTCGCGATCTTGACATCGTACTCATTGATGCTTCGCGCCCGATCGGCAAGCAGTCAATGCTTCCCGCCGGACCGATGCGCGAACCATTTTCTTCACTGTCGCGCGCTAGCATTGTCTTATTTACGCGGGGCGAGTCTCAGGCTGGCGTACTGGAAGCCATTCAACGCCTCTCGGGCTTGCCGGTGTTCGCCGCTACTACAGGGTTGCTGGGTTTTCGTCGCCTCGGAGGTGACGGCGCGCTCTTGTCCGCCCAGGAAATTGGAGCTGGCCCGTTTTTCGCGTTCTGCGGCATTGGCAACCCCCAAGCGTTCCTGAACGATCTAGGCAGGTGGGGCTTTCCGCGGGCGCATCACATGTTTTTTGCCGACCATCACCGCTATACACTCAACGACGTGCGTGCCATCGAACAAATAGCCGAGCGAGCGGGTGCCAAGGTCCTCCTCACCACCGAAAAAGATTCCTGCAATCTCGCTGACCTAAAATTCACCAGCTTTCCGGTCTACGTTTCTGTCATCGATTTGCAAATCGCCGGCGAACCAGAATTCGTTGCCGCCATCACTCACGTACTGCAAGCACGCGGAGCCCAGGCATGAAAGTCCTGGTCCGCGCCACGAATTGGGTGGGCGACGCGATCATGTCTTTGCCCGCCATCCGCGCAATCCGCAATCGACCTGATACGAACGTCTCCATCCTCGCCCGCCCGTACGTCGCGGACATCTATCGCGACCAAGGCGTCGCCGATGAGCTGATCGAATACGACGTCCGCGGCAAACAGGGAGGTATAAGCGGCCGCGAGCGCCTCGCCTCCGAGCTCCGCGTCCAAAAATTCGACATCGCAATTCTTCTACAAAATGCTTTCGACGCCGCGTGGCTGGCCTGGCGCGCTGGCATCCCGCAACGCATCGGCTACGCCCGCGACGGCCGCAGCATGTTGCTCACCACTGCCGTTCCCGTGCCGAAGCCGGGCGAAATCCCCACTCACGAAAAATACTACTACCTGGAATTGCTAAAACGCGCCGGCTGGCTCGACTCCATTCCCGAGGAACCTTTCATCAGACTTTTGGTACCCGAATCGAATCGCACTCGCGCCGCTCAATTCCTCACCGACGCCGGCGCCCAGCCCCACGCCCTCAGAATCGCCATCGGCGCAGGCGCCGCCTACGGCTCCGCGAAATGTTGGCCGCCCATGCGTTTTGCCGAACTCGCCAATCGCCTGCAATCCCAATGGGACGCCGACGTGATACTCTTCGGCGCCTCGAGCGAAACGCCTGTTTCCTCCGCGATCGCCTCGGAAATGCGCAAGCCTCCCATCGAGCTCACCGGCAAGACCGCCATCGTGGATCTTCCCGCGCTGCTTTCCCAGTGCCACGTCTTTGTCGGCAACGACTCTGGTGCCATGCACATCGCCGCTGCCGTCGGGCTGCCCACCATTGGAGTCTTCGGTCCCACCGATCCACTGGGCACCGCGCCGGTAACGCCGCGCAGCACCATCGTCCGCCATCAACCGTATTGCAGCCCGTGCTTCCTGCGACGGTGCCCCATCGATCATCGCTGTATGACTCACATCACGCCCGGAGAAGTGGAAACCGCCGTCGATCCGTGGCTTTCCGCCGCAACGGTGGAACGTGTCTGACCGCATCCTTCGCCCCGCCGTGTTCCTCGATCGCGACGGCACCATCGCCGAAGAAGTCGGCTACGTGAATCACGCTTCCCGCTTTCGCATGTTTCCGTTCGGGCCGGCGGCAATTCGCAAACTGAACGATCGCGGCTTGCCCGTCTTCATCGTCACCAACCAGTCCGGAGTCGGCCGCGGATATTATCCGGAATCGCTGGTGCACAACGTTCACAGTTTGATGGTGGAACAACTCGCCGCCGCCGGAGCGCATGTCGATGGCCTGTACTATTGTCCCCACGCTCCCGGCGATAATTGTGCCTGCCGCAAACCCGGCACAGGTATGCTGGAGCGGGCTTCCGCCGAACATGGCATCGACTTGCAGCGATCTTTCGTCGTGGGGGACCGCCACAACGACATCGCACTCGCCCATCGCGCCGGCTCTCGCGGTATTCTGGTGCGCACCGGATATGGCGAAGGCGAACTTTTGTGGCACGCATCGAAGTGGGCTTCGCAGCCCGATTTTATTGCCGGCGATTTAAGCGGCGCCGTCGACTGGATTCTGGAGCAACCGGAATGAAGCGCGCGTCGAATCAGAAAGAGCGTTCGTCATCGGTGGATTTGCGCGCCCTCGCGGAATACGTCGAGCAGTTTTCTTCGAAAACCGTCGTTCTTCTCGGAGACTTCGTAGCCGACAAATTTGAATTCGGCGAAATCTCCCGTGTCTCCCGCGAAGCCCCCGTCCTGATCATTCGCCATCGCGAAACGCAGCTCTTTCCTGGCGGTGGCGCAAACGCCGCCAACAACCTCGCCGACCTGGGAGCCAAAGTTCTGCCAGTGACCGCTGTCGGCGACGATACCAACGGAGATACGCTCGTCCAGTATTTCCGCGAGAAGCGCGTGGACGTGTCAGGCATTCTGCGCGTCAAAGACCGCTGCACCCCCACCAAAACGCGTTTCCTCGCCGGTTGGGCGCACACCGTAGGCCAGCAGGTTCTTCGCGTCGACGACGAGCCGCAATCTCCGCTTCCCGCCGAAGCACAAAAAAAATTGCGCCAGTCTTTTGTGTCTGCCATGAAGCATGCTGACGCCCTAGCCATCTCTGACTACGGTTTCGGCGTTGCGAGTCCCGCTCTGGTGCGCGAAATTGTAATGAAACGCAAAAAAACGCTGCCAGTGACTCTCGACGCGCGTTATCACCTTCACGAATACCACCGAGCGGGAATTACCGCGGCAACGCCTAACGAGGCCGAACTCGAAGAGCAGCACCATGCCGCCATCGGCCAGAATCTTTCCGCGCTGGCCAGCAGCGGCCTCGCAACCCTTTCGGCTATGAAATTGAATTCTTTACTCGTCACGCGCGGCCGCCACGGCATCGCTTTATTCGAAGCCGGTCAATCACCCGCGCACATTCCGGTATTTGGCAGCGATCAGGCCGTGGACGTCACCGGTGCCGGCGACACCGTCCTCGCCGCTTACACGCTGGCTCTCGCGTCCGGTGCCCCGCCCCTGGAAGCCGCGCACATCGCCAATATCGCTGGCGGCCTAGTAGTGATGAAGCGGGGAACCGCCACGGTCACGCGCTCCGAGCTCCTCGCCGCCATTCATCGCGAAGCCGCCGGCGCCGGAGCGCCGGCCTGAGCCATGCGTTTATCGCCAACGAAAATCGTCTCGCGCCCGCAGCTTCGGTCCCTGCTTGCCGCGCACAAGCAACGCGGCCAAAGTGTGGTCTTCGCCAACGGCTGCTTCGATGTGCTGCACGTCGGCCACGTGAGATATCTTCAGGCCGCGCGCGCCGAAGGCGACATTCTGGTGGTCGCCATAAATGACGACGCCAGCGTCAGAAATCTGAAGGGTCTTGGGCGCCCCATCCTCAACGAAGCCGCGCGCGCCCGCCTGGTCGCTGCGCTGCGCGAAGTAGATTACGTGGTCCTCTTCAGCGAACCAACTGCCGAAGCCCTGCTGCACGATTTGCGCCCCGACGTGCACGCCAAAGGCACGGACTACACGCCCGAAACAGTGCCCGAGCGCGCCACCGCCAAATCCCTCGGCATCCGGGTGGCCATTACCGGCGACCCCAAAAATCACTCCACACGCGCCATGCTCGAAACGCTGCGCAAGGCCCCTCATGGCTGAGCGCCGCTTCCTGGTGGTACGCCTCGGCTCGCTCGGCGACATCGTGCATACCTTTCCAGCGGTGGCCGCGCTCCGCGAATCCTTCCCCAATTCTGAAATTATCTGGCTCACTCAGGCGCGTTGGAAGCCACTCGTCGCCAGCAGCGGCCTGGCCTCCAAAATATGGACCACCGAAACGCGCCAGTTTTCTTCGCTGCAGCAAACCATCCGTGAAATTCGCGCCGCGGATTTTGACGTCGCCATCGACTATCAGGGACTCTGGAAATCCGCGAGCCTGCCATTTCTCGGCGGCGTCAAAAAGCGCATCGGCTTCTCCTCCAAGTCCGTGCGCGAAACCGGCGTACCGTTGCTCTACACAGACCGCGTCCACGCCACCAGCGCGCACGTTGCCGATCAGAATGGCGAACTTTCTCGCCGCGCCGGAGCCCACAGCGCCGTAGCGGATTTCACGCTACAGCTGCCTCCCTTGGATGACGATGCGCTCTTTAAATTTCTGCGTACCCGCGGCGTTGAGCGCTACGTGGTGCTCAGCCCCGGAGGCGGCTGGCGCTCCAAATGTTGGCCCCCCGGACGATTTGGCGCCCTCTGCCGCATGATCTCCACCACCCTTACGACTCGCTGCGTCGTGAATTACGGTCCCGGAGAAGACGACCTCGCAGCCAAAGTTCGCGACGCAAGCGGTGATACCGATCCGCTTCTGTTCAACGGTGAACTCGGCCCGCTCATGTGCCTTTTGCGCCACGCCATTTGTGTAGTTGGCGGCGATACCGGCCCGCTTCATCTCGCCGTCGCCCTCGGCACACCGGTCGTCGCTCTGTTCGGCCCCACGAATCCCGCGCGCAATGGACCCTATCGGGACGCGAACCGATCTTCCACCGCACATCGAGCCGCCACCATTAATCGCGAGGACGTGGTCCTCCGCGCGCCAAATGTAGTCACCACGCATAGCCGCGAAGATCACACCCATCCGTCGATGCTCGAAATTTCTGTCGATGCCGTTTTCGAAGTGGTGCGCCGCGTCGTCAAGGCTCGCGGATGAATTCCGCCGGCGCATTTTTTGTTCGCTGGAGAGTGCGTCTCGGATATCCGCTGGCGATTGCAGTCCTGCTTTTTGCCCGGCCCAATCCTCGCAGCATTTTCTACGGCGCGCTCGTCGGAATAATTGGCCTGGCGCTGCGCGCCTGGGCAGCCGGCTACCTTCACAAGCAGCAAATCCTCACCGTGACCGGCCCGTACGCCTACACCCGCAATCCTCTTTATCTGGGGAGCGCGACTCTCGCGCTAGGTGTGGCCGTCGCGGCGCGCTCGTGGATATCCGCATCCATCATCGCCGCGTATTTCGTAATCGTTTATTCCCTCGTCATGCGCAGGGAAGAGGGCGAACTCCGCGTCCAGCACGGCGCCGATTTTGATAGATATGCCGCGACAGTTTCTCTGTTTTTTCCGTGGTTTTCGTCTGGCAGGCTGAAACCCGCCAGCCAGGGCGCGTTTTCTCTGGCGCAGTATCGCAAGAACCACGAGTGGCAAGCGGCCGCCGGCTTCCTTCTACTGCTTGCTGTTCTGATTTTGATCTGGCGCTTGCGCGGATCCTGAGACGGTAATCGCCGCGGGTTCTCCGCAGGTCACAAAACACGAAATTTCCAGTTTGTCGCCGTCCGTCAGCATCTGTACCGCGCCATCCCGGTCCTCAACACCCGCACTCCGGCAGTTTGCAACCTCTCCGGTAGTTCCGGGCTCGGATGGCCGTACGGATTGTCTTCACCTGCAGAAATAATGGCCATCTGCGGGTGCACCGCTTCCAAAAACTCCTGGGTGGTCGAGTTCTTGCTCCCGTGGTGCCCGACCTTCAGCACGTCGGCCCGCAAATCCTCTTCAGAATTCTCCATCAGCATCGCCTGTTCCGCCTGCATTTCGGCATCCCCAGGCAACAGCAACGTCCTATTCCGGTATTTCAATAGCAAAACCAGCGAATCATTGCTCTTCGCGGATACGCCGCATCCGCTTCCGAAGCTTCAGGCCACAAAAATTGTCCCTCCACTCCATCGAGAGCAAACCCTTTACTACGTGACTCGAACTCCACCGGAATGCTTTTTTCCCGCGCCAGCGATTCCAGCTTGGCCAGCGCCGGGCTTTTTACTTCGCGCCCGATCCACAAACGTCCCACATGAAAGTTTTTGAGAATCGCTTTCAATCCTCCAAGATGATCCTGGTGCGCGTGCGTCAACGCCATGACATCAATTTTCTTGAAACCTCGTCTCCACAAGTACGGCGACACCGCCTCCTCGCCGGGATCCATTCCTCGCGCCTGCTCGTGTCCTGGAAATCCTCCGAACGCGCCGCCTCCATCGATCAATAGCGTCTTGCCGCCCGACGACACCACGAACTAGGAATCCCCTTGTCCCACATCCAGGATCGAAACTTCCAATTTGCCCGCAGAGGTCCGCGCGGCAAACGGAAACGTCGCAATCAGCACCGTCGCGCAAGCCAGAGCCGCGCACAAACTTCGCGTGACAATCACGTGACGCGAAAGGTGGACACGGAGACAAATCACCAGCAACGCCAGCGTAATCAGGATAGATACGATGAGCCAATCCGGCGGTCCCGGGATCACCAGCACGTGAAACGCGCCGGTCTTTTGAAAATCGGTCGCCTCATTGCGCTCGACGAAGCTGCGATTGCTTAGCAACATCGCGCGCAAAACTCCCGCCGCGCGCGGTTGGCTTGCCCACATCGGATCGATCTCATTGCCGAGTGCGCGACGCCCGCGAAGTCCATCCTGCAATACCCGATCGCGCCGGTTTAGTAATTTCGCGCGCAGCGTTGCCACCAAATCAATTCCTTGCTGCGCCAGGTAAGCCCGCCGATCAAACGCGCCCTCGTCGCGAAACATCTGCGGCAACTTTGCCTGCGTCAAGACGGAGACGCTGTCTCCCGCGTGCAATTCCATCAGAGCGGGACCACCCGCGTGCGTCGCGTATCTCACCCGCAACCCTCCGGCCGCCGCCCCAAACGCGCCTTCGTAATCCACGCCCGAGAGTCCGATATCGTAGCCCACGCCGCACGGCAGCTTTTCCGGTTCATCCCGCAGCTGCCTGTAATATCGCAGCGGCGTGCTCAAACTAATCGTGCCCGCGTCCACTCGGCTCAAAATAGTGTCGGCCGCGCGCGGCTGCTCATCGACGCAAGCTCCCTTCAATCCCAACAAACCCCAGCACAACAGAGACACAACTCCGCCCGCCACAAGCCGCTCAAAATATCCCAGAAGAATTCCAACCAGGAGGGAAGTAACACACGCCGCGAAAAGAAATGCGAGGAAAGTGTGAGAGCCAGCGCGTTGAGCGATAGCAGGTGTCAGGCCGAAAGCAATCCCCGCAGCAAAAAAAAGCGGCGATCGCTAGGGCCGGCAGTTTCATTCAACCTTGCGTAATCGAACCATGGTCTCGATGTGAAACGTTTGCGGAAACAAATCGAACATATGCATTTCCGTAATCTCGTAGCGCGACATCTCCCCGCTTGCGCCGATGCCCGCAGGTTTTCTCGGCGATCCCGTTAATATCGCCAGATCCCTCGCCAGCGTCGCCGGATCGCACGACAGATACACGATCTCCGCCGCCCCCAAATTCGCCAGCGCCGCCGCACCCTCGGTCCCCAGGCCGGATCTCGGCGGATCCAGCAGCACAAACTCCGGCTGCTCCTTCGTTTCCTTCAGAAAGTCTTCCGCTTCCTCGTTGTGCGAAATAATTTGCACACCCGCGCCTTCCGCGTTGTTCGTCAGATCGCGGCTGGCTGCCAAATTAGCGTCCACGCTGATCACCCGTTCGAACGCCCGCGCCAGCGGCAAGGTGAAAAATCCCACTCCGGCATACAGGTCGAGCGCCAGCCCGCCTTTAGCGCCCGCGGTCATCGTGGCCAGCAGCACCTCGGTCAGAAAGCGGTTGACCTGAAAAAATGACAGATGACTGACCTGATACTTAAATCCGCCCACTTCGTGAACCAGATATCCCGGCCCCGTCAATTCGAAGCGGTTCTTCTTCTGGTCCAGCAGCAACAGACTCTCCAGCCACGGCAGCAGCTCCCGCAGCAGGGAAGCCAGCTCCGCAGGCGGCGCGGGATATTTGTCGAAAGCCACGTTCAGCGCGATTTTCTCGTCCGACGAATCGGTGAATGCCTCGATCTCCAATATGCCCGCCGGCAATCTCCCGCCGCGCGCCATGTCCTGCAACACCCCAAAAGTCTGCGCCAATCGGGGAGAAAGCACCGGGCACGCATCGATCGGCAGAATTACCGAACTCTGCGGCAGAAAATATCCCAGCGCGCGCGGCATCCCGCTGCGTACCGCCCACTGCGCGCGATTGCGATACCCGTAGGCTTCGCCGGTGTGCGCCGTCACCTCGCCCTGCCACTGAATCCCGCCCAGCCGTGACAACGTCTCGCGCAAGATTTCAATCTTCAACCGCGCCTGTTCCGCGGCGGGAATGTGCTGGTAGTGGCATCCTCCGCAGATCCGAAAATGCGGACAGCGCGCTGCGATGCGCTCCGGTGACGGCGCCGTCACTTCGAGCAACTTGGTCCAGATTAGTTTCTTTTTTCGCGTGGTGGCCGCTACGCGCACGCTTTCGCCCGGCAAAACGAACGGCACAAACACGGTATTGCCATCCGCGTGCGTCAAGCCATCTCCGCCATAAATAAGCTTCTCAATTGATAATAGTAACTCATCATACATAGAAAAGCGTCCTCAATTCTCTTGCGTGGCTAAATAAGGAATTCTCAGCTCCGGCGAGAGCCTGTGTGTTAGCAAAGTGTATCCGACACGCCCACAAAAAGCGCGTCGAGGTACAATGTTCGTTGACGCCAAACTCCGGATCCTGAAACTCCGGTGGAAATCGCGTGGGGCCCTTCATGAACCGAAATCATACGATCCGTTTCTTTCTCTCCCTTGCAGTCGTTCCAATCCTCGCGGGAATTCTTTTCGCGCAAAGCACCGGCGACAAAACCCTGGTCGTCAACGGAAAAACTGCCACGTCGCCCGTGCGCCTGATCGATGGCCGCTCTTACGTCGATCTGGAAACGCTCGCCGAAGTTACCAACGGCACATTCGCTGTGGAGGCTCATCGCATCCTGCTGACCATACCTTCCGCTGCTTCTGCAGAAAGAGCCGCAACGAACGCCGCGCCGGTAAATGCTCCTGCGGTGCAAAATCAACAGATGATCACCCGCGATTTCGCCGCTGCCGCAATTTCCGAGCTCGCGGAAATGCGGGAATATCGCGGCACTATCCGCGCCATGATCACCTATGGCCTGGCCGTGAGCGACGCATGGGCCCAGCAGTATCAGGAGCAAGTCCTGGTCGGCCTGCGCCAGGCCGAGGTCGCCGCAACCACCGACGCCGACCGCAACGCTCTTCAGCTACTCGACAATGAAGTCTACAAGTTGAACAACTGGGCCGGCGGTGTATTCGCGGCGCGCCAAGCCCTGAATGGCGCGTCCACCGTAGATCCCAACGCCCTGCAGAACGATCAGGCTCTAGCAAAAATCCGCAACTGCGGCCAGTTTCTGAACTCCATGATCGTCAGTCGCTCGTTTGCCGACGATCCCATCTGCCACTAGGCTGCTGCCCTCGTCTGGATCATGTCTTTTGCTTGTTCTCCAACTATGCCTGCGATTAAACGTTCGAGCACCCCACGGTCATTCCGACCGGAACGAGCCGACGCCTTTCCCCAACTTCGCTCCTGCGAAGTTGTCGGCTTCCGCAGCGGAGGAATCTCTCTTCGATGTATCGGGGAAGCCTCGCTGCTTCTCATGTGAAATCTTCAGTTGGCTTGCGCCTGCATCACATCAAATAATAAAGGCTGAGCCTCGGCAACCCAAACTCCTCCAACAGTCGCTTCTGAATATATTGCTTTTCCACCAGCGCCAGTTGTTCAGCTTTCATTTTCCCGCGGTACGCAGCCAGCTGGCCGTCCATCCCCCGCCGGATTTGCAGCATCCGCTCATCGTTCGCGCGGCTGGCCATCAACGCCTGCTGCTTGTCGTCCAGAATCGTCAGCCTCCGCTCCAGATCCTCCAGATCCGGGATTCCTGGCGAATCGAGCGGTGTGATGCAAGACTCCAGCGACTTGGCAATCTCATTCAATCGCGCGCTCAACTCCGGATCCGTAGCCGTATATTTCTCAGCCGCGCTTTTCACTCTCGCAATGTTCCGCTCAAAATATGTCCGAACTTCTTCGCGCGAAAAAGTTTCTTTCGGCGCCGTCCGCGTTGTCTTCGGCCCACTCCCCGTCGCCGCTTCCTTCCGTTCCTCGGCCGCTTCCAGCACCGCGTCCGTACAATACGCCAAGCTTTTCAAAGGTTTGCCCAGCCCACCGCGCCGTGATCGCTGGTAACTCTCAAACGCCCGATCAATCCCCACAAGAGCCGCTTCCAACGGAATCCCCGCTTTTTGCCAGGTTTCCATGATGGCCCAATCCAGCGGCGATACCAACAGGTGCGCCCCGCGCTTCTTCCAGAAATATTCTTCGATTTCCGTGAAGTAGTTGAAGTAGTTCCAGCTGTCCATGGCAAGTGTGAGGAATTAAATCGCTGCTCGACCGCCGCTGAGCGCCAACAAAGTTATCTCTGCGCTTTCTTCTCCATTGCACCGCTTTCTTCCCGCGTTCGCGACCCCTTCGCCGGCTCAGCAACCTGATTCTTTTCCCAGATAAGCCGCAAACCTTTCAGAGTCAGAAATTCATCGGTGTGCTGGATATGTTTCGAACCGCGCGCCACCAACTTGGCATGTCCGCCAGTGGCCACCACGGTGATTTCGCCGCCCAACTCGTCCTTGATGCGTTTCAACATCCCATCCACCATGTCCACCGCGCCGTAATACAAACCGGCCTGCATATGCGTCACGGTATTCGTGCCGATTACTTTTCCCGGATCCTTGATCTCCACGCGAGGCAACTTGGCCGCCCGCGCAAATAGAGCCTCCGACGAAATTCCAATTCCCGGGGCAATCACTCCTCCGAGGTATTCGCCGCGCGCCGAAATCACGTCAAACGTAATCGCCGTGCCGAAATCCACCACTACGCATGGCCCGCCATATTCCTGAAACGCAGCCACTCCATTCACAATCCGATCCGCGCCAACTTCCAATGGGTTATCGACCAGCACCGCCATTCCCGTTTTTACGCCCGGCTCCACAAAAAGCGCCTTCTTCCCTAGATAAATCCGCGCCATTTCCACCAGCGTGCAATTCACGGGAGGCACCACGGAGCTGACAATCACGCCAGTGATGGCGTCGCGGTCCAATCCGGCCAGCGAAAACAGGTTACGCGTCAGCACACCGTATTCATCCACGGTCTGCTCGCGTGCCGTGGTCAGCCGCCAGTTGGCAACCAGTTCGGCGTCGCGAAACACGCCTAAAACCGTATTTGTATTTCCGACATCAATAGTCAGCAGCATATGTCTTCCGGTCGGCTTGTCTCGTCACGCATTGCATCGTGCCAATCACTTCGCTTCCGCAACGTCGCCGGCAATCACGGTGGTAATCTCTCCATCATCCCGCTTCACGCGCAACAAGCCGGTATCTTCCAGTCCAGCGGTCACGCCCGTGAAACTCTCTCGTCCGTTTGTCACCCGCACGCGCTTGCCGCGCGCATAGCTCGAAGCCGCCTCAAACCGCTTCACTACTCCCGCCGCGCCTTCGCTCACCAGTTCCTGGTAGTCGCTTTCGAATTGTCGCAGGAATTGCACCAGCACTTCCAGCCGCGATTGCATTCTTCCCGTTTCCAACCGCAAAGAAGTGCTTGCGCCCGCCAGTTCCACCGGAAATCGCTGCTGGTTTACGTTAATCCCGATGCCCACGATCACAAACCGCACCTGCGACGGCTCCGCGTGCATCTCCGTCAGAATGCCACCCAGCTTTTTCCACGAGATCATCAAATCGTTCGGCCACTTCAAGTCCACGGTGAGTCCCGTCGCCGACTGCACTGCCGCGCGCGCCGACAATCCCGCCATCATCGTCAAAAGCGGCGCCTGTACCGGCGCCAATCGCGGCCGCAGCAGAATTGTCGCGTAAATCCCCGCGGTGCGCTCCGATTGCCAGGAATGTCCGCCTCGTCCACGCCCGGCCGTTTGCTCCTCAGCAATAACGACCGCTCCTTCCGGCTCCCCTGCGTGACCAAGCTCCAGCGCCACCCGGTTCGTCGAATCCGTTTTGAAAAAATGATAAATCCGCTTCCCGAATAAACTTCCGCGCAACCTCTGCCGCAGCATATCCGGCGTCAAAATATCCGGCACCTGCTCCAGAAAATATCCTGTGGCCGCGCGTCCTTTGACCTTCACGCCTAGATCGCGCAGGCGCGTCACCCAGCGAAATACCGTCGACCGCGATACGCCGATTTCTCGCGCGATCCTGGCCCCGCTGATCACAATCGTCCCGTTCTCCGCCAGCAGGGTCAGCAAGGCGGCAACCTGCCGCTCGGTAGTTCCGGCAATCGTCCCCGAAGATTTTTGGCGCGCTGCCATTTTGTGAAGTCCTAGATTGCTCAATCAACGTCCGAGCGCCGGCGTCCCCCGAAGCCGCTGCCGCCGCTACTGCGCGTTCCGATTCAGCTGCTCAAACCGCTCCGTCAACTTCTGCATCTCGATGCGCTGCTCCGCCAACGTGGCTTCCAATGTACGCACCACTGGTTCCGGAGCTCGGCTACGAAACGTTTCATCGGATAATTGCTTCTCTTTTGATCCGATGGCCTTGCGCAACCCTTCCATGTCTTTCGAAATTCGGGCGGACTCCGCGGCCACATCCACAGGTTCCGTATATGCAACCCGCAGATCGAACTTTGCCGTCGAGCGCACCACCCCGCCGCCTTGCGTCAGCCGTTCGCCGCTGATCTTCAACTCCGTCAGCATTCCCAGCCGAATGATTCCATCTCGATTCGCTTCCACAGAAGCCCTCGGCGCCCCATCGACGATCGAGAGTTCCGCCGCTACCTTTTTCTTGGGGTCAATCTTCATGTCCGCGCGAATATTGCGCACCGCGGTAATGATTTCCTGGATGCATCCCGAACTCCTCCAACGCGGCGTCGTTCCTCCAGCTATCGCGCACTTCCGGGAAGCGATCCAGAGCAATCGATTTCGACCCGGGCCGTTGCGGAAATTGATGCCACAACTCTTCCGTTAAGAAGGGCATGAAAGGATGCAGCAGCCGCAGCGCCGCTTCAAACACCGCAAACAAATTTCGCCACGCGACGACTGCGCTCTCTCTGTCGTCGCTTTGCAGTTCCGGCTTCACCCACTCGATATACCAGTCGCAGAAATCGCCCCAGAAAAAGTGGTACACGCTCTGCGCTCCGTCATGAAACCGGTAATTCGCCAGCGCATCGTTCACCTGCTCCACCGTCGCCGCTAGCCGCGCAAAAATCCATGCATCCCGCAACGGCGCCGCGCTCTTCAGCACGTAAGGCGCGTTCGCGCGAATTTCAGGAGCCGCCAGCTCTTCCAGCCGCGTCCCGCCTCGCTCAAACTTTTCGAGATTCACAAATAAAAACCGGGCCGCGTTCCAGATCTTGTTCGCAAAATTGCGCGCTCCGCCCAGCCGGTCGTCTGACAACACAATGTCCGTGCCCGGCGCGGCCATCGACGCCAGACAAAACCGCATCGCGTCCGTGCCGTACTGCTGATTCAGCGCCACCGGATCAAGTCCCGTACCCTTGGACTTGGACATTTTTTCTCCGCTGCCGGTGCGAACCAGCGAGTGCAGATACACGGCGCGAAAGGGAACTTGCCCGGTGAAATGAATCCCCAGCATGATCATCCGCGCTACCCAGAAAAACAGGATGTCGTATCCGGTAATCAGCAGCGTCGTCGGATAGTACGTCTTGAAATCCTTCGTCTCCGCAGGCCATCCCAGCGTGGAAAACGGCCACAGCCCGGAGCTGAACCAGGTGTCCAGCACATCCGGATCCTGCTTCAAATTTCCCGAACCGCACGTCGCGCACTTCGCTGGCGTCTCGCGCGCCACCGTCACGTGCCTCGAGTCCTCGCAATACCATGCCGGAATGCGGTGGCCCCACCACAGCTGTCGCGACAGCGTCCAGTCGCGAATATTCCGCATCCAGTTAAAATATTCTTCCCGCCGGTTGTCCGGCACGATGCGAATCTCTCCCCGCTCGACCGCCGCAATCGCAGGTTCCGCCAGCGGTCTCATCTTGCAAAACCACTGCGTCGACGCGCGCGGCTCCACCACCGTCCGGCTGCGCTCGCACAATCCCACCGCGTGCGTGTGGTCCGTCACTTTCTCCAGCAGTCCCTGCGCCTTCAGATCCTCAACAATTTTCTTCCGCGCCGCGAACCGGTCCATCCTCGCATACGCGCCCGCCGCGGAGTTCATTTTCCCGTCGTCCGCCATCACATTTATTTCCGGCAAATGATGGCGCCGCCCCATCTCAAAATCGTTAGGGTCGTGCGCGGGAGTGATTTTCACCGCGCCAGTCCCAAATTCACGGTCCACACTTTCATCGGCAATAATGGGAATCGCGCGATTCGTCAACGGCAGCGCCACACTCTTCCCGATCAAGTCCCGATAGCGTTCGTCCTCGGGATGCACAGCCACCGCCGTATCTCCCAGCATCGTCTCCGGCCGTGTAGTCGCCACCACCACGAATCGCCCGCGGCCCGCATCCGCCACTGGATATTTGATGTACCACAAGTGCCCCAGCCGCTCTTCATGCACCACTTCCAAGTCGCTCAATACGGTCAAACAATCCGGGCACCAGTTGGTCAGATAATGCGCGCGATAAATCAGCTTTTCTTCGTACAGCCGCACAAACGCCTCGCGGACCACCAGCGACATTTCCGGCGACAGTGTGAACTTCTCCCGCGACCAGTCGCAGCTCTCTCCAATCTGCCGCATCTGTCCGGTAATCTTGCCGCCGCTCTCTTCCTTCCACTTCCACACTCGCTTCTCGAATTCGTCTCGACCCAGCCTGCGATAATCGATGCCTTGCTCCGCCAGTTGCCGCACCACCATCCGCTGCGTTGAAATTCCCGCATGGTCCATCCCCGGCAGATACAAGGTGTTGTCCCCGCGCATGCGATGCCAGCGCGTCATGATGTCGATTTCCGTGTGGTCCAGCATGTGCCCGATGTGCAGCGAACCCGTGACGTTCGGCGGCGGGATTACGATGGAAAAAACCGGCGGTGGCGCATCCGCGTCGGCGCGAAACAGTGTCTCTGCGACCCAGAATTGCGCCCACTTCGGCTCAATTTCCTGCGGTTGGTAAGCCTTTGGTATTTCACGAGCCATCAGCGCAAATTTCTCCACACTTTATTTTTCGGTATCTGTTGGTCGGGCAATCGCCGCAGATTTCCTGGCGAAAGCGAACTTCGACTATACGAGGGACAAAGTCACGCCGTCAATTACGCGCAGCGCACTCAGCTCAATAATAAGTGTTTTGTAAAGCAGGGAACTACTTCTTCGATTTGAGTTCGTCGGCAAGTATCGCGGCGACCGCGGGTTTCAATATCTGCTGCGCCATGGCATTCAGAGCCTCCGGATTCAGCTTGGCCATCACTCTCGCGATTAACGCGTCCATCTCCGCTTCGCTGCCGGACGCCGGCGAAGCCGCAGGAGTCGCTGGAGCCTCGGGTGCCGAAACGCTCGCGGCCGGTTCATCCGCAAGCACCGCGGTCACTTCCTCGTGAGAAGATTCACCGTTGCTGTGCGTCTCGGGCGCATTATTGATCGTGGTAGCCGCCGCGCCAATTTCCGTATCAGCGGCTCCGCTATCCCATGACGCTGCCAATTTTTCTTTGTGCTGCGTATCAGTGTCCCACGGGCTGCTGGGAGTTGAGAACCAGCTATTGGTCGCGCTCTTCGGCTCAGTGCGTTCCGCGCTGACTTCCACCGGTGCCGGCGTTTCCTTCACCATGACCAGCTCTTCCACAGCGGCCGGTTCAGCAGCAACCTCGGCAGGCGGTTCGGACACAAATTGATCGTGCCCGTGCGCCTCTTCAGACTTGACGACTGGCAAGCTCATCGCCGTTATTTCAGGCGCGGGAGTAACCTCCGCCAGGGCGGGTTCCTCAGGAAATGTAGCCGCGTGTGAAGGAGCCTGCGGAGCCGCTTCCAACTCGGCAGTCTTGCCGCCAAATTGATTTTTTGCCTCAGTCGTTTCCGCCTCCAGCGCGCTCAACTCGCTGGTAAACGACGCCATCGCCGAAGGAACATCCGTGGCCTTCGCAAATCCATCCTTTTCTTCCGCTTGCTCCCAGACTTCTCGAGCGCTCTTGCGCCCCACCGATTCCGCTTCCAGGCTGTCGCGCCAGTCTCTTACCGGACCAACTCCGTCCTCTGCGCCAAAATTGCTCTCTGCTTCTTCGCGGCGCCATGACGGCACAGATTCCTTGCTCTCTTCTTCCTCTTCCTCAGGAACGTCGGCCGGCTCTTCCAGCGAGCGCCAATCCTTCGCGGTTACCGCTTCCATTTCCTCAGCGGAAAATCCCGGATCTTCGGCTGCCGGAGCTGCCGAACCCAGCAGATTTCCAAAAGCGATCGTGTTACTTGCTGCTTCTGCATTGACAGGCTCTGGAGCTGCCGGAGTGTCGACGAAACTCTCATCCGCCACCACAATAGCTGGCGGGGCGGAAGATCCGCTGAATGAAATGCCCCCGAGCGGTGAAGAACTTTGCGGCGTCGGCGATTCTATGGGTGGTGCTTGTGCCGCAGGTGCCTGCGCAGGAGGTAGCAGATCCGCAGCCTTTCGAGCTGTCACAGCAGAAGTCTTCGCCGCACCCGCTGGCGAAAGCGATACGCCTGCCCGCTCCAAAGCGGCCTTCACCATCGCAATCAACGGGTCGGGAGGAACGAACGGCTTCTTCAACACCCCATCGGCGCCTACTCGCTGCGCTTCCTGCTCATCCAGAGGATCAAACGCCCCCACCAGCAGAATTACTGGAATATGTTTAAGCGACTCATCTTCTTTTACATACTGGCAAACTTCATACCCGTTGCGCACCGGCATGAACACATCCGCCAGCACCAGATCGGGCCGCAATTCTGATATTTTTCTAACCGCAGCTTCGCCGTTGCCCACCGCGACGACTTCGATTCCCTGATCTTTCAGGGCTAGCCCCACCATCCGCTGGATGTTGCTATTGTCGTCCGCCACCAGAATCTTGGCCACCGCACGTCCTCCGCGCGCATGCGCTCGTGCCCGCTGCCTGTCTACTTCAATACACTTCGCCGATTCCGTATTGGAGCATCCTGCGCCTTGGCCGTCAACGAATCAAGGGTTTGCCTGTGTCTCAAGTGAATATGCCCGCCCGCCTCCCAGGCGTGCTCGAACGTTATTTGTGTCGTTCATGCTAACCGGTGGTTGACCGCGCTGGATTGTTCAACCCATGCGACCCCCTCCCAGACAAAAAAAGGGCGTGGCCTCAGCGCCACGCCCTTTTTCGATTAAGCTTTTCAGTTTTGCCTACCAGGGAATCAGCTTGCGCACGCCCTTCTTCTTCTTACTGGTCGACTCTTTCGTTTTGCCGTCTGATTCCGCCTTTGTATCTGTCTTCGAGGCATCCGTTTTGGCAGCGTCAGTGCTCGCCGCCGCACCAGCAGCGTCCCCGGCTGCGGCCGGGCCGCTTGTATCCGCGGGCGTCGCCGAACTCGATTCCCCCGCCGGCGCAACCGAACCAGATTCAGGCTGGGCTGCTCCCGGCGAGGGACTGTCGGTCCCTGGCGGCGCACTACCACCCGCTGGAGCCGCATCCTCTGCAGCGCCTTCCGCTGCCCCGTTATTTTCCGCCCGCGTTCCAGGCGTCACCGTGGCTACGACGCCGGTCGTGTTTCCCGTCGAGCTGCCCGTGCCGCTTCCGCCTCCCACCACGATGCGCGAGCTGTTGCCGCCAGTAAGCACATCGGTCGCGGACGAAGTGTCCGGCTCGGGCTCCAAAGTAGGCGTACCCACTTGCGCAGCCGCCTTCATCTCATTTGTTGGCCCTGACTTCAGGATTCCCAGCGGCCTGCTCATCAAGCTCGTCCGCGGCCGCGGCGCATTCTGCTCCGCAACCATCCACGCCTGTGATTTCGGATCCGGCTGCGGCACCGGTACCTTCATGGCCACCAGCTTGGTCTTCGCGTCGGGCACAAATTTCGACAGCGGATAATTCCTTACGATTCGCGAGTAATAATTTGCCGCGACCTCTTTCTTCTCCGCCCCTTCGAAAATATCTCCCAGCATGAACAACGCACGATCGGAATTGCTATAAAGCGGGTAGCGGTTCGTAATTCCGATCAGTCGTGCCGCTGCCGCCCGCTTGTCGCCTTTTACATAATAAAAATAGGCCACCCGGAAATCGCCTTCCGCAATGACTTCCTGCACTTCGCGCAGGTGTTGCATGGC
Organism: uncultured Acidobacteriota bacterium; assembly: GCA_963819625.1. Taxonomy (GTDB): domain Bacteria; phylum Acidobacteriota; class Terriglobia; order Acidiferrales; family UBA7541; genus Acidiferrum. The sequence continues at coordinate 157,656 of CAWFWY010000019.1, forward strand.
TTTGTCGGCCAGCGGATCTTTCGGATACTTCTGCAGAAATGTCTGGAACTCGGCTTCCGCCTCCTTGGCCTCCGTGCGGTCCCGGTCGGGTTTCTCCATTTGTCGGTAGTGCCCCATAGCCACTTGCAGTTGCGCGTAGGACGCCTCCGGAAGGAAAGGGAAGAACACGATGAAATCTTTATATCCGGAGATGGCCTGAGTCATGTTCGCCGTGCCACCCTCTTTGTAGTAGGAGTCCGCGATCAGCAATTTCGCCTTGGCCAGGTATTCGCTATCAGGATACGTATTAATCAGCGTCTGCAGGTTCAGCCGTCCCACTTCATGCCGTCCCCGCCGGATGTCTTCTGTTGCCCGGTCATACAGCACCTTGTCGGGCTGCGCGCTGTTATCCGCGCTGGCGGCTTTGCCGGTCTTTTTCTTCTTGTGCAGGATCTGTGCGTTGCAGGGAATGCAGCCCAGCAGGCCCACCACGATCACGCCTGCCAGCAATCTCAAGGTGAAACCTTTTGAACTCGCGGACCTCGGAGTATGTAGCAAACAACACCTCTCTGAATTTTTGGAAACTCGCGAAGCCGCTGATCCGCTGGGAAAATCGGCCAGCCGGCACTGTCCCCGAACCAACGGATTATAACCTGAACGAAAGGCCAGCCTAGCGCGATATTTGCCCCTAAGGCCAGTTAAATCCTGTAGGTGAGAGCCCCACCCCCGCCCTGAGGTTGCCTGTGAGTTTCTGCCCACCAACCCTTTCTCTGCACCCTCCGTCTAATATCGCTCATGAAATCCCTTCTTCTGGCCACCACCGTGATCGCTCCCGTCTTGGCTCTGTCCCAAGCCGCAATATGCCAGGACACGCCTGTCCCGATTCCCTCAAGCCCCGCGATGTTTCGCGCCAATCCCGAACACACCGGCGTTTACAACGCCGCCGGCGTCCCCAAATTTCACAAAGTGAAATGGAAATTTCATACCTCCGGCCTGGTGATTTCTTCTCCCGCCCTGGACGCCACCACCGCCTACGTCGGTAGCACCGACGGCAACGTCTATGCCGTCGATCTCGCTTCCGGCACGCAGAAATGGAAATTCGCCACCGAAGCCCGTATCACCTCATCTCCCGCGGTCGATCAAGGGGTCGTCTATTTCTCCAGTTACGACGGCAACTTTTACGCCGTTGACTCCGCCACCGGCAAGCTGAAGTGGAAATTCCAGACCGCCGGCGAACATCGCTTCACCGCCAAGCACATTCATGGCTCGCTTCCCGCAGCGGAATCTATGCCCGATCCGTTCGATTTTTACCTCTCCTCTCCCACTCTTTCCGGTGGCGCTGTTTATTTTGGCAGCGGCGACGGTAACGTCTATGCACTCGCCGCCGCCACCGGCAAGCTCAACTGGAAATTTCAGACGGGAGACGTCGTGCACGCTTCTCCAGCAGTTTCCAACGGTGTGGTTTTCATCGGTAGTTGGGACAGCTATTTCTATGCACTCGACGCCGCCACCGGCAAGCAGGTGTGGCGTTTCAAAACCGGCGAGGACCCCGGCACTCATAACCAGGTGGGCATCCAGTCTTCCGCGGCTGTGGCCGATGGCCTCGTATACTTCGGCTGCCGCGACTCCAATTTCTACGCGCTGGACACCGCCACCGGCAAGAAAAAGTGGAGTTTCAACAACAAAGGTTCCTGGGTAATCACCTCGCCGGCGGTTTACGAAGGCAAAGTATATTTCGGCACGTCCGACACCAAGCTATTTTATGGATTTGAAGCCAAAGCGGGTGGCCAGCCGGTTCTGTCGCTGAAGTTTACCTGGCCGATTTTCTCGTCCCCGGCCGTCGCCGGCGACACCATTTATTTTGGCAGCCACAACGGCGTGCTCACCGCCGTCGACCTCCGCACCGGCAAAGTCGGTTGGTCCTTTCAGACCGATGGCGCGCGCGAAAATCTCGCTGCTCTCTCCAAGCCCGACGGCACCACCAACTACGAAGCCGTCTTCACCGAGAATTTCTACGACAACATGCTAATCGGTGTATACAAACTATTCGCCACCGGCGCAATTCTCTCTTCGCCGGTCGTCGCAGGCGATGCCGTCTACTTTGGCAGCACCGACGGCAATCTCTACGCCCTGAATTGAATTTACATGGCTACGGTAAGTTCCACTGCGGAGGTCGCCGCGATCCGCGATCCCGCTGCTGGCGTCTGATCGATCACCGCGCCATGCGGCCACTGCGGGGCCGCCACCAGGTTCACCTTGCGGCGCAGACTCGCAAGATCCAGCCGGTGCTGCGCATCCGTCTCATTGAGGCCGACCAGGTGTGGCATCACGTAAGCCTTGTCGCGATCGCCTTGCGATACCAGCACATCCACGCGCGGCGTCGCCGCTCCCGTCCCGGGCTTTGGGTTTTGCATCACCACCGTATCCGGCGGCTCATTGGCGATCGAAATATTCGACACTTCGCCGATCTGCAGTCCCGCGCGCAGCATCTCGATCCGCGAAATTCTCAGCGTCGTCCCTGCAAGCCGGGGAATCGTCAATTGCCGCTGCCCCAGGCTCAACACTACGTGCGCCTGCTGAGACACTTTCATCAGCAACCCCGCCGTGGGAGTTTGCCGCACCACCACGTTGGCTGGCAGGTCGCTATAAACGCGATCTGCCACGCGCAACACCAGCCCCGATGAACGCAAAAGTTGATTCGCTTCGCTGACCTTCTTGCCCACCAGGTTCGGCATGGTCACTTCGCGTCCGTGAATCGCCACGCGCATCGCGGTAATCGCGCTCAAAAACGCCGCCGACGCCAGGATAAACACCAGCAGCGTCATCCTGGCCAGCCATTCAAGTCTTTCTCGCAGGGTCATAAGTGAAATGTTAGAACGCTTCTAGTGATCGGTGAACGCCTTTGTTTTTCCGTCCGCTGAAGCCGAGGCCAATGGCGGCGCAGGATATTCCGGCAATTTATCCTTACTGGTATCTGCTCGCCGCACTTCCAGCTCCCCAAACAGCAGCGAAGGGCTGATCACCGTCGATGGCGCTCCGCCCGAGCGATTGCTCACCAATGGATCATTGCCGGCCGCAATCAAGTCGCTGCGCATCGCCCGTACGTCCAATTCGCTGAATACCGCGCCGCGCACCAGTTCCTCATGCCCATCGTTGGCGTAGACGCGGTAAAGCAATCGCGGTGTATTGCCCGGTCCCAGGGTATCGACGCGATACGCGTAAGGTTGCCCCTGATCCTTCACCATCTGCATCGCGCGCTGCTTCAGCGCTTCCGGAGTTTGCGCCTCCGAAGACTTCAGCACCAGCACCCCCAGCGCAGGACCGGGAAAAACGCCCGGCGCCCCGCGTCCGTGCCCGTTCGACTCCGGAAAATCGCGAATCGGCTGCCGCCCCAGCAAATAATTCGTCAGCATCCCGTTTTCGATCAACGACACGCGCTGCGCTTTCACTCCTTCGCTATCCACTGCGTAGCTTCCCACCGTGCTCTTGCCCTGAAAGTCCTTCATCGAAGGGTCGTCAACCGCCGAAAGAAAAGTTGGCAGCACCCGCGCCTTATAGCTCGACGCAAACGCTCCCGTCGTCCGGTTCGGCCTGCCGAGTTGCGGTTTGCGCCCCACTACGTTTTGTCCGATCAGCGACGCCACCACATCGTCCGCCGCATCCGGCGCGAATAATACCGGCCCGCGATAGTCCTCTTCCACGATGGGAGCCTTGCGCAGCGCCACCACCGTCTCCAGCGTTTTCTTCGCGTCGCTCAGCAAAGCCGAACGGCTCGGCAGCTCTTCGGCCCGCGCCACCATCCACGCGGGATTGCGCGCCACGCGCATCCCATCTTCCGCCTGCGCTGCGCTGTTCAATTGCACGCTGTAGGTCGTCCGCCCGTCGCGCGTCACCGTTCCTTCCGAGTTCACGAAATACTCGTTGATCCCCGTAAAGCGCGCCGACGCCGTCGAAGACTGCACGTCGGGAAACTGCCGGTACAAATCCGTGGCCTCTTCCAGCGTCTTTTTCCACTCCTTGTCGTCCACTTGCAATGTCGCCACCGGTCCCACGGCAATCACCACCGGCACCTTTGCGAAATCATCTACCGGGCTAGGGTCGGCGCTGAACTGCTTCATCGCCGCCTGCTTCTCCGCAAACGATTGCCCGGCGCTCTTATACGCGTCATCCGTCGCCAGCCAGATCTGGTGCCGCAACGCAATGGCGTCATTGTCCAGCGGCAGGATATTTGTCTCGCCCACCCCTTGCCCAAAATAGCTGTCCTGCTTGTAGTCCCCGATGCGCACCACCACTCGCAATATCCGCACGTGCACTCGTTGGCTCTGCACCAGCGCCCCAAAAGCCGCTTCCGCGCTGTAATCATCCACATCATTTACGCGGTATTCGATGTAATACGGCGCCCGCACATGGTCCATCTTCAAATGAGAATAAGAGCGCGTCAGCTCTGTAAGCAGCGCCTCGAGCAAGGGATCGCCTTTTGCAGCCGCCTCGGCCGCAGCCATCGCCGCGGCGTTCGCAGGCACCGCAACTGGCGCCACCTTCGCGGTCGGTTGATCAGCCGCTCGAAATGCGCTCGAAAAAAATAAAATCACGCCGAGCGTCGCGAAAAAGCTCGAAAAGAATGAAAGGGAAGTAGTACCCAGGAAACCTGATTTAGCGGCCCTCACGGTTTCACCTCTCCCGCTGCGGCGGGTGAGGCCACGGTATGAGACGCCACGGCTTCGCCGGCGCCTTCAAATCCCGGCGGCGGCAATATTGGCGGCCGTTCATGTGCATGCGCCCGCTTCTGCACTTCCATCTCGGAAAACAGAATCGCCGGAGCCACCGCCGCTACCGGCACGCTCCCGCTCTCCGCTCCGCAAATGCCGTTGAACACGTGTTGCTGATCGCCTGTGGCCACAATCCGCGTCAGCGCCGCCAGTGGTGTGCCCACAATGTCCACTCCGCGCACCAGTTCGTCCGGTCGGCCGTCCACGTAAAGTTTATAAACGATCACCGGAAGCACCTGGAACGCCTGTGGCAACGAACGCGTCGTCAACGTGAATCCACCCTGAATGTCGTCGAAATACAGCCCGTATGGTTTTCCCTGTTTTTTTGCTTCGTCGATCAGTTTCTGCCGCATGTCTTTTTCCGGAACGGTCTGGTTGGACGTCACGATCAAATTTCCCTGCCGCCCAGTGGGCATCAACCCAGGCTGGTTTCTACCGTGTCCGTTCGAAACGCTGAAATTCTTGATCGGCATGCGCGACATCAGAAAACTCTTCAGCACCCCGTCGTGAATCACTTCCACCCGCTGCGCAGGAGTTCCTTCATTGTCGTAGTCATACGACCCGGCCAGTTTCATGTCGCCGACCTGTTTCAACGTCGGGTCGTCCGCCACGCTCAAAAATTTCGGCAGCACTTCTTGTCCCACCTTCTTCGTGAACGTCTGCCCTTCTTCTTCGTCTTTCTGCCGGTGTCCCTCCAGCCGGTGCCCCAGCACCTCATGAAAAAACACCGCCGCGGCGCGCCCGCTCAATAGCGCGGGCCCGTCGTAAGGCTCCGCCACCGGCGCCTCTCGCAGCGCTTTCAAATCCGCGGCCATCTTGTCGATTTTTGCCGAGAGCTCCGCTTCTGCGGGCAAACCCTTCGCGTTCGGAGCTTGAAAAGTTTCCACCCGCAGCAATTCCATCCCGTCCGCCGCGCGCGTTTGCGCTTCCATAATCAATCGCGTCGAAATGCTGGGTGTTACGATCGCGCTGCCTTCGCTGGTCACCATGCGCGCGTTCGAATTCTGCATCTGCAGCATCACGCTGCCGAAATACACCTCCGGATATTTCCGGAAGATCGCCGACAGCCTCTTGATCTCGCTTTCCCACGCCGCGCGATCGAAAGTCCCGGGCACCTTCGGCTCGGCAATATGCGTTGAAGGAGTTTCCTTCGAAAAATCCGGCGACTTATCCTCTTCTTCGGCGCGCACCGCCGTATTCGTCCGCACATTCATCAGCGACGGCACCGCACGCTTGTATTCGCGGTCCGTCAACTCCCACAGCACCCGTCCAATCGCATCCTGATCGTCGGAAAGCGGCAACGCGCCCGACGTCACGCCGCTTGCGCGGCTTTGGCCATGCGTATTGTCCAGCTCCGGCGTGCCCACTCGCATAGTCACATCCGCCTGCCGCCGCTTCGCCGCCGCATTCGTCAACAAACTTCCGTAAGCGCCCACCAGCACCACGAAGTCCTGGTCGTAAACCGTGTAACTCAGGTAGTAAGGCGCCTGGTCGGTCTTCCCCAATTCCTTGTCCGCGCGCGAAAGCTCGGTCTCCATCACCTTCAACACCGGATCGCTCGCAAGTTTTTTTGCCTCGACGCCGGGTGCCGCGGTTTTCGCAATCGTCTTCGCCGCGGAACCTTCGCCCGCCCAACCTGCCGGCGCCACCGCCAATTGCGCACAAACCACGCCGCAAGCCGCCATGCGCAGCAAACCCTTAGCCCCGATTGCCACTCGCACGAATTTTTCAGATAGGCTGGAAATAGACATTAACGATGAGCTCCCGTGGGCATGAACCTAGAAATTGCCGTCCTGCAAGAAAACCTGCAATAAAACCGTGGAGAAACCGAGTATGCCTCAGCGCTCCGCGACGCGCAATTTAGCTGTTACCAAAGCGTTCTTCTTTGGCCAACCGCGCGCCGTTCACGAATTGCTGCGCCGAAACCTTACTGCGTCCCTCCAGTTTGACGGCTTCAACACGTAAAACGGTTGTGTCCCCGCACGCCACCCGCAATTCGCCCTCTGCCAGTAATAGCAGCGTGCCGGGAGCATCCGCAGTTCGTTCGCCCGGAATCGCTTCGCCCCACAGCTGGCAAGTTTTCCCCCGAAACGCCGTGAACGCCCCCGGCCACGGGTCGAAACCGCGTATGTGGTTGGCGACCTCGACCGCTCTCCTCGTCCAATTGATGCGCCCATCTTCCTTCTTCAGCAACGGCGCGTAAGTGGCCAGCTCATCGTTTTGTTTTTTGGTCGTTACCGAACCGTCCACCAGGCCCCGTAGCGTCTCCATCATCAGTGGCGCACCCGCTTCAGACATCCGCGCCGCTAACTGCGGGGCCGTCTCGCACGGCTCGATTTCAATTTCCTTTTGCAGCAGCATGTCGCCAGTGTCCATACCCGCGTCAATGCGCATGGTCGTCAGCCCCGTGATGGTTTCTCCATTGGCGATGGCCCAGTTGATCGGTGCCGCTCCGCGATATTTTGGCAGCAGGGAAGCGTGCAGATTGATCCACCCGCATTTGGCCAGCGGCAGCAAGCCTTCCGGAATAATCTGCCCGTAAGCGATGATCACGAAGCACTCCGGCATGAAGTGTTGTAGCACCTCCCGGGCTTCAGGAGCGCGTATCTTCTCCGGCTGTCGTACGGGAATCCCGGCATCCAACGCTGCTTGTTTTACGGGAGAAAATGAAATTTCTTGCCCTCGGCCGCGTGGCCGGTCCGGCTGCGTAATCACCGCGACGAGTTCAAAATCCGGGGCCGCAATGATGCTCTTCAGCGTGGGCACCGCGAAAGCTGGGGTTCCGCAGAAAACAATCCGCATAGGCATCCTTCCGTTCAACGAGTCCTTGAGCGAATCCTCGAACGAATCATTGAACCGAAGCATTCATCCTGACTGACTTGACACTACGACAACAACGGAAAATCCCGGAATGAATCAGGAGTGCCAGCGGGCTAACTCTAACTAATCAACTCACCATTCGCCCTGTTTTCGAAGTTTCTTGATCTTTCGTCTGATCAGATCTCGTTTCAGCATGCTCAGATGCTGGATAAAAAGAATCCCGTTCAGGTGATCGATCTCGTGACAGAAAGCCCTCGCCAGCAAATCCTCGCCCCGAATTTCAAAATACTCGCCTTTGGCGTTCTGCGCCTTTATCGTCACGAATTGCGGCCGCACCACGTATCCCCGAAAACCGGGCAGCGACAGGCAACCCTCTTCTTCTCGCTTTTCGCCTTCCGCGTGAACAATCTCCGGATTGATCAGCACGATCTTGGCTTCCGGATTCTTCCCCGCCGTCACATCCACCACCGTCAGCCTCAGCTTCTTCCCGATCTGGGGAGCCGCCAGCCCCACTCCCTGCGCCGCATACATCGACGCAAACATGTCCTCTGTCAACTCTTCCAGCTCCTCATTAAATTCCGAAATGGGCGCGGTGGGTTTTTCCAATATCGGATCCCCATACATCACGATCGGATAAATCTTTCGCGCAGGGCCGGCAGGCGCAGCGGTCTCCGCCTTTACCGCCACTGCTTCAGAACTCGTCGATTTGTCGGGCATAGTTGTCGAAATTCCGCCGCATCTCCGCGAGGGAGTCTCCTCCAAATTTTTGCAGAAAAGCATCGGCCAGCACAAGTGCCACCATGGCTTCGCCCGCCACGCCGCCGGCGGGCACTACGCACCAGTCCGAGCGTTCATAAGCCGCCTGAACCGGCTCCTTCGTCACCATGTCGGCCGTTCCCAGCGCGCGCCGCAGCGTCGAAATCGGTTTCAAGTAGCCGCGCACCACCACGTCCTGCCCGTTGGTAATCCCGCCTTCCAGCCCGCCCGCGCGATTCGATGAGCGCCTGAATTTTTTCCCCGGCTTGTCGTAAGAAATCTCATCCTGCACTTCGCTGCCATACGATCCCGCCGCCGCGACGCCCGCGCCAATCTCCACCGCCTTCACCGCCTGGATGCTCCCAACCGCCTGCGCCAGCCGGCCATCAAGTTTTTCATTCCACTGCGCGTGGCTGCCCAAACCCACAGGCACGTTGTGGGCAATCACCTCAAACACGCCTCCAACCGTATCTCCCGCCCGCAGCGCCGCGTCCACTTCCGCTTTCATTTTTTTCTGCAAACCGTCGTCCACGCATCGCAGCGGCGATTCCAGATCCGCGCACACCGCTCGAACTTCTTCCCACGTGGCGTCGCGCTCCAGCGCCACGTGCCCCACCCGAATCGTGTGGCTGGCGATCTCCGTGCCCAGTTCGCACAGCAAAAGTTTTGCGAACGCCCCCGCGGCCACTCGTGCCGCAGTCTCCCTCGCCGATGCGCGCTCCAGAATGTAGCGCGCATCATGAAACCCAAATTTCTGCGCGCCCGCCAGGTCCGCGTGTCCCGGCCGCGGCGCCGTAAGTTTTTTCTCCTTGCCCGCCGACTCCGCCGACTCTTCCACCGGTAGCGCCAATTCCCAATTCGCCCAATCCCGATTCTCTATCCGCAACGCCACCGGCGCGCCAATCGTCTTCCCGTGCCGCACTCCCGCAAAAATATCCGCCCGGTCCTTCTCAATCTTCTGCCGCCCTCCACGCCCGTAACCCAACTGTCGCCGATGCAGCTCACGATTGATGAATTGCACGTCCACAGGCAGTGACGCCGGCAACCCAGAAATAAACGCCAGCAGCGCCTGCCCGTGCGATTCCCCCGCGGTGTAAAAATGCAGCATGCGCTCGAAACGCCTCGTCGAAATTTGATTTGTGCTGATTACTTTAAGAAGAACGAGTGTATCCGCCCCAGACGCGCGGCGTCCAGTTGTCGTTAGCGGACCCACATTGAAACATCGAGATGTAAAAACTCTAGGGGGATGCCGCATCCTTTGTGATTTTCAAAGGGTGCGGTCTTTGACGTTGTCTTTTTCCTGTAACGATAGGTACCAACGTCATCTGAGTCCTCACTTCACTTGACGCCCATGCCTCACCCAGTTACGCTTTCCTCGCGCCCAGTTGCACCACGTCATCAGCAACAAAAAGGCCAGCGTGGCAGGCACACCACTTCAAATCGGCAGCGAAGCCACTCCCGAACCACGGTTGTCGGTCGTCGACATCCTCACCGACTCAGCCAAAGGCTGGGTCGCCAGCGTGCAGGACTATTCGATCATGTCCTTCCGCTCCATAAGAAATCTCGCCACTGGCCCGCGCTATTTTCAAGACACTCTCGATCAGATGGACGACATCGGCGTCGGCTCGCTCCCCATCGTCCTGCTTTCCGGATTTTTCATCGGCGCGGTCATGGTGTTGCAAACCGGCTCGCAATTCATCCGCTTCGGCCAAGCAGCGCTCACCGGCGATGTGGTCGCCATTGCCCTGGTTCGCGAACTCGGCCCCACTCTCACCGGCATCCTCGTCGCCGGACGCTGCGCTTCCGGCATCGCCTCCGAATTAGGCTCCATGCTGGTCACCGAACAGGTCGACGCCATGCGCGCCATGGGCACCGATCCCAGCCGCAAGCTCGTAACTCCGCGCGTGCTCGCCACTATTCTCGTGCTTCCGCTGCTCACCGCCCTTAACGATTTCGTCGGCCTCCTCGGCGGCTGCGTAGCGTCCGTCTTCTCCCTGCGCCTCGGCGCCGTTGAATTCTGGACTCGCGCCATCAAAGCTCTCGATTTCGCCGACTTGATGCAGGGCTTCACCAAGCCCATGGTTTACGGCTTCATCCTGGCCACCATCGGCTGTTATAAAGGACTGAACGTCCGCGGCGGCACCCAGGGAGTCGGCCGCGCCACCACCCAGGCCGTCGTCGTTGCATCCGTCCTGATCATCGCCGCCGATCTCTTCCTCACCAAGTTGGCTCTCTATCTGGGTGACAAACTTTTCTAGGCCTTTTATCTGTTCGCACCCGCTCCGGCCTGGCATTTCCGGATGACGGCTAACAACGAATTGCCCATATAATCCCTATAACCGATGTCCCATTCCATGACCTCAGCCGTCGCCTCCACCGCTACCACCAGCGCGGGCCCCGCCGTAGTATTCGACAACGTCTACATGGGTTTCGACGAAGGCGACATCCTTCGCGGCATTTCTTTTTCCGTCCCTCAGCGCGAAACCCTGGTCTTGCTCGGCGAAACCGGCACCGGAAAAACTCTCACCCTCAAGCTCGCCGCCGGCCTGCTCAAACCCACCCGCGGAAGCATCAACGTCCTCGGCCAGGAAGTTTCCACCATGTCCGAGAAAGGTCTCCTGCACCTACGCGAGCGCATCGGCTTCGTTTTTCAGGAAGGCGCGCTCTTCGATTCCATGACCGTCGGCGAAAACGTCGCCTATCGACTCCGCGAAGAGCGCGTCAAGGAAGAAGAAATCGAGCCGCGCGTTCAGGAAGCGCTGCAATTCGTCGAGCTGGAGCACACTGCGGACCAGCTACCGAGTGAATTGTCCGGCGGCATGCGCCGCCGCGTCTCCATCGCCCGCGCCTTGATCAATCGCCCCGACATCGTTTTATACGACTCACCCACCGCCGGCCTCGATCCCGTCACGTCGCAAACCATCATCACTCTCATCCTTCGCTTGCGCGACGTCTACGGCGTCACCGCTCTTTTGGCCACCCAGCGATTGCAGGACGGCTTCGCCCTCGCCAACTTCTCCTTCGACAAAAAAACAAAAGAAGTAGTGCGCGTCAATGCTGCCAACGCCGGCCAGAATCCTGCCGCCACTCGTTTTCTCGTTTACAAAGATGGCCGCATTTATTTCGAAGGCGAACCGCAGGAGATGGCCAACTCCAAAGATCCGTATCTGCGGCGCTTTCTTGTTTAATTTTGCTGTAGTCTTGTTGCCAGGCTCGGGAGGGGAGTGGTAATGGCCCAGAGTAAGCAGCTTACCTGGACGGAGTTACGCGTAGGCCTTTTCGTCCTCATCGGTCTTTTCGTGCTGGCCGCCGGGATTTTCTACGTTACCGGCACGAGTTTTCTCGGCCCGAAATACCGGCTGAAGACCTACCTCGCCGATGTTTCCGGTCTGGCCAACGGCGCTCCTGTTCGTGTCGACGGCGTCGACGTCGGAAATGTGGAGTCCATCACCCTCGTTCCCCGCGCCCAGGCCAAGTCCGCTGGCAAAGCCAGAAATATCGAAGTCGTCATGCGCCTGGAGCGCCGCTACCAGTCCGATGTGCTTACTGATTCAGCCGCCAGCCTGGTCACTGAAGGTCTACTCGGAAATAAATATCTGAATATTTCTCGCGGCTTCACTGGTGTTCCCCTCACGGAAGGCCAGGAAGTTCCCGCTTCCGAAGTCAAAGAAATGCTCGGCAGCCTGCAAGCCCTTTCCGATTCGATGCAGATCATCATGGACGACATCTCGGAAGGCAAAGGCTCCATCGGAAAATTAATCACCGACCCGGAAGCCTACAATCACTTGAACGCCGTCCTCGACAAATTTGACCGCATCGTGACCAACATTCAGGCCGGTCACGGCACCTTGGGCAAGCTGGTCGCCTCGGACGAGTTGTACGCCAAGGTTGATAAGGGCATCGACAATGTCAATGGTCTGGTCACCGACGTGCGCTCTGGCAAGGGCACCATCACCAAGCTGCTCAACGATCCTTCTCTCTATGACGAGGCCAAGCAGGCCCTCAACAACGGCAACGTCATCCTCGGCGACGTCCGCGCTGGAAAGGGAAGTCTCGGCAAGCTCGCCAACGACGACACCCTGTACAACAAATTGCGCGACACCAGCGCGAATCTGGCCGACGCCTCCAAAAAGCTAAACGAGAACACCACTACGGCAGGCAAACTTTTCTCCGATCCCAAGTTGTACGACAACCTTGCCGGCCTCACGGGCGATTTGCGCTTGCTCATCGGCGAATTCCGCCAGAATCCTGCGAAATTCCTGCGCATAAAAGTGAGCATTTTCTAGCCTAGCCGCAAATCCAGCGCCTGCTTTGCACAATAGGCCGCTATCTTGTAATGTTTTTGTAACAATCGAGGACTATTATCCACTCCGGCGCGCAGCTGCCGCCCGCTAGTGATCAAACAACTCATGGAAAATCAGGAAATACTACAAAAGCCCCGAACCGAACCAATTAAATCCACTTTGCCCCAGCCGGGACGTCCCGTTCCCAGCCGCGCTTATCCCGGCGCGCTCATCGTCGTCGAGGGCACCGATGGCTCGGGCAAGAGCACGCAACTTTATCTTCTGAAGCGCTGGCTCGAAATTGGCGGCTACCGCCTGCACTTCACCGAGTGGAACTCCTCGCCACTCGTGAAGTCCGCGACTCGCCGCGGCAAGCAGCGCCGTCTTCTCACGCCAACGACATTTTCTCTGCTGCACGCCGCCGACTTCGCCGATCGCTGCGAGCGCCAGATCATGCCGCTCCTCCAAGGCGACTATCTCGTACTCGCCGACCGCTACGTTTACACCGCTTTCGCGCGCGACGCCGCTCGCGGCTGCCCCGCGCGCTGGCTGCGCAACCTCTATCGCTTTGCGCCGGTTCCCGACATCACCTTTTATTTCCGCGCTCCGCTCGACGTCGCCGTCCACCGCATTCTCAGCGGCCGTCCGAAATTGAAATATTACGAAGCCGGCATGGACCTCGGTCTTGTCCTACGACCGCGCCGAAAGTTTCCGCTTGTTTCAGGCGCGCATCCTCGAGGAGTACGACAAAATGGTCGACTCCGATAATTTCGTCGTCCTCGACGGAACCCTGCCCGTGAACAAATTGCAAAAACAGATGCGCGACATCGTTGCGTCCAAAATCGATCTCAAGCGTTTTGCGCCGCGCACCCAGGAAGCCGAGTGACATGCTCGATCACGAAAAGACGGACACGAAGAAAAGACCGCGAGAAAGAGCGGGACCGAGACCACGAGAAAGATGGAAAGGAGAAAGACAAAGCGACCGCAGCAACGGCGACAACTTCCCAACCGGCCGAACCCGCCGAGCACCACGCTCCCGCGCATGCCCGCTCCCCCTGACCAAAATCCGTCGCGGCTGAGGAAGACGCCTCGCACTATTTCTTCGGCGAGCCGCTCGTCGGCTTCGATCCCGCTGAAATCACCGGCACCCTGGTCGTCATCGAGGGCATGGACGGCTCCGGCCGCTCGACGCAAATCACTTTGCTCCAGGAATGGCTCGAGTCCGAAGGCTTCGCCGTGCAGACCAGCGGCCTGCGCCGTTCGAATCTCGTCGGCCGCGACATCGACCAGCTCCTCGCGAAAAACGCCGTCACGCGCCTCACGCTCGTCGCTCATGTACGCCACCGATTTCTTCGATCAGGTCGAGCACCGCATCCTGCCCGCGCTTGCGCTCCGGCACCGTCGTGCTGGCCGACCGTTTCATCTTCACTCTGATCGCTCGCGGCGTCGTCCGCGGCATCAATCGCGATTACATCAGCGGCCTCTACGCCATGGCTCTCCGGCCGCACCTCACTTTCTGGCTCAACGTGCGCCCCGAAACCGCCTTCGCGCCGCGAATTCAAAAAATCCCAGGCCATCAGCTACTGGGAAGCCGGCCGCGACATGTCTCTCTCCCACGATCTCTATTGGTCCTTCATCCGCTACCAGACCATGATCAAGCGCGAATTCGAAGTCATGGCCAAGCGCCACAGCTTCATCGAGCTCGACGGTGAAGCCAGCGTCTCGTCCGTCAACAAGCAACTTGCGCCACCGCATCGGCGAACAGCTTCGGCATTCGCGCCACAAAATACGCTCCCAGTCGTCCGCGCTCGCCGCACCTCTGGCGTTAAACTCCTGCGCATGTCTGAGCCAGTTCACATCGCTGCCATCGACGCCGGCTCCAACGCCGTGCGCCTTTCCGTCGCGCGCGCCTATTCCGCGCTCGACATCGAACCCTCTACGACGAGCGCTACTCGCTGCGCCTCGGCGAAAGCGTCTTTCTGCGCCACCGCTTCACCGAAGAAACTTTTCAAAAAAGGCGTGAAAGCCTTCTGCCACTTCAAGGAAGTCATGGACGACTTCGGCGTAACCAAATATCGCGCCGTGGCCACCAGCGCTTCCCGAGAAGCTCGCAATCGCGACGCGTTCCTCCGCAGATTAAGCAAGAAATCCGGCATCTCTCTGGAAGTCATCAGCGCCACGGAAGAATCCCGCCTCGGCCGCGAAGCCGTCATCGCCGCTCTCGGCCCCGAAGCTCCTCCGCGCTGCATCGTCGATCTCGGCGGCGGCAGCCTCGAAATCAGCATTCTCCGCGATCGCACCGTCGAACAAAGCGCGCACCTCGGCGTCGGCACCGTCCGCCTTGATGACCACCCTGAATCATTCCCGGCGTGATCCGTCCATCACAAGCCGAGCAGGTGCGAAAATACGTCCGCGCGCTTGCTCGAATCGAAATTGCCCAATCGCCCCAACCTCGGCGAACAGCATCGCCGTCGCGCTCGGCGGCAATGCCGAAACGCTCGCCGGCATTGCTCCCGGCCCGCGCGAACACGGCTTGCCAATGCTTGCAGCTTTCGCTCCTCCGCGACCGCCTCCCCGGACATTTTCGAGACGCGACGTCCGCCAGCGTATGAAGGCCTACGCGAGTGCGCCGCGATCGCGCCGACGTCATGGGCATCGCCGCCATCATCTTCATCACCCTCGGCCGTTACTTGAATGTCCGCTGCATGGCCATCCCCGCCGTCGGCGTGCGCGACGGCATCCTGCAGGAAATCGCTCACGACGCCTTCTCGCGCAAAGAGCCGCATCGCTACAACGCCGCCGCCCGCCAGCTCTATCGCCGGCACCCGCAGTTTCGCGCGCCGCCTGGAATACGACCAGCCTCACGCCGAACATGTCCGCGAACTGAGCATCCTGCTCTTCGACCGCCTGCAGGCCGCTGCATCACCTGCCGCCGCAATCGCGCGTACTGCTCGAAGCCGGAGCCCTGCTTCACGACATCGGCCACAACGTCAGCCATCACGGCCATCACAAGCACGGCGAATATCTCGCGCTCAACGGCGACATGCCCGGCCTGGCAGGCCGCGACCGCGCCGTCGTCGCCGCGTTAGTCCGCTACCACAATCGCAAAACCGAACCCGCCGGCCACCACGAGGCCTACTCCTCCTTGTCCAACGTCGACAAGCGCATCGACCCGCCGCTTGGCCGCCATCCTCCGCATCGCCGAAGGACTCGACCACTCGCACCGCCAGCGCGTCACCAATATTCACGCCTCATTCCAGCGCGGCGCCGTCGGCCTCCAGGTCAAAGCCCGCGGCGACGCCGCCGAAGACCTCCGCGACGCCACCCGCAGCGCCGACCTCTTCGAAAAAGAATTCCACGTCCGCCTCTATTTCCGCCAATCCGCCGAATGACGCGGATCGGATGAGTGCATAAACGCAGGAGTCGTTGATAAGAGTTTAGGGAGCAACTAAATGGATCTCTACATCGTCCGTCACGGCATCTCCATCGACCGCGAAGACCCCAAATGCCCGCCCGATCCCGAGCGTTACCTCACCGAGGACGGCATCAAGAAAGCCCGCCAGGTCGCCAAAGGCGTAGCCGCCCTGGGCATCACTCCTGATCTATTTGTCTCCAGCCCCTACGTCCGCGCCATGCAGACCGCAGAAATCTTCGCCGCCGCCCTCAGCTACTCAAAACAAAAAATCCGCCAGACCGACTCACTGTTACCCGGCGCCGAGCCCTCGCTCCTCTTCCGCGAACTGGCCAAAGACAAACACTCCTCATCGGTCTTCTGTTTCGGCCACGCCCCGCAACTCGACGAACTCATCGCCGCCGCTTTCGCCAGCAAACACAACCTCACCGCTCTGAAAAAATCCAGCGTCGCCGGCATCAAACTCAAACGCCTGTCCCCACCCAGCGCCGAATTCATCTGGCTAGCCACACCAAAGCTCCTCCGCCGCGCCGCTAAATAATTTCTCTTTAGAATTTTGGAAGCCAATCTCAACCAGAGGGGTCGCCCACAGTCCAAGCCCCAAGAGGGGGTGGCGCATCCTTTGCGCTTTTCAAAGGGTGCGGTTTTTGAATTTGCTTTTTCCGTCTTCTCTGCTGAACTTTGCTTTTTAGAGGAGCCAAGGAATCACTACGAGGAAACCCTAATCCGAAGCCCCCGCCACCGCATACAAAACTTCCCGCGGAGCCGGCAGCGCCACCACCTTCGCCTTAATCTCCGTCGCCCTTAACACCACCGCCTTACCCAGCGCCGTCTCCAGCAAATGTTTCCCCGCAGCCAGCGTCGCCGCAGCTTCTCCGCTATCCGCCAGCTTCGGAATCGACAGGGTAATCGCCTCTTCCGACTTTTCGATCCTAAATCCCGTTGCCGTCTCCACACCGCACTTGTGCAGCACTCGCCCCAGCCGAATCACCCCAGCCAGCGCACGAATGTGTTCCTGCTCCAAGGGACTCAGCGCCGCAAACTTCTCGTTGTCAGCGGAAGGCTCAGCACCGCGATGAAAACGCACCGCCCACGCCACCAATTCCCAATCCTCCCGCGTCCAACGAGGAGGAACCGTCATGCCCAACAGAAACTTCCGCGCCGCCTTCCGCGGATGCTTCGCGTCCTGTCCAACCGCATGCAGCAACGCCGCCGCGCGCAGGTCACGCCGCATATTCGCTTCGCCAAACAACGGCTCCGCGCCCACCCGGCGCAACAAATCAAACACGCGCAGCGAAATCCGCGCCACTCGCGCCGCCTTCCCGGGCCTCGACTGCGCCGCGCGCGCCGCCGCCTGCATCCGCGCGAACGATGCCGCCTCCAGCCGCGCCCCATGCGGCAAAGCGTGCCGCCATTTGTTCCCGATACTGGTTTTCCCCAATGTCAGTTGCCGGTAAGTCTGCACCCGCTTGCCGCGCTCCTGCTGCAAATTGTCCTTCCACGATTTTCGCGCCGCTCCCGGCAACCCGGTCTGGCCCTTCACTTTTTCCGCCAATACGTCGAAATCATGAATATCGCCCAGCAGATCCTGCAGCCGCTTCAGGTTCTCGCTCCATGCCGCGTAGTGCACCGGAAGCAGCGCCTCCACCGTATAGCGCAGCTTCTTCAACCCAATCCGCAACGCATGCCACGGCTTCGCCTTCGAGGTGCGCAGCGCATGCGCGTGCAGTTGCTTGATCTCTTCAAATCGCTCCCACGCCAGGCATTCCGCAGCTAGCCCGCCCACCGGAATGAAGCGCACCCGCCTCCGCAATCGCCGCTGCAAATGGTCCCAGGCCTTCTCATCGAATTTGCCCGCCACCCGCACAACTTCATCGCGCAGCTTCGGCTCCTCAGCCTCCAGCAGGCCAAGCATGTGCACCCGCACCGGATCGCTGGAGCCCGCCAGCTCCTTGGTCCTGTCCGCCAATATGTGGGAGTCCCTCAGCGCGCCCAGCGCCCGAAACATTTTTCTCGTCGCCTTGCGCAACTCCGGCCACGCCGGATCGGGATCAATCTCCTCGAATACCTTGGCCACCGACCGGCATCGCCGTATCGCCACCCGCAAATCATGCACATTGTCCGCATCTGGAGAAGAGCGCACCTTCTCCAATTCTTCCCGCACTCGGTCCATCGAATCGGAAAGTTCGCGGTGTTCTACCCGGGTGTGGGCGGGTAGGGTGGTGACGCTAGCCATGAAGGTCAAATCCTCGACTGAAAGTTTGGGTGGGAGGGCCCCAGGCAAACGGCCTACAGGGTAACCCTTCGTTTCAGCCCCGTCCAGTCCAGGGCATCAGCCCACAATTCAGGCATCATTCGTGTCAAAACCAGGCCCATCACCACGGTTACCGCCCCGGCGATCAGAAATACCCTCGCCGGGTCCGGGTGCCCCAGTCGGATCATCGCAAACTGCGCCACCGGCTGCAGCGCCACCCCTATAAATGACAACAGATTCGCGACCGCAATCGTCCGCCCCTTCTCCTCAGGTGCCGGCCGCCGCTGAATCAGCGCATTTATCGGCACCACAAAAAAACCACCCGCAAAACCAAGCACCGTCAGGTATCCCAACACCGTTGTAAACCCAATCCCCGACCACGAAAGCAGCACCGCCATCAGGAAAATCCCGCCCAGCCCCGGCAACACCATCCCCATCTGAATTTTCTTGCCCGACACGAATCCCGCCGCCAGGCTCCCAATCCCGATCCCCAGGCTCAACCCCGCCAGCAGGTAGCTGCTCCTCGTTTCGTCCAGAAAAAGCACATCCGCGCTGTAAAGCACGATATTCAGCAGCAGGAGCGATCCCAGAAACCAGAAAAACGTGTTGGCCACCACCGCGGTCAACAGCATCCGGTCGCCGCGCATGTGCCGCACTTCCGAAAAAAACTCGTGTGCCACATTCCAGTCGAACTTTCGCGTAGGATCGGCCGCCGGAACGCGCGAAATCCCCAGGCTAGTCAACAATCCGATCAGCGCCAGCGCCACAAAAATCACGCCGGACCAAACCTGCCTGCCGCGAAACGCATGCGCCAGGTACCCGCCGCCCAGCGCCGCGATGATCGCCGCAAACAGCGTGCCGAATTCAATAATCCCGTTTCCCCAACTCAATTTCGATTCCGCCAGCAGCTCCGGCAGCAATCCGTATTTCGTCGGCCCAAAAAACGCCCCCTGCGTGCAGGCCAGAAAGAGCGCCACTCCCGCCCAGCCCAGGCTTCCGCGCGCCAGCGCCCACGTCGCCAGCACCATCACAAACACCTCGCCCACCTTCGTCGCAATCGTCACGGTACGCTTGCTATATCGATCCGCCAGAAATCCGCCAGGTATGGAAAACAACAGGAAGGGAACTGAGAACAACAGCGGCACAATCAGCACAAACCACAAATCCCGCTGCTCCTTCGACGCAGCGGTCTCCAGCACCAAGAAACTAACCAGCCACTTCAGCGCGTTGTCGCTGAACACCCCCTGAAACTGCGTAGCAATCAACGCCCAAAACCCGCCCAAGCCAAGCCGTTTGCCGCCCTCCGCAGCCTGTTCGCGAGAACCCTGCCCCTGAAATCGCATGCGCGGCGCAGTCTATCCGCCCCGCGCGCGCCTACGCAAGCTCCGTTAGCCATTTTCATTCCGCCCGCACCTTAGCTGTTCTCACATCGCCACCAACTGAGCCCGTCATTCCGAAGCCCGCCGCCTTTCCAGGCGGGTGAGGATTCTGCTGTTCAGCTGATCTTGTCAACCACTCAGCCAATCGCCCAAACTTCCGCGCATGCCACGAAAACCCTCATTACACGCTATAATTAACAACAGATGCTCTACGTAGACAACGTTTCCATGCGCTTCGGCCCCCGTATCCTTTTCGAGGACGTCACCTGCTCCTTCCTCGACGGCCGCCGCTACGCCATCAGCGGCCCCAACGGTGCCGGCAAATCCACCCTGATGAAAATTCTCACCGGCGAACTGGATCCCACCAAGGGCTCCATCACCCGCCCCAAAAAACTCGGCATCCTTCGCCAGGACCAGTTCGCCTTCGACCAGTTCCGTGTCATCGACACCGTAATCATGGGCAACGCCCCGCTCTGGAAGGCCCTCGAAGAACGCGACGCGCTTTACTCCAAACCTCATGACCAGCTCACCGACGCCGACGGCATGCGCCTCGGCGAACTCGAAGGCATCGTCGGCGAAGAAGGCGGCTACACCGCGGAAGCCGACGCCGCCATCCTTCTCGACGGCCTCGGCGTGGAAAGCACGCTCCACGAACGCCTCATGGGCGAGCTGCAGGGCGGACAAAAAGTCCGCGTCCTATTGGCGCAAGCGCTGTTCGGCAATCCGCCGGCGTTACTCCTCGACGAGCCGACCAACAACCTTGACCTCGATTCCGTCCACTGGCTCCAGAATTATTTGCTCGAATACGAAGGCGTGCTCATCGTCATCTCTCACGACCGCCATTTCCTCAACAGCGTCTGCACCCACACCGCCGACATCGACTACGAAACCGTCATCATGTACAACGGCGGCTACGATGAAATGGTGATGGCCAAAACTCAGATTCGCTCGCGCATCGAAACCGATAACGCCAACCGCGAGAAAAAAATCGCCCAGCTCAACGACTTCATCGCGCGCTTTTCTGCCGGCACGCGTTCCGCACAAGCCACCTCGCGCAAAAAAGAAGTCGAGCGCCTGCAAACCACCGAGCTGGCCCGCTCCAACATCGCCCGCCCCTACATTCGCTTCGCCATCGAACGCGGCTCGGGCCGCCACCCGCTCGAAATCAAGAGCATCGCCAAAAATTACGACGACCTGAAAGTCATCAAGCCTTTTTCCGCTAGCGTCACCCGCGGAGAAAAAATCGCGCTTACCGGCCGCAACGGCACCGGCAAGACCACCTTGCTGAAATCTCTGATCCGCAACGCCGAAGGCTTCATCGATCCCGCCGACAAAGTTTTTCCGGTAGACGGCGGCAGCGTGAAGTGGGGACACGAAGTAACGGTGGGCTATTTCGCGCAGGACCACCGCGACTCCGTTGTTTCCGATTACACCGCCATCGAATGGCTCTGGCAGTTTAATCCGCAATCCACCCAGGAAGAAATTCGCGGCCTACTGGGTCAAATGCTCTTCAGCGGAGAAGACGCGCTCAAGCCCACTAAAGCTTTAAGCGGCGGCGAAATCGCCCGCATGATTTTCTGCCGCCTCATGCTCCAGAAACCGAATTTCCTGGTCCTCGACGAGCCGACAAACCATCTCGACCTCGAATCCATCAACGCCCTCAATATCGCTCTGCAGAAATACGACGGCACAGTGTTACTCGTCACCCACGACGAAGACGTCCTAGACGAAGTCGCCACCCGCATCTGGCATTTCAAAAACGGCAAAATCGAAGACTTCAAAGGCCCGTACGCCGACTACCTGATCATGTCCCGCGAAAAAGCCTCCTAAGCAAATTTTTCAGCGCCAGACTTAGTCGCGTCATTCCGAACCCGCCGCCTTTCCAGGCGGGTGAGGAATCTGCGTTGGCTGTTGACTCTGGGTGCCCCACACGTCGACTTTGCGTGTGGGGATTTTGGTAATGAAGGAAGTAAATGTTAGCCCCTAGAGGGGGTGCCGCATCCTTCGCGGCATTTGCGAGGGGTGCGGTCTTTGACTTGCCCAACGCTAATGCCCACCACCACCCGAAATCTCCCTAACAATCGACCCCACAAACGCCTTCGCATCCCCAAACAACATCAGCGTCTTAGTCGATCGTAATAAAGCGGATTTTCAATCCCCGCAAATCCCGCGCTCATCCCCCGCTTGATCACCATCACCGTCCGCGCCTTATCAACATCCAGAATCGGCATCCCATAAATAGGACTACTCGCATCCGTCCGTGCCGCCGGATTCGTCACATCATTCGCGCCAATCACCAGCGCCACATCCGTTTGCGCCATATCTCCGTTCGCGTCGTCCATCTCCATCAATTTGTCGTAAGGAATGTCCGCCTCCGCCAGCAGCACATTCATATGCCCCGGCATCCGCCCGGCCACTGGATGAATCCCAAATCGCACATCCACCCCACGCTTCGTCAGCACGTCGTACAACTCCCGCACCTTATGCTGCGCCTGCGAGACCGCCATCCCGTACCCCGGCACGATGATTACCTTATTCGCCGCCGCAAGAATCCCCGCCGCCTCTTCCGCGCTCGCACTCTTCACCGGCCGCGCTTCCGCTCCACCTGCCACGGCGGCCTGCTCCTGTCCAAACGCGCCAAACAACACATTCGAAAACGACCGGTTCATCGCCTTCGACATATTTACCGACAAGATAAATCCCGACGCCCCGTCCAGCGCGCCCGCAATAATCAGCAGCTTATTGTCCAGCACAAATCCCATCGCCGCCGCCGATAATCCTGCATAAGAATTCAAAAGCGAAATCACCGTCGGCATGTCCGCCCCGCCGATGGGAATAATCATCAACACACCAAAAATCAGCGGGAGAATCACAATCACCGGATACAGGTAAACCCGCTCCGGATGCATCACCAGAATTGCCGCCACAATCACCGCAATCGCCAGCACGCCAAGGTTGACGAAGTTCTGCCCCTTATATGTAATCGGCCGCTGCGGCAAAACCTCCTGCAGTTTTCCTGCGGCCATCAGACTTCCCGTAAACGTCAGCGACCCCAGAATCACTTCCATGCCCAGCACCGCCATCATGAAGGGCGGCACCGACGGCGCCCGCAGATAAAATTCCGCAGTCCCCACCAGCGTTACGCACAGCGCGCCAAACGCGTGGCTCAGCGCCGTCCGTTGCGGCACCGCCGTCATCGCCACTTTGCCCAGCGGCACGCCAATGATCGTTCCCAGCACCAGCGCCGCAGCCAGCCACTTGTAATCCACTATGCCGCGATTCAGCAGCGTCCCGACGATCGCCAGCAGCATGCCCAGTTCGCCGGCCCACACCCCGCGCCGCGCCGTCGCCGGCGAGCTCATCCATTTCAGCGACAAGATAAAAAGCGCTGATGCGATCAGGTAGGTAACTTCCATCACCTGCAGCGAGGCCGCCTCTGACATCATGATTTTTTCGGCCCGCTGAGCTTGAACATTTTCAGCATGCGGTCGGTAATAATAAATCCGCCCACGATGTTGCTGGTCGCCGCCACAATCGCAATCGTCCCCAGGATTGTCGAGAAGTTCGACTTATGCTCGCCCGCCAGAATGATCGCGCCTACCACCGCAATCGCATCCAGCGCATTGGTCAACGACATCAGCGGCGTGTGCAGCAGCGGCGAAACCCGGCGAATCACTTCAAATCCGATAAACCCCGCCAGCATGAACACGTAAAGACTCGTCAGCAGATCCAGTTTCATGCCTTGTTCTCCTCCACCGTTCGAGCTGCAGCTTCCCACGGCGGCCGCAGCCCGGCCTCCAGCGCCACCAGCCCATATAGCTGCCGCAGTCTCTCGTTCACAATTTCTCCGCCGCCCGTAATCAAAGTGTCGCGAATGATTTCATCCTGCATGTCCATCCGCAGTTTTCCATCCTTCACCAGGTGCAACAGAAACGTGGTCACATTCTTCGCATACATCTGGCTCGCGTGATACGGCACAGCGCTCGCCAGGTTAAACAGCCCGATGATCGTTACGCCGTGCTCCACCACAATTTCTCCCGGATGCGTCAGTTCGCAATTTCCGCCGCGCTCCACCGCCAGGTCCACAATCACCGATCCCGGCGCCATCTGCTCAACCATCTCGCCGGTCACCAGGATCGGCGCTTTTTTCCCGGGAATCACCGCCGTGGTAATCACCACGTCGCTCTGCGCCACCACTTGTCCCAGGAGTTCGCGCTGCTTTCTATAAAATCCTTCATCCTGCGCTTTCGCATATCCGCTGGCGTCCTGCGCATCCTTGGCCTCCACCGCCAGTTCCACAAACCGTCCACCCAGGCTCATCACCTGTTCCTTGGCCACCGGTCGCATGTCGTAGGCCGACGTCACCGCGCCCAGCCTGCGGGACGTCGCAATCGCCTGCAGCCCGGCCACGCCTGCCCCAATAATAAAAACTCGCGCGGGCGTTATCGTCCCCGCCGCCGTCGACAGCATCGGAAAAATTCGCGGCAGCGTATCTGCCGCCAGCAGCACCGCTTTGTAACCGGAAATCGTCGCCATCGACGACAGTACATCCATGCTCTGCGCCCGCGTGGTCCGCGGCATCAACTCCACCGCAAACGCCCTCGCTCCGGTCCCGGCAATTTCCTGCACGCTTTGCTTCGAATCCAGCGCCCGCAAAAATCCAATCAACACTTGATCGCGCCGTAGCAGCGGCAAATCCTCTTTGCCGGTCTTGTCGTTCGCCCCGTGGCACAGCACCTGCACAATCACGTCCGCCGTGCGAAATACTTCCGCGCGGTCCGCCGCAATCTTGGCGCCCTTGGCCGCGTACTCCGCGTCCGGATACCCGGCGCTCACGCCGCTCCCTGCCTCGATCAGCACTTCCAGCCCCGCTTTGGTCAGACTGGGAATCACCGCAGGCACCAGCGCCACGCGCCGTTCTCCCGGATAAATTTCGCGCGGCACGCCTACAATCATAAACAGGTCTCCTCTGTTGGGCGTTTCATTTGTGGAGTGGGCATCGTTGGCTGGTCAGGTCCGCTGGCATACGCTTATGAAAGATACCGCACGGTAGTCTCGATCAATTCCGCGGCCCCTTTATAAACATCACCGGGACTGTCAAACTCCATCGAGCAGTAACCTTTATATTTCGCGTCCTTCAAAATTCCAAACGTTTTCGCCATGTCCACGTGGATCGCCTGGCCCTTTTCGTCCAACTCCAACGCCTTCACGTGGCAGATCCCATACGCCTGGCTGAACATTTGTTTTATTCCGTTATAGGCGTACTCAGCCGGTTTCGCCGCCAGAGTATTGGCGAAATCCGGAAGCGCATGTAACCACGGACTATTCACTGTCCCGATTACCTTCCCGATAAAAAACGGATCCTCGCTCACTGGATTATCATTCTCATCGTTCACCACCACGTTCTTCGTCGCCGCATACTCCGCCACACGTCCGTAACTCTCCGCGGCCCGTGGAACGTTAGGTTCCGAGTCGCTGGCCCTCGGCATATTCATGCGAATGCTCGGTGAGCCTGCAAGAACAGCCGCGTCCACCCACTGCTTCGCGAACGCCACAAATGCGTCGCGCTCCGCCTGATTCGCCGCGTAAGGACTGTGCTCTCCGTCCACCGCGATATTCACAATCATTCCGCCGGACTTTTCCACTGCGGCCCTGATCTCGCCCAGGTATTTCACATCCAGCGAACGAAAGTGCTCGCTCCACGGCTCAATCTTTCGGATATTGAATTTCTCGCCTACGTGCGCTGCAAAATCCTTCAACTCCATCTTGCCCGTCCTCACGCCGTCTTTCGATCCGGCGACAAAATCCCTGAACGGATACGAAGCAATTGCAATGCGCTCGCGCGCCTGTTCCGGAAAGTGGATGTCAGGGCGCGAATCCGCTCCCCATGCCGCTTTCATGCCCGGACAAAACATCACCCCAGCGGCGGTGGAAAGGGAATTGGACAGGAAACGTCTTCGTGTGGTCGGCGTCAAATCCGCGCCAGTCTAGCAGATTCACATTTCCGATGCCACGCAACAACTCTCCCGCCTCCGCGCACCCGCAAATGGCATCCAAACCCCATGAATATCTCACCATCGACGCGTCCTCACCGCACCGCGATTCTGGCGTTCATAATTTTCGTTTCTTTTGCCTTGGCCGTTGGTTCAAATCGCGGTGTACAAGCAAACGTCATCGCGCGCGCCGCCGATGCCGACAACGCCGTCCAAACTCAATGCGCAACGTCACGTAGCGCTTCACCGATTCCGCTGCGGTACACATTAAATCCCTTGATGGCGAACTGGTCCCCGTCAAGCCCGCAGAATTTCCCGTCTTCGACAAAAACCACTCTTTCCACATCCGCATCGTCTCCGCCGAAATCTCCATCGCCGCCGCGGACCTCGCCAGCATCTTCAATTCCTACGTTTTCGCCCGTCCCAACACCCCGCTCAGCGATCTTTCCGTCTCCAATCGAAAAGGGCCACGTCAAAATCAGAGGCCGCCTCCACAAAGCCGGCGAAGTGCCCATCGAAACCGAAGGCCTCCTCACCCCCACGTCCGACGGAAAAATCCTGTCGCACGCCGCCAAAGTCAAAGCCCTGCGCGTCCCCGTCAAAAAACTCATGAATCTCTTCGGTGTCGAAATTGCCGACCTCATCAAAAGCGGCAAATTCCCGGCGTCGAATCGCGCGAAGACGATTTAGTCCTCGATCCCTCTATCGTTTTCCCCCTCCGCACATGGAAGGCAAAGTCACCGCCATCCGCATCGAAGGCGACAGGGTCGTCATCACCTTCGGCGACAAATCTCCCACCGCCAAAAATCTCCAATCCGGCAATTACATGTCTTATCGCGGCAACCGCCTGGCCTTTGGAAAGCTGACCATGGCTGACGCGGACATGACGCTGATCGACATGGATCCTACCGATCCCTTCGATTTCTATCTCGATCGCTACCAGGCGCAACTCTCCGCCGGATACACAAAAATCACGCCAAACTTCGGCCTCCGCGTCTATAGGAAGGATTTAAACAAACTAGGAAGGCAGAAAACTAAAAGCACCGCCACTAACTAACGTAACCATCGCCGAGCCTCTGGGTGCTCCACCCATCGCAGTTACGGGTGGGGATTTTGCTCAACGACGAGCAACCTCTACCTTACTGCGCCCCTGGGTGCCCCACCCGTCGTACTTACAGGTGGGAATTTTGCTCAGCTAGGAGCAAGTTCTACCCTATTGCAATGCCACCTGCGTAAATCCCAACCCCGTCAACATCCCGCTAACGGTGCTCCGCGCATTCTGGTCGGCCGATTTCAAAATTCCATCCACCAGCGCCGCCTGCTGCAATTGCCGCTCCGCCTCTTCTCGTACTTCACTCTCCAGATTCGGATCAGGAGAAGAAAACAATCCCGTATCCCGCGAATAAACCTTACTCTTGGCATTATCGATCCGCGTACTGAAAACCTCCGCGGGCGGCAAGTGCAGCGAAATGCTGTGTCCCTGCACCGTCACGTCGCTCGGCTTGATGTTCCCCAGGTTCACTCCCGCCACCACCTCGCCATGCACCACCAGCAAAATGCGATCCCCCGCCAGAAACTTCGGCAGGTAAGGATTGTCCCGCGCTCCGCCGATAATTTTGTCCATCGTGTAGCTTACCGTCTCCAGCTTTTGCAGCCGCTGAATCTGCCGCACCACCGTCGGTTGATCGATATTGATCCTCAACCCGCCGCCGCGCATAAAACCCATCAAGTGCAGCAGCCCCACGCCCGTCGAGAGCCAGACCGCCAGCCCGATGAATAAAATCGTCACCAGGCTCCCCAAAATAATCCCGCGCAGCCAGGAAACCGGCTTGTTCACAGCCACATTTGTTTGTTCGCTCGCCATAAATGAACCATATCAAGTGTACTCCGAATCAAAACTCTGCAATTGCATAGGGCGCCAGTGGAGAACCTTGAGCAACGGCTATCAACCTCCGTCAGCCTTAGGCGTATGATTAAGAAAGGTACAGAACAGCGCTATGAACAAAAGTGCAGCAGCCAACGGCATTCGCCAGCAGTTGAAAGAAGCAGCCGTGGAGATCCAGCACCTCGGCGGCTGGTCAGGTTTCAAGAGCGGCGAATGGCTCTTCAACCTGATGGAAAAAACTTTCCGTCATTATTCGCAGAATGCCGGCAAAGAATCCTTCGCGCTCGAATTTCCAGGACGCACCCGCGCCGAAATTGCCGATAAGCTCATCAAATCCGCCTGCAACAAAGCCGCGCTGGCAGGCGCCATCACCGGCGCCGCCGTCTCAGCCGACGAGCTCGTCGGCCTCTTCACCGCCGGCGAAGCTGTCGTCGGCCTGCCCGTCAACATCGCCGTCGCCGCCACCGCCATCTGCTCCGAAGTTTTTTTCACCGCGCGTATCCAGTTGCAACTGGTCGCTCGCCTCTCGGCCCTTTACGGCGCGACACTCGACCCCGAAAACCCCGACGATCTTCTAGCCATCATGAATTTCGCTTTCGGCGGCGCCGTCGCCGAAGCCCTCAGCAAAGAAGTCGCCGAGTCCGGCGCAAAAATATCCCGCGCCGTAGTCGGCCGCTACTACGCCAAGAAGGAATCCTTCGAAGTTCTCAAGCGCTTCGCCAAAAAACTCGGCTACAAACTTGTCCGCCGCTCCATCGTCAACGGCGTCGTCCCCGGCATCTCCATGTTCATGGGCGCCCTATGGAACAAACGCACCACCCGCACCATCGGCCGCAACGCCCAAAAGTTCTTCACCAATCGCGCCGCCATACAACTCCCCTCCACCCATCTAACCACGCGCTAAAAAAGCGTCACCGTCCGCCTTCGGCCTCACTCACACGTGTAAATCGCTCGCCGTCCATCTGATCTTGGCAACCAACATAGCCACCCGCGCCCACAGAGTTGTCATCCCGACTCGGAGCGGAGGGACCTGCTTTTCCTGACCCAATCTCTCGCGCAGGCTAGTCGCCTTGTCAATGAACCCCGGAACTCGCTCCCACCGGAACAGAAAACCTCAGCGGCACGGTCACCAGCGTAGGATACGAAACCTCCCAAATCTGCAGGCTCGCCTCGCCCGCCTGCTTCGCCTCGTACTCCACGTCATACGTCTCGCCCACCGTAATCGGCATATCCGCCGCAGAAAACTTCACCTGCGCAGCCGGCAAATCCGCGCCGTCTTTCGCGACAATCTTCCACTGCACCGGTTTATCGTTGCTCGTCAGCCGTACCCGCAAATCCACCAGATCGTCGGTAATGTTGATCATCCGCAGTCGATATCGCTCTCCGCTGTGCAGCTCGAGACGATCAGGCTCGGGAACCCCATTGATCAGCATTAAATATCCGAACGGCGCATATTTGCCCGAGCTGAATACAAATGTCCGGTCGTGACTCGTATCGTATTTTTCTCCCGGCTCCAGCACGATCAGCGGCCCATAAATGCCATTCAGCAGTTGCCCCACGTCGTGCCAGTGCGTGTGATAAATAAATGTCCCCGCGCGCACAGGGGTCATCCGCGCCACAAATGTTCCTCCCGGGGCTATGGGAGGTGTCGTCTGCTGCCCAGATCCCGTCCATCCCGCCACACCGTCGTAATAACTCTCCAGTTCCATTCCATGCCAGTGAATCGTCGTCGGCTGCGTCATCTGGTTCTTGATCTCAATTTCCGTTGCTTCTCCGCGCGTCAGCACAATCGGCGGCCCCAGGAAACTCGGCGCCGCATCCGCCCCAGCCGGCGCGGGCACCGCCGGATGCGCCCGATCGTTTACCTGCAATTTATACAGCGGAATTTTTCCAGCATTGTCTGAAATCATCAGCTGCAGTTTCCGCGCCGCGATAGTCGAAACCACGGCCGGTTTGGCATCGGCCTTCGGCAGGATCGTAATTCCCACCACCAGCCCGGCCATCAACATATTGTGATCGTGGTCCGTATAACTCGCCGGCTCCGCCACTGGAGGATGCAGCGCCTCCGAAGGCGACATGTGCGCAACCATGTGACAGTGAAACAGCCAGTTCCCGGTTCGTTCCGGCTTCCAGGTCATTTCAAACGCATGCCCGGGATCGATCAATTCGGTGACCACTGTGCGCCGCTGCTCCGCGGAGTACCGCGTGAAACTCTCGCCATCGCCCACACCATCCACGGTGAAAAAAAATCCGTGCAGGTGCATGCCATGAGGCGAAAAGCTGGGATCGATCACTTTCCAGTGAATCGTGTCTCCCGCCGTATACGTCACGTTCTCGCCATGCGGCCACGCCTTGCCGTTTATCCCCGATATCTCCTCGCCATCGCCCGGCACGTTGCCTTTCTTCCAGATCCCCAGCACAAAGATCCGATCGTCTACCTTTGCCCCAGGTGCATCGACGACGAACGCCCCATGCAAAAGCGACTCGGCCTGATCGCGATCCTCCAGCGAATGATTCGCCGTCGTCGCCCAGTACATGTACGTCCCCGGCTCGCCCACCGTAAATCGCACCTCACGCGTTTCCCCCGCCGCCACACTCAGCGAATCGTTGGCATCCCCCGGGAGCCGGTGCAGGCCATATATTCTTGCTGCCAGCGGTAACGTGTTTCGAATGCTCGCGTGTATCTCCGTCCCTTGCGCCACGCGAATCAGCGGCCCAGGAGTTTGCGGCGCACCCCCGCTCTCCGCAAACACGTAAGCATCCCGGTGCCCGCCGCCTTTCTCTTCCGGATACCAAACCGCCTCGCGCATCTCGAGTTTCAGTTCCAGCACGTTGTTCTTCAGATCGCCCGCCGCCGCCCGATTGTCGTTCGCCACCGCCTCAGGCAACGCCACCTTCGGCAGGGAAGCCTTCGGCGCAGTCTGAGCCAATGCCCCCCCAACCATCACCATCACGCTAAACATGACATTGAACGCTAGTCTGACCAGCCCAGATAAACTCCAACGCCGCATCGGTCGTTCCCCCGCACAAAATTCTTGTGATGATCCGCAGTAGATCGAAAAGTCGCTTCCCGAAATCGACTGCAAAGTTACTTGCTAAAGCCGGTGCGGTCAACACCAGGCAGCGACCCGGTTGCTGAATCACACGCAACATCTACCGAACTCACACTCCGAACTCGTTCGAGCCGACAGTTGAGCCCCAAGAGGGGGGCCGATCCTTTGCGATTTTCATTCCGAACTTGTTCGCGCCACCAAATAGGCCTTAAGAGGGGGTGCCGCGTCTTTTGTGATTTTCAAAGGGTGCGGTCTTTGACCTGGAATTTTCTTTTTCTCTTATTCTCGGCAGAACCTAAACCGCCCACCGCCATTCACAACCCCACCTCACTCTTCCTCACCCACCCCCAATCTTGTTAAGATACCCCCTGCAGAAAAAGTGCCGGAGTGGCGGAATGGCAGACGCAGAGGACTCAAAATCCTCCGGTCGCAAGGCCGTGTAGGTTCGACTCCTATCTCCGGCACCATATTTTCCGATTCCCGCTTTCCCCAAAATTCCCCTAAACACTTTCATTGAATCGGTTTAATATGGCTCAGCCTGAATCATTCTCACGGCGCTCGCGCCTGACAATTTAAGGAACCGTTCCTCAGGAGGACTCGCAATGTCCCGTCTAGTTCGTTACTGCCTGCTCGCTGCCGCCACGGCCACGCTCGTCTTTCCCGCCCTCATCGCGGCAGACTCCAGGCGCCCCGCGACAGAAAACACCGACGCCAAAACTTTTCTCCACAAAGACTGGCAAGTCCAGTCTTCCTGCGACGACAAAAGCCCCGCCGAAAAAATCTCCACTCCCGGATTCGACGCCGCCAAATGGCATCGCTCCGACATCCCTGCAACGGTAGTCGGCGTCCTGGTCACCGACAAATCTCTCCCCGATCCCAACTACGGCACCAATCTCAAAAATTTCCCCGGCATGTATTTCTCTGAAAAAATATTCTTCGCCAACGTCGACATGCCCGAAGGCAGCCCCTTCGCGTGCTCCTGGTGGTTTCGCACCGAATTCACCGTGCCATCCGCCACCGCCGCGTCAGCAAAAACCTATCGGCTCCATTTCAACGGCATCAACTACCGTGCCAACCTCTGGCTCAACGGCCAGAAAATCGCCGACGCTAAAGACGTCGCCGGAACCTACCGCACCTTCGAATTTAACGTTTCGAAATATCTGAAGCACGGCGCGCCCAACGCGCTCGCCGTCGAAATCTTCGCCCCCGGTAAAGACGATCTCGGCATCACCTGGGTCGACTGGAATCCCACTCCCCCCGACAAAGATATGGGCATCTGGAAAGAAGTTTTCCTAACCGAAAGCGCCGACGTCTCCGTCCGCAATCCTTTCGTCTCCTCAAAACTCACCAACAACTACAAATCCGCCGCTCTCACCATCAGCGCCGACGTACAAAACACAGCAAGCCATCCCGTCCGTGGAATCCTCCGCGCCGAAATCGACAAAATTAAAGTCACCCAACGCGTCCTGCTAGCTCCCAGCGAATCCAAGACCGTCAAATTCACGCCAGAAAAATTCGCCGCCCTGAAACTTGCCCATCCGCGCCTCTGGTGGCCCTACACTATCGGCGAGCCCTATCTCTACAACGCCAAAATAACTTTCTCCGTGGCCAGCCACGTCAGCGACTCCGCCTCCACCTCCTTCGGCATCCGCGAAGTCACTTCCGAGCTCACCGACAAAAATTTCCGCCTCTTCAAAATTAATGGCCGCAACATCCTCATTCGCGGAGCCGCCTGGGCCCCCGATCTTGCTCTTCCGCTGGGTCCCCGGCAAACTCGACGCCGATCTCGCCTACGTTCGCGACATGGGCATGAACACCATCCGCCTCGAAGGCCGCCTCGACCGTGAAGAGTTCTACGAAAAAACCGATCGCCTCGGCATTCTCGTCATGCCCGGCTGGACCTGCTGCGACGCCTGGGAACGCTGGAAAGATTGGCACGCCGACCAGAAAGAAATTGCCGCCGCCTCACTACAAAGCCAGATCCACATTCTGCGACAGCATCCCAGCGTCTTCGTCTGGCTTAATGGCAGCGACGGCCCGCCGCCCGCCGATATCGAATCCATGTATCTCGGCATCCTTAAGGATCTTGACTGGCCCAATCCCTCCGTCTCCTCCGCCAGCGAAACGGCCACCACTGTCACCGGAAAATCCGGCGTTAAAATGACCGGCCCCTACGAATACGTTCCTCCCGTCTACTGGCTCACCGACAAAATCGCCGGCGGCGCTCACGGTTACAACACGGAAACCAGCCCAGGCCCCGCCATCCCCACGCGCGAATCCCTCGAGCGCTTCATCCCCAAAGACCACCTCTGGCCCATCGACGACGTCTGGAATTTCCATGCAGGCAAGGAACGCTTCACCACCATCAACGTCTTCGCCGACGGCCTCAATCGCCGCTACGGCACCGCCACATCACTTGACGATTTCGAACGCAAATCCCAAGCCGTCACCTACGACGGCGAGCGCGCCATGTTCGAGGCTTACTCCAGAAATAAATACAACAGCACCGGCGTCATCCAGTGGATGCTCGACAACGCTTGGCCCTCCCTCATCTGGCATCTCTACGACTACTACATGGTCCCCGCCGGCGGTTATTTCGGCACCAAAAAAGCCTGCGAACCGGTCCACGTGCAATATTCCTACGACAATAATTCCGTCGCCG
>CAWFWY010000020.1:0-33887 GCA_963819625.1 uncultured Acidobacteriota bacterium
CTTGTGATGCCACGACTTGCCAGCGGCCGTGACGCTTAACAAACACATCCGTCCAAAGGTAGTGCCCGCTGGTGTCTTTGCCTCTGAATGTTCCTTTTTCATCGTCACTACCAGTTACGATGGCGGCATTACCAAAAACGCGCACTTTCATCGCGCTCGTGTTTGTCTGATCCACATCCACGTCGCCCGAACTATGTAAGCTAATTCCTCTGCCTTGTTTATTGTGTAAAACGGATGCTGACGTCTAATCGTCAGCCAAAATTTTGCGAAGCGCCAAAGCATCTTTCTTGAGCACAGCTTCACCCCAGTTATTCTCCATTTGCGTCAGGATTACTTCATCGGCAGATTTTCCATCGTGCTTCCTTTCCGCTTTCAGTCCCACCGTCATAAAGGCAGATGCTATGACCACAACGGAAATCCACAGCATTTTCATCATTGCCCCTTTCAAGATAGCCAGGCTCGCGTATCCATGACAAAAATAACTTAGTTGCTACGGTCGTGAAGACTAGCTTTTTCACGAAATTCTGGTGGGTTGCGCCATCAGGCACATTTTTGATGTTATCGAGTAGAGTCGCACTCATTTCTACTTCAAAGATTCACCCGCCTGATTAAGCGCTTACCGAACAAGCAAAATCTGCGAAAGCACTTGTTTGGTTACGTATTTATTCAGGAGTTGCAGGACTTATCGTTGGTTTCGCCTTTCGAAGTTGGTCCGATTGTTGTCTGAAAGACTGCAACAAGAATCGCATGCGAACATGGGCGGTGCGGGCAGGCTTGCTCATTTGAGCGCGGTCCGGATGGATAAACCGGGGCCCAGTCCAGCCAGTCAAAGCCTGGAGACGATCGCTGGTCCAATTCTGGTCCAGTCCCTGCTGTAATATCGCAGCTGCATCTTCGTACTCAGAGGCTCGCTTGGCGCGAGTTTTCAGGATGATGTTCACCCAGACGGGTTGGCCAAAAGTTCCGCCGTCAGCCCAGACACCTGCGATAACTTCGACTTTGTCTGGCAGAGGGCTGCCCACAACATGAGGTAGATACTGCGAAATGCTCGCTCCCGGCTGGATTGGAGGTTCACCTTGTAAGAGCGCGTCCCAGACTGTTCTTGATTTCCGTGCGCGTTGCGATGAAGAGGATATTTCCAAAACACAGGCCGACACTCGCTTACCGCTTAGATTTGTAACTGCATACGTGGTGTCTTTTTCTCCTGTGGCACTAATTCTCATTCGAAATCCGGGTTGCTCAGTCGCTGCTTGTCCATAAAGTGCCGCTGAGAAAAGCATTCCGACGTTCAGAGCAAGAAATTTCGAGACGAGTGCCTTCATCGGGATCTCCATTAGACCGCAAGACATAGCCATCCTCCCTGTTTTTACCACTAAACCAGCGTTAACCAGGCACTGGCATCTGCATCGAGCCCAGCGACATCAACCTAGAGGGTGACCGGGCAACTGAAGTAGCTCGTTCAAACTGGGCTGAAGGCTCACCTTATGCGCCCCTTTCCGTTGAACACTCGAAGCTTAAACAAAAAAGGCCCGACGCCTGAAGTGCAGGCGAACTCCTGGCCAGGGACCGCGCTTAGCTGGACCGCTTCGAGAAAGCCTGGAGCTAGGGCGCGTCGCGATACCAATGCGGCAATGCCGGGCAAGAATCCTTGTTCTCATTGTTGGCGAACCGTCCTGTCTCCGGGCCGGCACCCGCTCCGAAATACCAGCGGGCAGATTTTGCGCTTTCCGATCAAAGGTGCAGTCGGCTTGGGCGCACCGATTTCCATTCCGGGCCCGGCGAACAGTATCGGACTCGCCGTTGGTACGCCGAGCGGCGGCTCGATTTTTCAGATTTTTGTGTACGTCTCCGATCCGATGAATAACGTCATCGATGGTTTCTCAAAAAGCAGGGCCGACGGCTCACTGTCCGCTCTGGCGGGCTCTCCTTTTCCGATGGGAACGGCCAGCGGCGGTCCGGCCAGCCTGACGGTCTTCGGAAACATACTCTACGCGGCGAGCACCGACAGCAGTATCGTGGCCTTCAGACATCGTCGCGCCCACTGGCTTGCTGACGATTCTCTCCGGTTCGCCCTTTGCGGCGGGCGCGATGCCGCTGCAAATCCTTCCGTTCCCTTCGGCAAGCGTGCCAAACACGACGTTCTTTTTGCCGCGGACTTCGCCGATGCAAGTGGGAGCATTTCCGGGGACTCACTCAGCCAGTCCGGAGTTCTGACTCCTGTGCCAGGGTCTCCCTTTCCGACTCTTTCGGGAAGCTGCCGGCGGGCATGCTCTCGGCCGGCACCTTCCTGGATGTGGCACTCGAGCATGCCAAAACGCAATCGCGGTCTTCTCCGTCAGCTCGACGGGCGGGCTCTCGCAGATTCCGGGCTCGCCGTTTCCGGCCGGACACGGAACTTCCTCGCTTGCGGCCGCCAGCGGCTATCTCTACTCTTTCGCAACACTCGGATCACACCATTTCAGTTTTCACGATTGACCCGCTAGCGGGCTCGCTTGCTCCGGCGCCTGCTTCGACGGTGACCGCGGGGACAGCCTCCGGACAACTCCTCTACAACAACGGGATGCTCTTCGCTCCGGATCCCTCAGCGAACGCGATTCAGGTTTTCTCGGCGAATCCGATGACTGGTGCGCTCACACCGCTCATGGGTTCGCCCTTCGCAGCCGGTGCCAGTCCTGTGGCCTTAGCGATTATTGGCTTTCCAACCATCGACCCTCCGAGTAGTCGCGTTCCATCAAGCATGTATTCGTCGTCGCACCGAAGAAGGTCAAAAAAGTTGGGCTAACTCCTGTGTACTCGGGTAACCGGACAAAGCCCAGACGCCAATTTCACATGATTGCATAACAATGTCGGCCCCTCTCTGACGCGATCAGACTTTTGTTGATAGGCTTCGGGAAGAAGGAGCCGGAGTTCGGTTCGTACGCGGGACAGCTCGGAATCGGACATGGCGTGAAGTAAAGCGTCGTCCACATGATTGGGCATCCCGCTCCCTTCTGAAAAGGGAGTTTGAAGTATAATCATGGTCGAAGTTTTGATCGAAGAGATGTTTAGGTCGGACTGAAGCCGGCCGAAAGATTACAAGCGAGCCGTGGTCGTCGATGCAGGGACAAAAGAAAGCAAAAGAGAACGAAAGAGAAAAACTCTTTTAGGCGAAAAGAAAGAAGTGTCTTCAAAAAGTGCTTGACGGGGCCGACATTGTTAGAGATGTCCGATTAGCGTTAATCGTCCAAGTGGATGCAGTGACGGGGGTGTCGGTGTACGAGGCAGTGGTCAGGCATCCTTGATTTCGCGGAGACGCCCACTGGTGACGTCGTAGACGAAGCCGCGGACGGCGACGCTCTCGGGAATCCACGGATGGGTTCGGAGCTTCTGCAATTGGTGGCGGACATTTTCTTCGATGTTTTGGAAGGTATAGAAGTAGGCGGGAGCGACCGCGGCGGTTCCGGTGCGATTCTGAATTCTGCCGCGCAAGTCCTGCTCGCTGGTGTGCATCAATCCGCAATCGGTGTGATTGATGACCATGATTTCCTCGGTGCCCAGCAGATAATGCGATACCACCAGTGAGCGCAGGGTGTCTTCCGTAACGATGCCGCCGGCATTGCGGATGACGTGCGCGTCTCCCGTTTTCAGGCCTAAGGTGCGAATCGAAAGCCGGGTATCCATACAGGTCAGGACCGCGAGCTTGCGCTCCGGACGCGGGGTCAGTTTGCGCAATTCATGGGTGCGCGAGTAGATTTCGTTTGCTGCGAGTACTTCGTCGATGACGCTCATGGCCGGCACAGTTTAACCTAGCCCTATCCGAGACGGTCAATGAAACAGCCAAATGGCGCAACTGCTGATGAGTCGGATTACCGGGCAAGTGCCTGGAGCAGCATTCATCGGTTTTCAAATGAGGTTTGCGGCCTAACCGAGAATTGCCAAACCCGGCAAATAAGCCACGCATTCCCGAGCAGCAATGCCACGGTGATAGCAAATAATGTGATTCTGAGTCCGACGTGCTCATGCAACAATTTCTTCGCTCAAGAGTGGATGCGTTATAGGAGTCCACTCGTGCGATTTCGGGAAAAGAGCCGACAGGCGATCGTTAATGGCTCGCTGCCACCGCATCGGAAGAAAGGCAGTACACAAGTACATCTCGAACAGAACCAGCGGAATGAGCAGCACGAGGCAGACAGCTCGCTTTGAGATTTTAGTTCCCACGTCGCAAGGCAGTATATCGTGAGGGACTGATTCGCCGGTCAATACCTGATAAGTTGAAATACCCGGACATCATGTGGTTTTCGCTCAGATCTCCAATGTCCGGTAAGCGCTTATCGGGACTTGGGCCCTAGAGTAATTCATATGCGGACACTTGATCGGCGAATTGCACATATCTGATAAAATTAACTGTGCACTCGAGCTGCCCGGCAACCATCCACCCACGCTTGGCCCGAATCCAAATCCATCCCATCAAATCCCTCGACCCGGTCGAAGTCCAAGCAGCAACCATCGGCTCCGCCGGGAGCCTTGAATTCGATCGCAACTGGGCTGTATATACTCTCGACGGGTGCCTCGTCAGCGCAACGCGCGTACCCGCAATGCACCGAATTCGGGCAGTTTATGCATCGAACTTCGCGAGTGTCACGCTTTCCGCATCTGGCGACAGTCACAATCTGGAATCGACTACCTTCGCTTTTCCCACCGACACCGTACCGGCCGCAACGTGGTTCAGCAAATTCCTCGAGCAATCGGTCATGGTCCGGCACGAACTTAACGGCATCCCCGACGACTTGATCGCCAATGGCCCAACCATCATCTCGACTGCTTCACTTGATGCCGTGTGCTCGTGGTTTCCCGGAATGACAGTTGCCGAAGCCCGCCTACGTTT
This sequence comes from uncultured Acidobacteriota bacterium, assembly GCA_963819625.1. Classification (GTDB taxonomy): domain Bacteria; phylum Acidobacteriota; class Terriglobia; order Acidiferrales; family UBA7541; genus Acidiferrum. The sequence goes on from CAWFWY010000020.1 coordinate 4,865, forward strand.
CCGCGCGACGCTTGAAATAGACGGCGTCCCCGCTTTTTGGGAGGACCGACTCTTCGGACCTGAAATCCGCAGTGTGGTTCGCTTCAGCATCGGCAAAGTCGCCTTCGAAGGCAGCTACCCTTGTATCCGTTGCCCCATTCCCGCACGAGATCCGCACACAGGCGCTGATACAATAGGTTTTCAAAAGCGGTTCACACAATTGCGCCGGGCACAACTTCCAGTCTGGTCCCACGCGGAGCGCTTCGAGCATTTCTACTGCCTCGCCACCAACACGCGTATTGCTTCGACCGAATCCGGAAAGCATCTCGGCGTTGGTGACATCCTGACGACAGGTTGAAGGTCGAACCATTTGGTTTTTCACGCAACTGTTCCGAACAGCCACCCGACGCCTGCAGTCAACGCCATGGCCAGCGCACCCCAGAACGTCACGCGTATTGCACCCATCGTCACTCCTGCGCCAGCCGTGCGTGCAGCCAACCCGCCTAGATGCTATGTCTCTCGCGTAGAAGACGGGCACACCGTCCCAGCGATTGAGACTCGCTAGAGAAAATGGCACGGGCGCTGGGCATGGCTCTGTACCAACTGCTCTACGAGGTCGAAACATCCTCCGAATCTACCTACGGTGCGTTTGATTCGAGCATCGAATGGGGAAGTTCCGGGTAAGAACGCACGTTACCTCCGCCGGCTTGCTGACTGTTTGGCTCGCATGTCTGCTCGTGACAGGAAACTACTAACGGACCTCTCAGAACAGATGACCAAACGCAGCCGTCGATAATTTCACTTGGATTGCCGAACACATTGACCGCAGCCCTTTTCGTCGCAAATATCTTCATCCGCAGTCCTCCAAACAACGGCATAGGAAATTTCTCCGCAGCGGTTACACTTTGCAAGGTCGACTGTCCAGCTTGGAATGACCGATAAGACGCGCCGCAGATAATTGACAGTAATCGTCTTTGGTTTCCTTGGCCTAAACCGATGGGGCATCCGAATTTTCAAGTACGCCTGTTTATTAACGCACGATAAGTCGTGCCAGCTAATCAGAACTCTGATTCAACATTCCCGACTGTTGTACCACTCGTTCTCGCTCTGATCGACACTATCCTGTTTCATTTGCATTGATTTTCGTTTTGCCAGATGTTTGACAAAACCGAGTCGCGGGTAATATGTGTTCTACCGAAGGCAACCCGGGCGTGTTTTCGCCTGGACGCACCAATTGGTTGGTCAAAAGCAATTCGTTCTTAAAAAATTGGTAATTGTTTCCACCGCGCTTTTTGGCTTGATACATCGCTGCATCTGCGTTCTTGATTAAGCTTTCAGTATTGTCACCGTCTTGCGGATATACGCTGATCCCGGCGCTTGCCGTCAGAACAACGCAATGTTGATCAACCCCATGTGGTTCTGCCAGAGCATTTAGAATTTTGCTCGTCGCGATACCCGCATCTGCGGCGTGCTTGATCTCTGCAAGAAGCACGACGAATTCGTCACCGCCCTGACGGCTTACCGTGTCCGAGCCGCGAACCCCATTCACTAAGCGTGTCGCGACTGACTGGAGTAATTTGTCGGCGACGGTGTGGCCCAACGAATCATTCACCTCCTTAAATTGATCCAAATCTAGGAACAACACTGCGAACCTGGTATCGTGACGACGGGCAGACACAATGGCCTGCCCCAGCCTATCTTTCAAAATCAGGCGGTTAGGAAGATCGGTGAGGATGTCGTGCTCCGCTAGATGTTTCATTTCTTCCGCACAAGTCCTAGAGATTGCCATGTCATGAAAAACAATCACAGCGCCCGTTACTGAACCAAGGCGGTCATGGATTGGAGCGGTGGAATCTTCTATGGCTGATTCATATCCGTCCCGGCGGATAAGAATGCAATTTGCGGCAAGACCCACGGTTTTGTTTTTCTCAATTGCTAGATTCATGGGATTTGGGGCAGTTTGCCGAGTAATCCCGTCAATAATTTGAAACACTTCGGTCAAGGGTTTGCCCAGTGCTTCCTTTCTTGGCCAGCCTGTCATCGTTTCTGCTACAGCGTTCAGGTAAGTAACGTTGCCACATATGTCGGTGCAAAGAACTCCATCCCCTATCGAGTCAAGGGTTATCTGGGCCCTCTGTTTTTCGATGAACAGCCGTTCCTCCGCGGCCTCTCGTTCCGCCATATGGCGGATGGCACGAACGAATGAGTCGGTATTGATATGGGTTTCAAGTAGATAATCTTTTGCCCCTTGCCGTAAGGCGTTCAATCCAAGTTTCTCGCCCCTTGCCAATATCAGAGTCGGTGCGGTCTGGCATATTTTGGAAAGCACGTCGAGAACGTGAACGTATTGACTCTTGGCCAATCGCAAATTAAGAAAAATAGACCAAACGCTTTTTCGTTCCAGTCGCTGAAGGCCTTTATCGAAGGATGTGATCCATTCGCCTTGAAACGGGCCGTCTGGCGAACAAAGTAGGGCCTTCTGAAACACCTTGGCATGAACCGGATCGTCATCGATTAGCAGTACCGTACGCACTTTCGCCATAGTTCGTTTCACCAGGCTCCGCTCGAAATCAACGTTGCTGTGCTGTTTGCCTAATGTTGTACTGCTTCAACTTGCGATACAGCGTGGTCTTGCCGATTCCCAACATGCGCGCAGCACCTAATTTGTCGCCCGAGGTTTCGCTTAGGGTGTTCATGATGGCGCGGCGCTCCAACTCCTCTAGTGGCACTATTTCATTTCGGTTGGGGAGGCGCACGCTAGTGGAATACCGAACGGCAGGTGGCAGATCCACGTCATGGACGATGGGTTCGGAGCCGAGTGCGACGGCCCGCTCAATGGCATTCTCCAACTCGCGCACATTACCAGGCCAGTCGTAGGACATCAAACTCATCATGGCCTCGTTCGAAATTGTTCGCGTAGATCCGTGAATACCGGAAAACTTTTCCAGGAAGGAAGTGACCAGCAGAGGAATATCGCTTTTGTGATCGCGCAGGGCAGGCAACTTGATCTGCACAACGTTCAGGCGAAAATACAAATCCTGGCGGAACGCTCCGGTTCGAATCGCCGCTTCCAGGTCGCGATTGGTTGCGGCGATAATCCGGATGTCGATTCGTCTTCTCTCGGTGGATCCCACGGGCCTCACTTCGCGTTCCTGCAAGGCGCGTAACAGCCTGGCCTGCAGATCCAATGGCATATCGCCGATCTCATCGAGAAACAGGGTCCCACCCTGTGCGGCCTCAAACAGTCCCCGTTTAGCCTGTATCGCTCCAGTGAAGGCTCCCTTCACATGACCAAAGAGCTCCGATTCGATTAGCGTTGCAACCAGGGAAGAACAGTCCACGGGAGCAAATGGACGGTCCTTCCGTGGGCCTGAGAAATGAACACTGCGCGCTAAGAGCTCTTTTCCGGTGCCGCTTTCTCCCAAAATCAGCACAGGGTATTCATGCTGACTAACCTTTTCGGTCATCTTATATACGTTCTGCATTTTGGGAGAGAGGCCAATGAGCCCGCCGAAACCAGGCCTGGTCCGCAGCTGTTCGCGCAACAACCGATTTTCCAGCCGAAGCTCAACGGCCTGTGCCACGTGTTCTAACCGAGACCGTAGCTCTTCCACCCGGAAAGGTTTTGTGATGTAGTCCACCGCACCCAGCCGTGTCGCAGTAACGGCCGAATCGATACTTCCGTAACCGGTCACAACAACCACGGCCACGTGTGGGAAGGAGTCCTGAATTTGGCGGATTAAGTCGAGCCCATTTGATTCGCGGAGCTTCAGATCCGTCAGCAGGATGTCGACAGCTGAATTTTCGAGGGTGTCTATCGCTTCTTGCGCGGTGGCCACCGCAGTCACTTTCAAACCAATTTGACTCGCCACCTCAGTGCATAACTGTCGGAGATGCGCTTCGTCATCAACCACGAGCACATGGACGGGTAGTACATCCGAATGGACTGCCACTGCCGTTATTGGCACAAAGCCCTAGCTTTCCGGGCGCATACTTATACTTGCACGATAAGTACCAATTCAGGAAACTCAATTATTTCATCAATTGGTCAAAATAGTACTGATTGAGGACGGCCCCCCTCTGCCAATCTGGAACGTTTAGCAAGGTTGATTTGAGGCAGCATTGCGGGTAAAGCATTACTTTTCAGGGCTTTTCCAAATTGGTGTTCCGCGATGCCGTTCTGGGAAACTCAAACTGCTGCGCCGAGTTTTTGGCGAATCGATAACAACGAGGCGTTCTTTAAGCGCGAAGCGCTTTTCTCTTCCGTAGTTGCGTGGGCACCGAACACATCTCCAGTCATGATGTGCTTCGTCTGGGCAGGTATGGAAACACGGACAAATTTCTCGGGCAAGTATGATTTCGCAAGGCGGCCGACGAATCTAAAGTCCGGCGGCGCTCCGGCCTTGGTTCGTTTCATAGTTTCAGCATTGTCATTAGCGACTACACCTCGCACGGGATCCAGCGAGTGGGTTTTAAAGGAACGTTGCGCCCAGTTTGTTCGTTCTGACCTAGATTTGGCAAATGTAATTCCTGAGGGCATCCCGTTCTGAAGTCGCAAAGCTTCAATGAAACCAGCGACGTAGCCCGACCGGAGGAGTTCCTTACGCGCCGGCGACATCTTACTCTTGCGTCGCTTCAGCTTTTTCCGCTTGGATTTCTTGGCAGTCATAGCGGTCCCTTCCGTGTGTGAGCACCTCAATTTGACATATACACCGTCAAAGGACTACCTGACCCAACGGGCAGGTGCTTCTGGAGAGTTAGCGATGGGCGCGAGAAACAGTTTGGCTTTAGTGGAGGGTGGGTGGCATCCGTGGCGTCCGGATCCAGCAATGGACCGCGCAGCTCTGGTTCTTTAACCTTGCTGAAATTCATCTTTTCGGCGTGACGACGTTTAAGAAGTGTGGTCGTTGGCCGTATGCCCCCTGGGCCAATCAGAAAAAACTCCCGAACGACGCTCAAGCTGCCAGTGGTGTCGCTGGTCGGCTTCAAAACATACTGCTCTTCCACCCTAGTAAAGTGATGGCCGCGATCTTGGCGGGCCAGTGTAAGAAGTGCCACGGGTAGTCATTCTCCGCAATCGATCTATAGTTACTAAACAGGTACTTATATCAGATAGATATAGAAACTCGTCAAGGAGTAGAATCGCTTCAATTCCAAAGCGCAGATAGCCGAGGACACTAGAGATGATGATTGGTAATCGACTGCGGGCCATTCGCGTCGCGAAGAACTTGTCACAAGGCGATATTGAAAAGCGTACCGGATTGCGTAGATGCTATGTCTCTCGGGTAGAAAACGGGCATACTGTCCCAGCCGTTGAGACTTTAGAAAAAATGGCAAGGGCCCTGGGCATACCTCTGTACCAACTTCTCTACGACGTCGAGGTACGGTCCGAATCTTCTCCCGGGCGTTTAGATTCGAGGATTGAATGGGGGAGTTCCGGGAAGAACGCACGTTACCTCCACCGACTAGCCGAGCATTTGGCTCGCATGTCTGCTCGTGACAGAAACCTACTTATGGACCTTTCAGAACAGATGACCAAACGCAGCCGTCGATAATTTCACTTGGACTGCGTTCAAGTCGATCATTGTCTGGGCTTTGAGGGGTCAGGCATACTTACGTCCGTGGAATGCTGGATAAGTTTTACTCCTAGGTGTTGCTCTTCGACATTCGGAATTGGATGAGTAAGAGATAAGATTTGCCAAACGGCAGCGACGATCCTTCAGCGGCACTGTTTCTGACATAGGGGATAGTGATAATTCCGAACATCCAGCAAGCGGTTGAAGCTGACACATTTTGATGAAAAAGTGGCCTGCAGCGGACGGTCATCAGATGGCGTTTATCCGGGCATTACTGTCAATGTCGCTCACGGCCCTCGCCGGATTAGCCCCATCCTTAGCCCGCAAAAATATTTGTGTTCAGGAAATCATTCCTGAATTTGCCGCGGGGGTCATACTTTTTGCTCGTCTCAATGAAGTCGGGCAATTTTGCGTAGCTGGCTTTCAGGCGTTCCGGAGAGATGGTGAAAAGTTTCCCCCAATGAGGCCGTACCTGGAATGGAGATAGCTCCCTTTCGACTACCGGCAACAGTTTGCTCACCGCCGGCCAATCTGGCTTCCACGTGAAGTGGATGGTAACGGACGCTTGTTTATAGCAAGGGCTCATCCACAAGTCATCGGCGGCGATCGTTCTGATCTCTGAAATTAACAAGTGGGGACTCACCTGGTCACGCAGTCGTTCTATCGCGAGAATGGCTTCGACGGCGTGTCGTCGCGGCACGAAGTATTCCGCTTGAAGCTCGTTTCCGGCGCTCGGAGTAAATCCCATGCGGAAGTGTGGCAATCGTTCATACCAGGGACCCGGTACCCCAAGTTGTTCCGTGCAATTTTCGGCGGAAAGCGCGGCAATGGGGTGAAGATTCCTGGTCGCTAGCTTTGCTCCAAAAAATTCCGGCGTGGCGTCAAAGGCCCTCCCAGATTCCACACGGCTCTTGATCCATACTTCATTGATGCGCTTCTTTTGCCAGTCGGTGAACAGGCTGACGCTATAGCCGCTGGCTTGAATAGCGTCAAAGTGCTCTTGCATCTCGCTCAGGGGAAGATTTTCGTACACATACTGCTTCATCATGAACGTGGGCTGGAGGTCGAGCGTGATTTTAGTGATTACGCCGAGCGCTCCCAGCCCAACCACCGTGCCTAAGAAACCCTCGCCATCGTGCGTACGCGAAAGCTTCACGATATCGCCCGATGCGGTGATCATTTCGAGCGCCGACACTGCCGTGGAAAGATTCCCGTTCTTCTCACCCGATCCGTGCGTGGCGGTACTACAGGCGCCGGCAACCGAGATATGCGGCAGGGATGCCAGATTGTGCAGGGCAAATCCGTGTTCCTGGAGATAAGGACTTAACTGCCCATAGCTCATGTTGGCGGGAATCGTTACCGTACGCGCCTGAGAATCCAGCGCAAGCACTTTGTCCATGGAGCGCAGTGAGAGGAATTCACTGGTGCTGTCGGCGATGTGGTTAAAGCAGTGACGAGTGCCGAGAACTTTCAGGCGGGCATGCTTCCTGACAAATTCCTGAGCCTGCTCCACCGACGTGGCCGAGTAGAGTCGGTCGCTGCCATACTGGACGTTCCCCGCCCAATTTTTTAGTTTGTCTTCTGCCCCGCCGGCCAAAAGCGGGACGAGCACCGGCGTCGAGAGCGCCGCAGAAAGCAGTTTGAGGAAGACTCTTTTATTCATGGCGAAAAACGCAGTTTAGCAAAACGCAGAGAGAACGGTGGCGCATATTTCATACGATCGCCTCAAAGCACTGGCGCGGTCGCGACACCGATGTGTTTGTCTGCGCCGCCGTAATAGAACAGCCAGCGCTGGCCGTCTCGAACCGCTCCTTCCACGAATACTACGTTCGGTACCTGGCCCACCTTTTCCCATTCCTTGTCGGGGCCAAATACGGGCTCCTCAGAGCGGGCAAGGACCTTGGTCGGATCCTTCTTATCGAACAACACCCAACCAGTTCTATAAACAAGTTTGTCGTCGGCGCCGTTGTAAATCAAAAATATGCCTTCCGGTGTAATCACCGGCGGCGGGCCTGGCTCTACCACCTGCGCATCGAACTTCCCCGGCCGGCTGCTTACCACCGGATGGTCGAGAAGGTCCGTCCAGTGCAGCAAGTCTGTTGAGGATGCGATCCCCATCTGACTATCTTTCCCTTTGGCATCACCCAGGTAGTACATCCAATATTTGTCGTTGATTTTCTCTGGAACAATCGCGCCCGACTTGGTCCATTTCACATTCCACTTGCCTTTATACCCGGGAATGATGATGCCGTGGCGTTTCCAGTGAAGCAGATCGACGGAGGTCGCCAGGCACAGTTGGGCATCCTTCTTGTCGGCAGCCACTCCATCGACGTTGTTGTAGCCGGTGTAGGTCAGGTAGTAGGTATTTCCGATTTTTTGCAGCCTGGGATCTTCCACACCGCCGCCTTTTTCGTAGGGGGCTTCTGCCGACATCACCGGTTCGGGCCGGCGCTTGAAATGAATACCGTCATCGCTGGTTGCGTATCCGAGGGACGATGTGCCCTTGCGGTCTTGCGCGCGGTACAACATTACGTACTTACCATCTTTTTTTACTACGGACGGATTGAACGTTCCCGCGGACTCGAATCCGTCGCCTTGCGGGGACAATATGGGATCTTCAGACAGCCGCGTCCACTTCCCAAAAGGCGGCGTAAATTGGGCGGCGGCCCAGGCCGCCAGGGCAATGAACGTCAGTCCGGCAACCGCGAATATTCGGATCGTGCGAGGCGCAAAATATTTTATTTTGATCATGATGGAATTCCTTCTCTCCTGAAAATCAGCCTCGCCGTGAAACAAATTTCGAAAAAGCGTCTCCGCTGCCAAACAGCAAAAGGCCCGTCAGAATTCAGCCTGCAGCTGGATGAAAGACCGGCCCGGAACCTGAATCGTCTGCCCGGTGCTATTGCCGTTCGCGCGCAGCCGCACGGCTCGCTGTTGGGGTCCGGAAATGGTGATCGTCGCGGACCGGCTGGCGTCCGTGGGATTGAAAAGGATGAAATTCAGTTTTTGTGGCGGGAACGACTTCGCATCGGCAATGTCGAGAAGATCCAGATTCACCAGCATCAGCTCCCGATCGCTGACCTTCCCCAGCGCTTCGAACATCAAATACATCCACAGCGATTCGCCCGCCCCGTAGATTTCCTTGCCCACATTTCCGGTTTGCCCGCCGAGCTCGAGCGTGCCCAGATTTTCAAAAGGAATGAACATGGCGCAGCTTCCCCGCTCGCTGGAGCAATCTCGAAAAAAGTAAAAATTGTTGCGGCGCTGCTGATCCATGAAGCGCAGCAGCCCGTCGAACACGATCCCGCGCTTCATGATGCCGGTCCAGGGCAGAATCGCTTCCACGTTCTCCTTGAACGCCGGATAGAAGATGGACGCGGCAGCCTGCACCATCCCGCGAATATCGTGCGACTTCTGGCTGGGATCGGAATACCAGTAAAACATCCGTAATTGCTCGTAGAGCAGGTACGAGGCCTCCTCGCGCATCCCCAGCTCGGCAGCCGCCAAAGCGCCGTAGGCAAGTTCTTGCGGCTCGTGAAAGAGCCGCTCCGCCGGCACGGTGTACAAGACCGCGATGGCGCGCCGCGCTTCGTCACGATAGTGCTCTTCGCCAGTCAAGCGGTGGGCAAGAATCGCGGCCCAGGCATACAGACCGCCTACGGCGTAGTTCGTTCCAGCTCCTTCCGCGCGTAATGTCGCCACTTGGTAATAAATCGGAAAGAGATAGTTGTATTGATGCGCCATTTTCTGCGCGGTCTGAAACGCGTCGAGAAATTTGTCCGTTACTTCCTTTGATCCGGCAAGCGATCCGATCGCCGGATATTTGATCAGTGCATTTTCGAAGGGATACCAGGAATCGGCCCGTTCGTTCTGTGGACGCAAGAAGTCATTGCTAATGCTGTGAGTGTCCGCGTGGTAAAAGCCGGGTAAGTCGGCGAGAAGTTCCTTACATTCCACTTCGAATCCCGGAGAGGGATGCAGCCGCAGGTACAAGAGCGACGGCCAGAGCACATCCGCGACGGTCATCAGTTCGAAGTTGTCGCCGGGCTGTTTCCAGATCTCGGAGCTATTCTTGACGTAGGCTCGCAGCCCCGCGTTTCCATGGATTTCAACTCGCGTCAAACTCTTTTCCTGCAAGTCTTCCACCGTACCCGCGGCGAACTCCTTCCAGGTAGTCGCACAGGCCGGCCAGGAAAGTTTCTCTTCAAACAGTGGAAGGATTGCCGGAATCCAACGCGCGACGGCTTCTTGCTCGGTTAACAAGCGATTAAGCGGCCTTTGCAGCAAGTAGTAAGTGAAGTTCACATCGCCAGCAGGGAGCACATCGCCGGTTGCCTGGTCGGCGAGCAATCCCACGCCGAGCCGCTGGGTACCGTCGCGCCCAATCTGCGAAATGGTGGAGCAGCGATACACAAGAAATCGAGGCAGATTTTCAGTCGACATCCAGCCCATTTCGCTCATGTCGAAATACATCATGGTCTCGATTCCGACGTTTTGGTCGAGCAGGTATACGGAAGGCAGATCGTTACCGGCAGTGCCGAGCGAATTCCGGGTCGGCTGGCTGAATGCGACGCGACGCCAGCTTCCCGACTGTCCTTCCATGAGCGTGGAAGTCGAATTCAACCAGGTAATTATTTGCGGCTCAACTCTGCCGCCTTGTTGCAAACGGATCGGAGCTGGAAGTCTTAGACTTACCCGAAAACGAAACCAAGCTTCGGTGTGCTCAAGTGACAGCGCGCGGATGGCGGCTTGCCAACCATACTCCAGGGACTTGCCGTCCAGGCCTTGCGCCATGGCTTTCCCCTCACAAATGACCGCGGGCCCGTCGCGCCGTATCTGTGAGGTAGTCAGCGTAAATGAAGTGCCGGTCACAAATGGAATGCCCTCAAGCGTAGAAGGCTTCCATTCATTGCCGGCACGCAAGAAATTTTGGAAAGTTAAAGGGGCGCCAACGGGGGAAAGGCGTAGTTGCTGATCGCCATTTTCAAGGATGGTAGAAACGGAGTCGTCTGCGACAGAAGATAAATTCATTCCGCTGCGCAGCGTGGCAACCGCCGGCGAAGAACTCGCGGCCGTTGCCAGAATCGTCTTTACGAATCCGCGCCGATTTACGAGAGTCATTTGGCTGAACCTTAGAATGAAGCGCAGAACCCAACCCGGAGTTTTCCCGCGTTGGGTTCCGTGGCGCTAGTATTCGATTTTCAAGCCAAATTGAATCGTTCTCGGTCCGCTGGAATCGGTGATTGCGCCAAAGCCGCAGGCAAGCGGTCCTGAACATCCGGGACTACCGGCTGGAGTGAAGGGCGTAGCCAGGTTGGGTGAAAATCCCCCCGGCGCAGAGTAGATGTGCCGATTGAAAATGTTGAAGAAGGAAGCCCGAAAGTCGACGGACGCTTTTTCTCCAAACAGCCGCGTTTTCTTGCCCAGCGTAACGTCCTCGTTTCGACCACCAAATGTGCGGGCACCCGCCAGGGACCTGGGCTCATTGCCAAAAGTTAAGGGATCCGGAATCGTGAAGGCGGCCGGGTTCCAAAACGGCGTGGTCGATGGATCGAGACTAGACTTGTTGGTTTCACTCACGCCCGGAACGACATTTACCCGCGCTATGCCGGTAAGATGGCAGCCCGCGAATAGCACATCGCCTGCGGTACCGCCGCAAGGGCCGTATACCGTAGTAGGCGTTCCAGACTTGTAACTGAGTATCGTCGATACGTACCAGCCCCCAAGGACACGATCTGTTAATCCGCCTTCATTCATGAAGCGCTTGCCGCGTCCGACCGGCAGCTCATAGAAAAAGCTGGCAACCAGCGATTGCGGCGTGTCGAGTTGGCTTACCGCTTTTTCTGCTTCACGATTGTAGGAATTTTGACCGATGAAACTGTTGGTGCCGATAAAACCGGAAACACCCGGTCCGGCGGAGTCGGCATCGGTAATGTTCTTCGACACGGTATAGGAAACCAGGAAGCTCAATCCCTGAGCGAAATCTCTTGTTCACCTGCAATTGCATGGCGTGATACGTCGAATTGCCGGTGCGATCCGGTGTGAAGGAATTATCTTCCTGATTGAAGTCGCCGTACTGCGGGAAACGGTCGAAGAATCTGATTAATGTTTCCGGTGAAGGTCGGATAAGGAAGCGTGACGCCCGCCGCGATGGCATTGGGACAAGAATCGTCCGTGAGGCATGAGGCGTTCATCGTCAGTTCATTGCCGAGTGTAAGGAACGACGGATTCACTTGATTGGGAATGATGTTCAGTGCCGGCAGGTGCGTGCCCTTGGATCCGACGTAGGCCACGCTCAGCACCATGTTCGACATCAGTTGGCGTTGTATGTCCAGGTTCCAGGTCTGGATGTCCGCAGGACGCCCGCTATTTCGCGGCACAGGATTACTCCGTTGCTGCCATTCTGCGCTTCGGGAGTAAATGGACCGGAAGGGGAAAACAGCAGCGTAACGCCATTATCAATCTGCGTGGGCCCGCCATTGGTGATGTTCACGGTTTGTCGGTTAAAGAAGCCCAAACCATCCTGATCGGCGAAAGACCCTTCCTTCAATGGTTCGTAGAATATCCCGTACCCACCGCGAACGACGGTCTTGTCGTTGATGCTGTAAGCAAAGCCGATTCGTGGACCGAAAGCCTTTTTGTAAATGTCTTGTGGACGCTTGCGTCCGTTGCGATCGGTTCCGTTTCCGAAATAAGTGTAGGCTCCGAGGATGTTGTCCGCGCCCGGATTCGGAAGCGTCGGGTCGACCATGGAGAAGCGGTCGAATGCCTCGGTGGCGGGAAGGTCGAGATCGTAGCGCAGGCCGTAATTGAGAGTTAGGCGCGGAGTGAGTTTGTAGGTATCCTGGGCGTAGAAAGAGAAATCCTTATAGCGGACGCCGCTGAATGCCCCGTAATTTAGCGTCGTGGTGTCCACCAGTCCGAATAGCGAACTCGCTACCGGATCCCGACTCCGCACACCGTTCAAGCTGGTTTGCGCCGCGTTGAAATCGAATTCTCCGGACGACTGGGTCAACCGCCGGACGTTGAACTGCAGCATGCGGACTCCACCGCCAAACTTCAGATTGCTGTCGGCCGTGGATCCAGCTGACGGAATCGTTCAACTGGTACACGTTGTCCGCGAATTGTGAATCACCGCAATTATTCAACTGTTCCTGATAGGGCTGTCTGTAAATTTTATGCACGGGAAGGTGGTGTTCTGCACGCCCGTAAGTCCGATCTTCTCGGGGTAACCCTGGCCCAAGCGTGTTGGCAACTTCGCCGCGGAAACGGCGGCTGAATCCAAAGAGAAATTGGTTGACCACCGTCGGGCTGAAAATATAGTTATCGCTGAAACGCGCGTAGCGGGTGCTCTGCGGCAAATGCGAGCCGAACAGCGGCCCCAGATCGGACGTCCCACCAGTATTCGTGTTGTCATAGTCAAAACCACCGGAGATGCGGTGCTTTTCCGATATGGCGTGGTCGATTTTTACGTCGAACAGATTGGCAGTGGTACTTGAGAGCGACCGGTCAATCACATTGTCAGTGAGGTTGCCGTTCGTGGGCGGAAGCAGGGCGAATACATTGGTCATCACCGTGCTCGGCGTGTAATTCGGATCATTGCTCAGAATATTTCCGGGAATTGCGGCGTGAGTAACCGGGTCGTAGAGCTGGACAGGGTTGGCTTGGTTCAGCAGAGCGGAAAAATCGCCGCTGCGGAACGCTTCGTTGGGGAGACTGCGCGTTCCAGTTCCACCGGTCCTGAACCTGAAACCCTCGTAGGCAAAGAAGAAAAATGTTTTGTCTTTACCGTGATACAGGTGCGGGATATAGATCGGACCGCCGGCAGTGGCGCCGAAGTCATTCTGAGTATTGACCGACTTGGGTTGCCCGAGCGTATTGTTCTTCCAACTGTTGGCGTCTAGGGCGCGATTACGCAAATAGTCATAGGCAGATCCATGGAAATTATTCGTGCCGGATTTCACTGTCAGGCTGATGATGCCGTCGCCCGATTCACCAAATTCGGGAGAAAAATTGCTTTGCAGTACTCTGAATTCTTGTATCGCGTCGGTCGAAACTCCCTTGTTCCATTGCGTATTGGGAGAAACCAAAGAGATAGAGACGCCGTCAACCAGGATATCTGTTCCGCCTTCCTGGCCGCCGTTCACTTTAAAATCATCGCTCGAGTTGCTTCCCGGGTCGTTGTCCACTCCGCCTACGAAACCGGGGATTAACGTAATGAACTGGACGGGATTGCGAATGGTCCCGGACACTTCCAGCGGGAGGTTCGAAACCAGGGAAGTTTCAACCGTGGCGCCGATATCGGATGTGGCTGTTTCTAGTTGGCTGGCATCGGCGTTTACCGTGATGTTCTCGGTGACTGCGCCGATCTGCAGCTGAATCTCCAGCGCTACCGTAGCGCCTGTCGTCACGGTTACGCCTTCGCGCACATATCTCTTTAGCCCAGGCGCTTCCACCGTCACCGAGTAACGCCCCGGTGGCAAGTTTGGTAAAGAATACAGGCCCGCGTCGTTGGTTATCGTGGGGGTGCTGATTCCGGTGTCCATATTAAGGCCGGTTACGTTCGCGCCACTGAGTGCGGCGCCGCTGGAGTCTGTCACCGTTCCTTGAATGCTTCCACTATTGCTCTGCGCAAAAGTGCCAATCGCCAGCAGTACTGTCGCTAAGAATCCAATAAATAGCTTCACGGTCATCCCCCAGTGCACCGAGGTGTTGTTAAACCCTCAGCGTCGTCTTTCCAAGCTTGGGCCCTTTCTGAAATCGGGCGCTATCTCAGAAAAACATCAGCACAATTGTGGTCGATCAGTCAGGTAAGGAGTGAATTTCCGTCCGTGTATGCCGAATGCCCTTCGGAGGAACTGCATCCCGGCCATTCAAACTACGCAACCAAGCACGACGAAGCACGACGAAAAACGCACCCTCCCCAACCCACAACGCCGAAGTGCGGCCACAATACGGCGTAGCCGTGAGCGATTGCAAGGAGCTAGCTTGTGAATTCAGCGTGAATCACATTCATTTCTAGTGTGTATCAATGATTCTGTTAGAATTTCTTCTAGAAAGCTAAGATGCTTGACCTCGGTAACTTGCGAAGCGCAAAATGAATCGCCGCACATTTACCGAATTCCGGATAAGTGTGTCGCCTGTACCACGAATGTTAGCTGAACAGCCAAAACTGAACGACGACCTGCTGACGGATGAGCGGTGGCAACTAGTTCACCGGATTATCTCCAGCCCGCCGTTCCAGAAAAGCACCCGACTGCGAGATTTGCTCGAATACATTACCGAGCGCACCATCCACGGCCACTCCCACGAATTGACCGAGCAGCACATCGGTAACGTCTTGTTTCACAAGCCTTCCGGATATAGCTCGCTTGAGGACAGTTCCGTCCGCGTTCACGCCCGACAACTGCGGCTCAAGCTTCATGAATACTTCGACGAAGAGGGTCGCGCTGAGCCGCTGATTTTGAGCATCCCCAAGGGCAGTTATGCTCCTGTTTTTAAGCCCAGACCGGACGGCGTGCCCGTTGCCGAGACTAAATCGTCAGCGCCCTCGGCGACCGCCTGGCATCGTCGAACCTTCTGGCCCTGGGTGCTATGCGGCGTGCTGGCTGTAGCCTGTGTGGCTTTGACGTATCAAGTCGTTCGCCGAAATGTCTCCAGTGTTGCTACCGGATCCGTGAATCCGCCCTGGCCATTTAATCAACTTTTTGACAGTCGGCATGAAACCATAATCGTCGTTGCCGACAGCAACTATGGAATGTCGCGAATACTCGCCAGCCAGCCTGGGTCGCTGGATCAGTATTTGCGCCGGGAGTTTCTGCAAAACCCACTCGCGCACAAGGCCGGCGGAGCGGACGTAAGGCTGAGCGAGTATATTTCGAATTCCGAGCTCACCTCGTTTGCCGACGTCGCAGACGTAGTCACTCTGCTTGGGATGGCTGGCCCGTTGCAAAAGCGCGCCTCGGTCAGGTACCCGAGAGATTTGGGCATGCGAGATCTGGATCACGATAATTACATCTTCATCGGCAGCCCAGGTTCAAATCCATGGGTTTCACTATTCCAGAGCAAGCTCAACTTCCGGGAGAGCGAGTCCGTCGTCGGCAACAGTGTTAAATCCTTCGTCAATCTGAATCCCCTTCCCGGTGAACAGGCGCGTTACGAAGGATTGCGTTGGACTGGAACTTTGGGCGAAGACTACGCGACCATCGCGCTTCTTCCTAATGTCACGCACGATGGAAGTGTCCTGGCCCTACAGGGGCTGCAACAGGAAGGTACCGAGGCTGCCGGACGTTTTCTCGCTGATCCGGAAAACCGCCGCCAGTTGAAGGCGGCCCTGGGGCTGTCGACTTCCTCCGAGAACTTCCCAGACAATATCTGGTTTGAAGCGCTCATCAAATCCCGCACCGTCGCCGGGGCCACCAATTCAACCACTCTCGTTGCGGTTCGCCGTATTCATTAGCACAGCGACCGCGGTACAGCATTCCTTGCGATTGTTTTCTCTGCCTGCTTCTCTCGTTGCTATACTCCTGAAATTCACGTGTTTCCGGGGCTTATGGAAGTGGCCGGCCAGGCTTCCGTAGCCGGTAGAGGAGAAATGCAGCCGTTTCTACTTAGCATTTTACTACCTTCGCGCTTTTGCAGGCGTCCGGTGCTCGCCATCGGTGCCAGTTTCGTCCTCAGCCTTTCCTTGTTGGCCGGGCCGATAGAGGCACAAAGCGACCTGGCAACCTTGCTCGAGAAAGCGAACGCGGACGAGAAGGCCGGAGACTACCCGGCGGCGGCAGTTGTCTACGAGCAGGCCCTTGCGAGTAACCCGGGTAATCTGGAAGTCCTCAAGCGATTCGGAATCCTACAGCAGACCGAGCTGAAGTTCGCCGATTCGATTGATAAATTCACGGCCATACTGGCTAAGGATCCAAAATATCCCGAAGTCAATTTTTTCCTGGGTGTTTCTTATTTTGGTGAAAATAATTTATCGCAGGCGATCAGCAGTTTCGAGCAGGAACTCGCCACCGCTAAACCGCATCCCCGCTGCCGTTACTATCTGGCGCTGGCTTTTCAGGCTTCCGGCCGAATCGACGAAGCCGTCTCACAATTTCAACGCGTCGTGACTGAAAATCCCAAGAGTGCCGACGCACTCTACCAGCTTGCCAGGTTTTACAAAAATGCTTCCATCCAGGCAATCGACAGATTGAAGGCGCTTGACCCGGACTCTTTCCAGGTCCACGCCCTGATGGGCGAGGTCTACGCGGATGACCAGCGCTACGCAGACGCAGTGAAGGAGTATCGCGCTGCGCTTGCCAAGCGGCCGGGCGCATTGGGAATTCATTATGCAATCGGTGTTGCGTACTGGGTGCAGCACCAGATGGACGAAGCGAAAACGGAGTTTTTGGAAGCCTTGAAGGAAAATCCCGCCGACGCTCTAACCAACTTATATCTGGGCGATATCGCAGTGCACGAGGAACGCTTTCCCCAGGCTCTTGCATATTTGCGCATCGCGGAAAAAGGGCAGCCTCAAATGGCCCAAGTGCATTTGTCGCTCGGAAAATGCTATCGTGGATTGCGCCAGCCCGAAAAAGCAAAACTTGAATTTCTGAGCGCCATTGCGGCGGACCCTGCTGCCGCGCAGCCACATTATCTTCTTGCTCAGGTTTATCGCGACTTGCAGGACGCCAAATCCAGCGAAAAAGAGTTGTCCGAATTTGAAATTCTTTCCAAGTCTGAGAAAGATAAAGCGGTTCTGAATGGCCCGCAGAACTAACCGGTCTCGTTAAATCTGATGAACATTTTCAGCCATCCCGCAGCTTTCCGTGTTCGTTGTCTGGGCTTCCTCACGATCTTGATTTCCATAGCCCTAGGCCCTCTCTGTGTCGCTTCCAAAGCCGGCTCCTCGCAAAGCTCCGAGGGTTCGGACATAGCAACGCATTTTGAGGCTGCTCAGCAGGCCCAGCGAAGCCAAGATTACGTCGCCGCGGAACGCGAGTACATGGCGGTGCTGGCCGTGAAACCAGAATTCGCCGAAGTACATATGAATCTCGGGTTGCTCTATCAACTCCAGGATCGTATCCCGGACGCGATGACCGAATTTCGTCGCGCCCTCAAACTTAAACCTGCGCTGACCGGCGCCAATTTCTTTCTAGGAGTGGACTACTGCAAGAGCGGCGAGGGCGCCAAGGCCGTACCTTACCTTAAGGCGGCTGCGCACGCCGAACCGAACCGGCCTGACATCTGGTCATGGCTGGCGACGGCTCACGAAATGTCAGGCGATATTGATGCGGAGGTCGCCACCTTGCGCGAAGCCATCGCGTCGCAGCCTCGAAATCTCGACCTTCTCTACCTGCTAGGGCACTCTTACGAGCGCCTTGGAAAGGACGAGGTAAAGAGGTTGCAAAAAGCGGCTCCCGGATCGGCACGTTCCGAAGAACTACTGGCGCAGAGCTATGCAGCGAGCAGCGAATGGCCCCTTGCGGTTATTCGTTTTCAGAATGCTCTGGCTGCCTCGCCAGACACTCCCGCTATACGCATCGAGCTGGGGGAAACGCTCTTGCGAGAAGGGAAAGTGAAGCGCGCAGGGGAGGAATTTGACGAAGAGCTGCGTCGCTTCCCTGCCAGCTTGAGAGCCCTCGCGCGTCGCGGGGAAGTGAAGCTGGTGACGGGTGACCTTGAGGGAGCGCTTCTTGACTGGAGCCGGGTGCTGGAAACTAGCCCCCAGCAAGCAGCAAAAATTCTCGGCATTCGGGAAATGGGCCTGGGCGATGCGGCGTTTGAGCAACTCCCTCCCGATTTGCGCGAAAGCATGCAGAGGTTCGTTCCGGTTCTGCAAACACGAAATACACCGGCCGCGCACTTTGCGCTCGCCTTCCTTGCAATCCAAGCTGGCAATGCAGCGGCTGCTACCGATGAATGGGCGCAAGTAGGTACGACGGTGGCCGATGCCCGAGACTCCCGTTCTTGCTCGGAAGCCGATCTCAGCCAGTCCTTAAAGGCAGAGCGCTACGTGGACGTAACACATTGTGGAACGAATGTGCTTCGGCCAGCGTCTCCCCCAAATTTTCGTATCCTTGTGGCCAGGGCCTTGTTTGAGACGGGAGCCTACCAGGCATCGCTTGAAATACTCTCCAAACTGCCTCCCGCCGATCGCCATTCTCCTGAAGCCGCCTATTGGCTGGCCCGTTGTTACGAAAAATTGGCGACCGCCGCCTATCTAAGCCTTTACGAAGCGGACCCCAGTTCTTACCGCATGCATCAATTGTCTGGCGATCTGGCCGCCGCAAAAAACGACGACGGCAAAGCCATCGAAGAGTATCGCGCCGCCGTCGCTCTAAAACCGGCGTTGCCGAATCTGCATTACAGCCTCGGCCACGTCCTTTGGAAAGACTTGAAGGTCAATGAAGCACGCCAAGAATTTGAAGCGGAATTAAAACTGAATTCGCGGCACCCCGGAGCACTTAACGAACTCGGCGACACCTACCTGCTCGAGCACCAGCCGGAAAAGGCCCTGCCACTCTTGGAGCGCGCGCTCGCCATGGATCCGGCGAATCCGGATATACATCGCGACCTGGGCACGGCCTACTCCGAATTGCAAAACTATCAGCGGGCCGCGGTCGAATTCAACATCGCCATCTCTGCCGATTATGACGGTTCGGTTCACTACAAATTAGCTCGCGCCTATCAGGCTCTGGGAGAAAAGGAAAAGGCCAACCGCGAATTCGCGACGTCGACCGCTCTGAACCAACGATCGCATAGCCGTCTGGAGAAACAAACAGAGCGCCTGAATGAAATCGAGAAATGGGTCCACGAACCATGAACCAGGCGCTACCGGAAAAGTTGATAGCGCGGGTTTCCTTCCTAATTTCGATACCGCCCCAGAGCTGTAACAATGTGCCGCCAAATGGAAATGCCCAGCCCGATCGCTGATCACCTTCGCACCCGCCTGAAGCACGGGACGCAAGGCATGAATTCAATGCGACTTTTTTCCGGAGCTGCCTGGTTCTGTTTGTCGATCTCCTTGCCATTGCCCGGTGTTTCAAAAGCAAACCCTGACTATCGTTATGGATGGCACTCCGCGGCTCCAGCGCAAGAACAAGCGGACGCATTTCAGACCGGCTTGACGGCTCTACAGGAAAACCGCTTCGAGGATGCCCTCGTTGCGCTTACTGCGGCGGAACACGAGCACAGCGAGGATCCGCGAATTCGCAATTTCCGGGGCATCGTTCTCGACCGTCTTGGCCGAACCCTGGAAGCTGCCGCCGAATACCAGGAAGCCATTCGCATTGATCCGCGCTTTGAAGATGCCTATCGAAATTTAGGATTTCTGCACTGGAAAGAGAACCATCTCGAATCCGCTCGCACCGCGCTGCTTCGCGCACTGGAACTTTCGCCGGATGACTCCTTCGCGCACTATTACCTGGGTCGTGTGCAACTGGACGAGCTGCAATACGCCGAGGCCCTGAAGCAATTGAGACTTTCGAGCGTTCCATGGCCGGCTGAGCCGGAATTTTTGATTCAAGTCGCCGCCGCCTACGAATCGCTTAATCAAACTGGCGACGCGCGAAAAACACTCGATCAACTCGAGCCGCTTTCACTCAACGACTCCCAGTTGTCGCGCAGCGCTGAGCTTCGATTAGCCGTCCATGATAATGACCAGGCGATCGATATCCTTGCGAAATCGATCAAGCAGCTGCCTGCAACCTCTGCCTCCTGGGCGCAATTTGATCTTGCTCTGACTTATCTCCTGTCGGGAAAATACGAAGAGGCCGTCACACAAGCGCATTCATACTTAGCTCTCGAACGAACAAAACCGGAGCAACCCGCGGAGTCCGTTGCCGCGTGGTCGGTGCTCGGTATCGCTCTCGCCCGTCGCGGAAATGGCCAACCGGCGGTGGACGCATTGAATCAGGCCGCAGCCCTTGATCCCTCTAGCGAGGAAGCCTGGCTGAATTTGACCCGCGAGTTGATGGAGTTGAGCCGCTACGCCGAGGCCATCTCCACCACGCAGAAAGGGATTACATCCAATCCTAATTCCTATGCTTTGCACTTACGTCTAGGCGCGGCATATCTCGCCGCCGGACGTTATCCAGCGGCAGAAGATGTTTTCCGTGCTTTGGTTTCGGCCGGTGATCCACTGCCTACCAGCTACGTCGGGTTGGCTCAAGTATTGATGCGCGAAGGCCGAGCCGAAGAAGCTGCCTCCGAACTTGTTGCCGCACAGCAAGTAATAGGCAGAAGTTTTCTACTAAGCTATTTCACGGGACTGTCCCTCGAGCGGTCCGCTAAGCGCCCGGAAGCCATCTCGGCCTACCAGGAAGCGGTACAGTTAAATCCCGCGAACGCCGAGGCTCATCTCGCCCTTGGGAAATCGCTGCTGGCTTCCGGCCGTGTTAGCGACGCCATTGCTGAACTAGAGAAAGCGCTGCGCCTCAGCCCGGGAAACGTGCAGGCACGCCGTTTACTAAGCCGGGCCTATCAGCGGGCGGGTAACAAAGAGCGCGCTGGACAATATGCGGAGTCGCCTGCGACAGAAGATCCGGTGCCGGAAGGCGACCTGTTAGGCGATTTCTTCTTGCCCAAATGGAAGACACCCTGAAAATGAATCACCAATTCCTGGTGCCCTGTGGATTTCTCGATAGAGAATCAACCGGTGCTCTCGTCTAAGAACGACTCGTCGTCTAGCGGTTTACGGGTTCATCCACCTGTAGGATCTGATCGGCGCGGACGTCCTTAAGCGTCTGGCGAAACCCACTGGGCCAGCGAATTTCAACCGTCTGCGCCGATGTCGAGGCCCCCAATCCAAAATGCACGCGCTTGTCGCTTGAAGATAGATAGCTGCTTGCGGTAGTTACCGTTCCGACTTGCTGTCCCAGTGACGTCACCACCTTTACCTCCGCCCCAATCGCATCCCGATTGCTCTTGTGGCCGACCAATTTCAACATCAACCAATGGTTCCCGCTGGCCGCATCGTTGTGCAGCACATGCAAGGGTCCGTCGTTGGTGCTCACCACGGCATCCAGGCGTCCATCATTATCGATATCCCCTATTGCCATTCCGCGCCCTACCCAGGCCTGCTTGAATACGCTCCCTGCTTCGCCCGATACATCTACAAACCCATGGCTATTATTCCGCGCCAGCAACATCGGTTCACGATAACGAAAATTTGGAAACGTCAGCTCGATCGTATCCAGATCGTGCCCCTGCGCTATCAAAAGGTCTTTCCATCCGTCGTTGTCGTAGTCCAGAAAACGAACTCCCCACCCAGAGTGCGCCATGCTCATGCGGCTGATGCCCGACCTGGGACTCTCATAGGTAAAACTACCGTCGCCACGGTTACGATAAAGCGCGTATATCTGGCTGGCCAGATCCGTAACCACGAGATCGGCGAATCCATCGTTATCGTAATCCGCGAAGTCCACACCCATCCCTGCGTACTCGTGCCCGTCGCCATCCACGGCCACGCCCGCAACCAGCGCGACCTCCTCAAAAGTTCCACCGCCCTTGTTGTGATAAAGAAACTCCGCCATGGAATCGTTCGCAAAGAAAATGTCGATTCGTCCATCGTGGTCATAATCCGCAATCGCGGTCCCCAGACCTTTGCCGGGTTTTGCCAGGCCCATCTTTTGCGCGACTTCCGTGAAATGGCCGTTTCCGTCGTTGTGATAGACGAGCGGCGCAACAGCTTTGAAACTGTCCGGATGACAATATGAGCGATAGCCTTCCTTGCGCTCCCCACACCACACGTCGTCAAAGTCCCACTGCAAATATCGCAGAACAACTAAATCCAGCAGACCATCATTATCCAAATCCACCCACGCCGCGCTGGTTGACCAGCCGGCTCCGCCGACGCCCGCCTTCTCCGTCACATCTGTAAATGTGCCGTCACCGTTGTTGTGATAAAGCTGGTTGCCTCCATAGGCGGTTACGTATAAATCTTCGTAGCCGTCATTGTCATAGTCCCCGACGGCCACGCCCATGCCGTAGCCTGCGCCTTGCAACCCGGCCTTGACGGTAACGTCCTCAAACCTGCCGTCCTGCTTCTGGTGGTAAAGACGATTCCAATATTTGGGATCGGTTTTCTGCGGAATAGTGCCGTGCGGGGTGGGATCGGTGAGCGGCGCGCCATTCACGGCGAAAATGTCCAATCGCCCGTCGTTGTCATAATCGAACAGCGCTACGCCCGATCCCATTGTCTCGATTAAATACTTTTTCGAAGTATGAGAAGCCACGTGCTGAAAATTTATTCCCAATGCCGAACTTGTGTCCGTGAATTTTGGCGCCCCGGATTTTGGGGGCTGTTCTGTTTCCTTTACTGCGGGCTCTTGCGCTCCAGCCGGGACCGCAAATAAAACAGCCATCGCGAAAATGACAGCACGCCGTGGAGACTGCAGCGTCGACATAAGCCTAAGCACAATTATTCCACGCAGCCGCGCGAATCATTTTGCATGCCCGGGATCCATGTCTTTGCTCCGCAGCCCCGCTTGTTCCAGCGCCTGAAAAATAAACGCGTTCCAAGCGAACACTCGATGATACCCGTAGAACGGATACCCCGAATCTGTCGCCAGATATTCCTGGCTGGTAGGAAAGTCCGGAGAAACATTGATTTCCGCCCACAGCCGGTTGGCAATGGCGCTCTGGTATCTTTTCCATCCGTGAAGCATGCCCGCCACATAACTGCAAATTTCAATGCGCATCCAGCTTCCGCCGTTGTAATAGACCCCGTCCATCCCGCCTCCCGCGTAACCAGCGGCGAACGAATCACTCACCATCGGATGCCATTTCTCTGTGAAGTAACTCCAGTCGCTTTTCCCTTCGGGAAGCCCGATGAAAATCGGCCGCACCGTGCCGCCCGCCTCCGGATGAGGCGCGTCCGCCCGCGGCATCATCACCGGGATGCGGTCCAGATGGTTCACCACCATCTCATCTGTCAGGATCTTGTGGTTGAACAGCCAGAGCGACAGGTATTCAGGAAATATTTCCGCGAAACCGATGGCATCATTAACGTCGCGCGCGGGCCGAACAAATTTTCGTGCGGGATCGTAGTAACTCCGGTAGCCGTCCTCTGCTTTCTGGATGTGTTCTTCGGATATGGCCGCGCTCACCTCGGGAATCCGCAGTTCTTTAATCACCCGCAAAGTCACAGCCAGCAAGCCCTGGTTCTCACACAAATCCGAGGTGCCTTGCGGATAGCTGATCACGTCCAGCTGGCCCATCACAAACTGTGCCCAGCAATTCCCATCTCCGTGTGGATCGAACGTCCTCAGGCAATACTCTGCTGCTCTTCGGACCTTCTCCTCCGGCAAAGTCGTGCCAAAGCGCCGCCGATTTAAGAGCGCCCACATCAGCCACAGCGGCGTGGAGTCGTTGGATTTGCGTTCCAGATTGGCCATGTTGGGCTCAACCAGGGTATTGATCGCGCCATCCGATCCCTGGTTTTCCGCCCACAGGCTGAAGACGCTCTCATTCAACTCGCGGTTATGGATGCCGTTCAGTGCGAAGAAACTGTCGCGCAGGTACATTTCGCCCGCTGCCGAATACCAGATGCTTGGAGCGAGTATCGGCCGGAAATCCTCGGTATCCGCATTCCAGCAAAGCATCATCAGGTCGGCGTACAGAATCTTTTCGGTCTCGCCGCCCTTAAAACCGAGGCCATCGGCGAGATGAAGCTGGCTGGCTATCCGCAGGCCCCGAATGGTGTCCGGCACCTTTTCGTCCACAAAAATAAAAATCGTCTTCTCGCCTTGTCGATCCATCTCCAGCCGGTGATACGGTTCACCGTGAGCCTCCAACCTGCTCATTTCAAGCCCACGCAACTGAATCTTCTTGGGGTCGGCCGGAGCGCTGCTACGCTCGGTGGCTTGCTCGGAAGGCGGTAAAGAAATAAAAATGGCCCCGCCGGTCCCCTGCCAAGACGGAATGTAGATATTGGTTCGAAATTCAGACCATTCCGATGGTGATTCCGGGAAACTATCATTGTATAGAGTAATTTCCCGGAGCTTGCGCTGCTGTTCATCTACATCCCAGATTTCTATCGCCATCGACTGCGCCGATCGGTATTCGAACCGGACTGAGTAGACCCTTCCTCCGGTTGCGGAAATCGGAATCAGTATGCCGTCCCTGGAATTCGCGGTCGAAATGATCGCAACATCACCCTCTACATTCAGTGTGCCTTGACCGTATTTGCGCCAGGATGTGATGGGTGGCAACGTTATTTTCTCGGCAGAACTCTCATCGCGCGCGACTACCAGCGCCTCTCCAAAGGTCTGTTGAACAAACCATTGGCTCTTCGCACGTTCCGCATCCTGTGAGACCTCATATAAATTCGTGTCGGGAATCTTGCGCGCCGCCGGCTTTACTGGTTTCCCGTCCCGGCGCACCATTCGGCTCCATTGATTGCGGTGACCGGAGTCCGTCAGCAACCCTACGCACACTCCATTTTTGGTGCGGAATCCGGCGGCCGGAAAATACTCGCGCAATGCTCCGCCACGGCAGTCCAGCTGATCGAAACTCCAGAACTTCGCGGGCACATCCACCGGCTCCAGTCGATTGCTCAGCTGATAAAAAAGCAGGAACATGTCCGCTTGGCGCAGCCGGAAGGCTTTTCGCACCACGTGGCGGTTAATTACGTCGTACTGGACTTCAGCAAGAACTGTGGCATTCGAGTTTTCTAGGTTGCAACTGCCTTCGAGGGTTACGTGCAATGCATCGCCCTTCCATGAACTGGCTTTCCAGTTCGCGATGCGATCTTCCTGGCTTCTTTCACCGTTCTGAAAAACTGCTGAAAACTCCCCACCGAAGTTGTGACGTGCAACCGCTTTGCCGCGATACATTACCGTTACGCCGTAACCTTCCTGATCATCACCGGTCACCTGCAGGTGCACACCATCCTCGGGAAGCAGGACGGAAACATCTGTGCGCAGCGGATCACCCGCACATTCAAAGCCGATCGCGAGTCCACCCACCACCGATCGCTCAATGAAGCGGCGTCGCGATATGCCTCCCTTCATTACAATTTTCTTTTTCGAAGAGTCTGCCATATCACTCCAATTCTAAGCATGCACGAAGGACATCCTATGAACCGAACAGGATTACTGCGGATGCAGCATGAATATCTACGATACACAGTAAATGGTGATTGGTGGCCAGCCTGTTCGTGACGCCTTGGTGTAAACAAGGATCGTTTCTGTTGTTTCTCCGCATTTGATCGCGGCCAGCACGGGCGGTGAAACCACCAACTTTCGTACCTGCAGAGCCCTGCTTCGTTTACAGTATCTGGATCAATCAAAGTCTGCTAGCCATCCACAATGCGAATAGCAGCAAACTCATGCGAAGTATGCCAGCTGCGGCGAAGGAGGGATCGTGAAGCATAAATCTGGGGCTCGCAATTTCGGGGAGCGTTCTGTCTCGCGGCGCAAGTTCTTGGGGCAAAGTACCGCAGCGATGATTGGTTTTTCAATTGTTCCGCGGCACGTGTTGGGCGGCGCCGGGTATGTTCCCCCCAGCGACAAGATCAACATTGCTTTCATTGGCGTGGGCGCCCAGGGTCTGCGCGTCATGCTGCATTTTTTGCGCGAACCGGATGTGCAAGGTGTCGCTGTCTGCGATCCGAATAAGGGCAGCGCAAATCACCCCCAATGGGACACGCATGAATTTTGCAATTCTGTCCGCAAATTGCTTGGCGTTGACAGCGGATGGGATTGGCTCAGCCCCGACGATCCCATACAGTTGACCCACACGTTGCGGGTCACCAGCGGTGTCGCGGGCCGCGAACCCTGTCAGAAAATTGTGGACGGCTATTACGGCACTCAACAGCGGTCTGGAGAGTATCGAGGCTGTTCCGCCTACAGCGACTTCCGCGAACTGCTCGAAAAGCAGAAGGATCTGGATGCGGTCGTGGTGTGTGCCACGGACAATCTACACGCGGCAATCTCCGCCGCAGCCATGAGGAAGGGTAAACATGTTTTTTGCCAGAAACCTTTGACGCACACGATCTATGAAGCGCGACGGTTGGCCGAAATCGCGCGGGAGACTGGCGTGGCTACCCAGATTGCAGTAGCCAATCAGGCCTCGGAAGACACGCGCTTACTGTGTGAATGGATTTGGAGCGGCGCCATTGGACCGGTCCGCGAGGTGGTGAACTGGTCGAGCCGCCCTTATTGGCCGCAAGGTATCGAGCGCCCCAAGGAAATCGAACCTGTGCCCGTCGGTTTGGACTGGGATCTGTGGACCGGTCCGGCGCCGGAACGTGCTTTTAACCACGCCTACTTGCCTTTTGTTTGGCGCGGCTGGGCTGACTTTGGTTGCGGCGCCCTCGGTGACATGGGTTCCTATAGTTTTGACACTATTTTCCGTGTTTTGAAATTGGAGGCGCCGTTGAGCGTTGAAGCGAGTTCCACCGACCGCTACGACGAAACTTACCCCCTGGCCTCGATCGTCAATTACAATTTTCCAGCTCGCACCGATATGCCCACAGTGAAATTCAGCTGGTACGACGGCGGCCTAAAACCGCCACGGCCTGAGGAATTGGAGGAAAACCGGCCGTTCAAAGGCGAAGGTGAAGAGGAGGATGAGGGACTGCTTTTTCTTGGAGACCGCGGAAAGATTCTTTGTGCATTTAACGGAGCGAACCCCAAGCTTATTCCAGAATCGAAAATGAAAAACTTTGCACCACCGCCGAAGACGCTGCCAAGGTCGCCGGGGAACGAACGGGAATGGCTTGACGCTTGCAAAGGGAGCAAGATCAGGCCCGGTGGACACTTTGAGTTTTCCGGCTTGGTCACGGAAACTTTGCTGTTAGGGAATGTCGCCAGCCGCTTGGGCCAAAAACTAAATTGGGATCGCGCGAACCTCAAGGTCGTAAACTCCGAACTCGCGCAGAAGTACGTACGCCCGGAACGTCGCAGCGGGTGGGAACTCTGACGAGACCTCGTGAAGATCAGCGGTGAATAAGGAGGCTTCCATGTCGGCCGTTTCGAGGAGAGAGTTTTGTAGGAGCGCGGCGACGTACGCCGTCACCGCAAGTTTTCTTTCAGCGGGCGCACTGAAACTTCGCGCCAATCCGCTGGGCATGCCGATTGGCGCTCAGACATGGCCCGTTCGGGTCATGATTGAAAAAGACTTCCCGGCCACGATCAAGCAACTCGCCGATGCGGGGTTTCAGTCCGTGGAACTCTGCTCGCCGGTTGGTTATGCGGAATTCGGCTTTGCCGGTCTCGCCAAATACACCGGAACGGAGCTTCGCAGAATATTGCACGATGCCGGCGTCACTTGTGTGAGCTCGCACTTTAACATCAAGGAACTGAGGGAAAATCAGGACGACCGCATTGCCTGGGCGAAAGACGTCGGCCTGAAGCAAATGATTGTGCCCAGCCTCGAAGGGCCCGCGAAACCTACAATGGACGATGTGAAGCGAGCGGCTGACGAATACAACAAAATGGCCGAGCGTTCGGCAAACGCTGGCATTCAACAGGGTCTGCACAATGAGGATTTTGAGCTCTCGGTGGTCGACGGAAAGCGCACCTACGACCTATTGATGGGCCTGCTCGATCCGAAACTGGTCAAATTTCAGTTTCAAGTTTCCACCATCAGCAACGGCTACGACGCCGCGGAATATTTCACGAAGTACCCTGGCCGTTTCTTCTCCATGCACGTCCAAGGCTGGTCGGCTGAAGCCCGCAAGATTATGCCGGTCGGGCAAGATACGCTGGACTGGAGAAGGATTTTTACCGCGGCGAAAACCGGCGGCGTGCAGAACTACTTCGTCGAAATGAACCTGGACATGATGAAGGCGAGCGTTCGCTACCTTCAAGGCCTCCGGGTTTAAATCTTATGTTTAGGGCACCTCTCAACACTCGTTCTGCTTCCCGGCTGATATTGGACATGTCGCCATCCTCCCCAACCACCGTCATCGAACAGATACTCTCAGCCCAGTCTGGGAGGCGGAAATGTGCAGGCAGTTCCACTTACCGTGTGTCGGTTACGCACCAGCGATTTGTCGGAACGGAATAATTTGACGAAATCGCACAAGTAGTGTCAGTCGGAACTTCGTCGACAACGGCGCAGGCGGGTTCGACCGAAGAGGAGCAGTTTGATGGCGCAGTAACCTGCAAAGAACTCCGCTAACATCTGAAGACGGAGAAGCCCAACGCAAGCTCCCTGAAACGATCAGCGTCGTCCTGGTGTAATGCCGAGCGCTGTGAATTCAAGTTTAAGCGCTAGTTCGGCTTATCGGACGGAGCGATGGGTGGATGGCCAGGTGGTAGTGTCGAGTTCGAATCCGGGGTGGTGGAGGGGTAATTTCGCGAAAATTTGGCAGATTGCCGTGAACGCTTCCCGGGGGAGCCTGACCGTGGGGATTCGCAGATGGATCCGGATGGTCTATGGCGCCGCCCAGAGCGTTGGTTTTCACCACTACCCAACGGTCGTCGCGCTTTTCGAGGGAATAAGAGAGCACGAACGAACCAAGGACGACATAAACA